>NZ_JBPPZT010000001.1:0-3837736 GCF_051373205.1 Flavobacterium sp. 3HN19-14
TTTTTGGCGTTCCGGCGCAGGAACTTCCTGTTTGGAATGAACTTATGGTTAGCGCCGTCGGGCTGTCGCTGCAAGTCCTCGCCACGGTATCCCACCATTGATTGAGCTATAAATCGGCTCCGGGCTTTCCACTCCCATCCCTAACGCGCAGAATTCAATCAACTACACTGCCAAACAACCCCGAAGGTTGGGACGTTGTTATAACAAAAAACCCTCATGTTTCCATGAAGGGTTTTCAAAAGAAAGGCGACGACCCGAGGGCTATGCCCGAACTGCGTCGCACCTATAAAAAAAGAAGCCCAGCTTTTTCAAGCTGGGCTTCACTAAAGAAAGGCGACGACATACTCTCCCACAAACTGCAGTACCATCTGCGCAGGCGGGCTTAACTTCTCTGTTCGGGATGGGAAGAGGTGAGCCCCGCCGCAATAACCACCTTAAGTCGTTTTGCGAAGGGTGGCAGATTGAATCTGCCAACAATCACTAATATCTTTGACGTACTGGGATAAAGTAAATATTCATTTGAAAGAAAGTTTCTTCCCGCCCTTGCGGGCGGGAGGAGCGCGCATAAGCTTACGGGTTATTAGTACTACTCGGCTATGACATTACTGCCTTTACACCTGTAGCCTATCGACGTGGTCATCTTCCACGACCCTTAAAAGAAATCTCATCTTGTGGTGGGTTTCGCGCTTATATGCTTTCAGCGCTTATCCCTTCCCGACGTAGCTACTCTGCGGTGCCCTGGCGGGACAACAGATACACCAGCGGTGAGTCCGAATTCGGTTAGTCTCGTACTAGAATCAGATCCACTCAAATTTCTTGCGCCCGCAGTAGATAGAGACCGAACTGTCTCACGACGTTCTGAACCCAGCTCGCGTGCCACTTTAATGGGCGAACAGCCCAACCCTTGGGCCTCTCCAGCCCAGGATGTGACGAGCCGACATCGAGGTGCCAAACCCCCCCGTCGATATGAGCTCTTGGGGGAGATCAGCCTGTTATCCCCGGCGTACCTTTATCCTTTGAGCGATGGCCCTTCCATGCGGAACCACCGGATCACTATGCTCTACTTTCGTACCTGATCGACCTGTATGTCTCTCAGTCAAGCTCCCTTATGCCATTGCACTCTACGCACGGTTACCAAGCGTACTGAGGGAACCTTTAGAAGCCTCCGTTACTCTTTTGGAGGCGACCACCCCAGTCAAACTACCCACCAAGCAATGTCCCCCACATTATGGGGTTAGGCTTCAGATAAGCAAAGGGTGGTATTTCAACAATGACTAACCTACGCCTGGCGACGCAGGATCGAAGTCTCCCACCTATCCTACACATCACTTATCCAAAGTCAATACTAAGCTATAGTAAAGGTGCACAGGGTCTTTTCGTCCCACTGCGGGTAAACGGCATCTTCACCGTTACTACAATTTCACCGAGCTCATGGCTGAGACAGTGTCCAGATCGTTACACCATTCGTGCAGGTCGGAACTTACCCGACAAGGAATTTCGCTACCTTCAGCAGGTTATAGTTACGGCCGCCGTTTACTGGGGCTTCAATTCAATGCTTCTCCGAAGATAACATCTCCTCTTAACCTTCCAGCACCGGGCAGGTGTCAGGCCCTATACTTCATCTTACGATTTTGCAGAGCCCTGTGTTTTTGATAAACAGTCGCCTGGGCACATCTTCACTGCGGCACCGTTTGCACGGGGCGACCTTTCTCCCGAAGTTACAGGTCTATTTTGCCTAATTCCTTAGCCATGAATCTCTCGAGCACCTTCAGGATTCTCTCCTCGACTACCTGTGTCGGTTTACGGTACGGGTACTCACTACCTGAAGTTTAGAGGTTTTTCTTGGAAGCCCTTAGGCGCACTATCACTTTGTCCGAAGACTCCGTGTACTATCGGCCTTTGCCATTCTCTACGGATTTGCCTGTAAAGAATATAGCTACAGCCTTCAACGAACTATTCCGTCAGTTCGCGGCGCTTTCATCACTCCGTCACCCCATCACAGTAATGAGTAGTACGGGAATATTAACCCGTTGGCCATCGACTGTCCCTTTCGGGTTCGCCTTCAGCCGACTAACCCTCAGCTGATTAGCATAGCTGAGGAAACCTTAGTCTTTCGGTGTGCGGGTTTCTCGCCCGCATTATCGTTACTTATGCCTACATTTTCTTTTCCATCCGGTTACAGCATGCCTTACGACACACCTTCAACCCTGATGGAATGCTCCCCTACCACTGATATTGCTATCAATCCATAGCTTCGGTAATATGCTTATGCCCGATTATTATCCATGCTCGTCCGCTCGACTAGTGAGCTGTTACGCACTCTTTAAATGAATGGCTGCTTCCAAGCCAACATCCTAGCTGTCTGGGCAGACAAACCTCGTTCTTTCAACTTAGCATATATTTGGGGCCTTAGCTGATGGTCTGGGTTCTTTCCCTCTCGGACTTGCACCTGAGCACCCAAGCCCTCACTGCTGGTAAACATTATATAGCATTCGGAGTTTGTCAGGAATTGGTAGGCGGTGAAGCCCCCGCATCCAATCAGTAGCTCTACCTCTATATAACTATATCCAGCGCTGCACCTAAATGCATTTCGGGGAGTACGAGCTATTTCCGAGTTTGATTGGCCTTTCACCCCTACCCACAGGTCATCCGAAGACTTTCAACGTCAACCGGTTCGGGCACTCCACTGTGTGTTACCACAGCTTCATCCTGCCCATGGGTAGATCACACGGTTTCGCGTCTAACACTACCGACTAAAGCGCCCTGTTCAGACTCGCTTTCGCTACGGATCCGACCTGAAGTCCTTATCCTTGCCGGCAACGTTAACTCGTAGGCTCATTATGCAAAAGGCACGCCGTCACCCAACGAATGGGCTCCGACCGCTTGTAGGCGTATGGTTTCAGGATCTGTTTCACTCCGTTATTCACGGTTCTTTTCACCTTTCCCTCACGGTACTGGTTCACTATCGGTCTCTCAGGAGTATTTAGCCTTAGCGGATGGTCCCGCCAGATTCAGACGGGTTTCACGTGCCCCGCCCTACTCAGGATACCACTATGAATATCATCGCTTACCCATACGGGGCTATCACCCTCTATGGCGAGGTTTCAGGTAATTCCGGTTCACTTTGCATTCAATCTCGTGGTCAGTACAACCCCAATCTTGCCGTGACAACATTGGTTTGGGCTAATCCGCGTTCGCTCGCCACTACTTACGGAATCACTTTTGTTTTCTTCTCCTCCGCCTACTTAGATGTTTCAGTTCAGCGGGTTTGCCCCTATCGGGTAATGCATCTTCAATGCATTGGGTTGCCCCATTCGGATATCGCCGGATCAACTGATGTGTGCTCATCCCCGGCGCTTTTCGCAGCTTATCACGTCCTTCTTCGCCTCTGAGAGCCTAGGCATCCCCCATACGCCCTTATTTTGCTTATTGTACTTTTTGTTCTTCCATACGAATATGGAAAAACTGTGTCTTTCTACTTTTTAAATATTTTCTTATCCCAATATGTCAATGAACGTTTTCCTTCAGACGATAGATGACAGACCTGAAGATGATAGACGCTGTGTCTTTTATCTATGTGTCTTTTATCTATCCGTCTCTCGGATAGTGGAGAATATCGGAGTCGAACCGATGACCTCCTGCGTGCAAGGCAGGCGCTCTGGCCAGCTGAGCTAATCCCCCAATTGATTTCTGATCTTAGATTTCAGAATTCAGATTGATTGAATCCCTCAACTTCCAGAATTTCCTTTCCCAAGCCTTTTCAATTCTAAAATCTGAATTCTAAAATCTTAAATAAAAATAGTAGTCCCGCCCAGACTCGAACTGGGGACCCAACATTATCAGTGTTGTACTCTAACCAGCTGAGCTACGAGACTCTGTACTTTTTTTCTTGGATTGTATTATTTGAATCAACAGCAAAGAGTAATTTGAACTTCCGATTAACATCGTTAGTATTGCGTCTTTCTCTAGAAAGGAGGTGTTCCAGCCGCACCTTCCGGTACGGCTACCTTGTTACGACTTAGCCCTAGTTACCAGTTTTACCCTAGGCAGCTCCTTGCGGTCACCGACTTCAGGCACCCCCAGCTTCCATGGCTTGACGGGCGGTGTGTACAAGGCCCAGGGAACGTATTCACCGGATCATGGCTGATATCCGATTACTAGCGATTCCAGCTTCACGGAGTCGAGTTGCAGACTCCGATCCGAACTGTGACCGGTTTTGTAGATTCGCTCCCCCTCGCGAGGTGGCTGCTCTCTGTACCGGCCATTGTAGCACGTGTGTAGCCCAAGGCGTAAGGGCCATGATGATTTGACGTCATCCCCACCTTCCTCACAGTTTGCACTGGCAGTCTTGCTAGAGTTCCCGACATGACTCGCTGGCAACTAACAACAGGGGTTGCGCTCGTTATAGGACTTAACCTGACACCTCACGGCACGAGCTGACGACAACCATGCAGCACCTTGTAAATTGCCCGAAGGAAAAACTGTTTCCAGTCCTGTCAATCTACATTTAAGCCTTGGTAAGGTTCCTCGCGTATCATCGAATTAAACCACATGCTCCACCGCTTGTGCAGGCCGTCAATTCCTTTGAGTTTCAGGCTTGCGCCCGTACTCCCAGGTGGGATACTTTATCACTTTCGCTTAGCCACTCAGGTTGCCCCGAACAGCTAGTATCCATCGTTTACGGCGTGGACTACCAGGGTATCTAATCCTGTTCGCTACCCACGCTTTCGTCCATCAGCGTCAATCCACCGGTAGTAACCTGCCTTCGCAATTGGTATTCCATGTAATATCTAAGCATTTCACCGCTACACTACATATTCTAGTTACTTCCCGAGAATTCAAGCCTGGCAGTATCAATGGCCGTTCCACCGTTGAGCGATGGGCTTTCACCACTGACTTACCTGGCCGCCTACGGGCAGCTTTAAACCCAATGATTCCGGATAACGCTTGGATCCTCCGTATTACCGCGGCTGCTGGCACGGAGTTAGCCGATCCTTATTCTTACGGTACCGTCAAGCCGGTTCACGAACCAGTGTTCTTCCCGTACAAAAGCAGTTTACACACCATAGATGCTTCATCCTGCACGCGGCATGGCTGGTTCAGGCTTGCGCCCATTGACCAATATTCCTCACTGCTGCCTCCCGTAGGAGTCTGGTCCATGTCTCAGTACCAGTGTGGGGGATCTCCCTCTCAGGCCTACCCATCGTTGCCATGGTAAGCCGTTACCTTACCATCCAGCTAATGGGACGCATGCCCATCTTTCACCGTTGGAACTTTAGTATCTGTGTGATGCCACTCTGATACACCATGGGGTATTAATCCAAATTTCTCTGGGCTATCCCCCTGTGAAAGGTAGGTTGCATACGCGTTACGCACCCGTGCGCCGGTCTCTTGCATTGCTGCAATACCCTCGACTTGCATGTGTTAAGCCTGCCGCTAGCGTTCATCCTGAGCCAGGATCAAACTCTTCATCGTATATTGTTTGCTGAATCTCTTCAGCTAATTTTTAGACGAATAGCTAACGTTTTTCGTAAATCTTCCGATTCACCTTACTCTTTTTTCTTTGTTACGGAATCTCTCCCGTAACGGCTGTCAATCCAATATGTCTATGAACGTGTCTTCTTCTCTTCTCCGCTTCGTTCCCAAAGCGGGTGCAAAAGTACAACTTCTTTTTTATCCGGCAAGCATTTTTGAAAATAAATTTTAATTTTATTTTCTCCGCGCTTTTTCCATCATTTCAAAAGAACCTGTCGCTCCCCTTTCGGGACGGCAAAGTTAAGACTTATTTCAAAACCGGCAAATTTAAGGGCACATTTCTGTAATATTTTTTTCAACCGCCTTTTCAGTAAATAAGTAGGAACGTCTGCCTCAATGCGGGTGCAAAAGTACACCGCTTTTCGGGTTGTGCAAACTTTTACGCAACTTTTTTTTACGGAATTTTATCGGTTTTGCGTAAGTCGCTGAAAGGGTGTTTTTTGGAGGGGAAAGTTTTTTTGCCTTCCGGGCTCTTGTCGGGTTTGTACAAGCTCTTGTTCGATTCGTACAACCTCTTGTCGGGTTTGTACAACCTCTTGTTGGGTTTGTACAAGCTCTTGTTGGGTTTGTACAACCTCTTGTTCGATTCGCACAACCTCTTGTTGGGTTTGTACAAGCTCTTGTTGGGTTTTGGAAAAGGCAGCGCCCATTGTGCAGGTTAAGGCGTTCTGGAAACCAGACGCGTGAGGGATGGGATGGAAAGCCCGCAGCGAAACAACTGTTCCCGGGTTTCACCGATAGCTCCCGCGAGGACTTGGAAGGACAGCCCGGCGGTGCTGCTACTGAATGCTTCCGGCGGATTCAAACCCTCAGCAGCAGCGACACGCCCGGAATCAATCGAAACGAATGGCTTTAACCGGAGAAATTTTTGTAATAATATAGGAAGGTATCAGCAAAACCAGCAGGCAAATGGCGACCGTACCGATATTTAGCATGATGATATAGAGCCAGTCGAAATAAACAGGGGCTTCGTTAACGTAATAATTTTCGGGCGGCAACTTGATGATCCCGAAATACTTTTGCAGCAATAACAATCCGATGCCGATGAAATTACCCAGAATAGGCCACGGATAATAAGATGAAAAGCGTTGTACAGGAATATTTTACGCACCATCCAGTTGCCGGCTCCCATCGATTTGAGCACGCCGATCATTTGTGTGCGTTCGAGAATCAGCACCAGCAGCGCGACCACCATATTAATAGTCGCTACGACAATCATAATCGTGATGATGACGAGGATGTTGAAATCGAATAATTTGATCCATTCGAAAATGTAGGCGAATTTCTCGACAATGGTCTGGGAATTGAGCGTAGAACTCGTCTGCGAATACACTTCGTTGCCTTTGGCCTGAATTTGGTCGAAATCGGAAACAAAGACTTCAAAAGCGCCGACCTGATCAGGATTCCATTTGTTGATGCGCTGCACGTGGCGGATGTCACCTATTATATAAGTACTGTCGAATTCCTGTAAACCGGAGTTGAAAATACCTGCGACTTCAAAAACACGAAGATTGGGCAGTTGGTTCGTATCTTCCTTCATAAAATAAGTACTGAACTTATCGCCGACTTTTAAATGCAGTCTGTTGGCGAGATATTCTGAAATGAGCACCTGCGCATTCAATTTGCCTCCGAAATCAGGAATTTTACCGGATT
The DNA here is from genome assembly GCF_051373205.1 of Flavobacterium sp. 3HN19-14. NCBI lineage: Bacteria > Pseudomonadati > Bacteroidota > Flavobacteriia > Flavobacteriales > Flavobacteriaceae > Flavobacterium > Flavobacterium sp. 3HN19-14. The sequence continues at coordinate 7,189 of NZ_JBPPZT010000001.1, forward strand.
TGACATACTCTTTAATATCGTCCCAATCGTAATCTTTACCGACGCCTTTAAAAATTATGCCTTCGAAAGTTTCTGCCGTGCGGATGATTCCGGCTTTGGCCGCAACTGCCTGGATGTGGCTGATGCCGTCGACGGATTTGAATTTGGGGTAAAAGTCCTGATGCAGCGAAATGGGTTCGAGGCTTATATCTGACTGATTGTTGTCGAAATTAGAAATAATGATGTGCCCATTGAAAGCAGATACTTTCTGGCGTATCTTTTGCTGTAAACCCAATCCGGTCGCAACAGAAACGATCATCATAATCATCCCGATAGCGATGGCCGAAACCGCAATTTTTATAATTGGTGCAGATATACTACTTTTACGGCTTTTAGCAGTAATCAGCCTTTTGGCGATGAAATATTCTAAATTCAACGGAGTTAGTATCTTGGGATTATGCCTCAAAAATACGGTTTTAGCCACTAATTTCAGCGATTCGGATATTTAATATTTTCAGACGATACTTATGACCCAGTTTTCCCGATTGAATGCGATTTCCTTTTTGAAATTTTCAAGATATACTACAGCCTTCTTATTTTCGATTTTGATATTTTCGTGTAAACCTGCCCAGAATGCGGTCAACCAGCCTGTCGCCCTGAAAGCAAAAACGAAATCAGAGCATCCGAAAACACACAAAGTTGAAGTGGTCGTCACTAATCCTGAGAAACTGACTTTCAGCCGCGGCGCCGATAACTACGGTGGTTATGCACCTTTGCTTAAGGATAAAAAAGTTGGCGTGCTCACCAACCAGACCGGAATCATTTTTGACCAGACAAGTATTGTTGATTTCCTGATTTCCAAAAGTATAAATGTCACCAAAATATACGCACCTGAACACGGATTTCGCGGGACGGCTGCAGACGGCGAGTTGATTGCCGACGGAAGAGACGTCAAAACCGGATTGCCGATTATTTCTTTATACGGCGATAACAAAAAACCAACTGCGGCACAATTGGCCGGAATTGATGTTTTGATTTTTGATTTGCAGGATGTCGGCGCGCGTTTTTACACCTATATTTCTACTTTGCATTATGCGATGGAGGCCTGTGCTGAAAACAATGTGCCGCTGATTGTTTTTGACCGCCCGAACCCGAACGGCAGTATTGTTGACGGACCGATATTAGAACCTGAATATTCGAGTTTTGTGGGAATGCACCCGATTCCGGTACTGCATGGCATGACTATTGGCGAATATGCAAGAATGATCAATGGTGAAAAGTGGCTTAAAAACGGCATTCAATGTGATTTGACCGTAGTTGCATGCTCCGCCTACACAAGAGAAATGCCTTACAGCCTTTTGGTAAAACCGTCACCGAATTTGCCAAACGACCAGGCGATAAATCTTTATGCCAGCTTGTGCTTTTTTGAAGGAACGAACGTAAGCGTAGGCCGCGGCACGAACAAACAATTCCAGATTTACGGTTCGCCTTATCTGCCCAATATTGATTTCTGCTTTATCCCGATGCCGAATGAAGGTTCAACAGATCCGCCTCAAAAAGGCAAAGATTGTTTCGGCGAGGATTTATCGAATTACCCGAAACTTGACAGGCTTGACCTGCAATGGCTTGTAAAGGCTTACGCAGAAACTTCGGAAAGACAGAAATTCTTCAATTCGTATTTTACAAAACTCGCCGGCACCAAAAAACTGCAGCAGCAGATCGAATCCGGAATGACCGCACCTGAAATCCGCGCCAGTTGGGAAACCGGACTCATCATGTTCAGGGAAATGCGACAGAAATACCTGATTTATCCCTACGGCCGAATTTGAGATTATTTCGGATTGATTTTATTTGTCTTAGAAATTTTGGATTCCCCTCCTCCGGAGGGGTGCCTGAAAGGCGGGGTGGTCTACAACGGCAATCGCTTCTTCATCTCCTCCACAATATTAAAAGCCGCGGGGCAAATGGCAACATTTTGCAACGTAAGACTTGATATCTGCTGGAATTTCTTGCGATCGGTATGCGGGAATTCGCGACAGGCTTTCGGACGCACATCATAAATCATGCAGTAATTTTCGCTGTCAAGAAACGTGCACGGAACGCTTTTCAGTATATAATCGTTGTCTTCGTCAATGCGTAAATATTGGTCAATAAACTGCTGGGGCTTTTGCCGAAAATGCTTCGCAATTCGCTCGATATCGGCAATCGTAAAAAGCGGCCTGTAGTCTTGCAGCAATTCGCACACTTCAGGCAATCGGTGCGCCTGAACTCGGTATCGTGCAATTCCTGCATCACATAATCGAGATTTTTGGGCGTTTTCTTTTTAAGCTTGTCGAAATACTTTTTGTTTTCGATATGCTTATCTTTGGCGAGTTTAGGAAGATTATCTAAAATCCGTTTCAAGTTTAACGTTTAAAGTTGTTGCAAAAGTAACAAACATCCAACCTTAAACTTTAAACTTTAAACCAAAAAACATGAAAGACCTTTTCGGAAAAGCCATATTAGATTACCAGACCAACAACAATCCGCAGGATTTGGTTACCGAAACCAGCATTTCCTGAAGAAGATGAAATGTCGGTTGCTTATCTTTTTCGCTCGTATGATGAAATGCCGGCTATTGAACAAAAGGCACTTCAGATGGCGAAAGGCAAAATTCTCGATGTGGGTTGCGGTGCAGGAAGCCATAGTCTTTTTCTTCAGAATGAAAAAAATCCCGATGTCACTTCTATCGATATTTCTGTGAATGCGATTCAGGCCTGCCAGTTACGTGGACTGAAAAATGCGAAAGTTCAGGACGTGATGCGTTTGGAAAATGAAAAATTCGATACCATCTTATTGCTTATGAATGGCGCCGGGATGTGCGGAAAACTAAAGAACGTTCCGAAATTCCTGCAAAAACTGAAATCGCTTTTAAATGAAAACGGCCAGATTTTACTCGACAGTTCCGACATCATTTATATGTTCGATGAAGATGAAGACGGCGGCAAGTGGATTCCGACCGACAATGATTATTATGGGGAAGTGGTTTTCAATATCGCTTACAAAGGCGAAAAAGAACTGCCTTTTGACTGGATGTATATCGATTTTAATACGCTCCATAACGCAGCAATTGCCAACGGCCTGACTGCTGAATTGGTTGCCGAAGGTGAGCATTTTGATTATCTTGCCCGGCTTACCGTCAAAAATTAATATAATTTTAATACGATTATCCCTTTTCAGCAAGTAACTTTAAACAAAAAAACTATGAAATTGCAAAGATTTTTACTCTTGTTTTTAGTTGTTTTTGCGTTAGGATGTTCCTCTGACGACAATAGTTCTGATGTCGAAAACGGCGTGAACAAAGCGCCCAACCTTAAAGCTACGGGAAGCAGTGCACATGATTTCCTGTCTGCTGATGATTATGATGCACTGCATATTGAAATTTTATATGTTGCAGGATTCCAGCCGGACGCGGCTGTTCTTACGAATCTTCAGAATTTTATGGCTGCGAGATTAAACAAACCTGGCGGCATTACGATTACGCAAAGGCAAATCGCAAGTCCGGGAACTTCACCTTACACCATTGCTGAAATTTCTGATCTTGAATCAGACACCCGCACTTTATATAATGATGTAAATGTTTTGACTTTGTGCGTTTTGTTCGTCGACGGGAATTTCAATACCGACACGGCCACAACGTTCACTTTGGGAACAGCATATAGGAATACTTCGTGCGTCATCTATGAAAATTCTGTGCGGCATCTGAGCAGTGGTGTTAATTTGCCGACGCGCGTCAATTTAGAAACTACGGTACTTTTGCACGAGCTTTGCCATTTACTCGGGTTGGTAGATTTGGGTTCCACCATGCAAACCGAGCACCGTGACGAAGCACATGGCAAACACTGTGACAATGAAAACTGCCTGATGTACTGGCAAACGGAAAATAATATGATGAACAATACAACCAACCATATTGCGCCACTTGATGCGAATTGTCTTGCGGATCTGCAGGCGAATGGAGGAAAATAATCTCTTAATAAAAATAAAAATCCCGCTCTTAACCGGGATTTTTTATTGAAATATAATCTGTTGTTGCAATGATGTCTTCGAGCGCTTTATACAATTCATCTAAATCCTGTTGCGAGTTATACAAATGCACTGAAATCCTGATGTAAACTTTGTCGTTGAGCGCCATAACCGGAATTTCTATTTTGTATTTATTGAACAATCGTTCTTTCAGTTCGGCAGGTTTGGAAGTGTTCACGGGAATACTGCACATCAGACCCAGGAACTCTGAAGTAACCGGGCAAATTGGTTTCGAATTCAGAAGCGTACAAAACTTTTCATAATTATCCAGAATCAGTTTTTTATAAATGACAGATTGCGCTTTCCAGTTATTATCGTTTAGAAATTTTAATGCCGCCGGAATCGTCAGGTAAGCAGAAATGTCACGCGTTCCCTGATATTCATGATAATCCAGGAACTGACTTTCGCCTGGCGCGAGGCTTTCATATCCCCAACTCACTACCAACGGATCGAGGTTTTGCTGAAAATCCTTACTTACATATAAAAATGAATTTCCTTTCGGCGTCAGTAACCATTTGTGTGCGGTTCCTGTGTAAAAATCGGCTTTGAGATTGCTGATGTTTAAATCGATGTGCCCGGGAACGTGTGCACCGTCGACAATTGTAATCAATCCGAGGGCTTTTGCCTTTTCGCAGATTTCCTTAACGGGAAAAATCAATGCTGTGGCACTTGAAATCTGATTCAGGAAGACGACTTTTGTATTCGGATTATAGCCTTTCCAGAAATCTTCAATGATTTGTTCTTTTGATGTAATTGGCAACGTAATTTCCTGCTGGATATACTTCGCACCGGATTTTTACAATAGAAATGCCATGTCCTGTCCATCGCGCCATACTCATGATTGGTTGTCAGGATTTCATCACCTGCATTGAGTTCCAAACTGCGCATGATGGTATTGACTGCAACCGTAGGATTTGGCACAAAAAGAAATCCGATGCGTCGCAGCCGACAAATTCAGCTAATGCCAACTTGGATTGTTTTAAATATTCCGAACTTTTTTGGTAATGAACTGAACGGCTTCAGTTTCTAATTCGAGCTGCCATTTCTGGTAATCTTCAAAAACCGGTTTCGGACAGGCGCCGAAAGAACCGTGGTTCAGATAGGTGATTTGCGGGTCGATAAGGAATTGTGGCTTCATAATGACGAAAATAAATAAAAAATCCCAAATTTTACTTTGGGATCTGATATTGTTCTTATTTGAAATCGAGCGGGATTTTAATGGTCACGCTGAAAGGTTTTCCGCCGCGTTTGGCACTTTCCCATTTCGGGGCGTTTTGTAAAACCCTTATGAATTCCATCGCCGAAGCGTCATCGAGTACTTTTACGATTCTGATATTGGTGAGTTCTTCTTCTTCATTGATTGTAAATGAAGCCGTAATATTGCCTTTTTTGGTGACTTTCGAAAAATCAAAATTTGCTTTGATGTAATCGTAGAATTTATCTATGCCGCCGCCATTGAACTTTGGTTCGATTACATCTGAGGGATGCACATCATCAGCATCTCCCGCCTCTTGTGAATAGCCGATAAAACTAATAAAAAAGAAAGCGAATACGAGTATTTTTTTCATTATGGAATATTTAGGTATTTGTGTGTCTGTAAGGAAACGCGCCATTTTGGGTTGTTCATGACATAATCAACAATGAGCGGCGTCATTTCTTCTTTTTTGCTCCATTCGGGCTGTAGGAAAAGAATGGCGTTATCGTTGACTTTTTCGGCCTGTTCTTCGGCGAAAATAAAATCATGTTTGTTATAAATGATGACTTTTAGCTCGCTGGCGTTGTCATAAACGGTTTGCGTAGGCAGTTTGTTTTTCTTTGGAGAAAGGCAAATCCAGTCCCAGGTTCCAGTCAACGGATATGCTCCGGAGGTTTCGATATGCACTTTACGGCCTCTTTCTTTAAGTTTTGAAGTCAACAAAGTCATGTCCCAGGTTAATGGCTCACCACCGGTAACCACAACCGTTTCAGAATATTTTGAAGCATTCTCAACAATCGCGTCGACATGAGTGGGCGGATGCAGTGCGGCATTCCAGCTTTCTTTCACATCACACCAATGGCAACCCACATCGCAACCGCCGATTCTTATAAAATAGGCTGCAGTTCCGGTGTGGTAACCTTCGCCCTGGATGGTATAAAACTCTTCCATCAGCGGCAGCATTGTGCCTTTTTCAACCGCCGATTGTATTTCTTTCGCTAGCATTTTCATTAAATCAGGCTGCAAAGATAAACATTTTATTTCCGGATTGGATTCTGAAACTTACCGAAACAAAAAACCGATAGTTGTTGGCTATCGGTTTTAAGGGGTAATCTTTATATTATTACTTTACAAATTTCATATTTGCAAGCGCATCTTCGTTTGCCGGGTCTAAAGCGAGTACTTTATCAAGATTCTCTTTGGCTTTTACTTTATCTGTTTTCAAATAATGAATCGCGATATTATTGTAAGCTTCGATGAATTTCTTTTTGTTTTCAGGCTTAGCCACTTCTTCCGGGCCTTTGTCTGTTACTACTCTTACATAATCTTCATAGCTTTTTACCATATTTTCCTGTGCTACGGCATCAGTTTGCATCAGGCTGTTCACACGGGCTTTATACAAGTAAGCGTCTTGCTGTTTTGGTCTGTCTTTGATTACATTATCAAAAGCTACAAGTGCTTTGTTCAAAGCTACGGCATCAACCGCTTCCCCTTCTGCTTTATATGCATTGTCGTAGTAAAGCGCGTAACCTAAATAGAAATTGTCGTAAAGGAAATTCCTTGAATTCGGGTTCGTGGTTGCGATTTCGTAGATTCCGGCAGCTTCTTTGTACAATTTTAAGTCGAAGAATTTTTTTCCGAAGTCATTAAGTTCATTAGCCATTGTTGGGTCGAGTTCTACACCTTTTCTAATGTCTGCGATACCAAGATCATATAACGCTTTGTCGACAGTTCCAGACGGTTTGCCATCGGCACCGGTTGTAAGCGTAAGCGCTTTCTGCGTTTTTGCAAGTCCAAGGTACAAATAATCACGACCAATGATTTTTGCTTTATCTTTTGCGAAGAATTCATCCAAAGCTTTAATCGCTGCATCAGAATTTCCGTTTTGGTAAGCTGAATAACCCAGGTAACGCAAGATTCTTGGATTTACTTTGCTCAATTTTTGCATGGCTGTCGCTTCTGCTTCGAGTGCTTTGTAATCTTTCGTAAGAATCAAGAAATCGGCGTGACGCATACGTGAATCTAACGAATAATCTGTCAGCGTCATGTATTTTTCATAGTACTCGATTGCCTTTTTGTTAAGCTCAGGATATTTCGTCTGGTCTTTTTCATTAAGTGCTCTCAGGTAATAAGTTTCTGCTAATTCTCTGTAAGCTAGTCCGTAATTAGGATTTTCAGCAAGGATTTTATTGAATTCTGCTTCAGCTTCTGTGAAAGCTTTTGAACCTTTGGTAATCACACCAAGTTGTAATTTCGCCCTTAATAAAGTTTTATCTGCATCATAAGCATTCCTGTAAGCAGAATAGGCTTCGTTGACATTTTTATCTCCTACGAAAGCATCTCCCAAATACAAAGAAACCATTGCATTCATTGGTGCTGCCAGTTTTGCTTTGTTAAGATTTTCGAGTGCTTTCTTGTAATCAGGATTGACCGGATTCATGTAAGCTTTCCCGATATACAGGTATTCTTCGAAATCTTTTTTCTTTACATTGGCAATCGCTTTGTCAAAATTAGTGGAAGCGGCCGCTTTGTTGCCATTTTCAAGTTCGATCTGCCCTAACCCGATGTAATTGAACTGCATGCCGTTTTTGGCTACAAGTCCTTTGTCAAAATTCATTTTAGCGGAATCTTGATATTTCTGTGTCAGGTATAAATTCCCGAGGATGAAAAAATTCTTTCCTTCATCTGGCTTTGAAGCCACGAGGCTCTTTAAAATGGTTTTTGCTTTTTCGTATTGTTCGGCGTCAATGGCTTTGTTCGCCTGGTTTATATCCTGCGCATAAGTTCCAGCTCCGAATAACACTAAAGCAACGCTGAAAATTTTTAGTTTGTTCATTTTAATTAATTTTATTTATTGTTTGTAATTTCCTTTCGGATATTAAGATTCCTACTTGGAATTCTAATCGGCATCAATCCGAACTTAAGAACTATTCTTTGCCCGATCTCACCTGCAACAAAAGAAGCAAAACCCATACCTAAACCGGCATTTCCCTGATAATTTAACAAATACAATTTACGTATTAAAGGATATGAACCTGTAGCAATATTGGACTGATTAGGCTTATAGTACTTCAAATCGTTATTCTTATTTTTAACATTTCGGACTGCCATGACAGTAATTTTTTCCATTACCGACTGCCAATCGGGATTAGCCTGCACGATTGAATTAAGTCCGACCACGCCAATCAAACCTGGATTTTCAGCCACATACCTGATGACTTCCTTATGTGATTTTAATGAAAAAACATTTTTCGCATCTACAGATTTCATTCCTGAGATACTGTCCATATATCTAGCTGAACTTGAATTTGGATTATCGAAAACCAAGCCTTTAATTCTACTTGGTTTTTGCTGTAAAAAATTGATGATTTCTTGTAGGTCGACTATGGAATCGTTGATTGATTTGTTAGAGATAAACGCAATGGCATCAGTAGCGAAAGGTGTTATTCTGGGAATAATTTTCTTGGATTCAAAACCTTTAGATTCTGACGCTGTAAGTTTACAGACAATACCGCGATTTGCGCTTTGCCAGTAATCAGCATATTAACAACTTCTGTTTCCGATTTGCTGATTAAATCTAACTTCGCGTTGTATTGACTTTCAAAAACAATTGCCTGATCTTCTACAATTGGTTCAACAGTTTCATCAACCAAAATTGTTGCCTTACCTTCAAGTACCGAAGGCTCATCTGAATCTCCTTGTTTTGTATTCTTACAAGCCAGTAAAATGACAAAAATTATAGCAAAAAGAACAGAAATCTTAATTATCGGTAATTTTATTTGTCCTGACATGATTTATTTTTTTTGTAATACACGTATAAATCTGAAAACGGCATAAATAATCAGTAATATTCCAAAAGGCAATCTGTATTGATGTGGAATTTTATTCAGGAATTTATCCCAGAAAATAACAAGTAAGCCTAAAGTCAGATAAACTAAAAAAAACAGTATTCCTATAACGAGCAGAAATCGCCCTTTAAGCGATTTCTGTAATCTTTCATGCGTATTTTCTCTGTTGTACATTAACCTCCTGATTGTATCGAGATTGGCAATGAAAACAATACTCTTACAGCGCGTCCGTTTTGAATACCAGGCTTCCATTTTGGTGCACTTTTCAAAACCCTTATGGCTTCTGCTCCTGTACCGTAACCCAAATCTCTTACTACTTTAATATCTGTAAGAGAGCCGTCTTTTTCAACAACAAATTGAACGATAACTTTTCCCTTTACCTCTTCATCCGGAGTTCTGAAGTTTTTTTGCACATAAGCATAAAACTTAGCGATTGCCGCCGGAAAATCTGGTTTAACTTCTACAGCATTATAAATGGTATTATCTTCAACGATTTTAGCATCTGCAGGTTAGTTCTCCGGCTGGCTCGTCCAAAACAATCTTTCCGTCATCACGACCTTCTACATCTTTTGCACCAACATTTTTGTCTTTTAGGTCTTCGATGGTTTTCATTTCCTCAACCACTTCTTCCTTTTTTACCACTTTTGGCTTAACGAATTTTACCTCTGAGATTTTTGGTGCAGGTGGCGGCGGTGGCGGCGGTGGAATTTTTGGAACATCTGGTGGCGGCGGCGCCAGTTTTGACATATCGACCATGGTAACTTTTTCTTTATCTTCATCATTTGAACTTGGCCAGTTAATCAAAGGCAAAGCTAAAAGGCTTGAAAAGATAAAAGAACCAATGACCAATGCGATCAATGTAGTGCGTGGATTTTTTTTGCGAAGTTCGTAGGCACCGTAACTTTTATTACGCCCTTCGAAAACCATATCAATCCATTTGTCTCTATAAATATCTAATTTCATAATATTATTTTTAAAGCAACAATTACTTGTCGAATAATTTTTCTTCGTCCTTTGTAATATCTACAATTGCATACTGCTTAACCTTATTAATGGCCATTTCATCCAAAATGTCAACCATATTTTTGTATGTAGATTTTTTTGCGGCTTTGATTAATACAATCAGTCCTTTTTTAGGATCTCCCATGAAAATTGGCACTGACTTTGATTTCTCAATGATGTCCTTACGAATTCCATTTTTACCATAGGCAATGTCTTTTGGCGCCTCGATTGGCGTGTCAAATTGCCCCATGTAAACCTTAAGTTTATTGTCAGGGCAGCTATGAGTATGTTCATGGTTTGCTCTTGGGCAATTTTAACCTGCTCCTGATCCGGAACATCTTTGGCATACCCAAATCCATGGATTGGGGTTTAGACAACGATGTGGTAAGCATAAAGAAGGTAATCAGAAGAAAAGCCAAATCTACCATCGCCGTTAAATCGACTTTAGAGTTTTGCTTTTTACTCCTTACCTTACCGCCTTTACCACCGCCACCATCGCCAGTATTTAATTCAGCCATTTCTTATATTTTTATGTATTAAAAATTATCGTTTCTTAAACCCGTAACCAAATTGAATTTGTTTACGTTCTGTTTCATGAGAATATCCATTACCTTTTTGATTTGAGGATATTTTTCCTTCGCGTCTCCTTTTATTGCAAAGTTTAATTGTTTTTCATGCAATTCAGCATTGGCATCTCTTGCCGCGCGAACCCAGTCAGACAATTGGTCATCAAGCGAATCTTTTGGAATTCCTATCTGTTGGCCTTTTTTATTTCGCTGTGTAGAATTCATCGAAATCAAAACCTTCAACTGATTTACCGGAACTCCAAATTCGTCGATGAGACTAAATTTGGTTTTTTCATCTTCGGTAAGATTCAGTTTGTATTTATCATTGATGGTTTCCACAGTTCTTTTTCTCACGTCTGTACCTTTTATTCCGAAGAACACCCTGCCGCTGTCACCAATAGTAATCATTGCCAAATCCGTCTCCGGTAATTTGGTCTGAACTGTTGATGCCGGCGTATCAACTGGCAACGGTTCAGGTTGTTTTGCTGTTGCGGTGAGGATAAAGAACGTAAGCAAAAGGAAAGCCACATCACACATCGCCGTCATATCGATCGATGTCATTTTTTTGGACATTTTTACTTTAGCCATACTTATTTTTTGATTTACGGAAAACGAATTCCCGAAATTTGATTTTTCTAATTAACTTCTTAAACTCCCTCTGAATCTTCTGTAAGTATTCACGATTGTAGCACCAGCCTCATCGATTGAATAAGTAAGCGTATCAATTTTAGAAGTAAAGAAATTGTACATGATGATCGCCAAAGCAGAAGTTGAGATTCCGGTAGCAGTATTAATCAAGGCCTCAGAGATACCATTTGCAAGCAAAGCCTGATCTGGAGTTCCCGCAGATGCCAATGCACCAAACGCTTTGATCATACCTGTTACTGTTCCCAAAAGACCTGCAAGTGTACCTAATGATACCAAAGTAGAAATAATAGTAAGGTTTTTCTCTAACATCGGCATTTCTAAAGAAGTTGCCTCTTCGATTTCTTTTTGGATTGTTTCAGAAGCAGCTTCACTATCAAATCCTTCTTTCTTCACTTCTTGATATTTAATCAATGCAGCTTTAATTGCGTTGGCTACAGAACCTTTTTGTTTGTCGCAATCTGCAATTGCACCTTCAATATTTCCACCATTAATGTTGGCCTGAACATTTTTCATGAATTTATCAAAGATTTCCTGTTCCGGTAGCTTTGGAAATTACAAAGAAACGCTCGAAAGAAAAAACAATTACCATTAAAAGCAGTCCCATAAGTACAGGTACGATAGGCATCCTTTATAAACCATTGCAAGATAGTTGCCTGGCAGCGGATGGCCTGTATTCACGCCTCCTTCAAAGTTTGCTCCGGCACCCATGATAAAGTTCCAGATCAACCAGCCGATAAAAATACATAATACGATTACAATCCCGGAGAACATGTTACCACCGTTAGAACCACTTTCTTTCTTCGCTACACTAGCGTTAGTTGCATTTGCCATTTTTTTAAATTTTAGTTTTTTTAAATTTTAATAGTTTTAATAGTCAGATTGATTAAAAAAATTTATTATCAGAACGACAAATTTAAATTTTTAGCGCATATAAAAAAATATATTTTAACTTTTTATTCATTATTAACACGAATTTTTGACGGCGTTAAAAAGTCAGTATTATCAATATCTGGCGCTTATTTTCAAGAATATTTTATAATCGGTTTGATTTTTTAAATTATCAATAATTTGACTTCTGATATTGTCATTTTCATTGTTAATCCGATAACCGCGAAATCGATATAATTTAATAACTGCATTCTTGTTAATATTATTGTTGCTTAACCTTAAATTTACATAGTATGCTTCAGGAATTTTATTTCGAAAAATCCAGATGATTTAAACCGTCTTATATTTGTTGCCATACTAATATTGACTTTTACATTATGAAAGCTTATCTCACCATCGGATTATTGATTCTCTCCAACATTTTTATGACACTCGCGTGGTATGGTCATCTTAAATTCAAGGAATTGAAATGGTTTGAAAATGCCGGACTTATCACAATTGTCTTAATCAGTTGGGGATTGGCACTTTTTGAATATTGTTTTCAGGTTCCCGCGAATAAAATCGGATATGAAGGCAATGGCAGCCCGTTTTCATTGATGCAACTCAAAGTCATTCAGGAAGTCATAACACTCGTTATTTTCGTGATTTTCTCGATGCTTTTCTTCAAAAATGAAACTTTCAAGTGGAATCACGCTGTTGGAATGCTGTTTCTCGTACTTGCTGTTTACTTTATTTTTAAAAAATAATCCGCACAAATTTTCCCACAAAAAAGTTAAGAAATAACTTTCCCAACTTTAAAATTCGTAAATTTAAATACTAATTTATTTGTATGGGAACCCAGAAACGAATCGTGATCGTCGGCGCCGGATTTGCCGGACTAACACTCGCCCGCCATCTTGAAAATTCCGATTATGACGTTTTATTAATCGACAGAAATAACTACCACCAATTTCAGCCTTTGATGTATCAGGTCGCAACGGCCCAGACTTGAGCCTGCCAGCATAGCATTTCCTTTGCGGAAAGTTTTCCAGCATTCGAAAAATGTACGCATCCGTATAGCCGATGTGAAAAGTGTAGATACCGAAAATAAAATCCTGAAAACATCCATAGCTGATTTTGAATATGATTTTCTCGTAATAGCATTCGGATGCACAACGAATTATTTCGGAAATACCGAGCTTGAAAAGCACGCTTTCCCAATGAAATCAATTCCCGAAGCGATCCAGTTGCGCAACCGCATTTTACAGACTTTTGAAGATGTTTTGGTGGCATCGCCTGAAGAAATTCCGTCACTGATGAATTTTGTAATCGTTGGCGGCGGCCAGACCGGAGTTGAACTCGCCGGCGCGTTATCCGAAATGAAAACCAATGTCCTTCCGAAAGATTACCCCGATAAAGATTTTGCCAGCCTGCGCATCCATCTGATTGAAAGTTCGCCGCATTTACTGAATCCGATGAGTGATGCATCGCACGAAGCTTCACGAAAATATTTGACGAAAATGGGCGTTGATGTACGCACCGAAACTTACGTCAGCAATTACGACGGCAAAATAGTGAGTTTAAAAAGCGGCGAAACCATTGCAGCCAGAAATGTAATCTGGGCGGCAGGAATAACAGGAAATACTTTGGATGGAATTCCGACAACAAGTGTTATCCGCGGCGGCAGAATGCTCGTCAATCGTTTTAATGAAATACAGGGAATGAATGACGTTTTTGCCATTGGCGACATTTGTTCGATGGTGACTCCAAAATACCCAAACGGACATCCGCAATTGGCTGCAGTTGCAAATGACCAGGCAAAAATGTTGGCAAAAAACTTCAAATTAAGATTGAAAAATAAACCCCAACAGGAATTTGAATACCACGACAAAGGCTCAATGGCAACAGTCGGAAAACGAAAAGCGGTCGTTGACCTGCCGAAATTCAGCTTTCAGGGAAGATTGGCGTGGCTGACATGGATGCTTGTTCATTTAATGCTCATTTTAAGCATCAAAAATAAAATCAGCATTTTTATCGACTGGATGTTCAGTTATTTTAGTAACGACAGTACTTTACGCGTGATTTTGAAACCGGCGGCGAGGAAAATTAAATAAAGTTTACAGTTAACAGGTTATAAATGGCAACAGCAATTATTACCGAAGAAATTCCAGGATTTTGTTTTCAACGATTTCGCTATCCCAAAGTTGCTCGATGTTGTCCATTTTCATGACCTGATCCATGATGGCGTTTTGCTGGTCGCCAATGGCGAGTGCTTCCGTATAAGGTTTGTGGCTGAAAGTTACGCGGCTGTACATTGGCAGCCATTTATCAGGATGTTTATCGGAAAAGCGCTTTTCAATTTTCTTCTGTAAAAGGAATTTTTCATCAGCAGTTTTGGTACTCATTTCCATAAAATTGCGATAAGACAATTCGGCAATCGCGTCGGTATTGGGCTTGCGCGAAATTTCGTATTCTGAGAAAATCTTCGTCCAGTCATCGCCGTACTTTTCAATCATTTCATACAAAATGGTGATATCTTCAAAACCGGCATTCATGCCTTGTCCATAAAACGGAACAATAGCGTGGCAGGCATCACCAATCAGGGCAATTTTATCTTCATATGTCCACGGAAAGCATTTCATCGTCACTAATGTACTGGTTGGATTCTTGAAAAAATCTTCGGCCAGTTCCGGGATTACATCGATCGTATCGGGAAGGTTTTTTTCGAAGAAAGCCTCGACATCCTTTCTTTCTTTAAGCGAAGCAAATGAATTTTCACCTTCAAAAGGCATAAACAAAGTACAGGTAAAACTTCCATCAAGATTAGGAAGCGCAATCAGCATATAATAACCTCTCGGCCAGATATGGAAAGAATTTTTATCAAGTTTATGGGTTCCATCGGCATTAGCAGGAATATTGAGTTCCTTGTAACCGGTATTCAGAAATTCCTGCGAATAATTGAACATGCTCTGGCGCTGCATCCTGTGGCGAATTCTTGAAAAAGCGCCATCTGCACCAAAAACCATATCGTATTGTAAATCCTGCCACTGTCCGCGTTCGGTCTCTCCGATATGCAAAGTGGCGGTTGCGAGCGTAACATCCCAGATTCTTTGTTCGAAGAAAAATTCGGCACCTGCCGCTTCTGCCAGATCAATCATCTTACGGTTCAAAGTACCGCGTGAAATCGAATAAATGCTTTCGCCTTCTTTTCCGTAATGCTGGAAGTTGATTTTGTCTTTCACATGAATGGCACGCTTGTCCATCGGAATTGCGATTTTGCGCACTTCATCGCCTACGCCTACTCCGTCAAGTGCCTTCCAGCCGCGGTGTGACATGGCCAGGTTAATGGAGCGTCCGGAGAAATTAATATTTCGGATATCGGGACTTCTGTCAAAAACATGAACTGTATGCCCGGCTCTTTTCAGGTAAATAGCGAGGAGGGATCCGACTAAACCAGAACCAACGATGGCAATTTTTTGAGATTTCTGCATGCAGTTCAAATAAACTATTGGATTGCAAAATTAAAGAATAAATATGGGTTTGCGTTTTTAACTCCCTAAATTTTTGATTGCAATAATTCTGACAAAATTGTTTTAATTTTGAATAAAATCGAACTTTTTATAAAAACCAACACATAATTATACTAATTAGTGAAAAATATAAACATCTGTTCATACAAGTAGAAAAAAATATAAATTTATGGCAATATTTTAAGCAACAGATTATTATAACCAACTAAACCAAATTCAATGAAAAAAACTTTACTATCAATTTCCGTTCTGCTCATCGCATTTACAATCCAGGCGCAGGAATACACGCCACTTCAGGTCACTTCCGGTTACAACGCGGATGTCGTGGCCGATGGGTTGAATCCGGCTGCTTTTTCAACAACATCAGCAGTGGATAATGCCAATTTTAATTTCATGTCGAATGATTATCAGGTAACTGAAGATGTACCAACCAATGATTATGCCTTGCCTGTTGAAGGCTACTTCGAAAGCACTCAGATTTCGGGGCTTTCTTATCAAATGGCACCATTTTATGAAAATAATTCACTGCAGCTTCATGAATTTGGAGACGGAGAAACTTTGACTTTTGGCAACCCGGTAACGGCAACAGATTTATATTTCATGGTTACCGGAGGAAGCGGACAAGCTACTTTTGCAGGAACCATTTATTTTTCGGATAATTCTTCACAGGAAATAACCGACAGCACTGTTCCGGATTGGTTTTACAGCAATGCATTACCTATCATCACTTCGGGATTTGGCCGCGTGAACCGGGAAAACGACGTGGTTGAAAATCCATTCGGAAATCCGCGCCTTTACCAATTGGCGATAGCTATTTTACCTGAAAATCAAGCAAAAACCATAACCAGCGTATATGTAACTAAAACCTCCGCTGCCGAAGGCGTTATCAATATTATGGGTGTAAGTGCTAAAATTTTGCCGACCTGCCCATCTCCAACCGGACTTGAATCTACTGCAACTGAAAACAGTGGTACGGTTTACTGGGAAGCAGCTGTTGTGACACCAGCAGGAGGCTATGACTATTACTATTCAACAGACGAAACAGAACCTTCAGCAGCACAAACGCCAACCGGAAACGTATCATCAGCAACAAATACGGTGACGATTTCAAATCTTCCGATTGGTCAGACCTATTATGTCTGGGTAAGATCACACTGCAGCGCCAGTGATCAGGGCGCATGGAAACTGGTTACTTTTACAACCGGACAATTGGGCTTTCCCTATGGCGAAGGGGATATTGCAACGCTGTATACCACTACAGACACCATTACAATTGACTCTGAAAACTCTTGTCCCGGGTTCATGACTGTAACCGTACCTACGGGCTATAAGATTGCATCGACTTCAACTTCTTACCAAATGCAGACAGCGAGCAATGGCTGGATGTCTGAGCAGCGTTCGCTTTTGGTTTGTAATACTTCGGGGATTTCAGAACCGGAAATCACTTCAGGTGTTGGAGGCACAGGCGGAACTTACACCTATTCACGCAACAATATCGACATCGCTAACGAATTGACAGGCGAAGTGCAATTCGAGCTTCGTGCCCTGGAGAACGTATGGTTCAAGTGATTGTAATATGGATTATAACAGGGTCTTGGGGGATACCTGGACGGTAACGATCACTTATGAGCCGGCACTCGGAATTGCAGATAACCAGAAAAATTTGTTTAAGGCTTATCCGAACCCGACACATGATGTATTGAATGTTTCGGCTGAGGAAAATATCACGAATGTAAAAATGTACAATATGCTCGGACAGGAAATCCTGAACAATGACGGAAGCGATAAATTGCTTCAATTGAACATCAGTTCATTTGCAAAAGGTACTTACTTACTAAAAGTTTTGACTGACAAAGGCGTGAAAACGATGAATGTGATTAAAGACTAAATTTTTTCTATAAATGTAAAAAGCCTGAATTCCTTCAGGCTTTTTTTATGGTGTGAAATCGGAATGCTGATATTAATTCCCAGAATTCCTTTTTTAGAATCTGCCCGAAATCATACATATCTTCATAAGAACAATACAAAGGAACCGGCGCCAATCTGATTACGTTTGGCTCACGCCAGTCTGTAATTACCCCATTTTTCATTAGATAATCGAACAAACTTCTGCCTTCTCCATGCAGGAAAACAGAAAGTTGGGAAGCACGTTCTTCCTGGTTTGAAGGCGTAATGATTTCAAAAGTACTGTCAACCTCTTTATCTATTTCGTGTAAAATGAATTCAAGATATGCCGTAATTTGGTTTCTTTTGGCAATCAATTTGTCCATACCTACTTCGGCAAACATTTCTACAGATGCCAAGTAAGGCGCCAATGTTAAAATTGGAAGGTTACTTATCTGCCAGCCATCGGCACCGTGAACCGGATCGAAATCGGGTTCCATTTTAAAGCGGCGTTCTTTGTTGTGACCCCACCATCCGGCAAAACGCACTAAACTTTTATCGTTGTGGAATTTCTCGTGAACGAAAATTCCGAAACGCATTTCCGGGACCGAATTCATGTATTTATAGCTGCACCACGCGGCGAAATCGACATTCCAGTCGTGCAGTTCGAGCTTGATGTTTCCGGCGGCATGTGCCAGGTCAAAACCTACTTTTGCGCCGGCTTTGTGACCCGCTTCAGTAATCGCTTTCATATCGAATACCTGTCCGGTGTAATAATTGACGCCACCGATTAAGACTAAAGCCAGTTCATCTCCTACTTCTTCAATTTTGGATATGATGTCTTCTAAGCGGATGTTGTGTTCGCCTTCGCGGCGTTTGATTTCAACGATTGTATCTTCTTTTTTAAACCATGAAATTCAACCTGGCTTTGAAACATATATTGGTCTGACGGAAATGCTTTTTCTTCACAGATGATTTTGTAACGCTCTCTGGTTGGTTTATAAAAGGAAACCAGCAACAGGTGGAGATTTACGGTAAGCGTATTCATTACTGTAACTTCGGATGGTTTCGCACCGACGATTTTGCTTAGCGGTTCAGCGAATCTTTCGTGATAATCCCACCATGGCTTATCGGCGTAGAAATGGCCTTCGACGGCGAGATTCGCCCAGTCATCCATGACTTCATCTATATATTTTTTGGTGCGCTTTGGCTGCAATCCGAGGGAATTTCCGGTGAAGTAGATGACGTTTTTGCCGTTGTGCTTCGGGAAGATGAATTCATTGCGGTAGGCACGCAGTTCGTCTTGTGTGTCGAGTTGTTGTGCGAATTCGCGGGTATTTTGAAAGGTCATGTTATAGTTTGTTTGTTTGGCGAATTTAGGGATTATTTGGATTCTCGCAAAGACGCAAAGGCGCAAAGTTAAATGGGAACGCGGATGACAGATTGGCGCGATTTTCGCAGATTTTTTTCGATATCAATAAAAAATCCCGCCGTGAAGCAGGATTCTTGACTCTTGTCTCTTGATTCTTGATTCTTTTCTGATTACAAAATCAGCATTGCGTCGCCGTAAGAATAGAATTTGTATTCTTCCTTGATTGCTTCGTCGTAGGCTTTTCGCATCAAATCGTGGCCACAGAATGCAGAAATCATCATCAACAATGTTGATTTTGGCGTGTGGAAATTCGTAATCATGCAATCTGCGATACTAAAATCGTGTGGCGGGAAAATGAATTTGTTCGTCCAGCCGTCATAAGGATTCAGTGTTTTTGCCGAAGAAACCGAGCTTTCGATGGCACGCATTGAAGTCGTTCCCACAGCGCAGACTTTCTTTTTATCTGCTTTTGCCTTGTTAACAATATCGCAGGCTTCCTGGGTGATTTTTAACTCCTCAGAATCCATTTTGTGTTTTGACAAGTCTTCAACCTCAACCGGGTTGAAAGTTCCCAAACCTACGTGGAGTGTGACTTCAGCGAAATTTACGCCTTTGATTTCAAGTCTTTTCAAAAGGTGTTTTGAGAAGTGCAAACCGGCAGTCGGAGCAGCAACGGCGCCTTCTTCCTTAGCATAAATGGTTTGGTAACGGTCGGCATCTTCCGGCGTTACCTCGCGGTTGATGTATTTTGGGATTGGCGTTTCACCAAGTTCCGTCAGCTTATTTCTGAATTCGTCGTAAGAACCGTCGTAAAGGAAACGCAGCGTTCTTCCGCGGGAAGTCGTGTTATCAATAACCTCAGCTACGAGCGAATCGTCGTCGCCGAAATACAATTTATTTCCGATACGGATTTTACGCGCCGGATCTACGAGAACATCCCAAAGGCGTTGCTCGGCGTTGAGTTCGCGCAATAAGAAAACCTCGATGCGCGCACCGGTTTTTTCCTTGTTGCCGTAAAGGCGCGCCGGGAAAACTTTGGTATTGTTGAGAATCAAAACGTCGCCTTCATCGAAATAATCGATTACGTCTTTGAACATTTTGTGCTCTATGGTTTTTGTTTTTCTGTTGACGACCATCAGACGGGATTCGTCTCTGTTTTCGGCCGGGAATTCTGCAAGAAGTTCTTTTGGTAAATTAAACTGAAAATTGGATAATTTCATTTAGGCTCTTTTATTTAGGCTGCAAATATACGATTGCGCGATAGGCGTTGTCAAGTGTTTTGCGGTTTATTTTTGAAAAGTCAATGGCACAAAGGCGCGAAAGCACAAAGAAGTAAAGTTTATTTTTTTTGAATTCGGAAACCGATGCTTATTAAATCGTCCCAAAAAGCGGGATAAGATTTAGAGACTACTTCAGCGTTTTCGATGACTATTGAGGTCTTTAAGGCTAACGGTGCGAAAGCCATGGCCATGCGATGATCGTTGTAAGTAGCAATCTTTACCTCAGTATTTATATTTACAGAAGGCTGTAAAGTCAGGCTGTCGTTGGTTACAAAAATATTTGCGCCTAGTTTTTTAAGTTCAGTTTTTAAAGCTTCGAGGCGATCGGTTTCTTTGATTTTTAAAGTATGTAAGCCTGTCAGATGGCATCCAATTCCTAATCCGAAGCAGGTGACGGCAATGGTCTGGGCGATGTCGGGCGTGTTATTTAGGTTCAGGGTCTTGGGTTCAGGGTTCAGGGTCTTGGGTTCAGGATTTAGGGTTTGTTTTTTAAGGGCGATTGTATTTCTGAGGAATTCAGTTTTTACACCGAAATTTTCATAGATTTCTGCCAAAGCGCTGTCGCCTTGAAGGCTGTTTTTTTTGTAAGATGACAACGTGATTTCCGTTCCTGCGGCGAAAGTGCGGCGACGGAATAAAAATACGATGCAGACGACCAATCGGATTCGACGGTAATAAGTGCAGGGTGCAGGGTGCGGGGTGCAGGGTGCACAACTATAAGATTTCCGGAAGAAGAAGTTTTTACACCAATTTCTTCAAGCAATCCTAAAGTCATTTTGATGTAAGGAACAGAAGTGATCTCGCCTTCGAGCGTGATTTCTATGCCGTTTTCGAGTTTTGGAGCAATCAGCAAAAGTGCCGAAATGTACTGGCTGCTGACATCGGCTTTTAGCGCGACTTTATTTTTAGAAAGTTTTTTCCCGGTGATTGTAATTGGTGGGAAACCTTCGTTTTCGGTGTATTCGATTTGCGCGCCCAACTGACGCAGCGCATCGACCAGGATTTTTATCGGCCTTTCCTTCATTCTTTGAGAACCGGTTAAAGTAACCGTGCGCCCTTCTGCGGAAGCGAAAAAAGCCGTCAGAAAACGCATTGCAGTGCCCGCATGATGAATATCAATCACAGCATCACTACTCTTTAAAGCTTTGACCATCACTTCGGAATCATCAGAACCGGAGGTATTTTCGAGCGTGATCTCAGGAAATAATGCCTTTAAAAGCAACAGCCGGTTGGTCTCTGATTTGGAGCCGGAAATGTTGATAGTTGACTTAGAATTGATTCGTGATAATTGCAGATTTACCTCCATTTTATTGCTCATTTTTTGCAGATTTACCGGAGAAATAAAATATTATCGTCATTATGATTGTTTGAACAGCGCAGCGCAAAATAAATCTGTCAGAACATTTTGACCCAAAATCGAGAACGCAATTTTTATCTTCTTCGAAAAGATAGAAAATCAAAAATGTGACAATTGCAGTGACTAAAAACAGTTGGAGAAACTTTCTTGTTTTCATTATTTCAGTTTGTCATTGTTGTGATGGCGATCGTGGTCGCGCTTGGTTTTCAAGTCCATTTTTTTATCGAAAGCCACTTGCAAATCGGTTCCCGTTTGGTTTGCCAGGCACAAGACTACAAAAACCACATCGGCCAATTCTTCTCCCAAATCTTTATTCTTATCGTTTTCTTTTTCTGATTGCTCGCCGTAACGACGGGCGATGATGCGCGCCACTTCGCCTACTTCTTCGGTAAGCTGTGCCATATTGGTGAGTTCATTGAAATAGCGGACGCCGTGTTCTTTTATCCAGTTGTCAACGTCGAGCTGTGCGTTTTTTAAATTCATTTTTATATTTTTAAAAGAACGATTTTTCCAGTTTGCATGATTTCAGGAGAAACAATTACAATTTAATCGTCTATTGTTTTAATAATTTACGATGTAAAAGTAATGGTTTCATTCTATATTTCTAAAGAACGATTTTGTGTATTTAATAGAAACTATTTTAGCGTTGAAATACAGGATTTAACTTCCCAATTATACTTTCTTAAGGACTATCTTTTCCTTTAATTTGTCAATCATTTTCTGGTAAAAATCCTTGAGCATCTGATAGTTTTCAGAAGGCACAATGGCTTCATTCATATCGTTTACTATCGCAAGCTGGATTTTGTTTCCGGTATTGGCAATGGTATATTTGAAAGCGCTCATTTTATTTTCTGTTCCAATGCTTGTTTGCTGCGGAAGTGATTCGATTGCATAACCTTCAGGAATTTCGATACTGACATTATATTTATACTGCGTCGGATAACCAAAATCAACCGGATATTCGCGCGTTTCCTGTTTGAAAGGATTTTCGCTGTCAGTAAGGAACAATAAAGGCGAAAAGTAAATTTTATCGCCGATGACTTCTGAGGCTTTTGTTTCCTTGAAAGAAAAAGACTCTACTACCGGCTTGCTAAGGTCGAGTTCATTTTCGCGGACATAGTCAGAGACTTCAATTTTATTGTTATTGTTTTCGAGTTTTTCAAGATAAGAATCCTGTGTAAGTCCGACATTTTTTTGGCGGAAATACAGCGCATTCTGGTCGGAAAACTGATTCCTGATCTTTCCGTTGATTTCGCCGTCCGGCCTGATTGTAAACATCATATTGACGACTTCTCTTGATTGCATATCCGGAATCAGGTTAATCTCAGCAGATGTGCCATCTTTCCTGATCAGCCTTCCAAACCAGTTCAGGTCGCGCACCGGCAGTATTCCGGGCAACGAATATTTTTCGGTGGCATCAAGCAGTACAACACTGCCTGGCAATTCAACGGCTGCAATGACGTAGTTGAAAGCACTTCTCGAAGGAAAAAGCGGAATTCCGTTTGACCTTGTACTGACCAAAACCGGATTGGCGGTCAAGCCAACATTGCGCAACATTGCAGTGAGCATAAGGTTGATTTCGGCAACGTTGCCGGTTTTATCTTTGTATGCCCTTCTTACACCTTCGTTACAGCCATAGCTATAAAATCCGTCCCATTTGACGCTTGATTTTACAAAGTTAAAAATGGCGGCTACTTTTTCGTTGTCACTGGACAATCCGGCAGTCAACGCTTTTATGTCGTCTTCAAAATAACCGGTTTTATTGAGTTCAGGACCGAAATCGTCTCTGTCGTAAATAGACTTGGTAACACTTTCCCAATCAGTAGAAAGCATTTTCATCGGACTGTCGGGCCATTTCACCATTGCAAGTTCATGCGAAACGCTTGAGGTATAATTATCAATGTTGTTAACGAAATTCTCGTCTTTCATTGACGGCAAATCCTTCTCTACATAAGTTATTATGTTTTCGCGGTAATCGGTTTTATCAGTAGTAAAATTGGTCTTTACGACGCGATTGCCCGTACGTTCTTTACTGGTGGTGGTATAACTGCGGCTCGCAGTGGTTTTTGTAGTTACCGGAATAATAAAGCCTTTGAAGGCAGCATTATAAGTATAGTATTCTGGAGTTGCCACCTTAAATTCTGAATAGTTCACAGGTATATCTTCCTGAAAGGTTCAGTCAGGAAGCGTGCTCACATAAGGCGATTCTATAGTGTACCTGTATTCTATAACGGTGCCCTCTTTTACATTGGGCATTGTGATTTTTTTGAAAGACCATAATTTATTGACCTTTTCATTGAATTCACCGTCACTTTTCAATTTTGTCTTTTCTATTTTTCCGTCTACGATGTTGTAACTATAGGCTTTTGAGAATTCAACTTTTTCTCCGGGAATTTCTCCGCTGAAATACAATACTTTTTTGTTCGACCAATCATAACCCTCTTTGGTGTATATCTTAATCCTCACTTCCACTTCGGTAGTCATTGTAAAGCCGCCTCTGTTATCGTTATAGGAGAAATAGGTACTTCCTCTTTCAAATAATATCGCTGCAGGGGCGTCTGCTTCTCGTGGATGTCTGGTTTCCTGCAGCTCTTCCATACTAACTTTCCCCAGTTCGAATTTCTGGGCATTTACGGTAAACGCAGTCATCAACAATAGGGCAATTAAATTTGTAATCCTTATTCTCATAATTTCAGCTTTTTCTTGGTTAGTACTATTTTGGCATTGTCGTTTCTAGCGATTTGCTCGCGGAAGAGCCTGTAATCTTCATATTCTTTGTTGTCGTAGTAGCCGTCTTTTATCAGCAATGATCTTTTATAGAGCAATGTATTGTCCTGATTTTTGACGATTTGCGTACTGTATTCACCGAATTTGTTTTTCGATTCGAAATTTGACGGCAGCGCCTCAATGTCGTATCCTTCGGGCAAATTAATTGTGATTTCATCATAATCATAATAGCCTCTGCTTACTTCAAACGGATTTTCGCGGGTACGGTATTTTTTCGGCGTATTGCCATTTACATTAAACGCATCAAGGACAAACATCATCCTGCCTCCGCTATTGGCTGCATAACCGGCAGCCGAAATTTGGATATCCTGGGTAAAAGTAACATCATCTGCATTGTTTTTGAAGCTGATTTTCTCTAATTTCAGGTTGTTGATGTTTCCGAAATAATTTTTATAAAAAGCTTCTTTGTCTGTTTCCGACAATCTTTCTTTTGTAAAGATATGATCATACTGCGACCCTTTCGATACAATCGACATTTTACCTGAAAGACTGCCGTCAGGCCCAATCACATAATTGCCATTGGTTAACTGGCTGTTGTCTTTTTCGAGGAATGATTTTGTTTTTACGATTTCCCCGCCGTCCGGTTTTATGAGTAAAACTTGTCTTCCATCGGTAAAATTGCCCTGAAATCCGAAAGGGTGAATCTGGCTTGTGCATTCCAGCCAAATCAAATCATTCTTTACCGGAATGGCAAGAATAGCGTGATTTCCCTGAACAGAAGCGAAATCCTCCTGTAATCCTTTTCGGGTCAGTGGTACCGGCATAAGCAACTGTATAATACGACGGAACGCCAACAACTTCCAGCAATGCCCTGGTGTAATTTGACAGTGCCTTGCAATCTCCGTATCCGAGTTTATCGACATCCTTAGCCAACATCGGCTTAAATCCTCCGATACCAATTTGAACGCTGACATAACGCGTTTTGTCCTGTACATATTTGTAGATGATTTTGGCAATTGCAACCGGATCTTTTTCGGCGCCTACCAACTGTTTTACCTTATTCTGCGTTTCAACGGGCAGTTCATCAGTCCCGACCAAAAGGTTGTCATAATACCATTTGCCGAATTCCTGCCAGTTTTTGGCTTCGCCATCAACGCCCTCAAGGTTGAATTTTTCGAGTTTCATATAAACGATGGGCGCAATTGCCATGAATTCGGGGCTGCTTTCTTCACCTTTCATCGCGTGCACATTAGACGCCGTATAGCTCAATTGGCCGCTGCTCTCTGTTTTTTGAATGTTGTATTTTGGGGCGAAATTAACTTCCTTCGCCTTAAAACCAAGACTTTCAGGGAAAGTAACAGTGACATTAGACTTCAGAGTGCTTACGTAATAGCCGTCAACGGGCAGCCATTTAGGTAAAAACGCTGTATTTGAAGTTTCCGTTACCGTTTCAAAAACAACCGTAAAAGGATAGTTTACAGGAGTGTAATCGTAATATAACGTGCGGTTGTCATTAAAAATAGAAAAACCATCGCCAACGCTTACATCTCTGAAATCTTTCCTTTTGACCGATTTAATTTCTTTTCCGAAAGCATCGTAGAATTTGGCTTCAATTTTCGACACCTTTCTGTTTTTATCATAATACGCAGATAAATCAAGGTTTTGCATACCCTGTTCATTCAAAATAGTGGTTACGGTTTTTGACGTAATGGTCATGTCTCTTTGAGAAGAGATGTTCACATTCAATTCGTCGAGCCTGATGACCGCATTTGCATTTTCTTTAAGCTCCTCCGGAATGAGTAATGCAGTATATTCGGGCTTTTGCCCAATGGCAGAAAGGGTGACACCTATGAATAGGCAACAATAAAAAAGCGATTTCATAAATGAAGTTTTACCAAAAATATATAAAATTTTTAGAAAACATTAACATTTACATTTTATTTTTAGTATCGATAAGTATTGTTACGGGACCATCGTTGATAAGGCCGACTTTCATATCTGCACCGAACTGTCCTGTGCCGATAGTTTTGCCAAATTCAGTCTCGATTCTGCTTATGAATTTTTGATAAAGCGGAATGGCAATTTCGGGTTTTGCCGCTTTTACATAAGACGGGCGATTGCCTTTTTTGGTAAGTGCATGCAGCGTAAACTGGCTGACTGTAATAATATCGCCGTTGATTTCTTTGACCGACAGATTCATCACCCCATGCTCATCCCCGAAAATCCTGAGGTTTACGATTTTTGCTGCAAGCCAATCAATATCTTCCTGATTGTCTGTTTCTTCAATGCCGATTAAAATCAATAATCCTGAGCCGATTGCAGCTACAATTTCGCCATCTATAGTTACCGATGCCTGTGAAACTCTTTGAAGAACCGCTTTCATAGCTTAATTTTTGCGTGATTCGTCGCTGGCGATACGGTCGTCGTTATAAATGTCGGTGCGGTAATGCTCATCGTCGCCTTCAAGGATCTGCAGGTAACTTCTATAACGCGACCAGGCTATCTCATCATTTTCCAATGCTTTTTTGATGGCGCAGTGCGGTTCGTCTTTGTGAAGGCAATTGTTGAACTTGCATTGGCCCTGCCTTCTGAAGAATTCCGGAAAATAACCGCTTAATTCTTCCTTCTCGATATCAACGACTCCAAATCCTTTGATTCCGGGCGTGTCGATAATTTTTGCATCAAAAGACAAATCATACATTTCTGCAAATGTAGTTGTGTGCTGTCCTTGTTTGCTTTGCTCGGAAATATTTTTTGTTTTCAGGTTCAGATTCGGTTCAAGCGCATTGACCAAAGTTGATTTCCCTACGCCTGAATGCCCTGAGAACATGCTGACTTTTCCAATCATCATTTCCTTCAATTTATCGATTCCTTTGTGTTCAATTGAAGAAATTCTCAGGCATTTGTAGCCTATTTCCTGATAAATATGCTGCAGATAAAGTTGTTCATCGAGCGTAGCATCATCAAAAGTATCAATTTTGTTGAAGACGATGACAGCTTCAATCCCATACGCTTCGGCGGTTACCAGGAAACGGTCGATAAAACTCGTCGTGGTTGGCGGATTATTAATCGTAACGAGCAAAAAAACCTGGTCAATATTAGACGCAATGATATGCAGCTGCTTGGAAAGGTTGACCGATTTCCTTACGATATAATTCTTCCTTTCATGGATTTTGTTAATCGTTCCGGTAACGGCATCAGAAGTTTTATCAAGTTCATAATCGACGATATCGCCCACCGCTATCGGGTTGGTGCTCTTGATGCCGTTCATGCGGAATTTTCCTTTCATGCGGCATTCCATAAAATCGCCATCATCAGATTTTACAGTATACCAGCTTCCTGTCGATTTATAAACCACTCCTGTCATGCGGCAAATTTACGATTTTTAGATTTGAAAATCAGCCATTGATGATTTTCTGCTGGTGCGCGATGCTTTCCTGATGAATTGCCTTGAATAACCGAAGGATAAATTCTTCGCTGAGCCCTTTCTGTTCGCCATCGAGAATCATTTTTCCTAAGATTTCATTCCATCTCTTATTTTGTAAAACCGCGACATTGTTGGCTTTTTTAAGTGCGCCGATTTGCTCTGAAACTTTCATCCGATTACCCAAAATCTCGAGCAGTTTCGCATCGGCAACGTCGATATTGGCACGCAGCTTTATCATTTCTGTATTAAAATCATCTTTTTCTGTCGTCAATTGACGGATGCGCAAATCGCGGAAAATCTGTTTCAAAGCCGCCGGCGTGACTTGTTGTGCGGCATCGCTCCAGGCATTGTCGGGATCATTGTGTGTTTCAATAATCATCCCATCGTAATTCAAATCGAGAGCCTGTTGTGCCACTTCCTGAATCATGTCACGTTTTCCTGTAATGTGCGAAGGGTCAATAATCAGCGGCAAATCGGGAAAACGACTCTGCAATTCAATGGCAATCTGCCATTCCGGAATGTTGCGGTATTTTGTTTTTTCGTAAGTGGAAAAGCCACGGTGAATCACGCCAAGCTTTTTGATTCCGGCATTGTGCAATCTTTCGACAGCGCCAATCCACAGCGCCAAATCCGAATTTACAGGATTTTTCACCAAAACGATTTTATCTGTATTTTGAAGC
This sequence comes from Flavobacterium sp. 3HN19-14, assembly GCF_051373205.1. Lineage (NCBI taxonomy): Bacteria > Pseudomonadati > Bacteroidota > Flavobacteriia > Flavobacteriales > Flavobacteriaceae > Flavobacterium > Flavobacterium sp. 3HN19-14. The sequence continues at coordinate 35,616 of NZ_JBPPZT010000001.1, forward strand.
GCATCGGCGATTTCCTGCACCGCAAAAGGATTTACAGTCGTTCTTGCTCCAATCCACAATACGTCGATATCATGTTCCAAAGCGAGTTTTACATGTGTTGCATTGGCAACCTCAACAGCCATTAAAAGTCCGGTTTCTGCTTTTGCTTTTTGGAGCCATTTGAGTCCGATGGCACCGACACCTTCAAATCCGCCCGGACGCGTTCTTGGTTTCCAGATGCCCGCACGAAAAATACTGACATCAGAATCTTTTAATTCATGTGCTATTTTTAACACCTGTTCTTCGGTTTCGGCACTGCATGGCCGGCTATTACGAGTGGATGGTCGAGTTTGAAAGCTTCGAGCCATTGTCCTAAATCTTTATTATTTTCCATTTTAAGTTGGTTTTTACCGCAAAGTCACTAAGTTTTCGCAAAGTTCACAAAGCTATGATTATTGTTGTTTTGGGTTATATTAATTTTTTAAAATCTGGATAATGCCTCAAGAATTCTTTCTTCAGCAATACAAAGCGAAAAACGGATATATCCTGCGCCATTGCTCCCAAAAATAGTTCCCGGCGTGATGAATACATCTTTTTCATAAAGCAACTCATCAACAAATACTTCTGCATCAGTAATATTTTCCGGTAATTTCGCCCAAACGAACATTCCGACGGCATTTTTATCGTAAGTGCATTTGAGTCTATCAGCCAACTGAAAAATTAAATCGCGTCGTTTGCTGTAAATTTTATTTTGCATTGCAAACCAGGTTTCATCAGATTTGAAAGCTTCAATTGCTCCTTTCTGAATGCCGTAAAACATTCCGCTGTCCATGTTGCTTTTTACCTTTAAAACTGCGTTGATCATTTCGGCATTTCCCGAAACCATTCCAACACGCCAGCCAGACATATTGAAGGTTTTGCTTAAGGAATTTAATTCTAAAGTCACCTCTTTTGCGCCTTCAACCTGCAAAATCGAAATCGGATTCTCGTTAAGCACAAAACTATATGGATTGTCATTGATGAGTAAAATCTGATGCTTTTCAGCGAAAGCCAGCAATTTTTCAAACAATTGCAAACTTCCGGTTGCGCCGGTCGGCATGTGCGGATAATTGGTCACATGAGTTTTACTTTCGATAAATCGGTTTTTTCAAGCGCTTCAAAATCAGGCTCCCAATTATTCTTTTCGGTTAAATCGTAAAAAATTGGCTGAGCTCCAACGAGATTGGTAACTGAAGTATACGTCGGATAACCCGGATTCGGAATCAAAACCGCATCGCCTTCATTCAGAAACGCCAGCGAAATGTGCATGATGCCTTCTTTCGAACCCATCAACGGCAGGATTTCTGAATTTGGATTCAGGCTTATACCAAATTGATGCTGATAAAAATCCGACATCGCCTTTCGAAGTTCAGGCAAACCTTGATAACTCTGATATTGATGTGCGTTTTCATCGTGCATTGCATTTTTAATCGCTTCGATTACGGCTTGCGACGGCTTTAAATCCGGACTGCCGATGCCCATATTAATGATGGGTTTTCCGGCGGCAATCAGTTCGCGCACTTCCCGCAATTTGGATGAAAAATAATATTCTTCGACGGTATTTAATCTGTTGGCTGTTGTAATCATTGCTGTCCTTTTTTGTATTCGCCTAAAACTTTGAAATGTGTGGTCATCAATTGGAGGATTTTTTTGGCTTTTTCGTAATGCTTGTATTTTTCGAAAACGACATCGACAAAAAATGAATATTGAAATGGCGTTTCAATAATCGGCATCGACTGGATTTTAGTGAGGTTCAATTTGCAATTGTTCATTACATTTAAAATCGTTGCAAGGCTTCCGGGCGTGTCGTCGAGTTCAAATTTTACAGAAGCTTTGTTGATTTCGTCTTTCGGGATCTCCTTATTCTGCGTTTTCACAATTACGAAACGCGTCTTATTGCTTTTCACGGTATGAATACCACCGGCGAGAATTTCCAAATCGTATAAAGTCGCCGCAATCGGACTCGCAATTGCTGCAATTCCCAGCAAATTTTCGCGCTGTATCCGCTGCGCCGTTTCTGCCGTATCAGCACTTTCCACAACTTTTATATGCGGATGTTGGTTCAGGAAAACCGCACATTGCAACAGTGCAATCGGATGCGAATGCACTTCCTTAATATCTTCGATTTTCTGTCCTTTTAGCGCCATCAGGTTCATATGAATGTCAAGATAATGTTCGCCGATGATGTGCAGATTATTATTATCGATGAGCGCGTAATTCGGAATGATTGAACCGGCAATTGAATTTTCCAAAGCCATTACGCCTTTCTGCGCCTTGTTTTCACAAAGGCTTTTCACGAGAAGTTCAAACGACATGCATTCGTCTAGCGGAAAATCTTCGTTGAAATATTCCTTCGACACCTGATGGTGAAACGAGCCTTTTATACCCTGAATTGCAATTTTTGTTTCCATACGCACAAAAAAAAATCCCGATTTGCATCGGGATTTGTGTATATTTTGAATTAATAACCAATCAAATAACAATACAGCAGTCCCGTTCTTCTGTACAGAAGAAATAAAATGAATTGCTGTAATAAAAACTGTTGTTGAACATTTTCGTTTTTTGTTATTGGCTAAAGTAAAAAATTTTGTTGTCGGTTTTACAAAAGATTTTGCTTTCGGGTGATTTTTATGAAATTCTCAAAAATCCTAGAAATTTTTTGAAACTCCCATAGTAAAACTATTGCCGAAGTCTAAATTGAAACCGCTTGAGTCGGAGCCGCCATCTATAGAACTGTGTCCGTAGTTTATACCTCCGAAACCAAAATTGAGTCCGAAATTGTTTTTCAGATTCACGTAAACTGCCGGTGTAAAAGCAATGCCGAAGCCATTTGCTTTATATTCAGTACTTCCCGGATCGTATTCCGTTTTTGTACTGTTAAACGAAGTCGACAAGTCGCCATACACAGAAAAAATGTCGGTCAAAGGCTGTGTGTAACGTCCAAATACTCCAAATGAATAAGCATTGGATGTAGATTCATTGGTGGCAACATTATTGGTTTCATTCTTATTGTGACTGTAGCTGGCAACAAGTCCGAGCGTCCAATGGTCTGTAAATTGGTAACCCACTTTTGGTGCAAAGCTGAATGTCGTTGATTTATTTTCATTCGCACCGTCATCAGTTTTGTTCGTAGAAAATCCTACGCTGCCCATTACGAGATAAGTTCCTTTTTGCGCATTGGCAAAACCTGCAATCGCCAACATGGCGACAAAGATAATTTTCTTCATGATTAATATGTTTTAGTTTGTTTTGCAGATACAACAACGATGCCGATAATTCTTACAAATTATAATTTAACAAAGTGCTAACAGCATTGCAATCCTAATAAGTTGATTATCAGTAAAATTTATTGCAATATTTTTTGCGTATTTGAGTTTGGAAGTTGCACAACGGATTCCAAGTTTAAATTTGTTATTTTTGTTCCAAATTCATTTATATGTCAATCGAAGTCAGTAATATTTCAAAAAGTTATGGTGCGCAGAAAGCGCTTGATAATGTTTCATTTTCTGTAAAGAAAGGTGAAATCGTAGGTTTTTTAGGGCCGAATGGTGCCGGAAAATCAACGTTGATGAAAATTCTGACGACTTATATTAATGCAGATGAAGGAACTGCTTCTGTAAACGGCAACGATGTCAATACACAGGAAAAAGCAGTACAGAAATCGGTTGGCTACCTGCCGGAACACAATCCGCTTTATTTGGATTTGTATGTAAAGGAATATCTTTCGTTCAATGCAGATGTGTATAATGTAGACCAATCGCGCATCGAAGAAGTCATCACTTTAACAGGATTAACAGCCGAAAGTCACAAGAAAATCGGGCAATTATCGAAAGGTTACCGCCAGCGTGTCGGACTCGCGAATGCACTTCTACACAATCCTGATGTTTTGATTCTGGACGAACCAACGACAGGTTTAGATCCAAACCAATTGGTCGAAATCAGGAATGTCATCAAGAATGTCGGAAAAGACAAAACCGTTTTCCTTTCAACACACATCATGCAGGAAGTTGAGGCAATTTGCGACCGCGTCATCATTATCAATCAGGGAAAAATTGTAACAGACAAACAACTCGATAATCTTAAAGAAGAAAAAACGCAGGTTATTGAAGTCGAATTTGATTTTAAGGTTGAGGAACAATTGATTGCTACAATTCCGCAATTGACATCCTGCAAAAACATCCACGATATGACTTGGGAGCTGACTTTTACTACTGAAAAAGACATGCGCCCTGCGGTTTTTGATTTCGCTCAGGCGAATGGATTGCGTACTTTGCAACTGAACCAGAAGAATAAGAATCTGGAAGCGGTTTTCAGGGATGTGACGAAAAAGTAATTGAAAGCACTTCTGCCCTAGCCCGGATAGCAATGGAAATCCTTTTGTCTCGTTTCTTTAACGAGACAAAAGATTGGAATGGATAGCCGGATTAGCTTCAAAAAAAAATTAAAAAACCTCCTTCGCAATCGCCTTGATATTCTCCGCTTTTCCCATCGAATAATAATGCAAAACCGGAATTCCGGCTTGCAATAATTCCTTGCTTTGCGTCGTGCACCACTCGATTCCGATTTGTTTTACGGCATCATTATCTTTGGCTTTTACGACTTCCATGATCAAATCATCTGGTAAATCGACGCTGAAACGGTGCGGCACCAAATTGAGTTGCTTTTTAGTCGCAATTGGTTTTAATCCCGGAATAATCGGCACAGTGATTCCCGCTGCGCGGCATTTCGCCACGAAATCGAAGAATTTTTTGTTGTCGAAAAACATCTGCGTAATGATGTATTCTGCGCCGTTTTTGATTTTTTGCTTCAGAAAATGCAAATCGCTGTCGATACTCGGCGCTTCCATGTGCTTTTCGGGATAACCAGCAACGCCAATGCAGAAATTGGTGTTGTGCGAATTTTGCAAATCGCTGTCGAGATAAACGCCTTTATTCAAATCTGAAATCTGCGAAACGAGCTCCGACGCATAATGGTGACCTTCTTTTCAGGGCGGAAATAAATCTCGCTTTTGATAGCGTCGCCGCGTAAGGCCACGACATTCTGGATGCCGAGGAAATCGATATCAATGAGAAAATTCTCAGTATCTTCTTTCGTAAATCCGCCGCAAAGGATGTGCGGAATGGCATCAACGGAATATTTATTTTGGATGGCGGCACAAATTCCGACTGTCCCGGGTCGTTTTTTTACGATTTTCTTTTGTAATAAACCGCTCGGCAATTCCTTGAATTCGTATTCTTCACGGTGATATGTCACGTCGATGAATGGCGGATTGAATTCCATCAGCGGATCGATGCTGTCAAAAATCGACTGGATGTTTTGTCCTTTTAAAGGCGGTAAAATTTCGAAAGAAAATAATGATTTTCCTGCGGCGTTTTGTATATGTTCGGTTACTTTCATTTTTTTGGGTTCAGGGTGTTAGGTTTAAGGTTCAGGGTGCTCAGTTTGGGTAAAACCTTTTACCCTAAACCCAGAACCCTGTACCAATATTAATCTGCTATATTGGGCGAAAGCCATTTTTCCGCTGTTGCTGTACTTATATTTCTGCGTTTCGCATAATCTTCAACCTGGTCATTTTTGATTTTCCCGAGTCCGAAATACTTACTTTGGGGATTTCCGAAATAATATCCTGAAACGGATGATGCGGGCCACATCGCCATGCTTTCGGTTAAGGTAACGCCGATTTTTTCTTCGACATTTAATAATTTCCAGATGGTTGGCTTTTCTAAATGGTCAGGACAGGCAGGATAACCCGGCGCCGGGCGGATTCCTTTGTATTCCTCTTCAATCAAATCCTGTTTCGATAAGATTTCGTCTGAGGCGTAACCCCAGATTTCCTTGCGGACTTTCTCATGCAAATATTCCGCGAAAGCTTCTGCAAAACGATCGCCTAACGCTTTTATAAGAATGGAATTGTAATCGTCTAATTCGGCTTCGAATTGCTTTGCTTTTTCTTCTACGCCGAAACCGGTCGTCACGCAAAAACAACCAAAGTAATCCTGATTTCCTGAATCTTTCGGCGCAATGAAATCGGCTAAAGCAATATTCGGCGCTCCGGCTGTTTTTTGCGATTGCTGGCGTAAGGTCAGGAATTTTGCCAATTCTTTTCCGCTTTCATCCGAAAACCAGGATGTCGTCATCGTTGATTTGATTGGCGGGAAAAATACCGAGAATTCCTTTTGCTTCGAGCCAGTTTTCACTGATGATTTGCGAAAGCATTTCTTGTGCGTCTTTGAAAAGTGATGTCGCCTGCTCGCCTACAACTTTATCAGTCAGGATTGCCGGATATTTTCCATACAATTCCCACGAACTGAAAAATGGCGTCCAGTCCATATAGTCAACCAGTTCTGAAAGTTGTATTTCGATGATTTTCGTGCCGATGAAATTGGGTTTAGAAGGCGTGAAATTATCCCAATCGAGTTTTAATTTGTTCTTTCTGGCTTCTTCAATAGAAAGGAAATTTTTGTCCCGGCTTCTGTTCAGATAACCTTCGCGCAGCTTGTCGTATTCTTCCCGAAGATTTGAGGCGTAATCAAGTTTAGTCTCCTGTTGCAATAAATTGGTTGCCACAGTTACCGCGCGTGATGCGTCGTTGACATGAACCACGGTTTCTTTATATTCCGGAGCGATTTTCACGGCAGTGTGCGCGCGCGAAGTTGTTGCGCCGCCAATCATGATTGGGATTTTGATGTTGAGTTTGTCGAGTTCTTTAGCCAGATAAACCATTTCGTCGAGCGAAGGCGTAATCAATCCGCTGAGGCCGATGATGTCAACATTTTCTTTTATGGCGGTTTCGATGATTTTTTGGGCGGCACCATTACGCCCATATCAATGATTTCGAAATTGTTGCAACCTAAAACGACTGCGACAATGTTTTTTCCGATGTCGTGCACGTCGCCTTTTACGGTGGCCATCAAAACTTTTCCAGCCGATGAAGATTTGCCGTTTTTTTGTGCTTCAATATAAGGAAGCAAATAGGCAACCGCTTTTTTCATGACACGTGCCGATTTTACGACTTGCGGGAGGAACATTTTCCCGCTGCCGAATAAATCGCCAACGATGTTCATGCCCGCCATCAGGTTGATTTCGATGACTTCGATTGGTTTTGAGGCCAATTGGCGCGCTTCTTCAACATCAATTTCAATGAATTCGTCGACGCCTTTTACAAGCGCATGTGTTAGTCGTTCCTGAACGGGAAGTGAGCGCCATTCCTGAATTGCTTTTTCGTTTGATTTGACGTCGCCTTTTACATTCTCGGCGAAATCGAGCAATCTTTCAGTAGCGTCTTCTCTTCGGTTTAACAAAACATCTTCTACGCGTTCGAGTAATTCCTTGTCAATTTCGTCATAGACTTCGAGCATTTCGGGATTAACGATGCCCATTGTCATGCCGTTTTTTATTGCGTGGTATAAAAACGCAGAATGCATCGCTTCACGAACGCGGTCGTTGCCGCGGAATGAAAATGAAACATTGCTCACGCCACCGCTGACGTGCGCGTAAGGCAGGTTTTCACGGATCCATTTTGTGGCGCGAAAGAAATCAAGTGCGTTTAGCTTATGTTCTTCCATGCCGGTTGCGACGGGAAAAATATTCGGGTCGAAGATGATATCCTCTGCAGGAAAGCCAACTTCATCAACTAAAATATCGTATGATTTTTTGCAGATTTCAATACGCCTTTCGTAAGTATCAGCCTGCCCTTCTTCGTCAAATGCCATTACGATTACCGCGGCACCATATCTTTTGATGCGTTTGGCGTGGTTGATAAATGCGTTTTTTCCTTCTTTTAATGAAATTGAATTGACCACGCTTTTGCCTTGTGCGACTTTGAGTCCGGCTTCGATGATTTCCCATTTCGAACTGTCAATCATCAACGGAACGCGGGCGATATCTGGTTCTGAGGCAATCAGGTTGAGGAAAGTTGTCATCGCATGCACACCATCGAGCATGCCTTCGTCCATATTGATGTCAATGATTTGCGCGCCGCCTTCTACCTGTTGCCTGGCAACATCTAATGCTTCTTCGTAACGCTCTTCTTTAATTAACCGAAGGAATTTTCGCGAACCGGTTACATTGGTGCGTTCGCCGACGTTGACGAAATTGGTTTCGGGCGTGATGATTAAAGGTTCTAGTCCTGATAATTTCAGGTATTTTTTACAGTCAGCTTCTGGCATTTTTATTTTGTTTTACACGAATTTCACAGATTTTACGCCAATTGATTTTCTCTGAATTTGTGGAAATTTGTGAAATCTGTGTTTAATTTTGAGGCTCTAAAATTTTTCTTGGTTGGAATTCGGCTGCCACTTCTGCAATTAATTTGATATGCTCAGGCGTCGTGCCGCAACAGCCGCCAATGATATTGATAAGATTGTCCTGCAAATATTCACGTATCAAAACCTGCATTTCTTCCGGAGTCTGATCATATTGGCCGAAAGCATTTGGCAATCCGGCGTTGGGGTGTGCTGAAATATTGAGCGAGGTATTTCTTGATAATCTTTTTAAATACGGCTTGAGCTGGTCGGCGCCGAGTGCGCAATTAAATCCGACGCTTAAAAGCGGAATATGCGAAATTGAAATCAGGAAAGCCTCGACGGTTTGCCCGGAAAGCGTACGGCCTGAAGCATCAGTAATGGTTCCGGAAACCATGATTGGAATATCGAGATTGCGCTCTTCCTTGACTTCTTCGATGGCGAAAAGCGCAGCTTTGGCATTTAGTGTATCAAAAATCGTTTCGACCAGTAAAACATCGCAGCCGCCATCAATCAAGGCTTCAACTTGTTGCTTGTAAGCAATACGCAAATCATCGAAAGTTACGGCGCGGAAACCAGGATCATTGACATCCGGCGACATGCTTGCCGTTCTGTTCGTTGGCCGAATAGAACCGGCTACAAAACGTGGTCTTTCCGGATTTTTGGCGGTATAAAAATCAGCAGATTCGCGGGCGATTTTTGCTGATTCGTAGTTGAGCTCATATACCAAATCTTCAAGGTGGTAATCGGCCATACCGATTGTGGTTCCGGAAAAAGTATTGGTTTCTACGATATCGGCGCCGGCTTCAAAATATTGGTCATGCACTTGTCGGATTGCCTGTGGCTGCGTAAGTGACAACAAATCGTTGTTGCCTTTCAGCGGGTGCGGGAAATCTTTGAAACGTTCGCCACGAAAATCTTCTTCGGAAAAATTATGGCGTTGCAGCATCGTTCCCATTGCGCCGTCGAGCACGAGGATTCTTTTGCCGATTTCTTCTGTTATTTTAGACATAGTTTTTTGCCACGAAGGTGTTAAGACATGAAGTCAATTTGTAAAAATAGTTTTTAATATAGCCCGATTATCTCAACTCGCTTCTAATTTCATAGGAGTTCGATGAATGCCAAAAGGCATTTGTAGTGGAAATCTTTTAAAACTTCCCTACGCTTCGCTACGGATAATTTTAAAAGATTGCAACAGATAACGGGAACATGGACAACTGAAAATGCCCAGGCCATTTGCTTCAAAAAAATAAATATGTTATCGTGAAAGGAGAGAAATTCTCGTGGTTATCTGTCCCGGCGCGGCCGAGTAGAATGTAGCACCTTCTACAACTGTAGGGTTGCTAAGGCTTCAACGGGTCTATTCCCTCGGCCTTTCGTGATAACGGCAATAAGTTTATGAGCACTGCAAATTACGGCAATAGATTTGGTTTTTGCAAGGATGGAGCGAAATTATAGCGATAACGTTTTCGCTATGTGAGGCGTCAGGCGGTAGTGGCCGTTCTGCTGTTTCGGGATTTGGAAAATTGGATTCAAGATTGACGACAGTTGTTCGAATTCGATTAAAAAAGCATCGTGCCCGTGAATGGATTTTATTTCGTGGTAAGTTATATTCTTCTTAATGGGTTTGAGGATTTCGTAAGTTTCCAGGGTTTGGTCAGCGGTGAAAAGCGCATCGGTATCGACAGCAATCAGGTGAATATTGGTTTCTGTTTTTTGTAATAGCGATTTAAAGTCTGTACGGTTTTGGGTGATGTCAATCGTTTTCAACAAATGGTTCATCAATTTATAAGAAGAAAGCCGGAAGCGGCTTTTAAGTTTTTCGCCGTGATTAAACAGCCAGTTTTCAATGCTGTAATTTCCGTATTCCTGCTGCCGATGAAATTTTTGGTTGAAGGATTGCGGCGTACGATACAAAAGCATGGCATGTTGGCGCGCATCGGCAATCGGTTGGTCAGAATTGTTAAGGATGTTGTCCTGAACTTTTACGTTGGCGATGAGCCAGTCGGTCGATTTCCAATCGGTTGCAATTGGGATTAAATGGGTTACTTTTTTAGGTTGCGAAGCTGAAATTTCCCATGCGATGGCACCACCGAGGCTTCCTCCGATTACGGCAAAAAGATTTTCAATTTTTAGCCTGCGCAATCCTTCCCAGAATATTCCTGCGATATCACGTACAGTGTAATCTTTGTAGTTGAAAATCAAATTGTCGGGATTAATGTCAAATCCATTTCCGGGAATATTGAACGCAATGACTGTGAAATTCCTGGTATTTATTGTTTTATTATCGCCGATTAAATCTTTCCACCAGCCGGTTTCGCCTGAGACATTTGAATTTCCGGTTAGGGCATGATTTACTAGTACTACCGGAGCTGTTCCGATTTTGGCCGAATTTCTGGTAAAATAACGGTACGTAGATATTTTTTCCTGAAGACAATTCGAAGTTGAAAATGTCTATTTTTTTTAATTGTGTTTCCATAATGGGTTTTAAAAAGGCTGCCGCCGAAAAAACGTTGGCAGCCCTTGACAAACAAACAAAAAACAAATATTACTTTACTTTAAATCAGTTGAGGCGATTTAATGGTTTCAAACACCGCTTTCAGGTCGGCTTTCAGGTCTTCAATATCTTCCAATCCGACGGAAAGGCGAATCAAATCTTTGGACACTCCGGTGCTTAATTGCTGCTCTTCCGTGAGCTGTTGGTGTGTGGTGCTCGCCGGATGTATAATCAGCGATTTTGTATCACCGATATTCGCCAGCAATGAAAATAATTTCGTTTCATCGGCTACTTTTTTCGCAGCTTCATAGCCGCCTCTCAGCCCGAACGTGACGATACCGCTTTGTCCTTCCGGCAAATATTGCTTTGCAAGCTCAAAGTGTGGAGATGTTTCCAAACGACTGATAATTTACCCATAAGACTGCTTCCTGGGTTCGCAACCATTTTGCAAGAGCAAGTGCATTTTCGCTGTGCTTTTTGATTCTGATCTCGAGTGTTTCTAAGCCTTGAATAGTTTGGAATGCATTGAACGGACTCAAAGCCGCCCCGAAGTCGCGAAGTCCTTCAATTCTTGCTTTTGCGATGAATGCTGCATTGCCGAGAGCCTCGTAGTATTTCAGTCCGTGATAACCGGCTGAAGGTTCTGTAAATTCAGGGAATTTGCCGTTTGACCAGTCAAAGTTTCCGGCATCGATGATTGCGCCGCCGAGCGAAGTTCCATTTCCGGTGATGTACTTTGTCAGGGAATGGATAACAATGTCTGCGCCATGCTCGATTGGGTTTAGCAAAAAGGGTGTTGCGACTGTATTGTCAACGATAAATGGAACTTTGAAAGCTTTTGCTTCTTTTGAAATTGCTTTCAAATCCAATACATCTAACTTTGGATTACCTAAGCTTTCAGCGAAAAATACGCGTGTATTTTCCTGTGCAGCATTCTTGAAATTTTCCGGGTTGGACGGGTCTACGAAAGTGGTGGTGATGCCGAGTCTGGGCAAGGTAACATTCAATAAATTATAGGTTCCGCCGTATAAACTATTGGAAGCAACGATGTGGTCGCCGGTTTTAAGCAATACTAATAATGCTGTCGTTAAGGCAGAAGTTTCGCAGGCAGTTACTACAGCACCAATTCCGCCTTCAAGAGCTGCTGAATCTTTGCTCAAGAATATCATTGGTCGGATTGTTAAGCCGTGTGTAAATGAAACCGGGTTCTGCAAGTCCGAATAAATTTGCGGCGTGATCAGCATTGTTAAAAACATAAGAAGTCGTTTGATAAATTGGAACGGCTCTGGTTCCGGCGTTTTTAGTTACATCGTGCCCTGCGTGTAAAGCGTTTGTTGAAAATTTTAGTGTGCTCATGATATTATATTTTATTATTGTGAATTGGAATTTTTTTGAAATAAAAAAAAGCCCTTTTGGATGGCTGCCAAAAGGACTTTTAACACTGATATATAATCTGATTAATCGTTCACATATGGCAACATTCGATTTCGGCGCAGATACACGCCATACAACACATTGTCATTTTTACTATTGTTACCATTGTTTAATTTCTGTTTACGAACTAATTTGAAATAAAAAAACCCCTGCGGTTGGCAGAGGTTCAATTGTATATTTTAATGATTTAAAATTATGCAATAGTGTTCTCTGTGGAAGTTATCCACATCATACAGCACATATTGCAAATTGTAAATTTCATTTTTATTGCTTTTTAGTTCAACAAACTTCTGAACTATTTCCGGATTTACCAAACAGATTTTGAATTTTAACACTAATAAAAAAGCCTCCCATTCCTGGGAGGCTTTTAGTGAAAACTATAATGATTATTTTTTCATTATTTTTTTAACTACTGTACCACGGTCAGTGTTTACATTAACCATGTACATACCTGTAGCAAGATCAGAAACATTTACTTTAGCTTCTGCACCGTTAGCAGTGATGTTTTTAACAGTTCTTCCGTTCAAATCTGTAACAGAAACTGAAGTGATGTTAATGTTCTCAGTGTTAGAGATTGAAATAAGGCTAGTTGCAGGGTTTGGCAAGATTGAGAATTTACCTGCCAATACATCTCCTACGCTAAGAGGAGAAGACACTTTGAAATTGTCAACAAGAAGTCCTAAGTCACCCGCACCATCATTTACCGGAGAATTGTTAAGCAAAGAGAAGAAATAGGTTCCGGTTGCAGTTGGCGTAAAGTTTACTGATTTCATTACATAATCTGTATTTTCAATTCCGCTCTCACTTAATAAGTTAGCTGTGACAGATGCCTCATCAGGCGCAGTACCAACAGCGAATACATAACTTGATGTTCCAAAATCATCAGGATTAGGACGGTATTGTCTAATGTAAAAAGAAACTGTATAGGTCAAGTTTGCAGTAAGGTTTATACCTCTTGTAAATACAAAACCATCTGCATCTCCGTTAGTATTTCCTAAAGAAACCAATTCACGTGATCCATCCTGTGCTAAAGCAGCACCTGTATTAATAAACCAGTCTCCGTTAGTAAGAGCATCCGGAGCTGGTCTGAACCTAAAAAGTCTAAATTTGTCTGAGTTTCAAAACTTTCTACGTATTCAGGGGTAACCGGGTTGAATGGCGTTGAAAAGCTAAGCGCATTAGACCAAATGCTATAATCAGTTCCTCCGCAAAAAGTTCTTACGTAGAACGTGTAAACTGAACTTGGTGATAAAGTGTCAAAAGTTATCTCAGGAGTTGAAACATTTACGATTGTTCCTGTACCTTGTGTAAAGCCTTGTGCTGCCACTCAACCTGATAACCTTGAGGTGATCCTCCTGTAGGAGCAGTCCATCCGATACTAGCAGTTGTTTCTGTTGGCAATTCAAGGAATTGAAAACCAGTAGCTTTAAAACAAGTCTGAGGAGTAAAAGCGAAAGAAAATGAAAATGAAGCGGCGCTCCACATGTTATCCCAGAAAATGTAATAAGTGGTATTAGCATTTACTGAAAAGTCAACAACTCTAGAACGGTAATCTTTTAACGCATCGTTTGGGTTGCTAGGGTCAACATCGTCACTAAAAGCCGCGCAAACAAGAGTACCACATGTTCCGGTAAAAATAGACAAACGTGTATCTGTTCCGGTTGAGCCGGAAGGATTTGCAGCGATAGCAGATGAAACTGTAATAATCCCAGGTGTGCTAGGTGTATATTTGTACCACATACCCTTTGGTGGAATAGGATTGTCTGGATCTACATCTGAACTGTTTGAATTAAAACACAAGTTCCCCGGATAAGCACCTGTGATCGTAGGAACTACAGTAGTGCCATTTGTAGTAATATTTACCGCATTAGCACATGAAGTTTGTGCATAAGTACCAGCAGCGCTAAATACCAAGGCAACAAAAAGTAAAAGTTTTTTCATAATTTTATTATTAATAGATTATTGATGGGTAAAAATATAAAAAAAACCAATACTAAAAAACTTATTTTTACTTTTAATAACAAAATCGTTTTCTATATTTGCAAGCGAAAATAAAAGAGGAAAAATTTGACTGATTGCAACCTCACTAAAAAATGCTAAAGCAGACCTTCTCCTTTAGTATTTTCCTGCAAGCTTGCTTATTATTCCAAAAAAATTAATTAAAAATATATAGTAATCATGGCATATTTATTTACGTCAGAATCCGTCAGCGAAGGCCACCCGGACAAAGTTGCAGACCAGATTTCAGATGCATTAATCGATAATTTCCTGGCATTCGACCCGGAATCAAAAGTGGCCTGCGAAACGCTCGTTACTACAGGACAAGTCATATTAGCCGGCGAAGTGAAATCAAAAACTTACCTCGACGTACAGCAAATCGCAAGAGACGTTATTAGTAAAATCGGCTATACTAAAAGCGAATACATGTTCGAAGCCAATTCATGCGGCGTGCTTTCTGCCATCCACGAACAGTCACAAGACATTAATCAAGGCGTAGATCGTGCCAGCAAAGAAGAGCAAGGTGCCGGCGATCAAGGAATGATGTTTGGATATGCAACTAATGAAACCGAAGATTTAATGCCGTTAGCGTTAAACTTGTCGCATAAATTATTACAGGAATTAGCAGATTTGAGAAGAGAAAATAGGGAAATCACTTATCTGCGCCCTGACGCAAAATCACAAGTTACATTAGAATATGACGACAACAACAAACCTTCAAGGATTGACGCTATCGTGATTTCCACGCAACACGACGATTTTGATGAAGAAGCGGCCATGCTGTCAAAAATCAAGAAAGATATTATTGAAATCCTTATTCCGCGCATTATCGCAAAGAATCCGCAATATGCGCATTTGTTTAATGACAAAATCCAATACCATATTAATCCGACCGGAAAGTTCGTTATTGGCGGGCCAGCACGGAGACACCGGATTGACCGGAAGAAAAATCATCGTTGACACTTATGGCGGAAAAGGAGCGCACGGCGGAGGTGCTTTTTCAGGAAAAGACCCAAGTAAAGTTGACAGAAGTGCTGCTTACGCAACACGTCATATCGCAAAAAACCT
The DNA here is from genome assembly GCF_051373205.1 of Flavobacterium sp. 3HN19-14. Classification (NCBI taxonomy): domain Bacteria; kingdom Pseudomonadati; phylum Bacteroidota; class Flavobacteriia; order Flavobacteriales; family Flavobacteriaceae; genus Flavobacterium; species Flavobacterium sp. 3HN19-14. The sequence goes on from NZ_JBPPZT010000001.1 coordinate 50,874, forward strand.
TGTTGCTGCAGGCGTTGCCGATGAAATTTTGGTACAGGTTTCTTATGCAATTGGTGTTGCAAAACCGATGGGGATTTTCGTAGAAACCTACGGCACATCGAAAGTAAACCTCGCCGATGGTGAAATCGCCAAGAAAGTCGAAGAGATTTTTGATATGCGTCCGTATTTCATCGAACAAAGACTAAAACTGAGAAACCCGATTTACAGCGAAACTGCAGCGTACGGCCACATGGGCAGAAAACCGGAAACCGTTACCAAAACGTTCAAATCGCCTGCCGGAGAAGTAAAAACCTTGACTGTTGATTTATTCACCTGGAAAAGCTTGATTTTGTAGACAAAGTAAAAACGGCATTCGGATTGTAATTCGAAACCTCATTTATAAAAAGCCTGACAGCAATAACCTGTCAGGCTTTTTTTATTATTTTTACTTCAACATTACATTTAAAGAATGCAGAAAATCTACCCGCTTTTATTTAAACCTGAAGATCCGCTTATCCGAAATCCGAACTATTTATTGTTACTCGCGGTTTTCAATGCGGCTTTACTGATGAATTTTCACGATCAGGTATTGAACCGGAAGGTCATTACGATAGCGGTATTATTAATGGTAATCTTCAATTTGATCAATTACAGGTTGTGGTGGGCAGGCGTTGTGACGATTTTTATCAGCTCGTATATTTTTACGCCGAGATTTCCACGGATACCGAACCATTGCAACATTGAAGTGCTATTGTATCCGTTGATTCTGGGATTGCTTTATTATAAATTACTGAATAGGAAATTCTCCATTCCGCCACATTTGGTCAATGCACTCTTCCGGATTACGCTGGTGACGGTCTACTTTTACACCGGATTTCACAAACTTAACACGGCTTTTATGGATACTGAAGTGAGTTGCGTCAATTCTATCAACGAAACAGTCGTTTTGAATTTTAGCGGAGTCGATTATGAATTTCCACATTATGTTTCGACGATTTCACAATTCGCCACACTGTTTTTAGAAATGATTTTGCCGTTTGGATTACTTTTCCATACCACAAGAAAGTGGACAGCAATCATCTTTCTCGCCTTTCACTTTTATCTTTCTTTCACTGTTTTTGCAGCTTTCGGCGCGTTTGCAGCCTTTATGATTTTAGGATGTTTGCTTGATTTTAGCAGTTTTGAAATGAAAGAAAGCACCGTAAAAGCTTTCCGGATTTATCTGAGTTTCATCCTGTGTGGATTTTTTACGAAATTCTGCCTGATCCGATATGGCGCCAATGTGTATACGATAAGTTTCATCAACGGCAGCATATTCAATATCGGCTACGCGATTTTCTTTTATTTCATCATTAAGAATTATCCGCAGAAACAAATCGGTAATATCCCTTTGCGGCAAAAATGGATATTAGCAACGGTTGTCGTTTTGATCAGTTGCTGGACACTTAAAAGTTATATCGGCCTGGGGAATGCCGCCAATCTTACGATGTACAGCAACCTCGTTACCGAAAAAAGTCGTTCCAACCATTTGTTTATCGACACTAAAAAAACAAAGGTTTTTAATTTTGAAGAAGACAACTTATTGGTAGTTGAATTACCTGAACCCCTTAAAAAACACAAATTCGAAGGCTATAAATTGCCGTTGATAGAATTCCGGTTTCTTTCGAGTCAATGGTGTGAAAAGTACCATGACATCAAATTACCCTGCCGTATTGTCTATAAAAACGATACTATCGCCATCGATGACCTGCACAAATCAGAATTTTCAAAATCAGAATGGTGGTATAAGTATGTGTATTTCCGGAAGATCCAACCGGAAGGCGCCAATAAATGTTATTGGTAATTATCCAGCGCGATAAATCATATAAAGCGCCAGCAACACTGAAAGCAACATAAAACCCAAAGCCATATAATATTGCGTCAGGCGTTTTCCGTCTCTTTATCACGAATGTATTTTCTTACACCGAGTACAATCAATGCTGTAACCATCGGAAGCAAAATCATCAATTTATATTTCGCGCCGATTGCTGTGTAATAATTCATCAAAAAACCGGAGAACACGCACAATAGCGCGAGCGATTTAAATATTCTGTCTTCTTTGGTAACTTGCATCGTGTGGATTTTTCATTAAAGATACAAAACTTACAGATTATATTTCATCGAGAAAATGATATAGCGTGGCTGCACGACATATTGTGATGTACTCACAACCGGCGGCGAAAAGCTGTCGTCATTTAATGATGTCGTGTTGAGCAAATTCGTCACGCCAACTTTATATTCCCATTTGCTGTCTTTCTTTTGAAAAACAAGGCTGGCATCGAGAAAATCATATTCGTTGTCAACCGGAGTGTCATTATTATTGTTGGTGTAGTGGTAAAAACTGTAATCGGCAACAAAAGCCAGACTGTCAAAAAAGTAATAATCAAGCCTTGCAAAAGGCCTTTCTGTGTAAAAAGTTGTCCCTGAATAAGTGTTAATTCCCAAATTGTAACCGATTTCAATATTCGGTAAAGTCTTATAATTCGTCGAAGCCTTGATTGTATAGCTGTGCGTAAAGGATTCTTTAGTTTCTATGAATTCAGAATTATCAGCCGCGTTTCTCCTGATATTATTAGCTTTCGTCCAGGCGGCACTCGCGCCAATCGACGCTTTATAATATTTGAAGAAAGAACGCCCGTAATTCGCCGCACCCGAAAGGCTTTCATCAGGGAAATTCGAAGAGATATTTTCGGCTGTCGAAACCTGATTGTTGCCTAAAAATAAATAATTCGACTTAATCGCATTCACTCTTCTGGTGTAATTGATGTTCGCAAAAATATTCGTGAAGTTGAACATATTGTACTTGAAATACCGCAGCGAATGCACCTGTAAAGTCGCACTTTCCAAATTTCTGTTACCACTGAACAACGAATTATAATTGGAAAGCGTCACATTTTCAGCAAAGCGGTTGATATCCGTAAAATCACTCGTAATGGCAAAATTATAGCTCAGCGTTTCTGATTTCTTGATTTGGTATAACGCAAAAATATCTGGTTGAATTCTGTAAAAATCATCACTTACGGTTGTTCCTTTCTGGTCGTTATGCGTATTGAATTTGTGTACGCTGAATCCCGGATTGACCGTGAATTTTCCTGTGATGAATTTGTAATGCAATCCGAGGAATACATCATTAAAACTATAAGTCACGTCATTTGTCGTCAAATCCTGGTTCAAATTGTTACGGTTGCCATTATCCAAAATCTGGAAAATATAAGAATTGAAATCCTGATGCGAATTCGTATTGCCGAGCGTGAGGTTAATGTTGCTTTTCGGCGTCAGCATGTAATAATAATCGAGTTTTGAATCGAGTTTATTCGTGCGGACAAAACGTTGCTGGTTGATATTAAATCTATCCTGCGAAACGATGCCAAGTTGCGATGCCGCCGCATCCGGAAACGGACTCACACCCAAATCCGGATTGTAAAACGGATCTTCATTGGTGTACAAATGCTGCATTTCTAAAGCAAATACATTCTTATCGTCCATCGTATAATATAATCCGAAATTCTGGTTCAATGAAACCGGACTTTGCTTCTTGATTGTATTGACGTTTTGGCTTTGGCTGGTGTCGGGAAAAACTTCTGAAATCAGTTGCCCGTCTTCATCCTGAGAAGATAATTTTAACAATGCATCGTAATCAACCTGCAATTTTGTATTGGGTTTATAACTTGAACTTAATTTGAATAGTCCCAGATTACTTTTTTGATGTGTAGTTTGGTTACGATTTTCTGTCGACGCCACTTCGTCGGAACCGGGTTGCTGGATAACAGTCTGCGTCTTTGTCTGCAAATCTGTCAACGTTGAAGAGCCGATTGCAAATCCGCTGATTGTCCAGGCCTTTGTTGGATTGTAAGAGAAATTGGTAGCACCAAAATCAGTTTCGATTTCTTTTGCGCGGTTATTCCGCAACAGCGAAAGTCCGAGGTCATTCGAAGAAATATTGAAATTCGTCCCGCCTTTCTGCATCATATTCCGAAAACCGCCTGTAAATTTGAAATAATCCTGCGGCGTGAATGGCAATTCGCCGATATTGTTGAAATTCCCGATCAGGTTGACGCTGTATTTCGGACTGTAATAAAACAATTTCGGGTTCACCACATAACGGCTGTCGTCGTGCCCTACTCCTATTCCGGCGGTCATATCGCCAAACCAGAAATTCTTCTTGCCATCTTTCAATTTGATATTCATGGCGATGTTGTCCTGATTGTTTTCGAGGCCTTTTAGTGCGCTGATGTCATTGAAATTACGCAAAACCTGCACCTTATCAATCGCGTCGGCCGGAATATTCTTGACGCCGAGTTTGGTATCGCCATCGAAGAAATCCTTGCCTTCAACCATAAGTTTCTGTACTTTCTTACCTTCGACTTCAATTTCACCATCGGCATTGACTTCTACTCCGGGCAGTTTTTTAAGAACGTCCTCGAGTTTTTCTCTGTGCCGGTTTTGAAGGAATCTGCGTTGTAAACAATCGTATCGCCTTTGATTGAAACCGGCATTTCCTGAACAATTTCAACACCTTCAAGATCGATGCCGCCTGCTTCCATGGTAATGGTGCGTTTGATGTTTTCACCTTGCGTGACGATGCTGATGTCCTGGCTTTTCATTCCCAGAAAACTCAGCCTGATGCTGTAATTCGCGTTTGCGTTCAGGTTCAGGATGAATTTGCCTTTATCGTTGGTGATTGCGTAGGCATCCATCGCTTTGGTATCGAGGTTTACCGCCATGACATTGGCCATTTCAAGCGGATTTTTATCCTTGTCCTCGATGACGCCTTCGAATTTTATATTTTGGGAAAAACCGATTGCAGTGGTTAAAAATGAAAGCAGTAAAAATATCTTTCTCATGAATGGATAAGTGTAAACTTTGGGATTTTACGAAAAGTAATTTTTTAAAGCCATTAAGCCATTAAGTTTCATTTAGAAATCCATAATAACTTTAATGCCTTAATGGTTTGAATATTCTTTGAATTTTTAATATTAAAAACCTCCCATCGGTCTTCTTCCTCCTCCGCGGCCTGGTTCATTTCTTTGAGTTCAGCAGTTTTATCGGCGACGATTTTTTCGTACTCTTTCTGGCTTACGACCTGTCCGTTTTTCGGCGCTTTGATTTCAGCTTTTTCTTTAGAATTGAGTACGATTTTCGAACATAGAATTGTAGTCTTTCCATCATTCACTTCTAAAATCAGTCCCGGCAATCCCCAATAAGTTTCAGGCCTTTGATTTACCGGAATATCCGGCGTATACCAAGCCGTTACGGTAGTTTCTTTCGGCATTTCGAAATTATCCATGAAATTGGTCTTGCTGTCATCTTTCTTTTCCGTTGCCTTCTCACCTTCTTTTTCTCTTCGACTTTTTTCGGGCGCATATTCCTGAAATCTGTCGGATTTACGGGAACGATTGCCGTTGCTTTGTAACAAGTGTATCCGCCGATTTGCCTGGTTTCGGCTTCCATTTTCCAATTAAGATGCTTCAGCGAATCTTTTACAAGAAATTCTTTTCCCATGAATTCGCGGTCAACGGTATAGCTTTTGTCTTTTACATTTTTGTAGAAAGTGCCGCCGCCGCCCATGAATGACATCATCATCCTTCGGCCGCCGCCCATTCCGCCATCCTGACCGGGTGTGTCGAGTTTTTCTTCTTCCTTATAAATAGAAGATGATTTATCAAAATTGAGGATAAAAGTTTTTTCCAAAGCTTTTTTCATGCGGTCTTCGATCATTTTTTGCATGTCGGGCGTTAATTCCCTTCCACCCATGAATTGCTTGACATCTGGCGCGGAAGTCTTTGATTCATAAACCGCCATTCCCTGAAAATCCTTTTGCGCGTGCAAGTGCATTGTTGCTGCAAATGCCATAAATACGAATACAATCTTTTTCATAATTAATGCTGTAAAGTCAATAACAAAGATGACGAATTGCCTCGTGCTTTGTTACAAATGTTTTGTTAAATATATGTATTGGAAATCTTTACGCTTCGAAATTATTTCCAATTACTATCTACGTGATTTTTCGTAATTTGGTGCACTTATGAAAAAACTACTCGCCATCCTCATCTGCTTTACGATTCATTTTGTTTCCGGACAAACCCGTCAGGTTTTAGTTTCGCCGATGGATGAACTTAAAATTAACGCAGGCAGCTTCGCCGGAAATGATGAATTCGGGTTCAGTTACTTCATCAAAGACAATGCATTTTTCAAGCTAAAAAATGGTCAGTCAGTCGAATATAAGAACCTGTCTTATGGAAAATTAGCGAAAGTTGATTTGCTCAATCCGTTGAAAATCGTGCTTTTTTACGAAAATTTCAATACGATTGTTACGCTTGATAACCAGCTTAATGAAACGCAACGCATTAGTCTGTCCGAAACTGAACCTTCAATTATCGTTTCGGCAACCGGAATGGCGTCGCAAAACCGATTGTGGATTTTCGATACGCTTTCGCAGAAATTAGGGTTATACGACTACCTTAAAAATGCCTACACTTTTATAACGCCGCCTTTTCAGGGGAACTTCAAATATTACACGACCGATTTTAATTATTTCCAATGGATTGATGAAAGCAACAATTGGTTCCGTTGTGATGTATTTGGGAAGATTTCGAATTTAGGGAAATTGCCTGATTTTGATGCCATTCAAATTACCAATGAACAACTGATTTTGTTTTCAAAAGACGGCAAATTATTCCTCAATGATCCGAAAAACAACAAAACCTACATTGTTGATAATATTGATAAATCAGCCAAAAGTTTTTTTCTCAAAGGACAAATTTTAGCTATTTTTACAGACCACGGAATTACGAATTATAAAATCACAATACCATAATGCACATAGCAGTAGCAGGAAATATCGGAGCAGGAAAAACAACGCTGACGCGCCTTTTGGCGAAACAGTTCAAATGGGAACCGCATTATGAAGACGTCGTTGACAATCCGTATCTGGATGATTTTTACCACCAGATGGAACGCTGGTCATTTAACCTGCAGATTTACTTCCTGAACAGCCGGTTCCGCCAGATATTGCAAATCCGCGAAAGCGGTAAGAAAATCATCCAGGACAGGACGATTTATGAGGATGCGCATATTTTTGCACCGAATTTACATGCGATGGGATTGATGACCAATCGTGATTTCCAGAATTATTCCTCTTTATTTGAATTGATGGAAAGTTTGGTCAAAGCGCCGGATTTGCTCATTTATCTGAGAAGTTCGATTCCGAATTTGGTTGGGCAGATTCACAAGCGCGGCCGCGATTATGAAAATTCTATTTCGATTGATTATTTGAGCCGCCTTAACGAACGATATGAAGCCTGGATTCAGACTTATAACAAAGGAAAACTTTTGATTATTGATGTTGATAATATTGATTTTGTCAATAATCCTGAGGATTTGGGGATGATCTTGAATAAGATTAATGCGGAGTTGAACGGACTTTTTTAGAGTGATCAGTATTCAGTGCCCGGTAATCAGTCCGTTTGCGCTGAGCACAGAGCACCGAATACGGAGCACCAATTTATTGTTTCAAAACTGCTTTACTGTAATTCACTTTCAATTTATCCAATAAAGCCAAATGCGCCAACAGCCTTTTCTTAAAATCGGCATATTTTGATGCGTCGGATGTTCCCAAACCACTTCAGACAAAGCCGCCATTCGCGGAAAAACCATATATTCTACATGTTGCGGCGTAGCAATATATTCGGTTCACAAATTGGCCTGCGCCCCTAAAATATATTTTGATTCTTCTTCATTCAGACCTTCAGGGATTGGTTGGTAAGCATATACTTTTTCCACCGTAATATTGCCACCGATCGCCAAAGGTTCATTTGCAGGATCGCCTTGGTATTGGTCGAAATAACAGTGAGAACCCGGTGACATTACTGCAAAATGTTTTTGCTTTGCGGCAGCAATTCCGCCTTCGGTGCCACGCCAGCTCATAACAGCAGCGTTGGGGGCTAGTCCGCCTTCGAGAATTTCATCCCATCCGATTATTTTTCGCCCTTTCAAATTCACGAATTTTTCAATCCGGTTGATGAAATAACTTTGCAGTTCATGTTCGTCTTTCAATCCTTTACTTTTAATCAATTCCTGGCAATGCGGACAGGATTTCCAGCGTGTTTTGGGGCATTCATCGCCGCCAATGTGGATGTATTCTGACGGAAATATATCGATGACTTCCGAAAGGACATTTTCAAGAAATGTAAAAGTTTCATCTTTCGGACAGAAAACATCTTCCAACACGCCCCATTGTTTCGACACTTCGAACGGACCGGCCTGTGCATGACAATTCCGGATATGCAGCCAAAGCCGCTTGTGCATGACCGGGCATTTCAATTTCCGGAATAATGGTGATATGGCGCGCACTTGCATACTGAACGATATCGCAAATTTCGTCTTGTGTATAAAATCCGCCATAACGTATATTGTCGTATTTCTGGTCGTTGTAATGGCCAACCATTGTGCCATTTCTGAAGGCACCTATGCTGGTGAGTTTCGGATATTTTTTAATTTCTATACGCCACCCTTGATCATCCGTGAGATGCCAGTGAAAGGTATTCATTTTATACATCGCGATGTAATCTATATATTTTTTCACGAAAGCCGGCGGAAAGAAATGCCTCACCACATCGAGGTGCATGCCACGCCATTTGAATTTTGGCGCATCGTTAATTTCGAGGCACGGGATTTTCATGGTACTTCCTTTTTCGGTAGGCAGCAATTGCAGGAAAGTCTGTATGCCGTAAAAGATGCCTTCGTTTCCGGCTGCTGTGATGTAAACTGTATGATCGGTAATTACAAGCTGGTATTTTTCTTTTGAAACGGTCGAATCGGCATCGATGCGTTGTAAGACGATTTCGCGTACAGTTGGTTTATCGGACGTTTTCAGTTTTAATGCGTATTGTTTTTGGATATAATCGCTGAGGAACCAGCTTTCGAAAGGGCTTCCGGCGGCGCGGATTGTCGTAGCGCTATTGAGTATGAAATTACCTTTATCGGTTTTCAGGGATTGCGGTTGCGGGATAAGCGGCAATGTATTTTGTGCCAATCCGGAAGCTGTGAGGAGTAAAAAGAAAATGATCTTTCTGAGCATGGGAATTGTTTTGGCTAAAGGTAGGAAAAAGTCGGGCGTAAAAAAATCCCGCTTTTTGTAATTTAGCATAAAATGATGTAGGTTTACTAAACAATTTAAATCTTAAAGAATGAGAAAAATAGTATCATTAGCAATTCTGGCAATTGCCGCATTTACATTCAGCGGGTGTTCAGGAGATGAAAACGACAGTGAATCAAGCATAATTGCAACCATCGGCGGCGAAAGATTCACATTTGATCAGTTTGCGGTTTTGCATGACACTTATACAATCGATGATATCGAATATGAATTGATTACAGTCGGAGGAATATCGAGCACTTCTGTAAACGAAATATTATTTGATGTTACGAAAGGCATAACCGGTACTGAAAATGTCGAGCATATAAGATTTAAATTAGACGGAGAATACTATTACGGATATACAGATGGCGATTTTAACGTAAACATAACTTCCAATAGCCCCAACGGACATAGGATAGTAGGCACTTTTAGTGGTAATATCCATAGCGAAAATACTAACCGTACCCTCATTGTTACCCATGGATCATTAAATATTATTGTGAATTAATGTAAACTCATTTATTGCTATATCCTATTAAATTAAAAACGCCTGCTCTATGGAAGCAGGCGTTTTTTTATATAAAATGGATTAAATCATAAACAAAGCTCCCTGTGGAAAACCCCGAGATCCAGCACTCAGGGAGCTATTGTAATGTGCCGGCAGCAGAACACCGGCGTGAAGTACCTTTTAGACCAAAAGACGCTTCAATCATAAGAAAAAAAAATTAATTTTCATTAGGTAGAAATACCTCATTTTTAATATTGTGGAAAAAAATTGATTTGGCATCAAAGCCTGTAAACAAAGGGGAATTCTGGAAAAGATAAAAATTTGCGATTTTATTTACGGAAAACCAGACGCCAGGAAGAAAGATTCGCTTTAAAAATTAACCCCTTTGTGGTAAAATTCAGGCTATAAAAAAGCCCCGCATCTCTGCAGGGCTTCTATATATTTATATGAAATATTTTATTTCAAAGAATCAATTTTGGTTTGCACCTCAGCGTCAGTTCCTTCAAATTTCTGAACGTCTTCTTTTCCATTTATGTTTCTGGTAACGGTAGCAGTTACTTTTCCATCAACATTTGATTTTTCAATCGTGATGCTTTTTCTTCTTTTACCATTGGATGCATGTGCTCGCAGGTTGGGTTCGTACAACCTTTTGCCACACATTCTTCTTTGGTCATCGAAGTACATTTTCCTTCTACTGTACAACAAGTTGCGGTTTTTTCAACCACTGTATGGCTTTCGCTACCCAAAATTGGGGCGATTACCAATCCGATCAAACAAGTTAATTTGATAAGGATGTTCATCGACGGGCGAGAAGTATCTTTAAATGGATCACCAACTGTATCTCCGGTTACGGCAGCTTTGTGTGCATCAGAACCTTTGTAGGTCATTTCGCCGTTGATCATTACGCCAGCTTCGAAAGATTTCTTAGCGTTGTCCCAGGCGCCACCGGCGTTGTTCTGGAACACAGCCCAAAGTACACCTGAAACGGTTACACCCGCCATATAGCCACCTAACATTTCGGCAATCAATTGGTTGTTCTCTCCGTAAACCAATTTGCCTAACAATACGATTGCGATTGGAAAACCGATAGTCAGGATTCCCGGTAACATCATTTCGCGTAAAGCGGCTTTTGTAGAAATTTCCACACATTTGCCGTATTCCGGTTTAGATTTTCCTTCCATGATTCCCGGAATTTCGCGGAATTGACGACGTACTTCATAGACCATATCCATTGCAGCTTTTCCAACAGAATTCATCGCCAAAGCAGAAAACACAACCGGAATCATTCCACCCACGAACAACATCGCCAAAACCGGAGCTTTGAAGATATTGATTCCGTCGATACCTGTAAAAGTCACATAAGCAGCAAATAGAGCCAGAGAAGTCAAAGCTGCAGAAGCGATTGCAAAACCTTTTCCTGTTGCAGCAGTCGTGTTACCAACTGAATCTAAAATATCTGTTCTTGTACGCACTTCTTTCGGTAATTCACTCATCTCAGCGATACCACCGGCGTTGTCAGAAATCGGACCGAAAGCGTCGATTGCCAATTGCATAGCCGTTGTTGCCATCATCGCAGAAGCAGCTAATGCTACTCCGTAAAATCCTGCCAAAGCATAAGAAGCCCAAATTGCACCGGCAAATAACAATACTGTTGGGAAAGTAGAAATCATACCTGTTGCCAAACCTGCGATTACGTTGGTTCCTGCACCTGTAGAAGATTTTTGTACGATGGCCAAAACTGGTTTCGTACCTAATCCTGTGTAATATTCTGTTACGGAAGAAATGGTTCCGCCTACGATTAATCCGACAATTGTAGCATAAAATACTCTCATTGAAGAGATATCCTGAAGGCCTTCGCCGAAGAAAGTCATTTTCATGGTTTCAGGCAGCATGTATTTTACCAATACGAAACAAGAAGCTGCAGTCAATACGATAGAAACCCAGTTCCCAACGTTCAGGCGCCTTGTACTTGTTTTTCTTTGGCGTCGTTGCTGCTGATTTTCACCAACATTGTTCCGATGATAGAGAAAAGGATTCCGAAACCTGCGATTGCCATCGGCAATAAGATTACTGCCCGATCCCGCCGAAAGCGTCTTCGATTTTACCGCCCATATCTTTGATTACGTAGTTTCCAAGTACCATCGCAGCCAAAACTGTCGCCACGTAAGAACCGAATAAATCAGCACCCATTCCTGCAACGTCACCTACGTTATCTCCAACGTTATCTGCAATTGTAGCAGGATTACGCGGATCATCTTCCGGAATTCCGGCTTCCACTTTACCAACAAGGTCAGCACCTACGTCGGCCGCTTTTGTATAAATACCACCACCAACACGGGCGAACAATGCAATAGATTCTGCACCAAGTGAAAAACCTGCAAGCGTTTCTAATACCACAGTCATTCCTTCAGTATCAGTCCGAAACGCCACCCATAAATATGTGGAAAAAGACAATAAAAAATGTTGTCAATCCCAAAACCGCCAATCCGGCAACACCAAGTCCCATTACGGTTCCGCCGCCAAAAGAAACTTTTAACGCTTGCGGTAAACTTGTACGGGCTGCCTGAGTAGTTCTTACGTTGGTTTTGGTTGCGATTTTCATTCCCATGTTTCCTGCCAAAGCAGAGAAGAATGCTCCGAAAATAAACGCTACAACAATCAATAAGTGGGTTTTAACACCTGAAATGAAAGTAATTCCGGCCAAAACTGCACTTGCTATAAGTACGAAAACGGCTAATAATCTGTATTCTGCCTTTAAGAAAGCCAATGCGCCTTCGTAGATGTAATCTGAAATTTCTTTCATCTTCCCGTCTCCGGCATCCTGCTTTAAAACCCAGGCTCTTTTGGCCGCCATGAAAGCAAGCCCAATAAGTGCCATCACGATCGGCACATAAATCATCATTGAATCCATAATGTAATTTTTGTTCTTAATTTATCGGGTGCAAAAATAACAAAAATTTAAGAACAAAAGCACTTTTGGGAAAATCAATTGGTCAATTAGGAAATGAGATAATTAGATAATGAGATAATGAAATAATTCAGGCAATAGCTATTTGGCATTTACCGACCAGTTCTTCAACACAATATTGGCATTATTTAATTTTACAATTGATTAATTATCTCATTAAATTTTGTTCCGCTTCTTCAGATAATGGTGCCATAATATATAGGACGCCAAAGTGCGGTGCGGTTTCCAGTTTTCAGCGAGGATTTCCATATCTTCAACGGTATGGATGCTGTATAATTCCTTAATGGTATTCCTGATGGCAATATCGCCGAGTGGAATAATGTCGGGTGATTGCAGGCAGAACATTAAATATACTTCGACAGACCAGTTGCCGACGCCTTTTATTTTGAGTAATTCGGCGCGGATATTACTTTCTGATTTTTGGTTGAAAGTTGTAAAATCCAATTCTTTTGAAATCACTTTTGCCGCTAAATCTTTTAAATATAAAGTTTTTTGGCGCGAAATACCGCAGTTTCGCAATTCAGCATCTTCTGCATTCAGAATATTTTCAGGCGTGATTTCACCGAAATGGTTTTCGAGTTTCTGGTAAGTCGCTTTCGCGGAAGCAATTGAAACCTGTTGCTCTAATATAATATGACACATCGCGGCAAATCCTTCATCTCGTTTTTGGATAATAGGATGGCCGTGTATTTCTAAAATGGTTTTCAGGATTTGGTCTTTGGCGAGATGGGTTATGGCTTCTTTCATTTGTCTTTAATCAGAAAGCTTCCAGTCTTTGAAGGCGGGAAGCTTTGAATTTGTAAATCATTATTAAAAATAAAAACCAAACGACCCTTTCACCCCGAAATTATTTGTCTGCGGCGTAATGTAACTGCCTCTCCAGCTGAATTCAATCTTGAAAACCTTAAAGATATTCCCGATGCCGGCGTTGTATTCCCAGTAAAAATCTTCAGGCGCTTTATACGGCAATCCTGAAGGCATATTGATGATTCGGTTTTTATCACTGATAGTACCGTAGACGCCTTTAAACCCTACAGTTTCGCGCCAGTTGAGTTTTCTTAAGAACGGAATCCTTGAAAAAATCCTTCCGCCGAAATTGTGCTGCAACTGGATTGTCGCATAAGAATCGGCTTCAAATTCATAGAAATCCAAAAGGTTAAAAGTATTTTCAATCGTAAAATACGTCTGGTTTCCGGGAACGATACTCATCAATCCGAGCGGAATGTAGCTGTAGGTTTTTCCCAATTCCACAATCGCATCCAAACGCCCGACACCGCCCATATTCAATGGCTGCTTATAGTACAATTGGATTTTTTCATAATCGAAATCAGAATTCAGAACACCTTTCAATCCTTGGCTGTAGTTCACAAAAACCCGCGGGAACGGACTGTCTACAATATGTCTTTCGACGCCATAACCGGTAGTTTTCCTGCCCTGGCGTATAATCGATTTGAAAATTCATTTCTGACTGCGTAATGTCAGATTTAATTTTCTGCTGCGTCAAATCTGTATAATAAGCGAGGCTGAACGTTGGCGAAGCGGATTCGAGTGTGCGGTAAGAAAAGCCCACTTGCATCGTCAGGTTCTTCACCGGTTCCATCTCGAGCGCGACAGAACTCAGGTTGATATTGGTCAGCTTTCCGTTGCTTCCGCTTGTGAACAATGCCGAAGACGCGAAACTTCGTCCTAAAATATCATTCGTCGTTGTAAGACTCGCACCAATCTGCTCGATATCGCGGCGATTACCACCCGAAAGAATCAGACGGTTTTTGCGGTTGAGCAACCATCTTCCCGAAAGTCCGTATTTGAATTTATCGTCCTTAAATCCATACGCAACATAACCCTGAATACGCCACGGATCGTTCTGATTGAAATACGTTCGCCCGCCGGTTCGCAATCGCAATCCTTCGACTTCATTATAACCGACAGTCGAGAAAATGGTCCATAATCAAAATGCCCGTAGTTGATATAACCGCTTCCCAAAATCTCGACAAGGCTGTACAATCGCCGGAATTTCTTGTTGGTTTGCAACGTATCGAGCATCTTATAAACGCCAACTTCATCTTTATTAAGGCTTTCAAAACGGTTTGCTTCCCAGAATTCGTCGGGTTTCGTATAAACGGCGTCGTCGACATAATTTACCTGTTCCTTATAAAAATCAGCAGGTCTTTCATTGTCAAATTTATGATTGCGGAAAAGTGTTGTTCGTTTTCCATAAACACCACGCGATTTTTCCTTCTTGCTCAGCGCAAAATCGGTCATCAGGTAATCGCGCGTCAACAGGAAAACCGAATCATTAAGAACGTCAAATTGCTGCTCAATATAAATTTCCTTGACCCAGTTGATGTTGGCGCTTTTGGTGACTTCCATGTTGATGTCTTTGATCGCCCATGTCGAATCGTTGACCCAGAAATCACCTTTGAAAGTCAGCTCGTTCTTTCGACGTGGATAATAAACGATATTATAACACCATTTTTTGTCGATAAAAGTACTGTCGGCAAGTACATAATTATAAACATCAATTCCGGTGCGTGAGAGCGGACTCGTAAATGCCTTATCGAAAAATTTAATGTAATTGTCGTAAATATCGTAATCGGAATACAAATCCTTCACAAAACCGATGAGTTGCTGGTTCGTACTGAAACCCGAATTCTTATTGGCAACAAGCACTTCCTTCACTTTCTTGCGCACATTATCGCCATAAACATTCGAAAGCGCTTCATTGATAAATATAGGAAGATAGGTTTTTCCCGTGATTTTAGATGTATCGACCGAATTGAAGATGAATTCCATGCCCTTGAAGATCCGGTTTTTCATGAACGCGCTGTCGATGGTATTCATGTCGAATTCAACCTTTTCGTATTTTTCCATTTCATACTGATTGAATTTTCGCAGGCCGTTCTTGCGTTTGCGTGCCCAGATTTTTCGGAGAATATCGATAGCAGGATTATTTTTCTTCGACATTTTCCCGCTGTAAATTTTCACTTCGCTAAGCTCCTCACCACCTTTCAAAATGATTTTCATATCATAAGTCACCGATTTTTCAAGTGTGATTTCCTGAGAAACATAACCCACAAAAGAAATCTGGAGTGTCTTTCTGTTCTGGTCTGATTCGAGGTAAAAACGCCCGTCATCATTCGTTATAATTCCTTCAGAAGTGCCTTTAAAAGCCACATTCGCATAACCGACAGGCTTGTTATTTTCGTCTAAAACGATGCCACTGACTTTCGTTTGAGCAAGCAATAAATGAGTAAAAAAAAGTAAAAAGGCGGCAAGTAAATTCCTGTTCATAGCATAAAAAAAACTCCACCGGATTTGTTCCGATGAAGTTTCAAATATAACCTTTAATAGTCGAAAGTCAAAAGTCGAAAGTCAAAAGTTACATCCTAACGACGAGCTTTTTTTCTTTCCGACTTGCGACTTCGACTTTCGACTTATTTATACATCACTTTTTTAACCGCTTTCACAACGTCGGCAGCATTTGGCAACCACTCTTTTAGCAGCGTCGGAGAATATGGCGCAGGCGTATCGGCAGTCGTGATTCTCTGGATTGGCGCGTCAAGATAATCAAAGGCGCGTTCCTGAACCACGTAAGTAATTTCTGAAGCGACACTTGCAAACGGCCACGCTTCTTCCAAAACCACCAAACGGTTTGTTTTTTTCACAGAAGTCAAAATCGCTTCATAATCCATCGGGCGAACCGTGCGCAAGTCGATGATTTCACAGGAAATGCCTTCTTTTTGCAACTCGTCGGCAGCAATGTGCACTTCCTTGATGATTTTTCCGAAAGAAACGATAGTCACATCAGAACCTTCTCTTTTAATATCGGCAACACCAAGCGGAATCAAATATTCTCCTTCCGGCACTTCGCCTTTATCGCCGTACATCTGCTCTGATTCCATGAAAATCACAGGATCATTGTCGCGGATGGCCGATTTCAATAAACCTTTAGCATCATAAACGGTCGATGGCACCACCACTTTCAAACCGGGCGTATTGGCGAACCAGTTTTCAAAAGCCTGTGAGTGCGTCGCACCCAATTGTCCTGCCGAAGCAGTCGGGCCAGCGGAAAACCATCGGCATCGGGAATGTCCCGCAGACATCTGGCGCATTTTTGCAGCGTTGTTGATGATCTGGTCGATTCCGACAAGCGAAAAGTTAAATGTCATATATTCTACAATCGGACGGCAGCCGTTCATGGCCGAGCCTACTGCGATCCCGGCGAAACCAAGTTCGGCGATCGGCGTGTCGATCACGCGTTTCGGGCCGAATTCGTCGAGCATTCCTTTCGAGGCTTTGTAAGCGCCGTTGTATTCGGCCACTTCCTCGCCCATTAAATATACGGATTCGTCACGGCGCATTTCCTCGCTCATGGCTTCTGCAATCGCTTCCCTGAATTGTATTGTTTTCATGTCTTAAATTTAGTTTTGTCACCCTGAGCGCAGTCGAAGGGCAAATTTTGAGAAGCAAAAATAAATAATTTCGACCACTTACAGCACATTTTTTATTTTTTTGATGAGAAGCCAATCCCGCTTTCCGTTGTATCTTTTTCCCGCTAAAGAAGCGGGAAAAAGGATACCGCTGCTATCCGGGCTAAAAAACGTTCAGCGAAATCGATGTAATATTGAAATTTATTATGCGTGCATAGTTCTTTTTGAAAATATAGTTGTAAATTCGTGCCCGAATAAGATAATTTTAATCGATATAAAATGAAAATATTAGTCTGCATCAGCCACGTGCCTGATACTACTTCAAAAATTAATTTTACGAACGGCGACGCTGAATTCGACACCAACGGCGTTCAGTTCGTGATCAACCCGAACGACGAATTCGGTTTGACCAGAGCAATCTGGTTCCAGGAGCAGCAAGGCGCGAATGTCACTGTTGTAAATGTTGGCGGCCCGGATACAGAACCGACTTTAAGAAAAGCACTGGCAATCGGCGCGAACGAAGCGATTCGTGTCAACGCAAATCCGACAGACGGATTTTTCGTAGCAAAACAACTCGCAGAAGTCATCAAAAACGGTGGTTATGATTTGGTAATTGCCGGAAAAGAATCTTTAGATTACAACGGCGGCATCATGCCGGGAATGATTGCCGGCATCAGCGGCATGAATTTCGTAAATTCCTGTACCGACATCAAAGTTGACGGTTCCTCGGTAAAAGCAGTTCGCGAAATTGACGGTGGAAAAGAAAATGTTTCGACTTCCCTCCCATTAATCATCGGCGGGCAAAAAGGACTCGTTGAAGAAAAAGATTTAAGAATCCCGAACATGCGTGGCATCATGACGGCCAGAACGAAAGTTTTGATAATTTTGGAACCGGTCGCTGCAAATGCTGAAACCAAAGCGGTGAAATTTGAAAAACCGGCACCAAAATCAGCAGTAAAGTTGTTCTCTGCAGATGATCTTGACGGATTGGTGAATGCTCTTCATAATGAAGCAAAAGTAATTTAATGGCGGAATGCCCGCGTTAGGGATTGCAGTGGAAAGCCCGCAGCGCAGCGAGGACTTGGAGCGAAAAGCCCAGCCACAGGGAAACGCCCAAAAACTTTAAACCTTAAACTTTAAACAAAAATTCTCATGTCTATATTAATATACGCAGAAACCGCAGAAGGAAAATTCAAGAAAGTCGCTTTCGAACTCGCTTCTTACGGTAAAAAAGTAGCCGAAGCGTTAGGAACGACCGTAACCGCGGTAACGGTAAATGCAGGCGATGTTTCAGAACTCGGCAAATACGGCGTTGACAAAGTCTTGAAAGTCAACAGCGATAAATTGTCAGGATTTACGGCGAAAGCTTACGCGGATGTAATCAAACAAGCGGCCAGAAAGAAAATGTGAAACTCGTCTTACTGTCTTCGACAACTGACAGTTTATACCTGGCTCCGCTCGTAGCTGTAGGTCTGCAAGCAGGTTTTGCTTCGAACGTAGTCGGATTACCGGTAAGCACTTCACCTTTTCAGGTAAAAAGAAACGCATTTTCTAACAAAGCATTCAATATTACAGAAATCAGCACTGATGTGAAAGTATTGAGCCTTGCCAAAAACTCTTACGGGATTTTTGAAAGCGCTGCTGCTGCAACGACGGAAGATTTTTCGCCATCGATCAGCGATGATGATTTCAGCGTAAAAGTGGAATCAGTTGAAAAAGGCTCAGGAAAAGTTACGATTGCCGATGCCGACATCGTAGTTTCAGGCGGACGCGGCATGAAAGGCCCTGAAAACTGGGGTATGTTAGAAGATTTAGCTTCCGTTTTCAGGAGCTGCGACTGCCTGTTCAAAACCGGTTTCAGATTTAGGCTGGAGACCTCACAGTGAGCACGTTGGCCAGACCGGAAAACCCGTTGCGACCAATTTGTATATCGCTGTCGGGATTTCAGGAGCGATTCAGCACATTGCGGGAATCAATTCCTCAAAAGTAAAACTCGTTATCAACTCCGATCCAGAAGCGCCTTTCTTTAAAGTGGCTGATTACGGCGTTGTTGGCGACGCTTTTGACATCGTTCCGAAACTGACGCAAAAATTAAAAGAATTCAAGGCAAATAATTCGTAAATAATTTTTTAAATTGTGCCGAAATAAAGGGCTGTCTGATTAGCAGAAAAGCTTAGGTCAGACAGCCTTTTTTTATGGAAATTATTTAATAGTTAGAAAGAATTTCGAACCATTAAGACAATAAGATACATTAAGAAACGCTTAATGAAACTTAATTCCTTAATGGTTTTTAAAAAAACTTAATTGTTAAAAATCCATTTTTATTAATCAAAATCTTGTGCCGCGACACTTTTGCACATCACCAATATGAGCCTAGTAAAATTAACGATAAAGGGAATTTCGTACAGCCAGACGCAAAATGGCGCTTATGCCCTGATTTTAAATGAAGTCGACGGCGACAGGAAACTTCCGATTGTGATCGGCGCTTTCGAGGCACAATCGATTGCAATTGCGTTGGAGAAAGAAATCAAGCCGCCTCGACCGTTGACACACGATTTATTCAAGAATTTCGCCGACCGTTTTGACATTGTCGTTAAGCAGGTCATCATCCACAAGCTCGTTGACGGTGTTTTTTATTCGAGTATTATTTGCGAAAGGGATAAGATTGAGGAAATTGTCGATGCAAGAACTTCAGATGCAATTGCGCTTGCCTTAAGATTTGCCGCACCGATTTTCACCTACAAAAATATCCTCGATAAGGCTGGAATTTATTTAAAAGCCAATCCGCTTGAAATGGAAAAGGAAGACGATTCAAATGATATCCTTTCTACGCCTGAAACTTTCGGTATCGGGCGAAGAAGAATCGAACCAATCGGGCGAAACGTATACCAAACACAGCATTTCTGAATTGCACGAATTATTGGAAAGTGCGGTTGAGAATGAGGATTATGAGAAAGCGGCGAAAATCAGAGACGAAATCTCTAAAAGAGAGCTTTAACGGTGCAGGGTTTTGGATTCAGGGTACTGGGTCCAAACATTGCGGTTAAAGATTCTTAAATATTGCTATACAAGCCAAATTAAAAATACATGCCATGAGAAATTTTAAAAAACTTGACGTCTGGAAAGAAGGACGTTCACTTACGAAAGATATATATTTATTGACCAATTCACTTCCGGCAGATGAAAAATTCGGATTGACATCGCAGATTAAAAGATGTGTGATTTCAATTCCATCTAATATTGCCGAAGATGCAGCTAAAGAATCGCAGAAAGATTTTGCGAGATTTCTTCAAATCAGTTTAGGCTCTTGCTTTGAATTAGAAAGCCATCTGATCTTGTGTTTAGACTTAAATATCATAAATAAAATTGACGCGATTCCTTGTCTGGAAAAAACAACAAGATTGCAAAAGAAAGTTTATTCGTTCATCAAATACGTAAACGCTCAGGCTTAGCAGCCCTAAACCCTGAACCCAATATCCTGAACCCGAAAATGAAACAATATTTAGACCTCGTAAAGCACGTTTTAGAAACCGGAACCCAAAAAGGCGACCGCACCGGAACCGGAACCAAAAGCGTTTTCGGTTACCAAATGCGTTTTGATTTAAGCGAAGGTTTTCCGATGGTGACCACGAAAAAATTGCACTTGAAATCTATTGTTTACGAATTGCTATGGTTCTTAAAAGGCGAAACAAACATCGCTTATCTAAAAGAAAATGGCGTCAAAATCTGGGACGAATGGGCGAATGAAGAGGGCGAACTCGGCCCTGTTTACGGCCACCAATGGCGCAACTGGAATAGTGAGGAAATCGACCAGATTACAGAAATTATTGAGACTTTAAAGACCAATCCGAATAGCCGGAGAATGTTGGTTTCGGCATGGAATCCTTCGGTTTTACCGGATACTTCAAAATCTTTCGCAGACAATGTGGCCAACGGAAAAGTAGCATTACCGCCTTGCCACGCTTTCTTCCAGTTTTATGTTGCAGACGGAAAATTGTCTTGCCAATTGTACCAAAGAAGCGCCGATATTTTTCTTGGCGTTCCGTTTAATATTGCTTCTTACGCATTGCTGACAATGATGATTGCTCAGGTTTGCGATTTGAAACCGGGCGATTTCATCCATACTTTTGGCGATGCACACATTTATAACAATCATATCGAACAATTGGAATTGCAGTTATCACGCGATCCGAAACCGCTTCCGAAGATGATTTTAAATCCAGAAATCAAAAATATATTCGATTTCACTTTTGAGGATTTTACGCTCGAAGGCTACGAGCCACATCCACATATTAAAGGTGCTGTGGCGGTTTAACTGTTAATTTTTCAGGTAAGTACAAGTTTTTTCATATTTTTAAGGCCTTTCTTAAACCTGACCTAATATGAAAAAAGCTTTACTATTGTATTTCCTGGTTTTCTCAAGCTTCGTTTTTGCACAGAGAACCGATTTATGGACGAAAGCCGATGCAAATCAATTAACCTCAGCATCAAAAGCAAACAGGAAAAATTTTCCAGCAAAGTATATACTTTACAGCCTTGACATTGATGCTTTCAAAGCGCAATTAGCAGGAATTCCCGTACGCGGAAATTTTCAAACCAGAACACCTCACCTTATTTACCTGCCGGAAGCTGACGGAACGATGGGACTTTACGATGTCATCGAAACGCCAATCATGGAGCCGGAATTGCAGCAAAAATATCCCGATATGCGCTCTTATGCCGCACAGGGAATCAATGACCCGACAGCAATCGCGCGTTTTTCGATAACGCAATTTGGCTTGAACAACATGACAATGTATGGGGAAAAAAGCAGCAGTTATATTGATCCATACACAACCGACGGTAAAAATTATATTGTGTATGACCGCCAATCTTTAGGGGCTCCGGAGCAGGATTTCAGCTGCCTGACGGATGTTGAAAAAACGCTTGATTCTGAAAACGCACATCGGACTAATTTCAGCATGCTCGACACAAATGATAAAAAACTGCGCACTTACAGATTAGCACTTTCATGTACCGGCGAATACGGCACAATTTTCAAAGGAAGCGGCACTGTCGCGCAGCAAAAAGCCAATGTAATGGCACAAATGATCATTACAATGACACGTGTCAATGGCGTTTATGAAAAAGAACTTGCGGTTACGATGATTTTTATCGGCAACAACGACCTGCTCATTTACCTTGATGCCAGTACCGACCCGTGGAGCGGTGAATACAATACGAAAACAGCTCAGACCAACGATTCAGTGATTGGTGTTGCCAATTATGATATTGGGCATAACTTTAATACTTCCGGAGGCGGTAATGCAGGATGTATCGGTTGTGTATGTGTGGCTACATCACAATCCGGAACCCACAAAGGCCGCGGATATACCGGAAGACCCGACCCGACCGGTGATGCATTCGATATCGATTATGTCGCACACGAAATGGGGCACCGATTCGGCGGTTACCATACGCAAAGCAATGACACCTGCCGTTCCGGGAGCGGCTTCACCGAGGTAGAGACCGGAAGCGGCTCAAGCATTATGGGTTATGCCGGAATCTGCGCCGCCAACGTACAAAACAATTCCGATGCTTATTTCGGGTACGTAAACATACGTGATATTTCTTTGAATGTGCAATCGGGCGCTTCTTCTTCCTGTGCACAGATTTCTAATTTTCCTAATAATCCGCCGACGGTTAATGCCGGAGCAGATTATACGATTCCGAAATCGACGCCATTTTTACTGACTGCTACAGGTTCTGATCCTGATGGAAATACGCTTACTTATTGCTGGGAACAACGCAATCCGGAAGCGGTTTTGCCTGCTGCCCAGAATAATGCCGCGCCAACTGCCGTCAGAACTGCCGGACCAATGTTCCGTACGTTGACTCCGGTTACGAGTCCGGTCAGGTATTTTCCCGCATTGTCAACTGTTCTGACTGGTGCTACTTCTTCAACCTGGGAAGTATTGCCTTCGATTGCGCGTACTTTTAATTTTTCGGTGACAGGTAGGGATAACGTCGCTGGTGGCGGACAGACAGCTTCTGATTTGATGGTCGTAAATGTAAATGGAACAGCCGGACCATTTTTGGTAAGTGCACCTAATACGAATGTTTCCTGGGCAGCTGCTTCCAATCAGACTGTGACGTGGGATGTCGCGGGAACAACAGCAAATGGCATCAACTGTGCTTATGTGGATATTTTTATGTCGGCTAACGGCGGAACCAGTTTTCCGACATTGTTAGCCTCGAGAGTGCCTAACGACGGTTCGGAAACTGTTACCATTCCAAATGCAACAGGAACAACAAACCGCATTATGGTTCGCGGTAACGGCAATATCTTTTACGACGTTTCTAATACCAATTTTACTACTACAAGCGGCGGTTCTACTTTTTCTTTGGCTTTTTCCGGAGTTGAAGGCCAACAAAATAAATCTGTATGCCAGGGCGCGAATGGCGTTTTCACAATGAACTATGGCACAACAGGCGGATTTTCAGGCACAACGACGTTTGGCGTTTCGGGAAATCCGGCGGGCTCAACAGTTAGTTTCTCTCCTGCTTCGATTTCAGCAAATGGAACTGTAACCATGACCGTTGGCAATACTGCTTCCTGTGCGCCGGGATTTTATACAATGACCGTTACCGGAACTTCGGGAGCGACAACCAAATCGGTAAAATTCTATATTGAAATATTGAATTCAGGTTTTAGTCCGGTAACATTGACTTCTCCGGCAAATGAAGCCTTTGGGCAACCAATCAATCTTACGTTAAACTGGTCGGCCGATGCTGCCGCGACGTTTTATGATGTGCAATTGGCTACGGATGTAACTTTTTCAAATAATCTTCAAAACCTCACTTCTACAACCAATAGTCTTGCTTTGACCGGATTATCGCAAAACACCAATTATTTTTGGCGCATAACTCCGAAAAACTCCGCTTGTCAGGGCAATCAAAGTGGCTATTATCGCTTTACTACCGGGCAAACCACTTGTCCTACAACCTCATCGACGAATGTTCCTTTAGCAATCAATGCTTCAGGAACGCCAACGATAAACTCGACGCTTAATATTCCTTCCGGCGGGACTATTTCTGACGTAAACGTTACGGTTCAGTTGACGCATAGTTACGTAGAAGACCTTGTCATTACATTAATAAGTCCGACCGGTACGCAAATACAATTATTAAATGGCCAGTGTACATCAAACGATAATATAAACGCCATTTTTGATGATGCGGGAGCAACTTTGATCTGCGCGACCAATCCTGCTGTTTCAGGAACTATAAAACCTGTGCAGTTGCTATCCGGTCTGAACGGACTGGCTTCGCAAGGCACATGGACCTTAAGAATTGCAGATACTGCCAACGGGGATGGCGGCTCGCTTAATGCCTGGAGCCTGAACATCTGCAGCCAATCTACGACACCTCCAACCTGTGGCGCTATCACCACTAATTGGACAGGATCTTCATGGACCAACGGAGCGCCACAAAATAACGTAGCGGCAACCATATCAGGAAATTATACTTCTACCGGAGACCTTAAAGCCTGCTCGCTCAATGTTACCGGTAATGCCGTTGCGACTTTTTTATCAGGGCATGATTTAACGGTTGATGGTTCAGTAACTGTTGCAGGAACTGCCAGCCTGACGATGGAAAACAATTCCAACCTGATACAAGTACAGAATGTTACAAATTCCGGCAATATTACCGTAAAAAGGAATGCATCAATGCGAAGACTCGATTATGTTTATTGGGGTTCTCCGGTAGCCAATCAGGATTTGAAATTATTTTCGCCTTATACGGTATCACCAACCAACGCGCCGGGATTTCCTACTGCTACCGGCACTTCACGTTTTTATACACTGAATGAAACCAATAACAGCTTTCAGGTTATTGCCGAACCATTAGGTGTCTCATTTGCAAAAGCAAAGGGTTACATGCTTCGCGCGCCAAATAATTTTCCTGACACTGGAGCACTGACGACTTTTAACGGTACCTACTCAGGAATTCCCAATAACGGAAATGCAACTATTGCAATCACCAACACACCTTCAACCGGAAAGGGCTACAATATGCTGGGCAATCCTTATCCATCGACATTGAACGCCGATTTATTCCTTACGCAAAATCCCGGAGAGCTTTATTTCTGGACGCATACCAACCAGGATGCGCCTTCCGGAGCGAATTATGCTACTTATACGACTTTCGGAACTGCATCTGCGGCAGGAGGCGCAACACCAAACGGAACGATTGCAGTCGGGCAGGGATTTTTGCTGAAAACCACAACTTCCGGAACGGCTACTTTTACTAACGCCATGCGCACAGGTAACAACAGCGCAACGTTCTTCAGGAATGCAGCTGTTGAAAAAAGCAGGATTTGGCTGAATTTGTCGAATGCAACGGGTCTCCAGAACCAGATTCTTGTTGGTTATATGGATGGTGCCACGCAAAATGCCGATGCGTCAATTGATGCAGAACAAATCGAAAATAACATCAATAATATCGCATCGATGATTGGCACAGAAAAATTCAATATTCAGGCGAGGGCGATGCCTTTTGAAGTTACAGATGTGATTCCGTTGGGTTTTAACGCGATTGCAGCCGGTGAATTTGCTATTGCTATTGACCACCTCGATGGGATATTTGCTGCTTCTAACGGTTTCCGGACAAGATATTTTTATTCAAGACGCCATGACCGGAATTGTGCACAACCTGAAGCTTTCGCCTTATACATTTGTATCAGACGCAGGCAATTACAGCAATCGTTTTGCCATCGTTTACCAAAATACAAATCTGGGAATTGAAAATCCGGGTGCATTAAATGACATTGTAGTTTTCAAAAAAGACAACACAATCTACATCAATGCAACCCTAAATATGAGCAGAGTAAAATTGTTTGATGTTCGTGGTCGTTTGATTTATGAGAAGAATGAAATCAACGCACCTCTCTTTAACATCAGCAACCTCAACATACAACAACAGGTGCTGATTGTGCAGGTGACTTCAGAAGGGAAAACCGTCTCGAAGAAAATTGTATACTAGTCAAAACAAAAAAATCCGCTCAATGAGCGGATTTTTTTGTTTTATTCGGTTTTGATTACAAAGCCAATACGCTGTTTTCAGCACCTGCGAAGTCATTCCACTGATAAGAATCAGCTTCAGTTTCGTTTACGAAAACACCATCAATAAGGTATTTAAATTCGTAAGAAGCATCTTTTGTCAAATCGAAAGTAGCTTTAAAAGTACCGTTTTTCAATTTTCCAAGTTCGCCGGCTTTTGGATCCCAGTTGTTGAAATCGCCTACTACCGCTGCAGTTTGAGCTTCAGGACCTTCTACAGAGAAAGTTACTTTACAAACTGGTTTCGTTTTTATAAATTGTTTCTTGATTGCCATAACTAATTAGTTTTTAGATTTATAGCGCAAAGGAAATAAATTCTGACGAAAGTTCAACGCAAGGTTTGCAGATTTAAGATTATGATAATATTTGATACAAAATATACATATATTCTTAATAATTAATACTTTAAAAAATTAATGTGCTTTATGAAAACGTTTGCACTTTAAATTATCCTTAACCCGAAATTGCTACTTTTCGAAATAAATTTTATCTTTAAATGCTCAAAAAAGCCGAAAATGGAGAAACAGGCACATGAACTTTATGAATATGCCCGCCGAAGGATCAGGCAAAAGAAGGTCTTATACTTTCATTTTGTGTTCTTTATCATCGGCAGCCTGTTCATGTTTGTGGCCAACGATTTGCTCGAATACGGCCTTCCGGCGCAGTGGTACAAATGGGGCATCACGATTTGGCTTTTTATTTTCATCTTCCATTTTATAAAAGTGTATCTTTTGGATCGCTTCATGAATAAGAACTGGGAGCGCGAGCAAATTGACCGCCTTGTCGAAAAGCAGAAAAACCGTCTGCGCCAACTCGAATCCAAAACCGAAGCTGATTTCGAAAAAAACAACCTCTGATGATTATAATGATTGCGGCCATCGCCGAAAACAACGCGCTTGGAAAAGACAACCAACTGCTGTGGCATTTGCCCGATGATTTCAAAAGATTCAAGCGGCTGACTTCCGGGCATCATATCATCATCGGCCGGAAAACCTTTGAAAGTTTCCCGAAACCATTGCCCGAAAGGCACCCATATCATCATCACACGCGATAAAAACTATACCGTTGATTTTGAGAATTGCATCGTCGTAAATACTATGGAAGATGCGATTGCCACGGCGCCAGAAAACCAAGACCTGTATATAATAGGTGGCGGCGAAATTTATAACCTCGGAATGCCGCACGCCGATAAGCTTGATATCACAAGGGTTCACGCAACTTTTGAAGCGGATGCTTTTTTTCCTGAAATCAATGCTGAATACTGGAAAATTGTCGATTCGGAATTTCATGCGAAAGACGAAAAACACCAATTTGAATTCACTTTTGAAACTTTTGTACGGAAATAATTAGAAAATGTGATAATTAGATAATTAGAAAATGTCGGGATTACCTTGAAGCACTTATCCGTCAACGCATTCATTATCTAATTATCTAATTGCCTAATTATCTAATTAAAACTACCTTTGCCGAAATTAAATTCAAAATGCCCGAACACATCACGCCATACAAAGATTCTGAACTTGGAAAAAAAGAACAGGTCGCTCAGATGTTTGACAACATTTCAGGAAATTACGACGGCCTGAACCGTGTGATTTCATTTGGCGTTGACATCAAATGGCGGAAAAAAGTCCTTAAAATTGTTTCTGATAAAAATCCCAAAACCATTCTCGATATTGCAACAGGAACGGGAGATTTGGCAATTTTAATGGCAGAAACCAACGCCGAAAAAATCATCGGATTAGACATTTCTGCCGGAATGCTCGAAGTCGGAAGGCAGAAAATCGCCGCGAAAAACCTGTCGCAAAAAATAGAAATGATTCTGGCCGATTCAGAAAATATGCCTTTCGAAGACAATACTTTCGATGCCATTACGGTTGGTTTCGGTATCCGAAATTTTGAAACTCTGGAAAAAGGACTTTCAGAAATTTTACGCGTTTTGAAACCAAATGGTGTTTTTGTGATTCTGGAAACTTCGGTTCCGGTGAAATTCCCATTTAAACAAGGCTATAAATTGTATTCGAAATTCATTTTGCCGACCATCGGGAAATTGTTTTCAAAAGACCGTTCGGCTTACCGATATTTGTCAGATTCGGCTTCGGTTTTTCCTTTCGGAGACGAATTAAACAATATTTTGAGGAAAATCGGGTTTATAGACGTGAAGTCTATGCCGCAGACATTCGGCGTGGCGACCATTTATTCAGCATCTAAAAAATAGTATGAGACAATATATTTTGCTTTTTTTATTGGTAATTTCTTTTTCGGCGACGGCGCAATTTGGCAGCATGTTCCAGAAAAGCCCGATTATCAATCTGGAGAATTTCGACAAACAGCGCGTACACTGGGGTTATTTCCTCGGATTTAATTCGTACCAATTCAAATTCGATTACAAAACACCTGTCGATCAGGACGTAAGGGTTGACAAAAGCATCGGTTTCAACGTTGGATTAGTGGGAAATTTACGCCTGAATGAATATTTCAACCTGCGTTTCGAACCTGGATTATATTTCAACCAAAGAAACCTCACTTTTCCGGGATTTGCGAACGAATATGACGCTTTACGTGAAGTAAAATCGACTTACCTGCATTTTCCGCTTTTGGTGAAATTTTCATCTGTGAGAACCGGAAACATTCGTCCTTATCTTGTTGGCGGTGTAGGAACAGCGCTCAATTTATCGAGTAATGCCACTGCCCGGGACGATAATTCACAGGCGCGTTTCAGGATGATCAAATGGACTAATTTTTACGAATTGGGCGTTGGGATTGACTTGTATTTTGAATATTTCAAGTTTTCGCCATCAATCCGCGGCGTGTTTAGTTTGCAGAATGAACTCGTTCCTGATAATGACCCGAACAGTCCGTGGACTTCTAATATTGATGCGATGAAATCGAGGGCGATTTTTATCAATTTTACTTTTCATTGATTTTACCGCAAAGGCGCAAAGTTTTTCGCAAAGTTCGCCAAGCTTTCTCCACACTTTGCGGAGAACTTTGATTGCTTTGCGTTTAAATTGCGTTTCTTCTGAATTCACTCAAAATAATAGCAGTCGCAGTCGCAACATTCAGACTTTCTGTTTGCTGCAATTTTCCAAACCTCGGAATTGAAAGTCGATTCTTAGCGATGGCTTCAATGTTAGGCGAAATGCCGTTGGCCTCGTTGCCCATTATAATGATGCCCTCATCAGGCAAATCAGATTTGTAGATATTGTCACCATCCATAAAAGTCCCGAAAACAGGTAAATTTACATCTTGCAGAAAATTTTCCAGATTCACATAACTGACATTTACACGCGCAATCGAGCCCATTGTTGCCTGAACAACTTTCGGGTTATAAATGTCGACGGTTTGTTCGGAACATATCAATTCTTCAATGCCAAACCAATCGCAAAGCCGCATAATCGTGCCGAGATTTCCCGGATCACGGATGTCGTCAAGCGCTAAAATCAATCCTCTTGCGTTAATTTCAGAAGGCGCTTTCATCTTGAAAACGGCAAGACAATTATTCGGGACGGTGAGCGCGCTGATTTTCTTCAAATCGCTTTCTGAAATCTCCATCCTTTTTGCTGCCTCGATGTCTTTGAAAAGCGCTTCGGTTACATACAAATGCTGCAGCTCAAAATCGGCATTGAGCAATTCGCGGATGACTTTGGCGCCTTCGGCGATGAAAAGACCGTTGATGGTGCGGAACTTTTTTTGGTGCAGCGATGTGATTAATTTTATTTGGTTTTTACTAACCATGGAAATAATGTACTTTTGAATTAAATTAAAGGACACTTGAGAAAGCGCTCGACAAAAATAACGCTATTTATTCTATTCGGGATTATTATTTCTGCCTGCAATGCCGTAAAACGGGTTCCGGAAGGGAAATATCTACTCAGGAAAAATGAAATTACTGTTGATGGAAAAAAGGAAAACGACGGCACTTACGAAGAGCTGCTTTACCAAAGACCGAACAGTTCATTGCTCGGTTTCAAGCTGCGGCTGAATTTGTACAATCTCGCAAAACCCAATCCCGACTCAAGTTACAGGGCGAAATTCATCCACAATCCGAAGAAATTACAACGACAGATTAAGTTGTTTTCGGCGAAACAGGTCAAGCGAAAAGGAGAATCCTTCCTGTATTCAGGCATTCATAATTTCCTTAAAAAAACTGGTGAAGCACCTGTAATCGTTGATACAAAAAGAACTGACAAATCAATCATCCGCCTCAAATCTTATCTGCTCAACAATGGATTTTTCGAGTCGAAGGCAACTTATAAAATCGACACACTCAAAAGAAGACGTGCGAAAATTACTTATACTGTTGAAAAAGGGCCAGGTTACGCGGCTTGATACAATTTCGACTGACATTACTTCACCACAGTTGGATTCCTTATATAATGACAAAAAGGAAGTGTCTTTTTTGAAAAGCGGCGACCAGTTTAAAACCGAAAATTTCGAGGCAGAGCGTTCGAGGCTTACGACGAAATTCCGCAACAACGGTGTTTATTATTTCCAGCAGAGCAATATCCTTTATATTATTGATACTGTTGGAACCGGCAACAAAGCGAATATTCAAATGGTCATTAACGACCAGACTTTACGCGCCGGTGATTCAACGATTACACGGCCATTTAAGATGTATAAAATCAGTGAAGTCAACATTATTACCGACAATGCGACCAATAATACCAATACGCCTTTGACAGATAGCGTTACTTATAAAAATTTCAATATTTTCAGTCATAAGAAATTGAAATACAAGCCGAAGGCGCTTACCGACGCAATTTTTATAGCGCCCGGAACTTTATATTCTGATACGCGTACGAGCCTTACATCGCGCTATTTGAGCAACCTTCGCATCTTTAATTATCCTTCGATCCAATACAAACCTGACCCGAAAGACAGCCTTGGCAATTCACTTATCGCCAATATTATCCTGACACCGCGTGACAAATACAGTTTTGGTGCGTCGCTCGATTTTACGCATTCGAATATCCAGGATTTTGGAATTGAAGCGACTTCATCTGTTGGTATGCGAAATGTCTTCAATGGTGCCGAAACGTTAGAAGTAGCCGCAAGAGGCAATATTGGCGCATCGCGATCGCTGAAAACGCCAAGCAATACTTTCTTTAATATTTCGGAATACGGAATTGACACCAAATTGAATTTCCCGCGAATTTTGCTGCCGCTGAATACAGAAAAAATCATCCCGAAAAGGATGATTCCGTCTACGGTTTTGAGCCTTGGTTTTGCAAAGCAGAAAAATATCGGATTGGACAAAGAAAATTTTACGGGATCTTTTGCTTATAACTGGTCGCCGAAAAGAGGCACGAATGCAAAATTTGAGCTGTTCAATGCGCAATATGTCAACAATATTAATGTTGGAAATTATTTCAATGTATACGAATCTTCATACGACCAACTCAATAAACTCGCCAAAACTTACAACACCAATCCGGCTTACGCAGATGACAACAACAACCTCATCGTAGACGAAGGCACGAACGGATTTCTCGAAGATGTTCTTGACAACGGCTTAGGTCTAGGCGCAAAATACCAACGACTATAAAACCATCAGCAGCATCCGCGAACGTAAAAACAGGCTGACCGAAAACAATTTCATCCTGGCTTCAAGCTATACTTTTTCGCGGACGACCAAAAATCCTAATAATCTTGCCGACAATGATTATTATACTTTTTAGAACAAAACTCGAATCAGCGGGAAATCTGCTTTCATTATTCGCATCGGCAACGAAAACCGTTGACAACGAAATCAGCCGCAAGAAAATCTTCGGAATTGAATATTCGCAATATTTCAAAACAGAATTCGAATACATCAAGCATTGGGATTTGAAATATGAGCGCGTAATCGCCGTTCGGGGTTTTGCCGGAATTGCAGTTCCATATGGCAATTCGTCGAGCGTACCGTTTTCACGAAGTTATTTTGCCGGAGGATCCAACGATATCCGTGCGTGGCAACCTTATTCTTTAGGTCCCGGAAGCAGCGGCTCGATTTATGATTTTAATGAGGCGAATTTCAAGATTACGCTTAACGCTGAAGTCCGTTTTAAGATTATTAACAGTTTTAAAGGTGCTTTGTTTGTCGATGCCGGAAATATCTGGAACATTTTTGACGACTCGACGATTCCGGGCGGTAATTTCGACGGATTGGAATCGCTCAAAGATATTGCTGTCGGTTCTGGATTCGGATTGCGTTACGACCTGAGCATTTTCGCCGTAAGGCTCGACCTCGGATTCAAGACCTACAATCCCGCCGATGAAACCGGAAAAAAATGGTTCCGCGATTATAATTTCGGGAACTCTGTTTTAAATATCGGTATTAATTATCCATTCTAAAATATAATTATTTATTTTTGTAGGCTTAACTTAAAACTTACAATACAATGGCCCATAATATTAAACCCGGAGTTGCAACTGGTGATGAAGTTCAGGCGATTTTCGCTTATGCAAAAGAAAAAGGCTTTGCTTTACCAGCCGTAAATGTTACCGGTTCAGACACTATCAACGGTGTTTTGGAAACCGCTGCGAAACTCAAAGCGCCGGTAATTATCCAGTTTTCTAACGGAGGCGCACAGTTCAATGCCGGAAAAGGGCTTTCTAATACCAATGAGCAATCGGCCATCGCAGGCGGAATTGCAGGCGCAAAACACATACACGCACTGGCAGAAGCTTACGGCGCAACTGTAATCCTTCACACCGACCACTGCGCGAAAAAATTATTACCTTGGGTTGATGGTTTATTGGAGGCTTCAGAAAAACATTTCGCCGAAACCGGAAAGCCTTTGTTCTCTTCGCATATGCTTGATTTATCAGAAGAGCCGATGCACGAGAACATCGAAATCTGCAAAAAATATTTAGAAAGAATGTCGAAAATGGGCATGACACTTGAAATCGAACTCGGCATTACCGGCGGAGAAGAAGACGGCGTTGACAACTCAGGCGTTGACCATTCAGAATTATATTCCACTCCGGAAGACGTTGATTATGCTTATTCTGAGCTGATGAAGGTGAGTCCGCGTTTTACCATCGCAGCTGCTTTCGGAAACGTTCACGGTGTTTACAAGCCGGGTAACGTAAAACTCACGCCGACTATTCTTCGTGATTCTCAGGATTACATCCAGAAAAAACACAATACAGATAAAAATCCGGTTGACTTCGTTTTCCACGGCGGATCAGGTTCAACTCCGGAAGAAATCAAGGAAGCAATCAGCTACGGTGTCATCAAAATGAACATCGATACTGATTTGCAGTTTGCTTTCACTGAAGGCATCCGTGATTATATGGTTGGAAAAATCGATTATCTGAGAACGCAAATCGGCAGCCCGGACGGCGCAGATTCTCCGAACAAAAAACATTACGATCCGAGAAAATGGCTTCGTGAAGGCGAAGTGACTTTCAATACTCGCTTAGAGCAGGCTTTCGCCGATTTGAACAACGTTAATACTCTATAGTTTTCATTTTTACTGAACACTAATAACTGAACACTGAACACTAAAAATATGGCTTGGTTTAAAAGAACAGAAAAAGGAATTCAGACCGCGACAGAAGACAAAAAGGACGTACCGAAAGGTTTATGGTACAAGTCGCCTACCGGAAAAATCATCGATGCAGATGAGTTGGCCAGGAATTTATATGTAAGCCCTGAAGACGGCTTTCACGTAAGAATCGGCAGTAAGGAATATTTTGAAATCCTTTTTGACAACAATGAATTTAAGGAGCTCGATGCGAAAATGACGTCGAAAGACCCGTTACATTTCGTCGACACCAAAAAATACTCTGACCGTTTGAAAGATGCGATGGACAAAACCCACCTGAAAGACGCTGTGCGTACCGGTGTTGGAAAATCTAAAGGAAATGAGCTTGTGGTTTGCTGTATGGATTTTGCTTTTATCGGCGGTTCGATGGGTGCTGTTGTTGGAGAAAAAATCGCACGTGGTATTGATTATTCTATTAAAAACCGCGTTCCGTTTGTGATGATTTCGAAATCGGGCGGCGCGAGGATGATGGAAGCTGCTTATTCATTGATGCAATTGGCGAAAACCTCTGCAAAATTGGCGCAATTGAGCGATGCCGGGATTCCGTATATTTCTTTATGTACCGATCCGACAACCGGAGGAACAACAGCTTCTTATGCGATGCTGGGTGATGTAAATATCTCTGAACCAGGCGCTTTAATTGGTTTTGCAGGACCTCGTGTAGTAAAAGATACAACAGGAAAAGATTTACCGGAAGGTTTCCAAACGGCTGAATTTGTATTAGAACACGGATTTTTGGATTTCATTACACCAAGAAAAGAACTTAAAGACAAGATTAATTTGTTCATTGATCTGATTCTGAATCAGGAAATAAGATAAAAAAATCCCGGAAATTTCCGGGATTTTTATTTTTGTATAGTACCTGTTTTTCTATTTGAACGCTATTTCTGCAATTGCCAACCATGGATTGCAGGCTTTGCATTTTTCCAGATCGGTCATTTTTCCGGCGCCTTTTGGAAGACATTCCCGCAACTGCAATTTGAAAGTCGTATTGAAACCATTCTTAATACTGTATAAAGTACTGTTGTTGTAACTGATACCTTTGTAAGTACTTGCATCAACCTGCCCATTTATTAGCGACACATACATCCTTACAATGTCTTTCACGTAATTGATAATCTTTACATCCATATAGCCCGTAGTGCCTCTGTGGTTTACAAATCTTGTGGTGATTTCCACGTTCTGCGTTGTGCCGTCGGCAGCTTTCAAGGTGAATGTTTGCGGCTTACTCCAGTCTTCCGTGTTAGCGGGCATATTCAGTGCCGCTAATTGTGCCTGTGCTGTAGTTATGCAGAAAATCGTCAGGCAAAATGCAATAAAAAATGTTTTTTTCATGTTGTATAATTTAATGGGTTGAACAATGATTGTCAAACCTATTGCGTTTTGCAGATTTTGCCAATAAGGCATTTGCAGTAATTTGTATACAAGATGAAAATTGTTTTGATAGTCCGGATTACATCCCCGAACGAATGGCCTCAACCGGGTCAAGCCGTGACGCAGATACTGCCGGCAATATCCCTGAGATCAATCCGATTAATGCGGCAAGTCCGGTGCCGAGCATGATGTTGAAAGCACTCAAAACAAATTCAAAGTCGAGCATTGAGGTTAATAATATTGTCAGCAGCCAAACCAATAAAATCCCTACGCCACCGCCAATAAGACACAAGATTACCGCTTCGAATAGAAATTGAAGTAAAATGAATTTATTTTTTGCGCCCAATGATTTCTGTATGCCGATAAGATTCGTGCGCTCTTTCACCGAAACGAACATAATATTCGCTACACCAAAACCACCGACGAGCAATGAAAATCCTGCGATAATCCAGCCACCGATGTTCAAAACTCCGATAAAACTATCCAGCATATCTGTAAATCCGGATAATACGTTCAGGAAAAAATTGGTCACTTCTTCGGGTTTGAGTCCGCGGTAATTACGAAGTTTTTGCGTCAGTTCAGCTTTGTAAGCTTCCATGTCGACGCCTTTGACCGGCTTGATGAGGATTACGCTCATAAAAGTCTTATTGTTGTCGCCATACATTCTCCTGATGAAATTCACCGGAATAAATGCCGAAGTGTCATTGCCGCCACCCATCGAAAACGCTGAAGCACCTTCTTTTTTCAAGACACCAATTACGGTCAGCCGCTGTCCGTACATGCGCACTTTTTTTCCAATCGGATCGGCATTTTCAAATAACGCTTTTGCATTTTCGTAGCCTAAAACCACGACGGGCGCGCCTGAGTTTGATTCGGATTCATTGTAATACCGCCCTTCATCAAATTCGAGTTTCTGAATATTACTGAATTCGTATGAAATCGGCACCACATTTACATCAGTAACGGTCTTCGATTCATATTTGATGCTTTCGCGCGCCACCCAAAGTTGAAACGCCATTTCTTCAGTATTGCTCAAAGTGCCTTTCAGGTACTCATATTCATCGTATTTCATCTGAGGAAATTGCTCTCGTTTCCAATCCGGAATATCCGACGAACCGAAACTCATCTTCATCAAAGAAATCATATTTTTATCAAGGCTGCTCAGGTCTTTTCTGATTTTCCTGTCGAGTGAATCGACTGCCGCAAGCACGGCGATGATCGAGAAAATTCCAATCGTCACGCCAAGTAATGACAGGAAAGTACGCAATTTGTTGTTGCGCAGCGCATTCATGGCGAAACCGAAACTTTCCTTGAGCAATCTCAGGTAAATCAGCATAAATTCAGAAGTTTGATCCGGGTAAAATTCCGTAAATTTTAAATAATAACCTAAAAAATTAGCATTTAAGCATTAGTAGTTGTTTTCGCGAAATTTGTTACAGTTTTTGGATACATTTCTGTTGCAAAAAAACTACTTTTGCACTCTTAAACACAACTACAAAATGAGCGCTACAAAAACCATTAAATCTGCTTTGATTTCAGTCTTTTCGAAAGAAGGATTGGAGCCAATTGTGCGTCAGTTGCACGAACAAAATGTTACTTTTTATTCAACCGGAGGGACAGAAGATTTTCTTAAAAATCTTGGCATTCCGGTTGTTCCTGTTGAAGATGTCACTTCTTATCCATCGATTTTGGGCGGCCGTGTAAAAACGCTGCACCCGAAAATCTTCGGCGGCATTTTAAACCGTCACGGACCACGAAGGCGACGTGCAACAGATGGCAGCATACAATATTCCGCAGATTGATTTGGTGATTGTCGACTTATATCCGTTTGAAAAAACTGTGGCTTCGGGCGCCAGTGAGGCTGATATCATCGAAAAAATCGATATTGGCGGGATTTCACTCATCCGCGCGGCGGCGAAAAATTTCAAGGATACCGTTATCGTCGCTTCAGTTGAACAATATGCACCGTTTTTGGATTTGATTACGAAACAAAACGGAGCGACATCAATCGAAGACAGAAAATTATTCGCGACAAAAGCATTCCACGTTTCTTCGCATTACGATACGGCAATTTTCAATTATTTTAATACCGATGAAACGATTTTCAAAACGAGCATTGCGAACGGACAAGTTTTGCGATATGGTGAAAATCCGCACCAAAAAGGTTTTTTCTTCGGAGATTTTGACGCGATGTTTAAGAAAATCCACGGAAAAGAATTGTCTTATAACAATCTTTTGGATGTTGACGCAGCGGTGAATTTAATTGCTGAATTCAAAAACGAAGAACCAACTTTTGCTATTTTAAAACACAACAACGCTTGCGGATTGGCTTCAAGGTCAACAATGGAGCAGGCTTATCTTGATGCTTTGGCTTGCGACCCGACTTCTGCTTTCGGCGGCGTTTTGATTGCCAATGGCAGAATCGATGTGGCAACGGCAAAAGAAATCAACAAATTATTTTGTGAAGTCGTGATTGCACCTTCGTATGAGACTGATGCCATCACCATTCTCGAAGAAAAGAAAAACCGCATCATTTTGATCCAGAATGAAGTTGCGCTTCCGGAAAGACAAGTGCGCACGGCGTTAAACGGACTTTTAGTACAAGACCGCAACAACATCTCCGACAATAAAAACGACTTAAAAACCGTTACCAATACAGCACCGACAGCCGAAGAAGTTGAGGATCTGATCTTCGCATCTAAAATCTGTAAGAACACAAAATCAAACACAATCGTCTTCGCAAAAAACAAAACTTTGGTCGCATCCGGAACCGGACAAACCTCAAGAGTTGATGCGTTAAAACAGGCGATCGAAAAAGCGAATGCGTTTGGATTTGATCTGAAAGGCGCCGTGATGGCGAGCGATGCATTTTTCCCGTTTCCGGACTGTGTTGAAATTGCAAATGACGCCGGAATAACAGCGGTAATTCAACCGGGCGGATCGATCAAAGATGAGCTGAGTATCAATTATTGCAACGAAAATAATTTGGCGATGGTATTTACAGGAACGCGTCATTTCAAACATTAATTTGTTTAACTTTGTCGCGTAAAATTTATAACTTTTAAACCCTTAAAAAACTTATGGGATTTTTTGATTTCATGACCGAGGATATTGCGATAGACCTTGGTACCGCAAACACGCTGATCATCCACAACGACAAGGTTGTGATTGACAGTCCGTCGATTGTTGCCCGCGACAGAATTTCAGGCAAAATCATCGCCGTTGGTAAAGAAGCCAACCTGATGCAGGGAAAGACGCATGAAAACATAAAGACCATCAGACCTTTGAAAGACGGGGTTATTGCCGATTTTGATGCGTCGGAAAAAATGATTTCGATGTTCATCAAAAGCATTCCGGCCTTAAAGAAAAGAATGTTCACGCCGGCATTGCGTATGGTGGTTTGTATTCCATCAGGAATTACCGAAGTGGAAATGCGCGCCGTAAAAGAATCCTGTGAGCGCGTAAACGGAAAAGAAGTTTACCTCATCCATGAACCGATGGCAGCAGCAATCGGTATCGGTGTTGACATCATGCAGCCGAAAGGAAACATGATTGTTGATATTGGAGGTGGAACGACTGAAATAGCGGTCATCGCTTTGGGCGGAATCGTATGCGACAAATCGGTTAAGATTGCCGGTGACGTTTTCACGAACGACATCGTTTACTACATGAGAACGCAGCACAACCTTTTCGTTGGGGAAAGTACCGCTGAAAAAATAAAAATCGAAATCGGTGCCGCCATTGAAGATCTGGAAACGCCACCGGACGATATGTCGGTTCAGGGTCGTGACCTTTTGACCGGAAAGCCAAAACAGGTGGAAGTTTCTTACCGCGAAATCGCAAAAGCATTAGACAAATCGATCCAGAGGATTGAAGATGCCGTAATGGAAACTTTATCGCAAACGCCTCCGGAATTGGCAGCCGATATTTACAACACCGGAATTTACCTTGCAGGTGGAGGTTCGATGTTGAGAGGTCTTGATAAACGTATTTCTCAAAAAACCGACCTTCCGGTTTACATCGCTGAAGATCCATTGAGAGCCGTTGTTCGCGGCACCGGAATGGCGCTTAAAAACATTACCAAATTCAGAAGCATCCTCATCAAATAATTTTGACATTACAATTTTTTTTATTGTAAATTACGTCGAATCTGATTACTGGAAACCGTTAACTGAACACCGGATAAACAATGCAGCAAATATTTAATTTTATATTTAAAAACAGCCATAAGTTGCTGTTTTTGCTGCTTTTGGGTATATCATTAACTTTTACGATCCAGGCGCATTCGTATCACAAAAGCAAAGTCATCAGCTCGGCTAATTTCTTTACCGGCGGCGTTTACGAAAGACTGAATGCCATCAACGAATATTTCAATCTTCGCACGCAAAATGAAGAACTGGCTTTAGAAAATGCCCGTTTGAAAAGCCTGCTTTTTAATGCGCAGGATACAATGAAAGTTCCGGATATCGACACGATAAAAGGCGTGAAGAAAGTGAATGTCGTCGTGGCGAAAGTCATCAAGAATTCGTTCAATATGCCGCAGAATTACCTCACGATTGACGCTGGTGAAAAACAAGGCATCAAAACTGATATGGGTGTTGTGAACAATCTTGGAATTATCGGATTGGTGGAGAAAACTTCCGCGAATTATGCGACCATCCAAAGCATACTGAACACGAAATCAAGAATCAGCGCCAAAATTAAAAAATCAAGTCATTTCGGAACCTTGCAATGGAATGCAAAAAATGCCGGTTATGTACAACTGATTGACGTGCCGCGACTTGCAGCCATCCACAAAGGCGATACAATTGTGACCAGCGGCGAATCAGAAATTTTTCCTGCCGGAATCGGAATCGGAACTATCGCCAATATTTATATCGATAACAAAACACAATATTATACGCTGAACGTGCGTCTTTTCAACGACATGACGAATCTGGGCCACGTGTATATCATCAAGAGCAAAGAGCGCGAAGAAATATTACAGCTCGAAACTGAAACTGAAACACCAAAGCGATGAACAGTGCGGTCTTATTCAATATCGCCCGTTTTATATTGCTGCTAGCGGCACAGGTCGTCATTTTCAATCACATGGAATTTTCGAATTACCTGAATCCGTATCCATATGT
Organism: Flavobacterium sp. 3HN19-14; assembly: GCF_051373205.1. Lineage (NCBI taxonomy): Bacteria > Pseudomonadati > Bacteroidota > Flavobacteriia > Flavobacteriales > Flavobacteriaceae > Flavobacterium > Flavobacterium sp. 3HN19-14. The sequence goes on from NZ_JBPPZT010000001.1 coordinate 91,076, forward strand.
TTTGTTCATTATTTTGTATCCTGTGAATGGCAATAAATTCGGACTTTTGCTCGCGAGTTTCTTCCTCGGCTTGATTGTAGATTGCTTCATGGATTCCGGTGGCGTTCATGCTGCGGCCTGCCTTACACTGGCTTATTTGCGACCAACATTCTTTAAATTTTCATTCGGTGTAAGTTACGAATACCAGACCGTAAAAATCAACGACCGGCTGACTCCAGAACGTTTTTCATTCATCTTGATATCAGTCGTTACGCACCATTTTGTGTTGTTTTTACTCGAAATTTTCAGCGTAAGTTTGTTTTGGAATATGGCGCTGCGGCAGATTTTCAGCACTATCTTTACGATAATCATCTGCATCATACTAATTTATCTTTTCAAGCCTAACAGACGATGAGAAAAGTTTTGTTCCCAACGGTAGTAATCATTTCAGTTTTGCTGATTCTGATGCGGCTTTTCTATTTGCAGATTATCGATGACACGCTGATGACAAAATCGGTCAACAACGCTATAAAAGTCATTTATGATTATCCGGAGCGTGGTTACATTTATGACCGGAACGGAAAATTGCTCGTTGCGAACCAGCCGTCTTACGACATCATGGTGACGCCGAAATACGTAAAAAACATCGACACGCTCGAATTCTGCAAACTGCTCAATATTACCAAAGCAGATTTTATAAGGATTATTGACAAAGCCCGCGTTTACAGTCCAATGCTTCCGTCAGTTTTTCTACCTCAACTCAACAAGCGCGAATACGCAGCTTTACAGGAAAAAATGCGGAAATTCGAACCCGGATTTGATATCGTAAAACGTTCACTTCGTGATTATCAGGTTGCAGTTGGCGCCAATGTTTTCGGCTCGATTGCACAAGTAAACCAACGTGAAATCGACAAAAATCCGTACTATCATTCCGGAGATTTGATTGGAAAGCAAGGTGTCGAGGAAAGTTACGAAAAGATCCTACGAGGTATAAAAGGTGTGAAATACCGCCAGAAAGACAAATTCAACAAAGACATCGGCGCTTACAAACAAGGCGAATTCGACACAATCGCCGTTCGTGGTGAAGATATTACGCTTACACTCGACATAGAACTCCAGAAATACGGAGAAGAATTGATGAAGAACAAACGTGGCGGAATTGTTGCTATCGAGCCAAAAACGGGAGAGATCCTGGCTTTGGTAACCGCACCTTCCTACGATCCGGCTATTCTGGTTGGAAGACAACGATCTAAAAATTATACCAAATTATACAACGACTCCATCGCGAAACCTTTATACGACCGCGGATTATTGGCAGAATATCCTCCGGGCTCACCATTCAAAATTATGACCGGGTTAGTCGCCTTGCAGGAAGGCGTCATTGATGAAAATACGACTTTCATGTGCCACCACGGTTTCAGTTACGCGCGCGGAAGGTTTATGAAATGCCACGGTTCGGGTCCGCACCAATTGCACAACGGAATTTACAATTCCTGTAATACTTACTTCGCCAATGCGTATATGCGCACGATCAACAAATATGTGAGTCCGCCTGCGGCTGTTGATGTGTGGAGCAAACACGTGAAAAGTTTCGGATTGGGAGAATTCATGGGCTATGACTTGCCGACTGGAAAACGCGGTAAAATACCGACTTCAAAAACGTACAAAAGGATGTATCCTAATGGCGGCTGGAGAAGTACAGCAATCGTTTCGAATGCGATTGGACAAGGGGAAGTGCTCGCAACGCCGATACAATTGGCCAATATGATTTCTGCAGTTGCCAATCAGGGATATTATTATACACCCCACATCATCAAAAAAATCAAGGGCGAAAAGATTGACCCTAAATTCCTCAAAAGGCATTATTCGACGATTGATAAAAAATATTTCCCGCCGATGATTTCTGGATTATTCGACGTCTATAACTTCGGAACAGCCAGTGGTTTACGCGTTGAAGGCATCGATATTTGCGGAAAAACCGGAACTGCGGAAAACTTCGCCAAAGTCGGCGGAAAACGAATCCAGATGGAAGACCACTCGATTTTCGTGGCTTTCGCACCAAAAGACAATCCGAAAATTGCGATTGCGATTTTGGTTGAAAATGGTGGTTTCGGTGCAACAATCGCAGCTTCCGATTGCAAGTTTAATGATTGAAAAATACCTGCGCAATTCGATTTCGCGCCCTGATCTGGAAAAAAGGGTTTTGTCGAAAGACCTCAAATACCAATATGACAAATTTCTGGTAAGGAAAGTTGATTCCATTACGACATTCAAAGAGAAAGTAATCGACACCACAAAAGTAGAAAACTAGCCGCATTCAATGAAAAACCAAAGCATCAGGAGCAATATAGATTGGGTTATCGTAACGATTTACATCGTTTTGGTGATTTTGGGCTGGCTGAATATTTATTCTTCATCGTTGCCCGAAATTGAAACGACCTGGTATGACATCGACCAGTTTTACGGTAAGCAGTTGCTGTATATCGGGCTTGCAATTCCATTGATTATTGTGGTGCTTTCTGTTGACGGGAAGTTTTATGAAAAATTTTCCAGTATCATTTTCGGCTTTGCGTTGCTTTCGCTTGCCGGCTTATTTGTACTTGGAAAAAGCGTCAATGGGCAGGCCAATTGGTATTCCTTTGGTTCTTTGCGATTACAACCGGCAGAGTTTGCAAAATCCGCGACAGCGTTGGCATTGGCGAAATATTTGAGCGATGTACAAGTCAATTTGAAAGATGTCAACCGACAAATTCAGGCATTAGGAATTTTATTTCTTCCAATTTTACTGATTGCGCCACATGATCCCGGAAGCGCCCTGATTTTCATCATGATGATTTTCGTATTGTACCGGGAAGGATTGCCTGCGTGGTATCTGTGGGTTGGATTTGCCGGAATTCTCATTTTCATAATGACATTGGTATTGCAGAATCCGTTGTATGTGATTTTGATTACTCTAGGGCTTCTCGCTATTAATTATTACCGAAGTAAAATCGTCAACCGAAACCTCATCCTGAGCACTATGATTTTGGTGATGACGGCAGGAGTCAGCTTATCGGTGAGTTATGTATTTGACAACGTTTTCCAGCAGCACCATCGTGATAGGTTTAATATCTTGTTAGGACGTGCGGTCGACGAAAAAGGGATTGGATACAACACAAACCAATCGGAAATCGCAATTGGTTCCGGCGGATTATTAGGAAAAGGCTATCTGGAAGGTACGCAAACCAAAGGCGGATTTGTTCCGGAACAACATACCGATTATATTTTCACAACGGTTGGTGAAGAATGGGGATTTGTAGGTTCGCTCGTCGTAGTCCTTTTATTTGTCGCATTAATTTTCAGGATTATATACCTTGCAGAACGACAGAAGACTAAATTTAGCCGCGTTTACGGTTATTGCGTCGCCTCGATATTGTTCATCCATTTCTTTGTGAATACGGCAATGGTTTTGGGCATATTCCCTACTATTGGCGTGCCTTTGCCATTCTTTTCTTATGGTGGTTTCGGACTTTGGGGCTTTACGGTATTGCTGTTTATCTTCGTGAAGATGGACGCCAGATAAGGTCAATGAATGGTAATCTTAAGAGTGAAGATTTTAAGATTTGGCTCTCTAATTGACTATTAAAGGCTTTTAATCACAAACTCACTTCTCCTGTTCAATTCATGCTGCTCTTCTGAACAGGAATGATCCGGGACACATTTGATGATAGGAACAGTTTCTCCGTAACCCTTCGCAGAAATCCTGTTCGCAGGAATTCCTTGCTCTAAAAAGTAATCTAACGTAGAAGCCGCACGCCTCGATGACAAATCAAGATTGTACTGGTTATTACCGCGGACATCAGTGTGCGAACCAATTTCTACCACCATATCCGGATATTTCTTCATTAATGCGATTACCTTATTGAGTATTGGCTTGGATTCTTTTCGGATGTACCACAAATCATAATCGAAGTAAATTGGTTCAGTTTTGATAAGCAACCGATCTTTGTCTTTTACAATGTCTTTTTCGGCGGCAATGATTTTCTCAACTTTTTCTTTTTTACCGATTACTGCGAGTTCTTTCTCTTTTTTTGCTGCAGCATCGTCGGCTTCTTTTTGTTTTTGAGCGGCAATATCAGCTTCTTTTTTAACTGCGGCATCAGATTTTAATGTCATTGAAGCGTCGTTGATTTTATTGCGTTCTTTCTTAAGTTTTAATGTCCTTGAATCTTTTGAATAGGCTTCTTTTGACGCTGAAACAGTATAACTCTTCAGGCAGGCAACAGCGAAACTGAACTTTCCGTCGGCACTCGTGTTCACAATTTCAATTTCTTTTTTGTTTTCGTCCTGCAATAGCACTTTTGCATTTTCAAGCGGTAATTTCGTATCAATATCAGTTATTACGCCGGCAATGAACTGCTTGCAGTTTTCAATAATTAACGGTTTGGTTTCTTTAAGCCAATAGATGTCATCTGCTCCTTTTCCGCCAGGACGGTTAGAGGAAAAATAACCTTCTTTCGTATCAGAATCAATGTTGAAAGCGAAATCGTCATAACCCGAATTCAATGGAAGCCCCACGTTAAGTGGCTCAGAATAAGTGTCGTTCTTAATATCAGATACAAAAACATCCATAGAACCATAACCAAAATGCCCGTTCGATGAAAAATAAAGCTTGTTGTCTTTTGATACAAAGGGAATTGCTCCTTTTTGTCGTGTTGATCTTATCGCCCAGATTCACAGGCTTTTCAAATACGCCGCCATTTACCGAAACGGAATAAATGTCGAATGAACCCAATGAACCAGGCATGTCAGAAGCAAAATACAAAGTCTTTTCATCATTGCTGAGCGCCGGATGTTCGGTCGAATAATCGTCACTGTTGAATGGAAGCGAAATGATATTCGTCCATTTTGCGCCATCGTGTTCTGCCCTGAAAATCTGCAAGTTTGAAACTTTGTTTTTGTCTTTGCCGCGCTTTCCTTTCTTATAATTGTTGCGCGTAAAGTACATCGTCTTGCCGTCTTTGGTAAAAACGGCATTCGCTTCGTGCATTTTCGTATTGATTTCAGGGGCAAAAGAAGTCGCAATCGAATCGCCTGTAACGAGTTTCTCAAGCGGAACGGCCAATAAATCAAGGTAATTCTCATTGTTCCATTTGTAGACTTTATCAAATACGCCATCCTGTTTTTGTACCGGCATAAATCAGGCTTTGCCCATATTTTACAGCTCCGAATTCAGAATTTTTGGTGTTTATTGAAAGTGCATTGACATCAAAACGATTTCCAATAGCTGAAATATTTTCGAGGTTTTCAATATCAAAATCCAGTTGGTCAATTGCTTTTATACTGTTGCTTTTCTGTAGGAAATCATGGGCTACTTTATTCGCTTCGGCGTATTCTCCGGCAGCTTTCAAGGTTTGAATGTAGCGGAAATAATATTCCTCATCCACATTAAATCCTTTGACTAAAGCGCGGTACCATTTTTTGGCATTTTCGAGGTCATTTGTATAATAATAGCAATCTGCCAGGTTTCGCATGACTTCCATCGATCGATTCTCATTGACCAATACTTCATAAATCGGCAATGCCTCGCTATAATAAGTGCGGGCGAAATAACGGTCGGCTTTCTTTAAATCCAGATCCTGTGCACCAACAAACTGAGCAGCGAGCACACATAAAATGACGAGTAATCTTTTGCAGCTTCCCATATTAAAAGAATCTTGGAGATTTATCATAGCCTTTGCCCATTAAATCGAGATCGAACAGCAACATGATTTCGTGCGTTCCTGAATTGAATTGTCCTAAGTTTGACAGCGTATAGTCGTAGGCATATCCAATCCTCAGATTGTTTGTTACATTGATATTTACCAAACCACTGATAGCATCGTTAACCCGATAGGCGACGCCCAATTCAAATTTATTCTGATACAAAACATTAGCAGAAATATCGAAAGTTGGTGGTGCGCCTTTGACGATTTTTGTCATGAAAGCAGGTTTTAATTTGAAATCCCGGGTGACATCAAATACATATCCCGCCGTTAAAAAACTATGAATGTCTTCTGAACCGTAAGCGTTGACGCCATTTCTTTCTTCGATATGTTTGCTCGATAATAAATTCGGAGCCGACAAACCGATATAATAATGATTGGTGAAATAATAAATTCCGGCACCAATATTTGGTTTAAAAATATTGACGTTTTCTGCAAAAGCCGCATCACTTGCCGGATTGCCGCTTTCAAACCTGAATCCGTTGAAGTTGGTTTGCAGTGTTGTAAAACCTGCTTTTAATCCGAACGACAAACGATGACGGTTTTTGAATTGTAATATATATGCAAAATCTGCATAGAAATTATTTTCCTTTTTAGCGCCGTCGCCGATATCATCTGAGATAATCGAAATTCCGGTTTCTATTTTTTTATTGATGGGAATATGACTGAAAAAATTGATGGTTTTTGGCGCGCCGACTGCTCCAACCCATTGAGTCCTATATAACGCTCCTAAATTCAGGACTGATTCCGTTGCTGTCGCGTAAGCCGGATTCACGATATTCATGTTGTACATATAATGGGTATATTCCGGATCCTGCTGGGCGGTCGCGTGCTTGGCAAAAAGAAAAAAATGATAAACAGTATTGTTTTTTTCATCTGAAATTCGATTTGGTAATCCGATTACCGGTTAAGGTACAAACGGCCCTGTTTTGACGGCTTATTGCCTTTGTTGAAATAAACGACGTAAAAATAAACACCGTTCGGGGCAATGCCGCCTACTGCGTTGGATTCGGAATCTTTTCCATCCCACTCCGGTTTGTTGATGTTTCCCTTGAATAAAATATTGCCGTAGCGATTGTAAATCTCATAAGTATAATCTGGGAAAGGAACTGGATATCCGGAATTCTCCAGGTGTCATTGACATTGTCTCCGTTGGGTGAAAATCCATCCGGAATGAAGAAATCGTAAACTTCCGGATCTTCGTTGCAAACTGTAAGCGAAACCGTGACCGCTAACGCTTCCGAAGAAGTACAATTCATCGATTCGGAAAAATCAAATCCATAATACGTAACACCTTCTTCAAGCAAATCGGAGGCAGCCAATTGATTTCCGCCTGACGGTGCATCAAACCATACAACTGCATTATCTGTAGTAATGTTTGCAGTCAAATTCTGGATTGTGGGATTATCAGCGCCGCAAAAATTTTGCCCGTCAGTTGATAATGTTGGCGGCTGAAGTTCTATCAAAGTGATTGCAACCACAGTTTTTTCAGATTCACAATTATTCGCATTGACTTGTGACACATAATAATTTCCGGCCGTAAGTGGCGTCGTAAGACTTAACGGCGTTGTTGCGTCAATTGCATCATACCATCTGTATTGAGAACCATTTGGTAATAAATCGGCTACGGTCGGATTTTCACGTTGGCAATAAACGGCATTGGAAGCCGACGGTATTTCAGGTAACGTAAAAATGGAGAAAGCATCAAAAATATTAACTACCGGCGAATTACAACTATTTTGAGAATTGACTACGGCATTTACGGTCAGAATTGTATCTCCTGTAGCGGTTAACAATCCGGGTGGAATGACAAAACTACCGCTTCCATTTGTCAAATTGATTGTGGCATTCTGCCCCGTCGCACTGTTGGCACCACTCAAATCATAAGAAATTGTAACCGAAGTCGCACCTGTCAGGCCGCCAATGGTTGCCGTAACCGGTTTATTCACGCACACGTTTTGTATGGCGATCGTAAGATTAGTTGTATCTAAAAGCGGATTGACAGCAAAATTTTTGATGATATTCGCCACAACACTGCAATTGCCAACAGGGTTAGCAGCGGCGGTAATAGTGAAAACGGTAGCTCCGGTATTGGTTACAAATGCAGCAGGTATATTTAGTGTTGAAGTACCGTCAGTAACAGCAATAGTTTGAGTTTGTGCGGCTGATGTATTAGCGCCACTCAATGTATAAGTAAAATTAAGGTTGTCGAAATTGCCTAATCCGGAAAGCACGAACCGTAAGTGGTTGCCCTTTACAAATATTCGGAATGGCAACTAAAAAGTTATTGACTTCCGGAATTGGATGAATAGTAAATGATTTAGAAAGCATCAAAGGAATAATACACCCGTTGGGATGAGTGGTTATGCTTATGAGTTGAAATGTCGTATCGCCTGTATTTGCCAGCAATCCGCCCGGGAGTACGAAATTTGCATTTCCCGTAGTAACATTCAAATCAATGGTTTGCCCTGCATTATTATTGGCACCAGAGATGCTATACAACACTGTAATTGATGCTACTGAACCCAATCCGGAAATCGCGACATTAACAGGCTGCCCCTTACAGACATCATTGATTATGACATTTACACTTGATAAATCGGGTGCGGGAAATACCTCAAATGTAGTACTTTCATTGGCAGTAGCAGTACAGCCGGTCTGGACATTTGTTACCGAAGTGATTGTGACAGTTGTAGCACCATTATTGGAGAGCAACGCACCGGGAATCGCAAAAACTCCTGCTCCGGACCTGCCCTGAAAAGACAGCAGTTTGTCCGGTCGCTACATTGGCGCCGCTTAGGTCATAAGTTACAGATACACTATTAATTTGACCCATTCCCGAAATGAGAACTGAAGCCGGTTGATTGGCACAACTGTTTGCCACTGAAATATCAAGATCAGTAGCGGGTGGTGGATTAATGATGAAATTTTTAGATTTATTAGCTGCCTTGGAACATCCTGTCTGCAAATCTAGTACATTGGTAATGATAATGGCTGTACCGCCCGAATTTGAAAGCATTGTTGCAGGAATTGTAAAAGTCGCAATGCCACTAATTACACTTATCGTAATTAACTGCGCTGTTGCTTCATTGGCGCCGGCTAAATTGTAGGTAATTTCGTAATTGCCGTCAGGCAAGTTTCCGATACCTGTCATTTGTACTGAAATTCCGGAAACCAACACAAATCGGATCAATGGAGATTACAGCGTTATCGATTTTCGGACTTGGAAAAATATTGAGTACATCTGACACATTTATGATATTATCACACGGATTCGCTCCTTGCCCATGAATATCAATGATTGTAATCGTATATGCGCCTACTTGTTGAAATAGCGTACTTGGCAAACTGAAATTCATTACGCCATTATTAAGTGGGCTAATAATTGTGACATTCCCATTCGTAGAAGTACTCGCTATGTGGCATAATATTTCGTAACTGCCATTCGGGATGGGCATGATTCCTTGTGTTAATGTTCCGGTGTAGGTTGCTGTCGCAATTTCGTTTTCACAGATATCACTGTTAATTGTAAGCGTCGCTCCTGTGAAATCAAGTATTTTCTTTATTTCGATAGTTACAGATGCAGATTTTGGAATACATATCGGATTGGTCGGAAAAACCGTATAAGTAAAATTGTATGTTCCTGCACCATGGGTGTCAAAAAGATGCTGGATGTCGATTGTACTGTCTGAAATTCCTGAAAATTCTGAAGTACCACTCTCTGACCACAATCCGTTGGAATCTTCACCAGATAATTGCCCGAAAAGATTTACGTTGGTGTAAGCACTAAAATCATCATTCTCACAAAAAACCAAACCTTGAGACGTACCAGGTACCGGAGCTCTGTAAACCGTCACAAAAACCGTCGACTGCATTGCCGGGCAAGTTCCGACTTGCGGAAGCGAATAGGTGAAAGAAAAAGTCCCCAATCCGGATTGTGTAGCATTCAGGTTATTCCCGTTAAGCGCACCGGTGTTGTTATTATCCTGCCCAGAAACCTCCAAATTGAGGCGCCGGCACATTATCACCCGCAAAAAACTGAAATAAATTCACTGATTCATCATCGTTGCAAGCAGAACCATTCGGACTCGGAACACCCGAAAAAGCACCAACGGTAACGGCTACTGTTGCCGTGTTGTCTGCACAACCTGAAACGCCAGTTACAGTATATGTATAAGTATAAGTCCCGGCTAAGTTAATTTCCCAAACATTTAAAATACCGGTCGAAAGGTCAAGAGCTTCGTTTTGTACAGGATTTGTCCATGTTCCGCCCGGAGTGGCAGTACGAACCTAAAAGCGCAAAAAGATCAAGGTGCTGATTAGCAGAATTGGCCACATCACAGACTGTTATTGCGGCATCGGCACCTGCGCATTGCGCGTGCAAAGCATTTAAATTGGAAAATAATAGGGCGGCAAAACAAAAAAGCAAACTGGTTTTATGGCGCAAAAACATCTTTAAAGACATATAGTATCTTTTAAATTTGAAGCAATTTAAACATATTGTCGTGAACTAATGGAAAAAAATGTAAAATCTTACATTAAGATAATTCGCTTACTCCAAACCTTATACAAAAGCTTTAGCGTCTTTTACCCTACCAATAAAAAACGTTTTTAAATAAAAAGCCCGAAATCTTTCGAAATCGGGCGCTTTATTTTTTTGAGAAATTTCTTAAGATTTCACCAATTTATCTTTTTTCTTAATATTTACCGTAGTAGGCTTTACGTTGCCTTTAAGTTGCAAATCTGACAAAATATTTAGTGCTTCTTCTACGTAAACATCTTTTGAAAGGCTTTCATGCCATCTGTCGCGTTTTTCTTTAAGCACGGGGTCTTTCGCTGTCATTTCTTCTTCGTAAGGTAACGACGTAAAGGCCAGTTGATTTTTATAATCTGCAATAGCTTTGAATTTTTTAGCTTCAAATTCAAGGCGATCCTGTTGTCTTTTAAATTTTTCAAAGTTCAGATCGTAAGTATTTTCGTCTTTTCTCCGGCTAAGCCACTTTGCGTCTTCATCAATCATTCTGAACTGCGGATTCTCAGCAATTCTTTTCTTGCTGTTCGCAATCGCAGCATCAAAGTTAGGCTGCTTGTCCCAAACAGTATAAGGCGCCTGATCGATTTTATCCCAAGCCATAGCATTGTCTGTATCGCGTTCTCCGATTTCGATATACGAATAATGGTCGGCATTACAACATCACTGCTCACACCTTTCAATTGCGTTGAACCACCGTTAATACGGTAGAATTTCTGTGTCGTGGTTTTAAGCGCTCCTAAATCGCCAACTTCACTGTTTCTTACAAATTGGTTCAGGTCGATTACATTCTGAACCGTTCCTTTTCCATAAGATTGCTTGCTGCCGATAATGACGCCTCTTTTATAATCCTGAATTGCAGCTGCGAGAATTTCTGAAGCTGATGCCGAGAAATTATTAATCATTACCACCAACTGGCTATCCCATTGGATGCGGCTGTCAGAATCAGACAAAACTTCTTTGGTTTTTCCTGCAGATTTCACCTGTACGACAGGTTCTTGCCCCATGAATAATCCGGCAATATCGACAACTGTTCTTAATGAACCGCCGCCATTGTCACGCAAATCAAGCGCAATACCTTCAACGCCTTGTTTTTTCAGTCTTTCAACTTCAAGGGCGATATCTTTTGCGGCATCGCGGCTGTCTTTATTTTCAAAATCGATGTAAAATTTTGGAAGGTAAATGACCCCATACAACTTGCCGTTTTTCTTGACGACACTTGATTTTGCATAGGTTTCATCTATTTCAACAATATCACGGATGATTGAAATTATTTTAATGCTTCCGTCAACTTTTTTAACAGTCAGGCGCACTTCAGTACCTTTAGTGCCTTTTGATTTTTTTTACGACATCGTCAATTTTCATTCCGACAACATCAACAGGTTCTTCTGTTCCCTGTGCTACTTTTAGTACAACATCGCCTGGCTCAAGCTCTTTGCCTTTCCATGCCGGACCGCCTGAAATCAACTCCGTAATTTCTGTAAAATCGTTTTTCTTTTGCAGTCTTGCGCCAATTCCTTCGAGCTTTCCAGACATGCTCAAATCGAATTTATCTTTGTCATCCGGTGCAAAATAAGAAGTATGCGGATCAAAACGCTCGGCTATCGAATTCACGAAAACAGCAAAATAATCATCGCGGTTCTGGTCTTTAATGAAGCTGAAGTATTCGTCAAGCGATTTCATTGAGCTTTCACGCGTTTCTTTTTCTAATTGCTCAAAAGATTTCGGTTTTTCGTCCTTAACCTTCGCTTTATCAGCTTTGGCTTTTTCGTCATTCGGATCAAAAGGCTTAAGCTTGTCCTGTTCTAACTCCTGCTTGTCAACCAATGAAGAAAGTGCGGAAAGTTTCAGTTGTTTCCTCCATCTGTCTTTTAATTCCGCAGCAGTTTTGGCATACGGCGCTTTTTCATAATCGGTGCTGAATTGCTCATCAACCGTAAAATCAAACGGTTTTGACAGAATGTCTTTATAGTAGTTTTTACTGTCGGCTATACGCTCAAGGACACGGTTATAAGTCAAATCGAAAAACGTCAAATCTTTATTTTTGATCTGGTCGTCGATCTCGGTCTCATATTTCGCAAATTCATCGATATCAGATTGCAGGAAAAAGCGCTTCGCAGGATCTAATGCGGCGATATAATCTTTATAAATGCCTTTCGAGAAATTATCATCGATATCTTTCGGGTCATAATGGCCTTTCTGGATGACGAATGTCAGCAGCTCCAACAGCAGCTTATCCTTTTCAGGATCATTATTTTTTTCTTTCGGGATAAAACTCCACAATGCTACCGATAAGGCAACAACAACCAGTAATATTTTATAATTTCTTTTCATAAAGCTTAAAATAGCATTCATCAAATTTTTAATCTAAATTAAGGAAAAACCATGCCGATAATTTTGGGCTCCGCATAAATTTTTGTTAAAGGTGCTAATGTAATGAACTCCGCACAAAAATGATTATTTTAGCAACTTAAAATTCCATTAAAAAGCTTTTCCCCGATTGATTGGTCGCACAAAATCAAAAAATGATACAATCGATTTCAGAAAATTGCATAAAATAAAATAATGAAACAAAAACCACTGATTTTAGTTACCAATGACGACGGCATTACAGCACCCGGAATCCGCGCCCTTATTGACGTAATGATGGAAATCGGAAACGTGACCGTGGTTGCGCCTGACAAACCGCAAAGCGCTACCGGACACGCTATTACAATCAATAACACCTTATATATCAATAAAATTTCTGCCGAAAATGCTGCGATTGCAGAATACAGCTGTTCGGGCACGCCCGTCGATTGCGTCAAACTGGCAGTCAATGAAATCCTGAAGCAAAAACCAGATTTGTGTGTTTCAGGAATTAATCACGGTTCAAATTCCTCCATTAATGTGATTTATTCGGGAACGATGAGTGCCGCTGTCGAGGCCGGAATTGAAGGCATTCCCGCCATCGGCTTTTCTTTATTGGATTATGAATGGAATGCTGATTTTGAACAGGCGAAAAGTTTCATCAGGAAAATTGCTTTGGAAGTGCTGGAAAACGGGCTCCACCAGGCGTTGTCTTAAACGTAAATCTTCCGAAATTAAAGGAAAAAGAAATCAAAGGCATCAAAATCTGCCGCCAGGCGAAAGCCATCTGGGCCGAAAAATTCGACAAGCGCAAAACACCTTTCGGCCGCGATTATTATTGGCTGGCAGGCGAATTCGTCAATCTCGACAATGGCGAAGATACCGATGAATGGGCTTTGGAGCATGGTTATATTTCTGTCGTTCCTGTTCAATATGATTTGACGGCACATCACGCGATACAACATTTAAACACCTGGAATCTGAATGGATAAATTGCATTGGATTTACGGATTTTTATTAGGATTGACCACTACTTTGCTAGGCAGTTTTATCTTTATAGAAGCATTTACAGACTATGGTTTCAGCGAAGGCGTAAAAGTTTTACAATACGAAGGCCTTTTAGGAAGATTGGTTAAACTCGGCGCTCTATTGAATATCGGCGTATTTTTCCTGTTGCTGAAATTCAAAAAAGATGAGATGGCCAAAGGCATCATTGCCGCTGTGATTTTTTTAGCAATTATGACTTTCTTTGTTTAAATTTTAAAGGATGAAATACTATATCATTGCCGGAGAAGCATCTGGAGATTTGCACGGTTCGAACCTGATGAAGGCACTTTATGTTGAAGATCCAAACGCAGATATTCGTTTTTGGGGCGGCGATTTGATGCAGCAATCCGAAGGCACGCTCGTAAAACATTACAAAGAACTCGCTTTTATGGGTTTTGCCGAAGTGGTCATGAACCTGAAAACCATCCTCGACAATATCAAATTCTGCAAAGCTGATATTTTACAATTCAAGCCTGATGTCATTATTTTTATCGATTATCCCGGATTTAATATGCGCATAGCCAAATGGGCGAAATCAATCGGCATCAAAACGCATTATTATATTTCGCCGCAAATCTGGCCTGGAAAGAAAACCGAATCAAGGCCATCAAACGCGATTTTGACAAATTGTACGTGATCCTTCCGTTTGAAAAAGATTTTTACGAAAGAAACACCATTTTCCGGTTGAATTTGTCGGCCATCCGTTGATTGATGCCATTCACAATCGCATTGAAACCGACCAGCAGACTTTCATCGCCGAAAATAATTTAGATGACAAGCCAATTATAGCCTTACTTCCGGGAAGCCGCAAACAGGAAATCGCAAAAATGCTGTCGGTAATGCTGAGCGTAACAGAAGATTTTCCAGGTTATCAATTTGTGATTGCAGGCGCCCAAGCCAGGAATTTTCATTCTATGCGCCATTTCTTAAGAATAAAAATATCAAATTCATTTCGAATAAAACTTACGATTTATTGAGCCATTCGTATGCAGCTTTGGTTACTTCGGGAACTGCGACATTGGAAACCGCGCTTTTTAAAGTCCCGAAGTCGTTTGCTACAAAGGCAGCTGGATTTCCTATCAAATTGCACGCCGTGTGATTACGCTGAAATACATTTCGCTCGTCAATTTAATTATGGATGAGGAAGTTGTGACGGAATTACTTCAGGACAACTGCAACCGCAAAACCATCAAATCAGAGCTTCAAAAATTGCTTGATGAAACGCACCGCAAAAAACTGATTGCCCAATATAATGAGCTTGAAAACAAGCTTGGCGGCGTCGGCGCGAGCGCGAAAACCGCACATTTGATTGTTAATAATATCAGAATTAACAATTAGATAATACTACTTGCAAGGCTTTTGTTTTCAGCTATTTATGTGCAGTTATTAACCGAAATTTAAAAATTGCTAACAACTTTTATATGGTTTAAATGTAAATTTCGAAGATAATTGTGTAAGTTTGTGGGCTCAGAAATAATAAACCGCCTTGTTTTTGCGTTGTTATTTCCCATCAAATTAATCCCGAATACATTCCAGGATTTTATTAATAAATATTGGCGAGCTTATTTATTCGTCCGAAAAATAAAAAATAAAATATGCAGACAAAAAAACTGTTCTTTTTCGTTTTAACTTTTTTAGCCTTAGTCCCGTTTGCGGGTTCAGCCCAGCAGATTATCACTTCTAAAAAAGAAGCCATAAAAAGAGGAATTTACCAAAAACCATCTGAAAAAAAGACAGCCAATTATAATGCTCCGGTCGAAAAAGCTTCAACGGCAATCGCAGCCAAATCTATTGAACCAACCGCTGTAAAACCGGTAAAATCTGAAGAAAAAGTAAAGCCTGTTGCCAAAACATCGAAAAATAAGAAATACCAGATCAACGACAAAGAAGATTCAGATCTGATTGTTGACGATTCTGAGAATTACGTTGCAACACAAATGATCAACAATGCCATGGGTTTTCTTGGCGTAAGATATCATGGTGGCGGAACAACTCCGGCAGGAATGGATTGCTCCGGAATGGTGACAGCGGTTTT
Source organism: Flavobacterium sp. 3HN19-14 (assembly GCF_051373205.1). Classification (NCBI taxonomy): domain Bacteria; kingdom Pseudomonadati; phylum Bacteroidota; class Flavobacteriia; order Flavobacteriales; family Flavobacteriaceae; genus Flavobacterium; species Flavobacterium sp. 3HN19-14. The sequence continues at coordinate 106,761 of NZ_JBPPZT010000001.1, forward strand.
TAATATTTTCGAAATGAAGCTTCCGAGAAGCTCAAATGATATGGCGAAAGTCGGGGAGAAATTAGAAAAAGACGAAATCAGGAAAGGTGATTTGATTTTCTTCCACACCAATGGAAAACACATCATCAACCACGTTGGAATGGTCGTTGAAGTTTCGGAAGACGAAATTAAATTCATCCATTCTTCAACACAAAGCGGCGTGATCATTTCGTCAACTAAAGAACCTTACTACAAAAAGAACTTTGTTCAGGCGAACAGGGTCTTATAAATTACAATCTGTTATTATTACGTAAAAATGCCTTGGAATTTTCCGGGGCATTTTTTTATGCCCAAATTTTAACTTTTTTTACGGCAAACCCGTAACCGGGATAACTAAGTTCCTGATTAGTTTTACATTATACATAGTTTACACGCCATATAGTTTTAATTATTGAGTTAGTAATTTCTAAAAGGGGCATTTTTTGTCCCTTTTTTGCTTTAATTTTTGAAGATGAAAGTAATCCGGTTTCCATTAGTGAGAATAACATTTTGGTTCGTGATGGGAATTCTATTGGCGTATTATACATCGCTTCCGTCAAAGCTTGGTATTGGATCAGTTGGTATTTTGGGATGTCTTTTCATTGGCTCTTATTTTTTAATTTCGAAAAGGCGATCACTTATTTTCGGATTGATATCTGTCTTACTCTCATGCTCGATTGGGATTTGCACCTGGATTGCTCATGATGAGACTTTAAAGAAAAATCACTACATCAATCAACTCCCAAATGACGACGATGAACACGACATAGAAATTTCTTTGGTTGAAAAACTGAAAAGTTCTGCTTATAAATTTCGCTACGTTGCTTCTGTAAAAGCAATTGATCATAAAGCCGTATTTGGCAAAATTGTATTGAATCTGGAGCGGTATGGGAATTATAACGAATTGGCAATTGGAAGTAATTTATTGATTCACGGCAAGATTGTCAAAAACAAACGCCCTGATAATCCGGACCAGTTTGATTATGGGAAATATCTCGATAATAAATCAATACCTGCACAACTATATGCCAAAACCATTAGAATTTCAACCGCTGCAGATAAGAATATGTTTTATTATGCTGGTAAAATCCGGGACAGGGTTTTAATTAATTTACGAAAGAACAATTTTAATGAGACGGAATTAAACCTCGTCATGGCATTGATCCTCGGGCAGCAACAGGAAATTTCACCCGAAATACTGCACGATTATCAATTTGCGGGCGCGGTTCATGTCTTGTCTGTTTTCGGGTTTGCATATCGGCTTTATATTGATGTTTATCAATTTTCTGCTGAAGCCTTTACCGAAGAATAAATCTGGCAACCTCATTCGGTTTTTTTTGATTTTTTTGTGTCTTTGGAGTTTTGCAGTCATTGCCGGTTTGTCACCTTCTGTAATACGGTCTGTGACGATGTTTACATTTGTTGCAGGTGGGATGTGCCTGAATCGCGACACCAATATTTTTCATACTTTATTGGTTTCAATATTGCTGATCTTATTGTTCGAGCCATCGTTTTTATTTGATGTCGGGTTTCAGTTGAGTTATGTATCGTTATTCGCGATACTTTGGCTGCAGCCAATTTTTGCAAAATTATGGTATCCGAAAATCTGGTTAACCAAACAATTTTGGAACATCCTGACCGTTTCATTTGCAGCGCAAATTGGAGCATTCCCACTGAGTATTTATTATTTTCACCAATTTCCGGGTTCTTTTTTCCTCACCAATCTGGTAATTTTCCCAGCGCTATTTGTAATCATGTCACTCGGTGTTTTTGTGGTTATATTGGCAGTTATTGATTTTGTTCCGTCATGGCCGATGCTTGCTTTAGAATATACCATTCGCTTTCTTAACTATATTATTAGTTGGATTGCATCGTTCGGACAATTGATCATCAGAGATATTCCGTTGAATGTTTGTACGACTGCAAGTTTGTATCTTGTGATTATTGCATTTGGATTTTGGTTCAAAAAAACGTCGTTCAACCGGATTTTATTTGTGTTAGCGACTATTGTCGGATGGCAACTCACATTAATTATGACGCAATTTTACAGTCAGCGACAATGTGAGATGGTTGTTTTTCAGAACACAAAAAATTCGATTTTGACTGAAAGAAATGGTAAAAAGGTAAGCATTTTATGCAACCCGGAAATTCTTAAAGAAATCAACGAACACAGGGTTCTAAAGCCTTATCTGCTCGCCAATTTTTGTAAGATTGCCAAAACAGGAAAAATCAGAAACGTCGAATATTTTTCAGGCAAAAAAATATTGATCATTGACAGTACAGGAATAACTCCAAAAACCTCTTATCCGGAAATTTTGCTGATTCGCCAATCTCCGAAAATCAACCTGAATCGTTTGCTGCAAGATTTCCACCCAAAAGTAATTATTGCGGATGGTTCGAATTTCAAGTCTTATGTCCATTTATGGAAAACAACTTGCAGGAAAGAAAAAATCCCTTTTCATGCAACAGCCGAAAAGGGATTTTTCAAATTGGAATAAACCAATTACTTTTTAAATTTCTGAAGAATCTGATCAGCACCCTGAATCCAGGCATTCGGGCCTCCGGCAACATAACCGGTTTTGCCAAGCTGTTCAAAGTCTACATTGGTTTTGGTTTCAGTAGCTTTGACAATCCATATCGTCGGATAACCGCTAATGCCGAACATTTGCTGCATTTCAGCATTCTGTTGTTTGATTTTCAGGCGCAAGTTGCTTGCTTCTTGGGTAATCCAATTCGACTAAAATTACGTTGTCAGTTGCCCATTTTTTAAATTCCGGCGTAAACATCACTTCTTTCTGGAGTCTTATACACCAACCACACCAATCACTTCCTGTAAAGAACAATAGTAATGGTTTTTTTGCTTTTACGGCTACAGTCGACGCTTCGTCAACATTGTCGTACCATTTCAGATCCTGTGCCTGGACTGCCATTGAACACAATCCAAAAAATAATATAATTGCTAATTTTTTCATCATTATTTATTTATCTTTTTTAATTCTTCCATTAATTCTTCAGCTTTAAAATAACCTACAACACGCCCTGAAATTTTTCCGTGCCTGTCAAAAGTAACCATTGTTGGATAACCGGGCAAATCGAGATATTGAATAAAGTCGTGCATTGTGTTTTTGCCTTTCCGTTCTTCTACAAATCCGGAATTTATATATTTTCTGCCTTGGAAGATAACTTCTGAATTGCCTTCGGCATTGAATTTTACTGCATAATAATTCGTATTTATATATGCCATAAAAGACTTGTCGTGAAAAGTCTTTTTATCCAATTCTTTGCAAGGCCCGCACCAATCGGTATAGACATCCATGAAAATGGGTTTCGGATCTGTCTTCTGCAACGCAAAAGCTTCGTCTAAAGTGAGCCATTTGATTTCCTGCGCATTTGCAGCAACTCCGGCAAGAAACAATAATAGCAATATCCTTTTCATAAATTTTTAAAATCCTAAATTCAAAAATGATGCCTATTTGACGCCCTGCATTAATTTTTTGACTAATGGCGAAATGGCAATCATGACAACTCCGGCTATAAGCGCATATAGGGCAAGTTGCTCATAACCATCAGCATATACGACTAATTTTTCAGCATTGGTTGCCTCTTCGGAAGCTTCGGCAATATTAGCGCCCAGCAATCCGGCGAAATACTGCCCGTAAGCACTGGCTAAAAACCACATTCCCATGATAACAGCCTGCGTTTTTTGCGGTGACAATTTGGTCATTGCAGACATTCCGATTGGAGAAAGACACAATTCGCCGAACGTGATTACAAACCATCCAAGTGTGAATATTCCCAACGAAGTAATTCCGCTCTCATCAGCAAAAAACTTGGTGTAGTAAAAAATGTAGAAACCTCCCGCAAGGAATAAAAATCCTAAACCAAATTTAACGACCGTATTAGGTTCGATGTTCTTTTTTGCCATCCAGAGCCAAACTAAACCAACCAGTGCAGCAAAACCAATTACGAAAAAGGAATTTGCCGAATTGTTAACACCGTTCGGACTCAAAGGAACGCCTAAAACATCGTGACTTAAATTATTCGCGGCAAATAAACTTAATGAACCCCCACTTTGTTCGAAGAACGCCCAGAAGAAAATCGAGAAAATGATGAATATCAGTGCAGCCAGTAATTTCTTATTCTCAGCTGCCGAGAAATTCTTCATTTCATAAAACAAATATAAAATGGATACCTAACCGATAATCATCATAAAGTAGTCGGTATATTCGGTGTTGGCAACCATGATGATAATCACCGGAACGATTACAAGAGAGCCGGCGTAAGTTATCATTTCCCACAACCTTCTTTTAGATTTTTCAAAATCTGGCAGTGGTGTAAGTCCGATTGGCCCGAGGCTTTTTTGTGTTTGTGTAAAAGTAAGAAGGCTAATAATCATTACTACAGCAGCGAAGCCAAAACCAACATTCCAGCGCATTGGCTCCGAAACCAATGATTTCCAGAGAGAACCCTCGGCAACGGCGATGCAAATATAACCACCAATCAAAGCGCCAAGATTTACGCCCATGTAGAAAAATGAAAATCCAGCATCTCTTCTCGGGTCGTCATTGCGGTAAAGCTGTCCAACCATCGAAGAAATATTTGGCTTAAAAAATCCAGTCCCTACGATCGTGAATCCAAGTCCGGTAAAGAAAAAGTTTATCGGGTCAAGTGCCAGGATGATACTTCCGATGATCATTAATGAACCGCCCCAGAACAAAGACTTTCTGAGCCCGAGGATCTTGTCTGCAAACAATCCGCCGATAAAAGTAAAGGCATAAACCCAGGCCTGCGTTGCACCATATTGAAGGTTAGCCACTTTTTCGTTCATGCCCAAATGGCTGACCATGAAAACGACAAGCATACCGCGCATTCCGTAAAAACAGAAGCGTTCCCACATTTCGCTAAAGAACAAGTACCACAATTGTTTTGGGTACTTTCCTTTGAAACTTTGAATTTGCTCTAAATCGGCTGTTGGTACTTGTTCCATATTATCTGACGCCGTGCATCATTTTTTTGAGGAATGGCGTCAATGCGAATAAGATTACTGCAGCCAAACCTGTCAATATTACGAACACCATAAAGAACTCGAAAAGATTATGGATTTCAAATCCTGCGAAAATCGGGTTGTGATCTGAAATTTGGTTTTCCGACAATAATTTTGCCTGTTCCGCAGTCAAAGTGATTTTTTTATCAAGAACTGCCTGCAAATCGATTCCTAATTCTTTTGCTTTATTGAATTTATCTCCGGTTGAAGGCAAGATAGAACCTAAAGTTCCTGCTAACGCGTAACCTGATGCATTTGACAAGAAGAAAACGCCATATAATAATGAAGAAAATCTTTTTGGAGATAATTTCCCAACCAATGACAATCCGATTGGCGAAAGGCATAACTCAGCACAAGTCTGGATTAAATATAAAAGGATTAACCATTTGATTGCCAAAAGGCCGTCATTTCCTAAATCTTTTACGTTGTGAGCGATGATGAAGTAGCTTATCGCTATCAATGCCAATCCGAAAGATTGTTTCATTGGCGAAATCGGCTCGCGGTCTTTGCTTCTCAAATAATCCCACAACATACTGAACGGAACTGCAAAAGCAACAACGAACAATCCGTTGAAAATCTGAACCATTGATGGCGGCATGTCCCATCCGAAGAAATTCCTGTCCGTTTGGTTATCAGCAATGAATGTCAAAGAAGAACCAGCCTGTTCGAAAGCTGCCCAGAAAAAGATTACGAAAAATGCAACGATATAAATTACGATAATCCTGTCTCTTTCAACTTTTGTAAGCGATGTATCCGAAATAATCAATCCTGCCAAAGTTAGACCGCTTGAATAGATCAATGTATAGATAAGGTTTTGGTCGAATACAAAATGAATCAACGCGCCTAATCCTAAAAATGCAACAACTGCCATGATAAGCGCTTTTTGAGAAAATACTGCTTTTTGAGATTCTCCTTCTTCAAAATCTGCAGCTTCATTTTTAGATGGCAAACCTCCTAAAGGCCTTCCTTCAGGTGTTACTACATATTTATTTTTAAGGAAATAAAACACAAGTGTACCAATCAACATTGCGATTGCTGCTGCCAAAAATCCCCATTTGAAAGCATGGATATCTCTTACACCTCCGGCATCTTTCACATCACCAATAATCGGACAAATCAATTGCCCAAGGAAAGCACCAAGGTTAATTCCCATGTAGAAAATCGTAAAAGCCGTATCCAGTTTTGATTTCTCTTGTTTTGGATACAGACTTCCCACCATCGAAGAAATATTCGGCTTAAAGAATCCATTTCCGAAAATGATGATTCCTAAAGCGACCCACATCAAAGTATTCGCCAAAGAAATATTTTCGCCAAAAACACTAGCGCTGGTAAATAAAAACAATTGTCCAATCGCCATCATCAATCCACCGAGTATAATACAGTTTCTATTTCCGAAGAAACGGTCAGCGATAAAACCACCCAACATTGGGGTTAAATAACAAAGTCCGAGAAATCCGCCGTAAATCAACGATGCCTCTTCCTCTTTCATCATCAATGAATTTACGAGGAACAACGTCAGGATTGCACGCATTCCGTAGAAGTTGAACCTTTCCCACATTTCTGTCCCGAATAAAACCCAAAGTCCCTTTGGATGTCCTGTTTTACTGCTGCTTCACTCATATAAATTGTTTTTAGTTTGGTTGATTGTTATAAATTTTCTTTGATAAAATTAGTCATTTTTGTATAAAGCTGTATGCGCGTCATTCCGCCATAAATCCCGTGGTTCTTGTCGGGATAAATCGCCCAGTCGAATTGTTTGTTGGCCTGTACGAGTGCTTCAATCATTTTCATCGAATTCTGTACATGAACGTTATCATCGGCAGTACCGTGAATCAACAGGAATTTTCCCTTCAGTTTCTGCACGTGGTTGATGGGCGAATTTTCATCATAACCGGTCGGATTTTCCTGTGGCGTTTGCATATATCTTTCCGTGTAAATGCTGTCATAATACCTCCAGCTTGTCACTGGTGCCACGGCAATTGCCATTTTGAAAACATCTGCACCTTTCAATATACAGTTAGATGACATGAATCCGCCGTAAGACCAGCCAAAAATGCCGATCCTTGATTTATCGACATACGGATAATTGCCAATTACTTTTGCAGCGTCGATCTGGTCGATGACTTCATATTTCCCTAATTCTTTTTGTGTCATTTTTTTGAAATCGGCACCTTTGAAACCGGTTCCGCGCCCGTCAACACAAGCGATGATATAACCTTGCTGGGTTAACATCTTGAACCAGTAATCGTCGTAACCATCCAGGTATTATCCACCTGTTGTGAACCCGGCCTGAATATTGGTACATAAAAACCGGATATTTTTTCGACGCATCAAAATCTTTTGGTTTGATCATCCAGGCATTGAGTTCATTGCCTTTTTCGGTTTTCAACACAAAATATTCCTTAGTTGGCAAATCGTAAGCCGCTCTTTTACTGAGTAATTTATCGTTATTGACGATTGGCTGCAGCATTTTTCCGGTTTTCGAATCGTTTAAAGTGAAAGTCGGCGGTACCGTCGCACTTGAAAAAGTGTTGATGTAAAACTGAAAATTCGGACTAAAAGTCGCCGCGCTTGTTCCGACAGCATTCGACAAACGCACTTTGTTTTTCCCGTCAAGACCAATCCTGTATACATCGCGGTTGATAGAAGCGTTTTCTGTCGATTGGTAGAAAATCGTTTTGTTTTTTTCGTCAAGTCCGTAATATGCCGTCACTTCCCATTTTCCTGAAGTTACCTGGTTTTTGAGCTTTCCGTTTTTGTCGTATAAATAAATGTGGTTGAAACCATCTTTCTCACTTGTCCAGATAAAACTGTTGTCTTTGAGGAATGTAAGGTTATCGGTAACATCAACGTAGGCTTTGTCTTTTTCATTCAGAACGACTTTCGGCGCTTCGAAATTTCCATCTACAAAAATCAAATCTAGATTATCCTGATGGCGGTTCAACACCTGGACACTCAGGAAATTCGCATCATTCGTCCATTTTAACCTTGCGATATAGAAGTCGTTGTAATTGCCTAGTTTTACTTCTTTTGTAGCATTAGATTTCAGATCATACAAATGCAGAGAAACATCTGAATTCTTTTCGCCCGCTTTCGGATATTTGAAAACATCCGTCACCGGATACAATTCCTTTCCGTAAACATTCATCGAAAATTCCGGCACCTGGCTTTCGTCAAACCTTATGAATGCGATTTTCGAACCGTCGGCACTCCAATCGAATGCGCGCACGAATGCAAATTCTTCTTCGTAAACCCAGTCTGTAATTCCGTTGATAATGAAGTTTTTCTTGCCATCTGTGGTAATTTGAGTCGCTTTTGCGGAAGCAATATCATATACGAACAGGTTATTTTCCTTGGCGAAGGCGATTTTCTTGCCGTCAGGCGAAAAACCGGTTCCTGCACCTGCTCGAATAATTTAGTGAGTTTTTTGGCGGCGATGTCATACAACAAATAATCAGCCGTGAATGAATGCCTGAAAATTTGATTGGAATGTGCGGCAATCAGCATCAGTTTTTCGTCGTTGCTGAAGGTGTAGCTGTCGATTCCGTCTGCCAAATCCGGGAAATCTTTGGTATCGAGTAAAGTCGACACTTTTTTAAGCGTACTATAGTCATACAAATCTACTGTCCCGAACTGGGAATTTCTGGCAAAATTGGCAACCGTATATTGGTTGGTATTTTTCATGGATTGGAGTTCATCCATGCCTTCTGTGCGGAAAGTGCCGTTGTAAATTTCTTCAATCGTGATTTTCTTCTGTGCAAAAACCGTGATGGAAATGAATAAAAGCAATAAGGTAATTTTTCTGCAAGTCATTATTTTGGTATATGTTGAAAAAACTTCCAATTTTAGTGAAAAAAAAGGAATAAACGGTGTTTTTTTCTGTTAAATGCGGATTGAGACGCAAAGGCATAAGGACGCAAAGGCACAAAGGTTTGATTTCTTGTAACTATTGGATTTTTACAACAGCTGAAAATCAGAAAAACAGCTCCAGTTGTCCGCCTTTATATTGGTCATACAAAGACGTATTAAGTTCAGGAAATTGCTTTCCTGCGAAGAATTTTCTTCTTGCCAATGCCATTTGATTGCGGATCATTTGCGCGAATTCGCCTTCGCCGCGCATCCGGCTGCCCCAACGGCTGTCGTTGAGTGTTCCGCCATGGCAATCTTTTATCTGATTAAGCACTTTATCGGCGCGATCAGGCATGGCTTTCCGAATCCAATCTGAGAAAATTTCGCCGATGGCACCATTGAGCCTGACAATTGTATAAGCGATTGACAAAGCACCCGCATCTGAAGCGGCTTTCGCCAAAGGTAAAATCTCGTGGCTGTTGATTCCGGGAATGATTGGCGCGAGCATGACGTTAACGGGAATTCCGTTTTGCGACAGTAATTTTACAGTTTCAAGGCGTTTGTGAATCGTGGCTGTGCGCGGCTCGAGCAGCAATCTTGTTTTTTCATTTAATGAAGTAATGGAAACGTTGACGCCAATCAGGTTGTCTTTTGCCAATTCACCAAGAATATCAAGGTCTCGTGAAATGAGCGAATTTTTAGTGATTATCGCCACCGGATGCCTGTATTTATGGAAAATTTCAAGGCATTTTCTTGTGATTTCGAATTTGCGTTCTGCAGGCTGATAACAATCAGTATTGCCTGACATCACGATGGTATGCGCTTTCCAGCTTTTGCTTTTGAGTTTTTCCTCGAGCAGTTGCGGTGCATTTTTCTTGACAAGGATTTTCCTCTCAAAATCGAGACCGGCGCTATAGCCCCAATATTCATGACTGTTGCGGGCGAAGCAGTAAATACAGCCGTGTTCACAACCTTGGTAATTGTTCATTGAATAGCCCATACCAACATCCGGGCTTTCAACCTTGTTGACGATGGTTTTCGGGAACACTTCGAGGAAATGCGTGCGGTTGTCGTCGGGTTTGTCGCCTTCGGCTTCGCAATAGTTCAGAAAATCGTCTAGCATTTCCTGAGATTCGGCAAAAAACCGGTTCTGCACATTAATTTGTGCGCCTCTTCCTTTAATATATTGGCTTTCTTCGCTCATAACTTTCTTTTTAAAATTAGGTGATGGAAAGATGAAAACGAAATGTCAAAAGTTAAAAATCTATGCTTGTTGATAACTATAATTGAAGAAAATTCTTATTTTTAAACTCCACTGAAACTTAAATTTCCCGCATCGATTTATAACTTTAAACCTTCAACTTTAAACTTTAAATCTTCAAACCTTTTATATTTGCACTAAATATCCATCCCCAACAAAATGAACAACGCCATCGCCGGATTTTCAAAACTTTCGAAAGAAGAAAAAATCAATTGGATTGCCAAAGAATATTTTTCAGATCCTGCAACAGCGACAGCGCTCATTAAAAACTACTGGAACAGCGACGCGAAATTGCAGCAACTGCACGACGAATTCATAGAAAATACAATTACCAATTTCTATTTGCCTCTCGGAATTGCGCCGAATTTTATAATTAATGAAAAATACTACACCATTCCGATGGTTACAGAGGAAAGTTCGGTCGTAGCCGCTGCAGCCAAATCGGCAAAATACTGGTCAACACGCGGTGGATTCAAAGCAACAGTCCTGAATACTGAAAAAATCGGCCAGGTACATTTCATTTACAAAGGCGATGAAGCGAAACTGAAGCAATTCTTCACTAAAAACAAGCAATCCTTTATCGAAGCAACTGACAGCCTGACCGCCAATATGAAAAAACGCGGTGGCGGTATTATTGGTATTGAATTGCGCGATAAAACCGATGTGATCAATAATTATTACCAGCTGCATGCTACATTTGAAACTAGGGATTCAATGGGCGCCAATTTCATCAATTCATGCCTTGAACAGTTTTCAAAAACACTTGTTACAAAAGCTGCAGATTACGAATTGTTTTCCGAAGAAGAAAAAGACATCCGCGTTGTCATGAGTATTTTGTCGAATTATGTCCCGAATTGCGTTGTGCGTGCAGAAGTTTCGTGTGCGATAGAAGCGCTTGCCGACAAGAACATTGAAAACCCTGCCGAATTTGCAGAGAAGTTCCTTCTGGCAGTAAAAATCGCCGAAGTCGAGCCATTCCGCGCCGTCACGCACAACAAAGGCATCATGAACGGCATCGATGCTGTGGTCGTGGCAACAGGCAATGATTTTCGCGCTGTAGAAGCCGGCATTCATGCATACGCTTCCAGAAACGGACAATATTCCAGTTTATCTCATGCTAAAATCGAGGACGGAATTTTCACTTTCAGGTTGGAAGTGCCTTTGGCATTGGGAACTGTTGGTGGTTTGACAACTTTACACCCGCTTGTAAAACTGGCACTTGAAATGCTGGAAAAACCATCTGCTGAAGAATTAATGCAGATTGTTGCCGTTGCGGGACTGGCGCAGAATTTTGCCGCTTTGCGTTCGCTTACTACAACCGGGATTCAGGAAGGCCATATGAAAATGCACCTCAACAACATCCTCAATCAATTCAATGCCACTGAAGAAGAGCGCATGTTGATAAAAAAACACTTTGAAAATCATGCGGTTTCACATGCGGCAGTTGTAAATTTCATCGAAAAACTCCGACAATAGCGGAAGTCGAAATCCCGAATATGTTGTTATCTTTGAATAAAATCTAAAAAATGTTTGACGATATTGATATTATTTGGGTTGTAATGCCTTACGTGCTTTTTTATGTGCTTGTTGTGTTGATTGCAAGAACCCGGATTCCTTTGCTGACAATGCTTCAGGTTCGTCTTGGACTATTTTCATTATTTTTAGTGTTGATGATTCTAGCCTTACCGAATACAGTTTCTTTAAGCGGAGCCGCTTACCCGGAGAGTATAGATGCTATTGCTTCTCCCGAAAAAACACTTAAATTCTTGCAACGTTATAACGAGGCTACTGTTCGGAATTCGGAAGTTTTGCATTGGTCACTCTTTTTTACGGCAGTTTTTTTCTTTTCGATAATTAACGACATCATCAAAGTAATCAAATCTGCTGACTTGGAAGTTGAAACCGGAGACGATTCAGAAAAATGAAAAAGTCATTTTACAGCAACGGAAAGCTCATGATTACTGCAGAATATGCAGCCCTTGACGGTGCGAACGTGCTGGCATTACCCACAAAAAAAGGCCAAAATCTAGTTGTTGAAGCCGGTTCAGGAAACAAAATTTACTGGAAAAGCTTTGACGCCGACGGAAGCGTTTGGTTTGAAGATAACATTTCGTTTCCTGAAATCATCAATAATGCTGAAACGGAAAATCCCATAAAAAACACTTTAATCAAAATCCTTCACGATGCTTATCGGTTGAATCCTGATTTTATTGATGAAAATGAAGGCTATAAAGTTGAAACGCATTTGACTTTTCCAAGATTCTGGGGATTGGGAACTTCTTCGACCTTGATTAACAATATTGCGCAATGGCTCGAAGTTGACGCTTTTGCGCTTCTAAAGAACAGTTTTGGCGGAAGCGGTTATGATCTTGCGTGTGCTCAAAATTCGACGCCAATTGTCTATCATTTGGAAAATGGTGTTCCGAAAACCGAGCAAGTTCCTTTCAATCCAACATTCAAAAAGAATATATGGTTTGTTTATCTGAATCAAAAACAGAGCAGTAAATCGGCGATCGCAGCTTACAAAAAGAAACATGAAAGTATTGATATCATTCCGCAACTCAATGAGCTGACTTCAATTATCCTCAATGCAATGACACAAAAGGAATTTGAATCGGCTTTGCAACAACATGAAATGCTGATCGGGGAAATCCTGGAAATACAGCCGGTAAAATCGAGATTATTTCCTGACTTTCATGGAACACTTAAAAGCCTAGGCGCTTGGGGCGGCGATTTCATCATGGCAGTTTCCACCAATAACCCTACCGCTTATTTTCATTCAAAAGGATATAAAACCATAATTCCTTATGATGAAATGATTTGAAAATACATCTCATAAAAAAAATCCCGCTTCAATCAGAAACGGGATTTTTTTATTGTTGGAAATTAATCTTAGTAGAATAATTTTCTGTTGTCTTTAATATCTGCGTTTGATTTCAAAGCTTCAAGCACTCTTCCTGGAGTAGAAGCATTTTGTGCATTCATTTTGCTTGTGTAATCTTTGTAATCAGTAATAGCAGGCGCTTTAGTGATTGCTTTTGTTCTTACAACAAATACTCCGGTTGCACCTTCAATTGGCGATGAAGTTTTATTAGCACCGATTGCATAAGCTGTACCAACAACTCTTTGTTCTTGTCCACCTGTTGGCAAAATAGCACCTTCAACAGTAAGATCAGTAGCGGTTGCAACAGTTGTAGCGTTAGCAGTAGCGATAGCTTCTAAAGATGCACCTTTCATTTTAGCTTTGATTTTCTCAGCTTTCTTTTTGTTTTTCAAGATTGGCTCGATAGCTAATCTTGCATCATCAATTGACGTAAGGCCTTCTTCGTTGATTTTTTTCAATTTGGCAATTACGTGACCAACATTTACGACGTCGAATTTCTTGATGTCACCTACTTTAGTGTCTTTGTCGAAAGCCCATTTAACGATTTGTCTTTGAGCACCAACTGTACCAAAATTCTCGTCCATTGCTTTAATTTTTGCAGCCGGGCTGATGGTTAGTTTATTTTCCTTTGCTACAGCTTCGAAAGATTTTTTCTCAGCAGCCATTTCAAAGTTTGATGCTTTGTTGTAAATATCATTTGTAGTTGCTTCAGACGGCTCGATTTTTCTTGCAATTGTCGCCAATTTAACAGCGTCTTGCTTTTCAGTTACTTTAATGATGTGAAAACCGAATTCTGTTTCAACCAAACCAACTTTCCCAACAGGATTATTGAAAACGAAATCTTCAAATTTAGGCGTCATTCTTCCTTTTGTGAAGAAACCTAAATCACCACCTTGTTGTTTAGAGCTGTCATCAGAATTGGTCATCGCCAACATAATGAAACTGTTCGGGTTGGCGTTGATTTGCGCCAAAAGCTCATTGGCTTTAGCCTGCGCTTCTTCTTTAGTTCTTGTAACATTTGCCGCAGCACGTGTTGCTCCTTTGTAAGCCAAAAGAATGTGGCTCGCTCTTGCGTTAATCCGGCTTTCCTTCCTAAAGCTTTGCTCAGGCAATAATATTGTCCGTCCATGTAAGGACCGAAAACTTCTCCGGTAGGCAAGTTAAACAATTGCTCAGCGAATTGTGCAGGCAATTGATTTTTTGCCACGTAAGTTGAATCGAAAGGACGGTCAGCATCTGAATTACGGTTTACGAAATCAGCAACATTAGTCGCACTTTTGAAACTCGGAACGGTATCAGTAACACCATTGTTAGATTCTGCGTGCGGCGTCAACAAAGCATTCACTTCATTTTTAACAGCATCCTCATCCGCTTTTGACGCTTTGTCTTCGATTACAACGTAATCAACTTCACGCATTTCTTCAGCTTTGTATTTCTTTTCGTCTTTTTTCATGTAAGCCACGATCTCATCGTCAGAAACTTTTACGTCGCTGTCTTTAATCGTAGAATAAGCCACACCAACATAATCAAAAGAAACTTTATCGGTTTCCATTTCATATTTCAATTTTGCTTCGGCTGTAGTGGTGTAAGAACCTGCTTTGATCAGGCTGCTGTATATCTGGAATTGCGCGCCCAATTGTGCATCTTTCTTTCTCAATTCAACAGCATTTTTAGCTTCAGGATTACCTTTAAGGAATTCCTCAAATTTTACTTTATCGAATTTTCCGGCAGTCTGGAATTTAGGATCCTGCTCCAACCCAAGGGATTGTTTCAGGTTGTCCATCACCGCGTCATCGCTGGCCATGATGCCTAATTTCTCAAATTCAGCTTTTACCAGAGCAATGGTAACTTCCTGGTTCCAAACGTTGTTTACCGCTTGCGTGCCCGACATTTGCTGTCCGCTTTTTTCAACATTGTCTACTTTCTGCCTGAAATCCTCAATCGTGATTTCTTCTCCGTTTACACTTCCGATAGTCCTTGCCTGGCCTGAAAACAGGTTGCTGTGAAACAAGTCACCGATGATGAATGCGAAAAGGCAAAAGCCGATTACGCCTATTAAA
Organism: Flavobacterium sp. 3HN19-14; assembly: GCF_051373205.1. Classification (NCBI taxonomy): domain Bacteria; kingdom Pseudomonadati; phylum Bacteroidota; class Flavobacteriia; order Flavobacteriales; family Flavobacteriaceae; genus Flavobacterium; species Flavobacterium sp. 3HN19-14. Next base: position 121,877 of record NZ_JBPPZT010000001.1, read on the forward strand.
AGCATTGAGCGTTGTCTAATTTTTGATAAAACTGCCATTATGTGTATCTGTTAATTTTAAATTCAGTTTGCGAAAATACAATTATCTATTTAATATTTACAAGTGTAAAGTTATATTTTCCGATAAAAAATGGATTTTTCCGAAATTAGTCCCTGACAATCAGTTTGACCAATTCGATTTTGTTGTTTGTGGCAGCTTCGATGACAAAAAAGAAGTTGTCAATATGAATATGCTCACCTTTTTGCGGGATTTCTTTCGCATAATCGACTATGAATCCGCCGAGTGTGGAGTAAGAATCGCTTTCGGGAATACTGAGTTTGTATTCCTGGTCGATGTATTCGACATCGAGCCGCGTGGAGAAAATATAACTGCCGTCTTCGAGTTGCTGTTCGGTGTGGTCTTCATCGGCATCATGTTCGTCTTCGATTTCTCCGAAAAGCTCTTCGACGATATCTTCTATGGTGACCATGCCACTTGTTCCGCCGTATTCATCGAGGACAACGGCAACGCTTTTTCTTTTTTTTGTCAATAAATTCAAGACGTCTTTGATAAAAATGGTTTCCGGGACGAATTCAACCGGGATCATGACTGATTTGATGGTTTTCGGTTTCCGGAACAATTCGAAAGAATGCACGTATCCGATGATATCATCAAGTGAATTCTGATAAACGAGGATTTTAGAATAGCCCGTTTCGATGAACATATTTTTTAAATCGGTAACCGAATCGTGTATTTCGACTGCAGAAATATCAGTACGCGGATTCATAATATCTCTTGCCTTTACGCCCGAAAACTCCAATGCATTCTGGAAAATCTGTATTTCAGAATCGACGGTTTCCTGATCGTCCATTGAACTGATTTGCTCAGAAATATAATTGCCGAGTTCAATTTTACTGAAGAAAAGCTGCTCTTCGTCGCCTGTGGTTTTAAAGAACCGTTTGAGCACCATATCCGATATCCATATAATAAAGGTAGAAATCACATAAAAAATCTGGTAGAAAATAAACGCCGGAATTGCGAAAAACTTGATCAGGCTGTTGGCATATACCTGAAAAAATACTTTCGGCAAAAATTCTGAAGTAATCAATATTAATAAGGTAGAAATGACGGTTTGTAAAAAAAGGCTCGCATAATCTGAAAAATGATAACCGGAAGCGTTGATCCATTTCATCAGCAATTCGCCCATGAAAAAACTGTAAATAACGAGCGCAACATTATTGCCGATGAGCATCGCTGCGATAAATTTCGAAGGCTTTTCGGTAAGACGGGTCAGGATCTTAGACACAAATGTATCCTGCATCTTTTCAATTCCGAGATATACTTTGTTGGAGGAAACAAATGCGATTTCCATACCGGAAAAAAAAGCAGAAAGTATTAAGCATACGATGATAATACTTATTTCCATGGCTTAATTTTTTGGCCTGCTGTTGATGTTGGCGAATTTTCTTCTTACGAAAAACATCACAACCGCCATTCCGGCCATGAAAGCGTAGAGCCAATGCATGTCGGTTGCTTCATTCCATACTTCTAAAGATTTGTATGCGAAGAAAACCGCTGCAACAAGATAAATGTATTGTGTGTATTTTATGTAACTCATTTCGGGAATTATTTGGCTTCGTTGACCAGTCCGCGTACTTTCTGGAAATTCACCCTTTTGAAATCTTTGTTGAAATCGATGCCTTCGCCGGTTGTAGAACCGCTTTTCGGATCCGTAAATTTAAAGCTTTTTTCGGTAAAAAACCATTCGTTTTTCTGGTCGAAATACAATTGTTGGGTTTCCAGGCGCTGGCCGTCTTCTGAAGTGATGGTGACATTGCCGCGCAAATCGATGATATTGGTGCCTTTGAAAGAAATGGCGTAATCCGATTTCACGAAAGTGCGTTTCGCTTTGTTATCATATAAAGTAACGTCGATGCCTTTCGGGAATTCTGTGAAAGGGAATTCAACCGTTGCATAATCGAGCATTTTCGGGCTGACCAATATCGATTTGATTTTTCCGGAATCGGTATATTTCAGGTTGATGGTATCCGCTTCCCCGCTGGGCGTGAATTCGGCAAAATTGATTTTCTGGACATCTTTGATGTTTCCTTCACAGCTGCACAACATTACAATGCCTAAAATGGCCAGTAATATTAGCGCGCTGCTGTTTTTGTCAGATGCCATAATTTTACTTTTAGTCGTATTTCGCTTTTACGAACCAAAGATCGTTAAGTGATAATCCGATGGAAATATTGGAGTAGTTTTCCTGTATGAGTCCGTTGGCTTTTGTGCCTCTTTTACCCAATTCGATTCCAAAGTTGATGTTAGAGAAAGTTCCTTTGAGCGGCAAACCGAATCCTGCAGAAACCGCCATGTCTTCAATCATTTTGTTGGCAATTACGAGTCCGGTTCTTTCGTAACGCAAACCTGCTCTGTAAGTAATTTTACTGAAATAACTGGTATAGGAATTGTAATTCGGGATAAAGTAACCGCCAAGGCTGTACTTTTGTGCCGCAGTATAATAGTGCGTAACAGCTGGGATCGGATCAGTCGAAAGCGGCTTAAACCTGTTGCCGTAACCCGCCTGCGAAAAAGTGATTTCGGTACCGATAAGCCATTTTCTGGTTTGACCGAAACCTGCGCCAATACTCACTTTCGACGGAATTGAAAGTTCCGTGTCAGCAACAGTAAGATTTTCTGAATCGACTACAATATCGCCTACATTTGACGAATATACTACTGTCGCAATATTTCTTTCGTTGGCCAGCTTTAATACCGTTTTTGGCGAATAAACCAAACTTGCAAAAACATCATATTTCTTTTTGAATCTTGATTTATACATCATACCGGCATTGACTGTAAAACCGGACATATCTGATTTGTTGATTTCGCGCGAACCTATCAAAAGGTCTTCTTCAGGCTTGTATTCACTATTTGAAGTTGTAATCTGCCCGAAATTATAATGCATGTCGACACCGATACTAAGTTTTGAATTTACATTATAACCTAAGCCAATAAAAACTTTGTTGAGGCCACCACTTCCTGAATACCTGTTCTTAAAAAGTTTGCGGCCGCTTACATCTGTCGAATCAGCATAAACCGCAAGGTTGTAACCCATTGATGAAAAAGGCATCAATCCAAAACCTGCCCCGAATTTTTTCCCAGTGGAAAACCCAGTGCCAAATAATCGATGGTATTTCTTTTCGACCTGTCATCGATATCATTCGTTTTAAATTTTGTTCCGTTGGCATTGCCGCCCAAAGCAAATGACGTATATTTTAGTGTTGCAAATGAAGCCGGATTGGTCAGGTTTACGTGTGTACTGTCCGGAAAAATACTGACGCCTCCCATTAAACGATTTTCCACAGTTCCTTTAAAGGTTACGTCTCCTATACCGTAATATGAATAAGGCGATGGTGTTCCGGATTGCGCAAAGATTGCGATTGAGAAGAGTAAGGACAGGCTTACCAGGAAATTTTTAATCATTGTTGATTTTTGTATGAAAATAAGGCGTTCAAACTTTCCAACAGGAAATTTGAATTGGCAAATATGGTATTTTTTAATCGTTTAGCCAAAAATTCTGCGTCGCCGCCCGTTAAAATTATTGTAAAGTTTGAATATTGCTGCTGATACTGACTGATAAAGCCATCGATTTCATTAACGAGTCCGTTAACCACACCCGAATGTATGGCGTAATTGGTTGATTTCCCTATAAAATGCTCCGGATTTTCAAGCGGCAACAAAGGCAGTTTCGCAGTATAATTATGAAGCGATTCATAACGCAAACGAAATCCCGGCGAAATGGCGCCGCCGAGATAGTGATTATTTTCATCTACAAAATCGTAAGTCACACAGGTTCCGGCATCAATGACAAGTCGGTTTCTGTTCGGAAATTGCAGCGTCGCCCCTGCCGCAAGTACCATTCTGTCAATACCGAGTGTCAGTGGCGTTTCATAATCATTTTGAAAAGGAAATGAATCGTTATGTGTAATAAACCTCACATTTGCCCTGGCCCTTGAAGTTAAGAAAATCCACTTTTTCAATATCCCCAACCGATGCAACAAGAATATCAGTGATTTTAGAATGCGTATTTAAAATTTTTTCGATGGTATTTTTGAGCTCATTTTTATCGAATACAAAATGCGCTACAATGGTATCGTTCTCAAAGACAGCGCCTTTAATTCTGGTATTACCGACATCGATGGTTAGAATCATGTTGATTGCATTTGCGGGGCGAAGTTACGAATTCATTTTTTTTAATATTTGTTTTGGATAAATTAAAAAAGCGTCTATATTTGCACCCGCAAACAAGTTCACTGAACGCGTTGCAACGGTACCTTAGCTCAGATGGTAGAGCAATGGACTGAAAATCCATGTGTCCCTGGTTCGATCCCTGGAGGTACCACTGAAACCCTGATAGCAATATCGGGGTTTTTTGTTATAATAATGTCATCCTTTTCAGGGTTTGGGTCTTACATTTGTGAAATTCGCGTAATCTGTGTTTCCTTTTTTGATTACACATGATGAATTTCGATGACTGCCGCAATAAATTTTCGAAAACGTTATAACTAAATCACTCCCAATAACTTTCTGGTAACGTTATCGTAACTTTACCGCAACATATTCCCGCTTTACCGAAATTTTTTTGTTCCCGCTTTTAAAAGTGTTTGGTTTGCATTTTTAAAGTGAAAACCATGAAAACTATTCAAAAAATTACGCTACTGCTGTTATTGGTGAGCGCTTACTCCTTTTCGCAAACAGGAGTGACAGTTACCTATTATAATGGCACGACACAGGATTTCAGCGTTGCGACCGCTGGAAAACTCTATTTCGAATCCGACAATTTGTATGTAAAGGCGGATGCTGCCACGGCTCCGACAACAATCCCGGTAAATATTATCCGGAAGATTACTTTCGGCACCGCTTTGGGAACCGGCACTTTTGGCGACAATAAAAACAATCTCTTTTTGTATCCTAATCCCGGAGCCAATTTTATAAGATTGAAATCTGACGTCAGCGAAGATTTAAAGACCAGCATCTATTCCATAACAGGGCAATTGGTGCTGCAGGGCACTTACAAATCTGACCAGGACATCGATGTTTCAAGCCTGCCAACCGGATTGTACCTGGTTAGGTAAATGGTTTAACCATCAAATTCAGTAAAAAATGAGAAAAATATATCTAATCGCACTGGTTTCTTTGTTGGCTAACCTTGCATTCGGGCAACAGAAAATACAAATCCACAATTCAGGCAATACTATGTATGCCAGAGAACTGACAGATGTAGACAGTATTAAACTCGACGGCACTTACGCTAAGTTCAAGCTTTCTGATAATGCCAATACACTGAACATTCAGAAAACACTGATTGACAGTTTGACTTTCACGACAGATACAGTCAACCTTGATAAAATCTATATCATTTATAATGGTAATGATAATGCAACAATTATCAATCCGTATGCTGCTTCAGGCGTAAGTATTACAGCTAATGCCGGAACTGTTGTCGTTACAGCTGCATCGGGAATTGATAATCTTGAATACAATCTTTTGGGTTCATCCGCTAATGGAAGCCTTGAATTGAATACGGACAAGGATATCAATTTAGTTTTGAACAACCTGACATTGTCCAATCCAAGTGGCGCACCAATTAGCATTACCGGACAAAAAACTACTACATTCTCGCTTTCTGCAGGCACAACGAATACGCTTTCAGACGGAGCTTCAAGTACCAGAAACGGTACAATTACCACTGACGGGCCTGTTGTGATTGCAAATTCAGGCACATTAAATATCACTGCCGTAAAAAAACACGGCATCAATACTTCTTCAACAATAACGATCAATAACGGAACGACAATGGTAGTTTCAGCAACTTCAGACGGATTTCATTCTGAAGGCTTTGCCATGACGGGCGGAATTGCAACAATAACTTCTTTAGCCGATGGTATAGATACCGGAAATGGTGCCATCACTATCGACGGCGGCACAATCAACGTGACTTCAACAACAGCCGATGTAAAAGCCATCAAAACCGGAAATAACACCATCATCGTTACTGGCGGAAATATCAACCTGACCATTTCAGGTGCTCAATCAAAAGGCATCAGTGCGAAAGGCGACATCACTTTTAACGGCGGGAATATTACCGAAAATATTTCAGGAATTGCAGTACTTACCGCTGAAGAAAGCGGGTTCAATCCTTCTTATGCTACAGGCGTAAAATCTGACGGAACGATTACCGTAAACGGAAATACGACTTTCAACATCACGCAAACCGCTTCAGCAAATGGCAGCAAAGGGTTTTCTTCTGATGCAGGAATTGTAATCAACGGCGGCAATTTCACCATCAATACAGCCGGGACGGGCGCAGTTTATACCAATACTTCAGGCGCCGTTGACAGTTATACGACCGCATGCTTCAGCACTGATACTGACATTACGATTTCTGGCGGAACTTTTAACCTGACCGTCTCAGGTTCAGGGGAAAAGGATTTTCTTCTGACGGAAATTTAACCGTAAGCGGAACTCCAGATATCACCATTAACAATACGGCAGCGCGCTTTTTAGTTTCGGGAACCAACAATGCCGCAACAGCTGAATATGCTTCTCCAAAATGTATCAAAGCTGATGGCGATGTCACCATCAACGGCGGAACTTTTACTTTATCTGTAACCAATCAGAATGCTACTTGCCTTTATGCCGACAGCGTACTTAACATCAACGGGGAACTTTCGTATGTACCGTTGGCGGCAATCAGTCAAAAGGATTTACCGCTACAGGCGACATGAATCTTGCCGGTGGGAATATCACGATCCATGCAACCGGCGGCGTAGTTTTGGAAACTTCAGGTTCGGGATCTGATCCTTCTTATTGCGCCGGATTGAAATCTGAAACCAATGTAAATTTATCAGGCGCAACCGTTACCATTACGGGAACCGGCGCCGGATTCAAAGGTGTCTCATCTAATGGTGATATCAATATGACTGCAGGGACTGTTGGAATTACATCGAGTGGATCAGGAACAACTTACACCAATACTACAGGCGTTATGGACTCTTACAGTTCTGCTGCTGTCAGTGCTGATGGAAATGTTTCAGTGACCGGCGGCTCACTTACCACATCAAATTCTGGCGCAGGTGGAAAAGGATTAAAAGCCGATGGTTCCATCATCATCGGAAGCGCAACTGGAAATCCGACGACAAATATCACTACAACCGGTGCCCGTTTTCAGGTTTCAGGAACAAATTATTGTCACCCGAAAACTGTCGTTGCAGCAGGCGCAGTCGTTATCAATAACGGAACAAACACAATCAACTCAACCGATGACGGCGTGCATTCGGATGTGTCAGTGACTGTAAACGGCGGAAACAGCGTAATCAATGCGATTTCAACGGTAACAGCCATGGGCGAAGGCGTTGAAGCACCGCTGATTTCTTTTACAGGCGGCGTTACCAACATTACCGCTTCTAATGATGGCATCAATGCGACTTACGGAACGGTAAGCGGCGGAACAGAATCAAACGACAACAGCAACCTGAATATTTCGGGCGGAATTGTCATCGTTGCAGGAAAAGATGCCATCGACAGTAACGGAAACATAACCATTACTGGCGGAACAACCATCGTTTGTGGTGTAACCAACCAACCGGAAGAAGGTCTTGATTTTAACGGCACTTTCAATATGAATGGCGGAATGCTAATTTCCGCAGGTTCAAACTCGAATATGACTAAAAACTTTAATGCGACTTCAACGCAGCGTACGATGTACCTGAAATCGAATGCGCAATTGGCCGCTTCTTCAGTTTTACACATTGAAAATGCTACAGGGACAGAAATGGTAACATTTAAACCGAAAAATGCGGTTTATTATTTCCATTTTTCAAGTCCGAATGTTGCGGCCAGCACAAGTTATAAAGTATACTTTGGAGGAAGTTATACCGGAGGAAGTTTTGTTGGCGGTGCTACAGGCTGGGGGTTATACACAGGCGGTACTTATTCAAACACAGGCGGTACATTAAAAACAACTTTTACTTCATCGGCGACAAGCACTGTGAACACGGTGAGTTTCTAAAATAAATCGGATAATTTGGATTGCAGGCCCGGTAGTGATACCGGGGTTTTTGTTTTTCCTGCAGCCAAATGCTAATGAACTTATTTAGAAAATTTACCACTGTCGCAATCGATTGATTCGCGGGTTGCTGACAAATCTTCATCATATTAAATAAAACAACCTGAATTTTTGCAAACTTTATGTTATTTTTACATCAACAACAACTACAACACTATGAAAAAACTTTACCTTCTACTTCTTTTCGCTGGCGGCTTATTTACAAAAGCCAATGCCCAGATTAACATTTTTGATAATGTTTTATTTTATGACGGATACGCAGCATTGGTCGATGCACCGACTGCCCCGGACGTCATCAGGCTCAGGAATGACCTTTTCACAAAAAAACTGACGCCGGAAGTTTTAGCGCAAATCCAGTCGACTTTGACGCTCAGCATTTCGATTTCTGCGGCCTGTGATAATTATGACCGTATCGGGAATGTCAATATTGCATTGGTTCCAAAAGGAGATACGAGTTATGATCCTGCTACTACAAGCCGGATTGAATTGGGCAGGTTCATCACGCCTTTCATGAATAAGAATGTACCGCCAAACCTCGTGCCTTACACTTTTACAACTGATAATGTGGCGAAAATATTGAAAGATACTTACCTTAACAACATTTATGATTTTTGGGTAGAATTTGAATTGTTCGGCGTACCATACGCAGCACAAACACAGATCTCAGGATGCACCGGCAGAAACGATGTCTTTTACGGAACACTTAATTTCATTACTGATGCACTGGCCATCAACGCCGCCTGACAATACTTTTTTATTGCCTTTGAATTTCAAAAAAGATCTGAATAATTATGCCGCCGGAGCGTCAGATGCTGTTGGGACAACGGTCAGGACTATTAATTTTGACCTTCCATCGCAAATCAATAATGCCAAATTTTATCTGATTACATCCAACCACGGCTCCAATAATAATGGCGAAGAATACAACCGCAGGTGGCATTATATATTTTTTGACGGCACTCAGATACTTACCTACAGGCCAGGCGAACCAACCTGTGAGCCATACAGGGTTTTCAATACTCAGGGAAATGGCATTTATGGCGCATCACCGAGAACCAACGCGCAGTGGCAATCCTTCAGCAACTGGTGTCCGGGTTCGGTCATTAAAATACGTACAATTGAATTGGGCAATGTAGCAGCGGGACCGCATAGTTTTAAAATATCAGTGCCAACGGCTGTATTTCCTGAGGGTCAGGGCTATATTCCGGTTTCTTTGTACCTTCAGGGAGAAAATGCGGTTTTGGGTGTTGAAAGTTTCGTACAAATGGATTTTGATTATTCTCCGAATCCGACAAAAGATGTTATTAATGTGAAAGCCAATTCGACTATTAAAAGCATTGAATTGTATGACATTCAAGGGCGAATTCTTGTCAATAAAACCACAGACGATGTGCAAGCCGATATCAATATTGGAAATTACTCCAATGGTGTTTACTTCTTAAAAGTCAAATCTGACAAAGGAGAAAAAACCAAGAAAATCATCAAAGAATAACATCTTTAAAATATTTTAAATCGAGCCCGGATTTACTTTCCGGGTTTTTTATGTTCTTTTTTCGCATCGGTTTCTGAACATTTCTGACCTGAAAATACTTAATCAAAAAAAACGCCGTTATTCTTACTAACGAATAGCATATAAAATCAAAAAAAGCTATTTTTGTCCGACACGGTTTTTTCCGGCACCAATAATCAATTCCAAAACAAGAATTTTATGACGTTTTTAAATTTCTTTTTACAAGCCCCGGTAACAGATACCATCGCCAGTACAACACAGACAATCGCTACCAATCCTGAAACGACAGAGCACGTTACCTATATTTCATTCCTGCTCAAAGGTGGTTTTTTAATTATCCCAATTATTTTGTTGCTTTTTTTCTGTGTGTATGTGATTGTTGAACGGTTCCTTTCGATTAAAAAGGCGACGAAACAGGACATTATGCTTGTAAATGACTTAAAAATCCAATTGAAATCCGGCAAAATTGACACCGCTTTGATGCTTTGCAACAGACAGCCATCGGCTTCCGGAAATATTCTGCAGGCCGGTATTTCCAATATCGGTAGGCCAATCAGTGAAATCGAATCGGCGATGGAAAAAACTACGAATATCGAAATCGGCCAAATGGAAAAAGGGCTCGGTTACCTCGGATTGATTTCGGGTATCGCGCCAATCCTCGGGTTTATCGGAACGATTTCGGGTGTAATCAAAATCTTCTACAGCATTTCTGTAACTGAAAATATCAGTATTGGTAATATCTCCGGTGGTTTGTACGAAAAAATGATCAGTTCAGGCGCAGGGCTCGTAGTTGGCGTTGTGGCTTATTCGGCCTACCACATGTTCAATATGATGATCGATAATTTCGTATTGAAATCGGAAAAACAACAAATGGAAATCATTAACGCAATCCAGCAGGCATAATGGCTATCAGGAGAAAAAAACGTTTTCACGCGGAAATACCAACGGCGTCGCTGAGTGACATTATGTTCTTCCTGTTGTTGTTTTTTCTTATCATCTCGACTTTGGCGAACCCGAACGTCATCAAGCTGATGCTGCCAAAAGCCCAGACGAATGAGACGACGCACAAAAACCACATCAGCCTTTCTGTTACGCCCGAAAAACAATATTTCCTTGACAAACAGGAAGTTTCGTTTGACCAATTGAAAGGGGAATTGCAAAGAATCACCTCAGAAAGGAATGACAAAACCGTTGTCGTTCGAATTCCGAAAGACCTTCAGGTACAGGATTTGGTGGATGTTTTACAGATTGGTTCTGAACTGAAACTGAATTTTTCGATCGCGACTTCGAAGTAATATTTTTATTGCAAATTCGAAACCTTTCGGCAGATGACAGAAGAACGTAAAAAATTTGTGCTTTTGGGGTTCTTTCTTGTGATGGCACTTCTTCTCATTTACGTCACAAATACTGAAAGTTCCTATCAAAAAGAAATCCGGGAAAATCCCGGGAAAACAATCTGTAAGTATGTCGCGCGGAATCATTACGCAAAAACAACTAATCCCGTTGTTAAATATTATGCAGCCGGAAAGTTGTATATATCAGAGGGTTATGGAGGCTATGATGAGGGTTCAATTGATGATTTTTATGAATTGAAATATTCTACCATCGACCCAAATAAAATCGAAATTGATTTTTCTAAAAAAGTTAAAGACACAACATTAACTCACGAATTAGACCGAAAACTACAGTTTAAATATTGGTTTTATCACGAGCATTAAAGTAAGAATATTTACGCGTCGCCTTCAAATTCCAGAAAACGAAAAAGCCCTTCCAATTAAGGAAAGGCTCTTTCTAAAAATCAATTAACTAACCCAAATTTATTGTTTCAGCAGTTTCATGGTCGATTCGCGGCGCTTTTCGTCTGTCGCTTTGACTAAATAAACGCCTTTGTTCAGGTCGCTTACATCAAACTGCGTGGTGCTTGTAAAATTGTTGCTGAAGCTTTTTACCAATTGCCCGGTGATTGAATAAATCTGGACGTTGGTAGTCGCCGCATTGATGGTGAAATAATTCGATGTCGGATTTGGAGATAAGCTTAAAGCCGTATTCAGTACGAAATCTTCGTTGCCCAATGACGCTTGCTTATTGCCGTAAATCCTGAATCCGCCGCCCTCGATGTTGATGGCAGCTGATGTACTGGCAACATTGATTGTTGAATCGTCCATCAAATTGTACCAGGTTCCGGTATAAGGAAAATCAGGAGTGATATTCAATGCCGATGTTCCGAAATTCGCCAGAATCACGACATTTTTCAATTGCGTTGCCGGCAATGAATTATCAAAAACATAAACCCTTTGCAACAGATTATTTCCGTTCGGACTGATGGCATAACTGCCGTTAAAAACAGCATTACTGGTTTTCATCGCAATCATTTTAGCCCAGTTATTATAAACTGCAGCGCGTTGGGGAATGGAAGTCCAGTTGTTGACCCATTGCGGTTGCGGCTTCGTAGCCAGTTTACAATCGCCTGATGTGGCGTCATTTTCAGTATTCACAGTACCATTTGTGCAAGTGTAGATGGAAGTATTCATTCCCAATTCACCAAAATGCCAAATCATTTTCGGCCCGGCACAAGTAAAGATATCGCGCCAACGGCAGACATTCTGCCAAGCGAATTATTCACATTACCGACCGGCGGATTTGTCCCTGCGCCCACACCATAAGTAATGGCAGAATACATCAATCGGTCTTTATCGTGGCTTTCAGGGTAACCCATTACGCGTTTTCCGGTGAAACCGTGTGCAGTACTTCCTATTCTGCTTATATCGCCTCCGGTAGCATAACCTTCGATTAATTGGGTATATGCATAGGTCATTTCGCCCACATCATCACGCCTTTGCTAGGTGTTTCAGAAATTCTGTAGTTGCCCATTGCTGTTCTTCGCTGTCAATTCCCAAATGCTCAAAAATAACATAGTGATTCGGATCCAGTGACCATGAATAATCAGCATATTCTTTAAGGACTGCAACCCTGTCTGCCTGATAAGCATTCGTGCAGGTTTCATCTCCGGAAGAACAAGCTTGTGTAAATCCTTTGGTCAAATCCCAACGGAAGCCGTCAATCTTGAATTCGTCTATCCATTGTTTGATGACTCTTTTTACGAAATATTTTGTGTAAGCTGATGAATGATTGAAGTCATTTCCTACTCCATAAGCGTGTTTTGCAACGGTATTGAAATATGGATTATCAGTAGCCGGCGCGCCATAACCTGAATTTGTCGGGTCATTTTGCCACATTCTTACCATAGGACATCTGCCGAAAGCGTGATTTAGTGCAACGTCAAGAATGACTGCTATTCCGTTTTGGTGGCATAAATCAACGAATTCCTGTAATTTGGCTTTGCTTCCGTAGAATTTATCCAAAGCCATGTGAAAAGCGGTGTTGTAACCCCAGCTTTCGTTGCCTTCGAATTCCATTACCGGCATCAATTCGATAGCATTGACTTTCAGATTTTTGAAATAATCGATTTTGTCGATGAGCGACTGGAAATTTCTGTTGGCGTCAAAATCACGAATCAAAACTTCATAAACTACAAGATTGTCCTTGCCTGGCTTCACGAAATTGGTTGTAGCGCTGCTCCAGTTGTATGGTGCTTGTCCGGTTTGTAATACCGAAACTTCAAAGTCCTGTCCCGCAGGGTAAGCCGGCATATTTGGATAATTGCCCGCCGGAATGTACTGATCATCATAAGGCGAAAGTACCAGTGTAGAATATGGATCGGCAACTTTTACTACCGATTGTGAATTGGCAGTTGGCGTTTGGTCGACCACCCAATATTGAAAAGTGTTCGTTGCACCCGGAACCAATCCTGTAATTTCCAGCCAGAATTTACCTGAAGTATTGTCTTTTTTCATAGCATAACTGCCATTTGGCAACCAGTTATTGAAGCTGCCGGCTACGTATACAAAGTCTTTACCGGGAGCAGTAAGCGCTAACGTTGCCTTACTTGAGTCGTTAGCGTCGTAGTTGATACCGTCTTCCATATTGGCAGGCATGCCGGCAACCACAGTTCCGGGATTTACGATAACGGCAAATTTTCTGCTAAAAGAAGTATTGCCTTGCGTTACTTGTAAATCATAGCTTTTGTTAACCGTGATGTTAGTGTCTGTAAAATTAAAAGTAGTGCCTGAAGCAGTATTAATGCTTATTCCGTTCGCGAACAGGTTATAATTGGCACTGCCATTTGTGTTGTTAGCCGTTATTGCAAGATTCTGTCCTGAGTTTAAGATTGTGGTGCTGTTTAGAGCAGGTGCTGTCAAAGTAGATTGGAAAGCTCCTACGTTGATAAACGTATCTGCAGTCTGAGCATTTCCTGCGAAATTTCGCATTATTATGCAAAGCTGTGTAATCGAATTCGAGGCATTAACGTTAAAATAATTGTAAATGTCAGGCGTAATATCGAGCTTATAAGTTGTACCGCTTACTAATGTCATTTGCGGCAATAAATTCGGCTGCCGAATTTCCACCACCTTTTATATTCTGCCATAAAACGCCGTTAACAGTGACGCCGATATAAGCATAAATTGCGGTTGCACTTGCCAAAGGCGTGCCTGCTTTATTAAAGTTGACAGTTACCGGCGCATTGGCTTCGGGAATTGTAGGAGTGGTTGAAATCTGCGAAAAACCATTCACAGAAAACAATCCGAAGAATAGTACTGTTAAAAAATATAATTTTTTCATAGTGTTTTAAAGTTAAAAAAGGCTATTCAAAAAGAATAGCCTTTTTATTTGTTATCTCAACATTACTATTGCAATGTAATTGTATATGACTTTTCAGGGAAAGCGACCGGTGAAGTAAGGGCTCCACCAAAATTAACAACGATTTTATACGTTCCTGAGACAGTAACCGGAATGTCGGCTCCACCAGAATCTAACGAATGATCGTTACCATTATCTCCGAAGTTAACGCCCCATCCATCGTCTAACCTGAACTTGAATGCACCACCTGCTGTTAAAGGCATTGTGATAGAGTACAAGTGTGTTGTCAGGTCATAATCCAAGTTGGTATCTGAATCCCAACCTGTAGCAGTTGCGCTTCCGATAATTCCCCAGTTTGGCCATGCCGGGTAAGGCGTTATATGCAATGTGTAAAAATTTGACATTTGTGCAATGCTGCCTGTGTTGCCAACCGTAGCTTTTACACGAACATCGATGTCACCCGCTACAAACGGGGGAAACCTGCATCTAACGCAGCCTGATTCAGTTCACCAACCGTAAAACTTTGATACTTGTTGATTGTCGTAGCAACAGTTGTTGGCGACTCGAAATTATTACCCGCCTGATCAAATTCAATGGCATAATTGATAACTGTCGGCGTACCATTATAAGTTGCATAATCCCAAACGAATGTCGTAGCCAGATCATCCGGCGTATCGTGATTAAGCACAACGTTCATAGCAACAGGTGATTTTAAGACCGGAGCCGCACCGGTTGTAACTGCAGTTCTGTCTTCTACATCATCTGTACAAGAGAAAGCAACGATACCCACCAATGCAATTATACATTTACTAATATTTTTCATTTTTCTATCTTTTAATTTAATTGTGTAACTGTGTAAGTCAACCCGTTAAAATCTGTGGTGATGTAATAATCACCTTCATTTGCAACCGGAATATTAGAACCGCCATTATCTAAAGACAAATCATTTCCATTATCTCCGTAATTAGTTCCCCAATCGTGGTTTAATCTGAACTTAAACTCACCAACTTTCAAATGCATAATAATTGAATAAGTGTTGGTTACAGGGTTAAAATCCATAAGCGTATCGTTATCCCAACCCAGCGGAGTTGCAGATCCGATGATACCCAGGCATTGGTTATCGGAGTGATAGTATAGGAATGGTTTTCGATATCCAAAACGATGGTATAATTACCGGCAGTAGCAGGAATATCTGCACCGTTTTGTTCTAATGTAAGATTATTACCATCATCACCATAATTAGTTGTCCAGCTGTTGTCGAGCCTGAACTTGTATGCACCGTCTAACAAACCTAATGAAATAGAATACTTCCCGGTCATAGGGTTAAATGCCATATCAGTACTGCTCTCCCATCCATGTGGTGTTGCGCTACCGATAATTCCCCAGTGTGGTTGGTAAGGTGTAACTTTAAGTGTAAAGAAGTTTGAAGATTCAGAAGCATTCGTAATACGAACATCCATTTGACCTTCTACCAATGGCTCGAGTCCCAAAGTTTTGGCAGCTGTGTCTAATTGACCAACCGTGAGATCCAGAAAATGACCAGTTGTAGTTCCTAAAGTTATCGGAGCAGCAAAATTTGTACCGCCAACTGCAGCTTCAACAGTGTAAGCAACACTTTCGTCGTTTGGATTTTTTGGATCCTGCCATACGAAGGTAGTTGCCAGATTATCTAATTTGGCACCGTCTAAAACAAGGTTGAAACTTGAATTAGGGGACAGTAATTTTAAGCTTGTATCAGGCGTTGCAGCAGGTGTGTCTTGCACGTCTTCAGTACAGGAAACTGACAACAATCCGATAAAAGCGATTAACAATTTAATTGAATTTTTCATAATATTTATGTTATAACAAATTAATTCCTAGTATCCGGTGTTTTGGATTAGGTTAGGGTTTGCTTTGATTGAGTTATCCGGAATCGGGAACAATTTCATCGTTTCAGCAATTGATACTCCGTTTAAGCTGTTGCCTTTCCAGGCCCAGTTGTAACCTGTTGTATATTTTCCGAAACGGATCAAATCCTGCCTTCTGTGCGCTTCCCAGTGCAATTCTCTTGCTCTTTCATCTAAGATGAATGCCAGGTTTGCAGAGGTTACCGGTGCACTGTTCGCTCTTGTTCTCAACTGATTAAGATAGCCTAATGAAGTTGCATCGGCATTTGCAGCTGAGCTTGAATTGGTTGCACCATCTTTTCTCATTTGTGCTTCAGCATACATCAGTAAGACGTCTGCATACCTGAAAAGCGGGAAATCTGTATCTACGAAAGTAGAGTTAGCACCTGCCACGCCAGCCGATGATTTATTTGAGAATTTAGACAAGATATAACCTTGTCCCTGAGTAGAAACATTAGAAATATCGATTGGTCTTGTTCCTGAGAAAATTGTATTTCTTACGTCGGTCGCCAATTCAGGAGCATCAAACTTTTGCACGAATTGTTTTCTAAGTCTTAAAGCACCACCCCAGCCTCCAACGCCAAGCGCAGAACCGTTGTTTTCGATAGAACCTACTTCACCATTGATGATAACTGTAGTTGCACCGTAGTTTTGGGTTACTTTACCGTCTGATTGCAATGTGAAAATCATTTCCGGAGAAGTATGGTTATCAGCCATAAAGTTTTTCAGGTAACTTGTGTTCAAAGAATATCCGCCAGCGATGATATTGCTACACTGTGTCAAACACTCTGCATACTTCGGAGTTCCGATATATACTTCTGCATTAAGGTAGATTTTAGCCAAGATCATTTGCGCAACACCTTGATCAACGCGTCCATATTCATTTGATCTGGCTGGTTTAAGGTCTGGCATTACTGCATTCAATTCACTTTCAATGAAAGTAAACAATTGCGCTCTGTCATATTGAGGCAGCTTTTGTATTGAACGCAGCAGTTTCATCATAGAATGGCGCCTTTCCAAACAAGTCCATCATATTGTAATAAGCCAACGCTCTCAATACTCTTACTTCTTGTCTGTATGTTGCGATGTTTGCAACGTCTGTAGCATCAGTAATTCCTCTTGAAGCTACTTTTTCAGGAGTAGATTGTCTCAGGAAGTCATTCGCAATCGCTACTTCAGCCATAGTTCTACTGAACATACCCAATAAAATCGGGTTAGAAGACGTCCAGGTATTTCTTTGCAATTCAGCAACACCTTCGTCACCTTCGTAACTCCAGATTACTTCATCTGTAGTCAAATCTTGCAAATACCAAAGGCATCGGCCATACTGGCTGGTTCCTGCATCGATTCCCTGAAGGAAAGAAGATCCTGCATCACCTGTACCAGTTAATGATAAGTTTCCATACACACCGGCAAGCGCTTGTTTATATCCCGCCGGAGTTGCGTAGATAGCTTCTGCAGAGGTCACCGTAGGATCTGAAGAAGTTACATCCATATCGCTTGTACAAGACTGTAATCCTGCCAACAATACGAGAGATGCGATTAATGTGATTTTTTTCATAATATTTTTTTTAGAATTTTACATTAGCTCCAACCAAGATGGAACGTTGTCTTGGATAAATAGTTAAATCAACGCCATTTTTGTCAACCTCCGGATCTAAACCACTGTAATCAGTGATTGTAAATACATTTTGACAACCTGCAAACAGTCTTAAAGAACTGTCTTTTTCTTTTCCTAACCATTTCGGGAAAGTATACCCCAATGTGATATTGTCCATTTTCAGGTAAGATGCATTTTCAATCCAGATATCAGATAACGGCAATCTGCTGTCTGATTTTGTCTGGAAATCTGTACTCAACACATTAACAGGAATATTTCCTGCGGCATTACCTGTGTTTAGGTTTTGGTATTGTGCTCTTCCGGCATTTACTCCGTTGAATACGCTGTTACCTAAACTTGCTCTTAAATTGAAAGAGAAATCAAGGTTTTTGTAATTCATGCTTGTAGCAAATCCGAAAGTAACTTTTGGCGCGTTGTTTTTGTAGATGTATTTATCAGAAGCATTGATAATACCGTCGCCGTTAAGATCTGCATAAGCACCTTCGATTGGTTTTCCTGCAGTATCATACAATTGTTTGTAAACGAAGTAAGAAAACGGGGCATAACCTTCTCTGTAAAGTTGCGCTTGTGTTCCTGTTCCTGTTACGTTTTCTCCAACTCTGAAATCTGCACCATTAATCAATTTGGTGATTTTTCTGTCGAAGTGTGTTACGTTGAAATTAGTGCTCCAGTTGAAATCAGCAGATTTTACGATTTCAGCATTCAAGCTGAACTCGACACCTTTAGTGGTAAATCTTCCTACGTTTTGGAAAACTGAGTTGGAGAAGTTAGAACCGTCCGGAACTGAACCATCAGTAATCAAGTCTTTTGAATCTTTATAGAAGAAATCAACTGCACCCGTTAACCTGTTATTGTAAAACCCGTAATCGATTCCGGCATTGTAAGTAGTCGTTTCTTCCCACTTGATTGTTTCGTTGATTCTGTTTGAAACCGCGATTGGCAGTGGTGTGTCACCGAAATAATATTGTGAAGAACCGCTTCCTGTGCTATATAATTGCAGGTAAAGTGCATTACTGTCAAAATTCTGCTGTCCTGTAATACCCCAGCCCACGCGCATTTTCAAATCAGATAAAGCAGTAGCTTCTTTAAAGAAATCGCTTTTGACTTTCCATGCAAAAGCAGCTGCAGGGAAGTTACCAAAACGATTGTCTTTTGAAAATCTTGAAGATCCGTCTCTTCTGTACGACAATGTCAACAGATATTTATCGTCGTAGTTGATATTCGTTCTTCCGAAGAAACCAACCAAAACAATCGGAATAGCATTACGCCTTTGAGGGAAACCTCCAACGCCTGTTGTTGGCAAAGTTGGGTCATTTGTGTTTCCGGTTACGTAAGTTCCGCTTTCAAATTTTTGATAAGAATAACCGGCAGTGAAGTCAAAAACTGTTTTGCCAAAAGTTTCGTTATAAACGAAGTAAGCATCCAATAGTTTATTTTTCTTGTTTGAATTTGAATATTCATTTGTTCCGTATGGAATATTATCCTTCTGACCAGTTGAGGCGGCATCTAAACCAACTTTTCTGGTTCTTACGCCCCTGCCTTGATCATAGCCTCCGTTAATTACCAATCTCAATTGAGGGAAGAAATGCAATTTGTAGTCTAATTCAACATTTCCAAATATCCTGTCATATTTACCTAAATCATTCGTTTGCAACAATTGTGCAACCGGGTTTCTTGGCGTTTGGGTAACTAACTGCCCGTCTGGCAATTGATATTCGTGGAACCCGCCATATATAGAGGTCGCATCATAAATAGGCTGCGTAGGATCATAAGCAATTGCGCTACCTTCAACACCATCAGCGAAACGGTTTTTTTCGTTGGCGTAATTCGCATTCACTCTGAATTTTAAATGATCTTCAAAAAATGAAGGGTTTAAAGCCAAACCAACTGTACTTCTGTTGAATGAGTTAGTTAACCTTAAACCTTCCTGGTAAGTATTTCCAATTGTTAAACGAGCAGGAACAGCACCAAACAAGTTACCTCTTAAAGATAAGTTATTATCTACATAATCAGTTGTTCTGTAGATTGCTTTTTGCCAATCTGTATTAGCAGTACCTAGTCTTGAAACCAATCCGGGAAATTGCTCTGTAAATACAGTTCTGTACTGGTCTGCACCAAAAACATCAACAGTATTGGCAACTTTACCTGAACCATACTGGAAGTTATAATCAACAGCCAGATTTTTAGATCCTTTTTTAGTCGTAATAAGAATTACACCATTAGAAGCACGTGATCCGTAAATTGCAGTCGCAGAAGCATCTTTCAATACAGAAATAGATTCTACCGTACTTGGGTTAAGAGAAGCTAAAAACGAGGTCGATCCAGTTCCTGCGCTGTTATCGATAGGCAAGCCGTCAATAACGATTAAAGGATCGTTGGAAGCACTTAACGATGCACCTCCGCGGATTCTGATTTCTGATCCGGAACCCGGCGCACCTGAAGTATTTACGGTAACACCCGCAATTCTTCCGTTTAATAAATTTTCAGTAGTAACATTCGCGCCTTTGTTGAAGTCTTTTGCAGCCAAAACCGCAACAGCTCCCGTAGCATCTTTTTCTTCACAGAACCGTAACCAACCTGAACCACAACCTCTTGAAGTTCACTTGCATTCTCTTCCATGGAGACATTTACGGATTTTTGTCCGTTGTAGTTTTGAACGATATCCTTATACCCGATGTAAGAGAAAACGATGACGCTTCCATTCTTAACATTTGACAACGAATATTTTCCGTCAAAATCTGTAGAAGTACCGTTTGTGGTACCCTGAATCGTTACATTTACTCCCGGTAATGGCTGGCCTGTGGTTTTTTCGACAACAGTTCCAGTTAAAGTGCTCTGAGCCAGTACACTAAATGGAAGTAGCAGTAATAAAATTAACAACTTTTTGTAAATTGTTTTCATACATTTTGTTTAGATTAAAATTGAGTTTTTTGCTTGTAATTTTTGCTTCGAATGTTAAATTTATGTAAATATTCGAGTAAAAAAAATGCACCCTCTGAAAACACCTACCGAAAACGTTTTCGTGTTGAAAACTTTCCTAAAAGTACTGATTTTTAAGGCTAAAATTGACATTAATAAAAATAAAAACTACCTTTATTTCGAAAATAATATTTATCCATTTTCAACATGAAAAGAAAAGTCACTTTAAAGCAAATTGCCAAGGAATTAGATGTCTCCATTTCGACCGTTTCAAAGTCACTTCGCGACAGCGCCGAAATCAGCGAAGACACCCGACAGAAAGTCCAGGCTTTTGCCAAATTATATAACTATAAGCCCAACAATATCGCCCTGAGTTTAAAGAACCGCAAGACCAAAACCATCGGCATTATCATTCCCGAAATCGTACACCATTTTTTCGCTACCGTCATCAGCGGTGTCGAACAGGTGGCCAACGAACACGGCTACAGCGTTGTGGTCTGTCTTTCCAACGAATCTTTCGATAAAGAAGTACTCAATCTCGAGATGCTCGCCAACGGAAGCACCGACGGTTTTATCATGTCGTTGTCAAAAGAAACGCAGTATAAAGGTGATTTTCACCACATTACAGAAGTCATTAACCAAGGCATGCCGGTTGTGATGTTCGATCGCGTCACCAATGAGATTTTGTGCGACAAGGTCATCATCGACGATAAAATGGCCGCTTATGAGGCGGTTCAGACTTTAATCGGAATGGGTAAGAAAAAAATCGCACTGGTCACAACTGTCGATTACGTAAGTGTAGGAAAACTTCGCACAGACGGTTACATGAAAGCCATACTAGACAATGACTTAAGCTTCAACGAAAAACTCATTATTAAGATTGAAGACCTTGATAATTTTGATTCCGAAATCACCAAACTAATCGAAGACCGCGCCATCGATGCCGTATTGGCCGTGAACGAACTTTTCGCCGTCACTATCATCAAAATGGCAAGTAAATTAGGGCTTAAAGTACCGGATGATTTGTCTGTTATTGCTTTTACTGACGGAATTATTTCGCAATATTCCACACCGACAATTACAACGGTAAGCCAGAATGGCATCAAAATGGGACAAAAAGCAGCCAAAATGCTGATAGACCGCCTCGAAGCCGAAGAAAATGATTTTGAGGAAGAAGAAGCCTACCGCACCGAAGTTATCGAAACCAATCTTATCGAACGCGAATCGACAAAATAACTGTAACAATTTGACGCAATAGTCAGTCTTTAATTGAGGATTGAAATTGCGTAATGTTATAAACACTACCACGTTATAGTTAAGTCTGAGGTGAAAAAATCTGAAATCTGAAATCTGAAATCTAAAATCTTTTCTATCTTTACCGCATTATCAAAGCTTGTGATTTTTACTTCGAAAACAAAAGTTAAGTTTTGATAAGCATCGCGCTTATCGTATCATCTTTAAATTACGATAATGGAAAAGCGTAAATTAGGCTTCTGGGAGATTTGGAACATGAGTTTCGGATTCCTCGGAATTCAGTTCGGTTTTGCACTGCAGAACGCAAATACTTCAAGGATTTTCGAAACACTCGGAGCGCAACCTGAAAAGCTTGGCCTGTATTGGCTTGCAGCACCTTTGACAGGATTGATCATTCAACCCATCGTAGGTTATTTTTCAGACCGCACCTGGACCAGGTTAGGCAGAAGACGCCCTTATTTTTTAGTCGGCGCCATCTTATCCTCAATCGCCTTATTCGTCATTCCTAATTCACCGACACTTTGGGTCGCCATCGGTACATTGTGGATTATGGATTCTTCCATCAACATTTCGATGGAACCATTTCGTGCATTTATTGGTGATAATTTATCAGAAAAACAACGTACGCAGGGTTTTGCCATGCAGAGTTTCTTTATCGGACTCGGCGCTGTAGTAGGTTCTGCATTGCCTTACATCTTCACGAATTGGGTCGGACTTGAAAACACCGCGCCAAAAGGAATCATTGCGCCATCGGTGAAATGGTCTTTTTACATCGGCGGAATTTGTTTCCTGTTGGCTGTATTATGGACGGTTTTCAAATCGACAGAATACTCACCCGAAGAGCTCGAAGCTTTTGAAGAAGCCAAAAAAGGCAACGCCACAAAAAACCACCATGAAAAAATGGCAACGCAAAGCGGCGTAACCATTCAAAGGCAACTTTTTATTGGTTTAATATTGCTTGTTGTTGGGAGTATCGCGTCTGTGTATGTGCACCATATCAATGCTGCAGTCGACCCTGTTACAAATCAGGACAACCAGCACAAAGAGCTTTACATTCTTTCCATCGGGCTTTTAGTCGTCGGTGTCTTATTTACGTTGGTTTCGCAATTGCGCAAAAAGAGGTACGCAATGGTTTTACCGTAATTGTAACCGATTTGCTTAACATGCCAAAAACCATGAAGCAATTGGCATGGGTGCAGTTCTTTTCGTGGTTTGCCTTATTCTCAATGTGGATTTACACCACTCCCGCTATTACCGGCCATGTTTTTGGCACTATGGATGTCACTTCAAAATTATACAACGATGCAGCAGACTGGGTTCCGGTTATGTTTGCTGTTTATAATGGAGTGGCGGCTGCCGTTGCTTTTCTTCTTCCGGTTCTGGCAAGAGCAGGCAACAAATTCACCCACATGCTCGCCTTGATTGCAGGCGGAATCGGGTTGATTTCGATTTATTTCCTTTCCGATAAAGTCGGATTACTATTAGCGATGGTGGGCGTTGGTATTGCATGGGCGAGTATTTTATCAATCCCGTATGCGATGCTTTCAGGCGCATTGCCCTCTGCAAAAATGGGTTACTACATGGGCGTTTTCAACTTCTTCGTGGTAATTCCGCAAATCGTTGCCGGAACAATCCTTGGCTTTTTAGTGAAGGAATTTTTCAACAGCGAACCAATTTACGCCCTGATTGTCGGAGGCTGCTCGATGATTCTGGCAGGACTGCTGACGCTTGGCGTTTCTACAAACAAAAAGATTGACATTAATGAATAAAAAAGCATTCATATTTGACCTTGACGGCGTAATAGTCGATACGGCCAGATACCATTACCTGGCGTGGCAAAAGATAGCCGCTGAACTCGGCATCGAATTCACCCCCGAACACAACGAAGAATTAAAAGGGGTCAGCCGCGTGCGCTCCTTAGACATCATCTTAAAACTGGGAAAAATCAACGCCAGCCAGGAAGACAAAGACAAATGGCTCGTGCAGAAAAATGAGGACTACCTCTCCTATCTCGTCAACATGGATGAGAGCGAAATCCTGCCGGGCGTACTTCCGGTTTTGAAATACTTAAAAGAAAAAAAGCAACTGATCGCCTTGGGCTCTGCCAGTAAAAATGCAAGACCGATTTTAGAAAAAGCGAATATCATCAGCTATTTCGACGCAATCGTTGACGGCAACGACGTTTCGAACGCCAAACCGGATCCGGAAGTTTTCGTGCGTGCCGCAAAATTGCTTGACGCCGAAAATGAAAATGCGATTGTCTTTGAAGATTCCGTTGCAGGCGTACAGGCAGCGAACATCGCCCACATGACAAGCGTTGGCATCGGCGAAACCGAAATCCTGCACGAAGCAAAATACATCTTCAAGGATTTCACACACATCGATACAGGCTTCATCGATTGCCTGATTAGAAAATAATGCACGAAAAAGGAATAAGTCTGCGGACTTAAAATGTATCAAACTGAAAATACAATTAAAAAATGAACCAGGATTATATCAAACCCGATAATTGGTCGATCATCGAAGAAGGATTTGATGCAGAACGCGTAAAATCGTCCGAAAGCCTTTTCAGTATTGGAAACGGCGCCATGGGACAACGCGCCAATTTTGAAGAAAAATACGGCGGGCATACCTTTCAGGGCTCTTATATCGGCGGCATTTACTATCCCGACAAAACCAAAGTCGGCTGGTGGAAGAACGGCTATCCGGAATATTTCGCCAAAGTACTAAACGCCCCGAACTGGATCGGAATTGACACCATCATCAATGGCGAGAATTTCGATCTGAACGCTTGCGCGAAAGTGAAAAACTTCCGTCGTGAACTCAATATGAAAGAAGGCATTTATACGCGTTCTTTTGAAGCGACTTTGCAAAACGGAACGGAAATTTCCGTCAATGTTAACCGCTTCCTTTCAATCGGAACTGGATGAAGTTGGCGTTATCAATTATGAAATTACGCCTTTAAATAAAGACACAAAAATCGTTTACAAACCGTATATCGATGCAGGCGTTACCAACGAAGACGCCAACTGGGAAGAGAAATTCTGGGAACCGCTCGACGTAAAACACAACGGAAACGAGGCTTTTGTAACGGCAAGAACGTTCAAGACGCACTTCAATGTGACAACTTTCATGCAGAACAACATCTTGCTGAATGGCAAAAACCTGAAGTTATCGCCTGAAAACATTGAAGCCGACAGCGAAAAAGTGCAATTCAGCTATGAAACGACTGTTGCAAAAGGCGAAAAATCATCAATTCAGAAATTGGGCGGTTATACCGTTTCAATGAACCACGATAATACTTTAGCCGCTGCGGAAAAAGCAATCCAATCGGCTTTGGCAATCGGCTACGACAAATTGGTTGAAAACCAAATAGATGCCTGGGCGAAAATCTGGGAAATGTCAGACATCACTATTGATGGCGACGTAAAAGCACAACAAGGCATCCGTTTCAACATTTTCCAACTGAACCAAACCTATTCCGGAAAAGATTCGCGCCTTAACATCGGCCAAAGCGATTTACCGGCGAAAAATATGGCGGTTCGACTTATTGGGACACCGAAGCCTATTGCATTCCGTTTTATATGGCGACGAAAGACCAGCAGGTTGCGAAAAATCTCTTGATTTACCGTTACAACCAACTCGACAAAGCCATTGAAAACGCCAAAAAGCTTGGATTTACCAACGGCGCTGCATTGTATCCGATGGTAACTATGAACGGTGAAGAATGTCATAATGAATGGGAAATCACTTTTGAGGAAATCCACAGGAACGGTGCGATTGCATTTGCGATTTTCAATTATTACAGATTCACCGGCGATTACAGCTATATTCCCGAAAAAGGACTCGAAGTCTTAATTGGTATTGCAAGGTTTTGGCACCAACGCGCGAATTTTTCGACTTACAGGAATCAATATGTAATGCTCGGCGTAACAGGTCCGAACGAATACGAAAACAACGTCAACAATAATTTCTACACCAATTATATTGCAAAATGGTGTCTTGATTATACATTGGAGCAAATCGAAAAAGTGGCGAAGGAATTCCCTTCAGACCACAAAAGAATCGCTTCAAAAGCCAATCTCACCGATGCCGAATTACAGCTTTGGAAAAAAGTGGCCGACAATATGTATTTCCCGTTTTCAGAAGAACATGGCGTTTACTTGCAACAAGACGGCTTCTTAGATAAGGAATTGGTGAAAGTTGCCGATTTGGATAAAAGCCAGCGCCCGATTAACCAAAAATGGTCATGGGACAGGATTTTACGTTCGCCATACATCAAGCAGGCTGATGTTTTACAAGGATTTTACTTCTTCGAAGATCATTTTTCGACAGAAGATTTGAAAAAGCATTTTGATTTCTATGAGCCATTTACGGTACATGAAAGTTCGCTTTCGCCTTGCGTTCACTCGATTCAGGCGGCGGTGCTGGGCAAAATGGAAATGGCATACACTTTCTATTTAAGAACCTCGCGCCTCGACCTCGACGATTACAACAAAGAAGTTGAAGAAGGCTGCCACATCACATCAATGGCGGGAACCTGGATGAGCATTGTGGAAGGTTTTGGCGGCATGCGCGTGAAAAACGACACATTGCATTTTTCGCCGAGAATTCCGAAAGAATGGGAAGGTTATTCGTTTAAGATCAATTTCAGAAACCAGATTTTGAAAATTTCTGTACACCCGAACGAAACGAAATTCTCACTCGAAGGCGACAAAGAAATTGCTGTTTTCGTCAACGGAAAAGAAATTTTCGTCGAGCCGAATAGTTTGGTTACCGTATAAAACATCTCGCAAAGGCGCTAAGTCGCAAAGAAAAACTTAGCGTCTCTGCGACTTTGCGAGAAAAAACATTAAAATTATGAAACACAAATTCTTAATGCTTTTTCTCGCATTTTCATTGAACGGATTTTCTCAAATCCAAAAAACAGAACCGCCATTCTGGTACGCCGGCATGAAAAACCCGGAACTGCAAATCATGTTTTACGGTAAAAACATAGCGCAATACGACGCTTCGGTTTCTAACAACATCATCATCACAAATGTTGCAAAAACTGAAAATCCGAATTATCTTTTCGTAACAATTGATACGAAAAACAGCCCGGCACAAGAAATCACTTTTTCATTCAAATCAAAAAATAAAGTCGCCTTTACTCAAAAGTATGAGCTGAAAGAACGCCGTAAAAATTCCGCTTTGCGCGAAAGTTACGACGCTTCGGATGTCATTTATTTATTGATGCCCGATAGATTTGCCAACGGAAATCCGAATAACGACAGTACCGAAGACACAGCCGAAAAAGCCGATCGCAGCAATCCCAACGGCCGTCACGGCGGCGACATCGAAGGCATCATCAAAAACCTCGATTACATTAATGAACTGGGCGCAACTGCCGTTTGGAGCACGCCGCTCTGCGAAGACAATGACAAACGCGGTTCTTACCACGGTTACGGCCAATCCGACGTTTATAAAATCGATTCGCGTTATGGCTCGAATGCCGATTATCTGAAATTGTCCGACGACCTGCACAAGCGCGGCATGAAGAATATTATGGATTATGTCACGAACCATTGGGGTGATCATTGGACTTTCAAAGACATGCCAACGTATGACTGGCTGCACCAATTCCCGGGTTATGCACAGACGAATTATCATATGACGACGCAATTCGACCCCAATGCTTCTGATATCGATACGAAATTGTGTATGGATGGCTGGTTCGTAAAATCGATGCCCGATTTGAACCAATCGAATCCTTTGATGCTGAATTATCTTATTCAAAATGCCATTTGGTGGATTGAATACGCCGATTTAGACGGCTTCCGCGTAGACACTTATTCCTATTGTGACAAAACCGGAATCGCCAAATCTAACCAAAGCAATTACCGATGAATATCCGAAATTCAATATCGTTGGCGAAGTCTGGATGCACAACCAGGCGCAGATGGCGTATTGGCAGAAAGACAGTAAAGTAGGCGCTATCGAAGGATACAACTCGCATTTGCCTTCTGTGATGGATTTTACTTTGCATGATGCCGTAAGCACCGTTTTCAACGAAGACAAAGGCGAATGGGACAAAGGCATGATTAAGGTTTATGACAATTTCGCCAATGATTTTTTATATCCAAATCCGAACAGCATTCTGGTGATGCTCGAAAACCACGACACCCAACGTTTTAACGAAATCTATCCTGATTTTAAAAAATACCAGATGGGATTGACGCTGATTATGACCGTTCGTGGTATTCCGGAAATTTATTCAGGTTCAGAAATCGGCATGAAAGGCGACAAAAACAAAAAAGGTGATGCTGATATCCGTCGGGATTTTCCGGGAGGCTGGAACGGCGATACCAACAATGCCTTTGCGAAATCGGGAAGAACGGCGGAACAGCAGCAATATTTCGACTTTACTTCAAAATTACTGAATTGGCGAAAAACTGCCGATGTGGTGCATTCCGGAAAGATGAAACATTATATTCCAGACGACAATGTTTACGTTTATTTTCGATACAACGACAATAAAAGCGTAATGGTTGTGATTAATAACAATACCGAAACCAAAAAATTTAAAACAGACCGCTTCCGCGAAAGCATTCAAAATTATACTTCCGGAAAAGATGTTTTGGCTGGAAAAACTATTGATTTAAAAACTGAGATAAGCATTGATGCCAAATCCGTTTACATACTAGAATTGCAATAGTATTCTCGCAAAGCCGCAAAGTCGCAAAGACTATAAACTTGTTCTTAAATAAATTATACGCCAAAATAAAAATTATATCTGCCATGAATGAAAATGAACTGTCTAGAATTATTGTTGATATTTGTTATAAAATGCATGTAAAACTTGGTCCGGGACTTTTAGAAAGTGTCTATGAAACCATTTTATTTTACGAATTGAAGCAGAGAGGTTTTAAAATAGAACGTCAAAAAAATCTACCAGTATTTTGGAAAGATATCAAAATGGATATTGGATTTAGAGCAGACCTGATAGTAGAAGAAAAAATAATTTTGGAAATCAAATCAGTTGGAGAAATTGCATCTGTACATCCGAAACAATTATTAACCTACCTTAAAATAACGGGCTTGAAGTTAGGTCTGTTAATAAACTTTAACAATACACTAATTAAAAATGGAATTACACGTATTGCGAATAACCTGTAGGAAAAAATCTTTGCGCCTTTGCGCCTTTGCGAGAATTAACAACCTGTTCGGTATAGTATTACTCTTACTGACAACAGTAATTTACGCTCAAAATCCAAATAGAATTTTCCAATCTTATTCTTGGGAAGAAAACACGCTGAAAATAAAAACCTCCGACGGTTATTACCTCATCAACGCTTATTCCGATAAGATAATTGAAACATCATTCATTCCCGGAAAGGAATCTTTTAATCCGGAATCGCATGCCGTAATTTTAAAACCATCAGGCGAAAAGGTAAATTTTACTGACGGCAGCGATTTTCTGGAACTTAAAACTTCCGGGTTGATAGTACAAATCCAAAAGTCGCCTTTTAAAATTTCGTATTCTTATAAAGACACTTACCTGCTTTCTGAAAAAAACGGCTACAACAAAAAAGACAGCACCGAAACAATCGATTTTAATCTTGACAAAACTGAAGCACTTTATGGCGGAGGTTCCCGTGCACTTGGCATGAACCGTCGCGGCAATCGCCTAACTTTATACAACCGTGCGCAATATGGTTATGGCGACCGCGCAGAACTGCTCAATTTTTCTATGCCAATCGTACTGTCATCCAAAATGTATATGCTGCATTTCGATAACGCGCCGGTTGGATTCCTGGATTTGGACAGCAAGAAAGACAACACGCTGACTTATGAAACCATCTCCGGCAGAAAAACCTACCAAATTATTGCAGGTGATTCCTGGAAAGATCTGGAAGAAAACTACACCAATCTTACCGGACACCAGCCTTTACCGCCACGTTGGGCATTCGGGAATTTCTCAAGCCGATTTGGTTACCATACGCAAAAAGAAGTAACGGAAACCATTGCGAAATTCGAAAAAGAAAAAATTCCGGTAGATGCGATTATCCTTGATTTATACTGGTTTGGAAAAGACATCAAAGGCACTTTGGGCAATTTTGAATTCGACAAAGACAATTTTCCCGATCCTCAAAAAATGATCAATGATTTGAAGGAAAAGCACATCAAAACTATCTTGATTACTGAGCCGTTCGTACTCACAACTTCTAAAAAATGGCAGGAAGCAGTCGATAAAAAAATCCTCGCGACCGACATTTCCGGAAAACCGTTTAAGTATGATTTTTACTTTGGAAATACCGGATTGATCGATATTTTCAGCCAAAAGGGCAAAGACTGGTTTTGGAATATTTACAAAAATTTCACTGAAATGGGCGTCGCCGGCTGGTGGGGCGATTTGGGCGAACCCGAAATGCATCCTTCGAAACTTTTTCATGGTGAGCAGACTGCGGATGAAGTCCATAATATTTACGGGCACAATTGGGCGAAACTCGTTTCCGAAGGTTATAAACACGATTTTCCGAACCAACGCCCTTTTATTCTGATGCGCGCCGGTTCATCGGGTTCACAGCGGTTTGGGATGATTCCGTGGTCGGGTGATGTGGGCAGAAGTTGGGGCGGCTTAAAGTCACAGTTAGAAATTGCATTACAAATGGGCATGCAGGGAATGGGTTATATGCACTCCGATTTGGGCGGATTTGCAGGTGACAATGTCGATAATGAATTGTACGTGCGTTGGCTGCAATATGGCGTTTTCCAACCGATATTCCGTCCGCATGCGGCAGAATCTGTTCCGGCAGAACCCGTTTTCCGTGAAGAAAAGACCAAACAATTGGCTAAGGAAGCCATTGAATTGCGTTATCACATGTTGGCTTACAATTATACACTCGCTTTCGACAACAACCAAAAGGAACGCCGTTAATGCGTCCACTTTTATTTGAAGAACCTTTGAACACGAATGTTTTCGGGCGTTCTGATGAATATTTCTGGGGAGATGCAATTTTAGTCGCACCAATCACCGAAGCCGGACAAAAAGAAAAAGAAGTTTATTTTCCCGATACCGCCAACTGGTATGATTTCTATTGCAGCAAAAAATACAAGCACGGCACTACAGAAAAAATCAATGTTTTGGAAGACCAGATTCCGGTTTTCATGCGTGCGGGTTCCTTTCTTCCGATTGTAAATCTTGTACAGAATACGCATGATTACTCTACACAAAACATCGAATTACATTATTATTTTGACGAAGAAACGCCAAAATCTGAAGGACATTTATACAATGACGATGGCGAAACACCCGAAGCTTACGAGAAAGGCAGGTATGAACTGATGCATTTCAGTTCGGCAGTTGCAGACAGAAAAATCACAATCGACATCAGCAATGAAAAAGGCGAAAAGATGATGGAACTTGACCGCAATTTCGCATTAATCATCCACAATATCACCGACAAGCCGGAACAAGTCCTTATCGGTGGCAAAAAAACCAAATCGAAATGGGATAAAAAATGCAATTCGCTAACCATTTTCTTCAAATTCGAGAGAAAAAATTCCAAAACCATAACCGTTCAATTAACAAAATAATGAGAAAGTTTCTTTTTTTACCGCTTACCTTTATGTTAATGACCCCAGTATTGTCAACAGCACAAATGAAAAATAACAAACCTGCCAAAAATACACCTTTCGTTTGGGAAGGTGCCAATTTATACTTTTTGCTTACCGACCGTTTTTACAATGCAGACAAATCTAACGACGTGAATTTCGACAGGAATAAACCAACCGGTAAACTGCGCGGCTTTGAAGGTGGCGATATCAAAGGAATCACTAAAAAACTTGAATCGGGTTATTTCGAAAAACTCGGTATCAACGCCATTTGGCTGACGCCCATTGTAGAACAGATTCACGATGGTGTCGATGAAGGCACCGGATTAAGCTATGGATTCCATGGTTACTGGACGCGCGACTGGACAAAACTCGACCCTAATTTCGGCACTGAAAAAGATTTGGCCGAACTCGTCAAAAAAGCCCATAAAAAAGGCATCCGGATTGTGCTGGATGGTGTAATCAACCACACCGGAACTTGTAACTGACATCGACTCTGTCTGGCCTGATGACTGGGTACGCACGGGACCACAATGTGACTACAAAACATTTGAAGGAACAACCGCATGTACGCTAGTAAAAAATCTTCCGGATGTAAAAACCGAAAGCAATGCCAATGTCGAATTGCCTGAATTCCTGGTTCAAAAATGGAAAAATGAAGGCCGTTATGAAAAAGAAGTTGCTGAACTCGATGCGTTTTTCAAAAGAACCGGTTATCCGCGCGCGCCAAAATATTACATCATCAAATGGCTCAGCGATTACGTGAATGATTTCGGGATTGACGGTTACCGTGCCGACACCGTGAAGCACACCGATGAAGATGTGTGGACGGATTTTAAAACCCAATGCCAATATGCTTTCGACAACTGGAAGAAAAATAATCCGGCGAAAGTGTTAGACGACAATAAATTTTATACGATTGCAGAAGTCTACAATTACGGTATCAGCGGCGGTCAGGACTTTGATTTTGGCGACAAAAAAGTCAATTATTTCAAGCACGGATTCAACAATATGATCAATTTCGAATTCAAATGGGATGCGCAGAAAGATTACGAATTCCTGTTCTCAAAATATTCTTCAAAGCTTAATAACGAACTGAAAGGCTTCAGTGTCCTGAATTATTTATCTTCCCATGATGACGGAAGCCCATTCGACGGAAAACGCGAAAAAAGTTTTGAAAGCGGCGTCAAGTTATTGCTTTCGCCGGGCATTTCCCAGGTTTATTATGGTGATGAAAGTGCGCGTTCACTCGTAGTTCCGGGAACAGAAGGTGATGCGACTTTGCGTTCGAACATGAATTGGGATGCGATAAAATCAGATTCGAAAACTAAAGAAACGTTATTGCACTGGCAGAAATTAGGGCAATTCCGCAGAAACCATCCGGCAGTCGGCGCTGGAGTTCACTCAAAAATCGCTAGCGAACATTATATTTTCAGCCGTACATTTTCAAAAGGCAATTACATTGACGCTGTTGTGATTGGATTGGATTTGCCAACCGGTAAAAAAGAAATTTCCGTAGGCAGTATTTTTGAAGATGGCACTAAGTTGAAAGATTTCTATTCTGGAAAAAAGGTGATTGTTGCTGATGGAAAAGTGATTGTTGATTCAGATTTCAGGATTGTGCTGCTCGAGAAAAAATAATTTAACCGCAAAGGCGCAAAGCAAAAAGCGCAAAGTTCGCCAGGCATTTCTATCTTTGTGTACTTTGCGAAAACTTTGCGCCTTTGCGGTTAAAAATATGCACAAAATCTTAAAAATCGGACATCGCGGTGCGAAAGGTTATTTTCCCGAAAACACATTATTGAGTTTTGGGAAAGCCATCGAAATGAATGCCGATGGCATCGAGCTGGATGTGCATTTATCTGCCGATAATGAAATCATCGTAATCCATGACCATACTGTTAACCGTACTACAAATGGAAATGGCGTTGTGAAAGATCTGACTTTATCCGAATTAAAAGCATTTACAATTGATGGTTCGGAAAAAATTCCGACGCTGAATGAAGTTTTTGATTTAGTCGACAAAAAATGTCTCATTAATATCGAACTTAAAGTTGAAACCACTGCAAAACCTGTAACGACAGTTATTGAAGAATATGTTTCAGAAAAAGGCTGGAAATATTCCCATTTTCTGGTTTCTTCTTTCGATTGGAATGCATTGCAGGAAATCCGGAAATGGAATCCTGAAATTCCTTTGGGCGTTTTGACGGAGACCGATTTGGAGCTCGCCATCGGTTTTTCAGAATTCATTAAAGCCGAAACCATTCATCCGTATTTTCATTTATTGACAAAAGAGAATGTAGCTGAAATGCAATCAAAAGGATTTGGCATTTTCCCGTGGACGGTTAATGAACCGGAAGACCTCAATCGCATAAAATCCTTTAACGTAAACGGAATCATCACCGATTTTCCCGACAAAATATGAACCAGAATTTCGACATTATCATTGTTGGCGGCGGCGCAGCGGGTTTTTTTACTGCTATAAATATTGTGGAGAAAAATCCGAAATTAAAAGTTGCCATTCTTGAACGCGGCAAGGAAGTTTTGACGAAAGTCAGGATTTCGGGTGGCGGCAGATGCAATGTCACGCATGCCTGTTTCGAACCGAACGAACTCGTCAAATTCTATCCGCGCGGCGAAAAGGAATTGCGCGGGCCGTTTCACCAGTTTTGCTCCGGCGACACAATAGAATGGTTTGAAAAACACGGCGTCGAATTGAAGATTGAAAACGACGGCAGGATGTTCCCGGTTTCTGATTCATCGCAAACGATTATCGATTGTTTTACGAAAGCGACGCAAAAATTAGGCATTTCAGTCTTGACAGGACAAAGCGTTCAATCCGTCTTCAAGAGTGAAGATTTCTGGAAAATCGAAACCCAAAACGAAACTTTCATTACTGAAAAATTAATCCTTGCGACAGGCAGTAACCCGAAGATTTGGGAGATGTTGCAGGAATTCGGCCATGCGATTGTGAGTCCGGTACCATCGTTATTTACTTTCAATATTAAAGATTCAAGGATCAAAGAATTACCGGGCGTTTCGGCAATGGTTTCGGTAAAAGTGAAAGATTCAAAGCTCGCCTCAACCTGACCGTTACTGGTGACGCATTGGGGAATGAGCGGTCCGGCTATTTTGAAATTGTCTGCTTGGGGCGCGCGGATTCTGGCGGAAAAAAATTACCAATTTACCATTTTCGTCAATTGGCTCAATGATGTTGATCCGGAAGATTGTGAAAAAAACCTCAAAGAACTCAAACTAGAACATTCTAAAAAAGCAGTTTCCAAAAAATCTCCGTTTAATTTCCCGAACCGTTTGTGGGAAAGTCTCGTTCTGGCTTCTGGAATCGGAGTTGAAACGAAATGGGCGGATTTGTCAAAAACACAGCTTCAGAATCTCGTAAATCAATTGACCAATGCGGCTTTTCAGGTCAATGGCAAGAGCACTTTCAAGGAAGAATTTGTGACGGCCGGCGGCATCGATTTAAAGGAAATTAACTTTAAAACGATGGAAAGCAAATTACACCAAAACCTTTATTTTGCGGGAGAAATCGTCAATATTGATGCAATTACAGGCGGATTTAATTTCCAGAATGCGTGGACGGGCGGATTCCTTGTGGCAGCGTCTGTTGCCGGAAATTAATTGTCAATTTTATACTACTCAAAAAATCCCTGACTTTTATAAACTGATATTTTAAAATCATATATATTTGGCTAGCAATAAACCCTTTATGAAAAAACAATTACTTTTCAGCTTTTTGGCGCTTTTTGGTGCCATTACATTTTCGGCGCATGCCCAAGTCGGAAATACCTGCGACAATCCGATCATCATCAATGCTTTGCCTTTTCAGGCTTCAGGTAATACTGCCGATTATGGCGATGATGTAGACTTAGTTCAGGGAACTTTATGCGGCGCCGTTCCTTCAAACACAAATTATTTAGCGGGCAATGAAGTTTTTTACAGCTATACCGCAACTGAAAATGTGCCTGTGAGTTTCGTTATGACGCCCGGAAGCCCGACTTCTACCAATTCAGGAATATTTGTTTATGAGGGTTGTGCCAATGTTGGTGTTTCCTGCGTTGCAGGTCTCGCCAATTCTAATGCGAATGTTCGGACTGTGACTGCGTCGCTTCTTGCGGGACATACCTATATTATCGCCATCGCATCAGGGCCTTCAACGCAAACGATACTTTACAATTTAATTATCCAGAAAGAACTTTGCTCACCTAAACCTTCAGGTCTTGCTGCAGATAATATTACCACAACATCAGCCTCATTAGCGTGGTTTACCAACTTAGGAGCTACCAGTTCTGAAATTGCAATACAATTGGCAGGTAGTATTATTCCGCAAGGCCCGGGAGTTGCTGCAACCAATCAATTATTCGAGGCAACCAATTTAACCCCGGCTACGGAATACCAGTTTTGGGTGAGGGATGAGTGCGAAACCGGTTCAGGGATTTTTACACCTTGGGCGGGGCCGTATTTGTTCAATACGCTGATTTGCGACGCTACTGCGGCCTGCAATTATGTTTTCAGGATGACTGATTCTGCCAACAATGGCTGGAACGGGGCGAGGATGCAGGTAAGACAGAACGGGATTGTAGTCGCAACTATCGGCTCGACTTATAATTTGGGCTCCGGCCCAGGTTGACGTAGTTGTTCCTTTATGTGACAACGTTCCGATTGAATTGTACTGGTCGTTGGCGGGATCGCAGCCACAACAATGTGTGGTTGATATAATAAATGTATTCGGGCAAAAGATCTTTACAAAACCTGCCGGAACCGGCGTTGCGGGAGCATTGTTGTACAACAATATTGTCAATTGCCTGGTACCGGATTGTGGTCTTGCAGTGAACAATCTAACGGTAACCAACATTATGCCGCATGAAGCTACAATTTCATGGGATGCTCCGGCATCATTTTCATGGGATATTTATATTGTGCCTGCCGGAGGTGCTGCGCCGACCCAGGCTACAACTCCGACTTATAACAATGTAGCTTCTTCTTCATTTACGACAACAATACCACTTATTGCCGATAGTACTTATGACGTTTACGTAAGAAACGATTGTGCTACAGATGCAGTATGGTCAAAAGTAACTTTTACGACAACACCAACATGCTTCAGGCCTGTCGCCTTGGGTGTAAGCTCAGTAACAACAAATTCTGCCTCTTTAAGCTGGCAGAACGGCACAACATCTGATAATTCATGGGAGATTTTGCTTATGCCGAGTTTGAGCGATATACCGCCAACCGGTAGCCCGGTTATTGAGAATGGCATTTTGATTCCGACTACTAACCCGTCACCATTGCCTGTTAGTAATTTACAACCCATGACGATTTATTTCTATTACATCAGGACGATATGTTCTTCTGAAGATAAAAGCAACTGGGCACGGCCTTATGTATTTTACACCCAGGGCTGTGATGCTGCCGACAAATGCAACTACAAATTTGTCTTGACCGATTCAGGCAGCAATGGTTGGAATGGAGGCAGGATGCAGGTAAGGCAAAATGGGATAATCATCGCAACCATCGGATCAACAATTAACGGTGCTGGACTAACAACAGTAACCGTGCCTTTGTGCACCAACATTCCGTTTGATTTATATTGGAGTGTTCCGGGAACCGCTCCCGATGAAATAGGCGTTTCAATCCAAAATCCTTTTGCGGATAACATATATGTGAAAAATCCGGGGCAAGAAACACCTTTAACTTCTGTATACAGCGATATTGTCAGCTGCACGCCGGTAAGCTGTCCAAAACCTGTTGATACCAGTGTAAACACTGAAGCAACAACGCAAACTTCTGCACAATTATCCTGGACAGAAAATGGCAGCGCCACATTATGGGAGGTTTATGCCGTTCCGGCGGGTAGTCCTGCACCTTTGAACGGAGCACCTTTGGGTACTGCTGCTCCCTATTACCTGGCTTCGTCAAATCCTTATACGATTAATGGCTTGACGCCTGGAACAGAATATACTTATTACGTAAGATCAATTTGTTCTTTGTCTGACATCAGTACCTGGAACATCCTTAGCCCGAAAAACTTTACTACAAAGCCAATTCATGATGAATGCGGCAGCGCTATTCAGCTTCCGGTAAATCCGACAAGAACACCTGAATTATTTGTGAGTTCGGGTACACTTGGCGCAACAAGGTCTTTGCCTCTTACTAATCCTGTCTGCCAGGGTAATTCCGATGATGATATATGGTTTGGTTTTACCGCTACTTCCACCGTACACATTATTACACTTAGTAATGTTACCGGTTCTGCAACTGATATCAACCATACTTTGTATTCAGGAAATGACTGTGCCAGTCTCGTGCAGTTGTATTGCAGCAATCCAAATGTAAGTGTCGCTACAAATTTGACACCGGGAAGCAGTTATAAAATCAGGGTATATACGAATGGCTCGAGCCCGCTGCAATCTGCCAATTTTGACATTGCCATCACTACACCTCCGGCAGTGCCAAACGATGATTGCGCTACCGCGACAGTAATTACTCCAAGTAATAGTCCTAATTGCAGTACGCCAGTTTCATCAAGTTTAACCGGAGCGACTGCCTCAGTAAATGAAACAAGCTGCGCCGGAGTTGAAGATGACGATGTTTGGTTTACGTTCGTCGCCAATGGTTCGGGACAAATTATTACGATTAGTAACGTTGCCGGTACGGTTACAGACCTGACGGCATCTTTGTACCTGGCTGATGGCTGTAACCTTACGCTTTTAAACTGCTTTCTGGAGAATAGCAATGTTGTGCTGAATCTTATCGCGGGACAGACATACAAAGTTAGAGTTTGGTCTGTTTTAGATACTCCTCAGGATGTTACATTTGACATCTGTGTTGCCAAAGTCGCTTCGCCGATAACGACAAGTATTGCTTTGACACCACAACAACTTGTAACCAATGTTTTACTCAATAATCCGTGTACGACAGTTTCCAATGTAACTTCGAGCACAGGTACTAATTTTGCAAGCGACAATGGCATTGGGATATTCGGCAATGCTCCTTTCCCTTTATCATCGGGAATTGTCCTTTCGACAGGAAATGTTTTGAACATTCCGGTCCAAACCAGTCAATCTTAAATGATGGTATAACGGCGTAGCCCGGAGACCCAGACCTTAATACGATTGTAAACCAAGCAACGGGTGGAACAATGAATTCTCAAAATGCTTCGGTGCTTGAATTCGATTTTAGTACACCAACGGCTTATATGAGTTTTAATTATATTTTTGCTTCTGAGGAATACGGCAATTTCCAATGTGATTTCTCGGATGCATTTGCATTTTTGTTGACTGATCTCGAAACCAATGTCACTAAGAATTTAGCTGTTATTCCCGGCACTACGACGCCAGTTTCTGTTGTAACCATACGCGATCAGCAATATAACGACGGTTGTACTTCACAAAACAGCAATTACTTCGACAATTATTTTTACGAAAAACCTTATGAAACAGGCATGAATTTCAACGGGCAAACAAAACTGCTGACCGCAGCGTCTGATATCATTCCGAACCATCCATACCATATTAAACTAGTCATTGCCGATCGTCAGGATACTTCCTATGATTCTGCCGTATTTATCCAAGCCGGTAGTTTTGCTTCAGGGCCACCGCAATGTACCGACAAGCTGCAACTCGTTGCTTTTGTAGATGCTAATGGAAATGGCACGAAAGACGAAGGTGAATCTGATTTTACTTATGGAAATTTTGTTTATCAGGTAAACGATGCAGCCGAAGTCAATAATATTTCATCGCCTTTGGGATTGTATACGATTTACGACGACAATCCGGGAATTCATATGATTTCAGTTTTACCGTTAATCCGGAATATTCTCCTTATTTCGCATCGCCATCAACCGGATATAATAATATTACCATTCCGACAGGCAGCGGCACGCAAACGCTTTATTTTCCGGTTACGCTGATACAAGGCTATAATGATGTTTCTGTAAGTATTATTCCTGTTGGCAATCCGAGACCCGGTGCTTCTTATATTAATAAAATCGTTTATAAAAATCTGGGAATTACTTCAACATCGGGAACATTATCGTTCACCGCGGCGCCATTGGCAACAATTACGAGTGTTACTGAATCTACTACGCTTTCGGCAAGCGGGTTTACCTATAATTTCACCAACCTTGGCCCTTACTGAAACACGTTACGATTATGTGACGATGACCTTACCGCCAATCCCAGCTGTAAATATTGGTGACCTGATTACTAATAATGCTACTATTACTGCGCCTTCAAATGACATTCATATTGCAAATAATACTTTTGTTAATACGCAGACAGCGGTTGCGGCATATGATCCGAATAACAAGCTGGAAGCCCATGGCTCGAAAATCGGGATAGACCAATTTAGC
The DNA here is from genome assembly GCF_051373205.1 of Flavobacterium sp. 3HN19-14. Classification (NCBI taxonomy): domain Bacteria; kingdom Pseudomonadati; phylum Bacteroidota; class Flavobacteriia; order Flavobacteriales; family Flavobacteriaceae; genus Flavobacterium; species Flavobacterium sp. 3HN19-14. The sequence goes on from NZ_JBPPZT010000001.1 coordinate 161,843, forward strand.
CAGAATGATTACTTATACTACACGATTAATTTCCAGAACACCGGAACAGCGCATGCCAGTAATGTAAGGCTCGAAGATTTTCTTGATGTGCGGTTAGACGAAACCAGCATTCGTATGGTAAGTGCAAGCCACGATTACGTTATGGAAAGGGTTAACAATAAAATAATCTGGAGATTTGATTATATCCAGCTTCCGGGAATTGCCGAAAATGAAGAACTCAGCAAAGGATATGTTATGTTTATGATTAAACTAAAACCGGGATTTGCCGCGGGTGATGTTGTTCCTAATTCGGCATCGATATATTTCGACACCAATCCGGCGATTGACACTAATGTTTTTGAAACGGAATTCGTAACTACGCTGGGCAATACCGATTTCAACGAAAGTAATTTTATGATTTATCCGAATCCGGCGGCAAGCATCGTAAATATCAGCCTTCAGAATACCACTGAAAATATTGAAAGTATCCGTATATATGATGTCCTCGGCAAAACCATCAGGACTGTAAAATCGCTTGACACTAAACAGACAGCGCTTGATGTTTCAGGATTATCAAAAGGCGTTTATATGCTTGAAATTATGACCAATAATAAATTCAGGCAAGTCAGGAAGCTGATCATTCAATAAGAATTAATTTTTTTCAAAAAAACCCGATTTACAAGTCGGGTTTTTTTTATTTCATTTGTTATAGAATTACTGCCTTTTGAAGATTTAACCATTTCAAAATCAGTTATATTTACTACACCAAAACCAACCATTATGAAAAAACTTTTACTTCTTGCCATTTTCTCGTTTTTTGGATTGGCGGCACAAGCGCAATGCGAAGCCCAGTTTCAATGTACTTATACTTTTATAATGTCAGATTCCTACGGAGACGGCTGGAATGGAAACACTATGGTTATTTCCCAGAACGGAAACGACATCGCTACCATCGGAGCTACTTTTGATGACGGTAACAACAGTACAGCAAGCGTCTTGTTGTGTACGGGCGTGCCATTCCAGATACGATGGAATTTGGGCGAAGGCAATACTTATCCCGATGAAGTAGGGCTCAACGTCATGAACAATTTTCAGCAGACTGTTTTCGCATTGGCTTATCAAAGTCAGTTGCTGGCCAACTCTATAATTTATACTGGTAACGTAAATTGCATATCATCAATATGCTCTCCTCCTATTTTGCCAGTTGCTCAGGCAACATCCGTAAATAGCGTTTTTATACAATGGAATGCTCAGTTTGACCAAAATCAATGGGAAGTACTGGAATTACCTGACGGTTTGCCTTTCCCTAATGCTTCGATGATTGGTACAGCTACGACCGTTAATTCTTTTACTTATTCCGGATTGGATTACGTTGACGCGTATAATTATTATGTAAGGAGCGTCTGCTCTGGCGGTGAAAAAAGCGTATGGACAGGCAGCTCAATTTTCTATTCCGAACTGTTCGACTCCGGTAGAAATATTCGCTACTAACACATCTACCACAGGCGCTACGATAAATTGGACAGAAACCGGGTCGGCAACACAATGGGAAGTACTGCTTTTACCGGTCGGCAGTCCTGAACCTGCTTCAGACACTTCAGGAATATTAACTTCTTCTAACCCATATACCGCAAGCGGGCTTATCCCCGGAACAGTTTATAAATGTTATGTGCGCCCAGTTTGTGCCTTTGGTGTTGGGGAATGGTCATACAGCATTTATGTATATCCGGCCTGTACCGCACCGGCCATGCTGAACATTACAAATCTTACAGCTTTTGGGGCAAATGTTGCCTGGACAGAAATGGGCAGCGCCACGCAATGGGAAGTTATTGTGCAACCTGCTTCGGCCCAGCGCCAAATGCGACAGCTACCGGTACATTGACATCGTCTGCAAATTTTACTGCAACCGGACTTACCACTAACACTCCTTATAAATTCTATGTAAGAGCGGTTTGCGGATCGGTTACTGCAACCTGGACAGCTTCCGCGGCATTCACTCCAACGGTGGCTTTACCTCCGTTGCAAACAAGCACGTCACAATTCACGACTGCGCAATTGGTGAGCGATGTTTTGGTCAACAATCCTTGTGTCACTATTTCCAACATCACATCGAGCACCGGAACAAATTTCAATTCGGTTAATGGAATCGGTTCTTTTAATAACATTAATCCGCTTTTCCCGCTTTCATCCGGGCTTGTATTGTCTACGGGAAATGTGTTGAGCATACCCGGGCCAAACTCAACAACGTTAAGTGACGGCTCCGAAAACTGGCCTGGCGACACCGAATTGGAAAGCATCATTACAACTGCTACAGGAAATGTAATGGAATCCCACAATGCTACAAAACTTGAATTCGATTTTACTACCCAGAACGCCTATATGAGTTTTAATTTTTTGTTTGCATCTGACGAATACGGGATTTACCAGTGTGAATATTCAGATGCGTTCGCATTTTTACTTACAGATTTGACAACAAATGAAACAACTAATCTTGCGATTGTGCCGAATACAACGACCCCGATTTCAGTGGTAACAATTCGCGACAATGCAAACAACCCGAATTGCGATTCGCAAAACCCGTTATTCTTTGACGAGTATTTTTATAACACCCCATCTGCTTCTGCAACCAATTTTAATGGTCAAACGGCTGTTATGACAGCAGCAGCGATAATCGACCCAACGCATTCTTATCATATAAAACTGGTGGTTGCTGACAGGGGTGATGAATTGTACGATTCGGCAGTTTTCATCCAGGCTGGAAGTTTCGCTGCGGGACCACCGGAATGTACCGATAAAATCAAACTGGTTGCTTTTGTCGATGTGAATGAAAACGGCAGCAGGGATACTTTCGAACCTGACTTTACTTACGGCTCTTTTGTGTACCAGAAAAATAATGCCGGAGATGTCAATAACATTTCTTCTCCGTTAGGTTATTATTCTATTTACGATGCCAATCCGGCCAATACTTATGATTTCAGCTATCAGATTAATCCCGAATTTGCGCCATATTTCGCAGCATCAGCGACCAACTTCAACGACATCAATATTCCGGTTGGAAGTGGCACTACTACACTCAGTTTCCCAATTGTACTGACAAACGGTTTCAATGACGTGACAGTATCGGTTATTCCGGTTTCGCCGCCGGTTCCGGGAATTGGTTATCGCAATAAAATCGTTTACAGGAATCTTGGTATTACACCGGCATCTGGCACGTTGACCTTTAATGCCGATCCGCTTACAAGCATCGTGAATGCTTCGGAATCAACTACATTGACATCTTCTGCGCTGACTTATGACTTTGTAAATCTTGCCCCTTATGAAACGCGTTCGATTTATGTGAATATGTCTGTTCCTGCAATTCCGACGGTAAATATCGGCGATGTGCTTACAGACAGCGCGAGCATCTCGGCACCGGCGAATGATATTAATATTTCGAATAACACTTTTACGAATGCACAGGTTGCCGTTGCGTCTTACGATCCGAATGATAAGATAGAAGCGCACGGTGGAAAAATCGCCGTCAGCCAGTTCAACCAAAGCGATTATCTTACGTATACAATCCGTTTTCAGAATACAGGAACGGCAAACGCTATCAATGTAAGGCTGGAAGATGTATTGGATGCGCAACTCGACGAAACCAGCATCAGAATGGTTAGCGCGAGCCACAATTATGTGATGGACAGGGTTGGCAACGATGTGAGCTGGAAATTCGATTACATCCAGCTTCCTGGCGCGATTCAGAATGAAGCTTTGAGCCACGGTTATGTGACGTTCATGATCAAATTGAAACCTGGCTTTGTTGCCGGTGATATTGTCCCGAACCATGCTGAAATTTATTTCGATGCGAATCCCCCGATTGTAACCAATACCTTCAACACCGAGTTCACCAACAATTTAGGCACAGTTGGTTTTAGTTCAGGAAATCTTTTGATTTACCCGAATCCGGCTTCGACAATCGTTCAGGTGAGCCTGCAAAATACTGGCGACACGATTGGCAGTGTGACTTTATTTGATGTACTTGGAAAAAGCATCAAAACGATACAATCGATTCATTCACAACAAACGGCTGTTGATGTTTCAGGATTATCAAAAGGCATTTACATGATGGAAATCATTACTGATAATAAATACAGAACGGTGAAAAAATTAGTGATTGACTAAGGACTTTCAATCTGTTGAAGCAAAACCCGTTCTTAAGGACGGGTTTTTTTATTTCTTTCAAATCATCTTATCAGTTGCTGAATTGTTGCTTTCAGAAGATTAAAATCTGTATTCAGATTATTGCTTGCAATTACCCGCTAATCGATTTTTCTTCACAGTCGCACGGTTCTTATGTTCCGAAAAACATTATTTGCTTTACGCGTTATCTTCCGGGTCTTCAAAAGACCGTAAGTTGTATTCAGAAGACTGTTTCTGGCATTCCGAAGACCGTTTCACGAATTCGCGGCTTCCCACGCCTCGTAATCTTAATTTGAATTGTTGTTGCATAAAAAAGCCGCCGGTTAAGGCAGCTTTATGTATATTGAATAAATTCTTTTACAACAAATCCAAAACCAACGAAGGTAAAAGTCCCAACACAATATTCAAAAGTATGGCCACAACTGCAACACTGTAATAAATATAAGAAGTTCCGGTTCTTTTTTCATTTGGTTCTTTAGTGTACATCGCCAAAATCAATTTGAAATAATAACCAACGCTGATGATTGAATTGATCACAGCAACAATCACCAAAACCAAATATCCGGCTTTAATGGTCTGGCTGAACAAAACCAACTTTGCGAAAAATCCTGAGAAAATCGGGATTCCGGCCATAGAAAGTAATGCACCTGTCAAAATTACGGCCAACAACGGATTGGTTTTTGAAAGTCCGTGAAAGTTCACAATATCTTCATGCTCTTTGTCACGGCATACATAAAGGATTACCGCAAAAGCCGCAATTCCGGCCAAAGAATATGCCGACGCGTAATATAATAAACTTGCCGCCGCAGTTTCAGTGTTGAGTAAAGTCATCAGCATAAAACCTGCGTGGGAAATTCCAGAGAAAGCCAGCATACGCTTTACATTCGCCTGGCGCAATGCCATGATATTCCCAACAGTCATCGACAGCATCGAAATGACAACGATAACGGTTTGTGATGTTTCAGGCAGATTCGTGTTCATTACAACAGCCAATTTAAAGAAGCAAGCCATTGCGGTTACTTTCGCCAAAGTACTCATCGTTGCAGTTGTCAGTGCAGGTGAACCTTCGTAAACATCCGGAGCCCAGAAGTGAAACGGAACAGCTGCAATCTTAAATAACATTCCGATGCTTAACAAAATAATTCCGATGTAAAACCATTCTTCGACATCGGCAGCAGTTGCCGCCACCTGGATTTCCGCCATATCGAATGAACCGATAGCGCCGTAAATTAGGCAGATTCCGAATAAAATGATTCCCGAAGCAAATGAACCCAAAAGGAAATATTTCATTCCGGCTTCATTACTCTTTAAATTAAGGCGATTGCTTGCAGCCAGAACGTATAGAGAAATTGACAAAACCTCAATTCCGAGGAAGAACATCGCGAGATTTCCAAAGCAAACCATCGCCACAGCACCCGATAAAAGGAACAATTTAATGCCTATATAATCTGAGATTTTAGTGGCATGATGCTCGTAAAAATTATGACTCATCGCAATAAGGAAAATCGTCAAAACGATGAATAGTGAAGAAAAAGTCACTGAAAAATTATCGACAACGACCATATTGTTGTAAAAACTTCCGCCGTGGTCATAATCACCAATATTCAATCCGAGAATGGCCAGAAGCCCGACAATTACTATCGGCACAATCACTTTTGTCAGGTTGAGGATTTCAATCAAGAGGCATAAAACACCTAATCCTGTTATAGCTATTAATGTATTCATTCTTCTGACTAGTTAAAACGATTGATTTGTGTTATGATATTTTCGAGGCTTGGCGTAATTAAATGGGTGATTGGTTTCGGGTACATTCCGAAAAAGAACAAAACTGCAATGATTACAACCAAGACTGCACCTTCATTGAAAGTGACATCTTTGAAAACTTTTGTATTGGTTTCGCCCAACATCACATGCTGGAACATTTTGAGCATGTAATAAGCGCCCAAAATGATGGTTGTTCCGCCTAATATTGCAAACCAGACATTGATGTGTAAAAGACTGTACAACACAGTAAATTCCCCAACAAAGTTAAAAGTTGACGGTAATGCAACCGATGCCAACACCAAAATCATAAACATTGAAGTAAATTTTGGCGATTGTGCACGGATGCCGCCCATTTCGGCGATGTTTCTTGTTTCGTATCTTCTGTAGATGATTTCCGCTACAAAGAACAATCCGACTACGACGAAACCGTGTGCAATCATTTGTAAAACCGCGCCGCGCAATCCGTCTAAAGTCAATGTATAAGTTCCGGCAGCGATTAACCCAACGTGTGCTAATGACGAATACGCCAATAACTTCTTTAAATCTTTTTGGCGTAAGGCTACAATCGAACCATAAATCACGCCTGCGATTCCAAGTGCGATGAAGAGGTGCAGGTATTCTTTAGCTGCAACTGGCGCAATCGGCAATTGCCAACGAATGACGCTGTACAATCCCATTTTGAGCATGATCCCCGAAAGTAACATGGTACCGACAGTTGGTGCTTTTTGATACACTTTTGCCTGCCATGTATGGAATGGAATGATTCGGATTTTAATCGCATACGCCAGGAAAAACGCGAGGAAAATCCAAAGTTGTTCGTTTGAATTTAAATCGGCTTTGTATAAATCGTCGATTAACAGACTTCCTGTTTTTCCATATAGATAAATGAAAGCCGTCAACATGAAAAGCGAACCTGCAAAAGTGTAAATGAAAAATTTCACGACTGCTTTTTTGCGCTCTTCGGCATCGCCGTTACCCCAAATCAGTGCGATGAAGTAAATCGGAATCAGCGCCAATTCCCAAAAGATATAATACAACAAGCCGTCAGAAGCGAGGAAAGTTCCCGTCATTGCAAACGACATGAATAAAATAAGGGCATAAAAAGCTTTTGCATTCTTAACGCCATTTCCGAAAGCAGAAAAAATGATGATTGGCGTTAGTGAAGTCGTCAGCAAAACCATGGCTAATGAAAGTCCGTCTACTTTTAAGGCAAAATGAATATCCGGTTGTGAAATCCATGCGCCAACGAAATCGAGATTTGTTCCGGCATTGTATAAATTCAACAGATAAATCGAAAATCCGAAACCTGCCAATCCGAAGAACAGCGCCACTTTCGAAGCGATTTTATCTCCCGAAAAATACGTGGCCAATGCGCCGGCTAAAAGTAATATCAATAAGTAAGTTACCTCCATTATATGTAATTTTGAGCTAAAAATAAATAGGAAATAATGGCACAAACGCCAATTACAAAAGCAAATAAGTATAAACCTATACTTCCGCTTTGTAGTTTCCGTCCGTAATATCCTAATTCGTTAGTGACTTTTCCTAAGCCAAATACGGCTGATGACAATCCGGCTTCGACATAATCCCTGAAAAATCTCGAGAAGAAATTAATCGGTTTTACGATGGCGAAATCATAAGCCTCATCGACATAGTATTTGTTGTATATTACTTTTGAGATGCCTGTGATGTTCTCATCTGAATCCGGCAATTGGTTTTGTTTGATGTATTTTACGTAAGCGATTACGATTCCGACGAAAGCGCCAACTAAAGCAACTCCCATTAACATATAAGTTTCACCTGTAATCCCGTGGTGTTCTTCGCCTGCGGCTTTTGAGAAAAGTGGCGCAAGATATTCATTGAGCCAGCTTTCGGTTGGCAAACTGATCAATCCGCCGACTGTTGCTAAAATCGCCAAAACGATTAACGGGAAAGTAATCAAGGCCGGACTTTCGTGTAAATGGTGCTTTTGTCTTCCGTTCCGCGGAAATCTTTGAAAAATGTCAAATACATCAATCGGAACATATAAAAAGCTGTCATGATTGAAGCAATCGAGCCAATGATATATAATGGCATGCTGTGTTCAAAAGCCGTCATTAATATTTCATCTTTCGACCAGAAACCAGCGAACGGGAATATGCCAGAAATCGCCAAAGTTGAAATCATCATTGTCCAGAATGTAACTGGCATGTATTTTTTCAATCCTCCCATGTTTCTCATATCCTGCTCGCCGTGCAGCGCGTGGATTACAGATCCGGAACCTAAGAACAGGCAAGCTTTAAAGAAAGCATGTGTGATTACGTGGAAAACCGCGATTTGGTAAGCGCCCAGGCCTAAAGCCAGGAACATCAATCCCAATTGAGAAACGGTTGAATAAGCGAGTACTTTTTTAATATCATTCTGCAACAAACCGATTGTCGCTGCAACCAAAGCAGTAATGGCACCAACTACTGCAATCAACACCTGAACGCTGTGAGAGATGTCAAAAAGAAAATGCAATCTTGTTACCATGAAAATTCCCGCTGTTACCATCGTCGCTGCGTGAATCAATGCTGAAACCGGCGTTCTGTCCAGCCATTGCATCAGGCAACCAGGTGTAGAGTGGAATTTGCGCTGATTTACCGCAGGCGCCAATGAATAAACATAAGGCAGCAAAGGCATACCATGCATTAGCAGGCCGTGTAACGGCATTATTTATCTGAGCCATACTGTTGACGGCGTCGAAGTCGAGGGATTGTGTAAGCATCCCTAAAATGAAGATTCCAATCAAAAGACCCAAATCCCCGATTCGGTTCATGATGAAAGCCTTTTTTGCCGCGTCGTTATAATCCTGGTTTTTGTACCAAAATCCAATTAGCAGGTAAGAACAAAGTCCTACGCCTTCCCAACCGATGAACATCACGAGCAAATTGCTTCCAACGACAAGCGTAATCATAAAGAAAACGAACAAATTCAGGTAAGCGAAGAATTTGTGCATGTTCTCATCGTCGTGCATATAACTGATGGAATATAGGTGAATCAATGATCCGATTCCTGTTACGAACATCAGCCACAACAAAGACAATTGATCCAGCTGAAACCCAAAATCAACTTTGAAAGTGCTGATGTCAATCCAATCAAATAAAGAAATTTTCACCACCTGTCCGGTTGAAGTCAGATTCATGAAAAAATAAAGCGTCACTGCAAAAGAAACCGCAACGGCCAAAGTGCCAATCCATTCGGAAACCATTTTCCCGAGGCTTTTCCCAAAGAAAACGTTGATTAAAAATCCGAAGAACGGCGCCAGTAATAAAACTAAAGCTAAACTTGTATCCATTGCAGATTATCCTTTTAATTTTTTTAATTTGGAAATGTCGATTGCCCCGATATTTCTGAAAACCGAAACCACAATTGCCAATCCTACCGCTACTTCCGCAGCAGCGACAGCCATCGAAAAGAACACGAAAACCTGTCCGTTCGCATCCTGATGATAGGTTGAAAATGCTACGAATAAAAGATTCACGGCATTGAGCATGATTTCAATCGACATGAAAACGATGATGGCATTTCTTCTGTACAAAACTCCGAAAACGCCGATACAGAAAAGTATGGTCGAAAGGAAAATGTAATTCTGAAGCCCGATTTGTTCTAAAACATTCTGCATTATTTCGCTGTATTTTCTTTTTTAGACAATAATACGGTTCCGATCATCGCAACCAAAAGCAGTACCGAAGCATATTCGAACGGCACCATAAAACCTTCCTTGTCGTCAAGCAGAACCTGACCTAATTTATTGATAGATTGGTAATCTTCTCCCAAATCAACGTAATTCAATGACACTGGCTCTGAATTTACGAAAATCAAAACCAGGATCGTCAGCATCAAAGTAAACAAAACAATTGCGCCAAGTCTGGTCACACGTGGTTTGTGCACTTCATCTTCTTTGTTAAGATTCATCAACATCACCGTAAACAGGAACAAAATCATGATCGCGCCCGAATAAACGATAATGTGAACAATCGCCAAAAACTGCGCATTGAGTAACAAATAATGTCCGGCAATCGAAAAGAAACAAATCACCAGATAAATCGCACTGTGAATCGGGTTCTTGCTGTAAATCGTCAAAAATGCCGAGCTGAGCGTAATCGCCGATAAAACGAAAAATATAATAAGCACTGTCGACATTAGTTCACGTTGTTAAGTTGTGCATTCTGCATCGCCTGCGTTAACGGCATCACGAGTTTGTCTTTTCCGAAAATAAAATCCTCGCGGTCGTATTGCGACGGTACCAAAACTTTTGAAGTCGTTAGGTAAATCGCGTCTTTCGGGCACGCCTCTTCACACAATCCGCAGAAAATGCAGCGCAGCATGTTGATTTCATAAATCGATGCATATTTCTCCTCGCGGTACAGATGTTTTTCGCTTGGTTTGCGTTCTTCAGCTTTCATCGTAATCGCTTCCGCCGGGCATGACAATGCGCACAATCCGCAAGCCGTACAATTTTCACGGCCTTGTTCATCGCGTTTCAGCATGTGCTGCCCACGGTAAACGACGCTGCGTTCGCGCACCTGTTCGGGGTATTTAATTGTTACTTTTCGCGTAAACAAATGTCGGATCGTAATGATCAAACCCTTCAGAATCGCCCAAAGATAAAGGCTTTCCAAAAAGGTCATCTCTTTGTTCGAGACCTCTTTCCTTCCGGATAATGAATAGCTTTCTGTTGCCATGTCAATTTTAGATTTTAGATTTTAGATTCTTCTGAATGCAAAACCTATTTTATTTTTTATTTTTAGGAGCAAGAACCGTAATAATTCTTTCACCAATTGTCCCGCTTTCTCTTCAATCTGTCATTGCGGAGCGAATATATTTACATTCAAAACCTTTTTGCAATGCCAGGATTTCCGCACCAATCGGGGCTATTTTATAACTTCTCGTTCTTTATCAGAAATATCCCTGATCGTGCAATAAAATCACAACACCGGTGATAATGATATTCGCAATTGCAATCGGAATCAGCATTTTCCAACCCAAACGCATCAGCTGGTCATAACGAAATCTCGGAATCGTCCATCTGATCCACATAAAGAAAAAGATGAAGAAACAGATTTTAACGAACAATACAGCCATTCCTATATAATTCGCCGGATTCACGCCCCAATGTTCCGTAACCCATGACATTCCGGGATAATTATACGCGCCAAAATACAGCACCGACAATATCGTAGACGAAATAAACATACTCGCGTATTCAGCAAACAGATAGAATCCCATTCTCATCGAAGAATATTCGGTGTGGTAGCCACCAATCAGCTCCGCTTCACATTCCGCCAAATCAAAAGGCGTACGGTTCGTTTCTGCAAAAGAACAAACTAAAAATATGATGAATCCGACTGGCTGATATAAAACATTCCAATGCCATTCTGATTGCTGCGCCGCAATTTCGCGAAGGCTCAAGCTTCCCGTCATCATCAATAAAGCGATGATTGAAAGTCCCATCGCCACTTCATAAGAAATCATCTGCGAAGCCGCACGCATGGCGCTCATCAATGAGAATTTATTATTTGATGCCCAACCGCCAATCATGATTCCGTAAACACCAACCGACAAAACGCCGAAAACGTATAGTAATGCCACGTCAATATCAGTTGCCTGTAAAATCACATCACGGTCAAAAATATGCAGCTTATCCCCCACGGAATTACCGCCGAGGTCATCAAAGCCACGCTCATCGATATCGCCGGGCACCACTACGAATAAAAATTTATTCGGCGTATCGGGCAAGAATTCCTCTTTCGAGAACAATTTCAATCCGTCGGCTAAAGGTTGCAAAAGTCCGCCTTTTCCGGCACGATTCGACCGATACGATCCTGCAGCCAGGCGGCAACTTTTCGTTCTGCCAAAGTGGAATACATCGCCATCAGCATCGTAAGTGCGAAAATGATGGTAATGAAAATCCCTTTTTCTATGATAATATCTTGCGTCATGGCTATATATTTCCTTCTTTAAAAACTTCGGTTTCGCGCGCATCTAACGGAATCGCAGGCATACTGATTTTCTTGCGGTCTTCTTCCGCCCTTTCAAAATACCTTCTTCAGTTTCGATTCTCACCGTATCAAGTTTTCTTGTATAATTATTTTGGTTGATAACCGAGTCTTTCTCGAATTTACGAGGTCACTTCGATTACCCAATCCTTCACGTCTTTATGGTCAAAACGGCATTCATTGCAAATGAATTCTTCCACTTCGTGGTATTCGTCTTTTCTACCGGTCACACGTTGGATTTCATCTCCGAACATCCAAACGGTAGTTTTTCCACAACATTTTGTACAATTCCTGTGTGCATTGAAAGGTTTGTTGAACCAAACCCTCGATTTGAACCTAAAAGTCTTATCCGTCAAAGCACCAACCGGACAAACATCAATCATATTTCCTGAAAACTCGTTGTCAATCGCTTTTGAAAGGCACGTTGAAATATTGGAATGATCGCCACGATCCATTACGCCATGCACGCGATTATCGGTCAATTGATCGGCAACCATCACGCAACGGTAACACAAAATACAACGGTTCATGTGCAATTGGATGTTCGGACCGATATCTTCCGGCTCGAAAGTCCTTTTTTCTTCAATAAAACGCGTCTGTGATTTTCCGTGCTTGAAGCTCAGGTTTTGCAAATCGCATTCTCCGGCCTGGTCGCAAACAGGACAATCCAGCGGATGGTTGATCAAAAGGAATTCAGTTACCGATTTTCTGGCTTCCGTTACCCTTTCAGAACCTGCGCTGACGACTTCCATTCCGTCCATACAACCCGTAACGCATGACGCCATTAATTTTGGCATCGGTCTTGGGTCGGCTTCGCTTCCCTTGGAAACCTCCACGAGGCAGCAACGGCATTTTCCGCCGCTTCCTTTTAATTTTGAATAATAGCACATCGCCGGCGGAACGCTCTCTCCTCCTATCATCCTTGCGGCCTGGAGGATTGTAGTTCCCGGTTCTACGTCGATGCTTTGACCGTCTATTGTTACTTTCATTTTATTTAGTCTAAAGTCTAAAGTCTAAAGTCGGTTTGAGCGGTTGCTTTCTTTCGACTTTCGGATTTTTGACTGTTCTATACTGTTTGTTTGGCTACTAAATGCTTTACCTTTTCAAAAGGTTCCTGCACGAAGTGATCCCTGTTTTTGATTTTTTCCGGGAAACGGACGTGGTATTCAAATTCGTCACGGAAGTGCCTGATGGCTGCTGCAACCGGCCAAGCGGCGGCGTCACCTAATGGGCAGATTGTGTTTCCTTCGATTCTGCTTTGGATGCTCCATAGCAAATCGATGTCTTCTTCACGGCCGAAACCGGTTTCGATTCTGTGCAATACTTTTTCAAGCCAGCCTGTTCCTTCACGGCAAGGCGAACATTGTCCGCAACTTTCGTGGTGGTAGAAACGGGAGAAATTCCATGTGTTTCTTACGATGCAGGAAGTGTCGTTATAAACTATGAATCCACCAGAACCTAGCATCGAACCTGTGGCAAAACCACCGTCGCTTAAGGATTCGTAAGACATTAATCGGTCTTCTCCGGCAGCAGTCTTGTAGATTAAATCGGCTGGTAAAACCGGAACAGATGAACCTCCGGGAACGAAAGCTTTCAATGGTCTTGAAGAACTCATTCCGCCTAAATATTCGTCAGAATTCATGAATTCGTAAACGCTCAATCCGAGTTCAATTTCATAAACGCCTGGATTTTTGATATGTCCTGAAGCAGAAATCAGTTTTGTTCCTGTTGAACGTCCGATACCAATTTTCGCATATTCTGCGCCTGAATTGTTGACGATCCACGGCACAGCAGCAATGGTTTCGACATTATTGACTACGGTTGGATTGGCCAGAAGTCCGGAAAACCGCTGGAAACGGCGGTTTGATACGCGGATTTCCTCTTTTGCCTTCAAGCGATTCAATTAAAGCAGTTTCTTCACCACAGATGTAAGCGCCGGCACCGCAATGCACATACAATTCCAAATCGTAGCCTGTTCCTAAAATATTTTTACCCAACCAACCGGCAGCTTTTGCCTCGTTGATGGCTCTTTCTAAGATCTTGTAAACCCACATGTATTCGCCGCGGATATAAATGTAGGAAAGGTTGGCGCCCAAAGCATAACTCGACGTAATCATGCCTTCAATCAAAAGGTGCGGAATATATTCCATCAGGAAACGGTCACTTGAAAGTGCCCGGTTCCGATTCGTCGGCATTGCAAACCAAATGTCTCGGCTTTCCTGACTTTTTGTCGATGAAACTCCACTTCATTCCGGCTGGGAAACCTGCACCGCCACGACCGCGAAGACCGGAAGTTTTCACTTCTTCGACAACCTCATCAGGCGTTAGCGTTTTCAGGGCTTTTTCCACCGAAGCATAACCGCCATTTTGGCGATAGACTTCGTAGGATTTGATGCCCGGAACGTTTATCTTGTCTAATAATATTTTTTGCGACATATTATTTATCGTGTAACGTTATTTTATTATCACGGCAATCAACAATCAGCTGATCGATTTTTTCTTCGTTCAGATGCTCCTGGAAGAAATCGCCCAATTGCATCATGGGTGCATATCCGCAGGCGCCTAGGCATTCTACGCCGCGCACCTCGAACATGCCGTCTGGCGTTGGTTCGCCTACTTTTACGCCTAATTTATTGCAGGTATAATCCATTAGATTTTCTACACCATTTAAGCAACATGGCGAAGTCTGGCAGAATTCGAACATATATTTTCCTACCGGACGTTGGTTGTACATCGTGTAAAACGTCACTACTTCGTAAACCTCAACTGGCTTAATGTGAAGGATTTCAGCCACTTTATCCTGCAATTCAAGGCTCAGCCAGTTGTCATGTGCATCCTGCACTTCGTGCAAAACCGGCAACAAAGCAGATTTCCTTTTATCTTCCGGATAATGGCTGATGAGCTCGTTGATACGCGCCATCAAAGCTTCGGTGATGTTGATTTCCTGTGTATAATGTTTGCGTTCCATTCTTTTTATTTTAGATTTCAGATTTCAGAATAATCTAAAATCTACATTCTACAATCTTATGCGTCTAACTCGCCAGCGATTACATTCAAACTTGACAAAGTCGCAATCGCATCGGAAAGCATTTGTCCTCTTACCATTTCGTTGAACGCCTGATAATATATGAAACAAGGCCTTCTGAAATGCAACCTGAAAGGCGTGCGGCTTCCGTCTGTTACCAGATAAAAACCAAGTTCTCCGTTACCGCCTTCAACCGGATGGTATACTTCTGTAACCGGAACCGGGATTTCGCCCATTACGATTTTGAAGTGGTAAATCAATGATTCCATTGTCGTGTAAACGTCTTCTTTCGGCGGCAGGTAATAATCCGGAACATCAGCATGATAAGGGCCTTCCGGTAATTTTGCCAATGCTTGCTTGATGATGCTTAAACTCTGCCAAACTTCTTCGTTTCTTACGCAGAAACGGTCGTATGTATCGCCTGATTTTCCAACCGGGATTTCAAATTCGAAATCTTCATAAGAAGAATAAGGTTGCATTACGCGAATATCATAATCAACTCCTGCAGCTCTTAAATTCGGCCTGTAAATCCGTAACTGATGGCTTTCTCTGCAGAAATGGCGCCGACGTTAATCGTACAGTTCATGAAAATCCTGTTACGTGTAAGCAGGTTTTCGAATTCTTTCCAGATTGGCGGGAATTCTTCTAATAAAGTATTGAGTTTTTCAAAAGCAAGCGGACTCCAGTCTCTCTCGAAACCACCGATTCTTCCCATATTCGTGGTTAATCGAGCGCCGCAAATCTCTTCGTAAATCTCGTATATTTTTTCCCTGTATTGGAATACGTATAAAAATCCGGTCAAAGCGCCGGTATCGACTCCAAGTACAGAATTACAGATGATATGGTCGGCGATTCTTGCTAATTCCATCACGATGACGCGTAAGTATTGCGCTCTTTTCGGAACCTCAACACCCAAAGCTTTTTCCAAAGTCATCCACCAACCCATATTATTAATAGGAGACGAACAATAATTCATCCTGTCAGTCAAAGGTGTGATTTGGTAAAACGGCCTGTTTTCTGCAATTTTTTCGAAGGCACGGTGAATGTAGCCAACGGTTCCCTCGCCGTCTACAATGCGTTCACCATCCATTAAAAGTATGTTTTGGAAAATACCGTGCGTGGCCGGGTGTGTCGGACCTGAAATTAAGGATCGAAAGCTCGCTTCCGTCTTCATTTTTCCGCGCTTCGATTACGCCTGCGTATCTTAATTCCGGTGGTAATAATAAGTCTGACATTTATATATTCGTATTTATTATTAGCAATTATCTGTTGTTCTTCCGAAGAAACGGTCGTCTTTGTCGGTTCTTCCGCCGTCTTCAAGTGGAAATTCCTTACGCATCGGAAACGATACCATTTCATCCATATTCAAAATTCGTTTCAATTGCGGATGGCCTTTGAATACAATTCCGAAGAAATCATACGTTTCGCGTTCCTGCCAGTTGGCACTTAGGAAAAGGTTAGAAACTGTATCGATTTCAGGATTTTCTGCCGGCAAAAATGACTTGATGCGAATGCGAACATTATCCATCCAATTGTGCATGTGATAAACGACTGCAAATTGTCTTCCAGAAGGTGCGTCAGCGTAATGCATCCCGCAAAGCGTGGTCAGGAAATTAAACCTTAATGTTGCATCATCACGCAAAAATTCCATTACTTCATGAATGGAATCAGCAGCAACTTCGAACGTTAAAATATCGTGGATTTGATGGAAATCGCCGGTTTTTTCACCAAATCGATCCGTCAAAGTATTCTGTATAACCTGGGTTTCTAATGCCATTTTTTACTTGATGTTATAAGAAGCCAATAATTCTGTGTATTCCGGGGAACTTCTGCGGCGCACGGATTCAGATTTTACCAGATCCTGTAAACGCATAATTCCGTCCAAAATCTGCTCCGGTCTCGGCGGACATCCGGGAACATAAACGTCAACCGGAATTACCTTATCAATCCCTTGTAAAACAGAATACGTATCGAAAATTCCACCCGAACAAGCGCACGCGCCAACGGAAATTACCCATCTCGGCTCGGCCATTTGCTCATACACCTGACGTAAAATCGGTGCCATTTTTTTTGCAATTGTACCCATCACCAAAAGCATATCTGCCTGACGTGGCGAAAAACTCATACGCTCAGAACCGAAACGCGCCACATCGTAATGCGAAGCCATTGTAGCCATAAATTCAATTCCGCAGCATGAAGTCGCGAAAGGCAGCGGCCAAAGCGAATTCGCTCTTGCCAGGCCTACCACGTCGCTTAGTTTTGTTGCGAAGAAGCCTTCACCCTGAATTCCTTCGGGAGCGTCGGCCATATTTATTTTTGAATCACTCATTTTAATTAGATTTTAGATTTTAGATTTCAGGATTTAGATTCATCCGAAATCCATAAAATCAGCATTCCTGAGCCAGCAATCTGAAATCTGAACTCTGAAATCTGCAATTTTTACTCCCACTCCAGTCCTTTTTTCTTCATCACATAGAAGAAACCGACCACTAAAAGCGTCATGAAAATCCCCATTTTCGCCAGCCCTTCGAAACCCATATCGCGGAAATTCACCGCCCATGGATAAAGGAAAATCACCTCAACGTCGAATAAAACGAAAAGAATGGCTACCAGGAAATATTTTACCGAAAACGGCACACGGGCATTTCCGACCGATTCAATACCACACTCAAAAGTCTTGTCTTTGTTTTTGGAATGTCGTTTCGGCCTAAAAAACTCGAGCCTATAATTGTCATCACCACAAAACCCACAGCGAGTAAAAGCTGCATCAGAATTGGAAAATAATCCGCTTGGTTGCTATGCATAATGGTCTTAATTAAATCAAAAAAAATTTTCACAAAGATAAGTGTCGGCAATTGAAAACACAACCTTAAAAAAGATTTTCACCGCAACTACAACGTTGTATCGGCTAATTTTTATTGATTATAAATAGCCGGTTTGTTTTTAAGGGAAATCTGTCATTTATTGAGCCACCAAATACTGCCATTGAGTATTGCCGCGAAGCAAACCCACAGCAGATACGGCACGAATAAATATCCGGCTGTCTTGTTGATTTTGAGGAATTTATATAAAGTTTCATAGATCATCAACGCCAAAAGCACAATTTCGATTAACGCCAGAAGCGGATTTTTGAGTCCGAAAAACAAAAACGACCACAACGCATTTAGAGCCAGTTGTATTGCGAAAAATACCAATGCTTTTTTCACTTCCTCACGGTTTTCTTCGATTTTATCCCAAACCAGGCCGCCGGAAATACCCATCAGTATATACAAAGTCGTCCAGACCGGTGCAAAAATGCTGTTCGGCGGGTTGAACCACGGTTTTTCAATCATCGAATACCAACCGGCTATGCTGGCGCGCGTTACGATCCCGGAGAAATAACCGATTGCCAGACAAGTTGCAACGAGAACCAGTATTTTGGTGTATTTGTTCATTATTTTTTTATTTTAAAGTTACTCAAAATTTACCTTCAAAATTAAAATGTTTTCTGAAAACTGTATCTTTACGAAAAATTTTCCATGCGCGAAACTGTCGATTTTATTCCGTCAGGAAATTACAAAACTACTGAAAAAGGCCGCTTTAAATGGAGCGCACCGAGCAACATTGCCTTGGTGAAATATTGGGGAAAAAAGAAAACCAAATCCCTGCAAACCCTTCTGTCAGCTTTACTCTAAGCAATTGCAAAACAATCACTGAGCTCGCTTTTGAATCAAAAGATAATACCGATGAAAGTTTCTCATTCGAGCTTTTTTTCGAAGGAAAACCGAAAGAAGATTTCAAACCGAAAATCCAGAAATTCTTTGAGCGTATTGAAGTTTACATGCCTTTTTTGAAGGATTATCATTTCGTCATAAACACCGAAAACACCTTTCCGCACAGTTCAGGAATTGCTTCTTCCGCCTCCGGAATGGCGGCTTTGGCAATCAATTTAATGAGCCTGGAAAAAACTTTATTTCCGGAAATTAGCGATGATTATTTTTTCGAAAAAGCGTCATTTCTGGCACGATTGGGTTCCGGAAGTGCTTGCCGCAGTATCAAAGGAAGTCCGGTTATATGGGGACAGCACGATAATATCGCCGAAAGTTCAGATTTATTTGGCGTTGCATTTCCATACGAAATGCACCCGATTTTCAACAATTTCCAGGACACGATTTTATTGGTTGACAAAGGCGAAAAACAGGTTTCAAGCACTGTCGGACACGATTTGATGCACGCGCATCCATATGCCAAAAGAAGATTTATCCAAGCCAGCGAAAATCTTGATAAACTGGCAGCCATCTTCAAAAACGGAAATTTAAACACTTTTATTGAAATTGTCGAAAGTGAGGCACTCACGCTGCATGCAATGATGCTGACTTCAATTCCATACTTTATTTTGATGAAACCTAACACGCTGGAAATCATCAATGCCATTTGGAAATTCCGCACTGAAACCAAAATTCCTGTTTGTTTTACACTTGATGCCGGCGCAAATGTGCACGTTTTATATCCCGAAAACGTTATAAATGAAGTTTTGCCGTTTATTCAGGAAGAATTAGCAGGTTTTTGCCAAAATAGGCAGTATATTTGCGATGTAATTGGAAATGGAGCCGTAGAATTATAAAATTTCGTATATTTATTCCGGTAAAATTTTCATTGTAAATCCCAAATATGAAATGACCTTTATTTTACTCAAAAATACTCCTTTTTGGAGAATACGGAATCATCGAAGATTCCAAAGGTTTATCCATTCCTTACAATTTTTACAAAGGCGCACTCAAGGTTTCCGAAAATCGCGAACGCCGAAGCCATAAAATCAAACGCGAGTTTAAGCCGTTTTGTTTTCTATCTCGAAAATTTGCAGCAAGAACAACCCGGTTTAGTGACTTTCGATATCGCCAAATTACACAAAGATGTCGCTAACGGCATGTATTTCGATTCAAGCATCCCGCAAGGTTACGGTGTTGGCAGCAGCGGCGCACTCGTAGCGGCGATTTACGACAAATATGCCAAAAATAAAATCACCGTTTTAGAAAATCTGACACGTGAAAAATTGCTGAAGCTCAAAACGATTTTCGGGCAAATGGAATCTTTCTTTCACGGAAAAAGTTCCGGCTTAGACCCATTAAACAGTTATTTAAGCATTCCGATTTTAATCAATTCCAAAGACAATATTGAAGCGACCGGCATTCCGACACAAAGTTTTGATGGAAAAGGCGCAGTGTTTTTGCTGGATTCGGGAATTGTGGGCGAAACCGCTCCAATGGTCAACATTTTCATGGAAAACCTCAAAGACAAAGGTTTCCGTTCGATGTTGAAAGATCAATTCGTAAAATATACCGATTTGTGCGTTGAGAATTTCCTCGGCGGCGACATGAAATCGCTTTTTACCAACACCAAGCAATTGTCAAAAGTCGTATTGAATAATTTTAAGCCGATGATTCCGGAGCAATTCCACAGCATCTGGCAAAAAGGAATCGACACTAACGATTATTACCTGAAATTGTGTGGTTCCGGCGGCGGCGGCTACATCCTTGGTTTCACCGAAGATCTCGAAAAGGCCAAAAAATCCCTCAAAGATTACAAACTCGAAGTGGTTTATCAATTCTAAGTTCAGGCGAAATCCCTGAACCTTAAACCCAAAACCCTGCACCCGGCTATGCTCAGCAGAAAAAACAAATTGCTCGTCATGAAAATCGTCAGTTTGTTTTCTGTCGTGCGCGGCTATAATATTCCGGTTATTGTTCTGGCGCAGTATTTATCGGCAATTTTTATTTTGGCGCCTGAAAACACAAGGGCGCTAAGCGTAATCTTAGACGGCAATCTTTTTATATTGGTACTGGTTTCGTCTTTCTGTATCGCTTCGGGTTATATCATCAATAATTTTTACGATGCGCAAAAAGACCTAATCAACCGTCCAGGAAAATCGATGCTGGACAGATTGGTAAGCCAAAGGACAAAATTATATGTTTATTTTTCGCTGAACTTCCTGTCGGTTATTTTAGCGTTTTTGATTTCATGGCGTGTCTCGTTTTTTTATTCGGCTTATATATTCCTGATTTGGTTTTATTCGCATAAACTTAAAAAATTCCCGATAATCGGCAATATTACCGCAGCGCTGCTGGCTGTATTCCCTTTTTTCGGCATCCTGATTTATTTATATAAGGTACAGGATGATGCCTACGATTTGAACAAAATAGGCATTATCGTCAGCCATGCATTATTCCTGTTTTTATTGATCCTGATTCGGGAAATGATAAAAGACCTGGAGAATCTCAAAGGCGACCTGGCGAATAATTACAATACAATACCTATAACTTATGGTGAAAGTATTTCTAAAAAGATTATTACAACGCTTTCATTTTTTACTATCATTCCGGTTTACATACTTATCGAGATTTACCACGTAGGATATATGGATATTTACTTTTACCTGTGCCTGATTACATTGATTTTCTTTCTTATAAAACTCTGGAAATCCAATACCAAAGAAGAATTTTTATTGCTGCACAATGTATTAAAAGCCTTGATTGTTGCGGGCGTTATAAGTATTATTCTTATTGAGCCTTCGGTTTTGTGGCACGGAAGAAAACTTTTAATGGCAATTTCGTTTATTTGAAGCTAATCCGGCTCTCCGCAGTAGTTTTGCGGCTGAACCCCAGCCGCAAAAGCTGCTTGCTACTATCCGGGGCTAGGGCATCCTGCAAACATTCACGAAACAAATTCACGGGAATAACCTATCTTTGCAAAAATTCTGAGGATTTATGAACAAGAACGAAGGCAATAACAGAAGAAACGGCAGCTCGAGACCCTCTTCGAACAAGCCAAAACCGGCCATGGCCAAACGTGCGCAAGGCCCGAAAAAAGCGAAACCAACAACGGCTAAAACTGCTGAACCGGTTTCAGACAAACCCGCAAAAAAACCGAACCAGGGCACCGAAAAGAGCAAAAGCTTCTGACGAAATGCGCCTCAACAAATACATCTCCAACTCCGGAGTTTGCTCGCGCCGTGATGCTGACATCTACATTCAATCAGGGAATGTTAAAGTCAATGGCATTCCGGTAACAGAAATGGGTTATTTGGTGAAAATCACCGACGTGGTGAACTTTGACGGCGTCAATATCACGCCTGAAAAGAAAGAATACATCCTTTTAAACAAACCTAAAAATTTTACGACCGCACTCGACGAAGGCCAGGAACACCGGAATGTACTTGAATTGGTTCGCAACGCTACCAACGCCAATATCGCACCAATCGGCAGAATGGATAAAAATACAACAGGCTTATTGTTGTTTACGAATGATACTGATATGATCCGTAAATTCAGCCTTCCGAGCCAGAAATCGTCAAAAATTTATCAGGTTTCATTAGACAAAAATTTGAAATTCGAAGATCTTGAGAAAATCAGTGGCGGCGTTACAATCGACAACCACCGCATCTTCATAGAAGAAATCAGCTACATCGAAGACCAGCCGAAAAGCGAAGTCGGATTAAAACTTAAAACTTCTAATGTAAAAGTGGTGCGCAATATTTTCGAGCATTTCAAATACGATGTCTTAAGAATTGACCGCGTTGCCTTCGCCGGACTGACCAAAAAAAACCTGCCGCGCGGCAACTGGAGATTTCTCACCGAACAGGAAATCATCAACATGAAAAATGCTTAATAAATCAAAATACAACTCCTGCCAAAACAGGAGTTTTTTCTTCTTATGAATCCGGAACAATTACAATCTATAGCTTTCAGGTGGTTTGCAGCCTTTAACGCACACAACCTGGAACAGCTTTTATCATTATACGATGACAGCGCTGAACATTTCAGCCCGAAATTAAAAATCAGGAAACCCGAAACCAATGGTTACGTTTCAGGAAAACAAGCATTACGCGAATGGTGGCAGGACGCATTTGACCGGTTGCCGACTTTACATTACAAAGTAACAACGCTCACCGCGAATTCAGATCGGGTTTTTATGGAATACATCCGCCAGGTAAATGGCGAAGGAGACATGCTGGTTGCGGAAGTACTGGATGTGAAAGACGGAAAGATAATCGCTTCGCGCGTTTACCACGGATAATTATTGGCCTTTCTGCAAAAAGAAATCCTTTAAATAGTATGGCTTGAAATAAGCGACATCAACGGTATCGTTTTTTTTGTATTTGTCGAAACTTAAAGCAGCCATGTTGTTTGCTGAAGGAAAAACAACTTCATCAGCAACAGAAAAATTACCTTTTTTGAGAACAGTTTTCAATTTTTCCGGACAATCACTGATGAAAAGTATCGATTCGTTGGTTTCAGCGTAAGAAGTTTCCGTAATGATTTCAGCTTTAACGTCACTCAACTTTTTATAATCGGTATCGAAAATAGCGCTGTAAACTTCCATCCGGCGCGCATCAATCATCGGAACAATCCAACCGAAACTTACTTTCGCTTTCATCGCCAAAACCTGAAGCGTATCAACAGCAATCAGCGGAATATTCAACGCATAGCACAAGCCTTTGGCAGCAGAAACCCCGATGCGCAATCCGGTATAAGAACCCGGCCTTGGCTGACGGCAATCGCATTAAGGTCGCTGAATTTTAAATTGGCGCCCTTTAAAATTTCATCAATAAAAACGTGGAGTTTTTCGGCATGCGAATAGCCTTGCTCTGCAATTTCTTTGCATAATAAAGTTTCGCCGTCTTTTGCAATGGCGACTGAGCAATTTTTGGTTGCAGTTTCAATATTGAGGATGAATGCCATTAGATGCTATTTTTTCAGCCCGCCTTTTTCTTCAATCGAAACGACATCGCCCGAATTTAAATCTTTGGAAACGGTGGTATATCGAGCAGATAATCACAACATCGCCTTTCTTGATTCCGGAAACGATTTCGATATTCGTATCGTCCTGAACGCCGGTTTTGACAATCCTGATTTTGGCTTTGTTACCGACTTTCACAAAAACACACTCGAATTTCTTTTCGCTTTTCTGTGTTACTTTCGAATCGTCCGGCATTTCCGTAATCTTCGTAGCAGTCGTGTCTGATTTTACGACAACTGCACTAATTGGCACTGCCAATACATTTTCTTTACGTGTCGTAATGATGTCGACTGTAGCCGTCATTCCCGGTCTGAAAGGAGAATAACTTGCAGGTTTTCCTTCTAGTAAATCCTGATAAGATTCTTTCAAAATCCTGACCTTTACCTTAAAATTCGTCACCTGATCTGCGGTCGTTGCCGTACTTGCAGAGTTCGAAATGCTCGTCACGATCCCTTTGAATTTCTTTTTCAAATAAGCGTCAACTTCAACATTGGCAGAATCGCCAACGTTGATTTTTACGATATCATTTTCATTTACATCGACTTCAACTTCCATATTATTGAGGTTGGCCACGCGAAGGATTTCTGTCCCGGTCATTTGCTGCGTTCCCAAAACCCTTTCGCCTAACTCTACGCCGAGCGAAGAAATTGTTCCGTCGGCTGGGGAATAAATGGTTGTCCTGCCAAGATTTTCTTTTGCTTCGTTTACCGTCGCAGAAGCACTTCGTACGTTGTAATAAGCTGATTGCTGACTGGCTTGCGCCACTTCGAAGGCCGAAATGCTTTTGTCCCAATCTGATTTGGAAATGATGCCTTTTTCGAACAGTGCTTTGTTCCTGTCGTAGCTTGCTTTCGCTTCTTTAAATTGTGCATCTGCCTGGCTTAAACCCGCTTTTGTCTGCGATAATCCTGCAACTGTGCGGTTCACTCCCGAGGTGTATAAGTTTGGATTGATTCTCGCCAATAAATCGCCTTTCTTAACGACTTGGCCTTCTTTTACAGGCAATTCGATGATTTCACCAGAAACTTCAGACGAAATTTTGACTTCTATTTCAGGTTGGATTTTTCCTGTAGCCGAAACGGTTTCTACGATTGTGATGGCGTCAACTTTTGCGGTTTCAACAGATTTGCCTTTATCTTTATTGCCGATCATGCCATTTTTGCTCATTACCAGCAAACCGACAACGACGATTAAAATTACTCCGGACAGTATATAAATTGACTTTTTTGACATAGAAATTAGTTTTGAATTATTGGAATCCCGAAATAGAATTCGACTACTTTTACCTTGAAAATATAATCGAATTTTGTTCTTAAAACTTCAGATTGCGCATTGACATATAAGGTTTGCGCCTGATTCAAATCGAATGCATTCATCAAACCGACATTGAATTTTTCCTTCGCATAATTAAAGGCTTCCGTTCGGGCTTCAAGTGCTGAAACTGCAGCTTCGTATGAATTTAAAGCACCGTTTGCATCTTTAAAAGCGGTATAAACGTTTCTTTCCAAATCTAATTCCTGCTGGCTGTAAGCTATTTTTGAACGCTCCAAAGCTATTTTTGAACGCCGCACATTGTTGCGAACCGAAAATCCGTTAAAAACCGGAACATTTAAGCTGAAGCCAAAGGCGTGGCTCTTGTTATCGCTCAATTGCATAAAAAAAGGATTCTCGTAAGCATTGGTTGCATTACTACCGAAACTGTAAAATCCACGGAAAGTAGGCTGGTAAGCGCCATAGGCAATTCTGACATCTTTTTCAGCAATTTCAAGGTTGGTGCGTGCAATTTTCAGTTCTACTCTTTGCTCTTTTGCCTTTGCATAAATGGCTTCCGGTGCCTGCAGCATTGTTTCACTCTTCGGAATTTCATAATCATCATCAGCAACATCAAAATTCTGAAAATCGTCGAGTTGCAGCAATTGCGCGAGACTTAATTTTGAAATGAATAGTGTATTTTCTGCAATCACGACCGCTTGTTTATTGGCGGCAACCGTAGCTTTTATATCAAGTAAATCGCCACGCGGCACAGAACCGGCATTGACCAATTCCATCGTGCGGTTTTCCTGCTTTTCGTTGTTGGCCAATTGCTCTTTCTGGACTTTCAGGTTTTCTTTATTGAAAAGGATTTGAAGGAACGCATTGGCAACATTCAGCGAAACATCGTCTTTTATTTTGCTGAGTTGGTATTGCGCCGCAACAATCGCTAATTTCGTGCGCCTTAAGCGATTTTGGTTTTGAAGTCCTTTGTAAATATCGACACCGACATTCGCACTTACATTTGTATTTTGGAAAGTCTGCGTTTCAGCGTTGTTGGTAATTGGGTTGAA
Organism: Flavobacterium sp. 3HN19-14; assembly: GCF_051373205.1. Taxonomy (NCBI): domain Bacteria; kingdom Pseudomonadati; phylum Bacteroidota; class Flavobacteriia; order Flavobacteriales; family Flavobacteriaceae; genus Flavobacterium; species Flavobacterium sp. 3HN19-14. Next base: position 187,909 of record NZ_JBPPZT010000001.1, read on the forward strand.
GTTAAGTCCGATGTTCCAGCTGTGCGAAGCCGAAGCATTCAGTGTTGGCAACATGCTTCCGAAAGCATCGCTTTTGTCGATGGCAGCAAGTTGGTTATCGAGATCGGTTTGCTTAATGGTAATATTGTTTTGCAGCGCATATTCAACGCATTCGCGGAGGGTCGATTTTTTGACCTGTGCCTGAAGCGACATTCCGGTCAGCAGGATGAAGAATAAAAGAATACTGTTTTTTCTCATGATCTGGGATAAAAGCACAGCCAACGGCCATGCAAATTTAATGTTTTTTACTGATTTCGGTTCGTTTTTGATTATTTCTGTCGATGGGAATTATTGCTTCTTCTCGTCTTTCTGAAGGCCCTGGTTCCAGACTTTTATCTTGTCAGATGCTTTGACACCGCTTTTGACTTCGACATAAATTCCGTCGCTTACGCCCAATACAACGTCTCTTTTTTCAAACTTTTGTCCGGAAATTTGCACTTCTACAAATGGCTTTTTGGTTTTTTCGTCAAATTGCACCAAGCCTTCTTTTATTGCCAGCACATCATTCGCTTTATCAAGGATGATTGAGGCATTCGCACTTAATCCCGCACGGATGAAAGTACTGTCGCGATGGGTTAGTTTCGCTTTGATTTCGAATTGGATGGCGCCATTTTCGGTTTTTCCTTTCGGCGCGATGTAATTCAGGATGCCATCGAATTTTTTGTTTTCGATGGCGCCGACTGTGATTTCAATCGGCAGGTTTTCCTTGATTTTCCCGACTTCTGATTCATCGACTTTCCCAACAAAAATCATTTTATCAACATCGGCTAAACTTGCAATTGTAGTCCCTTCGTTAAAATTATTGCTTTCGATAACCTGATTACCGACTTTTACGGGCACTTCCAGCACCATTCCGGTAACTGTAGAACGGATCATTGTGTTGGCGGCACTTCCGAGGCTTTTTGTAGTGCCCGTTTTTACTATTTCGTAACTCTGTTTTGTGGCATTGTAATTTTGTTTTGCTTGTTTGTATGCTAATTCCGAAGCTTCGTAATCATTGGCAGAAATCACGCCTTTATCAAAAAGCGTTTTTTGCCTTTTATATGATTTCTCCTGATTGTCGAGTTCGTTTTTAGCGCTGATGACCTGATTTTGGGTAGCATTCAGGTTATTTACATTCGGTACAACTTTGATTTTCGCAATCAAATCGCCGGCTTTTACATAACCGCCAGCTTCGATATATATTTCTTCAATGATTCCGGAAATGTTTGGCTTTATCAAAACTTCCTCATCCGGAACGATGCTTCCTGTTGCGATTGTATTTTTGATAATAGTCTTCGTTTCAGGCGATTCAGTTTCAAAAACTACAGGCGATTGCTGGTTTTTGTTGTACAGATAATACAACGCCCCGAAAAAAACAATGGCGATGAATATTAAAATGGTAATGGTAATGCCTCTTTTCATTTGATTATAATTGTTTCTGATTGGTTTATTCTGTTCTTAATGCGTCAACGGGTTTGACTTTTATGGCGATTTGTGCAGGAATGAATCCCGCGAGCAATCCCGAAAATATCAGAATCATCAGCGCGATAAAGACGACGCCCAAATCGACGCTTGGATTAGCAAACATCATGTCTTCACTTGCCATCGAGTCTAATATGTGATTCAGAATTGCCAACAATCCGGTAGCGGTTGCGATGCCGAGCATTCCGGCGATGATGGTCAGGAAAATTGATTCTGTGAGAATTTGTCTGCGGATAGCGCCTGGTGTAGCACCCAAAGCGCGTCTGATACCGATTTCTTTGGTGCGTTCTTTCACGACAATCAGCATGATGTTTGAAATACCGATGACGCCCGAAAGTAAAACTAAAGTTCCCACGAAATAAGCGATAAATTTGAGGATGGCGAAAAGCCCGAGTACTTTGCTGAACTCTTCGTATAAATCAAAATTGCCGATGGCGCGGTCGTCGTCCGGACTCACATCGTGACGCGCTTTGAGGAAATCAAAAATGCCTTGTTTCAATTCGGTGATCGAGGCGCCGTCCTTCGCAGTAATTGTCATCCATCCCACCACTTCGCCATAATTAAATGCCTGCTGAAAAGTCGTAAACGGAATAAAAACATTTTTCTGAGCGCTTTCTGCATCATCGCCATGGCCCTTTCGATTTATAAATGCCGACGACCATAAAATTCACGCCATTGATTTTGATATAACTTCCGATAGTTACTTCGCCGTTTTCGTACAATTCGCTGATGACACCTTCGCCGATAATGGCTACTTTTCGTTTTTGGCGGATATCTTCGTAATTCACGAAACGGCCTTTGGTGATGCTCATCGATTCCTGGTAAACCAATTCCGGGTAATCGCCGTAAACGGTAAAAGCACCAGTTTTCGTACCACGAATCACATTATTGGCGCCTCTGTAACCGCCTAATTGATTCCGGGGTGATACAAATTGCAGGTCCGGAAAATTATCTTTCAATGCCTGAACATCGTCATTTTTAAAGTTGTAATCACGGCCTTGCGGAAATCCTTTGTAAGCTTTTGAAGTATTTTGCGTCCACATGAACATCGTGTTGGTTGCCGTGCCTTCGAAGCCTTTTCTAACGCCATTTTCGAGGCCTTTGCTTGCCGCGAGCAGAATCACTAGAATGAAAATTCCCAAAAAACACCAAATGCAGTCAGGTTTGTCCTGAAAACATTGGCGCTTAAAGCCTGTAAAATTTCATTCCATTTGTCTTTATCAAACATATTATTCGTCTCTTAGGGCAATTATAGGCTTGATTTTGGCTGCGCGATAAGCTGGGAAAAATCCGGCGAGTGCACCGGAAAAAATCAGTAAAACCAACGTTGTAAAAGCAACATTAAAATCGACTTGCGGATTTACGAAATAATCGCTTTGCGCCATCGGGCCGATGACTTCCAGCAAAATCAAACTCATCAGCAACCCGACAAAACCGGAAATGGTCGTAATGAAAATCGATTCGTGCAATATCATTCCGATGATTGAAATCGGCGGTGCTCCTAAAGCTTTACGGATACCAATTTCTTTCGTTCGTTCTTTCACAATAATCAACATGATGTTACTCACGCCAACGACACCTGCGACAATCGTACAAATGCCGACCCACCAGAAAAACAGGCGTATGTACAGATTGATGTCATAAAATTTCTTTGCATCCTCTACTGAATTGTGCACATGAACCGCGCCTTCATCTTCGGGAGCAATCGTATTTTTGCTTTTCAGCAATTGCTCGACGCCTTCGCTGAAAACTTTTGATTTCGCCAATGCTTCGTCATAATCGGGAGATTTTTTCATTACGAAAGACAGGCCGCTGATTTTATCTGCATTCCCAAAAACCCTTTGTGCGGTGGTAATAGGCAAATAAGTACGGCTTTCTTCTCTTTCGCCGGCAGGATCTGTGAAGACGCCGATGACCTTAAACGGAATTCCGTTGAGCAAAATCTGCTCGCCTACAGGATTTTTTCCTTTATATAAGTCATTGCTTACTTTTTGCCCGATAACGGTAACTTTATTATATTGATCGACGTCATTATTATTGAAATACCTTCCTGAAATCACGCTGATATTTTCGATATATTGATGATCCGGATAAGCGCCGCGGAGCTGGTAATTTCCCGATTCTTTTCCGTTGACTACAAGTCCGTTCCAGATGTTGCTGGTGGCACTTTTTCGTTCCAGCTGGTCACCGTATTTCTGGGTGGTCATGTCAAAATCACTATTATGAAACTGAACTTCGCGTCCGGGGTTTAATCCTTTGTATTCAACCGTTGTGGTTCCCGACCAGATGTCGATGATACCGGCGGCATCATTTTCGAATTGTTTTTCAACGCCGTTCTGTAGTCCTTTTCCAACTCCGAGTAAAATCACGAGGATGAAATCCCGGACGCGACGGAAATTCCGGTCAAAAAAGTACGCAGCTTGTTCTTCCCGATCGCTTCAAAAATTTCCTGCCAGCGTTCGATATTAAACATAAGCAGTGGCGCGTTGTTGTGTGATGAATTTGTCGTCTATGATGAGCCCGTCTTTTAGCACGACATTGCGTTTGCACATCGCGGCAATATCAGGCTCGTGGGTTACGATAAGGATGGTTTTTCCTTCGTCGTTGATTTGCTGGATGAGTTCCATTACTTCATAGGAAGTTTTGGTATCCAAAGCACCTGTCGGTTCATCAGCCAGCAGCACTTTCGGTTGCGAAGCCAATGCGCGTGCGATGGCGACACGCTGTTTTTGCCCGCCTGACAATTCACTCGGTAAATGCGCGGCATGGGATTCGAGGCCGACTTTTTTGAGGTAACTCATGGCAATCTCGTGGCGCTGGCTGCTTTTGATCCCCTGGTAATACAGCGGCAAAGCCACATTGTCGAGTGCTGATTTGTAGTTGATGAGATTGAATGATTGAAACACGAACCCCAGGAATTTGTTGCGGTATTTTGACGCAATGGTTTCATTGAGGTTTTTGATTAATGTGCCGTCGAGGTTGTAAGTGCCCGAATCGGCTTCGTCGAGGATTCCGAGAATGTTAAGCAATGTTGATTTACCTGAACCTGAAGAACCGATGATGGCTACCAACTCACCTTCTTTGACACTGAAATTAATGCCTTTCAGCACATGAAGTTCTGATTTTCCCGTTTTATAGGATTTGTGCAAATCGGTAATTTCAATCATTTTGGTTTAGGTTTGGGCAATATTAATCAGAAGAAAGGCAACTCTTTTATAAAGAAACGTTAATACTTAAAAAGGATTGCATTTATAAGATTAAGACGTCAAAAAAAGCAATATGTTACAGGAATTTTGAAATTATGTGGTGCGAATCGTTAATTTTACCGCTCAAAATCACAATCATGAAACCAATCAAATCTTTCCTGTTATTTTTCATTTCGATTATAGTACTTTCAGGCTGCGCGTCGACTCAGAAAATTGCCGCTTTAAAACCTGAGCCTGATGACGCTTCGCCATTGCTTTACGACAATGTGCCGTCGTTTATCAGCCTTCCGATAAAAATCAAACTGAAAGACATCGAAAATCAGACGAACAAATTGATGACAGGTTTGATTTATGAAGATGACAACATCGAAGACGACGATTATACTGTAAAAGTCTGGAAACTGGCGCCAATTACACTTTCTAACGAAAACGGAAAAATCAAGACCATTTTACCTTTGAAAGCTACCGTAAATTACCGTTATGGCATCAACAAAATGGGCATCAAATTAATGGATACGCGTGAATTCAATTTCAATGGCGTGCTCACTTTGGTAAGCGACGTGAGCCTGACCAACTGGAAACTCAACACTACAACACAATTGAAATCGCTCGACTGGAAGGAAAGTCCGACCATCGATATTGCCGGAAAAAGCATCGCCATCACTTATTTAATCAATCCGGCAGTGAAACTTTTCAAAACGAAAATCGAAAGAAGCATTGACGAAAACATCAAAAAATCAATGGATTTTAAGCCTAATGTACTCGACGCACTCGAAAAAATCTGCACGCCTTCGCAAATGAGTGCCGATTATGACAGCTGGCTGCGCATTGTCCCGACGGAATTATATACGACCGACGCGCAATTGCAGAAGGAAACCATTGCGATGAATATGGGTTTGAAATGTACGATTGAGACATTAGTCGGCCAAAAACCTGAAAGCAAATTCGACCGCAATAAAATCGTGCTGAAACCTGTGGCTTCAATTCCTGAAAAAATCACCGCAAACATCGTGGCCGTTTCCACTTATAAAGACGCGTCTGCGGTGATGGTAAAGAATTTTCAGGGAAAGGAATTCGGTTCGGGAAGCAAGAAAGTCACAGTTCAAAATGTCGCGCTTTGGCACAAAAACGGCAAGATGGTGATTGCGCTCGATTTGCTGGGAAGCGTCAACGGAACGATTTATTTGTCGGGATTTCCACAATACAATGAAGCTACGAAAGAGATTTTCTTCGATCAGCTTGATTATGCTTTGGATACGAAAAGCACTTTAATGCGAACTGCCAATTGGCTTGCCAGCGGAATGATCCTGAAGAAAATTCAGGAAAGCTGTCGTTACTCTATTAAACCAAACCTCGACGAAGGCAAAGAGAACATGCTCAAATACATGAAAAATTATTCGCCGACTGCGGGTGTTTTCATCAATGGGAATATCAACGACATTGAATTCAAAAAAGTGCAGTTGACCAATAAAGCGATTATTGCCTTTTTGGTAGTGACGGGAAATGTTGATGTAAATGTCGACGGACTGAAATAATGAATTGCTAATTATTCAATTTTAGCTTTCTTCTTTTTGTTATAAACCCGATAAATTACAAAACCCAAAATCCCAACCAATAAATACGGAAAAACCATCAGGTAAACGATTCCGTCATTAACGGCTTCGGCTTTTTGGGTGCCTTCTTCGGTTTCAAGAACGGCTCGGCACATGGCGCATTGGGCATTCGAGACAGCAGGAAGCAGATAGCAGATAGCAGATAGTAGCAATGCAGCAATCCACCTTTCAACTTTTGACTTTCGACTTTCGACTAAATTAAACATAATAAGGCGAAATCATAAAATAAACGACAACGCCGGTCACAGCCACATACAGCCACAACGGATACGTGATTCTTGCAATCTTTTTATGCCTCTCAAAACTTTGTCCTAAAGCGCGCACATAAGAAATCAAAACCAGCGGAATAACTGCGACTGACAAAGCAATATGTGTGATAAGAATGAAAAAATAAACGTATCTTATTGCGCCTTCACCACCGAATTTTGTTTCTTCGGTAGTCATGTGGTAAGCAATGTACATCAGCAAAAACAAAACCGAACAGCCGATCGCGACTTTCATCAGCCTTTCATGCAACTGGCGTTTTCCGTTTTTAACAGCATTAACTGCAGTCACCAACAAAATGGCGGTAATCCCATTGATTGTTGCGTAAATCGGCGGTAAAAATTTTAACGGCGTTACTGTGATGCCATAATCCTTAAGCCTGATGCCGAATAGCGCGACGACTGCAAGTGGAATAACGATTGATAAAAGTACGATCCAAATGTTGTATTTCTTTTCTGTTGCTGTTTGTTCCATTATTCTTCGAGTAAAATTTTGATATCTTCTTTTAAATCGTTGACGCCGCCTTTGTCGAGCCCGTCGTAGTACATAATCGGGTTGCCGTCTTTCAATCTGCAGCGGATGTCTCCTTTTTGTCAATCAAAGCGAAATAACCCGAATGCTCGAATCCGCCCGCGATTTTTTCATTTCTTCCCGCATAAATGTTGAATCCTTTGTTGGAAAGATCATAGATGTAATCTTTTTTTCCCGTAAGGAAATGCCAGTTTTCCGATTTTACGCCCAATAATTTCGCATGGTTTTTCAATACTTCCGGTGTGTCATTTTCAGGATTGATGGTGATGGATGCGATGCCGAAATTCTTGTTGCCGTAGAATAAGTCTTCAACTGTTCTCAAGCTTGCATTCATTCGCGGGCAAATACTCGGGCAGGTCGCGAAGAAAAATTCGAGAACATAAACTTTTCCTTTGTAAGTCTCGTTGGTCACAGTTTGATTGTTCTGGTCGGTCAGTTCGAATTTTGGCGCAGGCCCCATGACGTATAGTGACGCTTCCGCAGATTTGTTATTGGAAACAACATTGAGGCGATCGCCCTGAACGACATCATTGTTTTTGATGCGCTCGACGATTTTCGGAACCACCAAAATCCCGAAAACCAAAATGACAAATGAAATGGCGATGTATGATTTATTTTTCATGTGGAAAAGCAGCTTTTTCTTTCTTAAAATGGTTCTTTTTCAGTGCCGCACGGTACTCGTATAAGATTACGCGGAAATCGTCGAGCATTTCGTTGCTGAGTTCCGACGGGTGAAAAGTGTTGTAGCCTTCTTTGTATTCTTTCGGGTCTTTACGGCCGCGCAGGTTTCGGTGTTTATCGACGATGAAAACGTTTGGCGTTCCCAAATCGGCGTTGAGTTTTCCTTTCAATTTCAAGGAATCGTAATAGGTCTGAATTTCTTCAGGCCTGGCGAAAAGGAAATGCCATCCGGAAATATCTGTAAAAGCATCAAGCGCACCGAGTACTTTCTTCACATCGGCTTCTGAACCAAGCGGACAGATGACAACGAACTGTAAATCTTTAAACGTGTGGTATTGCTGGTAAATCTTTTCGTTAAGATTGAAATAATTACCGCGGTTCTTTACGATTTCAGTCCCTGAAAAACCAAGAATGGTGATTTTATTGTCGAGCGACACTTTTTCACCTTTGAGTGATTGCCATTGCCCGAAATCAGGAATATTCGGCGTAACGGTCGGCAATTTTGAAAAGCTGTTGACGCCCGAAGCAAAAAAAAGATAGGCTACAATCGGAAGGACGAAAAGGACAAAAAGAACAAAATTTTTCTTCATTTTTCTGGCGGAATATTTCCGATGCAAAATAAAAAAAGACGGTCGTAAAACCGTCTTTTTTCTGAATTAATATGCTGTTAAAAATTCCATTTTATGGTGGCATTTCTAAAAACCTCGAATATATAATTGCCTTCAACCAAAAGGATGAAGAGTAAATAACAAACCAGGAAAATCACCGGTGCTACAACTGACCAGCGAAGGCTTGCTTTTTCGCCTTCCATGTGCATGAACGCCCAGACGATGAAGTAAGCTTTTACAATTGTAAGGATGTAAGAAAAGCCAGTTCAGAAGATTCATTCCTAAAAAATAATGAAGGTGGAATATTTCTGGTTTGTAGATACCAAAAGCAACCTCAACACAGGTTACAACAGATAATAAACCGAAAACGAACCAGATTCTTTTTGTATTTGATGTATGATCGTGTGCCATGACAATAACTTTTTTAAAATTAAACCAGATAGAAAACCGTGAATACGAATACCCAAACCAAATCCACGAAGTGCCAGTAAAGACCCACTTTTTCTACCATTTCGTAACTTCTTCTTTTTTCATAAGTCCCTAAGATTACATTGAAGAAGATAATGATGTTGATGATTACGCCTGAAAATACGTGGAAACCGTGGAAACCGGTAATGAAGAAGAAGAAATCGGCGAACAATTTGCTTCCGTATTCGTTTCTTTCCAGATTGGCACCTTCAACAACCAAATGTGCTGATGCCAGTCTTCTTTCAGATTCTGCTCTTGTTAAAATTTCCTTGTGCTTGATATGGTTCAAACCAGGCTGAAGCGTTTTGTCTTCTCGGTTTTCCTTTGAATCTTCGTAAATAACCTCCGTTCTTACCAATAATTCCGGATGTGCTTTAAACGCTGCCTGTACTTCAGTTACTGAAAAAGTTGGCAAAGCTGCTTCTTTCATGAACCATTTTCCTTTATTTCTGGTGAGTTGCTCTCTTTCTTCAGGAAGCTGCACCACGAAATCTTCCATCTTCACCCTTTTTCCGGTGTTGTCAACGAATTGCAGGATACTTCCTCCTTTTGTTTCGATTGCGCCGTATTCCCCTTTGATGAAATTGCTCCACTCCCAGGCCTGTGAGCCTACGAATATCAAACCACCGATGATGGTCAGGAACATATAAAGCGCCACTTTTGACTGTTGTAATTTATGACCAGCATCTACCGCCAAAACCATCGTTACAGAAGAGAAGATGAGGATAAAGGTCATCAAAGCCACATAATACATCGGTGCCGGAACGCCGTGCATGAACGGGAAGTGGGTAAAAACCTCTTCGGCAGAAGGCCAGGTTTCGATAAATTTAAATCTGGAAAAACCATAAGAGGCAAGAAATCCAGAGAAAGTCAAGGCATCAGATACGATGAAAAACCACATCATCAATTTGCCATAGCTTGCCCCGAGTGGCTCGTTGCCGCCGCCCCATGTTTTTTGTCCGGTGTTTGCAGTAGTAACTGTCGGTTCCATAAAAGTTATTCGTTAAAAGTTCCCAAATTTACGTTTTTTTCTTATTTAAAGAAATATAAAAACAAAAACAAATACAGCCACAAAAAATCGAGAAAGTGCCAGAACATCGCACCTAGCTCTATTCCAAGGGTTTGAGAAGCATTGTATTTTTGTTTAAAATGATTATAAATTATGACCAAAAGCGAAATTAATCCGCCTGCGAGGTGCAATAAATGCGTTAATACGACCACATATAAAAAAGCAACCGTAATCCGGCTTGCATCGCCCGAAGGATAAAGATTGTTCAGATACAGTTCATGAAATCCGCTGAACTGGAAATAAACAAATAAAATCCCGAGCACTAAAGTAGTCAAAAGATACGCAGAAGCCGCACTTCTGTTGTCTTTTTGAACGGAAGTTTTAGCCAGATGAAACGTCACACTACTGATCAAAATCACAACGGTACTAATGATGAATGACACCGGCATTTCGAAGCTTTTCCAGTCGGCTCTCGATTTACTTACAACGTAAGCGCTCGTCAATCCGGCGAAAACCATTATCATGCTGATCATTGCAAACCACAAAAGCATTTTTTTGGAGCGTGCGTTCCTTTCCTTATGTTCTTCGAAAGTCATTGCCATAATTATCGTAAAAATTTGTCAGATATATAAATCAATTGTAAAAGCGTGATGTAAGAAACGCTTACGAGCATTAGTGTTTTCGCGGCTTTTGCAGTTCTCTGCTGGTACAATTTCACCGCAAAAAACAGCATCCACATTCCCAGTAAAAATACCAAAACCGCTGCGATTGGCGAAATGAGCAATTGCCCGGTGTAGCCTAAAACCGGCAACAGTGAGGCGATGATCATCCAAACCGTATATAAAATTGTCTGCAAAGCGGTCGTCGTATTTTTCTTTCCCGAAGGCAGCATGAAAATCCCGGCTTTCTCGTAATCGTCGTATAAAAACCAGCCAATCGGACCAGGAAATGCGGGAATTGCCAGAAGAATTGTATCAGAAATAAAGTGCCGGCTTCAATACCAAATTCGCCTGTAGCGGCCACCCAGCCCAGCATAAATGGAATCGCGCCCGGAAAGGCTCCGACAAAAACCGACAAAGGCGTCACTGTTTTAAGCGGCGTGTAAACACTGGTGTATAAAAAAATAGAAATCGCACCGAACATCGCTGATTTCGGATTGATATTATAAAGAATAACCAAACCCGCAATTGTCAATATTGAAGCTATGACAAATGCTTTCGTAACCGACATTCTTCCTGACGGTACCGGACGGTTTTTCGTCCTGTCCATCAACGAATCGAGGTCTTTTTCAATAATTTGATTGAAGGCATTCGATGCGCCGACCATGCAGTAACCGCCAACGCCGAGCATGATTAATGTCATCCCGTTGAGCGATTGAAAATCAGGAACGCCCAGCATAAAACCTGCAATCGACGAAAAAACAACGCTGACCGCCAATCCAGCTTTGGTGATTTCTTTAAAATCAGTGAAGATGGCTTTTATGGAAGATGTGTTTTCTGTAGCGTTCAATGCGGTTTTCATTTATTTCTAAACTCGCGCAAAGATACTACAACAAATCAGATTTTAGATTTTAGATTTTAGATTTTTTTCGAAGAAAATCAGCGATTAATAATCAAAATAGAAATTGAAAATATCAGTGCGGATTCCTACAGAAAACCAAGTCGTATTTTGTTTGAAAACGGCAGCAGTATTCGTCTCCGGATTAAAATCCCTGTAAATCAAATTCGCAAATAATTTCAGGTTTGTCGTCGGATTGATGAGATATCCTGCCTGCAAATCAGCGATGAAAATATTCGTTTTATTTCCCTGCCCGATTGTGACGCCGGTATCAAACGGACGGTCGTCGTTGTAGTTTTTGTAAATATTCCCGCCATAATTGAAGCTGTCATCAGCAGTATCAAAATCAAATCCGCGGACGCCGAAAGTCAGCTTTGCATCAGCAAAATAACGGCCTTTGTGATATCGCGCAATCGCAATGAATTCCTGAAAATTGCCGCCCCACGGATGCCCCATGCTTTGGTTATTGTGCCCATAATTGGTAATCGGGTCGCTGTGCGAATACACATACGGACGCACACGATTATACTCCACTTGCAGCAATAAACCATCGGTGTCAAACGCGTTGAAATATTTAGCGCCAATCTGGTAACCGAATTTATTTTTCCAGCTTTTGTTCTGTTTTTTTACTTCGCCTAAAGAAAATTCATCAATCAGGAACTGCCCGTAAAAATTAACGCTGTTGCTCCATTTGTATTTGGAAGTTATTGCCAGGAGTGCATTTCCGGATCTTGCGGATGAAGCGAATTCGACCGTCCTGTAGAAAATAATCGGGTTGATGAAATTCGCATCGAAACCACGGCCGTTGGAATTCGTCCAAATCACCGATTCAAAAAAACCGATGTTCAGACGATTCGAAGCATTCCAGCTCAGGTAATGGTTGGCCATGAATTTTGTTGCATACGTTCTGTCTTCAACAACGCCCGGACGAACGTCTTTGAGCCACATATAGGTGTTGGTGTATTTTATTTTCCAGAAAGTCGTGTTGATTTTGATGTATGGATACGGACTTGCGGCATCTCCTTCGAGTAATGAACGATAGCCGTCTCCGATGAAATTCCGTCCGTAGCCCAGTTGCAGATTCAATGCTTTGCTTGGTGAATACGTGATATTAGCATCCGCGGAAGGAAAATCATAAGCATCTTTCTTGAATCTTTTCGCGATTCCGATGCCGGGAATGATGGCTGGATCGCCTCCATCAGGCGCCATTGATTCCGCGTAAGCGTTGTAATAATCGGCAAAACGGCCCTGGCTTTCAAAAATCGTCGAAGTGACTACCAAATCTTTTCCCAAACCGCCCTGAACATTGAGTCCGCGCGTGTTTTGATAAGTATAACTGAAATCGCTCGAGCTGCTTTTCCCCATCCTGACATCCAGAATCGGGTTCATCGTGAGCCAGTAATCTTCACCTTCAAACTGAACGAGATTTTCATTCCAGATTTTCCGGCCATACCAGCCGGTTTTGTTTTTCATTAATTTCTGATTGGCAGCAGCAAGATCATAATAACGCGCCACTTCTGAATATTCCAACGGCTTCGAAGATGTATGATTGTTCGCGCCAACTTTATTGATTGCTGCGTCGAATTGCGCATAAAAAGCGTGCGAGAACGGAATATTAAGATGGCTTTTGTAAACCGGACTGCTGAATTTCTTATACACCATGCTGTCAAGTTCTGTCAGTTGCTGTTCTTTGAGTTGCTGCGCTTCAATTTTGGCAGCCTTTTCAGCGATTTCTACGGTTTCATTTTGTAATGGAATGGCAATCTTAAAGGTAAACTTCGAATAAACCGGTTGCCCGTTATATGTTGGCGGCTTTATTTTTGGCAGCATTCCGAAAATTCTTTTGGTTTCGGAAATCAATTCCGGGTAAATGGCGTCGGTATAAAGGATTTTGAAACTTCCGACAGTATCGACTTCAAAAAGCACCTTGACGCTTCCTTTGTAATTGTTCTGTGTAAGATTTTCCGGAAACCTTGAAATTATTAAAGGTGAAATCCTGTAATTGTGTATAAAAACATTTTTCCAGTTCAGCACCATCAAGATTTTCGCAATTCGGAAAAACAGGAAAACGCTCAGAGCTTTTATTGGAAACCTGCGCCGATGCCAGAAAAGCCGTGAAAATAAAAAGTAAACTGTATAATTTTTTGTTCATTACAAAACTTGATTTCATTAATATTGGGTATCTGCAACCTGGCCGTTGACTATGGCTTTTGCCGCAGAAGTGCCGATTCTTTTTACGCCCAGCCGGATCATTTCAATGGCTTCTTCATAAGTGCGCACGCCGCCGGCAGCCTTTACGGGAAGTGGCGCAGCATTTTCGACCATCATGATTATTGTGGGAACTGTCGCACCATTTGGCAGATTATCTTCAGTCTTATAAAATCCGGTTGAAGATTTTACAAAGACATTGGCATAGTTTTCTTCTTTGAAATTGGAAATCACGAGATTTTTTATCAATGCAGACAAGCGAACTATTTCGGTATTATTCAATGCGGCAACTTCGATAATCCATTTGACGACTTTGTGATTTTCTAAACCGAATCTGGTACAATTGAGGATTTCATTTTTGACCAAATCGATATTACTGGATTTAAAGGCTTCGTAATTGCATACAAAATCCAAGTCGTCTGCGCCGTCAGCAACAGCTTTTTGGGCTTCATTCAATTTTATTTCCAATGAAGATTTTCCTTCGGGGAAGTCTATTACAGTTCCGATTTGTACTTTGGAACTTGCTTTCGCAATCATTTCTCTGGTAACGACAACCATTTCCGGGCGAATCATAATCAGCTTGAAATGCTCGTCGATGGCCTCTTTTACGAATTGCCTGACGACGGTTTCATTTTCAGCGGCGGTAAGTCCGGCCTGATCGGGCGTCTTGAGATAAGTCGAATCTAGGTATTGCCTGATATTCACTTGGGGGTTGTTTATGTCGTAAAAATAAAAAAATCCCACCGAAGCGGGACTGTTTTATCATAAAGTTTTGGCGTTATTGCGTTTCATGATCAGAATCATCACAGATATGGCCATCAAGGAACCGATTATATTGGCGATTTCATCAAAGATATCACCTGTTCTGCTCTTGGTGAAGAAAGTCTGGATCAGTTCGATACTTACGCCATAAATAAATGAGAATAAAAATGCTTTTATCAGCGATCTTCGGCTTGTGTTTTCCCTGCGGAATTTATAGTACAAAAACCACAAAACCGTCATTCCGAAATGAAATGTGATGTGTCCGAATTTATCGAAATTATCGACTTTTACTGTCGGAAGCGCATTCATATTAATCAGGCAGAAGATGGTGACAATTGATGTCCAAACCAGCGCCAGCCAAAGAAAAGCCTTTTTATGCGCCGATAAGTTCTCTGTAAGCTTCACTTGATAGTAACGCATTAAAATCATTAATATCAGCAGCTTTTAACTTGATCATCCAGCCTTCTCCGTAAGGATCTTTGTTGACCAATTCCGGATTTGCCTCGAGTGATTCATTGAATTCAACGACTTCACCGGCCAAAGGAAGGAATAAGTCTGAAACGGTTTTCACCGCTTCAACTGTTCCGAAAACTTCATCTTTTTCGAGCGTCTGATCCAATGTATCGACTTCAACATAAACGATATCGCCGAGTTCTTTTTGTGCAAATTCAGTAATGCCAACCGTTACAATATCGCCTTCGATGCTTGCCCACTCGTGGTCTTTGGTGTATTTCAGATGAGAAGGAATGTTCATTTTGTTGTGTTTATTTGTTAAGAATAGTTTGTTTCACAAAAGTATCGTTTCAGTTTAAATTCCTGAAATGTTTTTTCATCAATTTAATTAATTCCCGAAATTATATCGGAGCGTAAACCCGGCACGGATGTTCGTAATCGGGAAAGCCGTTGAAATTACCGCTTTCGAGAACGAATGGTCATAATAGAAAATCGCAGTCAGGTTCTTGCTGAAAGAATAATCTGCTGTTAATTTCGCCGACCATAAATTCTGCCCACCCGCCAATTGGTTGTTGTCATAATCGAGGTAACGCACAATCGTTTTGGTGTTTCGCAAAGAGAAATCAATCTTAATATTGATATCACTTTTGATGATGCCTTGCGGATTATCGGCTAAGGTCGAATTAAAAATCACGTCTTTGATCCGGTAACCAACACCTAAAATATATTCGAGGCCTTTCACTTCTGTCAAAAGATTGTTATCGAAACTCATTGAAAGGGCACGGTCTTTTTTCATTTCTGCGACGAATTTCATTGAGTTTTTCATCTCCATATCAAGCTTAATCAATGGGTTGAATTGCTCAACAAGATTCACGTTTGAAATCAGTGTTTTGCTGTTGAAGTTTTCACCGGCTTCCGGAACTGTCTCGTTTTTGTTGTAATCAAAATTAGACCTGAACGAATTCACGGTATAAGAAGCCGTGTAACCATGCTGCAGCGAAAGTCGTTTAAACCTGTCTTTGAAAAATTTGTAGCGCATCAGTCCGCTATATTTCACTTGCCAGTTCGGCAACGGAATACTGCGGAAAGCACTTAGTGATATTCCTGAAGCACCGCCGCCGGTATAAGCTGCAAGAAAAGATGGCAATAAAACTTCCTGGCTGTTCTTTTTATAACCTATCGGATAACCGGCATTGGCAACATAAGTGGCATATAGCGGGTCATTCACGTCGGTCGGAATTGGGTTTGCAGCATCTCCGTAGCGCGGAATATTACCGGCACCATATTTCGCGGTAGCCAATCGGTCTGCAATAATGAGCCTGTTGGATCTGAATTCGTCAAAAGCAGCAGAGGCATTTTCGTCACTTTGCCCGAATGCCGTCGAAATCATGATGGTCGAAATCGAGAAATTACCGAAATTATATGGCGATTGCGATACATATTCACCCGAACTTGCATCGAATTGCTCTGAGAAATTGTTCATATACGAACGGTTCGCTTTCAAATCAATCTTGAAATCCGGGAACAAATCGATGTTTGCAGTACCGTCGATTGTTTTGGTAAGCACTTCCGTATAATTCTGGTTGAATTCGGAATAGTTGGTCAGCCAGCCATTTCGTGCTGCTTCATAACGTACATCATCCTGTGCACCGAAAACGAATCCGAGGGTTGGTCTTGATGAACCGAAGAATCCTACTGATGGCAAATAACCCGGAAGTACCGTTCCTGCCGTTTCGGTATAATTCAACTGGATGTTTTTAACGGCGGTCGCAACACCAATCAAACCGTCAAGCCAAATATTGCTTTCTGCTTGTGCTGTTGGTTGCGCGGCTACTTTTTGTCCTGGTTTTGGCGGTGCGGCTGCAGTTTTTGGCGCGGCTTTTTTAGCTTTCGGTCCTTTTGTAAGACCAATGTATTTATAGAACAAATCCATATTCAAAGCCGTATTCAGCTTATGTGAACTGTTGTTCTGGATGGTATTTCCAAGGTCGAATTTCTGCATCGATACCGGGTCAGGCATGAATTCATGCATTGCATCCGAAGAACGCTGCCATGCATAATCACCCGTATAAGTATAGGTAGATTTAAGGAAACTCAGGAACGGCAGCTTATTAAGCGGCAAGTCATAATTCACCGTTATCTGTTGGTTGAACTGGTTCGGCTCTCCGGTGTTCCAGTAATCATCCCAAATGGTAAATGAGTCAATCGCAGCGCCATTTTCATCATAATAATTCCGAACGATATGGCTTGAAGAAGCGGCATAATTTAATTTTAATGCTTTTGTGAGGCTGTAATTGAAACCGTATTGGTAATTGAAGAGGAAATTCCTTCTGTACAACGGGTCAATTGCCAAAAGCCCTTCGATGTCATCAACCTGGCGGAACTGCTGGCGGTTGTATTGCCTTAAAATGGTCGTGCTGAACGAAATATTGGAAGGCATGTAATTGAAATTGAAATCAGATAATAATTTCCAGTAAGAGCTTTTCTTCAGGAATTTACTGCTTTTCAATGGTTCGATCGGCTTCGGATTGAATGTATAGGTATAATCGACAGAAGTACGCAATTGCTGGTCTACATAATCCTCGATTTCGTAATCATGTTTCTTGGTTTCGTTGAATGAATACGACAACGTAAGATTTTCAGGATCATAAATATGCGGTTTCTGCTCTGCGCCTCTTTCTTTTTTAACCCCGATAAAGTTGATACTTTTTGTTTTGGTGTATTCAATTGCGCGGTTTTTGATATTGTCTTTTTCCGCTGCATCATCAGTGATATCAAGCAATTCCTGTAATTTGACATTCCTGGTTGAACGGATCATACTCCGGCGTAATAACCTCTTCACCTACTCCATAATTGAAAGGAAGGTTAACGCCCCATTTTTTCGGGAGTAATTTTCCTAAATTGATATTGGTAACAATGTTGTATTGCGTCACATCCTCACGGCTTCTTTCATTAGGCCATCTTCGAGTGCACCGAAACCAATCGTACTCATTTTGCCGGTTGCGGAAATTGTGGCGAAATCGGCCAAATTAGAATCAAAACTTGCTACTGCTGCCATACCGCCTTTGTTATCCATTCCAGAAAGACGCAATTCGTTGAACCAGACTTCTCCGGTTCTTCTGTCGGCTGCATTAGAAGGCACAGCGCCCGGAAGTTCATTTTTGATACCGACCATCAATGTCCTTACAAGCCCGAAATTCGGATTTCCTTTGATACTGAATTTCAATTTGTTGGTTTTCCCGGCCGCAGACGCATCGAGTTCGTCTTCAAATTTCGAGTATACGCCATTGGCATCTACATCGCCCGGATTTTGCATCGCCATGATTTTCAGCTTGGTCAGCAATGACATCTTGATATCCATTTCATTATCTTCGGGCCAGATGTCTTCTGCAACAGAAGTGCCCTGGTGCTGTTACTGTCAACGGCAATTCTACCTGATAATAATTCTGTGTAAAATCGTTACCAAAACGGATGAAACCGCCAAAGTCTTTATCTTCTAAAGATCTCACGTTACGGACCCGCAGGGAGGGATTCTGCGTGCAAAAACATTTTAAGTTTGTTGTACTGACGCATGTCAACACTTACATTTTTGAATACTGCCCTGGAATCTCCGGCTTCTAAACCTTCGTCTGTAATACGCAGTGCCAATGATTGCTCGTTTTGGTTGATGACGGTATTGTTATTAAACAGTTGTTCTCTTACAACTCCCGGAGGCGATACATAAGGTATTGGTTCGCGATGGTCATTTTCCTGCAGGTTTACCGCCAATACATCAAAACCTGTGTTGTCTGGTGTTGTGTCAGGATCCGGATCGTTAGGATCGAGTGAATTGGTATATCTTCTCCATTCGCCTCTTACGAGGTCAAGTGTGCCGAAACGCAAAGTAACTTCTTCAGAAAATCCGGTTAAGAACATTCTCATGAAACGAATTGACCTGAAATCTTCGATAGGGCCGACTTTCTCAGTCTGGGCATCACTGATTGGAATTTTAAACTGCAGCCATCTCACTGGTATGGTCTGGTCGCCCGACCAGGAATCAAGGCTTCTGTTTCCCTTTGATCGGTGATGTAATTCTGTCCGATTTGCATGTTCGGCTCAATCGATATACTGTATTGGTAATAAGCATCAATGGTACTCATGGTATTGTCGCGATTGATGTCTTCAACATCGGGAATAGTAGCATTTCCACGATTATTATCGGTAACTCCGACAGGCGAGTTGCCTTCCATTCCGTTATAATTTTTATAGCGTTGGATGACATTACCTTCGGCACTTAAATAGAAAGTATAATTATCTGCAGCAGGATCTGCGAGTCCGCTGAAAGCCGGGAATAAATTTGCTTCCTGTGCATCATTTACACCATCAAGACCAACATCCTGAACCGCCCTGTTGGCGTTATTGGTGTCGAATGCATAAATAAGTGATTGCGATGCCGGTATTCTTCCCCATGCCGTTGGAAGCGTGTTTTGGGTTGAACCCGCTTCAGGCAGGCCATTCTCATATTGCTTTTTACCGTCGCTTAACACATCTTCGGAAATTTCTCCAAGGTTGAAAAATAATCTTCCGGTATTGGACAGATTTTCATGATCCTGATCTTGCAGGTAATACGGTGCCGATCATCCAGAACTGAATATACTCTACATTACTTTGCTCAAAATTGGTAGACGTCACGGAACGCATAATACCTCCGAAGTTAGCGGTAGGGTTTGGCAATTCGTTGCCATTAGATGCCGGATTATAATTATAGCCTCTTTCGGTTGGATAGTAGGTCATATCAAGCGTATTGATGACCGTTTGCTGGCCGTCTGCGATACCCTCCTGCGGAAATAATTCTTTGATGTAAACACGTCTTGTGCGGTTCAAAGCCATTTCCTGATCGGTAATTCCGCCTGGCCTTTGGCTTGTATAAAATATCGGATCAATCGTATACCATGAAAGTTTGGCGCGTTTGTAACCACTTTCGGTTTTAACATCAGCGTCGCTTTGAAAGCCGAAAGCATGATTCGGGCTGTTCTTTGGCACGCTTGATAAGCTCCATGCCAGTGCAGACTTCATATCGATGGTCGTTTGCGAGCCTTCGAAATCATCAACATAAATGGTAGATTCGCCTTCAAACTGATCTGCTTTTGGCGTATCAGGTTTCAGGTAAGCAAATTCACCTCTGAAAGAAATATTAGAAACCACATCAGTATCAACATTTGGTAATTTATTCACCATTCGTGTAAGAAAAGGCACTTCGGTCGCATAATTGGTATTGAAACCGAAAATACTGTTGTTGACTGATTCCTGCCCATAACTTGATTTCTGTGTAAAAGGTCTTTCGGTCATTTTCAGGAAAGTCGCGCCTACCACAAATTTATCCGAAAATTTATGTTCGACATTCACACCCATAAATCTTCTGGTTTGTTGCCCGAAAACAGAATTATTTTCAAGCGAAATCTGTATCGGCGTGTTGGATGCCTGTAATGCCGGATCAAGAATCTGGACTCTTCCCAACTGATAATTCACGGAGTAGTCAACGCCTTCTACTAAAACCCTTCCGCCCGCGGTAACCCTTACTGAACCTCTTGGTACATTGTAAGCACCGATTGCAATTCCGTCGCCGCTGGTCGATTTGTATTTTCCTCTAAGTTCGAATTTATTTTTATCGCTGCTTTGCAAAGCGCCGGCCTGTGTACTTCGGTACATCTGCCTGAAAACGTATTTGGCCTGATTTGGGTTATAGGTAGCGGTATTGTTGTAATCTTCGCCGCCGGTCGCCAATTTGTTGAAAAGGAACTTTCCGAAAGGTTCCACTGTCGTGAAAATAATACGTCCGTTTTGCGAATCAACTGTAAGTCCCGGAATAAATCGAAGAAACCATCGCCTTTTGGCTCGATGTCGTTGGTCGCATTTAATTTATCTACATTGAAAACCCTCAAAAGCGGCGTCTTGTCAACTGCTTCGTCAACCGCTGTAGCAGGATTATCAACAGGCAATGGGTTTTGAGCATTTACGGCTGTAATATAATTCAGTGGTGAAGGATCGCTGTAAAGGATATTAAACCTGAAATCTTCCTGTTCCAATTGTCCGCCCGGAGCAATCTGGTAAACGTTCTTCATCATCAGGTTAAAAACCGGAGTAGTAAACCCTGACGAATTATTAACTGATGTCAGGTTACTTTTCAGCATTTTCAAAACAAGGCTTTGTGTAGAGATGGTTTGTGTTGCAGGATCTGTTCCGGTTACTACGGTAGACTCTACACCGTCATTTCCAAACTCCCCAACTTGATACGATTGGTCACCAATGGTATATTCATAAGCAACAGCCAATACTTCATCATTGGCAAGTTTTTGCTGAAGCGATATGTAACCTAATTTGGCATTCAGCGTATATTCATTCGGCGTCAGTTTCCTGGCGTTTTCGAGTTTGGAATAATCCTGTCCTTCGTTAACAACTGCTCCGGAAGGAAGATTGAATGCGCCGTTGTTGGTTGTCGCAATTTCCCTGATTTCATTTTTAAGATAACTCCCGGCGGTTCCTATCGCATCAGGGTCGAATTTGTTGTTTTTATTATCTGAAGGCGAATCCGGCGCTACATTGAAAAATCCAGCCGGATTGTTCAGGTTGACGATCTCATTGTCCTGGAAACCCTGAATCTGTGATTCCCCTAAATCCTGAAGCGCAACGATATTCCTGAGGTTATTTTCTGTTGTGCTAACGCGGTTCTGTTTGTTGGTCACCCAAACCTCTACCCTTGTAATCTGCACTCTTGTTGCCAGGATCGGATAAGTCGAAAGTGACGCATCATAACGGTTCCTGAAATATTGCGAAAGGAAGAAGTGCCTGTCGGCATCATAATCCAAAGCAAAAATATCAAATTCCTGGATGGTTCCGCCGCCTTGGGCAGTCACGGCTTTTGATTGCGATTTTTGTTCGGAGAAAATTCCGGTGATTGTTGTTTTCCCGAATTGGAATGCGGCTTTTACACCAAATAAACTCTGCGCACCTTTTATCAGTGTGCTGTTGAGTGGCAAACTTACGTTTCCTACCTCAATCTTTTGTAAAATGTCATCTTCAGTCGGCGAATATTCAAGCTTGATAAGGTTTTGAAAAGCGAAAGTAGATTCTGTGTCGTAATTCACATTAACATTCAGCCTCGTCCCCACTTTTCCTTGTAACGCCAAGCTGATTCTCTGGTCAAAGTCGAAAGTAAGGCTCGACCTGTTTCTCGGTGAAAATGCCGGATTGTCTTGTTTGGTATACCGTACACCTAAGTCCATTTCGACAGAACCTGTAGGCTTTACGTCAATGGTATTGCTCCCGAAAACCGTTTCAAAAAAACTTGAATTAACGTAAAAACGCGGCAATAAATCTTTTTTAGCCTCTTCGCTTCCGGGTTTTTTGCCGTCGATGGCATCGGCTTTTTCCTTGAAATATTTGTGCATTGATTCCTTCATCACCAATTCCTGGTATTCTTTCGGAGTAAGAATGATTGGGTAATTGATGTTAAATCCGCCAACACTGTTCGTATAAATATAACGGTCAGTTTCCGGATCATAGGTATAAGCCTCAATAATACTAGGCGGATTGTCAAGTTCGACCTGGCCCTGGTTGTAACCAATCGTATCTTTCGGCTTTTCTTCCTCCTCTTCGGTAACCTGGGCCATGGCAGTATGTGCAGACAGAAAAACGAGCAGTGTGAGCGCGGTTTTCAGGATGGCTTCAGAACTTTTCAGGTAAAATGTTTTCAAGTACTATAAATTTTTTAACGCTAATTTTATAATTGTCTCTACCGTGGCTTCCGGATTGTCTTTTGAAATCTTCTCGACGGCTTTTTCAGCCAATTTTTTGTTAAAACCCAAAACCTCCAAAGCAGATAACGCTTCATCTTTGTTTGTATTGCTTTGCGACATTGAAACTTCGTCCAAATCATACAACTTTAACACCTTGTCCTTTAAATCGAGAATGGCACGTTGAGCAGTTTTAGTGCCGATGCCTTTAATCGATTGAATTGTTCCGACATCGCCGGAAGCAATCGAATGAATGATTTGCTTTGGTTCAAGCGATGAAAGCATCGTTCTTGCGATACTGGCGCCAATCCCTGAAACAGAAAGCAGCATTTTAAAAATTTCTCTTTCAGATTTTTCCACAAAACCAAACAAAGTATGCGCATCTTCCTTGACCTGGAGATACGTAAAAAGCTTGATATGGTCTGTTTGGGGAAGCAATGAGTAGGTATGCAGGGAAATGTTGATATGATAACCGACGCCACCGCAGTCAATCACGACTTCTGTTGGCGTTTTCTCCGTCAATTTTCCTTGTATATGTGCAATCATTACAGATGTTAAGTAATTGCCAAATGTAGCAAAAATCTTTTATTTAAAAGCACCAAATGACAAATCCCAAATTCCAGATAAGTTCCAAGCCCGTTAAAGGGAAAAATTCCAATCGCAGTTTCGCATTTGAAATTTGTCTTTTGGATTATTTGGGATTTGGGATTTGCTTTTTTGGAATTTAGATCCTGGATAATTTATTTCTTTTTTCTTTCTCCTGCGCATCAACAACCGCAACTGCCGCCATGTTGACCATTTCCTCGACACTTGCCCCAAGCTGGAAAATATGCACTGGTTTGTCCATTCCGAGGATGATCGGCCGACAGAATCTACGTTGTACAATTCCTTAAGCAATTTATAAGTGATGTTCGCCGCTTCGAGGTTTGGGAAAATCAATGTGTTGACTTTTTTTCCTGCAAGTTTGGAGAATGGGAATTTCTTCTGGTGCATTTCCGGATTTAAAGCAAAATCTGCCTGAATTTCACCGTCGACAATCATATCAGGATAATATTTATGAAGATAGGAAACCGCCTGGCGCATTTTCGCGGCACTTTCATTAGCCGAGGAACCGAAATTCGAATAAGAAATCATTGCAATAACAGGCTGAATACCGAACATTCTTACGGTTTTAGCAGTCATTAGCGCAATTTTCGCCAAATCATCTGCCGTCGGATTCGGGTTGATTGCCGTATCGGATAAAAACATCGGCTCGCGATTGGTCATCATCATGTTCGCTGTTGCGATAAGGGAAATGCCCGGCGCTTTGTCGATAATCTGCATCATGGGTTTGATGACCGACGGATAACTTCTGGAATATCCGGTTAACAGCGCATCCGCATCGCCTTCGTTGACCATCATTCCGGCGAAATAATTGCGCTCGCGCATCCATTTCTGGGAATCTAAAAGCGAAATGCCGCGGCGTTGTCTTGATTTCCAGAAAATTTCGGCATAGCGCAATCTTCTTTCGTCTTCATCTTGGGTTTTAGGGTCAAAAATCGGTACCTCGGCATCGAAACCTAATTCTTCTTTCAATTCGTGGATGATTTCTTTATTGCCGAGCAAAATCGGAAAACCAATTTTTTCTTCGTAAACGATTTGCGCCGCCTTTAACACATCAAGGTGGTCGGCTTCTGCAAAAACGATGGTTTTCGGTCGATTTTAGCGCGGTTCGTAAGCAAACGTACCATCTTATTGTCTGAACCTAATCTTTCAAGCAGATCTTCCTCATATTTTTCCCAGTCGTGAATCGGATGTGTTGCTACTCCTGATTCCATTGCAGCTTTTGCAACAGCTGGCGCGACAACGGCAATCAATCTTGGATCGAAAGGTTTCGGGATGATATAATCGCGTCCGAAATTGAGTTTTGTTTCACCGTAAGCGATATTCACCTGCTCCGGAACGTGTTCTTTGGCGAGTGAAGCCAATGCTTTTACAGCCGCCATTTTCATCGCTTCGTTGATTTTTGTCGCCCTTACATCGAGTGCACCGCGGAAAATATAGGGAAAACCCAAGACGTTATTCACCTGGTTAGGATGATCAGAACGTCCGGTTGCCATGATGATGTCTTTTCGGGTTGCAATGGCTAAATCGTAATCGATTTCCGGAATCGGATTCGCCATTGCAAAAACGATCGGATTGTCGGCCATACCCATCAGCATATCGGGCGTCAGGATATTTCCGGCAGAAAGTCCGAGGAAAACATCCGCGCCGTGCAGTGCCGTTTTTAAATCGATATCTTTAAATCCTTTGGAATATTTTCGCTGCAGCGGAGATAAATCTTCACGGTCATCAGACAGTACGCCGTCTTTGTCGAACATAATGATATTGTCGGGATTTACGCCCAAAAGCACATACAAATTCGCACATGCCAAAGCAGCTGAACCTGCTCCTGAAACTACAATTTTCACTTCGCTGATATTTTTTTCAGCCAGCTCTAATGCGTTAAGCAAGGCCGCAGACGAAATAATTGCAGTTCCGTGCTGGTCGTCGTGCATCACAGGAATGTTGAGTTCTTCTACCAGTCGCCTTTCTATTTCGAAAGATTCAGGTGCTTTGATATCTTCAAGGTTGATGCCGCCGAAAGTCGGGGCAATATTTTTTACGGTGGCGATAAATTCTTCGATGTCTTTCGTGCCGACTTCGATATCAAAAACATCGATGTCTGCGAAAATTTTGAACAGTAAAGCCTTGCCTTCCATTACTGGTTTCGAAGCTTCCGGACTGATATCGCCAAGGCCTAAAACCGCAGTTCCGTTACTGATTACGGCAACCAGATTACCTTTGGCTGTGTATTTATAAACGTTGTTGATGTCTTTTGCAATCTCGAGGCATGGCTCTGCAACACCCGGAGAATAGGCCAATGACAAATCGCGCTGTGTGGCGTATTTTTTGGTTGGCACCACCTGGATTTTACCCGGCGTAGGTTTGGCATGGTATAAAAGTGCTGCTCTTCGTTTATTGGATTTGTTCATGTAGCGTCGTTTTGATTCCGAACTTACAAAGGTAAAAGTCTCAGTCAAAAAAGGAAACTTTTAACGTGATAGTTTTGTAAAGTTTGTTTTGGATTTGGTTGTTGTAAGCGTTGAACGCAGATTTAAAACGGAAATCTGCACACATCCGCCTTCTAAATTTCTTTTCAAAATGTAACGTTATGGAAATTAGGCATACTTACTAATCTTTAATACCTTTAACCAACAAACCTGATATCATGAAGAAAATAATTATTGCCGTAATCGTACTTGCCATCGGATTCCAATCCTGCAAGAAAGAAGGAAAAGACGCTACAAAAGAGGTCAAAGAAGACAATAAGGAATTAGCCGCCATCCTGGAAAATTATTACCAGGAAAAGATGAAATATTATCCAATCGATGCGACTTTTGCCGGAGAGAATAAATTTAACAACCTGTTGCCTAACACTCTTGACGACGCTGTAATTGCCGAAATCAAGTCGTTTTTCACAAAATACAAAAACGAAATCTCGAAATTCGATGATGCCGATTTGTCTGCCAATGACAAAATGAGCAAAGCCCTTTTGAGTTGGGAATGCAACATTAATCTTGAAGGTTTCACATTCCATGAAGAATATTTGCCGATTAACCAATTCCAGTCGCTGCCGTTGATGATCGGGCAATTGGCTGGGGGAACGAGCGCGCAGCCTTTCAAAACCGTTAAAGATTATGAAAATTGGCTTGAGCGACTTTCGGGATTCAACAATTGGGTGATTTCGGCGAAAGCCAGAATGAAAGAAGGTGTCGCCAAAGGCTATGTACTGCCAAAAGCGCTGACCGAAAAAGTAATTCCGCAAATTGGCGATTTGGCAAAAGATGGGCAAAGCAATATTTTTTACAGTCCATTGCATGCCTTTCCTGCAGATTTTTCAAAAGCTGACAAAGACAGGCTTACTGTAGATTATACAAAATTACTGACCGAAAAATTATTGCCGTCTTTGAAAAGCCTTCATGATTATATTGCCTCAGATTACCTGAAAGCAAGCCGCACCTCAAGCGGAATCTCCGGAATTACAAATGGCATTGCGTACTACAATTTCCTCGTGAAAAAATACACAACCACAGATTTAACGCCAGACCAAATTCACCAAATCGGACTCAAAGAAGTGGCGCGCATCA
Source organism: Flavobacterium sp. 3HN19-14 (assembly GCF_051373205.1). Taxonomy (NCBI): domain Bacteria; kingdom Pseudomonadati; phylum Bacteroidota; class Flavobacteriia; order Flavobacteriales; family Flavobacteriaceae; genus Flavobacterium; species Flavobacterium sp. 3HN19-14. The sequence continues at coordinate 214,713 of NZ_JBPPZT010000001.1, forward strand.
TGAGCGAAATGGAAAAAGTAAAAGCAGAAGTTGGTTACAAAGGCGATCTTATTTCGTTTTTTGACTATGTACGAGAAAAGAAGGAATTAATGCCTTTTACAGAGCCGCAACAGGTTTTAGATAATTTTAAAGCTATCCATGAAAAGATGAAGCCAAATCTCGACAAGCTCTTCGACATGAAGCCAAAAACGGCCTTTGAAATCAGGAGAACCGAGGCCTTCCGTGAAGCTTCTGCAAGTGCGGAATACAACCAAGGCTCAGTTGACGGAACGCGCCCGGGATTTTTTATGTACCGATTCCGGATGTTAAAAAATATAATGTTTATTCTGATGAAGATTTGTTCTTGCATGAAGCAATTCCGGACACCATTACCAGGTTTCATTGCAACAGGAAAATACTGCATTGCCATCTTTCAGGAAGACCATTTGGTTCAATTCTTATGGTGAAGGCTGGGCGCTTTATACAGAATCGCTTGGAAAAGAATTGGGTTTATATACCGATCCATACCAATATTTCGGAATGTTAAGTGCAGAAATGCACCGTGCAATCCGTTTGGTAGTTGATACCGGAATGCATACCAAGGGCTGGACGAGAGAACAGGCAATACAATATTCTGTTGAGCATGAAGCTGAGCCTTTGCAAAGCATCACTGCCGAAATCGAGCGCTACATGGCCTATCCCGGACAAGCAGTTTCCTATAAAATCGGGCAATTGAAGATTCGTGAATTGCGTACTAAAGCCGAAAAAGAGTTGGGTACAAAATTCAAAATTGGAGAATTCCACAATGAAGTACTCGAATCAGGCTGTTTACCTCTGAAAGTTTTAGAGGCGAAAATCGATGCCTGGATTGCTGAGAAAAAATAATCTTCAACACAAAGACAAAAAGACGCAAAGGCACGAAGAATTTAAAAAACTTTGTGCCTTTGCGTCTTAGCGCCGATTCACTTTAAAAAGTCGAGATTCCGTCTCAGTCCTTCAAATTTCGTTCGTTTTACAGCTGAATTTTTGAAGACTGTCCTGAAAGTTTCCTCGGTGATTTCTTGCCAGTCTTTCCTTGTCATAGTAAGCAAATCGGGATTTGGATTGAAAAGTGGTTCGTTGTGGGATTTTGAGAATTTATTCCACGGACAAACGTCCTGGCATATATCACAACCGAAAGCCCAATCATCGAATTTTCCTTTCATTTCCGATGGGATATTTTCTTTCAGTTCAATTGTAAAATAGGAGATGCATTTGCTGCCGTCGACAACATAAGGCGCAGCAATTGCTTCGGTCGGACAAGCGTCGATACAAGCGGTGCAGCTGCCGCAATGGTTGGTTACGGCGTGGTCGTATTCTAATTCCAAATCGAGAATCAATTCTGCGATGAAATAAAAGGAGCCGACAGATTTGGTCAAAAGATTGCTGTTTTTGCCGATCCAACCTAGTCCGCTTTTGGCTGCCCAGGCTTTATCGAGAACTGGCGCAGAATCTACGAAAGCGCGTCCTGAAACTTCACCGATTTCGTTTTGGATTGAAAATAATAGTTCTTTTAATTTTTCTTTGATGACGAAGTGATAGTCTTGCCCGTAGGCGTATTTGGAGATTTTCGGACTTTCCGGATTTTGTATTTCTGATGGATAGTAATTCAACAACAAAGAAACTACGCTTTTCGAGTCTTCAACCAACAATGTCGGATCGAGACGCTTGTCGAAATGGTTTTCCATGTATGCCATTTGCCCGTGCGCATTATTTTTAAGCCAGCTTTCTAACCTTGGCGCTTCTGTTTCCAGAAATCCAGCTTTTGAAATTCCACATGACAAAAACCCGAGGCGTTTGGCTTCGGATTTGATGAATTGAGAATATTTGGATTTGTTTTCGATCAAAGCAGCTATTTCACAGAGATTCGCAAAGCACCACAAAGATACGCGAAGAAATGGCTAAAAATCAGAACAATCCACCTTGAATATTATTCTTGATTTTCCCCAAATGCCTGTACGCTTTCTCAGTCACTTCTCTTCCGCGCGGCGTTCTCATGATAAAACCTTCCTGAATCAGAAATGGCTCGTAAACTTCCTCGATAGTTTCGCTGCTTTCTGAAACGGCAGTTGCCAAAGTTGACAATCCGACCGGCACGCCTTTGAATTTATCGATGATGGTGTTTAGGATTTTGTTATCCATCTCATCGAGTCCGTGGGCGTCAACGTGCAACGCTTTCAACGAATAACGTGCGATCTCAATATCGATTTTACCATTGCCTTTGATTTGGGCGAAATCACGAACACGCCGCAACAAAGCGTTGGCGATACGCGGTGTACCACGGCTTCTTCCTGCGATTTCTATGGCGGCTTCGAGCGTTATAGGCATTTTTAATATGGAAGAACTTCTTTCGACAATTGTAGTCAAAAGTTCTGTCGTATAATATTGCAAACGGCTTTGGATACCGAAACGGGCGCGCATTGGAGCCGTTAATAACCCGGAACGCGTTGTAGCGCCAACCAAAGTAAACGGATTTAAATTGATTTGCACCGAACGCGCATTCGGCCAGGACTCGATCATGATATCGATTTTGAAATCTTCCATTGCAGAATATAGGTATTCTTCAACAATCGGACTAAGGCGGTGGATTTCATCAATGAAAAGTACGTCGCGTTCTTCTAAGTTTGTTAGTAATCCCGCTAAATCTCCGGGTTTGTCTAAGACTGGTCCCGAAGTGATTTTGATTCCGACACCTAATTCATTCGCCAAAATATTCGCCAAAGTTGTTTTTCCCAATCCCGGCCGACCAGTGGAAAAGTGTATGGTCTAAAGCCTCGCTTCGCAGATTGGCCGCTTCAACGAAAACTTTGAGATTTTCGAGCACCTGATCCTGTCCGGCGAAATCGTCGAAAGACAACGGCCTTAACTTTTTTTCAAGGTCGAGTTCATCGTTGTTATAGCCTTTGTTAGTCGGATCGAGGTTTTCGTTCATGCGGCAAATATAAGTATAAAGTACTTGGCAGGTGAATGTGTTTATAAATTAAACGTGATAACCCGGCGCCAGGATTGACTTCCAATCGGTGTGTTTGGTGAGGTATTTTGCCACGAAAGGGCATAGCGGCGCTAATGTATAATTGTGATCTTTGATATAATTTAAAGCTTTTTCAACGATTTCGCTGCCGACGCCTTTTCCGCCTAAAGCTTCGGGAACTTCGGTGTGCGTTAAAAACATGATATCGCCTTTGGCTAAAATATATTCGATGAATGCAATGTGGCCATCGACAGATAACTCAAACCGGTTTTTTTCTTTATTAATTGAAAATATTCTTTCTGACATTTTAGTTGGATTTGTTATTTATGTAAGTTGTAAGTGCGCCTGACGGACATTTACTCACTTGATTGATTATGGCTTCTGTCGAAGCGTTTTCGGGATTTATCCACGGTTTTTCTTTCGGCTTAAAAACTTCGGGAAGGCCACGCCAGCAATTGGTAGAATGTGTACAAAGTTTGGGCTGCCATACAACGGTCACTTCGCCGTTGGAATATTCTTTCTTTTCCATCGTGATTTATTTTCTATAAATATAAGAAAAGTTTGCGGCAACAAAAAAGCCTTCCGGATTGAAAGGCTTTCGTATTTTATTTAGTGGTTGAGTTGTTCTTCACCCGGCAGATACGGTATGTGCTGCGGTACGAAGTCTTCATCATGACCAGGTTTGCTGTAATCGTAAGGCCATCTGTGTACTTCAGGAATTGGCCCGTCCCAGTTACCGTGGATGTGCTCGATTGGCGCAGTCCATTCCAAAGTATTAGACCTCCATGGATTCTGAACGGTTTTCTTACCGTAGAAAATACTATAGAAAAAGTTGAACAGAAATACCAATTGGAAAGCTCCCCCTACTAACGCGAAAGTCGTAATCAGAACGTTAACATCCTGCAAATCGTCGAATAACGGAAAGTTCGTATTGGTGTAATAACGTCTTGGTAATCCGGCCATTCCAATAAAGTGCATCGGGAAGAATACGCCGTAGGCACAAACTGCAGTTACCCAAAAGTGGATGTAACCAAGATTTTTGTTGAGCATTCTCTTGAACATTTTCGGGTACCAGTGGTAGATTCCGGCGAACATTCCGTAAAGAGCAGAAATACCCATTACAAGGTGGAAGTGCGCAACAACGAAATACGTATCGTGAACGTTGATGTCAAGTGTACTGTCTCCAAGGATGATTCCGGTCAAACCTCCGGTGATGAATGTAGAAACCAATCCGATTGAGAAAAGCATAGCCGGATTCAACTGCAGGTTACCTTTCCAAAGTGTCGTGATATAGTTGAAAGCTTTTACCGCAGACGGAATCGCAATCAATAAAGTTGTAAATGTAAATACCGATCCAAGGAATGGGTTCATACCAGAGATAAACATGTGGTGACCCCAAACGATAGTCGAAAGGAATGCAATCGCTAAAATAGAAGCAATCATCGCACGGTAACCGAAGATTGGCTTGCGTGAATTGGTTGCTATAATTTCTGACGTAATACCCAATGCTGGTAGTAATACGATGTAAACTTCAGGGTGCCCTAAAAACCAGAAAAGGTGTTCGAACAATACCGGTGAACCACCTTGGTAGTGCAAAACTTCTCCGGCGATGTAGATGTCTGAAAGAAAGAATGAAGTTCCGAAACTTCTGTCCATGATCAACAACAAAGCTGCCGATAAAAGAACCGGAAACGATACAATACCGATTACAGCCGTGATAAAGAAAGCCCAGATTGTAAGCGGCAATCTTGTCATCGACATTCCTTTTGTACGCAAGTTGATAACGGTTACAACGTAGTTCAATGAACCCATCAACGACGATGCAATGAAGATGGCCATAGAAACCAACCATAAAGTCATACCTAATCCTGAACCTGAGATTGCTTGTGGCAATGCCGATAACGGAGGATAAATCGTCCAACCTGCAGATGCCGGCCCTGATTCTACGAAAAGGGAAGAAACCATTACAACGCTCGAAAGGAAGAACAACCAGTAGGAAATCATGTTCATGAATCCGGATGCCATATCGCGCGCGCCAATCTGTAGCGGAATCAATAAGTTACTAAACGTTCCGCTCAAACCTGCTGTCAATACAAAAAATACCATGATGGTTCCGTGAATCGTAACCAGTGCCAGATAAATATCATTACGCATTACCCCGTTTGGAGCAAATTTATCGCCTAAGAAAAAGTTGAACAGCTTGAAGGATTCTTCCGGCCAGGCCAATTGCATCCTGAAAAGCATTGACATACCAACCCCGATAACTCCCATGATAATACCCGTGATTAGGTATTGTTTGGCAATCATCTTGTGGTCTATACTAAAGATATATTTAGTGATAAACGTATCCTTGTGGTGGTGCTCCTCGTGAGCGTGGTCGTCGTGTCCGTGATCGTGATCTGCTGACATATTATAGCTTTAATTTTTAGTAAAAAAGATAATTATTTTTTGATAACCTGTGCCATTGCGACCGGCTTTGCCGGTTCACCTATTGCAGGCGTTGCTGTTTTGGTTGTGTCTTCCGGTTTTTTGTTGCTTTCTTTGTAAGCGCTTACCAAAGTCGGTTTTTCTTTCAACCATTTTTTGAAATCTTCAGGTGTATCAACAACGATTTTCATTTGCATGTTATAGTGTGAAGCACCGCAGATTTTATTACAAAGCAATAAATAATCAAATGTGTAAGGATCTAAAGGCGATTTTCCTTCAGCAACCAATTTTGCACTTTTCTTGTTTCTGATTTGGTTGATGGTTTCAACTTTCTCAACCATTTTAGGATCCTGACGCATTTCGTCAGTAGTCATTGTTGGTCTGAAAGCGAATTGTGTTACCATTCCGGGTACACAGTTCATCTGTGCACGGAAGTGCGGCATGTAAGCAGAGTGCAATACATCCTGAGAACGCAATTTGAAAAGTACTTTTGTGCCTTTCGGGATGTGCAGTTCTGTAGTCGTTTTGTCATCTTGTGCATTTGGATCTTCGAGATCTACACCAAGTGTGTTGATACCTTCGATATACCTTACGTTAGCTTTTCCAAGTACGTTGTCATCGCCTGCATATCTCGCTTCCCATTGGAATTGCTTGGCGTATAATTCAACCACCATTACGTTTTCTTTCTTCTCATCAACGAACATAATGTTGGTCTGATGCGTACAATCCGTAAAGGATCAAACCTGCCAGAACGATTGCCGGGATAACAGACCAGATGAACTCCAAACGATCGTTATCAGCGAAGAACAATGCTTTATTTTCTTTCTTACCTCTATATTTGAAAGCAAAGTAGTGCAATAAAACCTGAGTGATGGCCTGAACGGTAAAGATCAGAACCCATGTAATGTTCATCAGACGGTCAACATCTTTTCCGTGCTCAGAAGCCGGATTGCTCAATACGAAATGGCCCAGGTAAATAATCCGTAAATCGTGAATATGTAAATGAATGCCAAAAAGCCAAACATCAAATAACCCTGAACATTATTATCATTATCGTCGGCCACCTGCGTATTATTTGCATTGGCGCCAACCTGCGTTAAATCAAATATTTTAGTCAGCTGCCATATTGCAACGGCCAATAGCGCTAAAACAACAATTACCAACAAACTTGTCATCTGTTTTTACTTTAAATATTAATAATGAAAATGTTTACTTTCTTCAATAAACGGATTGCGTTTTGGTGTCAGCGGTGCTTTTGTAAGTGCCGTGAAAGCCACGAAAATGAATAATCCGATAAAGAAAGCCAGTGCTCCGAGTTCCGGCGCGCCTATAAACCATTGTGTTCCTACCGTTGCCGGCATAATCATATTGAAGAAATCAACGTAGTGACCCAACAATATTACAGTTCCAGCCATAACGATAATCCATGTAAGGCGTTTGAAATCTGTGTTGATTAAGATTAAGATTGGGAAAACAAAGTTCATAACGACAGCTCCGAAGAACGGTAGGTTATAATGTTCGATTCTTGTAATGAAATAAGTCGCCTCCTCCGGAATGTTCGCATACCAGATCAACATGAATTGCGAGAACCATAAGTATGTCCAGAATACACTAATACCGAACATGAATTTCGCTAAATCGTGGATATGGCTTGTATTTACATTTGGAAGGAATCCATTAGATTTTAAATATAAAGTCACCAATGCGATTGTCGTGATACCGCTTACGAAGAAACTTGCGAAAACATACCATCCAAAAAGTGTACTGAACCAGTGCGGGTCAACCGACATGATCCAGTCCCATGACATAATTGACTCTGTTACGATAAAGAAAACTAAGAATCCGGCAGACATTTTGAAGTTTTTCTTGTAGAAAGAGTTGTCAGTAGCATCGTCTTGCGCCAAACAGTTCTTTCTTGAGAAGTAACGGTATAAATTCCAGCCAATCAAAAATATGGCAGCACGGATCAACCAGAACGGCACATTTAAATAACCAGATTTTCCAGCGATTAGTTTATCGTAGTGTGGGCTTTTAGGGTCAGTGATTCCCTCTCCCATCCACGCAAACAAGTGATTTGTTTCAAAAACGTGGAAACCTGTCACAACTAAAATGATAAAGAAGATTACAGAACCAACCGGCAAATAAGCCGTAATTCCCTGCATTACCCTGAATAATACCGGAGACCAGCCGGCTTGGGCTACTTGTTGGATACCGTAGAATGCCAAAGCACCTAATGAAATCAACATTATAAAGATACAACCAACATACAATGCAGCCCATGGTTTGTTTTGCAACTGGTGCAATACGTGCTCTAAGTGTTTGTGATGTTCTTCTTTTTCTTTTGCTTCTTCTTTCGCTTGCTCTTCTTTTGTCATTGTATGAACAATAACTTTTTCAACAACCGGTTCTTCTGCAGCTGCAACAGCATTAGAATCTTTTACCGCAGGCACCACAGAAATGGTATCAACTAATTTTACTTCTGAAGTTTTCGCAGTATCGCTAACATCAGCCTGATTTTCTTCGGTTGCTTTTATTTCCGGCACCATGTGCGATTCATGCGCAGGCGCTTCAGCTTCGTGACCTTCGGCATGACCATCCCCATGGTGGCCTTCCTGGGCTTTAAGAATTGCCTCAACCTCTTCAATATTTTTTGGTGCAGTTAAAAAACCGTATCCGATACCCAATGCTCCGAGAACCATCAGTATAAAAGAAAGTGTTTTTAATTTGCTTGAAAATGTGTACATATCTAATAAATCAGTGTGTTATACAAATATTATTGGCCTCTTAGTTTCATTACATAATTGGCAACCAACCAGCGCTCGTGTGTATCCAATTGGTTGGCGTAAGAACCCATCGAGTTCAAACCGTAAGTCGCTACGTGGAATACGCTTCCAACTGTGATTGGTCTTGCTTTGTAATCAGGAATACCGAGTAATTTCTCTCTTTTGCAAGATTTCCTTTTCCGTCTCCTTTTTCACCGTGGCAAATCGCACAATAGATATCGAAAAGGCCTTTTGCCTTCTCCATATCGGCTTCTGTCGGAGCGATTGGTGATGGATTTGCTTTTGAAGCATCGTAACCAGCGGTAGTATTCGGAATTTCGTAAGGTACAAATCCTCTTTTTACCGTATGATCCGGAGGCAACTGTCCTTCTTTTCCATTCGCGAATGCGCCTGATTCAGAGTAAGTCTCATAACTTACCGCTTCATACATATTCGGCATGTATTGGTAATTAGGGCTTTTGGTATTGTGACATGAAGCCGTCAATGCCGCTACTCCTAATATAATCGCTATTTTGTTTAAGCTTTTCATATCTTGATATTAATGCTTTTCAATTACTTTAACTTCTACCGCTCCTGTATTCTGGAAGAAAGAAACCATGTCGTCTTCATTTCCTTTAACGGCAACTTCCATAAGGAAATGGTCATCTGTAGTTCTCAAATCCGGATTTTCTGCTTGTTTGAATGGCCACAATCTGCTTCTCATATAAAAAGTGATTACCATTAAGTGCGCTGCGAAAAATACGGTCATCTCAAACATTACCGGAACGAAAGCCGGCATGTTCTCGATATAGCTGAAACTTGGTTTTCCACCGATATCCTGAGGCCAGTCTGAAATCATGATATTGTTCATCATCCAGGTTGCGAAAGACAACCCGCAAAGACCGTAAATGAAAGCACATATTGCCAGTCTTGTTGGCGCGATTCCCATGGCTTTGTCCAATCCGTGAACCGGAAATGGCGTGAAAACTTCTTCAATATGATGGTGTGCGGCACGCGTTTTCTTCACGGCGTCCATCAACACATCATCGTCATTGTAAATAGCGTATATGACTTTATTACTACTCATGGTGTGAATCTTTATTTGCTTCTCTTATTCTTTTATAATTTTCGCCTGAAGATTTCAGGATGGTTTTCACCTCTGCCTGTGCGATTACCGGGAATGATCTTGCATACAACAGGAACAATACGAAGAAAAATCCGATGGTTCCGATGAAGATACCGATATCAACGAAAGTTGGCGAGAACATCGTCCATGAAGACGGAAGGTAATCCCTGTGCAATGATGTCACGATGATTACGAAACGCTCGAACCACATACCGATATTTACGACAATCGAGATGACGAAAGAGAACATGATGCTCGTTCTTAATTTTTTGAACCACATAAATTGTGGAGAGAATACGTTACAGGTCATCATCGACCAGTAAGCCCACCAGTAAGGACCGGTTGCACGGTTAAGGAATGCGTACTGCTCATATTCAACACCTGAATACCAGGCCACGAATAATTCTGTGATATAAGCCACACCTACGATAGATCCGGTGATCATGATAATGATGTTCATCAATTCAATGTGTTGTAGTGTAATGTAAGCCTCAAGATTAGACACTTTTCTCATAATGATCAAAAGTGTGTTTACCATCGCAAATCCTGAGAACACCGCACCCGCAACGAAGTAAGGCGGGAAGATGGTCGTGTGCCATCCCGGAACTACCGAAGTAGCAAAGTCAAAGGATACAATAGTGTGTACGGAAAGTACAAGTGGAGTAGCCAAACCGGCCAATACTAATGAAACTTCTTCGAAACGCTGCCAGTCTTTGGCACGTCCGCTCCAACCAAAGCTTAAGATTGTGTAGATTCTTTTTGTGAAAGGTGTTACAGCACGGTCACGGATCATCGCGAAATCCGGCAATAAACCTGTCCACCAAAATACAAGTGAAACCGAAAGGTAAGTCGAAATCGCAAATACGTCCCAAAGAAGCGGCGAGTTAAAGTTCACCCATAAAGAACCGAATTGGTTCGGAATCGGCAATACCCAATACGCTAACCAAGGGCGGCCCATGTGGATGATCGGGAACAAACCTGCCTGAACCACCGAGAAAATCGTCATCGCTTCAGCAGAACGGTTGATCGCCATTCTCCACTTCTGGCGGAATAATAATAATACGGCCGAAATCAGCGTTCCTGCGTGTCCGATACCAACCCACCAAACGAAGTTCGTGATATCCCATGGCCAACCGACTGTTTTATTTAATCCCCATGTTCCGATACCTGTAGAAATGGTGTAAGTGATACAGCCTATTCCCCAAAGGAAAGCGGCTAATGCGATTGAAAATACAATCCACCATTGTTTGTTAGCTCTTCCTTCAACAGGAGCGGCTACGTCTACTGTTACATCGTGATAAGTTTTATCACCTATAACTAAGGGTTTTCTAATGGGTGCTTCGTAGTGAGACGACATAATCCTTTATCTTGTTACTTAATTATTAATTTCTTAGGTATTTCTGACTTTTACGTGGTAGATAACGTTTGGTTTTGTTCCGACATGCTCCAATAAATGGTACATCCTGTCGTCTTCTACCAAAGTAGCCACTTTGTCTGCTTTGTTGTTGATGTCCCCGAAAACCATCGCTCCTGAAGAACATGCTGCAGAACACGCAGTCTGGAATTCATCTTTGCGCACTTCTCTTCCTTCACGTTTCGCAGTCAAAATTGTCAATTGTGTCATTTGGATACACATTGAACATTTTTCCATAACCCCACGGGAACGAACGTTTACATCAGGATTCAATACCATACGCCCCAAATCATCATTCATATGATAATCGAATTCACTGTTTTTGTTGTATAAGAACCAATTGAAACGACGTACTTTATAAGGACAGTTGTTAGCGCAATATCTTGTACCAACGCATCTGTTGTAGGCCATGTGGTTTTGCCCTGGCGTGAGTGCGAAGTTGCAGCAACCGGACAAACCGTTTCACACGGAGCGTGGTTACAGTGCTGGCACATTACCGGTTGGAAGGCTACTTGCGGGTTGTCAGATGCTTTCTCCATTTGACCGAATCCACCTAAAGAACCTTTATCGCCCCAAAGACCGTCAAAGCTTTCTTTTTTCTCATCGTCACCTTTGAAAGTAGTTTCAGAAGAATAATACCTGTCAATACGCAACCAGTGCATATCGCGGCTTCTTCTTACTTCTGATTTTCCAACTACAGGAACGTTATTTTCAGCATGACAAGCGATAACGCAAGCGCCACAACCTGTACAGGCATTTAAGTCGATAGATAAATTGAAGTGATGCCCGACAGAACGGTCGAATGAGTCCCATAAATCAACTTCGGTAGCTTTTACCGGATTGTGATCCATTGAAACCATCGGCTGCTCATTCCAAACATTTGGCAATTCCGCGTTGAAAACTGTTAAAGTAGTTTCCTTGATGATATCACCACGGCCTATCAATGTTTTTTGCAACTGTACACAGGCAAATTCATGCTCGCCTGAAGCAGCGCTCAATTCAACCGATTGTACGTTGTTGAAATTTTTATATAATGTGTAAGCGTTAACACCTACCTGCATTTCTTCTTTTAAGGCTGCTTTTTTACCGTAACCCAAAGCCACTCCGACAGTTCCTACTGCCTGACCCGGCTGGATGATTACCGGAACATTCTCCAGCTTCACGCCATCTACAACCAAATTAGCGTAGCTACCGTTCAGTCCGCCATTGGCGACGTTGTGATTAACAAGGCCTTTTTTCTCAGCGTCAACTCTTGAAACAGTTACATAATTATCCCATGAAACCCTTGTAATCGGATCAGGGAATTCCTGTAACCATGGATTGTTCGCTTGCTGTCCATCACCTAAACCGGTTTTGGTGTACAATACCAATTCTAAAGCAGATTTTTTAGCTTGTGACAAAGCACTTGCAGCTCCCGCATAATCAGCACTTCCACCTGCAGCACCAGCTGATGCGCTTACGAAAATACCATCGTGCAATACTTGATTCCATGAAGACCCAGAAGTAAATGCCGCTGAATTTGCACGTACATAATCGTAATATTCACCTGAATTTCCTGTCCACGCCAATAACGCTTCCTGAAATTGTTTTGTCTGAGAAAATAGAGGACGGATTGTTGGCTGTGTAATAGAATAAGCGCCTTTTACAATGCTCACATCGCCCCAAGATTCTAAATAATGTTTCGTTCCGACAGCAACATTTGAGCTCAAAGCAGTTTCGTCTTCTTTCAAAGAGAAAGCCACAGAAAGTGAAACTTTTTTCAAAGCATCGGCAAATTTGCCAGGAAACTATAAACAGGATTAACGCCGCTCATGATCAGCGTATGAACGCTTCCTGCATTCATATCAGCGAACAATTGCGCCACTTTCGCGTCAGACCCTTTTCTGATCTGTCTTGTTCCGGCGGTTGAGAAAGCCTCGCTTGCCAGTTTATTATTGATGGCTAAAACTAATAATTGTGCATTTTTGTCATCGATTCCTGAAACCAACACACCTTTTGAACCGGCTTGTTTCAGTTGTTCGATGGCTTTGTTTACGTCGGCATCAAATTTAGCATCTAAACTTGCCGAAGCGCCTCCGCCAACGATACCATTATAAATTTTAACCAATGCCTGTTTTTGATCGTAACCCGTCATCGGCACACGCTTATCAGCGGCAGCACCAGACAAAGTCATATTGGATTCGAATTGGAAATGCTTCGACATTTTTCCGTTTTTCGGAACACGTCCTTTTGCATAACCTGAATCGTAGCTTCCGCCTTGCCAGTCTCCAAGGAAATCAGCCCCGACAGAAACAATTACTGAAGCTTTTGAAAAATCGTAATCAACCAAAGCCCTTTCACCATAAGCGGCTTCAAAAGCATCCAAAGCAGCTGATGAGGAAACTGCATCGTAAACTACATGTTTTGCATTTGGATTGGCAGCGATGAATTCACCAATTAATTTATCTGTAGAAGGACTGGCCGTTGTTCCAGTCAAAAGCACAACTTGTCCGCCTTTTGCTTTCGCGTCAGCTAAACTTGCACGTACTTTCGAATCAACTTCTGCCCAAGATGCCTCTTTGCCTGCAATTTTCGAGGTTTTCAGACGCATGCTGTCATATAATGACAAGATTGACGCATGAACCCTTGCATTGGCAGCAAATTTCGCACCTGGTAAAGTATTGTTTTCTATCTTAATCGGACGGCCTTCTCTGGTTTTTACTAAGATATTAGCGAAATCGAAACCATCAAAACGGTTGTTGCATAATAATCGGCAACACCCGGAATGATTGACTCAGGCTGGACTACATAAGGAATAGATTTGACTACACGGCAGCTTCACAGGCAGCCAAAGAGGCAGCAGCTGTGGTAAATCCAACGTACTTTAAGAAATCACGACGGCTTGTTGATGAGGCCGACAAAGTACTGTCGTCACCAAGAAACTCGGCAGTTGGAATTTCTTCCACAAATTCGTTATTTCTTAACGTCTCAACAATAGAACTATTTTCGTTTAGTTCTTCAACACTTTTCCAGTATTTTTTGTTTGATGACATCTTATATAAATATTAGCTTCTTAATTTATTTTATTGTTGTTCGTAATCCGGTCAGGCCAGATTAATAGTGGCATTTACCGCACTCGAGTCCACCCATTTGGGCTTCCGTAAGCTTATCAACACCGTATTTTTTGGAAAGCTCTTCGTGAATTTTGGTATAATAAGCATTTCCTTCCATCTTAACATCGGTTTCGCGGTGACAGTTGATACACCAGCCCATTGTTAAAGGAGCGAATTGTTTCTGGATTTCGTAAGTCTGCACCTGACCGTGGCACTTCTGGCACTCGATTCCGGCAACTGTTACGTGCTGTGAGTGGTTGAAATAAGCAAAATCAGGAAGATTATGGATACGGATCCATTTTACAGGTTTCGTTTTTCCGGTATATTTCTGGGTGTTTTTATCCCAACCCACTGCATCATATAATTTCTGGATTTCTGCAGTGTATTGCTCTTTAGTGTAATCTACGTAAGTAGAATCTTTGTCACCTTCGAAAGAAGAAATCGTTTTGTGACAGTTCATACAAACGTTCAACGAAGGAATACCTGCATTTTTACTGGTACGTGCAGATGAATGGCAATATTTACAATCGATACCGTTGTCTCCGGCGTGAATTTTATGAGAATAGTGGATTGGCTGGATTGGCTGGTAGTTTTGGTCGATTCCGACTTGCATCAAATAACCGTAAACAAAATAACCACTTGAAAGCAAAAGGAAAATCGCAGTAACCAATACTAAAAACTGGTTGTTAGCATAAGCTTTCCAGATTGGCATTGTTTTTTCTTTCGCAGCAACTTCAATTCCATTTGATTTTGCAACTTTCTTCAATACGTTGGTCACCATGAACAACATAATCACAAGCACTACAAGTACAAAAGCGAAAGCACCAAGAAATACTGTATTTGAAACACCACCTTCAGCTGGACCGCCAGGAAGTTGCGCAGTTGCACCACCGGCTTTAGCTTCTTCTTTTGGAAGTGAAGTATAAGCAATAATATTGTCGATATCCTGAGTCGATAATTGCGGGAACGCCGTCATAACGCTTGGCTTGTTTTCTTCCCAAAGTTTCACCGCAGCAGCATCACCCGATTTGATCAGCTCAGTACTGTTGTGGATCCATTTGTAAAGCCATTCTTTGTCGTGCTTTTCTGCAATACCCCTTAACGCAGTGACCCGTCATTTTAGCATCCAACTTGTGACAAGCAGCGCAATTGGTGTTGAACAATCCCTTACCGGCAACAGCATCACCACTTCCACCAGCTGCAGGAGCAGGCGTTACCGCAGGTTGCGTTGCCGCCGGAGTAGCTGCATTTGCTGCGTTTGGAGCTGCAGTCGGTCCGGAAGGAGCAGGTGTTGTTTGAGCTGATGTGGTTAAGGAGAAAGCCAGCATGAACGCCAGACTACAGATGAAAATCCTTGAAATCGAATTATGGTTACCCACCTTTTTCATATTATAAATGATTATCGACTAATTTTGGTACGGTTTTTTCGGTGTAAATACGCTGAAAAATCTGCACATTCTTTTTAAACTTGCACAAAAATACGATTTATCGACTATTCTCAAAACCTTAAATATATCTTAATTGCCAATTTATAGCGATTCTAAATAATTTTATTCGCGTGATTATTCCCATAAATATTACATTTGTTTAAAAAACACAGCGTTATGAAAAAAAACCACCAAAATCTCTTATTCCCCGCCCTTTTGTTAATGTTTTTATCTTCAGGGAATTTACACGCACAAGACGCTAAAGTAACGGTTTCGGAAGATCCGAAATTTGAAAATCTGTTGAAGGAGAAACGCAGAATCAACTCCTCAATAACTGTCAACGACCGATATAAAATCCAGATTTATAATGGCGACAGCGAAACTTCTAAAAAGACGCTGAATGACTTCAAAAAGCAATATAAAAACTTCGACGGAACCATCATTTTCAACACTCCTTTTTATAAGGTATGGATTGGAAATTTCAAGACGAGGATTGAAGCGGAAAGAAATCTGAATGATATTAAAAAGAATTATCCGAATGCGCTTTTGATTAAGCCGAATAAGTAGTTTGCGCCGCGAAGACACAAAATCGCAAAGGCACAAAGGTTTCGAAAGTATGAAAACAAAAAATCCGCATTTAGCGGATTTTTTTAAACACAAACAGAGAAAACTTTGTAACTCTGCCTCTTTACTATTTTGTAACTTACTTCAACTTTTTCTTCACCGCAACTTCCTGGAAAGCTTCAATCAAATCACGTTCTTCAATGTCGTTGTAGTTCTTGATCTGAATACCGCAATCGTACCCTTTCGCGACTTCTTTCACGTCGTCCTTGAAACGTTTCAAAGCAGCCAATTCACCTGTAAAGACAACAACGCCTTCTCGGATGACACGGATTCTTGATGATTTGAAGATTTTTCCGTCGGTTACCATACAACCTGCTATCGATCCTACTTTTGAGATTTTGAAAATCTCGCGGATTTCGGCAGTCCCGGTAATTTCTTCTTTCATTTCCGGAGACAACATGCCTTCCATCGCATCTTTCAAATCGTCGATAGCATCGTAAATGATCGAGTAATTTCTGATATCGATTTCTTCCTTATCGGCCAATTGTCTGGCATTTCCGGCAGGACGAACGTTAAATCCGATGATAATCGCGTCTGAAGCAGAAGCCAGCATGACGTCAGTTTCAGTAATTGCCCCAACTCCTTTATGGATGATATTGATCTGGATTTCATCTGTGGATAATTTCGAGAACGAATCAGAAAGCGCTTCAACCGAACCGTCCACGTCACCTTTAAGGATGATATTGAGTTCTTTAAATTGTCCGAGTGCAATCCTTCTTCCGATTTCTGCAAGTGTAATGTGGCGTTGCGTACGGACCGACTGCTCACGCATCAATTGTGTGCGTTTGGCTGCAATCGCTTTTGCTTCTCTTTCGTCTTCAAAAACGTTGAATTTATCACCAGCCGTCGCAGCACCATCAAGTCCGAGAACTGATACCGGTGTTGACGGGACCGCTTCTTCACTACGTGACCACGCTCATCGTGCATCGCTTTGATTTTCCCGTGGTGTTTACCGGCAAGCATATAATCGCCTACGCGTAAAGTTCCGTTTTGAACCAAAATTGTCGATACATATCCTTTTCCTTTATCAAGGAAAGCTTCAACAACCGTTCCTGATGCAGGTTTATTCGGATTCGAACGCAACTCAAGGATTTCAGCTTCGAGCAATACTTTTTCAAGCAATTCCTTTACACCTGTTCCTACTTTTGCAGAAATATCGTGGGATTGGATTTTTCCGCCCAGTCTTCTACCAAAAGATTCATTCCGGCTAATCTTTCCTTAATTTTTTCAGGATTCGCATTCGGCTTATCCACTTTATTGATGGCGAAAATAATCGGCACATTCGCAGCCTGAGCATGAGAAATCGCCTCTTTCGTTTGTGGCATGATGTCGTCGTCGGCCGCTACCACGATAATCGCGATGTCGGTAACCTGCGCACCACGCGCACGCATCGCGGTAAACGCTTCGTGACCCGGTGTATCAAGGAACGCTATTTTTTGCCCGTTATCCAAAGTCACACCGTAAGCACCGATGTGCTGCGTGATACCTCCGAATTCCCCAGCAATTACGTTTTCCTTACGGATGTAATCGAGAAGCGATGTTTTACCGTGATCGACATGTCCCATTACGGTAACAATCGGCGCACGATCCAACAAATCTTCTTCTTTATCTTCAACAATCTGGATTGAATCTTCCAATTCAGTTGTGATGAATTCTACCTCGTAACCAAATTCGTCAGCAACAATAGTCAATGTCTCCGCGTCGAGACGTTGGTTCATCGTAACCATGATTCCCAAAGACATACAGGTTCCAATCACTTTTGTAATTGGCACATCCATCATGATGGCAATTTCACCAACGGTTACAAACTCTGTAACTTTAATGGTTTTGCTGCCTTCTTCAAAAGCACGTTGCTCGTCGTCAGATTTCTGACGGTGCGTTTCTCTTTTGTCTCTTCTGTATTTGGCTGCTTTTGATTTTCCGCCTTTTCCTTGTAATTTCTCAAGGGTCTCGCGGATTTGGTTTTTAACTTCCTCTTCCGTTGGCTCAACTTTCGCCACGATTGCCGGACGGTTTCCTTTAACGAATCCCGGCCTTGCACTTCTGTTTGCGTTAGCGCCACCTGCATTTGGGACGATTTTATTCGCACCCGGTGCACCCGGAACTCCAGTTCCACCTGGTCTTGGAGCGCCTGGTTTCGGAACGATTCTTTTTCTTTTATTCTTATTGGCGTTAGCACCAGCGCCCGCTGCCGGATTCATGCCCTGGTTTGTTAGGCGTGATTTTCGGGTCTTCTTTTTTCTTTTTCGGTTTGTCGAATTGCGACAAATCGATGGTTTGCCCTGTAAAAGTAGTTCCTGACAACTGCACATATTGAGTGGTAACAGACTCATTTTCAGTTTCAGTGCTTTCACTGGCTGGCGTGTTTGGCGTTTCTGCTTTCGGCTGGACAACTTCAGGCGCGGCAGTTTTTGCTTCTGCTACAGGTTGCGCCGGTGTATTTTCAACTGGTTTCGCAACAACTTCAGGCGCTTTTTCAGTAACCGGAGCCGGAGCAGCAGCTGGTTTTTTTGCATCAAGATCAATGGTTCCGACAGTTTTCGGGCAGGTAACAACGGCTTTTGCCTTGATCACTTCCTGTTGCTGCCTTAAACGCTCTTCATCTTGTTTGCGTTTGTCTTCGATTTCTTTTTCCCTTTCGATGCGTAAAGCTTCTTTTTCTTTACGTTTCTCTTCGCCTACTTCTTTCGAAGCTTCTTTATTACCCCTGTCGCCCGCAAATTGGTTCTGCAGGATCCCGAATTCCTTCTCAGAAATTTTGGCGTTCGGATTGGCATCAATGGCAATGCCTTTATCTTTAAGATAATCCACGGCCCTTTCGAGAGAAATGTTGAGTTCCCTTAAAACCTTGTTTATTCTTATTACTCTTTCTTCAGACATATAATCTTTTTAATATTACCTTTTTTAGTTGTGCTGTGTAGTTATTGTAGTTGTGCTTTAGCTGTTGAACTCTTCGTTCAGGATTCTCATGACATCAAGAATGGTTTCCTCTTCAAGATCTGTTCTTCTTACCAAATCATTCACGTCTTGCTTCAGGATGCTTCTTGCTGTATCCAAACCGATTTTCGCGAATTCTTCGATAACCCAAGCATCAATTTCGTCAGAAAATTCAGTCAATTCAACATCATCTTCTTCTTCGGCGATATTGCCTTCGCGGATAACATCTAATTCGTAACCTGTCAATTGACCTGCCAATTTGATATTGTGTCCGCCACGCCCAATCGCTTTTGAAACTTCTTCTAATTTCAGGAACACATCAGCTCTTTTGTTTTCTTCGTTGATTTTGATGGAAGAAACTTTCGCCGGGCTCAATGCTCTTGTGATATACAATTGCTGGTTGGTGGTGTAATTGATCACGTCGATATTTTCGTTACCCAACTCACGAACGATCCCGTGGATTCTTGAACCTTTCATTCCGACACAAGCACCAACCGGATCAATTCTGTCATCATAAGAATCTACGGCAACTTTTGCTTTTTCACCCGGAATGCGCACTACATTTTTCACCATGATCAGGCCGTCGAAAACTTCCGGAATTTCCTGTTCGAACAATTTCTCAAGGAATTTCTCTGATGTACGAGACATGATGATTTGCGGTTTGTTGCCTTTCAATTCAACACTTTCGATGATACCGCGAACATTGTCTCCTTTGCGGAAAAAGTCAGACGGAATCTGTTTTTCCTTCGGAAGCACGATTTCGTTGCCTTCGTCGTCTACCAAAATTACAACTCTTGGACGAACGTGGTGTACTTCGGCGGTATAAATTTCGCCAATCAGATCTTTAAACTGTTTGTAAAGATTCGTGTTGTCGTGCTCATGTATTTTTGAAATCAAATTCTGGCGAAGCGCTAAAATCGCTCTTCTTCCCAAATCGATTAATTTTACTTCTTCGGAAACCTCTTCGCCGATTTCAAAATCGGGCTCGATTTTTCTTGCTTCAGTTAACGTAATTTCTTCATTCTCCAAATCCAGATCGTCATCGGCAACGATAACGCGCCTTCTCCAGATTTCCATATCGCCTTTATCAGGATTGATGATGATATCGAAATTATCATCTGAACCGAATTTCTTCTTCAATGCATTTCTGAACACATCTTCCAAAATCGCCATAAGCGTTACACGATCAATAAGTTTGTCGTCTTTAAACTCTGAAAATGAATCGATTAATGCTAAATTTTCCATGCCAACTCTTTAAATTAAAATGTTACTGTAACAATTGCTTCTTTTATTTCTGAATACGGGATTTCCTGTCTTTTCTGGACGGTTTCTTTTCCCTTACCCACTTTTTTTGGTTCTCTTGCTTCCCAGGCGAGCGTGATGAATTCATCATTGGCATCGGCGAGTTCGGCTTCTATGGTTTCGGCGGCCAATTTTACGATCAGCATTCTTCCGATATTTTTTTTGTACTGGCGGATTTGCTTCAAAGGCGAACCCACGCCGACTGACGCCACTTCTAAAGAAAAATCCTGCTCCTCGCGATCCAGATTGTGTTCAATGGCGCGGCTTACATCGATGCAATCCTGCAACTGAACACCATTGTCGCCATCTAAAGTCACGATGATTTTGAAGGCATCAGTTATTGTAAGGTCAATCAAAAAAATCGACGGCTTCTCAGCAAGTCCTTCGTTGAGTAAATTTACTACTTTCTCTTTAAATGTCATATTTTTATAAAAAGAGGGAAGCATTGCTTCCCTCATTATTCAGTTTTTTAATAAATAACGGTGCAAATATAGTGTTTTTTTTAATAAATCAAAAATCATATCCAAATCGAACCGATTTATAATGCATTCATTACCAATTGTTAATTATTAATTGTTAATTGACAAAAATTCCTTACCTTTAATATGTAAAAAACAAAGCCTTATTACAAACTCTTATACTTACCCATTATGAAAAGAATCTTAGTTCCGACCGACTTTTCAAAACACGCAGAATACGCCCTAAAAGTGGCTGCGCAGATTGCAAAAGCCAACAATTGTGAATTATTTATTTTAAACCTGCTTGAGTTGCCAACCCATATGAATGACGCCGTAAGCAGCGGTGTTAATATCCCGGAAGTCATGCTTTTTCTGGAAAAAACCAATGACAAGCTTGATAATCTTTCCAGTGAAAGCTATATGGAAGGCATCACGGTTACTACTTCAGCCAAACTTGAAAAAGCTTTCGACGGAATCGTTTCCCACTGCAAAGAACAAGATATAGACTTAATCGTAATGGGTTCCCATGGTTCAACAAATCATCAGGAAATGATGGGTTCAACAACTGAAAAAATCGTGCGTACTTCTGATGTTCCTGTTCTCGTAATCAAAAACGATGTCGGCACTTTTAAAGCAGAAAACTTTGTTTTTGCATCTGATTTTTCGAAAGAAATCAAAAAGCCTTTCGCCAAGCTGGTTGAATTTGCGAATATTTTCAATGCCAATCTGAATTTGGTAATGATTAACACACCGAACAGCTTTAAATCCAACCACGCTGCCGAGAAGATCATGGGCGATTTTGTAAAGGAATTCAATATCAACAATTACTCGCTTCATATATACAATGATACCAATGTCGAAAAAGGCATCCTGAATTATGCCAATAAAGTCGATGCCGATTTAATTGGAATGTGCACACATGGCAGGGCCAGGATTTGCGCATTTTTTCAACGGAAGCATGAGCGAAGATGTTGTGAACCATACGGTAAGACCAGTGATTACATTTAAAATTTAAATTCCAAAAAAGAAATCCCAAAACCCAACGCAAAACTTTGGAATTTGGGATTTTAAATATTGTAAATTAAAAAAGCCTCCTTTTCAGGAGGCTTTTTTCGTTGGTCTACTGAGGACTCGAACCTAGAAAGGCTGCACCAAAAACAGCTGTGTTACCATTACACCATAGACCAGCGTTGCTTTATTAGCGAGTGCAAATTTAGTACAAATTTTATCTCTCACAAATTTTTATACGAAAAAAATGCAATTTGTTTATTTATGAAATGCGCCGGTTTTATTTGTCGTTAATTTGCCCACTGAGAATGAATCGGATAATAACACAGGCATTTGCTGAAAAATTTGTTAAGTGCCGTTTCAATCCGCAAAAAAACATTTTCTTTGTATCTGAAATTTAAAACAAAAATCATAACGTAAATCATGGTGACATTTAACTTCAAAAAATGGAATACAATTACTGGCTGGCTCGTGTTTGCAGTAGCTTTGGCGACTTATACGCTAACGGTTGAGCCGACGATGAGTTTCTGGGATTGCGGCGAATATATCGCAACGGCAGCCAAACTCGAAGTAGGCCATCCGCCCGGCGCACCTTTATTCCAGATGATTGGCGCATTTTTCGCCATGTTTGCCATAGATGAAAAGCACGTTGCCGTTATGGTGAACATGATGTCGGTGTTCTCGAGCGCGTTTACGATTTTGTTTATGTTCTGGTCATCGACGATGATCTTGAAGAAAATTGTTCCGAGATTTAATAAGAATGAAGAAGATACTGAAGATAATGGCGAATTGAGTGCAACCAACGCTATTGTAGTTTTGGGCGCTTCTGCCGTCGGCGCTTTGGCTTATACCTTTTCAGACAGTTTTTGGTTCAATGCCGTTGAGGCCGAAGTTTATGCGATGGCATCATTGTTCATTGCGCTTTTATTCTGGCTCGGATTGCGTTGGGAACAGGATATGCACAAACCGCGTGGCAACCGTTGGTTACTGATTATTTCACTCTTGATTGGATTGTCTTTCGGCGTTCACTTTATGGCGCTGCTTACAATTCCGTCAATCGGGTTTTTGTATTATTTTAAAAATTACGAAAAAGTTACGATTAAGAATTTCATCATCGCCAATGTGATTGTTGTCGGGATTTTGCTTTTCATCTTCAAACTTCTGCTTCCGTGGACGATGGCGCTTTTCGGCCTGACCGAAGTTTTCATGGTCAATTCCATCGGATTGCCGTTTGATTCAGGAACTATTTTCGTGACTTTATTAATTATCGCATTCTTTTATTTCGGATTGAAATACACCAGAAAAAAAGGTTACGCGCAAATCAATACGTTAATCTTGTGCATCCTTTTTATCCTTATCGGATTTTCAACCTGGATGATGCTGCCAATTCGCGCAAATGCCAATACGGTAATCAACGAAAACAAACCATCAGACGCACGTGAGGTTTTGGCTTATTACAACAGGGAACAATATGGCGTGAATCCGTTGTTTTACTGAACGACAATACACCGATTCTTATGCCGGACTCGATAAAGACAATCCGTATACAGACAAAGCGCCGAACTACGAAAGAGATTACAAAACCGGGAAATACGTCATCACCAATAATTTCAAAAACGCAGAGCAGAACAGCGACGACAAGCAAAAAGCGATCCTGCCAAGGATGTGGAGCACGGAACATTCTGCGAATTATATGACATTTACGCATCCGGTTGAATTCAAATTGGATCCGAATTATGATTATGCCAGTGAATTGACGCAGTACGGCATCAATCCGGAAAATCTTTCTGAAGAAGAACTCAACGGTTATATCGCAAAATTACAGGGCGAAATCGAAAAAACGGTCTTTCGAATTCAAAGCCGGTTTTGCCAAAGGCGAATATGACACTGCCGATTATGACAAATTCCTCAAAAATTACGGCGATTACCTCATCATCGAGAAACCTTCAACTGCAGACAACTTAAGTTTTATGTTCGAATACCAGTTTGGCTACATGTATTGGAGGTATCTGATGTGGAATTTCGTCGGAAGGCAAAACGACAACCAGGGAAAATACGACAATCTCGACGGCAACTGGATTTCCGGAATCGGCATTGTTGACAAGGCGCATGTAGGGTCGCAGGACAATCTGCCGACTGATTTCAAAAATAATAAAGGACATAATGTTTATTTCTTCCTGCCTTTCATTCTTGGCATCATCGGATTGATTTACCACGCCAATAAAGACCTGAAAAGTTTTTATATCCTTTTGGTTTTATTCTTATTTACCGGATTGGCGCTCAAAATTTACCTCAACGAAAGGCCTTTTGAACCGCGCGAACGCGATTATGCCCTTGTCGGTTCTTTTTACGTCTTCGCAATTTGGATCGGATTTGGCGTGTATGCGATTTACGACACCGTCAAACAATGGCTTGTGCCAAAAATCGCCGCACCGGTTATTATCGCAGTAACGTTTTTAGCCGCGCCGGTTTTAATGGCTTCACAGAATTGGGATGACCACGACCGTTCCGGAAAATATACAGCTATTGCGATGGCAAAGGCCTATCTGAGTTCGTGTGAACCTAATGCGATTTTGTTCACGATTGGCGACAACGACACCTTCCCGCTTTGGTATGCTCAGGAAATCGAAAATTACCGCACCGATGTAAGGATTGTCAACACCAGCCTGCTTATGACCGATTGGTACATCGACCAGATGAAAGCCAAAGCGCACGAATCTGAAGACATGCCAATTTCGTTTAATCATGCTGATTATGTCGGAGATAAACTCGACTATTCCGTGCACACATCAAGATCAGAAAATCGTTGGGATATTAAAGCCTTCCTGCAAACCATCAAAAATCCGGATGCGCAGATTGAAATGAGGAATGGCCAGAAAATCAGGGTTATCCAACCAATAAAATCAGGATTCCGGTTGATAAAAATGTGATTATTGCCAATAAAGTCGTCAATGCAAAATACAACGACTCAATCGTTCCTTTTATTGACATCGATATTAAAGGACAGGCATTGTACAAAAACAGGCTGATTATGCTCGATATTCTGGCGAACAACAACTGGAAACGTCCGATTTATTTCACCGGCGGAAGTTTTGGCGACGATGATTATATGTGGATGAAAGATTTCCTTCAACTCGACGGAATGGTTTACAAACTGGTTCCTATAAAAACAACCATTCCAAAAGGGCAAAGCTCTTTCGACATGGGTCAGATTGATTCTGATAAAATGTATGATATTGTGATGAAATGGGATTGGGGCAACAGCGAAAGTCCGAAAATCTACCACGATCCGGAAACACGCAAGAACAGTATTTCTTATCGTACAAATCTTTCAAGATTAACAGAACAGTTGATTAAAGAAGGTAAAATCGATAAGGCCAAAAATGTGCTTGATTTGGGTATGAAAAAAATGCCGCTCGAATATTTCGGATATTATACAATGCTCGAGCAATTTGCGACCGGATATTACGCGGTCGGCGAAAAACAAAAAGCACGTGATATACTAACAACACTCATTAAAAAGTACCAGGAAAACATCACTTTCTACCACGGGCAAACCATTTCTTGGCAAAATGACGCATATGTTGATATCATCACCGACATTGAACGTTACAGGGCATTGCTGCTCGTGATGAAAGACAACGGAGACCTTGAATTTTACCAAAAACACAGAAGTACTTTCAACAGCTTCAACAAGTTATTTGAAAAGTACCACCGCGAGAACGAATAGAAAAATTAGTTTTTAACCGTTAAGGCATTAAGCAACATTAAGCACGACTTAGTGGAACTTAATGCCTTAATCATTTTAGAAAAAGACTTATTTTTACAAAAACTTCTTTTATGAGCTTTTATTGGGTAAAGACGAACCGCATCATCAAGAAAATGTTCCCGAATATGGTTTGGGATATTCCGAATCGGGATAAAATCGTATTTCTTACCTTTGATGATGGCCTACACCCGAAGTTACGCCTTGGGTTTTAAATGTATTGAAAGAAAACGGAATCAAGGCTACTTTCTTTTGCATTGGCGACAATATCCGCAAATATCCTGAGATTTTTCAGCAGGTTATTGATGAAGGCCATTCCATCGGAAACCACACTTACAATCATCTAAAAGGATGGGAAACCGAAACGCCGGATTATATCGAAAATTTCCGGCAGTGTGAGGCCGAAATCTGCAAAATATTACCTGAAGGCACTGCACTCTTTCGTCCGCCTTATGCCAAAATCAAAAGGCCGCAGGCCATAAAAATCCGCGAGGCAGGTTATAAAATAATCATGTGGGACATCTTGACGGCAGATTATGACAAGAATGTGAGTCGCAAAAATGTCTGGAGAATGCCACCAAAAAAGCAGCGTCAGGAAGTGTAATTATCTTTCACGACAGTGTAAAAGCATTTCCAAATCTGGAATTTGCGCTTCCGAAAACCATCGAAAAATTAAAAGAAAAAGGATTTACGTTTGACGCGATCCGTTAGATCTGTTCCTGTACCAGGCTGATGATGGTATTGGCGTCGAGTTCTCCGAATTGCCTCCAGATCATCTGCCCGCTTTTGTAAATCATCAGTGTTGGCAAGCCTTTGATGCGCAATGCGTCGGCCAGTTCCTGGTTTTATCAACGTCGATTTTGATCACTTTGGCCTTGTCGCCCAACGCAGCAGCGACATCGCGGATGACCGGATGCATCGATACTGATTGCTCATTCCATTCTGTATAAAAATCGATTAATACAGGAACCTGGGCGTTTATAAGTTCTCCAAATTTTGACATAAAAGAAAATTTTATAGTAAACTAATATACAAATGTAATCTTTTTAACGAATTACGCTACTTTATTGCCTTTTTTTAGTTCGAGGACAGTTATTTCAGGCCATATACCAACGCGACCCGGATAGGCGTGAAAGCCCAAACCCCGGTTTACATAAATGTATCTTCCGACATTTTCGTACAAACCTGCCATTGTTTATAGACGTATTGCACAGGACTCCATTTGATCCAACCCGGAATTTCGATACCAAATTGCAGGCCGTGTGTGTGTCCTGCGAGTGTTAGTTGAAAGTGTTTTGGATGGTCTTTGATTTCCATTTCCCAATGCGACGGGTCGTGCGACATCAATATCTTGAAATCATCTTTGGTCAATCCTTCAGACGCTTTTGTCAAATCACCTGCCTGTTTAAAGCCTTTTCCCCAATTTTCTACGCCAACGAGTGCAATTTTGTCGTTGCCTTTCTGAAGAAAAGTGTGATTGTTCAGCATCAGATCAAAACCGATTTGTCCGTATAATTTCTTGATTGCCGCAAAATTTGCGTCTTTGGCTGCCGCCGAAGGCCATGTCACATATTCGCCATAATCGTGATTGCCCAGTACAGAATATTTCCCGTATTCGTATTTCTTAATGCGGTTGAAAGTGTCAATCCACGGATGCATTTCTGTTGCGAAAGTGTTGACGATATCTCCCGTGAACAGCATCATATCGGCTTCCTGCGCGTTGATTAAATCGATAGCATATTCGATTTTTTCCTTATTGTCGAAACTGCCGCTGTGCACGTCGGAAATCTGCGTGATTTTAAATCCGTCGAAACTATCCGGTAAATCGGGGAAATAAACGGTTTGCTTGTGTACTTTAAAGTTGTATTTCCCTTCAAAAATACCATACAAAATCGATGCGAACGGAATCGCCGCAATTCCCAATGCTATCTGTCCGACAAATTTGCGCCGCGACGGAATATTGCTGACATTCGGATCGTTATTGACGAAATATTTCACCATTCCCGCCATAAGCCTGAAAATATCTTCGCCAAACATGATGAATGTGAGTACGATTTTCGGGATATAAACCACCAAAAGCAATCCGAGCGTGAACAAAGTCTGCTTGTTCTGCCCTACCGAGCGGTCAAACTGCGTGAAGGAATAAATGATGAAAGCGAGAATGAAAGTACTTATGACAAGGTAGGAAATTAAAATCCATTTGATTTTGGTGACCGACCTGAACGCCTGAAAGGCATAAAATTCTATTGCCAACAGAATAACAATAGCAATAATCCAACGTAGCATACGAAAAATTTTACACAAAGTAACAAATTAAGGAAACGCAAAAATGATTCGTTACCAAATATTTAACAACAAGGTAAATTCCAAAAAACAAAACCCAAATCCCAAACATGGAATTGGAATTTTCACACATAAAATACAGATTGGAATTTATTTGGAATTTGGGTTTTGACTTTTGGGATTTGCTTTATGCAAATAAAAAGCCGCCGGTTTCCCGACGGCTTTCCAACAATAAACCTCTTAATTTCAAATATTTTAAAACCTATCTATGAAACGAAATGAAATAACGGGGGTTTTTCTTTTTAATGCTTTGGCTTATTTTGTAGGAGCCGCTTTTGCAGGCGTAGCTTTCACAGCTGCTTTTGTAGCTTTTGCGTCAGCTTTTACAGCTGCTTTCGTAGCTTTTGCATCGGCTTTCACTTCTGCTTTTGCAGCTTTTGCGTCTTCTTTTACCTCAGCTTTAACTGCTGCAGCTTTTTTCTCAGTTTTGTGTTTTTGAGATTTTACTTCTTTAGCAGGTGTTGTCTGAGCATTTACCATTACTGTTGTTCCTAAAACTAACGCGATAACCATTACAACTTTTTTCATGTTTTTATAAATTTTTATTTGTTATTAATTATTTACAGTACAAACGTACTATCTGAAAATGAAGATAAAATGAAGATTTCGGCATCAGCCAAAAATTAACATTTATTTAAGTTTTTACACTTTCGTGAAAGGAAAGCAAACCCGGAAAACACTGCCTTTTTCCAATTCCGATGTGACTTTAATATCGATGTGATGAAAATGCGCAATGCTGTCAACGATTGCGAGTCCGAGTCCTTGTCCTTCATTATCGGCCGAAACTCGTTTGAAACGATTGAAAATCTGCGACAATTCGGCAGCTGCCATTCCAATTCCGGAATCGGCGATGATGAGGCAATAATAATCGGCATTCATTTCGTCTGAAATAGTTACTGTGCCCTTTTCGTCATTATACTTTATTGCGTTTGACAAAAGATTGAAAAGCAAAATCCTGATTAAGGTTCGATTTCCCAAAAAGACAAAGTCGTGATTAAGGTTTGCCGACAAATTAATTTCCTTGATTTCCAAACGGTCTTCAGACGCTTCAATAATTTCAGAAAGCAATTCTTTGAGCGGAATATCTTCTGTTTCAGAAAACTGATTGTTATCAATTTTGGAAATCAATAAAAGGTTATGGATGATTTTTCGCAACAAATCCAATGTTCTGAGCGAGTCTGCAATTTTATCAATCGTTTCATTATTCAGGTTTTCGATTTGCAGCATATTTTCAAACCTGTTCTTGAGCAGAGAAATCGGCGACAGCAATTCGTGCGAAACATTGGCGATGAATTCTTTTTCCTGACGGAATAACATGTCGATGCGCGACATCATTTCGTTTAAAACCGCGTCAAGCTCCCCGAATTCTGCCGAATGGGAATTGATTGTCGTAAAATCAAACGACTCGAGATTATTGACACGCCTGATTTTCTTATCAATAATCCTGTAAAACGGTGCAAAAAGATATTCGATGTAAACTGAATCCATTGCAAAAGTCAGCAAAACGATAGTCAGCAGCGTCACCAGTGTGAAAATCCTGATCATAAAAGTAAGGTCTTTTATCTCGGCGAGGCTGCTGCCGACTTCCAACTGGTAAATTTCATTTTCATAACCGAAGGTATATTGCAGGATGCGGTAATCGTCTTCCTGTCCTTCGATGATGCGCGGCTCGTTTACAAAAACCGATTTCTGGATTGTTTTCCCGTTTCCTGATTTCGAAAGCAAAATGAATTCATCGTGTAAGATGGAGAAACTCGCGTAGGTGTCGTCTTTAGCACCGTGATTGATAAAATCGTTGATTTCGGCATCATTAAGGTGTTCTATGAATTTCTGCTTTTTCTCGAGTAAGGTTTTGTTGATGTGTTTATAAACCACTTTTTCAACTACGAAAGGCAACAGCAGAACCAGCACCACAATCAGCAATAATCGCGTGATGACGTTGAAGATGGCGAGCTGGTGTTTTATTTTCATTGTTTTTAGATGAAAGAATCAAGAATCAAGAATCAAGAATCAAGATATTGTGTTTATCTTGATTCTTAACTCTTAACTCTTAACTCTTGACTCTTGTTTCTTATACATTTATCCTATATCCCACATTCCGAACCGTTTCAAACCAATTAAGCTTCTCATATTTATCGAGCTTCTTACGAAGATTGCGCACATGCACATCAATAAAATTAGAATCAGAATTAATTTCAAGCACGTCTCCCCAAATGTGTTCCGTCAATTGAAGCCTTGTCACCACACGGTTTTTGTTGAGCACGAGATATTGAAAAATCTGGAATTCCTTCTTGGTAAGCGCAACCGGAATTTCCCCGAAAGTTACTTTAAAATCTTCTAATTGTAAATTGAAACCATGAACCTCAATGCCATTGGCGACATAACCGTGCATGCGCCTTACAACCGCAAAAAGCCGCGCGCCGAGTTCTGTCAAAGCAAATGGTTTTGTGAGGTAATCATCGGCACCAAGTTGTAAACCATTGATACGGTCATCGAGTTCTCCGCGTGCCGTAATAACGATGATGGCCATTTTAGAACGGGTTTTTCTGACGGCTCTAAGCACATCAAAACCGCTGCCGTCGGGCAACCCCAAATCGAGCAGCATGATGTCGAAAGTGTTGACCTGCAATTCCTCGAGTGCGGCTTCGCAACTGGTTACATGCTGGCAAACATAGCCGTTGTTACTCAGATAACTGATAAGTTTCCTGGGCCAGTTCGCGATAATCTTCAACGATTAAAATGTTCATTTGGATAAATTATACGCGAATAAAATTAAGGATAATTTGAATACGAAGAGATGCCTCAAAACCTCACCAAAAAGCCATGAAGATTATCTTCGAAAGAGTAAGAAATTTCCCATTGATTGGAATTCGCTATTTTTTTAATGATTGCAAGTCCGAGTCCGTTGCCTTTTGACGAAGGATCGGTTTTCGAAAATCGATTAAAAAGTTTGTCAATCGGAAGTGCCTGCTGGATGCCGGAATTCCGGAACAACAAAGATTTATCCGCAATTGTAATGATAATTTGCCCGTCTTTTATATTGTGCCTGATTGCATTTAAGAATAAATTATTGATTAAGATTTCTACAAGCTCCGGATTTGATTCCGCCTCAACAGTTGAAGAAAAACGAGTTGTAATTGTAAGGTGTTTGGCTTTGGCCTGCTCTTCAAAAAAAGCGATATTTTTAGCTACATAATCATTGATCACAATATTTTGCTTTTCAGGCGCGCTGACATTGTCTATTTTAGACAGCAATAACAGGTTTTTATTAAGCCTGTTGAAACGCGCAACGTCTTTATGCATCGTTTCCAGAATTCCGAATTGGTCTTTGGTTGTTTCAGGAAGTTGCGAAAGCGCATCGATTTTAGATTGAAAAAGCGCCAGCGGTGTTTGCAATTCATGTGCCGCATTTTCGATAAACTCCCTTTGCCCCTTATAAATAGCCGTGTTTTTTTCAATCAGCCTGGCAATGCTTTTATTGAGGCTGTCGAATTCTTCAGTGTCAGTGGCAGCGAATTGCGGCGCCTTATTTTTGTCGATTTCAAAATCCCTGATCTGGTTGAGTGTATCGTAAAACGGTTTCCAGAGTTTTGAAGACAGCCGTTTGGAAATATAGATGATGCCCGTAAGCAAAATACCTATCACCAACAAAAATATCGCTGCGATGCTGAGCACCATATCTTCCTTTTCTATCAGATTGATACGTTCGAGGTAAGAATATCTTTTATTTTTTATGGTTACGGTGCCCCGCAATTCACGATACGGCTCATTTTCATTTTCAAGTTTATCATAATAAACCATATCGACAAGTGTATCTTTTTCAATACCATTAAAAGGCATTATCCTAATGTTACGGTTGTATTTATTCCAATTCTGGACATCGGCAGTGTCAAACTTTTTCTGGTAATATTCTGTAAATTCTTCTTTATGTAACCTTAACGTTTCGTCGGTTTCGGCGATATAAAGCTGTTCGACGATTAAATAGCACAAAGGCGCCGAAATCAACAAAATGACTACGGCAAAAACCAAAAAGTTCGCGGTGGTTTTATTTAAAAGTTTCTTACTCATCCTGCCATTTATATCCTAATCCGTAGACGGTTTTTATATAATCGCCGCTGCCGGCCTTACTCATTTTTTTCTTGAGGTTTTTGATGTGCGCGTAAATAAAATCATGGTTGTCGAGCATATCAGCCATATCGCCGGAAAGGTGTTCTGCAATCGCGCCTTTCGACAAAACCCGGTTGGCATTTCCAATAAGGAAAAGCAGCAAATCGATTTCTTTTTGGTAATCGAAAGGAATTTATCATTCACTTTGACGGTTTTTGCGAGAATATCAATTGTAATTTCATTGAAAATGACGTTGTTATTGCCCTTGAAATTTTTCCGCCTTACCAATGCCTGCACCCTGACCAGTAATTCTGAAAAATGAAATGGCTTTGTAAGGTAATCATCAGCGCCGAGATTAAATCCTTCCAACCGCGTTTCAAGCGTTTCTTTTGCCGAAATAATAATAACGCCATCCGTTTTATTGGCTGCCTTCAAATCCCTGAGAATGTCGAAACCGTCGCCGTCCGGAAGCATCAGGTCAAGTAAAATGCAGTCATATTCGTACATTTCAATCCTGGAAAGTGCCGTCTTATAATCAGAAGCCATTTCGCATTGGATGCCCAGCGGCCTGAAATAATTCTTAATGCCCGCCGCTATTTCGGATTCGTCTTCTATGATGAGGATTTTCATGCTGCAATTTATAAATTAACCGCAAAGGGCGCAAAGTTTTTCGCAAAGTTCGCAACGCTGTATCTTTATTAATATAAGTAAATCTTTTTTTCTTTGCGGTAAAATTTAACCACAAAGAAAAAGAAGCTTACGCAAAGTTTCGCAAAGCTGATTCTGACTTTTTTTATTTACAAAACCTTGCGCGCTTTGCGAAAAACTTTGCGCGCTTTGCGGTAAAAAATCATACACATTAAACGGTCTTTCAACTTCGATTGCTTATTTTTACCATTCAAAATTTATTCGCACATGTCACAAAAACGCCTTTTCCTTCTCGATGCCTATGCCCTGATTTTCCGCGGTTACTATGCATTTATCAAAAATCCGCGCATCAACTCAAAAGGCATGGATACTTCTGCCATCATGGGATTTATGAACTCACTGCTTGACGTCATCAAACGCGAAAAGCCCGATCATCTGGCGGTGGCATTTGATAAAGGCGGCAGCCATGTGCGCACCGAAATGTTCGAGCAATACAAAGGCAACCGAAGCGCGACACCGGAAGCGATCCTGATTGCGATTCCATACATCCATGATTTATTGCGCGCGATGCACATTCCGATTATCGAATTTGAAGGTTGTGAGGCAGACGACTTAATCGGTACCATCGCCAAACAGGCCGAAAAACAAAATTACCAGGTTTTCATGGTGACGCCGGATAAAGATTTCGCGCAATTGGTTTCAGAAAATATCTTCATGTACAAACCAGCGAGAATGGGTAACGGCATTGAAATCTGGGGCGTTCCCGAAGTTTTGGAGCGTTTTGAAGTAGAAAGACCGGAGCAGGTGATTGATTTTCTCGGAATGATGGGCGACGCCGTAGATAATATTCCGGGATTGCCGGGTGTCGGAGAAGTGACCGCAAAAAAGCTGCTGAAGGAATTCGGCTCGATGGAAAATCTGCTTGAAAACACCCATTTGCTGAAAGGTAAAATGAAAGAAAACATCGAAGCCAACAAAGCACTTGGATTACTATCGAAAAAACTCGCGACAATCATCTGCGATTGCGATGTAACCTTCAACGAAGACGATTATGAACTCACAAAACCTGATGCAGACAAAGTTGAAGCATTGTTTCAGGAATTAGAGTTCAGGAGGATGGCAGAACAGTTCAACACTCTTTTTTCAAAGACCAAAATTATACGGGCATTGAAACGCAGGCGTTGGCGCCAACAAAAACCATCGTCAAAAACGAGCAGCAATTCGGTCTTTTTGATTTACCGCCGGAGAGAATTCCGCAGATCACGAAATCACACATGGCAATTACAAGACATTAGCCAATACCGAACACCATTACCAAACCGTTGAGGGTGATATGGCGATGAAATTTTTATTACAGAATTTACTCAAACAGGAATCTGTAAGCTTCGACACCGAAACCACAAGCATCGACCCGATTTGGGCAGAACTGGTCGGCATGTCATTTTCTTATGAAGCCGGAAAAGGTTTTTACGTTCCCGTTCCTGAAAACCGCGAGGAAGCGCAGGCAATCGTCGATAAATTCCGCCCGTTTTTTGAAGCGGAAAATATCGAGAAAATCGGCCAGAATTTAAAATACGATTTAAAAATCATGGCGAATTATGGCGTGAGCGTCAAAGGGAAATTGTTCGACACGATGATTGCGCATTACCTCATCAACCCTGACATGCGCCATAATATGGATGTGCTGTCTGAAACTTACCTCCAATATTCGCCAAAACCAATTGAAGATTTGATCGGGAAAAAAGGCAAAGGACAGAAAACGATGCGTGAAGTGCCTTTGGAAGACGTAAAAGAATATGCCGCAGAAGATGCCGACGTCACACTACAATTGAAACAGCATTTTGCGCCGGTGCTTGAAAAAACAGAAACCCGCAAATTATTCGACGATATTGAAGTGCCGCTGATTTCAGTTTTGGCGGCTATGGAAACTGAAGGCGTACGCCTTGATGTCGATTTCCTTAAAGCGCTTGCCGACGAACTCGACGAAGAAATCAAGGTGCTGGAAGGTAAAATTTATGAAGCTGCCGGAGAAAAATTCAACCTTGCCTCGCCAAAGCAGCTTGGCGAAATCTTATTCGATAAACTAAAAATCGGCGGCGCCAAACAAAAGAAAACCAAAACCGGGCAATATGCAACGGGCGAAGAAGTGCTGTCGTATCTGGCGTTGTCAAGTCCGTTCGTACAGGAAATTTTAGACTGGAGACAGCTCGTGAAATTGCAGAATACTTATGTAACGGCGCTTCCCACACAGGTTTGTTCCAAAACCGGACGCGTGCATACCGATTACATGCAGGCCGTTGCCGCAACCGGGCGTTTGAGTTCGAACAATCCGAATTTGCAGAACATTCCAATCAGAACGGAGCGCGGACGACAAATCAGGAAGGCATTTATCGCCCGTGACGAAAACCACACCTTACTTTCGGCGGATTATTCGCAGATAGAATTGCGCATCATTGCGGCTTTGAGCGGCGAAGAAAATATGATCAATTCGTTCAGGAATGGCGAAGACATCCACAAATCAACAGCAGCTAAAGTTTTCAATGTGCCGTTGGAAGAAGTGACGCGCGAACAAAGAAGCCACGCCAAGACCGTGAATTTCGGAATCATCTACGGTGTTTCCGCATTCGGGCTCAGCAACCAGACGTCATTGACCAGAAGCGAAAGTGCGGCACTCATCGATGCTTATTACAAATCTTACCCGAGACTGAAAGCTTACATCAATGAACAAATCGATATCGCACGCGAAAATGGTTTCGTACAGACGATTTCCGGCAGAAGGCGTTACCTGAAAGACATCAATTCACAGAACGTGATGGTGCGCGGCGGTGCAGAACGAAACGCCGTGAATGCGCCAATTCAGGGAAGTGCGGCCGATATCATCAAAATCGCGATGATCAATATCCATAAAAAACTGACTGAGGAAAACTGGAAAAGCAAGATGCTGTTGCAGGTGCATGATGAGCTTGTATTCGATGTCCACAACGACGAACTCGAGAAAATCCAGCCGATGATCAAGCACGAAATGGAAAATGCATTTTTGATGGCTGTGCCTCTGGAAGTGGATATGGGTATGGGGAAAGACTGGTTGGAGGCGCATTAAAATATAAATACTCAAGTCAGTATATAGGATAACCCTATCAAGTAACAATATTACCATATTAAGGAGTAGCATTACGGAACCAAGAAAAAGGTTTACAATACCACAGAATACAATCACAGTATCAATTAGATAGATTAAAGTATCCAAAAATAGGATTACAGAACATTATAATATAATAATGGTATTTATAAATAGAATTATAGTCTACAAAAATATATTGTTTATATTTTAAAGAAATTTCTTAAATTTAATCTGAAAAATATTTTTATGGAATTCAGGAAAAAATATCAGATACAGGATGCCACGCCCTATCCGCATATTGGGCAAATAATTGGCGATTATATGAAAGCCCATAATATCCTCAATGCCACTGTCGCCAGACGAATTGGCATTGCAACGAATGGTATTGGATATTATCTGCAGCAAGAGTCTTTGCAATTAGGCATTATATGGAAAGTAGGCGTTGCCGTAGGTCACAATTTTTTGGCAGAGATAGCAGAGCAGCATCCCTATTGGCTACCATCAGCAAAGGAACTTAAGTTGGAATCGGAAATTGAAGACCTAAAGAAGGAGCTCGAAATTTACAAACGTATTGTCGGGAAATAAAAAATCCCCTGAAAAGGGGATTTAGCACAATTATTACAGATATTTTCTAGTCTTATTGCACTAACAGCGTCTTCGTCGCATTGCCATAATCTGTTCGCAAAACAACCATATAAGAACCTGAAGTAAGGCCAGCAGTATCTATGTTATTTTGCGCTTTACTGATCTCTGCTTTCTTTACCAGCCTTCCCAGCGCATCATAAATTTTTACGGTTCCGCTGTTGACATTCGCCGGAAGCTCAATCGCTGTAAAGCCTTTCGCGGGATTTGGCGATATCCTGAAGCTGTCAATTTTAAAGTCTTCAGTGCCGAGCGTAAAACTCGCCAACCTGTGCCCGCAACTATTCGAACCGTGGTATTCGATAAAATTATCTGAAAGTTTTCTGGCGTATACAACATTAAGCGACTGGGCCGCAGCACTGAAAACATAATCATTGGCATCGCCTGTGTCGCGCGCACGGGTGCCTACGACAGTGCGCACGCCGCCTGAAACGGTATTGCTGGTAACGGTGCAGTTCCTGGTTAGCATCGAGATCCGGCTCAATCCCGAATCCGACAAAATGCCTGTCGGTGATGTTCGTACCGTCAAATATGACTACATCGCCTGAATCGGGCATCGACGTATTGTCAAATCCAATTCCGAGCCAACTGGCCGAAGGCTACCAATGTTAATGTTACGAGTGTTGAAGAAACTTCAATCTGTGCGGAAAAGTTCAGGTTTGTGTTGTTATTAGACAACAATGCCATCATTCCGGTGGTGTAGGATTGCGCCTTCAAGCCTCCAGAAATTAAAAAAGTGAGACATAACAATAAAGTAGTTTTTTTCATGATTGCTGGTTTTAAGTTGCTTATTTAGTTTTGAGGATTTCGATAAGTTTGTCGTCGTCGGCGAGGATGGCATAATCGAGTGCCGATTGCCCGCGGTTGTCTTTCGCCTCCGGATTGGCTTTGTTTTTTACAAAGTAATGCTGCGATGCCGTAATTTTTGAACATCGTCGCATAAATCAACGCCGTCATGCCGTTAGGGTCAGACAGGTTAACGTTGGCATGACGCGAGATGAGCAGGTTTGCAATCTCGTCGTTGTGTTTTACGACTGCAGACATCAATGCGGTACCCATGCCGCTCAGGTAATCGATGTCGCTGCCGTTGTCGATAAGAAATTTCGCCACTTCATTATTACTGCGATAGCACGCAAGGATTAATGGCGAATAGCCTTCGTCATTTGTTGCGTTTATAATTTCAGGATTTGATTTGAATACTGCTTTGACCTGTTCAACAGTGCCTTTCCTGGCAATATCGAAGATATTCATTGCTTCCTGGAAAAAGCCGTTCCTGTAAAAATCAATAAAATCAGTAAGTAGGTGTTTTTCATATGGCTTTTGGGACTTGCTATTTCATAATAGATGGCTGAAACCCGGATGGTTGCGTTAAGGAAATGTTATAAATCACATATATTTTACTAAAGTAGGCAAAATTCCCGGGCAAATACGAAAACTATAAACAGATAAGATAAATGCATCCGACTGAAATTCGTTAAATAAGTCACTGTTCGCCATATAATTTTTATTCATCTGCATTTATAACTATATTTATCCCCAGTAATTTTAAGGTTTTTTTAATAGAAAAAACACCACATAAACGCAACCTTTTCACAAAAAACACATCAAAGAGAAAGTCTGCTTTGGCAGCGCACCAATAAAAAACACATTTTGGAATCGTTAAAAACCATACTCTATTTTTCCCTTTTCCGCTATCCGTTGACGATGGAGGAAGTGTGCCATTTTTCGGTTTCAAAAGATTGCCCAAAGATTGCTGCAGAACTGGATACTTTGGTGGAGCAGAAAATCCTGTTTAAGATAGACGAATTTTACCTTTCCGAAAATGACCCGGAAAGCATACAGAAAAGAAAAAATGGCAACAAAATGGCGATTGATGCCTTAATCAAGGCTAAAGAAAAAGCTGCTTTTATCGCGAAATTCCCTTTTGTAGAAGCTGTTGGCGTTTCCGGTTCGTTATCCAAAGGCTATTATGACAATGAAAGTGACATTGATTTTTTCGTCATTACAAAACCCGAAAAAATCTGGATTTGCCGCAGCCTTTTGATGCTTTACAAAAAAATTTTCCTGCTCAATTCGAGGAAATTCTTCTGCATCAATTATTTCCTTTCGTCGAACAGCCTTGAGATTGAAGAAAAAAACCGGTTCACGGCTACTGAAATCAAGACCTTGATTCCGTTGCAGGGCAAAGATGTCTTTAAGGAATTTTATCAGAAGAATAAGTGGGTTGGTGCGATGTTGGGTGACTTCAGTCCGCAGTTTGAAAAAATCGAAAACATTCAAAAGCCGCGATTTACGCGGTTCTCAGAAATTATTCTGAATAATGGCGTAGGGAATATCCTGGATAATATGTTTAAGAGTACGACGGTTTATTTCTGGAAGATAAAATTCCGGGAAATGAACAGCGATGAATTTAAAATTGCATTGAAATCAACTAAAAACATCTCGAAACACCATCCTTTGAATTTCCAGAAAAAAGTCATCACTTCGCTGAACCACAAATACGAAGAAATCCGCCTCAAGCACAACATCGAATTACCGAAAGAATATGTCTGACATCCTCTTTCGCACTCCTATTATTACAAGCTCGACCCGAAGCAATGGAAAAACAAGACGCCTTTTCCGCCACTCGGAACGCTGTATGCCGCTGCGCTGATGCGAAAAAATGGCTATAATGTTGACTTATTCGATACGAATCTGCTCGACAACCCGTTTGCAATTGCGCCCGTGCTTTCTACACTGAAGCCGAAATACCTCGTGATTTATGACGACGGGTTCAATTACCTGACCAAGATGTGCCTGACCAACATGCGCGAAGCGTGTTTTTCAATGATTGGACTCGGGAAGAAAAACGGTTGCATTGTGATCGTCTGCAGTTCCGACGCCACGGATCATTACGAAAAATACCTGCAAAAAGGTGCTGATTATATCATCCAGGGTGAAGGCGAAATGACTTTGCTGGAACTTATTAATATGCTCGACAGCAATGGCGATACAGATGATATTTCCGAAATCGTTTCTTATGAGAATGCCGTTGCGAAAGTGCACGCGAAAAGGATCGTTTTAAACAACCTCGATGAATTGCCGATGCCTGCCTGGGATTTGGCCGACATCAAAAGATACCGGAAAATCTGGCAGCAAAGCGGCCAGGAGTTTACGCTCAATATTGCCACCACGCGCGGCTGCCCGTACAAATGCAACTGGTGCGCAAAACCGATTTACGGCAACCGTTACAATTCGCATTCGCCTGAATATATTGCAAAACATCTCGAATTTCTATCCAAAAAATATGGCGTCAACCGCTTCTGGATGTGTGATGACATTTTCGGATTGAAACCGAATTGGGTTAAGGATTTTAGTGTCGCCTTAGCCGAAAAAGAACTGAAAATTCGTTACTATATCCAAAGCCGCGTCGATTTATTATTGAAGGAAGACACTATTGAAGCCCTTGCCAATTCAGGCCTTGAAGAAGTTTGGGTAGGTGCAGAAAGCGCGTCGCAGAAAATCCTCGATGCGATGGACAAAGGCACGAAAGTGTCGCAGATTTATGAGGCGACGAAATTGCTTAAAGAGAAAAACATTCGTGTGGCTTTGTTCCTGCAATTTGGCTATCCGGGCGAAAATCCTGATGATATTGCTGAAACGATTGCGATGGTCAAGGAATTGCAACCTGACAATATTGGTGTTTCGGTAGCCTATCCGTTACCGGGAACAAAATTCTACGAAAACGTCAAAAACGATTTGAAACTCAAAGCCAACTGGAAAGATTCTGACGATCTCGAAATGATGTTCAATGGGAGTTTCCAATCGCCATTCTACAAAAAACTACAACGATTTGTGCACAAGGAATACCGCAAAAGCCAGGGCGTTTTCTTTCTGAAGGAAATGTTCAGGCATCCCGAGCAAATGTCGGTACGCAAAGCCAAATCAATCCTTAAATTAAGCTACTACATACCGGCGCTTATATGGATGGGTAGATTTGAAAAAATTACGCGATGCGCGCTGATTTTGATGCGGCGGCAGCCAATTACGACAGCACTTTTACCAATTCCGTAATCGGGAAACTGCAGCGCAAATATGTGTATCGGCACCTTTCAAAAATCATTGAAGGGAAAAATTTAAACATCCTTGAAATCAACTGCGGCACCGGCGAAGATGCAATCTGGCTGGCTGAAAAAGGGCATTTGGTAACCGCAACTGATGTTTCTGAAAATATGATTGCGGTCGCTAAAAGTAAAAATGCCGGAAAAGATATCCGTTTTATAGTCGCAGATATAAACAAGATTTCGGGTTTTGAAAATGAAAAATTCGATTTGGTTTTTTCTAACTTCGGCGGACTCAATTGTCTTTCAAAACCTGAATTTGCGGATTTCTTTATAAATATCGCAACAATCCTCAGTGAAAAAGGGAAACTTGTTCTGGTCATTATGCCGAAGAACACACTTTGGGAACAATTTTATTTTTTGATGAAAGGCAATTTCAAAACTATTTCCCGCAGAAAAAAAACTTCAGCGATTGCCAATGTTGACGGCGAAAACGTTTTGACTTATTATCACAATCCGAAAGAAGCTGTAACTTTAGCGGCAGCATATTTTGATGTAAAAGGAATATATCCGATTGGATTTTTCATTCCGCCCTCCTATCTCGAGCCGTTTTTAAGTAAAAGGCAATTGTTTTCAGGAATACTGGATCGACTTGAAAATGCGGTTACAAACGTCAAATCCCTGTCGAAATACGCCGATCATTATTGTATAGTTTTTGAAAAACGATGAAGATTCTTTTCACACATGCCTATTATCTGTCGTCAGACCCGAAGGAACAGACAATCATGAAACCCTATCCGCCATTGGGTTTGTTGTATGTGTCGGCTTATCTTCTAAGTAAAAATATCCAAAACGATGTCTTTGACAGCACTTTTTATTCTCAGGAAAACCAGCTTGATTTTATCCGCGAAAAAAAACCCGAAATCATCTGCATTTATACCAATCTGATGACGAAGATAGAAGTCGTCAAATTGATCAAAATCCTCAAAACTGCCGAATTCAATTTCCCGAAAATCATCCTTGGCTGGTCCGATGTGACTTTTAACCTTGAGAATTACCTCAAAACCGGCGCAGATTTTCTCATCATCGGCGAAGGTGAAGAAACGACTTTTGAATTGTATGACGCGATTTGCAACAAGACTGATTTTTCAACCGTCAATGGAATTGCATATCTCGAAAATGGTTCAGTTGTGAAAACTTCGCCACGCACAAAATTCCGTGAACTCGACGATTTGCCGTTGCCGAACCGCGACGCCATCCCGAACGAAAAATACCTCGAAACCTGGAAAAACAACCACGGCGAAAGCTCGATGACGATTTCTACACAGCGTGGCTGCCCGTACACCTGCAAATGGTGCAGCACGGCGGTTTACGGCCAAAGTTATCGCAGACGTCCGGCACATCTGGTCGCTGCAGAAATGAAAATGCTCAAGGAAAAATACAATCCTGATGCGATATGGTTTGTCGATGATGTATTTACGATAAGCCACAAATGGCTGACGGCTTTTCATGAAGAAGTCGTGAAGCAAAATGCGCAAATTCGTTTTGAATGCATTACAAGAGCCGAACGTCTCAATGAAGAAATCCTGAAATTGCTGAGAGAAGCCGGCTGTTTTCGTATCTGGATTGGCGCTGAAAGCGGCTCCCAGAAAATCATCGATGCAATCCGACCGCCGCGTCGATGTGAATCATGTCAAGAAAATGATACGCGATACCAACGCGATGGGCATCGAGACCGGAACATTCATTATGGTGGGTTATCCGGGCGAAACGCAGGAAGATATTTCGGAAACGATACAATACCTGAAAGATGCAAATCCGACGCATTATACCATTACGGTGGCTTATCCGATAAAAGGCACTTCGCTGTATGATGAAATTGAAAATGACATTATCGTGCAACCTGACTGGGAAACTTCCACAGACCGCGAAATAGATTTCAGGCGCAATTATTCGAGAAAGTATTATGACTATGCGGTTTCAAAAGTCGTCAATGAAGTTGAATTGCATCGTGAATCTATCAGGGAAAATAAAAATCGGCTGAAAATCTTAAAGCTTAAAACGAAGTCTGTGCTCGCAGGCGCTATGATGTCAATCAGCAAATGAAAATCAGGAAAACCTATAGTGCCATCCTTAACATCATTCCGCCCGAAAAACGGAAACGGTTATTGGCATTTTTCCTCAAAAGTATTCTTTTCGGGATTTTGGATTTGCTTTCCATCGCCTACCTGATTCCGATATTGATTTTATTTTTCGATCCGAACAAACTACAAACCATTATCAATGAAAATACCGGAGTTGCCATCAATGTCAGCAATCAGGCCGTAAGCTGGTTTATTGTTGCGGCATTACTGTTTTTTGTTGTAAAGGCGATATTCCAGACGCGGTTCAATACTGCATTGTATGTTTTTCTGTATGATTTGTTCGACCGATTTATCGATGTTGTATACGCGCAATTTCATCAACGAAAGTTATACCGGCTTGCAGAAAGAAAACAAAGGAAAAGTTATGCAGAATATCATGACCGTGCCGGAAGATTTTTGTTGTCGGTTTCTGCATGCCGCGATTTATCTGGCTTCAGAAATCATTGTACTTGCTGTGATACTGACCGCAATGTTGTTCCTGTATTTCAAAATAACCTTGCTGGCATTGCTTATTTTATGCGTATTTGCGCTGTTTATTTTTTATATCCAGAAACAACAACTGACGGTTATCGACACCGTTTACCACAAATCACGCACGAAGGCCAACAACCATTTGCTTAACATTCTCGACGGGTTTCTTGAAATAAAAAGCGTGCAGAATGAAGATTATTTTCTCGAAAAATTCAGGGCAGAAAAATCATTGGTCAACAAGGTTACGGCGCAATTGGTTTCCTATGCCGCCAATTATTCGAAATACCTCGAGGTTTGCCTGATGATTGGCGTTGCCAGCCTTGCGCTTTTCAGTTTTCAAAAAGGCGACGCGATATTGCTTGTGTCAATTTTGGGCGCTGCAGGCATTCGTTTGCTGCCTTCGATCAGCAAAATCCTGAGCAGTATTACAATGATCAAATCGCATTTTTATACGATTGGAAAACTGGCGAATATAAAAGCAGCAGAGGCGAAAAAATACACTGAAATTTTATTTAATAATGAAATTCAGCTGCAGCAAATCGATTTTGCATACAAAGAAAATCTCATCCTCAGAGATTGTTCGCTTACCATAAAAAAAGGCAGTTTTATTGGCATCAAAGGTGATTCTGGTATCGGAAAAACCACTTTGCTCTACCTTATTTTAGGCATCCTGAAACCGCAAAACGGTACTTATACGATTGACGGAAAAACCGCTGACAATGATTTTCTGCCTTTCGCGAGTTACGTGCCGCAGCAGCCGTTTCTTTTCAGCGGCAGTATTATCGAAAATATCGTAATGGCAAACCGAAGACCGCCATCGACTACGATTACATTTATTTTCTATGCGAAAAACTCGAGCTTGATGGCGTCATCAAAAAACTCGAAAATGGTTATGAAACGAAAATCGCGCACAACAGTCTTCGCTTTTCCGGCGGACAAAAACAACGGTTGGCATTGGTGCGCGCACTTTATACAAAACCTCAATTGCTCATTCTTGACGAAACCACCAACCAGCAGGACAAGAATCTGGAGCAGAAGGTTTTCATATTTTTAAAAGAACTGACGATAAATCAACATACAACGATTATAAGTGTTGCCCACAATGACGATGTTGCTGATTTCTTTGACGCGCGCTTTAAAATCGATCAGAACAAACTGCAGCAATTATGAAAAAGCGGTATCTATTTATCTCCCCTATGTTTCCGGAACATGCTGGTGAAGATGTGATTGTGCCATTTATAACCCATTTCAGCGAAGCATTTTCTGACCATCCTGATTGCGAAGTTGATATGATCGCATTGATGTTTCCGTCGAAAAGCGAGCCTTACAACTTCGGAAAAATAACGGTTTATCCTATTGATAGCGGCTATAAAAAAAATGTTTTCAT
This sequence comes from Flavobacterium sp. 3HN19-14, assembly GCF_051373205.1. NCBI lineage: Bacteria > Pseudomonadati > Bacteroidota > Flavobacteriia > Flavobacteriales > Flavobacteriaceae > Flavobacterium > Flavobacterium sp. 3HN19-14. Next base: position 258,948 of record NZ_JBPPZT010000001.1, read on the forward strand.
TTTGCCTTATCTCATAAAAGCTGTTTTTAAAGGCATTCAGTTACAAAGGAAAAATAAATACGACGGCATTTTGTGTTTCTGGTACCGCGAATGTGCTTTTATCGGCCAAATAGTAAGCCGCATTTTTAAAGTGAAATCATTGGTTTGGATGTTGGGGCAGGATGTAAAAAAAAACAATATCTACCTTCGATTGCTCAAATTTCCAAGGCAGCAAATCATCATGATGTCGGCGCAACAACGCGATATTTTTATGAGAGCCACAACATTTACATCGATAAAATTGCCAATGTTGCCGTTGACAAAAAGCGTTTTGCGGAATTGAATATGGCCAAAAGGGCAATCGATATTTTAGGCGCAGGAAATCTCAGTATCCTTAAGAACTATGCGCTGTTTATTGATATTGTCGCGCTTCTGAAACCTGATTTCCCGAATTTACGAACCGAAATCTGCGGTGGTGATGCCGGTCAAAGAACAGTACTCGAAGCCCAGATAACCCAACTTGGCTTACAGGAAAATATAATTTTAACCGGAACGCTTTCGCATCGTGATGTACTTGAAAAAATGAATAATTCAACGGTTTTTCTACACACCTCAAAATCTGAAGGCGGCGGAACGGTTTTGCAGGAAGCGCTTTATTCCGGCTGTTATGTAGCGGGTACGATTCCGGTTGAAGACTGGCAAACAATGGATTGCTTTTATTACAGTGCCGAAAAAGAAATACTGGCGGCAAAAATCAAGGCGGCGCTTTTAAAGAAAAATGCACCAAAAAGAGTCGAGAAATTCAGTATGGAAGCCACAATCAAAGTAATTGCTGATGCATTTGGCCAATAATTCTTAATTGTTTTTTAACTGGCGGATTCTTTCGATCCTGTTTTTTTTGAGAAATTTCAAAATGAAAAAAACAAACTCAAATCCAAAAATCCCGGGAAACCGCATAAGCTGCAACGCCAGTTTGTCTTTTATTTTAAATGAAATTCCTTCATGTTTTGTGAATTGCACGAATTTCTCAAGATAACTGAGATGCGTTTGCTGTACTTCTTTTAAATCGGAAATTGCATTTTTATCGATGTATAAAATGATGAAATTATCCATCAAAACGTCGAGCTGGTGCTTTGCAATTTTATTTTTGTAACTATCGATGGCATTATATTTACCGGCTATTTTCCATTCGATTTCGAAAACGCGGTGTGCATCGGTAATGCGTTTTGGCTGTAAAATCCTTCGGGTGATTGAGGCATTTCGTTTGTATATTTTCAGCAATCGTTCATTGGAGAAAGCGACCGTTTTCGATTTGAACAAATATTCGAACAGGAACGGGCGGTCGTCAAACCAGAGCTCGTTTTCAAAGACAATTTCTTTTGCTATCGATGTGCGGAACATCTTGCCCAAACGGTTTCTGCAATGCCGTGGAAAAACATTTCATCAATAAGATTTTTAGTTTTTTTTATTGATGTGATGTGATTTTTCCATTGCGGGAAATCAGCGTTTTTGCCGTCTTCGCTTACCATTGAAAAATTGCAAATCGTAAGATCGGCATTTTCTCGTTGTAATATTTCAGCGAAAACAGCCGTCATTTGCGGCTCAAGTTCGTCGTCGGCGTCAAAGAAAGTGACGAATTTTGCGGTGCAGTTTTTCAATCCGGTGTTCCGGGCTTCGGCGTGACCGGAATTTTGAGTTGTAATCAACTTTACACAGCGGAAATCCTCAGCATATTTTTCTGCAATAGATCGCGAATCATCCGTTGAACCGTCGTTGATTAAAACGACTTCAAATTCTTTAAATTCCTGATTTTTTACCGATTGCAGGCAGCGATCAAGATAATTTTCTTCATTATAAAAAGTAATGATGATCGAAATTAACGGCTTATTTTCCATGATTAATGGCTAATAAACGGAAAACTATATTGCGAAATTCCGAATTCAGGGTTTTCATATCTGTCGGCGGATGCCATTGATTTCCAACAAGTGAATCGGCGGCTACAATAACGCACAGGGCGTCAGTTTTATAAAATTCCGCGAAAGCGTAAATCGCGGCACATTCCATATCAACATGCGTGGCGCCTTTATTGACGAAACTCGATAAAAGCGAAGCGGTTTCCCGAAAAGGTGCGTCGGTGCTCCAGCAAACTGCTTCGGGCAAATCAAGATTTTGTTTCATTTTTTCGCTCCAGTTGCTGTTTGGAAGCCCGAATTCCGTTCCCGCCCATAAAATGAAGTACATCCGCTGGTTGAAAAAGTTTTGGTGACCAGAAAAGCATCTCGTTTTTCTGTTTCGGTCAGCTTTCCGGCAAATCCAGCGAAGAGAAAATGCTCAACACCCAAAATCCGCAATTCTTCCATAAGGCTTATGATTGCGGGCGCGCCGTTGCCAAAACGGGAACAGAAAATATTGTCACCGAAAATATAATTCTGTCCGGGAAGGCCTTTTATTTTTTTGGAGAACAATCGTTGTTTTACTCCTAAGACATTTCCGCCAGAAGAAATGACGGCAGTTGTTGGAAATTTTGTGATGTTGTAGGCATTTTTGCTTTTTTTCCAAGCTACGATTGCTGCAATGTCGAGTACGGATTTTTCCGTGTAAAAATCAGGATGATTGTTCAGAAAATCGTCATTCATGGTACATCAGTGCTTTTTTGTATATTGCATCAGCACAAATATAGTCCAAAACCACTAAACAGGATAACTTCGCTATAATAATGAAAAAAACGCTGGTCGATTTGATTTATGTGCCTTTTCCGATTGAAAATCGACAGGAAGTCGCGGCGAATTTTTACAGTACTTTAGGTTTTTTAGAAGCATTATCAGAAGATTTCGACACTTATTTTTTGCTGCGTACGACGACACCATCTGACAGTTTTCTTCATAAGAATATTAAAACAGGCCTTATAAAAGGAAAACCGTTGAAAAAGTGGCAGGTCCCTTTTCGCTTCAATTCATTTGTAAAATCGTTGCACCCAGATTATGTGCTTGCTCACGGCTTCGCCCAGGCGCATTATCTGATGTTCCTGAAATTGAGTTCGCCCCAAACTAAAATTTTATTACAAGCCAACGGATTTGCACCAAGACCAGGTAAAATCAAAAGCCTCATTTATAAAATCGCCGATCGGTTTATCGATGGTTATCTTTTTACCGGAGTCGAAAATGCGGAACAATGGTATGCACCGGGCATCCTGAAAAAAGAAAAGATTTTTGAAGTAATGGAAGGTGCTACAGATTTTGAATTCGACCATAGTCTTAAAAGAACCGAAAACAGTTTTCTATGGGTCGGCAGGCTTGATGAAAATAAAGACCCGCTTACGATTTTGAAGGCTTTTTTGAATTTCGCTAATCAGTCGCCAACTGCGAAACTTACGATGGTTTTTCAAGAAGGCCATCTGTTGAAAGTAGTCGAAAATTTTATTGCGAATCACGAGAATTTATCAAAGCAGGTTGACCTGAAAGGATTTGTGTCGCATGAAGGTCTGAGAGGAATTTATCATTCGCACCAATATTTCGTGCTTGGCTCTCATTATGAAGGCAGCGGCTATGCTTTGGCCGAAGCGATGGGATGTGGATGTGTGCCGATTGTTACTGACATCGCGCCATTTCAATACATGACCCATTATGGTTATTGCGGCCTTTTGTTCCCGCCGGAAGATGTTGCTGCACTGACGGCAAATTTTCTGGCAACACAGACGTTAGATTTCAGAGCCAAACAGCATGCAACTTTACAGCAGTATCAGGAACGGATGTCTGCTGAAGCCATTGCGGCAAAAATCAAATTCGTTTTCGAAAGCTTATAATTTTCTGGTGGAATCGCGTTGCCTTAGTTCTGTTTTGATAACCGTGGTTTTGAAAGCATATTCTTCTTTGCTTTCTAAATTATCGATGAGTAATTTGGCGGCAGCTTCGCCGATTTCTGGTCGTGTTGGCTGATGGTAGAAAGGCTTGGCGTCATCCTGCGCGACCAGACGCCATCGGCAAAACCGATTACAGAAAGGTCGTTCGGGATTTTGATGCCTTTCTTGATGGCTATTTTCATCGCCATGGTTGAAGCGTGCTCGTCGAGCGCAAAAGCGCCATCGACTTTATTATTATCGAAAACAGCCTGTGCTTTTTTATCGAAATCTTCTTCAGAATCTGTGAGGACAATCAGGTTATCGTCGATTTTATAACCGCTTTTCTCCAATGCCTGAAAATAGCCTTTGGCGCGTAGTTTTCCGACACTTAAATTATCGATAGAAGAAAACAGTGCAATCTTTTTACAGCCGAGTTTTATCAAATGTTCAGTTGCATACACGGCAGAATCGAAATCATCAACGATTACTTTATCACAATCTACCTGTTCAGAAATACGGTCGAACATTACAATCGGCGTTCCGTCGTTGATGATGTCTGTGAAATGCTGGAATTCACCGAGTTTTTGCGCCTCTTCAGAAACCGAAAGAATAAAACCGTCAATGGTCCCGTTGCTGAGCATATCTAAAGTGTGGATTTCCTTTTCAAGCGATTCATTCGAGATGCACGTCAATACATTATATCCTTTTTCTTCCGCTACCTTTTCGATACCACTGAAAACCTTGGCAAAAAACGGGTTCAATATATTAGGAATAATAACGCCGATAGTTTTGGTTTTGCGGTTTTTGAGGTTGAGCCCGATGATATTCGGCTTGTAGTTTTTGAGCTTGGCGAACTCCTGAATCTTGATTTTTGTCGGTTCGCTGATTTCAGGACTGTCATTAAGCGCTTTTGAAACAGTTGATACTGATACGTTTAGCTCTTTTGCGATTTGTTTTAACGTGGCTTTTTCTTTCATCGGTTGGGTAGTTAGGAAATTGAACGCTTTCGGGAATTGTACAACACATAACGGAAATCCTGTAATACAATCCTTGATAAATAGAACCAATTTTACAAAACCAAAACAAACATGACCAATAGACTCGCATGATTATCTATTTTTTTGCCGGTTTGGTGATATGATTCTCAAACACAAATATAACATTATATCATTAGAACGGCGCCAGATTATTAACCTTTTTAAACGTTAGATTATGAAAAACACAGTTAAAGTTCAGGAGGTAAGACCTTCTTCACCTAGCAGAAGAAACTTCCTGAAAATCAGCGGGCTCACATTGGCGGGAACCGGATTATTGCTGGCCGGATGTAATGACGACGACAGCAGCAGTACCAATCCGCAGGATGAGCTTCCGGGCATCAGAGCCGGAAAATTCGATTTAGGCGGCGGCGACCTGGGCGTCCTTACTTATGCGTATGCATTGGAACAGCTTGAAGCCGACTTCTACACTAAAGTAGTAAACGCAGCCAACTTTACCGGCACCTTCAACGCTGAAGAACAAGCGGTATTAGTTGATTTGTACAACCACGAGGTAATTCACCGCGAATTCTTCAAAGCTGCCATCACAGGCGCATTGACTGCCGCAGGCGCAGATGTGAATGCACATTTACTTCCGGGATTGGCTTTCGAGTATCCGGATGTAAGCTTCACCAACAGGCTTTCTGTTTTGAACACAGCCAAAGCGCTCGAAGACACAGGAGTTGCTGCTTACAACGGCGCTGGAAAATTAATTACCAGCCCGGATTATTTACTTATTGCCGGTAAAATTGTTTCTGTTGAAGCAAGACACGCATCGGCCATCAGAAGTTTACTCAACCCGAATTCGAAAGATTTCGCAGGGGATGATATCGTAAGCAATTCAACAGGACTTGATGTAGCCAAATCGCCGGGTCAGATTTTACCGGTCGCAGGCAATTTCATCACAACAGAATTCACAGCCAATTATTTAACTTAAATCCCTGAAATCATGAATCTATTAAAATTTATAGAGTCGTTTACTAACGAGCAATTCCTCAACAGTACAGGCGACAGAAGACAAAGTTTGGGGCAGTTTGGCACCATCGGTAAAGGTTTGGCACTGGCATCAGTTCCGTTCGGATTGTCTGCTTTGGGCAACAAAACGTTTGCAAATGATATTACCGCAACACCTGCAACACCAATCGGCGCATTGCAATTGGCATTGACATTAGAATATCTTGAAAAAGAGTTTTATGAAACAGCACTTGCTTCAGGCGTTATTCCATTGAGTGAAAATGGCGGACGCGACCGTAAGGTTTTTGAGCAAATCGCTCAGCACGAACACGACCACGTTGATTTCCTTATTGCCGGTCTTGGCGGAACAGGAAGTGCTAATTTCGTGGCAAAACCAACTTTCGACTTTACCGTCGGCGGGCTTTTCCATCCGTTTGATAATTATCAGGAATTCCTTGCTTTGGCGCAGGCATTTGAAGATACCGGCGTAAGAGCCTATAAAGGACAAGCCGGAAATCTTATTTCTACTTCGGATTTATTGACAGCAGCATTACAGATTCACTCTGTTGAAGCCCGTCACGCTTCAGAAGTAAGAAGATTGCGCGGCCTGAAAGGATGGATTTCCGGAAACGAGAGAGGCGCCGGAATGCCGGCAGCAACACAGCCTGTATATGATGGCGAAGAAGTGACTACACAAGCAGGTTTCAATACTGCTAATGTAAACAACGGTTCTGCAGGGCCAGCTATCCCGGCAATTGCAGGCAGCGAAGCCTACGACGAGCCTATCACGACTCAAAAAGCTGTAGATATAGCCAATATATTTATCGTATAAATTTCAAAATAAAAAATTGCTTCTGAAAAAGTCATCTTTTAATTAAGGTGGCTTTTTTGTTTTTGGGTGCAGGGTGTTGGGTAAAAGGTTCAGAGGTTTGTATTTATAATAAATCAACCGAAAATTAACCGCCAAAATCTTTCAGCGAAGCGGTCGTGCAACGCAGTGGTCTTATAGTGAAACGGTCTTGCAGCAAAGCGGTCTTTTTCTCCCTGATATTCAATGTAAAAGAATTTAATATTCGCATTTGGATTTAAAATATTTATTTGTACTTTTGCAACCCCTTTATTGGGGACGGAATGTTTAATTTAAATTATATTATGGACGCATTAAGCTACAAGACACAATCAGCAAACAAAGCCACCGTACAAAAAGAGTGGATACTTGTTGATGCCGAAGGTCATAACTTAGGACGTCTTGCTTCAAAAGTCGCAATGATTTTGAGAGGTAAGTACAAGCCAAGTTATACACCACACGTCGACTGCGGAGATAACGTGATCGTTATCAACTCAGAGAAAATCAACCTTACAGGTACTAAACTGGACGACAAAATCTACATGCGTCACACAGGCTACCCTGGAGGTCAGAGAACACTGACTGCTAAAGTATTACAGTCGAAAAACCCAGCAGCTTTGGTTGAAAAAGCTGTAAAAGGTATGTTGCCTAAAAACAAATTAGGAGCAGAACTTTTCAGAAATTTAAATGTTGTTGTCTGGCCAGAGCACAAACAAGCGGCTCAAAAACCAAGAACTGTTAACCTAAACGATCTTAAGTAATGGCAGTAATCCACAAAATCGGAAGAAGAAAAACAGCTGTTGCACGTGTGTATGTTTCTGAAGGAACAGGTAAAATCACCGTGAACAAAAAAGAATTTGCAACTTACTTTCCAACTGCAACTTTACAGTACAAAGTGTTACAGCCAATGTCGATGACAGAAAATGTAAACAACTTTGACGTAAAAGTAAACGTTTACGGAGGAGGTTCAACAGGACAGGCAGAAGCTGTGAGAATGGCTTTGGCAAGAGCAATGTGTGAAGTTGGCGAAGGAAACAGAGCCATCCTGAAACCAGAAGGTTTATTGACAAGGGATCCAAGAATGGTTGAACGTAAAAAATTCGGTCAGAAAAAAGCCCGTAAGAGATTCCAATTCTCGAAACGTTAATATTACCTGCCTTGCGCAATTAGCTCAGGGCACAATGTTCATTCAATTATTAAAAATCAAGTTATTGTTACAATTTCTGCCGAGGCAGGAAATTAGTTTAGCATCTAAATGATTTCAAATGGTTCAGGGTGAAAGGTTCAGGATTCAGGGTTGAAAAATCTGAAATCTGAAATCTAAAATCTAAAATCGATAAGAAACATTGCTAATTAACAGAACGTAAACTATTACAAAATGGCAAACAAAATAGAAGTTAAAGACTTACTGGAAGCCGGTGTTCACTTCGGGCACATGACCAGAAAATGGGATCCGAACATGGCTCCTTACATCTACATGGAGCGTAATGGAATCCACATTATCAACCTGTATAAAACTGCTGCTAAAATCGAAGAGGCTAACGACGCCCTTAAAAAAATCGCTGCTTCAGGCAGAAAGATTTTATTCGTAGCAACAAAAAAACAAGCTAAAGACATCGTCGCTGAAAAAGCTGCAGCCGCCAACATGCCTTACATCACTGAAAGATGGCCAGGCGGAATGTTGACCAACTTCGTTACTATCCGTAAAGCCGTTAAGAAAATGGCCACTATCGACAGGATGAAGAAAGACGGAACATTCATGACACTTTCTAAAAAAGAGCGTCTTCAGGTAGACCGTTTGCGTGCGAAATTAGAGAAAAACTTAGGTTCTATCTCTGACATGTCGAGATTGCCTGCTGCGCTTTTCGTAGTAGACATCAAAGCAGAACACATCGCTGTAAAAGAAGCTCAGAAATTAAACATTCCGGTTTTCGCAATGGTTGATACCAACTCCGATCCACGTGAAGTTGACTATGTAATCCCTGCAAATGATGACGCTTCTAAATCAATCGAGAAAATTTTATCTTTAGTGACTGCTGCCGTTATCGACGGACTTTCTAACAGAACTTCTGACAAAGAAGATGCTGACGGAATGGAAGATGCTGCTGAAGAAACTGTTGCAGCACCAGCTGCTGAAGTTGCTGCTCCTGCCGTAGAAGAAGCTCCTGCTGTTGAGGCAGAAGTTGAAGCTGCTCCGGAAGCTGATAAAACAGAAGAATAAATCCATATTAAATTCCAGAATTTAAATTCCAAAATCCAAAAAAGTCAGTAACGAAAATTTATTGATTTGATAAAACTGGAATTTGGAATTTGAAGTCTGGAATTTCTTTTTTTACATTAAATTATAATCTTAAAAATAAAAACAAATGGCAACTATAACTGCTGCAGACGTAAATAAATTAAGACAATCTACAGGTGCCGGAATGATGGACTGTAAAAAAGCTCTAGTCGAAGCTGAAGGAGACTTCGATAAAGCGATACAAATCCTTAGAGAAAAAGGACAAAAAGTGGCTGCTAACCGTTCTGACCGCGAGTCATCTGAAGGTGCTGCCGTTGCTTTTATCAATGCAGACAACACTAAAGGCGCTATCCTTACTTTAAACTGCGAAACAGATTTCGTAGGTAAAAATGAAGCTTTCGTAGCTTTGGCTAAATCTTTGGTTGAAAAAGCAATCAATTTCTCTTCTAAAGAAGAATTCCTGGCTTCAGATTTCAACGGAATTACTGTTGCCGAGAAACTAATCGAACAAACTGGGGTTATCGGTGAAAAAATCGAAATCGGTGGTTTCGAAATTCTTGAAGGTACTTTCGTTGGATCTTACGTTCACGTTAACAAAATTGCTGCATTAACAGCTATTTCTGCAAGAATTGACAATGCTGAGGCTTTAACTAAAGACATTTCTATGCAAGTGGCTTCTATGGGTGCTGACACATTATCTTATAAAGATTTTGACCCAGCTTTCGTTGAATCTGAACTTGCTGCCCGTATTGCTGTAATCGAAAAAGATAATGAAGAAGCAAAACGTTTAGGAAAAACTTTAAAAAATGTCCCTAAATACATCTCGTTCTCTCAATTAACTCCAGAAGTTTTAAAACAAGCAGAAGAAGATGCCAAAGCAGAATTAAAAGCAGAAGGCAAACCAGAGCAAATCTGGGATAAAATCCTTCCGGGTAAAGTACAACGTTTCATTTCTGACAACACCACTTTAGACCAGGAGAAAGCATTATTAGACCAAAACTTCATTAAAGACGACGCTAAAAAAGTAGGCGAATATGTTAATGGGTTCAAGGTTGAAATTACAGGATTCAAAAGAGTTGCATTAGGATAATATTAATTCATTCTTTTTAAAAAGAGGTGTCTGTTCGTTCAGGCACCTCTTTTTTATTAGTTAACAATGAATAATGTTGATTCAGCGTTATAATTATTAACTACTAATTATATATTAAAAAACTATATTTGTTTTACACATAAAACTTTTCAATTGAAACGCTTCCTCCTATTTTCAGCATTTCTATTTACCGCAATTGCAAACGCCCAGACCGCCAATACGTTGTTTTGGGAAATTTCGGGAAATGGCCTTTCCAAAAAATCTTACATTTACGGCACCATGCACGTGAACGAGAAAGTTTCCTACCACCTTTCCGACGCATTTTTTAAGAATTTGCTTGCCGCGGATATCGTAAGCAATGAAAGCGATCCTGAAACCTGGGAAGATTTACCAAATGTAGGCGCAACCTCAAATTATGCCCCGAATTCAGGTTTTTATTCCGGGTTTTATCTTTCGCCGGCAAAGAAGAAGGAAATATCAATGATTTTTTACAACAATTATTACCTCAACAACATGGTTTCGGTGACGAATGAACAGGCAGCCGATTTCTCGGAAAACACTGTTCTCGACATGTTCATTTATCAAACCGGAAGAAAATACAAAAAGAAAATTGTCGGTTTGGAAAATGCGAAAGCATCGATGATTTCGCTTTATAAATCAAGAGTCGATTATGCCGTTCCGAAAGAAGAAAACCAGCAGCTATTGATGAAATTGCTCAAAAACCGGAATTATTCTGAAGCCATGAATGACCTTTATCGCGAGAAGATATCGTACTGCTCGATTCAATTTATAAGCTGATGTTTCCGAAAAACACGCATAAAGCTTTGATTATCGACCGCAATATCGTCATGGCAAAAAGCATCGATTCACTGGCAAGAACCGGAAGTTTATTCGCTGCTGTGGGTGCTGCACATCTTGCGGGAAAAGGCGGTATCATTCAGCTCTTGCGCAATAAAGGCTATACTGTTACACCAATCATTGACGTTTTTACGGAAAGCGGGCCAAGCAGAAAAAAGCCATTGAAGACTATTTTCCGGCACCAACATTTACGATTTCCGGCACACACGACGGGATGGTGAAAATGCCGCTCAATAAGAACACCATTTTTCAGGATGAAGATGTCAGTTCACCTGATTTGACCAATGGTGCCGTCATAAATATCAGGCGTATCCCGCTGAACTCATTTTTCAACAAGGAGCAAGCTTTTGATGCAAAAGTGCTTGACAGCTTATTTTTCGAAAAAATCGCCGGCGACATCATCGACAAAAAATATTTTGAGCAGGAAAATTTCAAGGGTTATGACATTAAGAACAAAACCAAAACCGGAAATGCGCAGCGCACAAAGTTTTACATCACACCTTTAGAATTGATTGCCGTTTCGATGACCGGAACCGGGAATTATGTAAGGCAGTATGAAAATGAGGCTTTCGATAAAATCCAGATCAAATCATTTAAAAATAATTGGGAGAAATTCACCCCGGAAAAAGGCGGGTTTTCGGTTGATATTCCGTCCTTCAACACTGTATACGGCAATAATCAGGATAAAAAGCAAATCGATATTGAAATTCAGGCGTATGACAATTCTGAAAAGGCTATTATTTCCTTGAGGAAAAAACGCTTAACGATTTCGGAAGCCTCGAGGATTCTTCGTATGAACAGCAGCAAATCCATTACGAATTTTACAAACAGCAAAAAACAGATTCGACCGCAACCCGATTTGATAAAGTAAAACAAAGCTTTGAATCGGCTTCGAAAGGCGATAAGAAAATCAGGCTCAAAACCCTTATCAAGGGCGGTAAATACTATCTTTTGGGTGCTGTAAATGTTTCTGAGAAGAATGTAAGCCGGTTTTTTGATTCGTTTACGGCGACGCCATATAACTACAAATCGACGGTAAAAACCTTTAACGATACGCTGGCGAAATTTAAAGTTGATATTCCTGAAACGCAAAACGAAAACATTTTACTCGGGCTTTCAGATGCCGTTCCTTATGACAAAAAACCTGAAAAAAATGCGTTTGTTTCACAATTTCGGACCTATGCTTTTGGCTCAGAATCCGGGCAAAGTATCGGCCTTACTTACACCAAATACAGCAAATACGAAAATGCGGTTAATCTCGATTCGATAAAAGCCAACTTCAAAAGGCAATTGCTGAAGCAGGATGACTTTTTTAATGAAACCAACGACTACGATTACGATTATGATGCCTATGAAGTTGCGGGTGCGGTATCAGTTGAAGGGCCTAATATCTATAGCAGGAAAGGATTTACCTATTCAAAATGGGATGAGCTCGTTGAGAACAAAGACAAATACGAAGTTGTAAGCGAATCTGAATCGTTCAATAAAGATAAAAACCTGCATGTTTTTGACATGATGGTTTCTAAACCCGCATCGACCCAGGCCATAAAAAGCAGAATTTTTTTCACTGGAAATTCCTATTATACATTGATGGCTTTGGTGGATAAAAACTACAAAAACGATGATCCTTTCATTGAAAAAACTTTCAATTCTTTCGAACCAACGGAAAAAAGTACCGCATCTGTATTTGATGACAAAATCGACATTTTTATTGAAGATGCCAACAGCGCAAAAGACACCATCCGCTATTCCGCACTTGAACCTTTGTCGATTGACCAGCTTAAGGTGGAGAAAAAAGATTTCGGGAAAATCCAAAATTTCATCAATACGTTTAAATTCCGCGACAGCGAAACCGCTTCATTAAAATCATTGGTTGAAAAAATTGGCGAAATCCGTGATGACGAAAGGCTGACACCATTCCTTGAAGCACTTTACAGAAAAGAAGATACGAAAACCACGATTCAAATCAGCATCCTGAGAGCACTCGCCAATCAGAATTCAAAAAACGCGTATAAAAAAATCCTGGAATTGCTCGAATATGATTTGCCGCTTCCGGATGATTCTTACGAAATCAATTCGATGTTTTATTATTTCCAGAATGATTTGGAAAGCAGCAAGGAATTGTTTCCGAAAATCTTCCAGTTTTACAGCATCCCCGAATACAACGCCCCAATTATAGATTTGTGTAACATTTTACTGGAAAGGCATTATGTTTCCGCTAAAAAACTCAACTCGTTTAAGAAAATCCTGAATACGAATGCCAAACTCGAATACAAACGACTGGTAAGCTGGAAACAAAAAAACAGCCAGCAGTCTGAAGACGAACCGGCTTATGGTTACAACGACAAAGCACCTGCAGAAAACCTCATCAATTATATCAATTTATTGCAGCATTTTCCGGACGATAAAGGTGTATCTGAATTGCTTGAAAAAGCAGAACGCCTCGATATTCCTGAACTGGATATTGAGTTGACGCGACTCGGGATTGTGTACGGCAAATACAACGACGAAGAGATTCGCGAGGCGTTAAACGACCCAAAAATAAAATTTGCCGTAATCAACTTGTTGCTCACAAATGGAAAAGGTGACTTCGTGAAAAATATTCCCGATGATGAAATTGCATTTTCTGCGGTTCGGAATTTCAGGAACATTGCCGAAAAAGACAGCCTTGAGTTACTTCAGAAAAAGTAGTTGAAAATAACAAAAAAGGAATCACATTCTATTTTTTCAAAATCACCAAAGCGGCAGCCGCAGACGAAGAAGAAAGCGCACCGAAAGAAATATTATATACTTTAGCATTCGTCAACGAGAACCACAAAATCAATCCGCTTGCCTTTAAAACTGCATCACAAAACAGTCTGAAAGGCGATGAAGATATGGAAGAGGAATACCAAACTGTTATCAACAAAACACTTAACAAACAGCACACGAGAGCCAGTTACGGCAAGCCGGTGGCGCTTGATATGTTCCGTTATGACGATTACTAATCATAATTTTCACCATGTTTAAGACCAAAAGAGAATTAGTTTTTATCATCCTTGCGGGGATTTTCATCACCAACGCGGTTGTCGCCGAATTGATTGGCGGAAAGCTCATACAAATCGGCCGTTCGTAATGAGCATGGGTATCATCCCGTGGCCGGTGGTTTTTTTGACAACCGATTTGATCAACGAATATTTCGGGCAGCAGGGCGTCAGGAAATTATCTTACATCACGGCAGCACTTATCGCTTATGCATTTATCATTTTGTTTGTGGCGATTTCGATTCCGGCCGCGAAAGGAATAAGTCCGGTAAACGACGGGCAGTTTTATGCCGTTTTCGGGCAAAGTATGTGGATCATCGTCGGAAGTATCATTGCATTCCTGGTTTCGCAGCTGATTGATGTTTCGCTGTTCTGGTTTTTCAAAAACAAAACCGGCGAAGCTAAAATCTGGCTGAACTAACCACGGGTTCAACGGTGATTTCGCAGTTATTTGATTCGTTTATTGTGCTCGGAATTGCATTTTATCTTCCCGGGAAAATCGACGGAAAAACTTATATCAGTTCAGGATTAACGGGCTATACATTTAAATTGGGCGTTGCAGTTTTGTTGACACCGGTCATTTACTGGTCGCACCATATCATCAAAAAATACCTCTCAGAAGAAACTTTATAATGGAAGAAAAAATCAGGTGCCGATGGTGTGTCGGCGATGCACTTTACGAAAAATACCACGACGAAGAATGGGGGAAACCCGTTTATGACGATGCCACTTTGTTTGAATTTTTGGTTCTGGAGACTTTTCAGGCGGGTTTGAGCTGGATTACGATTTTGCGCAAACGCGAAAATTTCAGGAAAGCTTTTGACAATTTCGATTATATGAAAATTGCTCAATATGATGAAGATAAAGTCGAAGATCTGATGCAGAATGCGGGCATCATTCGTTACCGCCTCAAAATTCTATCAGCCATCATCAATGCGCAGCGTTTTATGGAAGTGCAGCAAGAATTTGGGAGTTTTTCAAATTACATCTGGAAATTTACCGACGGAAAACCGATTGAAAACCACAGGAAATCGATGGGTGAAATTCCTGCAACAACGCCGCTTTCTGATGCTATCAGCAAAGATCTAAAAAAGCGCGGCTTTAAATTTGTCGGCTCGACAACGATTTATGCGCACATGCAGGCAACCGGAATGGTCAATGATCATATTGAAGCTTGCTGGACAATGAAAAAATAAATTTATTTAATGCAAATTTTCGATTAACTCATTTCAGGAATTTCATAAATTCTGAACGTGGAATTTCCCGGCAGCCCAAACTTTCGAGATGTTCATTATAAACCTGACAATCGAGCAATTGATAATTATTCGTTTTAAGGTAATTCACCAAAGCGATGAACGCCATTTTTGACGCATTCGGCACTTTTGAAAACATGCTTTCGCCGCAAAAAATCTGACCTGAATCTATACCATATAAACCGCCGACGAGTTCGTTATTTTGCCACACTTCAATTGATTTGGCGACACCAATCTGGTTGAGATTGCAATAAGCTTCAACCATTTCATTGGTAATCCACGTGCCGTTTTGACCGTCGCGTTTGATATTTTTACAATTTGAAATTACATCGCGGAAATTTTGATTGAGTGTGACTTTGAAAATATTACGGTTGATGATGTTGCGCATGCTTTTGGAAACGCGGAATTCGTCAGGGAATAAAACCATCCGCGGGTTGGGTGCCCACCAGATGATCGGATCGCCGTCCTCAAACCACGGGAAAATTCCGGAACGATAAGCGAGCTGCAGCCTTTCCACAGACAAATCGCCGCCAATGGCAAGGATTCCGTCTTCATCAGCTTCGGAAACGGGTGGAAAAAATAATTCTTTTTTTAAGAGATAATACATTTATTTCTAAATACAAAACCCGACAGCAAATGTGTCGGGTTTAAAATTTATCAACGAATTTACTTAGAAAGGCAAATCGTCGTGGTCTTCTTCTTTAAAATCATTGGCAGGCTCAAATGCCGGTGCAGGTGGCGCCATCGGAGCCTGGCCTTGCGGTGCTTCTGCGGCCAGTCTTTCGATTCTCCAACCCTGGATGCTGTTGAAATATTTAGTCTCACCCTGCGGATTCACCCATTCGCGGCCTCTTAGGTTAATGGAAACTTTTACGGCTTCTCCTGGCTTATAATTGTTGAGCAAATCACACTTATCCTGAGTAAACTCAATCATAATGTGCTGCGGATACTGCTCTTCGGTTGTAACAACCAACTCTCTCTTCTTAAACGACGCGCTCACTTGTTGCTCGGCGTTTATCACTTTAACTTTTCCGTTAATTTCCATCTTCTTATTTTATATTGATTATTAAATTCTTTCGGCCAAAAGCACTTTCCATGCACCGGAAACATCGTCATTATCGAGGTATTCCTTGGCTTTGAGATGCACTTTTTCCTCATCATCAGCACTCAGCACACCTTTTACCGAAATGTTCTCGTTTACAAATATATTAATTTCTTCGGTAGTGGGCAATGATTCTGTGTTGCCTAATTTTCCGAGATCGTTACCGTTGAAAATGCCGCTTTCGCGGATGAAATTCGGAATCTGGTCAACACCGATGCCAAGCTTTGTAAGCGGTTTCGGGACTTTAAAAAGTCCGGCATTGGCACGCGAATACCAGTCGCCGCCAAGCCTTGAAACCAAATCGATTTTCTCTTGGTCGATGTTGCCGTTCTCATCAAGGATTTTTTCACTGATATGGATTTTGACGACTTCGCAGATGATGAGATTTCCGGCGCCGCCTTCGGTTCCGAGTTTGATGATGTCGTTGATCTTGCATTCAAATTGCACCGGACTTTCGGCAACGCGGTATGGTTTTACGATGTCAGACGGAATGGCGGTCAATCCGGCTTTTACGAATTCATTAACGCCGGAAGGATATTCTGTGCTTGACAAAGAAGCCTGCTGCACGATTTCAAAATCGACGATGTTGATGACGACCTGGCGCGTGGCTTCGGCGTTGAGCAAAGTATGCTTTACCGTATTGTCACGAACGCGTCTCGCCGGAGAAAAAATCAAAATTGGCGGATTCGAACTGAATACGTTGAAGAAACTGAATGGCGATAAATTAGGCGTTCCGCTGGCGTCTATTGTACTGGCGAAAGCTATTGGACGCGGCCCGATGGAAGTCTGTAAATAGCCTTGCAATTTTACCGGCGTGACGTCTTTTGGGGAAATGCTGAGCATGGGAATTTGTTTTTGTAAAAATACGGAAATCGATTTGTTTCGCACAAATTTTCAATTGAAAACAACTACCCTAGCCCCGATAGGAACGTTATCCTTTTTCGCGCTTCTTTAGCGCGGGAAAGATATAAGTGCATAGCGGGAAATGGCTTCAAAAAATAAAAATCGTTATATTTATACCTCAAAATTTATCTATGAAATTTTCGGAACGCAGGGTTTCAACACGCTGGATTATTATTATCACTTCGTTTGTAATTGTATTATTTATTCTTTGGAATACTTACGGATTGTTTCAGATTGTAAAAATCGATGAACGGAATAAAGTAGAGCTTTGGGCGTTGGCTCAGAAAAAAATCAATACAATAGATATAAATGAGAATGTTGACTTGGATATTCCTCTGGAGTTGATTCAGCATCCGCCCAGCATTCCGATTATTTTAGCGCTAAATGATTCGATTAGTAATACACTTAATATCGACAACGCCATCTTACAGGACAAATCAATCCTGAAAACTTATACGAATGACCTCAAATCGCAGAACGACCCAATCGTTACAAAAATATCTAAAACCCAGACACAATATATTTATTACGGCGACTCGTCATTGCTCAAGAAATTAAAATATTATCCGATTGCGCTTTTAATGGTTATCGTCCTTTTCGGAACCATTGTCTACAACTTTTACCGCAGTACAAAAATGGCTACGCAAAATAAACTCTGGGCCGGGATGGCGAAAGAAACCGCGCATCAAATAGGCACGCCACTTTCTTCGCTTCTGGGCTGGTTAGAAATTATGAGGGCTGATAATGTCGATGAAACCACTGTAACTGAAATTGAAAAGGACATTGTAAGGTTACAGACAATTGCCGACCGTTTTTCAAAAATCGGTTCTGAACCCATTCTCGAAAATCTTGATATCATTGCCGAAACCGAAAAATCGTTCGATTATTTGAAATCAAGATTTTCAAAACAAGTAGAATTTTCATTTACGGCGCCGCATCATCCGGTAAATATTATGATCAATCCGGCACTACACAGCTGGACGATTGAAAATCTCGTAAAAAATGCAATCGATGCCATGCGCGGCCGCGGTAATCTTGACGTTGCGATTATTGATGCCGACCGATTTGTGATGATTTATATTTCAGATACGGGAAAAGGAATTCCGAAGAAACAGTTCAAGAGTGTTTTTGAGCCCGGATTTACTACCAAGAAACGTGGTTGGGGACTCGGATTGTCACTTACCAAAAGGATTGTTGAAGAATACCACAACGGAAAAATCAGGGTGTTGCATTCTGAGGTTGGAAAAGGCACGACGATGCAGGTGAGTTTCCGGAAAGCGGTGGAGAAAAATTAGCCACGAATTTCACGAATTTCCACAAATTAAATTCGTGCTAATTCGTGAAATTCGTGGCTATAATTTTCACAAATTCGCTGCAATTGCGTAACTCAGCGCTTCAAATTCAGCCGGGGTAAAACTGGCTTTTCTCAGAAAACGCATGTCATCCATATCCTGAAGCGGAATCAGGTGCACATGAACATGCGGCACTTCAAGACCCACAACGGCAACGCCAATTCTTTTGCATTCGACAGTTTTCTCCAATGCTTTGGCAACTTTCTTTGAGAATTGCATCAATCCGAGATACATTTCATCATCGAGATCAAAAATCTTATTGACTTCCTGTTTCGGGATGCAAAGTGTATGGCCTTTTGTATTCGGGTTTACGTCGAGGATTGCAATAAAATGCTCGTCTTCCGCAACTTTATAAGCTGGGATTTCGCCGTTGATGATTTTGGTGAATATGCTTGACATTTTTTACGGTTTAAGGTTCAGGGTATTGGGTTCAGGGTCTTTCCAAAATCTTAATTAGTCACGCGAAACTTCAAGAACTTCAAATTTCAATACGCCATTCGGCACCGTAATTTCAGCAACCTGACCAACAGATTTCCCTAAAAGTCCTTTCCCTATCGGAGAAGTTACAGAGATTTTTCCGGTTTTGAGGTCGGCTTCGCTTTCTGCAACAAGTGTATATTTCATTTCCATGCCATTGGCCTGGTTCTTGATTTTTACGTTCGACAGCACCAAAACTTTTGAAGTATCGAGTTGCGATTCGTCTATAAGGCGTGCATTCGCGTATACATCTTCCATTTTTGAAATCCGCATTTCGAGCAAACCCTGCGCCTCTTTTGCAGCGTCATATTCGGCGTTTTCAGACAAATCTCCTTTGTCGCGTGCTTCGGCAATAGCTTGTGATGCTTTCGGGCGTTCTATGCTTTTGAGTTGCTCCAACTCGTCTTTTAATTTCTTTAATCCTTCTGCGGTGTAATAAGATACGTTGCTCATAATTCGTTTAAATTTTATTGCGTTTTGCAATTCCAACAGGCCGTTTTAAAGTTTTCATTTTCATCGTTCAACGATATACAAAACGGCGGTTTCCTTCGTTATATAAATAGAAAAAATCCCATCGCGACGGGATTCCTTTTTGCAAAGATAGTATTTTTCGGTTCAGTCTATAATAATATGTTAATCATATCTATTTCAAAGTTAATTAAATTAAATTTGTTTTGCCCATTATCACAGGAAATTTTACACCAATGAAAAGAATATTCTTATTCACCGTCGTTTTTCTGATATTGCTCAGCTGCAGCAACAGCGGCACGCGTTATAAAAATCCGTACCTGCCAAATTATACTTTTTCGATTCCTATTGACGAAAACCTGCCATTGTACAGCGGGCTGAAATCGCCCATTAATCCGGTTTACATCAACGACGGCACTTCCGGCGTCAGCGGATTGATCGTTATGCGCGTTTCCGAAACCGATTACCTGGGCCTGGGAAGCGAGCTGCCCGAACCAATATCCGACTTCATGTTCAACAATGAGCATCAGCGGCGTCAATGCGAAATGTTCCTGCGAAGATTATACTTACAGCCTTTTTACGGGCGTTGGAGAAGGTGAAGTTCAATATACGATGAAGCCTTACAGGGTAGAGGTTTTGAGTCCGACGAGTATTCGGGTTTATAATTAAGTCGAAAGCTGAAAGTCCAAAGTCTGAAAGTCGCTTAGGTGACCCGAAAACGATTCTTTTGACTTTCAGACTTTAGCCTTTCGACTATTTTAAAATTTCAACGTCATTCCTGCCAGAAAATTAATTCCCGCCTGCGGAAAATAATAAATGTATCCGCCGCCATAATCTGCACCATTAGACACATATTTTTCATCGAAGACATTGTTCAGCAATCCGGTGAAGATGATTGATTTGAAGATTTTTTTCGTTTTCAATTCGTAAGAAATGCTGAAATCCGTCTGCGTATAAGCGTCCAATTTTGAATTTTCATCATCGATATTCGACATATATTGTTGGTCGACGAATTTTGTCATCAATGCCAAACTCAAGCTTTCAGCCGGTTGAAAAACCAGCATATTCCCGACGATGATATTGGGTGAAAACGCAATATTTGTATCGCCAAGATTCACCAATCCACTGCCGTTATCTATTACAAAATCCTGGTTTTTATTGCTGCTGATGGTCATATTCGAACGCCAGGTGAATTTTTTCAGAATCTTTACGACAGCCTCAGCTTCTATTCCGGCCCTGTAACTTTTGCCGACATTCGTGCGAATCGGATTGCCTACATCGTCTAAAGCGCCCGTCAGTACCAATTGGTCTTTGTATCGCATATAATAACCGTTGATATTGAGCCTGAATTTCGAAGCCGAAAATCGCCATCCCAATTCAAAATCACCGAGTTTTTCAGGTTTTACGCTGCCGCCTTCATAATCGGTTCGGTTGGGTTCACGATTCGCTATGGCGTAGGAAAAATAGAATGTGCTTTTGCCATCCAGTGTATAATTCAATCCGGCTTTCGGGTTGAAGAAATTGAAGTTGTCATCAACTACAGTCGCCTGCGCCCCATCGGCACGATAACCCACATTGCGGAATTGCACATCACCAAAAAGATTGAGCTTTTCCGTCAATTGGTAATTCACTTTTGTGAAAGCATTGTTGTCTGTCTTGTCTGCGCAATCGTCATAATAATGGTCGCCGGGTTCACTTTGGGATGCAAATCTTGCCCAAATCACCTTTCCGAAATGCGCGCCGTTGTATTTATTGCCGCCGCCGCCAATGAGTAAATCAAGCTTGTCATTTTTATAATTCAGTGAAAAAGTATAACCATAAAAATCATTGTCGAGCCATTTTTGGGCGATTAAATCTGTCGCCGTTTCAGCGCCAACGGGAAGCAAACCATAATCCTCAAAAGCAGCGTCTTCTTTATAATTTTCGTAATAACCTTTGCCTTTTGTATAATGCAAAGCGAAGTTCAGGTTCCAATTTTCAGAAAAATTTTGATTCAGGTGTAATTGGTAATGATCTTGCCGATAGTTGTCGGTTTCATTGTCGTAAAAGCGTACATCGCCGTTGGCATCGGTATACATTCCCGACGGATTGAATGTCCGGTCGCTTTCCAAAGTCGCAGCGTCGATGCCGTTCCAGGATTGGTAAGTACGCTCTTTTCCTCCAAAAACCAAGGCTTTGATCAAAGTCGATTTTCCAACATAAGTTCCTTGTAAAAAATACGAATGCAATTCAGAAAACGCGCGGTCGATATAGCCATGCGAATCAATATTCGACAAACGCCCTGCTATTTCAAAATGGTCATTGAGCAATCCGGTGCTGAATTTCACGGTGTGTTTCCGCGTGTTGAAACTTCCGAACGAATTCGAAATTTCGCCGCTCGCCTTTTCCGAATACGAATCGGTCAGAACATTAAGGCTTGCGCCAAATGCACCTGCGCCATTAGTCGAAGTACCCACGCCGCGTTGCAATTGCAGGCTTTCTGTCGACGAAGCAAAATCGGGCATGTTGACCCAAAAAGTACCATGACTTTCGGAATCGTTATATGGAATTCCGTTAATCGTTACGTTGACTCTTGTGGCATCGCTTCCGCGGACGCGAATTCCGGTATAGCCGACGCCATTTCCGGCATCAGAAGTGGTGACGACCGACGGCAGGAAATTCATCAAAATCGGAATATCCTGACCGAGATTGCGCGAAGCGATTTCCTTTTTGGAAAGATTACTGAAACTGACCGGCGTCTTCGAAGTCGCCCGAACGGCTGTTACGAGAACGTCGTCTAATTGATTGATTTTGGTAGTATCCTGCTCTTTTTGTTGTGCAGAAGAGAGGAAAGAAGCGAGAAGCAAGAAGCAAGAAATCGCTGCTTTGTGCCTTTGCGACTTCGTGCCTTTGCGGCATTGATAAAATAAATGATTCATCCGTAAAATGTTTTACGAATAAAAGGGGGAATTATTCTTGGTTAAAATTAAATGATGTTCCTGTGGCAAAAAATACGGCGTGCACTCCGCAGCTTTGTCACTTTTCCCTTGGCAGCATTACCCGCCCAGGTTCATTGGGTATAATCTCAGCTCGTTATTCGGAGCACCCCTTTGAGACAGGGCAAATGTACATTTTTTAGCCGAAAGTCCAAAGCCGAAAGCTAGAAAGTCGCTCCTTTTGGCTTTAGACTTTCGACTTCTGACCATTTCAAAAATCCGGTTTTCGGCGCGATTGCTTGATTTCAGACAGATTTCTTTTAGATTTCATCCTCTTTTCAATCACCGAACGCGGCACTTTTGTAGCTTTCCTGATTTTCGGGACATGAAGTGCTTTTGTGATGATATCGAGAAATCTTTTAGTAACAATCGCCTTATTTTTAAGCTGGCTTCGGTCTTCGTCGCAATTGAGAATCAGGATATTTTCCGCAGTCAATCTCGAAGGAAGATTTCCAATAATCAATGCTTTTTCTTCTTCGGATAAAGCCTGGAATTATTAATTTCAAAAGACAAAACCACTTTTGAAGAAACTTTATTAACGTTCTGCCCGCCGGCGCCGGAGCTTCGAACCGCTTTGAACTGCAGTTCCGATAGTAATTTTTCGACTTCCATTATTGCGGTTGGTGCGCGGGTTTTAGTAAATCATTCACGGTTTTCACGGGATTGAAAGTGAGCAGTGGCACTTGTACGAAAACAGTAATCCATTTGGCCATCGCGCCATTCCATAATCCGGGCAATTCGTAGCCTTTCAAGTCGCGGCCGTTTTTGTTTTTTTCAACGATGAAGCCACTGTTGTGATCTATGAATTGCAGCAAATCAAATTTTTCGCCTTTGTGATTTTTAATGCCGCAAACCAGATCAACCGGATTGAAATGTGTAGCACTCTTCAATATCGAAAGCTGGTTTTCATTGGTCATATCTATCTGTGAATTCTCAACAATCTGAAGGGAAACATTGCCTTTTGAATTGCTGACCCAAAAGGGCCGCCTCCGGGTTCGCCTTCATTTTTCACCATGCCGCACACGCGAATCGGGCGATTCAGTTTGTCAAATAAATAAGCGATTTTATTCCCTAGCGTATATTTTTCAAAATCCTCTATGATTTCAATATTGAGTTTTTCGGTTGCGAAAGTGATAATTTCCCTGATATTGCTTTCTGTGATTTCGTTGTTTTCGATGTCCCGCAGAAATTGGAAAGTTTGCTGTTGCAAGTTAATCAGAATTCCCGCCAACGCCTTTTTATACAATGCAATCGACTGGATATGATTTTGGATGACGTTGTCAATATTCTTGATGAAAATAATATCCGAAGTCAGATTATTGAGATTTTGGATAAGCGCTCCATGTCCGCCCGGACGGAACACCAATCGTCCATCGTCTGTACGAAATGGCTTGTTTTTCGGATCAACGGCAATCGTATCGGTAATTTTCATCCTGGTACGAAAAATTGATGTTGATTTTTGTACCGGATTGTGTTTCAACTTTGTTCCGCACTTCGTGGATGATATTTTCAAACCCGTTTTGGTGTTCTTTTGAAATCGTAAAATGAATATGCGAGACGTTATTAGAACTTGCATAAAATCCGCCTTCGTTCAAATGCTCTTCAAGCGGCGTGGCAATGTGTGCCGGATATTTGTGGAAAGGCAAAATCCCTTTCGGCTTATTGGCGAAATCAAAATGCTTCGAGGAAAGCAACATTTTGATGAAATAAAAATCCCTTAGATCTTTGTTCCAGGAACGGAAATTGGAATATTTTTTCTTTAATTCAAGGTCGATTGCTTCGTAAAACGGGAATTTCTCCAATCCGACCAAAAAAACGGAAAGCGAACTTGCGTGTTTGCGGTTGATGTAAGCGTTGATGGTTTCTTCGTCGATGTTGAATTCGTTGACAAATTCGTTCAGGAACTTGAACATCCTGCTCGCAGCGCCTGAAGCCGGAACGAATTTCTTAATTTTCAAATCGCTTTTCTGCTTGTCGAAATACTCAGCATGATCGTAGAATTCCTGTTCATTGAGTCGTAAAATTCCGTCATCCTTAATCGCCGGCCTTACCAAAACAGCTTTCGCGATGCCTTTTTTGAAAATATCGAGCTGCTTTTGAATGTTTTCGATTGGAATGCCATGTTCGTAAATCTGCACAAAATCATGCGATGAAAAACCAATTTCCTTTGCTTTTTCAAGATTTTCAAGTATTTGCAAAGCTTTTTGAAATCTTTCGTCTGCATTTCCGGAAAGTGTAATGAATGGCTTTTCGTTTTCAATCAATGCATTCCTGAATGTTTCGAATGCGATTTTCCGGTTATCGGGACTGTCGCGCAAGTCGTCTTTTTCCCACGGCACGTCAATATCCGTGAGAAAAAACAAATCATATTTGTGCTTTCTCGCGGCCTTATCCAGCGCCGGATCGCAAAAATCATAATACATTTCTGAAAACACTTTCGTGACCAGTAAATTGGTGTCGCAGAAAATATATTTGTTTGCTGTTAAGAGCGTTTCGT
Organism: Flavobacterium sp. 3HN19-14; assembly: GCF_051373205.1. NCBI lineage: Bacteria > Pseudomonadati > Bacteroidota > Flavobacteriia > Flavobacteriales > Flavobacteriaceae > Flavobacterium > Flavobacterium sp. 3HN19-14. Next base: position 283,837 of record NZ_JBPPZT010000001.1, read on the forward strand.
TCTCGAGTTTGGTCTGTCCAATCGCAATCGGAAGCAAATCTTCGGGCTCGCATATTTTTTGCATACGGTTCCATTTTTCCTGCAAATAATCGCGTGCAAATTCCGGCACCCAACCTGTTTCAAAATGTTCGGAAAGCTGGCGGGCAAGCGTAGTTTTTCCGGTAGATTCCGGTCGAAACAGCGCTATCTTTATAGTGGTTGTGGGTTGTTGTTTAAGATTTTCTTCCATTCTAAATAAGCTGAAACAGCTAAAATTGTAAAAACCAGGTACTGCAATGACAACATTCCTAATCCGCGGTAAGCGTAAAGCGGCGTCACGATGATGTCGCCGATGATCCAGAGCGTCCAGTTTTCTATTTTTTTACGGGCCATATACCACATTCCGGTAAAAAATATGCCCGAAGCGATAATGTCTATATAATTGTCGTTTTTAATTTGCTGCCCGACGCTTTTATAGATGGCGAAAACTACAAAAATTGTGGTGAAAAACAGCAGGATGCCTGTTAATTTTTCATTACGTGTTGTTCTCGTAATGGGCAGATTGTCGTTGGAATCTGTTTTTTTTGCCCAATTGATCCAGCCGTAAATGCTCATGATGGTGAAATAAGCATTGATGAGCATATCGCCGAGGTAACCGGCAATCCATAATAAATAGGTTGTGATAAATGTGGCGATTAATCCTGTTGGATACACCCAGATATTTTCTTTTTTAGCGAACCAGACGCTGGCGATTCCGAGTGCGAATGCCAGAAATTCCAACAAAATTTGCAGAATGGATGCGGTTTCGTATGGTTTCAGGAAAAAATCAATCATGGTTGAAAAAGTTAATGTCGTTTTCAAAAGCAGTGCCGATGACGACGATAGCTGCGCCAGCCTCGTATGCTTTTTTAATGCCATCTAAAGTTACGATGCCGCCGCCGACTATTAACGGGATTTCGATATTTTGGGAAATTAATTTTATGATTTCAACCGGAACTGCATTTTTGGCGCCACTTCCCGCTTCGAGATAAATGAGTTTTTTGCCGAGCATTTCGCCTGCTTGCGCGGTGGCGAGAATTAATTCCGGATTGTCAATTGGCATCGGAGTGGTCTTGCTGATTTTGGCGACTGCGGTTTCGCTGTTGCCATCGATTAGGATGTAGCCTGTTGGGATGATTTCCAGGTTGGATTTTTTCAGGATTGGCGCAGCTTTTACTTGGTGTTCAATTAGGAAATCGGGGTTTCTGCCTGAGATTAATGAGAGGAATAAGATGCCGTCTGCTTCATTGGAAATCTGTGATGGATTTCCGGGAAAAAGCAGAATTGGTAAATAGCAATTTTGTTTGATTTCGGAAATTAATTCATCAATTTTATTGGAAAAAACCTGGCTGCCGCCGATAAAAATGTGCGTGGCGGGCGATTGGTTGATTTTTGAAATCAATTGGTTGAGATTTTGCCAGTTGATTTTGTCGGGATCGAGAAGAATGGCTAAAAGCTTTTTGTTATTTTTTTTGGATTGGATTATATTGTGGTAAATGCTCATGTTGATGGGAACGCGAATTTTCGCGGATGACGCAGATTTTCGCAGATTTCTCGGTTTGTGGTTAGTATTCTAAAACGTAGACTAAGATAAAATTCTCAAATTCTTCAAAATAGACTTTGAAATGCGTTGACAGATTGCCGAAATGCAGCGTCGTCGTGGCTTTTTGGTCTTTCATTTCAAAGGCTTGTACTTCGATGTGGTCTTTGAAGCTGATTCCGACTTCATTGCGGATTTTGAAGATGGCTTCCTTGACGCCCCAAATAACGGTGAGTCTTGAGATATAATCTTCACGGTCTTCCTTATTAAGGTAGTTGAATTCATGGTCGATGAATTTGTAGTCAAGACGGGCAACCATTTCACGGCGCAATTCAATGTCGATGCCGATTTTGCGGTTGCTCAGGATGATGGCCGAGAATGTAAAGGAATGCGTAATCGAAATATCGGTGCCGTCTTTTAAATGCGGTTTCCCGAATTCGTCGTAATAGATATCGAAGTCAGAATAACCTGCTTCCTGCAACAGCATCCTTACGCTCAGGAAGGCGCGGCGGTGCATTTCTGATTTCATGGTATCAACGCGGATCAGCGTTGTGGGCTGCAGCCTGACGCTGTTCATGAGTTCCGACAAAGATTCGGTGACCTTCCAGACGAGGATTTTGGTGTTGTCGCAGAACGGTATGCTTTTGTATAACGGCATGTTGTTGGTTTGCAGTTGGCCCTAGCCCCGATAGGAGCAGATATCCTTTTTTGCCGGAGTTCGGCGAAAAAGATATTGCGGATAGCGGGAAATAGCTCCTGAAAATTCAGGTTATTGTATTTCAAAAAGTTACGAAAAATAATCCAATCACAAATCGCAAGAGAATGTATTTTTAATAAAAAGTAATTCCGTAAATTTGCAAAAATTTTTCAGTTAATACAAATTAAATATATGAGTACACAGACTTTACCGTTCGTGGCATACAAAGTGAAAGACATCTCTTTGGCAGCCTGGGGAAGAAAAGAAATTGAGTTGGCGGAAGCCGAAATGCCGGGTTTGATGGCGTTAAGGCCAATACAAAAACGAGCAGCCGCTTAAAGGCGCGCGTATCGCGGGTTGTCTTCACATGACGATCCAGACTGCGGTTTTGATTGAAACACTTATCGCTTTGGGTGCCGAAGTAACCTGGTCATCCTGCAACATTTTTTCTACACAAGACCAGGCGGCTGCGGCGATTGCTGCTGCGGGCATCCAGGTTTATGCATGGAAAGGTCTGGATGAGGAATCATTCGACTGGTGTATTGAGCAGACTTTGTTCTTCGGCGAAGACAGAAAGCCGTTGAACATGATCCTTGACGACGGCGGCGATTTGACGAATATGGTTTTTGACCGTTATCCGGAATTGGTTGCGGGCATCAAAGGACTTTCGGAAGAAACCACTACAGGTGTTCACAGATTGTACGAAAGAGTGAAAAACGGAACTTTGCCAATGCCGGCAATTAACGTGAATGACTCGGTTACGAAATCGAAATTCGATAACAAATACGGCTGTAAAGAATCGGCTGTTGATGCGATCCGTCGTGCAACAGATTTGATGTTGGCCGGAAAACGTGTAATCGTTTGCGGTTATGGCGATGTTGGAAAAGGAACTGCGGCTTCTTTCCGTGGCGCGGGTTCAATTGTAACTGTAACTGAAATCGACCCGATTTGTGCTTTACAGGCGGCTATGGACGGTTATGAAGTGAAAAGATTAGACACCGTTATTGCTACTGCTGATATCATCATTACGACTACCGGAAATAAAGATATCGTTTTGGGAAGCCACTTCGAGAAAATGAAAGACAAGACCATAGTTTGTAACATCGGTCACTTTGACAATGAAATCGACATGGCGTGGCTGAACAAAAACCACGGCGCTTCGAAAATCGAGATCAAGCCACAGGTTGATAAATATACGATTGCCGGAAAAGACATCATCATCCTGGCGGAAGGCCGTTTGGTAAATTTGGGTTGTGCAATGGGCACCCGAGTTTTGTAATGAGTAATTCATTTACAAACCAGACCTTGGCGCAAATCGAATTGTGGAACCATAGCGATAAATACGGAAACGATGTTTATATGTTGCCGAAACATTTAGATGAAAAAGTGGCGGCTTTGCACTTAGCAAAATTAGGCGTTGAACTGGAAACTTTGAGACCTGATCAGGCTGCTTATATTGGCGTTGAAGTGGAAGTGACCGTTTAAACCGGAATACTACAGATATTAATGAGGTAATGAGGTAATTAGCGAATGAACCCTTACTGGAAAGTGAGGGTTTTTTTATTGGAGAAAAGAGTAAAGAGCCAAGAATCAAGATTTCTTGTTTTTGTGTGAAAACAAAGTTGATTTTATCCGTATTGTTTTGTGTCTTGATTCTTGACTCTTGGTTCTTGACTCTTGGTTCTTTCGGTCTTACAATCCAAATAAAACCCCGCTTCGATGAAACGGGGTTTTATAATTAATTTTATAAGAGTAAAATCTTAAGCTTCGAATGCTTCGATTGAAACGTATGATTTGTTGTCTCTTTTCTTTTGGAACTTCACGATTCCGTCTACTCTTGCGTGTAGCGTGTGATCTTTACTGATGTAAACGTTTTCACCCGGATTGTGTTTAGAACCTCTTTGTCTTACGATGATGTTCCCAGCGATTGCAGCTTGTCCACCAAAAATCTTAACACCTAAACGTTTCGATTCTGATTCTCTACCATTCTTGGAACTACCGACACCTTCTTGTGAGCCATGACGTATTAGTTTTAAATGTTAATTATTCTTGTGTGTCTTCTTCTTTTTTAGCTTTTGGCGCTTTTTTTACTTTAGGAGCATCTGCTTCTTCAGTTGCTGCTGCCGGAGCTGCTTCTTTCTTTGGAGCTGCTTTTTTAGCTGTTCCCGCACCAGTGATGCCTTCAATTACAATTTGGGTAAGATACTGTCTGTGACCGTTTCTCTTTTTGTAACCTTTTCTTCTTTTCTTTTTGAAAACGATTACTTTGTCTCCTTTTAAGTGTTGTAACACTTTGGCTTCTACCGAAGCACCTTCTACAGCCGGGGCGCCTAAAGTGATCGTGCCATTGTCATCCAATAAAAGAACTTTGTCAAAAGAAACTTTTGAACCTTCTTCATTAGATAAACGGTGCACATAAACCTTTAAGTCTTTGCTTACTTTAAATTGTTGCCCTGCTATCTCTACGATTGCGTACATAACAATGATGTTTATTTGTTTATAAAATGGATGCAAATATACAACTATAAATGAATCTGGCAATTAGTTGGTGAAAATTTTATTTTTTGGCGCTTCCGCAGATGAAAATCAGCTATTCACAATTGCGATTAGTTTAAAAAACAACACATTTATATTGATAATTTTACCAATCAGATATTCGATTACGTTAAAATAAAGTATTTTTGGCGTAACAAAACAGAACGTTGGGCGTCCAACATACACAAAATCAACAAAATTATTAACTTTATGAAAAAATCATTGATGGCTTTAAGTGCTGCACTTATGCTCGGAGGTGTTGCTCTGGCCTAAAAAGTGGCTTTTGAAGAATACGATTTAGCGAACGGCCTGCACGTTATCCTGCACAACGACCCTTCGGCGCCGGTAATTATCACATCTGTAATGTACCACGTTGGTGCGAAAGACGAAAATCCTGAAAGAACGGGTTTCGCCCACTTTTTTGAGCATTTGTTGTTCGAAGGCACCGAAAACATCAAACGCGGCGAATGGTTTAAAATCGTAACTGCCAATGGCGGTATCAACAACGCCAACACCAACGATGACAGGACTTATTACTTCGAGGTTTTCCCATCGAATTCTTTAGAATTAGGCTTATGGATGGAATCTGAAAGAATGCTGCACCCGATCATCAACCAAATCGGTGTTGATACGCAGAATGAAGTCGTAAAGGAAGAGAAAAGAAAAAGCTATGACAACCGTCCGTATGGTCAATTCCAGGCGCAAATCAAGAAACACATGTTCAAGAAACACCCGTACCGCTGGACAACCATCGGTGATATGGCACACCTTGATGCTGCAACATTGGAAGAATTCCAGGCTTTCAACAAGAAATTCTACATCCCGAATAACGCGGTTTTAGTAGTTGCCGGTGATATCAGCAACAAAGAGCAAACTAAAAAATGGATCCAGCAATATTTCGGAAGCATCCCGAAAGGAACGCCAATCACAAGACAAACTTTCACTGAAGATCCGATTACACAGCCAATCAGAGCGAAATTCGAAGATCCGAATATCCAGATTCCGGCCATCATCGCAGCTTACAGAACACCTTCGATGAAAACGCGTGATGCACGTGTACTCGACATGATTTCTACGATTTTGAGCGACGGAAAAAGTTCAAGATTGTACAAAAAAATCGTTGACGACCAGAAAATGGCTTTAGAAGTAGCCGCTTTCTCTAACAACCAACTGAAGATTACGGCTCTTACGTAATTTTAGGTTTGCCACAAGCGCCTTTCACGACTGAAGACATCATCAAAGCGGTTGACGAAGAAGTTACCAAACTGCAAACTGAATTGATTTCTGAAAAAGAAATGCAGAAATTACAGAACAAATTCGAAAACGACTACGTAAACTCGAATTCAAGCGTTGAAGGCATTGCCGGAAGCCTTGCTTCTTATTACCTTTTATATGGCGATGTAAACCTTATCAACACAGAGCAGGACATCTACAAATCAATCACGCGCGAAGAAATCAGGGATGTTGCCAAAAAATACCTGAATCCTAACCAACGCCTTTTACTGGACTATGTTCCGGCATCGGATAAAGCTCAAAACTAAGATATACCATGAAAAAAATATTGATCATTTCAAGCTTGTTCCTCACTTTAATTATGCAAGCACAAGTCATTCCACAACCGAAACAAGCTGCCCGGCACCTGCGGTTAAAATCGGCAAACCCGAAACTTTCGAACTCAAAAACGGCCTTAAAGTTATGGTCGTTGAAAACCATAAGTTACCACGTGTATCTTTCAGTCTCAACATTGACAACGCTCCTTATGCTGAAGGCGCAAAAAAAGGTGTTTCAGACATGGCAAGTGCCTTAATCGGTAACGGAACTGCAAAAATTTCCAAAGATGCTTTCAATGAAGAAGTAGACCAAATGGGCGCTTCTATCAACTTCGGGGCAAGTGGTGCTACTGCAAGTTCACTTTCAAGATACTCAGGAAGAGTGTTGGAATTGATGGCCGACGGCGCCTTGAACCCGATGTTCACACAGGAAGAATTCGACAAGCAAAAAGCCAGAATCGTTGAAGGTTTAAAAACTGAAGAAAAAAGTGTTCCTTCTGTAGCAGAGCGCGTAAAAAGCGTTTTGACTTACGGAAAAGGGCATCCGTCAGGCGAATATTTGTCTGAAGAAACGCTGAACAATGTTACACTTGCTGACGTAAAACAAAATTATAACACTTACTTCGTTCCCGGAAATGCTTACCTAGTAATCGTTGGTGACGTAAAAGTAAAAGAAGTAAAAAAATGGGTTGAGAAATTTTTCGGTTCATGGAAAGGCGGCGTTGCTCCTGCAGTGACTTACGCTGACCCGAAAGACGTTCAATACACACAAATCAATTTTGTTGATATGCCAAATGCAGTGCAATCTGAAGTAGCTGCCATCAACGTAACGAATTTGAAATACACTGATCCTGATTATTTCGCTGCAATCGTAGCCAACCAAATCTTAGGCGGCGACTTCAACAGTTACATCAACATGAACCTCCGTGAGGCGCATGGTTGGACTTACGGCGCCAATTCAGGACTTCCTGCCAACAAATGGGTGAACAATTTCGAAGCTTCTACGCAAGTAAGAAATGCCGTTACCGACAGTACAGTTGTTGAATTAATGAAAGAATTGAAACGCATCCGTACAGAAAAGGTTACTGACGAAATGTTGGCGAATGTAAAAGCCGGTTATGTAGGCCGTTTCGTAATGCAGGTTGAAAAACCGCAAACTATCGCGACTTATGCTTTGAGAACGCAAACACAAGGGCTTCCGGCTGATTTCTATGAGAATTTCATCAAAAACATCAACGCGGTTAGCGCTGATGATGTAATGAGAGTTGCCAACAAATATTTCCTTGCTGACAACACGCGTATCGTAATCGTAGGTAAAGGAACTGACGTTTTACCGGGACTTGAAAAACTTCAAATTCCGATTTTCTATTTCGACAAATACGGAAATCCGGCTGAAAAACCTGCATTGAGCAAACCGGTTCCTGCTGGCGTGACCGTAAAATCTGTTGTAGACAATTATATCAAAGCTATCGGTGGCGAAAAAGCACTGAAAGCTGTAAAAACCATTTCATCTACAGGAACTACGAAAATTCCACAAGCGCCGATGCCATTGGCATTTACAGCTAAAAAAGATGCAAAAGGAAAAATGATGGTAGAACTGAACATGGGCGGCATGTCAATCATGAAGCAAGTTGTGAATGACAAAGAAGGCTACATGATGCAACAAGGACAGAGAATGCCAATTGAAGGACAGGATCTTAAAGACATGAGAGCTACGGCTGTTCCGTTTGAAGAATTGACTTTGGCTGCAAAACCTGGCGTTACATTAACTTCAATAGAACCAATCGATGGTAATGATGCGTATGCAGTAAAAGACGGCGAAACGACTTCTTATTTTGATGTAAAATCAGGCTTAAAAGTAGCTGAAATGAAAACACAGGAAGAAGATGGTAAAAAGCAAACCGCTACAACTTACCTTAAAGATTACCGCGATGTAAAGGGCGTAAAAGTACCTTTCAATATCGTAATGAATGTTGGTATCGAATTGGACATTAAACTTGACGATGTTAAAATCAACGAAGGTGTAACAGACGCTGATTTTCAATAATCAAAAGCATATTTGAAATTAAGGCTGCCGTAATTGGCGGCCTTTTTTTATTTTTACCGCGAAGGCACAAAGGCACGAAGCCGCTAAGTTAAATTGAATAAGTTTTCTTTGTGTCTTTGTGCCTTCGCGTCTTTGCGGTGAAATTATTTACGCGACGAAAGATAAACCCCAACCAAAATCACAAAAGCACCCAAAACCTGAAGCGGCGCCAAAGATTCTCCGTCAAGCACACCCCAGAAAAACGCCACAATCGGAATAAGATAAGTCACAGAAGTCGCGAAAACCGGTGAAGAAATATGAATCAATCGATAAAAAATAATGTTGGCTACGCCAGTTCCAACTACGCCAAGGATTAATATGTAACCGACTGATAATTTTACATCCGGGGTAAAAGGCATTTCAAAAAATCCGGTACAAATCAAAATAATGATTGCCGGAATCAATTGCACCACGAAATTTCCCGTTGTAATAGTTAACGGCGTCAAATCAGGCAAGTATTTTTTAATCAGATTGACATTCGTTGCGTAGCACATTGTTGCAATCAGCACGAGAAAAGCATAATAATAATTCTGCTGATATGGTCTGCCGTTCCGCTGAAAATCAATAATATACAGCCAAGCAATCCGATGATTACGCCGAAGATTTGCCGGCGCATATAGTCGAGTTTAAAAGCAAAAATTCCAAGCAAAAGCGAATTTACAGGCACAAGCGAATTAAGCACTGCGCCAATCGTACTGCTGATTTTGGTTTCCGCAATGGCGAAAAGAAAAGCAGGAATAAATGTTCCGAATAGTGAAGTCAGCGCGATGATTTTCCATTTACCCACAGGGATTGTCGGAATGGTTCTGAATCCGATTCCAATCAAAAAAATCGCTGCGAAAATAATCCTGATGGCACCAAGCTGATAAGGCGATAATCCAACGAGTCCTTTTTTAATCAATATGAAGGAACTTCCCCAAATCAGGGAAAGCACAATTAGGATAATCCATTTGGTGTGTTTCGAATTCATAGGTTAGGCTTTAAACAAAAATAGTTTACGAAAACTTTTTTTACTTAATTTTGTAAACCGTTACAAATAACGGAATTGTCGTTCAATAAATCTTAAAAAATAAAAACATGAAATTTACAAAATCACTTATGGCACTCGCCATCGCCGGATTGTTTTTCACAGCTTGTAAAGAAAAAGGCGCTGAACCTCTGGCAAACGATGCTGAACCAGTAACAACTGCCACAGCTTCAACAGAAAAAGCTGCCGTTGTAGGAAAAGTCGAAACCGCAAGTTTTCATATCGAAGGCATGAGTTGTGCCGTAATGTGCGCTTCAAAAATCGAAAAAGAATTGAATGCAATGGACGGCGTTCAGAAAGCGACTGTTGATTTTGAGAAAAAAACTGCTACTGTTGAATACGACAACGCCAAACAATCTCCGGAAAAACTGGTTGCAAAAGTAGAATCGGTTGCCGATGGAAAAACCTATAAAGTCTCTGACTTAAAAACCTCAGGCGACCACGCAATGCTGATGACCGGCGATCCTGTAAAAAAGAGACGAAAAAGAAGCTAAAAAGGCAAAGAAAACCAAAGCTGAGAAAAAAGAATGCGGCAAGGAAGCCAAAGGCGGATGCTGTGCAGCTAAAAAGCATTGCTCGGAAACGATGTAAATTCAATACAAATTTCACAGATTTCACAAATTGAATTCGTGGAAATTTGTGCAATCCGTGTTATCTAAAATGTAAAAGGAACCAAATAGGTTCCTTTTTTATTAACCATTAAGAGATTAAGGCTCATTAAGTTTTTAATGCCACTTATTATCTTAATGTTTTAAATCTTAAATTAATTTGTCGCCTTATAGTATTTCAGCATTCTTCTGACAAGCTTGACTGTGAAATAAATCACTACAATCGCCATTACGACAACAACGCTTTGCCAGACAAAAAGTCCGATACTAAAATCTTCTGTAAGTGTATCCATACTCAAATATACAAATTTATTTCCATCGCAGGCTTTCCATAATGTGCTGCATGTCGTTTTTCACATAACTCGCGGCCGGCATTACCGAATCAAAATTGGGTTTCGCATAAAAATAAACCGAACAATCCAGGAAATGATGAATGCTGTCAGTCACATAAAACTGCCCGTTGGTCGCCGCATTCCCATTTACAGAATAAAACATGCCGTAAACTTTGTCATCTTTATTAATAAACGGTTGCTCCAAAATCTGGTCGGCTTTGATGACGTGCTCGTAAGTGAGTTTCTGCGCGTCTCTCAAAAGCACATCGATATTCCCCTGAATCGGTTTGTAGCTTAAATAAATCGTCGCTTTCATCTTCGGGTAATCGATGGTGAAATTGCAGGCTGTTTTTTCCTTGATTACGGCGTCAGAATTGATGTCGAAAGTAAACGGGCATTCGTTTTCAAAATGGTCGTATTCAGCAACTTTGTAGTCAAGCCGCAATTGTGCCGCGGGTTTAGGAAGCGGATCTTCTTTACAACTAAAAGTCAAAACACAAATCAATCCTAAAACCAAAAATTTTATAGTCTGTTTTTTCATACCGTCTTTGCGAGGCACGAAGCAATCTTTCAATCGCTATCGCAAATCGCCTCTTAAATTATTAATCCAATGTGACTTTAACCTGTTTTATCCGCTTCTTATCCACCACTTCAATCGTAAAGTGGCAGTTTTCAAAATGCAGCTTCTGCCCTTTCTTCGGGAAATTCCCTAAAACTTCGAGTATCAATCCCGCTAAAGTCTCGGCTTCACCTTTTGCAGTTTCAAAATGACTTTCTTCCACTTCAACAATTCTGTAAAAATCTTTAAGCGCAATTTTGCCTTCAAAAAGGAAATTTTTCTCGTCGATTTGAGAGAAATTGATATTCTCATCGTCAAATTCATCACTGATATCGCCTACGATTTCCTCAATGATATCTTCCAAAGAAACCAATCCGGAAGTGCCGCCATATTCGTCAACGACAATCGCCAAATGGCTTTTCATGCTTTGGAAATCCTTTAAAAGATTATCGAGTTTCTTATTTTCAGGAACGAAAAACGGTTCTCTTATCAAACTCGCCCAGTCGAAATCTTTCTTATCGATGTGCGGCAGAACGTCTTTCACAAACAAAACGCCTTCGATAGTATCGATATTGTCGCGATAAACCGGAATTCTAGAAAAACCTTTATCGACGATTTTTTCAAATATCGAAGCAAAGCTTTCGGTGATTTCAAGCGCAAAAATATCGATTCGCGGGCTCATAACCTGCTTCGTGTCGGTATTTCCGAAAGAAACGATGCCTTCGAGGATTTTTTGTTCTTCTGTGGAAGTTTCTTCGGTTGATGTCAGTTCCAAAGCCTGAGACAATTGGTCGACCGACAAACTCGTTTTTTGCTTTCCGAGTTTATCGTGAAGATAATTCGTCACAGAACGCATCGGCAAACTTATTGGCGAAAGCAATTGATCCAACACCGAAATCGGAACGGCGATCAGCAATGCAAATTTCATATTATTGCGGTTCGCATATACTTTCGGCAAAACTTCCCCGAAAAATAAGATGAGAAAAGTCACAAAAACAACCTCAACCACAAATTTCAGTGCTTCCGAAGTTATCGAAGCAAACAGGTTTTTTCCAATAAAAGAAAAAAGAATGACAACACCAATATTGATGAAATTGTTGGCAACCAATAAAGTAGCGAGTAATTTTTTGGGTTTCTCGAGCAGTTTCGAAATGATTTTTACTTTGGAAGGCTCATCGGCTGCCGCCGCATCGATATCTTGTTGTGAAAGCGAAAAGAAAGCCACTTCTGCGCCCGAAACAATGGCCGTACAAAAAAGCAGCACAAAAATCCCGATAAAACCGAAGAGCAAACCGGTATCTAAATTCTCAAAAATGGCTAAACTGGGAGGTTCGGGATCCAAAAGATTGGGTATTAATTAAACAATCAGAACGGCAAATCGTTTTCAGGAAGTGCGTGGCTCTGTGCGTCATAACTGGTTTTGTTGTCTGGCTGGCGGAATGATTCTGTTTCCTTTTTCGTAGTCAGGAATGTAAATTCTGTCACCTGGATTTCTGTTGTGTATTTTGTAGAACCGTCTTCGGCCTGCCATTGACGTGATTTGATCCTGCCTTCTACATAAATCTTATCTCCTTTCGTCAAATATTTCTCACAGATTTCTGCCGCTTTATTGCGAATGATGAGATTGTGCCATTCGGTCGAAGTGATTTTTTCGTTGGTCGTTTTGTTGACATACACTTCATTGGTCGCCAACGGAAAACGCCCGATGCAGTTGCCGCCGTCAAAATAATGCATCTTCACGTCGTCGCCGAGATGGCCGATCAGCATGACTTTATTTAAGGTTCCGTTGTTCATCGTGGGTTTTGTTTGATTACCAAATATACTACTTTTTGGATTAGCGCAAAAATTCCTTTTCGAGAAAGTTAAAAATGACGATTGGAAACGGAAAGGCTTTTAGCGTTTTATAATCGACGCCGCCATTCAAAAAACCTTTGACTTTGACTTTCCTGAACTTTATATTTAAGTGCTGGTGCGTTAATTTATGGATTTGATTATTCGGGCTGAATTCAGAAACGACATCGATTTCATTTTCGATAAAATGACTTTCTTTTAATTTATGGATGAAAGCTTCAAGGTCAATTTCGGCTTCAGTTTCGATCAAAGGAAATTCATATAAATTCTCCCAAATGCCTTTGCCTTCCCGTTTTCGGATGATGGTATTTTGGTTTTCATCTTCAAAAATGATGTAATTGAAGAAACGATTAGTGACTTTTAACTTTTTCGATTTTACGGGAAGCTGGTCGACTTTGTTCTTTTGTAAAGCCGCGCAGCTTTGATTCATCGGGCAAATGCTGCAATTTGGGTTTTTCGGAACGCATTGCAACGCACCGAATTCCATTATCGCCTGATTGAAGGTTGCGGGATTATCTTTCGGCATTAATTCCAAAGCTAAATTCTGGAATTCCCTTTTTGCTGATGGCGATGAAATATCGGTTTCAATATCGAAATATCGTGAAAGTACACGGTAAACATTTCCATCAACTACCGGAACGGCCTCATTATAGGAAAACGAAGCGATTGCGGCGGCCGTGTAATCTCCGACGCCTTTTAATTCGAGTAAATTTTTGTAGTTATTCGGGAAAATTCCGTTCAGTTCAAACGCAACAAATTGCGCAGTTTTATGCAGATTTCTCGCACGCGAATAGTATCCTAAGCCTTGCCAAAGCTTTAAAACCTGTTCTTCTGAAGCATTCGCGAGGTCAAAAACGGTCGGAAACGCTTCCGTAAACGCAAAAAAATACGGCATTCCCTGCGCGACGCGCGTCTGCTGCAGCATGATTTCAGACAACCAGATAAAGTATGGATTTTGCGTATTGCGCCACGGCAAATCGCGTTTGTTTTCTAAATACCACCTGATTAATAAGTTAGAAAAATCCATGTTTAAATTAAGGTCAACAAAAGTAAAAGTTTATGTGATTAAATTTTAATGAATTAGGTTGATTAATTGTTTTTTAAATTCATATATTTGCAACCTCAAAAAATATTACAAAATAATAAATACGAAAGAAAATGACGAAAGCAGATATCGTAGCAAAGATTTCAGAAAAATTAGGCCTTGAAAAAGGAGACGTTCAGGCAACAGTAGAATCTTTTATGGATGAAGTGAAGACTTCACTCGAAACAGGAGACAACGTTTACTTAAGAGGTTTCGGAAGTTTCATCATCAAAACGAGAGCTGAAAAAACCGGCAGAAACATTTCTAAAAACACCACGATCAAAATCCCTGCACACAACATTCCGGCATTCAAACCTGCAAAAGTGTTTGTTGAAGGCGTGAAAACAAATAACGAAGCAAAATAAACCATTTATTAATCACAAAATCACCAACTATGCCAAGTGGTAAAAAAGAAAAAGACATAAGGTAGCGACCCACAAAAGAAAAAAACGTGCGAGAGCTAACCGCCACAAAAAGAAAAAGTAGTTCTAAACTACTTTTTTCTTTTAGAATTAAACGTTCATTGAAATCGGGATTTCAGATTGCAGTCCAAAGCCAGCAGACGGCAGGAATGGCAGCTTAAAATCCTATTGTAACAAAATTTGTCCAATCCATTTTGGGTTCAAGATTCAGGGCGCAAGGTTCAGGGTAAAAAACCCATTACCCTGTACCCATTATCCTGTACCCCAAAATAAAAATTTACAGTGTGAATAAAGAACTTATCATCAGATCAAGTTCTGAAGCCGTAGATTTTGCCTTATTAAAAGATGGAAAACTGGTTGAATTACACAAAGAAGAAGAGAAAAGCAACTTCCAGGTTGGCGATATATTTTTAGCCAAAATCAGGAAACCCGTTGCCGGACTGAATGCTGCTTTTGTAAACGTAGGCTTCGAGAAAGATGCCTTTTTGCATTATCACGATTTGGTTCCGAACCTCGCTTCACAGTTGAAATTCATCAAACTGGTTACGACAGGAAAAATAAAAGATTATACTTTAAAGGGCTTTCAGTTCGAAAAGGAAATCAATAAGGACGGCGTCGTTACTGACGTTTTGAGCGCCAACCAGTCGATTTTAGTACAGGTCGTCAAAGAACCTATCTCTACCAAAGGGCCAAGAATCAGCTCTGAGCTGTCTCTCGCCGGTAGGTTTATTGTTCTCGTTCCTTTTTCTGACAGAGTTTCGATATCACAAAAAATCGAATCCAAAGAAGAAAAAGATCGTCTTAAACGACTCGTGCAATCCATCAAACCGAAAGGTTTCGGCGTCATCGTGAGAACGGTAGCCGAAGGCAAAAAAGTCGCGGAATTAGAAAAGGACTTGACAACATTGCTCGACAGATGGTCGGGAATGTGTAAAAAATTACCAACTGCTCATCATCCGTCAAAGGTTTTGGGAGAGCTCAACAGGGCTTCTTCGATCCTCAGAGACGTATTTAACGATTCCTTCAGCGGAATTTTCATAGATGACGAAGAGTTGTTCTACCAAACGAAGGATTATGTGGCGGAAATCGCCCCTTCAAAACAATCAATAGTTAAACATTATCACTCTAAAGACACTCCCATTTTCGAAAAATACAACATAGAGAGACAAATCAAGACTTCATTCGGAAAAACAGTTTCGATGAGCAAGGGCGCTTATTTGATAATCGAACATACCGAAGCTTTGCACGTTATCGACGTGAACAGCGGCAACCGTTCGAACAAAGCCTCCAACCAGGAAGACACCGCGCTTGAAGTCAACATGATTGCTGCCGCGGAAATCGCAAGACAATTGCGCCTTCGCGATATGGGCGGAATCATCGTAATCGATTTTATCGATATGTCGAATCCCGAAAACCGAAAAGTATTGTTCGAATTCCTTCGGGAAGAAATGAGTGACGATAAAGCAAAACACAAAATCCTGCCGCCGAGCAAATTCGGCCTGGTGCAGATTACAAGACAAAGAGTAAGGCCGGAAGTCAATATCAAGACGCGCGAAGAAGACCCGAACAATGAAAACGGAGAAATCGAAGCGCCAATTTTGATTATCGACAAAATCACTTCCGATCTTGAAAGAATACTCAAAAATCACAAAGGAACCGTGTTGAACGTACATCCTTTTGTGGCCGCATACTTATCAAACGGATGGATGTCGGTGCGTGTCAAATGGTTCATGGAACACAAAAAATGGATCAAGATCATCCCGCGCGACGCTTACACGTTTTTAGAATACCATTTCTTTGACAAACAGGGGAATGAAATTAAAGATTAGTCGAAAGTTACAAGTCGAAAGTCGAAAGACCTCAACTAAACTTAAAACTACATAAATAAAAAACCGCCTTTCGTGAGATTGGCGGTTTTTTTATGGGTTTTAGAGAAAAGAGTTAAGAATCAAGAATCAAGACTTCAGTTTGCGTAAAATCTTGACTCTTGATTCTTGATTCTTGATTCTTGACTCTTGATTCTTGATTCTTGATTCTATTTAATCATCAGTTTCTTAACTACAGCTTTACTTCCCGAAACAATCTTCACGAAATACATGCCATGCGATAATTTCGAGACATCTATTGAAGTTGCATCATTCTGGGCAATATGCTGCAAAATCAGTTTGCCCTGAATATCGTATAATGTAATCGTAGCTTCAGCTATTTTTTCGTTGAATCTGATGTTAACTTTATCAGAAGCCGGATTCGGAGCCATTTCTAAATTGGCGAAATTCGGATTATCAACATTCATCAAACTCACAAGTTCTGTTGTAACTGTATTGGTTGCAACAGCCGCATTGAAATCAAAATAAATATCTGCATCCGCTGAGATAATATCGCCAACCGCTAAAGTCGCCTTCGGTTTTACTTTGTAAGTAATGTAACCATGACTTTGTGGCTCATTGTCGCTTCCCGGAAGGTTGATGTTGTTGAAAGTAAAGGTGACTTCATTTCCGATACGCTGTGTTGTGAATTCGTGGCTCGACATTACCGGCCTGAACGATTCCCAATCGAGTTTTGCATCGAGGTCAGCGATAATTTTTACGTTTATTGCTTCTGCATTTCCGGTATTCTGGAAACGGATGGTGTAATTCAAATCTTCTGCGACCTGGTTTTGCAGGATTTCAGCGCCTTGTTGCACCGTAATGTCATTCGGGTCATACGAATTCACAATCATTTGGTATACCGTCGCATGGTTGTTTGCTACATTGGCGTCAAGATTTACGGTATCCATATTGAAATCGAATGTCAGCACATCACCCTGATTGGCCGTTGGCGGTTGCATTACTGTAAAATAAACTGTGAAAGTTCTCCATCCGAAAGGCGGAATGTTATCAATATAAAAGTTAAGCGTATTGCTGATTAAACTCGTTTCTGCAGGATAAGCGCTGGTGAAAATTAACTTCGAAGTATCAAAATTAAGCTGTGCATTACCGCTGAATGACGTTGTTCCTATGTTCTGTACATACATCGTATAACTCACCTGAAATCCAGGTCTAGCATTCATATTCGGGTAGAAATAAACCGCCGCATCAGTGACGGGAGCAGGAATAGTAAGACACCAGTCTTTGCCGTAAGATTGCCCTGTTCCGGTAACATCTATTGTATAATCCATTTCGGCAGAAGCGTAGTCTGCAGGCAAACTCGCTAAAAACACATGATAAACGCCTTCCGCTAAATTTCCAAAATTGTAATACCCAAAGTTATTAGTATAGGTATAATAGATGGTATTGTTCAAAATCAGTCCAACTGCGATATTTGACGCTGCCGGATCGTTTGTGCCACAGCCATTTGCATCTGCATCCAGCCTGATTGTTCCTGAAATGGAATTCCCGGTACATGTCTGCCCGTTCAAATACAATGGGTAAACCATGGCACACGCCGATTAATACTGTTAATCCTGATATAAATAACCCGCGACGGCGCATCAATTGTATATGCCGAAAGGTTTCCTGTCACGGTGAAGATATCATTCGGGCAAACGCATTTGCATCCGCCTCATTCTCATAAAACAATACTTCATATTGTGTCGGAACATCAGCATATATCTGTGTGGCTAATGCAGCCAAATCAAAAACAGCTGTGCCGTTATTCATGCAGCTTACAAGCTCGGTAGATATATTTTCCAGTGGTGCAAACGGTACAATCGTAATGGTAAACGCCTGCTCCTGAATACAGGTTGGCGTAACCGAACTGTCTTCAAGATAAACATAGAGTGTTGTTGTGCTTGTGAAGACATTTCCGGCCGAAAATATGACATTGTCAGGATTATACGGTTCGCCCGCAAATTTATAGAAAGCGCCATAAGGCAATTCCGGAAGCGTATAAGACGAACAGTAAGTTGCATTTGGCGGCGCAATTGAAGCCACATTGGCAATCGTAACCTTAAAAGTATCCTGATTGCTGCACGTTCCGTTAGTGTTGTACACGTATACGTTCTGTGTTGATGTAATCGGAGTTCCGACCGCCAAAGGCCCGGCACCATTTGCAGCACTATAATAACCTGAGCCAGCAATTGTCAGCGGAGGCAAAGTAAAACTGCCACAAACCACCACATCCGGAAAAACATCAACCGCAGGCAATGGCAATACCGTAAGCTGCATTGAAGTAATTACGTAACACGACGGGTCTGAAATGTTCGACATCCTGATAAATAATTCCCTTGTAGGCGAAATAACAGTATTCCCGTTCACGGTTGTTAATGCAGCGCCATTTTCGGCCGCCGTTTGCGTCGCATGGAAAGTGATGGCATAATGCGCCGGATCCTGCGCGCCTAAAATTGAATTGATGGTATTGGTAAGATTAAACATCGCCATCGGCGGAGTATCCATTGAATTCCTGGCACACAACGTTAGGTTTGCAGGAACCGCTGCAATGACAGGCTGCAGAATGATATTCAGGGTAAATGAACGCACTACAAAACATTCTGCATTGCCCACCTGGATCCGCGCATAGATCGTCTTGCCGCTTTGGGTAGTCAACAAATTATAAGAATTGCCAAGCATGCCCGAAGCCGTATTGGCATTCGCATCTTCAAAACTGTCAAAATAAGTCACCGTTGTATTGGCCGGCAAATCATCAGTTGTATTTGCAGGCGTATTGTGGTTCAGTATTTTCGTTGTAGTTGCTGAAAAATCGACCGTATAAAACGATGCGCCGGTATTGCAGATATACACAGCTGGTATTTCAATCGCATCGTAAGTAAAAACCGTACTGATCACCACTGATTGTGTATAAATATTACCGCATGCATCGGTTACCGCGCAGGTATAATTTCCCGGCGTTGTTACGGATATTGTATTGGAAGTAGCGCCCGGAATAAATGCTGCATCGGCCGACCATTGGTACACCAGGTTTTGTCCTGTACCAATTGCAGTGATGGTTACAACACCAGGATTATCTCCGCATATCAATGAATTTGTAATTTCCAGATAAAAGGCAGACGAGGCTTCAATATTTACCTGAAACGAAGCTTCGTCAGTGCAGATCATTGGCGCAACGCCACTTGCAGCCTTCACATAAATCGTCTGCGATGCCGTGATGACCATTCCCGGAAACAATTCCATTGTATAGTTAGAATCTGCATAATAATGCCCGACCTGGAGCGGCGGTAACGTATAACTGCCGCAAGTAGTGACATTTGCAAACGCCGGTAAATGCGGCGAAGGTATGATGTGGATATCAAATGACGATTCGGTTGAACAAATACCGTTGTCAACACGCTCATAAATGGTATAATCTCCGGGCACAGTGAAAAAAGTACCGGGCGCAATTGCGGGCACCGCGCCATTAGGAGCCGTATAATACATCACATCATTGCCAATCGGCGCAGGCAACGTATAAAAATCACAGGCAAATACATCCGGCATAGGCATTAAAACCGGAGGCGAACTCCAGCGCACCTGAAAATCCGAATAAGCATATTCTGAGGTTTCCGTATTGGTCACACGCACAAAAATCGTTTGCTGCTGCTGGGCAACAAAAGAAGTGGTGTTGGTGATGAAGGGAAAACCCTCGATGGCCGCCGATTCCGTCAAATGGTAAGTGACGTGATACGTATTCGGATTCTGGTTGCCCAAAGCCAGCGGCGTTTCAACTTCAAGATTGAAAACTTCGTTGCCGCACTGCGACAAATCGATAGGCGTGTAAACTTCGACCTGCGCAAAGGCACAGTACGAAAAGAGAATGGTAATGATTGCGAAAAGTAATTTTTGTTTCATGATGTGGTTGGATTTGCATGTTAAACAAATTAACGCAATAATACCCTACCTCAAACATGGTTAACAGCTATTTTGCCAACAGCTCTTTCATCAGCTGGTTTTCCCACTGCAGCTTCCTGATTTCCTCGGCCTGTTGTGCAATAAGGGCATCCTGTGCCGACGGGAAAAATTCATTGCGCGCATATGCTGCCGGAAGCGCATTGGCCAGGTCCATGAAGAAATTATACTGCAGCGCATGGCTCAGCCGCCACAAGTTTGACGCCTGTGTCGAAGACCTTTTCTCATAGGAATAGATGGCCGTACTCGGCACGCCGATCTTCTGTGCAACTTCCTTGCGCACGCTTAAGTGCTTGTCCAGGTACTTCCGAAGCATGCTTCCGATATGGGGTTGATTGTCCATGATGTTTAGTTTTGATTGATAGTTATCAAAAAATTATACATATAATATATATTATTATAAAGATATAAATAATAATTATACACTCAGTAATTCATTAAACAAATAAAATTACCCGATTGTATCCTCATTAATGCAGCAAAGAATTATGTGCTACCTGATTATACACTCATTAATGCAGGAAAGAATCAGGTGACACCTGATTATACATTACGGTACCGCTTTGAAGAATTCCCTATAGGGGGATTATACACCGGGCAACCGCGGAAAGAATTCCCATTCCTATCTGTGCTTGTTCCTTCATTTGGAATGTATTGGAAAAAGAATGTACTTTTGCGCATTTCCTAATCTCCGCATAACAATTCAGTAACAACGATGAACGAAACACTCAAGTGGCATAATTTTCTGAAGGAACTCGGCAACCTCTGCTTTTTCTGGTTTACGGGAATAGTGTTTTTCTTTATCCACCGTGTTGTCTTTATATTGATCTACCGCGCGCAATTAGGCCGAATGCAGATGCGACAGATTTTTTGCAGACTTTCTTCATGGGATTTCGCTTCGATGCGACGGCTATCTGCTATTTTTTACTGCTGCCTTTCTTATTGCTTCTGGTTTTATGGCCTTTCGGAAAAGTCGAAATCGTGCGCAAAACCAGGATGGTCTGCCAGTATCTTTTTGTGATCGTTTCGACGATCATTTGCATCGTGACGTATAATTATTTTCGCGAATACAACGACCAGTTCAATAATTTCCTGTTCCTCGGGCTTTATGACGACCAGAAAGCGGTGCTTCAGACGATCATTGAATACTTCAATCCGGTGCTCAATTCAATTGCCATCATTGCGACCATCGCCATTACGCTTTTCGTGTTCAGGAAGTTTGAAAAAGGAGAACGCATCTTTCGGTTTTTACAGAAATTCCAGAGCAAGCCGATGCGCGTTTTGTTGATTGTATTAACGCTTTTCTGCTTTATCAGCAGCATCAGGGGCTCTTTCACGAAAGTGCCTGCGATAAAGAAATGGTCGGCGGTGGCCAAAGACAACTTCCTGAATAAGACCATCCTGAATCCTTATCGCTCGTTCATTTCGGCATTGCATGAATTCAACGAACTCAATTATATCGATGGCAAGAACCCGTTCATCGAAAAGAAGAACGAAGACATTACCGACTTATATCCAGCGCAACAACTCGTTAGCGGCATCATCGAAAAAGAAGCCAAAGGCGATACGATTGCAAAGCCAAAGCAGATTTTCCTGGTGGTAATGGAAAGCTACGATTCTTGGCCGCTGATGGACAAATATGCGCCATTCGGATTTTCCAGGAATCTCAAAGCCATTGCGGATAAGGGAATGGGTTATGACAATTTCCTTCCGGGCGGGCATGCAACTTTGTTTTCTTTTGGCGCGATTATTACGGGCGTTCCTTACACGGGCGTTAACATCAGTTACCTCGGTCATCTGCACGAGCCGTACAAAAGCTCGATATTCCTGCAGTTCAAGAAGCTCGGTTATGAAACGAATTTCTTCTACGGCGGTTTCCTTTCATGGGAACATGTGGGCGAATTTGTGCCTTACCAGGGTGCCGATCATGTGTATTCGGGCGCAGATATGGGCGGGAAATCTGATTCGGGCGAATGGGGCGTTGAAGATGAGAAGCTTTTTGATTTGGTTTTGCAGAAAGTCGACCCGAAAAAATATACGCTGAATGTTATCCTGACCTCGAGCTACCATCCGCCGTATGCGATTGATATTTACAAGAAAGGATTTCCGTATAAATCGGCCGCAGATTTCCCGAAGGAAGTACGACAATATTACAAAGGCGGCATGAACATGCAGGAATTGGGGCATTTGTGGTATGGCGACAAGGCGATTGGCGATTTTATGGCGAAGGCCGAAAAGAAATATGATACGGGCGTTTTTGGGTTTACAGGCGATCATTACGGACGAAGGTTCATCACGCCTTCACCTGATTTATATGAAAGATCTTCGGTGCCTTTTATTTTATATGGAAAGAATGTTCCGGCTGTAAGAAGCAAAAATCCGGGCTCGCATATCGATATCATCCCGACGCTGATTGAAATGATTGCGCCAAAAGGTTTCAGATATTACAGCTTCGGAAGCGACATGCGCGATCCTGATAAAAAACGCGGCATCGGTCTCACGAAAGTCATTGACCGCAATATCCTCGAGCATTTCGCCAAAGACGAACAGCCCGAGGTCATCGACCTGCATACTTTTAAGGAGCAGAAGGAAAAAGCGGCGCGTTATAAAAAGAGCATGATGACATGATGGCGCTGGCCTGGCATTATACGATGCGCGGCGATACTTTAGTTGATCAGAAGAAAAAGAAGTAGTAAAAGGCCCTCGACTGCGCTCGGGGTGACAGCGTGATGTCTCGATAAAAATGAGTTTCCCATTGAGCAGGATTTGTCACCCCGAGCGCAGTCGAGGGGCTTTATTGATTAACAATATCAATCTTCCTCCGGATCTCATTGCCATCTTCATCCACAACAGTAATATAATGAATGCCCGTTGAAGGCGTAATCGGCATCTCGTGAAATGTCTTAGTCGTGCCTTTGAACACGTTGTCAACATACCAATATAATGTGCTTTCGCGGTCAGAATGCGCGACTTTGAGAATTACCGGCTGCACCTGGCTGTTGAAGTTTTTTGTCAAATAGATTTTGCTGCTGGCTTTCGGGTAAATGAAATCCATTGATGAAGTCTGGTTGCCGGCGCAATCAGGGCGGAAAGGCGGCAACGGCAGGTAATCAACATGTTGGTTTTTGTAATACCATTCCATTACCGGCGGCAGTACGAACCATTTTTTGGTGACGATATTCGCCACATCTTCGCAACTGCTGTTGATACGGAATTTTTCGGACTTGTCTAAATGTACGGTTTTATGGTACGGACATACGGCTGTAGTTTTTCCTTTTAGCGAAACGAATTGCTTGATTTTCGGGCAATCTTCATGGGCGAGGTAACCGCTGAGCGAACAGACTTCAACTTCCTCGAGGTCATTCAGCGGCGCATCGAACCATTTTTTCCTTGGCAATAAATTAAATACATCGAATAAAATCGGGGCTGCGCTTGAAACTCCGGTTAGCGTCGGACGGCCTTCGCCTGTGGCATTTCCAACCCATACACCAACGACATAACGCGAATTCGTACCAATCGCCCACGCATCGCGGTTGCCGAAACTTGTCCCGGTTTTCCATGCGATTTTTAGTGAACTGTCATAGAATTTCCAGGCTTCGTCGCCTTCGGGGCGGTTGACTTCCTCCATCGCATTATACGTCAGCCAGATGGAACCGGCGCCTAAGATTGTTTTCTGGTAGCTTTGCTTTCCGAAATCGACTTTGAAATTGCTGTCGTAGTTGAGTTCGGCGAATTCATTTGTGCGGTATTTTCCCTCATTTTTATTGAAGTAATCAACGGTTGACGACATTCCGGCATAAGTGCGGCACAAATCCCACAAATTGCTTTCGGCACCGCCCAGGATCAATGATAAGCCGTAATTGCCGGAGCTTCGGTTGATGTCGTGCAGTTTAAATTCCTGTAACCTGTCATAGAATTTCTGTACGCCATAATCCTGCAGCATCAATACCGCCGGAATATTCAGCGACCGCGATAATGCCCTGTGTGCAGGAACCGCTCCGTCAAAAGTGAGGTTGTAGTTTTCGGGCGTATAACCTGAAATCTGTGTCGGGACATCGGGCACTAATGTATTGGGCAGCAATTCGCCTTCGTCGAGCATCGCGGCATATAGCAATGGCTTTAAGATACTGCCTGTACTTCTTGGTGCGCCAATGATATCGACATCTTTCTGGTGAAACTGATCAGTTGGCGCATTGCCTACATAGCTCATCACATTGCGGTTTTGCACGTCGATAACCATAATGGCAAGGTTGTTCACTTCGTTTTGGCGGTATTGGTTGTAATAATAGCGCGCAATCTGGTTGACGCGGTTTTGCAATGCGATGTCAACCGTGGTTTTTACACGCGTTCCTTCTTGTTTTTTGGCGATGCGTTGCAATAAATGCGGCGCTATTTGCGGCAGATCGAATGGCTTTTGCGGCAGTGGCTCGGCAATCGATAATTGATAGGTTTGTTTGTCAATGGTGCCTTGCTGCAGCAATTTCAATAACAAATTATCGCGTTTGATGCGCAACCGTTCCTGATTTTTTCCGGGATAAATGAGACTCGGCGCGTTGGGCAGCACCGCCAGTGTCGCGCTTTCCGCCCATGACAATTGGTGTGATTGTATGCCGAAATAACGCCAGGAAGCCATTTCGAGCCCAACGACATTGCCGCCAAAAGGCGCGTGCGCGGCATACAATTCTAAAATCGTGTTTTTGGAATGGCGGAATTCAAGTCGCGTGGCTAAAATCACTTCTATCAGCTTTTCGAAATAAGTGCGCTCCTGCCCTTTCCGCGACAGTCGGATGACTTGTTGCGTGAGTGTACTTCCGCCACGAACGACCTTTCCGGCAGCATGATTTTGTCGCACTGCATTGACCATTGCGATGGGATTGAATCCCGGATGGGTGTAAAAATACTGGTCTTCAAAGGCGACGATGCATTTCTTGAATTTATCGGGAATGCTGTCCTGCGCCGGGAATCGCCATTGCCCGTCTTTTGCGATTTTGGCGCCGAGTAGTTCACCGTCATTGCTTTCAATTACTGTGGAATATGGTTCCTTGAAAAGTGTTCGCGGCAGGCAGAAATAATACGCAATCAACAAAATGAAAGCAATGGATGATTTGATTTTGTTGCGTTTGATCCAGTTTGATATGCGTTGAAAAAAAGCTTTGATTTTTGTTTTCACGGCTTTCAGTTGTTAAGAAAAAAGTTGTCCCAAAAATCATATTGTTTTCCGCGAAACCGCTTCTTGAACCGACGAACCAATGTGTCTTTATCCGAAGTCGGATTCTCGTAGTATTCGATAGTTTTGGCGATACAATCCTCACCTATTTCGGAAAGCACAATTTGTTTTCTGCGAATGAGTTGGCCATTGCACCATTCAAAGAACGTTCTTGTTTCTTCGCCGTGGCAACTTCCGCTGTACTCGACTTTAAGTGTTTTTCCATTGTTGCCAATTACATATTCTTCCGCGCCTGCGAAAAAACTTCCCGCATAAATTATGGTATTATTCCCGGGCGAAAAATGATAGAATTCATTCCAGAAATTGCCATTAATATTATAGTGCCCTTGGGTTATGATTTCATTTTTTCCATCGCCATCATAATCTTTAAAGGCAACTTGAAAAATATCATTTGGCGTTTTATGGCTACCGATTTTCTGCCATTTTTTGTCATTTAATTGGTAGAAACTCACAGTTGCATTCATTTGAGAAGAAATATCAACCGCGTAAATTTTCTCCTTATCTATGAATTTTCCGATGACGATAATGCGCGAAGTATCTTCTTCCATGTACCGGCCGACGGGATAAAACAAACTGTCGCTTTTGGCAAATTCACTGGCGCGTAAGGCATAATCGTTTAAGATTTTTTCCACATCGATATGAGAAACCGCAACCGAATCAGGCTGTGGAATTTCCGCAACATTTTTTTCGACATGTTTACTGCTGCAGCCGCAAAGCCACAGCAGTAATCCTGATAAAAATAATCTCATCTTATTTGACAATTTCTATCCATTGCCCTTTCGTCCTTGCCAGGAAAGTATGGTCATACATCGCCTCGCACTGCAATCCCGGCAGGTAATATTTACCGAGGTAAGACGCATTCAACAGTACTTTGAACGTTTTCGGTTTCATTCGCTTTAAGCGAAAAATAGAAATTCGTCCTGTCGTCGCGAATGTCGATGTAATCGGCGTTGTTATTGGTCGCGTCGCCGTAATCGGTGAATCTTGTGTTGACGATTTCAAATCCGGATGGCAGGATTTGCGATAAGGCAACGTTTTCTACGCGTTCATTTCTTTGATTTCTGACGGTGACTTCGGCTATGAATTCAGTGCCCTGATTGATTTTTGCCACATTCACGACTGCACCTTTTCTGTTTTTGAAAACTACATTCGCCGTCAAACTATTCTGAACTACCTGCTCCTGACCAATCGGAAGAATGCCGCTCGTCAAAACGCGCACATAAATTGTATTGTTCTTATTGTTTTTGATGGTCACGCCGTTATTTCCTGAACTCACAATCAAAGCGCGGTCTGCAAATGATTTCCCGGTCGTAATAGTGAAACCTTTTCCGCTTTGCGTGAATTGTACATCGAGGCCTTTGCTGCCGTTGCTCAAGGCGAATTTCGACATTGCATACAAGCAATAAGCTGTTGTTTGCGTACTCATCCAACTGTCAGCAGCCATATCTTTCGCAACTTTTTGCGCCATCGCGAAAGCACGGGGTTTTTGCCCTAATAAAACCAGGGTTTCCAATGCCATTGCGCGGTTGCGGTCGTAGGAGCCGTAATAGTAATTGTTGTAAAGTCCGCCCTGCTCATCGATATTCGTTTTCGTGAGCAACGATGCTCCGGCAGCTTTTTGTCCGGCCAAAGCATACGCAGCGGCAAGACGCAGTTTGCTTTCATTCGAAATACCGCCGGTTTCACGCAATCTGTTCATTGACGGCAAATCAGGCGAACCTGCAAGTGCCAATGTGTAAAGGCGATAGGCTTGCGCCAAATCATTGCCGTATTGCGGCTGGAATCTCCATAATTTGGCTTCTTTCTGTTGATAAGAAATCCATTTTGATTTGCAGTTGACTGGTAACAGATAGCCATTTTTCTCCGCTTCGATTAAGAAATGTCCGGCGTAAGAAGTGCCCCAATCATCGCCATACGTCATTCCCGGCCAATATGTAAATGAACCGTTCGCCAATTGGAATCCGCTCAACCTGTTAATCGCCGCACTTACGTTGGTTTGGATACTCGCTTTGCGGTTCGCATCAAGATCAGCAATGGCATTCAGGTACAATTGTGGGAATGCCGAAGAAGTCGTCTGTTCAACACATCCATGTGGATAGGTAATCAGGTAGTTCAGCCTTCTGTTCAAATCGATGGTTGGCATCGACGAAAATTCTATACTTGCTTTATTGCTGCCTGCGACGCCAAAAGAAGTCCATGAAATCGATTTGGTGCTGTTTGGCTCCAAAACGACATCCTTGAAAGTATTTGTAACGGGATTCGGATTGGTCATATCGATCTCTACATCGTAAGTCGATTTTTCCTTGCCGGAAGTGGCGATGACCTGTACTTTTCCGATGCCGGTCGCACTGCCGACTTCTAAATTGTAATACACCAATTTTTCATCAGGCTGTGCAAAGCTGACGGTTTGTGTCGGACTTCCGATAATCCTCAATCCGTTGTTGGTTTTGATTTGTACGGTGACATTCTTCACGTTTTTTTCCATGGCGAAGACCGTGACCGGAATCGTCACTTTTTCCGATGGTGAGATTTTCCGCGGAAGCGAAGCCAATACCATCAACGGACTTCTCACCGGAGTCGCTTTTTCCACACTGCCATAAGCACTCGTTTTGGCATCGGCCGCAACTACCATCGTACGAACAGAGCCGATATATTTCGGTAACTTGATATTATGTGTTTTACTATCACCGGCAGCCAAAGTGAATGGACCGAGATAGACCACAACCGGTTTGAAGCGATTGGCTTTTTTGGCTTTTCCGCCACCTAAATCCTGGTCACCACCGATGCTGAAAATCTGATTGACTTTTCCGCCATACGCTCCGATTACATCGTCATAAATATCCAGGTTTTAACGCCTAATGCCTCACGAACGTAGAAACTATCCCAGGCATTTGGTGTTTTGAAACGCGTCAAATCTAACAGTCCTTCATCAACGATAGCAATGGTGTAGGTCATTGCGCGGCCATTTTTTTCACTGACTTTTAATGAGAAATTCTGCTCCGGTTTCAAGACTGCGGGCATTGCGATTTTCGGTTCGAGGATGGTATTTTTATCAACCACTTCAATCGGAACGATGCCGTACATCCTGATTGGCGAATCATTTTTGGTTGTCGCGTGCGGCTGAAGCAATGTGATGTGTAAATATACATTTGGTGCCATTTCAGGCGTGATCGGAATTTCAACGTTCGTTTCGCCCTTTTCGGTTTTTGCCCAAAGCGTTTTGAGGACTTTCGTGCCGTTTTCGACAGAAATCGAAAGCCCTTCCGCCTTCACTCGATGGGAATGAAACCTTTACTTCTTCACTAACGGCATAATTCTTCTTATCAGTTGAAAAAACTAACATATTAGCTGTCGTCGCATCGGTGTTGCGTGTTTTTCCGACCGAATACGGCCAGTCAATCAAGACGGTTTGTGCCGTTGCATGCCCGCCTGCAGGATCGACAACGCGAATCAGGTAACGGCACCATTCATCGTCTGTAACTGAAAATGCAACGGAGCCTTTTCCGTTTGCGTCGGTATTGATGGTATAATTTTTAAAAGCAGTTGTGGAATTTCCCGAATTGTAATTGGAAAGATTGTCGTTTGACGCATCCCACCACCAACGCCATTCGACCTTAAAGACTTTCACTTCAAGATTGCTGACGGCTTTCGGCCTGCCGTTTTCATCAACAGTGACAATGTCGAATTTATTGACTTTATTCGTTTCCAAAGCGCCATATTTGCTCGGCTCAGGGGATTTTATTCCGACATAAGTCGAATAGGGGAGATAGGTCGAAGAAATCACATCGGTACTGAAATCGCCGCCTTCCTCATACACTTTCGTAATAAAAGCAGCTTTAAGCATTCCCGGCGCCTGTTCCTGTAATTTTGGCTGGATGTTGACTGAAGCGCGTCCGTTTTGGTCAAGTTTTCCTGAGAATACGCTGATTTCCTCGGTATCGAAACTGCGTACCAAATCGTCGAAAGCATATTTCGGATAATTTTTAAACCAAGTTTCCGACTGTGAGAATTTCGCCTGCATTTCGACTTTGAGGTTTTTCGCGACAGCGCCGTGAAGCCAGGTCACTTCTAGGTTCGCAACATTCGGACTTACCGAAGAAAGTATCGCTTTATTGAAAGTATTCTTCACGCGAAGACGGTTCGGCTTGATGGTTTCAATTTTGATGTTTTTGTAAAACCTCGCGCCGCCGACACTTACGACGGCTTCCCAACTTCCCGTCGGCGCATCTGCGTTTGTCGGTACCACGAAGCAATAATGATTCATATCGTTAGACTTCTGAACAGTCTGGTAAGTGACTTTTCCATTAGGATCTGAAAGTCGGAATTTTATCGGATGCGCTTTCGGCAATTTGTTCGCGGCATCATTCAAAATAAACGACAAATACAAATTATCGCCCGGACGCCATACGCCACGTTCGCCGTAGATAAAGCCTTTGAGTCCTTTTTGTAACTCCTCGCCCGCTACATCGAAATTGCTGACAGAAAGCGACAAGCCATCGTCGAGTTTGATGTAAGTCGTATTATCACCTTTTGAAACGATGGCGAAATAGGCGAATTTATCGAGTTGGATATTCACAGTTCCATCGCCATTGGTGGTTTCTGAAGCCAGCTTTTGTTGCTGGTAACTGTACAAATCGACTTTCGCGCCTGAAACCGGTTCAGTTGTCACGATATTATTGACAGCAAAAAAATACGATTTGTCTTCACCGCGTTTGGCAATTATGCCTAAATCTGTCGCTAAAATATTAGTTCCGGTTTTGTTATCATAATAATAGGAATTCGTGCACGGATCTTCCTGTTCCCGCCAGTCGTAATCGCCTTCGTAGTAATATTCGTAGTCATACTCGCCGCCATTACTGTAGTTGACGTCGTTTTCATTTTCTTCCTCGGCTTCTTCATCCTGGTTTTCTTCCGGGTCAGAAGTGTCGCATTTGTAGGCAGAATATTGTTTCTTATAGACGAATTCCACGCGGTAAATCGCACCCGGATCAGGCGTAATGATTTTGGACAAATCAAGTGCGAATGTGTTCCATTTATCAAGTTTAACAAGCGGATTTTGTTTTAAATCCAAAGTCGTTTTCGCAACGGGCTGCCCGACCTGCCGAAGATTCCGGGAACCGTTGAGCTGGTTGTCCTGAAGGAATTGCAGGATATTATTTTTGTAAATCTTGAAAATCCGCACATCTACGGCTTTGAGGTTTACGGCTCGGAAATTAATGCGGAATTTTCCTGAACTCGGCATAATAGTTCCGTTTTGCACGATTTCGACTTTCGGTTTCAATTGCCCAAAAACTACTTTCGTTGAATAATCGGCGGCCATTTTTTGCCCGTATTCGCTTTCAATTCCCTGGAAAATATACACTTTTAATTCGCCTGACAATTGGTTGGCGGTTGATCCGAAATCTGTTGAATTCTCAGAATTATACGCTGCGACCGGAGCTGTTGCAGCGGTGTCAACAGCAGTCGAATCGATTACGGTGGCGGCAACAGCAGCGGTTGTATCGGTTACGGTCGTTACGATTACCGGTTCGGCGACTGTCGGTTTTTCGTTGTTGAAAAACACTTTGAGTAGGTTTCCTTGTGTAGAAAATTTCAGGTTTTTGGCATTTTCGATGTACACCAATCCGCGAAAATCCTGGACTTTCAGCAATGGTTCCGAAAAATTGATTAATAACGTATGTTCGCCGTCATCATCGAGTTCGGTAGTCATGATTTTGAAATCGCCTAAAGCGGCAATTGTATAATCAATAGTACCTTTCGAATCAATATCGGCATCATCACCATCATAATTAATCGATAATTTTCCTTCTGTCGCCTGGCGTTTGATGCTGTCTACGATGAAATGAAATTCTTTTCCTTCTTTGATAGAATTATCGAATTTTATTTTCAGTCCGCTGCCCGCGTATTCTGCACTTACGAGTTTCATCGCAGTTTCCAAAGGCATCAAATCTGCCGTGCGCAATACACAATTTAAATATTGGTATTCCTTGTTGTAGGATTGCACGTCTTTTGGCTCGACCACAAAATCCTGTTTGATGGTTTTTATGGTGAATTTGAAATCTTCGAGATCTTCCGGGACTTTTTTAAGTTTCGATAAATGGAAGGTGACCTGATATTCAGTATCCTGTTTCAGCTTCTTTTCGGGGATGAAAGCGATAGTATTGTTGGAAAGCGCGACGACTTTTCCGTCAACACTTGGTGAAATATCGAATAAATCGTCGGATAAAATTTTATTGGGTGTGAGTTCTTTGCTGTTGAAAGCCAAAACTACCCGAATGTCTGTTTTCGCGGGGACGATACCACTTGAAAAACCCGAAATATATTTCTTTGAATAACGAAAAATCTGAATTAAAATCGGCAGCCGATTTTTTACTGCACGCCTGGAACAAAATCAATGCAAAAAACACGCAAACAAAACTTTTCGTTTTCATTTTTATTAAGAGTTATTGGTTAAGAACGGAGGTTGCGGAACGCAAAAATTAACATTCCGGCAATTAAAGCCATAACTGTTAAAATAGCGGAATATTGTAGTAAATGTATATTTATTTTATATACAAAATTCAGGTTGGAAAAAATATTTTTTCGAGGTAAAAAAAGCCTTATTTTTTGCGCTTTTCAGCGAAGAAACGCAGCATTAAATCGGCTGCTTCATTGGCCATTATGCCGCTGACTACGGTAGTTTTCGGATGCAATTGCGTTCCCATTCTGATAAAACCGCCGGTCATTGTCGGGCGAAGCAAAAACAATTTTTGAAATCTGGCTCCAGTACAAAGCACCGGCACACATCTGGCAGGGTTCAACGGTGACGTAGAGCGTGCAGTTTTTGAGGTATTTTCCGCCAAGGAAATTCGCTGCAGATGTGATGGCCTGCATTTCGGCATGGGCAGTAACATCGTGCAGCATTTCGGTGAGATTGTGGGAACGTGCGATGACTTTGTTGTCGATTACAATTACGGCACCGATGGGAATTTCGCCTTTATCAAAAGCCATTTCGGCTTCGTGTAAGGCTTTCTTCATGAAATACTCGTCGGTGAAAATGTTTTCCATGGTGCAAAAATAAACTTTCTGCAGTTAGGAATAAAAGTGGGTTGCAATTATGTCTAAAATTATTAACCCAAGTAATCACTAAAACTTTAACAATTTTTACGGCGTTACCGTAATTAGGATAATTTATTTTTTCGTAGGGATGCATTTCCCCTTCCCTGAAGGTAAGATACGAATTTCGCCGACAAGTCGGTTACGGGAACGCCGTAAAAATTCTTAAATTTTCAGCGGAGTTTATTTTGCATATTTCAATAAGTACCAAATAAAAAAATCCCTCTAAGAGGATTTTAATAAGCTGCGGTGTTGATTACCCTGCAACGTTTACGCTTACCACAGGACTCCACAGTCCGATTTGATCATCCCCCGATAAATAAATGGCGCGGTATTTCCAGGTAGCGTGCTTCCCTTGAGGGATTGATGCGTTATCTATATATATTTTCGAAAAAACTTTGTCGTGCGTCGTAAAACCGTTTCCGCTGTCTTTTTCGACATGGATTCCGGTGAATCCCGATTTCTTCCAAACGAGGCTGACCTTGCTGTCACGCATGATGACTTTAATCAGCGGCTGTACGGTTTCGTCTTGCAAAGCCGCAGCGCCTATATTCAGGATGCCGAGCTGCCTTCCGATGGTTAGGTTATAGGAAGGATGCAGCTTAATCCGGTTGGCCATGGCAGTAAACCGATTCAATAAATCGGGTGCCACAGCAGGCGGCGCCGGGCAGAATGCAGGTAATTCGGGAAAGTCCAGGGTTTCATTCGCTGATGATTTCCGAAGCGTGTTTTTATATTTTGTCCAGCTTTGCTTGTAAGCGTGGACTTTTTTGAAGTTGGTAACAGTCCAATTAAAGTAATCCGCATCCGCTTTGATTCCTGTCAATTCAGGCTCCGAAATTTCAAAAATCGTTGCAAAATCATTCATATTCAAAGCGAATTGACTTAATTGGCGGGCTAATTTTTCATCACCGGATTCAAGATTATTTTTCATTTCTTTAATTTTAAAAGAGCAACAGGAACGAAATTATTGACACTTTTAAAGCCCGGCAATAGGTAAAACCCTAAAGTATTAAAGGTTTTAACACATGGAATTTTGTAGGTACAAATGGTTAGGGCCATAACGTAACGTTCGTGGCAAAACTATGCGATAGGTCAAATTCGCACAATAACTATAAAGGAGTATTTTTATACCAATCCGTAAATGATACTGTTTCGGATAAGCTCCGTCATGTTCTTGCAATTGGATTTCTTGAGGATATTACCGCGGTGCTTTTTGACGGTATACGGGCTGATGAAAAGTTTCTTCGCGATGGCGTCGGTTTTGAATCCTTCAGAAATCAACTTGAGGATTTCAAGTTCTTTTTTGGAAAACCAGGCGCTTTGCCAACTTCCTCATCAAGGCTTAAATTTAAAAATGACGGCGCATTGTCGGTTCCGATCAATGAAAAACGATAATTGTTGATCTCTGTCAGGTGGTCAATGCGCGTATGGATGTTAATCGCCTTCCCCAATC
Source organism: Flavobacterium sp. 3HN19-14 (assembly GCF_051373205.1). Classification (NCBI taxonomy): domain Bacteria; kingdom Pseudomonadati; phylum Bacteroidota; class Flavobacteriia; order Flavobacteriales; family Flavobacteriaceae; genus Flavobacterium; species Flavobacterium sp. 3HN19-14. The sequence continues at coordinate 317,743 of NZ_JBPPZT010000001.1, forward strand.
CGCCATCAGCGCCCAAAGTCAGCATCATTGCCTGGTGGTTGAACAGCGCATAAGTACCATCTTTGGTCTTAATCCGGAAATTGAAACTCGATTTGTACTTCATCAGGTTGGCCGGTTCGACATTTTTGTGGAAAAACTGCCCAAGCGCTGCTTCGACTTTTACAATAAAATCAACGTCATCAGGGTGAAAAGACGCTATGATATCATTGAATGTCACCTTTTCGGGTCAAATCCGAGGATTTCATTTATTGTTGGATTGACATGCGACATCGTCAACGCATTTTCAAAATCAACGACATAAAAATAACACGGGCAGGTACTCACGATATTGTTCGCGAGTGTTTCAAATGTAATGTGCTTATTTTCAGAACCAATGATTCCCCTGTTCGGATCACTGTCCCACACGCGCTGAAGCTTCTTTATCGGTGTGCCCATAAATTTATTTTCAATCGCAAAATAGCCAAAAAACGATTTCGTGATTCGATTTTAACACTGTGTAATTCCTAAAAATTAGGCAGATTTATTGCATAAATTCTAACAGATTTGGGCATTATAAAAATTCTGAAGTAAAAACAAAATCGTAAATTTGTCCATATCTCAAAAAAATGTCGGGCAATCTTCTTACCAATATCCACATTCCTTCCGATTTACGTCGATTAAATAAAAGTCAGTTGCCGCAATTGGCGCAGGATTTACGTGATTTTATAATCGATGTTGTTTCGGTTAAGGAAGGCCATCTCGGCGCCAGTCTTGGTGTTGTCGAGTTGACGATTGCGCTGCATTATGTTTTCAATACGCCTGAAGATTTATTGGTTTGGGATGTCGGGCATCAGGCATACGGACATAAAATCCTGACCGAAAGGCGTGAGAATTTCCACACCAATCGACAATTCGGCGGCATTTCCGGTTTTCCGAAAAGAAGTGAAAGTATTTACGATACTTTTGGCGTCGGGCATTCTTCAACCGCGATTTCAGCGGCTTTGGGAATGGCGATTGCTTCAAAACTCAAAGGCAATTTTGAGAAAAATCATATTGCAGTGGTTGGCGATGCGTCGGTTGCAAGCGGAATGGCGTTCGAAGGACTCAACCACGCCGGCGTTACTGATGCGAATTTATTGGTGATCCTGAATGACAATGCTATCGGAATCGACCCAAGCGTCGGCGCTTTGAAAGATTATCTTACCGCCGTAAAAGAAGGCAAGAATCCGAAAGAAAATAACATGATCAAATCGCTGAATTTTGATTATTCAGGTCCGGTTGACGGTCATGATATTTTCGCTGTAATTGCAGAATTGGAACGACTTAAAGCTGTAAAAGGCCAAAATTCCTGCACATCATCACTACCAAAGGAAAAGGCCTCAAAAAAGCCGAAGAAGATCAGGTAAAATACCACGCGCCGGGAAAATTTGATAAAAATACAGGCGAAATCTACCTAAAATCTGAAGAAAATTTACCGCCAAAATACCAGGATGTTTTCGGATTGACGGTTTTGGAACTTGCGCAATCAAATGAAAAAATCGTTGGTATCACGCCTGCCATGCCTTCGGGAAGTTCGCTGAAGTTTATGATGGATGCCTTACCAGAACGCGCTTTTGATGTTGGCATCGCAGAACAACACGCCGTAACACTCGCTGCCGGAATGGCAACACAAGGCATGATTGTCTATTGTAACATTTATTCAACTTTTTTGCAACGCGCTTACGACCAAGTGATTCACGACGTGGCGTTACAGGATTTACCTGTGATTTTCTGCCTCGACCGTGCCGGATTGGTTGGCGAAGATGGCGCGACGCATCACGGCGTTTTCGATTTGGCTTATCTGCGCTGTATTCCGAATATTATTATTCACGCGCCTTTGAATGAACTCGAATTGCGAAATATCTTATACACCGCACAACTCGGACTTAAACATCCTATCGCAATCCGCTATCCGAGGGGTCGCGGCGTAACAACCGATTGGCAACTTCCGTTTGAAAAAATCGAAATCGGAAAAGCAAATTGCATTCAAAAAGGAGCAAAAACTGCAGTTTTATCTACAGGGACAATCGGCAATAATGTAATTGCTGCTTTGTCTGAAATGAAATCTGAAATCGCGCATTATAATTTTCCATTCGTAAAACCGCTTGATGAGAAATTATTGCACGAAATTTTTACCGGTTTTGAAACGATAATCACTATTGAAGACGGCGCAATCAAAGGCGGTTTTGGCAGCGGAATCACCGAATTTTCAGCAGTTCACAACTACAAATCAAAAATTATTTCACTCGGAATTCCCGACGAATTTATCGAACACGGCACCATCGAAATACTACAACGTTATAGTAAAATTGATGTAAAAAGTTTACAAAATCTTTTTTCAGAATATTGAAAATGCTGATTTTTGCAAACCAAAACGATACTTCTGATGACTCCTAAATTTCGTTCATTCGTTTGCCTTTTAATACTGTTGATTTCGGCGAAAACTTTCTCCCAAACGAAGGATTCAATTGTTGTGCATCCGCCGGATACCGTTAAAAAAGTAGAGATTTCGCACTGGGTTAAAAAAAATACCGTTGGTTTTGACCTTAGCGAAATCGCTTTTTTGAACTGGAGCGCTGGAGGCGTGAGCTCAATTTCAGGATTATTGAAAGGAAATTTTTCGCGCATTTACACCAAAGACAATCTCAAATGGGGTACTGAAATGATCGTAAGATACGGCGTCAACAAACAGGACGGCGTTGAATTCAGGAAAACCGACGACCAATTTCAGTTCAATTCGACCATCGGTTACCGCAAGGATACATTGTCGAATTGGTACCACTCAGCAAAGTTCAATTTCAACACGCAATTTTCAAACGGTTATGCTTATCCGAATACCGATGTGCCGATTTCAAAACCATTTGCTCCGGCGTATACTTTTTTAGGAGTTGGTGCCGAATATTCGAATAAAGAGAAAAAAGTCAACGTTTATATTTCGCCTTTGACCATGAAGAACACTTTGGTTTTAGACCAGAGACTGGCGAATCAGGGCGCTTTCGGTGTTACAAAAGCCGAAGTTGACGAAAATGGCATTGTCACAAGAGAAGGAAAAAAATCTAAAACCGAACTTGGTTTTCTCTTAACTACGCATTTCAAGCGTGAAATTTTTAAGAATATCACCTTTGAAAACCGACTGAATTTGTATTCAGATTACCTGAATCATTTTGGAAATATCGACGTTGATTGGCAGGCACAACTCGATTTGGTGGTCAACGAATACGTCAAAGCCAACATCGGTTTCAACCTGATTTACGACGACGACATCAAGGCAAAAGAAGATGTAAACGGCGAACAGGTTACAGTCGGGCCAAAGTGCAGTTGAAGCAAACACTCGGAATCGGGCTGGTGTATAATTTCTGAGAATATTTTTAGGCTTTGTCCGCTAACGCAAAACGATATCAACGGTCACTTTTCTGTGCCTCGTCACTAACATATTCCAATAGGTCTCCAGGCTGGCATTCCAGTACTTTACAAATAGCATCTAAGGTGCTAAAGCGAATTGCTTTGGCTTTTCCTGTCTTTAAGATTGAAAGATTTGATAATGTCAGATCGACTCTTTCAGAAAGCACGTTCAGAGAAATTTTTCGCTTTGCCATCATGACGTCTAGGTTTACGATTATTGGCATAGCTTAAATTGTTAAGTCGTTTTCTGATTTCATATCTACGGCATTCTGGAGGATTTTTTCAAGCACTGCCATAGCGGTCGCCACTACAATGGCTATGAAAGTGGTTATGATACACATGGCGATAAAACCGGCCGGGTCGTCATCTTTATCATGAAAAATCCTGATGTATACCGCTGCCGCCACAATTAAAGCGCCCAATAGGATTGCGCAATATTTTATGCTTCTTAAATTTCCTATCGCGTTTGGCGTAAATAATTTGTTTTGCCCAATATATCCGAGCAACCTGAAAGCTTTATATAAAGCCACAAAAAAAGCGATTGATGATGCGTATCCATATAAGATGAGTGGATCGGCGTAAATACTGAATAAGTCCAGGTTTTCGGCCCTTCCTTCGGTCATTGGCACACGAATCATAATGAAAATTGCGATAATGCCGATAAGTACGATGACTGACTGCAGAAATTTTATTGAAATTCTTTTCATTGCTTATGTATTTTTAAATTACACAGCAAATATATAAAAATATATTGATAAACAATAAATATTTATTTTTAAAAGAAAAAATGAATATAAGATTAAAAGCAGTCCGCTAAGATTTAAGTCTTTTTGGTTCCGTTGATGGTTTCGTATAATTCGAGCGCATTTCCATCGGTCAAAAGTGATATGAAATGACAGATGTGCAGCAATCTTTTGTACAAATCATCTTTTTCCTCAAGGAATTTTTCGGGTAATAATTTCAGGATTAATTTGTCGTAATTTGAAGTTTTTCCATCAAAATTGTTGTTGAAAGCCGTGATGAATTTATCCAGCAATGTTTGGATGATTTGATAGCCAACCAATTCTTTTTCAACAACTTCCCTGCTTTGATAAATATTTTTAACGCTGATTTTGATGATATCATTCATCTGCGCCTTGTATTTGCTTTTGTCGGTTAAGGCGAAATGGAAGTTTCCGGCAAGAATCGCTTCTTCATTTTCCATAAATACTTCGACTGCGTCGTTGATCAGGCTTCCGATGGCAAGCGCGCGAAGGTAGCTAATACGGTCTTCTTTCGTGACTAAAGTCTTATATTTCGATGTGTTGATACTGTCCTTGACAAGTTTTATCAGGTATTCCAAGGCAAAATCTTCAGAAACCAATCCGAGGTTAATACCATCTTCGAAATCGATAATCGTGTAGCAAATATCATCTGCGGCTTCAACCAAAAACGCAAGCGGATGGCGTTGATAACCAATATCGCCGCCTGATTTATTCGGAATCATGCCCAAATCTTCAGCAACATTTTTAAAGAAAGCGGCATCAGTCTGGAAAAATCCGTATTTTTTGTCTGAAATATTTGGAGTTGGTTTCTTCGGAAGGCTTTCTTTCGGATATTTCATGAACGCACCCAACGTCGCATACGAAATCCGCAAACCGCCTTCAATGCCCGGACGGCTTGCCGTAAGTAATGAAAAACCGTTGGCGTTGCCTTCAAAATCGATTAAATCCTGCCATTGTTTTGGCGATAGTTCAGATTGGTATTTTTGCCCATTTCCGATGGAAAAATATTCGCCAATCGCTTTTTCACCCGAATGTCCGAATGGCGGATTCCCGATATCGTGCGCCAATGAAGCCGCGGCAACAATCGCTCCAAAATCATTCGCCTGATAACCATGGATTTCCTGTAAATGCGGGTATTTTTCTATGATTTTCTTTCCGACTAATCTTCCTAAAGAACGGCCAACAACCGAAACTTCAAGGCTGTGTGTCAATCTGGTGTGCACGAAATCAGTTTTCGACAACGGAATTACCTGTGTCTTGTCCTGCAAACTGCGAAATGCCGATGAAAAGATGATTCGGTCATAATCGACTTCAAATCCGAGGCGCGTGTCGTCTTGTTCTTTGCGCAGCCTTTTGCCTTTGTCGCCTTGGCGTTTTAGTGATAAAAGTTGTTCCCAGTGCATCATAGATTTTAGATTGCAGATTTTAGATTTCTGATTGTTGGTTGCCGATTTCATTAAATGAATGAAACGATTTCCTTTTGTTCTCGAGCAGCTCTGTTTGCACAACATAGGTATTGGAAAGCCTGTCGTGCCAGCCGCGTGGCGGTGTTCCTAAAAATGTCACGAACTCAAGTGGAATGACGCGGCAAATTGAACGCAGCAATATCGCATTGGCTGTAGGTTTTTCGCCAAATTCGTCGACCACAACTGTTTTTGTGATGAACTTGCCGATTGTCCTTGAGAACAGAATTTCGAAAAAATTATAATACACCAATACTACTACAAGTCCGATAGTGTATTGCCCAATTTTGCTCATATGTTCGGTCGTCTCGACAATGTCATTCTCTGTTTGTCCGTTGAAAGCTGCGATGAAAACATACACGATGAAGACACCAAACATCAGGATAATCTGCATGAGGTAATCCAATAAATAATTGGCAATGCGTTGGCCGTGCGTAGCCAGAATATCATCATCGACAGTAAATTTCGATGAATGCTGCATGTTATTCTTTTAAATTCGAAAGGAAAAAGTGCTTTGATTTCTTCGGATACCAACCGGCACTTGCGTCGCTTGGATTGGCGATGACCGATTTGATATTGATTTCATCGCCGACTTTGAATCCGCCCGCCTCGGTGTATTTGAAATCGAGTAAGTACTCGCCGCAGAAATAATTGCCGTATTCGTCTTTTTCTATGATTCCGGTGTAGACACCTTTTTGTTTAGCCATGGTTTTAATTAGCGAATTGGAAGATTAGCGAATTAGCGAATGTCCGTCGCCTATCGTTAATATGGTCATTATTAAATTTTTAAAAAAAAACAAAACAGCCATCGCGATGACAGCTGTTAAGTTCCTGATTGTTGTGGTTGTTTTATTCTAAGAGCCGCACATTTCGCAATCGTCTGGCTCAGCGCTTTTGGAGCGTTCAATCATCGCGCGGAATTCGTCTGCATTGATCGCCTCAACTTCTACGGCGACCGGCTGCGGAGCGTGAACTGCCATTGCCGGCGCAGGTTCAGCGACGGTTGCGACTTCAACTGCGATTGGCTCGGCTTTTTTATCGTTATTTAAAGTGAACTTTATCGCGTCGACCGCAGATTTCGTTCTCAGGTAATACATTCCGGTTTTTAATCCTGATTGCCATGCGTAGAAGTGCATCGAAGTCAGTTTTGCATAATTCGCATCCTGCATGAACAGGTTCAGCGATTGCGACTGGTCGATAAAATAACCTCTTTGTCGCGACATATCGATGATGTCTTTCATAGACATTTCCCAAACGGTTTTGTACAGATCTTTCAAATCCTGCGGGATTCTTTCGATATGTTGAACCGATCCGTTGTGACGCATAATTTCCTGTTTCAGATCTTCGTTCCAAAGGCCTCGGCTTACTAAATCTTCCAAAAGGTGTTTGTTCACGACGATGAATTCGCCAGACAAAACGCGTCTTGTGTAAATATTTGAAGTGTATGGTTCGAAAGCTTCGTTGTTTCCTAAAATCTGGGAAGTTGAAGCGGTCGGCATAGGCGCCACCAAAAGTGAGTTCCTCACGCCGTTTTTCATCACTTCCTTACGCAAAGAAGCCCAATCCCAGCGGCCTGAAAGATCTTCGTCTTTCAATCCCCAAAGGTTGTACTGGAATTCTCCCTGTGAAATCGGCGAGCCTTCAAAAGTCGAGTACGGCACTTCTTCAATCGCGGCTTCCATCGATGCGGTTACGGCTGCGAAATATAAAGTTTCGAAGATTTCCTGATTGAGTTTTTTGGCTTCGTCAGAAGTAAATGGCATTCTTAACATGATGAAAGCGTCGGCCAAACCTTGCACGCCCAATCCAACCGGACGGTGGCGCATATTGGAATTTTCGGCTTCCGGAACCGGATAATAGTTGCGGTCGATGACTTTGTTTAAGTTTTTCGTCACGCGTTTGGTTACGGTATATAATAAATCGTGGTTGAATGTTCCGTTTTCAACGAACATCGGTAGTGAAAGCGATGCGAGGTTACACACGGCAATTTCATCTTTCGAGGTGTATTCCATGATTTCTGTACACAAATTCGAAGAACGAATTGTGCCAGGTTTTTCTGGTTCGATTTACGGTTCGCCGCATCTTTGTACAACATATACGGCGTTCCGGTTTCTATTTGAGATTCTAGGATTTTTTCCCATAATTCGTGGGCGCGGATGGTTTTTCTTCCTTTTCCTGCGGCTTCGTAAGAAGTGTAAAGCGCTTCGAATTCTTCGCCGTAAACATCGTACAGTCCAGGGCATTCGTTCGGGCACATCAACGTCCAGATGCCATCTTCCTGCACGCGTTTCATGAATAAATCGGATGTCCACATTGCGAAAAATAAGTCACGCGCGCGCATTTCTTCTTTTCCGGTATTCTTCTTCAAATCAAGAAATTCGAAGATATCGGCATGCCAGGTTTCGATATAAATGGCGAAACTTCCTTTTCTTTTTCCGCCCCCTTGGTCAACATATCTTGCCGTGTCGTTGAAAACGCGCAACATCGGAACGATACCGTTAGAAGTTCCGTTGGTGCCGCGGATGTAAGAACCAGTTGCACGAACGTTGTGGATTGACAGTCCAATTCCACCAGCAGATTGCGAGATTTTCGCGGTTTGTTTCAAAGTGTCATAAATCCCGTCGATACTGTCGTCCTGCATGGCCAAAAGGAAACAGGATGACATTTGCGCTTTTGGCGTTCCTGAATTGAACAACGTCGGGGTCGCGTGTGTAAAGAATTTCTTCGACATCAAGTCGTAAGTTTCAATCACCGCCGCCAAATCGTCTAAGTGGATTCCGACAGAAACACGCATCAGCATGTGCTGCGGACGCTCAACGATTTTGCCGTTTATTTTTAAAAGATAAGATCTTTCTAAAGTTTTAAAACCAAAATAATCGTAATTAAAATCGCGGTTATAAATCACGTGAGAATCAAGGAATTCCGCGTTTTTCTGAATCACTTCGTGTACTTCTTCAGACAAAAGCGGCGATTCCTTTCCGGTTCTCGGGTTCACATAATGGAACATCTCGTTCATCGTTTCCGAAAACGATTTTTTGGTATTCGAGTGTAAGTTGGAGATTGCAATACGCGCCGCCAACTGGGCATAATCCGGATGTGCAATCGTCATGGATGCAGCTGTTTCTGCAGCTAAATTATCAAGTTCGGAAGTCGTTACGCCGTCATACAAGCCTTCAATAACGCGCATGGCTACTTTAACCGGGTCGACCAGGTGGTTCAGGCCGTAGCATAATTTTTTAATCCTTTCGGTGATCTTGTCGAACATTACCGGCTCTTTCTTGCCGTCTCTTTTAACTACATACATAAGCTGAAATTTTGTGGAGCGGCAAATCCCTTCACCGGTTCCTGGTTATTTGTGATTTAATTTGTTTTGAATTACTACAATTCTGAAAAATCAGATTGTGCTTTTTGAACCATTAAGGCATTAAGAAAATTAAGGCTTAATGAAACTTAATGCCTTAATGGTTTAAAATCTTAACAGTGAAATGTGGCGTAAAATCTAAAAATCGGCGTCGAAACTAATTTTTTGTGCGTCGCTGTCGCCGGATTGCGTGTTGTTTAAAACGCCGGCTTTCTGGTATTCGGACACTTTCTTTTCGAAGAAATTGGTTTTTCCCTGAAGCGAAATCATGTCCATGAAATCAAACGGATTCGATGTGTTGTATTCTCTATTGCAACCCAATTCTACGAGTAAACGGTCGGTTACGAATTCTAAATATTGTGTCATTAAATTGGCATTCATTCCAATCAAACTTACCGGAAGCGATTCGGTGATGAATTCCCTTTCGATATTCAGCGCATCGACGATAATCTCGCGGATTCTTGCTTTTGGGACTTTATTGACCAAATGGTGGTTGTGCAAATGCACGGCAAAATCGCAGTGAACGCCTTCGTCGCGCGAAATCAATTCGTTCGAAAAGGTCAATCCCGGCATCAAACCGCGTTTCTTCAACCAGTAAATCGAGCAAAATGCGCCTGAAAAGAAAATGCCCTCAACGGCAGCAAAAGCGATCAATCTTTCGGCAAACGAATCAGACTCAATCCATTTCAAGGCCCATTCGGCTTTCTTTTGATTGCCGGAAAAACTTCCAAGGCATTGAAAAGCTGGTCTTTTTCGGCTTCGTCTTTTACGTAAGTATCAATCAAAAGCGAATAGGTCTCGCTGTGGATATTTTCCATCATGATTTGAAAACCGTAGAAGAATTTCGCTTCGGCGTATTGCACTTCGTTGACGAAATTTTCGGCTAAATTCTCATTTACGATACCGTCAGAAGCGGCAAAAAACGCAAGAATGTGCTTGATGAAATATTTTTCGTCTGCATTCAGTTTATTATTCCAGTCGGTCAAATCCTGCGACAAATCGATTTCTTCGGCAGTCCAGAAACTGGCCTCCATTTTTTTGTACCATTCCCAGATATCGTGGTGTTTTATTGGGAAAATTACGAATCGGTTTTTGTTTTCCTGCAGTATCGGTTCTATCGCTGACATAATTTGGTGACTTTTATCGTATTTTCAGGCATTCGGTTCCTGAATTCTGACTGATACAAATATTGTATTTTTTGACGGTTTATAAAGCCAAAAAACAGCCAACTTATCCACAATCGGGCAGAGTTTTTAACAAAGTGAAGTTTTGAATAATTATTTGTGGTAAATTACAATATTCTGATTTTCAATGTTTTAAAAACATTAATTTTTTGTAAAGTCGCATAAAATATAGGGTTTTTAAAAAGTGTGAAGAAGAAAATTAACACTTCACTAAAAAGATTATTTCTTCAAATCGGCAGCCACTTTTTCAAGCTCAGCATACCAATTTTCACCAAACCTTCTGATAAGCGCTTCCTTTACAAATTTATAAATCGGTACTTCGAGTTCGGCACCAAAGCACAGGCCGGATCGCAGATGTCCCAACGGTCATAATTCACAGCGGCGAATTCCGTATAATCTTTCACGCGAACCGGATACAAATGACACGAAACCGGTTTTTTCCAGTCGATTATTCCCTGATTATAAGCTTGTTCGATGCCGCAAAGTGCAGTTTTTCCGTCGAAAATGACGTAGGCACAGTCTTTGTTGTCGATTAACGGGGTCTCTAAATCGCCGTCAGTTCCGGTTACCCAAGGATGTTGCGCTTCAATCGCGGCAATGCCTTCTTTTCTCAGGAACGGCTTTACTTTCGGGTAAATCTCTTCGAGGATTTTCGTTTCGGCTTCGCTTAAAGGTGCGCCCGCATCGCCATCTACACAGCAGGCGCCGTGGCAGGCAGAAAGATTGCAGACGAAATCTTTTTCAAGAATGTCTTCGGAGACTATGGTTTTTCCGAGTTGAAACATTCCGCAAAGATACGGCGCAATTTTAGATTTTGGATTTCAGATTTTAGATTATTAGTGCGGAAAACTACAAACGTGCTTTTAATTTCGAAAGATTATACGCCGAAGTTTAAAAAATACATGTCGGTTTTCAGCATTTATAAATATTAATTTCTAATTTTACTTTGAATTTCAAAGTTCTTTTAATTAATTTTGTAAAATAATAATTCAATATGGAATATTTTGTAAAAAAGGATTCAGTCGTGCGGAAAATCTGGGGAAAGAGCGACACTGTACTGTTCATATTTGCCGGCGCTGCCGCAGAATTCGCACTCAACAAAGCCGTTGACTGGCTGTATTTTACCGGAAAATTGCCGAAAGATCCACTTGGACGGCTTTTTTCAACTGTAGCTTATGCACGCGTCATTATTTTTTCAGAAAAGGAAGTTGCTTTTCGTACAATTGATTCGATTGCAGCGATTCATGCCGGTGTTGAAGAAAACCGCGGTGCGAAAAATTCCGAATTGGGCATACCGCGATGTGCTTTTTATGCTGATTGATTATTCGATTCGTTCATTTGAATTGCTCGAAGAAAAGCTTTCTGAAAAAGAAAAACAGGAAGTTTTTGATGTCTTTTATCGTTTCGGAAGCCGGATGGGAATTACCGGCTTGCCCGAAACTTTTCGGGATTGGGAAAGATGCGGCACCAACATTTACAGGAAAACCTGCAGCACAGCATTTATACGGATGATTTATTTTTACAATACCGCAAGCATTTAGGGGCTTTTCGTTATCGGATTTTATTAGAATCGCAGGCGCTTGTCGTTCCTGCTGAAGCCAGGAAGTTACTGGGATTGAGGAAATTTTCACTGCTTTTTCCGCTGATTAAACTCTATAAATTAAGTCGAAAGATAAATGGCGATTTGCTTATTAAAGAAATGCTTATCCCTGAACAATATAAAAAGCAAGTGATGGCGCTGGATGTGGTCATGACCTGATTGATCGGTTATTAAGAAATGTGATTGAAAATCAGGTATTTCTACGCATAGCCACGCGAAAGCAATCCCATAGATTTGTGGATACCAATAAGTTCCATTAAAATCTAACCATTATGACAAACCCAAATTTTACCGTTGCCGATTACCTGCTTACGCGGTTGAAGCAACTCGACGTCACCGAAGTATTCCAGATTCCCGGCGATTATGTCAAGCATTTTACGCAAGCACTCGAGTATTTTCCGGGTATTGAAACCATCGGTTGCGCCAACGAACTAGATGCCGGTTATGCCGCCGATGCTTATGCCCGCACCCGTGGACTGGCAGCTATTTCGCTTCAATACGGCGTAAGTACTTACAGCGCGCTCAATGCTGTTGCCGGTGCTTATGTAGAACGCAGCCCGATTGTCGTCATCAGCGCAACACCAGGTGCCGATGCGCGCAACATTACCGATATGTATGGCGTATTGTACCACCATTCGACTGGCAACCTACAAGCCGATGAAGATATTTATCGTCATGTGACAGTAGGTGCGATTACTTTGAGCACTTCTCAGGGCGCACCTGAAAAAATCGACAACCTGATTATTGCTGCGCTTACACACCAGCGACCGGTTTATATTGCCTGCTATAAGGAAGTGTGGGGAGAACCGTGCCCGGAACCGGATGGCACACCGTTGTCTGCCATCATTCCGAAAAGCGAGCCGCTGGCGTTGCAAAATGCACTAACGCAGGCCTGGTCGCAAATCACGGCAGCCAAACAGCCTTTGATTTTTGCCGGCGTTGAAATCCTTCGCCACGGATTGGCACCATTGCTTCAGGAAATCATCGATGCGAGCGGATTTCTTTATACCACGACTTCACTTGGCAAAACTGTTCTCGATGAAAAAGGCGACAAATTCATCGGCACTTATGCAGACGCAGCTTCGCTTGACAGTGTTGTAAAAACAGTCGCGGCTTCCGATTGTTACCTGACTTTAGGTACAATTATGACGGATGATTATCTGTATTTCATCGAAAACCAATATGCCAAATGCGTGTTGGCGAATACAGAACAGGTGCGTGCAGGTTTCTTCATTTACGAAGGCGTTACGATGCGTGATTTTATGGAAGGGTTGCTGAATCTTTTTAAAACTTCTGTCCCGGGCAATGGCGTTCCGGCTTACCCGCTTCCGATGGTCGCTCCGCCGCAGCCAAAATTTCCGGAACCATGGAAATCAAATTCAGACAAGCAATGGGACGACCAGCCTGAAGTGATTACGTACAATCGTTTTTTCGAAAACGCGTCCAAATTCCTTGAAAACAACAATCTTTTATCCGAAACCATAATGACTTATGGCGTAAGTTGTTCCTTATATGTTGCCACGAATTTATATGGATTGTACCAGAACAGCTTTATTTCCTCAACGGCATGGCAGTGCATCGGCTTTGAAACCGGCGCAGCAATGGGCGCACAACTCGGCAGCGGCAAACGTGCATGGGCAATCGCAGGTGATGGTGGCTTTATGATGATCTGCCAGTCGTTATCAACTTTGGCACGCAACAACCTCAATGCGGTGATTTTTGTGATGAGCAATCAGGTGTATGCGATTGAGCAGGTTTATGTAGATATTACTTCGTTCCAGCCTGGTCCTGAACATAAATTTGATGCATTTGACATTCTTCCGAAATGGGATTATATGGCGCTCGCGAAAGCTTTCAACGCCGACGGACACAGGGTAACGACCATTAGCGAACTTAACAATGTACTGAAAATTGTTGCCGGTACGAAAGACAAGCCAACGCTTGTTGAAGTCGTCATCCCACAGAAAGATTTACCCAACCAGATGTATCGACTTGGTACGATGCCTTAAAAAATGCCAAAAATCAATTTCAAAAATCAATTTCAATTTTAAAAATATCATGAAAACATATTCCATATTTGGAGCCGGCGGTGCCGGACTTTATACTGCCTGGCGATTGCTCAGCGGTACAACCAACAAGGAAAATCAGGAAAAAGCGCTCGGAAAAGGCGATATCCTCGAATTGTACGATTGGGGCAACTACGATTTCCTGAACGACGGTAAAGGAACACGTCCTGCCGGCGCGCGCGTTTGCACCTGGCATTATAAAAATGACAAATCGAATTCTTATCTTGAAGTCGGCGGCATGCGCTATTCAGAATGGGATGGCACTCCGGAAGGACAAGGCCATCGTTTGGTGACCACAGTCATTGACAATCTTGGGCTAAAAGCTTTCTCCGTTCCTTTCGATGAATCTTCAAATCCGTTGTATTGTTTGCGGAATAAGAACATTTATTACAATGACATTACGGCGACCAACCTTCCGCCTTACAACCTTTCCAATCCGCAGGAAATCAAACCCGACGACGGCTTTTCAATCGTAGGCAATCTCGCCGTGACCGCCAATTATCCGGTGACACGCAACGATTGGTACGATTTTTATCGCAATGGCGAAATCAAGGAAGACATGCCTGCATCGTCAGTTTTCCAAAAGGAGACAAGGTCAAAAACATCGGCTACTGGAACCTTATGTACGACCAATTGGGTTCTGAAGGCTTCAATTATTCTGCCGACGGAAACGGTTACACTTCCAACGTCATCAATTGGAACTCGGCCGTAGCTTTTAATGCCAACAACGAATTCACGCCCGGGAATTCCTACAAAACGTTAACGCTTGGTTATTCGAGTATGTTCAACGCGTTGTTTGATGCGATTGTCTCATTGGCAAAAGACATAGGCATCGACTTTCAATACCACGCCAATACGCGCCTGCATTCAATTTTGAGCAAAGATAATACGGTGCATTTTACACTCGCAACAAGAGAGCATCCAAACAAAAAATCAGCTTCAAAAACCGCCGATGCCGCCTGGATGGCGATGCCGCGCGGTTCTATAGATTTGGTTGCCGAAGCCACGCGTTACCAGGAACACGACGCCACAGACGTGCTCAACCATGAAGCCGTGCAGTTGTATCTTGAATCTGCTGTCATGCAGCCTTCTTATAAAGTCGGCATGTTCTTTAAGGAAGCCTGGTGGCTGGATCAAGCGAAATATCCTGCGGCAATCATCGCTTATGAAATTACGCCTGACGTATTAAAAACACTGGCATCAAAAGGATTTCCTGCCGATTATTTAATCAAGATAGCTGAAAGTTCCGATGTGATGAATGTATCTTTTGCAGACGCACCATCACTATTCGCCGCCGTTGAGAAAGCAATCGGTACGTCGCTGACTTCAACACAACAAGAAGAATTGTTACAATACAGCCAGCGCAATACGATTGGACACGAAGTGTAACCGACATGCCGATCAGACAGGTGGTTTACTTCGGAAATAACGCGCTCGACCAAACCAATGAGCCGGTTTACGGCATCCTTGCCAGTTATGACGACGAGCAGTATACCAGCTTTTGGGAAGAGCTTGAGTATGGAACAGATTCGGTAGAAAAAGTGCCATTTGCTTCGAATTATCAAACCTTGCGCCGACCTGAAAACGCAAAACCAGCCATGGTAAATATGCTGCGTCAGCAACTTGCCACCTTGCATTACGGTGCCGGAACTGACTATAATGTAATTCCGGAACCGCTCGAAACCAAATATATGGATTGGTCGCTGCCGCCTTTCAACGCGGGATATCACGCATTTGCAGCCCATTATGACGTTTGTGATGTACAGCGCAAAATCCGCAAGCCATCGCAGCTTATTCCCGGTGCTGATGCCAATATCTTTATTGTGGGTGAAGCCTATTCTAACGATCAGGCTTGGGTTGAAGGCGCTTATTGCACTGCCGAATCGGTATTGAATGATTTCTTCGGAATCGGACCGATTATTGACAATAAAGATTATCCGTTCATCGCGCCGCCAGTTGATTAATTAGTCAATGAGGCAATTAGAGAATACTTGGTTTGCGAGAATTCGATACATAGAAATCCCTGCTATAATTTTGCAGGGATTTTTTTATTGTTCTGAATTCAGGAAACTTAGAATTCCTTCGACATCTAAAACATAATCAATCACGGCGTTGTCAATGGCATGACGCGGCATGAAATCTATTTCTGCTGTATCCGGATTTTGTACGATTGTAATTCCGCCGGATTCTTTCAGCGTGATAAGCCCGTTTGTGCCGTCGGAATTTGCGCCGGACAATAAAATTCCCGTAAGGTTTTCACCATAGACATCAGCAGCAGATTCAAAAGAAACATCTATGCTTGGCCTGCTGTGGTTGACTTTTTCGGAAGTGTCAAGCGAAAGCAGGTTATTTTTTTCGAATAAAAGATGGTAATCAGAAGGCGCTACGTAAATGAATCCGTGGCGCAACGGCGTCTTGTCTTCGACTTCCCTCACAGGGACACTGGTTTTTAGGGCGAAAAGTTCTTCGAGCGTAGAATCTTCTGCGCTTTTTCTGTGTAAAACAATCACAAGTGCATAAGACGCAATAGCTTGCAGCCGCGGCAGGATTTTCATCAAGACATCAAGGCTGCCTGCAGAACCGCCAATGATGACTACTCTGGTTGCGGTGGTTATCTGACTTTTTTCCATATTTTCTCTTTCTGCAATTGTTGGTATTTGCCTTGTATGGAAGTATATTTTATCGATTCTTTCGTTCCCAATGCGAGATAACCGAGTTTCGAGAGACTGTCGTCAAAAAGCACAAGTGCGCGTTCCTGCAAATCCTTATCAAAATAAATCAGTACATTGCGGCAAAGGATCAGATCGAATTCATTGAACGAACGGTCAGAAACCAGATTATGCGGAGAAAAGACCATTCGCTGAATCAAATCTTCGCCAAATTTCGCGAGTCCGTAATTGGCAGTATAATAATGCGAGAAGTCTTTTTGCCGCCAGATGCCATATAATTTTCTGAATATTGCTGCATCATTCTAAGCGGAAAAACGCCTTTTTTTGCGACGTTCAGCACAACCGTATTAATGTCTGTTGCATACAAAAGTGATTTGTGCAAAAGATTGGCTTCCTTGAGCATGATCGCCATCGAAAAAACTTCTTCTCCACTCGAACATCCGGCATGCCAGATGCGAAGAAAAGGTTTTGTGGCAAGCACTGGCAGTATTTCCGTACGCAATACATTATAAAAATGCGGGTCGCGGAACATTTCTGTAACATTGACGGTGATTTCTTCGAGCATGCGTTCGAAATAATCGCCGTCTGAGCGGACTTTCATCAAAAACTGCGAAAAATTCGTGAAGCCGTCAAGATGGAAAAGCCGGTCGACACGCCGCTTGAATGACGCGCGCGAATAGCCCCCGAAATCGAAACCGTAGTATTCGTAAACGTCATTGATCAGCACTTCTATTTCGCGGTCATCTACCATAAAAGTGCTTATAAAGTAGTCAGTAAATGGAGCAATTTGTCGACGTCGACGGGTTTGGAGATGTAACCATCGGCGCCTGCAGCGAGGCACTTTTCACGGTCACCGACCATCGCCTGAGCTGTAACCGAAATGACAGGCACATCCTTTCTCTCTGGCATTTTTTTGATGAGCGGAATGGCTTCGTATCCGTCAATATCAGGCATCATCATATCGATTAAAACGGCATCAATAATGGTATCGCCTTTAAGGATTTCAAGTGCTTCCTTCGCACTCGTACACGACAAGATCTCGTAAGAACGGGCGCGTAAAACAGCCGACAACGCAAAAATATTGCGCGTATCATCATCTATAATTAAAACTTTCTTGCCTGTCCATAAATCTATTTTCTGTCGTAAAGCCAAACCCTTAATAATGACAATAATTGGTCGACGTCTACCGGTTTTGTGATATAATCTGACGCGCCGGCGTTGATACATTTCTCGCGGTCTCCTGTCATCGCTTTCGCCGTCACGGCAATCACCGGAAGTGTTTTGAACTCTTTTTTCTGGCGGATGCGCGTCGCCGTTTCATAACCATCCATATTCGGCATCATCATGTCGAGCAAAACGACGTCGGTTTTCGGATGCTGTTCGAGTGCGTTTAGTGCTTCCTTGCCGTCTATTGCCGTTATCACATTCATTTTTAAAACCTCGAGTGCTTTCGTAAGCGAATAAATATTGCGCACGTCGTCATCGACAATCAAAACGGTTTTGTGTTTCAGGACGTTATTCAGATAATGATTTTTGCGGCTTTCGGTTTTACCATTGCCATTTTTGGTTTCTTCTACTAAATGTAAGAACAGTGAAACCTCATCAAGCATTCTTTGGTAAGAATGTGCGGTTTTAACGACGATGGAATCTGCATATTTTTTAATGCGGAGTTCTTCCTGCATCGAAAGGCTTTTTCCAGTGAATACAATCACCGGAAGGTTTTCCATGCCGGCATTTTTCTTGACATTTTCGAGGATTTCGTAGGCCTGTTTATCGGGAATTCCCATATCAAGGATTACGCAATCGACGGCTGAATTCTGCAAAGCATCAACGCCTTCAGTGACTTCGCTCTTGATTTCAGAATTGATGTTGTAGCCTTCGAGGAAATAAGCGAGTGCTTTTGCATGTTTCGGATTGTCCTCAATGATCAAGACTTTTTGTGATTCACGGTTGACGATGCGTTCGATTTTCTTGAAGATTTCAGGCATTTGTTCGTAAGCGACCGGTTTATCAAGGAAATTCACCGCACCTTTAAGCAGGCTTTCCTGTTTCAGTTGGTGCGACGACATGATATGCACCGGAATATGTTTCGTCAATGCGTTGTTTTTGAGTTCCTCCATGACTTCCCAGCCACTTTTTATCGGAAGCTGGATATCGAGCAGAATCCCGACCGGTTTGTAAGTCAGTGCGAAATTGATTGCGAAATCGCCACGAACTGAAACCACGCCTTTATAACCGCGTTGGCGTGTAAATTCTAATAAGGATTTAGCGAAATTAACGTCATCTTCAACAATGAGAATGACTTTGTCGGCTTCTGCAATTTGGTTGCGGTCATCGGGCACATCTTCCGGAATTACTGCACTTATATATTGCGTATTGATTTCCGGAACAGAAGCTGGTTCTTCTTCCGAAACATCTAAAACGGTTTTATTGTTAGTTGTCTGCATCGCAGCCGAACCGGAAACCGGGAGACAAAGCGTAAATTCACTGCCCTCGTCGATTTTACTTTTCAGTGAAATTTCGCCTTTGAGCAATTTTGCAAGTTCACGGCTGATCGACAACCCGAGGCCGGTGCCGCCATATTTGCGCTTTGTAGAGCCGTCTGCCTGCTGGAACGCTTCGAAAATAAGCGGCTGTTTTTCGGTTGGGATTCCGATTCCGGTATCTTTCACGCTGAAACAAATCGTCCTTTCGTTTTTCGGGTCTTTGTAGATTGCTAAAGTGACACCGCCTTTCGAGGTGAATTTTAATGCGTTCGAAATCAGGTTTTTTAAAATTTGCTCGAGGCGCATTTTATCTGTTTTAAGGACGAGCGGCGCATCGGTATCTTCAATCTTGAATTCGATGTTTTTTGCTTTTGCGACCTCCGTGAAAAGCGATTTAAGACTATCTGTTATTTCTTTGAGCGGCGTATCAAGGAATTCAAGTTCCATCTTTCCGGCTTCAATTTTTGAAAGGTCGAGGATTTCATCAATCAATCCCAACAAACCATTCCCGGAGCTTTGAATGACGCGCGCGAATTCTATCTGCTCGTCATTCATATTCTTGTCGTTGTTTTCAGAAAGCAAGCGGCTCAGCAATAAAATCGAGTTCAGCGGCGTGCGCAATTCGTGCGACATATTCGCTAAAAACTCCGATTTGTAACGCGTCGATAATTCAAGTGCTTCTGATTTTTTCTGGATTTCGGTATTCTGTTCTTCGAGTAAAACACTGCGCTCGGCCAATTCTTCGTTGGTCTGCTGCAATTCTTCCTGCTGTACTTTGAGCTCTTCTTCGGAAGCCTGCAATTTTTCGGTCTGTGTTTCGAGCTCGGCGTTCATGCTTTCGAGTTCGGTGTGCTGCAGCCTGAGTTCTTCGGATTGCGATTGGGTTTCTTCGAGCAATTCCTGCAGGCGTTTGCGATTTTGTGCGGCGGTCATGGCAATGCCGATATTGCCGGATATCGTTCGAAGGAAATCAATCTGCAATTGCGTGTATTCTTTTATGTTGGCCAATTCGACGACACCTTCGACGGCGTTATTGTCTGTGAGCGGAATGGCGATAACGTGTGCCGGTTTGACTTCGCCTAAAGCATAAGAAATCCTGATACTTTCCGGTGTCAGGTCGCGCAATTCCATTATTTTTCCGGTAGCGGCAACTTCTCCGATTAAGCCTTCACCGACTTTGAAATTCTCGCGGTCTTTTGACGGAATATAGCTATAACCCGAAACGGCATAAACATAATCGGCTTCTTTTGCATATAAAACCCCTGCGCTGCTTCCGGTATAAGCAGACAACGAAGCGACAACATCTTTAGCAAGCTGCTCAAGGGTTTTTTCGCCCAACATCACATCATTGATTTGCGCAATTCCGGCCTGCAGCCATTCTTTCTCGGCCAATAGAGTGAACGAATGGTCGAGCGACTGTGCCATATTGTTGAGCGAATCGCCGACACTTCCCAATGCATCACTTTCGGTATCGTTGACGCGGATTTCGTAATTGCCTTGTGAAATTTGTCCGGCTATGCCACTGATGACGCGGATTCTTTCGGCAGTTTCGATTTCATTTTTCTGTAATTCGGCCTGCAGTCGTTGTCTTTGCGTGAAATCTTTAAGCATCCTCGAAAAGAAAATAATGCTGATGGCCAATGCCAGAAGTGCCGCAACAACAATCAGGATAAGGCTGTAACCACCATACTTATCTGTATCTCCGGTCCTGATGGCAAGCAGCCTTTGTTCTTCGTCGCCTATTTTTTTGTAGGATTCGCGAAGATCGTCGAGTAATTCTTTTCCGTGTGATAAATGGGCTTCAGTTGCTGTATTTCCAGCCGATTTATAGTCGACGCGTTCTTTCAGATAAGCGTAGAAGGCATCACGTTTCGGCGCTAATTCTGCAATGTTCTTTTGCTGTCTCGGATTGTCAACAGTCAATTCCAGCAAATTATCAAAATAGGTTTTGGATTTTACTTCTGCGTTAAAATAAGGCGTCAATAAATTACTTTTTCCTGTAATCAAATAACCGCGAACGCTGTTTTGTGCATCAAGCGCGATAAATTTCGCTTCATTCAGATTATAAATCACTTCCTGCGTGTGGTTGACCATTCTATAGCTTTGCAGCAGGTTGGCGATGGCTACATAAGATGCAGTAGAACTTACCAGTAAAATCAGCATTGAGATTACAGAGCTTACTACGAGATTTCTTTTAAAGTTTCCGTTCATATCAGTGGGAATTATTGTTCAAGCGGCAAGACGATTATAAACGTCGCGCCTTCATCGACGCGGCTTTTGGCAGTGATGATGCCGTTGTGCTTTTCTACGATTTTTTTGGCGATGGCAAGGCCGATTCCGGTGCCTTCATAAGTGCCGCGTTCGTTGAGGCTTTGGAAAATCACGAAAATTTTGTCGAGGTAATTTTCGTCAAAACCGATGCCGTTGTCTTTTACGGTGATGCGGCAGAATTTGCCTTCGGCGAAGTGGCACCGTCGAATTTTCTTTCTGTAATAATTTCACAGCCGATTTCAATAACTGGCGCGACATCATCTTTTGAAAATTTAAGGGCATTGCCGATAAGGTTTTGGAAAACCTGACGCAATTGGCTCGGAACACCTGGAATTACAGGTAAATGTTGTGCTTTTACAGTGGCTTTCTTCTCTTCAATTAAATAATCAAGATCTGAAAGTACTTCAAATACAACATTATTGAGATCGGTTTTTTCAGGCTTCACTTTGGCTGACAGACGCGAATATTCGAGCAAATCGGTAATCAATTTCGACATCCTTCCGGCAGAACTGATGGTACGATTGATGTAATCGTCGGCCTTTTCGTCTGCCACGAGGAATTTCTCTTTTATGATTTTCGTGAAAATCTCGATTTTGCGCACGGGCTCCTTCAAATCATGCGACACGACCCACGAAAATTGCTGGAGTTCGTGGTTGCGCAATTCGAGTTCTTCGTTTTTGGAAGAAAGTTCACGCGTGCGTTCACGGACTTTCAATTCAAGGTTTTCCTGTGCTTCTTTGCGGATTTCGATTTCCTTTGACAGCAAATCCCTAATATCTTTGAGTTCGTTTTGCTGTTGGTGCAGTTTCAGGAATGCTTTTACTTTCAGAATCAGCAAATCCGGATCGACGGGTTTTGTGATGTAATCTACGGCGCCGGCTTCATAACCTTTCGAGATGTATTTTTTCTCCTTATTAAGGGCCAAAGGAAAATCACGGGAATATCTTTGGTGCGGTTGCTTCCGGCGAGTGTTTCGGCCACTTCAAAGCCGTCCATGCCGGGCATCTGAACATCGAGGATAATGAGGGAGTAATTTTTCTTAAGGATTTTCTTTAACGCATCTTCTCCCGATTCAGCAGCATCTGATTCGAGGTTGTGCAGTGCCAGGATTTTTTGTAGTGGGACAATGTTCTCCCTTTTATCATCTACTATAAGTATCATAATTTCGGGATTACATTGACGCAGGAAGATGGCTGCTCAGTATGTTTTTAAGGGTATTGCACAATTTTGAGTAATCGGTAGGCTTTTCGATATAATCGAGTGCGCCATATTCATAACACTCTTTCTGATAATAGGAAGATGTAGAATACATTACCACCGGAATACCACGTAATTGCTCGATTTTTCGAATTTCTTTGAGGCAACTGATACCGTCCATCCGGGGCATGTTGACATCCATGAAAATGAGGTCGGGCAAGGGCTTCCCTCCGGGGTTGAGTTGCTCGAGTGCTTCGACGCCATCGTTGGCACTGGTGTAAATTACAGCGGCGTTGGCTTCTGAAAGCGCTTCACTGAAAAGCATCTGATCATCGGGGTCGTCGTCAACTAATAGTATGGTATGTATTTTTTGGCTCACCCTCAAAAATACGAATAACTAAAGGAAAATAAAAGCCCGTAGGAATTTTGGGTTTTTATTAACATCTGTAAGTTTTGTGAATTTGAAGGAATAAATTTAAAGAATAGGTTTAAAACCTGATTTCTGCCTTCAATATAACATATCTTCCCGCAGGCGGTAATCGGTTTTTGAAATGCTGATATCGCTGACGCTGTAGTTCCTGATTAGGTATTTGTACCTGAATTTCGATTTTAGCACATCGATTCGTTAAATTCATCAATTCTCTAAAAACCACCCGATTAGGTCATTTTTATTGCATTTTTTGTAATTATTTTAACATAATCGATTAAAAATCGTGTAAAATTTCCAGCAAATCCTGTAAGACACGCTGCGCACTCCCAATGTAATTTTGAAGTATAAATTTTTAAAAACTAAAATTGCCATGAAAAAATTACCATTATTGATGTTTGCAGCAGGATGCCTTGCAATCACATCGTGTTCATCAGATGATGACAGCGGAAGCAACAACAACGGAAACGTAACTGCAGACCTTGTTGGAACATACGACCTTACTGCCGCAACTGCTGCAAGTGCACAGGATTATGACGGAGACGGAGACAGCAACACCAACCTTTCACTAGAAGGTTCTTGCTACAATGAATCTTGGATCAGCTTCCACAATGACGGGACTTATGACGAAAGTTACACCAGCTCGACTACCAGCGAAGGCGGATTAAGCCTTGATTGCCAGACAAAAGTTTCTTCAGGAACCTACACCCAAAATGGTGACACCATTACTACAAACCGAACTTCTGGTACTGGTTCAGGAAGCGCGACTGCAACATTTACATTTAATGCGGCTGCACACACGTTGACCAGAACAGACAGCAACAGTTCTTATTCAGGTTGGAATGCAGCTTCTTCATTATGGGCAAACTTAACAGGAAACCTTAATCTGACTTTCACAAAATATACCAACAATGACAACGATAACGGTAATTCTGATGACGACGATGACAACGTAAGTACTGACGGAAGAGCCGAAATCATCGGTAACTTCGGACTAACAGCTTTATTGACAGGTTCTGCACAGGATTTAAATAATGATGGCAACAGTTCTACCAATTTGCTGACTGAAACCAACTGTTATGCTTCTTCGCACATTACTTTTAACAATGACGGGACTTATACTGAAGAATCTTCAAGCAGCAGCCTGTTGAGTTCATTGGGATTGGCTTTGACTTGTAATTCTTCGACACATACCGGAACTTTCATTCGCAACGGAAACAACATCGTAACGAGAATGACTTCAGGAAGCGGAACGGTTACAACCAATTACACACTGAATACAGAAAACAATACGATTTCGAGATCTGATTCAAGCGGCTCTTATCCAACTTTCAACAGCGTTACAAATCTTTTTGCAATGACTACCGGAAGTTTGAGCTACACTTTTACTAAATCAGGAAGCTCGAATTAAGAAACACACCTCGATTCCATAGAAAAAATGCTCCTTAACCGGAGCATTTTTTGTTTAATACAATTTTTCAAAAAAAGGATAACATTATAATTGTGTAACATCTGAAGAAAATTATGTAACCTGAAAAATTCGCAAAAATCGTATTTTAGCTGTCCTTATTAAAACAAGTCATGAAAAAACTAATGCTGCTTAACAAAAAGATTATCAGGGACAAAGAGTTGTTTTTGGGCTTTGTGGCGTGTGGTTTTTTTATTGCCGCTTATGTGGTTTACATATTTATACAGTAATCACATTTCCAGGTCTTTTCCTTTTCATAAAAATTCACGTAGAAGAAATCCTCCGAACTCAATCCGAGTTCGATAAAAGTGGTTTGTAATATTTCCTGCTTTTCAGTGCTTAATTCCGGCTCTGAAAGCTTCAGGAATTCCAGGAAATGATTCATACTTTCAAACTTGAAACTGAGTTTTGTATTGAGGGAATAAGGCGTAATCTTGAAATCGAAGGCCTTTCCGGTCTTCGGATGCTGCTCCGGCAACTGGTAAAAACCTTCCTTGATTAATGCTTCTAGTATGGGTTTGAAATTGGAGTTCATTGGATTTCAGGTTTCAGATTCAGAGTTTCGACTTAAACCTAAATTTACGAAATTTCTAATTCAAATACTCTTAAAATATTCCCATAAAAAAACCTGCTACATTCGCAACAGGTTCTCCCTTAAATATAAAAAAAGTCTAAAATCTCAAATGAAAAAGGCTACCAGATTTTTACCCTGTTTTTCGAAGCCAGGTAAAGCGAATCGCCGGGTTTTACATTAAAAGCCTGATAAAATTCGGGAATGTTGCGCACAATTCCATTCACGCGGAATTTCGCCGGAGCATGCGGATCGCCAGCAATTTGTGCTCTTAACGATGCTTCGCGCTGTTTCGAAAGCCACGACATTCCATATCCGATAAAGAAGCGCTGTTCGCCTGTAAAACCATCAATTTTCGGGGACGGTTTTCCGTTAAGGCTCATTTTGTAAGCGCTTAGGGCAATCGCGAGTCCACCCAAATCACCAATATTTTCTCCCAATGTATAACTGCCGTTGATTTTTAAATCCGGAAAAACATTGTATTGGCTGAATTGACCGGCCAATGCTGAAGTCCTTTTTTTGAAAGCATCCAAATCATTTTTAGTCCACCAGTTGCGCATTACGCCCTCGCCATCAAAACCTGCGCCCTGATCGTCAAAGCCGTGTCCGATTTCATGCCCGATTACTGCGCCAATACTACCATAATTGATGGCATCATCAACATTAGGGTCGAAAAACGGAGGTTGCAGAATCGCAGCCGGAAAAACAATTTCGTTAAGCGACGGATTGTAATAAGCATTTACCGTTTGCGGCGTCATCGACCATTCTGCGCGGTCAACAGGTTTGCCAAGCTTAGTGATTTGGCGGTTGTATTCAAAATCATCTGCTCTTTTGACATTTCCATACAAATCATTCTTAGTGATTTTCAACGTTGAATAATCGCGCCATGTGTTAGGATATCCAACTTTCGGATTGAATTTTGACAATTTTTCCAATGCCTGTTTTTTGGTTTCAGGCGACATCCAGTCAAGTTTTTTGATGCTTTCCTCGTAGGCTTTCAGGACATTTTTGACCATTTCGGAAATTTTCTCTTTTGCTTCGGGAGAAAAATGTTTTTTCACATACACTTCGCCAACCAATTCACCTAAATTACTATTGACCATGCCAACAGCGCGGCGCCATTCCGGTTCCTGTTCAGTGATACCATAAAGTGTTTTTTCATAGAATGAAAAGTTCTCATCGTCTATTGCCTTCGTAAGCACATCAGATTTTGAGTGCAGCAATCCCCATTTGCAGTACAATTTCCAGGGTATCGATGGAAGTAGTTTTGATGATGTTGTCGAGCGCTTTAAGGTAATCGACCTGAGCGATGATGATTTCATCGGTATTTTTCACACCTGAATTTTCGAGCATCTTATTCAGGTTGAAAGAAGGCAGCAGCTTCGCGGCATCTGCAATTTTATATTTGTTGTAAGTCAGTTGATTGTCGCGCGCATCTTCTTTTTTCATTTGTTTAGACGCAAGAAGCGTTTCGAGCCCCATGATTTTTTGCGCGCCGGCTTCCGGATTTTCTACACCACCAAGTTTCAGCATATTGGAGATATGAATTTGGTATTGCTTCCTGATGGATGCAGAAGTCGCGTCTGAATGGAGGTAATATTCCCTTTCAGGCAATCCAAGACCGCTTTGCCAGGCAAAAAGTGCATATTTCGACGGGTTTTTATAATCCGGTTCTACAAACAAGACAACTGGCGTCTGAACTTTCTGCATGCTTTTTCCGAAATAAACGGCAAGATCATCATCGTTTTTAATGGCATCGATTGCTTTCATTTCCTCGGCTAAAGGCGTAATTCCTTTCGCGTCGCGTGTTTTAAAGTCGAGATACGATTCGTAGAAATCGCCCATTTTTTGTTCTTTGCTGCCTTCGGGAAAATGTCCTTTCGCAGCATCGGTAATAATCGTTTGTACGTTTTTTATGGCTTCATCGTCGATGATCTCACTTACGCCGTAAGAAGATTTATCGGCAGGGATCTGATTGTTTTTTACCCAATTGCCGTTGACATAAGCGTCGAAATTGTCGCCGGGCTTCACGAGCGTATCCATATTTTTTAATAGGAGCCCTGAAATTTGAGAACCATTTTTCTCTTTAGCACAGGACAATTGCAGTAATATAGCAGCACCGCTAAGCAATACCGCTATTCTTTTTGTAAGTTTCATTTTCATTGGTAAAAAGATGTGTCAATATTAGACAAGTTTATTGTAAAATGTTACAATTTGCGGTAGAATTATTACTACATGTTTTTTAACGCTCTTTCAATGCAGATTTAATAAAGCTTTAAGAGCTTGAAAAGCATCAATTTTTTAAATTTAAGGTAAGTAATCCCGGAGACGGATAAAAACTGAAATCATGCCTTATCAACAATACAAAGATGCTATAGAAGCCTGTGCTGCCTGCGCAGTGGCCTGTGACAATTGTGTAACTTCGTGCCCTGGGCGAAGTCCAGATTGAAGGACTCAAACGCTGCATTCAACTCGACATGGAATGTGCTGCGATATGCCGTTCGGCCGCTGTTCTGATGAGCCTCGGAAGCACTTACAGCTCAGAAATTTTAGAAATCTGTGCTGATATCTGCCGTGCCTGCGCCGATGAATGCGAAAAACACGCCGCGATGGGAATGGAACATTGCAGGATTTGTGCGAATGCCTGCCGTGAATGTGCTGCAGCCTGCGAGGAAATGGCGGAAGCGTAAATGGGTTCAGGGTCTTGGGTTTAAGTTCAGGGTTCGTCAAAATTTCATTTCCGGTTTGATTTTCATATTTGTAAACTGAGAAGTCTGCGAAATCTGTTACATCTGTGTTCCCAGTAACCACTCGACCTTCTGCCGCCCCTCCAAAGGAGTGGAATTTCAAAATTGCACACGCGCAAAAGTAAATTGATCATACTTTCCTACACAACAAAACTTCATTTTTAACTTTTGTTCACACCACTTTGGACGCGTTTTTGCTTACTTTTAAAAGCTGTGAAAAAACGAAAAATCCATGTCTGAAAGAATCCGGGAAAAGCTCAATATCCTTGCTGATGCAGCTAAATACGATGTTTCCTGTTCGTCAAGCGGAAGTGACCGCAAAAATAAAAATAAAGGCCTCGGCGATACCGGTGCCGGAATTTGTCATACTTACACTGAAGACGGACGATGCGTTTCGCTGCTCAAAATCCTGCTGACCAACCACTGTATTTTCGATTGTGCTTTTTGCGTTTCCAGAAAAAGCAATGATGTCAAACGGGCCGCTTTTACCGTGGAAGAAGTCGTTGAACTGACGATGAGTTTTTACCGCCGCAATTACATCGAAGGCCTGTTCCTGAGTTCGGGAATTTTCAAAAATGCCGATTATACGATGGAAAGGCTCGTGCGCATCGCCAAAAAATTACGCCTCGAAAATAATTTCAACGGCTATATTCACCTGAAAACAATTCCCGGCGCCAGTGAAGAATTGCTCACAGAAGCCGGATTGTATGCCGACCGCATGAGCATCAATCTCGAAATGCCTACAGAATCCGGACTAAAGTTACTTGCTCCCGATAAATCCCACGACGATGTCAAAAAACCACTCGGATTTATAAAAGATTCCATTATCGCTTTAAAGGACGAAAAGAAAATCATCAAGCACACGCCAAAATTCGTTCCGGCCGGGCAAAGCACGCAAATGGTCATCGGCGCCACGCCTGAAACCGACATGCAGATTATGTACAGCGCTAATGAATACTACAAAAATTATGACCTGAAACGCGTTTATTATTCGGGTTATATCCCAATAAGTTATGACGAGCGAATGCCGATCATCGGAAGCCAGCCGCCACTTTTGCGTGAAAACCGTTTGTACCAGACCGATTGGCTCATGCGCTTTTATGGCTTCGATGTGCATGAAATTCTCGATGAAAGAAATCCGCATCTCGATGTCGATATTGATCCCAAATTAAGCTGGGCGTTGCGCAATATGGAAAATTTCCCAATCGACATCAACACCGCCGATTACAAAATGATTCTGCGCGTTCCCGGAATCGGGGTCGGCTCTGCGAAAAAAATAATCCAGGCACGTAAATTCGGAAAATTGCGTTCCGATCAACTCAAAAAAATCGGAATTGCTTACAACCGCGCTCGCCATTTTATCCGTTGCGCCGACAGTACCTTTCAGCTAAATGATCCTGACGGATTGCGCATCAAGGGCCTGATTTTATCCGAATCTAACAGCAAATATTTAAAAATTCCGCAAAACCAGCTTACGCTTTTCTTATGACGATTTATCTTTTTGATGGTTCGATGGAAGGCTTGCTGACCGCGGTTTTTGAATTTTATGAACGAAAACCCGGAAAAATCCAGATTGTCGGCCAACAACACTATGAGCCATCTCTGATTGATGAAACTTTTGAAGTTGTCAGTGATGAAGTGAAGTCAAAACGCGTCTGGGACGGACTGAAAAAGAAAATTCCTGCCGATTGGCAACGGCGTTTTTATTACACATTCCTTTCAGAAAGTGCAGAAAGTTTCCAGCACCTTTTCGATTTCGCCTGCTATATTTTCGACAATCCGAAAGGTGCCGAAGCCAATTTCGGAAATCCGTCTGTCATTGCCATTTCAAAAATGGAAAGAAGTGTCAGCCGCGAAAGGCACCGCATGAAAGCTTTTATCCGCTTTCAGGAAACCAGCGACGGGATTTTTATGCGCCGGTTGAACCGGACTTCAATGTTTTGCCATTGATTGTGAATTTCTTCAAAAACCGCTATGCAGACCAAAAGTGGATCATTTATGATTTGAAGCGCAAATACGGATTGTTTTACGATTTGGAAAAAGTCGAAGAAGTGACGTTTGACTTTGCGCCTGAAAATGAAAACGACTTCTTATCTTCCTGAAAATACGTTACGGGACAAGGAAGGTTTGTATGCGCTTTTGTGGAATGATTACTTCAAAAGCACGAATATTCCCGCCAGAAAAAACATGAAATTGCATTTGCAGCACGTGCCGAAACGGTATTGGAAGTATTTGACTGAAAAAAAATAGTCCAAAGTCCAAAGTCGAAAGAACGTGGCAAACTTTTCGACTTTGGATTTTCGACTTGTGACTTTCGACTAAACTTTAGCCTTTCTTTCACAAACTTCTGCCGTATAATCCGTAAATTAGAGTAAAATCAAAACCATGGAAAAGACATACACCGCACATACCGAAATCGCCATAAATGCAACGCCTGAACGCGTTTGGGAAGTGCTTACAACCGCAGAAAACATCAAGAAATATATGTTCGGAACCGACGTCATCACGAGTTGGATCGAAGAAGAACCGATAGAATATTACGGCGAATATGAAGGCAAAAAATACCATGACAAAGGCATTGTCAAAAAATTCGTTCCTGAAAAAACTTTGCAGTTCACTTACCTGAGTTCGATGTCGGGAAAAGAAGATTTGCCGGAAAATTACAATCTTGTGACGTATTCGCTTTCGATAAATGAGGAAAAGCAAGTGGTGGTGACTTTGCTTCAGGACAATATCCATTCTGAAGAAGAAAAAGAACATTCGGTTCAAAACTGGAACACTGTACTGCAAAAACTGAAAGAAGTCGCCGAAAGTTAAACCCCAATCATGAAACAGATTATCAACTGGAAAGGGCTGGATAAAATCAGCTCTAATGAGAATTGCCGTGTCGAAAAAACTGATTCGGGTTATATTGCTTCTTCAAATGTTACGGGAATTTTAGACGATATCTCCTATCATTGCGAATACGAAATCATGACCGACAACCAATGGAAAACGATTGGTTTTCAACTTACAATCCGGGTTGGATGGAAAGAATTGGTACTCGAAATACAAAAATCTCATGGAAAATGGATAGGCGAAAATGGCGAATTATCTGATTTCGACGATTGCCATGACATTGATATTTCTGTAACACCATTCACCAATACGCTGCCCATCAACAGGCTTTCACTTGAAATCGGGCAGCCGCAAACCATCAAAGTCATTTATATCGATGTGCTCAAACAGGAAGTTTATCCGATTGAGCAGATTTACACCAAAATCTCAAAACATACGTATCGCTATGAAAACACGACCAATGATTTCAAGGCAGAAATTACGGTTGATGATAATGGTTTTGTAATTGATTATCCGAATCTTTTTGGTCGGATTTAATTTACCGCAAAGGCGCAAAGTTTTCGCAAAGTTCGCTAAGCTTTAAAACTTTGTGTCTTTGTGCTTTTGTGCCTTCGCGGTTGAAACTCAGCGATAATGTATTACTCTTTGCAAAAAACTTTGCGCTCTTTGCGGTTCAAAAAGTGGTGCTTTTCGTACTTTTACCAAATGCAACAAGGCCTCACCAAAACACAAATCACCATCATGGCAATCGCCGCCGGGGTTTGTGCCGCCAATATTTATTACAACCAGCCTATTCTAAAAGCCATCGCCGAATCGCTGCACACCACTGAAAGCAAGGTCGGACTCGTAGCCGTTCTCGCGCAGGCAGGTTACGGATTCGGATTGTTTTTCATCACGCCGCTCGGCGATAAATTCAACCGGAAGAAACTTATTTTATGCCTGCAATCGCTGTTGATCTTAGCTTTACTTGGAATGGTTTTCATACAAAACCGCATCGGGATTTTTGCGATGAGCCTCGTTATCGGTTGCTGCAGCGTCGCAGCCCAGGTCTTATTGCCGATGGCGGCGAGTCTTGAAACCAAAAACAAAGGCAAAACCATCAGCATTGTTTTTTCAGGAATTTTAATCGGGATTTTAGCCGCGCGCGTCTTCGCAGGATTTATCGCAGAATGGCTTGGATGGCATTATGTGTATGCGTTGTCATCGGTGATGGTTTTCGCCACGATGCTGATGATCCATTACGGACTTCCCGACGCAGCACCGCAATTCAGTGGCAATTATGCAGAATTATTGCGTTCGGCAATTTACCAGACCAAACGATTTTCTAAATTGCGGATTGCCGCTTTATTGGGCGCTTTGATTTTTGGTGTATTTTGTGCTTTCTGGACAACGCTGACGTTTCATTTGAGTGGCGCACCGTTTCATTTCGGTTCTGATACGATTGGGCTTTTCGGGATTCTCGCCATCGCCGGGGCACTAGCTGCTCCTTACATCGGTAAACTCATCGATAACGGCAATTCAGCAAAAACACAATTGTATACGACTGGAATTTTACTGATAAGTGTCATTTTGCTGAAGGTTTTTCCATTCTCTGTAATCGCTATTACCGTTGCAGTTTTGTTGCTTGACCTTGGCGTTCAGGCGACACAGCTCATCAACATCGCGGCCATTTATACGCTTGACGAAAAAGCCAATTCGCGTATCAATACAATCTATATGACTTGCTATTTTATCGGCGGCGCTTTGGGTACTTTTGCAGGCGTTCAATGCTGGGATTTCGGAGGATGGCAAGCCGTTACTTTTCAACTCATTTCCATGAGTATACTGGCCATGATTGTAGCACTTTACAGTTATAAAAAATCCTGAAAGCATTGCGCATTGAAAATAATTTTTAATGAAACTGCAATGAAAAAAAGCCTTTTTGCGCTGCTGCTCGGCGGCCTTACCATAGGAATTACAGAATTTGCGATGATGGGTTTGCTGCCCGATATTGCTCAGAGTCTTCACATTACAATTCCGGTTGCGGGACATCTGATTTCCGCTTATGCGATGGGTGTTGTGGTTGGTGCGCCTTTACTCGTTATCGCCGGACGCAATTTTGCCCAAAGAAAATGTTGTTGTTACTTGCATTACTGCTAACGGTTTTTAATGCATTGTCAATCATCGCACCAAATTATGATATTATGCTCGTTTCGAGATTTTTGTTCGAATTACCACATGGCGCTTTCTTTGGCGTTGGTGCTGTTGTGGCAAGCCGACTGGCCGAAAAAGGAAAGGAAGCACAGGCCGTCGCGATGATGTTCTCCGGATTAACTTTCGCCAATCTTGCCGGTGTTCCGGTGGCGACCTATATTGGCCATCATTTTTCGTGGCGTTATACTTTCGTATTGATTGCCGCGATTGGTTTATTGACGCTGATATCCCTTTATTTCTGGATGCCTGACCTGCAATCTGACAAACAGACGGCATGAAAAAGCAACTGAAATTCTTCCAAAAAACCGAAGCCTGGCTCATCATTGCGATTACCGCCATCGGCTTTGGCGGATTGTTCAGCTGGATCAGTTACATCGCGCCATTGCTCACGGATGTTTCGGGATTTTCGGCAGAGAGCGTGCCTTACATCCTGATTTTAGCCGGGCTTGGTATGATGGTCGGGAATTTATTAGGTGCGAAACTCGCCGACCGATTTTCACCCGCAAAAACCATTTTAGTGCTGCTTTTATTGATGGCGCTTGATTTGACAGTTGTATTTTTCGGTTCGGGGAATCAATATTTATCTTTGTTTTTGGTATTTTTAACCGGATGTATTTCATTTGCGGTTGTCGCACCCATCCAGATGCTGATGATACAAACGGCAGTTGGCTCTGAAATGATTGCTTCGGCGGCGCTTCAGGGAAGTTTCAATATCGGGAATGCATTGGGCGCTTTTTTGGGCGGACTGCCATTAATCGCAGGATATGGTTTCGCCTCGCCTAATTTAGTCGGTGTGGCGATGGCAACTTTTGGAGCAATCATTACATTAGTATTGATACAAATCAGGCGTTCGGCAATAATTCCGGTTACAGCTTAAATATTATTTATGAAGGCATTCAGGATTAAAAACGACACATTCGGAAAATCTTATTTTGAGGAAGGCACACTTCCTGAACATTTTGATTTGAGTGCCAGGCGGTTTTTCCTGATGACGGAAATCGAAGATTACCAGCGGCTGCAACACCAGGCGCCGCGTTATCAATATGTCGTGACGCTGAAAGGAAAACTACGCTTTACCACTTCTGACGCGAAAAGTTTTATCATTGAACCCGGAATTTTACTGATTGCAGAAGATACAGTCGGCGAAGGCCATTCGTGGGAATTAATCGATGGAGAAGAATGGCATCGCATTTATATCGTTCCTGAACCGGATGCGCCGGATGGGTTTTTGCCAAGTGATTTTTCTTAAAATCATGCTGCTTTAAAAGCCCGCAATTGTTTTCAAAAATTCTAAGATTTCGTGAATTTTTAAAATGTCTACCAATTGTCTACCTGAATCACGCGTTGATTTCTGTACAAAAAATCTACATTTGTTGTTTCAGAAACTACGCCATTGCAAAAATTATTCCTCTTCCTGCTTCTCATTTTATCCGGCAATTGCTTTGCCACAGATTCCAACAATCCGTTAATCAAAAAAGGTTGGGCAGCATTGGTGAAAGACAATGAAGACGAAGCTTTCAAATATTTCTGGCAGGCCAACGAAAACGCAATCAGGGAAAATAACACGGGCGACAAAGCCGAATCTTATTTTTATCTGGGAATTTGCTCTTACGGTTCCAGCCTTGAAAAAGGACTCCAATTCGTCATCAAGTCGATGAATGAATACCAAAAGCTTGAAAATTTAAATCCTGAAAAAGCACTGATCGGAAGGTGTAAATGCCTGCAGCTCATCGGCACGATTTACAGCCGAAGAAAAAAATATGACGCGGCTTTACAATGCAGCAAGGAAGTTGTTGCGAAACTCAAAGACAACAATTCCGATCCCGCAACATTGGGTTTGGCCTACCGAAGTCTTGGCGATTTATATGAAATCAAAAAAATAAACGATTCTTCCGCGGTCTTTTACCGGTTGTCGCTGCATGTTTTTGAAAAATCGGATATAAAAGCCTATCTGCCATCGGTTTATTCGAAGTTGGGATTGCTGGCACTTGTTAAAAAAGACAAAAAAACCAGTCTTGATTATTTCGAAAAAGCGATGCGGGTGGCAGAAGAGACAGATAATAAACAGGCCCGGGTTTCATCGTTGCTTGGTTTAAGCAAATGGCATTTCGAATTTAAAAGCGACATTATTCAGGCGGAAAATTATATCCAAAAAGCTGAAGAAATCGCCGATTTACTCTCGGATAAAAGTTTTAAAATCAAAACGCTCGAAGCACGCATCGAAATCAGGAAAAAGCAAAACGATTATCTTCATGCTAACGCTTTACAAGAAGAAATCATCGCCATAAAAGACACTATCTTTTCTTCAGAAAGAGAGCAAATTGCAAAAAGCCTTGAAGTGCAATTTGAAGTTTCGGAAATCAACCGGAAACTGGATTTGATTTCAAAGGAAAAGGAAGTTTCGCGATTGACCAATTATCTTTTAGCCGCGATTATTTTGGTTTTGGTGCTTACTTTTTTGTTTTTCAGGAGAATCCACAAACGCAATAAATTGCTGCTTTCAACAAAAGAACAGTTGGTAGCGGCACTTGAGGAACAAAATCGCTGAAAGAACAGCAATTTAAAAACGACCTCGAATATAAGGAAAGCCAGATGAGCGCCATCGCTTTTCAGATGCTGCAAAAGAATGAGCTGCTCGAAGAAATTAAGGAAATCATTCACGGGAAAGAAAATATCCCGGAAGAGCAACTGTCTAAAATCATCAACAGCCATCTGATTTCCGACAGCAACTGGAATGATTTTGACAAATATTTCGAAAGCATCAACAAGAATTTTTATACGAAGCTGAAGCAGAATTATCCCGAGATCAGCGCAAACGATTTGAAAATGTGCGCCTTGATCAAGCTCAATCTTTCAATAAAAGAAATGGCATCGATATTAAATATTTCGCCCGACAGTGTGAAAACGGCGCGTTACCGATTGCGGAAAAAACTGCGTTTGAACAATGAAGACAACCTTACAGATTTCATTCTTTCGATATAAAAAGATAAATGTTCACCTGCTTTCTACCTGATTTTACTGCTGTGTTCACCTTTTGTACACCTGATTTTTAACCAATCTAAGCACTAATGCAATAATTTTGACAAAGTGAAATGGCTCATCAGGATTTCATCCTTAACCTAAAAAAATTAGTTATGAAAAAAAATTACCTTTTTTTGCTGCTTGCATTTTCAGCGATTGCGACAGCGCAGGTTCCCAACGGAAGTTTTGAAGAATTTGTCGGATATGGCAACGACACTCGGTTTTGGGTCCAAATCCTATGATTATTGCCGTCTCAATTCCAATTAATGAGGATGAAGTTGCGATAAGTGATACGATCATCTTTGACAATGAAGTCAACAGCAGCTATTGTTTTTTCAACAACGAATCACGTAGCGGCAATCGCGCGATGGAAATCAGGAATGCCCGCAATGTCACGCAAGACACAATCATTCCGGGAAAAATGATTCTTTTTAATGAAAATACCGGCGACACCGGCGCGAGTGGCTGGAACACTGGATTTCTGGTAGACGAAACCACGATTTTAGACGGAATCGGTTTTTTCTACAAATTTTTCCCAATGAATAATGATGTCGCGCAGGCGAAACTTGAAATTTTCAATGCGGGCGGAGAAAGTATCGGAAAGGCGATTGTTGAAATTTCGGGAACACATTCGGAATATACTTACGCGGCAGCGCCAATGATTCTGACGTCTGATGAAATTCCGGTTCGCATGACAGTCGATTTTTCGATGACAAACGGAATTGTACCCGCCACTTGGGGAAGCAGGTTGGTCATTGATGATGTAACGACTGAAAATCTATTTTTATCAAATCCGTCATTCGAACAAAATAATTTTACTGTCTATCCAACTCCAGCAAATGCAGAAATCAATCTTATAAAAGGCAGCAATATGGCCGACGGCAGCCATGCAATTGAAATTGTTGGCGTCGACGGCAGGATCATTCGCAGACAAAATATTCAATTGTATGCTTCAGATCCTTTTAAAATTGATGTAAGTTCCCTTTCGAAAGGCGTTTATTTTATCAGGATGAATGGTAGTGCAATAAAATTCATCAAGCAATAAACCATCAAAAACGAATGAAGAAGCCCGATATCTGTCGGGCTTTTTTTATTTCTCATATTTTTCTGAAGCAAATCGGTTCAGATAAGTGGCTAATCCTTTTCCTGAAATGGCAAGTTGTTTCATCTTTTCGATGGTTTCTTTTCCGGCAGTTTTGTAGGTGTAAAGGTATTCTTCGCCGTCGAGAAAGCGGATGCGAATGGCATTATCGGCAATTTCATAACCAATTATGCCTGAATTGCCATTCTGGTTCTTATACGGAATCATTATTTGATATTGAAGCCATTTTCCTTTAAAGCGGTCATGATTTTGATGATGATTTCTGAACGCACGCGGCCGTCTGTAATCAGCGAATCGGTTTTCACCCAATACCGAATGCTAAGCTGAATGAATGCCGGATCAGCATGGACGCCAGAAATCACAACGGTATTTGTATAGCCTTTTTCGGTGATTTCTTCGTCGTAATGCAACAGGCTTTTGGTGATTTCTATTGCCTTCGCATAATCAGAGCCATATTCGAGACCGACAATAAGTTCCTGCAATAAATAACCGCCGCTATTGTAATTGGTCAGTGTATTTTTGATCAGCAATGCATTCGGAATGTAAATATCCTTCCCATCGCTCTTGATTTGCGTATCACGGAGATTGAGCGAAATGACTTTACCTTTTACGCCGTTGCTTTCGATGATGTCGCCAACGGTGAATGGCCGTTTGAAAGCCAAAAGAATTCCCGCAAGGAAATTTTCGCCTATATCTTTTAAGGCAAAACCGATAATGAAAGCGGAAATTCCGGCTCCTGCCAGAACACTTCCTGCAATACTATTGAGTCCGACAATTTTGAACATGAAGAAAATGCCAATGATAATCAGGATTGATTTGATCAGGTTGGCGATGAATGTTGCGAGCAACGGATCGTGCATTTTGGATTTCAGCCTTGAATCTGCGAAAATCTTCACGCGTGATGCAATGAACCAAGCCAACATCAGGATGATTATCGCAAGCAATAATTTTGGAGTCAGGTCGATTATTTTATAATAATAGCCTTGAATGTGTTTCCAGATGTCGTCTAAGAATTCCTGCATTTTGTTTAGCTTTCTTGCAAAATTACCGTTTCAAAGCCATTTTGTTTTTATGAAATATACGTAAAAGATTACAAGATTTTCATTCTGTCGATAAACCTTAAAATGTTACAAATCCGGAAGTAAATCCTATAACAACTAGTACGGTTTACAGTCGTAATTTTACATGTATAATCAGATAACCACAAATAGAAATTTTGTGTATACACGAATTTTCATGATTTGTTTTGGTTACTGGGTTAGTTGGGCAGGGATAGCTACTTAGTTGTCCCTGCTCTTTTTGTATGAAGTGTTTGCGGATTAATATACGGCAATAACTTATTTTAAAAGTTTAACAATTTTTACGGCAAACCCGTAAACGGAAAGCTTTATTTTTTCGTAGGGATGCATTGCCCCTTCCCTGAAGGTAAAATACGAATCTGTTCAACACGTTGTATTGCGGGTTTGCCGTAAAATTGTTAAAATTCTTCGCGCGATATTTCGGCGCAAACTTATTCCTAAAAACAAAAAGCTGCCCATGAAAGACAGCTTTAGTAGGTGATCCCGCCAAGAATCGAACTTGGATCTAAAGTTTAGGAAACTTCTATTCTATCCGTTGAACTACGGGACCGATAAGGCGGCAAAAATAACTAAATTTTTTATAAACTGCCGTTGGTGATTTTAGTTTTTCCGATACACTTTCGATTTGTGCTGCTCAAACAACCATACTAATTCGTGCTTTATTTAAGTCAACGCACTTTCAATCAAACATTTATGCGGAAAAAATATCGCATTCTCCATTTTTTTTGTATTTTTCGTTCACTGACCGCCTAGCCAATCGCATATGAATCAAAACTTACTTCCGGCCGGATTTTGAAACCGCTGTTTCTTTTATCTATTGCGCTTTTATTGTTGCCTTCTTTTCAGGCTTCGGCACAAAATCAAAAAATTGATTCGCTGAGGGTTAATGTAAAGTCTGCAAAAACTGACGCCGTAAAAACAATCGCATTAAGCCATCTCGCATTTGCCTACATCGGTATACGGAAAGATTCTGCGTATGCCATTGCAGAAAGGGCATTAAAATTAGCACAAAAAAACAATGACCAAAATGGTTTTGCAAGTGCCTACAATACGTTGGGTTGGATTTATTTTACCGACGGCGATTCGACCAAAGCCGTCGATTATATTACAAAAGCCATAACCTTTTACAAAAAAACAAACGACCAGGAGCAACTCATCACGAGCTATTCAAATCTTGCGACAATTTATCTCCAGCAGGTACAATACGATATGGCAATTGAAAATCTGATGAAATGTGTCAAGATCATGGAAAAAACCCATAGTGATTCTGAATGCCTGGTTTATAAGAATCTCGGGGTTGTTTATAGAAAGTTAAAGGACTACGGTACTGCCGAAAAATATTTCCTGAAAGCAATCACAACCGCTAAAGACATTAAAAACAAATGCGCTATCAGGAACAGTCTCGGTATCATGTACCAGGAAATGGGAAATTTCGACAAGGCCCTTAAGGAATACAACAGTACACTCAAAGAGGCCAAACAGCAAAATGACCTTTATTCTGCAGCCATGTCCTATGAAAATATGGGTACGCTTTTCGCAAGCCTTGAACAATACGATAAGGCAAGAATATACACTTACAAAGCGCGCGACAACTACGAGAGTCTCGGAAATAAAGCCGATATCATCTACATCAATACGGCGATAGGAGGCCTGGAAAGCATTTCGGGGAATTATGACAAAGCCATATCGATATTAAAAAATGCGTTATTGCTCTGTAACGAAACAACTTACGTCAATTACCGTGCTGATATAATAGGAAAACTTGCAATAGTGTATGAAAATAAAGGCGAATATGAAGAAGCCCTGAAAACCTATAAGGCAAGTTATCTTTTGCGAGACAGCATTAACTATGACAAACAGATTGAGAAATTTGAAGAATTGCGCGCGCAGTTCGAAGCCGACCAGAAAGACAAGGAAATTGAGCTTCTGAACAAAAACAAAGCCATCCAACAGCAAAAAATCACACAACGCAACACGCAATTATTAGTTTCTTTACTATTGATTTTGCTGATTCTTACGGCAATCGCCTTTATCATCAACCGCAGCCGGCTCAAGCAGCGCAACAAGGAACTCGAATTGCGCAACCGCATCGCCTCCGATCTGCATGACGACGTTGGAAGCTCCCTCAGCAGCATCCGGCTGCTCAATGAAATGGCGCGCGAAACCAAGAACGATTCGCCCGAAATGCTCGAAAAAATCAGCAGCAACATCAAGGAAACCATCGAATCTATGGGCGATATCGTCTGGATGATCAAACCCGAGTCGAAGCAGGCATCTGCCGCATCACTCGAAAACAGGATGAAGAAATTCCTCACAGAAATATGCAATTCTTCACATAAGGAATGTGATTTTAAAGAAGACAATAACGACAGCGTTGAACTCGACATGCTCCATAAAAGAAACATTTACCTCATCTTCAAGGAAGCCGTCAACAACGCCGTCAAATATGCCGATTGTAAAAAAATCACTATCTCATTTTCAGTACACGAAAAAATGCTCGTCTTGATTATTGCCGATGACGGAAAAGGATTCGACGCCAATAAAAACGCATTCGGCAACGGCCTCGAAAATATGGAACAACGCGCCAAAGACATCAACGGCGCGCTCGATATCGTTTCTGAAAATGAAAAAGGCACCACGATAACATTAAGCGTCAGATTATAACAGGATTTCACCCTATTTCGTGATTTCCCGCATCCAATAAGATTGTAAAATTGCAATAAAAACAATGGCAAAACTCGAAATCGTAATCTTCGAAGACAACAGGCACCTGCGCGAAAGCCTCGAAATGGTCATCAACAGCGACCCTGAGCTCGCTTGCGTTGCCACATTCTCCAACGGTTCCGATGCCATCGAAAAAATAAAAAAACACGATCCCGACATCGTATTGATGGACATAGAAATGCCGCGCGTAGACGGCATCGACGCCACACGCCTCATCAAAAAACATTTTCCCGAAATACAAATCCTCATCCAGACCGTCTTTTACGACGACGACCACATCTTCAAAGCCATCTGCGCCGGCGCCGCGGGTTACATCCTCAAAACCACCACGCCGTCGGGTTACATCGAAGCGCTCAAAGACATCGGCAAAGGCGGCTCGCCCATGACACCCGGAATCGCCAGGCGCATCGTCGATTTATTCCGCAACAGCGTCCCGCAGAAAGAAACCGCAGCCAGTCCGATGCTCAGTTTCCGCGAAAAAGAAGTACTACACGAACTCGTGAACGGCAAAAGCTACAAAATCATCGCTGCCGATCTCAATCTTTCCATAGACACAGTCAAATCACACATCAAGAACATTTACGCCAAACTCCAGGTCAACTCCAACACCGAAGCCGTCGCGAAAGCACTTCGGGAGAACCTTTAGTAATTCACTTTTCCACTTTCGCCTTTCCGCTTTCGACTTATTAGGGCGTTCCGCTGGCCGGAAATTCCCTGCACACCTTAACGTAACGATTGGCCATCGGCGGGCTATCCGTTCCAAGTCCTCGCCGGCTCCACTGCGTTCTGCGGCTCCGGGCTTTCCTCTTCTATCCCTAACGCGGAAAAAGTGTTCAGTGTTCAGTAATCAGTCGGCAGTTATACACCTGAATACTGAACACCGACCACCGGCCACCGCACTCACCCTATTTCGTGATGCAACCAAAAAAACCAATCGCCAAATTTGTAATTGTAAGCTGGGCATCAACATCTTAACTCCGGCATACAGGGAAAGTTTAAAAACTATTAATCTAAATCTAACTAATGATGAAACAACTGCTTTACTTTACTTTTCTGCTGACGGGGCTTTTCTCGTTCCAGCAAAGTTCCGCCGAAATCGGCGTCGGAACAGAAACACCACAAGCCGCACTCGATATCACGGCAACCGACAAAGGATTGCTTGTACCGCGAATCGCGCTTTCCGGTGCAAATGTGGCGGCGCCCGTGACCAATCCGCAAGGCGGCGCACTTGTCAACGGAACTTTAGTATACAATACTGCAACGGCAGGTACTTCACCCAATAATGTAACGCCCGGATTCTACTACTGGGAAAACGGCCAATGGCTTTCTGCTGTCTTAAAACTTCCCTATTCAGGAACTACAACAGGAAACGGGTTTAGTGTTTTTAACACAGAACCGGCAACTTCTGCTGTAGCCGGTATCTCGACCGCAGTTACCGGTGTTGGCGCAGGTGTTGTTGGACAATCATACAGTACGGAAGGCAATGGCGTTACAGGTATGGCGAATTCGACTACTGGCCAAAGCGTGGGCGTACATGGGGCATCATCCTCATTGAATGGAATAGGCGTAAATGGCAGAGGAGGCAACAATTCCGGCGTTAATATTGGCGTGCAGGGTGGAACGAACAGTCCGTCTGGATTTGGAGGTTCATTCAGTAATGTCAATTCAAACGGTGTAGCATTAAAAACGACAACAGGTAAAGTCCAGATTGACAATCTTTCAGGATCAGGAACAAGAATGGTCGTTGCCGGTGCAGACGGTACTTTATCGACCCAGGCAGTCACTGCCGGATTAGTATTACCGTATTATGCAGAAACCACAGGCGTAGCATTAAACCTGACAGGCACCGCTGATGATGCTTATGTAATTTCCGGTATCGCAAGTGCCGCAACAGGGGCGACTATTGGGGTAGTCGGAAGCGCTCAGAGTGTTCAGGGAATAGGAGTAGGTGGTTTTGCCTCTTCTACCAGCGGCGAAAGTACCGGAGTCTTCGGAAGGTCTTCCAGTCCCGTTGGAATCGGCGTTCAGGGACGCTCAATCGCCAGTTCAGGAGTAAATATGGGCGTATATGGCAGCAGCAACAGT
The DNA here is from genome assembly GCF_051373205.1 of Flavobacterium sp. 3HN19-14. Classification (NCBI taxonomy): domain Bacteria; kingdom Pseudomonadati; phylum Bacteroidota; class Flavobacteriia; order Flavobacteriales; family Flavobacteriaceae; genus Flavobacterium; species Flavobacterium sp. 3HN19-14. Next base: position 360,479 of record NZ_JBPPZT010000001.1, read on the forward strand.
CCGGATGGTTTTGGAGGTAGTTTCGTAAATATCAATGGAGGCGTAGCATTAAGGGAAGAATTTGGCGGCGTACAGTTCAACAGTCTTTCCGGCACAGGCACCCGAATGGTAGTTGCCGATGCTGCCGGAAAATTGTCTACGCAGCCTGCAGGTCTTACATTCCCATACTTTGCAGAAACCACAGGGACAGGAATAAATCTTACAAGCACAGGCGATAGTGCTTATGTTATTTCCGGCATTGCGAGTGCCACAACAGGATCTTCGATTGGAGTAGTAGGAAGTTCTCAAAGCAACCAGGGAATCGGATTGGGTGGTTTTGCTACTTCTACAAGCGGTGAGAGCACCGGAGTTTTCGGAAGGTCATCCAGTACGACAGGCATTGGTGTCCAGGGGCGTTCGATTGCCACTTCAGGAATCAATATCGGTGTATACGGAAGCAGTGCCAGTCCTGATGGCTTTGGCGCAAGCTTCATCAACTTAGGCGGAGGAAAAGCTTTAAGGGAGGAATTCGGCGGTGTGCAATTTAACAGTCTTTCCGGAACCGGAACCCGAATGGTTGTCGCAGATGCCGATGGGAATCTTTCTTCACAGGCCATCCCGACTGGCGGTTTTAACCTGCCATATACAGGAACAACTGCTATTGGCGGTTCGGGAGGCATTTTCGTAACCAATACAGCCGCAGGAGGCTACGGATTGTTCGGAAAAGCGACAACGGGAACCAACGGTATTGGTGTGCTGGGTCGCTCTGAAAGTCCGGATGGTACAGGCGTAAGAGGCCTGTCTATTGCACAAACCGGTAATACTTGTGGTGTATCGGGGTCAGCTTCAAGTCCGGATGGTGTAGGCGGCAGATTCAGCAATGTCCTTGACGGATTGGCATTACAAACTCTATCAGGAAAAGTACAGCTAGGCACGCTGAGCGGATTGGGTTCCCGTATGGTAATAACCGATGCATTTGGTAATCTTTCTGCACAGGCAATTCCTGATGGCGGCATTGCTTATACGGCCGGTTCAGGTATCAATATCACAGGCAATGCCATTTCTGCTACTGATAACAGCGCTACGAATGAAATTCAAGCATTATCAATAAGCGGCAACAGCCTTTCATTATCAAATGGCGGTGGCAGTGTTACATTGCCATCCACTTCGCTGACACTTCCGTATTCGGGCACGGCCAGTAATGTAAATGCAGCAGTATTTTCTGTAACCTCAACAGGTACAACAGCAGCAGTAGAAGGCAGCAACAATACAAGCACTGCCGTAAACGGAACAACAACTTCAGGAACAGCGCTTCGTGGTGTGGCATCAGGTTCAGGATCAGGTGTATTTGCGCAATCTAATACTGGTACAGCTGGCTCATTTATCAGCTCATCGGGAACTGCGATTTCGGCATTGAGCAGTTCAGTTGCAGGTTCATTTACAAGTCCGGCGGAACGGCATTAGTAGCAGATGGTACCATCAAACTCAAAACCACGGGCGCAGCCGCAGGAAAATTCCTCAAAGCATTAGACACCAACGGAACTGTCGAATGGGCAGATGCGCCTGCAGGCGGTGGCGGTGGCGGCAACGGCTGAACCGTTTCTGGCAACGATATCTATAACAGTAACACCGGTGCGGTGTTGGTTGGAACAACAACCACTTCTACAAACGGAATTATGGAGGTAACCAAAAACAATCAAATGGGGCGTGTGGCGACTTCTCCGGAGGCACTGCAGGTTACATGAGTGTACTCAATGCTGTTGAAAACGGACTGAGCGGCAATCCTGCCGGATGCGATGTCTGCGTAGGCGCAAAGGCCATCAATGCCGTATCCAATTTTGGTGATGCATTGTTTGCGCGTTCTACAAACGGACGCGGCATTTACCTCAAAGGAGGAAATACAACTTCCTTCCCGGCAATGCTGATTGAAACCAATGCCGGCGCTACAACAGCCCTTGAAATGACCGGAAAAATTAAAATTACAGACGGTTCGCAGCTTGCAGGAAGAGTACTTACTTGTGATAACAATGGCCTTGCCACATGGGTTACCCCGGCAACAGGCGGCGGAGGCGGCGGAGGCGGTTCACTTGATACCGCTTATGATACAGGAGGCGCAGGATCAGGACGCACAATTACTGCAGATGCAGGCGCTGTGAAAATCGCAGGAACTGACGGCTTACTGGTTACAGGCAGTCATCTGAGCGGCGCAGATCTTGAAACGAGCGGTTCCGGGACCAGGATGTTCTTCTATCCTAAAAAATCAGCATTCCGTGCAGGTAACGTGTCGTTTACCGCATGGGATGATGCTAATATCGGAGAATATTCTTTTGGCGCAGGTTATGATGCAACAGCATACGGAATGCATTCGGTTTCACTTGGGAATACCACTACCGCAACCGGTGTTGGTGCTGTGGCAATTGGAAATCATGCCGGAGCTGACGGAGCGGGTGCAGTTGCCCTTGGCTATTACACCAGCGCAACAGGCAATATTTCTACAGCGATGGGTTATGTCTCTTCTGCCTATTCATTTGCCGAAACTGCTATTGGGCCTATAACACAAGTTATGCTCCGGCAAGTACAAACAACTGGAATACAGCCGATCGCCTTTTCGTAATTGGCAATGGCACAAGTACTTTTAATCGAAGTGACGCACTTATCGTGCATAAAAACGGTAACCTGACAATCAGCGGAAATGCTTATAAAGCAGGCGGCGGAAGCTGGACAGCTACTTCAGATGCGCGCTTGAAAACAGATGTAGTCGATTATAAAGACGGCCTTGAAAAACTCTTGTCAATCCGTCCGGTAAAATACCACTATAACGAAAAATCGGGTTATGATGTACAGCCGGAACATATCGGTGTGATCGCTCAGGAATTGCAGCCGGTGGCGCCTTACATGGTGAGTACTTTCAACAAAGACAACACCGAATACCTTCAGGTAGATAACAGCGCGATGACTTACATCCTGATCAACTCTGTGAAAGAGCAGCAGCTGATCATCGAAAAACAACAAAAAGAATTGGCAGAATTACAGCAAAAAAATCTTTCCCTGAAAGCTTCAATCGATTCACAAATCGAGGAAACCAACAGCCTCAGACAAGACGTTGCTGCACTTAAAGCTATCTTATTGCCGCAGCATGTGGCCAAAAACGACCGTAAATAACAGCTTATGAAAGCGATTATAAAAATCAGTTTCCTGATGGCTTGCTGCTTTCCGCTGGCGATGTCGGCGCAGCAAAAGTTGTATGTGGGGCAACCCATTTACATCGGAAGCGGTGCGAAGCTTTTCACCCAGAATTACGAAGTGAAATTCAACGCCGATATCACGACCGCCATTTCCCCGAAAGGCCTGTTGGTGGCAGGAGCGAATACTACCTTTACCGGAACGGGCGACTTAAAGAAAGTGAATGGCTACATCAAGAATAATTTTCCCCACGACCTTGGTTATTTTCCGTTAGGGACAAATTCCATTACAAAAGCGCTCAACCTGATCGTCGAAAACAATGATGTGCCTGTCATTGCCGGCTATATGCCAGGTAGTCCGCAAAGCCCGACAAGCATCGACAGCGACCTCCAGCAGATTTCCGGCAATGGTCATTGGGACATCCAGAGTACCGCACAGGCAAAAATTACCCTGGCGTTTAATGATGTACTGGAACCGCTTGTGGCTGAATTTGGCCTGAGCCGTTTTTCAATTGCGGGTTGGGACGGTACACAATGGAGCTTGCTGCCGGCAACAATTTTACCGGGAAATCAACACATCAGAACCAACGATTTTGTCGATTCAAGCGTTTATAGCAATTTTGCCTTTGCCATCCGCGACTGTGCCCTTTCCACGACCTGGAACGGTACAGCCTGGAGCAACGGCACACCCGACTCTTTTGATTATGCCGTAATCATCGATGGCGATTATGATACTTCAACTTTTGGAGATATCACTTCCTGTTCACTGAGGGTAAATGCGGATGCCGTGGTCAATATAGACGGAGATACTTTCTTTATTGTAAACGGATTCTTTTCTATAGACGATTCGGCTTCGGTCACCATACACGACGATGGAGCGCTTGTGCAGGTGGCCGATGTGGCTGACTACGGGCTAGTTACCGTAACCCAGGATATTTTCATAAGAGGAGACGATAATCTCTTCATTGGAGCGCCGGTTTCAGGACAGAACGTTCGTGCTTTTTCGCCATCGACTTTAGAAGATAATTTTTTCATTTTCAGCGAGACTGAAAATTCATTTGAGCCATTATTCATTCCGGTTGCCAGCGGAGGTGCGGGTGCTGATCCGGTGACTTTTGAATTTCCGCCCGGAGAAGGAATTGTTGTAGGCGCACCTGCTGATTTCTTCTCGGCACCCGCTGCGGTACAACCTTTTGTTTCCACTTGGCACGGAACACCACACAACGGTGACATTGAAGTTTCTGTTTCAAACGACGGATTAGGATTCAACTTTCTGGCGAATCCGTATCCATCGCCAATTGACGCGACGATTTTCCTCGAGGCAAATCCGGGCACGATTTCTATTTGGACAGTGACTGATCTTGGTTTGGAAAGCAGTTCGGCATTTGCAGCCTTCAACCTCGCCGGCGCAACAGATTCTTTTGTTTCATTTGTTATTGGAGAACCAGCTACCGGCGCTCCTGTTGGCGTTATCGAAACCGGAAAAGGATTTTTGATGGAAACGGGCAGCACTGAAGACTTGGTTTTTTTCAGCAACGATATGAGGATTCCGAATCCGTCGTCACTGCGTACCACTTTAGATGACAGAAGCCGCATTTGGCTCAATCTTTCCGATGCGACGAAAGGCTACAACCAGATTATGATTGGGTATATGAACAATGTGACGAATGGCTTCGACCCTTCTTATGATGGAAAACAACCTAATTCAGGGCACGATGATTTCGAGTCTCATTGGCAATCAAAACTGCGTGATACAGGCGCGTCCGTTGCCATTTTCGGATACGGATGTTGTGCCGCTTTCTTTTTCAACGGCGGCTGCAGGCAATTACACCATTGCCATTGACCATACCGACGGATTATTTATGGGCGACCAGATCATCTATATTAAGGATAATCTGCTCGGACTTACACACAATTTAAAGGAAAGCGCTTATACTTTCACGAGTGCGGCAGGTGATTTTGCGGAACGTTTTGAAATTGTATTTACGCCATTTCTCGGAACCGATGTGCCTCAAATTAGCGACAACAACGTTATCGTTTATGAGCATGACGGCGCTATATATGTAGTTTCGCCCTCGGCGGAAATTCAAAATATCACTTTGTACGACATCCGCGGACGGAAGTTGTATGAGCAGAAAGACATAAAAGCTTTTAATACGACGCTAAGTAATCTTAACATTGCTGAAGGCGTGCAGATTATTACGATTGAAACTGACAGGGGAAAAGTGAGCAAGAAAATTGTTTATTGATTAGATTATTTAGTTACATTAGAAAAGCCCGGTGATTGCCGGGCTTTTCGTTTTAATCTTATGAATTTTGATTTTGATGTGTGAAATTATTAATGCTTTACGCGAACTAAATTTTAACAATTTTTACGGCATTCCCGTATCTAACTAATTCGATTTTTTCGTAGGGATACATTCACCCCTTCCCTGAAGGTAAGATATAATTTTTTCCGATAGGTTGTATTACGGGTTTGCCGTAGAAATTCTTAAATTTTTGACGAAGTTGATTACAAATTATACAATACAACTTTTAATTCTTAATCGGCTGTTTCAACGCTACCGGCTCAGGCGGAATCCTTTTCGCCAGAAACAGAATCTGCCCCAAATGACTGGATTGATGCTCCATCACGTGAAACCAGCAATAATGATTGCTCATGCCAGATCCTTTTTGCACTTCTTCAAACCAGGCGTCGTCGCGTTTTTTTAGTTCTGCGATGGTTTTGGCGCGCACTTCGTTATAGATATCAAGATAATATTGCACTTCATGGCCTTTGAAGGTATCGCGACCGGCCTGGTCAAGTTCTAACGCAACTTCCCATTTCTTTTTTTCCTCGTCATTAAACTCACGGCCTTCAAAAGTGTAGACCTGGTAATACGCTTCAGCTGCGGCCAGGTGCATGATTAATGAACCGATTCGGTTGGCATTTTCATCGTGAAGATAATCCAGTTCGTATTGGCTCATGTTCTTCACTTTATTTTCTACGCGGTCTTTAAGGTCTTCAAGCATCGAAATCATATCTGCGATTTTCGGAGATGCGCCATCAACACCGCCGATTTTCCCTCTTTCTTTGTAGACGATTCCCTTTCCTTCTACCATTATTGCCGATTTCCCGTCAGTTTTATCGGCACTTGCGGTGATGTCGTATTCCTTTACTTTTATGACTTTATCCTTTGTGACGCCTAGGTGCCATTTTGGAATATAACCATCTTTTGCAGGCTGCTCAAAACTGTTGTTCTGTATCGGCACTTGTTCGAATATGCCTTTGTCATTTTCGATGAAAAGCTTGAAATTATCAAAATAAAATTTACCGTTGTATTCGCATACGCCGCCAAAATTCAGTACGTCTGAATTTGAATCTATCGTTCCTTCCAAAGTATAAGTTTGCCAATCTGCAGCAGTGATTGGCCTGTCTTCCATATTCTCGAAAAAGCCTTTTTCGTCGTTTTTGTTGTCTACGCGCGCCCAGAGTCCGCCCGATGCATGCGCGTCATTCGTAATTACTTTCACGGAAGCCTCGACCTTGAATTTCTTTTTCGTCTTCGATTCTATGGAAATGCCCTGCATAAAAGACATCCACGTTGAAGAAACTTCTTTAACTGCCTGCGCATTTGCGGCGAAGCCGACAAGCAGCAAAAACAAACTGATTTTTTTCATGATTTAGATTTTATTGATTGGTATTGAATGGTTTACCACAAATATACTGCGAAAGTTATTTCGATATTACAATCGTCAGAAAAAATCAAAAACAAAAAATCCCGACGTTTTGCCGGGATTTCGTAAAAAATTGCATATATCAAAACTCCGGGCTCGGCACCTGTCCTTCCAGCGAAATACAATAAATCATTGGCAGCGACGGCATAATGTTCGGCATAGGTGTTGCTGATCCCTGCATATCGAGCATAACAGTTACGACTACACGTGCCATATTATCATTATCTTCTCTTGTAGTGGCATAAGTATTTCGTTCCTGTATCCGCAGGTAATTGTTCACCGGCGATTCGCTATCAGCGTCATCAGTGGCCGAAACGTTGAGGCTTATATTTACTGTTGATTTGTGCGTGTGCGCCGGCATGGTGTCGGAAGTCAGGGTGTTGGTCTCACTTCCGATTTTTTCGCCAATTTTGATGGTCTCTCCTGAATTACTTTTGCCTATCCCGCAAGGAATCCTCCCTCTGAGGTCGGGTATGGCAAAAGTATTGACACCGTCGCCGCCATAGGTGTTCTTCAGCAAACCAAAAAGCGAACGGTGTTGTGCAATCTGCAATAACTGCCCGTTGCATTCGGCGTAGCCCGCGGGTGCATATGTCCCGGCTACGAGCATTATCTGCCCTAAATATTGATCGTCCATAATTGTGTTTTTTTAGTTGAAGGTTGGAACTGTTCCGTTGTAACAAATAAAATACGCCATCCCGATGGTTGGCTGCATATTATTGGTGGGCGCTGAACCTCCCCTGCTTTCTGATGTAACCTCAATATTTTTGGTTGGAGGGCCCATTACCGCATTATGTTCCGGAGGCATAAGTAGGCTGGCCCGGTGTCGCACTCAGGTGGGAATCTTTTGGAGAATCTGAGCTTGCATCGTCTTTATCAGTAGCGCCGATAAACACTTCTCCCTTAGCAGGATGCGTGTGCGAAGCGAGATTAGATAACTGGAGCACCTGCTTGTCATTCCCTTGCATTTGGGCAAACGGCAGATTGATTCCACGCTGCCCGGGCATGCTCCTACCGGAACATTGTAATTCAGGTTTGGAAGGTTGAAAAAGTTTATTTCATCTCCGCCAAAATTATTCCGAATCAGATCGAAAAGCCGTCTATACTGCGGAACGCGTACCTGCCTGCCGTCACATAACAAATAGCCTCGCGGTACTATCATATCTGGTCCATAAGGGAAAAGCGTTATTGTGCCTATAAATTCATTATTCATAATATATCAGTTTTGAGATGGAAAAATGCCGTCGTAGCAGATACAATAATTCAACCCGATTGAAGGTTGCTGGAGTGAAAATGGCTGGCTGCTGCCCGCCGGCGTTACAGATACGTTTTCAGCCGTCATTGGCGTCACACAGGATCTGTCAGGATTGGTACCCAGTGGCACCGACGCATAAGTCGGCGTTCCGGAGGTCATCGTCAAAAAAGCTTTGACCGGGCTTGGCGTATTGGCGGGATTTAAAGAGCACGGCGGGTAAAAATATACAGTCTCGCTATGCAGGTGCCAGTGTCTGGGCATGTTTTCACTTCGCATGGCAAAGTTTGCCGAACCGGCAGCCCTGCCTAATATATAATTATTGGATAATCCTTCACCGCGCCCGCGATGTATCGGAACTGTGCCGCGCAAATCAGGAAGCCTGAATTTGTCCTGCGGTACCGTCATTTCGCCATAGGCGCGGCCGATGTAATTGAATAGAAGTTCGTAATTCTTGACTTCCAGCAAACTTCCATCGCACTTAAGCCAGCCTTTCGGCGCAGAACTAAAGGCAAATAACTTTATCTGCCCGATGTAGGTGGTACTACTCATAATTTATTGGTTTTTAGGTTTATAACATATAAATGTAACTAAAATCCTATAATAAAAAATAACAATTCAGGTTTTTAACGCTTGTAAAAAATAACAATCTGTCGTTCTATAATTATAATTGTGAATTTATTTGAATTAAAACTTTTTGCGTTGTTTTCGATATCAACAAACCGGAAAACTTATTGGGTAAAAAAAGAGCAACATTTTCATGCTGCTCTTTTTATCTTGAATTTTGAAAAATTACTCCTTATGATAAGGACATCCCGAAGTCGGTGTTGAAGGCAAAATTGAATTCGCATCCGGGAATTGCTCTTCAATCAAACGACGCTGCTCCGGAGAAACATCTTCTATTTTACGAAGCGTATTTACCTGAATGTGCGGCCAGCTTGTTGTACCGCCGTCGTCGCCGAAAGCAAATTCGAAGAATATCACCTGTTCGTATTGCAGCTGAAGGATTTCCCTTCCGTCTTCAACAACGGTTTCTATCCACATGCGCGTGTTCATTTCGACTGTCGGCACAAAACGATTCACGAACGGAACATTTAAAATGCCGCCTTGCGCGCCCGTTTTATTTTTAGACGACATCTGGATCATGATGTGGTTTTTGATGTTTTCATCCTTGATGGAATCGCGCAAACGCAAATCAGGCCGCACCGAATACGGATACAAATCATTGGCCAATATGCGCTGCGTATAGATTTTGTTTTCGCCCGGATCATTGTCGTCGTTAAGCGTTTCGAATACCCATGCCGGCGGCGGCGCATCGAGATTGATAGGATTGGTGGTTTCATTGGCTCCGGCACCTCCCATGGTTCTCGAGATGGAAAGATGGTCATATTTCCAGGCGGCATCACCTTTCGGGAATTGCGGCGGACCGGAATTACGTAATTCGGCCACTCGGAACGATGTCGCCTAATAACGTGATGGTACTTCCGTGCGGAATCACGCCACTTCGCGAAATTGAGTAATGCGGAATGAAATAAGGTCCAGGTTTGTCCGGCTCCGGGTTTGAGCTCTTTGGCGGCGATGATTTCGGAATAGGGTCTTCCGTTCAAATCTTCCTGCGTTACATATTCGTCTTCGCCTTTGTCATTTTTAATAAGGAAAAGCGTTTCGTCCTGATAGCCGCTTTTGTACAAATCTTTATTCGGATTGTTCGGATTGATAGCGTGTATGCCGCGGTCATCTTTAATTGTTTTAGCAGTTGCGGCATAATTAAACACATCACTCAGCCACAGGTACATGCCATTCTCCTCGTGGATTGGCGTATATTTTACACCGGATTTACCCGGTACGGTAGTCGCGCTTTTGATGCTTTGCTCGTATTTGATGGCACCGCAGAATTGTTCATTGCCCCCGCCGCGGTTGCGAACACCGCCCGGAACCAGATTGAAAATCAGCTTTTCTATATATTCGTCGCAGTCGAAGCTGTATTTTCCCGGAATTCCTTGTGAGATTGTTCCCGGAGAAGGCATGATGGTCGTGTGCACGCCGCTTCCGATGAATGGTTTTTTACTTTGATTGTCGGTTTGACTGTTGTAGCTCACCCATGTGCCTTCGAGTACTTTTAAGACGCCATAATCTACATTGTCGACTACTTTCTGCAAATCTTCTTCATGGAAAGGCCTGATCGGGTCTTCGATTAACAGTTTTGAATAGCCGTCCATCAGGGTTTCTAATATGCCTTTGTTTGGTTGCGGTGCTCTCAGCAATGCATTTGCATCTGCGGTTTTTTGAGAGATGTTACCCTCGTTTTGTTTGTCGGTCCAGTTTTAACATGGTTTGGTTTTTTTGAATTAATAATCAGGTGTTTGAGACTTGGCTTTATATTGAATAACAATTGTTTATATGCAATTCTGAAACTTTATCAATACAATAGTAAAGCAAAATTTTTGGATAGAAACGCGTATTTATACCTGTTTTTTCTTACATGGTAAAATGAATTGAGGGCAATTTTCGGTTGTCTGTAAATAAAAAAAGCAACATTTTCATGCTGCTTTTCTTTTCTGTATGTAATAAAAACAATGTCGAAACCAATCACTCCTGAAACTCATTTTCCACACTTTCCCTCAAATCATACAACAGCCACTGCTTTTTCATGACGGCATCATTTTCGGTATGCAATAAATTGATGAAGTCTTTTACGCCAACAGGTTCATTGCCGTTGCCGTGAATCAGCACGATGCTTCCCGATTGCGCTTGCTGCCCTTTTGCCAGCCAGGCGTCGCTTCCGATTGGAATTAATCCGAAGGCGGCAACCTGATCGATGAGTTTTGGGCTGGAAACCAATCCGGGGAAACGAAAAAATGCTGAAAATACCAATCCGCGTTGAAGCAATGCAATTTCAGTTCCGATGATTTCAAAGCTCACATCTGTATTTGGCGCCAGCAGGAAATTATCGGTTACCGGTTTTTTAGGATTGAAATGGTGGTTGTAAGTATGATTGATCCAGGTGATATTAATATCTCCGGATTTCACCAAACCTTCAAGCCACAACAAATCATCCTGATGGGTGAGCATGAACCTGCCCGTGATGGATAATCCCACAGGAACCGGCTTTTCGGTTTTCTTGAATTCATTAATCAATGAAGAAAAGATAACACGGTCTAAAGGTTTGTGCGAGGGGCAAAGGTCGATGGTCAGCGTTATGCTGTGTTCTTTCGGATAGCCGTGCACGATTCCGGAATCTTCTGTAGAAAGCGATTGTTTTTTGGCAGTTTCCAGCGATTGTATGTAAGGCGTTTTTTTGAATTTCTCTGTAATTTGAGGCCAATCTGAAGGTTCAAAAGTGATGCCTTCAGACGGAATTACACTTGTCTCCAGATTATCGGGATTTACGATTACGAAAAACGGATTGCCTTTTTTGATGAATTTCCGAAGGACGATGTTACTGTGGTTGTTGTAATCAACCACTCCAAGGGCGACTTTATAATTGCCGATTTCATTTTGCGCAATGATATTGAAGCCCATCAGTAGAAAAGTTATGTAAAAAGCAATCCTGCAAATATGTTGTTTATTGATAGCCATCGGATGAAGGTTTATGCAAATTTCGTAGATACTGGAAAAAATAGGAGTTCGTGCTGTGTTCGAAATAAATATACTATTTTTCTTCAAATTGGCCTAAAAAAGAAAGCCTCTCCGAAGAAAGGCTATCTTTAAATGAATATCAAATTGTGTTTTGGAAAAATCTTTTCAAATTGCCGGATTATTCCTTAACAACCTTTATTGTCCTGATCTGACTGCCAGCAGTTATTTTTACCAAATAAGTACCTTTCGACAAATCAGACATATCGATTTGCGACCAGTTGGCACCAACCGGTTTGGCGGTCACCTCCTGCCCTAATAAATTATATACGGTAACTTTAGTAATCTCTTTACTGTAAGTCAGGTTTAAAATATCCTTCACAGGATTAGGAAATGAACCAAAATCTGTATCATCAGAAGAAGGCACAGAAAGTAAAGAAGCATCATAAGCGACAATCACAAATTCGCCTTTCGTACCCCCAAAATGAAATTCTGCGGGTTTTCAGGGGCTGCGGTTTCGATGGTAATATTCCCTGAATCGGGCACAACAGCCGTAACATAATGATTACATAGCCCGCGTAACAGTCAGATGCTTTTCGTGTAATTAACAATATCAAAATTCTACATCAATCCCCATAAATTTGTCCACAAAGGCACTAATTTTTTGAAACACACTTTGTTTTTTTGTCAAGTACTGAGGATTTAAAGGACTCATTTTAGGCAAAAGGGCGTTGAGTTCAGTACCGTTTTCACTTGCAAATTTACGTTTTAATGATTGGGCGATGTATCTCTTTGTTGCTTCCTCATTTAAATTCTCATCTGCAATTAGCTCTGAAGCTTCAATTTTCTGTCGTTTACCGGCATAGAGATAGAATGAGTCCAATATATTTGCCTTCTCTTTAATGGCATCAATGTCTGTTTCATTAATGAAATCAACAACCAAACTCTCTTTTGCTCTTTGACCTAAACTGGAACGAATAATTCTTCGAATTTCTTCAATTAGAGTAGCTTTATCTTTTGTCTTTTTGTTACGCTCAAATATTAGTTCAAGAATATAATCAAGATTTATTTCTTGTGATTTAAGCAAATCTATTTCAAAAACTACATCATCCCAATCAATTTTTGATTCTTCTGATTCTTTGCCGCTTTTTTCACGTCTTAACCAGTCACGAATATCATTATACGTTGATCGATAATCCTGAATTGCGCGTTCTGTTGGCACTTCTATTTTTTGCATTGCCGCTATATCCGTATCTGCCAAAAAATGAGCCTTTTTAAATGCTTCAATTGCTTCAGCATCATTTATGTCTATTGCCTGTAGTGCTCTAAGATTGGTGAATTCATCGTAATTCTGAAGGATGTTTTCCACCCGCAAATATTCGCCAAATAGTTTCGAGAATTCTTTTTTGTCTTTTTCCTTTATAATCTCATCAGGGTTTGGGAACTTTTCACTTAATTCTTTTACGACTTCGATATAACCTCTACGCGCTTCTCCTGTAGTATCTGTAAAACCCTCCAAATACTCTTTGTAGCTTTTTTCAAGTACTACATTTTTAGTGTTGTTATCTCCAAATAAGGTGATGGCATCAATAGTTGCTTGTTCCAAATCTCTGAAGGTAACAATATTACCAAAAGTCTTTGTAGCATCATAAATACGATTGGTACGCGAAAAAGCCTGCATCAACCCATGATAACGTAAATTCTTATCTACAAACAGCGTATTAAGTGTAGGTGCATCAAACCCGGTAAGGAACATACCCACTACAATAATAAGATCGACTTCTTTGTTTTTGACACGTTTGGCAAGATCGCGATAGTAGTTTTGGAACTCTTTGCTTTCAACTCCAAAACTGGTTTTAAACATAGCGTTATAGTCATTGATAGCTTTAGTTAAAAATTCTTTTGCACTGCTATCCATGGCTGATGGTTCAAAAGTTTCATCAACAATTTCTCCAATAGCATTTTGTTCTTCATTGGCAGCAAAAAGAGAAGATGGTTGCTATCTTAAGCGGCTTTTCACTTTCTTTTTGTAAGCGATTGAGTTCTTCATAATAACATTTGGCAGCGTCAACACTACTCACAGCAAACATCGCATTAAAACCTTTGTCACTGCCTTGATTTCTATGGGTTTTGATTCGGAAATTTTGTAAAATATATTGCGAAATCTCTTTGATGCGCGCGGGATGAAGTAATGCCTTTGCGTTTTCTGCCGCACTTAATTTTTTCTCATCTTGTTCTGTTTCTATGCCCTTAAATTGCGGACGCACATCGTTGTAATCTACTTTGAATTTAAGTACTTTTTCATCTCTGATTGCATCAGTAATTATATAGGTGTGTAACTGACTTCCAAATACACTTGCAGTAGTTTCGGCGCCTAATGCATTTCCTTTACGGATTAGCTTTCCATCCACAATATCATCCTCAAAAATAGGCGTTCCTGTAAAACCAAACTGATAGAATTTTTTAAACTTTTTATTTAAGTTTTTTTGGGCTTCACCAAATTGGGAACGATGCGCCTCATCAAAAATAAATACCACTTGTTTTTGATAAATCTGTAAATCATTCTCAGTTTTCATGAGGTTGTTCAACTTCTGTATTGTAGTAACAATAATCTTATTGTCGTCTTTTTCTATGTTTCGTTTTAAACCGGCGGTACTATCGGAACCATTAACGCTGTCAGGCGAAAAATTTTGGTATTCTTTCATGGTTTGAAAGTCGAGGTCTTTGCGATCCACTACAAAAAATACCTTATCAATGAAATGAAGTTGCGTGGCCAATCTTGCGGCTTTAAAACTGGTAAGCGTCTTTCCTGATCCGGTGGTGTGCCAAATATAGCCGCCGCTTTCTCTATTCGGACCATTTTTTAGCGTTAAAGGAACTCTCAATTTTCCATAAAATCCTTTCTGTAGCGGCAATTTGATAAGGGCGCATAATCAGCAATGTATCATTTGTATCAAAAACGGAATAAGTTAATAATACATGTAAAAGTGTATTTTTTTGAAAGAACGTAGCTGTAAAATCTTTTAAATCCTTAATCAAATAATTATCGGCCTTTGCCCAATTCATGGTAAAGTCGAAGCTGTTTTTGTTGCGCTCTACCGTATTGGCAAAATATCGGGTATCTGTACCGTTTGATATGACAAAAAGCTGAACGTATTTAAAAAGCGAATTGTTTGCATTTAAGCTTTCTTTCGTATAACGATGCACCTGGTTAAACGCTTCGCGAATAGCTACTCCGCGCTTTTTCAATTCTACCTGCACCAACGGCAAACCATTTACTAAAATGGTTACATCATAACGGTTGGCATGTGTTCCTTTTTGTTCAAACTGAGAAATTACCTGAACTTTATTACGAACAATGTTCTTTTTATCTACCAAATAAATGTTTTGGATATGCCCGTCATCAAATACAAAATCATAAATGTAGTTGTTCTGTATTTTCCTTGTTTTTTCTACCAGGTTATCGCTTGGTTTGTCCAAATATTCTTCAATAAAACGTGTCCATTCACTATCTTTAAACGCCATGTTATTTAGCGTTTGTAGCTGCACCCGGGCATTGGCTAACATACTATCCATCGATTTGACATCAGCAGGTTTTTCAAAACCCTGGTTGATTAAATCCCGGATAAATTCCTGCTCTAAGGCAGATTCTGTTTGATAACTTGCAGGCGTTTCGTTAAGCGATGATTGCTTTGTATACTTCTCAAGTACAATGAAATTGTTGGATTCGGCTATAGTATTATACATTTTCTTCTTCTATGATTTGGTTATCATTTGAATAAAAGCTGTAGGTTTCTTTAATTTGTTGTACAAGATATCCTAACACTCTTTATCATTTTCTTCAATAATCGAAATTTCATCACCTGTATGTTTAGAATGACTTGAAAGATTAATGATGCGATTATAGTAAGCTTCCTGTGATTCTTGAGGCAAAAGGTCTCTCCATTTATTATAGCCTAAAAACGTAGACGTTTTTTCCAGAACATTCCTCAAAAAATTAAAATGATACTTTTGAATACCTCCGGATGCTATCGCTTTCTCCAATTCTGACAACAAGAAGAGATGATAAGAAAAAGGAGAATCATTTAACTGATCTTGCATTAAAAATGTCCCGTCATCCAATTTTTCAAAGCGTTTCTTAATGGCGTGTCTTGGTCTGAAACCGTATCGGGCATCTGCATTATTGAATTCATTGAATAATACGTTATAAAATAATGGATTATGCGTGGTAATAATGAATTTTAAATCTGAGGTACTTGATTTTATCAATTCTGAGATATTTACAGCCAACTCAATCAGGTGAGCATCATCCAATGAACTCACCGGGTCGTCAATAAATACACATTGCAAATCATTAAATTGATCTGTTTCACGGTCAGCTTCCTCTACTACATTTAATACATTTATTGTTTGCTCCAATAGACTGTAAAAAACACTCCAGATAAAACAGCTCTCTTCTCCTTTTGAAATTTTCACAAATTCGGAAGGCACATCGTTACCGCGTTCAAATGAGAAACGAACTTCAGAAAAAGCTTCATCAAATTTTGGCGTTAATTTATCGCTTGTATAACGTTGGAAATGCGCTGCTATATTTGGTTCTTGTCCTTGTTCTGCAAGT
Source organism: Flavobacterium sp. 3HN19-14 (assembly GCF_051373205.1). NCBI lineage: Bacteria > Pseudomonadati > Bacteroidota > Flavobacteriia > Flavobacteriales > Flavobacteriaceae > Flavobacterium > Flavobacterium sp. 3HN19-14. The sequence goes on from NZ_JBPPZT010000001.1 coordinate 376,803, forward strand.
ACCCAATTCGTATAGTTATTGGGTTGGATCTTTAACTTCCTATCTGTATCGTTATTTAAATCATTATCCCAATAGAATAAATCTTCAGTGAATGCATTATAGTACATTATCTTGATTTTTGCCTCTTCTTCTTCCGTTTCCTGATTTTTGGGCGCAATCAAATCTTTGAACTCACGGGAAAGCCTTGTCTTGCCTGTGCCGTTAAATGCGTAAATCAATTGCACTTTTTTATTGGCGTCTTTTAACGATTGTGCTATTTCAGTTAATGATTGTGCCATATTATGCTTCTAAGTTGTCATTGGGAAACGTTAACAACATATCCCTGTAATACTCATATTGTTTTTGTCTTAACGCTATTTCTTTTGGCAAACCTTCGCTGATGGAAGTAGTAAGTGTGTCGAATTTGTCAAGAATAGAAACAACACGTTCTTGTTCTTCTGTTGAAGGAACCGGTATTATCGCTTTGCCCAAACCTCTTGCGTTGATCGCAGAAATTTTACCAGACGATATGTGCTTCTTAATTTGATCATGGAATTGTTTAGTGCGTGTAAAATAAGCTACAAACTTAGAATTTAATACGGTTTTATAAGAAAAGCAAGCATCATGAATAACTACTCCTTTATCACCTAACCATGCCGTGCCTTTACCAATATCTTCTATAGTTTCGCCGGCTGCAACGATAACAACATCACCTTTTTGGGCTACACGCAGATTTTTACTTTTAACAAGCTCTTCATTCACAAAAGATTTTGTTTCATCTGCCCAAGGGCCATAATGAGTGTACATTTCACCATAATGAATTGTAGGAACACCCTGATTGATTAAATCTGTTTTTACAAAACGCTTACCTCTTTGAAATTTTCCAATTCTTTCATCCCCCATAGGTATATGTAGTACTTCATTTTCATCAAAACAAAACAATTGCTCTTTATAATAATCATATTGTTCTTTTCGTGCTGTAAGCTCTGCTGTAAGCTCTGCTGTAAGCTCTGTAAATGAATCGAGAATAGCAACAATTTTTTGCTGAATTTCTAGTGATTTTTTTGGGTTATTCGGACATGGTATAGGAATTTGGATTTATTTCCAATTTGGTTGTGTTAAACCAAATCGAGTTATTCCTTGTGCTTTTTGACGAATCTGTCTTCGAACATTTTTTGAACTGAATAAATAGTTTAAGAAAGGAGGAGATAAAATATTTTTATTATTAATTCTTAATCTCATTATGTGATAACTATAAACAACATTATCAAAATCTTCGGTCGCCATTGCAGAAAAGCCAATTTCATCGATGAGCTCTGATGAGGGGGTAATAAAAATATCACCTTTTTTTACATTACAATCAATAATTTTTCTTTCGGTTGCCGTTACAATCATAGTTGGCGTTTGATTAGATATGTACTGATTTTTAAAAACATCGACAAAGTTTAATAGCCTCACTTCTGTTTCATTTATGTTGATTTTCTTGTCTACACCAATATTTGCAATTTCTACCTCATCTCCTAAAGGTTTCCATTCTACAGAATGGCCATCCAACAATTTCTCTAAATAACTCATGCTTCAATTTCTTTTATAATGGCGTCAATATCAGCACGAAGTGTATTTATTTTTTCTACAGTTTTGGCAACTTGCTTGTTCAATTCAGTTATATTGATCTTTTCCCGATTGTCTTTTGCTTCTACATAAGAACTCACCGACAGGTTATAATCATTATCGGCAATTTTAGTATTGTCGACAACAGTTGCCACATGCGGAATTTCTTCCTTGCTATCAAAAATCCCCATGATTTTTTCAATATGCGTTTCCGTAAGCATATTGTTGTTGGTTACTTTCTTAAAGAAGCCTTCGCCGGTAGCGTCTATAAATTGGGTTTTGTTATCCCTTTTATTTTTGGCAAGCACCACGATATTTACCGCTATCGAAGTGCCATAAAAAAGATTGGGCGCTAACGAAATTATCGTCTCTACAAAGTTGTTGTCTATTAAATATTTTCTGATTTTCTGCTCTGCACCACTACGGTAAAAAATTCCGGGAAAACAAACAATGGCCGCCCTGCCTCTGCCTGATAAATAATGCAACGCATGCAATACGAAAGCAAAATCTGCTTTTGATTTCGGTGCCAAAACACCGGCAGGCGCAAAACGATCATCATTTATCAGGGTTGGATCATCGGCACCAATCCAGTTTACAGAATAGGGTGGATTGGATACGATGGCATCAAAAGGTTTGTCATCGCCAAAATGAGGGTCGATAAGAGTGTTGCCCAATGCAATATTGAACTTATCGTAATTGATGTTGTGCAAAAACATGTTCATACGTGCCAGGTTGTAGGTGGTATGGTTGATTTCCTGACCGAAGAAACCCTCTTCGATAATATGGCTGTCAAAGTGTTTTTTGGCTTGTAATAACAATGACCCGAACCCGCTGCCGGGTCGTAAATTTTATTTACGGTCTTTTGCCCGTGCATCGCCAACTGCGCAATTAATTTAGATACCGTTTGCGGAGTAAAGAATTCGCCTCCGGATTTACCCGCATTAGCGGCATAATTGGATATCAGAATTTCATAAGCATCCCCAAAAAGGTCTATATGATTGTCTTCAAAATTTCCAAAATTTAGTTCTTCCACGCCTTTTAAAACTGCAGCTAAACGGCTGTTTTTGTTTTCTACGGTATTACCCAATCGTGTACTGGTGGTGTCAAAATCGGCAAATAAACCTTTTATATCCTGTTCAGACGGATAACCATTAGCGGAACTTTCGATAGCATCAAAAATGGCTTTTAAGTCTGTATTCAGATTGGAATTGGTATTGGCTGTTTTAGCGACGTTTACAAAAAGCTGTTCCGGATAAATAAAATAACCCTTGGTTTTAATGGCATCGTCTTTTATTTCAGGTGTTATAACGCTATTTGGCAAATTGGCGTAGTCAATGCTCTCATCGCCAGCTTCTATATAATTCGTAAAGTTCTCACTGATATAGCGATAGAACAGTGTTCCCAATACGAATTGTTTAAAATCCCAGCCATCCACAGCGCCACGAACCTCATTGGCGATTTTCCATATTTTATTTAGTAATTCTTGTTTTTGAATTATGCTTGTCATTTTATTTTTATATAGCCATTTCTAATAGCTGTTATTCAATTCTTCCTATTGCATTTATTTAACGATTGGGAGACATTTAAACACACCTCCAAGGTTTTGCTAAATTGCGTTGATTTTAAGCCGTTCTAAAAGTAACCTTTTTGGCGACCGGAACGAAGTTATGGAAAAAGGATGAACAATTTTGATGATTGTGCCGTGATTTCGCCAAGCACATATTAACTATAGTTCTTTTTAAAATAAAGTTGTGCGAACAAATCCCAGTTTAACTTTGAAAGAAAAGCTGAATATTTATAATTCTCTCCAAATTTTGAAAAAGGAAGTTTATGATTCTCAATCATCAGGATTAAAATAATGATAAAAGAAATTGTATCATAAATCACAATATTATTGATGTTTTGTTTGGTTCGTTCATTAACATATCCTCCTAAATTCATTAAAAGAATTTCTTTATCGATAAATTTAGATTCAATAGGTTTGACATAACTGGAAAAAAAGATATTCAAAAAATTAGAATGTGCGTATCTGGAAGATTCCTCATAAAAATTTTGGCGCAGATTTAAATAATGGTCCCATAAATCGCCTGGAATATTATTTGACGGAATATTCTTTAAACTATCGATTACTTTGGCTGTGGTTTTTTTAGCTGTTCCAAATTTTATTGTTTGAAATTCATTTTCAGGTTGAATTGCTCCCGTTTGCTTTTTAAAGAAAGAGTAAAATTCTTCGTCACCCAAAACACAGATACATAACTCTGTAAGCTCAATGGTATTTCTAAAAACAGCTTTTGCCTGATAATCCATTCCATTCAAATGAAGATCGGCCATGCTTTTAAAATTATTACTGATTACAAGATATATTTTCCAAAAGTCATTTAAAGCTTTGTATGAATATGATTTCTTGTTGTAATCCATACTTGCTTTCTCACTTCTATCAAAATATCGGTGAAGGGTTTCAACAAATTCGAAATTTTTAAATGTGAGAAATTCTAAGTATTCTTTTTCAAATTTTAAATGTCTTTTCAAATAACTATTAACGAATTTAAAATCTACCGTTCTTTTTTTCTGATCGCTATAGTCTTTCTGAAAATGTTCATAAGAATATCCAAATGATTCATTTCCTTTCACTGAATTTAAGATTTGAGATATTTTTTCGTGTAGTTTTGACATAGAAACGCGTTTTATAACAGGGGCTTTGGAAAATTTAAGGAATTTTAACGATAAATTCTTTGGTAAACACTTCATATCCCTTTAGCATTTAAAGCCTTGAAAGGATTTAGCATCGCAATTTTCACGAAAGAATGTATAAACAAAAAAATCCCGACCATTCCTGATCGGGATTACAGCTCCCCCTCTTGGGCTCGAACCAAGGACCCTCTGATTAACAGGCAGTCTCAGTTTGCTTAGAGATGTTAACTTATGTTTTCCACATACCTAGATTAATAGATAAGTATGAACTTTTGTTTTCTTTTTTTTGCGATTGTTTTCAGTTTTTAAGAAAAATGTTTTACCTATGTTTTACCTGAATTGGTGTCACTTTAAACAACCACTTTTGTAGCTTTCTTTTAATGTTATATCTAATTGCTTTTGAAGTGTTTTATTTTGGATTGCAAACAGGATGTGAATTGCACAAACTAAACAAAAGACGTAAGCAAGACCTTTTACAAATGTGTATCTATTAAATTTCACAAATACAATGATTAGAATGATTACTAGCACCGCAATAGTTAAATAAGCAAGATTGTTATATAGGTCAAACTTATCATTTACCTGTGGAAGTTCAGATATGCCTGCTAAAACACTATAATCTTTAAGAATTTCTTTATCATCGTTGCTTAAAGTTGATGTACCACAAATTTCAGTTAAGTGTTGAACATAAGATAACCGTCTATGTTGAATCACTTGATAAAATGGCATTGACCTAACTAGTGCATTTCGGTAAATGATACCATAATCAACATCTTCTTGGAGCGAAACATTAATATGCTCTTTAATTTCATAACTAACACTCAAATCTAGCTTCTTTTTTTCTATCGTTGAGAATGGTAAATTTAAATACAACAACGTAGCAATAAATGCAATTGCTATTGGGATAAGATACTTCACTAAAGACCGATAGCCTCCTCTTTCCTTTATTTCAGATATTGATTTTTGTTGGCTAGATACGTTAGTTTCATCTGATATATTCTTTTGCTTAGTGTGAGTAAAAGAGTAAATCCAACGATGTTGGATATTGGTTTTTTTGAATATTGTCGGATTGTTGCTGCTCTCTTCTTAATGAAAACTTTGGTATGTTCATCATCTAAGTAAATCAATCCATAAATACCGAAACACATTAATAGTGCTGAAACTATTAATACTACTTTGACAGGAAGGTTAAAAACGAAAAAATCTACATAGAACTCTGATAAAGGAGGAGTTGCGGACATTTGCTTATAATACCGAATCATATCGTAAGAATAAGGCTCTTTTAAAAGCATTGAAAGTGTAATCACAGTTAAAGCAAGCATTATAACTGTGACATATATTTTCTTGGGGTTTAGTTTTGTCATATCGTAATGGGAATAGGTTTAAAATAAGTTAGTTATCTTTTAGGATAACTGATTTAAGCAAAAATAGAACAAATTTTGACTTATCATAAATGATAACACAGAATTTGGAAAACGCTTTGCAAATAAGAGTTGGGAAACGTATTCAGGAAATCCGGATAGAGAAACAAATATCTCAACAGGATTTGGCTGCCAAATGTAATTTTGAAAAAAGTAACATGTCAAGGCTCGAAGCAGGTAGAGCCAATGCTACCCTTTCAACGATTGAAACAGTAGCAAAAGCCTTAAATGTGCCAGCAATAGAATTCTTCAAATTTAAAGACTAATTAAAGAAAACGCTATTAATAATATTCTGAAGAAAAGTCAATTTTAAAATTTACGTTTATAAAGGCATTCCTGAACTACCTCACGCTTTTAAATTAAACCTTCGTTAGCAAAACTGTAATAACCATTCTTGGTAATAATTAAGTGGTCTATCAAAGAAACATCGAGAAATTCTGAGCATTGCTTGATTTTTTTCGTCAAGTTAATATCTGCCGTACTTGGTTTTAGATTACCTGATGGATGGTTGTGTGATATAATAATTCCTGTCGCGTTGCATTTTAAAGCAACCGCAAAAAGCAACCTTACGTCAACTACAGTTCCTGTGATACCGCCTTTTGATAAGCAATAAATTCCTAACGCTTCATTAGCTCTATTAAGAAGTATTACTTTGAATTCTTCATGTAATTCTAATGTGCCTGCTTTCCAAAAATCTGACAGTAATTCAAAAGCCTTATCGCCTGATTCTATCTTCTCCTTAACTGTATCGTTGGTTGAATAGCTTACTTCAATTTCAGCAAGTATATTCTTTTTTATCATAATATTATTTGATTTTAATTTAAAATAATATCCCTTACTGCATTTCTACTTCTAAGAGTACATGCAAATAAGGGATATTGAGACAGAGTTAGTGAGCTAAAGAACCGTTGGTTGAGAATGAATTTCCTGTCGGAGTAGTTGTCATAAACTCTTCAATAGTTGTTCCGCTTTTCTCTACTGTAGATGTGTTGACTATTTCTTCCTCAGAGTATTCAAATCTGTAGGTAAGTGTAATTACTTCGCCTGTATCTTTGATTGTATAATCATAAGGCTCACAGCTTACTTTCATGACTTTTCCTGGCAATTCAGTTCCGATTAAGGCTTGACAAGTCATTTCATCAAAAGTTGATGATATGGTTGCTTTCCTTGCCGTAACATAGAATTTGCCTGATTGTTGAGACTTAACCATTTCGATACCACCCTGAAGCTCCAAGATAAAGAACTCTTTACCTTCTTCTGTCTGTCTTTTTTGATAATTAATAATACGTACCATTTTACTTTTTTTTGAGTTAAACAATGAATTTTGCAACCTAACCTTTTCTGTTTCGCCAACCCATAGTTTTCAACGTTAGTATAAACTCAACCAAAAATTATTGTTGCTTGAAATGGGTGGGGGTAGTTGAGATTGGGTTTGAGAGGGGGGTGCTTTTGGGCAGGGTATCTTAAGCGTGCGAGATTGAAAAATAATTTTTTTTTCATAATTTTTTTTTAATTTTCTATTAAAACATTCAAAAACAGTAATTTATATTACTTTTTTGCGTTACCTTTAGGATGTGAATCGGCATTAAAATTTTGTTGTATACCAAAAGATTTTTTTTATAGATTTGCTAAATCAAAACCAAACTGTATGGAAAAACTTAAGATTTCTACTGTGCTTGCCAAAGATGTGAGCATAAAACCTGTCAAGTTACCTACTGCTACGGTTCAACAAGAGGTTACTAAGACCCGAGGACAACAAGACGAAATACTTAAATTCAAGATGGTTGATCACGAATCGTTGAAGAGAGTTATTAAGTTTTAATCGCTTGGAAGTTCACGAATTCACATTGCCAAATTTCTCTAGGGCACTATCTAATACTTATACATCCGAAGATATTGTCAGAGAGAAGGGTCACTTCACGTACCTATCTGGCTATTTAGGCGTCGATGGCTTAGATGCTAAGACCATAGTTGTTGAAAGCGATTACGTAAGTAAGGATTATCTTCATGATTATGTATCATATTACTCTCTTTGCTTTGAAAACTACCCTAAAACTTGCAAAAGAATACATTTCTTCAATTTAAATTTTTCTCAAGAAAATTTTATCTCTGCTCTTATCACCAATGATGCACATCAGGAAATTTGGGATAGCTATTTGGGCTTTATTGTTGTAAGACCTATTCCCACTAAGGTGATAGGATATACGGTTCTAAAAACCTTTTCCGCCGGGAATGGTTTTGACAATAGATATTTTTGGGGAACAAGGGAGTATGTGGTCCATTTATACGGAAAAGTTCTAAATTTAACTTCTCTTGCGTTTCAAGAACAAGATAGCGTTGTTTCGGCTTGTGCAACTACTGCTATTTGGTCAATGCTGAATAAAGCAGCCTTAGACCATCACACAGTATTGAAATCGCCAAGTCAGATTACTAAAGATGCGGACAAGCTTGCTTTAGATGGCAGTAGGTTGTTTCCAAATAGTGGATTATCTGTGTTGCAAATTTGCCAAGCTATAAATAATTCAGGTTTAGTAACTGAAATAAGGCAAGGATATAACAGATATGATGCTTTTCACTATAATATACCTAACAATCGCCTTAAAAAGTTGTTGAGGGCTTATTCTCCAATCGGAATACCGATTATTTTAGCAATTCGCATACCTACCGCGCATGGTCAGCACGGGTATCACGCTATTGCAATATCTGGCTACAAGCAAAGCGCCCCAGAACACATTGCGCCAAAACCTGAAATAAGTTGGTTGTCTGAAAACATTACTAAGTTTTATGCCCATGATGATCAGTTTGGGCCTTTTGCTCGTATTACATTCGATGGTGAACACGAAATTTTTACACCTTGGAATAGAGTTACTCCAAGTCAAGTGCTAAATGTAGTAATTCCAGTATACCCTAAGATTAGGATATCTTATGAAGATATAGAGTCAATTACGTTAGGGTTGGATAAAATTTTGACGTTCCATTTCGATGGCCATATAGTTTCTGATTTAATTTGGGATATATCAATCGATTATTCTGAAAATTTCAAAAAAAATATTTTAGAAAGTCCTCTAACTGATGAGGAAAAAGTAACACATGTTTCAAATAGTCTCCCAAAATACTTATGGATTTCGAGTTGCTATATTGCAGATAGGAAAATTTTAGATTTTGTATTTGATGCAACGGATGTAAATCTAGGAATGATTTTTAAGGATGTAGTTTCTTATATTGACAAGGATGATCAAACAATTTTGAAAGAATATCTTACTTTAAATTCTGACGTTTTAGCCTCTTTTATCCATCACACACAGAAACAAGATTATTTTGACTTTTTCGTTAATAAACTTTGATGCTTTGGGTAATTTTTAAGGCATTCTAGCAAAAGGTTTAATTACATTTGCAAAATGTTTTACAGAAGAAAAGTCATATTAGCTTTACTACAAAGCTCCGGCAGCAAAATTAACAAGCTTAGAATTCAAAAGCTAATATTCCTTTTTGCTCAACGAAAGAAAAATCCTGACTACGAATTTATACCTTACAAATTCGGCTGTTACTCATATTCATTGAATGCAGATTTAATAACGATGATAAAAAAGGGGAATATAACCGAAGATGAAACCTCTTTTTTCACCAACAATAATACGAATTACGTTAAGTCTCTTGAAAAAGAAGACCAAAAAATATTAAATGAAGTTTTACAAGTTTATGGCAGTATGGATAACGACAAGTTAATTAAACACACCTACATTAACTTTCCTTACTATGCGATAAATAGTCTCATTGCGAAGGACATCCTAACTGAAGAGCAGCAACAAAAAGTAAATTTTCAAAAGGCAAAAACTGAAGAAATTGGTATTCATACAATAGGATATGAAGGAGTTTCTTTGGAAGCCTACATAAACAAACTAATAAAAAATAATATTAAACTACTGGTTGACGTTAGGAGAAACCCATTAAGTCAAAAATATGGCTTCAGTAAGACTGCTATAAGTAAATTTTGTGGCAGCGTCGGAATTGACTATGTCCATATCCCTGAAGTTGGTATCGATTCAAGTCAAAGACAAGAGCTTAACTCGCAAGCAGATTATGATTCATTATTTAAAACATATAGCCTTACAACGTTAATCGAGACTGAAAAATATCAAAAAGAAATTCTTAATCTTCTTTCAAAATACAAAAGAATAGCATTAACCTGCTTTGAAGCAGATATTTGCCAATGTCATAGAAAACCTTTAGTTGAATCAATTGCAAAAATTGCTACATTTGATATCAATGTAAAGCATATCTAAATGGCTCTAACAAAAGTCTTAATTGCCGTAAAGACTTATCCAAGCATTTCAGGGAAATATGATGAACTAGTCTGCACCGCTGGTTTCCTTGAAGATGGCACTTGGATTAGAATTTACCCTATTCCATTTCGAAAAAAATCCTATGACGAACAGTATAGAAAATATGATTGGGTTGAATTAGATTTAGTGAAAAACACGAAAGATTTCAGACCAGAAAGCCATCGCCCTTATTCATTTGAAAGTCAAATTACGATTTTAAGTAGACTAGGTACTGAAAATTGCTGGGCTGAACGAAAGAAAATCGCTTTAAATAAGATTTTACTCTAACCTTACAAATCTAATTCAAGAAGCTCATAACAAAGAAATTATCACTTCTTTAGCAGTATTCAAGCCTACGAAAATTATTGATTTCATTGCGGTAGAAGTTGATAGGGAATGGGACAAGAAGAAGATTGCTCAGTTAAAAGCAAACAGAGACCAAACAAATCTTTTTGAACACCCCGAAGACCCTTTCGAAGTGGTAAAAAGCTTCCGTACAAATTTTCCTTTGTTTTTGAAGATGAAGTAGGAAGACGAAGTACCATGATGATTGAAGATTGGGAAACTGGTCAACTATATTGGAACTGTTTAGCTCAACACGAAGGAAACGAGGCAAAAGCAATTGAAGCTGTCAAATACAAATATTTTGAAGACTTTGCAAAAACAAAAGACTTGCATTTCTTTTTAGGGACATCTGCACTCCACCATTATGTTTCAAAAAATCCTTTTATGATTGTAGGGACATTTCACCCCAAGTTTATATATCAATACCGCCTTTTCGAATAATTTTCTCAATTAAAATTAATAAAAAAAGGCATTAGTCGCGGTAAGCAACTAATGCCGAATTTTAAAAGCAACAAGCAAGTACGTTACTATTTCAATTATTAATGCAGCTATATCAGTTATGATAGATGTAGCTGCTTTTCTTAAAATATGGATATCTCTGGATCGGTTCTCTAAGCAGCTTTCGATTAACAACATCAATGTACTCTTGGTCAAAGTTCTTAAGGTATGTTGTGGTAATACCAACATTACTATGCCCCATTGATTGACTTATGTCATCAGTTGACGCTCCTAAATACCTCAAGTTAGTTGCGTAGCTATGCCTTGCGACATAACTTGTGACGATACTATCTATACCCTGAATTTCGGCAATCTTTTTCAAATCACTATTAAACGCTTTTAGTTTTTTGGCTTTTCTGTTTTCAATCTGAATTGGTGTTAAGTCATCCTGTAAGAGTATAGGGAAAACATATTTTGTTTTACTACCCTTTTGCTTGTATTCATCAAGTATCTTCCGCACAGGAAGTAATATTTCTATTTTAAAGTTGACCTTCGTTTTAGAGCGCGTGTATATGATATACTCTCCGTGCACGTTGTCCCAAGTCAACTTCATAATATCATAGAAGTTCATCCCTCTCGTGTAGAATGAAAATACGAAAAGCTTCTTAGATTCAGCTAAATGTGGGTATTTTAATTCATCAAGTTCTTCAATCTTCGTTACGTCATCTCTCGTTAGTGCCCGTTTTACGCCTTTTCCTTTAAGCTTTGAAACCTTGTATGCTTTAAACGGATAGTACTTTTCATCTATTACTCCTTTTTTTATCGCATCATTAAATAATGCTCTAATAGCTCTCATTCGGACACCGATACCACCATCTCTGCTACCGGTTGCTCTTAAGTAAGTCTCATATTTGTCAAGAGTTTCGATAGTAACATCACGAAATTTAAGAAGGTTGTTGTTAGCAAATTTAAAGAATGAGTTCATCGTATCTCTATAAGCCCTTGCGTTGCCAGTTCTACCTGCCAAGTTAAGGTCATCAACTTTCTCTGACCAGAATTGCTTCAATGTTATGTCCCTATCTTTTTGACCTCTGAACTTGCTTTCAAATTGATTTAACGTAAAATCAATTTCATCTAAAGTAAAGTCATTAATAATCCTTCGTGCTTTTGCATCTTGGGCAGATAGAACTGTGTTTCCTTGTACATGATTGGAGTAGCTTCTTTTGAATTGAGAATTCCTTTCGTCCCAATCCTTTTTCTGACAATCAAGATTCAGATTTATCAATTTTATTTTTCGATTCTTAATTATCCTCAATACCACAGGATATAACCCTTCTTTGTTTGGTTTGTCTCTAAGTAATATTTTTATACTTGCCATAATCTAGTTATTTATTGTTACGAATTCCATAATCGCTATAGGTGGATTTTGTAACTATTAGTTTTCTATTAAAAAATTAAACTTGGTTAATAAAGCAGTCCTTAGCAGCTCTTTAGTTTTTAAGAGGTCATACTTATGCAGCAATGACTTAAATTCACTTTGACGCCTTCTCTTTGTCTGTCTACTAAAGCTTTTAGATAATTGCTCCCAATACCTATGGTTTAAAAACTCACTTAGTTTCAATCTGTCTTTTTCAGGCATTTCAATTGCAGTAAAATCATCTACAATAACCATTTCATCAAATCTGTCTAGTAAATATTTAAATAAGGACTTTAACCTTTCTTTTGATTGTAAGTCAAGGAGGCTATAAATCCCAAGCGCATTAAACTCTCGTTTCCTAATTAGCTTTATTTCGAATTGTAAAATATTTGTGTCTAAGTGATATTGTTTTGCTTTATCGTAGATTTTGATAAAGTAATTGGTGTAGTCAAATCTTATCAAGCATCCTTTTCCATTGAATTTTGCATTATGATTAAATACACTTGTTTTGTGCATAAGGATATTATTGCTTATCGTTTCCTGTGCAGGTCTCGGAAGTGTAACGTTCAAACCAAATTCCAACTGTGTCAATGTTGAAATGCTTAAATCAGGAAGCTTGCTATTTAGATAGTCAATAGTACTGTTCAAAGAAATATATGAGAAATCATTATGGTTGTGTGGTTCATCGCCATTTAAACTGTTATACAACTTGTGCAATGAGTTCTTAATATCAACCGTCTTGTCTCTAATAATAATATCCAAGATGTCCAGATTAGTTTTATAGGGATAAGATATTTCTCCTGAATGTAGTTCCAAGACGGTGTACATTTTGTCAAAATTTTCTTGTCTCAGTAAGTATGGCTCTATGTTGCTCTTGTCTTTATAGACAGCTCTAATGAAGTCAATCATGGCTTCACAGTATTAAATCTACTTAGATATTTTTCGACATCGTTTCCGATTTCAGATGCAGAGGCAACTCTAAAGCCTGACATCCACATATCAAGTTCACTACGCCTGAAATAGTTGTTTTTGCCTCCCGGACAGTAATAAGGGATTGTCTTTTTACTTGTCATTTTATACAGACTGGATTTTGTCTGTCCTAAATACTCCGCAGCTTCAGTAAGAGTCAAAAACTCTTTACTTAATAATCGTTGCTCTGTCATCAAAGCTTCGATTTTTTCCAATTTTTGTTGGATAAATTCCATAATTTTAAGGTTATGGACAAAGGCCTTTATCCCGTTATTTGAGGCAAAGTAAAGGCAGAAAAAAACCTCCATCTAAAAAGTGTAATGGAGGTGTAAGAGCATGTGTAATATAAAGTGTAAGACTAAATTCCCTTCGGAAATATGGCTTTGATTGATTTAGTTAATAAATCATATTTTTCAGTTCCACTTGACCTTAGATAGCTATTTACTTTGTTAATATCATTTTCATTTAAGACTTTAGAATTTTGCTTGGTGTAGAAAGTTTTACTACTGGCAATTCGGGAAACGGTAAGGTCTTTAAAAAAAGGTCTGATTGTATTTAGGTAAGTTATTGCAGTTCTATTGTCCGTACTAAATGTAAATTTTATATCATTTAGAGGAAGTAAGGAAGCACAAAATATATTTATAAAATCTTCTTCTGTGACCAAATCGTAATCTATAATTTCAAGATTTACAGTCATAGCATATAACTTTCTTAAATGCTTAGGGAAAACTTCCTCCTTTAAATCAAAGTAAGTCTTTGATGACTTAAATATTATCGGCTTTTTATCATGCCTTTTTACACCTAACTTACTTAGTAGATTACTTTCTAGGAAGTTTACGGATTCAACAACGGTACTATTATATTTACTTATAAGTGGTAAATTTTCTTTTAACTTATTTAGTTTCGTAAGCAAACTTTCAATAAACACATCAGATTTGCTGTTTAGATGGGCTAATTCATATTCCCTTTCTTCAATAAGTCTAAGTGTTAGATTTAAATTGACATCTAACAGGGATTTTAGGTTATCTACAAAGTATATTCTAGTCAGCTTAATTTCTTCTTCTCCTGAATACAAATCTTTGAAGTATTCGATATAGCCTTCCTCTATGTTGAATGTCTGAGATGGATTGATAGGAGAGTTAAAGAACATATTTTCATACTTCTCAATGGTTACTTTCTTTACAAATGTCTCAAAGAAGAGAAGAGGTTTAACTGAAGTTGAGTTTTGATAAAGCATAATAGTTCAAATATTGAATTTGTTTGACCTATGTTTAACCCGCCAAATAAAAAAAGGGTTTACATCTCTGTAAACCCTTTCGTTGTTTGCTCCCCTCTTGGGCTCGAACCAAGGGCACCTCTGATTAACAGTCAGATGCTCTAACCAACTGAGCTAAGGAGGAAGGCGTATTGCCTTTTAAAGCGGTGCAAATATAAGGCGAATTTTTATTCCCGCAAATATTTTAGAATAAAATTTGATTTTTTTTATTTTCCGAAAATCGCTTTGAAGATGTCGTTACCATTGGCAAACAGTACAAGTGCGATAAGTATTACAAAGCCAACGATTTGCGCTTTTTCCATAAATTTATCACTCGGTTTCTTGCCGCTGATCATTTCGTATAGCAAAAACATTACGTGGCCGCCATCAAGTGCAGGAATCGGCAAAAGGTTCACAACGCCAAGCATGATCGATAAAATCGCTGTAATGTTCCAAAACGCCTCCCAGCTCCAGCTGCTCGGGAAAACATTGAAAATGGCGTAAAAACCACCAACCCCTTTGTACGCGCCTGTTTTTGGCGTGAATATGACTTTTAGCTGTTTTCCGTAAGCCACCAATTCGTCAACGCCGCGATGAATGCCAATCGGGAAAGATTCAAAGAAACCGTATGTTTTGTGCGTCACTTTGTAAAGCCCCATCTTTTCAATGTCTTTCGCACCCAAACGACCCGCATAACCTATCCCCATTTTCGAACTGTCAGATACTTTTAATGATACCGCCATTTCTTTATCGTCACGCTTAACAATCGCAGGCACCGTTTTTCCTTTCAGCGTTTTTACAGCTTCCAATAACTGATCTGCATATTGAATGGGCTGTCCGTTAAAGTTTACAATCTGGTCATTCGCTTTGACAGCATCTTTATTCGGTGATTTTTCTTCAACGCCAGTCACGATAAATGGAACGCGGAGTTCAATAATCGATGTCTTTTTACCGGCTAAAGTCTGGTCAATAAAATCAACCGGAAGATCGATTTTCATCGGCTGCCCGTTGCGCTCCACATCAACAGTTTTTCCCATCTGGATTTGCTGGTTCAGGTCGTGGAATTGCTTCGCCTTCACACCATCAACGGCAACAATCTTATCGCCTGTACGAAGTCCGCTTTTTTCCACCACAGGATTCGCTACCCAAATACCATCCTTTACATCTGAATTATTGATATACAAATCGCCATAAGCAAACGCAATTCCGATATAGATTACAAAGGCAAGGATAAAATTCACAGTCACACCACCCAGCATAATGATCAAACGCTGCCAGGTTTTTTAGAACGAAATTCCCACGGTTGCGGCGGCAATGCCATTTGTTCCTTATCCATACTCTCGTCGATCATCCCCGAAATCTTAACGTAGCCGCCAAGCGGAAGCCAGCCGATACCATATTCAGTTTCCCCGATTTTCTTTTTCAGCAGTGAATATTTTACATCGAAGAAAAGGTAGAATTTCTCTACGCGCGTCTTGAATAATTTGGCCGGATAAAATGCCCGAGTTCGTGCAATATGATGAGTAATGATAAGCTCAGTAAAAACTGTGAAAGCTTGATAACTATTTCCATTTGTTGATTTTCTGTTTTCTAAATGCCCGACAAAAGTAAGGTTTTCTGTTTATTTATCGAACTATAAAATGGCGGCGACATTTAAATGTTTGTTAATTATCGAAATACGAATTTTTACTTCGGCGGATGTGGATTAAATTTACTGTTCCAAAAACAAATCACGATGCAGAAAATCAGGACAGCGTTGCTTTCTTACGGCATGTCGGGCAAGGTATTTCACGCGCCTTTTCTCAAATTCCATCCCGGATTTGAACTCGCAGGCGCCTGGGAAAGAACGCGCAAAAACATCCGCCAGGATTATCCGAAAGCCAAAAGCTACAACAGTTTTGATGAACTGCTCAACGATGATATCGACCTCGTTATTGTCAATACGCCGGTCGCTACGCATTTCGAATACGCCAAAAAAGCATTGCGCGCAGGGAAACATACTTTGGTTGAAAAAGCATTCACCGCAACCGTAGCCGAAGCCGAAGAACTGCAAAAAATCGCACAAAAGAAAGGCGTAAAACTCGCCGTTTTTCAAAACCGCCGTTGGGATTCAGATTTTAAGACCGTAAAAGATGTTGTCTCGAAAAATCTTCTGGGTGAAATTGTTGAAGCCGAATTCCATTTTGACCGTTACAATCCAAGCTTAAGTCCGAAAGCCCATAAAGAAACCGCCAATAAAGGTGCCGGAATCCTGAAGGACTTACTACCGCATCTAATAGACCAGGCGTTATTCTTATTCGGAATGCCGGTTGCCGTCTTCGCGGATATCAGGACGACGCGCGACAAATCTGTAGTCGACGATTACATCGATATTCTGTTGTATTATGAAACGCTTCGCGTACGATTGAAAGCCGGATTTTTTGTCCGCGAGATGATTCCGTCTTTCGTCGTCCACGGCAAAAACGGCTCGTTCCTCAAACCGCGCGGCGATGTGCAGGAAGACGATTTAAAAGTCGGCAAACGCATCAACCTCAAAACCTGGGCACTGAGCCAAGAAGCAAGGAAGGCCTTCTGCACACCGAATCCGAAGGCAAGATCATCCGCGAATTCCTTCCGACGATGCGTGGCAGCTACTGCGATTTCTTTGAAAAACTCTACGAATCCATCACCGAAAATAAAGTAGAACCTGTAACCGCGCAAGACGGCGTCAACGTCATGAAAATCATCGAGGCAGCAATTAAAAGCAGCAAATCAAAGAAAGCCATCAGCATAAATCAGTAACCACAATCAAAAGAAATCCGCGACCACCTGCGATCATCCGCTGAAATCCGCGTTCCAATTATACACAACATGCAAAAAAGACAACTAGGCGACTCCGACCTCCGGGTTTACCCAATCACCTTCGGCGGCAACGTCTTCGGCTGGACATTAAACGAAAAACAATCCTTCGAAATCCTCAACGGTTTCACCGAAGCAGGCTTCAATTTCATCGACACCGCCGACGTCTACTCGCGTTGGAAACCAGGCAACCAGGGCGGCGAATCAGAAACCATCATCGGCAAATGGATGAAGGAAAAGAAAAACCGACACGACATCATCCTCACCACAAAAGTCGGCTCCGATATGGGCGATGGCAAAAAAGGCCTGAAAAAGAATTATATCCTCAAAGCCGTAGAAGATTCGCTTTTACGCTTGCAAACTGATTACCTCGATTTGTACCAAACGCATTTCGACGACGTTGACACACCGGTTCAGGAAACACTCGAAGCCTACAACCAACTCATTAAGGCAGGAAAAATCCGTTGGATTGGCGCTTCGAATATGTCGGTCGACCGGTTGAAAGAATCGCTTGCGGTAAGCCGCGAGAATAATTTACCAGAATACCAGACATTCCAGCCGCATTACAATTTATGCGAACGCGAAATTTATGAAAATGGCCTCGAACCGGTCTGTCAGGGCCACTTACTTGGCGTTATTCCCTATTATTCTTTAGCGGCGGGTTTCCTTACTGGAAAATACCGCACCGAGGAAGATTTGGGCAAAAGCGTTCGTGGCGGCGGAGCAGCAAAATATTTAAATGAAAAAGGCTTCCGGATACTCGACGCTTTAGATGAAGCGGCAAAGCAATACAACACTACAGATGCAGCTGTTGCATTGGCGTGGCTCATACAACGACCCTCGATTACTGCGCCAATTGTAAGTGCGACCAGCCTTTCGCAACTCGACAGCATCATTGCGGCTCCGGAGTTGAATTTGGATGCCAATACAATCGCACAGCTTACTGCGGCAAGTGCGTGGTAATTGTATAAATTAAAAAGCTTCCGGCTTTTTGAAAACCGGAAGCTTTTTATGAAATTTTAATAATTTTATTTCTTGATAAACTTCATCTGCTTCATACCGAAATTGGTCTGAACATTCACCAGATAAATCCCCGAAGACAAATCGGCAACATTCCATTCTGAAGCCGAATCGCTTTCTTTTACTGTTTGGCCTAACGTGTTGAAAAACGTAGTCTTTTCAATGGTTACGCTTTCAGGCACTTTGAGCTGTAACTTGTCTGAAGCCGGATTTGGGTAGAGTGAAACCGCCTCAAGTTCATAATTTTTCAAATCAAGCACAACATGACTGTTTGCAGAAATGATATCCCATTTCGGATCGAAAGCAGCATCGGTCACCACGAACGGAACAGCCTTCGTGATAACCTGTCCGTTAGATGTATTATCAAGTACCAAATCTACCTGCTCGCCTCCTGCGCCAAAAACCCTTACCGGGACCGGCATTTCAAAAAAACTCACCGAAGGGTGCGATTGTGTCTGGTTGATTGTAAACTGTACCTGGCCTGGCGCAGTATTGTGGGCGATGATGCTATAGGAAGGATATCCCTGATGGTACACCCAATCATCAAAAAACGCTGTAAGGTTTTGTCCGTAAACCGCTTCCAGATGTGCTTTTAATTGTGCGGTCGTCGCGTAACCATAAGCCAATGCCGGGTCATCAAGGTAATTCTTCAAAGCCTGGAAGAACATTGTATCACCCATTTTAAAACGCAGCATATTCAGCACCATTGCACCTTTATAGTAACTTAGCCGACTGTCAAAAATACGGCTTACACTGGTTGCCTGCTGATCGGTCAGGTATACGGCGCCATCTTCCTGGGAGGTTATGAAAGCGGTCATATTGAATTTGTAACCTATGAAATCAGACGGGCCGTCTAATTCACCAATAATCATTGCCGCAAGATAGGTTGCAAAACCTTCGTTAAGCCAGATATCTTTCCACGTCGCACAGGTAACTTTGTCGCCAAACCATTGGTGCGCCAATTCGTGGGCGATGAGATCACGGTCAAAATTATACATAAATGAACAAGTGGTATGCTCCATTCCGCCGCTCCATCCGAATTGCGCGTGGCCGTATTTTTCGTCAGCGTATGGATAGGTCTCAAAAGTCTGCTCATAAAAATTCATGATCGGCAAAGTCTGCGCGAGATTCTCAATGTTGGCGCTCAGGTTTTCAGGGTATACGAAATTGACTATCGGAAATGTATTCGGCGCTGTTCCTGCCTGCTGTGTATAAACGCTGTAATCTGTCACCGCTATCGCAATCAGATAAGCAGCAATCGGGTGGTTGTGCTGCCAGTGCGTGGTTTTGGTATTGTCTGCATTGGTCACGATTTCCATTTGCTTCCCGTTGGAAACGCTGACGTACTCAGATGGCGCCGTGATATACACATCGATATTATTAACTTTATCATTTAGGTCTGTTTACAGGCCACCAATCTCTCGCCCGAAAGGTTCTGAAAGCGTATATAAAACCGGTGTTCCGTCGTGATCGTCTGTGGTAAAAGCTCCCTGTCCGCTGTCAGGTTCACCCGAATAGGAAATCACAACTGTGGCCGAATTTCCGGCGGCCAATCCGCCCGGCAGTGTAATCACCAGTTCATTGTTGTTATTCTGAACAAATGTGAGCGCAACATTGTTTTTGGTAACCGATGCAACCGTCAGGTTATTGGTCAGGTCAAAAGTTACCGTTGTCATTGCAGAAAGTGCTGTAAAAGTCGTAGTCACTTTTCCGGTGATGAAATATTCGTAAGGGTCTATCGTGAATTCAAGTTTGTGGTAAGTAACGTCGTAATTTTGCGTATTGGCATTCGTAACGACAGTCATCGTTTTCGCTGCCGATTTCATTTCAGATTCGGCGATTTTGTATATTCCGTCAGGACGATTTTGTGCCGGCAATGCGGAAATCATCAATAAAAGAAATAACGAATAAATATTTTTCATTATATGCACAATTTTTGCCCAAATATACGATAAAATCCTGCCTGCGGTTGTGATGGTTGCATTTTTAATAATTCTTTAAGCGAAATGCAAATCGCAGGCAATTAAACTTCGGAAAGCCCTTGCAATACAAAACATTTCCTTAAATTTGCTGACTAAAATCGGAAAAAATCCGTTGAAAATATACCGCTCATGTTACAAATCGCATTCATCAGAGAGAACCAGGAAAAAGTAGTAAAGGCTTTGGCAAAGCGAAATATCGACGCTCAGGCTTCGATTGCCGAAATCATTTCGCTTGACGAAAAACGAAGAAGCACGCAGGCAGAACTCGATAATACTTTAGCCGAATCGAACAAATTATCGAAAGATATCGGCGAACTGATGCGGTCAGGCGAAAAAGCAAAAGCTGCAATTCTAAAGGAAAAAACCGTTTCCCTGAAAGAAAGCAGCAAAGAACTCGCTGAAAAACTCGACGTTTTCGCGACAGATTTGACGAATAAGCTGTACACAATCCCGAACCTTCCATACGATTTGGTACCCGAAGGCAAAACGCCCGAAGAAAACCTCAACGTTTTCCAGGAAGGCGAAATCCCGGTTTTGCACGAAGGGGCACAGCCGCATTGGGAACTCGTGAAAAAATATGACATCATTGATTTCGAACTCGGCAATAAAATCACCGGTGCAGGATTTCCGGTTTATAAAGGAAAAGGCGCTAAATTGCAACGCGCACTGATTACCTATTTCCTTGACAAAAATACCGCTGCGGGTTACAACGAATACCAGGTGCCGCATTTGGTCAACGAAGCCTCAGGTTACGGAACCGGGCAATTGCCTGACAAAGAAGGCCAGATGTACCACGACGCGCAGGATAATTTATATCTGATTCCGACTGCCGAAGTTCCGGTTACGAATTTATTCCGCGATGTTATCTTAAATGAAAATGAACTGCCGGTTTTGGCAACGGCCTACACGCCTTGTTTCAGGAGAGAAGCAGGTTCTTACGGCGCACACGTTCGCGGATTGAATCGTCTGCACCAATTCGATAAAGTCGAAATCGTACGCATCGAGCATCCTGAAAAATCTTATGAAGCTTTGGAGGGGATGGTCGAGCACGTAAAAATGTTAATGCAGGAATTGAAATTGCCATATCGAATCTTACGCCTTTGCGGCGGTGACATGGGGTTTGCATCTGCTATGACTTACGACTTCGAAGTATTTTCTACGGCTCATGACTGGTGGCTGGAGATCAGTTCTGTATCGAATTTTGAGACATTCCAATCCAACCGACTAAAATTGCGTTTCCGCGATAAGGATGGGAAAAACCAACTGGCGCATACACTTAACGGAAGTTCATTGGCATTGCCGCGCGTTCTTGCCGGAATCCTTGAAAACTATCAAACGCCGGAAGGCATCGTAATCCCGGAAGTGCTTCGTCCTTATACCGGTTTTGATATCATCAACTAATATTTTAACCGCAAAACAAACAAAGTTTTCAAAGAAAAGCTTCGCGAACTTTGCGTAAAACTTTGCGCCTTTGCGGTAAATTTCACGATGCTTAATCAGCAATGGTTAAAAGAACTTTAATGCATACTTATTTGGTAAACTTATTGTTATATTAGTGCATTGTTATTCCACTCAAAATGAAATTACTCATTTCCTATATTTTGCTGTTTTTGTCAGTCTCGGCGTTCGCCCAGGCCGATCAGCTCGCGCAGAATTATTTCGACAAAGGCGATTTTGAAAAAGCGCTCATCAGTTATGAGGATCTGCTCAGGGACAGCCTTCGAACAGCAATTATTTCCAGAAAGTGGTCGAGTGTTATCAGCAGCTTTCACAATTCCAGAAAGCGGAGACTTTGCTCAACGACCAGTATGCGAAATTCAAACAGGCGAATCTTCTTGTCGAATTGGGTTACAATTACCAATTACAGAAAAATCCAGCGCAGGCTAAAAAATATTACGATTTGTCTTTGGATGAAATCCGGAAAATTCCCGCCAATGTTTATTCCATCGCCGCTACATTTGAAAGACGGGTGATTCCCGACTACGCTTTAAAAGCCTATGAACTCGGGCAATCGCTTGAACCAAAATACAATTTCAATTACCAGATGGGCGTTATTTACGGGCAATTGGGCAATGTCGAAAAGATGATTGACACGTTTTTAGACGAATCGTTCAAAAACCCGCAGAGCTATATCATGATCCAGAACCAACTGGCGAAATTCATGACCGAAGACGAAGAAAGCGAAGCGACTTTCAACACGACACTCAAAAAAGCATTGTTGTTGCGTTCGCAGAAAAGCCATGACATCTTCTGGAACCAATATTTAAGCTGGTTTTATGTGCAGCAGAAAGATTACGGAAAGGCTTTCATCCAGGAAAAAGCGATCTACAAACGCAATCCCGAAACATTTGCCAACATCGTTAATCTTGCGCAATTAGCGATGGATGAAGGCGATGATGAAACCGCACGGGATATTTTTTCTTATGTGCTTGAAAATACGCAGGACGCCGAACTGCAAATCCGCGCGCATACTTTTTTAATGTCGATGAAAATCCAAAAGGCGACTGAAAAAGATTTTCCGGCGATTAAAACAGAACTCGATGCGTTATTGGCGCAATTCGGAATCAACCCGTTTTCACTGCCGCTGCAAATCCTCGAAGCGCATTTCGTTACCTTCAACATGAACAATCCGGAATTGGGAAAAACCATGCTGAAAGCCGCACTCGACATCAACATCAACAAGTACCAGGCTGCCGATGTGAAGATGGAACTCGCCGATATTTTATTGTTTGAGCAAAAATTCAACCAGGGCACTGATTTATTATTCTCAGATTGAAGACGATTTGAAAAATGACGAAGTCGGTCACGAAGCAAGTCTGAAATCAGCAAAAACGAGTTATTTCAAAGGCGATTTTGATTGGGCGCAGAAACAATTCAAAGAACTGAAATCAGCTTCAACACAACTGATTGCGAATGATGCGCTCGAATATTTCCTTTTAATCAGCGACAATACCGTTTCAGATTCTACACAAACCGATTTGAAGAAATTCGCGCGTGCCGATTACCTTTTGTACCAGAATAAAATTCCGGATGCACTGGCAGCATTTCTTCAGGTTTTAAAAGAACATAAAACCGACGAAATCCGGGATGTGACGTTGTTGCGACTCGGTAAAATCTACGAAAAACAAGGCGATTTTACTTCCGCATTAGCGCAATACCAAACCATCATCGACAAATTTGCCGAAGGTATTTACATAGACGAAGCGCTATATTTTTCTGCGGAAATCTATAACAAACAGCTCAAGGATGCTGAAAAAGCCAAGGCTTTGTATGAAAAAGTCATATTCGCCCACGAAGACAGTATTTATTTTATCAATGCGCGACAGCAATACCGGAAATTGCGCGGCGATACCAATCTTTAAAATTCCAATTTATAAATACCAAATTTCAATCATCAGAATCAGTCAAGCTGAAATCTGAAATCTGAAATCTGAAATCTGAAATCTGAAATCAATGATCGTATACAACGTAACCACCAATATTGACGAGTCAATCCACACCAAATGGCTGCAATGGATGCAGGGCAAACACATCAACGACGTTCTGGCAACGGGTAAATTTACTTCAGCAAGGCTTGTAAAAGTGCTCGTTGACGAAGAAATGGGCGGACACACTTATGCCGTGCAATACACCACAGATTCAAAGGAAACTTTAGAGCGTTATTACGAAGAAGATGCGCCGAGATTGCGTGAAGAAGGCCTTCGGTTGTTTGCCGATAAGATGCTCGCATTCCGCACGGAGCTTGAAGTGATGAGTGATTATTTCAGTGTGGAATGATTTAGACTTCTTAGACACTTAGATTCTTAGACTTCTTAGATTTTGCGAAAAAAAAGCATTTGAAATTCTTGAAATCGAAAACCATTGTGTGCAAAGTCTAAGAAGTCTAAAATCTAACCATCCAAAAATCCCTAAAGACAATCCAAATGGACAACGTAAAAGCCAAAAAACACCTCGGCCAGCATTTCTTAAAAGATGAAAGCATCGCGCAGGCCATTGCCGACACTTTAAATCTCGAAGGTTACGACGACGTGCTTGAAATCGGTCTGGGAATGGGCGTCCTTACAAAATATCTGCTCGAAAAACCAACGACGACTTACGTCATTGAAATCGACACGGAATCTGTAGAATACCTGAACGCACATTATCCGAAATTACACGGGAAAATCATCTCGCAGGATTTCCTGAAATACAATATCAATGAAGTTTTCGATGGAAAACAATTCGCCATAATCGGTAATTTCCCTTACAACATTTCAACACAGATTGTTTTTCGTATGCTTGATTTTCGCAACCAGATTCCCGAATTTGCGGGCATGTTCCAGAAGAAGTCGCCGAAAGGATTTGCGAAAAG
This sequence comes from Flavobacterium sp. 3HN19-14, assembly GCF_051373205.1. Classification (NCBI taxonomy): domain Bacteria; kingdom Pseudomonadati; phylum Bacteroidota; class Flavobacteriia; order Flavobacteriales; family Flavobacteriaceae; genus Flavobacterium; species Flavobacterium sp. 3HN19-14. Next base: position 401,442 of record NZ_JBPPZT010000001.1, read on the forward strand.
AAAGGCACGAAGGCATATGGAATATTGTCAGTCTTAGTGCAGGCATTCTACGACGCCGAATATTTATTCACCGTCGATGAAAACGTCTTCAATCCGCCGCCGAAAGTAAAATCTGGAGTTTTGCGCCTCCGCCGAAAGGCAGATTTTTCATTGCCGTGTCCCGAAAAATTGTTTTTTACAGTCGTGAAAACCGCCTTCCAGCAGCGCAGGAAAACTTTACGTAACAGTTTAAAAACGCTAAATTTATCGGATAATTTAAGAGAAGATGTTATCTTTGACAAACGTTCGGAACAGCTGGATTATTCAGAATTTATCGCACTTACTCAAAAAATAGCCGCCGATGGAGTTTAAAATCAGCAAGGAATTTATCAGCCAGATCGAGCAGTATATCGAAAGTAAAAACGACGTTGAACTCGAAGTTTTGCTCAACGATATGCACCATGCCGATATCGCTGAAATCCTTGATGAACTCGATTTTGACGAAGCGACTTATATCTTTAAGGTTTTAGACAGCGAAAAAACCGCGGAAATCCTTCTCGAACTTGACGAAGATTTGCGTGAAAATATCCTCCGCAGGCTTACGCCGAAAGAAATCGCCGAAGAACTTGATGAACTCGAAACCAATGACGCGGCAGATATCATCGCCGAACTTTCGCAAAGCAAGAAAGAAGAAGTAATTTCTGAATTGCAGGATGTCGAGCACGCCAAAGACATCGTTGATTTATTGCGCTATGACGAAGATACCGCTGGCGGAATCATGCACAAGGAACTCGTGAAAGTCAATGAAAACTGGAGCGTCCTGACCTGCGTAAAAGAAATGCGCATCCAGGCTGAAAATATTTCGCGCGTACATTCGATTTATGTTGTTGATGATGAAGATCGTTTGAAGGGACGTCTTTCGCTCAAGGATTTACTGACGACCTCGACCAAGACACAAATCAGTGAAATTTACATCCGGAATTAAATTCCGTTAAAGTTGATGATGAAGACGTTGAAGCTGGCCCGGATCATGCAGAAATATGACCTCGAAGCCATTCCGGTCGTGGATGAAATGGGGAGACTCGTAGGACGAATCACCATCGACGATATCGTAGATGTAATCAAGGACGAAGCCGATAAAGATTACCAACTCGCCGCGGGTATCACCCAGGACGTTGAAGCGACCGACAGCGTTCTTGAACTCACCAAAGCGCGTCTTCCGTGGCTTTTGATGGGAATGGTCATTGAGCTCGTTGCGTCTTTTGTATTGAAAAACAACGAAGCTGCTTTCGACAAATACAAAACACTGATTATTTTCGTGCCGCTATTATCGGCAACTGCGGGAAATATCGGCGTTCAGGCATCGGCGATTGTTGTTCAGGGGTTGGCCAACGGCACTTTAAAGGAATTCAACCGCAATTATATCAGCAAAGAATTAAGCGTTGCTTTAATTTCGGGCACAATTATTTCACTTTTTCTGCTGATTTACCACGCCATTATGTATGGTGAATACCTCGTCGGATTTGCCATTTCGATTTCAATTATCGTCGTGATTTTATTTGCGGCGGCTTTGGGAACGCTGGTCCACTCTTCCTGAATAAACGAAAAATAGATCCCGCCATCGCAACCGTACCGTTTATCACCACGACAAATGATGTTTTCGGTATTATTTTGTACTTTGCCATCGCAAGGCTAATTTTAGGCTTTTAAAATCCATTATCATGAAAATACACATCATCGGCGGCGGAAATCTCGGCGTGGCGATAGCATTGGGACTTTCGCAATTTGCAGCCGACAGGAAAATTACAGTGACGCGGCGCAATACCTCCGGAATTCAATATCTGGAACAAAAAGGAATCACCGTCAATTCAGACAACAAGCACAATATTCAGGAGGCTGATATCATTATTTTGACCGTAAAACCTTATCAGGTTGATACTGTTCTGGATGAAATTTTGCCTGCAATTTCCAATAAAATCATTGCTTCAGCCGTTAGCGGACTCACGCTCGAAGCGCTTCAGGCGAAAATTGGCGAACAACATGCTGCCGTCAGGATCATGCCGAATATCGCCGCAGAATTTGCCGCATCTGCCACCTGTATCGCTTTCGCGGAAAAACATAAAACCGAGGCACAAAAGGTCATTTCGCTTTTCAGCGATTTGGGAACCGTTCCTGTGATTGATGAAAAACTGATGGATGCCGCGACAGTTTTAGGCGCTTGCGGAACAGCGTATGCATTGCGTTACATCCGTGCGTCGATGCAGGCCGGAATTGAAATCGGCTTTGACTCGCAGACAGCTTTGGCAATTGCAGCACAAACCGTCATGGGCGCTGCGCAGATGGTCATGAAAGAAAATACGCATCCTGAACAATTAATCGACAAAGTAACAACGCCGCAAGGCTGCACCATCGTCGGGTTGAATGAAATGGAACACCAGGGATTCAGTTCTTCTTTGATAAAAGGAATTAAGACCTCTTTGCAGAAAATTAAGGGATAACTTTAAATTTAACCGCAAAGAACGCAAAGTTTTTCGCAAAGTTCGCGAAGCTGTTCTTTGAACGTTTTACGAAAAACTTAGCGCCTTTGCGGTAAAAAAACAGAAATGGCAATAAAAATCCTCCACCTCGACAGCAATCACCCTTTATTATTACAACAATTAAAGGACGTCGGTTTTGAAAACCACGAAGATTTCACTTCTTCAAAATCAGAAGTCGAAGCCAAAATTCACGAATACCAAGGCATCATTATCCGAAGCCGCTTTAAAATCGACCGCAAATTTTTAGACAATGCCGTAGGTTTGCAGTTCATAGCGCGCGTTGGTGCCGGATTGGAAAGTATCGATGTCGATCTCGCCAACAAAAGGCGCATTGAACTCATTGCCGCACCTGAAGGCAACAGAAATGCCGTCGGTGAACATGCGCTGGCGATGCTGCTTTCGCTTTTCAATAACTTAAATAAAGCAGACCGCGAAATCAGATCAGGACAATGGAACCGCGAAAAAAACCGTGGCCATGAACTCGACGGAAAAACTGTCGGTCTCATCGGATATGGGAATATGGGAAAATCCTTCGCTAAAAAACTACGCGGATTTGATGTGGAAGTTTTGTGTTATGACATCCTTGAAAATGTTAGCGATGCGAATGCCAAACAGGTTTCTCTTGCCGAATTACAGCAAAAATCTGATGTGCTGAGTTTACATATCCCATGGACTCCCGAAACAGATAAAATGGTCAATGCAGATTTTATCAATGCGTTTTCAAAACCATTTTGGCTCATCAATACTTCCCGCGGGAAAAATGTTTTAACTAATGATTTGGTTGATGCCTTAAAATCCGGAAAAGTTCTTGGCGCCGGACTTGACGTTCTTGAATATGAAAAACTATCGTTTGAAAATTTATTTACCGACGGAGCAACGCCGAAAGCATTTCAATATTTATTAAATGCCGAAAACGTACTGCTTACACCCCACATTGCAGGCTGGACATTCGAAAGCCATGAAAAACTCGCGCAGGTAATCGTCGATAAGATTAAAGCAGTTTATTCTGAAACGCCTGAAAATACTATCAAAGAAAAACGCGTTACCGGGATTGGCGGCGTTTTCTTCAAATCGAAAAACCCCAAAGAACTCGTGGCGTGGTACGGTAAACATCTCGGATTAAAAACCGATGCTTACGGTGCCAGTTTCTGGTGGAAAGACAAAGACGGCAATGATTGCATGACACAATGGTCGCCTTTTAAAGAGGATACGGATTATTTCGCGCCTTCTGAAAAACAATTTATGCAGAATTTTCGGGTTGATAATCTGGAATCGCTTTTATCGGCATTGAAAGCCGAGGGCGTTATAGTTGTTGGTGAAATGCAAAGTTTCGATTACGGAAAATTCGGCTGGATACTTGATCCTGAAGGCAATAAGATTGAACTTTGGGAACCTGTTGACAGTGTCTTTCAATAATAAATTTACAGAAAATTCATCGTTTCATTTATTTTGCTATTTTTATCTCCTTGACAATTGAATCAGGGGAGTAGCTGAAAATCCATAAGAGTAAGACCAACCTAACCATTTATTATTATGATTGAGTATTACAAATTAGCGATCAGCAACTATGCAAATTTTAGCGGCCGCGCAAGAAGAAGTGAGTATTGGTACTTCGTTTTGGCCAATATTTTAATTTGCATTGTCCTTTTCGGGCTGATGTTTGCTGTTGGCGGCGGTATTAAAAGCGTCGGTGCCGGTTTGATTTTCCTGATTTTATATGTCGTATATGCCCTTTTTGTTTTTATCCCGAGTTTATCGGTTTTGGTGCGAAGGCTGCATGATGTCGGCAAAAGCGGTTGGTACTATTTTATCCAGTTGATTCCGGTTATCGGCGGCATCTGGTTGCTTTTTCTGCTTTTCTCAGAAGGAGATTATCAGGAAGTAGAAGAAATCGGAGTGCCTGAAGCTTAATCAAAAAAATACAAATCCTGCCCATGTGCAGGATTTTTTTTATATTTATCCCATCAACTAAAACCAATAACAAACCATGACTGACACCAATTCAAATTCTGAAAGCTGGAATACGCCTATGCCGCCGAAAAATGATATTCCGTATTTTAAAGTCGATCCGATTGTCGTACTGATTCTGGGCATTCTTACCTGCGGCCTTTACCTCATTTACTGGAACATTAAAGTAGCCGACGTGATGAATTCCGTTGCCGGACGCGAAATCGTATCACAACCTATTGCTATTTTCGCAGGCTGTTGTTATCCGATCAACGTTTATTTCTTCTACCTTGTCGGAAAAGAAGGGCTTCCAAGAATCTACGAAAGGATAAATTATCCTAAAAAAGACGACACGGTATTGTTACTCGTATTAGGCTTTTTCTTCCCAATGGTGGCTGCAATGATTGTACAGGGTGACATCAACAAATTATACAATTAATACCAGACAAAAACGCAAAATTTACGGAATAGCCGGAGCGGTAATCACGCTGGCTGTTCCGTTTTTTTTGATGCTTTTTAACCACGACAACCATCTCGAAACCGCGCAATCTTTATGTCCGTTTAAGATGCTGACGGGTTTTCCGTGCCCGGGTTGCGGCATTACCAAATCGATGGTTTATTTTTATTCGGGTGATTTGTCAAAGAGTTTGCATTATCATGTTTTGGGCCGTTTGTGATTGTATTTTGCGCGATTTCTGTGATTGTGCTATCGACAGAATTGAAAACCGGGAGAGAATACCTGAACAACATCTTGTACAACCGGAAAATGGCGCTTGTATTGGCATTTTTGCTGATTGTTTATCATTTGGTCCGTTTGGTTTATTTTATCAGGAATAATGATGTGGATATGGTTTTGAGACAGTCAATTTGGAAATAACGCACATGTTATAAACCTAAATATGTAATTACACAACTTACGATGTTTTTAAAATATTTTAAATCCTTCGATCTTAAATTGCTCACCTTTCTGGAAGATCAAAAACCTTTCAGTATACTTTTTAGTCATATAGATTGCCTCACATTCAAAGCGAAATTGATTATCTGCACCCAAATCCTGTTTGCCGGCGCTCTTCTCCCATTTTATGATTTTAAAACTTTTAAATTCACCTCCTTCAAGGTTAAGACGTTGGAATAATTTTATAAGGTCTTCTTTTGTCGCCACCTTATAAAATGATGTGCCAAATAATGCAGTGGCGCATCCATAGTCTTTGTTGTCTATACATTGGTAAAACAAGTTTACAGTTTTTTCCGCCTCAGCGATTTGTGTTGTTTTATTTTCTGTAGGCGATGTTATTGCTGTGTCTTTTTGCTTACAAGATACGAATACCAGTGTCAGGAACAGACAGGAAAAAATATTTTTCATTTTTTTAGGATTGAAGATGGAAAGATACTAGTCTTTTTTATAGAATCCTTTAATTTTTTATTTTGGTCATAAACATAAAGGCGGTCGGCATTGGCTTCTTTCGAAATAGAATCTCCAACCTTTATTTTTGACCACACACCAAACGAGAAATTAGGACTCGAGAAAGTATCATTTAAGCGATAGTCTTTTTTCTTTATCGTATCAATTTTATGAACTACGAAGTGGTAGCTTTTCTGGTAATCCATGCGGGAAAGAATGTAGCTTCTTACAAACAGCCCTGTAATGATTAAAAATCCGGCTACGGCAAACATTAATTTTTGATGTTTTCTACTCATATTGGGCTAAAGTTATAAAAAAACTGCCCGAAATCACTTCCGGGCAGTTCTAATTTTCAAATATCAATATGATTTATTCGATTGTAAAATCGTCTAAATAAATATCATAAGTAGCTTCTTTACCCACTTTAAGCGCAAAGAAATTAGTCGACGTTGCAGTAACGTTAAGGTCTGTCAATGTAGACAAATCAAGTGTGATCAACGTCCAGGCGCCGCCTGTATTAATTGTTCCTGTGTACTGGTTGGTAGCCGCAGGGTCAAGTGTTTTAGCAGTCGTTACATCTTCCAAGTTGAAAACCGTATAAGCCGTCCCGTTTGTTTTATAAACATTCAGGGAAATGGTTTTTGTAGAAGTTCCTTTGATGTAAAAATGTAATTTCGTAGGAACTGCCGGCGCACCTGTTCTTGCGAATGAAGTGAAAACGTAATCGTTTGTAGCACCTGTGTTACCAATATGCAATGCATTTCCACCGCCTGTTCTACCGGCGCCAATAGCCTGCGTAGCATAAGGTTTCAATCCGAAACTGTTGATACCGCCAAGGAAATCTGCCCATGTCTCAAAGTTACTTCCCGGGAAAGCCAATACAGCATTGGCACTTGGCCTGATCCTGGTGGCGGAACCGGTGGCGCAACACTTCTTTCGTTAGTCAGTTTGATGTCGTTCATGGTTCTTGTCATAAACTGGAAATCGTTACCGAATTTGGTCATTACACCTCTGATTTTTCCGTTTCCTGAAGGAACAGCATTACCAGAATAAGTAGCATACATACTCACCCTAAGGATTACTTTTTTACCGTATTTGTCTACGATTTCGTGGTTTGTAGCGCTGCCAAGGTTGTTTAGAGAAGCGTCAAACAATTTTTTCCCTAAAGAAGCATCTGTAAACTGAACGCTGTCGAATTCGATAAGCTTGTTCAGGTTTTCATCACGTGTCGCTTGTTGGATAGTAAGATTTTTGATAACCAAGTTTTCTTCATCAATTTTATCACATGAACGCTCAATGATGCTTGTGTATTCAAGACCTGAAATTCTTCCAACTTCATCATCAGTAGGATCGTCAGGCGTATTGTTGTTGTACAACTGGCCGATGATTGTCGCGTCAAAATCAGTCTGGAAATAAAGGTCTTTCAGGTGAACATACACTTTTCTTCCCGGTTCGAATTTATTAAAGATGTTGTAAGCATCAATCGGCATGCTGAAGGTTTTTGTTCCGTCAAGGGAAACGAAAGAAACGCTTTTGTAAAAGTTTCCGCCTTCGTCACTCGAAGTTACATAAGCCTCGATAATATCATCTGCGGTATACTGCTGCTTTACACCTGTAGCCATTGCCACAATGTCGCCCACAGTTTTAGTCGGGTCAAAGACACGCATTCGCCCGATAAATCCGGAGTCGAATAGTCGTCGTCGTTCGCACAGCCTGTAAAAGCCGAAACGAAAGCGATAGCCAAAATTAATTTAAAGATTTTCATAGCTTTTTAATTTGAAGTATAAACATATAAGTTGTTGATCTCGAACAAGCCGTCAAGCGCGGTGTTGGTTCCTGATCCGATAGCTTTAAAAGCGATATAAACGTGTCCGGCAGCTTCGTAAGGCCCGAGGTCAATTTCTCCCGAAGGTACGAATAAATATCCGGTTGTTTCAGCATCTGCCACTTTTGCGTCGACTCTTGTCCACGTCGCAGTAGCAACATCTGTGCCGTTATAATCTGTAGAAACGTAAACTTCTACGGTATTTGACGCGTTCGAAACGAAATTCTGAGCCGAGTCAAAAGAAAATTTAACGCCGGTTTTTCCCGAAATGTCGATTGATGGAGAAATCAACCATGCGATGTTCGACAAATCACCACTTCCGTAAGTGTTGAATTCGGCATAACCGTCACCCTGGTAAATTCTTTCTTTCCACTTGATGTTTCCGGCTTGGTTGAAATTCGTCCAGCCCGGTAAATCTAAAATGGTGTTGTGTTGTACGTCCTGGAATTTTTCCGAATAGAACGGAACTTTCAAAGGCGGAAGCGCTGCATCGTCATCGCTGACGCAGCTTGTCATAACGCTTGCGAAAAGCGCTAAGAATAAAGCCGGTTTAATCATTAATTTTTTCATTGTGCAATTTTTTTTAGAAGTTTAAGTATAGATTCACAAAATAAGTTCTTCCGTACCCATAGAAATATTTTGGTTCGAATGATCTGACGCCGCTCACGAGGTCAGTCTGGTAATCCGGGAAAGTCGCTTTTCTTGATTGCTCAAATCCTCCTGTTTTGTATTCAATATCGAAAATGTTGTTGATCGATGCGAAGAAACCGAAAGTTTTTCTGGTCTTTTTGTTCAGCATCCATGATTTTCCTCCTGTAAGGTTAACCAATGTGAAATCGTCAAATTTCTCTTGTTTCAAAGCTTTTCTCACACTTTCTTCTGTAACGCCATCGTAAGAAATGCTGCCGTTTTGTGAAACAAAGCTGTCTGTCCTTAAAACGGAAGAAACATCGATATAATTGTTGCCAAGGTAGTTTGCGTTAGCACCAACATACCAGAAATGTGGGTCTCTGTACTCTAAACCGATAGAATAAGCCTGTTGCGGCATGTTCGGTAATTTGTAGTTTTTAAGGTAAGCTTTTCCGAAGTCAACAACAGGATAAGTATTATCGGCAGTTGCCAATGCATCATCGTTGATTTTTACGTTCGGGTTGTTGCTGTAAATATATTGTCCGTAAGAAGCGGCAGCTGTAGCTTTCAAAGTTGAAGTAATCGCGTACTCCAAACCTAATTCTGCACCGATATTTCTTTTGTTCACACCTGTAAGGATTTCGCTGATGAAGGAATCCGCGTCATTTCCGTCTGTATCTTCAGAAATACTTTCTGCATAGTAGAAAGAAACTTCAGTTGAATTGTTGACCTGCGACATGAAACCTGTCAATCTTGCTTTTAAGGTCGGTGTTCTGATGATGTAACTTCCGTCGAAACTTGCGATGCTTTCGCTCAACAAATCCGGTGTTACGTTATCATTGATCCTTGCGTTGGCGTATGTATTTCTCAAAGTCGGCGCTTTTGTAAGGTAAGCCGCGTTGAAATCTAAATAATTCCTACCGTTGATTTTGTAGGTAAGTCCGCCTTTGAAACCAAAGTTTTCAAAAACCTCGCTTTTGCTTTTCCCGAAAGAATTGCCTGCGTAGATACCGTTTTTATACAAACCTTCTCTTTCATACTCTGATCTCGAGAAAGATTGTGCCAGGTAGAAATCGAATTTAGAGTAAGCGAATTTAAATTGTGTAAAACCTTCGTAGTTCGTGCTGAAAAGGTTGTAATTGTAACCATATTCGTCACCCACTTTAACCTGTCTGTTCGGGTTATTAAGGTCAGATTGTGATGAATCTCCTGTATAAATGGGTCGATGTCAAGGAAAAACTGTCCGCCCAATAAATCCAAAAGGTTCTGGAAGTTGTGTGATTTCAGTTTCTTGAAAGTAACGCCTGCATTCAAAACGATATTGTTAGACAATTGTGAGCTCAAAAGCGAATTGGCATTGAACATTTTATCGTCTGTCCTGTCTTCGTATAAAGCGTAGATGCTTTGCCCCGGGTTGCCGCTGTTTTGGTTCGCCTGGTACATTGCCGTCCAGTCAATCTGGCTGTGGCTTAAGAAATAATCTTTTGCAATTGCAGCCTGAGCCTCATTTGGCTGCCAAACCGGAACGTCGTTCACATAAGCGTGGTAATTCAGGTAGTAGCTAGGAAGGTTTTTGTAGTAAGTCGGATCAGGATTGTTACCGCCCTGGTAATCAATTCTTGAGTTTCCAACCGAACCGAACTGGTAAGAAGCATTCGTGTTCAAATTGGTTTTATCAGTAATTTTCCAGTAGTGGCTTAAGATGAAGATTGGCTCTTCAACGTCTTTATCACGTGAATTTCTCTTTCTTCCATCCTGATAACCCCAGTAAGAGTTGTATTTTACACCCATAAGGTCGTTTACTTCCTTAGAGTTTGGCGAGCTTTTTCCGCGGCTGTTCTGCGCGTAAATCGCCGTGAAGTTCAAGCTTTGTTTTTCATTCAATTTCTTTTCGATACTTGCAAAGAATGAATTCGCGCTGTAGTCAGTTCCTTCGAAATAACCTTCTTTCGCCCATCTTCTTGAAGCAGAAATTACATAAGCCCATCCTGATTTGCTCATTCCTGACGCTTGTGTTCCCATTGCTCTCCAGCTGTAGTTGGTGTTGGTTCCTGAGAAAGAAACCCTTCCGCCCGGTCTGTAGATTGACGCTCTTGTGTTGATTTCCTGTGTTCCCAAGATACCACCGAAAGTATAATCTGAAGGTGAAGAACCCATGGTGAATTCCTGGTTACGGGTTGCATCATTCAATCCGCCCAGTTGCTCCATTGTGGTCTTCCGTCATAAATCTTATTCATTACGATACCATTGATCATGGTCGTACCATATTCATTGTCCAAACCTCTGATCCTGAAACGGGCTTGTCCCCAGTTAAAGGCAGCAGCCTGGTTATAAGTATCTCTTGTAGCCTGCAATAATCCTGATGTACTTTCAGAACCGCTGTTATCATCGCCAAGGTCATTTTCCGTAATGGTGACAAGGCTCAACTGCTGCTCTGAAGAAATATCCTCTTCTAAAACAATAACGCCAAGATCGAGGGTTTTTCCTGCGGTCAAAGTAACTGGCAGAAGTTGTCTCGTGTAACCTGTACTGGTTACTTCCAGCATTTGCTTTCCATCTACTACTTTTTCAAAAACGAAAACACCCTCGCTGTTGGTCAGGCTTGTAAAAGTTGTGTTTTGAATTGTAGCAATAACATTTTCTAACGGCTTTTGTGTTTTTGAATCGACAACTTTACCGGTTACTCCGGCAGTTTGCTGCTGTGCAAAAACAAAAAATACCTGCATTACAAACAGAATACTAATTACTAGTTTTTTCATAAATAAAATTAAATTAATTCAGCTTCGTTAAGGTTATTGATTTCTTAACGGGCGCAAATGTACATCTTTAATTAATATTATCTACTTTTGCTGCCAAGTTTGTGTTAAACTTGACATTAAATTAATATACGATTATATGAGAATTAAAAACTTTTTCGCCCTTTTCGTTGTTTTATTTGTAATAAATAGTGCGAAAGCGCAGGGAAAAAAATTTATTGTGCACACCGTCGCATTCTACAATCTAGAGAATCTGTTCGACACCGTCAACAATCCGAACATTGACGAAGAATGGCTTCCGCAGGCGGGATGCAACTCTAAAAGGTACAAGAAAAACTCGAAAACCTGGCACATGTTATATCCGAAATCGGAACAAACGACCAGCAGAAAGAAGCGCCGGTTTTAATTGGTGGTGCAGAAATTGAAAATCGGGGCGTTCTGGAAGATTTGGTAAAAGAGCCGAAGCTTGCCCCTTACAATTACGGTATCGTTCATTTTGATTCGCCCGACAAACGTGGCATCGACGTTGGGTTATTGTACCAGAAAAAGCATTTCAAGCCAACATCTTATATCAACATCCCATTGATATTTTATAACGACACCAAGTCAGAAAATAAAAAAGAAAAAGACGCCGAGGTAACCGATGATAAAATTGAGGTAACTTCAGACAACCGCCTGTATACACGCGATATTCTACTCGTAACAGGACTTTTAGACGGCGAAGAAGTTAACGTCATGGTCAACCACTGGCCATCGCGTTCAGGCGGTGAGAAAAAAAGCAGTCCGTCGCGTGAAGCCGCCGGAAGACTCGCCAGAAAAGTAATGGACTCTATATATAAGGTAAACCCGAATGCAAAAATCATCTGCATGGGCGATTTGAATGACGGCACCTATAATAAAAGTGTAAAAGTCGGCCTGGGCGCCAAACTGAAAAAATCAGAAGTTCGGCCTCAAGGCGTTTACAATCCGTTCGAACAAATGGCGAAAGAAGGCAACGCAACTTTATTCTATCGTGATTCCGGCGATATTTTCGACCAGATCATGGTGTCAGAATCTCTAATCAAAACTGATTATACCGGATTTGAATACTGGAAAGCCGGCATCTACAACAAGCCGTTTATGATACAGACGACCGGGCAGTATAAGGGTTATCCGCTGCGACACGGGCCGAATGAAGTCGGTTTTAGCGACCACTTCCCGGTTTATATTTATCTGATTAAGGAAGTAAAGTAAAAATATCAAAGCCGGGAATTTTGGCTTGATAATTGGCCAGGAATTTCAAAAATTACCACGAATTAATTTGTGGTAATTTGTGAAATTCCCGGCTTTTTTTTAATCGAGTTTTTCAAGTTGTTTTATTGACTTCAGCAATAAAAGTATACTTTTGCGCCGATTATACTTACAATTAAGTACTTATGAAAAATTTAGTTTTTGCACTCTTCATTTTCATCTCAGCAAAAAGTTTCGCACAGGACACGATTACCACAGCGCAGGTAAAAGATTATCTTGGAAAAGAAGTCTGGGTTAAAGGAACCGTTGCGTCTTTCAAACCTGCAGGCGAAAATTCCCTGAATTATATCAACGTCGATAAAGCCTTCCCGCAAAATATCTTCACAGTCGTAATTGCCGACAAATATTTGCAACGCCTCAAAATCGACCTTACCAAAAGCAAAGGCAAAAAAATCCTCGTGAAAGGCAAGATTGAAGGCAATGGTAAAGACACGCCACAAATCGTTAACCCAGTGAAAGTTGTTATTAAATAGATAACAGACCGCAGATAGCAGATTTCAGACTGCAAACTGATATCTGTCACCTGTTATCTGATATCTGCCGACTGCTATCTGCAATCTCCTATCCAAAAAATTCGTAGATTTATATAAAAATACGAAAATGCCAATCTCCCAACCTTTCAACCTCAACAAATGGATCGACGAAAACCGCCATTTGCTCAAACCGCCCGTCGGAAATAAAAGCATTTACACCGATGCGCAGGATTATATCGTGATGGTCGTTGCTGGCCCAATGCCCGAAAAGACTATCATTATAACGAAACTGAAGAACTTTTTTACCAACTCGAAGGCGACATAAAAGTCATCATTCAGGAAGACGGCCAACGAAAAGAAATGGCGCTTCATGCCGGAGACATGTATCTGCATCCCGGAAAAATTCCGCATTCTCCTGTGCGCGCCGAAGGCTCAATCGGGCTCGTAATTGAACGCAAACGTGCCGGGAAAGGCTACACCGACGGCCTTTTATGGCATTGCGAAAACTGCAACCACAAACTTTACGAAGTCTATTTCGAGCTCTATGACATCGAAAAGGATTTCCTGCCGCATTACCGGCATTTTTATAATTCTGAAGCATTGCGGACTTGCGATAATTGCGGTACAGTCATGGAGACAGATCCGCGGTATGTTTAATTAAATAATGAAAGAATTAGTCAATCAGGTAATTGTAAAAATGTGTTCAACCCTCGGCATCATTTTCTAATTATCTAATTTTCACATTAACTAATTTGCATTACCTTTGCGAAAAATATAACAATCCACTACACAATAGTTACAATGACAACAACAATAGCACAGGAATTCGGCATGACCGAAGCACTCGCCCAACTCGGCATCAAAGCCGTAAACGAAGGCACATCAACCGGCTTGAACAATTTTTCCAACGGTGAAATCCTCGAAAGTTATTCTCCCGTAGACGGTCAGCTCATCGGAAAAGTAAAAACTTCAACCGCAGCAGATTACGAAAGAGTAATGCAAACCGCGACCGAAGCTTTCAAAACTTTCCGTTTAATGCCCGCTCCTGCTCGTGGTGAAATCGTACGCCAATTCGGTGAAAAACTGCGTTTTCACAAACAGGCTTTAGGAAAATTGGTTTCTTACGAAATGGGAAAATCTTTCCAGGAGGGTCTTGGCGAAGTGCAGGAAATGATTGATATCTGTGATTTTGCAGTTGGTTTGTCAAGACAATTACACGGACTCACAATGCACTCAGAGCGTCCGGGGCACAGGATGTACGAACAATACCACCCAATGGGCGTTGTCGGCATCATTTCTGCCTTCAATTTCCCTGTTGCCGTTTGGTCATGGAACACCGCTTTAGCATGGATTTGTGGCGATGTATGTGTTTGGAAACCATCTGAAAAAACACCTCTTTGCGGAATCGCCTGCCAGAATATCATCGCAGAAGTCATCAAAGAAAACAATCTTCCTGAAGGAATTTCCTGCCTCATCAACGGCGATTACAAAATCGGAGAGTTAATGACCGCCGACAAACGTGTGCCATTGGTTTCCGCTACAGGTTCTACCAGAATGGGTAAAATCGTGGCACAGGCTGTCGCAGGCCGTCTTGGAAAATCTCTATTGGAATTAGGCGGTAACAATGCCATCATCGTAACCCCGGATGCAGATATTAAAATGACCGTTATCGGTGCCGTTTTTGGCGCTGTCGGAACTGCAGGGCAACGTTGCACGTCAACGCGACGTTTAATCATCCACGAAAGTATCTATGACAAGGTAAAAGATGCCATCGTTTCTGCTTACGGACAACTCAAAATCGGAAATCCGTTAGACCAGAACGACCACGTTAGGCCGCTAATCGACGCACACGCCGTTGAAATGTACAACCAGGCTTTGAAAAAAGTCGTTGCCGAAGGCGGAAAAATCCTTGTTGAAGGCGGCGTTCTTTCAGGAGAAGGTTACGAAAGCGGCTGTTACGTAAAACCTGCCATCGCTGAAGCTGATAATAAATTCGAAATCGTACAACACGAAACTTTCGCTCCGGTTTTATATTTATTGAAATATTCAGGAGATGTAGAAAATGCTATCGACGTACAAAATGGCGTAGCACAAGGCCTTTCATCTGCCATCATGACGAACAATCTTCGCGAAGCAGAGCGTTTCCTGTCAGTTGCAGGTTCTGATTGCGGAATTGCCAACGTAAACATCGGAACTTCCGGTGCAGAAATTGGCGGTGCTTTCGGCGGTGAAAAAGAAACCGGCGGTGGTCGTGAATCAGGTTCAGATGCCTGGAAAATTTATATGAGGAGACAGACCAATACAATCAATTATACTACAAGTCTTCCGTTGGCACAAGGTATTAAGTTTGATTTGTAATTATTAATCACGACATAACCAGAAAAACCGGCTTTATTTGCCGGTTTTTTTATGCAACTTTGTCAAAAATCAAATAGGAATAAATAAATTATGAAATCAAGAATAATACTGTTGTTGTGTTGTACGCCTTTTTTAATGGCAACCACCTGTGAAGACGAAGGTAATAATAAAGATTGTGACGGCGCAGCGGTTGCAGGGCTTAATATTTCTATACATCCCGGTAATACAGATGCTCCAATTTCTGCAGACGGTATTACAGTCGTTATAACAGATGAAACTTTTTCGGAAACCCTCACTCATAATGAAACCAGTCTCGTATTTTCTGGTGCATATGAACGTCCGGGGAATTACATTATTACAGTTACTAAAGAAAATTACCAGACTTATATTTCTCCGATAATTGCAGTAGGAAAACTTGGCTGCCACGTTACCACCGAACATATTGATGTGACATTACTGCCGGAATAAAGAAATACTAATAAAAAAAGGCCATCTTATTCGATGACCCTTTTTTTATATTGTTTTATGGCAAAAATTCCATAAGCTATTGCGGCAAAAAAAAGAACGTAGACGCTACCATCTATTGGTAATCCAGGCGGCGGCGGAACCCCCGGCGGTATTGGCTGTGGCGGGATAGGTCGGTTAGCCAAACAAGGATTAAAATAGAAAACAGTCAGCGTAATTAGAAAAAGTCTTTTCAAAACGGTCTTCATTGGTGTACAAAAATAGGAAATTATTCTGGCTTTCAAAATTTTAGGCGTTCAATTGCTAATAATACAGCATATACGGCGATTCAACGATAACGGATTAACAATTATCAACGAATGTTGAAGAAAAATTCATATTGTATAAAATCTATCTTTAGAAATACGCTCTTAACTGTACACTTCCGGTATGAATGGCTTTACTCGTTTCACTTTTACGACCTTGGTAATTAACGCTTACATCTAAGAATTGCGTTAGATTTTTCTGCAACAACAAACGCCAGGTTGTATTTTGTCCCGGCTGCAGGCCTTCGAGCATCTGATAGGCTACAGGTGACAGCGCATCTCCCATGAAATTATTCTGATATAACGAAAACTCACCATTGACTGTAAATTGTTTTTCGCCATTGTAAGTAAATGAAGTTCCGAGCCGTTGCTGATTTAGTTTTTCCAAATCTCCAATCGTATTTTCCTTCGTCTGATATTCATAAAAAACATCGAGGCTGGCATTCTTCGAAAACAAATAAGAAATCTTCGGCGCTCCTTGATAGCCTTCAATTTTGTAATTCTTGCTGCCGTAATTCTCAGAAATACTTTCCGATGAAATCGTCTTGCCGCTCATTCCGAACAGCCAGCTTTTCCGATATAAATGTGCATATTGCAATTGGTGCGAGCTGTTGCTGTTTTCAAGCGAACCCACTGACAACAAGCTTTTCGAACGGTTGCTCAGGAAAGTATAAGTTACCGAATGTTTTTGCTTGCCGCGATTGTAATATAAACTGTTGCGGAAATTAAGGTTCAGTCCGAGCAAATCATCTCCGCCGGTCGCAAACGGATTGAAATCGAAATCACTGCCCCGTCGTTCAATTTTTCTTTCTGTCAAAAATGACGTTTGATTATAAAAATGCGACAATACTTTAAAAATTCCGCCATCATTCTGCCATTGCTGCGGATTGAGCGTCAGCGCCTGCGAAAATTTATTCTGGTGCGTTTTAATGAAAATCTGGTTCGGCAGGTAAACGCGCACATATTTTGCCTGATCCGGAAATGGTGCGATTTCAAATTCCTCCAATTCCTGAATGCCATTGCCGTTGTAATCGTTCCAGGTATAAACGCCTTGCCCGGATCAACTTCGATGTACGAGAATTCCTGTTGCGCAATCGTTCCCGAAAATGTTTCGAAACTTGCTGTGAACTGAATTAATTGGCTCAGGAAACGGCCATTGTATAACACTCTCGAATTCAGCGAAGGCTCGTCTTTTCTGGCAGCATCTTCAAAAGATAAATTCCTGTAATTGGCAAAAACCGACAAATCGTTTTGCTCATTCTGAATTAATTTCGATTTGAGATAATAAGAATTTGAAGTATTTACTTTTTGTAAGACTCCATTCTGCAAACTGTCGTTGACACGGTGCAGATAACCGATTTCGACGAAAACTTTCGTGCTGTCGCCGCGTCCGATGAAAGCGCCGTATTCAGAAAAACGCTGGCTTAAAGCAGACAATTGATTCGTCGCAACCAATTTTTCTCTATTATCTTCCAGACGAAACGAGCCGCCAACCCAATTCTTTTTAATGTGATATTTCGCCAAAGTCTGGTTCCGAAGAAATTTCGAAGAAGCATAATTTCCGTCACTTTTGAGAAAGCTTCCGGTTTCAGAAATGGTCAGGTTGTTAAATTTCAATTGGGAATTCACCACATGCCGCATTCCGGAAAAACTATCAGAAAAATCGAGTTTTTCGAGTTGATACGTGAAATTTCCTTTTTCTGAAAGATTCAAATTCACACCTGAAACCAGCAAACTTTGATTTCCCGTCGGATTCACCAAATTCCAGTCGCGGTTGAATTCAATCGTAAAAAGCCTTTCAATCGTCTGGAATTTATGGTCGACATATTGGTAATTCGCAAAGAAATCAACATTGAATTTTTGCTTCGTAAAAAGCCTTTGCTTCGCATTGATTTTGGCAGCAATGCCCTGATTATCGCCGTCGTCTGCAGAAGAAAATAAATTTTTATCGCTGTTGCTGATGCCGACTTCAAAATCGACATTCGTCTTTTCATTCGGGTTGAATTTTCCCATAACAGTTGCAATCTGGATTTTTACGGGCGCAACCAAGCGCACTATCGGTTCGTAATTTCCTTGCGGAATCCCGTTTACCGGTTCAACATATTCGTAAATTTTTCCGATGGCAGAAGTTGTTGCGAGCACATAATTTCCCTGATTATTTCCGACAAGGCTGAACTTTACATTGTATAAAACATCAGTTTCAGTATTCGAAAATTCGAAAACCTCAACGCCGTTAATGGTCGTTTTTTTATACAAAATCTTATTCTCCGAATACGAATCAACATAAGCCGAAGGTGCCGTCATTAAAGCGGGATTGTCGCCCGCAGCCACCAAAGCCTGCACTTGTTCTGAAGATAAATTTTGCTGCAGCGGCTGGTTTTTCACATCGCTTTCAGAATAAATATAGCCACCGATGCTCCATTTTTCGCGCTCATGCGTCGCACCGCCATAAGCCACAAATCTTGTATAATTTTTATCGGAATATTGGTATTCGATATTGATCCGCATTTCTGAAGTAATCTGGAAAAGCGACGTAAAGGTGACTTCTCCGGCGTTATAATCAATCGTATAATCGTTGTTTTCACCGCGTTTGAGCAAAATTCCGTTGACGTAAACGCGCTCAGAGCCTGAAATCACCAGAATATACAATTCGCCGTTAGGGCCACGCAGTTTATACGGCCTTTGATTGCCTTCCTGTCCTGTAAAAGTACTTTTGGCATATTGGCCGCGTACCAAAGCCGCCGAAGCAAATACTGTAGTTTTTGCAGTATCCGGGCCTAAAATAACATTCGCCGCAATGCCCTGTACTTTTTTGTTGAAATTGAGAAATCTTGATTTTCGATTCTCAAGGAACAAATCGCCTGCGCGGATGCTCCATCTGTCGCTGAACAATTCGATGAAAATTTGGTCGAATTCATCTAATTTCTGGGAATAACCGCCGTCCTGCAACGGAATATTCGTATCCTGAATCGATGCGCGAAGACTCACCTTATCCGAAATTTTTCCCGTAATCTGCAGATCCAAAGACGAATTCACAACCGCATTCTGGTTGTTCCCGACGGTGATGCCGCGCGAAATACTTCCCGAAGTCGACAATCCGTCAAACGGGATAAATTTCTTCACCGGATCGCGTGAAATGCTGTACAAATTATTCCCAACCACACGCCGCTGGTCATAAATGCTGTATTCTTTGGTTAAATATTCGGGAAGTTTTAAATAGCGAACGGTTAAAGTGTCGTTTAAAAACGCCGCTTTTTCATTGAAAACCAATTTCCCTTTCGAGAAATCCATTTTATAAAAACTGCTGTCGATTTCAGCACCGTTCCTATCCAATAATTTAAAAAACGATGAATTAATGCTGACGCTGTCTATGCGAATGGTATCGCGCGACGCCACGATTTTCTGGCTTTTGTACGGCGTCTTGATTTCCTGGGCGTAAAGTCCGGAAAAACAACCTGCAAAAAGCACAAAAAATAGTTTTTTCAACATAAGGAATATAACGCCCGAATGCCAAAAGTAGTGTTATAATTAGATAATTGGGCAATTAGAAAATTAGAAAATGTCTTAGTTTGCGTTAAAACTACAGGACAATTCTGAGAATTTTCTAATTACCTAATTATCTCATTCTCTAATTAACTTCCTTCGTCACAATCTGCATCGTGTCGCGGCTGACCTGCTTTAACAAAACAGTTTTATTCTTCTCAACCATTTTTGCGGCTTTTTCATCGAAATGTCGAATCGTAAAAAGCGACACATTTTCGTTGTAGGAAACCTTGAATTTTTTGGAAAGCACCGTTTTCAATTCCGGGAAACTGCCAAATTTATCTTCAATGCAGACTGAAAAACTGATCGCAGAATTCTGTATCAGGCTCACTTTCATCTTGAATTTGTGCAGCAACGCGAAGATTTCGCTGATGTTTTCTTCCATAATAAAAGAAAAATCAATCGACGATAATGAGATCAGCAATTGTTCTTTTTTCACGATGAAACACGGCAATTGCGGTTCTAAATCGGCACCTTTGGAAACACTGGTTCCCGGCAATTCGGGTTTTAAAAATGACTTTACGAAAAGCGGAATTTCCTTTCTCTGTAAAGGCTGCAATGTTTTCGGGTGAATGACTGTCGCGCCGTAAAACGCCAATTCGATGGCTTCGCGATAGGAAATCTGATTGAGCAGACTTGCGTTTTCAAAATATCTTGGGTCGGCGTTCATTACGCCCGGAACATCTTTCCAGATTGTTACGCTTTCGGCATTTAAGCAATAAGCGAAAATCGCAGCAGTATAATCTGGAACCTTCTCGGCCTAAAGTCGTGGTGAAATTATTCTCATCGGAGCCCAAAAATCCCTGTGTGATATTGAGCGCTTTCTTCTTGATTCCCTTCGAAATGTACTGCTGTGTTTTGTCCCAATCGACTTCGGCATCGCGGTAATTCTTATCGGTTTTGATGAAATTGCGCACATCGACCCAATTATTTTTCAAACCTGCATGTTCGAAATAATGACTGATTATCGTCGTCGAAATGAGCTCGCCATAACTTACAACCTGATCGTAAACGAAATTATAATTCGGAGATTTATTGCTTCGGATAAAATATTCCAAATCGGCAAAATGGCCGTTAACAGCGAAGAAAACAGCATGTTCCTGCTCTTCATCGTCAAACAAATCAAGCAAAATCTGGTTATGATATTTCTTAACGTCCTGTATCGAAGCATTAAGCTGTGGCGATTTTTCGAAATAATTTTTAATGACGACTTCAAGCGCATTCGTGGTTTTTCCCATAGCAGAAACGACCAGAAGCGTGTCTTCGTAACCCACTTTTTGCAAAACGTCATAAACGTTTTTGATTCCGGCGGCATCTTTTACTGATGCGCCTCCAAATTTGAATATTCTCATATTAGAAAGTTTGAGCCAAGAGCCAAGAGCCAAGAATCAAGACACAGAAAAATCTTGACTCTTGACTCTTGATTCTATTTTCTTTTTAAAAATTCATTAATTCCATTTTCATCCATATTCACCACGCGCCAGTCTTCCAGAATTTTCGCGCCTGATTTCTTGTAAAAATCAATTGCCGGCGTGTTCCAGTCGAGTACATTCCACTCAATGCGGCGCACATTGTCTTTTTTGCCTTGTTCGATTATGGCTGAATATAATGCGAATCCCAATCCGGAGCCGCGCATTTTTTCCTTCACGATTAAATCTTCAAGATGGATTGTTTTGCCTTTCCAGGTTGAATAGCGGTAATAGTACAAAGCCATTCCGACGATTTTGTTGTTCTGTTCCGCGATGAAAGTCCGGAATAACGGATGGTCTGAAAAGCCGTCGCGTTCCAGGTCGGCAACCGTTACGACCACCGCATCGGGTTCTTTTTCAAAAACCGCGAGTTCTTTGATCAACTCTAAAACTGCGGGCATGTCTGCTTTTTGGCCTGTTCTTATTTTCATTTTTTTTGAAGCTGATCCAGCTATGCGTTACACAATCTTTTCTTTTTTAAAGAAAAAAAGAAAAGGATTTCCACTGCTATCCGGGCTGGGGCATTTGTATTTTGAACAACAAATATACAAATCCCGAAAACTAACTTTTAAAATTTGGCGGGTTTTCACAAAAAAACCGATATTTTTGCACAACCAAACAACTACAACGATTTCGTAATGGAAGAACGCAACAAAACGCTCGGCGAATTTATCATCGAAAAACAAAAAGACCACCAGTATTCATCGGGTGAATTGTCTAAAATCATCAACTCGATCCGGCTGGCGGCGAAAGTCGTCAATTATAAGGTCAACAAAGCCGGATTGGTGGACATTGTTGGTGCCGCCGGAGAACAAAATATCCAAGGTGAAGACCAGCAAAAGCTCGATGTTTATGCAAACGAAGTTTTCATTCAGACTTTGATCAACCGTGAAATCGTGTGCGGCATCGCCTCTGAAGAAAGCGACGATTTTATCACTGTTTGCGGCATGGACAAAGGCCACAATAATAAATATGTGGTATTAATGGATCCGCTTGACGGTTCTTCGAATATCGATGTAAATGTTTCTGTCGGGACGATATTTTCGGTTTTCCGCCGCGTGACGCCGATTGGAACTCCAGTAAAACTTGAAGATTTCCTGCAACCGGGAACGGCACAGGTTGCGGCGGGTTATGTGATTTACGGTACTTCGACGATGCTCGTTTATACAACTGGGCCATGGCGTAAATGGATTCACTTTAAATCCCGCAATCGGAACTTTCTACCTTTCACACCCAAATATGGAATTCAAAAAAGATGGGAATATTTACTCCATCAATGAAGGTAATTATGTGCATTTTCCGCAAGGCGTAAAGGATTACATCAAATATTGCCAACTCGAGGAAGGCGACCGTCCATACACTTCAAGATATATCGGCAGCCTGGTTTCAGACATCCACAGGAATATGATCAAAGGCGGAATTTACATCTATCCGACAAGTTCAAAAGCTCCGAAAGGAAAATTGCGCTTGTTGTATGAATGCAATCCTATGGCGTTCATTGTAGAGCAAGCGGGCGGAAAAGCGTCTGATGGTTTCGGAAGGATCATGGAAATCCAGGCGACAGAACTGCACCAGCGTGTGCCGTTTTTCTGCGGCAGTTATAATATGGTGGAAAAGGCGGAGGAGTTTATGGCAAAAGCGACGTAAATTTCAATTTCAAGCTCAAAAATCAATAACAATTTCAAGACAGCATCAAACAAAAAATCGAAAACTCAATTAATAAGATTGAATTCTGGATTTTTTATTTGAAATTGCTATTGATTTTTGAAATTGCTATTGCTTATCTGTTCATATGCGTCATTTCCCAAAGGAAAGTATCCAGATCAACATTCAAAACCAACAACGACAACGCTTTGTCAACAATATAATGAACGTTGCCCGGCGTAAATCCTAATGCCAGTGCAAAACGCGTCAGGATTTCTTTCTGGCGTTGCCCGAGCACGTGATCGGCATATACCATTCTCGACAAATCGTACAAACGCTCTAGTCTTTGTGTGTGCAAATACGGCGGATTGATTGGGTATTTCAAAGGGTTTTCAAGGATTTCCGCATATTCTGCGTCCGAAATTTCCAATTGCATCGCGAGTTTGTCAAGGAAGTGTCTTTCTTCTTCACTCAAATGACCGTTTTCCATCGCAACTCTTACGATAGACGAAAAGTGGCCTTTATTTCTGTTTTTGAATCCGCTGTCGAATAATTCTGAGAATGACATAGTGTGTGTTTTAATTTAATGCAAATATAATTTGTATTTCGATTTTTGGGCGCAGTTATTAAAGAAATTTATGACTTTTAACCTGCAAAAATGCATTTCAAAGTACATTTGGCTTCCATATCAAAAATAATTGTAAGTTTGGAAACCCTAAATTTATTAAACCTGCAATTATGTCTGAATTCTGGATATATTTTGAAATCGGCCTGAGGCATATTCTCGACATCAAAGCCTACGACCACATCCTGTTTTTGATTGCACTTACCGTTCCTTACGCCTTTAAAGACTGGAAAAAAGTGCTTATCCTTGTGACCATTTTTACACTTGCCCATACGGTTGCTTTGGCACTTTCTGCATTCAATTGGGTGGTGATAAAAGTCAGCCTTACCGCTTTTCTGATTCCGGTGATTATTTTGATTACCGCGCTTTTTCATCTTTTTACGGCCGGGAAAAGTTCAAAGAACGAAAGCATCAGCATTATCGGATTCATTTCGCTTTTCTTCGGGATCGTACACGGATTGGGTTATGCGGAACATTTCAGGACTTTGGCACCCGCTTCCGGAAAATTAATTCCGATGCTTGAAATTTCACTCGGGATAGAAACGGCGCAAATCATTGTTGTAATTGTCGTATTGATTTTATCGTATATCGTACAAACGTTTTTCCGTTTCTCAAAACGCGACTGGACGCTCGTAATGTCGGCATTCGTCATCGGTGTCGTGCTTCCGATGATTATCGCGAGTGAAATCTGGAAATAAATTAACAACTGATATTCAAAAAACTGCAGAAATAAATCTATTTTCGCAAATTCGGTTTTCAAACGTAATAATGAGCAGCAAAAAACTAAATAAATATGACAAAGCTTATCTGCGGATTGCCCGCGAATGGAGCCGTTTGTCGTATTGCAAACGCAAGCAGGTAGGTGCGATTATCGTAAAAGACCGCATGATTATTTCTGACGGTTATAACGGAACGCCATCGGGATTTGAAAATTGCTGCGAAGACGACGGCGGACTCACGCAATGGTATGTCCTGCATGCTGAAGCGAATGCGATCCTCAAAGTCGCCCGGTCGACGCAATCCTGCGAAGGTGCAACCTTGTATATTACACTTTCTCCGTGCCGCGAATGCAGCAAACTGATTCACCAATCCGGAATCAGGCGCGTGGTTTACAACAATGGCTACCGCGACGATTCGGGAATCGATTTCCTCATAAAGGCCGGCGTTGAAGTAGAATTTATCCCAGAACTTGACGACTAAATGAAAAAAGACAATATTTATCTTCCGATTTTAATTTTTTCGACATTGGCGTTGGGTGTGCTGCTGGGCACTTTACTGAATTTTCCCGTTCCCGGAGCCGGAATGACGCAAAACGCGCACAAAGACAAACTCAACAAACTCATTGATTTTATTGACAACGAATATGTCGACAGCGTGAATACCGATTCGATTGTCGATTTGACGGTCAACAATATTTTAGACAAGCTTGACCCGCATTCTGTTTACATCGCGCAGAATGAAATGGAGGAAGTTTCCCAAAGCATGAAAGGCGATTTTGTCGGCATCGGCATTAATTTTTTCATGTATAAGGATACGGTTTCGGTCATCAAACCTGTTGAAGGCCGTTCGTCTGAAAAAGCAGGAATCAAAGCCGGCGATAGGATCTTATATGCCGGAAAAGACAAAATATTCGGAAAAAAATTCAATTCTGACAGCTTATTTTCAAAACTGAAAGGCAAGGAAGGCTCTGAAGTCGAACTCACGATTTACAGAAAAACCGAGCATAAAACTTTTAAAGTCAAAGTAAAACGCGATGTCGTGGCGCTAAAAAGCGTTGATGTGGCGATGATGCTGAACAAGACTTTAGGTTACATCAAAGTGAACCGATTTGCCGAAACTACTTATGGTGAATTCCATGACGGATTGGTCAAATTGAAAAAACTCGGTGCGACTTCGCTTGTGGTCGACCTGCGTGATAACGGCGGCGGTTACCTCGAAAAAGCCGTTGAAATGGCAGATGATTTCCTCAAAGACAAACAACTTATCGTTTTTACAAAAAACAAAAAAGGCAGGATTGACAAGACTTTCGCCACTGAAAAAGGCAGTTTTGAAAATGGGAAATTGTATGTGTTAATCAATGAAAATTCTGCTTCGGCGAGTGAGATTTTTGCAGGTGCCATCCAGGATAATGACCGTGGCACCATCGTTGGAAGACGTTCTTTCGGCAAAGGATTAGTGCAACGTGAAATGGCTTTCGGCGACGGTTCGGCAGTGAGGTTGACGGTCGCAAGATATTATACGCCAACAGGTCGTTCCATCCAAAAATCATATAAAAAAGGAAAAGAAGCTTATTTCAAGGAATTCGACCATCGCTTTGAAACCGGCGAATTGTACAAAAAAGACAGCATCAAAATCGCCGATACTTTGAAATTCAAAACCCCGAAAGGGCGCATTGTTTACGGAGGCGGCGGCATCGTTCCGGATATTTTTGTGCCTTTGGAAACTGAGCACGGACTCGAAAGCATCGGCTACATTATGCAATCGGGCATTGTCGGGAATTTCGTTTTTGAGCAATTGGAAAAAGACAGGAAATCATTTAACGGATTGACTTTTGAGCAATTCCTCACAAAAATGAACGCAACGGATGTCTATTTTAAAAACTTCGCCAATTACTTATATCGCGAAGGACTTACTTTAAAATTAGATCATTCCAAATCATTGGTCAAAAGATATCTCAATGCAGAGTTCGCCAAGCAACTTTATGGCGAAGAGAAATATTACGAAATCACTTTGAAAGAAGATGCGATGCTAAAAGCAGTTGAAGAAATTAAATAGCGTAATATTAAAACACAAATTTACTTCGTCAATTCGCCTTACGGCTCGGGTCACAAATTTGCACAGATTTAATTCGTGTGAATTTGTGGAATTCGTGTTATATAAAAGTTCATTTATTTCCTGACACTGTCGTGCGACTGGCTTTGAACGCCATTATTCCACTCCGTCAAAATATCAGTTGCTACTTCTGCCCTGCTTCCGGCGGCAATTGACAATTGGCTTCTTGAACCAGCCAAAGTTCCGGCGACATAAATGCCTGCAGCGACTTTATGATCAACATTTTTTAACTGGATGCGGTTTTTTTCAGGAACGGATTTTTTGTGCGGCTCAACATAATCCATCAAACCTTCAATGTAGAAAGTATTGGTATAACCGACAGCCACTACAATGCTTTTGGTTTTGTATTCGCCCTTATTGGTTACAACAGAAAACTCAGGAAACTGCCCTTCGATTTTCATGACTTTTTCATTGGGAATTTGCGACACATGCGGATACAAATGTTCAAGTTGCTCAAGCGTTTCCGAAAGCAATTCAGAACCTAGTTTTCCTGCTGGGATTCCGTAAGCATTATTATAAAGGCCGTCCTGAAGTGAGCTTCCTTTCTGGTGCGTAAAAATTCCTATTTTTTTGTCTGCGACGTACGCTTTATTGTGGGCAGAACCCAAAACCAGCGCACATGATACTCCGGCGACACCGCCGCCAATAATCAAAATGTCGAACATGAATTAGTGATTTTTTGTTTTTTCCTGAACCAGTTTAGACATCCTGAAAATAAGCAGGATAAAGATTGCGCAGAAAGAAGCAGCAACACCAATCAGTCCGACCAGACTTTCGCCCTCAAAAAGGTTCCCGAAATCGAGTAATGTTACATTGAAAATAATCAATGCAAGCGCGATAAAGATCAATATGTTAGTGAAGATTTTCATTATTGAAGTGCGTTATTTTCAGTGAAATTAGTAAAAATTCATTAGTCAAACAAACCTTTAACATTAGCGGCGAATAATTTAACAGCAATCGCCAAAAGCACGACACCAAAGGTTTTCCTGACTATGCCGAGACCGTTTTTACCCAATATTTTTTCAATTTTGGAAGACGATTTTAAAACCGCATAAACAAGTATGATATTCAGGAAAATGGCGATAAGGATATTCCATGTATGATACTGGGCACGAAGCGACAGCAACGTTGTCATGGTTCCTGCGCCGGCAATTAACGGAAAGGCTATTGGTACTATTGACGCGGTGCCGGCTTCTTCATCTTTGTAAATACGTATGCCCAGAATCATCTCCAATGCCAGGAAAAACAATACAAAGGAACCCGCAACGGCAAATGAATTCACATCGATGCCGATTAAATTCAGCAATTCTTCTCCGACAAAAGAAAAACAACCATAATGACTCGGCCACAATCGAGGCTTTTTCAGATTCAATATGGCCATGTTTTGCCCTTAGATCGACGATAACCGGAATGGTTCCGACAATATCGATCACGGCAAAAAGCACCATTCCAACTGTAATTATCTCTCTGATATCCAACATGGTAAACTATTTTGGGTGTGCAAAATTATCGCATTTATTATGGGTTTAAGCTAAAATTGCGTTAATTTATTTTACGTAGTTTTTTAGAATTTGTTCAGTAGCATTTTGTCTCGCGTGATATCTTCATAAACTGCAACATATAACTAAAATTACATAACGCCTTTTTGTCAATTAAAGGAGAAATTTACACTTCAGTAAAACTTAAAAAATTGTACAAATGGACACTCAAAAAACTATTGCCGCACTCAACGAACTTGTTGAAATCAATAATGACCGCGTAGAAGGTTATGAAACCGCATCTTCTGAAACAAAAGCCGCAGACTTGAAAGGGCTTTTTTCAGGATTGCAGGCGACCAGCCAGAAAAATTTAAGTGCATTGCGCGCCGAAGTTTCAAAATTAGGCGGAACGCCCGAAGAAGGCACCCGGGTTTCAGGAAAATTCTTCCGCGCCTGGATGGATGTGAAAGCAGCTTTATCAACAGACGAACGCCAAACGGTACTCAATTCATGTGAATTCGGCGAAGACAAAGCACTTGAAGCTTATGAGCACGTATTGGAATCACATACAGACGTGTTATCAACTGAACAAATCGCGATGATTCGCGAACAGCAATCCGCTTTAAGGGCCATCACGATCGGGTAAAAGCTTTACGCGACGCAGCATAAAAATAAAAGCCTCCTTAACGGAGGTTTTTTTACACCATAATCCTGCAATAAATAGCTAAAATATTACAAAATGATTTCCGCTATAAATGGTAATTTTACTTAAAATCTTTATTATGGACAGTTTTACTTTTCAGCATGACATTGAAACTTTTTGCGTAACGGCCACTTCCTTTCCCGATGGTATTGAAGCAGCATTCAGTGAATTGAGGGCCATTTTGCCACCACACGAAAACAGGCACTTCTATGGTATTTCGTGGCGCGGCGAAGATGGCAACATTATTTATAAGGCCGCGGCTGAAGTTTTAGATTCTGATGAAAATTTCATGCATCATGACCTACAACGATTCACGATAAAAACTGGACCATACAATACTTTTTACATCCCGGATTTCCGCAATCATATGGCCGAAATACCAAAAGCATTCGAATTGCTCTTAAAACAGCACGAAGTCGACCCAAATGGTTATTGCCTTGAATGGTATTTTGACGATAAAGATGTAAAATGCATGGTGCCGCTCGGAAAAGAATACCAGTCTTTTACGGGTTTGAACAAGGAATACAATTAGTATTTATCCCAGTTTTTCCGTACCCATTCCATAACCACTTCCTGTTTTACAATTCTCTCAGGCAATGATTCCCTGAGCATGCGTTCCATTTTAAGGCAACTGCAAATCTGCTTGAGGTGCCACAGCATCGCAAGTTGATTAATGAAATACAACATTTGACTTCCTTCATTGCGATCAAACCGTGTCTTGTCAGGCATACCGGATATTCGCGGATCATTTTCCGGATATTGGTCCAGTCATAGTCCTCAAATTGCATATCGGTTGTTGTAAATAAATACATATTCTTGTTTTCTATAATACTCATAGCGCTGACAGGTTTAGTTTGGGGTAAAAATGTAACCTGGGAAACATACGGATTTTTTTTTTATTTCCATTAGGTAGAAATACCTGATTTTTTGATTTTTGACACACTATAATTTTGACATTAGAAAATCCTCAGATTAAATATTTCTTAATTTTTAACCAAATACCCCTATAAAAATTTACATTCTTTATTAAATTTTTTCTATTTTTAATTTTAACCCATATTTTTTAAGGGGCATCGATTAATATTTTAAAAATTACTATTTTTACGACTCAATTATTATTTTAAATAAACCGATGTCGTTATGAAAATTGAAAAACGCTGGATTATCTCATTCCTCATCATATCTGCCGCAGCTATAGCCGGATTATTCTGGCCTGAAGCTGTTGAAACACCTGAAATCTTATCCCAATTCGGGAAAACAGAAGATATCGTTCCCGCCGACGTCGCCTGGCTGCTCACTGCTTCGTGCCTTGTATTATTGATGACGCCCGGGCTTTCGTTCTTTTATGGCGGCATGGTCGGCAAGAAAAATGTCATTTCAACTATGCTGCAGAGTTTTATATGCCTTGGCGTTGTGACTTTACTTTGGGTGATTGTGGGATTCAGCCTTGCATTTGGCGATCCAATCGGATTTCACATTGATGGCAGGTTTTACAGCGTAGTCGGCAATCCGTTTTCTTTTGCTTTTATGGACCATGTTGGTGTTTTGCCGCATTTGAAAATGGCTTCGACCATTCCGTTTATGTTGTTCGCATTGTTCCAGATGAAATTTGCAATTATTACACCGGCAATCATCACCGGTTCTTTCGCCGAACGTGTGCGGTTCATTTCTTATCTGTTTTTTATATGCCTGTTCACCTTGTTGATTTATGCACCGCTTTGCCATTCTGTCTGGCATCCGAACGGAATTTTAGGCACTTATTTCGGTGTAAAGGATTTCGCCGGAGGAACAGTCGTACATATGAGCGCCGGATTTGCAGCCCTCGCAGGCGTTTTGGTTTTAGGGAAAAGAAAAAACAGCAGCCATATTCCAACCAATATTCCTTTTGTACTACTGGGAACAGGAATGCTTTGGTTTGGCTGGTTCGGTTTCAACGCCGGTTCTGCTCTTGCCGCTAACGGAACTGCGGCCATGGCTTTCGCAACCACTACCACCGCATCAGCAGCAGCAATGCTTACCTGGATATTTTTTGAAAGATTAAACGGACGGAAAGTTTCTGCACTCGGAGCCTGTGTAGGTGCTGTCGTCGGTTTGGTTGCCATTACTCCGGCGGCAGGCTATGTGACGGTGCCGCAAAGCATATTTTTCGGGTTTATTACCGCAATTGTTTCCAACCTGGTGCTGAATGCAAAAGCGATGAAAAAAATCGATGACACACTCGACGTTTTTGCCTGCCACGGCGTTGGCGGCATTATGGGAATGATTCTCACCGCGATATTTGCCCAAGGCGAAAATGCAAGCCTTTTGCATGGCGGATGGAATGTTTTCGCACACCATATGATGGCGCTCCTATTGGTTTCTGCTTTTACTTTCTTTGGATCGATAATTTTATTCAGGATTACCAATGCTATAATTCCGTTAAGGGTCTCCGAAGCATCCGAACAACTCGGCCTCGATATTTCCCAACACGACGAAAGCCTCGACCCCAACAGACACGTACCAATGACGATTCTGGATCTGGCGAAATAAAGAAACACACTAAACCTGCATAACTACCTGATTCTCCATTCGATAATTTCGTTTGGAGAATTTTTGTATTTTTAAAGGAATTTTGAAAAAAATAAAATGAAAAAACTCATAATCCTCATTGCAATAATTTGCTGCAGCAATTTAAATGCACAACAAAAAATCGAAGGCGAGACTGGCGAAATCGTCAAAGTTTTAAACGCCTGGCACAAAGCTGCAGCTGAAGCAAAATTTGACGCCTATTTCAAGCTAATGACAAGTGACGCCGTTTTTGTCGGTACAGACGCCACTGAACATTGGGATCTAGAAGCTTTCAAAGCTTTTGCAAAACCTTATTTCGACAAAGGAAAAGCGTGGAATTTCACACCGCTCCAAAGAAATATCTACACCAATGAAAGCGGCGACATCGCATGGTTTGACGAATTGCTCGACACACAGATGAAAATCTGCCGCGGTTCAGGCATTTTGAAAAAACAAAACGGAAAATGGAAAATCGCGCATTATGTACTTTCAATTGCGATTCCGAATGATCAGATTGATGAAGTTGTCAAAATAAAATCAGCTTTCGACGATAATTTCATAAAAAGCATCGGACAGAAATAAAATCCTGATTTAACCAAATATTAAGGCTCACCGTAATGATACGTTGGGCCTTTTTTATGCTTTTTTTCTTACACTATTTAAAACAGATATAAATAAACGATTTTATACATTTTTTTTAATTTTTTGAAAACCACAAAAAGATTAGCGGCGTAAATAAGAAAAACCCAACAATTTTAACAAATAAATTACTTCAAATGAAAATCAACAAAAAAGTAAAAATCGCAATAAGCAGCATCCTCGGCGTCTTCTTATTGCTGTTTGTGGTATTGGTGGTGCATATAGTGCTCGCCAAACCCGTCGAAATTGACAACGCAACACTGCAGATCAGCAGAATCGACTTTAAAGAGCCAATCGATGCTGCAAAAGAAAAAGAAATTCACCGCGATATGAAAAGCATCCCCGGCGTCATCAACCCAAAATTTTTTCCGGGAAAACGTATTGGTTTATTTCCATGACATGAAAGTCGTGAATTCTGAACAAGTATTCAACCAATTGATGGCGAAAGGCAATTACAAAGCCGAGCGACTGATAATCCCGCAAAATATTGCATCGAAAGGCGTTTGTCCTGTGATGAACCAGAACAGCTTCAGCTACAAATTTTCAAGAGGCATCCAGCATTTATTTAATTAATCCACTAATACTAATCTTATGACAAAATTTACCAAAATCGCAATTTTTACCATGATTCTCGGGGCGGGAACGTTTTTTACGGCCTGTAACAGCAATGATGATTCTGATCCGCCTGCAGCACCTACACTTTATGAAAAACTTGGTGGCGAAACCATGGTTTCAGATCCAAGGAATCCCGGACAAATGATTGAGCACGGCCGTTTGAGCTATCGTTCAGTCGTCGACACTACCATTACCTTAATTGTTGCTGATATTGTTGCCGACAACCCGGGCAATTTTGGCAATCATTTCGCTCCATTGGCCGGAGAAGTTTTCGGTCAGAATAACACAACAACCTGGCGAGATTGAGTGATAATCTTACCGATTTCTTCTCTTACAATACCGGCGGCACAAATGCTGTCAATACGTATTCCGAACTTGACATGGCAAGTGCGCATAATCCTGCTGTCAACACGAGGATGGGTGTTAAAGCCACCGCTGCAGATTATACCAAATTTGAAAATTACGTAGTTGCGGCAGCCCATGCAAATGGTGTTACCGATGCAGAAATTGTTGGTGAAGTCGGCACTGTCCTTGAATCTTTAAGATCGACAATCGTACAGGCCCTTAAATTAAAAATCTGTCTGAATCGAAAACGCCACATCTAACAATGTGGCGTTTTTATTTAATGCTTTACGTCTTTCAGGTGCATCAGCATGTCTGTCGTCATTGACGGCAAATCGAATTCGTGCTGCCAACCCCAATCAGTCCTTGCAGCGCTGTCATCAATGCTTGCGGGCCAGCTGTCGGCGATTTTCTGGCGGAAATCAGGCGCATATGAAATCGTAAATTCCGGAATGTGTTTTTTGATTTCTTCGGCGATTTCTTCGGGTGTAAAACTCATAGCCGCTAAATTATAAGACGAATGAATTTTTATCTTTTCAGCCGGAGCTTGCATAATCGAAATCGTTGCGCGAATCGCATCATCCATATACATCATCGGCATTTTGGTATCTTCGGATAAAAAGCACTCGTATTTTTTATCAGAAAGCGCTTTGTAATAAATGTCAACGGCATAATCTGTAGTGCCGCCGCCCGGAGGCGAAGACCAGCTGATCAGTCCCGGATATCTGATGCTGCGCACATCGACGCCGAAAATATTGTGGTAATATTCACACCATCTTTCACCAGCCTGCTTGCTGATGCCGTAAACCGTCGATGGCTCCATGATGGTATATTGCGGCGTATTTTCACGTGGTGTAGTCGTTCCGAAAACGGCAATACTCGAAGGCCAGAAAATCTTTTTTATCTTTTTAGCTTTGGCGAGGTTCAATACGTGGAATAAAGAATTCATATTCAAATCCCAGGCAAATGCCGGATTTTTTTCGGCTGTAGCCGACAGCAATGCGGCCATTAAATACACTTCGTCGATTTCATATTTTTCGACCAAATGCTCAATCTGATTAAAGTCTAATGCATTGACGACCTCGAATGGCCCTGAATTGACGACATCGATATTGAGCTTGCGGATGTCAGAAGCGATTACATTTTCTACACCATAAACTGCCCTTAATTTTTGCGTAAGCTCCGTACCGATTTGTCCGCAGGCACCGATGATTAATATTTTCGTACTCATAGTTTGTGTGTTTGTTGAACAAAGATAACGTTTTCGAAAATGATGGAAGCGGAAATTCAGTGCTAAAAAAACAATAAATTTCTACGCAACTTCCGCACTTTATTACTAGAAACAGTAACTTTGTAATCCAAATAAAAACAGATGAAAATCAGTTATTACAGTATAATTTTGGTAGTTCTGATGGCTTTTTCGTGCCAGGATGATGCCGCGAAACGCGACGCCGAAAAACAAAAAGACATTAAGAAAAAGGAAGCCATTTTTACGGTCATTAACAATTCGTGGAATTTTACCGAACGCCCATTGAACCCACAAACCCAGGCACTCATTAGCAATTGGGCCGAATGGCGTTTATTTTTAACCGATTTGCATCAAAAACCAAAAAGCTCTATCAGCGCTTTCAGGCAAAAAGCCATTGTTCTCGCCACCAGGGCCAATGACCTCAACAATAATATTCCGGAGAAATTTGCCAAACCTGAAATAAAAGCACGCATTGCCGCTTTGGTTTCAAAAGTACGCTCGCTGGATTTATACGTCAATTTGCGCGATATTCCGGCAGAAAAGATTCCGGTATTGATTGCAGAAATCAATGCGGAAATCCTGTCATTAACCACTCAAATGGAAGAAATTGTAGTGATAGAGCAGATTCCGGTTGAACAAGGCGAATCAGACATGATAAAAATGCTCGACACATCGCGCGCCATCCCATCCACCAGACCACAAAATAATATTTACAAGAAAATTAATTGAGTAAATCGGCCTTATTTAATAAATACGATAATGCTCCTAAAACCCGCATGATTGCTGACGCACTTGCGGTTCGGGAACAAAAGTTACACCTGAAGGGGCTTGTCGGTTCCTCGCTTTCGTTTGTCGTGAAAGCACTGTTTTTGCAGTCGGAAAATCCGTTTTTGTTTATCCTGAATGACAAGGAAGAAGCGGCTTATTATCTCAATGATCTGGAGCAGTTGGTCAACGACGAAGATGTGCTGTTTTATCCTGCGTTCTTACCGCAATCCATACCAGATTGAGGATACCGATAACGCCAATATTTTGTTGCGCGCTGAAGTGCTGAATCGCATCAATTCACGTAAAAAACCGGCAATAATCGTCACTTATCCCGAAGCGCTTTTTGAGAAAGTCGTCACCAAAAAGAACTCGACAAGAACACTTTGAAGGTTTCGGTGGGCGATAAGATTTCGATAGATTTTATCAACGAAGTTTTATTTGAATATGAATTCAGACGTGTTGATTTTATTACGGAACCCGGCGAATTTTCGGTTCGTGGCGGAATTATCGACGTGTTTTCGTTTTCGAATGAAAATCCATACCGCATTGAATTTTTCGGCAATGAAGTCGACAGCATCCGCAGTTTCGATGTCGAGACGCAATTGTCGATTGAAAGGCAGAAAAAAATCACAATCATTCCTAACGTTGAAAATAAATTCTTTCAGGAAAATCGCGAAAGTTTTCTCGATTACATCAATCCGAAGTCGGTTATTTTCATCAATAATACCGAAGGATTGCTGAGCAAACTCGACAAGCTCTTTGAAAAAGCAGGCTCGGTATTTGAAAAACTCAACAAGGAAATCAGGCACTTGGAACCAGAAAAATTATTCCTGAACCAGTCGTCATTCATCAAAAAGGCACTTGATTTTACGATTGCCGAAACCGGTTCAAAGGCGATTTTTAAAATCGAAAAGACTTTCGAATATTTCATTTTGCCGCAGCCTTCGTTCAACAAGCAGTTTGATTTGCTGCTCAATAATCTCGGCGAAAATCATTTCAACGGCATCAAAAATTATTTATTTTGTTCGAATGACCAGCAGGCGAAACGTTTTCATGACATCTTCGAAACTTTAGACGAAGCCAATTCTGAAAGCATCCGCAAGCAATACGAAACCATCACTTTGCCATTGTATCAGGGATTCATTGACGAAGAAAACCAGGTTGCCGTTTACACCGACCACCAGATTTTCGAGCGTTATCATAAATTCAGCATTAAAAACGGCTATTCGAAAAAGCAGACGATTACGTTAAAAGAACTCACGACCTTATCCGTCGGCGATTATGTCACGCACATCGATCACGGCATCGGGAAGTTTGGCGGTTTGCAGAAAATTCAGGTCGAAGGTAAAACGCAGGAAGCGATAAAACTCGTTTATGCCGATAACGATATTGTGTATGTAAGCATCCATTCGCTTCATAAAATCGCCAAATATAACGGAAAAGACGGTGCGCCGCCGAAGATTTACAAACTCGGTTCGAATGCCTGGAAAATCTTAAAGCAAAAAACGAAAGCGCGCGTTAAGCACATTGCTTTCAACTTAATTCAATTGTATGCCAAGCGTCGTTTGGAAAAAGGGTTTCAATTCAACCCCGACAGTTATCTCCAAATGGAGCTTGAAAGTTCGTTTATTTACGAAGACACGCCCGACCAGATCAAATCCACGCAGGACGTCAAAGCCGACATGGAAAGTGACCGCCCAATGGATCGTCTTGTTTGTGGTGACGTAGGTTTTGGAAAGACGGAAGTCGCCATTCGTGCCGCTTTCAAAGCCGTTGACAACGGAAAACAAGTCGCCGTTTTAGTGCCAACGACAATTTTGGCTTACCAGCATTATCGTACTTTTTCTGAACGCTTGAAGGAAATGCCGGTGACAATAGGTTACCTGAACCGTTTCCGTACCGCTAAAGAAAAATCAGAGACGCTGAAAGAACTTGCCGACGGCAAACTCGACATCATCATCGGAACGCACCAACTGGTCAATAAAAATGTGGTTTTTAAGGATTTGGGATTGCTCGTAATTGATGAAGAACAGAAATTTGGCGTAAATGTAAAGGACAAACTCAAGACAATTTCTGCCAATGTCGATACGCTGACCTTAACAGCAACGCCGATTCCGCGTACATTGCAATTTTCATTGATGGCAGCGCGGGATTTGTCTGTCATCACGACCCCGCCGCCAAATCGTTACCCCATTGAAACCAATGTTGTCGGTTTTAATGAAGAGTTGATTCGCGATGCAATCTCCTACGAAATACAAAGAAACGGGCAGGTTTTCTTCATCAACAACCGAATCGAAAATATCAAGGAAGTTGCCGGAATGATCCAGCGATTGGTTCCCGGAGCCCGCGTCGGAATTGGTCACGGCCAAATGGATGGGAAGAAACTCGAAGAATTGATGCTTGCCTTCATGAATGGTGAATTTGATGTTTTGGTTGCTACAACAATCATTGAAAGCGGACTCGACGTACCAAATGCCAATACGATTTTCATCAACAACGCGAATAATTTCGGACTTTCCGATCTGCACCAAATGCGCGGCCGCGTTGGGCGAAGCAATAAAAAGGCGTTCTGTTATTTCATTTGTCCGCCTTATTCGGCAATGACCGATGATGCGCGCAAGCGAATTCAGGCTCTGGAGCAATTCAGTGAGCTCGGCAGCGGATTCAACATCGCTATGAAAGACCTTGAAATCCGTGGCGCCGGAGATTTATTGGGCGGCGAACAAAGCGGATTTATCAATGAAATCGGTTTTGAAACCTACCAGAAAATCATGAACGAGGCGATTGAGGAATTGAAGGAAAATGAATTCAAGGATTTGTATGCCGATGAAAGTGACGACACCGAAAAAGAATACGTAAAAGACATCCAGATTGATACTGATTTTGAGTTGTTGTTTCCGGATGAATACATCAATAATATTTCCGAAAGGCTCAATTTATATAACGAACTGAGTTTGATCAAAGACGATGAAACACTTTCGGTTTACGAGAAAAACTCATCGACCGCTTTGGCGAATTGCCAAAACCGGCAAAAGCACTGCTGAATTCGATTCGCCTGAAATGGGTTGCCACGAAACTCGGCATTGAAAAACTGGTGATGAAACAGGGAAAGATGATTTGCTATTTTATTTCAGACCAGCAATCGGATTTTTACACTTCAAATCAGTTTCATAAAGTGCTGCAGTTTGTGCAGAAACATGGTCATTTGTGCAAAATGAAGGAAAAGCAGACGCCAAATGGATTGCGGCTTTTATTGACTTTTGAGAATGTGAAATCGATCAGGAAGGCGTTGGAGATGCTGGAGTTGATTTAGTGAAATTCCAAATAACAAATCCCAAAAAACAAATAAATACCAATTTCTAAAAATTCAAAAATCCCAAACCAGGTAACACGCGGGTTTGGGATTTATAATTTGTCTTTTGGAATTTACCTACAAGGTTTTCAAATCCTTAATCACCTTAAACGCCACATCTACATCCTGATCGCTTACCAAAATCGTAAACTCATAAGACGTAGAAATCACTTCATTAATAATAATCCCTTCCCACGCCAAACGCTGGAAAATAAAGTAATAAACGCCCGGAGTTGAAACGTTGTCTTTCGGTAATTTTATCGTAATTGACGCGAGATTGTCGAATTTATGCAGCAGTTTTTCACCTGAAAAATGTTTGTCAACCAGGTGGCTTACGCTTTCGCTGACGACGATATTGGTTTCGCTTACGCCTCTTGACGAAGTATAAAAAATATCAGAATAACTGTTGATCTCAGAAATCAGATCGGCTTGTTTGTTGAGGATGGTGTCAGAAACCGCGAAAGTGAAATCTGATAATGAAGAACGTACGGTAATTTCACCTAAATTCTTTAAAACCTTTACTATTTTGTGGTTCAAACGAAAATCGAGGTCTTCGGAAAGGCGTTTTAAAGCCATTACAATTGCGCCTTGTTTGACGTCTTTGCCCAATTCGCTTTGCAATTCCGGCAGCATATTTCTGGATAATGAGGTAAGGTTGATGATGCCTTGCGAAAGCGCACTTAGTAAGAATGGCTTAGTTTTAATGTAGTTTTCGACTACAGATGAGATTGTTTTCATGATATAGTTTGTAGTTGTGTGTGTTGCAAACATACAAATAAAAAACAATTTGTTACAAATATAACATCAAAAATGATAAAATGCATTTTCTAAATGTTCTAAAATAAATTCGCTGTTTTCTTTGTGAATTGCAATAATGTCGAAACGCACTTCCACCTCCAAATCATTTGAGACTACATATTCGTTGATTGCCTTTAGCAGAAGCTGGATTTTCTTGGGTTTGACAAAATCCTGCGGCAATCCAAAATCAGTGGTAGAACGGGTTTTAACTTCGACAATTGCTAATACATTGTCTTTCTGGGCAATGATATCGACTTCGGCTTTCTGGAAAATCCAGTTGGTTTCGAGGATTTCGTAGTGGTTTTGCTGTAGAAATTCCACAGCCATTTTTTCTCCGAGTTTGCCCAGTTCGTTGTGCGTAGCCATATTTAGTGATCAGTATTCGGTGGTCGGTAATCAGTTGCAGTTTGCGGTTAAGCTCATTCGAATTTGACAGTCGAACCTTTGTCATTGACTTCAACAAAAACGGTTTTCCCGAAAATCATCGCGCGATTGTCTTTTATATGTCCTGCAGGAAAATTATAAATCACCGGGAAATCATAATCTTTAAAAACATCCTGCACGATTTCGAGTGCGTTTTTGCCCCACGGAATGTCGTTGTCTTTCATTTCGGTCATGCCGCCGACAATTACGGCTTTCACGCCATCAAAATAACCGTTGCGTTTGAGGTTGAACATCATACGGTCAATGTGGTATAAATATTCGTCGAGGTCTTCAATGAAAAGGATTTTTCCTTTGTAATCAATCGCAGATTTTGAACCGAGAATGCTGTATAAAACGGATAAATTTCCACCAACGAGCTCACCTTTGGCTTTGCCTTTTCGATTGAATTCATGTGTCGGAAGCGTATACGATAATGCTTCACCAAATAGCGATTTGTATAATGTTGAAATGGCCTTCCGGAGTTGCAGTTTTGGTGCTGATAGCCATCATCGCATGAATGGTCTCAATGCCCATATTGTTAAGATGGCTGTGCAAAACTGTCACATCGCTGAAACCGACAATCCATTTTGGTTTCTTTTTGAAATTCGTAAAATCGATTCTGTCGATGATTCTCACGGTTCCGTAACCGCCTTTGGCTGCCCAGATGGCTTTTATTTTCGGGTTGTCGAGCATTTCCTGAAAGTCTGTAGCACGTTGCCAGTCGGCTCCGGCGAGCTGGTGGTCTTCTTTGCCGATGGTTTTTCCGATGACGACGTGCAGTCCCCAACTTTCCATAAGTTTGATTCCCGGCTGCAATGTGGCGAGGTCGATCTTTCTGGCGGTGGCTAAGATGGCTACAGTGTCGCCTTTTTTGAGGAATTCCGGTGTGATCATTTTTCGTTGTGCTTGTGTGGTTTGGAAAAAAAATCCAATGGTGAATATCAGATAAAATAATGGATTTTTCATTTCTTGGTATTGTGTCACAAATATAAAAGTTATTGGAACGCAGACAACGCGGATGGGCGCAGATTTTCGCCGATTTCTCATTTTGTGCAGCTATTTTCCGGCGAAAAACTTCCTGCCCCGATAGAAGAGGAAATCCTTTTGTTTTTTTCTTTAAAAAACAAAAGATTGTAACGGATTGCTTCGCCAGTTAGGCAAAAAAAGCCTTGGGTGCGGGAAATTGCCCCTAAAAAATAAAGTTACAATCCTATTTCTGAAACTTTGAAACTTTGAATCTTTGCAACTTTGCAACTTCAAAATCCTTATTTTTGCAATCAATTAAATTAATTATGCTACAAAATCCTAAACGATATACGATTACCGCGGCGCTGCCTTACACGAACGGCCCGATTCACATTGGTCACTTGGCCGGCGTTTATGTGCCTTCCGACATTTATTCGCGTTACCTGCGCGGGCAGGGCAAAGATGTGGCTTTCATTTGCGGCAGCGATGAGCATGGCGTTGCGATTTCGATGAAAGCGAAGAAAGAAGGGATTACACCGCAGGAAGTCATTGACAAATATGACGGAATCATCAGGAAATCTTTTGCGGATTTCGGGATTTCATTTGATAATTATTCACGCACTTCGGCTAAAATCCACCATGATACAGCTTCGGAATTTTTCAGGAAATTGTATGATGCAGGACAATTTATTGAAGAAACAACCGAACAATTATATGACGCGAAAGCAGATCAGTTTTTAGCAGACCGCTTTGTGACGGGAACCTGTCCGAAATGCGGTAATGAAGAAGCTTATGGCGACCAGTGCGAAAGATGCGGCTCGACTTTGAATGCGACCGATTTGATCAATCCGAAATCTACTATTACAGGTGAAACGCCAATTTTAAAGGAAACCAAACACTGGTTCTTGCCTTTAGACCGTTATACAGAATTTTTAACCGAATGGATTTTAGTCGGACATAAAAACGACTGGAAGCCCAACGTTTATGGCCAGGTAAAATCGTGGATTGACGGCGGATTAGAACCTCGTGCCGTGACGCGTGATCTTGATTGGGGCATTGATGTTCCGGTTGAAGGCGCCGAAGGCAAAAAATTATATGTGTGGTTTGATGCGCCGATTGGTTATATTTCTTCTACGAAAGAATGGGCGCAGCGCGAAGGAAAAGACTGGGAACCCTATTGGAAAAGTGCCGATACGAAATTGGTACATTTTATTGGAAAAGATAATATCGTATTTCACTGCGTGATTTTTCCGGCGATGCTGAAGGCAGAAGGGACTTATATTTTGCCTGACAATGTTCCGGCGAATGAGTTTTTGAATCTGGAAGGCAATAAACTTTCGACTTCGAAAAACTGGGCGGTTTGGCTGCATGAATATTTGGAGGAATTTCCGGGCAAGCAGGATGTTCTGCGTTATGCTTTGACATCGAATGCGCCGGAAACCAAGGATAATGATTTTACCTGGAAAGATTTCCAGGCGAGAAATAACAATGAACTCGTTGCCATTTTTGGTAATTTCATCAATCGCGTTGTGGTTTTGACCAATAAATATTATGATGGAATTGTTCCGGAACCGGGAGAATTAAGTGAAATTGACCAAGCCACATTGACAGAAATGCGGGCTTATCCGGCGGTGATTTCGAGTTCTGTTGAAAGATACAGATTCCGCGAAGCGTTGGGCGAACTGATGAATGTAGCGCGTTTGGGAAACAAATACCTCGCCGATGAAGAACCCTGGAAAATCGTCAAGGACAATCCGGAGCGCGTTAAGACGCAGATGTATGTGGCTTTACAAATCGCGACCGCATTGAGCGTTTTGTCTGAACCGTTTTTGCCTTTTACTTCTGAAAAGCTCAAAAAAATGCTCGGCGTTCATCCAAGTCCGCCGGAAGTAAACGATTGGGATGAAGTGGCAAAAGACCAGCATATCTTATCCCCGGGCACGAAAATCGGTGCAGCGGAATTGCTTTTTGCTAAAATTGAGGACGAAGAAATCCAGAAGCAAATCGATAAACTCGAGACTACAAAAACAGCGAATATCGCTGAAAATAAAAAAGCTGAACCTCAGAAGGAGACCATCCAATATGAAGATTTCGCAAAAATGGATTTGCGTGTCGGTACGATTATTGAAGCAGAGAAAATGCCAAAAGCCAATAAGTTGTTAGTATTGAAAGTCGATACCGGAATTGATGTCAGAACGATTGTTTCAGGCATTGCAGAGAGTTTTACACCGGAAGCAGTCGTTGGACAAAAGGTAACGGTGTTAATAAATCTGGCGCCAAGGAACCTGCGCGGCGTCGAAAGCCAGGGCATGATTCTGATGACCAATAATGCAGAAGGAAAACTGGTATTTGTAAATCCTGATGCAGAAGTTGGGAATGGGGAAACCATTAATTAATCTGCCATAAAATATATGAAGTTACAAGTAATCGCTTTCGATGCTGACGACACTCTTTGGGTCAATGAGCCTTATTTTCAGGAGACTGAAGAAAAATTCTGTGAGCTGATGGCGCCTTATTTGTCGCGGCATTCATTGTCACAGGAGCTTTTCAAGACTGAAATCGATAACCTGAAATTATACGGATATGGCATAAAAGGTTATATCCTTTCGATGATTGAGGCCGCAATGAAGATTTCAAATAATACTATCAGTATCGAAATTATTGAAAAGATTATTCAATACGGCAAGGAATTGTTGGAACGACCGATTGAATTGCTTGACGGCGTTGAAGATGTTCTTGACTCTCTGAAGGACAAGTACAAACTCGTTGTAGCTACCAAAGGCGATCTGCTTGATCAAAGACGAAAGCTTCATAAATCCGGGCTTGGCGGTTATTTTCATCATATAGAAGTAATGTCTGACAAGCAGGAAGAAGATTATATTGATTTATTGAAACGTCTTGAAATTCCGGCTGCCGATTTCATGATGGTCGGAAATTCACTGAAATCGGACATTTTGCCGGTTTTAGGAATTGGCGGTCATGCGATTCACATTCCGTTTCATACCACTTGGGCGCACGAACGCATTGACCACAAAGTAGAACATGCCAATTTCAAGGATTTTGAAAAAATCACTGACGTGCTGGCTTTTATACCATAATGAAACAAATTTTAGATCTTAAAAACTGGCCAAGGGCTACTCATTTTGAATTTTTTCGAAAATTTGAAGAGCCTTTTTTTGGTGTTACAGTAACTATCGATTGCACGAAAGCTTATGAAAATGCTAAAGTTTCAGGAAATTCATTTTTCCTTTATTATCTTCACAAAACGTTAGCAGCCGTAAACAGCATCGAATCTTTTCGTTACAGGATTGAAAACGATTCGGTTGTGGTTTATGATACTGTTGATGTGTCGGCGACAATCAGCCGTGAAGATGGCACGTTTGGGTTTTCATATATGAAATACCATCCGGATTTGGGCATTTTTGTAAAAGGAGCATTGACAGAAATTGAACGCATACAGCATACGCCGGGACTACTTACAAGGGAATTTACAGAAGAAAACCTGATTCATTTTTCTGCGATTCCGTGGATTGACTTTACATCGATTTCACACGCACGCAGTTTTAGTTTTGCAGACAGCAGCCCAAAGATTTCCTTTGGAAAAATGACTGAGGTGAATGGAAAACGCACGATGCCAATGTCGGTTCATGTGCACCATGGTTTGATTGACGGTTTACATGTTGGTCAGTTTACAGATCGTTTTCAGGAATTGATGAATTTGTAATTCTTGTTATTCTGATTACTATTTATGTTATGCGTGACTGAAAATTCAGCTATGAAAAAAATCTTATTCATTTTAATTGCGCTCTTTTGTGTTAATGGTTTTGGCCAGACCATACTTTCATCCCATTATCTGAAACTGAATAAGCCTGTTTCGAAACAACAATTCTTAACTGCCGTAAATAAAGGCAATCAACAAGTATTTGTATTTGCTTCAGACAAAGAAAACCAGACTTGCTACAAATACAATAGTGCTTTATTCTATAAAGACAGCCTGAGTACTCTACGCCCTGACAATGACGAGTACGCATCATTATCGGGTTTTAGTTTTGATAAAGCCGGAAACCCTGAGATCTACTGGACTTCCGACGATTACAAAAAAATCCTTGCATCACATTATGATTTCGAAAGTAAAAAGGCAACTTCTATTCCATATACATTGGATTTTAATGGAGAAGAAATCACAAACAGCTTCAGTGAGAACAATATTTTTTATGTAATTACTTTAGAAAAAACAAAGCCATTATTGAAAATTTATATGCTCCATGATGGGCAAATGGAGGTGAAAACGCTTGACTTTTCCCCATATAGTTTTATCGATAATGACAATAGCATAGTCGGTTTCGAGAAAATAATTGAACGAAATCCTATTGAGAAGGTTGACACAAAAACTTTAAATCCATTGTTGACAGGCGTTAGCAAATCTAAACTTTATGTGTATGATGATAAATTTGTTCTTGCACTAGATTACAATACGGCTTTGACCCAAGTTTTAGAAATCGATCTGTCAACATTTTCAATTTCTGAGAAATCAGTTGTGA
Source organism: Flavobacterium sp. 3HN19-14 (assembly GCF_051373205.1). Taxonomy (NCBI): domain Bacteria; kingdom Pseudomonadati; phylum Bacteroidota; class Flavobacteriia; order Flavobacteriales; family Flavobacteriaceae; genus Flavobacterium; species Flavobacterium sp. 3HN19-14. Next base: position 445,943 of record NZ_JBPPZT010000001.1, read on the forward strand.
AACCGGTATTAAAAAAAGCAGCAAAGTCCAATTCTTATTACATGGATGGCAAACTTTACCAGTTCGTAGTTAATGATACCGAAATGGCTTTGTCGGCAATTGATTTAAACACTGGTGTTTTACCGTTAAAAACATACAATATTTCTGAGAACGATTCAATTGCATTCAGCAACTCGCCTTTGTATTCTCAAACCGGAAACCATCGTTCACGAGAATTGAAAAACACTAAAAAATTCCTGCGCAGAGTTAGCGATTCAGATATCGGTTTAACGGTTTACAAAACCCCTAATGACATCCTGCTGACTGTAGGCGGAATACGGGAAGTGGCTTCGACAGGAGGCATCATTTTAGGCGTTACTGTGGGTGTAGGGATGGTAATGACCGGGACTGGTGCGCCAATTGACGGATTGCTTGACAACGAAACACAGGCTGTTTATTTTGAAGGCCTTTTCGACGAGAGTTTTGAGCATAAAAATCTTGAACAGCAGCGTTTGGCTTCTGATTATATCTCGCAATTTCTCCAGGATCATTATGCCATTTCAAATGAAATCATTTTTCCTTACAAAGATTTTTTCATCATGGGATATTATGATTCAGACGCAAAGCAGTATATCATGCGCAAATTTCGTGACGACGGGTTTAACGATTAATGAGGCCACCGAATCACGAACTCAGTTCACACGACATATCCTCATCATTCGAATCTGTGAAACAGTGGCCATTTTGCAATCGCTTTTACCTTCAAATTCTAAGATTGTGCTTGTAGAATCGCAATTATTTCTTCTCCGTATTTTAGGGTCTTCAAGTCATCAAAACCTTTGATTTTCCTTAATCGTTGTATAGATTCCGGATTTTGTAATACCGCATTCATCAATTCAGAATTGTGGGCAATGGCGTAAGCCGGAAGATTTAAATCTGACGATTTGTTATTCCTCCATTGTTTTAAAAGGCTGAATGTTTGCTGCTGTTCCCTAGTCAGCTCCTTTTCAACTGCAGTTACGGCAGTTGATTCGCGGAACACTGGAATTGCTTCCTCTTCTTCATAATGAACCAATACTGACCAATGCGCACTTTCTGATTCAACAAAATGCACAGAAGATTTTTTAAACGCAACTGTCGAAAGAAAATCATTGAGGCGGTTCTGGTCAAACACAGTTTGTTCAGCATCGATGCTGATTGTAAAAAGCTGGATTTTCATGCATTACTTCCCTAACAATAAAAGCTCATTCACCACTACCTCTGTTAAATAGCGCTTTTCTCCGTTTTTGTCATCGTAACGCCTGTGTGTGAGTTTGCCTTCAATGGCGATTTCTTTGCCTTTATTTACATATTTCTCGATGATTTCAGCTACTTTCCCCCAAGCTACTATCCTATGCCATTGTGTTTCTTCGACTTTCTCGCCTTTATCATTTTTATAGACGTCGTTCGTAGCGAGTGTGAGATTGGCGACTTTTCTGCCTTCACCTATAATTTTGACTTCAGGATCATTGCCAACATGGCCGATCAATTGTACTTTGTTTTTTAATGCATTCATGGCGTGTAAAAATTAAATTGTTATTGTTAAATGATTGCCGATCAATTTCCCATCGACACTGCAAAGGTGTAGTTGCAAAACAATATTATTCGGTAATAAAGCATTTAGTTTCGTTTGTAGTTATTTGTACTCGTTTACAAATGGATATTTGATTGATATTCAGCAATTATTCTCTTATTTTTGACTGTAAAATCAGCATAAAATTTTCAAATCGACGCCAAATAAGAATCTTAATTTAAACCAAAATCAAATGAAAGAAAATTTTAACCTTGAAAAACTCAGGTTTCCAATCGGTATTTTCGAATTTCCGGAAACTATTGAGCCCACACAATTACTTCTATGGATTGCCGAAATTGAATCATTCCCAAATCGGATCAAAAACCTCAGCCAGGATCTCATCCCCAAAAACTAAACTGGCGCTACCGCCCCGATGGCTGGGCAATAAAACAAGTTGTACACCATTGTGCTGACAGCCATATGAATTGCCTTGTGCGTTTCAAACTTACATTAACAGAAGAAACGCCAACGATAAAACCGTATGACGAATCAAAATGGGCAACATTGAAAGACAGCTTAAACGACGACATTTCCGATTCACTTAAAATCATCGAAGGCATACATGCAAAATGGGTAATACTTTTAAAAAGCATGAATGAAAAGCAATTTTCAAGGCGATTTTTCCATCCGGAAAGCCAAAAAACTTTTGCGCTTGATGAAATTACAGGCTTCTATGCATGGCATTGCAACCACCATTTGGCACACATCGAACAGGCTTTGTCTCATAAAAATCAATTTTAAAATGTTTATTATGAGAAAATGTCTGGAATGCAGCGAAAAAATAGCCGGTCGCGAAGATAAGAAATTTTGCAGCGACGGATGCCGGAATGCGCACAACAACAGGATCAATAGGGACAGCAATAATATCATGCGGACAATCAACAACAAATTGCGAAAGAATTACCGCATTTTAGAAGATATGAAACCTGAAGAAAAAGTGAAAATTTCAAGAAGCAAACTTCTCAATAAAGGCTTTGATTTTGAATTTTTCACCAACATTCTGCGCACAAAAACGGGAAGCACTTATTATTTTATATACGATTATGGCTACTTAGAACTTGAAAATGACGTTTTTATGCTGGTTAAGAATCGAAATCTGATTAATTATTCCTAATTTTCAGCATGAAAAAAAATTACACATCATTACTTTCTGCCTTTTTGCTTTTGGGCTTTATTTACTGGGTGTTTTGGGCACTTATGCCGCAATCTGTATCAGATCAGCCAGTTCCGATGTCAGAATTTTCAACCAAAAGAGCGCTCGAACAAGTCGCAATTTTATCAAAAGCACCTCATTATGTCGGCTCTGAAAACCACAAAACCGTTGAACTTTACATAAAAGAGGAACTTCAAAAATTTGATATTGATGTTCAGGGACAGGAAGGTTATACCCTTACCGATTGGGGAAATCTCGTAAAGTCAAGAAATATAATCGCACGCATTCCCGGTACCGGCGGCGGAAAAGCTTTACTACTGCTTTCCCATTATGACAGCGCGCCACATTCCAAATCAAAAGGCGCCAGTGACGATGCCGTTGGAGTTGCGACAATTTTAGAAGGCGTTCGCGCTTTCCTTCACAATAAAACACCGCATAAAAACGACATCATCATTATGTTTTCGGATGCCGAAGAACTCGGACTGAATGGTGCAGCAAATTTTGTAACACGCCATGAATGGGCAGAGGAAGTCGGATTGGTCACTTAATTTCGAAGCGCGAGGCAGTGCCTGCCCTTCTTACATGCTGATGGAAGTCAACAAAGGAAATGCCGCGATGGTGAAGGAATTTACGGCTGCAAATCCGCATTATCCCGTCTCGAATTCGCTGATGTATAGTATTTACAAAATGCTACCTAACGATACCGATCTCACTGTTTTCAGGGAACAGGGAAAAATTCAGGGCTATAATTTTGCTTTCATCGACAATCATTTCAATTATCATACGCAGCAGGACGATTTGCAGCATCTGGCGCCAAATACATCAGCACATCAAGGCAGTTACTTAATGCCTTTGCTGCAGTACTTTTCGAATTCTGATTTGAGCCGGCTTGATTCAGATGAAGATTTTGTTTATTTCAACACGCCTTTCAATTTCATAAGTTATCCATTTTCATGGAATTTACCGTTATTGGTTGTCGCTTTCGTATTGTTTTTGGGGTTGATTTTTGTCGGAATCGGAAAACGTGTCTTGCATTTCAAGGATATTCTGAAAGGATTTATCCCACTGCTAGGATCACTTTTTTCTGCCGGATTGGTTACTTTTTTCGGATGGAAATTGATGCTGATTCTATATCCGCAATATAACGACATTTTGCACGGATTTACGTATAACGGACATTCTTATATTGCTGCTTTCATAGCCTTGAGTCTGGCTTTTGCCTTTTGGTTTTATAAAAAATTTGCCGAAAGAAGTAAAATGATGGACTATTTTGTAGCGCCATTATTGCTGTGGTTCATCATCAATACCGGAATTGTTTTTGCTTTGCCGGGTGCAGGATTTTTTATCATTCCGTTGTATTTCGGATTGATTTCTTTGGGTTATTTCATCATTACTCAAAAAACCAACCGGATTTTATATACGATTTTAGCTTTTCCGGCGGTTGTTATTTTAGTGCCGTTTATAGTTATGTTCCCAATTGGTCTCGGGCTGAAAATCCTGTTCGGAAGCGCGATTCTGGTTATCCTGACTTTTACTTTATTACTGCCGGTTTTGGGTTTATTTTCCAAGAAAGGAAACTGGTCATTCCTGATGGCGTTAATCGCTTTGGGCTGTTTTATAAATGCACACCTGAATTCCAATTATGAATCCGGTAAAGCCAAGCAGAATAGTCTTGTTTATATGTTTGATGCTGATAAAAACAAGGCATTCCTAACCACTTATGATGTCAATTTAGACGACTGGACTAAAGGTTATTTAGGCGAAAATCCGAAGACGGCAGAAGCTTTAAATGGTGAAAAATTATTCAGCAAGTACAATTCCGTCTTTACATTCATGGCAGATGCGCCGGTTAAAACACTGCAAAAGCCAACCATTACATTTGTAAAAGATACTGTTGTTGGTGACTGGCGTTACCTGAAAATCGCGATTTCGCCTAACCGAAAAGTCAACCGCTACGATATTTTTGCAGATTTAAAGATGAATTTACAGCATTTCAAAGCCAATGACGTTTCGGCCTTGGGCGCTAAAAATTCAATATATAAAAGAAAAGACAGAAAAATCCTTTCGTATTATGTTGTCGACAATGAACCTTTGGAAATGCAGTTTACGATTGAAAAAAACACAAAACTTGACATGTCGCTGCTGGAATCATCATTTGATTTGCTCGAAAATTCTGAGTTCAGCGTTGCGCATCGCGCCGACTGGATGATGCCGACGCCTTTCGTCCTTAATGATGCCGTTGTTATTAAAGAAAAAATCAAACCTGGCCAAAATCAATTTACCGGAATCCTATACCGAAGTTTATCGGAGCGCCCCAACCGTTGTTGACACCTTACATATCAATGAAGAATATTAGTATCCTCGGTTGCGGATGGCTGGGATTTCCGTTGGCGCAAAAATTATTGCAGTCTGGATTCGGCGTAAAAGGTTCTACGACTTCTCCGGAAAAAATAAAATTACTCGAAGGAATTGGAATTTTACCTTTTTTAATTTCGCTTGACGCGGATGGAATTCACGGAGAAATCGACGGGTTTCTTTCGGAATCAGATCTATTGATTATTGATATTCCTCCGAAATTACGCGGCTCCGAAGCACAAAGTTTCGTTTCAAAAATTGAAAATTTAATTCCGGAAATTGAAAATTCGGGTGTTGGGAAAGTGATTTTTATCAGTTCGACATCCGTCTATGCCGATGATAATTCAGTAATCACTGAAGCTTCGAAAACAAATCCGGACACGGAATCCGGCAGGCAACTGCTCCAGGCAGAATCGATTTTAAAAAACAATAATAATTTTAAAACTACGATTTTACGTTTCGGCGGACTGATTGGCGAAGACCGTCATCCTGTAAAATTCTTATCTGCAAAGGATGATGTTGAAAATCCCGAAGCACCCATAAATTTAATCCATCAGGACGATTGTGTCGGAATTATCCTGAAAATCATCGATGCCGATTGCTGGAATGAAATTTTCAATGCCGTTGCGCCATTCCATCCTTCGAGAAAAGATCATTATTCCGCGAAAGCGTTGCAGATGGGATTGAAACCGCCACATTTCAATGAAAATCCATCTTACGGAAAAACTGTCGATTCGAAAAAATTAATCGAAATGCTGGATTACAATTTCATCCATAAATCTCTTTAAACTCCAAAAGAAATCCCAAATTCCAAGTATTTTTCAATTGGAATTTGGGATTTATAATTTGAATATTCTTCCTGTTATTTCTTCACGATAACAAACTCACTTCGCCTGTTCTGAGCGTGTTGTTCTTCGGTACAGGCATCTTTACAATCAACTTTCGGTTCGCTTTCGCCATAACCTTTTCCTGAAATGCGCGCTTTATTTACGCCTTTAGAAAGGATATATTGTACGGTCGATTTTGCCCTTCTGTCAGAAAGATTCATGTTGTATTGGTCGCTTCCGCGGTTATCCGTGTGCGATTTTACCAAAATGGTCATTTCCGGATATTTGTTCATCGCCTGGACAGATTTGTCCAGCTCAAAAGCGCCCTCTTTGGTAATATTGCTTTTGTTGTATTCGAAATAAATATCGTTAAGCACGACCACGTCCGGCGTAATGATTTTCTCGATTGGCTGCAAATTAGCTGCAACCGGTACTTTTCCGCCTTTGCTTTTTGCGACTGGGAAAACGGCACTTTCGTAATCGTCTTTCGTAACCTGAATACTGAATTCTTTGTTACAATCTACCAGATACGAAACCTCACCGTTTGCACCTGAAATCTTGGTTTCGATGATGTTTTTGCGGTCGTCAAGGATTGAAACTTTTGCGTCGGCTAATAGTTTTCCGGTCAAAGCGTCTTTTACTGTGGTGTTGATTTCAACGGTACAAACCGGCGTTGCCTGATAGATATTGTCGTTTCCATCGCGATTACTTGAGAAGAATCCGATGTTTTTTGCAGTGTTAAAACTGAAGGCGAAATCGTCTTTCGGTGAGTTGATTGGAAGTCCGACGTTAGTGGCCTCTGCACCCAACTTATTCAAATCAAGCATGAAAACGTCAAGGTTTCCGAAGCCTTTCTTACCGTCTGAAGAAAAGAAAAGTACATTATCATCAGTGATTGACGGGAAGCTTTCGTTTCCTCCGGTGTTGACAGATTTACCAAGATTTTGTGGTGTCCCGAATGTTCCACTTCCGTCAACTGTAACTTTCCAAATGTCTATGCCTCCTTCGCCGCCCGGCATATCAGATGAGAAATATAGCGTCTTGCCGTCTTTACTTAAACTTGGATTACTGACAGAATAGGTTTTGTCGTTGAACGATACTTCAGCCATATCGCCCCATTTGTCGCCATTTTTAGTAGCTTTAAAAATATAAACCTGGCCTTGTTTTGCTTTGTTTTTCTTGTCTTTTACAAATTCCTTTTCTTTGAAACTTTCGCTTGCAAAATACATCGTATTGCCGTCGGCGCTGATTGTTGCCTGTCCGTCATGCCATCTGCTGTTGATTTCTACAACGGGTTCAGGTTTAGAGAATGTACCATCTGAACTCATAATCGATTTATATAAATCTAAGAATGGCTCTTCGTTCCAGCCGTATTTTTTACCGCTTTTGTTTCTTGCGGTTGCGAAATACAAATAGTTGTCATTTGACAAAACCGCTCCGAAATCAGATTGATCACTGTTGACAGTCATCGTTTTCAAATCGTACAGCTTTTGCTGGTTCCTTAATTTTGGAAGGTAATTTGGGTCTTTCTTAAACTCGATTGCCCTTTGGTCATTCGGTGCTTTTGCTGCGAATGTTGCCATTTGTTTATTCGACTCTTCGTATTTGCTGTCTGATTTCAGCATTTGCGCGTATTTGTAGTAAGTTTCGGCATCCTGAGGCGTTTCAATAACTTTCGCATACCACCTTGCCGCCTCTTTATAATTGAAGACGTTGTAATAGCTTTCTGCTAATTGCTTGTAAACATATGGGTCGCCTTTGCCGTTGTCAACTAATTTTTTGTAAGCGTCTGCGGCGTCAACATATTCCAATCTGTTATAAAGCTTGTCTGCAGCTTCTGTATCCTTATTCTGAGCCTTGAGCGATGTTGTACCTGCCAACACTAAACTCAATAATATATATAGTTTTTTCATTATCTGTAGTGGGTTTAGGTTAGAAATATCTTGGTGAACGTGATACCTTTTTCGGGAAGTTCAAATCGAACAACAGGATGATCTCGTGTGAAGATGTAGTTGCAACCTTCAAATCCGAGATCACATGGTCGTAGGCATATCCTATCCTCAACGATGGCGTGATGGCATAGTTCACCATCCCGCTGAAGCTGTCGTCTACCCTGTATGATGCACCGATCTCGAATTTCTCATTGAACAAAAAGTTCGTCGATACGTCAAGTGAGCTCGGTGAGTTGAAGGCCGATTTAAGCATCGCGAATGGCTTGAACTTGATGTTCGGGCTCAGATCGAATACGTAACCTCCCGTGATGAAGTAATGCTGCGTCTCCGTACCGTATTTCACGCCGTCGTAATCAAGGTGGTTCGCCTTGAGCATGTTCGGAACCGAGGCAGCGAAGTACCACTTGTTCGTATAAAGGAACAATCCCGAACCGATGTTGAAGTAGACGTTGTTGCTGTCCTCGCTGAACCCGAGGTCATCGCCCTGCGGAAGCGTGCCGTCGTTGATGTCGCTGAAAAGCCCGATCCTCTGGAAGGTTGCCCCTGCCTTGAGTCCGAGCCCTAACTTCAGTTCACCTCCAAGGTTCAGCGTGTAGGAGAAATCCGCGTAAGCGTTCTGCTCATTCACAGGGCCTATCTTATCGGAGATAAGCGAAAGTCCGATACCCACGTTCTTGCCCACAGGTGTCGATCCCGAGAACGAGAAAGTCTCCGGGGCGCCGTCTACATTCACCCACTGCTTGCGATAAAGGAGCCCAAAGGAAAGGTTCTCCTTGGAGCCCGCATAAGCAGGGTTGATAACGTTCATATTATACATATACTGCGTGTAGTGCGGATCCTGCTGGGCCTTCACATCCGCAAGGGACAGAAGTGCGATCAGGGCTGCTAGATATATTTTCTTCATTGTAAGTTTGTTTGGTTATACCGGCCTTGGTTCTGCCCTTGGCCGGCATAGTATTTAATTGCTGTTGCTAGTTATCTGTTGATGTAGATCCATCCTGTGTCCTGCTTGCCATCCATCTTGTCTATGACATAGAAGTAGGTAGCATCCGGGAGCTCCTCGCCTGAATTCGACTGGCCTTTCCACTCATTCTTGTAGTTGGCCAGCTGGTAAACCTCCGTTCCATACCTGTTGTAGATCGTAAGGTGTTTCACATTAAGAACTGTCAGGTCGAAGAAATCATTCTTGCCGTCGTTGTTTGGCGTGATACCTTTCTGGATTGCGCAACTGATGTCGTTAAATAACTGTGAGTAAGTTGCACTACATCCTGTATCCTTAGAAGTCACAACAACAGTATACTCGCCTGGCGCCGTAATGGCAACTGCGTCAGGAGAATCTGTCGCGGTAAACGTAGACGGACTCCAGTCAAAAGTACTGTTGAGTACATCGAAAGAACCGCTGGCACTGGTTACACTAATTACGAATTTATTGGATTCACAACCGCCTTCAAGGCCGACGGTGAATTCCGGGATAATTGTAACACTTGTAGTCGTATCGAACGGCGCACAACCTTCAGGTGCGGCAAGACTATATGTGATGGTGTATGTTCCGGAGTTACTGCTGCTTGGCGTAATGGCTCCTGAATTTTCATCAATTGTCAAACCTGACGGAGAAGCTGTATAAGTCCCTAAAGATGGCGCACTGTTTGTAACACTTACCGCGCCAATATCTGATTTACAGAATGAAGGTCATCCAACATAAGAAATCTCACCGCTTAATGGCGCGTTGATTGTAATTGTTGCTGTTGCTGTTGCAAATCCGCAAATACCTGCATTGACATCATTAGTAATGATGTATATCCCTTGCGGACTCGCCAGATTAATAACTCCGGTTGATGCATCAATAAGTAATGTTGAAGGATTGGCCGTAAAGTTACCTGCAACACCTCCACCTGTAAAAGTTGGTGCAGCAGAACCGCCATCGCTACAGAAAATGCCTGTTGTTCCGTAATTAAAAGCCGCTACCGGCAAAGCTGTAATTGTAACGCTGAATGTTGCTGTTACCTCTCCACACCCGTTGGCTGCGGCAATCGTATTGGTAATCAGGTAAGTTCCGGCATCGCTTCCTCCAAGGTCGATTTCTCCGGTTGTTGTATCAATGAATACAAGTCCGGTTGGGGCAGAGAAAATTCCAGCCACTCCATCTCCTGTAAAAGTCGGTGTCGGATTGGCTTCATTCTTACAATACTCTACAGCAAACGCAAATGTTGCAACAGGTAATTTCGTAATTACTATCGTTGTTTCAGCAATTACTTCTGCACATCCGCCTGAAGCGGTGATGGTATTGCGGACAGTATAAGTGCCTTCAGGGCTTGACAAATCAACTAATCCTGTAGTCGCATCGATAATTAAATCGCCTGTAGCTTCTGAAAAAACACCCGCAACACCATCCAAAGTTGGCAACGGATCAGTTCCGTTAGAGCAGTAAGGCGTGCCCGGATAAGTAAATGTTCCTATCGGCGGGTCGGTGATTTGCAACTGGAATGACACTACATGATTACAACCGGTTGCAGTGTTGTTGACCCTGACGTAAATGGTTTGTCCGTCGGTTCCTTCGAATGCGGTTGAAGTTGTAATATTGTTATCTGCATTTGCAAGCGCATCAGATTCTAACAGGTAATATTTAAAATCATGCGGGGTTGTATAAGGTACTGAAAGCGCCATTTCATTATCTGTCAGATTGAAAACAGCAGTAGCTGTATTGACGCATTTGCTTAATGTTGCAGGAGCGCCAGGAGCTGGCTCTACGTAATATTCAACAACTTTAGTATCAGTTTGTATACATGGAACACCTATTTGTTGTGCTGCCACGGAATAAGTACCTGATGTTGTTACACTTAAAGTCGATCCTGTTTCATTTGGAATCACGCCGTTAAGGTCTGACCACACAAACGTATAATTTGCCGGATTCGGTACATTCGCATCAAGTACTATCGCTTCTCCGTCACAAACGGCATTCCCTGATGAAAGCAATAAATCTTCTCCCAATTCAGGTGGGTTTCCGATTGTAAATTTACCGATGAATATCGCTGAGTCAAACGCTGAGTCATTTCTGTCGGCAATTACCAGCTTGATGTGGTACAATTGCCCGATGGTAACATCTGATTCAGCAGTCATTTTTACGGTAGTTCCATTAAAATTAACCGGAGCTGCAATAGCTGGAACGCCAAGATCGCCATAGTAATTGTCAAAATATTCTACATTAGAGTCAAGTGGCGGATCACAAAAAGCATTATAAAGTCCGTCGCGAATCGTCACTACTGAAATCGGGTCATCTGTTCCGGGAACCAATGCAAGATTCGTGGTCGTGTTTGTTGAGTTATTCGTAAGCAGAAAAGCAAACGCATCTGAGAATTCACATTGATAAGTTCCATATTCTTCCGATGCAAAAACAAAAGGAAAAGTAATATGATCGAGATATGGCGTAAAGTCAAATTCGATAATGGTTGCATTTTGTGGGTTCATTTGCTGGCCGGTTGCCGCGACAACCACATCATTAATATCATCATCGCCCAACCATGCACCATTACCATCTCCTAAAACTGTAAGATTTGGGCAGCTTTTGCATTTGCCGCAGTTCCTGTTGAAAGGATTACGCCTTCATCCATCGGAAATAAAGAATCTCCCTTATTAAAATATCCGATCCCGTTAAAGCCCTGGGCTGTTCCGGTCCTGTAGGTGATGTTCGTTACGGTTGCGCATTGTTCATTTACATTAATCAATTTATCCATTACCAGGTCTTCTACTGTAAAGGTTTCCGGCGGCACGGTATTATAAGCAGTAGAACTTGAATAAATCGGAGGTGGTACTTTAATAATACAGAAATCATAAGTGATGTCCTGTAAAGCATTCGATGCAGACCAAACCCTGATATAGTAAGTATCTCCTACAATCAGGTTTTCAGGGCTGCTTTCATCAGCATCACTGCAATACAATAAAGTAAGGCTATCGCAGGTTCCATGATAAAGCGAATGTACAATATCTGTACTGGTTCCCTGAATATTGCTGAATGTGATGATTTGCTTGGCGCTGTTGGCGGTAAATTTATACCACACGTCATCATCTTCTGTTCCGGCACAGGTACTCAGTGGCACTGTCGTTGGCGTAGCCCCGGTAATTGATCCCGAATTGAGAACGGTACAATCTAATCCTGTATTTACATTGGCAGTAATCGCGGTTGCACATTCATCATTGGTTATCGGATCAGGCGTAGTGATACAAATCTTATAGTTGGCAGATTGCGTGGCGTTGCCTCCATTAGTATATACTCTGAGGAAGTAAGTTTGCCGGGCACCAGATTATTGGCAACACTTATATTCGGATTGCTGCAATATAATTGTGTAAGCGAATTACAATCTGCTCCCGAATATAAAGTATGATTGATATCTGTAGTGCTTCCGGTAATTTCACTGAAAGTGATGATGTGAATTGCAGAAGTGGCTACAAACTTATACCACACATCATCATCGCTATTGCCCTGGCAGACAGGCGATGTATTTGGCAATGTACGTGTTGCACCCAAAGTTGAACCATTGGCAGATTCAACACAATCTCTTGTTGGATTCACCGGAACCATAAAGGCACCTGCGCAATCATCATTTTCAGGCTTTGTGGTAAATGTTTTAGGATTAAGGATGGTCGATGTACCAACATCTGTTGGCGAACATATCGCTCTTACATAGTAAATGTAGGCTGTTCCTGCCTGCAATCCGGTAATTTCGATTGGGTGTGTATTTACGATGTAATAAGGCGACCCGTAGTTGTGCTCAAAGGCTGTCCGTTAACCGGAAGCGCAGAACCTACAGGCACGGCATAAATTTCCCATTGTGTTGCGCTGCCGCTTTCTACCCAATCCAATGTGGCGGAATGTTGCTGAACACTGTCGGTTACAACAGAAAGTGCCGTCGGTTTAGGACACGTTGGCGGCGTACAGTTTCCATTCGAAGCATACAAAACTGTCAGCGGTGTTCCCGATTCCTGGTTCATAAGTATAAATGATATCTGTAAATGGATTCTGGATTGTAAAGCCTATTTCATCTGGTTGGTTTCCGGCAACACTCCAGAACACATCAAAAGGTATTCCGTCACAAATAGGAACGGTTACGGTAGTTGGCCCGCTCCGGAAATCGAAGCGCCGATTGTTGCAATTACAATACCATTGTGTCTTATCTGCATGCGCCCATTGTTCCAGCCATTGCTTCCTGTATCTGTTAATACAAATTTATAATTACACTTGTCTGCGGCATCACAGGTAACGGTGTTGAATTTTGTAAATGGCACCCAAACACTCTGGTCTGTTGCCGAACAATAGGTGCGCACATAGGCATAATAAATAGTGGCTTGCGACAGATCATTTACAGTGTACGTAGTTGTTGTGATATTAGTGTATGTTGGCGGGGTAGTATTTTCCGGAAGCGTTGCAGGCGGATTTGGTCCGGGAATTATTAACATCTCCCAAATAGTATCTGTTGGTAACCCAGGCGTCCAGCTGAAAGTTGCTCCGGTAAGTGTAATACTTGCGAGAGGCACTTGTGGGTTTGTAGGTTTAAAGCAAGTAGGCAATGTTGTAAATGTTCCGGCAGTTGACCATGGAGAAGGCGACGGGGAACAATTTACTCTTACATAAACATCATAACTATGATCAGGCAATAACGGAAGTGTCGTAATAAGCGGTTTCTCCGTCACGTCGTCATAAGTAGGAACAGTATCGGCATTGGGCGCCGGGCTTCCTGCCGGTACTACATAAACGTCCCACGAAGTAGTTGATGGCGCTACCCAGTCGATGGTCGCACCGGTAGTCGTGATATCAGTAAAAGTGACATTGGTCGGAGCGATATCGCATCGCGGCGTATCACAGTTAACCGTATTGCTGTAAAGGCTTTCACCTGCTGTTCCCGTACCTGCCGGTTTTGTAAAAATGGTCTGTCCGAATGAATTGATGATGGCAACAATACATTGCTGAGGTTGTGTTCCGGCTACGCTCCAATATAAATCAAATGGAACGCCGTTACATAACGAAACCGGGATGTCTATAGGCTAGGCACCCGAATTATAAGTAGATCCGATAGTCGCAACAACGATACCATTCTGTCTTACCTGCATTCTGGCACCACCCCATCCATTATTAGCCGAATCGGTCATTCGGAAAATATGCTGACATGCATTGGTCGGGTCGCATATCAAAGTATCGAAATAAAACGGTTACTGCCCAGGCTGTATATATTCCTGAACCCGGTACGCATTCCGCCCTTACCCAGAATTGGTATTGGTGTGCAGGTACTAAACCGGTTTTGGTGTAAGAAGTTGTTCCGGTGATATAATCATACGTTCCGGTGTTTGATGGAATCGCAGCACCCAAATCCTGCACCGCAACCTGCCACGAAGAAAAATCTGCAGTACTCGTCCATCCAAGCGTTGCCTGATTCAGCTCAATAGCCGTAGCTGTTCCTGCGGTTGGTTTCGGGGAGCAGTTTTCATATTGAAGTACAAAGGTATAACCTATAGACTGTGTAGTTCCCCGGAAGATATTACAAAATAATAAGTACTTCCGGCAGTAACTGCCATGTTAAATGTTCTTACTGTAACGGCGGCATTTGCAAGACCAGCGATACAGCTTGTGCCAATATTTGCACATGATGAATATACAAACACAGAAGAATTTGTAGAAGTTGCCCCAATTGGCGTCATTGTAACGCTGATGAGGCCGTCTGTAGTTGCGGTATAGCTGTAAAACACCTCATTTCCCTGGAGATAATTCGTGCCAGACGGAGTCGCATTACATTGCGTCCCTTGTACCGTGTCAACCTCATCACCAAAATTGGCCGTATTGCCGCTTGTAGAATACGGTAACTCGCCCACGACAATCGGATCGGCACAAACAGAGCCAATCGGAAGTGTACAAAACAAAAGCGGCCCTGCCCAATCACTGGTATTGTCTGCCGCACAAACCGATCTTACCTGATATTTATAACAGGTTCCCGGCGTTAAAAGCGTAGCAGTATAGGATGAAGGCGTAGTCGTACTTGAAAATGCTGTTGCAACACCAGTAAATTCTGCATTCTCGGGCACGATTTCAATCTCAAAATTAGTTGAAGTACTGGTATTGGTCCAATACATGCTGGCAGAAGTAGAAGCTATACTGCCCGGCACAATGGCAAGATCTATAGGCTTTTTACATTTTTCAACGATTTTCACATCGTCAACCAGCCATCGGTCGCCAGATCTTTGCGTTTCAGGCTGTGTGTAAACCCTTACGAACGCAATGTAAATCGGCACATTGATATAAGCATCCGGAATATCGAAACTTTTTTCAACATAGGCTGTAATATCACCATTAAGATCTGTGAGTTCTGCTTCCGACCATTCCTTCACAATCGTAAAGGCATCAAGATTGTTCTGGGCCGCATTGGCAGAAATCCGAATCTGGTATTTTGTCAACTGATCCGAATTTTGCGTTTGCCTGGTAAAGAAACGCAACTGGCCATTTGGATTGATGGTAATCTGCTTTGTAATCAGCAAATCTTCTTCCGTGTTGCCCATCCCAATCTGCTCGTTGTTCACAAAAGCCGCATTCGGGTCTGTATGCGCCGGATACGCCGCTGTATTAAGCTGCCATTGCTGGGTTTGCGCCGTTTCAACTCCGTTGACCCTGCTCTTTATGAGCCAGTCTGCGGGCATTCCGGCATCAAAGTTTTCATTCAGCTGGCCATAACTGACAGCGCCGAATAAAAACAACATTAATAATAAGGTAATTTTTTTCATGCAATGAAAAGATTTAGTGTTTTGATATAGTTTGTAGGTATTAAATCCAAATTTAAGGAAATTTTATAATAAAAACAGAAATCAAAATTATTTAACAAAATCCAAATTATCGGGCTTTTATGTAACATTTTTGTGAATAATCCACTTAATTGTTGAGATATTTCAAAAAAATGTGTTTTTCTAAAATGATTCGATTTTTAAACAGAACCAATGAACATTTCCTATCTTTGGTTTTTGCAAATTTAAGAATGGAGCATTTCCACGATAAAAAAATATATTTCGCTTCCGACCAGCACTTTGGCGCACCAACGGCAGCACTCAGTTTTCCCGCGAACAAAAATTTGTCGCCTGGCTCGACGAGGTCAGACAAGATGCCGAAGCCATTTTTCTTTTAGGTGATCTTTTCGACTTTTGGTTTGAATATAAAACCGTCGTACCGCGAGGATTTGTAAGGATTTTAGGAAAACTCGCCGAAATCCGCGATAGTGGTATCCCGATTTATTTCTTCGTCGGCAACCACGATTTATGGATGTCTGATTATTTCGAGAAGGAACTTAATATTCCCGTTTACTACGATAACCGCGAATTTACTTTCCACGGTAAAACCTTCCTGATTGGCCATGGAGACGGGAAAGGCTCAGGCGACAAAGGTTATAAAAGGATGAAAAAAGTATTCACCAACCCGTTTTCAAAATGGCTCTTTCGGTGGCTGCATCCTGATTTGGGCGTAAAATTAGCACAGTATCTTTCTGTCAAAAATAAGCTGATTTCAGGCGATTCAGATGTGAAGTTTCTGGGCGAAGAGAACGAATGGCTCGTGTTGTATGCCAAAAGGAAACTCGAAACAAAGCATTACGATTACTTTGTTTTCGGGCATCGCCACCTTCCGATGAAGATTAATGTGGGAGAAAATTCGGAATACGTGAATTTAGGAGATTGGATTGGTTATTTCACTTACGGCGTCTTCGACGGAAAAACTTTCGACATCAAAGAATTCAAAAATTAATTCCTTCCAATTCCAGACAAATATGCCTGGAGATTTATCCTGAACAAAGTGCCTTCCACCAGATCTTTAATAGATTCCAATTCCTGCATTGTCACCGCCAAATCGATTTGTGGGCAAGGCGTTTGCAATAAAAACCGCGCGCATTGTTGCTTTATTTTACAGTCGTCGCAGCAATGGTTTTTTGAAGCACTTTCTGCAATCAGGCCGATAAAACAATCAAGCTCATCAACCGTAAAATGAAATCCGGTTTCCTTAAAGACAAGCTGAACGCGATCAGCAGCGACTTCTTCCCGATTTTTCTAGTAGAAGGCCATTCCGAAATCATTCTTATAAATTTGCTTTATTTGCCTCATTGTAGTTTTGTCTGACACAAATGTAACATTATTTGTATTAATTCTAAATAATACTATGCTAAATTTTCGAACGAGGATTTTGGCGAATGGTCACAGATGGCCGCGGATTTTTTTTCGTAGTTCCTATCCACAAACATCGAAATCTGCGACCATCCGCGTAAATCCGTTCTAATCCGCGTTCAATTCATCGAATATCTTTCAACCGCAATTGCGTCGAAACATTCCCGTTCCATTCATTTTCATCAATGCAAAACGCCGCTTCGAATGGTTTACGATGCTTTGTAATGTCGATTTTTTTTCCAAGACCGAAACCAACAGCAGCAAATCCTTCCGAGTCATGCTGCTTTACAAAAAGCCGTAGGTGTTCATCGGATTCTCCCATGGTTTTGGCAAAACCGGTATCAATAAGGTTTTTCGATACAAAGACCGGCGTTCTGTTTTGCGGTCCGAAAGGCTCGAATTGTTTCAGAATCCGAATCAGTTTCGGCGTAATTTCCTCAAAATTAATCTCGGCATCAATCGCAATTTCCGGTGTCTGCATATCGGGATGAATGGTATCGCGCACAATCGTTTCGAATGCATTTTTGAAAATTTGATAATTTTCTTCCTTCAAAGTCATTCCTGCCGCATACATGTGTCCGCCGAATTGTTCGAGATGTTCCGCACAGGCTTCGAGCGCGTTATATACATCAAATCCGGGCACAGAACGCGCCGAAGCCGCATATTTATCGCCGCTTTTCGTAAAAACCAAAGTGGGACGGTAGTAGGTTTCAATTAATCGGGAAGCCACAATTCCGATAACGCCTTTGTGCCAGTTTTCGTTAAAAACGACTGTCGTAAAATGTGCTGCCTCATTGTTTTCTTCAATTTGCAAAAGTGCTTCTTTCGTAATTTGTTTATCGAGTTCTTTTCTGTCTGCGTTGTATTTTTCGATTTCAGAGGCGAATTGCTGCGCCTGTTCAAAATCGAATTCACTCAATAATTCCACCGCATGATTACCGTGTTTGATCCTTCCGGCAGCGTTGATTCTTGGTGCAATGATAAAAACCACATCAGTAATATCAAGCGTTTGCTTTTTTATCTGGTGGATTAAGGCTTTGATTCCGGGGCGCGGAGACGTATTAATCACCTGCAATCCAAAATGTGCCAAAACCCGGTTTTCTCCGTAATCGGAACAATATCGGCTGCGATTGCCGTCGCCACCAAATCTAAATACGGCAGTAAATCATCAACGGTTTGCCCTCGTTCAGCACCCAATGCCTGAATCAATTTAAAACCGATGCCGCAACCGCACAACTCGTCATAAGGATAACTGCAATCTTCGCGTTTCGGATCTAAAACCGCAACTGCATCGGGCAAAATATTTCCAGGACGGTGGTGGTCGCAAATGATAAAATCGATGTTTTTTGCTTTCGCGTAAGCGATGTGTTCAATTGATTTGATACCACAGTCGAGCGCAATAATCAATGAAATTCCGTTGTCGTCAGCATAATCGATCCCTTTATAAGAAATGCCGTAGCCTTCATCATAACGGTCGGGAATGTAAGTCGCGACATTGGGGTAAATCGTTTTCAGATACGATGCCATCAGCGAAACTGCTGTCGTTCCGTCAACATCATAATCACCAAAAATTAAAATATTTTCTTCGTTTTTAATCGCCGATTCGATGCGAAGCACCGCTTTATCCATATCTTTCATCAGGTACGGATTGTGAAGGTCGTCTAAACTTGGACGGAAAAATTGTCTTGCCTGCTCAAAGTTTTCGATGCCGCGCTGCAACAGCAATTGGGCAACGAGTTCGTCAGTATTTAAGGATTGGGCGAGTTGTTGTACCTTTTCAGGATTGGGTTCGGGTTGAAGTTTCCAGCGCATATATATAATTTTGAATGGTGTATAATGATTCAAAAATACGAATTTTTCAAGATAAATTTCGTTACTTGTAATTTCAAAAATCATATCCAATGCAAATCGAAGGACAAATCGTCGACATCTTCAACCGGAATATTTATCCGGGTGAAATTACGGTCGAAAACGGAAAAATCATTGCCGTAAAATCCAAAGAACACAATAACAAGAACTATATTTTGCCGGGTTTCATCGATGCACACATCCATATTGAAAGTTCGATGTTAGTTCCTTCGGAATTTGCAAAAATCGCCGTCATTCACGGAACTGTGGGCACGATTTCCGATCCGCATGAAATTGCCAATGTTTTGGGGAAATCCGGCGTTTATTATATGATTGAAAACGGAAAGAAAGTGCCTTTCAAATTTCATTTTGGCGCGCCTTCCTGTGTTCCGGCAACGTCTTTTGAAACTGCAGGCGCCGTAATCGATGCGGAAGGAATTAAAGAACTGATGGCTTCTTCAGACATTTATTACCTCGCCGAAATGATGAATTATCCGGGCGTTTTATTCGACGATGAACAAGTGCTGAAAAAAATCGAATACGCCAAAAGATCCGGAAAACCGATTGATGGCCATGCGCCGGGATTGCGTGGCGAGCAATTACAGAAATATATTTGCGCCGGAATCACGACCGATCACGAATGCTTCACTTTTGCGGAAGCGCAGGAAAAATTATCGCTCGGCATGAAAGTCCTCATACGCGAAGGAAGTGCTGCCAAGAATTTCGACGCGCTCATTTCACTTTTGCCGGAACATTACGAAAATATGATGTTCTGTTCAGACGACAAGCATCCCGATGACTTGATTGTCGGGCACATCAATTCGCTTTGCGCACGTGCCGTTGCAATGGGATTCGATATTTTTAAAATTTTGCAGATGGCGTGCATCAATCCGGTTTTACATTATAATATGAATGTCGGTTTGCTGCGCGAGAATGACGCTGCCGATTTTGTGGTTTTGGAAGATCTGACTGACTTCAAGGTACTGCAGACGTACGTTAATGCCGAATTGGTTTCAGAAAATGGCAAATCATTTGTGAAAGATGTTGCTTTTGAAAAGCCGAACAATTTTAATGTCAATTTTAAAAAACCCGAAGATTTTGAGGTGAAAAGCAATGCGGCGAAAATCCGCGTGATTGAAGCATTGGAAGGACAATTGATTACCAACGAAATTCACGAAAAACCGCTGATTGAAAATGGAAAAATTATTTCAGACATTGAAAATGACGTTCTCAAAATAGCCGTTGTCAACCGTTACCACGAAGCGCCGCCGGCAATCGCCTTCATCAAAAATTTCGGCTTGAAAAAAGGCGCGATTGCAGGTTCTGTAGCACACGATTCGCACAATATTGTTGTCGTTGGCACCAGTGACGAGGAAATTTGTAATGCGGTAAATTTGATTATTAAAAATACCGGCGGTATTTGTGCCGTCAATGGTGATGAAAACAAAATCCTCGGATTACCTGTAGCCGGGATCATCAGCGACAAAGACGGTTGGGAAACCGGAAGGCTGTATCAGGAAATCGATACTATGGCAAAATCACTCGGAAGCGCGCTCAATGCGCCGTTCATGACGCTTTCTTTTATGGCATTACTGGTAATTCCGGATTTGAAGTTGTCGGATAAGGGATTATTTAGCGGGAATTCTTTTTCTTTTACAAATCTTGGCGTTTGACTCAAAGACATTCCCTAATTCGCTAATCGCCACATTCGCTAATTAACGAATGGGCTGCTCCATTTTACATCAGTCGTAACCGTATGATCAGTTAGTGTCTTCAAAAACGCCAGCAACGCCGATTTTTGAGCGTCTGTAAAATGAAGGCGAATCGGATTTCCATTGGCATCGCGCAAGTGTAGTCCCAGATTCGGATTGTTCTGAACGCCGTGATCGTAATGATTAATGACAGCTTCAAGTGTCAGCAATCTGCCATCGTGCATATAAGGTGCGGTCAATTCGATATTGCGAAGTGTTGTTACTTTAAAAGCACCTGTAAAATCCTCCCTTTCGGGAAAAGTTTCAAGTGCTCCGAAATCTGTCAGCGTTTCCAAATCGAGACCGTTATTCGCCTGACCGGCATTCGTATTCACAAAAGCTTCGGTAGTGTGACAGCTAAAGCAACTTCCACCGCCTTGATCGACAGGTTTCAGGAATAGTGTTTTGCCTTCGTTCTCTTCATCAGTGAAATTCGGGAATGGTGCCGCCATCGCAGTAACCTGTGCCCTTCCGATATCATATTTGGTATTATAGCTGACGATGCTTCTTACGAATTGCGCCAATGCTTTTGAAATTCTTTCAGAGGTAACAATGCTGTCGCCAAAAGCGGCCGTAAACAAATCCGGATAATAGGCCTGCTCTGAAACCCGCGCGCTGATTTCCTCGAGTGTCAGTCCCATTTCTGTGGCATCCTGAATCGGCATCAGCACTTGCTGTTCCAAAGTCGCTGCCCTTTCATCCCAAAAAAACCTGCCGCGGCGGTAAAAACGTGCATTGACAAGCGTCATCGAATGCCGTCTGGTCAATCCGCCTAAAAAACCCACGCTGTTGGTGGCGCTGTCGGTAAAACTTTCAGCTTGTTTGTGACAGGAAGCGCAGGCAATTGTGCGGTTTTGGCTCAGGTTTTTATCGTAAAAAAGCACTCGCCCTAAAGTTGCGCCTTCGTTGGTGATGGGATTAGTACTTGGCGTATTATCGGTGTTGGTTACCGCCGTCGGCAACGGACTTCCATCATTGGTATAGAAATAGGACGGGAGATTTACGCTGTAATCGTAAGGCGTTTCTGGCAAATCGAGCACTTTTGCAACCGGCGCGACATATTCATCTTTGTCAGAACACGAGCAAATCAAAAATGGAGCTATGACAATAAAAAGTAATCTTTTCAAAATCTGATTTCCCATTATTCTTTTTCTTTTTTTGCAATAGATTTTCCGCCAACGACCACTACGATTTCGCCTTTAGCCGGTTTGCTTTCATAATGTTTGAGTACAGCTGCGGCAGTTCCGCGGTAATTTTCCTCATGTAATTTCGACAATTCCCGTGAAACGCAGATTTGCCTTTCAGCACCGAAATATTGCACGAATTCCGCCAGAGTTTTATTGAGTTTGTGCGGCGAAACATAAAAAATCATCGTGCGCGTTTCTTCTGCTAAAGCTAAAAACCGCGTTTGTCTTCCTTTTTTTTCCGGAAGAAAACCTTCAAATATGAAGCGGTCATTCGGCAATCCGGAATTCACCAAAGCGGGTACGAAAGCTGTTGCGCCCGGCAGGCATTCCACATCGATATTATTTTCAACACAAGCGCGTGTCAGCAAAAATCCGGGATCTGAAATCGCAGGCGTTCCTGCATCAGAAATCAGCGCAATCGTTTCTCCCGATTTTAATCTTGAAATCAGATTTTCGACAGTTTTATGTTCGTTGTGCATGTGATGGCTGTGCATGTGCGTGGCAATCTCGAAATGCTTCAGCAGTTTACCGCTTGTGCGCGTGTCTTCTGCCAGAATCAAATCGACTTCCTTCAAGATGCGTATGGCACGGAAGGTCATGTCTTCGAGGTTGCCGATTGGCGTTGGAACGATGTAGAGTTTGCCCATATTAATGTTGAACACAAATTGCACGAATTTACACGAATTAATTTGTGCAAATCTGTGCAATTCGTGTTATATTTTTTTATTATTCTAAGAAAATTTCTTTTCAACGATATCCATGAAACGCTGCACGTAATCGTCTTTTCCGTCCCAATTGTAATCAGGCCTTACCATATCTTCGATAAAATCCTGTGCTTCCGCAAAAGTGTTAAACGTATTGAGCTGAGACAAAACGCGGTTCAGATCTTCGCTGCTGCCACCGAACAATTGCTTTTCGAATCCGATGCGGTCGTTCAGGCCGATGGTGATGGTTTTTGACAAATGTTCGCTGAGCGGTTTGTATGGAGCGGTTTCTTCAGGATCCTGCGGTTTTGGTTTTTCTTCTTCTACGATTTCGGGTTCAGCTACAGGAATTTCTGTTTCGTTTGAAGTTGGTTCTTCTTCAGGTTCTTCGTGTTTTTCTTCAACCGGAGTTGCCTCTTTTTTATTTTCTTCTCCGGCTTTTACGAAGAATGATTCGTTATAATCATGTCCGAGGAAATCTTCGAATGCGATTTGTTTTTGCTCTTTTGGCTCGTCTTTTTTATCGAAGGCAAGTTCGAATGACGGCGCGAAATCTTCTTGTTTTGGTGCAGCATCGCCGGCTTCGCTCACACCCGCATCTTCTGCTGCCGGAATTTCTTCGCCTGCTTCAATCTCATCTGCATTGTTATATTCTAATGCTGATTGCACTTCTTCAAGCGATTCAGGTTGTTCCGGTGTTTCAGGGATTTCAATTTCATCAGTCGTGGACGGACTTTCTTCGGATGCTGTTTCAGCATTTTCTTCTTCGGAAGATTCCGGTTCTTCAGTCGCTGCTGTATCTGATTCTTCTGAAGTTTCAGCCTCTGTGTTTTCTTCAGAAGATTCCGGCGTTTCAGCTTCAGCATTCTCTTCGTCGGCGGCTTCAGGCGTCTCTGTGTCTTCAGATTTTTCTTCTTCCTGACTTGTTGCTTCAGCGGTTACATCTTCTTTTTATCCTCGGTTTCGTTTTTCGGTTTTGCATTCCGGAACATCAGCCGTTTCAGTCTTATCTTCTTTATCAAAAGTTGTTTCGATTTGCGCTTCTATTTCAGCATAACCGATTGTTGGTTTTGCATCGGCGAAATTTTCCTCAACAAACTTCAAAAGACTTAATTTTTCATACAAATTTTGTGCTTCTTTGTGGAGTTGCAAAAGGTCTGACTTATTTTTAAGCTGTAAAATCCTGTGTGCGATGCTGACCAATTCCGCTTCGAGCTTTTTTTTCATAACTTTTGAAATTATAATGACTAAGGCGTATCTTTTTTAATAAATTTGTTTCTGTCACAAAGTAATAAAAACAATTCATTTTAAGCGGCAAAAAATAAAAAATGTTTCTCGAAAATACAGTCAACCATAAAGAACAATTCGGGTGGATCGAAGTCATCTGCGGTTCGATGTTTTCGGGAAAGACCGAAGAATTGATTCGCCGCCTCAAACGCGCACAGTTTGCACAGCAAAAAGTCGAAATCTTCAAGCCTGCCATTGATACGCGTTACCACGACGAAATGGTCGTGTCCCACGACAGCAACCAAATTCGCTCTACGCCGGTTCCTGCAGCAGCCAATATCCGGATTTTAGCGCAGGGCTGCCAGGTCGTCGGCATAGATGAAGCGCAGTTTTTTGATGATGAGATTGTAGCCGTTTGTAATGATTTGGCGAATTCAGGAATACGCGTTATCGTTGCCGGACTCGACATGGATTTTAAAGGTAATCCATTCGGACCGATGCCTGCGCTCATGGCGACTGCCGAATATGTCACGAAAGTACATGCCGTTTGCACCCGCACCGGAAATCTCGCGCATTACAGCTTCCGGAAAACTGACTCTGACAAACTCGTCATGCTTGGCGAAACCGAAGAATATGAACCGCTGAGCCGCGCTGCTTATTTTAATGCAATGTGGACGCAATCTGCACAAGCTATCGAAGTTACTAAAGACAAAATCATCGGGGAATAGCATCCGCCAAATGAAAAATTTAAACACGAATTGCACAAATTTGCACCAATTAATTCGTGATAATTCGTGCAATTTGTGTAAAATCAAACTGTAAATGAGTCTTTCCATACACAATATTGTCCCAATCTTAAATGCGCGGTGGTTTGGCACTTCGGGGCATACCGTTATTGATAATATTTCGATTGACAGCCGTTCTTTGCAGAATAATTCGGGCACTTTATTCTTCACGATTGTAGGCCCGAATAACGACGCGCATGCTTATATTCCCGAATTAATTGACAATGGCGTCCGCAATTTTGTCGTCACGCACATCCCTGAAAATCTTGAAGGAAAAGCCAATTTTTTAGTCGTTGAGAACACACTCGACGCACTGCAGCAATTCGCCGCTTATTACCGCAATCTTTTTGATTTTCCCGTCATCGGAATTACAGGCAGCAACGGCAAAACGATTGTCAAAGAATGGCTTAATTTTTTGCTGAGCCCGGATTATAATATCATCCGAAGCCCGAAAAGTTATAACTCGCAGGTCGGCGTGCCGTTGTCGGTAATTTCAATCAACGAAAAGCACAATCTCGGGATTTTTGAAGCCGGAATTTCAACGACGAATGAAATGGCGAAACTTGAACCCATCATACGTCCGACAATCGGTTTGCTTACCAATATCGGAAGCGCACACGACGAAGGATTTTCAAATTTAGGCGAAAAAATCAAGGAAAAACTGAAGCTGTTTCCGCATGTAAAAACGCTGATTTACAATAAGAATAAAACCATCGACGCGTTCATCAACCAGAAAGTTGCTACTTTTTCGTGGAGCTGCAAAGATGAATCTGCCGACGTTTTTATCACCAAAAAATCAATCATCGACAAGACGGTTTTGAAAGTCCGTTACCACGATTTTGATTTTGAAATCAAGATTCCGTTTCAGGACGACGCGTCGATTGAAAATGCAATCCAATGCATGATGGTTTTGCTGCATTTCGGTTACGATCACAAAACGATTGAAAGCCGGATGGAATTGCTTTTCCCTGTAGAAATGCGCCTGAAAGTAAAGAACGGCATCAACAACACAACGCTCATTGACGACAGTTACAGCTCTGATTTCCAGTCATTGAAGATTGCACTGGATTTTCTCGAATCGCAAAAACATTATAAGAAAAAAACGCTGATTTTATCGGATATTTTTCAAAGCGGATTGGGAACTGACGAATTGTACTCGAAAGTTTCTCAACTCGTAATTTCCAATAAAATCAATAGAATTATTGGTATCGGCGAAACGATTTCGGCTTTTAAAAACAAGTTCGGAAATGCCATTACGTTTAAAAACACCGCCAATTTTATTGCCGCCTTCGATACTTTGGCATTCGCGAATGAAACCATTCTGATCAAAGGTGCGCGCACATTTGAATTCGAGAAAATCGTTTCCTTATTAGAAGAAAAAACACATGAAACCGTTCTCGAAATCAACCTCAACGCCATCAGCCACAACCTGAATTTCTTCAAATCGAAACTCAAACCCGAAACCAAAATGATGGTGATGGTGAAAGCTTTCGGTTACGGGAATGGCGGATTTGAAATCGCAAAACTTCTGGAACATCATAACACAGATTATTTAGGTGTCGCTTTCGCGGATGAGGGAATTGCGCTCAAAAACGCCGGCATCAAATTGCCGATTATGGTATTGAATCCGGAGAATACGAGTTTTGCGTCGATTATCCAGCACAATCTGGAACCGGAAATTTACAGCATCAAAGGACTGAACGCTTTTCTTCAGATTGCAAAACAGCGGAAATTGCAGGATTTTCCGATACATATAAAAATTGATACCGGAATGCACCGTTTGGGTTTCGAGGAAAATAACATCGAAGCGCTGATTTCGATTTTGAAAGAAACGAAAGCGGTAAAAGTGAAAAGCATTTTATCGCACATGGCGACCAGCGACGATCTGGTTCACAAGGATTTTGCGTTGTCGCAGATTGCTTTGTTTGAGAAATTGTCTTCCAAAATGATGAAGGAGCTGCAAATCAAACCGATACGCCATATTTTAAACACTTCGGGAATTTCGAATTTTCCGCAGGCGCAATATGATATGGTGCGCTTGGGAATCGGACTTTACGGCGTTTCAAACGATCCGGAAGAACAAAAGGAACTCGAAAATGTCGGTACTTTAAAATCGATTATTTCGCAAATCCGGACAATCCCGGCCGGCGACAGCGTGGGTTACGGAAGAAGATTTATTGCGGAAAAACCCACCAAGATCGCTACAATTCCAATTGGTTATGCCGATGGCATTTCGCGCGGATTGGGCAATGGCATTGGTTTCGTCACCATTAACAACCAAAAAGCCTACATCACCGGAAGCGTCTGTATGGACATGATTATGGTGAATGTTACCGATATTCCGTGCAAAGAAGGCGACCAGGTGATTGTTTTCGGCGAAAGCCCGACGATTAATTTTATTGCAGAACAACTGCATACGATTCCGTACGAAATTATGACGGGTATTTCGCAGCGGGTAAAACGCGTTTTTTATCGGGAATAAATCGATAATATTAAATATTTTCTTACTT
Source organism: Flavobacterium sp. 3HN19-14 (assembly GCF_051373205.1). Lineage (NCBI taxonomy): Bacteria > Pseudomonadati > Bacteroidota > Flavobacteriia > Flavobacteriales > Flavobacteriaceae > Flavobacterium > Flavobacterium sp. 3HN19-14. Next base: position 473,013 of record NZ_JBPPZT010000001.1, read on the forward strand.
TAGATACCAAATTAAACCTGATTAATAACCAAAAACCAAACAATTATGGGAATGATTTCTGAATTTAAGGCATTTGCCATGAAGGGCAATGTTGTTGACCTCGCGATTGGGGTTGTAATTGGCGCCGCTTTTGGCAAAATTGTCAGCTCTTTTATTGAAGATGTACTGACGCCATTGCTGTTGAAACCCGCTTTAGACGCAGCCCATTTGTCAAAATTGGAAGAACTTACGATTTTCGGGACAGTTAAATACGGCGTGTTCCTGTCGGCCGTAATCAACTTCCTGATTGTAGCTTTCGTATTGTTCCTGATCATTAAAGGCATCAATTCTTCAAGAAAAAAAGAAGCCGATGTACCTGCCGCACCGCCAGCGCCGTCAAACGAAGAAAAATTATTGATGGAAATCCGCGATGCTTTAAAAAACAGATAATCCGCTATACTATATATTCTAACCTTAAACCGTCCGCACCCTTGGACGGTTTTTCTTTTGATTGAGTTAGAAAGTGTCAAAGTTGCAGAGTTTTGTTATTTGCGATTATTAGTATTATAATCCATTTGAAACTTTGAAACAATAATATATTACTTTTGCAGAACAAAAATTCATTCAAAACAAAATTCATATGAAAATTGCGGTCGTAGGTGCTACCGGAATGGTAGGCGAAGTAATGCTGAAAGTTTTAGCCGAAAGAAATTTCCCGGTAACGGAGCTGATTCCGGTTGCATCGGAAAAATCTGTTGGAAAAGAAATCGAATTCAAAGGCAAAAAATATAAGGTTGTCGGAATGCAAACCGCAGTCGACATGAAAGCCGACATTGCATTATTTTCTGCCGGAGGTGAAACGTCGCTTGAATGGGCACCGAAATTTGCAGCAGCAGGAACTACCGTAATCGATAATTCTTCGGCTTGGAGAATGGATCCATCGAAGAAATTAGTTGTTCCTGAAATCAACGCATCGACGCTGACAAGGGAAGATAAAATCATTGCGAACCCAAACTGTTCGACTATTCAAATGGTGATGGTTTTGGCACCTTTGCATAAAAAATATAATGTAGAACGCGTCATCGTTTCGACTTACCAATCGATTACAGGAACGGGCGTGAAAGCCGTTCAGCAACTCGAAAATGAATACGCTGGCGTTAATGGCGATATGGCTTACAAATACCAAATCCACCGGAATGCGATTCCGCAATGCGATAGTTTTGAAGACAATGGCTACACCAAAGAAGAAATGAAACTCGTTCGCGAAACCCGGAAAATCATCGGCGACGATTCGATAAAAGTTTCCGCAACTGCTATCAGGATTCCGGTTGTCGGTGGGCACAGTGAAGCCGTGAATGTTGAGTTCACCAATACTCCTGATGTGAGTGAAGTACGCACAATCCTGCACAACACGCCGGGCGTTACCGTTCAGGACAATACCGACACTTACACCTATCCGATGCCATTGTATGCACAAGGAAAAGACGATGTTTTCGTGGGCCGCATCCGCAAGGATGAAAGCCAGGACAACACATTAAATATGTGGATTGTTTCTGACAATTTGAGAAAAGGCGCTGCTACGAATACCGTTCAAATAGCAGAATATCTGGTGGCGAACGGATTGGTTTAAATAGACTGCTGCGCTATGGATTTTTGGACTGCTGCGCTTTAGACTTCTTAGAGATTGAACATAAAAAATGCGATTCGATTGAGTCGCATTTTTATTTTTCATTATTTCTGATTTATCCTCAAGTCTATGAAGTCTAACAATCCAAAGCGAAGCGTGTCCAAAATTCCAAAGGCAAAGCCGTGTCCCTTGCAAAGCGTTTCCAAAAAAATGTTAACGCCCATTAATTCCCCAACAGATTTCCTACCTTTGCCCCAATGAAGAAAAAACTCGCCATAATCAATTTTATGCTGATGCTGACTGTTGTCGGCGCGATGTTTTTTCAATCCATACACTCGTATGAGCATCTTGAGGAAGAACTTTCGATAAAAGAATGCCTACACAGCCTCGACGGGAACAAATCAATCATAACGCACGGGCACCACCATCTTGATAATTGTTTTGTGTGCGAATTTACTTTTGCGAATTTCATCTCGCCAGATATCCAATCCTTTTCGTTTTCACGGATTCCTGTGGCGACGAAATATACTTTTTCTTATTCAAGGGAAATCACCCAGTTTTTCCGCGGAAGCCTTTTCTCGCTGCGCGGCCTTCCTGATTTTATTGCTTAAACCGACTTTATTCCGGATAATCTTCCGGATACATTTCCTTTAACAATAAAATCATTTTTCCAATGAAAAAAATTATCATGGCCCTAATCATAGGGTTTTCGGGTATGCTGCATGCCCAAAATAAAATTGCCGGTATTGTTACCAACGGCAATCAACTGCCTTTAAAAGGCGTTTCGGTTTATTTGCCCGATTTGCACAAAAGCACCACCACTGACGACAACGGGCAATATGCGCTCAACAATCTGCCTGAAGGGAATATCAAAATCAGCTTTTCGTTTGTGGGATATGTCACGCAAAATCAAATTTTAAAGTCTCAGGATTCGCCACTTAATATTGTTTTGGTACAATCTGCTTTTCAGATGGATGAGATTGTCGTGTCGACGGCTTTCAACAAACTGCAATCCCAGAACGTCATGAAAGTCGAGCACGAAAGCATCAAATCATTGCGCCAGAAAGGAAGTGCTACTTTAATCGAAGGATTGGCGACGATTCCCGGCGTAGCGCAGATTTCAACGGGAACTTCTATAGGAAAACCCGTAATTCGTGGACTAAGCGCGAATCGTGTTTTGGTCTATTCGCAAGGCGTAAGATTGGAAAACCAGCAATTCGGCGACGAACACGGACTCGGCCTTAACGATGCCGGCGTAGAAAGCGTCGAGGTTATCAAAGGCCGGCTTCCTTATTGTATGGTTCGGATGCGATTGGCGGCGTTTTGTATTTTAATCCGGAGAAATTTGCCGAAGCCAACACTTTTAAAGGCGATTTCCGCCAGCGTTTGTTTTCAAATACTTTGGGAAGCAGCAGTTCGCTTGGTTTGAAAAAGTCGTATGAAAACTGGAAATTCATAGTGCACGGGACTTACGACATTCATTCTGATTATAAAATCCCGGATGGCAATCGTGTGACCAATACGCGTTATAACGAAAAAGATCTCAAGGCTGGCATCGGTTACAGCAATTCGGATTTTTCGAGTGTATTGCGTTACAATTACAATGATCTGGATTTGGGAATTCCTGAAGAAGGCATTGCAGAACAATCTGAAAGCAAAAAAACGCAATTCCCGAAACAAGGCGTTTTTAATCATTTACTCAGTTTGAACAACAGTTTTTTCTTTAAAAATTCGACTTTGGATGCCAACATCGGATACATTGCCAACGACAGAAGTGAATTTGAAGACAGCAATATCGCGTCTTTGCACATGAAATTGCAAACACTGAATTATGACCTGAAATACCATTTCCCGAAATTCAATAATGTAGAAATGATTGCAGGATTGCAGGGTATGCACCAAAGCAATAAAAATTCAGGCGAAGAATACCTGATTCCCGACGCCGTGACCAATGATTTTGGGGTTTTCGGAACGGCGGCTTATGATTTTGGAAAAAATTCCCTACAGGCGGGATTGCGATACGACAACCGAAATGTCAGCAGTGAAAGCCACGGTATCTCTGGCGAAGAAGGTTCATTCGCCGCACTCGACAAATCATTCGACAGCTTTAATGCTTCGTTGGGTTATAAGCGAAATTTTACCGATGATCTGACGTTGCGATTGAATTTAGCTTCGGGATTCCGCGCGCCGACATTAGCTGAGCTGACTTCCAACGGTGTTCACGAAGGCACGAACCGATATGAAGTCGGCAATAACGATTTGAATACCGAGCAGAATTTCCAGACCGATCTTAATCTCGAATACAACAACAGCCATTTCGAGTTTTTCGTCAACGGGTTTTACAACCACGTGAACAATTACATCTATACTTCGCCAACAGGAGAAATCCGCGAGGACAATGATGTGTATGATTATGTGCAGAATGATGCGAATTTGTATGGCGGCGAAATCGGATTGCATCTTCACCCGCATCCGCTCGATTGGCTGCACTTTGAGACGAGTTTTGAAACCGTTACCGGAAAAAAACAAAACGGCGACTATTTGCCCCTGATTCCTGCAAATAACTGGAACAATACGCTGCGCGGGGAATTCAACATCAAAAACTGGCTGTCAGACGGGTTTGCAACCTTGAATGTTTCGCATACTTTCAATCAGGATAATGTGAGCGGATTTGAGACCAAATCGAATGATTACACACTTGTAAATCTTGGTCTTGGCGGAAAAATCAAATTTGGCAAAAAGGCGTTTGAATTTAATGTGAATGCGAATAATTTATTCGATAAAACTTACATCGCACATTTATCGCGACTCAAAACTGACGGTATCCCGAATATTGGAAGGAATATTATTTTGGGTGTGAATTTTAATATTTAGGGTGCAGGGTTCAGGGGAAGTAGATTGTCTTGAAAAACTGTCCCTAATCTCTTGAAGACTGGATGTTTATGAAAAGAACAGGTTCAGGGCTAAGAAAATGTTCTCGCCCTGAACCCTGTACCCAATACCCTAAACCTAAAAACGATTGTCTCCGTCGAGTAAATTCCCCAATCCGCCCAAAAGGCTGCCTTCTTCACGACTGCTTCCGCCATTTCTCGGTGCCGATGCGATAATCCTGTCGGCCAGACGGCTAAATGGTAATGATTGAACATACACTATTCCCTGGACCGCGCAAAGTTGCATAAAATAAACCTTCGCCGCCAAAAAGGGAATTTTTAATACCGCCGATGAATTCAATATCATAATCGACGTCTTTTGTAAAACCGACGATACAGCCGGTATCGACTTTTAATACTTCACCGACCATTAGTTCTTTACGCGCAAGCGTTCCGCCTGAATGTACAAAAGCCATTCCGTCGCCTTCGAGTTTTTGCATAATAAAACCTTCGCCTCCGAAAAAGCCCCGGCCTAATTTCTTTGAAAATTCGATGCCGACTGCCACGCCTTTCGCTGCACATAAAAACGAATTTTTCTGGCAGATGAATTTTCCGCCGAAACGATTCAGATCAATCGCAACAATTTTTCCCGGATAAGGCGAGGCGAATGAAACCTTGCTCTTATTGAAGTTTTCGTTGATGAAAGCGGTCATGAAAAGGCTTTCGCCCGTAAGCATCCTTTTTCCGGCAGAAAGCAATTTGTCAAATATTCCGGATTGTTGGACGGAGCCGTCGCCGAAAATGGTTTCCATGCGGATGCCGTTGTCCATCATCATGAAACTTCCGGCTTCTGCTACGACAATTTCCTGCGGATCGAGCTCAATTTCAACATATTGCATCTCTTCCCCAAAAATCTGATAGTCTATTTCGTGTGCCTGCATGATTTAAATTTTAATGATTATTCAAAATTAGTCCTCAAAATTGAAAAAAAGTTACGTCATTATTATAAATTTTCAAAATTAAGATTTAATCCTGCATAAGTTAAAAATTTGATGTTATTAGATGATTATAATTTAAAAATTTAATTATATTTTTACCATATAACCAATTATAAATCCGTTAATTATGAATTCAAAATTTACCACTATCGTAAGGGTGCTTTTAGGACTTTTGTTGTTGGCTTCGGGTCTGAATAAATTTTTTAATTTTTTACCGAGCCCGGGCACATTCAATGTAAGCTATATTTTTCCGGTTGTCGGCACATTTGAAATCATTATTGCGGCGATGCTGCTGCTTAAAAATGGGTGCCATTTGCTTTGGTTGCATTGGTGCCGATTTCAATTAATATTTTACTCTTCCATTTTTATACTGATATCAATACGATTGGTCCGGCACTTCTGGTTGCCGTGCTGAACGGGATATTGATTTACAAACACTGGCGCGCTTATAAACCGTTGTTTTTGGCGTATTAGATTTTCGCACGAGAAGCAGTTAGCTTATTAGTTTTGTGTGTGTGAGCGGGTGCTCACCCTAGCATCTGTAACATTTATTTGTCATTCCAAGTAATTGGTACCAACAACTTGTAATAAACATTGTCATTACCGACAATTTCAATTTCATCTATTGATGTGCAGAATTTCAATATTCTTCCTTTGACCAAAAAACATAAAAATTTTCGCTGAAGAATTTCATAGTGTTTCCAGCCTTTATAATTTTTTTCGGCAACTTCTCCGTTTTCATTTAAAATCCAAACAGAGTCTTTTTCGGACTTTCTGATTTGTTTCTGTAAATCAAGATCAGATTTTGAAACACACTTAGGTTGTAACGTAATAAAATTATTTAAGATACATGAAAACTCTTGTGGCGTGGAAAATAAATATCCACTATAATTATTTACAACTTTAATAAAATCGCCATGTTTTTTAAAATCCATAGTATCTATTTCTGTCTGTTTCAACAAAAGTAATTGTGTTGTAAAGTCTTTATTTTTAAATTCGACTATTAGGGGATTATTGAAATATAACGTATCGACAATATACAAACTCCTTTCATTATTATGAATTTGCTTTTTTACTTGTGTTTCTTTGATGCTTTTACATGAAATTAAAATCATGAAAAAAACAAAGAAAGTTATTTTAAATTTTTCCATTGAATACTTTTTTTGAAATTCAGCAGGTGTAGTTTTTGAAGCGCTAAGCTAACTGTTTTTAAAAAACTGTCTTCACATCAATTGCTATTGTTTTAAAATATTCGTCAAACAATCAGCCTACTAGCTGTGATAATAACAAAACGGACACTTTCAGTGGTTATGGCTTTTGATGTTTTTAAAGGTATAAAAAACTACATTGATTGAAGGCAGTCTTCTTTTAATTGTGAGGACTGATTATAGATTCTCCCACCGCTTGTTAATCTACAAACACTGGCGCGCTTATAAACCATTGTTTTTGGCATATTAGTAAATTCCTTTTTACTATTTTTGATGCAACCAAAATTTAATTCTTATGAAAAGAATGCTGTTATTTATGGTTGTAAGCACAACTATGCCTTCATTTGCACAAACCCAAAAACCGCTTAATTATCCGAAAACTGCTAAAGGACAAACGGTTGACACTTATTTCGACACAAAAGTCAGCGATCCTTACCGTTGGCTGGAAGATGACAAATCGGCCGAAACGGCAGCCTGGGTAAAGGCCGAAAACGATGTCACTTTTGATTACCTCAAAAAAATACCGTTCAGGGATGCGATCCGTGACCGTATGAAGGAATTGTGGAATTACGAAAAAATCACCGCGCCATTCAAACGTGGGGATTATACCTATTATTATAAGAATAACGGATTGCAGAACCAGTCGGTTTTGTACCGCAAGTGACCAGTCGGGGCAGGAGGAAATTTTCCTTGACCCGAATTCTTTTTCTGTCGACGGAACGACTTCGCTCGACGTCGTAAGCTTTACAGAAGACGGATCTCTGGTGGCTTATTCCATTTCTGAAGCGGGCAGCGACTGGCGCAAAGTAGTTTTCCTGAACGCCAAAACCAAACAGCCTTTAGATGACAAACTAGTTGATGTAAAATTTAGCGGACTTTCATGGAAAGGTAATGAAGGCATCTACTATTCAAGCTACGAAAAACCAAAAGGCAGTGCGCTTTCCGCAAAAACCGACCAGCACAAATTGTATTACCATACACTCGGAAAAACCCAAAAAGAAGATATTGTCGTTTTTGGCGAAAAGGAAAAAATACGCTACGTTGGCGCATCGGTTTCAGAAGACAACCATTATCTTTTTATTTCTGCAGCCAATTCGACTTCAGGGAATGAATTGTACCTGAAAGACCTTACAAAACCGAACAGCGCGATTGTGCAGATGCTCAGCGGTTTCGAACACGATGCCGATGTATTGGATAATGTAGGTTCGAAACTTTACATCACCACCAACCTCAAAGCTGAAAACAGACGAATTGTAATTGTTGACGCGTCTCAGCCGCAATCAAAAAACTGGAAAGATTTCATTAAGGAAACCGAAAATGTGCTCACGCCAACAACCGGCGCAGGTTATATTTTTACGAATTATATGAAGGACGCTATTTCCGTCGTAAAACAATATGATTACAGCGGCAAGCTCGTCCGCGAGGTTGATTTGCCGGGAATCGGGACTTCTGAAGGATTTTCAGGCCGTATGAAAGATGAAACTTTGTATTTCAATTTCACTAATTATATTACGCCCGGAACAATTTACAGTTTCAATCCGAAATCTGGCGAATCGAAAGTATTTGTGAAACCGAAAGTCGAATTCAACAGCAATGATTTCGAATCGAAACAGGTTTTTTATACCTCAAAAGACGGCGCTACCAAAGTACCGATGATCATCACTTATAAAAAAGGATTGCAATTAAGCGGTAAAAACCCGACGATTCTTTACGGTTATGGCGGATTTAACATCAGCCTTACGCCAACCTTCAGCATCGGCAACGCCGTTTGGCTCGAAATGGGCGGTGTTTATGCTGTAGCAAACTTGCGTGGCGGTGGCGAATATGGCTCGAAATGGCACGATGCCGGAACCAAAATGGAGAAGCAAAATGTATTTGATGATTTTATCGCCGCCGCAGAATTCCTTCAAAAACAAGGTTATACTTCGGAAGATTACCTCGCCATCAAAGGCGGTTCAAACGGCGGATTGTTAGTGGGCGCCGTAATGACGCAAAGACCAAATTTGTTTAAAGTGGCATTGCCTGCCGTGGGTGTACTCGATATGTTGCGCTATCATACTTTTACGGCGGGAGCAGGTTGGGCTTATGACTACGGAACTGCCGAAGATTCACGCGAAATGTTCAATTACCTGAAAAAATATTCTCCGGTACATAATGTTAAATCGGGCGTGCAATATCCGGCAACACTCGTCACGACAGGCGATCATGATGATCGCGTGGTACCTGCGCACAGCTTTAAATTTGCCGCAGAATTGCAGGAAAAACAATCAGGCAACAATCCTGTGTTGATTCGCATTGAAACCAATGCCGGTCATGGTGCAGGAAAACCGGTCGCTAAGATTATTGAAGAAGCGGCGGATATCCAGGCATTTACTTTATTTAATATGGGATATCGGGAGATGCCAAAATAAATTTCAATTGCAAAAATCAATTGCAATTTCAAACTCACAAAAATTCCAAACTCCTTTTCATCTGAATTGGAATTTGGAATTTTTTTGATTTGATTTTTTTGAAGTTGAAATTGATTTTTGAAATTCCTAAAGCATGTGCCCAATCGTAATCGACCCATAAAAATACCCCGTATTTCTCGGCATGCGCACTTCCTTACCTTTATAAATGAAAACGTAAGACAGGTTCCAGTTGTTTTTGCGGTATTTGAATCCGGCTTCAAGGTTGAGCCTGAAAGGGATGATGCTTCGTGTAACCGGACTGTTATCACTGAACAAGCTTCCTGTAACAGTCGTATCATATAATTGATAATTAACGCCGGGATTTACATAAAAATAAAATTCGCGTTCGTCTTTGTAAATTTTCCTGTCAGCATTGGTCGATGCGCCATGAAGGTTAGAATTGTAAATTGGAAGCAATGGCTTCAGGCTCATTCTTGATAAAATTCCGGTTGTAATGCCGTCCCAGACTGTTCCGAAATTCACATCGGCCTGCACATGGAAATCGATTTTGTCATTGAAATTCGGAAATATTTCCTTCGAAAAAAACATATTCCCCTGAACAGCAAAAGCATTTCTAATCTGGTTTTCCCAGCCGTAAATCCTTTTGTAGCCGAAATTCTTATGGAAAAAATGCTGGGTCTCTTCGCCAAAAGCATTCGGCCCGACAAATCCCAATTGCAGGTTCATTTTCAGGACAGATTCGTTTTGGTAGAAAATATTCTGTCCTGCTTCGATAAAAAGATAACCTGCAAACGGACGGTCGTTCCGCTCAGGTTCAACGGCAAATCTTGTGTAAGGAACGTAAATGTATTGCCCGATTTTAAACTCGGTCATTTTTTTATTGATATTTTCTTTCTTCTTTTTATTCGTATAACGATAATAAAACTCAAAACCGTTTGTATAGTATTTGTCGTTCACCGAAGAAAAATAAAGGTCGTTATCTGAAATCACGCCGGCTTCAGCGCCTCGTTGCCCGAAAGCAATCGTTACGATAAATAAAAAGACAAGCAGGAATTTCTGTTGCATTTTAATAATCAAGTTTCCCGACGTAGGCCATGTGTTTGACGATGCGGCTTTTTCGCCTTTCGATATATGACGTTGAATTGGTCGCCGTATACCGTCTCGGACTTGGCAAAATCGCGGCAATTCCGGCAGCTTCGCGCTTGCTGAGTTTGTCGGCATCTTTCCTGTACCAATATTTCGATGCTGCCTGTACGCCAAAAACGCCATCGCCCATTTCGATGCTGTTCAGGTAGACTTCCATGATGCGTTCTTTTCCCCAGATCAATTCGATTAAAACTGTAAAATATGCTTCAAGGCCTTTGCGGAGATAACTTCTGCCTTGCCAAAGGAAAACATTTTTGGCAGTTTGCTGTGAAATCGTGCTGCCGCCTTTTAATTTTTTTCCTTTTTCATTATTGTCCATCGCTTTTTGTATCGCATTAAAATCGAAACCGTGATGTGTCAGGAAATTGCCGTCTTCGCTTGCAATTACGGCGCGCTGCATATTTTTGGAGATTTTTTCAATCGGAACCCAATCGTGATGGCCTTCGTAAGGTTTTTTGCCTTCAGGACGGCTCTCCATTGCCCGAACGGCCATCAGCGGCGTATAAGGGATTGGCACCCATTTGAAAACAATCACCAGGAAAATCGTAACACCGAAAAACCACAGCATCGCTTTGAATAAAAAGCGCATTATTTTGCGTGCTCTGCTTCGTGGCTTAGGTTTTTCTTTTTTTTCGGGCTGTTTCTTCTTTTGTATTTTTACCGCCATTATATCAAATCTGCTAATTCAGTTCCTATTAAGCTGCCGATCGCAACGCCCATTCCGCCCAATCTTACGCCGCAATATACATTTTGGGAAAGCTGTTCCACAATCGGGTTTTTACTGCTTCCCATCCCCATGATTCCGCTCCATCGGTGTTCGATTTCAAAATCGCGGCCAGGCAAAATTACTTCTTTTAGTAATCTTTCCAATTTATTCTGGACGATTTGTGTCTGCCCGAATTCGGTTGTCGTTTCGGTTTCAAAATCGAGGTTGCGGCCGCCGCCGAATAAAATCCGGTCGCCGATATTCCGGAAATAATAATAGCCGCGATCGAGGTGAAAGGTACCTTTTATGTCGAGATTCTCAATCGGCTTTGTGATTAAAACCTGCGCTCTTGCAGGTTTTACAGCGCCTTTTGTAAGTTCTGAAGCAAAAGCATTTGTGGCGAAAAGCAGTTTTTTTGTGGTGAATGAAAAATCACCGATATTCACCTCAACACCATTTTCTTTATCGTGAAAAGCATCGACGGTCTGTTGGTTTAAAATCAGGATATTTTCGGAAATCGCTAATTTTAAAAGTGCCTGCATCATATTCCCGGTATCGATTTGTGCTTCGAATGGATTATAAATACTGTATTCATGAATGCCGCCGAAACCAAAACGGTCAATTTGCTTGTTGAAAACATCGGCTTTGAAAATCGGTTTGATGATTTCGTTGATGAACGGAATTCTGGCCATACATTCTGAAAAACTGCTTTCATCTTCTTTCAAAAACAATTCGTAACCGCCATAAGGCTTGAAATCAATTGTCACATCACCTAGTTTTTTACGCAGTAAATGCAGGCCGCTCCATCTTTTTTGAATTAGGCTTATGACTTCTTCTTCAGAATGCGATTTAAGATCATCAAGGATTTCAGAAATACTCCCAAAGCAGGCAAAACCGGCATTTTTAGTGCTTGCACCTTGTGGCAGCATTCCTTTTTCAAGGATTAAAATACGGCTTTCAGGAAATCTTTCGCGCAAGCGTAACGCACAATGAAGACCGACAATACCACTTCCAACAATCGTAAAATCAATAGTTGTAAACCAATTTTTTATTTCCCAATAACTCAGGTGCATCTGTGAAAATTTTTATAAAAATAGATTTTTAGTAGCTAATTTCCATTTAGAAGCTGATTTATTTCAATATCGTTTTCCTATTAATCTATCAAAAGATGATGTTACAAAATACCATTCGTCGATGATTTTGTTAAATTATTGCGCTATGCTGAAAAAATTGTTACAAATATAAATTTTGAATTGTTTTTTAATTTTATATTTGAAATGTTAAATTATTATTAATCCCCCAAATCAAAACAGATTTATTTATGAAAAACAAACTACTTTCCGTTATTTTTATAGCAATGACGGGGTTTTCGTTTGCTCAGGGAACCACACCGTGGAGCAAAACAACCGTTAAATCTAACGCTGTTGTAATGGAGAACAAAACGGCACTAACAAATCCGCATCTGTTCTCACTCGATGCCAACAAGCTGAAAAACGCTCTGGTTACAGCCACTTCAAGGTTTTCAGGCACAAAAGGAATCACGATTTCTTTTCCGAACGCCGACGGGCAAATGGAAAACTTCAGGGTTTTCGAATTCTCCAACATGGATCCTGCGCTCGCGGCCAGGTATTCGGAAATCAAATCTTACGCCGGACAAGGCATTAACAATCCGTCGGCAACAATCCACTTCAGTATTTCACCACTTGGATTGGAAAGTATGGTGATTTATGCAGACAAATCGGCTGTTTTCATCGAGCCTTATACCAAAGATTTGAGCACTTATGCAGTTTACCGCAAATCAGATAAGATTGCTTCGCTTACAAAATTTGAATGTACGCTGATTGACAAAGCGAAAAAAGATATTACGACAAGTGCTTTGCGTCCGAATGCAGATGATGGGAATTTAAGGAATTTTCGCCTTGCGATGTCAGTAACAGGCGAATATACCGTTTATTTCGGGGGTACGAAAGCACTCGCCCTGGCTGCCATCAACGCAACAATGACACGTGTTAACGGCGTTTTTGAAAAAGATTTCGGCGTGCACATGAACCTGATTGCCAATACCGACACGGTAATTTACACCAGTGCGTCAACAGATCCTTATTCTGCTGCCGCGACCGGTGCTGATGGCGCGTGGAATCAGGAATTACAAACAACGTTAACCAACAACATCGGAAGTGCCAACTACGACATCGGTCACTTATTCGGTGCAACTGGCGGCGGCGGGAATGCAGGCTGTATCGGTTGTGTATGTAAAAATCCAACATCTTCTGTTCCGTTAGGAAAAGGAAGCGGATTTACCTCGCCAAACGACGGTATTCCGTCTGGAGATAATTTCGATATTGATTATGTAGCGCATGAAATCGGCTACCAATTTGGCGCGAACCACACTTTTACGCACAGTAACGAAGGAACAGGAGCGCAAATGGAACCCGGAAGCGGCTCGACGATCATGGGTTATGCAGGCATTACATCTTTGGATGTACAGCCGCACTCTGACCCGTTTTTCCATGCAATCAGCATCCAACAGGTGACTAATTATGTGAAATCTACAACTTGTCAGACCACGACCGTAACCGGAAATGCGATTCCGACTGCAAATGCCGGATTGGATTATACCATTCCGAAAAGCACACCGTTTATGTTAACAGGCGCTGGAACAGACGCCAATGGCGACACTTTGACTTATGACTGGGAAGAAATGGATAATGGAACAGCTGCGACTGCGCCAAGTGCTACGAAAACGACTGGCCCGAACTTCAGGTCTTATCCTGCGTCAACTTCTCCGGTAAGATATTTCCCAAAATTATCTTCAACGATTGCCAATTCGACTACGACTGCAGGAACTGAACTGACTGTTGAAGCGCTTTCTTCTGTAGCCAGAACGTTGAATTTCAGATTGACTGTTCGCGACAACCGCGCAGGCTGGCCAGCCAACAACAGCGACGATATGATCGTAACTGTGAACGCGACTGCCTGACCTTTTACGGTAAGCGCACCAAACACAGCCGTTTCATGGGCTGCAGGTTCTACGCAAACCGTAACCTGGAATGTTGCCGGAACAACCGCGAATGGTGTAAATGCTGCGAATGTTGACATCTTATTATCAACAGACGGTGGAAACACTATCCTGTAACCATTTTGGCAGGGACGCCAAACGACGGAACACAGACCATTACAGTTCCAAACAACGTTGGGACAGCTAATAGAATCATGGTTAAAGGAAGCAACCACATTTTCTTTGACATTTCAAATGTAAACTTTACAATTACTGCGGGTTCAACCGATACGACTGCGCCTTCTGCACCGACATCTTTAGCAGCTTCAGGCACTACGCAAACGACAACCAATCTTTCATGGACGGCTTCAACCGATAATGTTGGCGTTACAGGTTATGATGTGTATCAAGGTGGTGTTTTCAAAGCGAATGTAACTTCGACTTCTTATGCAGTAACGGGATTGACAGCTTCCACTGCTTATGCTTTCTATGTAATTGCGAAAGACGCTGCAGGAAACGCTTCAACAGCAAGTAACACCGTAAATGTTACAACTTTAGCTCCGGTTGCGGATACAACTGCTCCGACAGCACCCACTTCTTTGGCTGCGTCAGGAACAACTTCAACTACAACAAATTTATCATGGACAGCTTCAACAGATAATGTTGGTGTAACAGGATATGATGTTTATCAAGGTGGCGTTTTCAAAGCGACTGTTACAACAACTACTTACGCCGTTACCGGATTGACCGCATCTACTACTTATTCTTTCTATGTAATTGCAAAAGATGCGGCCGGAAATGCTTCAACTGCAAGTAACATCGTGAGTGTAACAACTTCTGCCGTGACAATTTCTTACTGCGCCTCACAAGGCGGCAGCGTTGCCGACGAGCAAATCGGCCGCGTTCAGGTGGGTACGATCAACAATGCTTCAACCGGCGGAACAGGTTATACAGATTTCACATCAATCTCTACCAACCTGACGCAAAATACCGCTTACACTTTAACCATTACGCCAAACTGGACAAGCACCGCTTACAGCGAAGGCTACGCCGCGTGGATTGACTTCAACAAAGACGGTGACTTTGCAGATGCGGGTGAGCAGATTTTCACAAAAGCGGCTTCAACGACAACTCCGGTTAGTGGTTCTTTCACCGTTCCGGCAACAGCAGCTTTAGGTACTACAAGAATGAGGGTTTCGATGAAATACAACGCAACACCAACTTCGTGTGAGGCTTTTTCTTACGGACAAGTAGAAGATTACACCGTAAATATCGTTGCGGGAACTGCCGATACAACTGCGCCAACGGCTCCGACTTCGTTAGCAGCTTCAGGCACAACCCAAACTACAACCAACCTTTCCTGGACGGCTTCAACAGACAATGTTGGCGTAACAGGATATGATGTGTACCAAGGCGCGACTTTGAAAGCAACTGTGACCACAACTTCATATGCAGTAACAGGACTGACTGCCGCTACCGCTTATACTTTCTCAGTAAAAGCAAAAGACGCCGCAGGAAATGTTTCTGCCTCAAGCAATGTTGTAAGCGTGACGACTTTGTCAAACACTGTTACTTATTGTACTTCACAAGGCAATAATACAGCGGATGAAAGAATCAGCAAAGTGGTTTTCGGAACCATCAACAATTCTTCAACGGGAACTGCCGGTTATGAAAACTTTACGACTGTATCTTCAAATGCTACAAGAGGAACGGCTTATACCATTACCGTCACTCCGGCATGGACAAGCACTGTTTACAGCGAAGGTTATGCGGTTTTCATCGATTACAACCATGATGGCGATTTTACCGATTCAGGCGAAACTGTTTTCACGAAAGCAGCTTCTACGACAACTCCGGCAACAGGCTCGTTCACGATTCCGGCAACTGCAACTTTGGGCGCTACGAGAATGCGGGTTTCGATGAAATACAACGCGATTCCAACAGCTTGTGAGGCTTTCTCTTACGGACAGGTTGAAGATTATACGTTAAACATCGTTTCAACTGCGAGAGAAAATGAAGAAGTCATCGCTTTAAAACCGGAATTCAAATTATTCCCGAACCCGGTTAAAGGTATGTTGCTAAATGTTTCTGACGTAAATGAAAATGCGACTTACAGAGTTGTAAATACTTTAGGCCAGGAAGTAGGCAAAGGCAAAATCGTAAACGGAACGATTTCTGTTTCAGATTTGACCGCCGGCGCTTATATGCTCGAAGTGACTTCTGAAGGACAAACGACTGTGAAGCGTTTTATCAAGCAGTAAATTTTTAAACATATTTTAAAAGCTATCCTTCGGGGTAGCTTTTTTTGTTATCACTTTGTTGAGTATATTTGAAAGGTAATATTTTTACAATAGTAAATGGAAAAGAAAGTATTTATTACCTATTCTTGGGATAACGATTCCCATAAAGACTGGGTAAGACATTTAGCAGATAAATTGATTGAAAGCGGGATAGATGTATTCTTAGATCAATATGACATAGCTCCTGGCGAAAGTTTTACGCAATTTATGGAGAAATCTATTGAAGAAAGTGACAAGGTATTGGTAATCCTTACGCCAACTTATCGAAAAAAGTCTCTAAACCGTAATGGAGGCGTTGGGTATGAACAACAAATCATATCCGGAGAAATCATGTATGGAATAAATCGAAAAAAGTTTATTCCCCTGCTTGTTGAAGGATCTTACGACAATGATGAAAGTTGCGCTATTCCAACTCATTTTAAAGGAATTGCCACAATAGACTTCAGACAAAAAGCTGAATTTGACGCTATGATTGAAATTCTGGTTAGGACGATTTATGAAAAACCAAAATTATTAAAGCCGGAAAAAGGTAAAAATCCCTACTTAACCAGCCCAGAAATAAAAACTTTTCATATCCCCTTAGATGGAAATTTCATCCCGATTCAAGATGAAATACTTATGATGGATATGTATTCTCAGATATCAGATTACAGAAAACTTCAGAAACCTTATAAAATCGAATTTAAAATAGAAGAAGTATCAGAAATTCATCAAAAATATTTGTCACTGTGCGACAGGTCTGACTTGTCTACAGATGAGATTAGAACAAAATTAAATTACAGGGAGTGGTTAAATTCAAATTTCTTCTGGGGCACTTCCAATATATATGAAAAACTTCAATCTGCGATGGAAAATATTATAGATTTAAGTTTTGAAAAATTTCATTATCTTAACAGTATTAATGATTTAACTACATGTATTAATAGCTGTTTTAAATTATTCAGCGCTAATCAATATAATTTATCAGGAAGAAGTTTCGATGTCTTTAACAATGCTAAAAACTGGTCTTTTAAAATTTATTTGGGTGACGATGAGGTGCAAAAATTGTTATCGGTTTTTGGTATCAAGGAAAAATTTGAACATGGGCATTCAATGCTTTTAAGTGCGCTTGGAGGATTAGATGTCTTTGATTTGTACCCAGAAACTTTAAAATTTCAGGCCATTCCCAGACAAGCATATCGCTACACATATGATGAATTTTATAAAAGAATAAATATTGACGAAAAAGAAGAATATTTTAATATCGGGACATGGAAAATAGGCCTCGCATAAGTATTATTAAATTCCCTCTCTCCGTGAAACCCCTTTCCCTTTTGCCATTAAACTTCAAATTCCCTACTTTTACAAAAAATCCAACCAATGAAAAAAATCCTCTTCCTAACCCTCATCACAATGGGAATAACCGCTTCCGCACAAAATGTAATGTCACCTGAAACCTTGTGGAAACTTGGCCGTGTAAGTGCACTTGGCATCTCAAAAGACACGAAAGACATTATTTACAAAGTGACTTTTCCTTCTGTCGAGGAAAATAAGTCGAATTCAAAATATTATTCGATTCCCGTAACCGGCGGAAAAGCCACCGAAATCACAGAATACAAAGCATTGCTGAACGACAAAAACGTTTCGCCTGACGGAAAATACATCGTCTACAACGACGAAGTGAAAATCGACAAAATCCACGGCAAAGACTTCTATCCGGAATTAGAAAAATCCGACGTTCAAATCTACAACGGCCTGGATTACCGCCATTGGGACACCTGGAACGAAGGCAAATTCAACCACGTTTTCTACAAGGAAAATAAAGAAAATGCCGAAGGAAAAGACATCCTTCCGGGCGAAAGTTTCGATTCACCACAAAAGCCTTTCGGCGGCGACGAAGATTACATCTGGTCGCCTGACAGCAAAAGCATTTTGTATGTGTGCAAGAAAAAAGCCGGCACCGCTTATGCCATTTCAACCAACACCGACATCTACGAATACAATCTTGAAACCGGTAAAACCACGAACCGCACCGAAGGTAATTTAGGCTATGATACCGCACCGCAATTCTCCCCAACAGGCAATTTGACCTGGCTGCAAATGAAACGCGACGGTTACGAAGCCGACAAAAATGACCTCATCGTAAGTTTCAAAGGAATGAACATCAACCTGACCGCAGGTTGGGATGGCACCGTTGAAAGTTTTATGTGGAGCGCTGATGGAAAGAAAGTCTACTTCCAGGCACCAATCGATGGGACGTTACAATTGTTCGAAGTGAACTTTCCCGGACTGACAAAAATCGCAGTGACGGTTACGCAAATTACAAACGGCGATTTTGATGTGGCAGGAATCGCTGGCCTTTCAGGCGATAACATTATCTTGTCAAGAACCGACATGAACCATGCGGCCGAATTGTATTCGTATAATTTAAAGAAGAAAACTTGGCTGAAATTGACATCGGTTAACGACGAAACTTACAGTAAATTGACGTTAAGCAAAATCGAAAGACGGTATGTCACCACAACCGATAACAAAAAAATGCTCGTTTGGGTGATTTTGCCTCCGAATTTCGATGCTTCAAAAAAATATCCGACACTATTATACTGCCAGGGCGGGCTGCAATCGCCACTCACGCAATTCTATTCTTTCCGTTGGAATTTCCAATTGATGGCGGCTAATGGATACGTAGTCGTAGCGCCAAACCGTCGCGGCATGCAAGGCCACGGTGTTGAATGGAATGAGCAAATCAGCAAGGATTGGGGCGGACAGGTCATGAAGGATTATCTTTCGGCAATTGACGATGTAGCTAAAGAAAATTACGTCGATAAAGCGCGTTTAGGCTGTGTCGGCGCAAGTTATGGCGGATATTCTGTGTTTTATCTGGCCGGAATTCACAACAATCGCTTCAAGACTTTTATCGCGCATGACGGTGTTTTCAACACGCAATCAATGTTCGGGACTACTGAAGAAGTTTTCTTCAACAACTGGGATTTCGGCGGCGCTTATTGGGAAAAAGACAATGCCGTGGCGCAAAAAGCCTACAACGAATTCAATCCGGCGACAATGGTAGAAAAATGGAACAAGCCAATTCTTATCGTTCAGGGCGGAAAAGATTACCGTGTGCCAATCGGACAAGGACAGGAAGCATTTCAGGCAGCACAATTGCGCGGCCTTAAAAGCCGTTTGCTGTATTTCCCGGAAGAGAACCACTGGGTTTTGAAACCGCAGAATGCAATTGTCTGGCAGCGCGAATTTTATAAATGGCTGAAGGAAACGCTGTAATTTGTCATGAATGCCAATTCATCCCAAAACAAAGAAACCGTAACCGCTTTCCTCAAAATGATGGAAGAACGCCGATCGGTAAAAGAACTAGAGCAATTCTACCATCCCGATATCGAACAGGTTGAATTCCCGAATGCCATCCTGAAAGCTACTGCCATTCGCAATCTTGACGATTTAAAAGCCGGTGCTGAAAGAGGCAGCAAATTAATGTCGAAAGAAACCTACGAAATCCGGAACCTGCATGCCTTTGACAACAGTGTCATTCTAGAAGCAGTCTGGAAAGGTACTTTATCGATACCTGTCGGAAACCTTGCTGCCGGCGATACTATGGTCGCTTATTTTGCACAATTTTTTGAATTTAAAGACGGGAAGATTTACAGGCAGCGCAATTACGATTGTTTTGAACCTTTCGTATAATCTAAAACAAAAGGGACGAAGCACAAAGGCGCGAGGGAAAAATACTTTGCGCCTTTGTGCCTTCATGTCTTCGGGGTGAATTATCTCGCAAGCAGCGCATCAAGATTTTCCATTCCCATCGTAAATCCTTCCTGAAATCCGGTATCCAGCGTCTTTTCGAGGTCTGCAACCGAATCGTATTGGATATGGATGTTTACAGTTGTGACCGGTTCTTCTTTCGCCTCAAAAGACACTTTCCATAATGACCTTGGGAAGTCGTTCGTAACTGCGCCGTTTTCATCACAAAAAGCATCGAGTCCCGAAAAACTTTTTAAGGTGTCTACCGATTTATAATCTGTCCTGCTCCAGTGCACATCGCCTTTTGGACACCGTCATCGAGTACAGCCAAAAACCATCAGTTTTAAAATCCATTGATTTGGTTTTGTTCACATACGGTTTCGGCGCCCACCACTGGTCGAGCTGATCGGCCTCCGTCCATGCAGTCCAAACCCTGTCGAGGGTGGCTTCAAATTCGCGTTTTACATTAATTTGCTTGTTTTCTTTATCTATGGAAAAATCCAGTAAAAGTTCTTTTTTCATGTTTTCATTATTTTAAGAATTTCAAAAATCAATATCAAGCTCAAAAATCAAGTGCCTGAATTGCGACAATGATTGAATTTTGAAATTGAAATTGCCTTTTGAAATTGTTCTCTATTAAAGTTACGCCACTTTTTTGAAGATGGAAAAAGTTTATATTTTCTTTAATACACGAACAGGATGAAAAGTGCGTTATATCTTACTAATCCATTGAAAATGAAAAGAATCATACTGCTTGTTTTGTTTTGTACCATTTCATGTAAGGAAACTTCAGGGCAGGAAATCAAAAAAAATACTTCGGAATATAATCAGGATTACACTTCCTTAAAAGAAGAAATTCTGGATAAAAGAATTGATTTTCTCAAAAGTTATGTTTCGGCAGGAAATGCCAAAAAAGATAGCATCATCAAGCTTTCCCGAGATTATATTTTTGAAAAAATCACATCCGATATTTTTAACCAATGGTACGGAACACAATGGAATTTCTACGGACAGACAAAAATCCCAAGGCATGGAAAAATTGCCTGTGGTTATTTCGTAACTACGGTTTTAAGCGATGCCGGTTTTAATATCCCCGGGGATGAATGGGCGAAGCTTGCTTCGGAAACGTTTATCGTCAGGCTCACAAAAAATGTAAAGCGGTTTCAGGGAAAACCTGTCGGCGATGTGATCACTTATCTCAAAACCAAAGGCAACGGACTCTATATGGTCGGTTTAGATTGCCATACCGGATTTGTATATGTAAAAGACGGCGAGGCAAGATTCGTACATTCCAATTATTACGAACCCGAAATTGGTGTCATGTCGCAGGATTTGGATAGCAGCAACCCTTTGAAAGCGTCAAAATACAGAATTTTGGGTAGATTACTCGACGATGAAATGATAAAGAATTGGATTCTCAATAAAGAATATAAATAGTGTTCAGTGTTCAAAATTAAAAAAAGCGACCCAAATCTGAATCGCTTTTTTTATTTATAAAGTTGGACTGATCACCGAATCTGATCATTGATCACTATTCTTCCGGATTGTTCATTTTAAAATCATCCATAAAAGCCGTAGTATAATCACCAGCTACATATCTCGGATCATCCATTAATTGTCTGTGGAACGGAATCGTAGTTTTCACGCCTTCGATTACGAATTCATCCAAAGCTCTTTTCATTTTATTGATCGCTTCCTGACGTGTTTGCGCAGTCGTAATCAACTTCGCAATCATAGAATCATAATTCGGCGGGATTGAGTAACCTGAATACACATGCGTGTCTAAACGGACTCCATGTCCGCCCGGCGTATGCAAAGTCGTAATCCTTCCCGGTGACGGACGGAAATCGTTATACGGATCTTCCGCATTGATACGGCATTCGATAGCGTGCAATTGCGGCAAGTAATTCTTACCTGAAATCGGCACACCGGCAGCCACTAAAATCTGCTCGCGGATCAAATCGTAATCAATCACCTGTTCTGTAATCGGTGTTCTACCTGGATACGCGTGTTCATTTCCATGAAGTAGAAATTTCTGTGCTTGTCAACCAAAAATTCTACTGTTCCGGCACCTTCATATTTAATGTATTCGGCAGCTTTTACGGCAGCTTCACCCATTTTCGCACGCAATTCGTCGGTCATGAATGGAGATGGTGTTTCTTCAGTCAGCTTTTGGTGACGTCTCTGAACAGAACAATCTCTTTCAGACAAGTGACAGGCTTTTCCATAAGAATCTCCAACCACCTGAATTTCGATATGGCGTGGTTCTTCGATTAACTTTTCAAGGTACATACCGTCATTTCCGAACGCTGCAGCCGATTCCTGGCGCGCGCTTTCCCATGACTTCAGTAAATCTTCTTCTTTCCAGACGGCGCGCATTCCTTTTCCTCCACCTCCGGCTGTTGCCTTGAGCATTACGGGAAAACCGAATTCTCTCGCCAATCCGAGTGCCTGTTCGTAAGATTCTAAAATTCCTACAGAACCCGGAACGCATGGTACGCCGGCTTCAATCATCGTTGATTTCGCAGAAGCTTTATCACCCATCCTGTCAATCATTTCAGGAGAAGCGCCGATAAATTTGATACCGTGTTCCTGGCAGATTTTAGAGAATTTTGCGTTTTCAGAAAGGAATCCGTAACCCGGGTGTATGGCGTCTGCATTGGTGATTTCCGCAGCAGCGATAATGCTTGACATTTTAAGGTAAGACAGGTTGCTTGGCGGCTGCCCGATACAAACGGCTTCGTCGGCAAAGCGAACGTGAAGGCTGTCGGCATCGGCAGTTGAATAAACTGCAACGGTCTTGATGCCCATTTCGCGACACGTCCTGATGACGCGCAACGCGATTTCTCCACGGTTGGCAATTAATATTTTTTTAAACATCTTTTTTGAATTTGAAAATTAGACAATTTGAAAATTAGACAATTAGATAATCCAGAAATCGTTCGCTGCAAAATCTGAAATCTAAAATCTGAAATCTAAAATTCTTAAGATGGGTCAACTAAAAATAAAGGTTGATCAAATTCTACAGGAGACATGTCGTCAACAAGAATTTTTACGATTTTTCCTGAAACTTCCGATTCGATTTCGTTGAAAAGTTTCATCGCCTCGATTACGCAAAGCACATCTCCTTTTGAAATCGAGCTTCCAACCTCAACAAACATTGGTTTGTCAGGAGATGGTTTTCTGTAGAAAGTACCGATAATCGGCGATTTGATGGTTACATATTTTGAAGTGTCATCTGCTGCAGGAGCTGCCGCCGGTGCTGATGGTGCTGCTGCAGGAGCCGTTGCAGGAGCTGCAGTTTGCGGCAATTGTGCCGGCATTGCTTGTTGCACGTAAGTGATTTCCGGCGTGTGGCCTTCCAGTGTAGTCCTGATTGTAATTTTTACGTCGTTCATTTCCAGCTTCACTTCAGCAACGCCCGAATTGGAAACAAATTTAATCAGGTTTTGAATCTCTTTTAAATCCATAATATTCGTTTTAGTTATAGTTTGTCTTGGTGTTTTGTTTGCTTAATAGGCCCATTTCAACCAGATTGAACCCCAGGTAAATCCGCCGCCGAAAGCAGCAAAAATCAGGTTATCGCCCTTTTTGAATTTATCTTCGAAATCACTCAGCAACAATGGCAACGTTCCTGAAGTCGTGTTCCCGTATCTGTGAATGTTGATCAATACCTTGTCTTCTTCAAGGTTCATTCGGCTTGCCGTGGCATCGATGATCCTTTTGTTGGCCTGGTGCGCGATGAGGAAATCTACATCGTCGTTGGTCAGGTTATTGCGCTGCATGATCTTTTCGCTTACGTCTGCCATTCCGGAAACGGCATATTTGTAAACCGTTTTTCCGTCCTGAAAAACCGTGTGCTGTTTGGCATCAACAGTTTCCTGCGACGTTGGTAAGATTGATCCGCCTGCGTCAATTTTTAAGAATTCGCGTCCGATACCGTCTGATTTAAGGATTTCGTCCTGTAATCCCAGCCCTTCGTAATTCGGTTCGAAAAGCACGGCTCCGGCACCATCGCCAAAAATAATACAGGTGGCACGGTCGGTATAATCAATGATTGATGACATTTTATCGGCACCAATCAGTAAAACTTTTTTATAACGCCCTGATTGTATGTAAGCAGCGGCGGTCGACATTCCGAATAAAAACCCGGAACAGGCGGCCTGCAAATCATACGCGAAAGCGTTTACGGCACCAATTTCCGTGGCAACGTAAACGGCTGTCGAAGCCACCGGCATATCGGCTGTAGCGGTTGCTACCAAAACCAAATCGATGTCTTCAGGGTTGATGTTCTTTCTGGCGAATAAATCCTGTGCGGCTTTTATGGCGAGGAACGAGGTTCCTTTTCCTTCTTCTTTTAAATGCGGCGCTCCTTGATTCCGGTGCGCGTGGTAATCCATTCATCATTGGTATCGACCATGGTTTCGAGCACTTTGTTGGATAAAACAAAGTCCGGCACATAGCCTCCGACAGCAGTAATTGCGGCTGTAATTGTACTCATATAGTTGTTGTTTTTCTACTCAAATCGTTGATTTGAAAAGAGGTGGAAATTACAAAAAAATTTCTAAACCTGAATATTTTAAGGCTGCTTATTTGCAAAATTGTAAATAACAAAAAACTCCCACAGAGTGAGAGTTCGTGTAATTTATTCCGCTAAAGTATTAAGCAAGAGCAACTTGTTTGTCAATAACAACTTGTCCTCTGTAGTACATTTTACCTTCGTGCCAGTAAGCTCTGTGGTATAAGTGTGCTTCGCCTGTTACAGGGCAAGTAGCGATTTGTGCTACGGTCGCTTTATAGTGGGTTCTTCTTTTGTCTCTTCTTGTTTTGGAAACTTTTCTCTTAGGATGTGCCATTTTATTGTATTATTTATCCGTTAATAGTTGTTTTAATTTGTCCCATCGCGGTCCGTATCTTCTTTTTTCTTTCTTTTTTGGTCTCTTTAACCCTTAATTCATTGAGCTTGTCAAGTGCTGCCGATTTTAAAGTGCCGTCTTTTATACCGGGATGAACCCTTTTGAACGGAATAGAAAGCACAATCATCTCATAAATCACCTGCGAAAGGTCAATCTGGTGCTCGCCGTGCGGCAAAATGAGCAACTCATCATTGTCATTGTTGAACGCATCTCCAAACTGAACCACCAATCGGAGTTTTCCTTTGACCGGCTGGTCAAACATTTCCCCGGTGGTATCGCAAGGTACATAAACTGTGCCTTTGTGCTTGAAATTGAGTTCGAGCATGTTGCTTTTCTTCTCTAAAACCACATTTACTTTGATGTCACAACTTTCAAATTCGTCGTAATCAAAGCTCTCAAAGAACTTTTTGTTAATCTGAAACTCAAACTGATGCTTTCCTAACTTTAATCCTACAAAAGGAATTAAAAACTCATTCAACTGCTTCATCTCACCAATATTAGTACCCATCATGAAATTCAAAACGGGTGTGCAAAGATATAAATTTATCGCAAATCCAAAAGGGTTATAAACATTTTTTTGTTTATAAATGCTTTTCCTTTGTTTTTAAGGGTTTTTTGCTGATTTCAGCGTATTGATTTCTCGAATTATAAATGTCAATCGCCAGATAAACAGCTTCTTTGAACGAATTGAAATCGGCTTTGTCTTTCCCGGCAATGTCATAAGCCGTTCCGTGGTCGGGCGAAGTTCTGATTTTATCGAGTCCGGCCGTATAATTCACGCCTCCGCCAAAAGATAATGTCTTAAACGGCACCAATCCCTGGTCGTGGTAGGCCGCAATTACAGCGTCATATTTTTCATATTGCCCGCTTCCGAAGAATCGATCGGCAGGATACTGACTGAAAACCATCGTGCCTTTTTCGAACATTTTTTTGATTACCGGACGAATGATCATTTCGTCTTCTTTTCCGATTACGCCACCATCTCCCGCATGCGGATTCAACCCCAAAACCGCGATTTTAGGTTTGTTGATGCTAAAATCCTGAATTAGCGATTGTCTTACCGTTTCGATTTTTTGTTTGATTAAAGCTTCCGTCAAATGCGACGCCACTTCGTTTA
This sequence comes from Flavobacterium sp. 3HN19-14, assembly GCF_051373205.1. Lineage (NCBI taxonomy): Bacteria > Pseudomonadati > Bacteroidota > Flavobacteriia > Flavobacteriales > Flavobacteriaceae > Flavobacterium > Flavobacterium sp. 3HN19-14. Next base: position 499,024 of record NZ_JBPPZT010000001.1, read on the forward strand.
CAGGAACGTGATCGGTCAATAATCCTACGCGCAGATTGTCTTTTACCATTAACATCAAAGCGTTGCCTTCTAATTCCTGATTCAAATAATCGGTGTGCCCGGGAAATTTAAATTCTTCCGATTGTATGTTGTATTTGTTGATTGGAGCCGTCACTAAAACATCGATTTCTCCCGATTTCAATGCATTCGTAGCGGTAACAAAAGATTTTATGGCAAATTCACCAACAACCGGATCATTTACGCCATATTCCAGATTGATATTTTCTCTCCAAACGTTCAACACGTTGATTTTTCCGGTAAGGATTTGGGAAAGATTGTCGATGCCGTGTAAAAGCGCCGTAGACTCGAAACTTTTCCTGAGGAAAGACAGCGTTTTCACATTCGCAAAAATAACAGGCGTGCACAATTCGAGCATGCGGTTGTCTTCGAAAGTCTTTAAAACGACTTCGCTTCCGATACCGTTCAAATCTCCAATTGAAATGCCGACAATTATATTTTCTGCCTTTTTCATGTTATTTATTGCTAATTTTGAGGCACAAATTTAGTAAAATAAAACCGAAAATGTTTACAGGAATTATAGAATCGCTCGGCACGGTGCGCGACCTTAAAAAAGAAGGCGACAATCTGCATATCACCGTTTTTTCTTCGATTACGAATGAACTTAAAATCGACCAGAGTGTTTCCCATAATGGCGTTTGCCTGACCATCGTTGCCATTAATAATGATGAATATACGGTAACGGCCATTCGTGAAACTTTAGAAAAAACGAATCTTTCCGACTGGAAAACCGGCGACACCGTAAACCTGGAGCGCGCCATGAAACTCGGTGACCGCCTTGACGGGCACATCGTTCAGGGACACGTTGACCAGATTGGCACCTGCAAAAGCATTGAAAACGCCAACGGCAGCTGGTATTATACTTTTGAATATGACGCTTTGCTGAATAACATTACGATTGAAAAAGGCTCAATCACCGTCAATGGGGTGAGTTTAACGGTTGTGAATTCTAAGCAAAATGAATTTTCGGTCGCAATCATTCCTTATACTTATGAGCACACGAATTTTAATGCTTTTGAAGTCGGCACGCGAATTAATCTCGAATTTGACGTGATTGGGAAATATGTTTCGAAGTTGCATTTGTATAAAAAATGATTGGCCACGAATTTCACGAATTCTCACAAATTAATTCGTGCCAATTCGTGGAATTCGTGGCGAAAATAAAATTCGTTTTATCTGTAACATCTGTGTGCCATCAGCCGAAACTGGTCGGTAACGGCGATATCGATTTCATTAAATCTTTAAATTTACCCATCAAAAAGATTTACAATGAAAATCCGCTGCCTTTTACCTGCAATATTCTTAATATCATTTTCCTTTTTTGCCCAAAATCCAAGACAAAAGACCGATTTCGATGAAGGCTGGAAATTCCATTTCGGAAGCGCCTCCAATCCTGAAAAAGACTTCAATTACAGCATTGCCACGGTTTTTTCAAAATCCGGAAACGGTGCTAAAACCGCCATCGATCCAAAGTTTGTAGACACTACCTGGACGAATGTAAATTTGCCGCACGACTGGGCAGTCGATTTACCTTTTGTCAACGTCAATAATTTCGATGTACAATCGCATGGCTTCAAACCGGTAGGCGGATTGTTTCCTGAAACTAGCATTGGCTGGTACAGAAAGCATTTCACGGTTTCAAAACCAAAATCCGGCGGAAGGCTGCAATTGCAATTCGACGGCATTTACAGAAACGCCAACGTTTGGGTGAACGGATTTTTCCTAGGAAACAACCAAAGTGGTTATCTTGGGATCAATTACGACATTACCGATTTCGTGAATTACGACGCCGATAACGTCGTCGTTGTGCGCGTCGATGCTACGCAATACGAAGGCTGGTTTTACGAAGGCGCGGGCATTTACCGCCACGTCTGGCTCAATGAATACCAGAATCTGCACATCGCTGATGACGGGATTTTTGCTTACGCGAAAGCGACTCAGAAGTCTGCAACTGTGACTATGGAGACGGATGTTATGAATGAAAATTTCGCCGACGCAAATTACGCAATCACTGCTTTTCTGAAAGACCGGAATGGAAAAACTGTCGCTTCCTCCAAAACAGAAACGGTCAAAATTGGTATCAATGAAACCAAAAAATCAAAACAAAACATTTCCGTCAGCAGCCCGAAATTATGGTCACTCGAAAATCCGTACTTGTATAAAGTTGTAGTCGAAATCAAACAATCAGGCAAAATAACCGATTCCAAAACCGTAAAGTTTGGCATCCGAACTGTTGAAATTAAAAAGAACGGCGTTTTCTGAATGGTCAATTCGTAAAAATAAAAGGCACGAACAACCATCATGACCACGCCGGAGTCGGAAGTGCGTTGCCGGATTATCTGCAATATTACCGCGTTTCATTATTAAAAAATATGGGCAGCAACGCTTACAGAATGAGCCATAATGCGCCAACACCAGAATTGTTAGAAGCCTGCGACAGCCTCGGAATGCTGGTGCTAGACGAACAGCGTTTGCTCAACAGCGGCGCAGAATACACCAATCAGTTTGAAAGATTGCTCAAACGTGACCGCAACCACGCTTCGATATTTTTATGGAGCATCGGTAATGAAGAAGGTTTCATCCAGGCAACAGAAATCGGAAATCGCATCGCGCAGACCTTGATCGCCAAACAAAAGCAACTTGACCCGACGCGCAACTCGACTTACGCCGCCGATTTACCAAATGTTTTCAAAGGCGTCAACGAAGTGATTCCTGTGCGCGGTTTCAACTACAGACAAAATAATGTCGCCGAATACCACAAAGACCATCCTGACCAGCCAATCATCGGAACCGAAATGGGAAGCACTGTCACTACACGCGGCATTTACGAAAAAGACACGATCCGCGCCTACGTTCCCGATCAGGACATCACCGCGCCGTGGTGGGCAAGTAAAAGCTGAAGATTGGTGGAAACTTGCCGCCGAAAATGACTTTTGGCTGGGTGGATTTGTATGGACAGGATTCGATTATCGTGGAGAACCGACGCCTTATCAGTGGCCTAATGTCAATTCTCATTTCGGGATTATGGATGTTTGCGGATTTCCGAAGAACATTTATTATTATTACCAAAGCTGGTGGACAGATAAGGACGTTCTGCACATTGCTCCGCATTGGAACTGGCCAGATAAAAAACATTGGAACAAACCCGGCGATCCGGTTGAAGTCTGGGTAAATTCAAATGCTGATAACGTCGAATTGTTTCTCAATGGGAAAAGCCTCGGAAAAAAAGATATGCCGCGCAACAGCCACCTCAACTGGATGGTCAATTACGAACCAGGGAAACTCGAAGCCGTCGCTTACAAAAAAGGCAAGAAACTTACTTCATCTGTAGAAACCACGAGTGCTCCGTTTGAAGTCGTCGTGACACCTTATAAAACCACCATTTTAGCTGATGGAAAAGACGCCGCCGTCATCAATATTACCGTCGTTGATAAAGAAGGCCGCGAAGTTCCTGATGCTGACAATATGATTAAATTCTCTATTACCGGAAACGGAAAAATAATCGGTGTCGGAAACGGCGATCCAAGCAGCCACGAACCCGATAAATGTATCGATGGTGCTTGGCAGCGTTCGCTTTTCAACGGAAAATGCCAGGTGATTGTGCAATCTGAAAAAGGTGCTGAAATGATTCATTTTGAGGCGAAAGCGACAGGATTGCACTCAGGAGCTACTGATATCGTAACGGTCGATCCGAAAAAAGCGGCGGCAATCACTAATGACAACACCTATGAATTAAAAGGCGAAGCGGCAAAACCAAGGTCAGTTCCGCAAATGCTCGGCGCAGATATTTCCTTCCTTCCGGAACTCGAAGATAAAGGCGTGAAATTTTCAGATAATGGCGTTGAAAAAGATGCCATCCAAATCTTAAAAGACCACGGCATCAACTACATCAGGCTGCGCGTTTTTAATGATCCTGCAAATGTTGACGGTTATTCTCCGGGCAGAGGCTTCTGTGATTTGGAACATACAAAAGCAATGGCGAAAAGAATTAAGGCGCTTGGATTAAAACTCCTCTTGGATTTTCACTATAGCGACACTTCGGCCAATCCAGGAAAACAATTTAAGCCAAAAGCCTGGAAAATCTGTCTTTCTATGACATGAAAAAAGCGCTCTACGATTATACCGTGAAAGTGATGACTGAACTGAAATCACAAGGCACAACACCTGATATGGTTCAGGTTGGCAACGAAATCAACCACGGTTTGGTCTGGCCGGAAGGCAATGTGAGCAATCCGGATCTGATGGCACAATTGTTCAAGGCCGGCACGGCGGGCGTGAAAGCAGTAGATCCAACGATTCCAATCATGTTGCATTTGGCTTTGGGCGGACAGAACGCGGAATGTGTAGATTATATTGATGGAATGCTCGCAAGAGACGCACATTTCGACGTTATCGGATTGTCATATTATCCGAAATGGCACGGCACTTTAGACGATTTGCGCGACAATATGAATGATTTGGTGCGCCGTTACAACAAAGATGTAATTGTAGTGGAATATTCGCAATTAAAAAACGAAGTCAACAAAATTGCTTTTGAAACCGATGGCGGAAAAGGCAAAGGAACTTGTATTTGGGAACCACTCAGCACTTGGGAAAAGGTGTTTGAGAATGACGGGAAATCGAATAGTTTACTTGGGGTTTATGATGAAATTTCGAAGCAGTTTTTGGTTAATAAGAAATAATTTTTAAACCATTAAGGAATTAAGATTATTGAACTCATATCGTGTAGAATAACCGCAAAGAACACTAAGTATTCCGCAAAGCTCGCAAAGCAAAACTTAAAAAAATTTGCGAAAATCTTTGTGAGCTTTGCGGTGAAAAATCTTTATGAATCTTAATCCCTTAATGGTTTAAAAACATTTGCGGTGAAAATTAATAATTGATTTTTTCCAACCGCAATTCAGCATCTTTTTCAAAATCTTCTCTCAGAAGAATATAACCGTTTTTCGCTTTCATCGGATAAATTTGCCCTTCTTTAGTCGTAAGCGTAACTTTCTGGAAATCAAAAACGCCGTCAACATAAGTTACAACTCCCAATATCCATGCGGGATCGCGTTTGGATTTCTTTTCGTTATCCACATAATAAAAAACGTAGCCGCCGCCAGGCAGTTTTTGCGAATACATATAATCGAAAGCGCCATAAGACTCCAGATAGCTGCCATAACCATTGAGGTTTTTAACAGTATTCTGGAATTTTTCAACCTTGTGGTAATCAAGCAGCTTCATGTCGGCATCAAAAACAAAAGTGAACAAATCGAGGATTTTTGAATTTCCCTGCGGTTGAAAACCTTCGCCGATTACGATTGTTTTTCCATCGGGCGTGCGGTTGTAATCGAGAAAATGAATATAACCGTAATCTTTGATTTTCCCGAATTCATCAATGTCGAGTTTGTCTTGAAAGTGCACTCCATTTAAAATATTTCCGGTCGATTTCTTTTCCGGTGTTGCGGTCGTAAGTCAGTTTCAGGTAACCGGTAATTTTCGCATAATAAAATGTATTCTTGTCGTTTTTTTCATTGGTCGCCAGATAAAAGACAACCTTATCTCCATCAAACTTGATATCGCGCAAATACAACGAATTCTGGTCATCTTTGAGTACGATATCAAATTTTTTTGGCCCCGGTCGCGGCATCAATAAAATCGAAGGAAACATCACCGGTTTCGTCTTTCGGACTTTCATAAAATTCCTTTCGAAAGATCATATCATTCTTGTCACCTGCATAATAAATGTATTTATTGAATGATTTCGCATCGCCGGTATCGTAATTGAACGTCCATTTTTCCTTTAAATCAAGGTCAAAGAATTTGAATTTCTTTACATCCTGTATTTTCGATTTTCCTGCAAAATAACGCATCGAGACATCCATAACTGATTCGTCAAAAACGATAAAGCCGTTGTTATTAGTTGGCTTGAGGTAATTGTATTCTTTGAATTCTTTTGATCGGAGCTTTTCGTTTCCGACTACAATTGGCGAGAGGTTTTTGATATAGTTTTGTTCAGAAACCTTGAAATCCTTCAAATTCAGCGTACGAAGATTATAAAACCCGAAAATATCGAAAATCTCTTCAGTGCCTTCCACAGTGTCGCCAACACTAAAATAAAGCATATCGCCGCTTTTTTTAACATAAAGCAAACGCGAGATAAACTTAATCAGCATCGTCGTGTAGCGGCTTTGGAAAAAGGTTCCTGTGCCGAGTTTGTTCAGGTTTTTGTCCATCAACACATATTCGAACTCATAAACGTCTTTGTCTTTGCGGTCTTTCAGGTACAACAGAAAGTATCCGTAAATGTCGCTGTTGTTGTCTTCGTAGATGATTTTTGAATTCAGGAATTCCGAAGAAGACAATTCGCTGAGTTTTGCCATCTGTGCAAACAACGAAACATTGAAAAATAAGGCGATGATCAGAAGTATCTTTTTCATATTATTTTTGATAATTATCGATGATTTGTGTAAGGTCATTCTTGCGCAAATTGCCCATAAAAAACAGGAAACGGTTGTAACTGTCTGTAAATTTAGGATTTTCGGTCTCTAAATATTTATTGGTCGTATAATTGTTCCGCGCATCGCGGAGCTTCACCATATTGTCGCGCAGCATCTGCTGAAGGAACGGATCATTCGGGTTTTTCTTCATGGCCAGCAGCGTTTCATAAAGCGATTTGCCGTAAGCTTCCGTAAAATACAATCCGAAAATATATTCCTGTGTCGCATTCTTGCGCATGTTGTCGAGAGTAGGCGTTTTTACTGGAATCTGAACTTCTTCAACCTTATATTTCGTTTTGAGTGATGCAATCCTTTCATCACAATCCGGATGTGTCCGAAGCGAATCGACGTTCCAGAACTGGCTTTTCTGGTAATTGTAGGCGCCGCTTTCGCGTAATAGCAATTGGGCCTGAATTGAAATTTTTTACTGAAAAGGTTCACATAATCTGCAGCAACAAGCGAATCTCTTTCTTCGTCGATGTGCTTGAGCTGATGCAAGGCGGCAATCGATTGTGCGCCATATTTTGGATAGGCTTTGATGAAAAACGAATAGCCGAGCGCATCTGCTTCATTCTCTTTACCGCGGCTTTCTTCACCATTGCCATAGACGATTTGCTTAAAAAGTGCCGACGCGAGCTTGCCTTTATTGAATCTTTGCCTGGCAATTGCTCTTGTCTTATCGCGCATTTCATCTGAATTGCTGAACTGAAACCGCTTCAATGCCGAACCATAAACATGGTCGAGCTGCTGGTGCGCGATTTCATGCGCAAGGATAAAGGCCAATTCATATTCATTATCGGTTTGCAACAGCAATGGCAAGTCTATTACAACAATGCCTTCGCCGAAATTGTAGGCGTTGACTTCATCTGAAACTGCCAGCAAAACCTTTATATTGCTGAAATTTTCATTGGGATTGGCCTGCTGCAATTCGCCAAGCAGTTTTTGAAGAAGTGGCGTATAATCCGGATGCTCAATAAAAACGCCTTTTTTAATCAGGGCGAGGAAGTCTTCTTTTTTTCATCGTATTGCGCCGTAAGCTCTTTTCGTACTTTTCGTTCGCCGACAGCATTGATCAGATCTTGCGTTTTAAGCAGACGTGCGGTATAATCTGCAGCAAGTGCTGGCTGTATGCCGTGTTGGAAGTGTCGAGAACTGCTTTATTTTGCGCTTCCGCAGAGAAGAAGCTACCGCAAACCGCCAGGAAATACAATAAAAAGGGCCACATTTCATAGCCCTAATATTAATAATTTTTTTGACTGCTTATATCTTCAGCAACCAATTTTTCATTGCAACTTCGCTTTCAATAATATTTTTCAAATCTGAAATCGCTACGCGGTCTTGTTTCATAGAGTCACGGTGACGGATTGTAACGGATTTATCTTCCAAAGTCTGGTGATCGACGGTGATACAAAACGGCGTTCCGAGCGCGTCCTGTCGTCTGTATCGACGGCCAACGGCATCTTTTTCGTCATACGCCATATTGAAATCCCATTTCAGGTCGTCGATGATATTTTTTGCAATTTCCGGAAGTCCGTCTTTTTCACGAGCTGGCAAAACCGCCGCTTTCGTCGGCGCCAGAACTGACGGCAATTGTAAAACTGTTCTTGTTGAACCGTCTTCCAAAGTTTCTTCTTTCAGAGAATTTGAGAAAACTGCCAAAAACATCCTGTCTAATCCGACAGAAGTCTCGACTACATAAGGTGTGTAATTTTTATTTTCTTCGGTATCGAAATACTGCATTTTCTTGCCTGAAAATTCTTCGTGGGCTTTCAAATCGAAGTCTGTCCTTGAGTGAATTCCTTCCAGTTCTTTAAATCCAAACGGGAAATTGAATTCGATATCGGCGGCAGCGTTGGCATAATGTGCAAGCTTTTCGTGGTCATGGAAACGATAATTTTCCTTTCCTAAACCAAGTGACAAATGCCAGTTCAAACGCGTTGTTTTCCAGTATTCGTACCATTTCATTTCTTCGCCAGGCTTGACAAAAAACTGCATTTCCATTTGCTCGAATTCGCGCATGCGGAAAATGAATTGTCTTGCGACAATTTCGTTCCTGAACGCTTTTCCGGTTTGTGCGATGCCGAACGGGATTTTCATCCTTCCGCATTTCTGCACGTTCAAAAAGTTCACGAAAATTCCCTGCCGTTTCCGGACGCAGGTATAAATCCATTGCATTTTCTGCGGAAGCGCCAAGTTTCGTACCGAACATTAAGTTGAACTGCTTCACGTCTGTCCAGTTTCTTGAACCGGTTTCAGGATCGGCGATTTCGAGTTCTTCGATTAACGCTTTTACATCTTCCAAATCGCCTGAGCCTAACGAACGGCCGATTCTTTCGAGGATTTCGCGGTTTTTGGAAAGGTATTCCATCACGCGCGGATTCGTCGTTGTATACTGTTCGCGGTCAAAAGAATCTCCGAAACGAGCAGCTGCTTTTTCGATTTCTTTTTCGGCTTTCTGCAATATTTTTTGGCGCCTGTCCTCGATGAGAACGTCTGCCCATATCTTTTTTTCGAATCTTTGTTGTCGATAAGCGGATCATTGAACGCGTCGACGTGCCCTGAAGCCTTCCATGTCGTTGGATGCATCAAAATCGCGGCGTCCAGTCCGACGATATTTTCGTGCATCTGCACCATCGATTTCCACCAGTATTCGCGGATGTTTTTCTTCAGTTCCACTCCGTTCTGTGCGTAGTCGTACACTGCGCTCAGTCCGTCGTAAATTTCGCTTGACGGAAAAATATATCCGTATTCTTTTGCATGCGAAACTACATTTTTAAATAAATCTTCCTGTTTTGCCATAGTGGTGCAAAAATAAAAGTTTTTCTTAATAATTGAGGCAAATGACCACAGATTCGCTGATTTTTAGTTTTCTAAACGAATTCAACACAAATTGCACAGATTTACACAAATTGAAATTGCTCATTATTTTAACAATTTCTACGGCATTCCCGTAACCGTCTGGATTTTATCTTTTGTAAATTTGGTAAATGCTATTTGAAAACCTTATCGCGTTGTTCTTTCCGAAAGTCTGCTCCGGCTGTCATGCGCTGTTGTTGGGTAATGAAAATACGATTTGTACGGATTGCAGGCACGAAATACCATTGACGCAATTTCATCAGAATCCGGAGAATGAGGGTTTCAAGAAGTTTTACGGGCGGATTCCGGTTGAATTTGTTGCTGCAATGCTGTATTATCACAAAGATGGCATCGTTCAAAGTTTAATACACAGCTTAAAATACAAGGGAAAGCAGGAAATCGGGACGATTTTGGGTGATTGGTATGCGGAAGATTTGGCCGAAATCGAAATCCTCAAAACTGTTGATTTCATTATTCCCGTGCCCTTACATAAAAAACGACTCAAAGAACGCGGTTACAACCAGATTGAATCTTTCGGAATGGCGCTTTCGCGGAATCTGGAAATCCCGTTCAACGATAAAATCCTGCTCAAACGCACTTATTCCAAAACACAATCGAAGAAATCATTTCTGGAACGCACGGACATGAAAGAAGGCGATTTTGATGTCGATTTCGGCGAAAGCCATATCGGCAAGCATTTTTTATTGATTGACGACGTGCTTACCACCGGAACAACGCTGGAAAACTGCGCGCGGGCATTACTGAAAATCCCAGATGCGAAGATCAGTATTGTAACGATGGCGATGTCGCACGCTTAGGCTATAATTTTCTTAAAACATTTCGTTTCCACTAAATATAATTGTTATTTTGTGGGGTAAAATTTTAAGGTTCATGTTGAAAGCTACATTTCGCGCTGTTTTAATCCTTTTCGCTGTATTTATGGTCGGATGTGCCAAAAGGGGCACGATCACCGGCGGCGATAAAGATACCATTCCGCCCGTGCTGGAAATGAGCATCCCGAAGAATTTCAGCACCGATTTTAAAGGCAGGGAAGTCAAGTTGTACTTCGACGAATACGTCAAACTCAAAGACGTCAACAAGCAGCTGGTGGTTTCGCCGCCAATGAATACGGCACCCGAAATTTTTCCGACTAATGCCAGCAAAATCATCACGATTCGCATCAAGGATACTTTGAAACCGAATACAACTTATAGTTTCAATTTCGGGGAAAGTATCCGCGACAACAACGAATCGATTCCTTATCCGCAGTTTAAATATGTGCTTTCTACGGGAAGTTACATCGATTCGCTTTCGATTGAAGGTTCCATTAAAGATGCACTCGAAAAGAAAACCGATAATTTCGTAAAAGTGATGTTGTATGAAATCAATGATACCTACACCGATTCTATCGTTTATAAGGAAAAACCGCGGTATGTGACCAATACGCTCGACAGTCTTACGACCTGGAAAATAGAAAATATACGCGCCGGGAAATACCTTTTGGTGGCGTTGAAAGACAATAATAACAATTATAAATTCAATCCGAAAGGCGATAAGATTGGGTTTTACACGACGCCTGTTGAAATTCCGACAACCGAAAAATACGAACTAAAACTTTTCTCTGAAAAAGGCGCTTTTAAAGCTGTAAAACCTTTTCAGGCTTCTGCAAACCGCGCTATCGTTGGTTATGAAGGCGACCCGACGAATGCAAAATTTGAAGTACGAAATGGGAATGAAATACTGCAATCCGTCGTAACGCAATTTCCCGAAAAAGATTCGGTTCAGGTCTGGTACAAACCGATTAAGACCGATTCGCTTAAAATTTCGGTCACCAAAGACCAATATTCGAAAGAATTTACGTTTAAGACGAAAGGCCAGGAAAAGGATTCGCTTAACATTTCAGGCAGCAGCGGCACTTTGCATTTCAGGGATTTGTTTTCATTGAAATCATCGACACCAATTGTATCTATTGATTCTACTAAAATCAGCGTTAGGTCTAAGGATTCGACTGCGGTTGCGTTTACCACGAATTATGACGAATTTAACCAAAGGCTCGATTTCAATTTCAAGAAAGAACCGCTCGAAAAATACACCATTCGCCTTATGCCCGGCGCTTTGACTGATTTGATGGAACAAAGCAATGATACGCTGGCGTTTAAAGTCAGCACGCGAAATCTATCTGAATATGGTTATATGAAACTGACGCTCAAGAATGCAAAGTCGTTCCCGATAATCGTTGAGCTTACCGATGAAAAAGGCAAGATTCTGGCGACTGAATATGCCGAAACATCGCCTGAAGTCATTTTTGAAGGTTTGCAGCCAAATGATAATATTTTTGTGCGGCTTATCTACGACACTAACAAAAACGGTCTGTGGGACAGCGGGAATTTCCTTGAAAAACGGCAGGCGGAAGAAGTGTTTTATTATACAACGCCATTGAAAGTCAAGGGTAATTGGGATGTACTTGAAACAATTGATTTGGGTGGTTGATGACTTCATTTTACCATGAAGGCACAAAGACCCTAAGTTTTGTGATTTATTATTTGGATTTTGTGATTTGAAAATGGTCACGATCTTCCAGAAACGGTAATTTTTTCCGCGTCCCGAGCATTTCCTCTTTATTTATTTCTGCAATAAATACACCTTCATTTTCTGACGGCGCGATAATATTATTGCCCAGAAAATCAATCAGTTGAGAATGTCCGACGTATTCATAATTATTACCGTCAAAACCAATCCGGTTAACGCCAGCTACGAAACACATATTTTCTACGGCACGCGCTTTTAGCAAAATATCCCATGCATTTACGCGGGGTTTTGGCCAGTTGGCGGCATAAATCAGCAAATCGAAATTTTCTGTATTTCTTGAAAAAACAGGAAATCTGAGGTCGTAGCAGATCTGCGGACAGATTTTAAATTCTTTATATTCGATAATGAGCCGCGTTTCTCCGCTTTTGTAAACTTTGTCTTCACCTGCGAGAGAAAAACAGGTGTCTTTTGTCATAATACTGTACTTCTCCTGACGGAAAAACAAACAAAAATCGGTTGTGAAAATGATTTCCTTCTTTGATAATGACGCTTCCGCAGATGGCAAAGTTTCCTTCAACGGCAAGCGATTTCATCCATTCTACAGTTTCACCTTGCATCGTTTCAGCGGTATTTTCAGGTGTCATCGAAAAACCTGTCGAAAACATTTCGGGCAAGATAATCAAATCGGCTTTTCCTGATATTGAATTGATTTTTGTCTCGAATTTATCCCGATTTGCAATAGTATCTTTCCATATTAAATCTGCTTGTATGAGTGCGATTTTCATATTATCTGATTGTAATTTCGTCAATGAAAATAAATGCATCGCCGCCTTCGCCGTAACCCTGATGCCATTGCGGTAATGCACCGAAATTATAAGCTTTTACTTTGATGAATTTTGCGTTTACCGGATTTATTGCTGCTTTAAAATCGACGATTTTGGTGTCTGCGATGTGTGGGTCGATTGTGTTTTCAACCGTTTTTACCAATGTGAAATTGATATTGTCAGTTGATGTGTAATACTCGACTTTTGTTGGCATTAAAATCCATGCACGCGAATCCTGCAGGAAATTGGCTGAGATTTCACTGACTTTTGTTTCTTTTTGCAAATCAATTGTAGCTTCAAAATCCTGGCTTTGATAGCCTTGCCAATCGCCTTTGCGCCAGTTTTCTGAACCAAAAATGCCATCAATCAAACCTTCAGGCCGCCGGCATTGTATTGGCGGTTGTATTTTGATTTGATGTTGATGGTGTAATTGTTGGGCTTCTTGAAGAAATTTGCGATTACATGATTGCTTTTTTCATTTCCATTGTCAATAAATGCTTCCAGAGAACCTGAAAAATCCAACTTTAAAGGTTTGGTGTAAGAATGGGTGTAAGTCGTGTTGTCTGATGTATTTGTCGTCGTTACAAAAATCTTATCGTTTGGGTTCCAGGACGATACTTCAACAGCAATATTGTCGGAAAAAGATTTACTTTTCGCTTCAATTACCGGCACTGGCGTTATGGCTTCATAATCCATATCAACACCTTCAAATTTTACCGGAATGATGCCAAAATATTTTAATTGTTTGAGACTTTGCTCTGATATAATTTTAGCCGATTGGTCTTCGAAATTTACTTTAATCTTATCAAAATAAGGTGTCACGGTTGTCCATTCCGGATTTCCGGGCGTAACGTCGTAAATTCCCATCGCGCTTAACACAAACCAGGCACTCATTTGCCCGCAGTCCTCGTTACCGATTAATCCGTCGGGCGCGTTCTTGTAAAATTCCTTTAGTATGTAGTGCACTTTCTCTGCGGTCTTCTCCGGTTTATTAACGAAATTATAGAGATACGTCATGTGATGGCTTGGTTCATTTCCGTGTGCATATTGTCCAATTAGTCCGGTGATATCAACCTGCTCGCGTCCGGTTGTAGCTGATGGCGCGGCAAACATCTCGTCAAGTTTCGCTTCAAATTTATCGTTTCCTCCGTAGGCTTCAATCATGCCCGGAATATCCTGCAAGACAAAGAAAGAATATTGCCACGAATTGCCTTCGGTAAAATTATTGCTGACTTCGCGCGGATCGAAAGGCTTTTCCCAACCACCGTTTTTCTTAGGCCGCATGAAACCAATTTTCCAATCGAACATGTTTTTCCAGTTTTGCGAGCGTTTCATAAAATAGCGGTAGTCATCTTCTTTTCCAAAAGCTCCGCCATTTGCGCGATACACCAGTCGTCGTAGGCATATTCGAGGGTTTTGGAGACGCTTTCGTGTTCGTCGTCAATAGCGATAAATCCGTTTTTTTTGTAGGCATCAAGTCCGAGATGGTCGAGCATCGCGCTGTGTTTAGCGGCTTCGAAAGCTTTTTCATAATCAAATCCCGTGATGCCTTTTGCCATTGCGTCGGCGATTACCGAAACCGAATGGTAGCCAATCATGCAGTCGGTTTCGTTGGAAGCGAGTTCCCAAACCGGTAATCTTCCGCCCTGTTCATATTGTTTGATGAACGTATTGATGAAATCGGCCGTACGTTTCTTTTCAATCAAAGTGTAAAGCGGATGTGCGGCGCGAAAGGTGTCCCAAAGCGAAAAAACCGAATAATAATCAAATCCTACAGCATTGTGAATTTTGTTATCACGTCCACGGTATTGGCCGTCGAGATCCTGAGCGATGTTGGGCTGCATCATCGTATGGTATAATGCGGTGTAGAAAACGGTGTTTTTATCTTTGTCTGAAGAAGTGATTTCAATTTTTGACAATTCCTTATTCCAGGCTGCGACGGCGGCTTTTTTGGTCTTCCCGAAATCCCAATCTTTGATTTCTGAGGTATTTAATTTGGCACCTTCATAACCTGTTGGTGATAAGGCGACTTTTACAAGGATTTTTTCTCCCGCTTTTACTTCTTTGGAAAAACTGATGGCCAGTAAACTTCCGGCAAATTGCGTATCGGTGGTTTTTGCAGGCGCAAAAGCGTTGTTATTGACTTTTGTGACTTTCATCGGAACGCTGAATTCAATTCTTGCATAAACGTATTGATCGCGCGCCCACGCTTCGCTTTCTCGTAGCACTTCGATGGTTTTCTCGTCGATGATATGAACGTTGCCCATAATCAGTTTATCGCGGTGATTCAGGTCGAGGATGATATTTGCCCGCCCGGATTTATTGAAAGTATATTGGTGAAAGCCGACGCGCGTTGAAACCGTTAAAGCTACATCAATATTATCCTTATCGAGTTTGACTGAATAAAATCCCGCAGACGCTTTTTCATTACCGTGTGAAAATGTCGATGAATAGGATTTGCTATCCAGATTTGGTTCGCCCATGGTCGGCATCAGCATAATGTCGCCGAAATCAGAAACGCCGGTACCGTTCAGGTGCGTGTGGGAAAATCCATAAATAACATTGTCGGAATAGTGATAACCGGAACAACCGTCCCAACTGCCATCGATTCTTGTGTCAGGTGAAAGCTGCACCATTCCGAATGGTAAAGTTGCACCGGGAAAAGTGTGGCCGTGGCCGCCGGTTCCGATAAATGGGTTGACGTATTGGGAATAATCCTGTGCAAAAATTGCCATTGCAGCGAACAGCAAAAGCAGTGAAAATGAATATTTCATTGTAGTGGGTTTGTTGTTCAAATATAGAAAAAGTTTACGGTTAACGGTTTACAGTTCACAGCCTTTGGAACGCTGGACGCTTTGGTTTTACTAAATCGTTCCGGTATTTACGTATGCGTTAGGGATGGGAGGGAAAAGCCCGCAGCGAAAAAGCAGGTTCCGGCTGCTACGAAAAGTGCCCGCGAGGACTTGGAAGGACAGCCCGACCCGCAGGGGAACGCCAAAAAAAACGGCTTACAAAAACTGTAAACCGTTCACTATAAACTTTAACTTTTTTTATCCTTTCAAACTTGCGGATAGATATTCGCGGTTCATTCTGGCGATGTTTTCGAGTGAAATTCCTTTCGGGCATTCTACTTCGCAGGCGCCGGTGTTGGTACAGTTTCCGAAACCTTCGGCATCCATCTGGTGTACCATATTTAAAACGCGGTCGGCAGCTTCAACTTGTCCTTGCGGCAATAATGCGAACTGCGAAACTTTTGCGGAAACGAACAGCATCGCAGAGGAGTTTTTACAAGTTGCCACGCAGGCACCGCATCCGATACAGGTTGCAGCATCAAACGCCCGGTCAGCATCGTGCTTCGGGATTGGGATTGTATTGGCATCAATTGTATTTCCTGATGTGTTGACAGAAATAAATCCACCGGCATGTTGAATACGATCGAATGAACTTCTGTCTACCACCAAATCCTTAATCACCGGAAACGCTTTTGCGCGGAAAGGCTCAATGAAAATCGTATCGCCGTCCTTGAACATTCTCATGTGCAACTGGCAGGTTGTAACGCCTCTGTCAGGGCCGTGTGCTTCTCCGTTGATGAACAGAGAACACATTCCGCAGATGCCTTCGCGACAGTCGTGGTCGAATGCTACAGGATCTTCGCCGTTATTGATGAGCTGTTCGTTCAATACATCGAGCATTTCAAGGAATGACATATCCGGTTCAACGCCGTCTAATTGATAATCGACGATTTTTCCTGTTGCTGCGGCGTTTTTCTGGCGCCATATTTTGAGTGTAAGTTTCATACTTTCTTATTTAAAAAGTGTAGTATTATTGTAAAGTCGCGGTATAGGTATAGTAATTGGCATGCGTAAAGTCGAGGGAAATCAAATAAGTTCCGGCGATATCAATCACTAAATTATTGCCATCATACGTTAAAAGTTCCGGAGCTGCACCATCCTGACCCAGATTGATATCCCATGTATTATTAGCCCTAAACTTGAATTCGCCGACTGTTAAGGCCATTGTGGCTTCCCATTTCTGGCTCTGTGTGTTGTAAGTTAATGGTGTACTGACATCCCAACCTCCCGGCGTTGCTGCACCAATAATTCCCCATGTAGCGATCGGTTGTAAGGAGTAAGTCATCGTTTGCGTGTTGGCTCTTACACGGTAATAACCTGGTTCTGTTGTGCAATCGGTTTCGCCCGGAGACATCTTTAAGACGCCGCTGAAAGTTCCGTCATCGCCATATTGGGTATTTCCCCAAACATATTGAAATTGTTCATTCGCTGCCACAAATTTGAAACCGCCGTTAAGAAACATATAGCCTTCAAAAGCTTGCGAATTCGCCGGTGAGCCAATACGTGGTGCTGTAGGCGGATCCCATCCCTGGTGATTTCCGGGAACTGCCATTTGCATCAATCCGGGGCATGGCACCATGTTGGTACGCCATTGCAAAACGTAAGATTTTGTCCGTTTGCTCCGGGAGCTACCGTTGCCCATTGCGAGCCATTCCAATATAGCATTTGTCCGGGCATGGTTCCGTTCGGAAGTTGATTGGTGCTGCTTCCGGCGAATAATGCATAAGGAACACTCATAAATTGGGTTGTACCCATATCAATGTAGCCGCTTCCTGTATTCAGTTCAATTTTCAGGTAGGAATTTCCGTTTGCCCAATCAACTGTATTGAAAGCAGACAAAACCGGTGTTTCCCTGTCCGATTACAAAATTCACCTGTCCTAAATCATCAGTCTGCACCGTATGCGTTTCTGCATAAACCGCGTCAGAAGCTGCTGTGTTTTTGATGATGCTCATTTTGAAAGTAACTGACTGGTTGGTCATCAACGTTCCTGAAGCACTTCTAACTACAGCTTGGTAATTCAACCCTTGCGGTGCCTGTGCCATGATGATATTGGTTACTAAAATGGCAAAAAAGAATAATAGTTTTCTCATTTTATTTCTTGATGATTTTATAAGAATTCGTTTTGTTTGTCGCCGTCAGGCGGATGTTGACGATGTAAATTCCGGAAGCAAGATTGGTAATGTCAATTTTATCTTCTGACGAATTTGATTTTTTCGATTGCAATTGCTGACCGGTTTCATTGAAAAGACTGATTTCCATTTCCTGGCCGTCCTTATTTTGAATGAACAGCAAATCAGAAGTGGGATTCGGATAAACAATCGTAGTAATGATTGAATGGTCTTCTGTCGAAAGTACGCTTAAATCAAGCGCATTCACATAACCGCTGCTCAATTGATTGCCGTTTTCATTGCTTGATAATCCGACGACGATTTCACCAACATTCGACGTCAGCTTTACATCCGAAGCTGCGTATGAACCGCCAATCGTGTTGATGACACTTTTGGAAATCGTTTGTGCGCCGGCAGTTGCCGAAACCAGAACCAACAATAAAATGGTTATTGTTTTCATTTTATTTATAACTTCTCTGAACGAGTTTTACATTGTCAAAAACCAAAGGTTCTTTGTGCAAAACGGCTTCACTTGGTTTTCCTTTATATTCCCATGCTGCTACGTAAGCGAAATTATCGTCGTCACGCAATGCCTCTCCTTCTTCGGTTTGGTATTCTTCACGGAAGTGGCCGCCACAAGATTCATTTCTGTGCAAGGCGTCTTTCGCGAACAATTCACCCAATTCAAGGAAATCTGCTACGCGCATTGCTTTCTCTAATTCCTGGTTGAAACTGTCTAAGCTTCCCGGCACTTTTACGTCTTTGTAGAATTCTTCGCGGAGTTCGGCGATTTCGTGGATGGCTTCGCTTAAACCTTTTGCGTTGCGCGCCATGCCGACTTTATCCCACATGATTTTTCCTAATTTCTTATGAAAATGGTCAACCGAATGTTTTCCGTTATTGTTGATGAATTTGCTGAGTTGATCTTTTACATTTTTTTCAGCCTCGACAAATTCAGGTAAATCGGTAGAAATGGTTCCGGTTTTGATGTCCGGAGCAAGATAATCTCCAATCGTGTATGGCAATACGAAATAACCGTCTGCCAATCCTTGCATCAAAGCCGACGCACCCAAACGGTTCGCGCCGTGGTCTGAGAAATTCGATTCGCCGATTGAAAAGCAACCCGGAATCGTAGTCATCAGATTATAATCAACCCACGTTCCTCCCATGGTATAATGCACCGCAGGGTAAATCATCATCGGGGTTTTGTATGGATTTTCATCTACGATCTTTTCATACATCTGGAACAGGTTTCCGTATTTTTCTTCAACGACTTCTGTACCTAATTTAATGACCGTCGCAGCGTCATTGGCGTCAAGGCCTTTGATATAGCATTGTTCTTTTCCGTAGCGTTGGATCGCTGCAGCGAAATCGAGATAAACCGCTTCTCCGGTTTTATTGACGCCAAATCCGGCATCACATCTTTCTTTAGCAGCACGAGACGCCACATCACGCGGCACTAAGTTTCCGAACGACGGATATCTTCTTTCCAGGTAATAATCTCTTTCTGCTTCTGATAAATCGGTTGGTTTTTCTTTCCTTCGCGGATGGCTTTTGCATCTTCCAAAGACTTCGGAACCCAGATTCTTCCGTCATTACGCAAAGATTCTGACATCAATGTTAACTTTGACTGGTGGTCGCCAGAAACCGGAATACAGGTCGGGTGGATTTGTGTATAACAAGGATTTGCGAAAAACGCCCCTTTTTTATGGATTTTCCAGGCGGCAGTCGCATTACTTCCCATCGCATTGGTCGAAAGGAAAAATACATTTCCGTAACCGCCCGATGCAATGACTACTGCGTGAGCCGAATGTCTTTCGATTTCTCCTGTGATTAAATTACGTGCGATGATGCCACGCGCTTTTCCGTTTACGATAACCAGATCAAGCATTTCGTGGCGGTTGTGCATCTTGATTTTGCCGCGTCCGATTTGACGGTTCATGGCAGAATAAGCACCCAAAAGCAATTGCTGTCCGGTTTGTCCTTTTGCATAAAAAGTACGCGAAACCAGTGTTCCTCCAAACGAACGGTTGTCCAATAATCCGCCATATTCACGTGCCAAAGGAACGCCCTGTGCCACACACTGGTCAATGATATTTGCAGAAACTTCCGCAAGACGGTGCACATTCGCTTCTCTTGCGCGATAATCGCCACCTTTTACCGTGTCGTAAAACAACCGGAAAGTCGAGTCGCCATCGCCCATATAATTTTTCGCAGCATTGATTCCGCCCTGAGCGGCAATCGAGTGCGCGCGACGCGGAGAATCCTGGAAACAAAATGCTTTTACGTTATAGCCCAGTTCTGCCAAAGTTGCAGCGGCCGAACCTCCGGCAAGCCCTGTACCTACGATAATGATATCGATGTTACGCTTGTTGGCCGGGTTTACCAAATTAATATGATCTTTATAATCTGTCCATTTGTCCGAAATCGGGCCGTGTGGAATTTTTGAATCTAATGCCATTATAATTGATAATTAATTATTGAAATAATGAAAAAGCGCAATCAGGACGAACAATGCCGGCACTACCACCGCAAATCCGTAACCGAATCTTGAAATCGCTCTTGAATATTTATTGTTCATTCCCATTGATTGCAGCGATGAGCCGAAGCCGTGCCAAAGGTGGAATCCTAACAATACGAAAGCCAAACAATACAATCCGGTGCGCACAGGGCTTGCGAATTTCGCTACCAATTCCGGATAATATCTTGTCGCTTCAGGCATTTCACCGTGGATGTATTTGAAGGCGATTTCCGGAAACCAGAAATCATAAAAGTGCAATCCGAGGAAAGCCAGAACGACCAATCCCGAAATAATCATGTTTCTTGAAGCCCATGAAGCGTTCGCTGAACCGTTATAACTTGCGTAAGAAATCGGCCTTGCAGCGTTATTTCTGTAGGTCAAAACAAATCCCATTACGAAGTGAAAAACAACCCCGAAAGCCAGAACCGGCTGCATAACATACTGAATGACCGGATTGTAACCCATAAAATGCGACGCTTCGTTGAAAACGCTTTCGCTGAAAACAGAAACAAGATTTAAGGAAACGTGCAGCGCTAAAAATGAGATGAGGAAAAGTTCGGAAACGGCCATCGCCACTTTTTTCATAATGGACGATTTCAATATTGCAGATTGTGCCATAGGAGTTCGAATAATTTGTTTTAAAAATCACACAAAAATAAGGGTAATTGGTATATGCTACAACCTTTTCGCGCTAATTTATAATGAATTTAAAGTGGCCGCTTTCCACAGAAAAATTACGGATTTGGGAATTTACGGGATTAAATTTTTCAGAATCCTTAAAAATGCAATTTCAGGCGGTTTTTCTACGCTGAAATGAATTCGAAAACACTTCATAATCGTAATTTTATCGACTCAGAAATCAAAATCAAAATGATAAAAACCGGAATCGACGCCATCGCTTTTGACGTAGCCAAAATACATCTACCCATAAAAACGCTGGCGAATGCCCGCAATATTGAACCTGAAAAACTCGAAAAAGGACTCGGATTACTCAAAATGACATTGCCTGACGCACACCAGGATACGGTGGTCTTTGGTGCGAATGCATTGACGAAACTGATTTCAGAAAACAACATAAATTTGGGAGAAATCGCGCGGATTTACGTTGGCACCGAAAGCGGCATCGACAACTCAAAACCTATTGCGTCGTTTTTAATTGATTTAATGGAACAAAAATTTGGTTTTGGAACTTTGAGTGGTTGCGACGTCGTCGATTTTACTTTTGCCTGTATCGGCGGCGTTGATGCGATGCAGAATTGCCTTGACTTCATCAAATTGAATCCGACGAAAAAAGCGATTGTCGTAACGACCGATATTGCAAAATACGATTTAGGTTCGACCGGAGAATATACACAAGGCGCGGGCGCTTTGGCGATGCTGATTTCGGCGAATCCTAAAATTATCGCTTTCGCGGAAGAATGGGCAACGGATACAAAGGGACTTTTTGATTTCTTCAAGCCATACCGCGAAATCGAAAAATCAGCAATTACCGGAAATGACAACAATGAAGACTGGTTTGGCAATGTCGAAGCCAAAATTCAAATCCATAAAGACCAGCCGGTTTTCGACGGACAATATTCCAACCAATGTTATATCGAACTGGACGCGGAATGCGTATTTTCTGTTTAAAAAACACAAAGGTGCAACCGAAACCGTTTATAAATCCTGGGCCAGCATCGTGATGCATTTGCCGTATGCGTTTCAGGGAAGAAGGATGCTGTCGGAAATTTATGCGCTTGACGCGGAAGACAAAATTATTTCAGGAAATGAAGACGCATCCGAATATCAAAATAAGTTAAAAGAAACCGCGAAATCTGAACGTTACCGCGAATTCGTCAACCAAAAATTAATGCCGGCGGAATTGGCTTCGTCATTGATTGGAAATTTATACACCGGTTCGATTTTTATGGGATTATTGTCGACTTTGGCGCATTTTTACGATACAAAAACAGAAATTTCCGGGCAAAAATTTGGTTTCCTGGCTTATGGAAGCGGTTCCAAATCAAAAGTTTTTGAAGGCGAAATGCAACCGGAATGGAAAACCGCAATGCAATCTGTAAAGCTTTTTGAAACTTTGGCAGAAAGTCATGAAATCGATTTTAAGACCTATGAAAAACTTCATAAAAAGGAACAAAAACAAAGTATTGCAGCTCCAAAAAATGAATGGGTTTTAGACCGTATTGAAATTGAAAACCCGAATTTGATTGGTGCGCGGTATTATAAATGGATGGACTGATTATTATTCCGTTTTAATTTTTAGTTTTTGTTTTTCTTCTTTGGTCAGATCGGTTGTGATATTTATTGTTTCGACGTCATTTCTGCTGCTGCGCACTTCTGACGGTGCTTCTTTTATGACGCTGACAGATTTAATTCGTTTCGCATCGATAGCGTCAATTTTAAAATCTGCATTCAGGACGCCGTCGATGACGTAATTTACTTTTCTCGGCACTTCAACATAAGCGACATCGCCCATGATGGTATTGCCATTTTCTCTGGTTTCAATTTCAGCAACTATTTTGGTTTTTTTGAGGACTATTTTAATTACATCCTTTAAAACCGAAATGTTTTGCGTTTCATAACCACTTTTAGAAATGGTCAATTGATCTCCGCCATAAGTTTTGAGTGAGAATTGTCCGTTTTTGTCGGTGAGGATTGTCGTATTGGTTCGTTGCGAGAAAATGCTCGCGCCCGCAACGGCTTTCCCTTTTTGATTTGTCACTGTCCCGCTGATGACCAGAGCAATTGCAACTTTTCCTTTAATATTATGATATTCATTTTCCACCGCTGTTTCGGTCGGATTAGTTGTTTGCGTATTTTGTCCGACTGCAGTTTCAACAGACGCGAGCAGCAATAAACCCGCTAAAATTTTGTACAACGCCGGATTGCTTCTCTCGGCATTTGTCTGCACCATAATTTTGTTGATTTGCTCTTTATTGAATCTTCCGCAGATGCTGGCACCGTTGGATTTCTGAAGAATACTGATAATTTGGCTATCCGACAATTTCGTAAAATCAATTACCGATTTGACACAACTGCCGCAGAATCTGCCGCCGTTTTGCGGTTGCATGTCCGACCAGTTTTCGTGGCACGGCTCATCTATTGTAATAATGTATTTTTGAGGATTTTTCATAATCAAAAGGATTTATATTGATACTGATAAGGAAAAGGAAGAAAAGGTTGGAAATTGACTGTCAATTTTCCTCTGAAACTTTGTAACTTTGTCTCTTTGCCACTAAAACAAAAAACATGAAATACCACCAGATTGACCGCAATTTATTCATAAAAAACCGCGCGAAATTTACCGCACAGATGCAACCGAACAGCGTTGCGGTTTTCAATTCCAACGACATTTATCCGGTCTCTGCCGACAGCACTTTGCCGTTCGCGCAGCACCGCGACATCTTTTATCTTTCTGGCGTTGACCAGGAAGAAAGTGTGCTTTTGCTGTTCCCTGACGCGCCTTATGAGCACCAACGCGAAATTTTATTCCTCAAAGAAACCAGCGAGCACATCGCCATTTGGGAAGGTGAAAAACTGACCAAAGAACGCGCATTCGAGGTTTCCGGAATCAAGACCGTTTACTGGCTGCAGGATTTCCATAAAATCCTTAACGAAATGATGACGTATTCCGATACGATGTACATCAACACCAACGAGCATTACCGCGCCGCCGTTGAAACCGAGACGCGTGAAGACCGTTTCGTAAAATGGTGGAAAACGAAATATCCGGCGCACAATGTGGCAAAAAGCAACCCGATTTTACAGCGGATTCGCTCAGTGAAGGAAAGCGAAGAAATCGACCTCATCCAGAATGCGTGCAATATTACCGAAAAAGGTTTCCGCAGATTATTGTCTTTTGTAAAACCAAATGTGACTGAATATGAAATCGAGGCGGAACTCATCCATGAATTCATCCGCAACCGCTCGAAAGGATTTGCCTATACGCCAATCATCGCTTCAGGTAATAATGCCAACGTGCTGCATTACATCGAAAATAACCAGCAATGCAAGGCCGGCGATTTGATCTTGCTTGACGTCGCCGCAGAATATGCGAATTATTCAAGTGATTTGTCGCGTACGATTCCGGTCTCAGGAAAATATACCGACAGGCAGAAAGCTGTTTATAATGCGGTTTTACGTGTCAAAAATGAAGCAACGAAATTGCTTACGCCGGGCACTTTATGGAAACAATACCATGTGGAAGTCGGCAAATTAATGACTTCTGAATTGCTTGGATTAGGATTGATCGACAAAGCAGATGTTCAGAATGAAAATCCGGAATGGCCGGCTTACAAGAAATATTTCATGCACGGCACTTCGCACCATCTCGGACTCGACACGCACGATTATGGTCTTTTGCACGAACCGATGAAAGCCAATATGGTTTTTACCGTTGAACCGGGGATTTATATTCCGGCCGAAGGTTTTGGAATTCGTCTGGAAGATAATGTTGTGGTTCAACAACAGGGCGAACCATTTAATCTGATGCGCAATATTCCGATTGAAGCTGGGGAAATTGAGGAGTTGATGAACAGTTAATAATTAATAATGAAAAATCAATAAAAACGGCTTGCAGTGATGCAGGCCGTTTTTATATGATCTTTTTGTTTGCCACGGATTCACTCGAATAAATTTGTGCTAATTCGTGAAATTCGTGGCTAAATTGATCTGTGATTTATCTTTTCAAAGCAAAATGTCCTCTGTAAATAATTTCCTTATTGGTCAGGCGGATGATCCTGAACCAATAATCATCAGCGGGAAGTTTACGCCCCTGATAAGTGCCATCCCAGCCCGCGCTGGTTTTATCAAGGACGGTGATGACCTTGCCATACCGGTCGTAGATTTCTATGTTGAATGAAATCTGAAGTTGGGAATATTCGACTTTCCAGTTGTCGTTTGTGCCGTCGCCGTTGGGTGTGAAGAATTTCGGGTAATCTAAAACATAAACAGATTTAGGAGCTCCGGTACAGTCGCCGTTTCTAATATACAGCTTGTATTCGCCGGCAGTTAGATTTTGAAAATAATTGCTGCTTTGAAAAGTCGTTCCGTCTAAAGAATAAGTGTAATTGGCATCAAAAGGTAAAATCGTGATTGAATTATTTTCTTTCAAATCGTCGATTTGAACTTCGCCAATAATGGGCGGGCTGAAAAGCTCAATCTTTAAAGTGACAATTCTGAAACATGAAGATTGTGATGAAAATATCCTGACGTAAACCGTTTGTTGATTTGCCGTATAATTATAGGGATTAGTTATCGGATTTACATTGTCATTCGCATCGGCATAAGAATGATGGTAACTGAACGTGTAATCTGACTGAGAAGCGCCATTCGAAAGAAAATGAATATTATAATCCGACAAGTCAATGCTTCTGCTGCTGCCATCATCGCAGAAACCAACCTCATATTCAGTTATTCCGGAACCGGAATTATCAGAAAAAGTCACAGGAACTTTGTCACTTTCACAAAATCCAACCGTTTGCGTCACATAATAAGTAACGCCCGGAACAATGAAGGTTGCGGCAGGGATAATTTCGCCTGTATCGGCCGTATAAAATATCAGGTTTTGACCCGTTATATTTATATCTGATAACCTCATGCCCTGAAAATAACAAGGCTGCAAATTCGATAGGACAGGTAATGGCGAGGCGGGCAATATTTCAATTTGCAGCGGGAACCGTCCGAGATCGGAACAATTTTCTACAGGGTTATCGTAATAATAGGTTGCTCCGTCAACTAACGGAAAATTATCATTCAATTTCGTTGGTGAAACTGCCGATGCGTACCAGCTGACATTTGAGCCGAGCTGTTCTATGTCGCCGATTGTAGGATTCGGGTATTCACCTGAACAAAAGTCATATTGATTGTCATACAATGGCAGCGCATCACAATTTTCAAGTTTCAATATAGAACCAACTACTTCGTAATAGGTTTCTAAAGTTCCGCTTGCATCAGAGGTATAAGTCGGCGGCGATATGATATGTTCATCAAAAATACTCGGGTCAACATCGGTCTGGCCTGCAATATAGCCTCCCAGAATAATATTATTGTCGGTATCGCTGCAAATTCGATACGTTACTACTTCGTCGTTGGTCGTATTATTGTACAAACGCTTAAAATCGGCTAAATTTCCGTCTGGCTTTATCTTTAACAGCGTAACTATGTCTGTTCCTGTTTGGATTGTATGGTTTTGGCTGCTGTAATGCAGGGTTGTATTATTTTTCGATTTTACCGGAACGATCGCCTCGCCAAAATTGTTAAGTGCAAAATTATAAGCCTCTTGTTTTTCCAATCCGTATATCGGAAAATTCCAGATAAAGTTGCGGTTGCCGTCGATTTTAAACAAAACTAATTCCGGGCTGTCTGTAATCGGCAGGTTACTTACTGTTGTATTTCCAAACTGAACGGGAGGAGGATTAAAGTAAGCCGCAAGAAAATAAAGGCTGTCTGAAGCATCCATCTTTAAATCATATACAGAATAATCGGGCAATTCTACAATCCAGTCTTCAGTACCTCCGGGGAAAATTTGCAAATGAAATTGGGCACGTCCGATGCGTCCAAATCCTGTTGCAGCGCAGCATTGCCGAATGTGAAGCTTTTGCGGTAAGAACCTGAGCAATAAATATTATTCTGGCTGTCGCATGCAACACTGAAAAAACCATTTTCGGAATTGCTGTTCTGGTTGTCAAAATGCTTTTCCCAAAGTATATTGAGGTTGTTATCGAATTTAACAATATGGCCCATTTCCGGAAAGGAAAAAGTACATCGAACAATGATTCACCCGTGGCCACGAAATTATTATCGTGATCTTTTACCATTCCGCTCAAATAAATATCCGGAAGGATAATGCTGTTGATATAATTTCCCTGGGCATTTAATTTAATGACAAATCCATAAAAATGGCCGTGTTGTAAATTTTCCTGTGTGGGGGCATATACATTTGGAAAAGACGGGTTTGCCGGATTCGGATTGAGGTATGCTGATGTAAGGGAAAGCTCTACCATTCCACTGATAAAAACATTTCCATTATCATCAAAAACAATATCCCCAAAATACATAATACGATTTCCAAAATCAAACTGTTTTGCCCACAAAACATTCTTATTTTCATCAAGTTTGGTAATGAAATAAGCGGTGCCGCTACTGCCCTTTATATTTATTTGGTGTTGTTCGTCTCCGAAATTGTGTTCGCCCATATGGTCTCCGGTTGCGTAAATCTCGTTGTTGCTATTGGTCGCAATAGTTGTAATGTGACAACGGATTAAACCATACGTGTCACCACTTATTCCTACAGGCGAATACAACCACTTAAAATCTTGTGCCGAAGTTTTTACCGCATAACAGCCAACCAGGAGCAGCAGCAAGAGTGCTTTCAGTTTAAAACAGCCGTTATTTTTGTATAATAAAACCATTGGATTTTCTGTGATATCGTAAATATAGCGATAAAATACCGGTTGCACTTCATTTTAATGCAACGGAATGAACTCATCTTTTAAGCGCAAAATGGCCTCTGTAAATTATTTCTTTATTGGTCAGGCGGATGATCCTGAACCAATAATCGTCGGCGGGAAGTTTATGTCCTTGGTAAGTACCGTCCCAGCCGGCGCTGGTTTTATCCAAAACGGTGATGACTTTGCCATATCGGTCATAGATTTCTATGCTGAATG
Source organism: Flavobacterium sp. 3HN19-14 (assembly GCF_051373205.1). Taxonomy (NCBI): domain Bacteria; kingdom Pseudomonadati; phylum Bacteroidota; class Flavobacteriia; order Flavobacteriales; family Flavobacteriaceae; genus Flavobacterium; species Flavobacterium sp. 3HN19-14. Next base: position 526,919 of record NZ_JBPPZT010000001.1, read on the forward strand.
AAACCTGCAATTGGGAATATTTGACTTTCCAGCTGTCGTTTGTGCCGTCGCCGTTGGGCGTAAAGAATTTCGGGTAAGCCAGGACATAAACAGCTTTTGGTGCTCCGGGACAATCGCCGTTTTTGATGTAGAGTTTGTATTCGCCGGCAGTTAGATTTTCGAAATAATTTTCGGTCTGGAAAGTTATTCCGTCTAATGAGTAAGTATAATTGGCATCGAAAGGCAAAATCGTAATTGAATTATTCTCCGCTAAATCTACGATTTGAACTTCGTCAATCACAGGCGGACTGAAAAGTTCAAGCTTTAGATTGACAATCCTGAAACAGGAAGATTGTGATGAAAATATCCTGATGTAAACCGTTTGTTGATTGACCGGATAGTTTTGGAAATTGGTAATCGGGTTTACATTGGCATTTGCATCGGCATCAGAGTGAAAATAAGCAAACATATAATCTGATTGCGAAGCGCCGTTCGGCAAAAAATGAACATTATAATCCGATAAGTCGATGCTTCTGTTACTGCCGTCGTCACAGAAACCAATCGAATATTCTGTTATTGCGGAACCGGGATTGTCGAAAAGTGTCAACGGAATTTTTGCACTTTCACAAAATCCAACGGTTTGCGATACATAATAAGTGGTTCCCGGAACAATAAAAGTTGCAGCAGGAATAATTTCGTTGGTATCTGCCGTGTAAAATATCAGGCTTTGCCCGGAAATATTGACATCAGACAATCTCATACTCTGAAAATAACAAGGCTGTATATTCGCGATTACAGGCAATGGCGATGGCGGCAATATGTTGATTTGCAACGGAAACCGGCCGGCATCCGAACAGTTTTCCACAGGATTTTCATAATAATAAGTTTGCCCGTCAACCAACGGAAAATTGGCATTCAATTTTGTTGTTGCGACTGACGACGCATACCAGACGACATTTGATCCGGCCAGTTTTATATCGCCGATTGTCGGGTTTGGAAATTCGTCAGCGCACAAATCATATTGATTACCGTACAACTGCTGCGTATCGCAATTTTCAAGTTTTAAGATAAAACCTATCGATTCGTAAAAGGTCGTTTCAATACCCTCTACGGGATAAAGATAGGTAGACGGTATTACGGTATGCTCGTCATACAGGCTCGGGTCGAAATCTGTCGGGCTTCTGATAAATCCTCCCAGAATAATATCGCCGCCTGAATCGGCGCAAATTCCATAAGGAGATACATCACCACTGGTCGTATTCTCGTACAAACGCTTAAAATCGGTTAAATTTCCGTCGGGTTTTACTTTAAACAAGGTAACTAAATTATTTCCGGTTGCGATGGTGTTACTTTGGCTGGCGTAATGCAATGTCGTATTTCTTTTCGATTGTACCGGAATCAGTATTTCTCCGAAATTATTAATGGCCAAATTATAAGCTTGCTGTGTTCCCAATCCGTAAATCGGAAAATTCCATATAAAGTTGCGGTTGACATCGATTTTAAACAGCGCCAATTCCTGATTGTCCAGAACCGGCAAATTACTGACCGACGTATTTCCAAACTGAACAGCAGGAGGATTGAAGTAGCCTGCCAGAAAATACAAATTGTCTGAAGCATCTGCCTTAAAATCACGAACAAGATAATCCGGCAATTCAACAATCCAGTTTTCGGTGCCGCCGGGAGAAAATTTGCAAATAAAATTGGGCAGGTCCGATGCGTCGAGATCTTGCTGCAAGGCCGTATTACCAAATGTGAAATTTTTACGGTAGGAGCCTGAGCAGTAAATGTTGTTCTGGCTGTCGCAACTAACCTTGAAAAAACTATTTACTGAGTCGGCGTTTTGGTTGTCAAAATGTTTTTCCCAAAGTATATTGAGATTATGGTCAATTTAATCACATGGCCCATTCAGGAACAGGATTAAAATAATCCAACAATGATGCGCCAGTAGTTATGAGATTGTTATCATGATCTTTTGTCATTTCGCCCATAATATTACCGTTCAGAGAACTCAAGGCAATGTCCGGAAAAAGAATGCTGTTGCTATAATTCCCCTGAGCATCGAGCTTAATAATGAAACCATAATAATGCTGAGGTAATAAATTTTGGTGAGTGGGCGTATAAGCATTCGGAATACCGGGATTTGTAGGATTTGGATTCAGGTATACCGATGATGTTCGCGTCTCTACAGTTCCGCTGATAAATACATCTCCATTATCATCTAACGTAATTGAGCCAAAATATAAATGAGTGGCAAAATCGAAATGCCTCACCCACAAAACGTTTTTATCTGCATCAAGCTTGATTATAAAATTGTTGGCGCCATCAGGATTGCCGTGGTGAATCATTTCCTGCTGCCCGTCTCCAAAATCATGCTCACCATAATGACCGCCTAATGCATAAATTTCGTTATTGTCATTAGTTGCCAAATTGTAAATGTAGGAACTTGAATTCACCACAACCTTTACAGATGGAATCGTATACAACCACTTAAAATCCTGCCCGGAAGTTTTTATCGTACAACAGCCCACCAAAAGCATTAACATAAGCGCTTTTAGTTTAAAGTTGATGCTGCTTTTGTATAATAAAACCATTGCAATTTCCTGTAATACAGTAAATATAACAATAATATAAAGGCTTTCCCTAATTTTAACGTGATGGACTACAGCTGCATTGCCGGAAAAAATCTTGCCATAGTTGATTTAAAAAAATAATTTCGTAATTTACCTGAAATCAAAATCGTGAAAACCCTCATCCATAAAAATACACGCATCGCTTACTCCGACACCGGAAAAGGAACTGCACTCGTGCTGCTGCACGGTTTCCTTGAAAACAGTACGATGTGGGAACATTTTGTTCCGAAACTCTCCGAAAAAAACCGCGTCATACTGATTGATTTACTGGGCCACGGGCAAACCGAACCAATGGGCTACGTACAAACCATGGAAGACAATGCCGATGCGGTGCATGCCGTTTTATCAGAATTGCGCATCCGGAAAGCGGTTCTTGCAGGACATTCGATGGGCGGTTATGTGGCTTTGGCTTTCGCCGAATTGTATCCGGATATGCTAAAGGGAATCGCTTTGGTGAACTCAACCTCTATCGCCGACAGCGACGAACGCAAGACCAATCGTGACCGCGCCATTAAAGCCGTAAAGCAGAATTATACAAATTTCGTACGCATGTCGATTGCGAATTTGTTCAGCGAAGACAACCGCGAACGGCTTGAAGATGAAATCGAAAATGTAAAGCTCGAAGCTTTGAAAACGCCTTTACAGGGTATCGTAGCGTCTCTCGAAGGCATGAAAATCCGGAAAGACCGCGAAGTCCTGCTGCATTTTGCGCCTTATCCTATTTTGTTGATTTTGGGCAAAAAAGATCCTGTCTTAAATTATGAAGAAAACCTCGCGCAGATAGAGAATACTTCTGTCCAGCTCGTAACTTTTCCTGATGGCCACATGTCGCCGATTGAAAACCGCGAACCGCTTCTGAAGGCTTTGGAAGGTTTTATGAAGAAAGTTTAAACCACATAGAGATATGGGATGTTCTAAGATCCTATATAGTTCTAAACTTTCTCCGTAAACGGAATTTCCACATCGAGAATCTCCTTCAACAACAAAACAATCTGCCCGGTATATTCAGCAAGAATGGCTGCATCGATGATGGTTTTCTTCCCATTATCTTCTTTATAATTAAACGGCAAAAATCCTGATTTCATATTTTTAAATGAGATGATTCCGGCCTCCACAGGCATTTCTTCTGCAAGATTTTCATACATAAAAGCATACGCCAGAATCTGTATTATTTTGTCGTTTTTGATGTCAGATGTGAGTCCGCTCCAGGATTTCAGGCTAACATCGGCAAGATTGACGCGTCCTGATTTATAATCGATAATCCTGATTTTCGCCGGAAAACCCGTTTCCTGCCGCAATTCAATCCGGTCGACGGAACCGCCAATTTTTACAGGAAAGGGTAAATCCGGAATGTTCTAAAACCTGTTCGAAATGCTGCTCTAAAGCCAGGATTTTTATTGAATCTCCGTTTTTGATATTGTCCAATTCGACTTTGAGGAAATTAAAAACGTTGCGTTTGGCCACTTCAAAAGCTAATAAATTACGCCCTTTTTTGATTTCGCCTTCTTTGTAGAAAATTCTGAATTGCTCCAAAACCACAGCATCCATTACTTTAAAACAACTTTCGATTCCGGCTTCAGAAAGGAATTTCCCAACGAATGGCTCGATCAAAACCCGCAATGATTCATGTATAATCGTCCCTAAAGTGTTGAGTGCGATATTCTCTTCGACCTCATCAACGTCGCCGATGCGCAATATCTTCTGGAAATAAAAATCGACGGGATTTCGGATATAGCTTGTCAGTGCCGAAGGAGAAAATCCTTTTTCGGCAATTTCACGCAAACGCAGCATTACGCTTTCCGACTTCGGGATAATCATCGGTTCATAAGCAGTTTCGGGTAAATCGGCGTTGTAAATTTCGTGCGTGATTGTATGGTTTTGCTGCTTTTCGACCTCTAGCTGCGTGATAAAACGGCTTTTTTCACCGGCATCAAGACCTTCGCTTTCAGTATTATATAAGAGATAAATATTTTTGGCGCGCTGTAGTAAATGGTAAAAGTGATAGGTATAAATCGCGTCTTTTTCCTTGAAAGTCGGCAAACCCAATTCGTGTTTCACATCATACGGAATGAACGAATTCATTGATTTTCCGGCAGGAAATTTCCCTTCATTCATCGATGTTACGATGACCGTTTCAAAATCGAGCACGCGGCTTTCCAATACACCCATAACCTGCAAACCTGTCAGCGGCTCGCCTTCAAAAGAGACTTCGGCCAAATCAATAACTTGCTTGTAAATGGCATAAAGCGTCTCTATTTTATCAATATGGCTGTGCTGCGAATAATAATTAATCAGTTTATTGATGGTTTTGAAAATCGAAAAAACAAAAGCCTTGGTGATTTTTTCCTCTTCGCTGTCGTTGCCTAAATTGTTTTTGATGGTAAGCAGTAAACCCGAAATTGTGTCCAGCACTTCCATCGCGCCGTTTTCCCATTTTTGGAATAAAGCACCAAACAATCGGTTGGGTTCAGGCTGCAATTCCAGCAGTTTTTTATGTGTAATAAATGTGTAATTGTTTCTGTTGATTGTACTGACAAGTGCCGACGCTCCGGCATAAGGCTCAATTAACGGATGCGTTAAAATATCGAGCAGGTCTTTGTAATAAAACACGTAATTGCTTCTTGAAAACGCATTGGTATGTGCTTTGAAAAGTTTTGCAATTAAAATTTGCGCCGGATTGTTGCGCGCCGGATAACCCATCGTAATGTTGAGACTGCCGACGGTTTCCGGCAACGCGTATAAGAGTGGCACGAGCAAGTTTTCTTCTCCTAAAACGACGGCGACTTTATCAAGATTTTGTTGCGGATTTTCATTAGTGATTTTTTCGAGGATGCTGCCTGCGATTTTGGCTTGCCCGACACTTTTAGGCGTTCCGATAATGCTGATGTTTTTCGACGCTGAAAAATCGTTTACAATCCATTCGAACGGATTGCTTTTATAATGCTTCCAGTGGTCTTTAAAACGCCTTAAAAACAAGCCCGCATCATGAAACGGATCGTTTAGAAAAGCCTGGTCAGCGTCCCATAAAATCTGTGCATGACCGGTTGCTATTAAATGCTGGATGATTTTCTCTTCGGATGCATTCAGCGCGTTGAATCCTGCGAACAGGAATTGCTTTGCGCCAATAGCTTCAGAAAAATGATTGAGGTTGCCGACAGCTTCTCTGTAAATCAATCCCTGATAGCCGACGCTTTTCTGCAATAAATGATTGTAAAGTGATTCGTAATACAATGGCAGCAGTTTCCAGAAGTCAATGTAGTTTTCGAGCAGCTTCGTTTTATTTTCGGGTTCTATGCCCCATTTCCTGATGTCCTCGATGTCTTTCAGGTATGAAAGCACATGCGAAGCGTCGAGTAAATAACGGTCGATTTCATTAAAATCTTGTAATAATGTTTTTGCCCAATTCGCGAAGAGTTCAAAAGTCTGCTGGTTTTCTTTTTGGTGACTGACAGGTAGACCTCATAAAATTCAAACAGCAATTCTATCGGGTCAATGGCACGGATGCCAGAAATTTCCTGGATAAAATCTTCAATGCTGATGATTTGTGGCGCTAAGATGTTATGGCTGGCCTGTTTTTTAAGTGCTTCAATCAGGAAAATGCGGGCGCGTTTATTCGGCAGGACAACGGTTGTCTCAGATAAATTCTCCGGATAATTTTCGATTAAAACCTGCGCTGCCCTGTCAAGAAAAGAAGTTGCTGTCATCGTATAAAAATAAAAAAACGCCCCGGTTTATCGGGGCGTTTCCTTAATTATTTTAAGCTGAAATTATTTTACCAATTTCACCTCAACCCTACGGTTGTTCGCTTTACCTTTTACAGTTTTGTTGGTATCGATTGGTTTAGTTTCACCGAAACCTGCAGAAGATAATCTGTCTGAAGCAATACCGTTTTCAATCAGGTAATTTTTAACGGCTGCTGCTCTGTCTTCAGATAATTTCTGGTTCATTGCATCTTTACCATCGCTGTCTGTGTGGCCTTCGATGCTGAATTTAGAAGAAGGATATTCTTTCAAAATCGCAACGATTGACTGCAATACAGGGAATGTTTGTTGTTGGAAAGTTGATTTACCACTGTTGAACAAGATTGTTTTAGCATAAGCATTCAATTTGTTGATTTGCTCTTCAGAGATTTCAGGACAACCGTTGTTAGCAACAGTACCTTTTACAGTAGGGCATTTGTCGTCTTTATCCAAAACAGAATCTCCGTCTGTATCTGGCCAAGGGCAACCTGCGTTTTCTTTCGGACCAGGAGTGGTAACACATTTGTCATTTTTGTCTTGCGTTCCGTCTCCGTCAGTATCAGGACAGCCTTGGAAAGCTTTCAAACCTGCTACTTCAGGACAAGCATCCTGAGCGTCAGTGATACCATCTTTATCGGTATCAGGACATCCCTGGAATTCAGCCAAACCAGCTACGTCAACACAAGCATCGTCTTTGTCAAGAATTCCGTCGCCATCTGTATCAGGACAACCTTTCAATTCTTTTGCGACCAGCTACTTCAGGACAAGCATCGTCTTTGTCATAGATTCCGTCTCCGTCTGTATCTTTACCTCCGAATTTGAAAGTAAGACCTGCGAAGTGCTGGAAGTGTGACGGGAAGTTATTCCTGTTGTCATCAGCAAAAGCTTTCTTGTAAGATGATTGTAAAGAAAGACCGATGTTTTCTGAGAACCAGAAAGTCAATCCAACACCACCATTTAAAGTTCCCTGATCGTAGTCACCAAACCATGTGTAACCACCTCCAATGTGTAAAGACGGATCAATTACTTTTGAACCAATCATGTTCATAAAGCTGTACTTGATTACACCATCAACACCGTAGTAAGCAAGGTCGCCAGGATTTGTGGTAACGAAATCTTTTGGGTTTGTAGTAGAACGGTTTACAAATTTAGTAATCTTGTTAACCGATCCTGTAACGCCAAAAGTAAAACCGCCGCCCATGTATCTGCTAACATTTACAAAAGACAATGACGGAAGGATATTCCAGTTGTCTTTTACTTTAAACATTTGGTCGAAGTCGGCCATAAAATTGTCGTCACCGGCACTCGTCCTGGTGTCGACGGCATTAGCTCCAAAGGTCAATGCCCATGGATTGTTGCTGTCCTGTGCTTGCGAACTAAGTCCGGCAAGAAGGCAGGCAGCGATAAATAATTTGTTAAGATTTTTCATACTTGATTTATTTGATTACAATATGTTATTACTAAACAAAAGTATGACGGATTTAACGAATTACAAAACTATATGTTAAACTTTTTGATTTCCTTAACGCTGGAATTACTGATTTTTCAAAACATTCAGCGCTTTACCAACTTCTGTAAAAGCATCTATCGCCTTGTCTAAGTGCTCTTTAGAATGCGCTGCAGACAATTGTACTCTTATTCTTGCTTTTTCTTTCGGTACGACAGGAAAAAGAAACCGATTACATAAATTCCTTTCTTTAACAATTCATTGGCCATATTTTGTGACAATTTGGCATCATATAGCATCACAGGAACAATCGCAGAGTCGCCTTCTACGATATCAAAACCTGCTTTTTTCATGCCTTCCTTGAAATAATTGGTATTCCATTCCAGTTTGTCGCGTAAAGTAGTGTCTTTTTGTAAGAGTTCAAAGACCTTGATTGACGCGCCAACAATCGAAGGCGCCAAAGAATTCGAGAACAGATAAGGTCTTGAACGCTGGCGCAATAACTCGATGATTTCTTTCTTTCCGGTCGTATAACCGCCCATCGCGCCGCCCAAAGCCTTTCCTAAAGTTCCGGTGATGATGTCAATGCGGCCCATTACGCCTTTCGCCTCAAGTGTTCCTTTTCCGGTCGCACCGATGAATCCGGCAGCGTGGCATTCATCGACCATGACCATTGCGTCGTATTTATCAGCCAGATCACAGATTTTATCCAAAGGCGCTACAACGCCGTCCATAGAAAAACACCGTCGGTCACGATAATTTTGAAACGTGCGCCAGATTCATTGGCTTTGATGAGCTGTTGCTCGAGGTCTTCCATGTTGCTGTTTTCGTAGCGATAACGCGCCGCTTTGCACAACCGAACGCCATCAATGATTGAAGCGTGGTTTAAACTATCAGAAATAATCGCATCTTCTTCATTGAATAACGGCTCGAAAACACCGCCGTTCGCGTCAAAAGCTGCGGCATATAAAATCGTATCTTCCGTGCCGTAAAATTCAGCGATTTTTTGCTCTAACGTTTTATGGATGTCCTGTGTTCCGCAAATGAAACGTACCGATGACATTCCAAATCCGTGTGTGTCAAGTGCATCTTTTGCTGCCTGGACTACTTCCGGATGCGATGACAATCCGAGATAATTATTCGCGCAGAAATTCAGCACCGTCTCACCTGTTGAAATGGTGATTTCAGCGCCCTGCGGCGAAGTGATGATGCGTTCTTTTTTAAAAATACCGTTGTCTTCAATGGTTTGCAATTCCGATTGAAGATGTTGTTTGATTTTTCCGTACATGTTGTTATAGTTGAGTTTGTATTTATTCTTAATATGAAACTGCGTCACTGCGAACTGACCACTACAAATGTACCACTTCTACATTTTCCCAATATAAACCAGCGCCTTTTTAACGACTTTGAAATTCATTTTTTCAATCGCATACTGATAATTTTCGAGCTGTTTCTGGTATTTTGGAAGATGGCTTCCGGTTTTGTAATCGAGCAGTAAGATTTCATTCGCGGGCGTCAAAACCATCCTGTCAGGCTTAATCGTTCCGCCTTCTTTCTGGATAATCGTCTGTTCATTGAGGATTTGGTTGCCATCAGAAAAATAACTTTCCAAATCGGAATGATTTAAAATATTATCGATTGTTTGCCTTACGGTTTCCAATTGATTTGTATTGATCAATCCGCTTTCGATGGCTTTTATAAGCGCAGTTTCAACATCATTTTTGGTTTTGACGAACGAAAGTATTTCGTGCACGACATTCCCGTATTCAATGGCGTCCTGCTGATGCGTGCCCCACATCAAAGCTTCACGCTGCGCAATTTTGATGTTTTTCGGATTTAAAGTTGCGGCAACGGGCTGGATTTTCGGACTTTCCTCCTGCGTTTCGCTTTCCGCAGATAATTTCACCGGATTTCCAAACTCATATTCCGAAACATCTTCATTAAGAATGCCTTTATGCTCAAGGAAATGCATAAAGAAAGCCGACATATTATTCGGCACGATTTCGCCGTTTTTGTTCAGGTTTTTATTTGAAATGACATACAATTGTTCTTCAGCACGCGTTAGCGCCACATACAAAACATTGATGTTATCAAGCAATTCCTCCTGTTTTTTCTGGTTGTAAACTTCAGAAGCCGATTCGCCAAAACCTTCAACGGCGCTGCTGTTATCAATCAACACTTTTGGCAACCCGAAATCGCCTTCTTCCGCATTGAGCCACAATTTATCTTTGGGTTTTCGGTTGTAATCTTCTTCGGCGAACGGCATGATGACTACGGGAAATTCAAGTCCTTTTGATTTGTGAATCGTCATTATTCTCACCGCATCATTGCCTTCGGGCGACGGAATGCTGAATTTCTCTGCGTTCTTGTCCCAATATTCAAGAAAATCTGCAATTCCGGCCTGGTTGCGGATATCGCGTTCGAGAACAATATCGAGGAAATATTGCAGGTAAGCATTGAGTCCGTTTTCAGCCGGGATAAATTTCGAAATGATGGTTTCGACCGCTTCATACAATGATTTCCTGCGGATGTTTTTAAACGAAAATGGTTTCGGACTCGTCGTGCTGAAACCTGCCAGCCATTGTTCAAACTCAGCTTCATCCCACATTTGCATCCCTTTGACGATAAAATCATGTACCGGCAATTCCTCCCTGCTATTTTGGGCGATATATTGCAGGAAATTCGCTTTGGCATTAAGATCGGCGCCATTTTTCAAATATTTCAGGAAATGAATAATCAACCTGATTTCTGTCGCATTCTGGATCATCAGTGTTTCCGATGAAAGCAACGGAATTTTTTGTTCCGTAAGATAATTTGCTACCGCGATTCCTTGCTGCCGCTTGCGCGTAAGGATGACGATGTCTTTATATTTAAATCCGAGTCTTAGTACTTTTTGGATGGTATTTAAAGTCGCGAGGACATACAAATCGGTCTTGTCGAGTGCATCTTCGCTATCATCCGGCGCATCAACCGGCGGCAAAAACGAAATATTCACATAACCGCCGGTTTGCGTGTTCGTTTTCTGATGGCTGTGGTTTTCGTATAAATCTTTGTAATCGGCGTGCTCGAATTCATTCGAAATCAGCCTGAAAAAATCGTTGTTGAAATCGATGATTTCTGAGTAGCTGCGGTAATTGCGGTCAAGATGCTCGACTTTTTTATCCTTATTGCTGAACGGATTTTCGTTGTGGTCTGCCGGATTTTGTTCTTTTGAAAGCGCAATGAATTGTTCGGCCTTTCCGCCACGCCAGCGGTAAATCGATTGTTTTGGGTCGCCGACGATCATCAGTGTGCCTTTTTGCCCCGATTCGTCTTGCCCCGAAAGCGCATTATCGATCAGCGGAATCAGGTTCTGCCATTGCATTTCAGAAGTATCCTGAAATTCGTCGATGAAGAAATGGCGGTATTTTTCGCCAAGCCTTTCGTAAATAAACGGCGCGGGCTGGTTCTGGATTTCCCGGTGAATGATGGCATTGAATTCGGCTATCGAAAGTACGTTTTGTTCTTTCTGGATTTTATCGAGTTCGTTGCTGACCGTGTTTAAAAGTGAAAGTGGCGTGATGTTCTTGAGGAACGCTTCGTAAAAATGCTTTTTCTCGTAATTTTTGTAGACGCACGACAGCACCGACAAAAATTCAGGGATAATGTTTTCAATTATCGCACGGTCTTTAGCGGTTTTATTGATGGCAATGTCCTCAAAGGCATGAAAAGTTTTGTTTTTCGGATTGTAGCGGCTTTCAGAAATCGCCCTGACGTGATTCGGGAAAGTACCACGCGAGAATGATTTTTCATCGATGCTGTTTGTGGCAATCATCTCGAGCATGTTGCGCGCGCAATCGACGCATTCGGCGTCAAGATTTTTGCAGGCTTCGGCGATTTTCTTTTTGATGGCGAGGAATTCTTCAATCGATTTGTCTTTGAAATGCGTGATTTCCTCGCGGTTGTTTTCGTTTAAGATTAATCTTCCTGTTTCAAGGATTTCGCGCGAGATATCCCAGCTTTTGTCGTCGTCGGTTTTCTCCATCGTGAAATCGACGAGCAGTTTTGTTAAAGTGTCGTCTTCTCCGGCTTGCGCGATGATGGCGTCGACAGCTTCTGTCAAAAGGCTTTCGGTGTCTAAAGTGACTTCGAAAGTCATCGGCAGATTCAAATCGTGGGCGAAAGCACGGATGACTTTGTGCGTGAATTTATCGATGGTTGAAATATCGAAGGCAGCGTAATTGTGGATGATGTGCCGGATGATCTGTTTTGATTTTTCTTTGATTCCGGATAAGGAAATTCCGGTTTCGACGGATAAATCCTGCATCAGTTGTGCAGCTTTATCGGACGGATCATCTTTTGCAAATTCAGATAGATTACCGACGATGCGTGATTTCATTTCATGAACGGCTTTGTTCGTGAATGTGATCGCCAGGATATTGCGGTAGGCGTCGTTTTTGGGCGACGTGAGGATGATTTTTAGGTATTCTTTGACGAGGGCGTAGGTTTTTCCGGAACCTGCGGATGCGTCGTAGATGGAGAGTGATGGTGTTTGCATTAGTTTGGCCACGAATTGCACGAATTAGCACGAATTTTTATTGTGGAAATGCTGCCCTAGCCCCGATGGAGGCGGTATCCTTTTGCTGCCTTCTTTAGGCAGGAAAAGATTGAGCCGAGAGCGGGATTAAGCTTCAAATCAATATATTTAATAGAACTATAACGAAAAAGGATTTCCAACTTCAAAGTTAAATGTTTAAATTTGAATAAAATATTTATAAACGATTAAAAACAAACATACCATGGCTTTTGAATTACCAAAATTACCTTATGCCTATGATGCGCTTGAACCGCACATTGATGCGCGCACGATGGAAATACACCATACCAAACACCATAATGCTTATACGACGAACCTCAACGCGGCGATTGCAGGAACAGATTTGGACGGATTGACGATTGAGAATATCTTAATCAACCTTGATAAGAAAAATGCGGCAGTTCGCAATAACGGCGGCGGTTTTTACAACCACAATTTGTTCTGGACAGTGATGTCTCCGAACGGCGGCGGAAAACCGAGTGGCGATCTGGCGGCTGCGATTGAGAAGGATTTCGGAAGCTTTGAGGAATTTAAGGCGAAGTTTGCCAAAGCTGGTGCGACGCAATTCGGTTCCGGATGGGCGTGGCTTTGCGTTCAGGAAGGCGGCAAATTAGAAGTTTGCGGTACTCCGAATCAGGACAATCCGCTGATGCCGGAAGTTGGCTGCGGTGGTACTCCGATTTTAGGAATGGATGTGTGGGAACACGCTTATTATTTGAATTACCAGAACAGAAGGCCGGATTATATTGAGGCGTTTTTTAATGTGATCAATTGGACTGAGGTGGCTAGAAGATACGCTTTGGAGAAATAATATTTGTTGAAGGCCCTCGACTGCGCTCGGGGTGACAACTGTTGAAATTCGACAAAATCCAGTTCAATTAGCATAGTTTGTCACCCCGAGCGCAGTCGAGGGCCGGTTAAATTAAATAATGAAGGGATAACTTTTACGTTATCCCTTTTATTTTTTAAAGTCTCAAAATCTTACGATTTATTCTTCAAGCAGTTTCTTGCTAATCCTGCTCGATGCAATAAGCGAAGCGATAAATCCAAGCACGACAATCGTTCCCAGAACAATCAAAATATTCATTACTGAAAACACTACCGGATAAGCCAGGCTTTCTGTAATCATGACCAATTGAAAATGCTGTTGCAGCAAAACGATTACACTGCCGATAGCGAGGCCTATGCCTCCGCCTTTGATACAGAGTAAAGTGCCCTGTAAAAGGAAAATCCTGCGTAAGTCACGCGGTTCTGCACCTAAATTATAAAGTGTTTTGAGATTGGCTTTCTTATCCAAAATCATCATGATAATCGCACCTGCAAAAGCAAAAAGAATCAGGATGATAACCAAGGTGAAAATCAGGTAAATCGCGAGATTTTCAGTACGCAGCATTTTGTATAAGGCGTCGTTGAGCTGTGCGCGGTTTTTGATGGTGATTTTATTATTGAAGACGGATTGCAGTGCACTCGTCACCTGTTCTTCGTCGGCACCAGGTTTTAATTTTACTTCGAAAGCAGAAACCTGTCCGGGTTTGAATTCGAGCAAACGCTGTGCGACGGAAAAATCGGCAAAAACATATTTAGAATCAAGGTCTTCGCTGATGGCGTAAACGCCTGCAGGCAGCAACACCGATTTGTTGAAGGCATTGTCAGGCGTTTCTACGGCGCCTTTTCCGGGTCTTGGTACGTATACTTCGAGTACGTTATTTACATCAAGCAATCCGATTGACAATTTATCGGCTATTCCCCTTCCGACAACCACCTGGATTGTATTGTTTTCGAGCCATTGCCCTTGGTAAACACTTTCTTTTATGGTGCTGACGTTGGTAAAAAGGCTGTCAACGCCTTTGAGGTAAGTGACTTCTTCCTTGCTGTTGAAAACGAATAAAACGCGTTCTTCGATGACTTTACTGAAAGCGGCAACGCCCGGCGTATTTCTGATTTTCTGTTCCTGTGTCGGTGTAATGAAAAATGATTTCCCCGAAACCGGCAACGCTTTTAAATCAGGATCAATGGTGTTGGAAAACGAAACGCTGAAGTTTATGAGTCCGCTAAAGACTGACAGCACGACAAACAGCGACGTCGCGCCCACGATAATGCCAAGCGACGCAATCCGGTTAATGATATTGATGGCGTTGTTCTTAGAAACGCTGCGCAAGTAGCGTTTGGCTATGTAAAGCGGGAAATTCAATTCAGGATTTCTTTCTGCGTTCTAGTAAATCGCGGTTTTCAATCGGGTTTTCTTTTGCCGAAAGGGCGTTGTCGATTTTCTCGATATAGTCGAGTGAATCGTCGATGTAGAAAGTAAGGTTCGGCACTTTTCGCAATTGCAATTTTACGCGTTGCGCGAGGTCATGCTTGATCAGTGCGGTATTGGTTTTGATGGCGGCCAGTGTTTCGGCTGCCTTGTCCTGCGGGAAAATGCTCAGGTGTACGGTCGCGACCGACAAATCGGTTGTTACGCTGACTTTCGATACCGAAATCACGAGGTTGGTGATGCCGTTTTTCCTGATCTCACCCTGAAGGATATCTACGAGGTCTTTTTGGAGGACGCCGCCTATTTTTTTCTGTCTGTTGGTTTCCATGGGGCAAAGGTAAGGAAAAAATGTGGTTCAGGATATTGGGTTCAAGGTTCAGGACTGTAGATTTTGAGTCGGTGCGGCGTACTAGGTTTAGGGTTCAGGACTGTAACAACAGGATATTTGTTGTTTAATTTTAAACGCAAGTGCCTCATTCTATTGCTTTGCTATTTCGGCTTTTCGAGGTTTTTTTGATTGACTTTCCGTTTGTCGATTATTTCTATATTTGTATTGGAACTCCCGGCCAAGACCCTGAACCCTAAACCCAGTCTGCACCATGAATAAGATAGAACACCTCGGCATCGCCGTCAAAAACCTTGAAACTTCCAACGCGCTTTTCGAAAAACTATTCGGCGCGCCGCCTTACAAAACTGAAACCGTCGAAAGTGAAGGCGTCAATACTTCGTTTTTTATGAACGGGCCGAATAAGATTGAATTGCTTGAAGCTACAAATCCCGAGAGTCCGATTGCCAAATTCCTTGAAAAGAAAGGCGAGGGCATCCATCATATTGCTTTCGATGTGACGGATATCATTTCGGAAATCGCAAGGCTGAAGGCTGAAGGTTTTACCGTTTTAAACGAAACGCCGAAGAAAGGCGCTGATAATAAACTCGTGGCATTTTTGCATCCGAAAAGCACGAATGGGGTTTTGATTGAACTTTGTCAGGAGATTTCGTAATTGGAAATGCTTTGCTTTTGAAACGCCTGTAGCTTTGGCTTTTTGGAAGCGCTTCGCTCCGGATATTTCAACAAAAAAGCCCTACATTGCTGTAAGGCTTTGATTTTAAGCGTGGTCCACTTGGGCTCGAACCAAGGACAACCTGATTATGAGTCAGGGACTCTAACCAACTGAGCTATACGGCACGGTTGAGAGGTGCAATATTACCACTATTTTTAATTTGGTGCAAATGTTTTTAAGGGATAATAGTTTTTAACGCAGCAAGATTATGGCCATTAAAATCTATGCAGCAAATGCGAAATAAACTCACTGGAGCGCAACAAATCAGGACAGTTTTTAAATATCTTCCTTAAAATAATGCTCAAGTACGGCCGCCAGCCTGATTCCGGCATCGAGTAGTTGCTGTTTGATGATTTTTGCGTTTGCATCGATATAAAAATCGTTGATTTTACTGTCGCGGATTTCATAAGTGTTCTTGAGGAATCCTCTTGTTTGTGCTGCCCATGCGATAACATCTATTTTTTGTTTTGCTGCAAGTTCTTCTTTGTTATAGATATTGACTTTCAGCAAATCCTCCAAGACCATATTCTTATTTTCGATGATTTCGGTATCCCAAACCGAGTGCAGGTTCGAAGGATGGCCGTTAAACAAAATTTTGACGTCGTTGCCACCCTTATCTCCGGGATAACCAACGTGCAACGGTTGGTGCAAATCACCAATGAGGTGGAACAGGAACAATATCCTGGTTTTAATCTCGTCTTTTGACAAGGTCTTTTTGTTATCCAGTTCTCGGAGCGTCCTGTCGAGTACTGTAATGATATTGTCGCCAGCGGGCATTTGTTTCGAGCCTTTTTCAATGTCGATATAATGAAAAGGCTTCATATAATCGTTGGCATGGTCACTCTTGATGGCGTCCATCCAGTTGGCGGCGTCTTCGATGCTCATACCGTCGAGGTATTGCATTACATTCTTTTTGTCGCAGGATCAAGGTACTGGAAAGCAACTTCTGCAACAAGTGCATGGCCCGTTATGGCCCAGGGCAAACATAGTCGACGAACCTGAAATGGTGATAACGGCGCATAACAGCGCCAGGTGTAGTTTTTTCATTAGGGTGAATTTTTTACAAAGGTAGCGGAAAGGGTTGATTGGAATCTTAAGGGAGGGTTAAATGTGGGGGGTTCAAATGGTTATTGAACATGAGGTAGTAAATTTTAACATAACGCATTCGATAGGCATTATGTACGCTTTATCTATGCCTTTGATGCGGCGATTAATAACGCAAGGTGGTTTTATTTTACATAATCTTTTTATGCAACCTATAAGCAACTATCTAGCAAGTAACATGCAAGTAAGAAGCAACGGTCTGGGACTGTGTCCTGTCCTCGTTAATTGGGAGATTAGATTGGTGGGATGTGAGGCGCGGATTGTGGGTATTGGATTGTGGAAACGTTGTGTTGATTGGGGATTGGTGGGATTTTGAGGCGTAGATTGTGGGTATTGGATTGTGAAAACGTTGTGTTGATTGGGTTGTGTGTACTTTTTGGCATTGCCCCAAAAAGTACCAAAAAGGTCTAGCCCTGAAACGCTCAGCGACCCACTAACACCTTGTCCCTGAAATGAAACGAAGCTTTTGTGGGATTGCGGGGGTGTAATGTCTTTGGGATATGCGATAGCGGTTGTTCTTCGGTACCGTTTCATTTTTTCAGGGACGGCGGCGAGTGGGTACCCCCACTTGCGCATTTCTATGGGCTTTTGGCTCATTGATTGGGGATTGGTGGGATTTTGAGGCGTGTGTCGTTGTAAAATACTATAGGGTTAATAACTAGATTCTGATCTAATTATACAAAGCAACAGGTAATGTTTGAAATGTTTATTACCTGTTACAATTGTATGATATTTTATTGTCGCTAGTTCCTGCGTTCTAATAACATTAGTAATTCATCTGCGAGTTCATCGATGTCGGTGGGCATGAATTGTAAGGCGAGCTCGAGCATGCGGTTGATATCGATGGTGCGGTTGCGCAGCAATGGTGAGATTTTTTGGCTGTCGTAGTGTGTTGCTACAGCGCATAGCCTGATTAGGGTCTGGGCGATGTGCATCTTGTCGATGTAATTGTTTACTGCAATTTTGCAGTGGTAGTGGTCTTTGCCTTCTACTTTTTCAGGTTACTTAAAATATATGGGGAGGCGTTCCCTGAGTTCTTCAATGGTTTTGCAGTCGTTCATCTTTGTTCATTTTATAGTTTCATGTTCGAGGTTTTCGAGCTCGGTTTCTACGGCAAGAGTTGCTTTCTCTAAAAATTCGGCGCAGCGGTTCTCGAGCATTTCGGTGTAGATCCAGCTGCGGTATTGCAGTTCGGCGTGGCGCATGGCGCTCAGGTGGGCACCGAGGAGGCCGAACAGCTTGCGGTCTTCGTCTGTGGTTCTTGGGAATATGGCAGCTGTGAGCGGTGAAAAGCTTTCGCACAGGTCGAACAGGTAGGCCAGCGAATGGTGTGTCGGGCGGTAGCCCATAAAGACATCGATCATGCCGAGGCACAACTGTTCGACGGCGATGTGCAGCATGGTTTCTTTGACCAATACCCCGTCGCTGCGGTCAATCTGGTATTGGCTTTCGATGAAGGTATCGGCAATGGCGAGGCGGTTTTTCCAGTAGGTTTTTGAAGACCTCACATTTCGGTATGGTACCGGATTGAAATTAAAGTCGGGCGGCAGGTTACCTTCGTACATTAACAAGCCTTTGGTCACTACCTGATGGAAGAAAAACAGCTGGTGGCCGGTGCGCTGCCGCAGTGCGATTACCTTGTGCAGTAATACCGTTACGCGACAACGCCCTTTGGTTTTGGTTCGTGACAAGATTTTCGAGATCTGCTATAGCATTGGTTTTGTTTTCTTCGGTAATCACCAAAAGATAATAGTGGGTGTATGCGCCTGATTCCTGCTGACTACTCAACGGAAAATCGTTTGTCTTTGTCTCGGTGCGCTGCCCGAAACAATAAATGGCGGAGGTGCTGATATATCCTGTAATCAACTTCCCTACGTGTATGAGTTCATCGGTAAGTTTATCGACGATTGTAGTTTGGGGTAACCCATTGTTACTATCTGGCGTTGTTGTGGAAACATTTCCGGGAGTTGTCGGCTCACATTCTGAAATGACCTGATTGAACATCCGTTGCACTTCTGCTTTGAGCGAGGCGGCCTTTAGTTTTAATTTTTCGATATCGGTTTGGCTTAGTGTGGCTGACACCGCCCTTTTATAGCGCCAATAATCATCGTCGAGCCATTCGAGTAAAACTTTGTCTGCTGCCAATTTCATATCAAATGTGCTGCCGAGTGATGGTGCGAATGCGGCAATGTACTGCTGTTGTGCCGCGACGCTTTTGGACGAGACCGTTCCCCATTATAAATTTTGATGCCGTGTGGAACAGCAGCAGGAAGGTTTTGTGCAGCATGTATGCCGCTGCGCCCCAATCATCTTTGCTGATGCTGCGGTCGATATCATTGCTGTAAATGGCGGCTTTGGCCATGGCTTTGCGGAAATGCTTTTTGGAACGCTTTAGCAATCGCCCCAAGTCGGTTATGCCGTCTAAAAAAGTGCTGCCTTCGGCGCTGTGAATGCAATTGTCCGGTTTGCAGTGGCGGATGATGTAGAGGTTGTCGCAAGACATTATTCCGGCTTTGTTGCGCCAGAAGAGCCTGTAGCCAAAGTTCGGATATGTGGCGAATGTTTTGCTGATGATGGTCTCCAGCGTATCCTTTAAAGGCAGGCTTTCCTTTTCGATAAAAATTGAAAATAGCAGTTCGGGGCCGCCTTCGATTGTGTTAGTTGCGCAATAAATTGCATCGGGATTGCTGTAGGACAGGATGTCTTTGGTCACGTTTTCGATTGCTTTGGCCTGCGGGTGTGTTCCGGGATCGGTACTAAAAATTGTCATGATTAAAAAAGATTAAATGAAACAATGGATTTTATACAGGTCCCTTTTTAATAATAACGGGGTGAAGAACCTCTTTCAGATTAAAGCTGGTTTGTCATAGGCGCATGTGGTTAAGTGTTACACTGCGATGCTTTTGGGAAGCGGCTTTGAATGGAAAGAGGAGTAAAAAAAATAGACGTGGAACTCAGCTTATTCGCTTTTGAGGTACTGGTATACCCTGCACACGAATAAGTGAGCCCACGCCATTAGCGTGAGCAGTCTACTTATCATCTCGTGTGCGTAAATTACCAGTTTTCAAAAACGAGATTCAAAGCGAATGCTTCAATATTTTTATGAAGTATCGCAAATTTATATTATTCGATACAAATATAGTAAATAAATATTAATATGGTACATGTGCCATTGATAATTTAGCGTAATAGCTTGCTCTTTGTAAGTAATATAAAACATCATGACTAAGATTGAGCAACATATAATCGAGAAAATCAAGCAAATGCGTAAAGAGCGTGATTTATCGCAATTAGAACTCTCACAAAAATTAGATATGAATGATAGTTTTATATCACATGTTGAGGCCCCATCTAAAAGAGCCAAGTATAATATTAATCATCTGAATAAGATCGCTGAAATATTTGATTGCTCGCCAAAAGATTTTTGGCCTGAGAAATTTTTACCTGAATGATTAAATATGTGGTAATGCCCATCAATTTGGCTTGGATTATACCTCTATAATTAATTTTATGTTTAGATTTGATTATATAACAATACATAAAAGGGTTTTTCTGGAGCACATTTATCAAGCAAAAATTAAAGGGTTGTATCCAAATTATGGTTACGAAATAAAAATTCCTTGAATATCGCAAAATATTTTTTGCAATCATTATATTTTTGCATTATATTATTGCCCTTAATTTTTTTTAATCATAAAAATTAATTATAGTTTTGTATAACTATATTTTTTATGAAAAAAAAATTAAATTACATTGACCTTTTTGCAGGTTGTGGAGGTTTGTCGCTAGGCTTGCATCAATCTGGATGGCAAGGTGTCTTTGCAATTGAAAAAAGCCCTGATGCTTTCAAAACATTAAAATATAACCTTATTGACAACAAAGAGCACTTCGATTGGCCAGCATGGCTACCTGAAAAAGAACTTGAAATAAATGAGGTGCTTGACCATTATAAACCTCAACTTAAAAAACTTAAAGGAAAAGTCACCATGATTGCGGGAGTAGCCACCTTGCCAAGGCTTCAGCATGGCAGGAAGGAGAAATGAAAATGATTTTCGAAACGACCTTATAAACTCCTACATAAATTTTGTAAACCTTGTACAACCAAAAATTATATTTTTTGAGAATGTAAAGGGGTTTACTATGGAGTTCAAAAAAAATAAGGAAAAAGGTGTAGCTTATTCCTCAGTCGTAACACAAAAACTTGACGATGCGGGATATTACGTAAAGGGTCAATTAGTTAATTTCGGTGACTATGGCGTACCTCAAAAAAGAACACGTTTTATTTTAGTTGGAATTAGAAAAAACATTAAGGCTGCTTCACAAATTAAGATTGATTCGTTTTTTATCTTACTTGAACAACAAAGATTTTCTTTTTTGAAAGACAAAGGTCTAGAAACCTCAACAAATCTAGAAGATGCTATTTCTGATTTATTAAAGGAGAATGGATCTAAAGAGTCGCCTGATACTAAAAGTTTTCAGGCTGGAATTTATTGCAAGCCCAAAAGTGTTTATCAAGAAATGATGCGAAAAGATGTTATTGGGGAAATTGCGGATAGTCATCGTTTTCCGAAACATCTTCCAAAAACTATTCAAAGATTCCAAATAATACTTGATGAATCAACGGACAGAAGAAACCTTGATTTGAGTAAGCAATTTAGAGAAAAATATAATATTAAAAAACATACAATCATCCCGTTAAACGGAAACGATAAGTCTCCCACCATAACAACTTTACCTGACGACTATATCCATTATCTTGAACCAAGAATTTTAACTGTTAGAGAATATGCCAGAATACAAAGTTTTCCGGATTCATACATTTTTCAAGGAAAATATACTACTGGCGGTAAACGTAGAACTCAGGAAGTTCCAAGGTATACCCAAATTGGAAATGCTATTCCACCGCTATTCAGCGAGCAAAGTGGATTAATCCTCAAAGCACTCGTATAAATAATGGCAAAAGTAAATTTTAGGACGAATGTTTTATTAAAAAGTATAATTGGCAAAGACTTAATTACCGATGATAATATTGCAGTCTTAGAATTGGTTAAAAATTCTTTTGATGCTGGGTCAAATACAGTTGAAATTGAATTCAAGAACCTATTTCCCAACATTGATTATCTTACTACAAACGATAAAATCTATTCTCCTAAGCTTATCATTTCCGACAAAGGGAAAGGAATGTCCGAGTATGACCTGGTTAATAAATGGCTGAATATTGCATATTCAGAAAAAAAGAGAAAAGAGAAGAATATGGGCGAATATTAGCTGGAAATAAAGGAGTAGGAAGGTTTTCTTGTGACCGACTAGGGCGATTTCTCACAATTTACACTAAACAGAAAGACAGAAATTACACAAAACTTTTTATCGATTGGGAATGGTTCGAAATCAATAACGATATCGATTTGAATATTCAAGATATCGATTTAGAAACTATTGAAATTTCTAATGCAGATTTTGAAAATGTTTCAGGTTTCAAACCTTTTAAGGAGGGAACAATCTTAGAAATTACGTCATTACGCGAGAATTGGAATCACGGTAAAATATTGTCATTAAAGCGACAGCTTGAAAGGTTAATTAATCCAAATCAAAGTTTTAAATCTTCAACCTTTATAATAAAACTTCTTGCTGAAGAATTCCTTAGCTTTGAAAAAGATTTTGAAGATTATGAAAAGATTAATGGTAATGTAAGTAATCGAATTTTCGAGAAATTAAGCTTTAAGGTTACAAGCATCCAATCCAAAATAAGCCGTGATGGAAAACATATTATAACTGTTCTTGTAGATAGAGGTAATTCCATATTTACATTAGTGGAAAAAAACAAATTTCCTTTACTTAAAAACATAAGGGTTTTTATTTATTATTTGAGTCAATATTCAAAAATGTATTTTACAAAACAGACAGGCATACGTTCTGTAGATTTTGGCTCGATATTTTTATTTATAAATGGATTCAGGGTACCTCCTTATGGTGATAGTGGAGATGATTGGCTCAGTATAGAGAAAAGAAAAAGTCAGGGATATAATAGGTATTTAGGAACTCGCGAAATTATTGGAAGGATAGAGATTGAAGATGAGGAAGAAAATTTCAAGGTAATTTCAAGTCGTTCTGGTGTTGTCAACAATGATTACTTCAATCAATTAACAAAAAGCGATAGCCCTTATGGATACTATTGGAAAATTTTTAGAAGGCTTGAGCGATTTGTTGTTGAAGGTATAAAGTGGGATGCTATTGCAGTAGATAAAGATATCAATGAAGTAAATAATCCTGACTGGGATGAATCTCAAGAAGTATTTGCTGAAGATTCATTGACTCGAAATAGAAGAATCCTTCAAATCATAAAAAATATTATTGATGCAAAAAGTGAGGATATAATTCGATTACGAATTAATGAAAATTTTGTTTCCGATTTGATTGAAGAACATACACTCAGGATTCGGCACGAAATCGAAGAAATTGCAGAAAAGCTAAAAGGAAAAAATCTGACTCCTCATGAAATTTCTATATTTTTAGATAGAATTGATATTTCAAGAGATGATTTAAAATCTCTTTTTAATATTGTTTCCCCTTATGTTGATGCATCACTTATTAACGATACTGACAATGATTTAGAAAAAAGGTATAATGAATTACTTCTAGAAAAAGGACGTATTGAAATTCGACTTGAGGAAGAGGAAAAGGCAAGAGCCAAGGCAGAAGCAGAAAGACAAGATGCAGAAAGGAAACAAGCTGAGGCTGAGGAAGAAAAACGTAATGCTGAAGAAGCATTAGAAGCAGAAAAAAGAAAAGGCGCATTTCAGGGTGCTTTAATTGGGACTGATAAAGAACGAATAATTGGTTTACAACATCAAATATATCACTCATCGAGTAGGATTTCTAGAAATATAAAATTGTTGCTTCAACATCTTCCAGATTCTCAATTAGATGATAAAACTAAAAAGCATTTATCGGTTATTTCTCTCGAAGCGTCAAAAATTAATGCAATAGCAAAATTTGTGACTAAGGCTAACTTCAATCTTCAGGCAACGGAGATTACTACTGACTTAGTTGCATATTTAAAAGAATATATTGAAGAAATTTATACTTCGGAAGAATCTAAAATTATTGATTCAGAAATTAAAGATATTACAATTGATTTTGAAAAGGATTTGAAATTTGTAGTCGAGTTCAGGCCATTAGAAATATCAACCTTAATTGACAATTTTATCCAAAATTCCGAAAAAGCAAAATCTTCAAAACTTACTTTTAGATTAACTAAAGAGAATAAAAGTATAATTTTTGAAATTATAGACAATGGTGTAGGAATTGAAAATATCAGAATAAAAGAGATTTTCAAATTTGGATATACTACTACTAATGGTTCAGGAATTGGGCTACATCACATTGAAGACATAGTTAAAAGGCTTGGTGGCACTATAGAAGCTTTTTCTCAAATTAATCAGGGTACAACATTTAAAATAACTCTATATGAAAATTGATTATAAAATTTTGTGGCTTGACAATGAAATGAATGCGTTTATTGAAGATGATGTTATTTTAGAAATTGAGCAACACTTGATTTCTGAAGGATTTCTTCCAACAATAATTACAACATCAGACGAGGATGATTTTTTAGGCAAATTAAATGATTCTTACGATTTAATACTTACTGATTATCACCTCAATAATCTAAGTGGGGCTGATATAATTAACGAAATTCGCAAACCTGAAAGGTCAATTTTTACAGAGATATTGTTTTATACCGCTAAAGCTGAATTAACCGATACCCATAAAATAAGTAGAGTTTCTTTTCTAGAGACAAACGGAAAATCCGCAACACATCAAGAAACAATTATAGCTGAAGTTAAGAAGTTAATCGATTTGACAATTAGGAAATTCCACCACATAGTTGCTATGAGAGGAATGATAATGCATGAGACAAGCTTGTTAGACTCAAAAATGCTTGATTTAATTCTTGGGTCTTTAAACAGGGACAATATTAATTTCAAGGATTTAGCAGAATCAATATACGACCAACTTTTAGAACTTTATAGTACTAAAGCTGGTTTTGTAAATACTTGTAAAGAGAAATCGAAATTCAAAGAATTGACTAAAGATACATTTGTTTTTAGTTCAGACTACAAAATTCAAACTTTAAAACAAATTATCGATGCTATCGGCGAGGTCACAGATTTTTCGGCTGATTATAAAGAAGAAATTATTTCTATTAGAAATAAGTTTGCTCACGCAAATCTTTTGGTTGATGATCAAGGGCGCGAATATTTCAAATATAAAGAAGGAGGAATAACTTTCGACGAAGCGTTATGTAAGAAAATTAGACGGGATATTTTTAAGCATCAAAAAAACTTAGATGCATTGGAAAACAGATTAGCTGAGACTAATCCTTAAAAAGTATAAAATATTAATTTTCTACCTGTCATTATCTCTTCTCGCCACAAACTTTTTCCTTTTTCGAGTAATGACACATATTGTAAATATTTGCCATTGGATTAGCTTTAACTGTATCAGATGTGTTGCGTTGTCAAGGCCTTCAATTAATAAAATTTGGCTCAGATTAGCTACTTCAATTGCTACAATCTGCTATTAAACTTTAAGATTTTATAAACAACCGTATTTCGTCGATTTCCCTAACTTTATCAAATAAACCTTTTAAAAAAGGTGTCCGCCATTCAGCTTCTCACCCACCTAGGCAATACAATGGACAAATTCACTAAAGAAAAGCGAAGCAAAATAATGGCTTCAATAAAAAGCAAGAATACCAAATCTGAAGTATTGCTTGCTAAAGCGTTATGGCATCGTGGGCATCGTTACAGAAAGCACAATAAGGGCATCTTTGGCACCCCTGATTTAGCTTTTAAAAAGTATAAAATTGCAATATTTGTAGACAGCGAATTTTTTCATGGTAAAGATTGGCACCTTACAGAGAAACGCCCGAAGAACAATGCTGAGTTTTGGCAGAAAAAAATAGAGCGAAATAGAGAAAGGGATTTTCAGGTTAATACCTATCTTACCTCTAAGGGCTGGATTGTCCTCCGTTTTTGGAGTAATGATGTTCAAAAGAACCTTTATTCCACAGTACGCATTATCGAAAAAGGACTTATAGATTCGAAGAAAAAAATCAATTACTTGGATTCCCCATTCCCTGAACTTTATAGCAATAAAAAAACTGAAACTAAAAAGTAAAACGCTTTTTTATCAGTTTTTAATTAAATATATTTGTAACCAATGTTTAATGTTGTGTAACATGGTTATGAAAGATTATTACTCCTTGAATGAAGCTTCTGAATTATTAGGAAAGACCAAAAAGACCTTAAGAATGTGGGACAATGAAGGTAAATTGCCTGCTGTACGTGAGCCTATGAGTAATTATAGGGTATATCGAAAAGAGGACTTGTTACCTTTTTTAGAGTTTTACTCCAATGATCTGGAAGAATCTGTTTCAAACTATATTGAACCAGAAAATGAATACTCTGTTTTGGAACTATTTGCAGGTGCTGGAGGCTTAGCTATTGGCTTAGAAAAGGCGGGCATTAAATGTGTGGCCCTAAATGAAATTGACAAATATGCCTGTGCCACATTACGCGCAAACCGTCCAAATTGGAATGTGCTTGAAGGTGATATAAAATCATTTAGTTTTGAGCAGCATAAGGACAAAGTAGATATCGTTACAGGGGGTTCCCCTGCCAATCCTTTAGTTATGCCGGGAAACGACTTGGTTTTGAGGATGCGAGGGGTACTTTATTCTATGAGTTTGCACGTGTAGTAAACGAGGTTAGGCCAGCGGTTTGTGTTGGTGAAAACGTGAAAGGACTGCTAAATCATGACGGCGGCAAAACTATACAGGGTATGATCTCGATACTAGATGAAATAGGTTATAATGTAATGCCTGTTCAAATATTGAAAGCGGTTAATTTTAACGTCCCTCAAAAAAGGGAACGCCTTATTTTAGTAGGCATAAGAAAAGATATTGAGTTGAAATTTGAATATCCTATGCCGTATAAGAAAATCTATAACTTATCGGACGCGCTAAAAAAGGGGGCTTTATATAATACTGACGTCCCAAAATCAGAGGGCTCGAAATATCCAAACAGCAAAAAAGAAGTTTTGGATCTGGTGCCACCGAAAGGCTATTGGAGGGATTTGCCAGTTGAAATACAGAAAGAATTTATGGGAGCCAGCTTCTATTTAGGAGGCGGGAAAACGGGTATGGCGCGAAGGATTGGTTGGGATGAACCATCGCTAACATTGACATGCAGCCCTGCACAAAAGCAAACGGAGCGATGCCATCCGGATGAAGACCAGGCCATTCACGGTTAGGGAATATGCAAGGATACAGACTTTTCCTGACGAATGGAAATTTCAAGGCTCTGTCGCACATCAATATAAGCAGATTGGAAATGCAGTCCCAGTGAATTTGGGTAAGGAAGTTGGGTATGCTCTAGTTAAGTTCTTAAATGCCTATTACAGCTTATCGAAGCCTAGATAATCTTTGTAATTATCATAAGTTATCTCATCAAGGATTGCCCTTTTTGATTTTAAAATACCTTCTCTGATCTCAGAGAGAGCCGAATGTTCAATCGATGCGGCACCTTTTTCTATAGTTTGAAGGTAATCATCAATTGCTACCGGCAAAGCCTTATACAACTTGAAAAGCGCATCTTCTTGTCCCGTCAAAAGGCCATAAAATTGGTCGCCAGAAATTCTATATACGCGTGAATGACTGTATTCCTTACCGTTTATTATTCCGCTCCAAAGCGTATTGAAGCTTTTCTTTGCTAAAATTTGAACCCAGTAGCATTTTGCCTTTTTATGTGTGTCAGCATATTTTGCAAGCTTTTGAAATAAGCTTTCCGCCGAGCTACTGTTCATCGTATTATGCTTGTTCTTAATGTCTGCGAATATCGTGTCATCCTTTGCCTTAATATCGTATCCACTGTTCGCGCCTTTTTCATAGCCCTTTATCCCTCCCAATACTTCTTCATGAAAAGTACCAATAAAATTATTAATGGTTTTATCTATTTGACGAATGATCTCAGCGCTCACTAAACTCTCTTGGTCAATCTCGTTAAACTTGGAATCAAAAGTCAACTTAATAGTATCGACTTTGTTTTTATATAATTTCTTTTTTTTGACCGAGTTCTTTGCCTTTATATATGAATTATGCAAATTTTTGATGCAAGCCAAAAAGTGTTCATCTGATATAAAGTCTACATATTTGTTTTTTACAGCCATTTGTCTTGGGGATTTGGTAGTGCTAAAATATAAATAAAGTTCCAATTTCTACAATCGCATAAAACTTGTTTATTTTTGTGACGTAAAAACCCGAATTCATTGACCGACGACTCAAGAAAGAATAGTGAATAAATTAACTATCTTTAACTTCATAATACAACCATTCTAACTCATGGAACTCAACGCAACAATCAACCAATACAACGCTATACGAAGTTCTGAAGACGAAAAAATCTGCAACCAACTTGCCAAACTCATCAACACCGAATTACACGAAGCCGAAAGCAAAATCTGGCACGCGCATCCTGTGTGGTTTATTGAAGGAAATCCAATTGTCGGCTACAGCAAACAAAAACCCGGTATCAGGCTGATGTTCTGGAGCGGTGCCGATTTTGAGGAAAAAGGCTTAAATGTCAAAGGTGAAAAATTTAAAGACGCTTCTGTTTTTTATAATGATTTATCCGAAATTAATCCTGCGGAGTTGATAATTTGGCTTAAAAAGGCAAGGGATATTCAGTGGGATTATAAAAATATTGTGAAAAGGAAAGGGTTGCTAGAGCGTTTGCGGTAGCCGAAAGAGATTAGCTTACGCTCAGTTCGCTGCAATCGGGTGCCACGCCTGCGGCTCGCAATGACAAAGACTTTTAAAGTTGCTTCAAATAATCCAAAAGATCTTTCTTATCACCATCGCTCATTTTCCAGATTACACCGATATTAGCTTTCTGCCCGTCGCTTTTGAGATCATGGTCAAGAAACCTGAAAAACAGGCTGTCGTTATATGACACCTTGAAATTGGCGGGATCTGAAAGATAACGGAATTGTACCGACACACTTTCCATCCTGTTGCCTTTGCGCCCGTGGCATGCAATACAACTGTGCACAAACGGAATTGTCGATGCACTGCGGTCAAGCAACCTGTCACCGTTAAGATTTCTTCCGGTTTTGTATATGGTTTCGCCATTGGTTGCGTATACCTTTTTGGCACATCCGAATAACAAAATGCATGAAAGTACCACTACCCAAATCGCTAACCTTCTCATAGCTTCGACTGTTTAAGCAGGGATACTAAAGTCAATACAAATGCGATGATGGCGGCGAAAGTGCGGATGTGGTGATAGGTATTCCAAGGCTGTTCAAACGCCTTTCTCATCGATGCCGCTTCGGATGCTGTCGCCGTTACTACTGGAAAATTTGCCAGCTGCTCATTCAGTGGTACGTTGCCAACTATGGTGATTCCGAAAACCCCGACGCCATAAATCAAAAATGCCGCCAACAGCCACGAAAATGCGCCCGGATTTTGGGTATGGCTTTGCCATGTTGCTGCCGCAAGTGCCAGCAAACTACCCATAAAACTCAAAAAGAAGTACGGATTCTGAATGACTTCGTTGATGGATTGAAAAGCCTGCAGGTATTGCCTGTCGGGCAGTTGCGCGAGTCCGCCGTTTACGGAGCATTGGTAGCCGTAGAGCAGTCCCGCTACGAGTCCGCTCAGGGTGGCAGCCGTCAGTTGTATGATGAGCGCGGTGTTGAAATGCGTTGGATTTTCCATATATTCGGTTTTAGAAGTTAAGGATTAGCGCTAGTTATCGCACCATTACCTAATGCGACAAGGCAAAATTAGAATGCGCGCCACCCTTGAAAATAGAATAAAACCGACAAAATAGATTGGGTGTTTACCCGAAAGCCTTCGGCGTCTTACCAGTGTAAGCCTTGAAAACCCTGATAAAATGGGATTGGTCGAGAATCCGTTGGCGTAAACAATATCGGAAAGCGTCTCATAATCTCCTGAAGTAAGCTGCTCCAATGATTGCTGAAAACGGATTACCTGTGAGAATTGTTTCGGCGAAAGCCCGACGGCTTTTGTGAACCTGCGCTCCAGCGTACGTTCCGTAATATGCAGTGCACCGCACAACTCTCCATTGGTCATTTGCCCGTTAGCATCAAGGATTATCGCGATGGCCGTTCGGACCGGCAAATCGAGTTTTTTCTTTTTCAGTTCGAAAATGCTGAGCAGAAAAGCGGTGATGCGGGCAATGCAGAATTCCAACTGGCTGTTCATCTGTAATTCCGTTTCAGTTGTTGCGCCATCAGGTATTGTGGACAGGTCGAAACAGCCATCATTGAGCGTTTTGGGATCGATATTGAAAAAGCTTTCGATGACAAAAGGATACAGTTGAAAAACAACCAGCTTGTAAGCGCCACGGATGTGCAACTCCACCGGATGAAGCGTCTGCCCGTACAGGAACAGCGATGGCATCAATTTATTTTGGGGACTGACCGTCAGCCCGCCTTGTGTTTCGTTAAAGAGCAATCCGGGATAGCCATCGGCAAAAAACGGCAGTGTGCTGTCTCCAGTTGCTGCCAAATCCTCGAAGACCAATATTTCTTTGACAAATTCAGCAATGGTGCTGTCGGGTTGTATTGTGAAGGCATTCATATAGAAACAAAGGTAGCATTTTGATTTATACCTTTATTAACCAAAAATTTGTCATTGCATTCAAGGGTTCTCGATACAAGACTCTTATAAATTGCGGTTAGTTTACCTGGCAGCCACTGGCTGCCCTCCTTTTAATTTCAAATGCAAAGATTAGCTGCCGCAAATCTTTCACTCAACTCGAACTGACGCAGGGGGTTCACTACGGGCAAAAGTTATTCAAAGGAGCATTAATTTATTGTCATCTCTAAAAAAATTTGAATGGATTTGACGTCTTATTTTGAAGCCTTAATCAACGGCATTACTTTCGCCCCAATCAACTCAATCGCGTTCATCAACTGTGTATGTGTAAGTCCGGCGTTATCCATCTGGAACGTGAATCTCGAAATACCGCCCAACGCTTCGCTGTGTCGCAGGATTTTTTCTGCCACCTGTTCGGTTCGGCCCACGACCAGGACGCCGCGTGGTGCGATCAAGCTGTCGAATTGCGTTTTTGTTACGGCTGGCCATCCGCGTTCACGGCCTAATTTCGTCCACATTTCTGCGTAGCCAGGATAATATTCGGTTATTGCCTGTTCTGTTGTGTTTCCGACGTAGCCTGGCGAATGCAGGCCAACTTTTAATTCATCTGGACTAAAGCCGGCTTCTTTTCCGGCCTCGCGATACAGGTCGATGAGTGGTCGGAAACGGTGTGTTTCGCCTCCGATGACGGCAACCATTAACGGCAATCCCAATGCACCTGCCCTTGCGAAGGATTCAGGCGTTCCGCCAACGCCAAGCCACACCGGTAATTTTTCCTGCAAAGCGCGCGGATAGACAGGAAGATTATCTAACGCCGGGCGGAATTTTCCTAACCAGCTCACGAATTCATTGTCGCGGATTTTGAGCAGCAAATCGAGCTTTTCCCTGAACAGCGCGTCGTAATCGTTCAGGCTGAAACCGAACAGCGGATATGCCTCAATCGAAGAGCCGCGACCCACAACAATCTCTGCACGACCTTTCGAGATTAAATCGAGTGTAGCGAAACTTTGGTAAACGCGCACAGGATCGGCAGCGCTTAAAACCGTTACGGCGCTTGCGAGTTTTATCGTTTTTGTCCTCGCGGCCGCTGCACTCAGGATTACCGCGGTGGCGGAATCTAAAAATTCTTTTTTGTGGTGTTCTCCGATACCGAAAACATCGAGGCCAGAGGCATCGGCAAATTCAATTCTTTGAAGCAACTGCTCCATTGCTGTTACGGGGGTTAGTTCATTTTTATTGCCATAAAGGGCAGAGGCGAAACTGTCTATTCCTATTTCCATGGTTGTGGTGTGTATTATGTTGATTAACTGTATACAAAGTTCAGGTAAAATATTCCGAAATACGTTGAACCAGGTTAAGAAATTGAATAAGGTTTGTCACAGCCATCGGGCATAGGGATCATGTTGTTGGAGGTGGCTTCTCGATACAATTTTAATAAAAAGTTTACGCATTTTTATTAAAATCACTCGAAGTGACGACGCATATAACCTATGAACTCACAATTTCAAAAACATCCTATTCCAAATTCCTACTACAACAAACCCCGATTCAACTACAACTCCCGCCTCAACCCTAACCTAACTTTGTTACATCAAAAACTATTAAAAATGAAAATCGTATTAACAGGCTCACTCGGCAACATCGGAAAGCCGCTTGCCGCGTCATTAACAGCAAAAGGACATGCTGTAACCATCATCAGCAGTAATCCGGAAAGACAACAGGACATTGAAAAATTAGGTGCAAAAGCAGCCATCGGCACGTTGCAGGATGCTGAATTTCTTGCAGCAACTTTCAAAGGCGCAGACATCGTTTACCTCATGGAGACCATGGAAGCCGTAGGCGATATGTTCGACAAAAACGTTGATTTTATCGCAGCCATTGAACAAATCGGACGCAATTACAAATATGCCGTAGAACAATCGGGTGTGAAAAAGTCGTACACCTCAGCAGCGTCGGCGCGCATACGGATCAAGGCACCGGGATTTTAATTTTTCATCACAAGGTAGAAGCTTTGTTGCGCCAATTGCCTGACGATGTTGCGATAAAATTCATCCGTCCGGTTGGGTTTTACATCAATTTATTCAGTTTATTCCGACCATCAAAAGGCAGGGAAGCATCATTTCAAATTATGGCGGCAATACGAAAGAACCCTGGGTTTCGCCATTGGATATTGCTGAGGTAATTGCTGAAGAAATCGACAAGCCGTTTGATGGAAAAACCGTCAGGTATGTAGCCAGCGATGAAGCCTCGCCAAACGAAGTTGCGAAAATGCTTGGTGAAGCCATTGGAAAACCGGATTTAGAATGGAAAGTCGTTTCAGACGAACAATTGCTCAATAACTGGCTGGCTATTGGTTTCAATGAACAGGTTGCCAGAGGATTTGTCGAAATGCAACGCAATCAAGGTAACGGCCAGCTTTACGAAGACTATGACAAACACCGTCCGGAATTGGGAAAGTTAAATTGGCTACCTTTGCAAAGGCGTTTGCCGAAGCTTATGCTGCGGAAGAATAGTAAGAAATTCCATGAAAACACAAAGAGTAACCAGTATCAGCGAATACCGTCAATTGCGTGGATTGCCTGCGCCGGAACATCCGTTGATCAGCATCATTGATTATGCCGGCATCCAGCGTCCGGCCGACATCAGCGAAGTGAATTGGGTAATGGATTTCTATTTTATTTCCGTCAAACGCGGCATCGGTGCTAAACTCAAATACGGGCAGCAGAAATATGATTTCGATGAAGGCGTGATGTTTTTTATTGCGCCTGGACAGGTATTCCGCATCGAGCCCGACGCCCACTCCGCCGAAGAACGTTCCGGTTGGGTGCTGCTCGTTCATCCTGATTTTTTATGGAATTCGGCGTTGGCTAAAACTATAAAGCAATATGATTTTTTCGGTTATTCGGTCAATGAAGCGTTGTTCCTTTCGGGAAAAGAAGAAATTACGCTAAACAGCATCATCGCCAACATCCGTCAGGAATACCACAGCAACATCGATGCATTCAGCCAGGGCATTATCATTTCTCAGATTGAGACATTGCTGAATTATGCGCAGCGGTTTTTCCAGCGGCAATTCATTACGCGGAAAATTGCCAACCATCAGCTTCTTGAACAGATGGAAAATTTACTCGAGGATTATTTCAACGATGAAAACCTGATTATAAAAGGATTGCCGACTGTTCAGTTTATTGCGGAATCGCTGCATGTATCCGCAGGCTATCTCGGCAGCTTGCTCAAAACGCTTACTGGGCAAAGCACGCAACAGCATATTCATGAAAAATTGCTTGAAAAGGCTAAGGAGAAATTATCGACTACAGATTTATCGGTGACAGAAATTGCTTATCGATTGGGATTTGAACATCCGCAGTCGTTTAGTAAATTGTTTAAGAGTAAGGTGCGGGTTTCGCCTTTGGAGTTTCGGGCTTCGTTTAATTGATGATTTGAGGCTTCCCGATACAATTCTAATAAAAAAACTGGCGCTTATTTATTAGAATCACTCGAAGTGACGGCGTGAAAATGACGCAATATCAGCTACAACAACCGCAACCGCTCCTCCTCCATATCAATGCGATGCAAATGCCTGCGGATGATTTCCTCATCGAGCAGTTCGTAGGTTTTGTTTTTCTGGATGAGCCACTGCCGCTGCAATTCTAAAATATTACGGTAAATGGTCATGATTTCGTCGGTCATTTTATTTTCTTCTGCCTGGCTGCTTCCCGCCTGCCATTTCGCCATCATTTGCTGGAGGAAAGTAAGTGTGTGTACTTTATCCTTGTGATTTTCTTCGATATTTTTAAGTGCAATGTCTGCCAGACTTTTATTGATGATGGCATGAATTTCCTCATCTGTATGCCGCTGCGGCGGATTGTGCAGTTTCAGTTTCCTGATGATGTACGGAAGCGTCAATCCCTGTGCCAGCAATGTCACGAAAATGACCACAAATGTGATGAATAAGATGAGGTTTCGTTGCGGAAACGGCGACCCGTCTTCGAGCGTAGCCGGAATCGAAAGTGCCGCTGCCAGAGACACCACACCGCGCATTCCCGCCCAGCCCAAAATAAAAGGCCCTCGTGCACCGGGATTTCTCGTATCGGCGACGGTGATGAAATTGCGGGCAACCAGCGTTACCAGCACCGCTCCATAGGCAGATAATATTCTTCCGACAACCAAAACGCCGGTAATCAAAAGTCCGTAGCCGATAGCGGTATTGATGCTGACGCCTTCAAGCCCGGCAGAAATTTCAGGAAGCGCCAGTCCGATCATGACAAAAACCAATCCGTTCAAAATAAAACTCAGGCTTTCCCAAACGTTATACCCACGAATTCGCGAAGTACTGCTCAGGAAAGAATGCCGGTGTACAGAAAGCAATAATCCGCCGCTGACTACCGCCAGAACACCGGAACTGTGGGCTTCTTCCGCAAGGATATACATCAGGTAAGGCGTCACAATCGAAAGTACGATATCCATATTGGCGTCAGTCGGCAAATACTTGTGGAGTTTTTTGAAAACGAGCCCGACCAGTAATCCGATCGCGATACCGCCGACAATCATCCACAAAAAATTCAGCGTCGCATCGGCCTAAACGAATTGTCCGGTGGCGACGGCAATCAATGCAAAACGGAAAATAATGAGCGATGAAGCGTCGTTGAGCAGGCTTTCGCCTTCGAGAATCGATTTGATTGTGCGCGGCACTCTTACAAATTTCAAAATCGCGCCGGCACTTACCGCATCGGGTGGCGAAACGATGCCGCCGAGCAAAAATCCTAACGCGAGAGAAAATCCCGGAATGAAATAATTGGCGACATAGGCGACTGCCAATGCTGTCAGGAATACCACGACAAAAGCAAAACTGCCGATTACGCGGCGCCATTTCCAGAGTTCTTTCCACGAAATCGACCAGGCCGCTTCGTATAATAACGGCGGCAGGAAGATGATGAAAATCAATTCGGGTTCGATATGAAGATTGGGCACACCCGGAATGAATCCAATAAGCAGACCGGCGACAACGAGCAAAATCGGATAAGCGACTTTTATCTTGTTCGCGAGCATGATCAACAAAACGATGATAACGACGAGGGCGAGGCAAAAAGTGAAATTTTCGAGCATGATCAGGTTTTGGCTTTACACAAAGTTAGGCTATTTTATAAAAATAAATTGCTGCATTTTTTGCATTGAAAAACGACATTCAGAAATTGAAGTAGTGTGTTAGCCTCCAGTCATTTAGGCTGTAAATCTTACATTTTAATTGTATCGAAAATTAATCAAAACATCGCTAATCCCTTACCATTACTGGCTTGTAGTCAACATTCTATGGTTGTTTT
Source organism: Flavobacterium sp. 3HN19-14 (assembly GCF_051373205.1). Classification (NCBI taxonomy): domain Bacteria; kingdom Pseudomonadati; phylum Bacteroidota; class Flavobacteriia; order Flavobacteriales; family Flavobacteriaceae; genus Flavobacterium; species Flavobacterium sp. 3HN19-14. The sequence continues at coordinate 562,721 of NZ_JBPPZT010000001.1, forward strand.
TTCGGGGAAATCCTTACATTTGGCTCGCAAAATTTTTTGCTGCAGTTCCAGCGCAACCCGAAAAGCTTTACGAGTAGGGAAAAATTATAACCCATTTTATGATAAAAAAAATTACCTTTTTTAGTATTCTGGCTTTCTTATTTTTCATTCCGAATGTATTCGGGCAATGCGGCACCGGCGGGACAAAATATCCTACGGCTGATTATGTTCCGGTAAACTCCGGTAGTTTTGAAACCATCACTGCAGATGCTTATGCGGGGAATATTCGCAATTTACCGCGGTGGCCAATAAGCAATATTCTTTTGCAAGTTCTGTGGCGACTGATTACATCACCATTGCGAACACGAGCGGCACCATTTATGCCAGCGGAACGACGCCGGTATCATGGTCTTCAGGCGCGGTTACAGGGACAATCAAATATTATATCCATACCAATTCGGCTTGCGGGACGCAAAATGTTTCCAGAACAAGGTATATCGCTGTGGCCGGTCGGGTTCTTGCGGATTGCCAACGGCGTTGACCGCTTCAAATATTACCTCGAATTCTTGCAGATTATCATGGACAGCTCCGACTGCCGCTTTAGGGTCGGGTTATGATATTTATTTCAGTACAACGGCGACTGCTCCAACGGTGGCGACTGCTGCTACCTACACAAGCACTTCTACAGCGTTGGATCCGGTTCGAAATTTGAATCCGGCGACGACATATTATTTTTGGGTGCGTACGAATTGTGGCGCGACTAAAAGTCCGTGGGTTGCGGGCGGGAATTTTGCAACAATCGCGTCTTTAAACTGCAACGGCGCTTATCACGGGATGTATCCGGCAACGACCTTCACGCCTGCGGGCACAGGAACTCCGGAAGAAATCACTCCCGACAGTTGGGCAGGACAGTTTTCAAAAGTTACTATTTTAAACGACCAGCAATATACTTTTGCAACGTCGATGCCGGGCGATTTCATTACCATTACAAACGAGGCAGGAACAACCGTTTACGCTTCAGGGCCGACGCCTTTGAATTGGTTATCAGGAAACGTTTCAGGCATAGCGAGATATTACATCAGCGCTAATGCGGCTTGCGGTGTTCAGGAAGTTGGGCGTTCAAAAACCATTACTGCTGCTCCTTTTATCTGCGGACTTCCGACAGATTTGAATGTGCTTAACATCACCTCTACTTCAGTAAAATTATCATGGACTGCACCTGCCTCGGCACCAGCCGGCGGTTATGACATTTATTATGCTACAACTGCGACTGCACCAACTGCTGCAACTGTTCCGACAGTGAGCGTTGCGAGCGGGACTTCAAAACTGATTAACGAGCTTGAAGCCAATACGAAATATTATTACTGGATTCGTTCTAACTGTAGCAGCACTTCAAAAGGCAACTGGGTTGGCGGCAATTTCACGACCCTTGTAAGCCTGTTTTGCAATGGTGCCTATTACGGCATGTATCCGGAAACTGTTTTTACTCCGGCTGATAACGGCACGACGCAAAATATCGTTACCGATAGCTGGGGAGGCCAGTATTCTTTAGTGAATATTATTCCGAACAGGCTGTATACTTTTTCAAGTTCTGTAAATGGTGATCACATGAGCGTCACTACAGAAGACGGAACCACGCTTCTTGCTACAGATAACGGTTAGTCTTTACTGGACTTCAGGTAATTATAGTGGAATTGTACGCTATTATCTCCATTCTTCGGATTACTGCGGAGCGGAAGCTGTTGCCAGAACAAAATCAATCTGTTGCAGCGCTGTTACGACTTGTGAATGGCAAAATAACATACAAATAATCAATATCACTTCAGATTCGGCGACCGTTACCTGGAACCAGGCGACGAATTCAAATGCGTCCTATTTCGTTTCTGCGGATGATGTGCCCTACAAGACTTATTTTGGTACGCTGACCGAAATCCGCACGCCGACAAGCACCGTTATCACGGCACTACAGCCGAATACGACTTATTATTACTACGTGCAGCAGGTTGCAGTCCATGGATTTCCGGTGGCTCTTTTACAACATTGGCAGATATATATCAAAGCTGCAACAACGCTTACTACGGCAAAAATCCTCAGGAAATGTTCGTGCCGCAGTGCACCGGAAGCTTAGAGACCATTACGCAAACTTCGCGCGCCAGCCAATATTCAGATGTAACGCTTTCGTCAGACACGCAGTACTTGTTTCAAAGTAACGTTTCGTCAGATTATATCACGATTACCAATATTGGAGGTACAGCGGTATTGGCCAAAGGATCTTCGCCATTGACATGGAATTCAGGTTCTTTCGCCGGACCGGTGCGCTATTACATCCACACCCAGGTAGCCTGTGGCGGATTTGAGTCTTCTACAAGATGGAAAAGCATGAAATGTACGCCTTATTGCAACGCACCTTCGAACCTGGCAATTTATAACAAAGCGGCCAAGTCGGTTTATCTGACGTGGAAAAATGGTGCTGCCACGGCTTATCAACCATATATCACCACTTCAGCTGCCACTCCGGATGACAATCTTCCAACGGCAGGAAATACCGTAACCGACAACTTTTATACTTTCACCGGACTGACGCCGGCGACGACCTATTACCTTTGGGTACGTTCAGTTTGTCCGTCAGGCAACAGCGCATGGGTTTCAGGTGGAAGTTTCACGACTTTTGCAGGCGGCTGTAATGTTGGGGATCTGTATCCGAATGCCACTTTTACGCCAACTTGTACTTCTGCGCCTGAAGTCATTACAACACATGCATGGGCCGGAGAAGATTCTGCAGTAGCACTTCTTGCCAATAAAACGTACACCTTCGCAAGTTCAGTTGCGACAGATTACATCACTATTACAAATGTAGATTACCCACTGGATACCGTTTATGCTTTCGGAACGACGCCACTGACGTGGAATACCGGAGCATTCAGCGGAACGGTGCGATTCTTCATCCATACAGATGCGGATTGCGGTACGCAGGATGTTGACAGGACGAGAACGGTAATGTGCATTCCGCCGCCGGTTTGCCTGGTGCCATCGGCATTGACAGTGGCGAACATTACATCGAATTCGGCTAAAGTTTCCTGGACGGTGCCTTCGCAGATTCCGTCTGACGGATATGATATTTATTATTCGACCAGCAGCACGCCGCCGACTGCCAGCCAGGCATTGTTTGACAATTTCAACGCGACGACTTATCTGCTTCGCAATCTGAACAGCAACGCGACTTATTACTATTGGATCCGTTCTAATTGCGGCGATTTGAAAAGTGCGTGGGTGGGCGGAACTTTCAATACGATTGCATTCCAGAGCTGTAACGGCGCGTATGCCGGTTTATGGCCTGCGGATAATTTCACGCCGACTTGCAACGGAACTGATGTGATTTCGGCTACCGCCCTGCCGTCAACGTTCTCAAATATCAATGTCATTCCGAACAAACAATATACTTTCTCAAGTTCTGTTTCGACAGATTATATCACGGTTACGAATGCCGACGGAACGGTCGTTTATGCTACGGGCGCAACGCCTGTGACCTGGGGTTCATGCCAATGACGGGTGTTATCAGGTACTACACCCACTCCAGCCAGAATTGCGGATTTGTAAATGTTTACAGGACGAAATTCATCAAATGTGATCTTGCTCCGGGATGTACGGCAGGGGAATTGTTTCCTGCAGAGACTTTCAGCCCAACCTGTTCAGGAACTTCCAACCTGATTACGGTAAATGCCTGGGCGGGAGAATATTCGAACATCAACGTAATCGCCAATCAGGCCTATACATTTACGAGTTCTGTTGCAACAGATTTCATTACGATTTCCAATACAGATGGAAGCGTGATTTACGGAAGAGGTGTTACGCCATTCACGTGGACATCATCGGCTGCAGAAGTAATCCGTTTCTACATCCACGCAGATGGCAATTGCGGTACTCAGGATGTTGACCGTGTAAGAAGAATGTCATGCGAAACTTTTTGCGGGCTTCCGGGTTCGGTAGCGGCAGTAAACATTTCGCCGACATCGGCAACGTTGACTTGGTCGGCTCCGGCGATAGCGCCGCAGAATTACCATATTTATTATTCGACAACAAATACGCCTCCGGAACGGTTCCAACTACACCCAGGTGATGAACGGTTTGTCAACCAACATCACGGGATTGAATGCAAATACGACCTATTATTTCTGGGTGCGTTCGAATTGCTTTCCGGGAAGGAGTGCCTGGTTCCGGGAACTTTCACGACTTTACCGGTTTTGAATTGCAACAGCGCGACTTATGGCGTTTATCCATCGTGGACATTTACACCTTCGTGTACGGGATCAAAGGAGACCATCATCACGAATGCATATGCAAGTGAATTTACGAATGTGAACATTGCTGCCAATAAACAATTCAGGTTTGAAAGTTCTGTTTCGACAGATTATATCACGATTACGAATGAATTGGGGAGTGTGGTTTATGCTTCAGGCACGACACCGTTGCTTTGGTCTTCGGGCAATATTTCCGGAAATATCAGGTATTACCTGCACACGAATGGTGCCTGCGGCTCACAGGCAGTCGACAGGATAAAGTATATTACCTGTGCAACGGCGGGTTCATGCGGTGCACCTTCTCAGGTTGGCATCTCGCAAATTTCGTCGGAATCTGTTAATCTGACATGGGCAGCGCCTGCGACGGGGTTGGCGAATGCCTACGAAATTTATATTTCACCGGTTGCTACTGCGCCGGGCAATAGTTTGCCTGCGAGCAATTACATGACGACTGAGAATACTTACAATTACACCGGACTTCAACCCAACCAGTTCTACTACTATTGGATGAGAACCTATTGTGCCAATGGTACAAGCGGCTGGCAGTTGTATGGCAGCTTTACGACGAATTCACCGGGTTGTATCGGAGGTACTGTGTTGTTCCCGCCTGATACGATTGTTCCGGTTTGTAATGGAAATGCGACTTTGATTACTGATACTGGGCCGTCATGGTGAATATTCAAATGTGACTATTGCAGCCAATACGACTTATACCTTTACCAGTGGCGTTGCAACTGATTATATTACGATTACGAATGCTGCCGGAAATACGGTTTTGGGTTATGGAACTACACCGCTTGTATGGCCTTCGGGTTCAACAACCGGAACTGTCAGATTTTACCTGAGTAAAGATGTATATTGTGGTACCGATGGCGGCGATTACAGGTTTAAATATGTGACTTGTAATGCTCCGATTGTCTGTGGCACACCTTCAAATCTTTCAGCGGAGGACATTACCTCTCAGGCTGCTAAAATCTCGTGGACGAATCCGACAACTGCGATGGTATACAGCCAAATTTATGCTTCGCCAAATAATACGCCTCCAAACGAAAATACCATTCCGACGGATACTGCAAGCGGAAATTACAGAATATTGTACCAACTTAATGCCCAGACGACTTATTTTTACTGGGTGCGCACTATGTGTGAGACTTCAGCAAGTGCCTGGGTTTACGGTGGTACTTTTACAACGGTTAATACTGTTAGTCCGGGTTGTAACGGCGGGACGCACGGATTGTATCCTTTGACGACTTACACACCTGCCTGTTCAGGAACTACAGAGGTTATTACCGATTATGCCTGGCGGGAGAATTCTCGAATGTCAGTGTAAATGATGCTACAGCCTATACTTTTTCGAGTTCATTGGCAACCGATTATATTACGATAACCAATGAAACCGGAAGCCAGCTTTTAGCAGCCGGTACTACTCCGATCAGTTGGTATTCCGGCGGTTACTCCGGAATTATCCGTTATCACATTAACAAAGACGCCAATTGTACTGCGGAAGATGTAAGCCGAAGTAAATATATTAAGTGTACTTTTTCGCCTTGCCCGAATATCACACCGATATTTACGCAGGTGGCGGCAGTTTGCCCGAATAGTGTGATAGCACCCCTTCCTGTTGATTCTAATAACGGAATTAACGGTTCTTGGTCGCCAGCTTTGAATAATACGGCAACCACTACCTACACCTTTACACCGGCTGCGGGACAATGTGCACTTACAACAACGATGACGATCACCGTAAATCCTGCCAATATCGTTCCGACATTTACGCAGGTTGCAGCGATTTGTTCAGGTTCTACTTTGAATGCGCTTCCTGTAGATTCTAATAATGGAATCCATGGTACTTGGTCGCCTGCTTTGAATAACACTGCAACGACGACTTATACCTTCACACCTGCTGCGGGTCAGTGTGCAACGACGAAAACGATGACGATTACGGTAAATCCGCCGAATATCGTTCCGACATTTACCCAGGTTGCGGCGATTTGTTCGGGAGCTGCTTTAGCCTCTCTTCCTGTTGATTCTAATAATGGAATCCATGGTGTTTGGTCGCCAGCTTTGAATAATACAGCTACGACCACTTACACCTTTACGCCGTCGGCTGGCCAATGTGCTACTACAAAAACGATGACGATTACTGTGAATCCGGCGAATGTAGTTCCGACATTTACCCAGGTTGCGGCGATTTGTTCGGGAGCTGCTTTAGCCTCTCTTCCTGTTGATTCTAACAATGGAATTCACGGGTCTTGGTCGCCTGCTTTGAATAATACTGCTACGACGACGTACACATTTACACCATCCGCAGGTCAATGTGCGATTGCAACGACGATGACGATTACTGTGAATCCTGCGAATGTCGTTCCGACGTTTACCCAGGCTGCAGCAATTTGTTCGGGTTCTGCTTTGACTACACTTCCTGTTGATTCTAATAATGGAATCCATGGTGTTTGGTCGCCTGCTTTGAATAATACTGCAACGACAACTTATACCTTTACACCATCCGCAGGTCAATGTGCGATTGCAACGACGATGACGATTACTGTGAATCCGGCGAATGTAGTTCCGGCGTTTACCCAGGTTGCGGCGATTTGTTCAGGATCAGTTTTACCTTCACTTCCTGTCGATTCTAATAACGGAATCCATGGTGTTTGGTCGCCTGCTTTGAATAATACGACTACGACGACTTACACATTCACACCATCCGCAGGTCAGTGTGCGATTGCAACGACGATGACGATTACTGTGAATCCGGCGAATGTAGTTCCGGCGTTTACCCAGGTTGCGGCGATTTGTTCAGGATCAGTTTTACCTTCACTTCCTGTCGATTCTAATAACGGAATCCATGGTGTTTGGTCGCCTGCTTTGAATAATACGACTACGACGACTTACACATTCACACCATCCGCAGGTCAGTGTGCGATTTCAACGACGATGACGATTACCGTAAATCCTGCGAATATCGTTCCGACATTTACCCAGGTTGCGGCGATTTGTTCAGGTGCATCTTTAGCCTCTCTTCCTGTCGATTCAAATAACGGAATCCATGGTGTTTGGTCGCCTGCTTTGAATAATACCGCTACGACGACGTACACATTTACACCATCCGCAGGTCAATGCGCTGTTGCAACAACGATGACGATTACCGTGAATCCTGCGAATATCGTTCCGACATTTACCCAGGTTGCAGCGATTTGTTCAGGTGCATCTTTAGCCTCTCTTCCTGTCGATTCAAATAACGGGATCCATGGTGTTTGGTCGCCTGCTTTGAATAATACCGCTACGACGACTTACACATTCACACCATCCGCAGGTCAGTGTGCGATTGCAACGACGATGACGATTACTGTGAATCCTGCGAATGTCGTTCCGACGTTTACCCAGGTTGCAGCGATTTGTTCAGGATCAGTTTTACCTTCACTTCCTGTCGATTCTAATAATGGAATTCACGGGTCTTGGTCGCCTGCTTTAAATAATACCGCTACGACGACGTACACATTTACACCATCCGCAGGTCAATGCGCGATTGCAACGACGATGACGATTACTGTGAATCCTGCGAATATTGTTCCGACATTTACGCAGGTCGCAGCGATTTGTTCGGGCGCTGCTTTGAATGCTTTACCTACGACTTCCAACAATGGTATAACCGGAACTTGGTCGCCTTCACTTAACAACACTGCGACGACGACTTATACCTTTACGGCAGGCGTTTCATTATTTAATGAAGGTTTCAATACCGGTTTTGGTGCATGGTCGACATACAGCGTAACCGGCGCAGAAACATGGACGTACGGAGCTACATTTGGAAATCCCGGCGGAATGGCTAAAATTTCAGGCTATAATGCCGGTAATCAAAACAACGAGGATTGGCTGATTTCACCTGCACAAAATCTTACTTCGGTTACCGGATTGACAACACTTTCTTTCGATACGGCTTACAAATTTAACGGCAACCCGATTGTGGCATTGATTTCTAAAGATTACAACGGTACCGGAAATCCGGCAACTGCGGGAACATGGACTGTTTTAACCGGTGCGACATTATCCTCGGGCGACTATGTTTTTGCGAATTCAGGAGGCATAGATATTTCAAATTTCACTGGTACGGGCGCTGAGCATGTATATATTGCCTTCAAATATACATCCACAACCACTGCATCTTCAACCTGGGAAATTGATAATGTGAAGATTTCGAATACCAATCAATGTGCGATTGCGACGACGATGACAATTGCTGTAAATTCCGGAAATGTTACTCCGAAGTTTACACAGGTTGCTCCAATTTGCTCAGGTTCTAGTTTAAGTGCGCTACCTGTTGATTCTAATAATGGAATTCACGGGTCTTGGTCGCCTGCTTTAAATAATACTGCAACGACGACGTACACCTTTACACCGTCTGCAGGTCAATGCGCGATTGCAACGACGATGACGATTACTGTGAATCCTGCGAATGTCGTTCCGACGTTTACCCAGGTTGCGGCGATTTGTTCGGGTGCTGCTTTAGCCTCTCTTCCTGTTGATTCTAATAATGGAATCCATGGTGTTTGGTCGCCTGCTTTGAATAATACTGCAACGACAACTTATACCTTTACACCATCCGCAGGTCAATGTGCGATTGCAACAACGATGACGATTACAGTAAACGAAATCCCATCAGTACCACTATTTCAAGATGTGCTAAGTTGTTCTGATTACATTCTGCCGGAATTAGCAAACGCAAATTATTATACCGAATCCAATGGAAACGGAAATTTGATTCCTGCAAACACCGAAATTTCTGAATCGCAAACCATCTACGTTTACACCGCCAACGGAGCTTGTACGGCAGAGTCGAGCTTTACCATCACTATTCAGCCAGTCGATAGTAATATCACGGTAGACAATGCTGATATTACCGCTAGTCAATCCGACGCTGTTTATCAATGGTATGCTTGCGGAGATAATCCAATCGCGATTGATGGCGCTATTTCACAAACGTTTACCGCGACTGAAAACGGTTGGTACCAGGTTGAAATCACCACTCCGGCATGTACAATCTTTACAGATTGCGTACAGGTTACTTCACTTGGAATTGATGAAACAGGCTTCTCAAACATGCTCCTGATTTATCCAAATCCGAGCCGTGGTCTGTTTGTAGTTGAAACCGGAAATATTACCGCCGATAAAATCACAGTTGTTGATAATCTTGGAAGAACAATCGGTTCTGCCGTTCCTTCTTCGAATAAAACGTCACTCGATATCGAAGGTTTTGCCGAAGGTATTTATTATGTGAAAATCAGCCATGATGGCGTGGAAACAACCAAAAAACTCATTTTGAAGTTGTAAAAATAGAATTCAAATCAATGACTTCCGGAAGTTCAGTTTACCGCTGCGCTTCCGGAAGTTTTGTTTTACATAAGCTCGATTTTCTTAAATCCGTCTAAAAATAAATGGCGTCTGCAGCCGAATAACTACTTTTACACTTTATTTCAGAAATTATGTTGAAACGCCTCTTTATACTGTTTTTTATATTGTTCCGGAATTGCCAATTTGAAGGCGCAGGAAATCTTCGAAGGTGTTGTAAAAGACAAAGATTCAGGCGACAATATCGCTTACGTCAACATCGGAATCCTCAACAAAAATGTCGGAACGGTATCTGCCTCCAACGGGAAATTTTCCCTTCCGCTTGACGGGAAATACGATAACGAAACTTTAAAAATCTCTATCATTGGCTACAAAAGTGTCGAGTTCAAAGTTGGTGATTTCAAAAAGAAGTATGCGCAAAATGCTACAATCTATCTCGAAAAAAATGTCTCTGAATTAAAAGAAGTCGTCATCAACGGCAATCTTAAAACTCGTAGTCTCGGCAATAAACTCGGCAAAAAAACAGTTTCTGCGGGCTTTGTCAATAACGTTTTGGGCAATGAAATCGGCATCGTCGTTAAAATAAAAAAGAAACCGACATATGTCGAAGCGTTTCATGCGATGGTTGATTACAACCATTACAAGGAATTAAAATTCCGACTTAATTTTTATGATTTGAAAAACGGATTGCCCAACAACACCATCCTAACGGAAAATATCATTGTAACGAGTGCGATCAAAAAAGGTGAACTTACGGTCGATTTAAGCGATTATAACATCGTCGCCGAAGAAGATTTCTTTGTTTCGCTTGAACTGATTGAAGGTTTGGGTGAAGGCGGATTGCATTTTTTAGCCGATTATGATGGTTCGCCGATTATTACGCGTGCGGTCAGCCAGGGAAAATGGAATAAACAGGACGATTTGAGTTTTGGATTTTCTGTTACGGTGAAGAATTGAGTTTTGAACGCAGATAAAGGCGGATTTTAGCAGATGGTCGCGGATTTCCAAGATTATCAATATTTATAGATTTAAAAAACTTCGCAAAAACAATTCTGCGTAAACTTAAAAATCCGCGGAAATCCTTTATTATCCGTTATTATCCGCGTCCCAATAAAAAAAAGCAGTGCCAAACGACACTGCTTTCGTGGAGAATATCGGATTCGAACCGACCACCTCTTGCCTGCCAGGCAAGCGCTCTAGCCAAATGAGCTAATCCCCCATAACTGCGCAAATATACTGCAAATTTTTACCAACATCCAAAAAAGAATTTCCAAAAATTGCATTTCACGGTTTGTTTGCGGGATTTCATTAAATTTACAGGAACTTTCCAATCAACACATGACAACAGCAAACGGCACGCTTTCTACAGACATTTCCAATAACATCGCTACCATTACCTTCGGGCATCCCGCTTCCAATTCCTTTCCTGCGTCGTTATTAAAGCGATTGACAAACGAACTCAATATTCTGGGGCAAGCACCAAACATTAATGTAATCATGCTTAAAAGCGAAGGAAATGGCGCCTTCTGTGCCGGCGCATCTTTCGATGAATTGCTCGCCGTCAACAATGCCGAGGAAGGAAAAGCATTTTTCTCAGGTTTTGCCAACGTCATCAACGCCATGCGCAAGTGCCCAAAACTCATTGTCGGCAGGATCCACGGAAAAGCTGTCGGCGGCGGTGTCGGACTCGCAGCAGCCTGTGATTATGCTCTGGCAACAACAGCTGCCTCTATAAAACTATCAGAACTGGCCATCGGAATCGGTCCGTTTGTAATTTCGCCAGTCGTGGAAAAGAAAATCGGGCGCAATGGTCTCGCAGAACTCACCCTTGCCGCTCACGAATGGAAAACAGCGGAATGGGCATTACAAAAAGGACTTTACGCCAATGTTTTCGAAACCACAGAAAGACTTGATGCCGAACTCGGCAATTTCTGCAGCAAACTTGCCGCTTACAACCCGGAAGCGCTGTCTGAAATGAAGAAAATACTTTGGGAAGGCACCGAAAACTGGGACACGCTTTTGTCTGACAGGGCTGCGATTTCCGGAAAACTGGTGCTTTCAGATTTTACCAAAAATGCATTGGCGGCTTTTAAGAAGTAGTTTTTTTTAGAAGCTAATCCCGCTCTCCGCAGTAGTTTTGCGGCTGAACGCCAGCCACAAAAGCTACTTGCTCCTATCGGGGCTAGGGCATTTGTTTTCATTAGCACATTTATCCGTAAATTTGCGGTAAATATTTCCACAATGAGCAACATCAGGATTACCAAGCAATTCAGTTTCGAAACCGGCCACGCATTGTATGGCTACGATGGCAAATGCAAAAACGTGCACGGCCACAGCTATAAACTGTCGGTTACAGTTATCGGCACGCCAATCGCCGACCGTAACAACGTCAAATTCGGAATGGTGATCGACTTCTCCGACCTCAAAAAAATTGTCAAGGAAGAAATCGTCGATGTCTTTGACCACGCCACGGTTTTCAACCAGACAACACCCCATGTGGAACTCGCCAACGAACTCAAAGAACGCGGCCATCATGTAATCCTCGTCGATTACCAGCCTACAAGCGAAAATATGGTCACAGATTTCGCCGGTAAAATCAAGAAACGCTTGCCTGAAGACATTCAGTTGTTTTCATTGAGGCTACAGGAAACCGAGACTTCTTTTGCAGAATGGTTTGCGTCTGATAACTAAACTTTCTCCAATAAAAAATCCCGATAACTATAGCTATCGGGATTTTTTTATTTTTAGAAACTCCTTATTTCTTTACGATCAGGAATTCGCTTCGTCTGTTCAATGCGTGTTGTTCTTCTGTACAGGCTTCTTTACAATCGATTTTCGGTTCGCTTTCGCCATAACCTTTTCCGCTGATTCTGCTTGCCGCGATTCCTTTTGAAATCACATACTGAACTGTAGCTTTTGCCCTTCTGTCAGAAAGTTCCATGTTATAGGCATCACTTCCGCGGTTATCGGTGTGCGATTTAACCATGATGACCATCGCCTCATTGTTTTTCATTACCTGAACTAACTTATCCAATTCGAAAGCGCCAGTCGCTGTAATGTTGCTTTTGTTGTATTCGAAATTGATATCGCTAAGAATAACTTCTTTTTCTGTCACAATCACATCGATTGGGTTTAACGAAGCTTCCACTTTTGCTTTTCCGCCTTTGTTTTTCGGAAGGTCAAATACGCCACTTTCGTAGCCGTCTTTCGCTGCCTGAATGGTGTAGGCTTTGTTACATTCTACGTTATAACCTACTTCGCCAAATTCATTAGATGTTTTGGTCTGGATAACGTTTTTCTTTTCGTCAAGAATGGCAACTCTTGCACCATCGATAATTTTTCCGGTTTTTTTATCGGTTACGACAACTGTAGCTTCAACCGAACAAACAGGATCTGCTGCATAGATGTCGTCTGTACCGCTGCGGTTACTTGAGAAGAAACCGATGTTTTTCGCTACATTGAAACTGAAAGCGAAATCATCTTTTTCAGTATTCACTGGTTTTCCAATATTTTTTGCTTCAGCATCGGAACCGGTAATTCCTTTGTTCAAGTCGATTGAAAATACATCCAATCCGCCAAGGCCTTGTCTGCCGCTTGAAGAGAAATAAAGGATACCATCGTCTGTGATGTAAGGAAATTGCTCGCTGCCTTCTGTGTTTACTTTGTCACCAAGGTTTTCAGGTGTTCCGTATGTGTCTCCGTTAACAGAAACTTTCCAGATGTCATTGCCACCTTTTCCGCCAGGCATATCTGAAGTAAAATATAAAGTCTTACCGTCTTTGCTGATGCTCGCGCCGCTGGTTGAATATTCTTTGTTGTTGAATGGCAATTGTGTTGCATTCACCCATTTTCCATTTTCCTTAACCGCTTTGAAAAGATAAACCTGACCGAATTTAGCATTGGCTTTTTTGTCTTTTTCGTATTCTTTTACTGCGTGGCTGTCTCTTGAGAAATACATGGTATTACCGTCAGCTGTAATAGAAACAGGGCCGTCATGCCATTTTGTGTTGAGTTCTGTGACTTCAACAGCTTTACCGAAAGTGCCGTCAAGGTTATATGGAGCCTCGTAAATGTCAAGGAATGGTTCATCGTAACCGTCGATTCTTTTTGCTTTGTTCCTTGAACTGGCAAAATACAGGTTTCCGTCGTTGGCCAACACTGCTCCAAATTCAGATTTATCACTGTTGATGGCAACGCTCTTCACGTTAAAAGACTTTTGCTTGTCTAATATCTTTGGAAGATAATTCGGGTTTTCTTTGAAGGTCTTCGCGCGCTGGTCGTTTGGTGCTTTTTCTGCAAACTTCGCCATTTGTTTGTTCGACTCTTCATATTTGCCATTAGCTTTGAGCATCTGGGCGTATTTGTAATAAGTCTCGGCGTCTTGTGGTTGCGTTACCACTTTTGCATACCATTTGGCTGCCTCGGCTGTGTTGAACATGTTGTAATAAGCTTCGGCCAATTGTTTGTATACGTAATTGTCGGCTTTGCTTTTATTAACCAATTCCAAATACTCTTTTGCAGCATCTACATACTCAAACTGCGCAAACAATTTGTCGGCCTTTTGAGTATCCTTATTCTGAGCCTTGAGCGATGTTGTACCTGCCAACACTAAACTCAATAATATATATAGTTTTTTCATTATCTGTAGTGGGTTTAGGTTAGAAATATCTTGGTGAACGTGATACCTTTTTCGGGAAGTTCAAATCGAACAACAGGATGATCTCGTGTGAAGATGTAGTTGCAACCTTCAAATCCGAGATCACATGGTCGTAGGCATATCCTATCCTCAACGATGGTGTGATGGCATAGTTCACCATCCCGCTGAAGCTGTCGTCTACCCTGTATGATGCACCGATCTCGAACTTCTCATTGAACAAAAAGTTCGTCGATACGTCAAGTGAGCTCGGTGAGTTGAAGGCCGATTTAAGCATCGCGAATGGCTTGAACTTGATGTTCGGGCTCAGATCGAATACGTAACCTCCCGTGATGAAGTAATGCTGCGTCTCCGTACCGTATTTCACGCCGTCGTAATCAAGGTGGTTCGCCTTGAGCATGTTCGGAACCGAGGCAGCGAAGTACCACTTGTTCGTATAAAGGAACAATCCCGAACCGATGTTGAAGTAGACGTTGTTGCTGTCCTCGCTGAACCCGAGGTCATCGCCCTGCGGAAGCGTGCCGTCGTTGATGTCGCTGAAAAGCCCGATCCTCTGGAAGGTTGCCCCTGCCTTGAGTCCGAGTCCTGAACTTCAGTTCACCTCCAAGGTTCAGCGTGTAGGAGAAATCCGCGTAAGCGTTCTGCTCATTCACAGGGCCGATCCTTATCGGAGATAAGCGAAAGTCCGATACCCACGTTCTTGCCCACAGGTGTCGATCCCGAGAACGAGAACGTCTCCGGGCGCCGTCTACATTCACCCACTGCTTGCGGTACAATAGCCCGAAGGAAAGGTTCTCCTTGGAGCCCGCATAAGCAGGGTTGATGACGTTCATATTATACATATACTGCGTGTAGTGCGGATCCTGCTGGGCCTTCACATCCGCAAGGGACAGAAGTGCGATCAGGGCTGCTAGATATATTTTCTTCATTGTAAGTTTGTTTGGTTATACCGGCCTTGGTTCTGCCCTTGGCCGGCATAGTATTTAATTGCTGTTGCTAGTTATCTGTTGATGTAGATCCATCCTGTGTCCTGCTTGCCATCCATCTTGTCTATGACATAGAAGTAGGTAGCATCCGGAAGCTCCTCGCCTGAATTCGACTGGCCTTTCCACTCATTCTTGTAGTTGGCCAGCTGGTAAACCTCCGTTCCATACCTGTTGTAGATCGTAAGGTGTTTCACATTAAGAACTGTCAGGTCGAAGAAATCATTCTTGCCGTCGTTGTTTGGCGTGATACCTTTCTGGATTGCGCAACTGATGTCAAATGCAGGGATGTCCAGAGTTGAGCTACAGTTCGTATCCTTCGAGGTCACCGTTACGGTATATGTTCCAGGCACATTTGCTATAATTGCATCAGGAGAATCCGTAGCCGTATATGTTGAAGGTGACCAAGAGAACGTGCTATTCAATGGATCGAAAGAACCACTTGCAGGAAGCGCACGCAATACGTAGTTGTTTCCTTCACAACCGACTTCCGATGTAATGAAGAAATCAGGATAGATTGTTACTGACGTAGTAGCAATGAAAGCTTCGCAACCTGTTGTTGCAGGAAGCGCATGGTTAACGGTATAGTGCCCTGCAGTACTTTCGCTTGGCGTAATCGCACCTGTGGCCGCGTCAATACTCAAACCTGAAGGAGTTGCCGTATACTGCACGGCCTCCCGGCTCCGAACTTGTTACGCTTTGAGGAGTTGTCACAGATTTACAGAAAGCTGCCCGTTATAAGAAATCTGTCCAACGAGCTGTTCTACGATGATTATCGTCGCAGTAGCAACGTCTCCTGTACAGTTACCTGTTCCGTTGATTGTATTGGTAACATCATAAGTTCCAACAGCACTCAAATTGAGATCTACAACACCAGCGGCATTGATCACCAATCCTGCCGGTGTGAATGTGAAGACACCAGCGGTACCGTTATTGGTAAATGTTGGCGATGCAGTGGCGTTAGCAGCTTTACAGTAAGTTCCATCAACATAGCTGAAATCAGCTACGCCATTTGCAGAAATCAAAATAGTGAATGTTGCTGTTACCTGACCACAACCATCAGCAGCTGCTACGGTATTTGTGATAATGTAACTGCCGGTAGGCGCAGTTTCAAGTGTGATTTTACCTGAAACAGGGTCAATTGTCACAGCAGTTGAATTTATTGTAAAGGTACCGGCTACACCAGTTACCAAAGGTGTCGGGTCTGAATCTGTATCTTTACAATAATTAACATTGTAAGTGAATGAAGCATCAGGCAGTTGTGTAATCGTAATTGTTGTTGTTGCAACAACCTGGCTACATCCGCCTGCAGCAGCAATCGTATTGGTGATTGTATGTGTCCCGACTGTACTTCCGTTGATTGTAATAATACCTGTTACAGCATCAAGAATCAATCCGGAATCAGAAGTAAACGAACTTACAGCTGCAGCATTTGCATCGTCCATTATTGGCGCAGGAGTTTCCGTTCCGTTACTGCAATAGAATTCTGCAGGATAATGGAAATCTGCTGCAACCGGTGCCGTAATTGTCACCGTAAAAGTAGCTGTTACATCCGGGCAACCGTTTGTTCCAATAAGTGTATTGGTAATAACGTATGTTCCAGGCAGCGTCTGAGCCAAATCAATTTCTCCGTTAGTAGTTCCCGCTACAAAGAAAAGATTTGGAGAATCAGCTGTAAATGTTCCTAAGGATGCACCTGTGTCTGGTGTTGCGAAAGGATTAGTACCAATGTTGTTGCAATATTCATTTGCAGAATAAGTGAATGATCCCAAAGGAACAGCTATTACGTGCAATTGAACTGTGATCACTTCATAACATGTTGGAAGGTCTCCTTTTGTAACTCTTATATATAATGTCTGATCAAAAGGAACAGTATTAGTAAATGCAGGATCTAAAGCTCCCTGTCCCAAAGCAGCTGCTTCAGCCGTAAGATGATAGGTTACCGTGTATTCATCAGCTGGCAACGCACCTAATGCTTGGGTGTTCAAATTTGACAGATTGAATGAAGCAAGTCCATCGAGAACTGCATCGTCACACACAACATAATCAGCAACTGTACCTGGTACAATTGCAGGAACGATAGTTACACTGATTTCGTCTGTATCGGTATTCAAACCGCAAGTACCAACTACTTTATAAACTTCGGATTGCGTAGCTTCATAAAGTACATTAGTAGCGCCCGGAATAACACTGTTATTGAAATACCATTGGTAAGAGTTAGGCGTACTTGCCGAATATGCGATTGCGTTCAGCGTGTAGCTTCCGCATCCAATAACATCCGGTCGAATACTAACGTCACAACAGAAGTTTGTTGATGTACCAGTGCCAGGAAACTCCAAAATCAGTCTGGTACAATCTGATGTAACCAGCGGCACCATTAAAGTTGGTAACCATAATCAGATAATATTCTCCTGCAGTAGCGTTTGGAATATGTAAGGTCTCCGTGAAAGCGCCATCATAGCTACAATCTACGATATTTCCAACTGGGTAAACAGCGTTTGGATCTGTATTGTTTATACATTCCGGACAGTCTTCAAGAGCAACCTGGTCGCAACTTTGCGGACTCGGGAAAGGCCCCATGCCGCGAAATCGACATCAATACCGTTCCCGGTAAAGTTGGTAGTTGTACTCTGTCTGATTTCGTATGTCAATGCCCCGGTCTCATTCACCTGAAGGTAATAGAATGTAGGGTTTGGAGCAGAGAATAAACAGGCAACTTGCCCGATTCCGGTTGTACCGGTAGTATTCGGGAAAATCAATGGCTGTGTAAGTCCGCCCGCACAAAGTGGCTCGGCAGTTTCACAAGTTGAAACTGATTTTATACAAACATTGAACGTTACTATTTGACTTTGTGCAGCATTAGACCAAACTCTAAGATAATAAGTTTGTCCTACTACGTAACCGGTGAAGCTGTTATTAAGTGAGTTTGGATCACTACAAAACTCTTTTACCAATGCTCCGCAAGTACCAGAATATACCGCAAAATTTAAGTTGGTAGTAGTTCCTTCCACGTCAGTTAAGTTAATGAAATGCTGATCGGCGCCAGCCACGAAACTAAACCAAACGTCGTCATTTGCATTTCCTGTACAGGTTGGTGGTGAGTTTGGAACAGTAGATGCAGTTGCACCGATAAGATTGCCTCCTGTCGTGAATTGACATTGACCACTTGCATTCACCTGAACCGGAATTGCAGTAATACATTCGTCGTTCGTTGCCGGAGGCGGTGGAGATTTCACACAGAATGCAAAACTTGCCCATTGCCCAACAGCATTACCTTTGGTATAAACCCTTACATAATAAACGTTACCAGGGGTCAAGCCTGTTGCAACACTTGTTGAAGCAGCGCTGCAATAAAGTGTAGTCAGAGCACCACACGTTCCTGAGAAAACAGTATGATTTAGCTCAACTGTACTTCCTGAAGACAATAACGGATTAACTGTGATGAATTGTACCGCTCGTTGCTGTAAATTTAAACCAAACATCATCGTCTGTACCTGTACAAGCCGTTCCGGTAATTGTTGGTGTTGATGCTGTCGCGCCTAGTGTATTTCCGAAAGAGTTCAAATTACATTCAGCCGTTGGATTTACCAGTGTATCAATTGCATTAGCACAATCGTCATTTGCAGGAGGCGAAGTAATACACAATTGGAATTCTGCAGATTGATCGGCAG
Source organism: Flavobacterium sp. 3HN19-14 (assembly GCF_051373205.1). Taxonomy (NCBI): domain Bacteria; kingdom Pseudomonadati; phylum Bacteroidota; class Flavobacteriia; order Flavobacteriales; family Flavobacteriaceae; genus Flavobacterium; species Flavobacterium sp. 3HN19-14. The sequence continues at coordinate 581,655 of NZ_JBPPZT010000001.1, forward strand.
TATTTGTAGCTATGTAAACTCTAATATAATAAGTGTTACCGATAGTTAAATTTGTCGCATTACTCGTATTTGTGGTACTGCAATACAGTTTAGTCAAACCGGAGCAATCTCCTGAAAACACCGTGTAATTCAATGCGAAATTGGCAGTTGCAGGCGAAGGAACAATCGAACTTAATGTAATGGTCTGCTGCGTAGAACCGGCAACAAAACTATACCAAAGATCATTATTTGTTTGTCCACAACCCGCACCAGTTACAGGTGGATTTGGCAATGATGCAGTAGCACCAAAAGTATTACCCTGAACAATATTAACCGGCAAGCAATCTTGGCCTGTATTGACTGTTACCGGAAGTGCTCCAAGACAATTGTCATTTACAGGTTGAGAAGAAACACACAAATCAAAAGTTGCTGACTGTAACGGATTGTTGTTTGATGTATAGACCCTGATGTAATATACATCACCAGGAACTAAGTTTGTAGCAATACTTGTGTAATTATTGCTGCAATATAATTTTGTGAGATTTGAACATGTCCCTGAGAAAACAGTATAATTCAATCTTACGTTATCACCAATCGGAGACGGAACAACATTGCTGATGCTAATGGTTTGTGAAGATGCTAATGCCGTAAATTTATACCAAACATCATTATTGGTTTGGCCACAATTCGCAAGTGGTGCAGCAATTACAGGTAACGAAGCTGTAGATCCGAAAGTACTTCCCGACACTAAAGTTGCAGGGTCGCAGGTTTGTGCCGTGCTTACGGTAACCGGAGCAGCATTGATACACTCATCATTTGCCGGAGGCGAAATAATACACAGATTAAATGTTGCCGATTGATTAGCCGTTTCTGTAGCGTTATAAACCCTGATATAATAGGTTTGGCCTACTGTAAGGTTGGTAATTCCGGCGACATTTGCATTACTGCACAGTAATCTTGTCATGTTGTCACAAGTTCCTGAAAATACAGCAAAGTTCAATTTAAATGTATTTGGCGTACCCGGAGCAAGTACAATATCCGAAAGACTAATTGTCTGCGAAGTTGAATTTGCAACAAAGCTGTACCAAACATCTCTGCTGGTTTGCGTACCACAACCAGCTCCTGCTAATGGTGGCGTAACTGTAAAGTTAGCTGCAGTAGCACCATAAGTATTACCTGGCGCAAGGTTAGCAGGCAAACAAGCCTGAGCCGGATTAATAGTAACCGGAGTTGCATTGGCGCAATTATCATTTAAAGGTGTTGTAATAAATGTATATGGCGTTAAGATTGTCCATGTACTGGTTTCAGTTCCTGAACAGACCGCTCTTACATAATAGGTATAAGATGTTGATGGTGTTAATGGCTGCCCGTTAAACGTTGTAAGGTTAAATGGATTTGGCACACCAGAGAACGTAGGCGTTGTTGCCGGGTCGTTTGTTGGAGGTGTTCCGCCAGTCAGTACTACATAAACATCGAACAGTGCTGTTGGAGGCGTTGCATTATCTGTCCAACTCAACATAGCGCTTGTTGCAGATGCAACAGCCGTCATTCCGGTTGGTTTAGAACACGGAGCAGGCGTACAATTCGTATTAGCTGTATACAATAAAGTCAGTGGAGTTCCTGTTCCTGCCGGTTTTGTATAAATTACGTCAAGGAAAGGATTCTGAACAGAAATACCTATTTCTTCCGGAGCCGTTCCGGCTACTGTCCAGGTTAACTTGAACGGAATGTTATGACACAGTCCAACCGAAACTGGTGCACCATTGACGCTGTTTGCACCTAATGTTGCTATAAGAATTCCGTTTTGTGTAACTTCCATTCTACCATTATTCCATGTATTTCCATCAGTATTGGTCAACACGAATTTGTAGTTACACTTATCTGCGGTATTACAGGTTTTGGTATTGAACTTTGTAAACGGCACCCAGACACTCTGGTCTGTAGCCGCACAATATGTTCTTACATATACATAATAAATTTGAGCCTGTAAAAGAGTAGTCGCTGTATAAGTCGGCGCCATAATTCCTGTCACTGTAGGTGGTGTACTATTATCAGGAAGCGTAGCTGGTGGGGTTTCACTTGCAATGAAAAGCATTTCCCACTGAGTATCCGTTGGTTGTCCGGGTGTCCAGGTAAAAGTAGCCGTATTCAAGTCAATACTCGCTGCAACAACCACAGGGTTTGTTGGCTTGAAGCAAGTCGGCAAGGTTGTAAACGTAGTCGTTGGACTAGACCAGGGCAGACGGAACCGGAGTACAATTAACCCTCACATATACATCGTATGAATGATCGGGCTGTAACGGAATAGTTGTCGCAAATGAAAACGGAGACGTTGGCGTAATTGAAGTTACGTTATCATAGGTTGGCGTTGTTGACTCTGTCGGAGCAGGGCTTCCGGCAGGAACAACATAAATATCCCAACCATAGGTTTCTGTCGCTGGAGCAACCCATTGAATGGTTGCGCCTGTAGTAGTAATTGTATTTACAGTAACGTTTGTCGGAGGAATATCACAACGCGGTGTCGTACAGTTTACCTCACCAGTGATAATTGATGAGCCAGGTGTACCTGTTCCGGCGGGTTTCGTATAAATGGTTTGCCCAAAACTGTTCAGTACTTCGAGGATCATTTGTTGTGGACTTGTACCTGCAACAGTCCAGAAGACTTCATAAGGTACAGTACTACACAAAGTGACCGGCACATCACTCTGGCCTGTACCTGTTAAGGTCGATCCTAAAGTGGCAATTGTAATTCCGTTTTGACGTACTTCCATTCTACCATTGTGCCATCCGCCAGCAGCTGTATTTCTTAACCTGAATGTGTGGGTACATTGGAATTCAGGTGCGCAAATAGGCGTGTTGAATAAAAACGGTCCCGCCCAGGCTGTATAGATATTTGAGCCAGGGCTACATTCTGCCCTCACCCAATATTGATATTGATGTGCCGCTAACAGTGGAGACGCATGGTAATTTGGCGAAGTTACATAAGTGTAAGTTCCCAAACCGTTTGGCACCGGTTGTCCGGCATCCTGAACAGCAACTTGCCAAGCATTGAATTCATTACTTGTCCAAGATAAATCTGCATAATATTCATCCGGTGTCGGATCTGCATTTACGTTAAGACCCGGTGTTGCAGCTAAAGCTGTTGGTTTTGGTGTACAATTTTCATATTGTAGCAAAAGGTTATAAGCGATCGTCTGAGTGGCGCCGAAGAAATCACAATCGTATAAGGGCTATTAGCTGTTACCGTTATGTTAAAATTTCTTACCGTGACACCCGCGTTGGCCATACCTCCGATACATGGTGTACCCGCAACCGGACAAGCGTTATAAACAAAAACTGACGATGTCGTAGAAGCAGCTCCTATCGGCGTCATATTGACGCTAATAATACCGTCGAACGGAGCAATGAAAGTATAATAAACTTCGTTTCCATTAAGGTAATTGGTTCCCGTCGGCTGTGCACCACATGAATTACTTTGCGCAACATCGGTATCATCACCATAATTAATGGTATTATCGTTTGTTTGATAAGGAATCTGTGGAATTACAATAGGATCAGAAACAAACCGAACCTAATGGTTTTGTACAGAAAGTTAACGGTCATGCCCAATCACTCGGGTTATTGCCATCACAAATCGCTCTTATTAAAAATTTATAACATTGTCCAGGGAGTAAACCTGTTCCGTTATAAGTAATGTTGGTACCTGTAGCAGTAAACGGAATTCCAACACCAGTCGGATCATCAGTATCAAGAACAAATTCTATTTCAAAATTAGTAGTTCCGACAGCAGTGTTAGTAAATTTCACTGTTGCAGAAGTAGAGGCTATACTTGTAGCTATTACACCAAGATCTAGTGGCTTACCACATTTCTGTACCATTCTCACATCATCAACCAACCATCTGTCACCAGTTCTTTGGGTTCCCGGCTGTGTGTACATCCTTACAAACGCAATATAAATATTACCTCCCGCATATGCGTCAAGATTTACCGCTTTCTCTTCATATGCCGTAATATCACCTGTAAGATCTGTAAGTTCAGCTTCTGTCCAGGCTTGTACCGTGGTAAAAGTCGAAAGGTCTGTCTGAGAAGTTGTCGACACACGAATCTGGTAAATTGTGTTTTCGTCTGAGTTAGCAGTCTGCCTTGTCCAAAAACGCATCTGCCCGTTGGTCGGGCCAGATTGGGTCGATGTAATCAGGAAATCTTCTTCAGTGTTGCCAATTCCGATTTGCTCATTGTTAATGAATGCAGCATTGGGCGCCGAATAAGCCGGATAAGCAGCAGTGTTCAACTGCCAGTGCTGAGCCTGTCCCTGGCCTGAAGAGACTTCAGTTCCATTGAGCCTGCTTTTGACTACCCAGTCTGCAGGCAAGCCTGCATCGAAGTTCTGAGGAAGCGCCTGGCTATAACCTGAAAACATTCCCAAAAACAGAAGTAATAGTAAGGTAATTTTTTTCATGAAATGAAAAGTTAAGGTGGTTGATATAGAATTTTCGTATTTTTCGAATCCCAAATTTAAAAAATTTTAAGAATAATCTAACGTTAAATTGATATTTAACTAAATAGTTCGGTTTTGTGGGATTTCTTTACAACAGTTTAGCTGCCGAAATCCCTAACAAATCACTAAATTTGTGTCAGATTTACAATTATGCTGGAAAAAGAAAATATCAGTTTTGAAAAAACAATAGTCGTTGGAATAATCACGCAGAATCAAAGCGAGGAAAAGCTCAATGAATATCTCGATGAACTCGAATTCCTCACCTTCACCGCCGGCGGCGAAGTCATCAGGCGCTTCTCGCAAAAGATGGAACGCCCGAATCCGAAAACTTTTGTCGGCACCGGAAAAATGGAGGAGATTCACCTATATATAAAGGAGCATGGTGTTTCAACTGTCATTTTTGACGATGAATTGTCGCCTTCCCAACAAAAAAACATCACTAAAATTCTCAATTGCAAGGTTTTAGACAGAACTAACCTCATCCTGGATATCTTTGCACAACGCGCCGAGACGTCTTATGCGAGAACACAGGTCGAACTGGCGCAATGCCAGTATCTATTGCCAAGGCTTTCCGGAATGTGGACGCACCTCGAACGCCAGAAAGGTGGTATCGGAATGCGCGGCCCGGGAGAAACCGAGATTGAAACCGACCGCCGGATTGTTCGCGACCGCATCTCCTTATTAAAGGACAAAATTAAAGTAATCGATAAGCAGATGTCTATCCAGCGCGGCAACCGCGGTGCGATGGTACGAGTGGCATTGGTGGGTTATACGAATGTCGGGAAATCGACCTTGATGAATGTCATCAGTAAAAGTGACGTTTTTGTAGAAAATAAATTATTTGCGACACTTGACACAACGGTTCGGAAAGTCGTGATTAAAAATCTGCCGTTCTTATTATCAGACACAGTTGGATTCATCAGAAAACTGCCAACACAATTGGTCGATTCATTCAAAAGTACGCTCGATGAAGTGCGCGAAGCTGATTTACTGCTGCACGTCGTTGACATTTCCCATCCTGATTTTGAAGAGCACATCGAATCGGTGAATCAAACGCTGGCCGATATCAAGAGCGATAATAAGCCCGTAATCATGGTTTTCAATAAGATTGATGCCTACAAACATCTTACGATTGACGAAGACGATCTGATTACCGAAAAAACCAAGCGCCATTATACGCTTGACGAATGGAAACAAACCTGGATGTCAAATGTCGGCGCAGAAAACGCGTTGTTCATCTCGGCGGTCAATAAAGAGAATTTTGAGGAATTCCGCGAACGCGTTTATGAAGCCGTGCGACAGATTCACATCACGCGCTTCCCTTACAATAAATTCCTGTATCCGGATTATAAGGATGCGGTGGAGAAGAAGATTAAATTCTAAAAAGCAAATTCCAAATTCCAATCTTCTGCAGAATTGGAATTTGGAATTTTTCTTTGGGATTTTACAAATTGAAGTTCACGCCCAATCCAACAACCTGACGGATCTGGAATCCCCTGAAAGCGTTATCGTCATATATTGCCTGAAACGAAATGTTCGTAGACAAATACCGGTTGATTTTCATGATGATGTTGAGCTGGTAATCCAAATCGACATTCTGCGGATCTTCAAGATAATTGCTGTAAAGGCTCAGGATATTTTCAAATGTGACATTGGCGAGTACATCATGTTTATAATAAGCAGCAGCGTAAAAACCGAGTTCATATCGGAATGCTTTCCCTTGGTCAACACCGAAATAACTGCCGTCAACATAACCAATTCCCGAAGTAAATGCCCTGTCTACAAAAGTCATTTTAGAAGTTGCCGGCGCAAGGTTGAATTTTAAGTTATCATCTCTTTTCCATAATAAGCCCGGGCCAAAAGTCAGGTAACCAGGCGACATGAATCCTGAATTTTTAGTCCTCACTTCCGCATCATTACTGTCTTTACTATAAAGGTAACCGTTTGTAAATTGTGTCTTGAAATTAAGAAATCCTGAATAATACCAATATTTTCCCGTTGCTTTTTTTCCTAAAAGGGAATTGAATTCGAAACGGTCATCTGTCTTTTTCTCATATTGGGAATGATTCGTCTTCACCAATCCGTAAGAAGCCAAAACCTTGTTGTCCCAGCTGATGTTGTCCTTTTTATAATTGAAATCGTAATTGATTCCGGCTGTTCCCGAAATATTGTTTTCGCCACCCGAAGCCCAGTTGCTGAAACTCGACTGGTTCAAAAGCAATGAAACGTTGCCTTTCGTGTGCCAGGCTTTGGTCGTATCTTCAGGCTTTACGGCATCTTCAGATTGTGTTTCCTGAGCATTCGCATGAAATGCAGCCAGAATAAATGCCGCTATGATTGCAAATTTCTTCATTTCAGTTTGTTTTAAATTTGACTTTTAAGCTTTACTTTTTTTGTACAAAGGCACTGCCGAACAGGCTTCGCCATACATAATGCTTTTGGCGAATGGCCGCAAATACTGTACCGCAACAACATAAGCGCTTTCGGGAACTGGTTTTTTCGAACAGCCTTTGAGTATTACCGGTTTGTTTTCGTATCTGGAATAATCGAGTGTTGGCAGGATTTCCTGATACAATGCGGTTTCCAAATCCTCAAGATTTCCGTTTACGACTTTTTTTGCAAATTCCGAGGCATAAACCGTCACCAGAATATTCGCCCAAGCCGGAACGATTGCATCCGTAGCACAAAAAACAGCAACATATTGGTTCTGATATTGCGACCAATCGTGATTTTTGAGGCTTTCCCGAAAATCTTTTTCCCTTAAAAGAAATCCTTCGAAAAGCCATTGTGAAATGTCAATTTGCGTGCGGATTCCCTTTGGATAATAATCCTCAAGGTCGAAAACTTCGAGCACGCTGTTGGCGACTTTGTTTATAATTTCTTCCATCGGTTCAGGGTTTTGGAGGGTACAGGCTGCCGACTGCAATCTGATTAAAGCATTCCAAGTTCGAGTTTCGCTTCTTCGCTCATTAAATCCTTTGTCCACGGCGGATCGAAAGTGATTTCGACTTCACAGCCGGTAACGTGTTCAATTTTATTGACCTTTTCTTCGACTTCCTGCGGCAAAGATTCAGCCACCGGGCAATTCGGAGAAGTAAGCGTCATCAGGATTTTCACCTGATTTTCTTCATTGACCATCACGTCGTAGATCAATCCGAGTTCATAAATGTCAACGGGAATTTCAGGATCGTAAATGCCCTTTAAAACTTTCACCACATTTTCCCCTAAATTGATTGTATCGTTAAATTCTTCCATAATCAGTTTTTTATTTTGGTTTCAAGCGCCAGTGCGTATAATTTAATCTGGCGGATCATCATTTCGAGTCCGTTGGAACGCGTCATCTGGAAAAAATCATTCAGCCCGGCAGCTTTTATAAATGCATTTGTATCGTCGTTCAGGATATCTTCAGGTTTTTGGTTTGAATAAACCCTGATCAGTACTGCGATGATGCCGCGCGGAATCATCGCTGCAGCACTAGCGGTAAACACAATTTTCCCATCAATTAATTCGGCATTAAGCCATAAATCCGACTGGCAGCCTTTGATTTGATATTCGTCTGTTTTGTATTTGTCGTCGATTTTCGGGAGCGTTCTTCCCATATCGATCAGGTATTCCATTTTTTCTATCGATTCATCAAACATCGACATTTCGTCGAGAACCTCCAGTTGTGTTTCCTTAATTGTCATGCGTCAGATCTTTAGAAAATGAAACGATTTTATTGACAAAATCAGCAATTTCAACAGGTGGGTTGCCGTGATCAAAACTCACTGATTCATACGTTTTTCCTTCATAAACGATGCGAAGGCTTGCAATCGCAGCGCCATCGTAAAATCTTTTTTCGGTTGGTGCTTTGTACGACGATAGTTTTTCCAAATCGACTTTTACATATAAATCAGCTAATGCTTTCCAGTCAGCCGACTTCAATTCATAAACTTTTGCATCCGCATCCCTTTTCGGAACAATCGAAAGCGTTTCGTCCTTAATATTAATGTTCAGATATTTCCCTCGTGAAATGGCGGTATATTCTATCTGGGTTTTCTTCATTTCCGCATTGCGCTTCGGGTCGCAGCCTTTGGCCATCACAAGCAAAAATAATATTGATAGGAATTTCATAAATCTTGTTTTTAAGAGAGCATTATCCGGGCTTTTTCAACCGCTGCAACCATCAGGTCGATTTCTTCTTTTGTATTGTAAAAAGAAAAGGAAGCCCTTATCGTTCCCGGGATACAAAAGAAATTCATGATTGGCTGCGCACAGTGGTGACCGGTTCTGACCGCTATTCCTTTCTTATCAATTATCGTTCCGATGTCAAACGGATGAATGCCGTCGATATTGAACGAAATTACGGATGTTTTTTTATTTAAGTCAGTCGGGCCGTAAATTTTTAAACCTTCGATCGCGAGCAATTTTTCGGTCGCGTAAGCCAGTAATTCCTTTTCCTGTTTTTGGATGTTGTTAAATCCGATTGCATTGAGGTAATCGATGGCAGTTCCCAATACAATTCCTCCAGCGATATTCGGTGTTCCGGCTTCAAATTTATGAGGCAATCCGGCATAAGTCGTTTTTTTGAAAGTCACTTCCCGGATCATTTCACCGCCACCTTGATAGGGTGGGAATTTGTTGAGCCATTCTTCCTTTCCGTATAGATTCCGGTTCCGGTTGGGCCGCAGATTTTATGCCCGGAAAAGACGTAAAAATCACAATCGAGCGCCTGCACATCGGGTTTTAAATGCGGAGCAGCCTGTGCGCCGTCAACCAAAACCGCCGCACCGAATTGATGCGATTTTTCAATAATATAGGCAATCGGGTTGATGGTGCCGAGCGCGTTTGAAATATGGTTTAAAGTGACTACTTTAGTTTTTTCAGAAAGCAATTTGTCAAACTCAGAAACAATCAATTCGCCATTTTCATCGATGGGAATTACCTTTAAAATGGCACCGGTCTTTTCACAAAGCATTTGCCAGGGCACGATATTGCTGTGATGTTCAAGTGCCGAAACCAAAACTTCATCGCCAGGTTTCAATGTTGACGCAAATCCGTTCGTAACGAGATTGATACCGAAAGTCGTTCCCGAAGTAAACAAGACTTCATGTGCAAATTTCGCATTGATGTGGCTTTGTATTTTCTTTCGCGACGCTTCATAAGCATCGGTCGCCAGCTGGCTTAAAGTATGTACGCCGCGATGAATGTTGGCGTTGATTTCATTGTAATATTTAGCAATCGCGTCAATCACAACCTGCGGTTTCTGAGAAGTCGCGCCGTTGTCAAAATAAACGAGCGGCTGGCCGTTTACCTTTTGGTTCAATATCGGAAAATCAGCCCTTATCTTGTTAATGTCTAACATTTTTATTTAGAAAAATTCTATACAAAAGTACTAAATCCTGAAACGAAAAACCTCAATATTATGTTATTTGTTTTGGATAGGTCCAGGGTATAAGGTGCAGGGTTCAGGGCAAAACTTTGCACTTTGTTTCTTACATTTACTGAAAATCCATTTCATGAAAAAACTTAAGATTGCGCTTTTGATATTGCTCTTTGGAATTGCCATTGTCATTGCCCTGAATTATCCGAAACTCGATTTGATTTCAGGATTTTCAGCGAAAAGCGTAGCATCGGCACATTTTATCGACAACCGTCCGCTAACGCTGATTGAATCCGGCGACAACGACATTCCGCTTGTAAAGTTGGCGAAAAATAAAATCGATGAAAACGGAAAATCCGCTACCTCAACAGTTTATGGACTCAAAGAACGAAAAGCGATTTACCGCGAAGGTTTGGGTGCGACTTTGATTGATGATGATTTTGATGTTTCCCAGCCGTATGAAATTCCGAAACGCACAAAACTGCAAAATAACCTGCCTTTTCCGTATGGAAATCAGGAACCGAAAGACACGATTTTTGATAATATCGATTATAAAAAACTGAACAACGCCGTCGCGGATGCTTTTGATAAAAATAATGAAAAACTAAAGCGTTCACGGGCAGTTTTGGTGATTTATAAAGACAAAATCATTGCCGAGAAATACGATATCGGATTCAACAAAAACTCGAAAATCCTCGGATGGTCGATGACGAAAAGCATCACGGCTACGATGTTCGGCGTGTTGCAAAAGCAAGGCAAAATCGACATTTATAAACCCGCGCCGATTGCGGAATGGAAAAACGACAAACGCGAAAAAATCACCATCAACGATCTGCTGCACATGAACAGCGGCCTGGAATCGAGCCGAAGATTACGAAACGATTTCCGATGCCACGACAATGCTGTTTTTAGCGAAAGATATGGGCAAAGTACAACTCGAAAAGAAAGCAGCTTTTGCGCCCAATTCCCATTGGAATTATTCTTCGGGAACAAGCAATTTGCTATCCGGAATTCTGCGGCAGCAATTCAAAACGCATCAGGAATACTTGGATTTTTGGTATTCGGCTTTTATTGATAAGATGGGCATGAATTCAATGCTTGTTGAAACTGATATGGCCGGAAATTTCGTTGGTTCCTCTTACGGTTGGGCGACGACGCGCGATTGGGCGAAATTCGGTTTGCTGTATTTGCACAAAGGCAACTGGAATGGCGAACAAATTTTTGATGAAAGCTGGGCGAAATACGTCGCAACGCCTACCAACGATTCCAACGGGCGTTATGGCGCACATTTTTGGCTCAATGCCGGCGGGTTTTATCCGGATGCGCCGCGGGACATATATTCCTGTAATGGCTTTCAGGGACAGATGGTTTTTATTATTCCGTCGAAGGATTTGGTGATTGTGAGAATGGGGTTGAAGGAGGGCGATTCGTTTGATTTTAATGGGTTTTTGAAGGGGATTGTTGGCAGTGTAAGACCGCTGGCGCTGAAAGAATAAAGACCATTTCATTGCAAGACCGCTTCGCTGCAAGTTTAGAGAAAAGAGCCAAGACCGCTTCGCTGCAAGAAGCAAGACTTTAGGTTTTAATATAAAAAAAGCAGGAAAGAGTAATTTCTTTCCTGCTTCTTTGTTTTTTATCTTTCAGAAGCGGTCTTGACTCTCGCAGCGAAGCGGTCTTTCTTCTCTATAAATTAAATCCTAAATTCACGCCCAGACGTTGTGCGATAATCTTATTCACGCGTTGTTTCAACTCCGGAATACGCACGCTTTCAATGACTTCATTCGAGAATGCATACATCAAAAGTGCTTTCGCTTCTTTCTTCGGTATGCCGCGCGCCTGCATATAAAACATCGCATTTTCGTCGAGTTGGCCGATGGTGCAGCCATGGGAGCATTTCACGTCGTCGGCAAAAATCTCAAGTTGCGGCTTGGCGTTGATTGTCGCTTTGTCGTTTAATAAAATGTTATTGTTCTTTTGGAAAGCATCGGTTTTCTGCGCTTCTTTTTCTACGAAAATCTTGCCGTTGAAAACGCCGGTTGCGCTGTCGTTCAGGATGCATTTGTAGTTTTGGTGGCTTTCACAATTGGGCGTCGCGTGGTTCACTAAAGTATAATGATCGACGTGCTGTTTGCCGCCGACAATCGTAATTCCTTTTAAAGTGCTGTCGATTCTTTCGCCAAAATGGTAGAAATTCAGGTTGTTCCTGGTGATATTTCCGCCGAAAGAAAACGTGTGCACAGAAACACGGCTCAATTGCTTTTGCGAAATATAAGTGTTGTCGATCAGGTTCGCCGACAACAAATCATTCTGGATTTTGTAGTAATCGACGTTGGCGCTCGGTTCGGCAAAAATCTCGGTAACGGAATTCGTCAAGACTGGATTTTCATTCAAACTCTGGTGCCTTTCGATGATTTGAACGTGTGCATTTTCGCCCACAATAACGAGGTTTCGCGGCTGCACCATCAAGGCATTTTCTTTTCCTGTAGAAAAATAAATGACTTCGATCGGTTTTTCGACAACCTTGTTTTTCGGGATGTTGATGTAAGCGCCTTCGTTTGCAAATGCGGTGTTTAGCGACGTTAAGCTTTCGTCTTTATTGGCGATTTTATTGAAATATTTTTCAATAGTTTCTGTGTATTTTGGTTTATTTAATGCCGATGACATGAGGCAAACATCGAGTCCGTCGTGTGTCGTTGCCGATAAAAATGACGAAAAAACACCATCGACAAAAATGACTTTGTGCGTGTCGATTTCGTGTAAAAAGTACTTTTTTACATCCTTAAATTCGACTGCGTTATCGTGTTTCGGGAACACAGAATAGTCGTTTTTGAGGATGGAATTGAGCGATGTGTATTTCCAGGCTTCTTCTTTTTGCTTGGAAAGCCCTTGTTTTCGAAGTTTTTGATGGCTGAAGTACGGATGTCGTGCAAATCTGAATTCACATCGATTTGTTCTTCAAAAGCCATGAAAGATGAAACTAATTTTTCTTTTAAATCCATTTTATTGGTTCAGTATCTGAAACATTTTTTGTGACCTAGACTGGATTCCAACCAGTAACCTTGTCAATTTTAAACCATTAAGAAATTAAGTAGATTAAGCTTAATGGCTCTTAATTGCTTAATGGTTATATTTTTATTTAAGCTTCCATTTCCTGTTTGATCCAGTCGTAGCCTTTTTCTTCCAATTCCAACGCCAATGACGCATCGCCCGATTTTACGATTTTTCCGTCCATCAAAACGTGAACGAAATCCGGAATGATATAATCTAACAAACGTTGGTAGTGTGTAATGACGAGCACTGCGTTGTTTTCGTTTTTGAGTTTGTTGACGCCGTTGGCGACGATTCTGAGTGCGTCGATGTCGAGTCCTGAATCGGTTTCGTCCAAAATCGCGAGTTTCGGTTCCAGCATCGCCATTTGGAAAATCTCGTTTCTTTTTTTCTCGCCGCCTGAAAATCCTTCATTTAAGGAACGCGACAGGAATTTGCGGTCGATTTCTAATAATTCTGATTTCTCACGGATGAGTTTCAGCATTTCGTTCGCCGGCATTTCTTCTTTTCCGTTGGCTTTTCGCGTTTCATTGATGGCGGTTTTCATAAAATTCGTCACTGAAACACCGCAATTTCCACCGGATACTGGAACGAAAGGAAAATGCCTTTGTGCGCTCTTTCTTCCGGCGCTAGTTCTGAGATTTCTTCGCCGTCAAGGAAGATTTCGCCTTCTGAAACTTCGTAGTTTTCATTGCCTGCGATGATGGAGGAAAGCGTACTTTTTCCGGCACCGTTCGGTCCGATGATGGCGTGCACTTCACCTTTTTTGATTTCGAGGTTGATGCCTTTTAATATTTCTTTGTCTTCTACTGAAGCGTGGAGGTTTTGTATTTGTAGCATGTTATAAATTGTAAAATCCAGAGAATAGCGACAATCTATCTTCATAAACTTCACCGCTTTCTAGTGTAATAATATTTCTGTCGGCAATCCACTCATCCCCATGAAAATATTTTTCAATTTCCCATGTTCCATTATGCACAATTCTGGAAGTTTTCTGATCTGGTTGTTTAACAAAAATATCCCCCTTGGTAGATGAAACCGTCTTAGTGATTTGCCCTTTTTCGGTTAATTCCGAAAGTTTATTATAAAAGTCATTCATATTTTTTAAATTTAATTTATCCAACACTTCCTTCCAATGAAATTTCAAGCAATTTCTGCGCCTCAACAGCAAATTCCATTGGCAATTTATTCAAAACCTCTTTGCTGAATCCGTTTACGATTAAAGCGATTGCTTTTTCTGTCGGAATGCCGCGTTGGTTGCAATAAAAAACCTGGTCTTCACCGATTTTACTCGTCGTCGCTTCGTGTTCGATTTTAGCCGTCGTATTCTTGCTTTCAATGTACGGGAAAGTGTGCGCACCGCAATTGTTGCCCATCAAAAGCGAATCACATTGAGAGAAATTCCTGGCGTTATCAGCTCTTGCGCCAATTCGCACCAATCCGCGGTAGCTGTTTTGTGACTTTCCGGCAGAGATTCCTTTTGAGATAATCGTCGATTTGGTGTTTTTCCCCAAATGGATCATCTTCGTTCCGGTGTCAGCTTGCTGAAAATTATTGGTTACGGCAATCGAATAGAATTCGCCAACCGAATTATCGCCTTTCAATACGCATGACGGGTATTTCCAGGTAACTGCTGAGCCGGTTTCGACTTGTGTCCAGGAAATCTTTGCATTTTTTTCGCACAATCCGCGTTTGGTTACGAAGTTGAAGACACCGCCTTTTCCTTCTTTATTACCCGGATACCAGTTTTGAACGGTTGAATATTTGATTTCTGCGTCATCGAGCGCGATCAGTTCAACGACAGCGGCGTGCAGTTGATTTTCGTCGCGGCTCGGCGCTGTACAGCCTTCGAGATAAGACACGTAACTTCCTTCATCAGCAATCACCAAAGTTCTTTCAAATTGTCCGGTTCCGGCTTGATTAATACGGAAATACGTAGACAATTCCATCGGGCATCTGACGCCTTTCGGAATATAACAGAAACTTCCATCAGAAAAAACAGCCGAATTCAATGCTGCGTAAAAATTGTCTTTTTGCGGCACTACAGTTCCTAAATATTTTTTCACCAATTCCGGATGTTCTTTAATCGCCTCGGAAATAGGGCAGAAGATGATGCCTTTTTCAGACAATGTCTTCTTGAAAGTCGTGGCTACTGAAACCGAATCGACTACAATATCCATCGCGATATTGTTCATCTTTTTTTGTTCGTCTAAAGAGATGCCGAGTTTTTTGTACATCGCCAGTAATTCCGGGTCGACGTCATCTAAAGTTTTGCTTGGGTCGACTTTCTTAGGTGCAGAATAATATGAAATCGCCTGAAAATCAGGTTTTTCGTAATGTACATTCGCCCAGGTTGGCTCGTTCATTTCCTGCCAGGGCACGAAAGGCTTCGATGCGCCAATCGGTCATCCATTCAGGCTCTTCTTTCTTTGTTGAAATCGCACGAACGATATCTTCGTTTAACCCGATGGGAAACGTTTCAGATTCTATATCGGTATAAAATCCGTATTCGTACTCTTTATTTTCGAGTTCGATCTTTAAATCGTCTTCGGTGTATTTACTCATTTTTGTTTGATTCAAAAATTGTGATGTCAATATTATTTAATACGTGCGAAGAATTCTGTCTCTGTAAGAGCTTCGCAATCGCTCGCGTATGTAATTTAATTTCTGCTTTATTGTTGGCGAAACATAAATCAGTTTTCCTCCGCCCGACCAATGTTCGCTTGAAAATCGGCCGTAATCGGGATTTTTATAATTTGAAATGCAATGCACGTATAAATTTTCAGGGAATAATTCCCTCATTTTTTCTGATTGCCATGCACGGTCGCCTTCTATAAAAATCACGCCATTTTTGGTAATAATTTCTTTTATATTCTCTAACGAATCGTCTGTGCCGTCTATTATTACCAAATCATATTTTATATTTCGCGGCACGTCTGCCAATGTCGGATAAAGCTTTAGCCTTTTATAATTTTCCTTCAGATTTAAAGGCAACTGATGCAGGCAAAAGTCGTTGTTTTCTGTCCCGTAATAATTCAGGTTCGTATTGGTGTTGTTTGCGAATTCCAGAATCGTATCACAAATACTGCCAATTCCCAAGCCGATTTCCAAAACATTTTTCGGGCGTTCCGATTGTATCAGATCGACGATTTTTTTCAGTGCGAATAAAGTCGCGATATGCTGGTTGCCTTTGGCCGCTGAAAATTTTTTATAAGAAATGTCGGCGTACTGCTGGCTGCTTTTCATCTGACGGCTTAGAATTTCTGGTCTTAATTATAACGAAAATGATTCGCCGCAACCGCAAGTCCTGCTGGCATTAGGATTGTTGAACACGAAACCTTTTCCGTTCAATCCGCCCGAAAATTCCAAAACCGTTCCGGCGAGATACAGGAATGATTTCTTTTCAACCGCAATTTTCACATTATTATCTTCAAAAACCTTGTCGTTTTCGCCCAGTTCTTTATCGAATTTAAGTTCGTAAGACAAACCCGAACAACCGCCGCTTTTTACGCCTACGCGCACATAATCACTGGCCGCATCAAAACCATCATCCTTCATCATCTCTGCGATTTTTTTGCTAGCCGATTCAGATACTTTTATCATTTTAAATTGATTTTGTCTAAATTAGGCTGCAAAGATACGCCATATTTACTTTTTTCCATAATCATAACATTTTTATAACGAATACGCGGATAGAAATTAGTGATGCGGTTTCGCGAATGCGACTCAGATTTCTTAAATTGCGCTTTTTAAAGTCGAAAGTCGAAAGTCGAAAGTCGAAAGTCGAAAGTCGAAAGTCGAATCTGAAATCTGAAATCTGAAATCTGAAATCCATGAAACTATACCCAATCGAAGCCGGCAATTTTAAACTCGACGGCGGCGCGATGTTTGGCGTAGTGCCCAAAACCATCTGGACGAAAACCAATCCTGCCGACGAGAATAACCTCATCGATCTGGCTGCAAGATGCCTTTTGATTGAGGATGGCAACCGCCTGATTTTAATCGATACCGGCATGGGCGATAAGCAATCGGAGAAATTTTTCGGCTATTATTCGCTTTGGGGAACGCATTCGATGGACAAATCGCTTGCGAAACATGGCTTCAGCCGCGACGATGTGACAGACGTTTTCATGACGCACCTGCATTTTGACCATTGCGGCGGTAGCGTGCAGTGGAATAAAGACAAAACCGGCTACGAACCTGCATTCAAAAACGCAAAATTCTGGACGAACGAAAACCATTGGGAATGGGCGACAAAGCCGAACCCGCGAGAAAAAGCGTCGTTCCTTTCTGAAAACATCCTGCCGATGCAGGAAAGCGGGCAACTTAATTTTATCAAAAGACCTGAAAGTGATTTTCTCGAAGATTCCGGTTTGGGATTCGGGATTTTCTTCGCCGACGGGCATACCGAAAAGATGATGATTCCGCAGATCCGATACAAAGACAAAACGATTTGTTTTATGGCGGATTTACTGCCGACTGCCGGGCATTTGCCATTGCCGTATGTGATGGGTTATGACACAAGACCGCTTTTGACATTGCCTGAAAAAGCAAAATTTTTAACAACTGTCGCAGAAAACAACTACTATCTATTCCTTGAACACGACGCGCACAATGAAATCATTACCGTTGAAAACACGGAAAAAGGTGTTCGCTTGAAAGAAATTTTCAAATGTGAAGATGTTTTGTAACATTTTTCTTAAACAACGTCATATCGTCAAGAATTCAAAAAAATAAATTCTTGGTAAATTTTATTTGATATATCAAATATTGATAAGTCATTTTTATGTTTGGATAAATTTTACAGCAATGGAAAAACTCAACGACATTACTTTTTATACAATCGACAAGGCGATACGCACTTACAGGGTTTATGCGCAAAAAAAACTTCGTGAAAACGGCTACACAATTACCATCGATCAATGGCTGATTATCAAATCGATTTTGGAAAATCCGGGGATTTCGCAACAGGAATTGGGCGAAATGGTTTTCAAGGACAACGCTTCGGTAACCAGAATTATCGAACTTTTGGTGAAATCGGCTTACCTGACGCGCGAAGTGCATCCCGAAGACCGCCGGAAAACTGATTTGAAAGTCACCGATGATGGCAAATCAATCATAGAAAAAGTACAAAGCCTCGTAATTCAAAACCGAAAAACGGCGCTCAACGGCATTTCTTCTGAAGCACTCAAAACCTTGAACGACACACTCAAAACCATCATCGCCAATTGTAAATAATCATCATCAAAAAAATTTGAACATCATGATCAGAATCATTTTTATCATCACTTTCATGCTGATTTCGGCAATGACGACAATAATTTACGGTCAGAATTCCGATGCACTTAAAATCTCGATTTCAGGAAACGTATTATCGGAGAAACAGGAAGTCGTAGCCGACGCCGTCATTTACCTGATGGATGCCTCAGGCGAAAAACTCATCAAGACAGAAACTTCGAATGAAAACGGGAATTTTGTTTTTGAGGATATTTCGTCCGGTGCTTATTCGATGAAAATCAGCGTTAATGGAAAAAATCGATTTTCGGGAACCTCATTTTCCGCTGCTAAAAACTTGACTTTACCGACGATTATTCTGCAACCGGAAATCAATGATTTGAATGAAGTCGTCATTTCAAAAGCAAAACCTTACATAGAAAGGCAGGAAGGCAAAATGATCCTCAACGTTGAAAGCAGCATTGCCAACACCGGAAGTTCTGCTTTTGAAGTGCTGGAAAAAGCACCCGGCGTGAGAATCGACAACAGCGACAACATCAGCCTGCGTGGAAAAGGCGGCATCATCGTGCAGATTGACGGAAAACCTTCGCCGATGTCAGGCACAAACCTGGCCAATTATCTGCGAGGCATTCCGTCAGGAGCGATTGATAAGATTGAATTTATCACCAATCCGTCTTCAAAATACGATGCGTCGGGCTCGGCGATTATCAACATCAAAATGAAGAAGAATAAACAAATCGGCACCAGCGGCAGCATTTCAACTTCTTACGGGCAGGGACAATTTCCGAAAACCAACAACGGTATCAATCTGAACCATCGCAATAAAAAGGTCAATATTTTCGGGAGTTACAACTTCGCCTACCGCGAGGCTTTCAATAAATTGCTGCTGGACAGGCGGTTTTATGAGAACGGCAATTTTACGGGCGCTTATGTGCAGGACAATTTCCTGAAGATGAATTTCCGCAACCACATTGTGCGTGCCGGCGCTGATTTTTATGCAAGCCAAAAACATACTTTCGGGATTGTGGTGAACGCGGTGAGCAATAAATTCAACCCGAGCGGCATCAATACTTCTGATGTCCTGGATGCCACCGATACGAAAATTTCGAGTTTTGAAACGCTCAATCATTCGCGCGACAAATGGCACAATCAATCGATAAATTTAAATCACAAATTCGTCGCGGATACTTTGGGGACTGAATTGACGACCGATTTTGATTATGCGAATTACGGCAACAAAACACAGCAGAATTTCGACACCCATTATTTCGACCTCAGCGGAAATGAATCTGATCCTGCGTATTTATTGCATGGAGATCTGAACGGCAACCTTAATATTTTCGCCTTAAAATCTGATTTCGTGACTTTCCTTAAAAATAAGACAAAACTCGAAACCGGAATCAAATCAAGTTATGTAAAAGCTGATAATAACCTGATGTTTTACGACGTGAGCAATGTGGTTCAGGTGCTGGATTCTACAAAAAGCAATCATTTCATTTACAAAGAAAACATCAATGCGGTGTATGCAAATGCGTCGAAAAAACTCAGTGAAAAATGGAGCGCCACTTTAGGTTTGAGGATTGAAAATACTAATGTTACCGGCGACCAACTTGTAAATAACACTTCTTTTAAAAGCAGTTACACACAGCTTTTTCCGAGCGCTTTACTGACTTATACCGTTAATGAAAAGAACAGCGTCGATTTTAATTACAGCCGACGCATCACACGCCCGAGTTACGACCAGCTCAATCCGTTTAAGTTTTTTCTGGATCCGACGACGTATCGCGAAGGGAATCCGTACCTGAAACCACAAACGACGCATGCCATCGAAGTGACACATGTTTATGACCAGAAAATTTATACGACGCTTTCATTTTCAAGGACGACAGATAATATTACCGAAGTCATCGCGCCTTCCGACGGCGACCAGAAACTTACTGTACAAACCAATAAAAACCTCAATACCGCCGATGTTTACGGCTTGTTTGTGACCTTTCCGGTTGTAATCACGAAATGGTGGTCGAACAACAACAGCATTAATGTATATTATGGCAGTTACTCTGGAACTGTTGCCAATACAACACTCATTAACCAGGGCAACCTCACTTACAACCTCAATTCACAAAACACAATCAAGCTCGGAAAAGGATTTTCGGCAGAATTTACCGGCGATTACCGCGGTCGCGAAGTCTACGCTTTTATGGATGTGCAGCCCATCTGGTCAGTCAATTTGGGATTGCAGAAAAAATTCAGCAACAGCACGCTTAAATTCGCTTTTAATGATATCTTCTTTACAAGCGGCGCGGTTGCCAACACAGAATTTACCGGTTATAAAGAACATTTCGACGTGAACCGCGACACGCGTGTTGCCGTGATTTCCTACACTTATAATTTCGGTGGAAATGCAACGCAAAGAAAACGTGCCGGCGGCGCAGAAGACATCAAGCAGCGCGCCGGTCAAAACGGATAGGTTGGTGCTTCCCTGCTGCAAAGAAATTAAATTTCGTTATCGTAAATTGAGTGGTTTCATATTATGCGATTCAGGCGTGGGGAAGTTATCAACTGACTTTCAAAATACTGACAGTAAACAGCATACTAAATTAATGTTAATTATTTGCGGGTTTGTAACAAAGACCAACTATTTTTGACCAATCATAAAATAAAAATTTAAAAAAATGAAGAATATAAATGTAAGCTGCTTATCGCTTTTCGCAGCGCTGGTTTTATCGCTTTCGATGAATGCGCAAACCGCCAATTTTACAGGCAAAAAAGGCAAATTAAGCGAAACCGATTTGAAAAGATGGAGCCATCTTGACCTTGCAAAAGACAGCGTCCCGGGAATGAGCGTTGATAAGGCTTACGCCGAATTGCTGAAAAACAGGAAAAGTACGCCGGTTATCGTCGGAATCGTTGATTCTGGAGTGGATATCGAGCATCCGGACTTGGTTTCGGTAATCTGGACGAACAAAAAGAAATTCCGGGCAACGGCATTGATGACGACAAAAACGGTTACATCGACGACATCCACGGATGGAATTTCCTTGGCGATATCACCAAAGAGCATTTGGAATACGAAAGAATCCTTGCCAATAAAAGCCTTGTTGACGAGAAAACATACGCCGCAGCGAAAGCCTTATACGATTCAAAAGTAGGCGAAGCAAAGGGTAATTTGCAGCAATATGAAATGATGTTGAAAGGCACAACTGATGCCGATGCTGTTATCCAGAAAGAATTGGGTAAAGAAGTTTACACCGCTGAAGAAGTGGCGAAAATCTCTTCAACAGATCCGAAAATCCAGCAAAGCAAAATGATTTTGCAGCAAATGATGAATTACGGACAGGTTGCGACTGTAAAAGACGAATTGAAAAACGGCATCGACGGTTTCAACGCACTTTTGGACGAAAACAACCTGAAAGTTGACTACAGAAAAGTCCTTAACGACAATGCCGACGATTTTTCTAAAAAAACGTACGGAAATAACAATGTAATGGTCCGGATAAGAAAGAAATCCTTCACGGGACACACGTTGCCGGAATCGTAGCGCAAAGCCGCAACAACGGAATCGGCGGTGACGGAATTGCCAACAACGTGCAAATCCTTACCGTTCGTGCCGTTCCGGATGGTGATGAGTACGATAAAGACATCGCGCTTGGCATCCGTTACGCGGTTGACAATGGTGCGAAGGTCATCAACGGGAGTTTCGGAAAAAGCTTTTCCCGCACAAACAATGGGTTTACGATGCCATCAAATATGCGGAAAGCAAAGATGTTTTGATTGTTCATGCTGCCGGAAATGATTCGAATGACATCGATGTTGACAATAATTTCCCGAATGATTCTGATGACAAGAAAACAGAATTCGCAGACAATGTTTTGACAATCGGCGCTTTGGATAACAAATACGGACCTGAAATGATTGCCGATTTCTCAAATTACGGAAAAGTAAATGTTGACGTTTTTGCGCCTGGCGTGAAAATCTATGCTACAACACCGAACGATTCTTACCAGTATCTTCAGGGAACTTCAATGGCGTCTCCGAATGTAGCCGGTGTTGCGGCTTTGATTCGTTCTTACTATCCGAAATTATCGGCAAAACAAGTGAAGCATATCATTATGGATTCAGGAACTGCAATTCCGGGCAATGTAAATGTTGCCGGTGACCCGAAAGACAGCCGTCCGTTTGCAGATTTGTCCAAAACAGGCAAAATCGTAAACGCTTACAACGCGTTACAGATGGCAGAAAAAATGTCAAAAGGCAAAGGAAAAACCGTAAAAGGTTAATCGCTTTTCTGAAATAAGTTGCAAAGCCTGCCGGAATTTTTAATATATTTCGGCAGGTTTT
Source organism: Flavobacterium sp. 3HN19-14 (assembly GCF_051373205.1). Lineage (NCBI taxonomy): Bacteria > Pseudomonadati > Bacteroidota > Flavobacteriia > Flavobacteriales > Flavobacteriaceae > Flavobacterium > Flavobacterium sp. 3HN19-14. The sequence goes on from NZ_JBPPZT010000001.1 coordinate 604,119, forward strand.
TTATTTATAATTCCCTAACCAAAATAGTTTGCAGATGAAAAAAATAATGTTGTTCTCTTTCGTATTCATTGGTATTTCCAAAATATCCGCGCAAAGCACAGGCTATTGGCAACAGCACGTCGATTACAAAATGGACGTCGTTATGGACACCAAAAATTACCAATACAAAGGAAAACAGGAACTCGTTTACACCAACAATTCTCCAGACACGCTCAAACGCGTATTTTATCATTTGTACCCGAACGCTTTCCAGCCGGGAAGCGAAATGGATGCGCGCCTTCAGGCCATTAAAGATCCTGACGGAAGAATGGTGACAAAAACAAAAGTCGACGGGAAGGAAGTAAAGGAAAGCCGCATCAAAAACCTGAAACCGAATGAAATCGGCTTCTTGAAAATTACCAATTTCAAGCAGGACGGCGCTTCCGCAGAAGCGAAAACAGTCGGAACAATTTTAGAAGTTACGCTGGCAAAACCAATCCTTCCAAACCAGAAAACGACTTTCACGTTAGATTTTGACGGACAGGTTCCGGTTCAGATCCGCCGTTCCGGGCGCAACAATTCCGAAGGTGTCGAATTGTCGATGTCGCAATGGTATCCGAAAATCGCCGAATTTGATTTTGAAGGCTGGCACGCCGATCCGTACATCGCAAGAGAATTTCACGGTGTCTGGGGTAATTTCGATGTAAATATTACGATTGACAAAGCATATACTTTGGGCGGTTCGGGTTACCTTCAGAACAAAAATGAAATCGGTCACGGTTATCAGGATGCCGGCGTTGATGTGAAGATTCCTTCAAAAACCAAAACACTGACCTGGCATTTCATCGCGCCGATGGTGCACGATTTTACCTGGGCGGCAGATAAAGATTATTTGCACGATACGGCACAGGTTCCGGGCGGAGCAACGATTCATTTCATCTATAAAAATAATCCCGCGATTATCGATAACTGGAAAAAGCTGCAGCCAACAACGGTTCGCCTGATGGAATTTTACAACAAAACCGTCGGTAAATATCCGTACGACCAATATTCTGTCATTCAGGGCGGCGATGGCGGAATGGAATATGCGATGTGTACGCTGATTGTCGGCAACGGCACTTATGAAGGCATTCTGGGCACTACAGCGCACGAAATGGCGCACTCGTGGTTCCAGCACATCCTCGCTTCTAATGAAAGCAAGCACGGCTGGATGGATGAGGGTTTTACGACTTTTCTCGAAGACATTGGCATGAATGAAATCGCTGCTGAAAAACTTGTCAATCCGTTTGAAGGTTCCTACACCACTTATGCGGCCTTGGCCAATTCCGGTAAAGAACAATCACTTACGACACACGCAGACCGTTATGATGAAAATCGCAGTTACAGCATTGCGTCTTACGTAAAAGGCGAATTGTTCCTGAGCCAGATGATTTATCTTTTAGGAAAAGAAAACCTCATGCAAATACTGAAAAGATATTACCATGATTTTAAATTCAAACACCCGACGCCAAATGACATCACGCGCACCGCAGAACGCGTTTCAGGCGCCAACCTCAACTGGTACCTGACCGATTTCGCCGAAACGACCAATACCATCGATTACGGCATCAAAAATGTAGCTGACAATGGCGCAACAACAACTGTAACGCTCGAAAGAATCGGAAGGATGCCGATGCCAATGGATATTTTGGTAGAATATAACGACGGCAGCAAAGAAACTTTTTACATTCCGCTGCGCATGATGAGTTTCGAAAAACCAAACCAGCATCCGGTACTCAAAAGAACCGTTTTAGCAGATTGGGCGTGGGCTTATCCGACTTACGATTTTATCATTTCTAAAGCGAAATCTTCGATTAAGAAAATCACGATTGACCCCGACGGATTGATGGCTGATGTGAAGAAAGACAATAATGTTTTTGGAAAATAGACCGCTTCGCTGAAAGAGGCAAGACCGCTGTGCTGCAAGACAAAAAGATTATAGACAAACCAAGGCAAGATTATAGACAAACCAAGGCGTCTTTCTTCTTGCAGCACAGCGGTCTTGTCTCTATCATCTCAACAAAAAAACTCCCGTTACGTCCCGGGAGTTTTTTGTTATAGAGGTATTCGCTTTTTCCGGCAGTTGCTTCTTCAACCCGCGAATGTGCTTTCAATTTATATTTCAAAATTAAAGCATTGACAGCCAATTGTTTTCTATAATTATATTTATAAATTACAAGATTTTAATGTAGTTATAATCGTAAATATTTTCTTACAATAATTTTATCCCGGTAATTTCATTGTAAGTGCGGTAAGCATTGGTTTTCGCATCGAAAAATTGCTGCTCGCGGTATTCGATTTCAAGCTTATCGCCTTTGCTGATTTTATTTTTGATGAACAACGAATCGCCATCAAACGGGAACAGCCAGATAAACGATTTCTTTTCATTGCTGTCACTGATTATCGTGATGGTTTTGAATTCATTGGCGCTTACCGAGTCAAAAGTGCCTGAAAACAGCGGATTAGGTTCTTCAACAGCTGCCGGCGCCTGATTTTCATCCGATTCATCCGACATCATTTTGGTAAAAATTGCCGGACACGTAACCGCCATTTTCACACCGATGCTTTCTGCAATCCGTTCAATCGATGCTGCGATGTCTTCTTCTATAACCAATCACTTTCTTTTCCTTATCGCTGAGATTGCTTAACGATTCAATCAGGCAAAAACCAATTTCAGTTTGTGAAAGCGTTGGTTTTTGCTGGGCGCAGGTACAGGTCGCACTGGCCAGTTTCTGGATAATTTCCTCTTTTTCTGGGCAAAAGTAAATGCCGGTAAAAGCAAAAGCAACAGTAGTAATTTCTTCATGTTCACAATTTTTATTTGAATATTCGGTTAGAGTACGAAGATATTCTTTTCCGTTAACCCGACAAATTTTAGGTGAAAAATGTCCCGGCAGGCTGCTGCATTTATTTATGGAATAGAATTTGTAATTTTACAACGCAAAAATTGTGATATATGAAATTCCTTCAAACGATATTGGTTTGTTTCTTTTTAAGTTTCGGTGCGCAACAGGCATCGGCTCAGGTCTATAAATTCAAGGCTTCGAGTTTTAGTATCCTTGAAAAAGATGCCCAGGGCAAATGGGGCGAATGGTCAGAATTTGAAAAATCGACTGTTGTCATTACGCTCGACGGCGATAAAAACCGCGTCACGGTGGCTTCTCGTGAAATTCAGGTGTATAAAATCGTGGCGTATCTCAAAGAGTATGACGATGTTGTGACGATGGATTGCATCGACAATGATGGCGGACGCTGCACGATTGAAATCATTACACGCAAAAACCAGGGCAACCGCCAGCAGGTTTACATCAATTATGACGATATAAAAATCGTTTACAACATCTACAATTAAAGCGGAAAGGAAATTCCGAATTCGAAGTTCAGCGTATTGAAACCTGCGTTCGAACTCTGAAGGCCCGCATTCGAAATATGGCGTAAATTGGGACGAAAATCCAGGTTTACGCCATTTGTTTTATAGGAAAATCCGAGTGAAAAAGTATCCTGAAATGCAAAGCCTTTCGACAATCTTTCGGTTTCCGTATCGGTAATCATCGGCCGACGCTTCCGAGAATATACATGCTGAAATGTTCCGAAAAATGTCTGCGGTACAAAAGTCCGAATCCAATCGAATATTCGCGGATGTCTTTTAATTTGGTGTATTTGTCTCTCAATTCCTGATAGTTCGGTTCATCCGGAGTTACGAAATACAAGTTGAGCAACTGGTGCGTCGCAAAATTGATTTCAGGCTGCACCAAAATTTCAAAATTGTGTTTTTTGTAGGGTTTGAACCTGTAATAAATCTGCCCTTTGAGGTAACGATTGGTGTAAGTGTAATCGGTATTTTTGAGTTCATTTCCGAAGCCATAATCCAATCCGACGGCATATCGGTGAAACGTTTCCTGCGCATTGGCGGCATTCAGCGATAGTAGGAGAAAAGCGGTAAAAAGTAATTTTCTTGTCATTGGCGATGTTTCTGAATTACGAAATAAAAGTAACCAATTTTACCAAAATTCAACCCAAAACTGTAAACTTTGAAACTTTGCCACTTTGAAACTTCGTAACTTTGCGCCACAATGGCCCGAAAACAGACGCGACATATCCGAAACACGAAAAACTTAAAAGCAAAACCGCTATTGATTTGTTGTTTTCAAAAGGCACTTCGGTTTCTAAATATCCGTTGCGGTTGGTTTACGCTGCTGCGCATTTTGGACACGAAGAAAATCAAACAGTCAAAATCGGCGTTTCGGTTTCCAAAAAACATTTCAAGAAAGCCGTTGACCGGAATTATTTCAAACGCGTGCTTCGGGAAACCTACCGCCTGAACAAAAACCTTTTGGCTGAAAACCTCCACCAGCCTTATATTTTCATGCTTTTCTACCAGACAAAAGACCGCTTGTCTTTCGAGGAAATCAACACTAAAACCATCCAGCTTTTCGAAAAATTCGCCAAAGCGATTGCCACAGCAGAATAAGTCATTTTAACATACTATTGCTGATGCTTTTCGCGTTTGAATCTTCTAAACCAAAACTTTATGAAGAAAATCGCCTTATGTTTTTTTGCGTTGTTATTGATTGTTGGCTGTAAAGAAGCTGCCGCTGAAACTGAAACTACGACTGAAACTACAGAAAACTTTGCTTATGAAAAAATAAGCCCAAATGCAGCGCCCGCCGAAGTTGCTGCTTACGAAAATACTGAAGCCGACACAACAGCAGCGGCTGCCGAAGGTTCGGTCGAATCGCCATCGGATGAAAATTTCGAGCCGAAAATCATCAAAAATGCCAGCCTGCGTTTCGAAACTTCAGATTTAGCGGAAACCTACGCGCAGATCCAAACCGCCGTAAAAAAACACAAAGGCATCGTGCAAATGGATGCTGAAGGCACTGATTACAGTTCGATGTATAAAAATCTGACGCTCCGGATTCCGAGTGCCGATTTTGACGGGTTTATTGCCGATGTATCCAAAGGCGTAAAATATTTCGAGCGAAAAGAGATTGCTTCCGAAGACGTTTCCGAAGAATTTGTCGACGTTGCCTCACGTATCAAAACCAAAAAAGCACTCGAATCCCGTTATCTCGAACTTCTCAAAAAAGCCGGAAAAGTCTCGGAAATGCTCGAAGTCGAAAAGAAATTATTTGAAATCAGAGAAGAAATCGAAGCCAAAGAAGGCCGCTTGAAATTCCTGCAAAACCGCGTTTCGATGAGCACGATTTCCATTGAATTTTTCAAACGCACGGCTGTTCAGAACGGCGCTACGGTTTCCTATGGCACAAAAATTGGAAACGCTTTAAAATCGGGCTTTAACGGAATATCCAATTTCTTTCTCTGGTTAATCGAAGTTTGGCCTTTTATTCTTATTTTAGTCGCCCTGATTTACTTGATCAGGAAACGCCTCAGGAAAAAAAATAAATAAAATTATGTTGCAATATTGTAAGAAAAGGGTTGTCATTCCGGTTGTCGCAGCCGGATTGCTGTTTGTTGGTGCGGGATTCAGGGACGATTTTTTTGAAATTGCCAAACAGGTAGAAATTTTTACCGAAGTCTTCAAGGCCGTCAACATGAATTATGTCGATGAAACGAATCCGGGTGAATTGATGGACAAAGCCATCAAAAGCATGTTATCAGACCTTGACCCGTATACGAATTACTTCAATGAAGCCGATGTTGTAAAATTCAAGATCAACAGCACCGGAGAATATACCGGAATCGGCGCGTTGATTACGAGAAAAGAAGGAAAAGTCATCGTTCACGAACCTTACAAAGGCTATCCCGCAGACAAGGCCGGACTCAAAGCCGGCGACGAAATTATCCAAATCGGCGATATCAGCCTTGAGGATTATAAAGACGATGCGTCGCAACTCATGCGTGGCGGGAAAAATGCTAAAATCGCCATCAAATACAAACGCCAGGGAAAAATTTATGACACGCAGATTGTCTTGGAGGAAGTTGAGATAAAAGCGGTCCCGTTTTTCGGAAAAATTGATGATAAGACCGGTTATATTGTTTTGTCGCAATTCAACAGAAAAGCTTCGTCAGAAACCAAAGAAGCGCTTGAAAAACTTAAAAATGACGGCGCCGAAAGAATTATTCTGGACTTAAGAGGAAATCCAGGCGGTTTGCTCAACGAAGCCGTCAATATCTGCAGTTTATTCGTGCCGAAAGGGGAGACCATCGTAACCACGAAATCGAAAATCGAGAAACACAACAACACTTACAAAACCCAGAAAGATCCGGTCGACCTCAACATTCCGCTTGCGATTTTAGTCGACGGAAAAAGCGCTTCGGCATCAGAAATCGTTTCGGCGCTTTGCAGGATTTAGACCGCGCCGTCATCATCGGCAGCCGCAGTTTCGGAAAAGGTCTGGTGCAACGTCCAATCGACCTGACTTACGGAACGCAGGTAAAAGTGACGATTTCAAGGTATTACACGCCTTCGGGAAGATGCATCCAGGCACTCGATTATCAGCACAAAGACAAAGACGGAAAAGCCATCCGCACCGACGCTTCGAAATACAATGCATTCAAAACCAAAGGAGGCCGTACCGTTTACGATGGAGGTGGCATCCAGCCTGATGTTGAACTGGAAGAAACCAAATTGAGTGTCGTAACCCAGGCATTGCAAAAAAACGACGGGATTTTTGATTATGCGACGACTTATTATTACAAAAATCCGAATCTTGGTGATAAAATTCCTGTAATCACCGATGCTGATTATGCCGAGTTCAAGCAATTTCTGAAAAATGAAAAATTTTCATACGATACCGAGACAGAACTTGCCTTGAAGAAAACCATTGAAGCCGCCAAAAAGGAAAACATCGATGACGTCATCAACACAGAATACCAGCAATTGGCAGTTGCGCTTCAGAAAAGCGAAGACAGCCAGCTCAACAAAAACCAAAAGGAGATCAGGAATTTGATTACAGACGAACTCATCAAGCGTTACCAGTACAAAGAAGGTTTGTATCAATATTATACCAAAAACAATTCTGAAATCAAGAAAGCGGTCGCTTTGCTTGCCAATAGTTCTGAATACAATAAAATCCTCAAAAAGTAATGTTGAAGTTCTTAAAAATATTGCCATTGCTCGTATGCGGAATGGCTTTCGCCCAGGAAGAAGTTGTTCAGTCGGTTTATTTCCAGTTTGATAAAGCGACGCTTGACGAAAAGCAGGCGACAGAAGTCATTAGTTTTATCCGGAAAACCGACTCCACCAGAATTGAATCCGTTCAGATTTTTGGCTACTGTGACGACATTGGTAAAGATGATTATAACCGCAAATTATCTACTAAAAGGGCCACAATCATCAAAGACAAGTTGATTGAAAGCGGCATCAAAAACAAGATCATCGTTACGATTGAAGGCAAAGGCCGCGTGATGATTGACGACGACGTTGTAGAAAATCTTCCCGAAGTACGTTCTAAAAACCGACGTGTCGACGTGGTTTTGAATTTAAAACCGCTCCCGAAAATTGAAATCCCGGGATTTTTCACTTCGATACAAAAAAAGCATATCGTTGGCGATCATATTTACCTCGAAAACCTGTTATTCGACCGCGGCAGCAGTAAGCTCACCACGAAATCTAAAGCCGATCTGGACAAGCTCGCGCGCCTTTTACAGAAATACAAAACTTTGGAATTTGAGATTCAGGGCCATGTTTGCTGCGTACCGCCTTATCAGAAAGAAGCTATCGATATGGACACAAAGAAAAGGCAACTGTCATCGAACCGGGCGCAGAGCGTTTATAAATACCTCATCTCAAAGAGAATTGCCAAAACCCGAATGACTTTCAAAGGCTACGGCAATACAGTTCCATTAGGAAAAGGTACTGAATACGACCGCCGTGTAGAACTTGTAATCACGAAAATCTGATGTTGTACAGATTCCTTTTCGTTTTTTTATTTCCTGTTGCCGTTTTTTCGCAAACATTTCGCGTTCCCGTAACCATCTTGTTCGACACCAACAGCTATGCGTTAAACGTAACCAACGAAAAGCAGCAATTTGATATCTTTTTTTCTGACGAAAATACAATCGAAAATATTGAAGTCGAAGGATTTTGCGATGATATTGGAAGTGAAGAAGACAATTTAATTTTGTCAGAGAAAAGGGCAGGGGCTGTGGCCGAGTTTATACAAAAGACCTACAACCGCAATGTCAATTCTAAAATTGGGAGAGGTGAAATTGCCACTGATTCCAATAATGCTGCTTTAGACGAAACGATTCGTTCTCAAAATCGGCGCGTGACTGTTTACATCACGCATTCCGTCGTAGAAAAACCGAAGCAGGAAGCCAATGCAGATTTAGATGAAGACAAATATGTCGGCTACAAAAACGTTGGTGACACTTTGAAGCCGGGCGATAAGCTCATCTTCCGTAAAATCCTTTTTAAAGGCAGCATGACCGCTTTTGACGACCCGGAAGAAGCAGAAGAAGAGCTTGCGGCAATCGCTGCATTTTTCAAAAACAATCCGAATATCAGCTTTGAAGTTGCCGGACATGTTTGCTGTATTTCGAATTCATTTTGGGATGCGCGCGACATCGAAAGCGGCAAAAACAATCTTTCGGAAACACGCGCGAAAAAAATTTACGACTATTTTATCGAAAAGGGAATTGCCAAAGAACGCATGACTTATAAAGGTTACGGAAGAAAATTTCCGCGTCCCGGAATACGCGAAGGCTTGAACAAACGTGTCGAAATCGTAATTACGAAAACTTAGGATTTCAGCATTTCGATATGCGGAATATCATCTTCAAGATAAGTATCGCTTACGGCGACAAATCCATTCGACTCATAAAATTTCTGAAGGTACAATTGTGCTGAAATGGTAATCCTTGTTGTGTTGAAATGTTTCTCAATTCCGGCAATTCCCGCCTGAACCAAACTGTGTCCCCATTTTTTATAACGATAATTTGCGGCAATTACCACACGTCCGATCGACGCATTATCGAAATAATCCCCGGCCTTGAACAAACGCGAATAAGCAACGATTTTTCCTTCATAAGTGCCAATGAGGTGCAATGCTTTGTAGTCTTTCCCGTCGATGTCCTGATAAACGCAGTTTTGCTCAACAATAAAGACTTCTGCGCGCAATTGCAGCAAATTATATAGTTCTGCTGCAGAAAGTTCGTTAAATCGCTTTATTTCGAATTGTATTTGAGGCATATCTTATTGGAGTGATTTAGTTGATTTGATGATGGCTTCCATTTCGTGCATCAGGTCGCGTTTTTCTGTCGACGGCGCGTAGCAGAAACCTTCGATTATAATGAAATTTCTTTTCTTCCTGTCCATTATCGCATAATTGACGAACGAACCCGACATGAAATCGCCTTTGAGCTCCCAGGTGCCTTTGGTTTCATAAGCTCTTTTGCCATCGAGTTTTGTGGTGAAAAAATACGGCGCATACGATTCTTCCGTAATCATCTTCGTATTTCTGACTTTGCTGTGGATATATAATGCACCAATGGAATCGCGCATTTTTATAATGTTTCCGGTCATGTCATTGTTCTTTAAAATCGTCCGGAAAGGCACTTTGTAAATCAGGATACTGTTGTTACCGCTCAGGATTTCCCTTTTCATCCAGATAAATCCGGGTTTGAGCAACGCATACTTGTAGGTGGATGGCAAATGCATCGAAATACCGAATTTTTTGCGGATTTTCTTATCATCTAAAAGCGAAATATCAATGTTTTTCTGGCTTTCGCTGATTTCTGTTGCTTTGAATTTTTTGATGATTTCATCGGCGTGTGTCTCGATGTGCGCCAGAATCTCAGAAACATTTTTGCCTGAAATGTGCACCACATTTTGCGGTTCGGCAAATTCGTTTTCCTTGAGTTTATAGGAATTCTTTTCTTCCTTACGGATGATGATGATATTGCGCGCATCATTCTGGAACCTGACCGGATACTGGTTAATGGTAAAGAGCGGCTCTTCCTGCGGCAGTCCGTCAACGGGCGCGGCGAATTTTTTGCGAATGCTGTCGCCAACCTCGCCGTTCCAGAGCTGGTCGCTGATGATTAAGGAAATATTGTTGATTTTTCCGGAAGAAGGGACGATGACCACTTTTTCCGGAATGTCTTTACAGGAATTGAAAAGCAGGACAAGTGAAAAAACCAGCAATAAAGTTTTTTTCATGGCATGTTTATTTAAAACAAAGAAACCAACTTTATGCGAGAAATCAGGTTATCCGTTGATTTTTAATTTCATTCCGGGTTTCAATTCGTCGCCGCTGATGCTGTTCCATTTTTTGATGTCTGCAACAGTAACGCCTGATTTCTTGGCGATGATATAAAGTGAATCGCCTTTTTTCACCAAATAATGTGAAGTCTTTTTCTCATTTTCAGCTACGACCGCTTTTGACGTTTTTACTTCTTTCAGGATAAAAATCTTGTTGCCGACTTTAATATCGTTGCTTTCGATTTCATTCCATTTGCGGATATCTGCAGCAGTTACGCCATATTTTCTGGCAATAGAACTGATGTTGTCGCCTTTTTGGATGGTGTAAGCAATTGACGGTGTGGCTTTTTCAGTTTCATCAGCATCTGCAATAGCATTATCAGTATTTTCGCCTTTAATAATTTTCAGTTTGGTATCCAACATTACGTTGTTGCTTTCCATATTGTTCCATTCTTTCAGATCAGCAATGCTGACGTTGAATTTCTTAGCGATATTGTTTAGGTTGTCACCTTTTTGCACGACATAGAATTGTGGCGCAGTTTCTTTTTCAGCAATTACAGGTTCAACTTTAGCTTTCGTTTCTTTAACTTCTTTTGTAATCGAAGCTACAACTGGCTTGTCTTCTTTAACTTCTTTTTTATCGGCAACGGCAACGCGCTCTGTATCGTAAGAAACGATTTTCAGTCTTCTGCCAAGCGGTGCTTTATTCGATTTCAGCTTGTTCCATTTCTTGATGTCTGCGATGGTAACGCCGTATTTTTCAGAAATTTCACTAAGATTATCACCTCTTCTGACGGTGTGGAATTTATTATGAGCAATCGTTTTTGTTACAGAATCGCCTCTCGACGCAATCCTCGCAGAATCTTTCGCAATGCTGTATTGGTAATACGGACGCTCTCTTTCTTGGCTTCATGCTCAACATAAGCATAAATTTTATCCTCGTTGGATGTGAACATCGCCACTTTATCCGTAGGAAGCCTTAAAAAGTGCATCTTGTCATTATAAGACGGCACTACATTCAATTTAAAAGAAGGATTCAGCAACTGCAATTGTGCCACGGGAATATCCAATAAATCTGAAATTTGCTTGAATGAAATCTGTTGTTTAATACCAATTGTATCCGTCGCGAAATGCTTGATGATGGCGCGATTCGGAACGATTCCGTGTTCTTTGTGGTATTCGTAAATATACATCGTTGCCAAAAATGCCGGCACGTAACCTTGTGTTTCTTTAGGAAGATTTCTGCGGATATTCCAGTAGTTTCCTGGCCTCCTGAACGACGGATTGCCTTTGCAACATTCCCCGTGCTGAATTATAAGATGCCAAAACCAAGTCCCAATCTCCGAAAATCTTATACATATTGCTCATGTATTTGGCGGCAGCGCCACTGGCTTTCAACGGATCGGCTCTTTCGTCGACATAAGAATCGATGCCCAGTTTGTATTGTTTTCCGGTTTCGTACATGAATTGCCAAAGTCCGGTGGCGCCAACTCTTGATACGGCTTTCGGGTTCAGTGCAGATTCAACTACAGCCAGGTATTTGATTTCCAACGGCACATTTTCCCTGGCCATCGCTTCCTCGAACATCGGGAAATAATATTCAGAAATGGCCATCAGCCTTTCAAATGATTTCTTGCGGTTTTTGAGGAATGATTTGATGAGGTTTTCGAGTCCGGGATTGTACTCGATGTTGAACGGCGATTTCGCGTCCATTTCTTTCAATCGCTTTTTCAGCAATTCTGTCGGCAACTCATAATCAACTTTTTCATCGATGTTGATGGTTTTGATGTCGTTGGCCAAATCGTTGTAAATGTCAAGATTTGTAAGCTCTTTCATCCAAAGGCTGTCAACGCAAGAAGCCATTTTATCATGAATGAAAGTGGCTTTTATGGAATCAAGGTAAGAGATTTTGACTTGCGGAATGACACTTTCCTGAGCATTCGCTGTATCCTGGAAAAACTCTTTCCCGCCAGCAATAAAAGAACGGATAAGGTGATATTTTTTATATTCATATTTACGTTTTTATGTTTTCCTGCGCCTCGGGTTGCACTGCGGAAAACTTCAATTCGTGATATTTCGGACTAACTTCAAGACCGTAAAATGTACAATATGTTCAAATTCAAACAAATGTATTTTGCAAACATAGTAATTGTATAACAAAATACCGTAATTATATAACTTAAAATTGTCCTAATTATTGTTAATTATGATTATCGAAACAATAATCAGGCCAGATTTTTACGAAAAATTCAAAGATTTTAATCTTGTATCGCTGCGATTCCAGGCAGCACTTTTCCTTCAAGCATTTCGAGCATTGCACCGCCGCCGGTTGACACGTAACTCATCTTTGGCTCGAGGCCGAATTGTTTTACCGCTGCGACAGAATCTCCGCCTCCTACAAGTGAAAATGCGCCTTTTTCCGTAGCTTCAGCGATGAAATTGCCAAGCTCGATGGTTCCTTTGGCGAATTTTTCCATTTCGAAAACACCCAACGTGACCATTCCATAAAATGGTTTTTGATTCTAAAATCACTTTTTTGAAATTTTCCAATGATTTCGGCTCGGCATCCAAACCTTGCCAGCCATCAGGAATTTCGCGAACATCAACCACTTTCGTGTTGGCATCATTTGAAAAAGCATCCGCAGCCACAACATCAACCGGAATGTGAATTTGTACGTTCTTTTCTTTCGCCAGACGCAAAATTTCCAAAGCCAGTTCCTGTTTGTCATCTTCGCAAATCGAATCACCGATTTTGCCGCCCTGTGCTTTCACGAATGTAAAAGTCATGCCGCCGCCGATGATCATGTGGTCAACTTTATCTAAGATATTTTCGATTACGGTAATTTTTGAAGATACTTTTGAACCGCCTAAAACGGCGCAAACCGGTTTTTCAGAATTTTTCAAAACTTTATCAAGGCTTTCAATTTCTTTCGCAAGCAATGTTCCGAAGCATTTGTCATTAGGGAAAAATTGTGCGATAATCGTCGTCGAAGCATGCGCCCTGTGCGCCGTTCCGAAAGCATCATTCACATAAATATCACCCAATGACGCGAGTTCTTTCGCGAAAGCTACGTCTCCGGCTTCTTCTTCGGTGTAAAAACGAAGGTTTTCGAGCAACAGGATTTCGCCTGGTTTCAAGTCGTCAGCAGCTTTTTTGGCAACATCGCCACGGCAATCTTCGGCGAATTTTACTTCTTTTCCGAGGATTTCTGAGGCTTTCTTTACGATATGTTTCAGTGAATATTTGTCTTCTTTCCCTTTTGGTCTTCCTAAATGCGACATCAGGATCACGCTTCCGCCATCGGCTAAAATCTTGTCGATAGTTGGTTTCGCGGCTTCGATTCTGGTATCATCTGTTACATTGAAATTTTCATCCAAAGGCACATTAAAATCTACGCGGATCAAAGCTTTTTTATTCTTGAAGTCGAAATCGTTGAGGGTTTTCATTTTAGGAAGTTTTTTATTGGATTCACAAATATAGCATTTTTTATCAGCCAAAAAATACTAAAACTGTTGAAATGAGGTCAATTCGTTAACGAAAACGTTATAGTTTTGTTTTAAAAACGAAGCCGATACAAACGCATCGGCTTCGAATTAACCAAAAAAATAATACACATCAAACTATCTTCAAAGCGGCATTTTGTTGTGAAATATCGCTGTCAATTTATTTGCGGGAGCAAAAGGGCGATCCGGTTAAAAAGAAATCAACTCGTTAGATTTCTTCTCGAAAGCGCTGCGCGAACAGCGCTGACCGGTTCTTAAATAATGGTTCTCGTTAACAACATTATTACGATACAAATGAAAAAATAAAAATCCGGTGCTGAAATTTTTTGAGGTAAATGACGATTTTTAACAGGTAAAGCCGAAATATTATGTTTTTTAATGCAGTTATTTCTTACTTTTTAGCTCAAGCAATTTGAATTACTAATAATTCACGTGATTTGTTTCCAAAATAAAACAGCCGCAACAATAAAAGTAGCGGCTGTCTCGGGGGTTGAATTTAAAAAACTTAACTATTCTGCATTGTTGATTTTCGTAAGAAATTCCTTTTCATAACTAGCACTGATCGGGATTTCTTCGTCGTTGATATGAACAATCTTATTGCGTATTTTCGTAATCCTTTTTATCGGAACGATGAACGAGCGATGGACACGTGAAAATTCCGTCGCCGGCAATTTCTCCAGAATTGATTTCATCGTCATTCTTGCGACAACCGTTTTCTGATTTTCAATGTGGATTTTCAGGTAATCGTCTAATCCTTCAATAAAAAGAATATCCGCGATCGGGATCTTAAGCAGGCTGTAATCTGCACGTACGAACAGGAATTGCTGCTCGGTTTTCTGGTTCAGGATTTCGTATTGCGAACGCACTTTCTCCATTGCCTGCGTAAAACGGTCAAACGAAAAAGGCTTCAGCAGATAATCCGTTGCGCTTAGATTAAATCCCTGCACCGCATATTCCGAATAAGCCGTAGTGAAAATCACCATAATCTTATGCGGCAGTTTTTTATGGAAATCGATACCCGAAATCGACGGCATATTGATGTCGAGGAACAAAAAATCAACAGGATATTTGCGCAGGTATTTCAGCGCTTCATCGGCTTTGGTGAAGGTTTTCTGCAGGTCGATATAATCGGTCTTCCGGCAAAAATTATCCAGAATGGCCAGCGCAGGCGGTTCGTCGTCGAGTGCTATGGCTTTAATCATAATTCCATTGTAAGTTTAATCGAATACATTGCCTCGTTCTGTATGATTTCAATCTTATGGTGCTCTTCATACAAATGTTCGAGTCTTTCGAGTGTGTTTTTCATGCCGATGCCGCTTACGCTTTGCACCGTGTGTACTTTATTGTTGTGGACGAAAAGCACTAATTTGTTCTCTTCGATGATGATTTGGATGTCAATTTCGGAATTTTCTTCGGGATTTACACCATGCTTAAAGGCATTTTCGATAAATGAAATCAGGATCAGTGGCGTGATGCGTTTTCCATAAATATTGCCTTCGACAGCATAATCAATTTTAGCCGTATCGCCCAGGCGTGAGCGTTGCAGCAAAATGTAATTGTTGATATAATTGATTTCGCGATCGAGTCCGATGCTGTCGTTATTGGCATTATCGAGAATGTAGCGCATGAGTTCTGACAACTGAATGATTGAGTCTGCGGCGCGGTCGTCTTTCGCAATGGCCAAAGAATAAATACTATTGAGCGTGTTGAAAAGGAAATGCGGATTGATCTGTGCTTTCAAAAATGACAGTTCAGCTTCAGTCTTTTCGGTTTCTGCCTTTTGTAATCTTCGTGTACTCGCCAGGAAAAGGCTGGTGATGATCCCGACCATGTAAATCAAAAGCGTATGCTGGTATTGCGTAGGTTTTTGCGGTAAAATTGTCCCGGTTGGCGGCACTCCGGCGGGCAAATCAGGCATTTTTTCAGGAGTGAAAATTTCGTTTAGCGGCCGATCGAAAATCTTCGAAAACCAAAGGAAAAATATTAGCGCAAGAATTATTATGGTAAAATAAAGCACCTTCTTCCGATGAAAATAAAACTTCGGGATCAGCACATAATAATTTACAAAAAAGAAAACCAGCAGGATAAAATAAATCTCAAAATACGTACGGTCATGGCCGTTACTGAAATCAGGAAACCGCAACACCCCACCGGTCGCAGTGAAAATGTAGGGCAGCATCAGAAAGGCGAAACTAAGCACACACAATGTGGCATAGTAACTGACGGTTTTTTTCATAGGGTTTCTTAAAATGACTGCGAAATTAGGTTTCCTTAATGCTAAGTTAAAATAATTGCGGTAAATGCGGGATTTTTGGTGGTGATTAATCAATAGAAGGGAGATAACAGATAGCAGACAACAGAAAGAAAGCAACACTGGCGACTGCTATCTGCCAACTGCTATCTGCTTTTTACCTTTTCTTCGCTATATTTGCGCATGCAGTTTTCTGAAATCTTAGGGCAGGATTACATCAAAAACCATCTGGTCAAGAGCGCCGCGTTGGGCCGCATTCCGCACGCACAGTTGTTTGTCGGCCGAAGGCAGCGGGACTTTACCGCTTGCGATTGCTTATGCGCAGTACATTTTGTGCCAGAATTCCGGAAACGAAAATTCTGGCGGCAGCGAATCCTGCAACCTCAAATTCGACAACATTTCGCATCCTGATTTACATTTCATTTATCCTACAGTCACGACCGAAGATGTCAAGACCAAACCCAAGAGCATTGATTTTATTGCCGATTGGCGCACTTTCGTGAAAGAACAGCCGTACGGAAGCCTCTTCAGCTGGTACCGGATGCTCGGCGTTCAGAACAAACAGGGAGAAATCCGTGTTGATGATGCACAGGAAATCCTCAAATCACTGGCGCTGAAATCCTACGAAGGCGGTTATAAGATCATGATCATCTGGATGGCAGACAAAATGAATATCGCAGCTTCCAACAAACTGCTGAAATTACTCGAAGAGCCTTCAGACAAAACGCTTTTCATATTGATTTCTGAAAATGAAGAAGATATCATCCAGACCATCCGTTCGCGTTGCCAGGTATTGCATTTCAATGGATTAAGCGAAAAAATTATCGCCGATGCGCTCGTTTCCAAAGAAAATATCGAGCCACGAACCGCTGCTAAAATCGCACACCAGGCGCAGGGCAATTACAATAAGGCATTGCAGCTTTTACAGGATGACAGCGAAGATACCTTTTTTGAAAAATGGTTTGTTGATTGGGTACGCGCCGCTTTCCGGGCGAAAGGAAATGCCGCCGCGATACAGGATTTAATCCACTGGAGCGAGCAGATTGCAGCACTTGGCCGCGAGACGCAGAAGCAGTTTTTGCATTTCTGCATCGATATGTTCCGGCAGGCGTTGTTACTCAATTACCAGGGCAATGAGCCTTGTCTATCTCGAACCAAAAGTCGAAAAATTCAAGCTTGAAAATTTTGCGCCATTTGTCAACGGCAACAACATCAACGAAATTTACAAGGAATTATCAGATGCGATGTACCACATCGAGCGCAATGGCAATGCCAAAATCATCCTGACCGATTTGTCTATAAAACTGACCCGTTTAATCCATAAAAAATAAAATTATGTTCAATATTGCTTCGCTTTTAGTGCTTGTTTTGCTTGCGGTGACCTTCATACAGTCCGGTTACGATAAGGTTTTTTACTGGAAGGATAATCTTTCATGGCTCAAAGGCCATTTTGCCGCAACGCCGATTAAAAATATGGTGCCAATGTCGCTCGGATTGATTTTGGTGCTCGAAATCATTTCAGGCGTTTTATGCCTCTGCGGATGTGTGCAACTATTAGTGAACAATGAAAAAACGTTCGGACTTTACGGCGCGATTTTCTCTGCAATCACACTGATTTTCCTTTTGATGGGACAACGCATGGCGAAGGATTATGACGGTGCCAGTGACGATTGTTATTTATTTTATTCCGGCGGTGTTGGCGGTTTTTTGGTTGAATTGATTACTCTGTCATTGCGAGGAACGAAGCGTTGTCATCGAGGAACGAAGCAATCATCAGCAGTCGTGGGATTTGAAGGGATTGCTTCGTGCCTCGCAATGACAGGGTACGCAATGACAGGATACGCAATGACAGCATCCCTAAAACCCCCTCACAAATTCATTCAAATCCTGCCCTTCTTCAAGTCCGAGCCTTTTGCGCAAACGGTGTCTGTTCTTCTTGATGCTGTCGAAAGAAATACCGAGCATGGCGGCATTCTCGTGGGTTTTTAAGTTGAGTTTTAAGCACAGGAACAAGCGTTCTTCCGCTTCAGTGATGGTCGGGAAATGCTGGCGCACGCGCTTGATATAACCCGGAAATACCTTTTCGAAATTGTATTTGAAGGAACTCCAATCATTGTTGGTAAGGATGCGTTGACGATACAGCGCAGTTTCTTCTTCGGAGATATCTTCAGGCGCAGCCACGCTATCATCTGTGTCGTTATCATCAAGAGGTTCTACGCTGTTATTGCCGTTTAACTGCGCCTCCATCGCCAGTAATGCCGTGTTCTTTTCGATCATGAGGTTGGTGAGGTCGGTAAGCGTCTTTTGGTTTTCAAGCGCTTCTTTTTGTTGCGGAGGGTTTGTTTTCTCCAGAACCAGCCCCCTAGCAACAAAACGGATAATGTGGAAAAGCTGAACCATGCGTAGTTTTCTGTTTTGCGTTGGCTTGACTCCAGTTCGAGTCGCTTCTTATTTAAAATGGCGGTCTGCGCTTCTGCTTTGTAGTTTTCCTCCAATGAAGAAATTTTAGTTTGGACTGCGCTTCCCTTTATGCTGTCGTTAAGGTGATAGTATTTTTGCAGGAATATCATTGATTCTTTATACTTGCCCTGATAGGCGCGCATAGCTGAAGCCTCATAGTAGCTGTTAGCAAGGTTGTTATACCATTTATTTTTTAAGCTAATAGACTCGCAATATTTGAAGACCAAATCTGCTTTATCGTATTGATGGAGATTGATATAGATTTCGATTTTATTGCCCAAGCTTGATATTTCGCCCTGCAAATCATTTCGCTTCCTGTTGATTACAACGGCGCTGTCCAAATAGGCAAGTGCTTTTTCGTATCTTTTATTCTCAATGAACATGATGCTGTAGTTGTGGTAAAAGGCAGCCAGGCCTGATTGGCTCGGGTCTTTTTTTAACAGCGGCGCTGCGAGTTTATAATAGTGTTCTGCCGTAGCAAAATCGCCGGCAGCGACATATTTCGTTGCGATTTGCTCGTAGGTTTCCCCCATACATATCAAATCCTTCGCTTTTTTACAATCTTCAAGCGCCTGTTTGAAAAACGACAGTGCCGCAGGATCATCACCGGTCTGGGCTTTCAGGTAGGCTTTTCTTGTCGTTACGGCAGCGTTCCATCGTGGATTGGGAAACTGTTGGGAAAACTTTTCGGCGGTTTGTATGTATTTTGTCATGTTGACGAAGTCCTGTTTCTTCTCGTAATCATCAATGAGGAAAAGCAACCCGAAAAAATGAAGTTGGTCATTTTTGTCTTTGATAGCCTGCTCCAGAAACCGCTGATGCGTTGCGATGATCTGCTCAATAGTCTTATTTGTTTCAGGAGGAACGGGGTTTGCGCGTTTCATTTCAGCCCTGAAATTTTGTGCCGTCAGGAAGTTGCAAAACAGTAAAACTATCGCTATCGTAACCGTGTTTTTCATACGCAGGGGTTTGCGGAATAAATGTAGGGATTTATTTATTTGGGAATTATTCTTTCAGCATAAAAAGAACAATTCCTTTCAAAAGCGCTAAGCGCAGCCATTTTTTATGGATGACAATATCGGGGACAATGCATTCGCGAGCACCTGCAAAAACAGTCATCTGCGAGTTGTCACCCTATTTGTCACCCCAATAAATACGGGCATTCGCACAAACCCGACTTAGTTTTGCCGACAGAATTGTTTGGGTTAACTAAAATCTTAAAATCATGAAAAAACTTTATCTGATGAAATTAGAAAAGACGCTTTACAGCTGTATTGCACTCTTTTGTATGATGGTGCTACCATCGCTTGGGTTTGCCCAGGCAGTTACAACTTATGACCGCTCTGCATGGACGGTTACCGCGAGTTCGGAAGAACTGGACGGCGAAGGTCTTGTTAACGGACGCGCTAACACATTAATTGACGGGAATAATGCGACGTTTTGGTCTTCACAATGGGGAACCGGGGCAACTGCATATCCGCACACGTTAATATTTGATATGCACACGGTTCAGCCGGTGAACCAATTGTATTATGTTCCGAGAGATAATTTTAATACAAGTGCTTACTCAGGAAATGTTGCTTTTAGTGACGACGGCATTATATTTGGCACTGCGGTACCTGTTACTTTTTCAGCCGCCTTTTCGCAAAGCATCATCTCGCTGCCATCGGTGCAGAACCATCGTTATTTTAAAATCACAATCACACAAAATTACGCAGACCATGCCAACGCGACTAACTCATTTGTTACCACGATGGCGGAAGTGGGTGCGAAACTCGATACTTCTTTTGAAGCTACCTTAGCATCGTTTACCGCACAGGCACAGCCAACGGGTGTGACATTAAATTGGTCAACAAATGCAGAAACAAATGCTGTAAGTTACAATATAACACGTTCCAGTGACGCGTTAAATTTCACGACAATCGGATCGGTGATAGCAACAGGAAGTAATGTAACAGCCGCTAACTACACTTACACCGATACCGCGCCTTTGACCGGGTTTAATTTTTACAGACTTGAATTAGTAAGCTCGAGCCTGCCTTTACAAAAATCAAAAATCTCGAATTCGGAATTTCCGATGGTTACGTATTCAAGCAACCAGACAAAGAATCTGAATGTGTTTTATTTTATTCCTTCTGATAATATAGCGGCTCCTGGTTTCCAGAGGCGGATTAGTGACATCCTTTTACATTTTCAGACCTATTGCGGAAATGAAATGCAACGTGAGGGCTATGGTAACAAAACCTTTGGCCTTGTAACTGATCCAACACATACAAATGTAAATATCATCGTCATCAATGGGAAATATCCTAAAGCACATTACCCATACGAAGGAGGAGGTGATTTAGAGCTGGCGGAAATAAATGCATACATTGCTGCACACCCTTCGCCTTATTATAGCCAGCACAACCTGATCATTACTCCGACTTTTTCATATAATCCTGCTACACAAGAATTAGTTGAACAAGTTCCATTCTATGGCATTGGCAAAAATTGTTGGGCTGCAGACTTTGAAGATATGAAGCTTTCGAATCTGGGCACAGGCGGGACAACACTGAATTTTCTGAATACAACTTATATCGGTGGTTTATATCACGAATTAGGGCACGGAATAAACCTTCCGCACAGCAGACTTCAACAGGTAACCCAGGCAGCTTTAGGTACTTCCCTGATGAGTTTTGGCAATAGTACGTGGGGTATTTCTACCACCTCACTGGATCATCTTGATTGCGCTATCTTAGACCGAAATGAGATCTTTAATAATGACGGAATAAGCTACTATGGATCTGCAACAGCAACCGTATCATCTATCAATGGCTGTTACAATTCCACAAAACAAGCCATTATTATTACAGGAACGGTTGCATCTCCGGGTTCACCCGTAATCTCAGTTGGCTTTCACAACGACCGATTACCCGCTCAGGAATCAGAGTATGACGCAGCTTGGGCTGCCAGGGTCACTACCGGAAACAGATTTTATATAGAGGAAAAAATCAACGATTTTACGGTGCAGGGCAATCAAAACTACCGCGTCGGACTCTACCTGATACAAAAAGACGGAACGATTGTCGAAGTTCCTTATTTGTTTACTTTTACAAATGGAGTACCGGTATTGACTCCGGCTTTTCAACCGATCAGTACAACTATTACTGCCAGCGCCGGGGCAAATGGGGCTATCTCTTCGCCGGGTTCAACAGTTATCAATTGCGCAGACAATCAAACTTATACGATTAGTCCGAATCCAGGGTATAACATTTCGGATGTTGTAGTTGACGGCGTTTCTGTTGGTGCGGTTACGGCTTATACTTTCACTAACACGGTGGCTGACCATACCATCAACGCCACCTTTGGGGTGCCGCTTCCATGTTCTGTCACTAAAACCTGGAATGGAACTGCTTGGAGTCCGAGCGCACCAACTGCTGATGAAAAGCTTGTCTTTACAGGCAACTACACCGCGACGACAGACTTATCAGCCTGTACGCTCGACGTAAATGGAACGGCGGCTGTTACGGTTCCTTCGGGAATTACATTCACAATTACAGGCGCCTTAACTGTTGCAGGCACCGCTTCATTAACCTTTAACAGCAATGCAAATCTTACACAAAGTGGCGCTTCCAACCTGAATACCGGTAACATCATTTACAAAAGAGCAGCACACATGCGCCGTCTCGACTACGTTTACTGGTCGTCTCCAGTCGAAGCACAAAACCTGAAAGCTTTCTCTACTGACACGCAAACCAACAGGTTCTATACAATCAATGAGTCAACAAACGCTTTTGTATGGGCTGACCCTGAAAACAATTCATTTGCCGCGGCGAAGGGATACGTGATCAGGGCGCCTAATACATTCACAACTACTGCATCCGATTATGAAGGTACTTTTACCGGAAGACCTAACAGTGGCGATTTACAAATCGCTGTAACTAACACATCGGGAACCGGACAAGGTTTTAACCTTGTTGGGAATCCTTATCCTTCTGCAATCAGTGCGACCGCTTTTTTTGTTGCAAATCCAACTGTTACGACATTGTATTTCTGGACACACAGCGTACAGGGTTCAGCACCGAATGCCAATTATGCGAGTTATAATTTAACTGGCGGGACAGCTGCTTCTGCTACGACTCCGGCCAGTGTCGTGCCTAACGGAACTATCCTTTCGGGACAAGGTTTTATCGCCAAGACGTCGGCTTCCGGGAATTTGGTGTTCAATAATGGCATGCGTACCGGCAGTAACAGCGGGACATTCTTCCGTACAGCAAATACAGAACAAAACCGTATCTGGATCAACTTGAATGCTGCAAATGAAAGTATGAACCAAATGCTTCTTGGTTACATCGACGGCGCAACAGATGCAGTCGACGCGCGTTATGATGGTAAACTAATCGAAAACAGCGGCAGCAGGATTTACAGCATGCTTGATGACGAGGCCTATGTTATTCAGGGAAAAGCATTGCCGTTCGCCGATACAGACGTTGTTCCGTTAGGGTTTACGGCGAGTGCTGCGGGAAGCTATTCGATTTCTATCGACCATGTTGACGGATTGTTTGCCGATGAACAAGAAATTTATGTAGAAGATTTATTGATGAATGTGATGCATAACATCAAAGAAACTGCATACGCTTTTGCGTCAGAAGCGGGAACTTTCAACAACCGTTTCCGGGTGGTGTACCAGAATATTGAATTGGGTGTTGGTACGCCGGTATTGGATTCCAATTCGGTTGTAGTTTACAATCACAATAACGTTCTGAACGTAAATTCAGGAAGCCAGTCTATGCAATCGATGATGATTTTCGATGTGCGTGGCAGGTTAATCTATCAGAAAGATGCGATCAACAGCACTTCAGTGTCACTTAATGATTTCAGGATGGAAAAGATGTTATCCTCATCCAAATTACCGCCACAAACGGCAGCACCATAACTAAGAAATGTATTAATACAGGTTTATAATTAATTAATAACTTGAAAACCCTCCGCAATCCACGGAGGGTTTTCTGATTTTTGAGTGGGCTACTTTCATTGCGAGGCACGAAGCAATCCCTTTAAATTCCACGACTCACTCATTGAGATTGCTTCGTGCCTCGCAATGACGGTGTTCGTAATTTCTGCTGAGTTAGTCCACCATCTCCGGCAAATAAATCTCGAAAACCGCACCTTCATCAAGATTGCCGCTGGCCAGGATAAATCCGCTGTGGTTTTCAACGATTTTTTTGACAATGGTCAAGCCAATACCCGTGCCGAACTTAGATTTATTGCTGTCGAGCCTTTGGAACAATTCGAATATCTTTTCGTTGTAGATGTTCTCGAAGCCCATGCCATTGTCTTTGATGGTGATTTGAGAGTAAATCCGTCCTTTTTCGAGTTTATCGAGCGCAAAAGATTCCGCATTTCCGGAGATGCAGTTGATAGTAATTTCCGGAATTGTATCTGCCCTTGAAAATTTCAATGAATTGGAAACGAGATTGTATACCAATTGCCTGAATTGAAACGGAATTACGTGCAAATCCATATCATTCAACAGCAAAATCTGCGCTTGTTTGGATTCGATTTCCTCAAAAAGATCTTCGTGAACGCTGTCAACAACAGATTGTATTGAAATCTTCTTAAATTCCTTTTTAGAATTGCTTGCACGTGAATACGCCAGCAAATCTTTTATCAACGCACTCATCCTCACGGAAGATTGGTGAATTTTCGCGAAATATTCTTTCGCACTGTCAGAAAGGCATTCGTATTCCTTTTGCTCAATCATCGAAATGAATGTCTGTATCTTGCGCAGCGGTTCCTGCAAATCGTGGCTTGAGATATAAGCGAAGGCCTGCAATTCCTTATTCATTTTCTCCAACGCAATATTTTGCTCTGCAACCTCACGCAGGCGGTCTGCTATTTGCTTGTCGAGCTTCGATTCTAAAGTTTTGCTATGGGCACTGAGCTCATAATTAAGTTTATGCAGTTCGAGCAGGTTTACCACCTGGTCTTTGAGAATTTTCATCGCAGTCAGCTGACTTTCGTTGAGTGTACGTGGTTTGGTATCAATTACGCACACGGTACCCAGACCATACCCATTTTTGGAAATTAGTGGAATTCCGGCATAAAAACCGATGTTGGGATTATCGGTGACCAGCGGATTGTTCTTAAATCGCTCATCGCGGCTGGTGTCATTGATGACGAAAGGTTCGTCTGAACTAATGGCATGCATGCAGAAAGAGATTTCCTTTGGCGTGGCAGTGATGTCGGTGCCAATCTTCGACTTGAACCATTGCCGTTCCGAATCAAGAAAAGTAATAAGCGCAACCGGAGTGTCGCAAATGATTGACGCCATCTTTGTGATATCGTCGTATTCCTTCTCGGATAACGTATCGAGGATGTGGTAACTTTCCAGTTCCTCAAGGCGTTGTTGTTCATTGACGTTGATGGTGCGATTCATTTGGCTAATATCGTGAAATTAAAAATACGTATTTTGCCAAAGATTATATTTTTATTTAAGGATTTTTTAGGGTTTCTAAGGAGATGATTTGCAACTAAGCCCCTCGACTGCGCTCGGGGTGACAAATCCTGCACGTTACAAAAACAATCTTCAGATATATTCACGCTGTCACCCCGAGCGCAGTAGAGGGGCTTTTGTATTCAAATTAATCTTAAATCTACAAACTCGCCTTAAACAACTTCAGTTCATTCCAGGTGAATCTGTCGCCATATTTTTCCTTCAACCCGTTAAGTGAATCTTCATTGTAATCGCGGAATGCTTCGGCGAGTTCATCGATTCTGTCTTCGGCTAAAATGTCTGAAATCCTGACCGTTCCCGCTTCAATAAGCTTGGCAAAATGATTGGAAATGGTTTGCTGCGTAAGCTTGCGGATGCCGGCGATTTCCTTGATGGAATTATGTTGCTGCCACAATTCAAAGGTTTCTAGCACTGTAGATTTCTTCGGTTCTTTCGTTTTCTTCTTTTTGGTATAACGATTCGCGTCGGCTTCGTCTTCAATCAAAACGATATTCGCGGCCTTGAACTCCGTACGTATGGTTTCAAGTTTGTTGTTCTTGTAAGCTTTAATTGCGTCTGAAATCAGGTTTTCTTTTGAAATTTCTTTTCCTGAAACAACGGTTTCAACGAGTAATTTCGCCTTCATCATCCTTTGAACCGCGCGAATTTGCAATTCTTCAAGTAACATCAATTCGTCGTAAAACGCTTTGGCTTTTTTCATTCGCTTTACTTCCTCGATCTTCCAGAGCAATTCAAAAACGAGATTGTCCATCGGTTGCAGGAAATAACTAAAAGCCGCATTAATCCTTTCAGAAATATGCGTCATATCGAATTGTTCTTCATTGAAAAGCTTTTGCAACTGCCAGATGAATTTTCCCGCAGGATCTGAAAGCGAATCCATCATTTCTGATTGACTTTTGGCCCAAAGCGCGTATTTTGATTTTTCGGATCTTTCGGCATCTTCGTTGTAACTGTAGCGGTGGTTGCGCCATTCCTGAGCCAATTCTGTCCAGTCGAAACTGTTTTTCAGGTAGTTAAGGATAAAATTTTTGGTTTCTTTCACCAAAGAATCTGCAAGAATATCGTCGGTCGCTTTGTTCAGCGAATAATCCATCACTTCCTGATCGTTCGAAATGCCATTCATGCGCAGCGGAGAAAGCAAAATAAGCCCCTTTAATGATCGCAAACGTGAAAGCGCAACATACGCCTGTCCGGGCAGAAAAACCTGCGATACGTCGAGCGCAGCTTTGTCAAACGTTAATCCCTGGCTTTTGTGAACGGTGATCGCCCACGCGAGTTTGATCGGATAATGCACAAAAGTACCTAAAACTTCTTCGGTAATTTCTTTGGTAAGCGCGTCAACATTGTAGCGGATGTTCTGCCATTCGTATTTATCGACTTCAATCGTGCGGTTTTCTTCGGGAAAATGTACCACGATTTCGCGTTCGGAAAGCGATTTGATGAAGCCCATTTTTCCGTTGAAATAATTCTTTTCGGTTGACAAATCGTTTTTGATGAACATGATTTGCGCGCCGATTTTCAGTTCGAGATTTTCTTCTACTGGAAAAATCTTTTCAGGAAAATCATCGACGATTTCTGGTTTGTAAACCATCGATTTCCCTGATAATTCTTTGAGTGCAGTAGCGTTAATGTCATCAGCTTTAATATTGTGCGTGGTTAAAGTGATATAACCTTTGTTGGCTTTCAGGTCGAAATCCGGCTTTACGAATTCATTCAAAACGGCGACATCTTCTGTAGAAATCTGGTTGTTCCGAAGGTTATTCAATATTGAAATGAAGCGGTCATCGGTCTGCCTGAAAATCTTCGACAATTCGATATAAAGCGGCGGGTTTTGTTGGATGACGTGTGCGTGAAAGAAGAATTTTCCTTTGTAATAATTGCGTAAAGTGCGCCATTCTTCATCTTTCACAACTGGCGGCAACTGTAGCAAATCGCCAATGAAAAGCACTTGGACACCTCCGAAAGGCTGCTTCTTTTTGCGAACGCTCTGCATCATGAAATCGATGGCATCGAGCAGATCTGCGCGCAGCATGCTGACTTCGTCGATAACGAGCAATTCCATATTCTGGATGACCGATTTCTTTTGCCCGCTCATGCGGAAATGACGGCGCAGCGTATCGCGATTTTCGAATTTTACAGATTCAGAAAAATGGGAATCTGTAGCATTTCCCGGAATAAATCCGGCAAAAGGCAACTGAAACATCGAATGAATTGTGACACCTCCGGCGTTGAGTGCGGCGATTCCTGTTGGCGCAACTACGACCGTGTTTTTGTGTGTCGTTCGGATAATTTCTCGTAAAAGTGTTGTTTTTCCGGTGCCTGCTTTTCCCGTAAGGAAGATAGAGCGGTGCGTTTGGTTGATGAACCGTAAGGTGTAGGATGCGGCTTCTGTGATGGTTTCCATGGCGTATAATTTAAGAGGATAAAAATAGTGAAATTTAAATTTTTACCGCAAAGTTCATCAAGATTTCCGCTAAGTAACGCAAAGCTAAACTTTAAAGCCTTTGCGTGCTTTGCGATTAATAAAAAAGCCTTCATTTCTTTCGAATTGAAGGCTTGATTTTATCTTGGAAAACGTTTATTTCTTCTCCTCTTTTTTAACTGGAGTTGCTGTTTTTTCTTCTTTTTTACCGTCGTATTTGTCGTTGATCAACTTGGTAATTTCTTTGGTAATGTTGTATTTCTCTTCTGCGTAAAGTACTGATTCTGCGTCACCTGTACCGTAAATCCATGAATAACCTTTCTCTTTTCCGTAGGCTTTAATGAATTTTTTCATGTTGTTGGTCATCGTATCCATCTCAACAGCGCTTTCCTGCTGCAACTGTTGTGCAATGCTTTGTTGCGCATATTGCAATTGCTCTTTGCGTTGCATGATTTGCGGTCCGTATTGCTCGGCCCAAGCTTGTCCGTTGGCACGTGCATTTTTCTCGAAATTGGCATAGTCTGACTTGAATCTTTCAATTTCAGCGTCAAGTTTGTGGCCCATTTCTTCAGATTTTGTTTTGTATTTTTCCTGAAGGTCTTTTGCTTCAGTTGAGTTTTTCATCAATTCAGCTGTATCGATGTAAGCAATTTTTGATTCTTTTACCGTTTCAGTTGTTTTGTTGCACGAAACAATTGAAAGTGCCAACGCGATAACTACTATTATTCTTTTCATTCTGTTTTTTCTTTTATTTTCAATTGGTGCCAAAAATAGGAAAAATATTTTTTGCAAATGGAAAAAGATGTTTATCTCAAATTTTGCGTGATTTTAAGCCTATAAGCTTACTTTATTGTTTTAAAATATCCCATAACGAATCGCTATTAAAATTGACCTGAAATAAAGCGTTTTAAGCCAATTTTGATTTTTCTTCACCTGAATGGTCATTTAGACCAAAAATCATTGTACAAAACGCTTAATTTCAATTTTAAGCGTTTTTTATGACGTAAATATGTGAAGAATACTCTGTATTACGCTTTGCTTTACTATTTGATTGCAATCCGGTAAAAAATGCTCTGATAAAATTCATTTTTCCGGTTTTATACTTTTCTGACAATAAGCTCACATAATACGCATCAAATTGCATCGGTAAAATTAAAACCAATTGAAATGATTCTTTGGCGAATAATTTTTCAATTGCAGTTTTAGAAAAATGCCATAAATGTCTCGGTACGTCATAAGCGGCCCAAAACGCACCATAATGTTCAGCATCGTAGGAATTGAAATTCGGGACCGCTATGATAATATGCCCGTTTGGTTTTAGAAGTCTTTTTAACTCTTTTATCTGAAAATCTAAATCGGGAACATGCTCTAATACGTGCCACATGGTGATGATATCAAAAGTACCGCTTTTAATTCCGGTCGATTCATCAAATAAGGAAAGACCTTTTTGGGTTGCGATTTCTTTTGCTTTGCTGCTAGGTTCGACTCCGGTAATATTCCATCCATCATTTTTTGCACGAAGTAAAAAATCACCTGTTCCGGCACCGATATCTAATAAATTGCCTTTTTGTTTTGCCAAAGAGTTGATGAGCTTCACTTTTCTGTCAAGCGCAATATTTTTTATGAATTGGTAAATTTTTTCGAAGAATGTGCGTTTTCCGTCAGTGTGTGAAATATAATCTTCGCTTTCATAGTAGCGATTCAAATCTTCACCTTTAGGCTGTGGCGTTGTGATGAGCATATCCAGATTTTCATCTTTATACAATTCGAAAACTTCTCCTGAAACAGAAAAATCTTTTACTGATAAAAAGTGCTTTTGGGAACTGTCCATTATCGTGTTAAATATTCGTCTTTTAAATTCTTAAGGTAATTGATGGCGATATTATGAAAAATCGAATTTTCAGAAAGGCAATCATCATTTGTCGCGCTGATCATAGAAATTGCGAAAAATCTTGGCATATTGACCGTTTCCTGAGTTTCAGGCTGGAAGTTGGTGATAATGAATTTTGAAGTATCGAAGTATTTTTCGAGTTCTGAATTATCATAAACTAACATTTGGAAATTTTGACCATCGATTTTAATATTGAATTCCTTTTCGTCCAGGTCGACAACTTTGTATTTTGAAACGCAGGAATTTTTGGAATACAATATCTCTCCTTGTATTTTCAAAGATAAAAGTGTTTAGCGGTTTTGTTCCGATGGCGGTTTTCCCGTTTTCAAGAATCAGGTAATCGGGGATTGTTTGCCTGTCTCTGGCAGAATTGCAAGCCATTAAACTGAAAAACAACGCACACATTATTGTGCTTTTTATAAATCGTTCCACGTGAAACATATTATCTTCCCATATGAATTAATAAAACAGAAATATCACTTGGGGAAACACCGCTGACTCTTGATGCCTGCGAAATAGTTACCGGACGAATCTTTGTAAGTTTCTGTTTTGCCTCAATTGACATTGATTTTATTTTGGTGTAATCGAAATCTTCAGGGATTTTTACATCTTCGAGACGCGTGAGTTTATCGGCGTTATTTCTTTCCTTATCGATGTAGCCGGAATATTTGACTTGTATTTCGGCTTGTTCTAAAATCTCCTGATCGACATCGTTTGCAGCGACGTACTCTTTTACTTTATCAAGCTGCATCATGTCGTTTAAGTCGATTTGGGGGCGCGACAGAACTTTAAACATCTTATCGGATTGATTCACCAAAGCAGATTCTTTTGCTTCGAGAATCGGATTTATTTCAGCGACCGTAACACTTGTCTCTTTGAAGAAATTCACCATTTTTTCAGATTCGTTTAGCTTGTGTTCCATTCTTCGCAGGCGTTTTTCAGAAGCTAATCCGATGGCGTGTGACATTGGTGTCAGCCTGAAATCGGCATTATCCTGACGCAATAATGTTCTGTATTCTGCACGTGAGGTAAACATTCTGTATGGCTCTTCGGTGCCTTTCGTAATCAAATCATCAATTAAAACGCCTATATAAGCTTCGTCTCTTTTAAGGATTAACGGTTCTTTTTCGTGTATTTTCAAATGCGCATTGATGCCTGCCATTAAACCTTGCGAAGCTGCTTCTTCATAACCCGTTGTTCCGTTGATTTGTCCGGCGAAATACAAACCTTCAACAAGTTTGGTTTCTAACGTATGTTTTAATTGTGTAGGCGGAAAATAATCATATTCGATCGCATATCCCGGTCGGAAGAATTTCACATTCTCAAAACCAGCAACCGAACGAAGTGCCTTAAATTGTATGTCTTCCGGAAGTGAAGTTGAAAAGCCATTTACATAAACTTCGACTGTATCCCAACCTTCAGGCTCAACGAACAATTGGTGCCTTTCTTTGTCTGCAAATCGATTGATTTTATCTTCAATCGATGGGCAATATCTTGTTCCGAGACTTTGAATCCTGCCGTTAAACATAGGCGAACGGTCAAATCCTTCACGCAAAATATCATGGACATCCAAAGATGTATAAGTCATGTAACAAGATTTTTGTTTTGTCAATGGTTTCGTTTCATCAGAATAAGAAAACTTATCGGGTCTTTCATCGCCTTTTTCTTCATTCATTTTGGAATAATCAAGAGATCTTCCGTCAACACGCGGCGGCGTTCCGGTTTTCATTCTTCCTGATTCGAATCCGGCATTTACTAAATCTTCTGTAATTCCGTAGGCTGCGCTTTCGCCTGCCCTTCCGCCGCCGAATTGTTTCTCGCCGATGTGAATCAATCCGTTCAGGAAAGTACCGTTCGTCAATACGACAGCCTTAGAGCGAATTTCAACGCCAAGCGAGGTTTTAATTCCTTTGATTTTTCCATTCTCAATAATCAATCCACGTACCATTTCCTGATAGAAATCAAGGTTTGGCGTTCGTTCCATCATCAGTCGCCATTCCTCAGCGAAACGCATCCTGTCGCTTTGAACACGCGGTGACCACATCGCGGGCCTTTTGATTTATTGAGCATCTTGAACTGAATTGCCGTCTTGTCTGAAACGATTCCGGAGTAGCCGCCAAGCGCATCAATTTCGCGAACAATCTGCCCTTTTGCAATGCCTCCCATGGCAGGATTGCAGGACATTTGAGCAATGTTTTGAAGGCTCATCGTTACCAATAAAGTTTTTGACCCCATATTGGCAGCAGCAGCGGCAGCTTCGGAACCAGCGTGACCGGCACCAACTACAATTACATCATATTCTTGGTCAAACATTGTATTGCCTTTCTGATTTATGTTCCACGTGAAACATTATAAATATTATTGACGCTTAAAAATTATTGTTCCACGTGAAACATTAAAATTTTTTCGTTTTCTTTATTTCGCATAAATTGCTCCTCTAATTCAGATTTATCTTTATAGCCGCAGTAATGCAGGATGCCATGAACCAGCACTCGTTTTAATTCTTCCGCAAAAGAAACATTGAAATCAAGCGCATTATCCTTAACTCTTTCGACAGAAACGAAAATATCGCCGTGTAATTCATTTCCTACAGAGTAATCAAAACTGATAATATCCGTTAAAGTGTCATGCTGCAGGTATTCGACATTGATTTTATGCAGATAATCGTCATCGCAAAACACATAATTGATTTCGCCTTCTTCTTTCTTTTCGGAAATTATCACTTCTGAAAGCCATTTTGAATAAGCTTTTTCGTTGCCTAATTCAAAGTCGGTTTCGTAATTAAAACTAATCATTCTTCTTAAAATATTCCTGAACCTTCTGGTCAAAATTGGAGCGCAAAGGTAAGCTTTGTCTGTTTAATATCTCAACACTGTTCAAATATTGTTGCAGTGCCGGATTTAAAGCGTTGGTCTGGTTGTTGAATTCTTTCTTATTGGTTTGCGACTGGCGTTTCTTTTCCTCGCCTTGTTGCTGGATGGCTTTGTCGAGTTTGAGCAATTCCTGTTTCACATTTAAAATCTTTTGCAGCACTTCGTTTTTGAAACCTTTATTGAGCAATTGTTTTTCGATGTCTTTCATCTGATTCAATGCGTTCTGGCCGTTTCCGCCCATTCCCTGCTTGTCTAATTCCTTTTGCAATGCATCGCGAAGCTGTCTTTGCTCTTGATAAATGCGCATGACATCACCGGCATTTCCTTCGCCATCTTCGCCACCTTCACCTTCTTTTCCGCCTTCGCCTTTCTCCCTGGCTTGTCACCTTTCTTACCTCCGGGTTTATCGCCTGGTTTGTCACCCGGTTTATCCCCAGGTTTGTCCCGGGCTTTTCACCTTTTTTCATGCCGTCCTTCATTTTCTGTCCAAGCGCATCTTGCTTTTGGATGATATCCGGCAATTGCATGCCTTCTCCCTGTCCGGGTTTTGGCTTTCCGAAGCCCATTCCGGAACATCGACATTTGCATGCCATTCAATGCATCGCTGAGCATATCGGCTAGCTTGTTCGCTGAAGCAATGGCATACTGTTGGTGCGAAACACCTTTTGGAACAATAGCTTCAACAAGATTCTCTAATGACTTATCTATGTTGTAATGTACATTTCCGACTTCCTTATTGATTTCTTCGCTGATTTTAGGATTACGCAACGACAATGCAAAAAGACTGTCGTCAACGTGTTTGAACTGCTGCTTCAAATCCTGCTGGATTTTGAGATTTTTATTGAACGATGGCGACAACCTTCTAAGGCCTTTGAACTGGTTCATCAGGTTCTCTTCAGAAAAAGAAAATGCCAAAAGATTATCAAGAATTTGACGCAATACTTTGATATCTTCTTCCATTTCATTCATTTCACCTGCCTGCATGCTTTCTGACATCGCAGCACTCATCTGCTTCATTTTCTTGGCAGCGCTTTTCTGCTTTGGTTTCGCTTTATCTTTATTTTCTTTCTGCAATTCATCCGATGCTTTTTTCAAATCTTCGTCGATGCTTTTCTCTTTTTCGGCATCTTTCGGAATATCCATTGGCTTTTTTAATTCTTTATTTTCCTTGTCAAGCTCTTTTAATTCATCCTGGATTTTGTCAAATTCTTTATTGATTTCGTCCTGCTTTTCTGAATTATTTTCTTTGTCTTTATCAGACAATTGATCCTGCTTTTCAGAAAGTTTGTCTAGTTTATCTGCAATCTGCTCGGCTTTCTTTTCAACATAATAACGTTTGGTAAGCTCAACCAACTGTTGCAGGTTTTTCGTTTGATTTTTGGCATTCTGCTTAATCTTATCCATTTTATCAATCAGGTCTTCCTGCTTGATTTTGTCGTTGAGTTCTTTTAATTCGTCAAGAAGCTTTTGCGTTTCTTCCGAAACCTTTTCGGCTTTTTCGATTTTTTCAAGCAATTGTTCCTTGAATTCATCTTTTTTCTCCGACTTGAAATCCTTAAGATTTTCCTTCATTTTTTCAGAAAACTGCTTCATCATTTCGTCTTGCTGCTTTTGCTTTTTAACGAAATCATCAATTTTCATCTGGTCTTTAAAATCGAGATTTTCCTTTTCTTTGGTCATCTTTTGAAGCTTATCCAAATCACTCATCTGCTTGTCCTGGTTTTTCAGTGATTTCTCGAGGCTGTTGATGTTGCTATTTTGTTCCTGCAACATTTTGTCTTCCTTTTCCTCATTGGTTTCAATGCGATTCGAGAAAACAGAAGATTTCGTCCCTTTGAAACCATGCGGCGCATCATTGTCGAAAACCTCAAAATAATATTCATACGAAACGCCTTGTTCTACAGGAAGATTATCCGGAAAAGTGTAAATGAACTGATCGAAAATAGCGCGTTTCACAGCAATTGCAGCTTTCCTTCCCGATTCAGGTTTTCCTTTCGGGTAATAGACGATTTGTAGCCTTGAAAGTCCGTAATCATCAGATACACGTCCAATGACAACGTTTTTATCAACTTTCAGGCTGTCGGGCGCATTACTTACAGAAATTGTCGGGAATTGATCTTTAACCACAGAAATCTGATAATTCAATTTCTCGTAATTCTTCACTTTCGCATTCGATGTAAGAATCTGATAATCTGTATTTTGAACAATAATTTTCGATAAACTGAAATTATTTTCATTCGAAGAAAACGGCGTTACCGACTTCAAATCAGACCATTCAACGGTTTTCGTGGCCAAAGCGGCAACTTTCCACGTCACACGCGTACCTTCAGGAACAATTGCATTTCCGGTACCTTTAATCAATTCAGATTTCTTGTTGAGATAACCCGGAAAATTCAGTACCATTTCAAAATTGGCAATCGTCGGAACGGCAACGACAGCGAGTTCATAATCTGCCGATGAAACTTCATTCGCCTCCACATGAAATTCAGTATTCTTCACTGGCTTTTCAAATTTGTATTCGAATACGCCGGGCGAAACCGTTTCCATAAAATAACGCTCGTCGTTGATGTAAATCACAGCCGATTCCGGAACGACTTTTCCTTCAGATTTCATCTTGAGAACAAAATCACTTCCCTGCTCTGTCTGCAAATTTTCATTTACAACAACCAACTG
Source organism: Flavobacterium sp. 3HN19-14 (assembly GCF_051373205.1). NCBI lineage: Bacteria > Pseudomonadati > Bacteroidota > Flavobacteriia > Flavobacteriales > Flavobacteriaceae > Flavobacterium > Flavobacterium sp. 3HN19-14. Next base: position 638,878 of record NZ_JBPPZT010000001.1, read on the forward strand.
AAATGGCGCAGGCGGCAAAAACTGCTGCTTGAAATGCACGACGCGGTCAAAACTCTGCGAAATCATGCCGCTGTTTCCCGAAATATAAAAAAAGATGAAAAACAAAACCGGAATGATCGCGAGTGGCAGATATTTCCTGTTCTTATTGAAGTTAACAGCGTTTCCAAAAGGCACACGCTGCAAATTCGCAGCTTTCTGTTCTATTGAAGCCAATAATAATTCTGATTGGTTCTTATCATTTGACAATTGCAGGAAATTCGTGAGTTTGTCGCTCACTTCAGTAAAATGGTTTCCGATGATTTTTGAAGCGTCATTGTAATCTATTCCTTTCCTGATCCTGAATAATTTTGAAAGCGGAAACAAAATGAACCGAATAACGAGAAACAATTCTACAGCAATAAACGTCCAGAATAGTACGGTCATTCCGGCAGGTTTCAGCCAAAGGAAATATTCTACAAACAGCGTAAACAGCAAATAAATCAAGCCAAGACCGACAAAGAAAATCGTGCCGCGCAGCAATTCATTCGTGTAATATTTTTTAATAAATGCTTCTAACTTCTGGTAAATGAGCGATGTGGTTTCCAAATCTTTCGCAATTTTATTTATAACCGATAAAAGTAGTAATTTATGTTCAATTAGCGAATGGGATAATTAGCGAATTAGCGAATGCCATAACAATTAGAAAATGTGATAATTAGAAAATTAGACAATGCCAAAATCGAGCCCAAAAAGAATTTTTCTAGAATTAAATATATCAATATCAATTAACGTTGCACAAATCATTCGCTAATTATCTCATTCGCTAATTCGCTAATTATCTATCTTTGCAACAAAATTCCACAAAATGTCTAAGCAAGTCCGTGTGCGTTTTGCACCAAGTCCGACAGGCCTTACACATTGGCGGCGTCCGCACTGCCCTTTTCAATTATCTTTTTGCCAGGAAACACGGCGGGGTTTTCTACCTCCGTGTTGAAGATACCGACCAAAACCGCTTTGTTCCCGGCGCAGAAGCATATATCATGGAAGCGCTCGAATGGCTTGGCATCGCACCGGAAGAAACGGTCGGGAAAAATGAAAAATTCGGGCCTTACCGTCAAAGCGAACGGAAACATCTGTACAAACAATACGCCGATCGACTCATAGATTCCGGTTGGGCTTATTATGCTTTCGACACTCCTGACGCTTTGGATGCGTTGCGGAAAGAATATGAAGCCGAAGGAAAAACGTTCATTTACAACCATAACAATCGCGAAAAACTGGATACTTCTTTGGTGATTTCGAAAGAAGAAACCGAAAAAAGAATTGCCAATGGTGAAGATTTCGTAATCCGTTTCAAAACGCCTGTTGATGAGACTTTGCACTTGCATGACATCATCCGTGGCGACATTAAATTTGAAACGAATCTTTTAGACGATAAGGTTTTGTTCAAAAGCGACGGCATGCCGACCTATCATTTGGCGAATATCGTCGATGACCATTTGATGGAAACGACGCACGTCATACGTGGTGAAGAATGGCTGCCATCAATGCCTTTACACGTTTTATTGTACCGTGCTTTTGGTTGGGAAGCGCCTGAATTCGCGCATCTGCCATTGATTTTAAAACCAATAGGAAACGGTAAATTATCAAAAAGAGACGGCGATAAGATGGGCTTTCCAGTATTTCCGTTGGAATGGAAAACCGAAGAAGGCGTTTCATCAGGATATCGCGAAAACGGATTTTTCCCGGAAGCGGTTATCAATTTCCTTGCCTTGTTAGGATGGAACGACGGCACAGACAGGAATTATTTTCGTTGGAAGAACTGACACAAAAATTCGATTTGAACCGCGTACATAAAGCCGGCGCCAAATTCGATCCCGAAAAAAACAAATGGTTCAACCACCAATATCTGATCAAACAGGACGATGAAACTTTGGCGAAAGCCTTTGCCCCTATCGTATACGAAAAAGGAATTGCTGTTGATTATACGACTTTGGTACGGATTGTCGCTTCGATAAAAGAACGCGCACATTTTGTTTCTGAATTCTGGGATTTGGCAGATTTCTTCTTCGTAGCACCTACTTCTTACGACGAAAAAGCCTCGAAAAACTGGAAAGAAGACACTACTGGATTGATGCTGCAATTGATTTCAGTTTTAGAAAATATCGAAAACTGGGACACTTTTGAAATCGAATCAAAAGTAAAAGAATGGATGTCGGCCAACGAAATCGGTATGGGAAAAATCATGCAGCCGTTTCGTTTAAGTCTCGTTGGCGCTTTGAAAAGGCCGCATTTGTTTGATATTGCTGAGTTGATTGGGAAGGAAGAAACTATCAACAGGTTGCAGACTGCGATAGCAAATTTTTCGTCAACTTTTTAAAATTTAACCGCAAATAACACAAAGGTTACGCAAAGTTCGCAAAGCTTTTGCGTGTAGCTTTGCGAACTTTGCGGTTAAAGGTAAATAATCAAATTCCCATTCAAAATCCCCATATTTCCTTTCACATTGTCAACACGACTGAACATATTGATCAGTCCGTATTGATAGGAAATATTCGCACGGAAATGCGTCACGCCAAAAGTGATTCCCGCAGTCGGATAAATATTATAGTTGGTAATTTCTGTGATGTCATCCGCTTTAAGCGTCGTTCCTTTGATTGTATTTTGCTTGTCCTCACGGTCAATTTCCATCTTGCCATTCAATTGAATAATCGGACCGAATTCGAGCGTCAGGTTTTCACCAAAAATCTTTTTGCTGAGCTGTAATGAAATCTGCACTGTTCCGAATTTGTAATTGACATTTTTCGGCTGTGATAACGAATTATACGTCGGTACATCGAAATTCACTTCGCTGAACTGCACCGCATACACCATATCCCAATTGTCGTAATAATTGCCGCGAACAGACAGACCGGCATTCCAGCCCATTCCGGATTTTACATCAAAATCTGACGTATACAATCCGATTTGGTTGACTCCGGCGATGATGCCAATGCGGTTCGAATCGCGGTAATTGTATTGGGCAAAAGCTGTCATCGAAAGCAAAAAAGCGGCGAAGCTGTAAAAAGCGTTTTTCATTTGGTTTGTGAAATTTGTAACAAACATAATGCATTTAGCGTACAATCAGTAATTAACCAATTAACACTTTTCAAATCGATGGAAGTAATTTTTATTGTTCCGCTAGTTCTTGCTCTTTTTGTTTTTTTCTCTTTATTTTTTACCGTCAAGCAGCAATCGTCTGTCGTGATTGAACGTTTCGGGAAATTCCAGAGCGTCCGCAATTCCGGATTGCAGATCAAGATTCCGGTTATCGATCGTGTCGCCGGCCGCGTCAACCTCAAAATCCAGCAATTAGACGTCATCATCGAAACCAAAACGAAGGACAACGTTTTTATTAAGATGAAAGTTTCTGTTCAGTTTAAAGTAATCCAGGAGAAAGTTTACGACGCTTTTTACAAACTCGAATATCCGCACGACCAGATTACCGCTTATGTTTTTGATGTTGTAAGAGCCGAAGTTCCGAAATTAAAACTCGATGATGTTTTCGAAAGAAAAGACGATATCGCGATTGCCGTAAAACGCGAATTGAACGAAGCGATGACGACTTACGGTTACGACATCATCAATACTTTGGTGACCGATATCGATCCGGATATTCAGGTGAAAAACGCGATGAACCGTATCAACGCAGCCGATCGTGAAAAAACCGCTGCCGAATTTGAAGCAGAAAGTTCAAGAATCCGCATCGTCGCAAAAGCAAAAGCTGAAGCCGAAAGCAAGCGTTTACAAGGACAAGGTATTGCCGATCAACGCAGAGAAATTGCACGCGGATTGGTAGAAAGTGTTGAAGTTTTAAACGGCGTCGGTATCAATTCGCAGGAAGCTTCTGCGTTGATTGTCGTGACGCAACATTATGATACTTTGCAGGCTATCGGTGCTGATGCGAATTCTAATTTGATTCTTTTGCCGAATTCTCCGCAAGCCGGAAGTGATATGTTGAATAATATGGTGGCTTCTTTTTCAGCCTCCAACCAGGTTGGCGAAATGATGAAAAAGAACAATCTTACTAAAAAGGTAAAATCGAAAGACGAGCATCATACGCCGAAACTGCCGCCAGCCAATGAAAGTGATCTGACGGTTTAGAAAATAGAATCAAGAATCAAGATTTCCATGATTGTGTTTAAAAGAGTTCTATTCAATACAATGTTTTCAATGCAACATCTTGATTCTTGACTCTTTGCTCTTTCATCTGATAATAAAAAAAGAGGCTGCGATTAATTTCACAGCCTCTTCCTCATTTAAAAACCTAAATTATTTTGTGGCCGTATGCACGGTATGCTTTAAATCTTTAAGTTTTGTTTCTAAAATTCCGATGATGTCTTCTTTGGTGTTTTTTCCGTTGGCGACCAGATCATCAAAACTGGATTCGAAACTTTTTTTAGTCCTTCCGAATTTCGATTTCAGCTTTTTGGTCATTTCTTCAAAGGTATCGGCCAAATCGTCTTTTGTGTGATTGTAGCCATCTTTGATTTTATCTTTGGTTGATTTTTCCTTGAACGCATAATATAACGCTGCTCCTATCGCTGCACCTACGACAACGCCAACGATCGCTTTTTCTGTTTTGCCTGCCATGATCTTTTTCTTTTAATTTTTATTAAAGTTACGACTTAAAAACAGTGCTTTCTGTTAAGCAACGGTTAAAGTCTGCCGAATTGAGTCAAAAAGCAAAATAAAAGCTTTGTTTGGATAATTTTTCCGAAGATGAATTCTGTGTCAAATATTATTAAAAACAGCCTTAAAATCAATTTATGAGAGTCGATTTTAATAGTTTTTGTAAATAAAAAATAAATTTTAATCGAAATTATCAATAATAAAAAAGCGCCTTAAAAAGACGCTTTTTTATCATTTTTATTTATGATTTGCTTTACACGAGCTGAGAAAGCAATTCCAGGTTTTTTCATTTTTTTCCGAATTTTTCAAATCAGAAAGTTGCGGTCTGAATTTCAAAAACAAAACCTGGTCCTGTTTTAAATTTTGAATCGCCTCATATCGCACAAACGGAGATTCGCTTCTCAAGGACATCGAAAATAACTTCTCTAAGATTTCATCATCGATTTCAGCAAGTTTGATGTTCGGGGAATGTTTCAGCAATAAATTGACAAAAAGCAACGATGCTTTGTTGTTCGCAATATTCTTCTTCAAAGTATTACTCAAGAGGCTGTAATTCGAAATCGTGGCGAGGTTTTCACCAATCGGCGTTTCAATTGCAAGTCGTTCTGCATCAGTGGAAACCTTGAAATATTTGTTCAAATCTTTGAGTGAATTGGTGACAATATTTTCTTCTTTTTTGCCTTTTTCTTCCCAGGCATCTTTGAGTCCGACCGTTTTATTGAAAACCAGTTTTTCCGAAGTCGAATCCTTGTCAACTGTGAAATATCCTATTCTCTGAAACTGGAATTTATCTTCATTTTTCGCCGATTTTAGGCTTGGCTCTACAAATCCGGTTACAATTTTCAAAGATTCCGGATTAACGAATTCCAGGAAATCACGGCCGGCATGTGCATCCGGAGCTTCATCGGTAAACAAACGGTCATAAAGGCGTATTTCAGCAGGAATCGCATGTGCGGTCGAAACCCAATGCAATGTTCCCGAAACTTTGCGCTGGCTGGCTTCTGTGCCACTTCCACTTAAACTTTCTGTGTCATAAGTCGCATGGATTTCCGTGATATTTCCGTCTGCATCTTTTACAACGCTTTCACCTTTGATGATGTAAGCATTCTTCAAGCGCACTTCTTTTCCGATACTCAGACGGAAGAATTTTGCCGGTGCTTCTTCCATGAAATCTTCTCTTTCGATGTAAATTTCGCGTGAAAAAGGCACTTTTCGGAAGCCTGCTTTGTCATCTTCCTGGTTGTTTTCGGCGTCGAGCCATTCTTCTTTTCCTTCAGGATAATTCGTAATAACGAGCTTAACCGGATCCAAAACAGCCATTACACGAGGTGCGATTTTATTGAGATCTTCCCGGATACAGAATTCCAAAACTGACACATCAATCAGGTTATCGCGCTTGGCGATTCCGATGGTGTTGGCGAAATTCCGCAAAGAAGTTGCCGTGTATCCACGTCTGCGAAGGCCTGAAATTGTTGACATTCTCGGATCATCCCAGCCGTTTACGAAATTATCTTCGACGAGTTTCAGTAATTTTCTTTTGCTTACAACGGTATGAGAAAGATTTCTTCTGGCAAACTCTCGCTGTTTCGGACGCACTTTGGTTTCGTCGTAAATCTGGTCTAAAAACCAATCGTATAATTCCCTGTGTGGAAGGAATTCCAACGTGCAAAATGAATGCGAAATCTGCTCCAGATAATCACTTTCGCCATGCGCCCAATCGTACATCGGATAAACGCACCATTTGTCGCCTGTCCTGTGGTGGTGCTTGTGCAAAATCCTGTAAATAATCGGATCCCGCATCAGCATATTGGTTGATTTCATGTCGATTTTTGCTCGTAAGATGTGTGTTCCTTCGGCAAATTCGCCATTTTTCATGCGTTCGAAAAGATCGAGATTTTCTTCAACGGAACGGTTTCGGTAGGGACTGTCAGTGCCTTCAGTTGACGGCGTGCCTTTTTGTGCTGCCATTTCCTCTGAAGTCTGGCTGTCAACATAGGCTTTTCCGCTTTTGATAAACCCGACGGCCAATCATATAATTGCTGGAAATAATCAGATGCATAACGTTCTTCAGCCCAATTATAACCCAACCATTCCACGTCGCGTTTGATCGCGTCTACATATTCCTGTTCTTCTTTGGCGGGATTGGTATCGTCAAAACGAAGGTTTACCGGCGCTTTATAATCGATTCCCAATCCGAAATTCAACGCGATTGCGCTGGCGTGACCGATGTGCAGATAACCGTTTGGTTCCGGCGGAAAACGGAAACGCAGTTTATCGCCCGAAAGCCCGTTTTTTAAATCTTCTTCTATAATCTGTTCAATGAAATTCAGTGATTTCTCTTCGGTTGACATATTCAAAATTTTGAACCGCAAAGTTATCAAAATTGTTGGTTATTTGGGTATTCGTTGCTTTGGTTATTTGATTTTAGTACATTTATAACGGCAACAACAATCAAATACCAAATCAATATTATGGGCACTATAAAACTCAAAAATATAAGAACTTTTTCTTATCACGGTTGTCTCGAAGAAGAAAGCAAAATTGGCTCTGACTATTCTGTCGATCTGGAAATCAAGACCGATTTGCGCAAATCCTCAGCTTCTGACGATTTGAAAGATACCGTTGATTATGTACTATTGAACCGCATCGTTGTTGAGGAAATGGCGATTCGTTCCCATCTTTTAGAACATGTGGCACACAGAATCATCATTAGAATCTTTAAGGAAATCGCGGCAGTTTCACGGATTGTAGTTGGTGTCTCAAAATTAAATCCGCCGATTGGTGGTGATGTTGAGGCGGTTACGATTGTGATGGAAGAGTATCGGAATTAGTGGTCTGTGTTCAGTAATCGGTTATCAGTCAGCAGATTTCAGTAAGCAAAACGAAAACTTTGCGATTCTGTTACTTCGTAACTTTGGAACTTTAAAATATTATGCTATATTTGCCGTCCAATCGATAATTGGCGTCGTGGCCGAGTGGCTAGGCTGGGCTCTGCAAAAGCTCCTACAGCGGTTCGAATCCGCTCGATGCCTCTGAGAAAGCTTCCTGAAAAGGAGGCTTTTTTATTTTTAAATTTTTAGAAAAAATTAGATAAATACAGTGCTCGATGCCTCTGAGAAAGGCTTCCTGAAAAGGAGGCTGTTTTATTTTTAAATTTTTAGAAAAAATTAGATAAATACAGTGCTCGATGCCTCTGAAAAAATCTTCCTGAAAAGGAGGCTTTTTTTATTTTTAAATTTTTAGAATAAATTATATAAAGACAGTGCTCGATACCTCTGAGAAAGTTTACTGAAAAGGGAGCTTTTTTATTTTTAGGAAAAATAATGGTAAAGATGATGCTCGATGCCTCTAAAAAAGCTTACTGAACAGGAGGCTTTTTTATTTTTTTTTCTCTTTTAACTCTAGCTTTCTTTGAGTTTTGATATTTTGGAGGCTATCATTAAGGAATTTTTTTGTTTTAAAAAATGGTATAATGTCATCTATTACCTTAATACGGATGGATGCTGCACTTGTTCTATCACAACTATCACAATCCGGACCATATCTTATATCTGAAATTAAGATTTCTGTTCCTGACTTCAAGCGAGTAAGCTTCCTGTGAATACTGTCAAATTTGTTTCCAAAAATAACAATTGCTTTTTGATTAGGTATATAGACGGAAAATTGTTTTACATCAAAATTCAGATTGAATTCTACTCCTGTATCCACCGAAATAATAGCATCTTTAAATTCACTTCTTTGAACTTTTACAATACAATCCCGACAGTTTCTACCGTTAAACAAAGCTATTGGTTTTGGGATGTTTTTTATTATAAATGGATGTTTTTCAGTAAGAACCGAGCCATCAAATTGCACAATTGTCAAAATAACATTCACTTCAAGCCCAACCCCAGGAGTTAAACGATAATACCCTTCAGAAATTTTTGTAAGTCCCGGCGCACTTGCGGTAAAGGATTTACAATTAGAAACGCTGATAGTGATTGGATTCGCAACTCCACGATAAACCACGTTCATCCTCTCAGCTGCAACAACGCCAATAGATTTTATCGTATCATTTTGTGCATAGGAAAATGAAAAAACGAAAAGTAAAATACCAACCCATTTTTTCATAAGAAGAAATTTTAGTTGTTGCGCTCATGCGGCTCAATAATCTCAACCGCCTTTTTTACGAATTTCTGGTCACTGGGAAACCAGCCTTGCAACATAATGGTAATACCAAAAACAATCAACATTACATTGGTTACTTTCTTGATTATGAGGATATTTTTAGGTGTCATTTTGTTTTTCAATCGTTTCGCCAAAATGACTTTTATCACGTCAACAAAAAGATAAGTACCGATAACAGAACTGAAAAAAACAATAATCCTCGAAGTTTCCATCTTTAATGCAGGCCCGAAAGTGATGAAAATCAACAGCCAGAATCCGAGTACGCCAACATTAATGAAATTGAGGAAAAAGCCTTTGATGTATAAACTCAGATAGTCCTTTTTAACCATCACTTCTTCAATATCCTCGTCAATGTTTTTGGGTGGTTTTTTGAGTTTTAAAAACGAAATAATCCCATAAGTCACCATTATCAATCCGCCAAAAATATAAAGTGCGGGTTCGTCTTTAATGCTGTTGATCAGTCGATAACTACTGAAATAAGCAATCAAGATAAAAACCAAATCTGCAGTGACAACACCTAAATCAAATACTGTTGCTGCACGAAATCCCTTTACAGCCGCCGTTTCAAGTAACACAAAAAACACCAGCCCAATCATAAAGCAAAGTAATATTCCGAGCGGAATGGCTAATAAAATATCCTGCATCAAGTAGTTTTAAAGGTCTAATTGAAACAAATATAATTAAAAATTTGATATTCTATTTGGCTTCTTCAATTGTTCCGCCGGCGATGATTTTTTGGTTGATTTGTTTCGGATGCCCATAAATCCTGATGTCGCCTCCGGCCTTTACTTTCGCTTCGACTAAATCTGTAGCATTGATCCTTGATTCGCCTCCGGCATTTACCGTTATTGTAATCTGCTTTGAAACAAGCTTTTCAGCGGTGTAAACAGCTCCTGAATTCACTAGTAAATCCTGTGTTCCTGCAGTTCCGCTCAAATAAACTTTTGCACCTTGGGAAGCTTTTAATTTTAGCTTTTCAGTATCGAGCGTGAGTTTGATTTCGCTACCCTCTTTTGCAATAATATTAAAAGTGGTTGACTTAAAAATTTCCTGGCTTGCAATCCTCGAGCCTTCATTAGCTTCAACAGCTTCGAGGCTTGAGTAGTAAATGGTGGCCGAAATATTATCGCCATCGAGCAATTTCGTTAAAGGCATCCTTATTTTCAATTCGCCGTTTTTGTTGACAACTTCTACTTTTTCGGAATCAGCTCCGGAAAGGATGATTTTGTTTTCACTGCCGTGGATTAAAGTCACATCGATCTGGTCAAAAGCGGTGACTTTATCGAAATTTCCCAATGTTTTTGTAATCTGTGAAAAGCTTGTGTTTACTGCAAAAAGCAATAATATAAAAGTTATCTTTTTCATGTGTTTTTGTTTGAAATTAACCGCAAAATGCGCTAAGCTTAGCTTTTTAAACTTTGCGGAAAACTTATTCACTTTGCGGTAAAAAATTACGCTTCGTTCTTCCTTATAAAATGAAAATCAAGCTGTTTCTTCACCAAATCTGCATTTTTTACTTTAACGTAAACTTCGTCGCCTAATTGTAAGATCTTCTTAGACATTTCGCCAACGAGCGCATATTGCTTTTCATCGAAGGTGTAATAATCGTCTTTGATTTCGCGGATGCGGCACATGCCTTCGCATTTGTTATCGACGATTTCGACATAAATTCCCCATTCGGTCACGCCGGAAATGACGCCCAGGAATTCCTCATCTTTATGATCCTGCATGTATTTGATCTGCATGTATTTGATCGAATCGCGTTCGGCTTGTGTAGCGAGATTTTCCATATTGGAGGCATGCTCACATTTTTCTTCGTAAACTTCTTCGCTGACTGATTTTCCGCCATCTAAATAATATTGCAAAAGCCTGTGCACCATCACGTCAGGATAACGACGGATTGGCGATGTGAAGTGCGAATAATAGTCGAATGCGAGTCCGTAATGCCCAATATTATCTGTTGAATATTTGGCTTTGCTCATCGTTCGGATCGCCAAAGTATCTACCAAATTCTGTTCTTTTTTACCCTGGACATCGGTCAATAAATTATTCAAGGATTTGGAAATATCGGCTTTAGTTTTGAAATTAATCGAATAACCAAACTTCGAAATTACAGTTTGAAGATTGATCAATTTGTCTTCATTCGGCTCATCGTGAATGCGATAGACAAATGTTTTCTTTTGCTTTCCGATGAATTCAGCGACTTTTCGATTGGCCAGAAGCATAAATTCCTCAATCAGATGGTTCGAATCTTTGCTCTGTTTGAAATATACGCCAACCGGCTCTGCTTCTTCATTCAGGTTGAATTTTACTTCGACTTTATCGAAAGATATCGCGCCGTTTTTCATTCGATTGGCTCGGAAAATCTTCGCCAGCTGGTCGAGTTTTAAAGTCGCTTCGACAATTTCATCTTTAACCACATAGGATTCGCCTGTTAAGGAAATGTCAGCCGGAATCGTATTGTCTTTCGTTTCGATTATATATTGCGCCTCTTCGTAAGCAAATCTCTGGTCGGAGTAAATCACGGTTCTTCCAAACCATTGGCTTGTAACCTGTGCTTTTTCATTGATTTCGAAAATGGCAGAAAACGTATATTTTTCTTCATGCGGACGTAAGGAACAAGCGAAATTCGATAAAACTTCCGGCAACATCGGAACCACGCGGTCTACTAAATAAACCGAAGTGCCGCGTTGGTACGCTTCTTCATCGAGAATCGTTCCTTCTTCCAGATAATAAGAAACATCTGCAATATGGATCCCGATTTCGTAATGGCCGTTGTCTAACTTTTTGAAAGACAGCGCATCATCAAAATCTTTGGCATCTTTCGGATCAATCGTAAATGTCAGCGTATCGCGCATGTCGCGACGATTGGCAATTTCTTCAGGATGAATTTCCGTGTCCAACTTCTGTGCGAAAACTTCCACTTCTACCGGAAAATCATAAGGCAATCCGTACTCGGCTAAAATCGCGTGTATTTCTGTATTGTGCTCGCCGGGTTTTCCGAGAACACGAATCACTGAACCAAACGGACTATCGGCTTTTGCAGGCCAATCTTCAATTTTTACCAAAACGACATCGCCATTTTCAGCATCGCCGTATTTGTCTTTCGGAATAAAAATATCGGTGTACATTTTCGCATTGGCCGTCGATACGAATCCGAAATTCGGATGGATATCAATCACACCAACAAATTCTGTCTTGTCCCTTTCGAGGATTTCTACTACTTCACCTTCGGCACGTCTTCCGCTGCGACGGTTATAAACATAGACTTTTACCTTGTCTTTATCGAGCGCGTGGTTGAGATTATTGGTCGGAATGAAGACATCTTCCTCAAAATCTTCGCAGATAAAATAAGCGGTTTTACGGCTCGTCATATCGATTTTCCCTTCGTAATATTCTTTGCTGGATGCTTTTACGAGGTATTTTCCGGGTTCGGTCTCGATGATTTTCTTTTGTGCCCAAAGGATTTTCAGGTCTTTGATAATTTCGTTGCGGCTCTTGGTATCGTTCAGTTCGAGTTTGGCGGCAATCTGCTTGTAGTTAAAGGCTTTATTGGCTTCCTGTGATAATATTTTTAAAATTTTTCCGGAGAAATCCTTGTCTTTTTTCCCTAACTTTCTAGGTTTCTTACTCATATATCTTTTCTAATATTTCCAAAATTACGAATTAGAATTAACAATTGGGTTTTTGGGATTCTTTATTAAAGAAAATATAACTTTTTACAAGGGTTCAGGGTGTTGGGTATAAGGTTCAGGGGTTTTCAGAATGCTAAAATAGTATTCCATAACAATTAGTTCTTTTTATTGACAAAGATTATTAACCCTAAACCTTGCACCCGATACCCTGAACCAACCAACGAAAACTTTTCAACAACAATTAAAAACTACAAAATAAAAAATTGAAATTAATTTAAAATTTTGGTGGTTATTATAGCGTGTTAATTGTTGCTATAACTTTTTGTTTATCTGGTGTAAATATTAGTTTAAACTTCTTATAACATTTTATTAACATATAATAATGGACTTAAACGCTTCATTTTGAAGTTATTTTTTAAGGTTGTCAACAATGGTTGATAATCAAAAATGAATCGTTTTTGTAAATAAGTTTGTAATCAAAATCCTGTTGAAAAACAGCCGATTTTTATTGATAACTTTTCTAAAAATTCACCAAACTAAATTTGCATTTCTGATTCCGGTTTTGGATTACTTTTTTAATTGATACAACCAAAAAAAACTTCTGATTTTCTATCTTAAGTTATAAACAATCAATGTTAATTTAAGGTTAACTGATTATCAAGTGATTACGTTTTAGTATTAACAATGCAACATTTTAACATTTTTATTAATGAAAACGGAGTGATTAACTATTGAGTTAATAAGATTCATTAAGCTCATTTTGTGTGTCTTAAACGCAAAGAGCGCAAAGTTTTTCCGCAAAGGTACGCGAAGCAAAACTTAAAAATATTTGCGAAGAACTTTGTGACCTTTGCGGTAAAATCATACTTAATGAACCTTATTGCATTAATGGTTCAAAAAAAATCTAAATTTGCAGTACACAACTAATCCCCATCAAATGAAAATCTCTATAGGAAACGACCACGCCTAACCAGAATATAAAAAAGCCATTGTCGAAATGCTTAAAGCGAAAGGCCATGAAATCACCAATTACGGCACCGACACATCCGACAGTGTAGATTATGCAGATTTCGGACATCCGGTTGCCAGTGACGTCGAAAACCAAAAAGCCGATTTCGGAATTGTCATCTGCGGCAGCGGCAACGGCATCAATATGACCGTCAACAAACACCAAAGCATCCGCGCAGCTTTGTGCTGGACGAAAGAAATTGCATTTCTTGCCAGAAGTCACAACAACGCCAACATTATCAGTATCCCGGCGCGATTTACTTCAATCCCGCAAGCCGTCGAAATGGTGGATACTTTCCTCAACACCGCATTTGAAGGCGGAAGGCACGCGATAAGAGTCGGTAAAATTCCGTGCAAATAAAATGGCACACGACCACAGCCATCACCACCATCATGAAGTAACCGATAAAGGACTTTCCTTATCGATTGTGCTGAATATCGGGATTACGCTGGCGCAAATTGTGGGCGGATTTATTTCGGGAAGCCTGGCGCTGATTTCAGATGCGCTGCACAATTTCAGCGACGTTTTGTCTTTGGTTTTAAGTCTCATTGCACATAAACTCGTCAAAAGAAAAGCAACGCCAATCAGCACTTTTGGTTATAAACGAGCAGAATTGATTGTGGCTTTCGTCAATGCGGCGACTTTGATTATTGTTGCGCTTTTTCTGATTTATGAAGCAGTTGAAAGATTTTCAAAACCTGTAATCATTGGTTCCGGACTTGTAATCTGGCTTTCATTACTTGGAATTGTATTCAACGGCTATTCCGCATTCCTGATAAAGAAGGACGCCGAACACAACATCAACATGCGTTCTGCCTACCTCCATCTTTTTACCGACATGATTGCGTCGGTTGCGGTTTTAGTTGGTGGGATTTTAATGAAATATTTCGGCTGGTTTTGGGTCGACAGCCTGATTACCTTCGGAATCGCGGTTTACCTGATCATCATGGGTTTCGGGCTCCTGAAATCATCCACCAAAATGCTGATGCTTTTCACGCCCGAAAATCTCAACATCAACGAAATCGTCGAAAAAATCCACTCCGTTACGGGAAATAACAAATTATACCACATCCACCTTTGGCATTTGAACGACAACGAATTGCATTTTGAAGCGCATCTCGACTGCAAAGACGATATTTCTATTTCACAATTCAACATTTTGGTGAATGAAATTGAGGAAATTTTGCGTCATGATTTTCAAATTAATCATTGTACAATCCAACCGGAATTTGACAAAAAGTGCGTGAAGGATTTTATTGTCCAGGAATGAAATCCTCGCAAAGACGCTAAGCCGCAAATATTGTCAAGATTTACCTTTGCGGCTTAGCGTCTTTGCGAGATTTATATTTAGATTTGTGGGCAAAATTATCCAAAATGACCAGCCTTCAATTCATCCAAAACCAAGTCAACACCGCTCCGAAAAACATCGAAAATACCTTACAGCTTTTATCAGAAGACTGCACAATCCCTTTTATTTCCCGCTACCGGAAAGACAAGACCGGAAATCTGGATGAGGTTGTCATCGAACAAATTGCCAAACTCAACGCGTCTTTCGACGCGATTGTAAAACGAAAAGACGCCATCTTAAAAGCGATCGACGAGCAAGGAGCGCTGACTTCAGAATTGAAGCAGAAAATCGACAGCAGTTTCGATTTAAATGAACTCGAAGATTGCTACCTTCCTTACAAAAAGAAGAAAAAAACCCGCGCCGATGTCGCCCGCGAAAACGGACTCGAGCCGCTCGCCAAAATCATCATGGCGCAAAATAATGACGATGTCGATTTCATTTCAACGCGCTATCTCAACAAAAATGTAAAGAATGAAGATGAAGCTTTGCAAGGCGCACGCGACATAATCGCCGAATGGATCAACGAAAATATTTATGTCAGAAAGCAGCTGAGACGCGTTTACCAGCGAAAATCAACAATCGCCACCAAAGTCGTCAAAACCAAAAAAGACGATGAAAACGCACAGAAATTCAACCAATATTTCGATTGGTCGGAACCGCTTTCCAAAACGCCGCCACACAGATTATTGGCAATGCTGCGCGCCGAAAATGAAGGTTTCGTCAAGATGAAAATCGAAGTCGAACCTGAAGAAGCACTCGAAATCATCGACCAGATCATCATCAAAAAAAACAACGATACCACGCCGCATTTGCAACTCGCCATCGAAGACAGTTATAAAAGATTGCTCGCTCCGGCCATTTCAAACGAAGCTTTACAGGAAGCAAAAGCCAAAGCAGATTTGAATTCTATTGGCGTTTTCGCCAATAATTTGAGTCAGCTTTTACTCGCACCGCCATTGGGCGAAAAGCGGATTTTGGCCATCGATCCTGGGTTTCGCAGCGGCTGTAAAATCGTTTGCCTCGACGAAAAAGGCGATTTGCTGTACAACGAAACCATTTTTCCGCATGCACCGCAACATGAAGATGCGATTGCGATGAAGAAAATCCGCTCGATGGTCAACGCTTATAAAATCGATGCGATTTCAATCGGTAACGGAACGGCGTCAAGGGAAACTGAATTTTTCATCAAAAAAATCGCTTTTGACAAACCTGTGCAGGTTTTTATCGTAAGCGAAGCCGGCGCGTCGGTTTATTCCGCGTCAAAAATTGCACGCGAGGAATTCCCGAATTTTGATGTGACTGTTCGTGGCGCCGTTTCCATCGGAAGAAGATTGTCAGATCCACTTGCCGAACTCGTAAAAATCGACCCGAAAGCCATCGGCGTAGGCCAATACCAACACGATGTTGATCAGGGAAAATTAAAAGATGAGCTCGATACGGTTGTGATAAGATGCGTGAATTCTGTCGGTATCAACATCAATACGGCAAGCAGGCATTTGCTTGGATATGTAAGCGGAATCGGGGAGAAACTCGCTGAAAACATCGTACAGTACCGCTCAGAAAACGGCCCGTTTGAAGACCGGAAACAGCTCAAAAAAGTGCCGCGATTAGGCGAAAAAGCATACCAGCAAGGCGTAGCTTTTATCAGGATTTCAAATGCGAAAAATCCGCTTGACAATTCAGCTGTGCATCCCGAAGCCTATCCGATTGTTGAAAAAATGGCGAAAGATTTGAAAATTTCCGTCAATGATTTGATAGCGAATAAAGAGAAAACCGCACTCATTAAACCCGAGAATTACGTCACTTCAGAAATTGGTATTCTGGGTTTAAAAGATATCATCAAAGAACTCGAAAAACCGGGATTGGATCCGAGAAAATCGGCAAAAGTTTTCGAATTTGATTCCAATGTAAAAACAATAAAAGACGTCAGAACCGGAATGGTTTTGCCCGGAATCGTCAACAACATCACCAATTTCGGTTGTTTTGTCGACATCGGCATCAAGGAAAGCGGTCTTGTACATATTTCGCAACTCAAAGCCGGATTCGTTTCAGACGTTAATGAAGTCGTCAGATTACACCAGCATGTTCAGGTGAAAGTGACTGAAGTTGATGAAGACAGAAAGCGAATTCAGCTCAGCATGATATTGTAAAATTCCAAATAAAAACAAATCCCAAATTCCAATCAGAACATTGCGTTCAAGTTTGGAATTTGGGATTTCAACTATTGGAATTTAAAAACCTATGCTCTTCTTTCTTCTTCAGCCCTTGAATTAGCAGGTTGCTGGTCGTCTTTCGAGGCATTTTTAAATTCCTTGATGCCGCTTCCTAAGCCTTTCATCAGTTCCGGAATTTTTCTGCCTCCAAAAAGTAATAATATGATCAAAAGGACGAAAAGGATTTCTTTGATTCCGAATTCTCCTAAAAATATATATAATGCGTTCATTTTCTATGTTTTAAAATTAAATAGTTTCGTCCGATTTGTGTACTGTAGGCTCGGCTGTTGGCGATGATGGCGTAATCGGATCGGTAGAAACCGGATCTTTTTGTGCAGTATCGTCTTTAGCAGCGTTTTTAAATTCCTTGATGCCGCTTCCGAGACCTTTCATCAGTTCCGGAATTTTTCTGCCTCCGAAAAGCAGCAGGATGATCAAAAGGATAAAAAGAATTTCTTTTATACCGAATTCTCCTAAAAATATCATGAGTGCGTTCATATCTGAAAAGTTTATTTTAACAAAATTACAAAAAATGGACGTGCAATCGCGGCTGCCCGATTTATTTTGTAATAATTAAAAGTTAAAGTTTGCGTTATATACTTTCAGATACGGCTTTTTGCTGACTTTAGATTGCCTGTAGTTCGGGAATTTTACCGATTTCGCAGCCAATCATAAAACCAATTCGCCACAATTAAACCTATAAATTCCCATATATTTGTAACATAAATTACTCTGAATGTCGGGCAAAAGACAAAAAAGGCAACTGCTTAAGAAAAGATTATTCACGAAAAACCGCCTGGTGATCCTGAATGAAGATACGTTTGAAGAAATTTTTTCTTTGAAGCTGACGCTGATGAATGTCTTTGTCGTGGCGACTGTCGGCGCGATTTTGATCATTTTTGTGACCACTTACATCATAGCGTTTACGCCGCTTCGCGAATATATTCCGGGTTATGCATCTTCAAAATTGAAAAAAGACGCGACCGAACTCGCACTGAAATCCGATTCCCTGAGCAATGCGCTGAAGAAAAACGAAGCCTACATCCAATCGATAAAACGCATTTTGACCGACGATTTGGATTATGCCAAACTCAGCAAAGATTCTATCGTTCCCACGGAAGGCATGAACGCTTCCGAAGCCAAACTCAATCCGTCAGAATCTGAGATGAAACTGCGCAAGGAAGTCGAGCAGGAAGACAAATACAATCTTTTCGAAAAAGCAAAACCGCGCGTCGGACTTGTACTTTTTGCACCCGTTAAAGGCCATATCACAGAAAATTACAGCGCCAGAAACAAGCATTTTGCAGTTGATGTTGCTGTCGCGAAAGACACGCCGATAAAATCAATTGCGAACGGCACCGTGATTTTCGCCGACTGGACACCGAGTAACGGAAACGTTGTCATCGTACGCCACAATGACGGCATTATTTCAGTTTATAAACATTGCGAATCAATCACCGCAGAAGAAGGCGATGTCGTGCGAACCAGTGAAGTCATTGCAATTGCAGGCACAACCGGAGAACGATCAACCGGCGTGCATCTGCATTTTGAACTCTGGAAAGACGGCTATCCGATCGATCCGACCCAATTCATATCATTCGAATAAATATGTCATTAAAATCCGCAGCCGCCAAGATTTTCGCCACGAGGATTTTTAATAAGACCCAAAAATCGGCCAATAATCCTGTTGCCACGCAGCAAAAAGTTTTCAAAAATCTCATCCGCCAGGCGAAAAAAACCGAATTCGGCAGTGACCATCATTTCGCACACATCAAAACTTTTGAAGATTTCGCGAAAAAAGTCCCGGTGCGCGATTATGAAGAACTGAAACCGTACATCGAAAAAGTCGTCAAAGGCAAAGAAGACGTGCTTTGGAAAGGAAAACCTTTGTATTTCGCCAAAACTTCCGGAACGACTTCGGGTGCGAAATATATTCCGCTCACAAAAGCATCAATGCCATTTCATATTCAGGCGGCGCGCGATGCGATCCTGCATTACATCCATGAAACCGGAAAAGCAGATTTCGTTTCGGGAAAAATGATTTTTCTGCAGGGAAGCCCGGAACTCGATGAAAAAAACGGCATCAAACTTGGCAGATTGTCCGGAATTGTCGCCCATTTCGTTCCGAAATACCTGCAGAAAAACCGAATGCCGTCGTGGGAAACCAATTGCATTGAAGACTGGGAAACCAAAGTCGACGCGATTGTTGAGGAAACTTTTAACGAGAATATGACTGTGATTTCGGGCATTCCGTCGTGGGTGCAGATGTATTTTGAAAAGCTGAAACAGAAAACGGGAAAACCAGTCGGCGAGATTTTCAGGAATTTCAATCTGTTCATTTATGGCGGCGTGAATTATGAACCGTACCGCGCGAAATTTGAAAATCTGATCGGACGGAAAGTCGACAGCATTGAATTATTCCCGGCATCAGAAGGATTTTTTGCATATCAGGATTCCCAGAAAGAAAAAGGAATGTTGTTACTTCTGAACTCCGGGATTTTCTACGAATTCATAAAATCAGAAGAATTTTTTACAGAAAAACCACGCCGTTATACCATTGGTGAAGTTGAATTGGGGGTGAATTACGTGCTGATCATTTCCACAAACGCCGGACTTTGGGCATACAATATCGGCGATACCGTTCAGTTTACGAGCCTCAAACCTTATCGCGTTGTCGTTTCAGGAAGAATCAAACATTACATTTCGGCTTTCGGCGAACATGTGATTGGAAAAGAAGTCGAAACCGCGCTTAAAGAAGCGATGGAAAACACGAATATCCGTGTCAACGAATTCACCGTCGCGCCGCAAATTACGCCGAAAACCGGATTGCCATACCATGAGTGGTTCATTGAATTCGAAAATGAGCCCGAAAATTTTTCCGCTTTCGCGGAAGCTATCAATACATCCATGCGCCGCCAAAATGTGTATTACGATGATTTGATTGTCGGGAACGTTCTGCAAAATCTTATCATCACGAAAATCCCGAAAAACGGTTTTCAGGACTATATGAAATCGATTGGTAAACTGGGCGGGCAAAACAAAATTCCAAGATTGTCTAACGACCGGAAAATCGCCGATGCGCTAATGCGTGACAATGAAATTTAAATTTTTCATATCGATTTTATTACTGCCATTTTTTGTTCCGGCGCAAACTTCGGTCAAAGGAATCGTCGCTGAAGAAGAAGGAAAACCGATACCATACGTTAACATTTGGATAGAAAATGAAAATGCCGGTACAACAGCTGATGCTGACGGTGTTTTTTCAATCAATATAAATGATGTGAATAAGGTTTTGGTTTTTTCCGCAGTCGGATTTGAAAATAAAAAAATCGCCGCCGCTAACGCGGAGAAAGTCGTGTTAAAACGCGCGATAACTTTGCTCGATGAAGTCGTGGTTCGAAAACCAAAGGGAATCAAACAAGTCGAAATCGACACCTACAAAAAAAGCGATATTCATTTTTATTACGGATGCTGGCAACTGGCCGTGGATGCTGGCCAAGTTTTTTGCATACAATGACAGCATTGCCGCGACGCCATTTCTGGAGCAACTCACAATCATGACGGAATCGTATAAAAACAAAGCCTCATTCAATTTAAGGATACTCGAAGTCAATGATGACGGCAGCCCGGGAAAAGATTTGCTTGGCGAAAACATCATCGTCATCGTGAAAAACGGCAAGAAAAATACCGAAGTTGATTTAAGGAAATACCAGTTACAATTTCCCGAAAAAGGATTTTTCGTATCGGTAGAATTCCTGATCATTGAAGAAAATAAATACAGCGTTCATGTAAAAGGAAGCAAAGAAATGATGGACAGTTACCAACCGCACTTTGGTGCACTGCCTTCTGAAGATGCTTTAACATGGCGTTACATCGGAGGCAATTGGGGCTTAATTAAAACCAAAAGCAAGAATAAAGAGCCGCAGGATTATTATGATAAATTCGCCAATCTTGCCATACAACTGACACTTACGAACTGATGCGAAAAATCCTGATTTTATTTTTATTTGTGAATTTTTCGGCTGTGGCGCAAATCAGCGGAACGGTTACCGACAGCATTTCGGGAAAACCAATTCCGTATGCCAACATCACCATTGACGGGAAAGCCATCGGAATGAGTTCAGAAGCCGACGGAAGTTATAAAATTGATATCGCCGACCCCAATACCGAACTTGTTTTTTCCGCGATCGGCTTCACATCTGCAAAAGTAAAAATCTCCAAATCCGGAAATGTAAAGCTCAAACCCGAAGTTTACGAACTCGATGAAATTCCCATTCTGAAAAGCCTCGGGAAGACGAAAATTGAAATTGGCGATTCGAAAAAATCCGGTTTGCCACAATTTTCTTTCGGGAAAATGCCGTGGATATTCGCTAAATATTTTCCGTATAAAGAGACTTACGGCGAAAATCGTTTTGTCAAAGATGCTGTAGTCACCACATCAAGCGAAATTGACGGCGCGCTTTTCAGGCTGCGGATTATGGCGGTTGGTGAAGATGGAAATCCGGGTGAAGACATCGTTCCCGAAAACATCATCATTCCGGTCAAAAAGGGAAGCCGAAAGAATATTATCGACCTGACGAAGTACCATATTACAATTCCTGGCGAAGGCATTTTTATCGCATTTGAGCACTTATTTATTGAGCAAAACAGGGTGTTTTTCAAAAAAGACGGTAAACAATTGCCGACAGATGGTTTTGAGCCGCGCATCCTGACTTATGAAGCCGAACGGGAATATACTTACATGAGCGGTAACGGCAGCTGGGCAAAACAACGTAAAAGGCCATCGCCAACGCAGGTGCTTTGGGAGCCTGCGATTAATTTAATTCTTACGAATTGATGAAAGCGACTCTTCTCTTTTTGCTTTTTCCTGCAGCAGTGTCAGCGCAACTCAGCGGAATTGTGACCGACAGTATTTCCGGGAAACCGGTGTCATTTGCTACAATTGCCGTCGAAGATGAAAAGCAAGGCGCCACGGCCGAAGAAGATGGAAAATTTACAATAGAGGAAAATGTAAAAGATAAAACCCTGATTGTTTCTGCATTAGGTTTTGAAACCAAAAAGATAGCTTCAGTAAATGCAGTGTCAATTCAGCTTAAACCGGTCGTTTACGAACTTAACGAAGTCGCAATCAATAATCCGAACAACCAGGAAAACAATGTGATTGGTGCATTTGAGAAGCACCAATATATACAGCCCGGCTGGTCATGGCCTACGCTTTTCGCAAAGAAATTTCCTTATGAATCGGCATACGAACAGACGCCGTTTATTAAAAATGCTATCATTTATACCGACAATTCCCATCGGAAAGCAACCATAAAAATTCGGGTTTTCGGCGTTGATGCTGCCGGATTTCCGGGCGAAGATTTGATTAATGAAGATATCATCATCACAGTAAAAAGAGGCGAGCGCAAAACGATTGTCGATTTGACGAAATACAAGCTTCAAGTGCCTGAAACAGGAATTTTCGTCGCTTTTGAATGGATGCTCATCGAAAGCAACAAATACAACGATTATTACAAATCTGAAGGAAAGCGCCACGACGTAATACGTTATGAACCGACAGTATTGGGCAATCGGACAAAGACGCGTAACGCCTACTTTCGTGAAGGCGGCGGAAAATGGTATGAGCGGCCTTTGATGACGGGCGATGGCAATGTTGTCGGCTCATTTGAACCGGCAATTAACCTAACACTTACCGACTGATGAAAAAGCTTTTGATTTTATTTTTGCTGGCAAATTTTTCACTTGCAGCGCAAGTCAAAGGCGTTGTCACGGATGAGGATGGAAAACCGATACCTTATGTAAACATTTGGGTTGAAAATGAAAATTCTGGTGCAACTGCCGATAAAGACGGAAAATTCTCAATCAACGCCGCCGACAATAAAACACTTGTATTTTCAGCGGTGGGTTTTGAAACCAAAAAAATCGCCGCCGCCGCTGCCACGGAAAAATTGGTGTTGACGCACGCCATCACTGCACTCGATGAAATTGTGATGCAACAACCTACCGGTAAAAAACAACTTATAATTGATGCATTCAAAAAAAAGGATGTCGCTTTTGGGTACGGATGCGTTGGCCTTCCGATGATGGTCGCAAAATTTTTCGAGTATAACGACAGCCTTTCTGCGACGCCGTTTTTAAAAAGGATAACCATCATGACTACATCCTATATAAATAACGCGACCTTTAATTTGCGGCTGCTTGAAGTGAACGATGACGGAAGTCCGGGAAAGATTTAACCGACGGGAACATCATCGTAAGCGTCAAAAGCTTTAATAAAAAAACCAACATTGATCTTATGCCCTACAGGCTTAATTTTCCTGAAAAGGGATTTTTTGTTTCACTAGAATCCTGATCATCGAAGAAAATAAAGCCACCTTTCATGAAAAAGGAAGCAAAGATAAAACAGATTTATACCAGCCGTTGTTCGGTGCGATTCCTTCAGAAAAAGCACTCACGTGGAAGTATAATGGTGGAAAATGGATAAAACAGGCCAAAAACAATGACAAAGATTTACCAGACTATTTTGGTAAATATGCTAATCTTGCCATACAATTGACACTTACGAACTGATAAAAAGTCGCTTCAGCATTACAGTAAGCAACTAAAGCCTTTACTCACGCTTAACCATATAAAAAATAAAAATCCTACATTTGCAGGTTAGAAAAAAACATTAATGAAGGAAATCAAGAACATTTCGCGCTCAAGGGCGCAAGAATCGTCGGCAGCTATCGAACGATTGTACATCACCATCAGGCATTTATTCAACCGCGGTTTTTACAAGCCGATGGGCATTTCGGGCGAGACTTTGCGCGAAGCACTTTTATCGCTCAGACCTGAAATTTACGGCTCTATTGCCGAAGAAAAAGTAGAATTAAGCGGACTTTTATACGTTATAGAACGCCTTCCGACAGGAATAGAGGAATGCCGTTTCATCAATTTAACTTCAGACGAAGGGTATTCGAATTCCCATTTCAAGGCGATCATTCCGCCAAAAAGAAGAAGAAACTGCTACCGCATCGACGAAGAACAGATGAACGTTGAGATCACGCGCGGACGCTCAGACATTTACGATATCCTGACACACCTCACATTCATTTTCATCGAATCGCATAAAATCAAAAACCGCGTCCTGATTGACGACAGCGGCGAATTATCGCGCGACTGGCTTAAAATGGAGCAAGCGGTTCTGGCGGGAAAGAAATTACCGCTGATTGAAAAAGAAAAAGCCATTTCGCATGCGGCCAATATCTTAGGACGCACATTTGCTGAGGTTTCTGCCATTTATGACGACTTTGGAACAGCAGATCGTCCGGACGGTTTTTACACATCATTTACTGGCTCGGGAAACTGGCGATGGAAGAACTTTTGGAAAACAACAAAAGAACGATCACTTTCAGTCCGATTTTGCGCGAAAGATTAGGACACCACATCCACGGGGAATTCTGGGCAACGAACATCAAGCAGGTTTTAAAGGAAAACGAATTGCTTGACCGCCCGATACACATCATCAGCGCAAACATGCACAGCGTCATGAATTCGCTTTTCGCGCCGCATGTGCACAAGGCGAAATACAAAGACAAAGGCGACTTTTTTGTATACGAAGAACTCAGCAAGCCCGGCGCACACGACGTTCGCAATAAGGTTGAGGAATTCGCTTTGCAGCACGGGATGATTTCGCTTCCGGATACTTCAGGGACGAACATCGACGTACAGATTTTTGACACCGCAAAAATCGACTGGAAGAAATCGGCTTTCCCGAACGCGAAAATCGATGGCAGCGCACCGGTAATAATCGTGATGGATTATGCGTTTGGAGAACAGGCGTATGAAACGATCGACGAATTGCTGAAGCCTTTCAACGAATCGAAAAACAAGAAACACCTGCTGAATGTGGTTTCGGTTTCCATCATGGGTAAAGCCGGAATCCTCGAAGGCGGAAAAGGCGATATCATGATTCCGTCGGCGCATATCAACGAAGGAACGGGCGATAATTATCCGTTTGAAAATGAATTGACGGCCGAAATGTTCGAAGGCAACGAAATTCCGGTTTATGCCGGCCCGATGGTTACCGTCTTGGGAACTTCGCTGCAAAACCGCGATTTGCTGAAATTTTTCCACGAATCGACCTGGGCGTCATCGGCCTTGAAATGGAAGGCGCTTATTACCAGAAAGCGATTCAATCGGCTTCAAAAATCAGGAAAAGTATCAATCCGGAATGTGAAGGTAAGATATGCGTATTATGCTTCGGATAATCCTTTGGAAACCGGAAGTACGCTGGCTTCAGGCGGATTGGGAACAACGGGCGTAAAACCGACGTACCTCATTACAATCAAAATATTAGAACAAATTTTTAACGTAAAATAAATTTCAAAAATGAGTCAGGACTCCAAAAGCAAGAACAACGACCAGGAAATAGATTTATCGGCGATTTCGAAAGGCATCAACAATAGTTATGAGCGATTTTTAAGTTGGATTTTCGGCGGGTTTCTCTTCGTCATCAAGAATATTATCATTCTTATCCTACTTTTTATTGTCAGTGCCGGACTTGGTTTTTACCTCGATGGCGGCAAAGGCATTTATACCCATGAAGTGATTGTAACGCCTAATTTTGGAAGTGTTGAATATACGTATTCAAAAATCGGACTTATCGCTGCAAAAGTTAAAGAGCGCGACACGGTGTTCCTGAAAAAAATAGGCATCACGAAACCATCATCATTTTTGAACATCAAAATTGAGCCGATAACCGATATTTACGGATTCATAAGCAGCAGGGAACAGAATTTCGATCTTATTAAATTGATGGCAGAAGACGGGCAGATGGAGAAAATCATCGAAGACGGAACTACAAGCCGCAATTATGCACACCACAAACTCATCATCACCACAGAAGGAAAACTTGATTCAAAAGTACTGACAGAGCCATTGCTGGACTATCTCAATCAAAGCGATTATTTCCAGAAAGTCCAAAAGTCGGAAGTTGAAAGCATCAACCTGAAAATTAAAACCAATGAGGAAACAATTGCTCAAATCAACAATCTGCTTGCGGGTTATTCAGCGGCGACGTTATCAGGAAATGCTGGAAAATCTGGAGTTTTCATCAGTGATAATACGCAGCTGAACGACGTTCTGAAAACCAAAAATGACTTGACTCAGGATGTAGCCAATCAAAAAATAGCGTTGATCGGCACTGATAAAATTGTAAAAGACAACAGCGCCGTCCTGAACATGAAAGACACCAAGTCACTCAACGGCAAACTGAAATTTATCCTTCCGGTACTTTTCATCGGACTGTTCATAGCGTTTAAATTGGTCTTTGGTTTTTACAAAAGACAAATGGCAAAACTGAAACAAACCAGCTGATATGAAAGGAATTATTTTAGCAGGAGGCTCGGGCACGCGGCTCCATCCGTTAACGTTGGCGGTCAGCAAGCAATTGATGCCGATTTACGACAAACCGATGATTTATTATCCATTGTCGACATTGCTTTGGTCAGGAATCAGCGAAATCCTGATCATTTCAACCCCACACGATTTGCCGCTTTTCAGGCAATTGCTCGGCGACGGTTCGCGTTTGGGCTGTAAATTCGAATATGCGGTTCAGGAACATCCGAACGGCCTTGCGGAAGCATTTATCATCGGGAAAGAATTCATCGGAAACGACAAAGTAGCGCTGGTTCTCGGCGATAATATTTTTTACGGTACCGGGCTTTCAGATTTGCTTCAGGCCAATAACAATCCGGACGGGGTATCATTTATGCTTACCACGTGCACGATCCCGAGCGTTACGGCGTAGTCGATTTTGATGGCGACGGAAAAGTACTTTCGATAGAAGAAAAACCACTTGAGCCGAAATCCAATTATGCGGTTCCGGGCATTTACTTTTATGACAATGATGTCGTCGAAATTGCTTCGAATATCAAACCAAGCCACCGCGGAGAAATAGAAATCACCGATGTCAACAAGGAATACTTAAGAAGAGGAAAATTAAAAGTCAGCATCCTAGACCGCGGCACCGCGTGGTTTGACACGGGCACTTTCAATTCGCTGATGCAGGCTTCGCAATTCGTTCAGGTGATTGAAGAACGGCAGGGACTCAAAATCGGTTCTATCGAAGAAGCTGCCTTCAAAATGGGCTTTATCGATGCGGAACAACTGAAAAAAATCGCCGAACCATTACTAAAAAGCGGCTACGGCACGCATTTACTGAGTTTATTATAAGATGAATTTTATACCGACAAAACTCGAAGGCTGTTTTATCCTCGAACCGAATATCATCCGTGACGAACGCGGTTATTTTATGGAAAGTTTCAATGCCCGCCGTTTTCAGGACGGCATCGGCAAACCCATAAATTTCGTGCAGGACAACCAATCGTATTCTTCAAAAGGCGTTCTGCGCGGATTGCATTACCAAACCGGCGAACACGCACAGGCCAAACTCGTCAGGGTTTTAGAAGGAGAAGTGCTCGATGTTGCGATTGATATTCGCCCGGAATCGGATACTTACGGACAGCATATTACCGTTTTGCTTTCGGGCGAAAACCAAAAGCAGTTTTTCATTCCGAGAGGTTTTGCGCACGGATTTTTAGTGTTGAGCGACACGGCGACATTCTTCTACAAATGCGACAATTTTTACAATAAGGAAAGCGAAGGCGGCATTATTTACAATGACCCGGAACTGAACATCGATTGGCAATTTCCGGAAAGCGATTTGATCATTTCAGAAAAAGACGCCATTTTGCCACAACTTAAAAACGCGCGAAAAGCATGGTAGTCTTGGTTACAGGCGCCGGTGGGCAATTGGGCGAGGCATTGCAGTTTGTCGCACCGGATTATCCGCAGATGAGGTTTGTTTTCTGCAATTCTTCTGAACTCGATATTGCGAATCAACAAAATTGCGAAACGATTTTTGATCAATTTCAACCAGACTTTTGTATCAACGCCGCAGCTTACACCGCCGTGGATAAAGCAGAAAGTGAAAGCGAAAAAGCATTTCTTATCAATGTAACCGGCGCAAAAAATATAGCAGAAAGCTGTAAAAAGCACCGCACGATTTTGCTGCACGTTTCAACAGATTTTGTATTCGATGGCGAAAAAGATACGCCCTATTCAGAAAAAGATGCAACCCATCCGACAGGCGTTTACGGTCAGACGAAATTAGACGGCGAAAAAGCCATCCAGGCTGTTTTTGATGATTATTTCATCATCAGGACATCGTGGGTTTATTCCCGATTCGGACATAATTTCATGAAAACGATGATTCGTTTGGGCAACGAAAAAGAATCACTTTCTGTAGTCAACGACCAAATCGGAACACCGACAAATGCTGTCGATCTGGCGGAAGCGCTTTTAGCAATCATTGCTTCCGGTAAACGCGACTTCGGCATTTATAATTTTTCCAATGAAGGCCAATGCAGCTGGTATGATTTTGCAAAAAAAATATTCGAAATCAACAAAATTGAAATAGATTTACAACCGATACCGACAACCGCCTATCCTACGCCGGCCAAACGCCCAAAATACAGCGTTCTGGATAAGCAAAAAATCAAAAGTGTTTTCGGAATTGCCATACAGAACTGGAGCGAAAGCTTAAAAATAAATACAAAATGAAAATAGTAGTTACCGGAGGTGCAGGATTTGTCGGCTCATCGTTAATCTTCAGGCTGAAAGAAAAATATCCCGCATATGAATTTATTGCCTTCGACAATTTAAAACGCCGCGGCTCCGAACTCAACCTTATCGATTTTCAAAAACTCGGCGTTCCTTTTGTTCACGGCGACATCCGCAATGCGGAAGACCTTGCGGCGCTTGGCAATTTTGACGTTTTGATTGAAGCATCGGCAGAACCGTCGGTTACCGCAGGACTTGATTCAGACCCGACGTATGTCATCAACAACAACTTATACGGTTCTATTAATTGCTTTAACGCCTGCCTGAAATATAACGCAAAGCTGATTTTCCTTTCTACGAGCCGTGTTTATCCGATTGAAACCATCGAAAAGGCGGCTTTCACCGAAAACGGAACGAGGTTTTCTTTTTCGGATAATCAAACTGCTGCCGGAATTTCAGCTGCCGGAATCTCAGAACAACTTTCGCTTGAAGGTGCAAGATCGTTTTATGGCACGACCAAACTTTCTTCAGAATTATTTATCCAGGAATATGCAGCTTTTTACGGGCTTCAGGCTGCCATAACGCGATTTGGCGTGATTGCAGGGCCAGACAAATGGGCAAAACCGACCAGGGCGTTGTGACACTCTGGATGGCCAAGCATTACTGGAACCAGTCGCTGAAATACATCGGCTATGGCGGTACAGGAAAACAGGTGCGCGATATTCTTCATGTTGAGGATTTGATCGAACTTGTCGATTTGCAAATCCACAATATCGAAAAATTCACCGGAAAAATTTATAACGCCGGCGGCGGACTCGAGAACAGCGCTTCGTTGCTTGAAATGACACAAATCTGTGAAAAAATCACCGGCAATAAAATCAAAATTGCCTCAGAAACTGAAACGCGTCCGGCAGATTTGAGGATTTTTGTCACAGACAATTCAAAAATCGAAAATGAAACCGGCTGGAAACCTAAAAGGTCGGTTGAGTCTGTTTTTCAGGATATTTTCGAATGGATCAAAGCCAATGAAACCCAGCTGGAAATGATATTGAAATGATCCATCAGATGCAACAGTTTTCGCGAAAAAAAAGCAATATCCTTGCATTGGGTATCGCCTTCATCGCGGCATACATGCTGTTTCAGGGTTATTTCGAAAACAATGCAGTGCCTACGGTATACGCCGACGGGTACAGCTTTATGAGTATTGATACTTCATGGACACTTGCGGTGAATTATGCAATCATGAAGAACCTTAGTTGGGGAAAGGATATTGCATTTACATATCGAACCATTATCGTATCTGCCACTGCGCACCGGATGGGCCAGTCAAAATATAGTTTTTTGCTTTTTGACCTGTTTTTTGCCTTCAACCTGATCTGCATCTTTTACGGTTCATTAAAAAACGGTCGCAATAAATTGATTGTTGCATCACTCCTGATTTTGGCAGTTTTACTTATTCCGGAGCGTATAGAAGGTGCCTACTCGCTGTTATTTTTCATGTTTCTCATTTTTTGGGCAAGGAAGAATATTGATAATCCAGGGCACAGGCAATTACATCATGCAATGTCTGCTGCTGACGTTGCTATTTTACCTAAAATTCAATACCGGACTTATTTCTTTTGTGGTATATTTCGCAACATTGGGATATCTTGTACTCTATAAAAAGACAAAATGCCGCGCCTTATCACATTTGGACTGCTCCCGGTCGTGCTGGTCGCCATTTTCTCATTTCTCCTGAATGTAAATTTGCCGGGTTACATGGTTTCAGGCTATCAGCTGGTATCAGGATACAATGCCATCATGTATGACAGTTATCCCGAATTTAAGAACATACAATTATCGTCAATTTTCATTTCAATATTGGCCATTATTTTCCTTCTCCTCACATTGGCCCGGGAACGTAAAAATTACACCAAAAGCGCATTGATCCTCTTCATGCTTGCGGCAGGATTGTTTATTTTGTATAAACAGTCTTTTGTAAGGGCTGATGCGATGCACGTCTTTGATTTCGTTAAATATATCGCCATACTGTTGCTCTGTATACAGGATTTCGTGGCCTTAAAAGCTATTGATTTCAGGAACCTTTTAATGGTGGTGATAGTGTCGCTTACAGCTTACATCGGCATTGTAAATCTTAAACCATTTGACACAAACAGCCAGTTGAAATGGAATAAATCGGGTTATATAACAGGCTTTAAAAAATTCACCAGTGTTTCAGGAGTTAATCTGTATCCTAATGACAATCAGCTACCGGCAAAGATATTATCAAAAGTAGGCAACAATACCACAGACACATTTCCGTGGGACATCCATCTGCTTTTCGAAAACGGATTGAATTATCAGCCAAGGCCCGTTTTACAAGCCTATTCCGCTTATACGAAACAATTAGAAAACCTTAATTTTGATTTTTACAATAGTGAAAAGGCTCCGAAATTCGTAATTTATGATGTCGCATCACTGGATGGCAGGTATATGTTTTTAGATGAACCGAAAGTAAGCCTGATCTTATTACGGAATTATAAAGTTTCTGATTCATTCCTATTCCAAGGGCGTAAACTTTTGTTGCTGGAAAAGGAAGATAATGCAAAGCCTGTTACATTGGAATTCGTAAAGGAATATGAGCAGCCAAGCAGTGCGCCGCTAGTTCCTGAGGAAGGTTGCTATTATGAAGTTGAATTGAAAAGTAGTATCAAAGGCAAGCTGATTTCGGTATTTGACCATGCGCCATCGTTGCAATTAAAAATCACTACGGAAGACAATCACGATGCGCAATTCCGCACATCAACCCAAATGCTGGCATCGGGGTTATTTTACAATAAAAGGATAATGACAACCGATGATTTTATTGAAAACAACGACAATATAAAGCCATCGGCTAAGATAAAACAATACGGGTTTGTGCCTGAAAACCCGGCAATGTTTGGTGATAATGTAACGATAAGGCAGTATAAAATCAGCCCGGAAAAGCTTGTTCAATAAGCGAGAAGCACAAATAATAAAGATATGATTACAAACTACGTCAATAAAGCATCACTTAAAACAAATGTCCCCGCAATACTGCTTGCTTTTGTGGGCGCCTATTTTCTTTTCCCGTCTATTTTCGATATGGGTGTTTATCCGCTGGACACCAATAACTATCTTTCAAACGCGCTTGATTCTTCGTGGATAATAACACTCAACTACGCCAACATCAACAATTGGGTCTGGGGCAAGGATATCGCATTTACATATGGCCCGCTTGGTAGTTTGGCCATGCGGATTGGTTGGGGTTCGAACCGGTTTTCGATTTTGCTTTTCGACCTTTTTTATTTTCTGAATTTCTTCGTGATTTTTTATGTCAGTTTCAAAAAAAGTGTCAACAAGATACTTACGGCCTTGGCAATTATATTGTCATTCCTTTTGATTCCGACAATTGTTGGCGGTAATTATGCGATTGTATTGTTTATTTTCCTGATTTTTTACATCAGGCAGCAACTTGACAAGCCACAGTGGTATTTTTATGTAGTACAAACGATATTATTGCTGTTGTTGATTTTCATCAAATTCAATACCGGACTGATTTCCGTCGTGCTTTTTTATGCGATGCTGGCCTATCTCGGCATCACAAAAAGGCAAAAAATGATTGCGCTGATCGTATATGCGGTGATTCCTCTTGCATTGATTTTTATTGCGGCAAAAGTAATGAACGTCTCTATGTACGGTTATATCATTTCGGGAATGGAATTGGTTTCGGGATATAACGAAGTAATGTACCTGAACCTTCCGGGATTGTCAAAATTATTGATGTTTGCCAGAGTAGAAGTAGCCTTATCGGTAGTAACATTATCAGCATTATTTTATTTCAGGAAGAGCAATCGCCTTTACAGTATTTTCTTGCTGGGACTTCTTTCAATAGGATTGTACATATCTTACAAACAGGCTTTTGTGCGCAATGACGTTGGCCATAGCATCGAATTTTTCAGATATATGCCATTGTTGCTGCTGTGCTTCAATGAATTTTTCAGCGAAAAGATCAAAAATTTTGCTACAATCCCGACGCTGTCGATGCTTTGCATATCATTTTTCATGTGCAATAAATATTTTGAACGTTCTATGTTCGCGATGGGAGACAAGGTGAATAAATCTGCATATTTTCAAGGTTTTAAAGACTTTACGCCAACTTCGGGTTATCATCTTATCCCGAATAACAGCCGCCTGCCTGCAGATGTAGCTTCCAAAATTGGTAAAAATACCGTTGACACTTATCCGTGGAATCTCTATATGCTATACGAGAACGAATTGAATTATATGCCAAGACCGGTATTGCAGTCGTATGCCTCTTACACAAAATATTTGGAAGACCTCAATTTCGCACACTTTAATTCTGATAAAGCGCCGCAGTTCGTGATTTACGATTATGAAGGCATCGAAAACAGGTATGCTTTGTTCGATGAGCCAAAAGTAAATCTTGTGCTTTTAAAAAATTACCAATTGGTTTCTTCATTTCCGCTCAATGGTCGTACTTTGCTGCTTTTAGAGAAAAAGAAAAATGCAAGGCCGATAAAACTCGAATTTTTGAAGGAATATGCGATGTATACCGATTCACGCCTCGTCCCGGAAAAGGGAATTTATTACGAAATAGGATTTTACAGTAACCTTGGCGGAAAAATAAAATCGGTGTTAGACCATGCGCCGGAAATTAGGCTCGCTGTAAAAACAGGTGACAATAAAATCACTGATTACAAAAGCTCAAAGCCGATGTTGCAGTCAGGTTTGTTTTCAGACCGGGTCGTGCGTAATGTCGAGGATTTTAAGAGTCTTATGGCAAATGATACGACTGACAATAATAAACGCGTGAAGGAATATGATTTCCTTCCGCAATCGGGTTACTATAAAGATAAAATGAGAATAACAGAATATAAAATTATACCACAATGAAAATAGCCATTATAACCGGATCATCAGGACTGATTGGCAGCGAAGCGACCGCTTTTTTTTCCGATAAATTCGACAAGATAATAGGAATTGACAATAACATGCGCCAGGTGTTCTTCGGCGCCGATGCCTCGACAGAATGGAATACCAAAAAACTCATCAGCGACATTCCGAATTTTGAACACCACGCGATTGACATCAGAGACGTTGCCGCACTCGAGGAACTTTTCTCCAAATACAATACAGATATCGATTTGGTCATACACACCGCAGCGCAGCCAAGCCATGACTGGGCTGCCAACGAACCGCTTACTGATTTTACCGTCAATGCCAACGGAACGCTGAACCTGCTTGAAATGACAAGATTGCATTGCCCGAAAGCGACATTTATCTTCACTTCGACCAATAAAGTGTATGGCGACACGCCAAATTATCTTCCGCTGATCGAACTCGATAAAAGATGGGAAATTGACGAATCGCACCCGTATTTTAAAGATGGAATCGACGAACAGATGAGCATCGACCAGACCAAGCACTCGTTATTCGGCGCCTCAAAAGTGGCAGCGGATGTTTTGGTACAGGAATACGGCAAATATTTCGGAATGAATACGGGTATTTTCCGCGGCGGTTGCCTGACAGGTCCGAATCATTCAGGGACAAAACTGCACGGCTTTCTTTCCTATCTGATGAAATGTGCGATTACAGGTGACAAATACACAGTTTTCGGTTATCACGGCAAGCAGGTGCGCGACAACATCCACAGCTGGGATTTAGTGAATATGTTCTGGCATTTCTACCAAAATCCGCGTCAGGGTGAAGTGTATAACGCCGGCGGCGGAAGGCATTCGAATTGCTCAATGGCAGAAGCGATTGAAATGTGTGAGCAAATTACGGGTAAACCGATGAATTACGAATATACTGAAGCCAATCGCATTGGCGACCATATCTGGTGGATCAGCGACGTGTCGAAATTCAAAGCCCATTATCCTGAATGGCATTGGAAATACGACATCAACGATATCCTGACGCAGATCTACGAGAATACTTTAACGAGATAAATAATAAAACCAAAAGCACATGTCTTTCAGAATAAAATTGATACAAACATTAATCGGCATAAACGAAGCCATTTTCTTTTATCCGAAACTGCGTAAATTTTATCAGGACAACCTTAAGAAAACAAGTGTGTCCATTCTGGATGTTGGTGCTAATAAAGGGCAAACCATCGAATTTTTCCTGAAGATTTATCCAAACGCAAAAATCAATGCTTTTGAACCGAATAAAAAGCTTTACCTGCAGCTAAAAGACAAATTCAAAAATAATAATATCGTTGTGCATAATGTTGGCGTAAGCAACATAAAAGGCGAGTTGCTCTTTCACGAAAATGTCCTGATGAAACCTCTACATTTGAAACCCTGAATCCCGATTCTGATTACCTGAAGAAAAAAGCCCGCGTTCTGGGCGTTGATCCGGGTAAAATCATTGTCGACAATTATAAAGTTGAGGTGGTAAGACTTGCCGATTTTATGAATGAGCATTCCGATATGCAATTCGATTTGCTTAAGATTGATGTTGAAGGACATGAATTGCAGTGTCTGCAAGGTGTTTTTGATGGCAACAAGCAAATCCCCATTCGCTACATTCAGATTGAAAGCCACAATGACGATATGTACCTGAACAACGATCAGGATAAAATTGCCCAATTGTTAAACGAAAACGGCTTTGAGGAAGCAGCAA
Organism: Flavobacterium sp. 3HN19-14; assembly: GCF_051373205.1. Taxonomy (NCBI): domain Bacteria; kingdom Pseudomonadati; phylum Bacteroidota; class Flavobacteriia; order Flavobacteriales; family Flavobacteriaceae; genus Flavobacterium; species Flavobacterium sp. 3HN19-14. The sequence goes on from NZ_JBPPZT010000001.1 coordinate 674,161, forward strand.
GAATCAAGCATGCTTTTGGTGATTTTTACGAAATCATATTCGAAAACAAAAATTTAAAATGAAGTTAAGCATCGTCATACCGGCTTATAATGAGGAGGAATCGATAACCGAAACCATCGACCAGATCGAGGAAGCTTTTGCTAATGTTAATATTGACCATGAGATTTTTGTGGTCAACGACAATTCAAAAGACAATACGCTTACAGTTCTGGAAGCGCTTTCGCAGAAATATCCATCACTTACCTATGAAACGAATCTTGGGCCGAATGGCTTTGGTTATGCCGTCCGCTATGGTCTTGAACGTTTTTCAGGTGATTGCGTAGCAGTAATGATGGCAGATTTATCAGATTCGCCGTATGATTTGATCAGGTATTATACGACGATGCTCGAGGGCAATTATGATTGTGTTTTCGGAAGCCGATTCATCAAAGGCGGCAAGGTCATCGATTATCCGTTCGTCAAAAAAATCATCAACCGCATCGCCAACCGGATCATTAAAATGACGATGCGCATCAAATACAACGATACGACCAATGCGTTTAAACTTTACAAACGTGAGGTAATCGAGGGCGTAAAACCAATATTGTCGCCGCATTTCAACCTTACGATAGAATTGCCGCTAAAAGCCATCATAAGAGGTTACAGCTATGCAGTTGTGCCCAATTCATGTAACCAACAGGAAATATGGCGAATCGAAGCTTAAAATAAAAGAAATGGGCAGTCGCTATTTTTTTATATTAGTGTATTGCTTTGTCGAAAAGTATTTTTCAAGGGGCGATTTTAAAAGGAAGTAGTGAAATAATTTGTTTTTCAAAAAATAAAATTAAATTTGCACCAGAAATTATTTAAAAGGAACTAAAAATCATGAAATTAAAAAATTTTATTGCATTAGTTATAATCGCGGCCGCTTTCATTGGCTGTAAAGACGATAAAAAAACTACAGAAGGTACAGCTGCAGTTAAACCTGCTCCTGTTGATAGCAAAGTACAGGTTATCCTGAATATGATTGTTCCGCAAGACGATACTTTTCAGGTCTATTTTACCGAAAACGGATCTGCAAGTGTTACGTCTGACCAAGCGGTTACCGTACCTGTAAAAGGCAGTGCTGCGCCACAGGACATAGTTTTCAATATTCCGGAAGATGTCACAATGAATTATTTAAGAATTGATGTTGGTGACAATGCCAAGCAAGGAAAGATGACAATGAATACATTTACCTACAAGTATTTCGACAAAAAATTTACGACTAAAGGAGCTGAATTCTTCCTGTTTTTCAATCCGACCGAGCAAATTGCTGTAGATATGGCCACTTCAACCATTACACCAACCGGAAAAGGAAGTACTTACGACCCGATTTTCTACCCATACCTCGAAAAACTTGGACCTGAGTTCGATAAAATAAACAAAGGACAGTAATAATTCGAAAACAGTATAAATAAAAGTTACTTCTTAAATGCGGTAACTTTTTTTATTTACGGCTGTTATATCAATGCCGCAACCGCAACTAATAACCATTGTCAGGCCATATAAAGCATTACAACCATCAATTATGAATTACGAAGATAAAGCGTCAGATTACTTTTCGAATGTACGGCACGATTTATTAAACATGCTCGATAAAGGGCATAAAGGACTTCGGGTATTAGAGGTTGGCGCTGCGTATGGTGCTACCCTGAACCACCTTAAGCAAACCGGAGTTGCGCAGGAAGCCGTCGGCATCGATATATTTGAAGACGAGAAAAACAGCAGCAATTATAAGAAGATAGACCGCTTTATTTTTGGGAATATTGAACAACTCGACTTCCCGGAATACGAAAATTATTTTGATCTCATCATGTTTCCCGACGTCCTGGAGCACATGTGGGAACCTGAAAAGGTCATCCGGAAAGTTGCAAAATATTTAAAGGAGGACGGCGAGATAATCGTCAGTATGCCTAATATAAGACATTATTCAGCTTTTGTGAAGATTTTCATGAAGGGTAATTTTAAATATGAAGAAAGCGGCCTGTTCGATTATACGCATGTCAGGTTTTACTGCCGCGGCGATATCAGGAAATTACTTGAAACTTCAGGATTGACCATTTTGCAGCAGGAAAGTTCGATAAGAAATTATAATGGAAGGTCAACTGCAAAAATCATCAATAGGCTAACGTTCAGGCTTTTTGAGGAATTCTTTTCGTACCAGTATTTTTTTAAAGCCCGTAAAGCAAATTTACGCTAAACCCTGACGGCATCATGAAAACAAGAATTTACCTTTCGTTTTGTATCATCGTATTGTGCGCCATTGGCTGTAAAAACGAAAAACCAATCGATGATTTGCCATTAATCGAGCCAAAACCGGCAGACCAAAGCAAAATAAATATTGTTTTAGACATGGTTGTTCCTGAAGATGATATCTTTCAGGTTTTCTACACCGAAGACGGCACCGCCAATTGCAGCGAAGACAAATCGGTTAAAGTGACAGTGAAAGGCAAAGAAGAAAGCCAAAAAATAATATTCGACCTGCCGGAAAACCTCAAAATGAATTTTCTTCGTATCGATGTGGGTGAGAACAAAAGCCAGGGAGAAATGAAAATGAATGGTATGACGGTCCAATATTTCGACAAAAAATTCGAGATAAAAGGCAATCAATTCTTCAAATATTTTTCTCCGACAGGCGAGCTGGCAGTTGACGCCGGTGCTTCAACAATTACTCCGAAACTGAGCGTTAAAGAATACGACCCGATTTTCTATCCGCTGGAAACACTAAAGCCGGAACTCGAAAAACTACTAAAATAAAGCATGTTTAATATTCTTAAAAAGTTACCTTCACAGCGGTAACTTTTTTTATTTTTGCCAAAACGCAATATGAATTTACTATCCGACAGTTTTAAAAAAATCATCTCCTCTTCGGGCGTTAATTTCATTTTCAGGATTTTTGGGCTTGGAACTTCATTCCTTACAACCATCATTATCACACGCCTGTTTGGTGTTGGTACTTACGGCAATTACGCCCTCATATTTACAATTGCACAAGCGACTGCCATTATTTTCACACTCGGAATCCCGAATACGCTGATCAAGATAATTGGCAATCACAACTTCAGCCACAAGAAGGCCAAAAAGCTGCTTATAAAAGGCCTCAAAGCAGCTTTGGCAATTTCTTTAATACCGATGCTGTTTTTTTATTTCGGTGCCTCAATGCTGTCTGAAGATGTCTTCAACAGCCCGAAGCTCATTAACTATTTCCTGATTGTCACCATTGCATTGCCACTATTCGTTGTGCATGAAATTTTCCTGTATTTCCTGATCGCGACGAAGAATTTCATGAAATATAATTTTTTCATGTTTATCGTTCCCAATGTGTTGCTGATTGCATTTCTGGTAATTTTCTATTATGCCGACAAAACCGGCGCGTTTACATTCCTGGCGTTTGCAATGGCGATTTTGCTGACGGTGCTTATGGAGGCGTTTACAATTTTCGAAATAAAACCTGATAAAGAGCAGATTCCGTTTACCACATTAGCGCTTTTGAAAACCGCTTCGCCGTTAATGTTCAGCGGACTTTTCCTTTATCTCCTCAATTGGACAGACGTCATCATCCTCGGCATGATGGTCGAAGACAAGCAAATCGGGATTTACAATATTGCCTATAAAGTCGGCAGCGTGGGCTTTTTGGTCATCGTTTCCATAAGCACTATCATCACCCCGAGAATCGCAGAATTATACGGCGAAAAAAACATGACAGAACTTAAGAAACTCGTGCACAATTCTACGCGCCTGATTGCGGTTTTATCGGTTCCGATTGTTGTCGTGCTGATTTTTATGCGTGGCTACATCCTGTCGTTCTTCGGTACAGAAGCGATTGCAGGCGGAAACACATTAATAATCGTATCTTTGGGCGTACTTTTCAGCGCTATGGCCGGAAACGTCGACCAAATATTAAACATGACCAATAACCAGGGGGTTTTGAGGAACATTACTATCATTTGTTTTTTTATAAATGCGGCACTCAACCTGGCTTTGATTCCACAATACGGCATAGAAGGCTCAGCGTTTGCGAGCTTGTTGACCAATGTACTGCTTAATTTCGTTTGTGTTTATTATGTAAAAAAGCGCCTCGGATTTTACACCTTATTTTAATATGCAGCCTGAACTTTCTGTAGTCATCGTCAATTATAATGGTCATCGCTATTTAAAGGATTGCCTTACCGCTTTGTATGACAAATTACACGCAATTTCATTCGAAATTATTATTGTCGATAATGATTCGAAAGATGGCAGCTGCGATTTCATTCGCGCCAGTTTTCCGTCTGTACGCCTTATCGAAAGCAAGGAAAACCTGGGTTTTGGCCGCGGCAATAATCTCGGAGTTGAAAATGCGTTGTCAGAAACAATCCTTTTGCTCAACCACGACACGATCTTATTAGACGATTTGCGGCCGGCAATTGCAACGCTGCAGAAAGATTCCCAAAACGGGATTGTCGCCATCAATATGCTCGACGCCAATAAAAAATACATTCCGGCAACGGGCAGGTTTCCGTCGCCGCTGCGGTTGCTGCGGATTTCTTACCTGAATGATACAAGGGAACCATTTCTTACCGGAAATTTTGAAGTCCGAAAGACCTATAAAGCCGACTGGGTAACCGGAGCATTTATGCTGATGCGAAAGGCAGATTTTGAACAAATCGGCGGTTTTGACACTGATTTTTTTATGTATGTAGAAGATGTCGATTTGTGCAAAAGGATGGCCGATTTTGGAAAAACGTGCATTTTTATGCCGGATTTGCGCTACATTCACTTTGTCGGATTCAATAAAAGCAGGGAAAACCTGTTATTAAAAGGCTATGAATTGTACGCGGATAAACATTTCGCGGCATTTTCAAGAACCATTGCAAAGACAATGATTACCATCAACCGCATTGTCAAACGATTAAAAAACGAAATATAAAAGCAGTTCAATGAAGATAAGCAAATCAAAAGGCTACGCTGTACTTTTTGCGATTATAATTTTCTTACAGTTGTATTTGCCGTCGTTCAAAATGAACATCGCGCTGCAACTGGCGGTTTTGCTGCTTTATTTCAGCCTCGAAAAAATCGTCGTTAACAAATTGCTGCTCCAATGCCTGGTTCCGACAGTATTGATTTTCTTTATTGGTTTCATCGGCACAATCACCCACCATTACCAGATTGTCGATATTGTAAAAGACATTTCCCATTTTTTAAAGCCGATAACCGGACTGCTCGTGGGTTATTTTTTATTCTCGAAGAACGGAAATTTCAAGCTTTTTATACAAACAGTCGTCGTTACCGGCGTTGTTTCGGCAGCGTTACATTTCTTAATCATCCTGTTGTTCACCCACGATTTTTCGGTTTCGGGCATACGGGAATTCGGAAAGGACAATTTCCTTGAATTTTTCGCCATCTTCTTCCTGATATTCTATAAAAAACTTACCGGAGACGATTTGTTCCAACGAAAAAGATTCCGCATATATTTCGTGTTATTATTGCTTTCGAATCTGCTGTATTTATCACGAACGATGATTATCACGGCGCTTTTTATCACGATGACGGTTTACGGCTATTCAAAACTCAATGCAAAAGCCATTAGGATTTTGCTTTTCGGAATAGCAGTATTTGCAGGTTTTTACGCTTATCTTTTTACGTTGAAACTCGACCGGAACAAAGGCTTTGAATCGTTCCTGTATAAAATCCAGATGGCGCCGGCAGAAATTTTCGAATCGAAAATCGACCGCGAAAACCACGTAGATTTATGGGACCACTGGCGCGCCTATGAAGCCAAACGGGCGCTTTTCCTGATGGAAAATAATCCGGAAAGTTTTATTTACGGAACAGGGCAGGGGTCAGTCGTAAACCTCAAATTCTACGCGCCGCTGACCGAAAATTACAAAGACAAAGGGATGAAGTATATCTCAGAACTCCACAACGGCTATATTTTTGTCTTGTATAAAACCGGCATCATCGGCATTTTGATTTATCTCGGGATGCTCATTACGCTTTACCGAAAAATTTATGAAAAGCGCAATATGGTCACGATTTTCATATCGGCGATCGGCCTGATTTATTTCTTCACAACGCTGATCATCACCGGGATTTACAACGGCCGCGACATCATTATTTTCTTACTTGGCGCCATGATTGCATTCTATTACAAAGACATTAAAAGCGAACAAAATGCCACGACTTAAGATTTTTGTCGACTGCCATGTGTTTGATTCGGGTTTTCAGGGAACGCGTACATACATTCACGGCCTTTATACGGAAATGATTAAGCATCCTGACATCCAGTTTTTTTTGGCTTCGGGCGATTCCGGGAATCTTCAGGAATTCTTCGGTCAACAGGAAAATATCACTTACGTGGCCTACAAAAGCCACAACAAATTCCTGCGGTTGCTGTTCGAAATCCCGAAAATCATCAAAAAACATCAGATTGATTTTGCGCATTTTCAATACATCGTGCCGCCTTTTAAAAATTGCCGCTATATTGTCACCACACACGATGTGCTGTTCATTGATTTCCCTGAATATTTTCCGGTCTTAAACCGGCTAAAAAACACGTTCTTGTACAGAATGAGTGCAAGGCTCGCAGATATCAGGCTGACGGTTTCCGATTATTCGAAAGAAAAAATCGCTGAACATTTTAAAATGACCGGTTTCGAAATTACGCCGAATGCTGTCGATGCGGTGTTTTTTGAAAAATATGATAAGCAAACGGCGCAGCAGGAAGTAAAAAATAAATTCGCACTCAAAGATTACATCATCTACGTAAGCCGTTGGGAACCGCGAAAAAAACAGGATCTGGTATTGAAAGCTTTCGTCGATTTGCAATTGTATAAAAACCATCAACTGTTATTTATCGGAAGCAATACAATCGATAACACAGAATATTATAAAATTTTTGAACCACTTGATAACGCCATCAAATCGCAAATCAAATCGCTTGAAAAAGTAGATTTCAAAGAAATGCTGTTGTTGCTGCGCGGCGCGAAAGCTTCGGTTTATCCGTCTGTGGCTGAAGGTTTCGGAATTCCGCCATTAGAGGCAATTGCTGCCGGCATTCCAACGATTTGTTCCGATAAAACGGCGATGTCAGATTTTGATTTCCTGAAAGATTTTTATTTCGATCCATACAACCAGCTTGAATTCAACAATCAGCTGCTCAAAATCCTCAATAATGATTTCACTGCCGAATTTGCTGAAATTTCTCGTCAAATTCAATCAAAATACAATTGGGAAAAGTCGGCTGCCATGTTGAAAAATGCGCTTCCTGATTCTCAAAAATTGTAAAAAAAGCTTGAATTTACTGGTTCTTGGCAGTACCGCTTCCGAAAAATTTGTTTTTGGTCTGCACTAAAAAGTTGTAGTTCTTCGCGAATTGCTTTTTGAAGAATGACGCTTCTTTTCCAGGAAACCAATCGGTTGTCCGCGGTGTTTCAATTAAATGCTCATGCACCTGGTAAGCATACGTCGCTACAGAAGTACGGAACTTTCCGTCAGGGAAATTCGTCATGTTATAACCGTGCAAAGAATACGGCGCGCATTGCTGGATGATTAATCTGTTGAACGGGACATCGAGTTCTGTCTGTTCGTTGGTGCGAAGATCTTTGATGATGAGTCCGCCCTTATATTCCGGCTTCCAGTCTTTGTTGAGGTATAGCAAAAGATTCAGTTCGCGGTACCAGTTTTTATTGATCGGATGGTAATTGAAATCGAGGTGCATGTCGAGGAAACTGTTCTTTTTCCCTGATGCAATCCGCCGCCATGGTTTTTCGGGTCGACGAAAACTTTTTTAGCCGTGATGTGGCAAAGGATTTTGTTGAAACGTTCAGAAGACAGATCATTATACAATTCGAGCAATTCAGGCGAAAGCTCGCGGTAATTGGATTTTTCGAATTTATTGTTGGCAAAAGCATAATCGCGGCTTTTATTGTTGAGTTCAGGAATGCTCGCGTAGGCCTGTTTCGAGTTTGTCGGTTTCGCAGAAATTATCGATAACGAGGTGCGGGAAAGGCTGTGCGGCGAGGTACTGAATTTGCAGGGCATCCAGATTGTTTTCTAAAACATCAAAATTAATCATGGCTTCTAATTTGAAAGAGCCCCAAAAATAAATATAATAGTTTAATTACCAATCGGAATAAAGGTTAAATAATAAGGTTCGGGCAAAAAGTAAAATTCAGTTTTAACGGATTGGCTATTGAGAAACCACTCGGAAAATAACGCGAAAGCCATCAGAAATTCCTATTTTTACGCGCTGAAAAAGAAACCTTCCATGAAAATAGCCATACTCAGGAACCCGAGGCGTACCCAACCATTATGGCGGTTTTGAACAATTTGCAGATTTTTTCTCTGTTTTCCTTGCCGAAAAAGGGCATGAGGTTTATGTTTATAATTCGCATACGCATCCGTATCAACAGGCGACTTATAAGGGCGTTCATCTAATCCATAAGTATGATGCCGAATATAAGATTGGAACTGCAGGCCAATTCATTTACGATTTGAACTGCATTCTTGATTCCCGGAAAAGGAATTTTGATATCATCCTGCAACTTGGTTACACGAGCAGCTCTGTCTGGCATTGGCTTTTGCCGAAAAAACCACTGATCATCACCAACATGGATGGCCTGGAATGGAAGCGCACCAAATTTTCAAAACCGGTTCAGAAAATATTGCTTTTTGCCGAAAAACTGGCGGTCAGGAGCAGCGATTTCCTGATCTCTGATTCTGTCGGAATTCAGGATTACCTGAAGGGAAAATACGGTGTTGATTCTACTTATATCGCTTATGGCGCGACCAATTTCGAAAATCCGGATGTTTCAGTGATTGCGCAATATGATGTTGAAAAGGAAAGCTACAACATGCTCATTGCGAGGCTTGAACCTGAAAACAATATTGAAACCATTCTAGATGGCATTGCACAAAGCGAAGACCAAACACCGATGATTGTCATTGGCAACCACAACACAAAATTCGGGAATTACCTGAAACAAAAATTCGCCGAAAATACCAATATCCGTTTTATAGGCGCGGTTTACAACCAGATGCACCTGGATAACCTGCGGTATTTTTCGAATTTGTATTTTCACGGGCATTCTGTGGGCGGCGCCAATCCGTCACTGCTCGAGGCGATGGCCTCCGGCGCTCTGATTGTAGCGCACAAAAATGAATTTAACAGCGCAATTCTTAAAGAAAATGCGCGTTATTTTTTAACGGCCGGCGACGTCAAAAAAATCGTCCTCCAAACCAAAAAAAGTGATAACTTGCGGCTGATTCAAAACAACCTCGATGCGATTGCGAGCGAATTCAACTGGGATAAAATAAATGGCGAATATTTACAACTCTTCGAGGAAAAACTTTCTTCAAATCATTAAAACCCCTGCGGTTTTTCCCTACTTATTAGCTGCGATATTATTGGCGATTCCGTTAAATTATGCTTTCGGAAGCATTACACTGATGCTGTTTCTTGCCGTGATGCTTTGCTTTTACAAACAATTGAAATTCAGGCTCAACACCGCTTTAATACTGCCTTTACTGTTTTATGCATTGATGGTATTATCGCTTTTGTGAACCATTGATTTCAGCGTTTCATTATCGGCATTGCAAAAGGAATTGCCATTGCTGGTATTGCCGCTGGCATTTTTATTCCTGCCTGAAATGAGCCGGGAATCGGTTTACAAATCCTTCAGGATTTTTAGTTTCGGAATGGTAGTCTATGCGCTGTTTTATTTTTCAAAAGCACTTTTCAGATACTTTCAAACCGGCAATAAGGGCGTGTTCTTCTACCATGAACTCGTAACGCTTGATGTGAATGCGATTTATGTATCGATTTTCGCTTCGTTTGCAATTTTTTACTTCATAAGCGTAAAAAACAAAGGGATGCTTGAAAAAGCCGCGCTCGCAATATTAATAATACTGGTTTTTTTACTTTCCTCAAAAAGCATCATAACGATCGATTTTCTGATGATTGTGTGCTATTACCTGTTTTTTTCGGATGTACCGCAAGGGGTGAGAACTACAACATTGCTGACAGTAAGTGTTTTCCTGATCGGTTCTGTGGTTTTCGTAAAAGAAGTAAAAGAGCGTTTTTTACTAGAATATGAAACCGCATTCGTAGACAACACCGTTAATTCAGAAGCAGAAAGCGGCAATATCTATAACATCAGCCTTAAGCAGGCGTGGAATAACGAAAAGTTTCAGCCCAATAACTTTTTTCCGGGAACGGCGCTCAGGATTTACCAGTTCAGGATTTTTACTGAAATGCTGCAGGAAGACGGCATCCTTTTTACAGGCTACGGACTCAATGCTTCACAGGATAAAATCCGACAGAAAACCACAGAACACAATTTGTATTCGGGTTATGGCGAATTCAATTTTCACAACAATTATGTGCAGGTATTTGCCGAACTTGGAATTTTCGGATTCCTGATTCTCATCGGAATGCTTGCAATCAACATAAAAAATGCCTGGTCGCAAAAAGATTTTCTTCATATTGCTTTTGCGGTAACGATGATAATCCTATTTTTGACGGAATCCTTTTTTTGCAGGCAACGCGGCGTACTTTTTTTCATCACCGTTTATTGTATGTTTAACGCTACACGCGCCAAAGCAACGAAGATTTAGCTAAAAGACTATGAAAAGAATTCTAATTACCGGAGCGGCTGGTTTTCTGGGTTCGCACCTGTGTGACAGGTTTATTGCAGAAGGCTATTATGTAATCGGGATGGACAACCTTATTACGGGAGACTTAAAGAACATTGAACATCTTTTTAAGCTCGAAAATTTCGAATTTTACCACCACGACATCACTAAATTCGTTCATATTCCGGGGAAACTGGATTATATTTTGCATTTCGCATCGCCCGCGAGTCCGATAGACTATCTGAAAATTCCAATACAGACCTTAAAAGTTGGTTCACTCGGAACGCACAATCTTTTGGGATTGGCCAGGGTGAAAAATGCGCGCATCCTGATTGCTTCGACTTCTGAAGTCTATGGCGATCCGCTCGTGCATCCGCAAACCGAAGAATATTACGGAAATGTCAACACCATCGGGCCGAGAGGCGTTTATGACGAAGCCAAGCGTTTCCAGGAGTCCATCACGATGGCATACCACACATTTCATGGCGTTGAAACCAGAATCGTCAGGATTTTCAACACTTACGGAACGAAGGATGCGCCTCAATGACGGTCGAGTAATTCCGGCCTTCATCGGTCAGGCACTGCGCGGCGAAGATTTGACGATTTTCGGCGACGGCATGCAAACGCGTTCTTTCTGTTATGTGGATGATCAGGTGGAAGGTATTTTCAGATTGCTGCATTCTGATTACGTTTTGCCCGTAAACATTGGAAATCCGGATGAAATTACCATCAAAGATTTTGCCGAAGAAATCATAAAACTCACGGGAACAAACCAAAAAGTTGTTTATCATCCGCTTCCGGTAAATGATCCGCTGCAGCGCCAGCCGGACACCACAAAAGCACGCGAAATTCTGGGTTGGGAAGCGAAAGTTTCAAGGGCAGAAGGTATGAAAATCACGTATGATTATTTCAGGTCGCTGTCGGCAGAAGAATTATCAAAAGAAGAACACAAGGACTTTTCAAAATACATTTTTTAAGTGGGCAAACACGCAGGCAGGTATTCTGTTTACATAAGGCCGTTCTCGTATGCGCTGGATTTAATTATTATAAATCTGCTGGCGGGCACGTTTTTATTCGATTCGCTCACCGGCATTTACTATCATTTTTTTGTATCCATTTCGTGGATTGTCATTGCCTGGAATGTTGATTTTTATGAAGTGTACCGCTATACGAAGGTAATCGAGATTTTAGAGAAAATCTTCAAGCAGTATGTCATTTACCTGATTGTCAATTTTGCGTACATCGGCTATTTCCTGAAATTTTCAGAGCCGTCGATGATGGTCAAATTTGTTTCGCTGACGGTCATTTTAATCGCTGCCGAGAAGCTGTTCGTTTATTATTCGCTGAGGCAGTTCCGCGCTACTTTTGGCGGGAATTTCCGTAAAGTCGTCATCGTCGGCGACGGAAAAACGTAGACCAGCTGGTTGAATTTTTCTCCAATCCTGATTATGGTTATAAACTCGAGAAAATATTCGATTTAAAATCAGATAAAAAAGCTGAAATGGAAGCCAGTTTTCGTTTTGTTCTCGAGCACAAAATCGACGAAATTTACTGTTCGCTCACAACACTCAATAACGACGATGTCAACGATTTTGTAGATTTTACAGACAACAACCTGAAGATTTTAAAATTCCTTCCGGACAATAAGGAAGTCATCACGCGCAACCTGAATTACGATTACTATGGATATATTCCAATCATCTCAATCCGAAAAATCCCGCTCGACGAAACGACCAACCAGTTTATCAAACGCACATTCGACATCGTTTTTTCATTGATTATCATCGTTGGATTTCTGTCATGGCTCACACCAATTCTGGCGATATGGATCAAACTCGAATCACCCGGACCGGTATTTTTCAGGCAAAAGCGAAACGGGCTTAATTATCTCGAATTCAATTGCTACAAATTCCGCTCAATGACGCTTAACGAAATTGCCGATCTTGAGCAGGTTTCAAAAAACGACCCCCGAATTACAAGACTCGGCCGCATTATCAGAAAAACCAGTATCGACGAATTGCCGCAGTTTTTCAATGTGCTTTTAGGCGAAATGTCTGTTGTCGTCCGCGACCGCACATGGTCAGCCACACAGAAATGTATGCCCGCAGGGTCGACAAATTCATGGTGCGCCACTTCATCAAACCCGGAATCACCGGCCTGGCGCAAACCAACGGTTACAGGGGCGAAGTCGAGAACGAGCAGGACATCATCTACCGCGTCAAATATGACATTTTTTACCTCGAAAACTGGTCGTTACTGCTCGATTTGAAAATCATCTACTTAACGGTTTACAACGCCATAATGGGCGATAAAAAAGCGTACTAATGAAAGCGCTGGTTTCTGTAATAACACCCGCTTTTAATTCAGAAAAGTTTATTGCAGCAACCATAATGTCTGTCCAAAACCAGACCTTCCGCGATTGGGAAATGATTATCGTTGACGATTGTTCTTCGGATGCAACTGTTGCGATTGTAACTGAATTTGCCGTGAGTGATGATCGGATCAAACTCATTCGCCTTGAAAAAAATTCAGGTACCGGAATTGCAAGAAATACCGCTTTAAACACTGCTTCCGGAAAATATATCGCTTTTGTCGACGCGGATGATTTATGGAAACCCGAAAAACTCGAAAAAGCAAATCGAATTCATGCAAAACCGAAGCGTTCCGTTTACGTTTAGTTTTTATGATTGTATGGATGAAGACGGAAATTCATTGCATAAAACCGTCGAAGCACCACTTAATCTTACTTACCGCCAGCTGTTTTATTGCAATTATGTAGGCAACCTTACGGGGATTTACGACGCTGAGATTTTCGGAAAAATCGAAATCAGTTCCGTCAGGAAAAGACAGGACTGGATGTTATGGCTTTCCATCCTGAAAAAAATGCAGCAGGCACAACCAGTTCCGGAAAGCCTTGCCATTTACCGGATTCGCGGCAATTCTGTTTCCGCCTCAAAATGGGAGTTGATCAGGCATAACTTTGCCGTTTATCGCATTTTCCACAAACAAAATTTTATTTCGGCGGTATTTTCGATGTGCGGATTTCTTTTAACGCAATTGTTTGTAAAGCCGTGCTACATCAGGAAGAATAACACAGATTTCACGAATTAACACAAATTCTTACGATGTATTCTGCATATAAAATTCGTGAAAATTGGTGTAATTCGTGTTGAATCAAATCATCGACTGAAACTGTTTCAATTTACCGCGTCGGCTTCTGTCGAGTACATTTTTACGTACAAAATCAAAAAGCAATCCGGCTTCAAGATACTGCGCAATTGCCCCTTCAATTTTTTTGATTTGTTCTGCTGACAATGCCGTTTCACTTACATATTCGATGATAAAACTGTCGATTTTTGTCTGCCTGATGATGAACTCTTTCACATTGCCGTCGTTTTCGATAATGCTTTTGGTCACATAATAGAATGTCAGTCCGGGAGATTTTTTTCCGCTTGGCAGGATGGCGATATCATTGGTTCTTCCGGTTAATTTTTTGAGGATTGGTTTTTTCGGTGTGCTTTTTTCATCCAGAATTCCAATATCGCCAATGTCATAACGGATAAACGGATGCGCCTTGTTAAACAACGAAGTAATCACAACGCGGCCTTCTTCGCCGTAAGGCAGAACGCGGTCATTTTCGTCTAAAATCTCCACATATAAAGTTTCGGCATTGATTAGCCATTCGTCTTGCGGATTTTGAAATGCGATCAAATCAAGTTCGGAAGCGCCGTATTCATTGACAACCGGAATGCCGAATTGCGTTTCGAGTAATTTTTTATCGTCATCGAAAAGCATTTCAGAAGTTACCATACAGACTTTCAAGGTTGGGCAAATGGTTTTCAGAATGATGTTTTTTCGCTTTAAGAATTTAGCGAATAAAACGATGGAGCTCGTATAACCATTGATATAATCGAATTTTTTGGTTTTGAAATCTTTCAGGAATCTTTCAAGCACTTCATCCGACAAGTCAAAAATCGGAAACCGGTAACGGTGCGTCAGGAAATCCTTAAAACGCTCCTTTTTATTGCCGAAGAAATCAAGCGGAATGCCATAGAATCTAGCCTGAAGCGATTTATTGAAATCAATTCCGTACCAGCCAAAACGATAAATGTTTGAGGCCCAGGTGAGCGCATGTGCATATTTGTCTTTTGCAAAAACAAACGGGTCACCGCTTGAACCCGAAGTTTTATTGACGTAAATTTTATTGATTGGAAAACCTTCTGAAAGCCTTTTTGTTAAAGGAATTTGTATATCTTTTTTCCGCATGACGGGAATATCACTCCAGTTTTCGATGGCGGTTTTTCCGGTGAAACTTCGGTAGAATTGGTTGTATTGCAGATGGAAATTTACGATTTCGCTTTTGCTTTTTTCGATGAAATCAGCATATTCATTTTCAGGAATCGCCAGGATTTTCAGATAAATGATTTTGGGCTTTCGCGATTGGAAAACCGTTTAGTTTTAAGGTAAAGTTAAAAAGACGCAGCACGCTTTGTGAATATTTTTACCAAAAATACAAATCATTAAGTGAAACTTGATATCAAAATAACGAAACGCTAAGTTGATTTTGAACCATTAAGAAATTAAGGCCATTAAGGACTTCATGTAACTTAATTTCTTAATGGTTTTAAAAATGTAAATAAAACAGAAATATCGAAATTAATTGTTTTTTGCCGCCAAAAGCAATTATTTTTGCACACACAACTAAAACAACAACATGACAATTTTACTACTGGGTTCGGCGGAAGAGAACATGCTTTGGCATGGAAAATGCTTCAAAGTTCGCACTGCTCTAAACTTTTTGTGGCGCCGGGAAATGCCGGAACCGGAAGCATCGCCGAAAATGTAAACCTTAATCCGCTTGATTTCGAAGCCGTGAAAGCCTTCGCATTAAATTCGAAAGTCGAAATGGTTGTCGTCAGTTCGGAAGACCCGCTTGTAAAAGGGATTTTTGATTTCTTTCAGAATGATGCCGAATTAAAGCATATTCCTGTAATTGGCCCTTCAAAAATAGGTGCGCAGCTCGAAGGCAGTAAAGAATTCGCGAAACAATTTCTTGTAAAGCACAATATTCCGACTGCAGCTTATGACAGTTTTACGGCCGAAACCGTTGAAAAAGGCTGTGATTTCCTTGCAACATTACAACCTCCTTACGTTCTAAAAGCCGACGGGCTTGCGGCTGGGAAAGGCGTTTTAATCCTTCATGACTTAGAAGAAGCGAAAGCGGAATTGCGCAACATGCTCGTCAATGAAAAATTTGGTGCGGCGAGTTCAAAAGTTGTCATTGAAGAATTTTTAGACGGAATTGAACTGAGTTGCTTCGTCTTAACAGACGGCAAAAACTACAAAATCCTGCCAACGGCGAAAGATTATAAAAGAATCGGCGAAGGCGACACCGGCTTAAATACAGGCGGAATGGGCGCAGTATCGCCAGTTCCGTTTGCAGATGCAGTTTTGCTTGAAAAAATCGAAACGCGCATCGTAAAACCTACGATTTCGGGTTTGCAGAAAGACGGAATTCCGTACAAAGGATTTGTCTTTATCGGATTAATCAATGTAAAAGGCGAGCCAATCGTAATCGAATACAATGTAAGGATGGGCGATCCGGAAACGGAAGTCGTCATTCCGCGTATCAAATCTGATTTGGTCGAGTTATTCCAGGCTGTCGCAGAAGAAAACTCGATTCCATTTCACTAGAAATCGACGACAGAAGCGCTACGACAATCATGGTCGTTTCGGGCGGTTATCCGGAAGATTATGAAAAAGGAAAAGTGATTTCGGGCATTGAAAATGTTTCGGATTCGATTGTCTTTCACGCAGGTACAAAAACCGAAAACGGTAACATTGTCACCAACGGCGGCCGCGTCATTGCGGTGACATCTTACGGAGACGATTTCGAAGAAGCCATAAAAAAATCTTACCAAAACATAGCAAAGCTAAATTTCGATAAGATGTATTTCAGGAAAGATATCGGCTTCGATTTGTAAGCCGGTTTCTATTTATTTAAGGAATGAATGTGCTGTAGTGTCCTGGTTTTCCTCGTTGTTGTTTTTGTGTTCAACGAGTTGTTTGCACCAGTAGTAAATCGCGCAAGCGCAAATCAGCATAAAAATCCAGTTCAATGTATTGGCGCCAAACCAGCTTTTCAGCTCAAGATGCCTTAAAAAATCCCATGGCTTGAATAAAAAATCAACAAACAGCGACTGTATTCCTTCAAAAAATGCTTTCATCTTTTTAACAAGTATTATATTTACATCACAAAAGTATAAAATATCCCGATGATTACAAGCATTTTTAGCAAATCAAGACCATTTAATTATATTTTGGTGACGCTGTTGCTCGTACTTTGTTTTTTTATCTACCAGATGAAGGAAACCGAGTGGATGAATTTTGGTTATGATTTCGCCAAAAAAATGGGATTATTGCTCGTGCTGACGGCTTCGCTTTTCGTTACGAATTTTGTCACGAAACGCAACGGACTTAGTAAAGACAGTACTTTCCCGTTTTTATTTTTCTTTCTTTTCCTGATTATGTTTCCGGCAATTTTGAACGATATTAATGTGATTATCGCTAATTTTTTCATTCTGCTGGCGCTTCGAAGGTTGATTTCGCTGCAATCGCTTTTGACGCCGAAAGAGAAGATTTTTGATGCTTCGCTGTGGATTTTTATTGCGGCATTGTTTCAGTTTTGGTGCGTTTTGTATCTGGTGTTGATTTTCATATCAATCATCTTTCACGTCTCTCGCGATTACCGCAACTGGATTTTACCGTTCATTGCGCTTTTTGCCGTGGCTTCTATTTTTGTATTTTCGGCTTTGGCTTTCGATAAGACATTAATTACAAATGTGGTTGAAAATGCCCAAATTGACTTAAAATTCGATTATTTTAAAAACAACTTTGAAAACCTGGCGATTTCAATTTATGCGGCTTTATCTGCATTGTTCTTTTTCGCTTTGGTTTTTTCGCTTTCGAATAAGCCGCTGATTTTACACGCTTCTTACAAGAAAATCCTTTTTTCGTTTTTGATTGGCGTGATTATTTTTGCGATTTCACCACATAAAAGCAATAATCTGCTCGCTTATACTTTTATGCCTTTGGCAGTCATGGCTACAAGTTATGTGGAAAACGCCGACGGAAAGTGGATTAAGGAAAGTGTTGTTGCAATTGTGGTTTTGGCGGGGTTTATGTCTTTTTTCGCGCAACTTTAACCACAAAGACACGAAGTCGCGAAGACACAAAGAAAAATGCATCAAAAGCTTTGCGAACTTAGCGAAAACTTAGCGCTCTTTACGATAAAAATCACAATTTATTCCCATAAGCCAAATCGCCCGCATCGCCCAATCCAGGAACGATATAATTCTTGTCATTAAGTTTTTCATCTAACGTCGCCACCCATAAATGGCAATAATCCGGCAAATGTTTCTCAAGATAAGCGATGCCTTCGGCGCAGCGATGACAACCGCCATGTGTATTTCTTTCGGTTTGCCTTTCGCGAGAAGCGTGTTGAAAACCGCAACCATCGATTGTCCGGTTGCCAACATCGGGTCGATTAATAAAAGATTTTTGTTTTCGATATTCGGAACGGCCTGGTATTCAACTTTAATATCGAATAAATCGTCGTTATTGTAATGATGACGGTAAGCCGAAACAAATCCGTTTTCAGCATTGTCGAAATAATTCAGGAAACCCAAATGGAGTGGCAAACCAGCACGTAAAATCGAGCACAAAACCAATTGATCTTCAATTTCTGTCGTCTTTTTGATGCCAAGCGGCGTCTGGATTTCGACGTTTTTGTAATGTAGATTTTTACTGAGTTCATACGCCATGATTTCGCCGATGCGCTCAATATTTCGCCGGAACCGCATACTATCACCTTGTACATTTACGTTTCGGATTTGGCCTAGAAAATGGTTCAGGACGCTGTTGGCTTCGGATAGATAATGGATTTGCATGATAATTAGCGAATGAGGTGATTAGCGAATGAAATCGAAAACTTGAATTTTAAACTTCAATCGTAAAAGTATAAAAAGTATCTTTGTGTTTTAAAATTAAGATATGTTTTCAAAACTGGCCTATAATGTTTTCGAGCAGAGCATCCACGATTATCATTTGACGGATAACGTCGATCAGCAGATTGTTAATCCGTTCGACAAAGATAAATTCGAACATTTGTTATACCTCAAAAACTGGATTGACACCGTTCAGTGGCATTTTGAAGACATCATCCGAGACCCGAATATCGATCCGGCAGCTGCACTTGTTTTGAAAAGAAGGATTGATGCTTCGAACCAGGAAAGAACTGACATGGTTGAATATATTGATAGTTATTTTCTGCTCAAATTCAAAGATGTTCAGCCGAAAGAAAATGCAAAAATCAATTCTGAAAGTCCGGCCTGGGCGTTCGACCGTTTGTCAATCCTTGCCTTGAAAATCTACCACATGCAGGAAGAAGCGACCCGCGAAGAAGCCACGCAGGAACACCGCGATAAATGCCGCGCCAAACTTGAAATCCTGCTCGAACAAAGAACAGATTTGTCAACAGCCATCGAAGATTTACTCGAAGATATCCAGAACGGCGACAAATTCATGAAAGTTTACAAGCAGATGAAAATGTACAACGACGATGATCTGAATCCGGTTTTGTATCAGAATAAGAAATAAGGTGCAGGGTGTTGGGTACAAGGTGCAGGAAATCTGGATCAACCCTGAACCCTGAACCCTGAACCCTGAACCTTGACAAAAAAAATCCAACATATAGCCGTCATGAGAATCTCCGCAATGGGAGATGTCGCCATGACGGTTCCGGTTTTAAGGGCGTTTTCGAAGCAATATCCCAAGGTAAAAATCACAGTGATTTCGCGCCCGTTTTTCAAGCCGTTTTTTGACGGAATTCCGAATCTTGATTTTTTTGCTTTTGATGCGAAGGAAAGGCACAAAGGATTTTTCGGTCTTTTGCGTTTGTTTTCAGATTTGAAAAAATTGAATATTGACGCTTTCGCGGATTTACACAATGTTTTGCGCTCGAAAATCATCAGGACACTTTTTGCTTTAAGTGGTAAAAAAACTGCTTTTACAGATAAAGGCAGAATTGAAAAAAAAGCGCTGACTTCCGCCGAAAATAAAGTTTTCAAACCTTTGAAAACCATGTTTGAAAGACATGCGGAAACGTTTCAGAATCTTGGATTTCCAATTAATTTAGAAAATCCTTCGTTTCCTGAAAAAGGAATTCTAACTGAAGAAATACTCAAAATCACCGGCGAAAAAAACCAAAAATGGATTGGTATTGCGCCTTTCGCTCAATATGATTCGAAAGTTTATCCGCTGGACCTGATGCAAAAAGTCATCGCCGATTTGTCAAAAACCGATTGCAAAATCTTCCTTTTCGGCGGCGGAAATAAAGAAATCGAAGTTTTGGATTCACTTTCAAAAAACAAAGAAAATATCATCAATATCGCCGGAAAAATCAAATTTACCGAAGAATTAAATCTCATCAGCAACCTCGATGTCATGCTCTCAATCGATTCCGGGAACGCGCACATCGCAGCCATGCTTGGTGTAAAAGTCATCACGCTTTGGGGCGCGACACATCCGTTTGCGGGATTTTCGCCGTTCGACCAGCCTTTGGAAAATGCGTTGGTTGCTGATCGCGAAAAATTCCCGAAACTTCCGACTTCCGTTTACGGCAATAAAAAGGTTGAAGGTTATGAGGAGGCGATGCGGACGATTTTGCCAAGAACCATTGTCGAAAAATTAAAAGCTTAGAACCATTAAGAAATGAAGGTTCATTAAGTGTTACTTCGAAAATTTACCGCAAAGAACATAAAGATTTCCGCAAAGTTTTTTTAAGAATAGCTTTGCGAACTTGGCGTAAAACTTGGCGCCTTTGCGCTTAAAAAAATCCCAATCACATTCAGCAATTGGGATTTGTTATTTATAAATTGGAATTTACGCCTGCGTTATACGTCGTCATAATCCACATAAAGCTCAGCAGAAGTAGGATGTGCCTGGCAGGTTAAAATCAAACCTTCGGCAATTTCGCCGTCGGTTAAAATGGAATTTTTCTTCATTTCCGCAGTTCCCTTTGTAATCCTTGCAAGACAACTGCTGCAAATTCCGCCCTGGCAAGAATAAGGTGCATCGAGGCCTTGTTTCAAAGCGGCATCGAGAACGGTTTGTTTCTTCGACATTTCGAAAGTCGTTTCTTCATCATCGACCAAAACGGTGATTTTCGTGTGTCCGTCAAGGTTGTCGTTGATGATTTTTTCTGAAAGCGATGACGAGAACAATTCAAATTTGATGTCCTTTTCGGCAATGTTGTGCTCCTTTAAAACATTAGAAACGAGATTGATCATTTCTTCAGGGCCGCACAGATAAAATTTATCAAAAGTGATGTTTTTGTATTTGTTGTTGAGGATGAAATTGACCGTAGATTTTTCAATTCTGCCAAATAATTCATGCTCGACTTTGGCCTGGCTGTAAACGTGGTGAATGAAAAATCGTCCGACATATTGCGATTGCAGATCGTGTAATTCCTGGAAAAAAATTGTTTGTTCGGGCGTTTTATTGCCATAAACCAATACGAAAGTACTCAAAGGCTCGCTTGCCAAAACCGTTTTTATAATCGCCATAACCGGCGTGATTCCGCTTCCTGCGGCAAATGCGGCGTAATTTTTTTGTCTTTCAACCTGTGGTTCGAAGATGAATTTCCCTTCGGGTTTTCCGACTTCAATCAAATCGCCTGCTTTAAGATTTAAATTGGCGAATTTAGAGAAAGCTCCGTTGTGCACTGATTTTATCGCAATACGCAAATCACCGCTTTCAGGCGATGAACAGATCGAATAAGCGCGGCGGATTTCTTCTCCGTCAAGCGTAAGTTTCAGGTTAAGGTATTGCCCGGCCGTGAATTTGTAGAACGGCTTCAGTTCTTCGGGCACATTAAAAAGTACCGAAATCGCGTTGTCGGTTTCGCGCTTTACTTCTTTAATGTTAAGTTTATAAAAGGACATCTTGATATTTTTTACAAAGATACTAAACGCCGGAGGTTTGGTAAAACGATTGGTGAAATTTATATACCTAAATGTTTTATGTATAAATTTCTTATGTATATTTGTTGTATGAAAAACTCACAGCTCTACAAAGGCAGCCTCAACACCATCATCATGAAATTGCTAGAGGAAAACGGCAAGATGTACGGTTATGAGATAACGCAGAAAGTAAAAGCCATCACACAAGGCGAACTCAATATCACCGAAGGCGCGTTGTATCCGGCGTTGCACAAGCTCGAAGCCGACGGATTGTTAGATGTTGAAATGGAAAAAGTCGATAACCGCATCCGGAAATATTATAAGCTTACTGAAAAAGGCACGACAGAAACCGTAAATCGCTTAGCTGAACTGGAAGATTTCATCCGCAACATGCAAACCATCATCAAACCCAATCTGGAATTTTAGCCATGAACCTGACCAAAGAAGATATCCAATTCATCGGTAATTATTTACTGAAATCAGAAGTTTTTTACGCCGATATCCGCGCTGAGATGACCGATCATATTGCCACTGCCGTTGAGGTGAAAATGGAAACCGAAAACCTTGATTTTTATGACGCGTTCAAAGAGTATATGGCAGTCAATAAAAAGGAAATCCTTAAGGCAAATAAAGGAAGCATGAACCTCGACTTATCCGTTTTGAAACATTTCGGAAAATTCCTGATCACTCCGAAAATGCTGGTTTTCGATGTTTTTTTCGGATTTGGGATGTGTTTTATTTCGAAAAATTACTGCGTCAATTTTTTACAAAAGCATCCGTTTTTATTCGGCGGCTCGATTCTGATTTTGGCATTTTTGCAGGCCATTTACTTTTACGGTATCGCCAAAAGGCGGTTTTATTACCTTGAAAAAAGCGGCATCATACTTACCGCGCTTTCTTATTTCATAGTATTTATCATCAATCCGGAGTTGGACAACCCGAATTTTTATATTGCCGGAACATACGTTTATTTCTTTTCGGCCTACATACTTTATGTCATTTATGAAGTGACGGTTTTCGCAAAAAACAACAAAAATATTTACGCTTAAATGAAAATTTCCGCAGCACAAATCGAGCAATTATACGCTTTTACCAGACAACATTTCGTAGAATATTACGATTTGCAAACTGAACTCGTTGACCATCTTGCCAATGCGATTGAAGCGAAATGGGCAGAAAATCCGGCACTTTCTTTTGATGAAATCCTGAATGCAGAATTCAAGAAATTTGGTGTTTTCGGCTTTATGAATGTTGTCGAAAAGCGGCAGGGGGCACTTACACGGAAATACAACAAGATTGTCTGGGAAAATTGCCGGGATTTTTTCGAATTTCCGAAAGTCGTTTTCGCCGTGATTTCGTTTTATCTGATCAGTTTGGGATTGCAATCCATTGAATATGCGTCAGAAATCTATGTTGTCATTTTTGGACTGCTTACCTTATTCCTTCTGGCCAAAACAATTATAGAAAGTTTAAGGCGGCGCAAAAAGATCCAAAAGAAAAGAAATGGCTTTTCGAAGAAATCATCTTGCGGTATGGCAGTGCCATGTCGTTTCTTGTGCTGCCGGTACAATTGCTCAGTGCCTTTTCGCAAAATGCCGAAACAATTGCGAACAACAACACATTGCTTTATGGATCCAGTGCATTTTTAGTGATTTACGCGATTTCCATCTATGTGATTGTAGTAAAAATTCCGTCAAAAGCCAAAGAATACCTGGCGCAGACCTATCCGGAAATGGCATTGATGCGAGAGTAACTTTTTCTTACATTAGCAGACTAATCCACAAAACCAAACCAAAACATCATGTTTAAAAAATTCCTCATGCTCGAGTGGAAGGCCTTCACCAGGTCGGCTTCCTTCGGTGCCAATCTGGCCATTAAAATCCTGATGATTTTTCTGGCGATTTATTTCTCGGTGGCGTTTCTGGCGCTCGGCACTTCCGTTTATTTTATTTTAGAAGAGAGTGGGCTCAAACCGGTTCCAACGGTCGGGAAATACCTGATTTATTATTTCATACTCGATTTGGTCATCAGATTGTTGCTGCAGAAAATCCCGGTGATGAACATCAGGCCTTTGCTGACGCTGCCTATCAAAAAACCGACGATTGTGAATTTTTCATTGGGAAAAACGTATTTGTCGTTTTTTAACCTCGTGCATTTATTCTTCTTTATGCCATTTACAGTTGTTCTTTTTATAAAAGGATTTGATCCGGCGAGTGTTTTGATTTGGCATTTGTCGATTTTTTGTTTGGTGTACATCAATAATTTCCTTGGGATTTTACTCAATAATAAAGACAATCTGTTCTTTTTATTCCTTGGGCTCGTGGCAGTTTTCGCCGTATTACAATATTATGGTATTTTCGATGCGACGGTTTATACTGCAGTTTTTTACCAGGGATTATTTGACACGAAATGGATGGTGCTGGTTCCGGTTTTGGCTTTGGCCGGATTGTATACCGTGACATTTAATTATTTCAAAAAGAACCTTTATCTCGACGCCGGATTGGCTTCAAAACACGATATCGCGAAAACCGAAGATTTCAGCTGGCTGAACCAATTCGGGACTTTGGGAACTTTCCTTAAAAACGACATCAAACTTATCAAAAGGAACAAACGTTCAAAAACCACCGTACTTATGAGCGTTTTGTTCTTGTTTTACGGCTTGCTGTTTTTCACACAAAACATCGAAGCCTACGACAACCCGTTCATGCACATGTTTGCCGGAATCTTTGTAACTGGCGGATTTCTGTTCACTTTCGGGCAATTCGTGCCGAGTTGGGACAGTTCCTATTATCAATTAATGATGACGCAGAATATCCCGTACCGCGGTTACCTCAGTTCAAAATGGTGGCTTGTCGTCATTGCCACGACTGTTTCAAGCATATTGGCGTCGTTTTATTTGTATTTTGGCTGGCAGGTTTACCTTACGGTTTTGGTCGGCGCGGTTTATAATATTGGTGTAAACTCGCATTTGGTGCTGCTTGGCGGCGCTTATACCAAAACGCCGGTCGATTTGAATTCGAGCAAAGGCGCATTCGGTGATAAAAAAGCTTTTAACGTAAAAACGATGCTGCTTTCGCTGCCGAAATTACTTTTGCCAATGGCGCTTTACGGCATCGGAAGCGTGATTTTTAACCCGACAACCGGATTGATATTCGTAGCTGCGGCAGGTGTACTTGGCTTTATTTTCAGGAATTCGATGTTCAAACTGATTGAATCGGTTTACAAATCAGAAAAATACTCCACCATCGACGCGTACAAACAAAAAGGATAATTCATCAATTAAAAATATACAAAATGATACAAGTTACTAATCTTTCAAAGTCATATAACGGCACAACCGTACTCAATTTGCCACATCTTGAAATCCAAAAAGGCGAAAGCTTCGGACTCGTCGGCAACAACGGCGCAGGGAAAACTACTTTTTTCAGTCTTTTACTCGATTTGATTTCGCCGTCAAGCGGACACATCATCAACAACGGTGTTGAAGTGCATACAAGCGAAAAATGGAAACCTTTTACCGCATCATTCCTTGACGAAAGTTTCCTGATCGGCTATCTTACGCCGGAAGAATATTTCTACTTCATCGGCGATTTGCGCGGTCAGAACAAAGCCGATGTGGATGCATTGCTGTTGAAACACGAAGAATTCTTTAACGGAGAAATCCTCAAAAGCAAGAAATACATCCGTGATTTCTCAAAAGGAAACCAGAAGAAAGTCGGCATTATCGCCACTTTGATCGGAAATCCGGAAGTCGTGATTTTAGACGAACCATTCGCCAACCTTGACCCAACGACGCAATTCCGCCTCAAAAAAATCATCAAAGATCTGGCCGACGACCCGAATGTTACCGTGTTGGTTTCGAGCCACGATTTGCTGCACACCGTTGAGGTTTCTGACCGTATTGTCGCGCTGCACAAAGGTGAAATCGTGAAAGACATCCGCACATCGGCAGAAACGTTGAAAGAACTTGAAGCATTCTTCGCCGTATAATTCAAGGCAAATCTTACAAACCAAAGGCCGCAAATTCACAGATTTTATCAAAAATGTAAAATCTGCGAATCTGCGGCCTTCTTATTAAGCCAAAAACAACATTAGAATCTTTTGCCATATCAAAAAGAAACGTATTTTTACCAGTTGTTATACTAAAAATAGCTTTTGTAAGTTATGTCTAAAAACGTTTTTACATTGAAAACCAACAAACTCAGATACTTTTTCCCGCTTATAATATTCATTTTCCTGATTGCCTGTTCCACCAAAAGAGACAAGTTTGTCAATAGGAAATGGCAGGCGCTCAACACCAAATATAACGTCCTTTACAACGGCAATATCGCGCTGGACAAAGGAATGGTGGAGTTGAAGCAGAAATACAATGACGATTATTGGGAAATCCTTCCGATTGAAAGGATGCAGGTATCTGCCGAAGATATTTTACCGGGACAGTCTAAAAATGCCAATTTCGGCAGGGCCAGGAAAAAGCCGTAAAAGCCATCCAGAAACGCTCGATGAACATTGACGGCAAGGAAAAAAACCCGCAGATGGACGAAGCGCATTTGCTGCTCGGAAAATCGCGTTATTACGACCATCGTTTTATTCCGGCGCTCGAGGCTTTCAATTATATCTTGTATAAATATCCCGAAAGCGACAAGATTTACGAAGCCAAAATCTGGCGCGAAAGAACGAATATGCGCCTTGACAATGACGCGATTGCGGTTAAAAACCTTCAGCAATTATTAAAGGAAATCAAATTCAAAGACCAGATTTTTGCTGATGCGAATGCAACGCTGGCGCAGGCATTCCTGCATTTGGAGCAACGTGACAGTGCGCTTGTCCGACTCAACAAAGCGATAGAATTTACAAAATCAGACGAAGAAAAAGCAAGGTATCATTTTATCGCCGGACAAATCTATGAAGGTGAAGGCGAAGACGAAAAAGCGTTTGCCGCATTCCAGTCGGTAATTGATATGAAAAGGGATTCGCCGCGTGAATACATCATCCAGGCGCATGCCGCTCAGGCACGTCAGTTTGATTTTGCCAAAGGCGATACGATTGCGTTTTTGACGAAATACCGTGAATTGCTTAACTAGACCGTGAAAACCGTCCGTTTCTTGATGTTATCAACCATCAGATGGGATTGTTTTATGACAAGCAGCACAATTCAAAACAGGCGATAAAATTCTACAACCGCTCGCTCAAGAAAAAGACCGATGATGCTTATCTGATTGCTTCCAATTACAGGAATCTGGCGAAGATTTACTTCGACAATGCCAAATACCAGATGGCCGGGCAGTATTATGACAGTACGCTTATTCACATGAACACTAAAATCCGCGAATACAAAGCCATTAAAAAGAAACGCGACAATCTTGAAGATGTCATTAAATACGAAGCCATTGCGCAGCAAAATGACAGTATTCTTAACATTGTGGCTTTATCAGACGGTGACAAAAAAAGTTTTTATGAAGATTATATCGTCAAGCTGAAAAAAGCAGATGCTGAAAAGGCAAAACTCGAAAAAGCCGCACAGGAAAAAGCCGAAAGGGAAAACCGCAATAACGACAGCGATGATGATATGGCTAACGTAAAATCTGCCGACGGAAAAGACAGATTGATGGATACTGACCCGAAAAAGCAACTGATTCCAAAAAAACCTATACCGAACTCGGATTTATCGGGAAAAACCACGTCTGCAACCGGTAAGAATGAAACTTTTTATTTTTACAATCCATCGACCGTAGCTTATGGAAAAGTTGAATTCAGAAAAAGATGGGGAACCCGTACGCTTAAAAACAACTGGAGGCTTTCTTCATTGAAAAACACCGATGAAGTAGCTACAGAACGGCCAATCGCTGAAAATTCAGATTCAATCCAGGCTAAAGATGCAAAAGCTAAGGCTGATAAAGCAATCGTAGAAGAAAAATACACACCGGAATTTTATATCAAACAATTGCCGACATCGCAAAAAGTTTTAGACAGTCTCGCCAAAGACCGCAATTTTGCATATTATCAATTGGGTGTGATTTACAAAGAGAAATTCAAGGAATACAAGCTTTCCGCAAGCAAACTCGAGCAGTTGCTCAACAACAATCCTGAAGAAAGGCTCATTTTGCCGTCGATGTATAATTTGTATTTGATTTATCAAATCATCGATAAAGACAAGGCGATTGCGATGAAAAACAAGATCATAGCGCAATATCCGCAATCGCGTTATGCACAATTGCTGCAAAATCCGGAACACGAAAGATTTGGCGCAAATGACTCCGGAAGCTGCTTATGACAAGCTTTTCAAGGAATATGAAGCCGGCGATTACCGCAATCTGCTCGCTGAATTGGATACTGCAACCGACCAGTTTACGGGAGAAGATATCATGCCAAAACTCGAATTGCTGAAAGCCAACACAGCCGGAAAAGTAAAAGGAATTGCCGATTATAAATCCGAATTGAATTTCGTGGCACTTAATTATCCAAATGTAAGTGAAGGCAAGCAGGCAGAAGAAACTTTGAAAAAAGACGTTCCGTTTTTAGAAAAGCTGACGTTCTATCGCGACATTCCGGAAAGCTGGAAAATCATTTACAAAGTCGACGCCGTTGAAACGCCGGCAACGAAGCAACTGATTGAAAAAGTCAAAAAATTTACTGCTGAAAGAACTGTTGAAAAATTGAAATTCTCAATTGATATTTATACGATGACTGAAAATTTCGTCGTCATTCACGGCATTCCTTCAGCAGAAAAAGCCAAAGACATTGTTTCAATCCTCAAAGACTATAAGGATTACAAAATTGCCGAAGAAGCGGTAGTGATTTCTAATGAAAATTACAGAATCGTACAAATCAAGAAGAATCTGGCAGAATATATCGTGACACCTTACAGCGAGCCGCAGCCTGACCCGGTTGCGCCGCCAACGCCTGTAACTCCGGAACCAAAGAAACAGCAGCCGAAAAATAATAACCCGAAATCGCCACCGAAAGATACCAAGGGAAATCAAGGCCAGCCGAACAATCCGAAGTCGCCGACATTAAAAAGCAACGACTTGCATCCGGAAAATTCAGACGATCCGTCGCCTGATGGTAACACCAACCCAACAAAATTCAACACACCGCCAACGCCTAAAAAACGACCGTAAGATGTTTGAGAAAAGTCCGAAATCATATACCGACCTGCTGGGAAAAACCAACAGGATTGTAGAAGGAACGACAATCAAAGGCGATATCATTTCGCATGCCGATTTTCGTATGGACGGTGAGCTCACGGGAAATTTCACCTGCAAAGGAAAAATCGTAATGATGCACCGCCGGAAGTGTCTTTGGCGATATCATCTGCAAAAATGCTGATATAGAAGGTAAATTCAACGGAAAAATACAGGTAACTGAAATCCTCAACATCAAAGCGAAAGCAATCATCCACGGCGAAGTCATCTGCGGAAAATTATCAGTAGAGCCGGGCGCCGAGTTCAGCGCGTCTTGCGTCATGAAACCTTACACCAAATCACTTCCGCAAGATCAGCCAAAACCAGAAGAAAAGAACCAATAACAAATGGCTGGCGCTGATCAACATTCCCATACAAATGGGCGTGATTGTGTTCGTATTTGCTTATGGCGGGAAATGGCTCGACACCAATTACCCTAATCAACATAATTTATATGTAAAAATCCTGACGCTTGTTGGGATAGCGCTCGCATTTTATAATATTAACAGGCAGTTGAAAGACATCAACAAATCTGACCAATAATGAACTGGAGAGCGTTTTGGCCGGTTTTTCAGGCAGTTGCAATCAGTATAATTTTATATGGAATCCACAAACTGATTTTCGGATTTTTGTTGCCAGAAACGGAAGATACCTATCATTTTTCATTACTCGAACTTTATGGTTTTTTCGGAATTGGCGCGGTGATGGTCACGTCGGTTTCCGTAATTCTGAGAAAACACAGCATCAATAACGTCGGACAGGTTTTTATGCTGACCACGATGCTGCAGATTTTAGGCTGCTTCGCATTTTTTTACAGTCCGATAAATGCTGAGGCAATTGTTCCCACAGAAAAATCAAACTTCATCATTATCTTTTTGTTGTTTTTAGCAATGGAAACAATCCTGACAATCCGTTTATTGAACAAAAATCAATAAATCGCGGGTAATTCGGCAGTTTCATCAAAAAAATATTTTTCATATGCTTTTGTGTATGAATAAAAAATGTACCTTTGCACCAAATTTCAGAATGTACAATTAAGATAATTATCAGTTATGATGTTTTCGAATAAATCACACAAATTCATTATCACAATTCTCGCAGCAGCGCTTCCATTTTTTGGTTTTGCCAATACGCCGTCGGATACCGTTCCGCAACACAGCGAAAATGTGAAACACGAAGTTGCGACTACAGAAACTTCACACGAAGGCCACGAGCCAACTGATTTAAAATCAAGGATTGACGCTTACAAAAACCACCACGTTCTCGACGCGCACAGTTTTGTTCTTTTTGAAAATGAAGCAACCGGAAAATCATTTGGTTTCCCATTGCCGATTATCCTTTGGGACAATGGCGTTCACATTTTTTCTTCTTCGAAATTTGAAGGCGGAAAAGCAGCTGAATCTGACGGAAACTACTACGTTTTAGGTCACGACGAAAAAATATATAAAACGGATGCAACCGGCACTTTAGTGGGCGACGCGCATCATCCGACAAACGAAAAAGTATTAGACTTTTCTATCACCAAAAACGTATTAACGATGTTGGTCGTTGCGCTTTTGATGTTCTGGATATTCGCCGGACTTGGAAAATCTTTCGCTAAGAATGGCGGCATTTCTAAAGGTTTCGGAAGGATTTTCGAACCGATTGTTTTATATGTAAGAGACGAAATCGCAATTCCGAACATCGGTGAGAAACATTATAAAAGATACATGAGCTATTTGCTTACGATCTTTTTCTTCGTTTGGTTCCTGAACATTTTCGGATTGACGCCACTGGGAATCAACGTTACAGGAAACATCGCCATCACTTTCGGATTGGCAATCGTTACTTTCTTAATCACTAATTTTACAGCCAATAGAAATTACTGGGGCCACATTTTCTGGATGCCGGGCGTGCCGCTTCCGATGAAAATCATTTTGGCGCCAATCGAGTTATTAGGTGTTCTGATCAAGCCGTTCTCATTGATGATTCGTTTGTACGCGAACATCATCGCGGGCCACATCGTATTGATGAGTTTGATCGCCCTGATTTTTATTTTCAAAAGCTGGGTTGGCGGAACATTGTCGTTCCTGCTTTCTTTCGCGATTTCAACTATCGAAATTTTAGTGGCCTTATTACAGGCATATATTTTCACGATGCTTTCTGCTTTGTATTTTGGTTCTGCCGTTGAGGAGCACCACCACGAAGAAGCGCATCATTAAGAGTCGAAAGTAACAAGTCGAAAGTCGAAAGAAACGACTTTAGGCTTTGGACTTTAGACTTTAGACTAATTTGAATGTTTAATTTTTAATACATATATTATGGAAATTCCTAGAATCGTTGGAGCTGGATTAGTAGTTATCGGAGCCGGTATCGGTATCGGTAAAATCGGTGGACAGGCTATGGACGCTATCGCTCGTCAGCCAGAAGCAACAGGAAAAATTCAAACAGCTATGCTTATTGCAGCGGCGCTTATTGAAGGTATCGGTTTCGCGGCATTGTTCGCAGTAGCTGAAAACTAAAAAAGACAAAAAGCTGTAACGGTTGGTTGCAGCTTTTGTTTAAAATTTTACATTATACATTAAAGATATAACCCACAATATAATATGGAAAAGTTAGTAGAAGATTTTTCGTTAGGATTGTTTTTTTGGCAGATGCTTATTTTCATCGGATTGATTTTCCTTTTGAGAGCATTCGCATGGAAACCAATCTTAAATGCTGTTAATGAAAGAGAAGAAGGCATTCGCAACGCTTTACAATCTGCCGAACAGGCAAGAAGCGAGATGCAAAACCTTCAGGCTGATAACCAACGTATCCTGCAGGAAGCCAGAATGGAACGCGACACCATTTTGAAAGAAGGCCACCAAATCAAAGAAAAAATGCTGGCTGATGCAAAAACTGAAACTGCTGCAGTTACCGCTAAAATGATTGAGCAGGCAAAAGCTGCTATCGAAAGCGAAAAAAACGCTGCCATGTCAGAATTGAAAGCGCAGGTTTCTTCATTATCTCTTGAAATCGCTGAAAAATTATTGAAAGACGAATTGTCTAACGAAAGAAGCCCAGACCAAACTGGTTGAGAAAATGTTAGGTGACGCTAAACTAAACTAATATGGCAGGTACAAGAGCAGCGATCCGTTATGCAAAGGCAGTCCTTGATACGGCACACGATTCTGGTGTTGCTGTCGATGTGAATGCTGACATGGCGACCATCGCTTCAACGATTAACGCTAATGCGGAATTGAGCGCTTTTATCGTAAATCCGACTTTAGGAACCGATGCCAAAGAAAGTGCATTGCTTGAAATTTTTGCAGATGTAAATCCGCTGACCAAAAATCTTTTCGCGCTTCTGGCCGGAAACAAAAGATTTGAAATGGTTTCGGAAATCGCTTCAGAATACAACCGTTTGTTCGACGAAATGAATGGCGTCGAAGTAGCAAAAGTAACTACGGCAATTTCGATGGACAAAGATCTTGAGGCTAAAGTAATGAGCAAAATCCTTACGTTTTCAAACAAGAAAATCGTAATTGAAAATATTGTAGATCCAGCCATCATCGGCGGATTTATCTTAAGAATGGGCGACAAGCAGTACAACGCTTCCATCGCCAACAGTTTACAGGTATTAAAAAGAGAATTAAGTAACTAGTTATTTATATAATTATGGCGGAAATCAAACCTGCTGAAATTTCAGCAATATTAAAGAAACAATTATCAGGTTCTGAATCTGGTGCTACGCTTGAAGAAGTTGGAACAGTATTGAACGTCGGTGACGGTATCGCCCGTATCTACGGTCTTTCAAATGTTCAGTATGGTGAGCTTGTCGAGTTCGAAAACGGACTCGAAGCTATCGTTTTGAACCTTGAAGAAGACAACGTGGGTGTGGTACTTTTACGGCACGATCAACGGGAATCAAAGAAGGCTCAACTGCAAAAAGAACACAACGTATCGCGTCTCTGAAAGTTGGTGAAGAAATGGTAGGCCGTGTAGTAAACACGCTTGGTTTCCCAATCGATGGAAAAGGACCAATCGGCGGCACTTTGTACGAAATGCCACTCGAAAGAAAAGCACCGGGAGTTATCTTCCGTCAACCGGTTACTGAGCCATTGCAAACAGGTGTAAAAGCCGTTGACGCGATGATTCCTGTTGGTCGTGGCCAACGTGAGCTTGTAATTGGTGACCGTCAGACTGGTAAATCTACCGTTTGTTTGGATACCATCTTGAATCAAAAAGAATTTTACGATGCAGGTCAGCCTGTATTCTGTATATATGTTGCCATCGGGCAGAAAGCTTCGACTGTAGCTGGAATCGCGAAAACTTTAGAAGAAAAAGGCGCAATGGCTTACACTGTAATCGTTGCCGCTAACGCTTCTGACCCTGCGCCGATGCAGGTTTATGCGCCACTTGCGGGTGCAGCTATCGGAGAATATTTCCGTGATTCAGGTCGTCCTGCGCTAATCGTTTATGATGATTTGTCTAAACAAGCGGTGGCTTACCGTGAGGTGTCTCTTTTGTTGAGGAGACCACCGGGACGTGAGGCTTACCCTGGAGACGTTTTCTACCTGCACAGCCGTTTATTAGAGCGTGCGTGTAAAGTAATCGACAACGACGAAATCGCAAAAGCAATGAACGATTTGCCGGATTCTATCAAAGGAATCGTAAAAGGCGGCGGTTCGTTGACTGCACTTCCAATTATTGAAACACAGGCGGGTGACGTTTCTGCTTACATCCCGACCAACGTAATCTCGATTACAGACGGACAGATTTTCCTTGACGGAGATTTGTTCAACTCTGGTGTACGTCCGGCCATTAACGTAGGTATTTCGGTATCACGTGTTGGAGGTAACGCACAGATCAAATCGATGAAAAAAGTTGCCGGTACTTTGAAACTGGATCAGGCGCAATTCCGTGAATTGGAAGCGTTTGCCAAATTCGGTTCAGACCTTGACGCGGTTACCTTAAACGTAATCGAAAAAGGAAAAAGAAACGTTGAGATCCTGAAACAAGGTCTGAACGATCCGTACAAAGTGGAAGATCAGGTGGCCATCATTTACGCAGGTTCTAAAAACTTGCTACGAAACGTTCCTGTAAACAAAGTAAAAGAATTCGAAAAAGACTTCCTTGAATACCTGAACAATACGCACAGGACACTTTGAAAGCTTTAAAAGCCGGAAAACTGGATGACGAAATCACTGGTGTGATTGAAAAAGCAGCTAAAGAAGTTTCAGCGAAATATAACTAATTAGGTACAAGGTGCTGGGTACAGGGTTCAGGGATTTTCCTCGACCATGTACCCTGAACCCTAAACCCTGAACCCACAATAAAATGGCAAACCTAAAGGAAATCCGTAACAGAATTACCTCCGTCTCCTCAACGATGCAGATTACATCGGCGATGAAAATGGTTTCTGCGGCAAAACTGAAGAAAGCACAGGATGCGATCACGGCGATGCGCCCTTATGCCGAAAAATTAACCGAATTGCTGCAAAATCTTTCTGCGACGCTAGATGGAGATGCAGGCGGAGATTTCACAGTTCAGCGTGAAGTAAAACGCGTATTGATCGTTGCTATCACTTCCAATCGTGGATTGAGCGGCGCCTTCAACTCGAACATCGTTAAGGAAGCAAAACGCCTTACCGAAAACGAATATGCAGGAAAACAAGTTGATTTTATTACCGTTGGTAAAAAAGGAAACGATGCCATTCGCAAAACCAATACGGTAATCAACAATAACAACAACGTTTTTGACAACCTTACATTCGAAAATGTTGCGATTATTGCTGACGAATTGGTACAGCTTTTCATTCAGGGAAAATACGACAAAATCGTTTTGGTATACAACCAGTTCAAAAATGCCGCAACACAAATCGTTCAGGCTGAACAGTTCCTGCCATTGGTTCCTGTGAAATCGGATGTTGCACAAAACGCCACAGATTATATCTTCGAGCCTTCGAAAGAAGAAATCGTATTGACATTAATCCCGAAAATGCTGAAAACGCAATTGTACAAAGCCGTTCGCGATTCTTTCGCTTCAGAACACGGCGCCCGTATGACGGCGATGCACAAAGCAACTGATAATGCAACAGAATTGAGAAATCAATTGAAACTGACTTACAACAAAGCACGCCAGGCCGCAATTACCAACGAAATCCTCGAGATTGTTGGTGGTGCAGAAGCCTTGAATGGATAAACCAGCATACAAATTTGATAGAAAAGCCGATAAGTGATTATCGGCTTTTTTATTTTATGGCTTCTAAGATTATTAAAAATAAATGACGCCCCTCGACTGCGCTCTGGGTAACACATCCGGTTAATCCAGAGATTTTTTCACGGTTTCAGCCAATGTCACCCCGAGCGCAGTCGAGGGGCTTCCGTAAGAAATACCAGAATCAAATTCTCCGGATAACAGAACGCTATTGATTCAAATGATAAAGCAAAAAGCTGTAAAACTCTGCAGCCTGTTCAATGCGATCACTATAATTGGCTACTTTTCCGTAATGTCCTGAATCGCTGCGGGTTTCAAGATAAATCGGGTTCTTTTGCGCCGTTCTGTCCTGCAAACGTGCCGTAAACTTATAGGAATAAATTGGCGGCACGCGATCGTCATTTTCTGAAGTGATAACCAGCATGACAGGATAATTTACATCTTCTTTTACATTATGATAAGGCGAATAAGCCAACAGCGACTTGAATTCAGCGGGAATATCCGGATTTCCGTATTCATCAAGGTGGTAATTGCCAACAGTGTATTGGTCGAATTTTGCCATGTCATAAACCCCGACTTTCGGAATGGCGACTTTAAACAAATCCGGCCGCATTGTCACGGCAGCGCCTACCAGCAAACCGCCTTGTGAAGCGCCGGTAATAGCCAATTTTGCAGGAGAAGTATATTTTTCACTGATCAAATATTCAGCTGCATCAATGAAATCGGTAAATGTGTTTATTTTCTTTAGTCCCATACCCTCATGGTGCCATTCGAGACCTTTTTCTCCGCCGCCGCGAATTTCTGCATAAGCGAATACGCCGCCTTTATCGAGAAAATAAAGCAATCCTGTGTCGTATTCTGGTTAGGCTCACAGCGCCAAATCCGCCATAAACTTTCAATAAAGTCGATTGTTGCCATCCATTTTCACGCCTTTCTTGTGCACAATCGTCATCGGAATATCGGTACCGTCTTTGCTTTTGTAAGTAATAGTTTTCGTTTCGAAATAATCAAATGGGAAAAGGCTCGGCTTGGGTTGTATAAAATGCGTAAAAAAAGGCCAGGTCTTGCCGCTCAGGATATTCAGTCGGTAATTGAGATAAGATATCGTATACGAATAAAAAGTCACGTACAAATCGCTTGTTTGGCTGTCAAAGAATTGTACGGCGAAATCCATTCCGTAAGGTGCTTCGAATTTCCGTACAAATTTCCCGGCTTTATCATATACAATCATATAATTTTTCCCGACAGTCTTGTATTTGCAAACGATATAATCGTCGTAGAAAATCGTGTTTTCAAGCAACTGAGTATAGAGTTGCGGAATAAGTATCTTGTCATCCGCGCGGTTGTTGATGTCGAAGGAACGTACTTCGCCCCAGTCAGATCCTTCAGAAGAATAATAGATACGGCCTTTTGAATAATGCAGATAACGCGTAGCCGAAGTCTCGTTTTCAACGATTTTCTTAGGCTCGAAAACATTATTTTCAAGGGAACACATATAATAGTTTTCCATCGTTTCCTCTTTGTTGCTTTCGATAATGAAAAGCTTATTTTCTTTTGTAAAAAAAGAAAACCTGCTGCCCGAAACAGTACTGTCAAAAACCAAATCGTCGTCCTGCTGCAGCTTGCCAAGTTTATGGTAATACAATTGATAAGTCGAATCGGCGGCGAATTTCTGCGTATTGCTGTTCTTTTTATAAAACACGCCTTTGTCCTGGTTCCAGGCAATATTTGAAAATTTGATGTCGGTAAGCACATCGTCCAAGTCCTTGGAATTGTCAATGTTCACAAAGCGAACGGTATTGCGATCACCTCCGTCAACACTCACAGAATAAGCCAATGTTCTCGAATTTTCAGACGGATAAGTGCCGGTTATAAAGGCATTATTGGTTTTGAAAACATCAAAAAGATCAACAAGCATGCGCG
Source organism: Flavobacterium sp. 3HN19-14 (assembly GCF_051373205.1). Lineage (NCBI taxonomy): Bacteria > Pseudomonadati > Bacteroidota > Flavobacteriia > Flavobacteriales > Flavobacteriaceae > Flavobacterium > Flavobacterium sp. 3HN19-14. The sequence continues at coordinate 711,101 of NZ_JBPPZT010000001.1, forward strand.
GATCTTCATTGACATCTTTGCGTATAAAAAGTGAAGCCGGCTTGTTTTTATCGAGCCTGTAGCTCGAATAATAATAAAGCCCTTTTTTATGAGGAATGCTGTTGGTTGACAGCGCGTCGTATTCGCGTAATTTGGAAGCGATGTTGTATTTCTTCTTAATCTCGTTAAAATGCTGGTCAACGACCTGGTTTTGCGCCGCGACCCAATTGGTAACTTCCGGCGATTTGTAATCTTCAAGCCACGCATAATCGTCCTGATAATTGATGTTATGTCTTGAAAGTGTTTGTGGCGATTTTCTGGATTTTGGAAATTCCTGTGAGAAACAAAAAATCGAAAAAAGGAGCGTGAGAATGAATAAAGGCGTTTTCATCGTAACATATTAGGTATACAAATATACATTGAAAACAAAATGCCGCCTGAAAAATTATTGATTCAGATGAAACAATATAAAACTGTAAAATTCCGATTGCGACTGCAGCCATGCGTCATAAGAAGAATTATTACCGGAATGTCCTGATTTCCTGGCAATCTTAATGTAAACCGGATTTTTCTGTGTGGCACGATTCTGCAATTTCGCGGCAAATTTATATGAATTTACCGGCGGAACGCGGTCGTCATTTTCTGAAGTAAGAATCAAAGTCACCGGATAATTCACGTCTTCTTTTATATTTTGATAAGGTGAATATGCCAGCATCGCGCCATATTCGGCTTCATTTTCCGGATTGCCATATTCGTCATAATGGTAACGGCCAACGGTGTATTCTGAAAATCTTGACATATCGAAAACACCGACTTCAGGAACCGCTACTTTGAATAATTCAGGTCTTTGTGTCATCGCCACGCCAACCAATAATCCGCCTTGCGAACCGCCCGTAATGGCGAGTTTTGCAGGCGAAGTATATTTTTCGCGAATCAGGAACTCCGCCGCATCGATGAAATCATTGAATGTATTGCTTTTTTTCAACCGCGTTCCGTCCAAATGCCACTGCTTGCCTTTATCGCCGTTGCCCCGGATTTCCGCGTAAGCGAATACACCGCCATTTTCGAGAAAATACAACAATCCGGTGTCGTAATTATACGCAGCAACTTTTCCGAAACCGCCATAAGCTTTGAGGATTGTTGGGTTATTCCCGTTAAGCGGAAGGCCTCTTTTGTGTACGATCGTAATCGGAACATCAACATTGTCGCGGCTTTTGAAGGTAATAGTTTCCGTTTCAAAATAACCCATCGGAAATACGGTCGGCTTTTGCTTGTAACGGTCATTAAAAAATGGTTGGTCTTCGCCGGTTTTGAGATTGTATCTGAAATTCTGCGGAGGAACTGTATAGGAAAACTGCATGTAATAAAGATTTTCAGTCTTCTCATCAAAAAAACTGTAATCGAGGTCCGATCCCTTGCGGTGCCTCAATTTTCCGGATCCATTTTCCCGAATAATCGTAGACCTGAAGGTAATTTTTCCCGACCGTTTTGTATTTACAAACGATGTAATCTTCCAACAAATAAGACTTCACGAGCAAATGCATATAAATCTGCGGAATGACGATTTTTTCCTTCGCACGGTTTTTTAAATTGAACGAACGGATTTCACCCCAATCATAACTTTTAGAAGAAAAGTAAACGCGGTCGTTGCGAAAATTGAGGAATTCGAGTCCGGTCGAATCGTTTTCTACGAATTTTTCCGAAATCATTTTATCGTCAAGATCGGCGGCATAATAATTCTTGAGCGTTTCGTCTTTGTTGTCTTCGATGATAAAAAGCTTATCTGAAGCAGTAAAAAAATTGGTAATGGTGCTTTCCGTTGCCGTGTCGTCAAAAACCACCTGATCATTTTCCTGCACAGTGCCGATCTTATGGTACATCAACTGGTAAGTCGAATCTTTAGCGAATTGCTGGCGGTTATTGTTCTTCTTATAAAAAACGCCATCATCACTTTTCCAGGCAACGGCAGAAAATTTTACATTCTGCAACACATCGTCGAGCTGTTTCTTCAGCTTGAAATCGTAAAACCTGATTTCCTGGCGGTCGCTGCCGTCGAGCGTAATCTTAAAAGCCAGCAAATTTGAGTTTTTCGAAAGATAATATTTGTTTAGCGTGACCACTTTATCCGGATAAATCAAATTCGGATTGACGATTTCAACGGGTTTGTCGTCTAAGCTTTTCGCAACCCAAAGCGAAGAAGATTTGTTGTCAAGCATTCCGCGGAACATATAAAAAAAATAACCGCCTTTATTGTCGGCAAGTTTATAAGAACGCCCGGCATCATATTTTTTGATGGTTTTTAAAGGTGCATAAATATTGCTGATTTCAGTCAGATGCGCGTCGGTAAAACTGTTTTCAGCGTCAATCCAAGCGCTTACTTCGGCGCTGCGCATGTCTTCCATCCACGGGAAATCATCTGTAAAAGAAATATTATGCCTGGTAATGGAAACCGGTGTTTTTTTCGCCTTCGGAAATTCCTGCGCCACACAAAATGCCGTAAAAATCAAACAACAAAAAACCCGAAAGATTTTCATCTGAAAAGATAAGATTGAACGACAAATATAATGCAAATCGGCACAATGAAAACCCGTTAAAAACAACAATAAACCAAAGAAATCGCTATTTTTGTTCAGCAAAACAAATCTTCCGGAACATTGAGTTTATATAAAAATCTTTTCAAGCAAACGGCCATTTATGGTTTGGCGACGGTTTTGCCCAGAATTTTCAGTTTTTTGCTCGTTCCGCTTTATGTAAAATACCTGCATTCGCCCGGCGATTACGGTGTGATCAACGTTATTTTTTCGTACATCATTTTCTTCAATGTCATTTTGGCTTACGGAATGGAAACCTCATTTTTCAGGTTTTACAACAAAGAAACCGATAAGGAAAGCGTCATTGAAACTTCGATGATTTCGATTTTATGGTCGTCGTTGCTGTTCCTTTTTGGCGCCTTGATTTTCAGGAATGCGCTTGCGAAATTTATCGGTTTCGATGTGCAGTACATCACGTATACGATTTGGATCATTGTGCTGGATGCGCTTTGTGCGATTCCGTTTTCGAAGTTGCGCGCAAAAGGAATGCCGATAAAATATGCAGTTATCAGGATTGGAAATGTCGGCGTAAACCTGATATTCAATTTATTTTTCCTGATTTATCTGCCGAAGATTGCCAAAGCCTGGCCCGATTCATTTTTTGGATCGGTTTACTTCGAGAATTTTCAGGTCGGTTATATTTTCGTATCGAATATCATTGCGAGTTTGTTGACTTTCCTCGTGCTTTTGCCACATTATTTTAAACTCAAATGGCATTTCAATTCGGTTTTATGGAAGCAGATGATGCGTTACGGACTGCCGATTTTAGTTGCCGGAATCGCATTTGCCATCAACGACCAGCTCGATAAAATCCTGCTTGAAAAATTATTGCCGACAGATATTGCCAAAGAAGAAGTGGGCGTTTATGCGGCATGCTACAAACTCGGCTTGTTCATGGTTTTGTACAGAACGGCTTATACTTTAGGCATCGAACCGTTCTTTTTTAGCCATTCCTCTAATGAGAAAGCAACAGAAACGTATGCGACGATTACAAAATATTTTGTCATTTTCGGAACGTTTATCTTATTGTCAGTCATTGTTTTTGCCGATTTGCTCAAGCTTGTGATGCTTCCGAACCCGAAATACTGGGAAGCGATGAAAGTCGTTCCGCTGATCATTCTGGCGAATTTCTTCCTCGGCATTTACACCAACCTTTCCGTATGGTACAAACTGATTGACAAGACGCATATTGGCATGTACATTTCGCTTATCGGCGCGGCGGTGACGCTGGTGCTGAATTTCATCCTGATCCCGGTTTTTCAGGAAAATGGCGGCGACGGCTACATGGGTTCGGCCATTGCAACGATCGCGGCTTATGGCAGCATGATGCTGATTTCGTATGTGATGGGCAATAAGCAATATCCGATTCCGTATGACAAGAAGAAGATTGGCGGCTATCTCGGACTTTCGATACTATTTTCGGTGATTTCATTTTATTATTTCCGCGAAAATTATTTCGTCGGGATTCCGCTGCTGCTTATTTTTATGTATTTTATTTATTACAACGAAAAAGACACGCTGCAACGCATTCTGAAAAGAAAATCACAGCCACCGACCGTTAAAGACTTAATTCCAAATACACAAAATCCAGATGAAGATCCAGATAATCAATAAATCAGAACATCCGCTGCCGAATTACGAAACGATTGCTTCGGCGGGAATGGATTTGCGCGCGAGCATTTCAGAATCGATCACTTTAAACCCGCTGGAAAGGGCCATCGTCAAAACCGGACTTTTCATTGAGTTGCCAATCGGATATGAAGCGCAAGTGCGCCCAAGAAGCGGACTCGCAGCCAAAAAAGGCGTCACCGTTCTCAATTCTCCGGGAACAATTGATGCTGATTATCGCGGTGAAATCGGTGTGATTTTAGTAAATTTATCCAATGAAGCTTTTGTCGTAGAAAATGGTGAAAGAATTGCACAACTCATCATTGCCAAACACGAACGCGCAGCATGGACTGAAGTTGCAATTTTGACTGAAACCTCGAGAGGTGAAGGCGGTTTTGGCAGTACTGGCGTGAAATAATTAAAAGTGAATAATTAATAATTAATAATGAAAGACAGGCCGGAGGAATTTGCTTTCGACTTTTGACTTTCGACTTTCGACTTATGAAAATAATAGTTCCAATGGCGGGCCGCGGCTCAAGATTACGCCCACACACCTTAACCGTTCCGAAACCGCTCATTCCGATTGCAGGAAAACCGATTGTTCACCGTTTGGTTGAAGACATCGCCGGCGTCATCCATCAGGAAATTGAGGAAATTGCGTTCATCATCCACAAAGATTTCGGAAAACAGGTTGAAAAAGAACTCATCGCCATCGCCGAAAAATTAGGTTCAAAAGGCACCATTTATTACCAAAATGAAGCACTCGGAACGGCTCATGCCATCATGTGCGCCAAGGATTCAATGTCAGGACCGATTGTCGTGGCGTATGCCGATACGCTTTTCCGTGCCGATTTTACTTTAGATACTACAGCTGACAGTGTGATCTGGGTGAAGCAAGTAGAAGATCCAAGTGCTTTTGGCGTAGTTCAATTAAACGAAAACAACCAGATTGTAGATTTCGTCGAAAAACCAAAAGAATTTGTGTCAGATTTAGCCATCATCGGAATCTATTATTTCAAATCCGGAGAAGCTTTGCGCTCTGAATTGCAATATCTGCTTGATAACAATGTTGTAAAAGGCGGCGAATACCAGCTGACCGACGGATTAGAAAACATGAAAGTGAAAGGCATGAAATTTGTACCGGGAAAAGTCGACGAATGGATGGATTGCGGCAACAAGAACGTAACGGTCGAAACCAATTCAAGATTGCTCGGGTTTTTGCACGGCGATGGTGAAAATCTTGTTTCAGAAAAATCTTGTTTCAGAACATTCTACAATTATTCAGCCATGTTTTATAGGCGAAAATGTAGTGTTGAAGAATGCGACTGTTGGCCCTAATGTTTCTATCGGCAATAATTGTTCGGTAGAAAATACGACGATAAAAAACAGCCTTGTGCAAAATCATTCCAAAATAAGGAATGCCAATCTGGATAATGCGATGATCGGCAGCCATGCGATTTTCGACGGTAATTTTACCAGCATCAGCATCGGCGATTATTCGGTTCTGGAATAAATAAAAATTGAAATGAAATTAAAAAACAGGCTTTTAGCGGCAATTTTCATCGGAATGTTATCATTCCCGGCAACGCTTTTGGCGCAAACCGAGCCAGAAGATATTCCGGCGGTAACCGATGCTTTTCAGGATTCTTTTTTGAAGCATTGAAGCAGAAGGCCATCGAAAATTATGACAAAGCCATCACTGCGCTTGAAAAATGCCGTACGCTAAATCCTGATAATCCCGAAGTTTACAACGAATTGGGCAAGAATTATCTTTTCCTGAAGGATTACAAAAAATCTTACGAATCTTTCGCACAGGCAGCACAACTCGACCCGAAAAATAAATGGTATCTGGCGGGTATGTACGACGTTTGCTATCAAACACAAGACGACGAGCAATCAATCGTTTTGGTGAAAAAGCTTATTGAATTTGACGAAGGTTATAAAGAAGATTTAACGTCACTTTATATGAGAACCGGTCAATACGACAAGGCGTTGGCGATGATCAACGAACTCAATGACAAGGTCGGTAAATCTGAAAAAAGGGAATTATACAAAGCTGATATTCTTAAAGATTCCAGGTTCCAGGATACGGAAAAAACCAATCTGCTTGATCAGATTAAGAAAAATCCGAAAGAAGAATCGAATTACATCGCGCTGATTTTCCTGTATTCCGACAGCAATCAGGAAGAAAAAGCGCTTGAAATCGCAAAGAAATTAGAAATAGAAATTCCAACTTCAGATTGGGCGCAAGTGAGCTTATTCAAATTTCATCTCAGCAAAAACGAAGGAAAAGAAGCCGTCGCGTCGATGAACCAAATCCTGAAAAGCAATAAAATCGACAATAAAATCAAGCACCGTGTCATCAATGAATTCTTGATTTTTACGAAGACGAATCCGCAATTCGACGCCGATCTGCAAAAAGCCATCGGTTATTTTGACGGAGATAAAGAAGCGAAAACCGCGAAAGAAATCGGCAAATTCCACCAAGGCAAAAAAGACTGGGACAAGGCCATCGAATATTATGAAATCGACAACAAAAGCAATCCGAACGATATGGAGACGATCTTGCTTTTGCTGCAGGCTTACGTCGAAAAAGGGCAATTTGATAAAGTTGCTGCGAAAGCTGACGACACCATCGAAATGTTTCCGCAACAGCCCGAATTGTATTATTACTCCGGATTGGCCCACAATCAACAGAAAGAATTCAAAAAAGCAAAAGACATCCTCGAAACCGGAATCGATTTTCTGGTTGACGATAAAGCACTCGAAATCAATTTCAACATCCAGCTCGGCGAAGCCTACAGCGGCTTGGGCGACCTCAAGAAAAAAGAAGCTTATTTCCTGAAAGCCGACAAATTACTAAAACAAAAAAAATGAAAAAATATATTGCGTTGGCACTGATGGCGTTGGCATTTGTTTCGTGCAAGACTACGAAAACGGTAATTGCTGAAGCGAAAGCGACAGAGGAAATTCCTGCGAAAACGGTCGCCGAAAACCATTACGCCAATAAAAAAGATTTTAAGACGTTGTACATAAAAGCGAGCGCGCGTTATGAAGATGAAAAGCAATCGCAGAATGTTACGGCAGAAATCAAAATCCTGAAAGATGAAAAAATCCTTGTCAGCATCAGGTTTTTGGGCATTACGATGGCGAAGGCTTTGATCACGCCGAAAGAAGTGAAGTATTACGAAAAACTCGGCGGCAAATTTTTCGAAGGCGATTATGCCGCACTCAGCAAATGGCTCGGCACCGATTTGGATTATTCAAAAGTGCAGAACATGCTGATTGGACAGGCTTTAGACGATTTGACGAAAGGGAAATACAAAACTTCCATCGAAGATAAATTGTATAAACTTGAAACCAGTTCGGCAGGAACAGAAAAGACATTTTATTTCGAAGCGTCGAAATTCCTGATCAAGAAGGAGGAAATTACGCAAAGCGCCAAAAACCGTTCGCTTTTGGTGTCGTATCCGAATCATAAAGAGTATCCGATGATGAATCTTCCGGCAGAATTCCTGATCGAAGCGTTCAACGAAGGCAAAAAGACAACTATCAATATCGATTATAACGCAGCGACTTTCAACGAAGAACTTCTTTCCCATACAGCGTTCCCGATGGTTACGAAAGAATATTTATTGAGTAGCTTTGCAAAAACCGTTTTTTAGTATGCCAAAACACCTGACCTTATTTATTTTATTGCTGCTGTCTTCACTGTCGTGGAGCCAGACCAGCCAGGAAAAACTCGAGCAGCGAAAAGCTGAGTTGCAGAAGGAGATCCGTGAAAAAGAAGAATTACTGAAAAGCACGAATCAGAAACAGCAATCGGTTACGGTTGTAATCGAACAGCAGACAGAGAAAATAAAGTTGCGCGAGAAATTAATCGGCACGACGGAAAAGCAGGCGAAAATCCTGAAAAACGATATGTATATCAATCAGATTTCCATCAACAGGCTCAACAAAGATCTGGAAGCCCTGAAAGCCGATTATGCCGAAATGATTGTGAAATCGTATAAAAGCCGTTCGGAACAAAGCCGCGCGATGTTTTTATTATCGTCGAAAAATTTCCTCCAGGCGTATAAAAGGGCGCAGTACATGAAGCAATATGCCGCATACAGAAAGGCGCAAGGTGAAGAAATACAGGCAAAAACACTTCAGTTATCCGATTACAACAGCAAACTCGACGTTCAGAAAACCGAAAAGCAAAAACTGCTTGCAGAACAGCAAAAAGAACGGGAAGTGCTTGAAAAGGAAAAACAAGAACAGGAAAAACTTGTCAATTCCATTAAAAAAGACAAGAAGAAAATCGTTGCTGAAATCAAGAAAAAGCAACAGGAATCTAAGAAAATCGATAGGCAAATCGATAAATTAATCCGTGAAGCGATAGCCGAAGCCAACAGGAAAACGGCCGAGGCCAATAAGAAAGCAAACCCGAAAACCGTAACGGCTGCCGCCACAAAAGCGACGGAATCTTCAACAAAAATCGTCCTGACGCCAGAAGCAAAAGTCTTAGCCGATAATTTTAAATCAAATAAAGGGAATTTGCCATGGCCGGTTGAACGCGGAAAAGTAACCGGACTTTACGGCGACCAGCACCACCCGATTGAAAAAGAAATCATGGTACACAACAGCGGCATCGAAATTGAAACCGACGCCGGCGCGAACGCAAGAGCCGTTTTTGAAGGAACCGTTTATACCGTTTATGTATTTTCTGCCGTCAATAAAGCCGTAATGATCCAGCATGGAGATTACTTTACGGTGTACCAAAACCTGAGCAGCGTTAGTGTGAGCAAAGGTGATAAAGTGACGCGCAAGCAAAGCATAGGAAAAATCAGGACGAACGGCGACACCGGAAAAACGGTCTTGAAATTCATGATTTTGCAGAATACGACTTATTCGAATCCGGCGAATTGGTTGTTTAATATGTAGGAGAAGAAAGATTGCTTTGCTGAAAGAGTCAAGACCGCTGCGCTGCAAGATAAAAGATAAAAAAAGCAGGAAAGAATAATTTTCCTCTCCTGCTTTTTTTATGCGCAAACTAAAGGTCTTGACTCTTGCAGCGCAGCGGTCTTGTTTCTTTCCTCTAACTAAAGTTCATTCAGCATTTTAGAAATCTCATCGAGTTTTGGTGTCAGAATGATTTCGATACGGCGGTTTTTCGATTTTCCTTCAGCAGTGTCATTCGATGCGATTGGCGCGAACTCGCCTCTTCCCGCAGCGGTTAGATTTTGCTTGTTGATGCCTTTGTTTTCTGCGAAAATATTGACGATTGCGGTGGCGCGTTTCGTTGATAAATCCCAGTTGTTTTCAATCTGGCCAACAGCTCCGGCGAATTTGTCGTTGTCGGTGTGGCCTTCGATTAAGACAGAAATATCAGGATTTGCCGCTAAGACTTTTCCAACTTCAACAACCGCTTTTTTACCTTCGGCGCCAACGGCCAGCTTCCGGTTTGGAACAGCAATTTGTTTTCCATCGATACGTAAACTTTTCCGTTTTTCTGCTCGACTGTCAATCCTTTTCCTTCAAAGGCGTTGAGTGCTTTTGATAAGGTTTCTTTCAGTTTTTTCATGCTGGCTTCTTTGTCACTCATCATTTTTTCAAGTTCTGCTACGCGATTGGAGCGTTCCTGAAAATCGGCCATTAATTTATTAAGGCGTTCCTGCTCGGCAGCCAATGCTTTTTCCTTGGCTTCGAGTTTCGCCAGCAATTCTCGGTTTTTATTAAGGTTCGATTGCAAGGCATCGTCAGAATTTTTCTCTAAGGCATTGTACGACGACTGCAATGTTTTAAGGTTGCTGGATGCTGCGGCATAATCTGCGGCGAGTTTGTCGCGTTCGCCTTTGATTTTATCATATTCTTTCTGAAGAGCAGTTTGGTCGAGTTCAAGTTGGTTTTTCGCTTTTGTAAGCTCCTCATTTTCATCGGCTATTTTGCGGTTTTCCTTTTTCAGGTCGGCATATTTGTTTTCAAGGTCGTTGAATACTTTCTTGGAAACGCAGGAAGTTGACAGCGCTATAACCAATAGTGCAATTGAAACTTTTTTAATCATGTTAATCTTATTTTGAATTGTTTATTTCTGTTTTGCAGGATGTCTAGCCCGGATTACTTCACTGACTTTATTTTCATCGGAGTTCAGTGAATGCCCTGCATTTGCAACGGTTATCCTTTTATTGCCTGCTGCCAGGCAGCAAAGATAGCAGTGGAAGGCCGGAAAATGCTCCTAATCAATCTCCACCATCACCGGACAGTGGTCGGAATGTTTGGCTTCGGATAAAATCACGGCGCGCTTCAAGCGATGTTCCATCGGTTGGCTTACCAGTAAATAATCTAGACGCCAGCCTTTGTTATTGCCTCGTGCGCCGGCTCGGTAGCTCCACCACGAATATTGGTGCGGGTCTTTGTTGAAATGGCGGAAACTGTCGATAAATCCGCTGTCCATCAATTCGCCGAGCCATTTTCTCTCATTGGGTAAAAACCCGGAAACATTGGCATTCCTGATTGGGTCGTGAATATCAATCGCCTGGTGGCAAATGTTGTAATCGCCGCCAATAATGAGGTTAGGCACTTCTTTTTGAGTGCTGTAATGTATTCATGGAACTCATCCATGAATTTGAATTTGTGATCCAGTCTTTCGATGTTCGTTCCCGAAGGCAGATACAGACTCATCACCGAAAAATCGTCGAAATCAAGGCGAAGGTTTCTTCCTTCAAAATCCATATAATCGATTCCGGTTCCGAAAACGACTTTGTTCGGTTTTATTTTAGACAAAACCGCAACGCCACTATACCCTTTTTTCTGCGCGGGAAACCAGTAATGATAAGGATATCCGGCGTTTTCAATGTCAGTAAGCGGCACCTGGTCTTCCATTGCCTTTATTTCCTGAAGGCAGATAATATCCGGATTTGCCTGTTGCAGCCAATCGAGAAAACCTTTTGAAATCGCGGCGCGGATGCCATTTACATTATAGGAGATGATTTTCATTAAAATGAAGTTTTTACTTTTCAAAAGTAACAAAAAAGGTTTGAAAACTTTAGCACGAAAGCGCGTGAGATATTAATAATCTTATCCACAAAAAATAAGCAAACGAAAGCCGGATTTCTCCCAACGTAACAAGTTTTTGTTATCTTTGTTTCCTACCAAAAACAAAACAAATAAAATGGGTTTAGTAACCGCAAAAGAAGTTGCAAAAGCGATTAATGCCGACAAATATGGCGTTTTCGGGACATTTTTCGGCTGGTTACTGATGAAAGTGCTGCGGATTTCAAAACTCAATGAAATTTACGACACGAACAAGCATTTGAATGATGTTGAATTTTTGAATGCGATTCTTGACCAACTGCAGATCAATTTTGAAATTCCGGAAGAAGACCTCAAAAGATTGCCGAAAGACGGTGCTTACATTACGATTTCGAATCATCCATTGGGCGGAATCGACGGTATATTACTGCTCAAATTAATGCTCGAACGCGAGCCGAATTTTAAAATCATCGCCAACTTTTTACTGCACAGAATTGAACCGCTGAAGCCCTATATTATGCCGGTTAATCCTTTCGAAACGCACAAAAACGCTAAATCAAGCGTTGTGGGTATTAAGGAAACGCTTCGTCATTTGAGCGACGGAAAGCCGTTGGGAATGTTCCCGGCCGGAGAAGTTTCAACGTATAAAGATGGCAAATTGGTTGTCGATAAAGCCTGGGAAGAAGGCGCGATAAAAGTCATCCGCAAGGCGCAGGTGCCTGTGGTTCCGATTTATTTCCACGCCAAAAACAGCAGGTTTTTCTATATGCTTTCAAAAATCGGGGATACTTTAAGAACAGCGAAATTGCCTTCGGAATTGTTCTCGCAGAAAGACCGTGTGATTAAAGTGCGCATCGGAAAGCCGATTTCCGTTTCGGAACAAAACGAGCATACTACCATTGAAGAATATTCTGAATTTTTAAGAAAGAAAACTTACATGCTCGCCAATCCGTTCGAGAAGGAAAGCAAGCTGATCAATACTTCAAGCCTTAAAATTCCCAAAAGTCCGAAACAAATTGCGACGGCGGCCAATCATGAAAAGATGGTTCTCGAAGTCGAAGAACTCAGGAAAACCGATTGCCGTTTGCTGCAAAGCAAAAATTATGAAGTCTTTTCTGCAAGCCGGATAAAATTCCGAATATTCTGCACGAAATCGGAAGGCTGCGCGAAATCACTTTCAGGGAAGTCGGAGAAGGCACCAACGAAGCAATCGATCTTGACCGCTACGATAATTATTATTACCACATGTTTTTGTGGGACGACGATACCAACCAGATTGCCGGCGCTTATCGTATGGGACTGGGCTCGGAAATTTATCCGAAATACGGCATTGAAGGCTTTTATCTGCACGAATTGTTCCGCTTTGAGCCCGAACTGAATGAGATGATGAGCAAGTCGATTGAAATGGGACGTGCTTTTATCGTAAAAAGTTTCCAGCAAAAGCCGATGCCATTATTTTTATTATGGAAAGGCATTGCGCACACCACTTTGCGTTATCCCGAGCATACATTTTTATTGGGCGGCGTAAGCATCAGCAACCAGTTTTCGGATTTTTCGAAATCGTTGATGATTGAGTTCATGAAATCGCATTTCTACGATCCTTTTATTGCGCAATATGTACATGCCAAAAAGGAATATAAAGTGAAGCTGAAAGACGCCGACAAGGATTTTATTTTTGACGAAGCCGAAGCCGATTTGAATAAATTCGATAAAATTATCGATGAACTCGAACCGGGAACTTTACGTTTGCCTGTCCTCATTAAAAAATACATCAAGCAAAATGCACGTGTTGTGGCATTTAACGTCGATCCGATGTTCAATAATTCAGTGGACGGATTGATGTACATCGGATTGCCGACATTCCCGAAAGCACGATGAAACCTGTTATTGAAGAATTCCAGGCGGAATTGGAGCGCAAATTGGCTGAAAAAGGAGATAAGTTTTTTTAAATAACAGATCTCTAATCCGAAATTACAAACAAATTCCGATTTTTAAACTTCAAATCACAAACCTGTTTGAAAGATCAGGAGTGGTATTTATTTGAAATTTGTCATTTGTTTTTTGGATTCCCGCCATTTAATCTTTCACCACGGAAATTTCGGTTTTGCCGTGCACTTGCGACTTTCCGTTTTCGTCAAGGCTTACCATCGTGATGGAATCGATCGTGATGATGGTTTCTCGTGTCATGATATTGCGCACTTCGCAGGCAAGCGTTATTGAGGTTTTTCCGAATTTTACGACATCGATGCCAATTTCGACAATATCGCCTTTTCGGGCCGAACTCCGAAAATTGATTTCCGACATGTGCTTGGTTACAATGCGGGAATTCTGCAGTTGGATAATCGAATAAAGCGCGAGTTCTTCATCAATCCAGGCCAGTAATTTTCCGCCAAATAAAGTACTGTTCGGATTTAAGTCTTCGGGCTTGACCCATTTTCTGGTATGGAATAACATTTCAATTTGTTTATTATGTAAAAGTAGATAATAAAAAACAACTGAAAGATAATCGTAAGAAAAAACGTAATGTCTTAAAATTCAGACAAAAATATAGACTTTTCACGGCGAAACGGCTTTAATTTTTATCAGCGTTTGCTCTTAAAATCATGTTAATTTTACATTTTTTTATGAAAAAACCGTCTTTTTCTCAATTTTACGATTTTAAAATTTGGGCAATTTCTAATAAAAAATTGTAGTTTTTCCTCTACAAATTAAAAAATAATTAAAAATATCTACCTTTCATTGAAAAATTCTCAATTAAAGATTTAATAACAAGTGTTTGATTGCAAATAGTTGGATTTGTTTGAAAAAAATGTTATATCTTTGTTTGGAATTTAAAAACTTTATTTATGAAAAGAATTTTACTTGCAATAGGTTTTGTATTAGCCATAGCCAATGCAAACGCCCAAACTGACTCAGTTTATGTTGGCGGAGGATTTAACAAATGGTCAGTTGAGCTCAACGGAGGTGTAAACAAACCACAACGCCCGTTTACTCCGGGTTATACTGCAGCAACTCCAAGTCCTTGGAATGCTGATTTAGGAGTACGTTATATGTTCAATCCAAAATTTGGTGTTAAAGCAACCATCGGATATTACAGATTTCAAGGAAATGATAAATCCCTTGATTTCAAAACTGAATACTACAGAGGAGATCTTGAAGGCGTTGCTAACCTTGGAAGAATAATGAATTTCGAAACCTGGACAAAAACCCTTGGACTTTTGGTTCACCTGGGTGGAGGTTACAGCCAATTCAAAACTGAAGGACAACCATTTACAGACAGACAAGGTCACTTTACCGTAGGATTAACAGGCCAAATCAAACTTTCTAAAAAAGTTGTACTTACGGGAGATTTTACTTCCTTGACCAATGTAAGACAAGACAGAACTTTCGACGGACAATCAGCTGTGCCATTTAACAGCAGAGGTTTCGGCGGAGGTATTTCTCAGGAACAGTCGGTTTCACAATTTATTTAGGTAAAAATGCTGAGCACGCTGACTGGACTGCTGAAGAAAGCAAACTGAAAGAAGAGCTTGATGCTTTGAAACAAAGAGTTGGCGACTTAGAAGTTGCTACAGCTGATACAGATAAAGACGGTGTAATGGATTCTTTGGATCAAGAGCCAAATTCTTCTCCAACAGGTGTTGCGGTTGATTCTCACGGTCGTGTGATTGACAAAAATGGTAATGGAGTTCCGGATGAGTTGGAAAGCTATTTCGACAAAAAATACGGTGAAGCAAAACCTGGAAGCAATAATAATACAACTAACGTAAGCAATAACGAGTTGATCAAAAACCTTATCAACGAAGGTTACGTAACAACTTATTTCGATTACAACAAATCAACTCCAACGAATGTTTCTACAGAAGGTATCGATTTCATCCTTACTTACTTGAGAAACAACCCAACAGCTTCTGTTGACATCATCGGTCACGCTGACGAGTTAGGTAAATCAGCTTACAACGAGAACCTTTCTAACAAAAGAGCGAATGCTGTAAAAGCAATCCTTATGAAAGCTAAAATCGACGCTTCAAGACTTAATGTAGTTGCAGGAGGTGAAGATGCTTCAGTTGCTAAAGAATCAGCTGGTGCAAGAAAATTAGTTAGAAGAGTTACTTTCAGAGTAAAATAATCTACTGATATAAAATTGAAAACCCCGAAGTTCGCTTCGGGGTTTTTTGTTTTAAAGAGGTTAAAAAATCCAAATAAAAAAATCCAAATTCCAATTTAGCAAGGTTGCTGTTGGAATTTGGAATTTTTATTCTTTGGAATTTATTTAGAGCAATGAATCTTTTCGAATCACTTTCCCATTTCCGGTTTCCTTAAACCTCGGAATAAAAATCACATCTTTCGGTTTTTCATATTTGTCAAGCGATTCAAAGAGATTTTCGGGCAATGTATAACTTTCACCTTCGATCACCAAAACCAGTTTTTCGCCTAAATCTGCATCAGCAATACCCGCGACAAAGTAGCGACGATCAATTAATTTAGCCAATTTTGCTTCAATCTGCTCCGAACTCGATTTGATCCCGCCGCTGTTAATGATGTTGTCAATGCGTCCGCTCCAGATGAATTCTGTGTCGGAGACCAATTCAACGATGTCATTGGTGACAATCAATTCTTCAGAAATATTGGGCGCGTTAATAACGAGACAATTCCGTTCGTCAGTTGTGACAGAAACATTCGGCAGTACAGTAAAGAATTCATCGCCTACTTTCTTCGCAGCAATATGAGAGACGGTTTCGGTCATACCATAAGTTTCAAAAGATTGCGTCGGCAAAGACAAAAGCTCTTTTTCAAGCGTTGCGCTGATTTTTGCGCCGCCAACAATCATCTTCTTTACATTATGCAGTTCACTGATTGAATTCTGCGCCTGCAAAGGCACCATCGCCGTAAAATCATAAACTGTTTCATTGTTTTTCAATGGATGGGAGCTTGGCGCTACAAAATCCATATCAAGGCCGAGAATGAAACCGCGCACGAACATCATTTTTCCGGCTACATATTTTACGGGAAGGCAGTTGAGTACTTTATTTCCGGCAGACAATCCGAAGAAATCGCCAGTCGCAATTGCCGAATTCACCATTGCCTGTTTTTCAACACGAATCAGTTTCGGCAATCCGGTGCTTCCGGAAGAATGCATTTCGATGAAATCGTTGTTGTCGAACCAGTCGAGGATGAAATTGCCGACGGGTTTTTCAAAATCATCGCCTTCTTTTATAAAGCTGTAAGCCACGCGGCACAAGTCTTCACGGTCAAGGTGAAATCCGTTAAGCTTAAAGCGGTTGTGTACATTATGGTAGGTTAAATCCTGCATTATATTTAGTCAATTTGATTGTTTTGAGGTTGCGGAAGTACGATTTTTCCGGTCAGTTTTTCTTTCCATCCTGACCATTTGTACTTTTTACTAAAGGTAAATAAAAGAATCGGAAAAATAATAAAGACCGGCGCAATTACGTCGAAACCTGCCGTTGGCAATGACATGTCTTTCAGTATGGAATCGGTTTGAAAGGCTGACCAGTCTGAAGTTATGAGTAAAGCGGTGATGAGGTTATTCGCGGCGTGAAAACCGAGCGATAATTCGAGCCCGTCATCCATTAAAGTAATTATTCCAAGAAAAAATCCGGTGCCGATGTAATAAATCAGGATGACCGGCCCCATTCTCTCCACTTCGGGATTGGCGATATGTACCAGCCCGAAAAGCATTGATGTTATGAAAAGCGGAATCCATTTCCTCCCCGAAATAATACCAATTCCCTGCATAAGATAACCGCGAAAAAGATATTCTTCAAAACTCGTTTGCAGCGGAATAAAAATCACCGAAATCAGCAATAATATTAAAAACGGCACCAATTTGAAATTCAAAACCATCGTTCCGTCACTCGAAAAGTAAAAAATCACGGTCGTAATTATGGTAAACAACGACCAAATCGAAAACGAAAAGAACACGCGCTTCCAATCAACTTTCTGCCGGCCGGTAGTAAAACTCCTGAGTGATTGCCGGTGTACATATTTCACCCAGAAAAACATGCCTCCCAGCGCAAATGCGAAAGGAACGATGTTTTCGAGGAAAAATATATTTTTGCCTTTTTCGGCGATTTCCGATTTGATCAGGGCATTGACATCAATATTCATAAACCCGATGACGACGTAGTTGAGGAGCATCAATCCGAAAAAAACAACCGGAATCGGGAGGTATTTGATCATGGAATTTCTATTCCGGTAAGCCTGTTCGATAAACATAAAGAAGTATTTGTGATAATGACTGACTAAATTAATCGAATTTTTACAAACGAAATCAATTACTTTGTAAAATATAAAAATATGCTGCCATGATTCAGGTTTACCACAATTCAAGATGCACAAAATCAAGAGAATGCCTTGCGTTTCTTGAAGATTCGGGAAAGGAATTCGAAGTTATCAAATACCTTGAAAATGTTCCGGGTAAAAAAGAATTACGCTCCATCATCAAAAAATTAAAAATGAAACCAATTGAACTCGTCAGGAAACCGAACCCATCTGGAAGGAAAAATTCAAGGATAAAAATCTTTCAGATGCTGAAATTGTTGCTGCTATGCTTGAATTTCCCATTTTGATCGAACGCCCAATTGTCATCAACGGCGACAAAGCAGCCATCGCTCGTCCGATCGAAAACGCAATCGCCATTATTTAGAATCGCTAAACCGATGTTTTAACAAAGCTTTGTGAAATAAGGCTTAAACCAACACTTAATTTTGCTGTCGAAAGAGAAACAAATAAACCTTTTGATGAAAAATATTAAGAAAGTGATGGCCGCATGCCTGATTTTAGTATCAGGATTCGCCTTCGCACAACAGCAACAAGGCGGGAAAAAAGTAAAAGTTTCCGGAAAAGTGATGGAACAAGGCGCAAACGTTCCTTTGGAATACGCCACAATCACTTTACTCAGCACCACAAATCCATCGATTGTTACAGGCGGCATCACCAATGCTAAAGGAGAATTCGAATTTGATGTGATTCCAGGAAATTACAACATTAAAGCCGAATTTATTTCTTTCAAAACCTACGAAATAAAAGCTAAGGATATTCAGGACAACCTTAACCTGGGCGTCATAAGCCTGGCTGCTGATGCCACGCAACTCAACGAAGTAGAGATCCGCAGTGAAAAAACCACAGTCGAAATCAAACTCGATAAAAAAGTTTACAATGTAGGAAACGATTTGATGGTAAAAGGCGGAACCGTAAGCGATGTACTCGATAATATTCCGTCTGTGACAGTTGATGCCGACGGAACCGTTGCGCTTCGCGGTAATGATAATGTGAGGATTTTGGTGGATGGAAAACCTTCAAATGCCATCAATATTTCAGAAGCATTGCGCCAGATTCCGGCCGATGCGATTGATAAAGTCGAAGTAATTACGAATCCTTCGGCCAGGTATGATGCTGAAGGCGGCGGCGGCATCCTGAACATCATCCTCAAAAAGGAAAAAACGACGGAATCAACGGAACGATTATCGCAACGGCAGGAGATCCGCAGAATTATGGACTTTCAGGCAACCTCAATTATAAAACGAAAGATTTTAATTTCTTTACCACCACCGGTTACAACAACAGAAAAAATCCGGGTAACGCGATGACCAACACGAGATATCTTGATAAAGATACCGGCGCGGTATCCAATTATGTAGATGAGTCAAGGGATAATGAAAGGAGAAGGGAAGGCGTCAATTCGAATTTTGGTTTTGATTGGTACCTGACACCAACATTAACGTGGACAAATGCCATCAATTACAGGACAAACGAAGGCAGCAATCCGGAAAATGTGCGTTATACGAATTATGATGCGAACCACGAAAATGCTTTCAAAACGTCAAGGTTCAATGACCAGGATAATGAAAGCGAAAACGTGGAATATTCTACCAATTTCACCAAAAAATTCAAAAAAGAAGGGCATAAACTGACTTTTGACGGTTCGTTCGCAACCAATCAGGACGACGATAATTCGATCATCCAAAACAACAGCGATGTCGTAAAGTTCGAAAAAACACTCAATAACCAACGGCAGACACGCAACGTCATCCAGACCGATTATGTTTTGCCGTTCGGGAAAGACAGCCAGTTTGAGGCAGGTTATAAGGGTGAATTCAATAAGCAGAATACTGCTTATGAAGTTGATTCGCTTGACACAGCAACCGGACAGTATGTGCCGAATGCGCGATATACTAATACGTTGCAGTACAACGAAAAGATTAATGCGCTTTACACATCTTACGGCACGAAACTCAACAGATTTTCGATTTTGGCGAGTTTGAGATGGGAAGATTCTAATATTGATATCAACCAATTGACGACCAACGATTTCAACAATAAACATTACAACAATTTCTTCCCGAGTGCTTTTGTGACGTATGAGATTTCTGATAGAACTAATATTTCGCTGAACTACAGCCGCAGGATTTCGCGTCCGAGGGGAAGACAGATCAACCCGTTTTCGAATTATTCGAGTAATATCAACATCTTTCAGGGAAATCCTGATTTGAATCCGGCTTTTACCGATGCTTTTGATCTCGGATTTTTGAAACGTTGGGATAAAGTGACTTTAAGCACCTCTGCCTATATCAACAAAACGACCGATTCCTTTCAGTTTATCAGGAAAGAAAGCGGCGATTTTGTGACCATTCCGGTTGAAGGCGGCACAGATTACCAAACGCCGGTAATCCTTACGACACCAATCAATTTAGCGACAGAATACCGGATGGGATTTGAATTCACACTCAATTATTCGCCATACAAATGGTGGAAACTGAATTCAAATTTCAATCTTTTCCGCAATGAAACCCAAGGCGATTACACGTATACCGATTTTGCAGGCCTAACCCAGACGCAGAATTTTGACAATACGGCTTATTCATGGTTCACGCGATTGACTTCAAAAGTGACACTGCCATCAAAAATCGACTGGCAGACGAATATGAATTACAATGGCCCGCAGAACAATGCACAGGGCAGGAGTTTGGGCAATTTCAGCATGAACCTCGGTTTCAGCAAAGATATTCTGAAGGACAAAGCTACGGTGGCACTCAATGTTCAGGATGTTTTCAATTCGAGAAAAAGAATCAACGAAACGTATATCCCGAACAGCCTGAATTCTTACAGCGAAATGCAGTGGAGCGTGAGACAGATTAACCTTTCATTCACTTACAGGTTCAACAAAAAGAAAGGCGAAAAAGAAAAACAGCCAAGGCAACAAGGCGACGACAATGGAGATTTCCAGGGATAAAACCGAAAGGATTGTTGAAAGACAATCCTTTTTTGATTTTCAAGAGTAACAGTCAAAACTTATCTTTGCAAAATGAAAGACAAAAAAAGCAAAGCGGAAAACGCGGCTTACATCAGTATATTTGGTAATGCAATATTGGCATTGACGAAAGGCGTCGCCGGTGTTTTTGGGAATTCCTACGCACTTATTGCCGATGCGATTGAATCGACAACCGATGTTTTTTCGTCTATCCTTGTTTTATTCGGCATCAAATATTCTACAAAACCTGCAGACGAAAATCATCCTTACGGACATGGTCGTGCTGAAACTTTGGTGACTTTTGCCGTCGTTGGATTTTTGGTGATTTCGGCGACGATTATTGCTTATGAAAGCATCCACAATATTCGCACACCACATGAAATCCCGGAGAAATTTACGCTGTATATTTTGGCCGGAATTGTACTCATAAAAGAAATTTTCTACCGTGTCATTGCAAAGAAAAGCGATGAAACCAATAGTTCTTCCTTAAAGGCCGATGCCTGGCACCACAGAAGCGATGCAATTACTTCTGCAATGGCGTTTGTCGGCATTTCGATTGCGATTTATATCGGTTCGGGTTACGAAGCTGCCGACGATTGGCCGCATTGCTGGCGTCGGGATTTATCGTTTATAACGCTTATTTGATTTTTCGTCCGGCACTTGGCGAAATTCTCGATGAGCATTTATATGATGAATTGATCCTGCAAATCCGTACCATCGCGCAAACCGTTGATGGCGTCGTTGATACTGAAAAATGTTTTGTCCGCAAGACCGGAATGACTTATCTGGTTGATTTGCATCTTACTGTTGATGGCAATATCACCGTTACCGAAGGCCACGAAATAGCGCACCGGCTTAAAGATGCGATTCAGCTTGAAATTCCTGAGATTGCTGATGTGCTGATTCATATTGAACCTAGCGAATTGAAGGAAATTTCGCCAATTTCTTAAAGAAAAAGTGCCAAAGAAAAAGCCTGTTCATCAATTTGAACAGGCTTGATATTTTATTGGAAAAAATTTTATTACCAAATCTTCACGCGCTTTTCCGGCGCAATATACATTCCGTCTCCCGGAACGATATGGAATGCCTGATAAAACGAATCAACATTCTGCAAAGGCACATAACCGCGGTACAATCCCGGCGAGTGCGGGTCGGTTTTTACCTGGCTTTTCAACGCTTCATCGCGCATTTTTGAACGCCAGATGGTGGCCCATGAAATAAAGAAACGCTGTTCAGGCGTATAACCGTCGATCAATCCCGGGTTTCCGTTTTCTTTCAGGTACAATTGCAATCCGTCGTAAGCGGCATTCACGCCACCTAAATCACCGATGTTTTCGCCAAGCGTGAATTTTCCATCCACGAAAGTGCCAGGGCAAAGGTTGCAAGGCGCTGTATTGGTCGGCCAAAGCTCCGGTTAAAGCTGAAAATTGTTTCAAATCATCAGCTGTCCACCAATCAACTAAATTACCTTCTGCATTGTAACGCGCACCAGAATCGTCGAAACCGTGTGAAATTTCGTGACCGATTACGGCACCGATTCCACCATAATTTACGGCTTCATCTGCCATATAATTGTAGAAAGGCGGTTGCAAAATTGCAGCCGGGAATACAATTTCGTTAAACGAAGGATTGTAGTAAGCATTTACCGTTTGCGGCGACATGCCCCATTTTGTTTTATCTACAGGCTTGTTGAGTTCGCTGATGTTTTCGTTGTAACGCCATCTCGCAACCGCTTTCATGTTGTCGAAATAAGAGCCGCCTTCTTCAGGGCTTTTCAATGTCAGCAATGAATAATCTTTCCATTTGTCAGGATAACCGATTTTAATGGTCAGTTTGTTGAGTTTTGCAACGGCGCTGACTTTAGTTTCAGGCGACATCCACGGTAAATTGTTGATGCGGTTCTGGAAAGCGAGAATGACGTTATGGATCATTTTCTCTGCTTTTGCTTTTGCTTCAGCGGGGAATTTTTTCTCCACGTATAATTTTCCAAGTGCTTCTCCGACAGTTCCGTTGACAACTTGCAACGCTTTTTCTTCGCGCGGTCTTTGTTTCAAAGCGCCCGTAAGGGTTTTTCCGTAGAATTCCCAGTTGGCGGTTTCAATCTCAGTTGACAACTGTCCGGCAGATCTGTTCAGCAACATCCAGCGCATATAGGCTTTCCAGTCGGCTACTTTATTTTCTTTGAAGATTTCGTTCAACGCGGCCATGTATTTAGGCTGGGAAACGATTACAGAATCAATTTTCGGTAAACCAATTCCGGTCAAATACGAATTCCAGTTGATGGATGGCATCGTTTGCTGTAATCCCGCAACTGACATCGGGTTGTAGGATTTACGGCTGTCGCGTCTTTCCACACGGTCGAATCGCGGTTTTGCCATTGCAGTTTCCAGGGCTAAGATTTTATCTGCGTCGGCTTTTGCCTCAGCTGGTTTTTCGCCTAAAAATTGCAGCATTCTCGCTACGTGCAAGACATATTTATCTCTTTTTTCTTTCGAATCCTTGTCGTCGGAAACATAATAATCACGGTCAGGTAACCCTAAAGGTCCCGGATCTACACCCACGACATTGCGGTTACTGTTCTTGTCGTCAGGTCCAACGCCTGCACCAAAAAAACCGATGCCGCCGGTAGGTTCTAATTCAATCAGCAACGATTGTAAACCTTTAATGTCTTTTACCGCGTTGATTTTGGCGAGATAAGGTTTCAGCGGCGCAATGCCCTGTTTGTTCCTTGCCACGGTGTCCATCACAGATTTGTACACATTAATCGCTTTTCCCTGGTCGGTATCCGATTTGTATTTCGGATTTTTCGTTGCGTCTTTCAGGATGGCGAGCGCATCCTTGTCTGTGTTCTGGCGCAGTTCGTTGAAGCTTCCCCAAGTGGTTTTGTCGGCAGGGATTTCAGTTTTGTCGAGCCAGGTGCCGTTCACGAACCTGAAAAAGTCGTTGTTGGGCGTCACTTTTTTGTCCATGTAAGAAACATTGATGCCCGGTTCTTTCTTTCCAGGCGTAGATTGTGCCTGTGCTTCTGTAAACCCGACTATTGCAGGAATCACAAAAAGCAGCTGTTTGTTCAGATTTATTTTCATCAAAAATTTATTTTTCATCAACAAATTTATCGAATTTACTTTTTAAACAGTGTTAAATGACAGCATAATTATCACTTTTAAACACAGTTTAAGAATTGCCTTTTTGTATTTTTGCATCCAAATTCTGAAGATGTTACAATTTTTCAAAAAATACCGGATTTTCTTTCTCACGATGCTGGGTTTCGGAGTCGTTTTTCTGTCGATTTCGTATCAGTTGTTGCGTCCGAAAAAAACACTTCCGATTATGAATCCGTCTGACGTAAATCCCGAAATGGTGGATTCGACAGTACAATACATCGCCAAAAACCACACTATTGCAGATTTTTCTTTTACAAATCAGAATGGAAAAACAATTACGCAGAAAGATTATGAAGGCAAGATTTACGTCGCCGATTTTTTCTTCACGACCTGCCAGTCGATTTGCCCGAAAATGACCGCGAATTTAGTTGATGTGCAAAAAGCATTTTTGAATAATCCTAAAGTAATGCTGTTGTCACATTCGGTTACACCGGATACTGATAATGTTGCGATGCTCAAAAAATATGCAATCGAAAAAGGCGTTGTCGACTCCAAATGGAATTTAGTCACCGGCGATAAAAAAGCCATTTACGGCATCGCCAGAAAATCCTACCTCGCCGTAAAAACCAGCACTGCCGCCGAAATGTACGACATGGTGCACACCGAAAACTTCATTCTTGTAGATACAAAGCGCCGCATCCGCGGATTTTACGACGGCACGAAAAAAGAGGATATCCAAAAATTAATCAGCGATATCGATTTGTTGCTTACCGAAGAAGATTAATTTTTAGTGCACTGACCACTGATTACTGAAATCTGCTATCTGACAACTGCCGTCTCAAATAAATTATTACCTTTGTTTATTCAATCTAAATAAGGTTTGCAAACTACAATAGCCCAGCTCGAAATTGGCGAAAAAGCCATCATCAAAGACTTTGACATCAACTTTATTCCGCTAAAGCTGATTGAAATGGGCTGTCTTCCTGGCAATACAGTCGAAATTTTGCAAGTTGCACCTTTCGGCGACCCGTTATTCTTAAATGTCAACGACAGCCATCTGGCGATCAGGCTCGAAACCGCTTCTGTCATTGAAGTTGAAATCATCAAAGCATAAGCGAAATGCCTGAACCAAAGTATCAAAGTAGCGCTTATCGGGAATCCGAACACGGGAAAGACTTCGGTATTTAACCAACTCACGGGACTCAACCAGCAAGTCGGCAATTATCCCGGCATCACTGTTGAAAAGAAGATGGGCACCTGCAGTTTGCCGTTGGGATTTAAGGGGACGATTTTAGATTTACCCGGCACTTACAGCCTCAACGCCAATTCAATCGATGAAAATGTCGTGATTGAATTGCTGATGAACAAGAACGACAAGGATTTCCCGGATGTGGTTGTTTTGGTCACCGATGTGGAAAATCTTAAACGAAATCTGCTGCTTTTTACGCAGATAAAAGACCTGGAAGTGCCGACGATTCTTGTCATCAATATGGCGGATCGTATGGATTTGAAAGGGATCACACTAGACATTCCTTATTTGGAAGAACACCTGAAAACGAAAATCGCGCTTGTCAGTTCCCGTAAAAAAACCGGCATCGATTACCTGAAAAAACTCATCATCGAGTTCAATTCCCTTTCAACAGAACCTTGCCTCAACGCATCCAGCATCGACAAAGAATATTTTGATAGTTTAAGAAGAGCGTTCCCGACGCAGTCTTTGTATAAATTATGGCTGGTCATTACGCAGGATGTTAATTTTTCGAATCTGCAGAAAAACGTTGTCGAAACGCACAATTTTGCAAAACCCAACTCGGAATTAAAGCGGCTTCAGCAGAAAGAAACCATCAAGCGTTACCAGTTTATTAATGATGTTTTGAAGGAAGGACGCACAATCGATACGGCTAACGCGAAAGATTTCCGTGCCAGATTAGACCGTGTGCTGACACATAAATTTTGGGGCTACATCATATTTGCAACGATTTTGCTCGTGATTTTCCAATCGATTTTTGATTGGTCGAGTTATCCGATGGATTTCATCGACAGCACATTCGCTTCATTAAGTGCCTTTACAGCCGAAAATCTCCCGAAAGGCGTTTTTACGGATTTGTTGTCGCAGGGCATCATTCCGGGAGTCGGTGGTATTGTAATCTTCATTCCGCAAATCGCGTTTTTATTCCTTTTTATTTCCGTCCTTGAAGAAAGCGGTTACATGAGCCGCGTAGTTTTTTTAATGGACAAGATCATGCGAAAATTCGGCCTCAGCGGCAAAAGTGTCGTGCCTCTGATTTCAGGAACGGCCTGTGCGATTCCGGCGATTATGGCGACGAGAAATATCGAAAACTGGAAAGAAAGGCTGATAACGATTTTGGTGACGCCTTTTACGACTTGTTCCGCACGATTGCCGGTTTATTCGATAATTATCGCACTTGTCATCCCGAAAAGCAGGATTTTCGGGATCTTCAACACACAAGGACTTACCTTAATGTTCTTGTATTTATGCGGATTCGGAATGGCGATTTTTTCGGCTTACATTCTCAATAAAGTCCTGAAAATAAAAGGCAAATCTTTCTTCATTGTTGAAATGCCGAATTACAAACTCCCAATGTTTAAGAACGTTGCGCTCAATGTAATTGAAAAAACAAAGTCATTTGTGACCGGCGCCGGAAAAATTATTCTGGCGATTTCAGTAATCCTTTGGTTTCTGGCGTCTTATGGGCGGGTAAAAACTTCAGCAATGCTGAACAAACGGTTGTGAGTGAAGCTGCACTTCAAGGAAAGACCCTTACGAAGATTGAGAAAGACGAAGCCACAGCCTCCTACAAACTCGAAAATTCCTATATCGGTGTTATGGGAAAAACCATTGAACCAGTGATAAAACCTTTAGGTTACGACTGGAAAATCGGCATCGCCATCATCAGTTCGTTTGCCGCCAGGGAAGTTTTCGTAGGTACGCTTGCCACGATTTACAGCGTTGGCGACACCGATAACGAAGATCCAATCAAAGAGAAAATGGCTGCGGAAGTTACGCCCGAAGGCGACAAGATTTTCAACTTCGCATCCGGAATGTCGCTGCTATTGTTTTACGCTTTTGCAATGCAGTGCGCCAGTACGCTTGCGATTACCAAAAAGGAAACGAATACCTGGAAATGGCCAGCTTTCCAATTGTTTTTCATGAGCGGATTCGCGTATGTCGTGGCTTTAATCGCTTACCAGATTTTAAAATAGTCGATATGATACAGGAAATTTTAGCACTTTCAGCTTTGGCCATCGCCATTTTTTTCCTGTCGAAGAAATTCTTCTTTAAGAAAAAATCAAAGAAGAATTGCGGAAGCGACGACTGCGGCTGCCATTAAATCAACTTCACAAAAAGATTGGCTGCGATTTTACTCGAAATCGTCAGATCGTTTCCATTCACTTTTATTTTTAGCGAACCATCGAAGATTTCTTTGGCAACGCATTCGATTTTTGAGCCTAAAGAAATGCCTTGCTTGTCGAGATATTGCAGGAATTCCGACGATGTGTCTTTCACACCCACACAAATCCCGCTTTGATTTTCGTTGAGCTCGGAAAGCAATTGTTTTTCAATTTTGATGTAACTGCCGTTGCTGTCGGGAATCGGGTCGCCATGCGGATCTTCTGTCGGATTTCCGAGAAAATCGTCGAGTTTATTGATCAGCTTTTCCGATTTGATGTGCTCAAGCTGTTCAGCAATATCGTGTACTTCATCCCATGGAAAATCAAGTTTTTCAACTAAAAAAACTTCCCATAAACGGTGTTTTCTGACAATCATTTTGGCGGCGAGCTGGCCTTTTTCAGTCAATGAAACACCTTGGTATTTTTTATAGAAAACCAGATCTTTTTCTGCGAGTTTCTTAAGCATGTCTGTTACCGATGAGGCTTTTGTCTCCATTTTTTCGGCAATAGCGTTGGTGCTCACTTCTGAATCGAGAAGATTGGTGAGATGATAGATGGTTTTGAGATAATTTTCTTCTGAAAAAGTCATGGTTTTTATTTTTCTGCCACGAAGACGCTAAGACACGAATTTTATAAGCTTTGGGTTTTCGCGGCAAATAAAACTTATTTTTTCACAATAAACAACGGAATCGAAATCCGGTGCCTCAATTTATCAACAGTCGTCCCGAAAAGCAAATCTTTGAAGCCGGTATGACCGTGCGTTCCCATTACGAGAATATCGAAATGGCCTTCGTTGACGATTTTCGGAATGACTTTGTTTGGTTTTCCGAAGCCCAATTGTATATTGACCTTTATGTCATTTTGGCCAGCATTTCCTGGTATTCCTGTAAAAGTTTTTCGTCGATTGTGGTTTCGTGGTCTTCGATATTTTCGCCGTACATCATGGCGCCAACGGTTTCTACGACATGAATCAGCGTGTAATTTGCATCTGCACCGCCAAGTTCAAATGCACTGTTGATGGCAGATTCATCCGATTTTGAAAAGTCGACCGTAATCGCGATATTTTTCCTGTTGTAAGCGCCTGCTTTGTTGAATTTCAGTGCCAAATGATGTGGCGAATGGTTCAGGATGTCGTGTTTTGCTTTTACGATGAACGGCTTGAAAACGATATACAACAGTAAAATCAGGAAACCAATACACAAAGGCACCACTGTCAACCATAAAACTATTGGATACGAAGACGATGCCAGCCAGTCGGTCAATTCGTCGAAAACCAGTTTTGCATTCAATGAGACAATAATCAATGCAATAATCCATGCGGCGATTTGCGTGGCTTTTCCAATGTGAAAACCTTTCATTTTTGATTTATCGCTTACAAAATGTATCAGCGGAATGATTGCAAATCCCAATTGCAAACTCAGGATGACCTGGCTTAAAATCAGCATTTTTCCGGTGACGCTTTCGCCAAAAACCGATATTACAATTACTGCGGGAACGATAGCGATTAATCGCGTGATAATTCTTCTGACCCATGGCTGAATCCTTAAATTTAAGTAACCTTCCATGATAATTTGTCCTGCCAATGTGCCTGTAACTGTTGAGCTTTGTCCGGCTGCAATCAATGCAACGGCAAACAATACCGGCGCCCATTGCGTGCCAAGATAGGGTTGCAGAAATTGATGGGCATCCTGTATTTCAGCCACATGAAACATTCCATTCTTATAAAATGTTGCCGCCGCCAAAATCAAAATCGCTGCATTGACGAAAAATGCCATGTTCAAAGCAATAGTAGAATCGATAAGGTTGTATTTAAGTGCCTGTTTGATGCCTGCTTTGCTACGGTCAAATTTTCGTGTTTGCACTAAAGATGAATGCAGGTATAAATTGTGCGGCATGACAGTCGCTCCGATAATTCCGATGGCGATGTAAAGCGCGGTCTGGTTGGGTAAAGTCGGAATTAATCCTTCAAGGACTTTCGGTAATTCCGGCTGGGCGAAAATCATTTCGAAAATGAATGAAACACCAATGATTGCGACAAGTGCGATGATAAATGCTTCCATTTTTCGCATCCCTTTGTTGATAAGGAAAAGCAACAGGAAAGTGTCTAAAACTGTAATCATTACACCTTGAATCAACGGCAAGCCGAACAATAAATTTATACCAATCGCCATCCCGAGCACTTCAGCCAAATCACAGGCCGCAATGGCAATTTCTGCTAAAAAGTAAAGAATATAATTGACGAACGGCGAATAAGTTTCTCTTGAAGCCTGTGCCAAATCACGCTGGGTCACGATTCCGAGTCGCGCACTCAAACTCTGTAATAGCAATGCCATGATGTTGCTCATTAGTAAAACCCAAAGCAATGCGTAACCAAACTGGCTACCTCCGGCGATGTCGGTGGCCAGTTTCCGGGATCCATATAGCCGACACTGATTAAATATGCCTGCCCAAAAATGCCAGAATTCTCCTGAAAACTGAAGTTTTATTTTGTGTTGAAATCGATTCGTGTACTTCTTCTAATGATTTTCCCATCGTATAATAGTTTGCAATACAAATATATAAAAAGATTCTATTTATGGAATTATTTTTTTAGATTTGTCTAAAAATTAATTTAAACTATCAAAAATGAAACTGAAATTACTATATCTGTTTTTGTTGATTTCCTGCTATAACACAAGCTTCGCACAGGAAAAAGAACCAATTGAAACCGATCGCCCTGACCAAACCGAAACGCCCGCAATCGTTCCAAAAGGCATGTTCCAGATGGAAAATGGTTTCAGTTTTGAAAAGACCGATGGAAATTCAGAGTACTTATTATTGCCATCAGCCTTGTGGAAGTACGGTTTGAATGACCGTTTTGAATTTCGCCTGATCACCGAATTCGCTTCCGGGAAAACTGCCGGGACAAAAATTTCAGGCATCAATCCGGTTTTGGTCGGGTTCAAAGTTGAGATTGCAGAAGAAAAAGGCATCTGGCCAAAGTCTCATTCATTTCGCATTTGATGATTCCCGATTTAGCGTCTTCGAAACTGAAAGCAGAATATTATGCGCCGCGATTTCGATTTACTATGCAACACACGCTTTCAGATAAAATAAGTTTAGGCTATAACCTTGGCGCTGAATGGGATGGAGAAACGCCTGACGCTACATTCCTTTACACATTGACAACCGGATTTTCACTTTCGGAAAAACTCGGTTGTTATATCGAAGTTTACGGATTTGCACCACAAAACGACACAGCCGATCATCGTTTGGACGGCGGATTTACTTATTTGGTTTCTGATAATTTCATGATTGATGTTTCGGCGGATTTGGAATTACCGAGAATGCGCCGGATTATTATACGGCGTTTGGGTTTTCATTTCGTCTTTAAAAAAAACAATGTCAATTGCAATATCAAAAAATCAAATACAATAAAAATGACGTAAATTGCACTGATTGAGATTGATTTTTGATATTGAAATTGACATAAATTGAAGCATTACGACTACATTTTCACCGGCGCCGGATTATCCGCATTGATGACCGTCTACAAAATGGTGCAATCCGGAAAATTTGCCGATAAAAATATCTTGCTGATTGACGAAAATCCGAAAAAAACCAACGACAGAACCTGGTGCTTTTGGGAAAATGGAAAAGGCAAATGGGATAAAATCACGACACAAAAATGGCATCACGCTTTATTTGCCAACGCAGACTTCCGGCGTGAATTCAACCTGAACCCTTATCAATACAAAATGATCCGCGGCGTCGATTTTTACAGCAAAATCTTCAAGCGGATTTCCAAAGAAACCAACATCGCTTTTTTAAACGAAAAGGTTATAGAATACCATGAATCAGGCGATGGCATTGTGGTGCAATCAAATTCAGGATTTTTTTCGTGCAAGAAGCTTTTCAATAGCATTTATGATGCTGAGCCGGTTTTAAAACAGGAAAGATACCCGGTTTTGCAACAGCATTTTATCGGTTGGTTTGTAAAAAGTGAAATGCCGGTTTTCAATCCGAACCTGCCGACGTTCATGGATTTTTCTGTCGAACAAAAAGGCAATACGCGTTTTATGTATGTGCTGCCGGTTTCGAATACTGAAGCTTTAATCGAATATACGCTGTTTTCAAAAGATTTGCTGTCAACTGAGGAATACGAAACTGAAATCCAGAATTACCTTCAAAAATTAAACATTACTCAATACGAAATCATCGAAAAAGAACAAGGAAGCATCCCGATGACATCTTACAAATTCTGGAAAAACAACACTAAAAATATCCTGAATATCGGCACTTCCGGCGGTTGGACAAAAGCCAGTACAGGCTATACTTTTCATAACTCCGACAAAAAATCTTCCGCATTGATCGAATTTTTACAGACAGAGACCGACTTCACGAAATTCCACAAAAAAACAAAATTCTGGTTTTACGATTTGCTGCTGCTCGATATTTTAAGCGAAAAGAATGAGAAAGGAAGCGAAATTTTCTCTTCGCTTTTCAAAAAAGGCAATCCGGCACTAATTTTCAAATTCCTCGACGAAGAAACCTCTTTTTGGGAAGATTTAAAAGTCATCTTCAAATGCCCAACATGGCTGTTTCTACAAGCATTCTTCAAAAGAATTTTCCGGCTATAAAACCATAACAAAACTTTATAAGCGCAGGAAATATTTCGGCGACAATTCTTCTTAACTTTGCAAAGTTAAATTCACTAAACATAAAATTATGTATCCAGAAGAAATGGTAAAACCAATGCGCGCCGAACTTGCCGACGCAGGTTTTGAAGAATTATATAGCGCCGGAGCCGTCGAAAATGCGATGGCAAAACCAGGTACAACTTTGGTAGTGGTCAATTCCGTTTGCGGATGCGCCGCGAGAAATGCACGTCCGGGTGCCAAAATGAGCCTCCAGAACGGCAAAAAACCTGAGCATTTGGTAACGGTTTTTGCCGGAGTCGACAAAGATGCCGTTGATGCCGCACGCGGATTTATGTTCCCGTTCCCGCCTTCATCGCCAAGTATCGCGCTGTTCAAGGATGGCGAATTGGTGCACATGCTTGAACGCCACCACATCGAAGGCCGTCCGGCTGAGTTGATTGCAGATAATTTGAAAGATGCGTTTGACGAATTCTGTTAATTAGCGAATTTGCCAATTAGCGGATTAGCGAATGGAATTAACGAACGTAAAAAATTCGCTAATTATCAAATTCGCTAATCCGCTAATTTTTTTTAGCTTTGCCCCACGAAAATATTTCTACAACTTAAATCTGTTTATAGCATGCAACTGTACAACACTTTAAGCGCAGAAGAAAGAGCCGTCATGATTGACGACGTCGGAAAACAAAGGCTTACTTTGTCTTTCTATGCTTATGCGCGAATCGAAAATCCTACACAATTCAGAAACGATTTATTCCTTGCCTGGAATCCGCTCGAGGTTTTAGGGAGAATTTATGTGGCCCACGAAGGCATTAACGCGCAGTTGTCGCTTCCGGCCGATCATTTTTATGAATTCAAAGATTCGATTGAAAAATACGATTTCATGCGCGGCATGCGCCTTAATATCGCAGTCGAACAAGACGATTTTTCATTTTTAAAGCTTACGATAAAAGTCCGCGATAAAATTGTCGCCGACGGACTCAACGATGACACTTTCGACGCGACCAACATCGGAATCCACCTGAAAGCCGCGGAATTTAACGAAATGCTCGAAGATCCCGATACGATTGTCGTCGATATGCGCAACCACTACGAAAGTGAAATTGGCCATTTTACAAAAGCCATAAAACCCGATGTTGATACGTTTCGCGAATCGTTGCCGATTATCGAAGAGCAACTTTCAGAACACAAATCAGACAAAAAATTACTGATGTACTGCACCGGCGGCATCCGTTGCGAAAAAGCCAGCGCGTACTTCAAGCACAAAGGTTTTGAGAACGTTTACCAGCTCGAAGGCGGTATCATCGAATATACGCGCCAGGTAAAAGCCGAAAATCTCGAAAGCAAATTCATCGGCAAAAACTTCGTTTTTGACCACCGTTTGGGTGAAAGAATTACCGACGACATCGTTTCGCAATGCCACCAATGCGGACAACCGTGCGACGTGCATACGAATTGCGCCAACGAAGGCTGCCATCTGCTTTTCATCCAATGTGACAATTGCAAATCGGCGATGGAGGGCTGTTGTTCGACAGAATGCGTCGACATCATCCATCTTCCTGAAGACGAGCAGAAAGCCATCCGCCGAGGCGTGAAAAATGGCAACAAAATCTTCAAAAAAGGAAAATCCGATAAGCTGACTTTTAAAAATCATTCAGAAACACCGGTCGGTTCAAAAGTTGAAAACCCTGAAACCTACACCCAGCACCCTGTACTCAAAATAAAGAAAACCCTCATTGGCAACGCCATCCACTTTTTCCCAAAAGCCAACATCGGGCAATTCTATATAGATAAAGGCGAAATTGCTATCGGTCATAAAATCCTCATCAAAGGCCCGACCACGGGAAGCCAGGAAATGGTAATAGAAGAAATGTTTGTGAACGACATCGCATCCGCGAAAGCGACAGCCGGACAAACCTGTACGTTTAAACTGCCGTTCCGCATCCGATTGTCCGACAAATTGTATAAATTAGACGCATAACTGAGCCGATGGACGTTTACAAAATATTAAAATTCAACAATTACATCAAGAACCACCGTGTCAAATTTCTGGGGCTGTGGCTGTTTTCGGTGTTGAATAAACGGTATTTGTCCATTCAGTTAGATCCGGTTCTGGCGTGTAATTTACGCTGCAAGATGTGCTATTTCACCGATGCCGATTTCGTCAAAAAAAACATGAAAGGCATCATGAAAGAAGAAAATCTCGAAGTTTTGGGCAAGACAATCTTCAAAAACGCAATGAAACTGCAAATCGGCTGCGGCGCAGAACCGACATTGTTCAAGCACAACACGAAGCTGATCGAAATCGCCAAATCGTATAAAGTACCTTACATCAGCATGGTCACGAACGGCAATTTGCTCGACCGCAAAAATGTGGCTGAATTTGCTGAAGCAGGCCTGGATGAATTCATCCTTTCAATGCATGGCGTAACGAAAGAAACGTATGAAGACCTTATGGATAAAGGCGTTTATGAAAAATTCCACGATGTCCTGCAATCCATTACCGAACAGAAAAAAACCAACCCGAATTTGCGTTTGCGCATCAATTATACTTTCAACGAGGATAATTTTTACCAGTTGAAGGATTTTTTTGAGGTGTACGGAAAATACAAAATCGACATCATCCAACTGCGTCCGATTGATAAGATTGGCGAGACGACTTACAATAATTTCAGCCTCAAGAAAATCGAAAATGATTACTTCGAAATTTCTAATTTTTTGAAGGAAGAAGCGCACAAAAGAGGCATTACGCTGTTGTATCCGCAATCAGTTTACAGAAATGAAAGCGAGTCGTTAAAAGTAAAAACCCAAAACGACAGCTCTTATTTGCTGCCCTACACGTACTGCTATGTTTCCCCGGATTTTTTCTGGAAAGACGATTTCGACTGGAAAACAGAAACTTTCGCTTCCTGGAAAAAACGCAATAAATGGGACAGCCGGATTTTTAAAAACGCTTTCATCTCCAAAAAATCACTCGAGCAAACCAATCGGAATATGCTCAATTATTCTGTCGATATCAACTAAAAAACTTTGTGCCTTCGCGCCTTTGCGGTCGTATAAAATTTCAATTAAAAATACTATCTTTACCCACTAAACGTTTTAAGAACTTAAGTCGCGTTAACCGTGACACTACATATATATCATGGCATGTACAAGTTGCTCAACCTCAGATGGCGGTGCGCCAAAAGGTTGTAAGAATAATGGCACCTGCGGCACAGACAGCTGCAATAAACTCACAATTTTTGACTGGTTGTCAAACATGAGCCTTCCCAATGGTGAAGCGCCTTTCGACTGTGTTGAGGTTCGATTCAAGAACGGAAGAAAGGAATTTTACAGAAATACCGAAAAAATCACGCTCAGCATCGGCGATATTGTCGCGACTGAAGCTTCTCCGGGGCACGACATCGGAATCGTCACTTTAACGGGCGAACTCGTGAAAATCCAGATGAAGAAAAAGGTACGAACCACAAAAATACCGATATTCCGAAAATCTACAGAAAAGCATCCCAGAAAGACATCGATATCTGGTCGAATGCCAGAGATAAAGAGGAACCGATGAAGGTGCGTGCGCGTGAACTCGCCATTGCACAGAAACTGGAAATGAAGATTTCTGATATTGAATTCACAGGGCGATGGATCAAAGGCGACATTTTATTATACCGCGAATGACCGTGTTGATTTTCGTTTATTGATTAAAGATTTTGCAAAGGAATTCAGCACCAGGATTGAAATGAAGCAGGTCGGTTTCCGTCAGGAAGCTTCCCGTCTGGGCGGAATTGGCTCTTGCGGCAGAGAACTTTGCTGTTCGACATGGCTGACGGATTTCCGCAGCGTGAATACATCAGCGGCGCGTTACCAGCAATTGTCGCTGAACCCGCAAAAGCTGGCCGGGCAATGCGGAAAATTGAAGTGCTGCCTCAATTACGAACTCGACACTTACATGGATGCGTTGCAGGGATTTCCTGATTTCGACACCAAATTACAGACCGAAAAAGGAATGGCTGTATGCCAGAAACAGGATATTTTTAAAGGCCTGATGTGGTTCGCTTACACCGATAATTTCGCCAACTGGCATGTTTTGAAAATCGAGCAGGTGAAGGAAATCATCGCCGAAAACAAACAAAAAAACAAAGTTTCTTCGCTCGAAGATTATGCTCTGGATGTTCCGGCAACTGAAGAAAAAGATTTCAACAATGCGATGGGCCAGGAAAGCTTAACGCGTTTTGACCAGCCGAAGAAAAAGAAAAGACCGAATAAAAACGCAAGCCTGAAGGTCGCGAAGGAGCAGAAGCACGTCTGCCGCGCGAAGGCAACCGTCCTGCAATCGAAGGAAAATCAGCGCAGGAAAACCGTCCGCCACGTGATAACAATCGCCCACAAGGCGAAAGCAGAAACCGTGAGAATCGCCCACCGCGTGAGAATCGTCCGCAAGGCGAAAATCAAAATCGTGAAAACCGTCCGCCACGCGATGACAACCGCCCGCAAGGTGAAAACCAAAACCGAGAGAACAGGCCGCAAGGCGAAGGACAACATCAAAATCGCAACCGCAATAACCGCAACCGCGACAAGCGACGCGACAACCGTCCGCAAGGCGAGAATAAACCAACAGACAATAAAATAACACCGGTTAAAAAAGATGAACCTAAAGCATAGTTTGTTTTTTATTGGCATTGCCGTTCTTTTGTTTTCATGCGACAAAAAGCGTGTTTTCGACGAATACAAATCGGTTGGCAGCGGCTGGAAAAAGACAGCGTGGCCACTTTTACGTTCAGGCAGGAAGACACGATAAAGCCTTATAATCTGTTCGTTAACATTCGGGATAACAGTGATTACCAGTTCAATAATCTGTTCCTGATTGTGTCGCTTGAACAACCCGGAGGCCTTACACATGTTGATACTTTACAGTATGAAATGGCGAATGCCGACGGGACTTTAATGGGCGAAGGCTTTTCCGACACCAAAGAGAACAAGCTTTTCTATAAAGAAAAAATGAAATTTCCGAAAAAGGGAGATTATAAAGTGCACATCCAGCAGGCAGTTCGGCAAACCGGAAAAATTCCGGGCGTGACAGAACTCGAAGGCATTACAGAAGTAGGTTTCAGGATAGAATCAATAGAATAAATTATGGCTGTTAAAATCAAAAATCAGATACAAAAAAGAATCAGGTTAAGGACATCCAGTATTACAAAAGGAAATTCTGGCGCGTTTTCGGTTATACACTCGGCGGCGCTTTTGTGTTCTTTCTGCTGATTTCATGGGGCGTGTTCGGGTCGATGCCTTCATTTGAGGAACTTGAAAATCCGAATTCGAATTTAGCTACTGAAGTGATTTCTGCAGATAATGTCGTCATCGGTAAATTTTACAACGAAAACCGTTCGCCGGTCAAATTTTCAGAATTGCCTAAACATCTGGTTGAAGCATTGGTTTCCACTGAAGATGAACGCTTTTACGAACATTCGGGAATCGACGGACGCCGTACCATAGGTGCCGCGATGCGTTTAGGTTCTAACGGAGGCGCAAGTACACTAACACAGCAATTGGCGAAATTATTATTCCACGGAGAAGGTTCAAAATTCCTTCCATTGCGTATGATCCAAAAGGCAAAAGAATGGATCATCGCCGTTCGCCTCGAAAAACAATACACCAAAAACGAAATCATCGCGATGTACTTCAATAAAGCCGATTTCGTCAATACCGCGGTCGGCATCAAATCGGCAGCAAAAGTATATTTCGGTAAAGAACCTAAAGATCTAACCATTGACGAAAGCGCAATGCTCGTCGGAATGCTCACAAATCCCGCAGCTTTCAACCCGGTAAGACGACCAGAAAAAGTCCTTAAAAGAAGAAATGTCGTACTGAACCAAATCGTCCGCAATGGCAAATTAGACAAAGCACAGGAAGAAAAATTAGCGAAAGAGCCAATCGTATTGCATTTTCACCCGGAAAGCCATAAAGACGGAATTGCAACTTATTTCCGTGAATACCTGCGCGATTTCATGAAAACATGGGCCAAGGAAAATAAAAAACCGGATGGCAGCGATTATGATATTTACACCGACGGACTAAAAATCTACACCACCATCGATTCAAGGATGCAGGGTTATGCTGAAGAAGCCGTTTCTGCGCACATGAAAAACCTTCAGGAAGAATTTTTCGCACAGCAAAAAGACAATAAAAACGCACCATTTATAAAACTCAACGACGAAGAGACGAACAAGCTCATGGAAGCAGGTAAAAACTCTGACCGTTGGCGCATCATGAAATCTGAAGACAAATCGGATGAAGATATCGAAAAATCGTTTGATGTAAAAACCAAAATGACCGTCTTCACCTGGAACGGCGAACGCGATACCATCATGACGCCAAACGATTCCATCCGTTATTACAAACATTTCCTCCAAACGGGCGTCATGTCGATGGAACCGCAAACCGGTTATGTAAAAGTCTGGGTCGGCGGCATCAATTACAAGCATTTCCAATACGATCACGTAGGCCAGGGAGCACGTCAGGTTGGCTCAACATTTAAGCCTTTCGTTTACGCTACGGCGATTGAACAACTCGGAATGTCGCCATGCGATACCATCATCGATTCACCGTTCACGATTCCCGAAGGACGACACCATGTCACCAAAACATGGACGCCGACAAACTCCAACGGAAAATACATGGGAATGGTCACTTTAAAATACGCACTTGCCAATTCCATCAACACGGTTTCCGCCAAATTGATTGACAAAGTCGGTCCAGAAGCGGTAATCGAGTTAACCCATAAATTAGGCGTACAATCTGATATCCCGGCGCAACCATCAATCGCATTGGGCGCCGTAGAAATCACCGTAGAAGACATGGTCGCTGCCTACAGCACATTCGCCAACGAAGGCGTCTACATCAAGCCGCAGGTGATCATGAGAATCGAAGATAAGAACGGCGTGGTGTTGTACAAAACCGCACAGGAATCGCACGATGTACTTAACAAAGACATCGCTTTCGCCGTTATTAAATTGCTTGAAGGCGTTACAGAATCCGGTTCCGCAGCCGCTTGCGCACACAAGGCGGCGGCAACGGCTACAACCGCGTGACCGGTTATCCATACGTCTTCAAAAATCCTATTGCCGGAAAAACCGGAACTACGCAGAACCAGTCAGATGGTTGGTTTGTAGGCATGGTGCCGAATCTGGCGACTGGTGTCTGGGTCGGCAATGAAGACCGCTCGGCGCATTTCAAGGGTATTACCTACGGCCAGGGCGCGACCGCTGCCTTGCCAATCTGGGCGATGTTCATGAAAAATGCTACGGCGACAGCTCGCTGAATGTATCGATGGAAGACTTCAAGCGACCGGCAAATCTCGCAATAAAAGTCGATTGTTACCAGCGCATCCGCGATACGACTTCGACAGATTCACTCCAAAACGAACAAAGTACAGACGATTTTGAGTTTTAGAAGCTATTTCCCGCTTTCCACTTCTATCTTTTGCCGCCTGGCAGCAGGCGGCAAAAGGATAACCGTTGCGATCGGGGCTAGGGCCGAGAATTTCTTTTAAATCCTGATTCCCAAATAACGAATTTATGATCAACAAAAAAGTAAACAACGTCAAAGAAGCGCTCAACGGCATCGAAGACAACTTTACCATCATGCTCGGCGGTTTCGGCCTTTGCGGCATTCCCGAGAACAGCATCAACGAATTGGTAAAAAAAGGCAATAAAAACCTCACCTGCATTTCCAACAATGCCGGCGTTGACGATTTTGGCCTCGGATTGCTTTTACAGCAAAAACAAATCAAGAAAATGGTTTCTTCCTACGTAGGTGAAAATGCAGAATTTGAACGCCAGATGCTTTCCGGAGAACTCGACGTTGAGCTCATCCCGCAAGGCACATTAGCAGAAAGATGCCGCGCCGCACAAGCAGGAATCCCTGCATTCTTCACACCGGCAGGTTACGGGACAGAAGTCGCAGAAGGCAAAGAAGCACGCGAATTCAACGGTAAAATGCACGTCATGGAGCACGCTTTCAAAGCCGATTTTGCCATCGTAAAAGCTTGGAAAGGCGATACAGCAGGAAATCTAATATTTAAAGGAACGGCTCGTAATTTCAATCCATGCATGTGTGGCGCAGCAAAAATCACCGTCGCCGAAGTAGAAGAATTGGTTGAAGCCGGTACTTTAGACCCGAATCAGGTGCACATTCCGGGCATCCTCGTCAACAGGATTTTCCAAGGCGAGAAATATGAAAAACGCATCGAGCAACGCACCGTGAGATTAAAAAAATAACTATATATTTGGCGGCATTTTAATCTCAGACTTAAAACTATCGTATGAAAAAAATAATACTATTATTGGCAGTTTCATCATTTTTATTTTCGTGCAGCGGTAACGATGACGGCAATTCCTGCGGGAAGCTTTTGGGTTTTAACATCACCCAGGAAAACGAAAAACTAAACATTACACTTACATCAGACGGCACTTCTGAGCCATTGTATTATGAATTGTCTTACCAACAATCAGGCATTGGCGATAATCCGGACAACGGTCAAAGAATTACATTAAATTCATTGTCTGAATCAATCGCATTTACAGATTTTCTGGTTCCGGACAATCCTATGTTTTTTTTGTGAGGCCGGTCTGCGACGCCAGTCATACCGGGAAATGGTCTGCTGCAAAAACTTTACTGATAAATGACTTTTGTAATCTTCCTAAAGATCCGCAATTTGGATTTAGTGGTGTGCAGACAGAATTCAAATGGGACCTTAATGTTTTTGAAAGCAACACTTCTTATTACCAGGTCGAGTATGGTCTGGAGGGATTTTCGTTAGGCAACGGCACAAGAACGAATCTTAATAATAATTATTACAGCGGCATGTCGCTCCAAGCCGGTCAAATCTATGATTTTTATGTAAGGTCATACTGCAACAGTTCTTTAGGCTGGAGCTCATGGGTTTGCCCAATCACGCATCTCTCTGTAGGTAACCAGAATTTATGCCTTCCGCCAACGAGTGTAAATTATGAGGTTCAATCCATTTCAGGAAGTTATGCTACCATAAATTTTCAATGGGATTCTAATGGTGAAAACACCTCTGAATATGCGTTGGTCGGTCATAATGAAACGCCCACAACAGCAACAATCCATACCATTGCTGCAGGAACAGGAACTCCAACTTACCCTACAGTTTACAGATATAGTGATTACGATTTTTGCGTACGCAACATTTGTCAGGACGGAAGCCGTACGGCATGGACAAGGAAATTGGTTGACCTGTAAATCATAAATCTTATGGCATTAGCAAAAGAAGAAATTGCACAACGCATTGCAAAAGAAGTAAAAAATGGTTATTTCGTGAACCTCGGCATCGGGATTCCGACTTTGGTCGCCAATTATATTCCTGAAGGTATCGATGTTGATTTTCAAAGTGAAAATGGCGTACTCGGCATGGTGCCCGTTTCCGTTTGAAGGCGAAGAAGATGCCGACATCATCAATGCAGGAAAGCAAACCATTACGACATTACCGGGCGCATCATTTTTCGATTCTGCCTTCAGTTTCGGAATGATCCGTGGCCAGCACGTAGATTTAACGATACTCGGCGCTATGGAAGTCGCTGAAAACGGCGACATCGCCAACTGGAAAATTCCGGGCAAAATGGTAAAAGGAATGGGCGGCGCGATGGATCTGGTCGCTTCCGCGGAAAATATCATCGTCGCTATGATGCACGTCAACAAAGCCGGAGAATCTAAAATATTAAAAAGATGTACGCTGCCATTAACAGGCGTTGGCTGCGTCAAAAAAGTAGTTACCGAACTTGCTGTGATGGAAATCACGCCAAAGGGTTTCAAACTGCTCGAACGCGCACCGGGTGTTTCTGTTGAACATATTATTGCATCAACAGAAGCCGAATTAATTATAGAAGGCAATATTCCTGAAATGACAATCTGAGGGAAATTCCAATAAAAGAAATCCCAAATTCCACTCGTTCTAGAATTGGAATTTGGGATTTTTCATTTTGGGATCTAACCTTAAACCCCGAATTGCGTCAAGTGATGATCCAGGTGAATGCCGAGTAAACTTCCCCATTCCGCGTCAGTCATCAATCCAAAAAACGGATGTTTTTTATTGGCGACTGCATCCGGGCTTTTTTGCCAAAGGTTTCGATTTGGTCTGCTAAAACTTTTCTCTCGGTTTCAAATTCAGGCGTCGCTTCAATCTTAAATTTCGGATGTGTTGGAGAATTCTTCGAAAAGCCCAGATTTTTAAGGAAGCCGTTTTTCGCCATTTTCCCAAATAAAAACCCGAGTAATCCCTTCTTCAATGGAAGTGCGCCTGTAGCAACATTGTGCGGCTGCTGGCAATGCCATAACATTTGTGAAACGTTCATTTTCCCCATGAGGGCTGCGATTGTGGCGTTAATTTTTCTAATCTCGCGAGCAATTCGCTGTTGTATTGTGTGTCAAAAATTGATTTCATGTTTTTAAATATTTATTTTGAAGCGCAGTGCTGATTATAAAAATTTACAATATTTTCAAAATCCCCTTTTTTAAATTCACCATTTTCTACTTTTTCCTGTATTTGAGGACAGTCGGAGAAATAACTTTCGACAACTTTTTTGAATCCAATTTTTGGAATATATCCGTAGGCAACAAAATACTGACCGATTTTATCCGTAGTCCTTTTGATGTGAAATGTCGATGTAGACCTGAATCCCATTCCGTTATAGCTTGAAATATATTCGGCATATAGTTTTAAAAAACCATCATTTATAACAGTGAGCAGTAAAGGCTTTTCCTGGTAATCAACATAAACATATCCGTACTTCAGCGCTTCATTTTTGCTGTTTATGACAATTGCTGAAGTGGCAGTATTATAATCATATTTTATTGTCTCTGAATTTTCGTTTTCTTTAAATTTGAAAGAAGTTGCCGTCACCTTTAAGAGGCCGGATAAAATTTTTCCGTTGTTCAACGTAATTGTGCCTTTATCTTTTTGGCAATAGGACTGTAGTGAAATTAGTATCGTAAATACCAATGTTATGTATTTCATAAGGTATTTGGTGTTAAATAATGTCTTGATTTTCAGTCACTCGCAAACGAACTTTTATCACTTAAAAAAACCAGCTTGCAACCATAATCGCCGCAATCACGCAAATCAAATCGACCAATAGCATGGCGCCAAGTGTATAACGCGTGTTCTTCACATTGATTGATCCGAAATAAACCGCAATCACATAAAAAGTCGTTTCGGCACTGCACTGGAAGATGCAAACGAGCCTTCCGGTGAGCGAATTCGGCCCGAAATTACGCATCGCATCAATCATAAATCCACGCGATCCGCTTGAACTGAAAGGGCGCAGCATCGCTACCGGCAATGAATCGGTGATTTCCTTACTGACGCCAATCTGTGAAAATCCAAATGAAATCCAGTTGCTGATGATTTCAAATAATCCGCTGTTGCGGAAGAAGAAATCGCGACAAGCATTCCCAAAACATAAGGAAATATCTTGACGCCGGTATTCAAGCCATTTTGTGCTCCGGTTACGAATGCATCGAAAATCGTCGTTTGTTTTTCCGTAAATTTCTTCTCCTGAATAAAAGCGTAAATGAGTGTAAAAGCAATAATCGCAATCAGCATCAATCCGGAAAGATTAGAGGTAAAAATGTTTTTTCCAATGATATCAAGATGATTGATATACAGCATCAATCCGGTAATAGCGCCAATTAAAACCATCAATGAAAGTACCAATGATGCACTTTTGAAATTAATCCGTTGTCTTATTCCCACGACTAAAAATGCCGCAATCGTTCCAATAAACGAAGTGATGATACAAGGCAGCATCACATCGGCTGGATTGGCGGCGTTTTCGGCTGCGCGGTAGCCAATGATAGAGGTTGGAATGAGCGTTAATCCCGCAGCGTGCAGGCACAGGAACATGATTTGTGCATCGCTGGCGCGGTCTTTATCGGGATTTAATTCCTGTAAACTTTCCATCGCTTTGAGTCCGAATGGCGTTGCGGCAGAATCGAGCCCAAGGAAATTCGCAGCAAAATTCAGCGTCATATACGAAATCGACTCATGATTTTTCGGGATGCTCGGAAATACTTTTACAAAAACCGGACTCAATTTCTTTGCCAGTTTTTCTGAAGCGCCGGAATCGATAAGCAGTTGCATCAATCCGCAAAAGAAAGCAAGATAGGCGATTAAGGGTAAAATGATATCAAAAAGCGTGCTTTTACAAGTCGGCAACAACCCATCCGATTTCTGCACGCCGCTGTAAACTTTTACGGTTTTGTTTTTGTAGACATAAGTCGTATCCGGATCGGCTTTTACATTATTGATCACAACGGTTTTTTCAGCGACTTTGTCAACGATTTTTTCCGGTGTTTTGTCGATGCTGTCTTTTACAAATAACGGCAATTGGTTCAGGTATTTTTCACAGACGAGCATTGGGTCGTCTTTCTTTCCATTCAGAATATAATCAACAGAATAGCGGTCTGCCGTAAATAATCCGATGACAATAAACGCAATCGAAGAGATAAAAATCACGAGCCAGAATCTGCTTAATACCATAAAAGTTGTTTTTGGTAAATGTAGCATTTATAGTTTTCAGGCGAAAAAAAATCGGCGTCTTTTTGATGTCGGTCATTTCCCGAACCCAAATTAAGCTAATTCGCAGAAGTTAAAGCTGTTAAAAATAAAAACCATGCTTCGTTTTTATTCGTATCAATAACACGAATGGCAATCAAATGGTTATATTTGGCGAATTTTAAATCCATCTCTCAATTGAAAAATAATATAAGAATAAAGTTGGCCATTTCAGCCCTGTTCATCGTAACGGTTTCAGGAATTTATGCCCAAAATGCAAAGGATGTTGCAATAATCACTAAAGATTACGACATGGCGGCTTTACAGCGCATGGAAAAATTCTATGCGAAAAAAGCACAAACCGAAAAGGCAAAAGCAATTGCTGCAGCAAAAAAGAACAACTGGCCGGTTTTCAAAACCAATGC
Organism: Flavobacterium sp. 3HN19-14; assembly: GCF_051373205.1. NCBI lineage: Bacteria > Pseudomonadati > Bacteroidota > Flavobacteriia > Flavobacteriales > Flavobacteriaceae > Flavobacterium > Flavobacterium sp. 3HN19-14. Next base: position 755,712 of record NZ_JBPPZT010000001.1, read on the forward strand.
CGACGGTTCTGTAGATGAGCTGATGAAATTAACGCCAGATGGTTTTCCGTTGTATTATTCGGTCAGTAATGTCAATGCGGCGATTTCAACCAGAGCCAACATCCTGCAAAGCATTTATGGACTGCTTGGCGAAGGAATGGTTGCCAGGATCTGGGATGGCGGAAAAGTAAGGGCTTCTCACCAAGAATTTACTACGAACAGGGTAAGTGTCATCGACGATGTCGCCTGGGCCTACAGATAATAATTTCCATTCAACGCACGTTACCGGAACTGTTGTTGCAGGCGGAGCTGATCCGGAAGCAAAAGGCATGGCGCCAATGGCAACCGCAAGAACTTTCAACTGGACTAACGATACATCCGAAGCTTTATCAGAAGTACAGGGCGGTATGTTGCTGTCTAATCATTCTTATGGTGTTCCGTCAACCAGTGCTCCCGATTGGTATATGGGCGCTTATACCGATGAAGCAAGAGATTGGGATGAAATCGCGTATGCATCGCCATATTACCTGATGGTGGCTTCAGCCGGAAACAACGGACAAGATGCCAACCCGAGCCCGACAACACAAGGATATGATAAATTAACCGGAAATAAAGTCTCAAAGAACAATCTTGTCGTGGCCAATGCCCAGGATGCCAATATCGACGCTTCGGGCAACCTGATTTCTGTAGCCATAAATACCACAAGCAGCCAGGGCCTGCTGACGATATGAGAATTAAGCCGGATATTACCGGCAACGGAACCAATTTATATTCTTCTTTAGAATCCAGCGACAGCGCTTACGGTAATTTGACCGGAACTTCAATGGCTTCTCCGAATGTAATGGGAACTTTACTGCTTTTACAACAACATTTCAAAAATAAAACCCAACATTTTATGAAAGCGGCGACTTTAAAAGCACTGGCTTGTCATACAGCCGATGATGCCGGAAATGTTCGTTCCGGATGCGATTTTTGGCTGGGGATTGCTCAATGGTAAGAAAGCTGCCGAAACAATCACACAAAACGGATTGAGCTCGATAATTTCCGAAGAATCGCTTGCCCAGGGACAGACTTATACAATCAACGTTCAGGCAAGCGGGACTGAACCTTTGCAGGCAACAATTGCATGGACAGATGTTCCCGGTGCGTTGTCAAACGGAACATTGAATGCCAATACACCCGCACTCGTCAACGACCTCGATTTGCGCATCACAAAAGGCGCCAATACTTATTACCCTTGGCGATTAAGAGCAAATGCTGCTTTCAACGCAGTTGCAAATGGAGACGATAACGTCGATAATATTGAAAAAGTCGCCGTAAACAATGCTTCGGGTAATTATACAATTACTGTAACGCACAAAGGCACTTTGGTAAACGGTGCCCAGCCATTTTCATTGATTGTAACCGGAGCGCAGTCTAATTTTGCCATAACCTCGCAGTCTGCTGATAAAATTGTATGCAGTAATGAGACACCGGCGTATGTATTTAATTATGTGACGACGACTTCAGAAGTTACAAATTTTACAGCCATTGGAGCACCTGCGGGCGCAACAGTTACTTTCAGCGCGAATTCGGCAACTTCACAAGGTACGATTACCATGACGCTTTCAGGTTTACAGAATGTGGCGCCGGGTTCATACACTATCGGATTCAAAGGCACAAATTCTACCGAAAGTGAAATCGAAAACGTCAACCTGCAGGTTTTTAACAACACCTACGCTGATTTAACACTGACCGCCCCTGCCAATCATCAGGAAGGTTTGTCGACAACAACACTTCTCGATTGGGATGCGTATGTGAATGCGCAACAATACCGCATTCAGATAGCGACTGATTTTTCATTCACTAATATCATTACTGACCAGGTTATCCAGGACAGTAAATTTATAGCGTCGAACTTGCTTGCCGCGACACATTATTACTGGAGGGTTTTGCCTAAAAATTTGTGTGGTGAAGCGACTTCGAACACCATTTTTCAATTTGATACCGGTAACCAAACCTGCCAGAATGTATTCACGGCGACAGATTTCTCAGATGCACTAATTGGAGATACAGAAGGCGCCTCAGCTTCAGTGCCGATTGTCGTTACAGGAAATATGAATGTCGGCAGCCTGACAGTCGATTTGGATATTTCCCACACATATATTGAAGATTTTACAGTTTATCTCGAAGGCCCAGGCGGCTATCGGCAGTCCGAAAGTGATCCTTTTCCAACAACCTTGTGGCGATAATGATGATATTATTTGCACGGTAAGTGATAGCGGAAATCCATACACCTGTGGGTCTGAACCCGGAATTTCAGGCATTGTTTTACCGGATGAGCCGCTCAGCAATTTCAACAACTTGCCAGCCAACGGGACATGGACTTTGCGTGTTTTTGATGCTTACAATGGCGATGGCGGATTCATTAACGCGGTCAGCCTGAATTTTTGCAATGTGGTTTCGGCCAATCTGAATCTGGGTGTAGCAGATGATATGATTGCGAAAGTTTCAGTATATCCGAATCCGGCAAATAGCGTTATCAATGTAAGCCTGCCTGAAAATACAGGAGGTACAGTTTTGCAACTTTTCGATATTCAGGGAAGAAGCATTTTGATAAAAACAACCAACAACAGCAATGAGACACTTGCAGTTGAAAACCTTCAGGAAGGACTTTACCTGTTGGCGATTGATAACGGACAGTATAAAACCACCAAAAAAGTTATCATCAGAAGATAAAATTTAACCAGGAAATCAAGGCTATTTCGAAAGTCTTGATTCCTGGTTATTTTTAAACATGTAGTATTTCTTCTTCAATCAGTAAATCTTCGCGTCGCAATCGCAAGAAAACCTGAGCAACTGCAATAACATCTTTTTCGCAGTAAGTGATGATGCGGTCGATGTCTTTTTCTACATAATAGACATAACCCACCTGACTGCCGTCGATATCGCCTTTTGAGGATGGAATCCCGAGGATTTTCGTCAGTAATTTCAATGAAGTAAAGTGTTTGTAATCGCCAAATTTCCATAATTCCAAAGTATCCAAATGCGGAATTTCCCAAGGTTTTTTTCCAAAAAGATTGAGTTTTTCGGGTAATTTCACCTGATTGATAATCATTCGTCGGGCCATAAACGGGATGTCAAATTCCTTTGCATTATGTCCGCACAAAATGTGTTGCGGATGGTTGAAATGGTTGTTCAATAAAGAATTGAAATCAGTAAGGATTTTCTTTTCCTCACCAAAAAAGGAAGTCACGCGAAAATTACGGATGTCGCCTTTTATCACAAAATATCCGGCAGAAATGCAGACGATTTTTCCGAATTCTGCCCAAATTCCCGCACGTTCATAAAAATCTTCAGGCGAATATTCATCGCGGCGCTGGTACTGCGTTTTAAGCTCCCAAAGTTGTCGGGTCTCTTCGTCGAGCTGGTTGTAATTTTCTGTTTCCGGAACGGTTTCAATGTCCAGAAACAGGATGTTTCCGAGGTTTAATTTTTCTATCATGGCGTGTATTTAAAAGTTACTGTTTTGGCGTATTCTCGTCTAATCCGGCTTTTTTTGCTGGTTCAGCATTTTGTAAGTTTCGTCGAGATAAATATAAAAATCATCGCTGTGCGGGTTTCCGGTTGTGCTTCTCTTCACCATATTTCCGAGTCTTACAATAATCAATTTATCTTCGGGAACCACAATTACATACTGGCCCAAATGGCCGCGCATATAAAATATTTTTTTGCCTTTATAATTGCAAAGCCACCAGCCGTAACCATATTGTGGCGATTCGGCAAATCTCGGCCTGGTTGATTTGGCGATGAATGTGCTGTCGAGCAGTTGTTGCCCGTTCCATTTCCCGCTCTGTAAATACAATTTTCCGAAACGTGCAAAATCTCTTGCGTTGCTGGCGATACAGCAGTAAGCTTTTACGAGGCCGTCTTTGTGGTCGGTTTGCCAAAGCGCGCCATTTTCAAATCCCATTGGCTGCCAGAATTCTTTTGCCACGTAAGCAGCAAGATTTTCGCCGGTCGCTTTCTGGATGACCATTGCTAAGAGTTGCGTATTGCCGCTTTTGTATTCGTATTTTTCGCCGGGATTGGAAATGCCTTTTAGATTAAGGATAATTTTTTCGAGATTGGTATCGAAATAAGCGCGCGTCGTAACCGAAAACGGACTATAATACGACTCATCCCAGTCAATTCCAGACGCCATCGAAGACAAATCACCAACAGTCATTGTTGCCGTTTTTCCTTCTTTAAATTCCGGGTAAAAATCACTTACGAGTTGGTCAAGATTTTTGATTTTGCCTTCCATGATTGCTTTTCCCAAAGCTGCCGAAACGACGCTTTTCGCCATTGAAAACGAATTTGATTTGGAATCTTTTCCATAACCATCATAATAACTTTCGTTCCAGATGCTGTCATTTTTAATGATAACGAAAGCAATCGAGCCGATTTCTTTGTGCAAAGCCTCGAGTTTTTCAGTTGGTTTTACAGCATTGTAATCTTTCGCAATTGCCCATGGCTGCGGATTAGTGCTTTTAGGGATTTCGCGGTTTTCGAAATATTTATAATCGTCAAGAAAAAGCTGTTACATGTCCGTTGAAATAAATTGTCCTGACGGCGGTGATGAGGTAATCTACGTTGAAAACATATAGCAATAGGATCAGAAAACTCAACGTTACAACAAACCGAAATAACAATCTTTTCAGGAACTTCATATTTTAAGATTTAAGTTTTTTCTTCATCACTAACGAACCCATCGCGTTCATTTTAATGACCAATTTGTCTTTAGTCAGGCTGATGATTTCAAACTGAATGGGTTTTCCCTCGCGCGAAGTAGCCAGGATGATTTTCGGATTTGCTTTAGAAAAATTCCACTTTGTCGTTTCCGATTTCCCCATGATTGTAATGGTCAAATCGGTCGACGTGAACATAAACGTTAAATTCGATAAGACGACCTGTGCTTTTCTTAAGGTTTCTTCATCTGCCTTTTCTTTTTCATAGATATCAGCGTAAGTCCAGGTGCCGAGAATTAATTTCGAATTGCTTTGTGCTGCCGCATTAAGACTGATAAAACAAACAACAATGAACAGGAAATGCCTCATAACTAAAATAAGCTTTGCTGATTGGACGGTGTTTCGTGTTCCAAAAGCCATTTCTTGCGCCACAAACCGCCGGCATAACCGGTCAGCGAACCGTCAGTTCCGATGACGCGGTGACACGGAACAACAATCCAGAGCGGGTTTTTTCCATTGGCGGAAGCGACGGCGCGAATGGCTTTCACATCGCCTAATTTTTTAGACAAATCGAGATAAGACATGGTTTTTCCAAACGGAATTTCGAGCAGGCTTTTCCAGACTTTTTGTTGGAATTCAGTTCCTGACGGATTCGTTGCGAAAGTGAAATCCTGTCTTTTTCCGTCGAAATATTCGTTGAGTTGGGAAACGGCTTCTGTTAGTGTTTCCGGGATTTCCGAAGAAATTTCCATCGCATCGCTTGTGATTGAAATAACCGAAATACCATTCTCATCACCTGAAATTTTGGTGATGCCCAAAGGCGAATTGATAAAAGCGGTTTCCATGTTTTAAAGATAACATAAGAAAATTACAAATCCCAAATTATAAATTCCAAATAAATGACAATTTTTTAAATTTCAATCCTTTGCGTTTTCAAAATTGGAATTTAAAAAATTGTGGCTTATTTGTTTTTTGGAAATTATGATTTGGGATTTACTTCGAATTACTCAAAATATAAGCTTCAAGTGCTTTCAGTTCTTCATCAGTGAAATTTTTGGTAACGGCAAAATTGGTTTTCATCGTGGCATACATCGCCGGGTCGACGATTGGATATGATTCTTCTTTCAGGAAAGACACGATTTGACCGTTCTTGCCTTTATACATCTTCGCAATTTCCTGAATACCCTGCCCGATGATTTTCTTGTTGGTTTGGTGACAGGAGTAGCAATTGCCTTTTCCGTCGAAGATTTCCTGTCCGAGTTGTTCGGGCGTTTGAGCTGTTTCGGTAGTTGGATACAAATCGTCTTTTTTGGCTTCTTTCTTACAGGCAAAGCAAGACAAAATGATCACAAGGAGATAGATTTTTTTCACTGTAATATTTTTTAAACCATTAAGGAATTAAGAAAAATTAAGCTTTAATGGTTTTTAAATTTTTATTTGTTCAAAAGTGCCGCCGCTTCCTTGGCAAAATAAGTCGAAATGATGTTCGCGCCCGCCCGTTTTATGCAATACAACTGCTCAATCATGATCTTGTCGTGGTCCAGCCAGCCTTTTTCTGCAGCGGCTTTGATCATTGCATATTCGCCCGAAACATGATAGACTGCCACCGGAACATGAACCGCATTTTTGACCTCGCGAACGATGTCCAGGTAAGCAATTCCGGGTTTCACCATTACGATATCAGCACCTTCGGCAACGTCGTCGAGCGTCTCGCGAATGGCTTCGATGCGGTTGGCGTAATCCATTTGGTAGGTTTTTTTGTCTTTCGGAATATTGGTCGCATCAACTGGCGCAGAATCCAAAGCATCGCGGAAAGGCCCGTAAAATGCCGACGCATATTTGGCGCTGTAACTCATGATCCCAACGTTGTGATGTCCGTTTTCTTCCAGTGCCTTGCGAATGGCGTAAACGCGACCGTCCATCATGTCGGATGGTGCAACAAAATCAGCGCCGGCTTCTGCATGGCTCAAGCTCATTAATGTCAATGCGTCGACGGTTGCGTCGTTGATGATTTGTCCTTTTTCGATAATGCCGTCGTGGCCGTAGACCGAATATGGGTCGAGCGCTACGTCAGGCATCACAATCATTTCCGGAACGGCGTCTTTGATGGCACGGATGGTTTGCTGCATCAGTCCGTTTTGTTCCAGGCTTCTTTTCCGGTGTTGTCTTTGAGGTTTTCGCTGACTTTTACATAAATATTAACGGCGCGGATGCCCAAATCCCAGGCTTCTTTGACTTCTTTTATCGTGTTGTCGAGCGAATGGCGGTAAATTCCGGTCATGGATGGAATTGGGATTCTGACGTCTTTTCCTTCTGCGACGAACATCGGCAGCATGAAATCCTGCGGACTTAACGACGTTTCGCGGACTAAACTTCTGATGGATTCGTTGGTGCGTAATCTTCTGTTTCTGTTGAACATATTTTTTATTTTTTTAACCATTAAGAGATTAAGAAAATTAAGGCTTAATGAATCTTAATCTCTTAATGGTTTGATTTCAAACTAAACCCAGTCAATCGGATTTTCTAATATCTGTATTAATTTTTCTTCTTCGCTTCCCGGTTCCGGATGATGGTCGTAAACCCATTGCACATGCGGCGGTAAACTCATCAGAATACTTTCTATTCGTCCGTTGGTTTTGAGGCCGAATAATGTTCCTTTGTCATGTACGAGATTGAATTCGACATAACGGCCGCGACGGATTTCCTGCCAGTTTTTATTTTCTGAAGTGTAAGGCAAATCTTTTCTTCGGTCTAAAATCGGAATGTAAGCTTGAAGAAAACTATTGCCGATTTCAGTAACGAAATCATACCAGTTTTCCATTGTCATTTCGGGCGTGGCTTTGCAGTAATCGAAGAATAACCCGCCAATGCCGCGGGCTTCATTGCGGTGTGCATTCCAGAAATAGGCATCGCATTGTTTTTTATATTTCGGATAGAATTCCGGATTGTGTTTGTCGCAGGCGGTTTTACAGGTTTGATGAAAATGTGTTGCGTCTTCTTCAAACAAATAATAAGGCGTTAAATCCTGACCGCCGCCGAACCATTGCTGGATGATTGCTCTGGTTTCGTCATACATTTCAAAATAGCGCCAATTCGCATGAACAGTCGGTGCCATTGGGTTTTTGGGGTGAATGACGAGACTCAATCCGCAGGCAAAAAAATCAGATTCGCCAACATTGAACATTTTCTGCATCGCTTCGGGTAATTTTCCGTGAACGGCAGAGATATTTACACCGCCTTTTTCAATCACGGCTCCGTTTTCGATGACGCGTGTCCTTCCGCCGCCACCTTCTGGTCGTGTCCAAATGTCTTCGCGGAATTTTGCACTTCCGTCGGATTTTCTAGCCCGGCGACAATTATATCTTGTAATGTCTGTATGTATTGGTAGAATTTATCTTTCATTGTAATCTTTTTTAAGCAATCCGAAATACACGATGTCCTCTAAAACACCATATCCGCTTTTGAATTCCTCGCGTAAAATACCTTCCTGCTGAAAGCCGTGTTTGGTTGCGATGCGCTGGCTTCCTTTGTTGATGAGCGAAGTGCAGATGAAAACTTTATTCATGTTCAATTCGCCGAAACAAAAGTCAAGTGTTTGTGAGACGGCTTTCGAAATAATCCCTTTTCCTTCGAATTCACTATCGATGAAATAAGCCAATTCGCATTTAAAAATCGATTTGTTGATGTTTTTGATGCAGACGTAACCGATTAAATTTCCGGTTTCGGTATTTCTCAGGTAAAAATAATAACCTTCACCGCTTTCTTCCTTTTCGATATTTTCTCCTAAAAATTGGAGTGTTTTTTCAAATGACGCACAATTGTCTACCGTAACCGGAAATGTCTTTTCGATATGCCTTTTGTTCTTCCGGATCAAATTGTAAAATTCTTCAGGCAGAATGTCGGTTAATCGTTCGGTTTTCCAGTTTTCGAATGCCATAATTTATCGTTTTACTGCAGCGATTTTATTGAAAATATCAAACGAAAAAGTCTTGCTTTCAGATTGAATGTAATTGTAAATCGCGACTGCTTTTTCGCTTAAATCAACTTTATTCTCAGGCAGTTTTTCGGATAGAAGCACCAAAAAATCCGCAAATTTTTCCGCATTGGCGAAATCAAAATGCAGTTTTTCAAGATGTTTAATTATTGCTTCAGTTGAAAATTGCGAGAGTGATTCAGTGTTTAATGCCAGACTTTTCAGGATTTCATCCAACTCGGAATTCCCGTTTTCGGGAATATAATCGAGACCAACCAGCCTTTTCAGGATGTTGTTGATGCGTTCGTTCTCTTCGTCGCGAAGTCCTTTGGTCAGTGGCATCTTTTATTCTTTTTTTAGAAAAATATCCCCGTCAGGATTTTCTATGATTCTTGTGATATAGCCGGGCTTTGAAAATTCAGCCTTGAACCCTGGACATTCGTGAATGCATCCGCCGAAGGCCCTGTAACATAATAATGACCGGTAGAGTCAGTATATTGCAAAGTTTCGTCATTAATAGCTTTGTAGGCAACGCTGTCTAAAACGATGTTGGTTTCGCTTTCATAAATATGGCCTTCGCCCACGCGCGAGCCTTCACAACCGGCGATTGAGGCGCACAATAGTAATATGAAAACAATATTTTTCACTATTTGTATTCTTTCACGGCGTCAATAAAGGCCTTCGCATGGTCAACCGGAATATTTGGCAAAATGCCATGCCCTAAATTCACGATATATTTGTCTTTTCCGAATTCGTCAATCATCTGGTGCACCATTTTTTTGATGGTCGGAATTGGAGATAACAAACGCGATGGATCGAAATTTCCTTGCAATGTGATATTTCCTCCTGATAAGTAACGCGCATTTCTTGGCGAGCAAGTCCAGTCAACACCAAGCGCCGAAGCTTTGCTTTTTCCCATTTCATTCAGCGCGAACCAACAGCCTTTTCCGAATACAATCACATGCGTTTCCGAAGCAAGTGCTTCAACAATCTGGTTGATATATTTCCATGAAAATTCCTGATAATCGACCGGTGACAGCATCCCGCCCAGGAATCAAAAACCTGAACGGCATTCACGCCATTTTCAACTTTTTTCTTCAGATAAGCAATCGTAGTGTCGGTGATTTTCTGCAACAAAACGTGTGCGGCTTCGGGATGTGTAAAGCAAAATCCTTTCGCGGTATCGAAGCTTTTTGAGCCTTTTCCTTCTACGGCATAACAAAAGATTGTCCATGGCGAACCGGCGAAACCAATCAACGGGACTTCGTCGTTGAGCATTTCTTTGGTCAGTTTTATCGCGTCCATGACATAGCCCAAAGTCTCGTCGATATTCGGAACAATCACTTTTTCGACATCTTGCGGCGTGCGGATCGGGTTTGGTAAAAACGGACCGACGCTTTCTTTCATCAAAACCTCAATGCCCATCGCCTGCGGAACCACAAGGATATCAGAAAATAAAATGGCGGCATCCGGCGCAATCCTGCGGATTGGCTGGACGGTGATTTCTGACGCCAATTCAGGCGTCTGGCAACGCGTGAAAAAATCGTATTTGTCGCGCAGGGCGATGAATTCAGGCAAATATCTTCCCGCCTGGCGCATCATCCAGACTGGCGGGCGTTCTACGGTTTCTCCTCTTAATGCTTTTAGAAATAAGTCGTTTTTGATCATTTTTGTTTTGTTTTTTACCATGAAGGCACTAAGACGCAAAGGCGCTAATTTTTGTAATGGTTTATGGTTTGGATAATCACGTTTTCAACGCTGGGCTGGTTGGCGATTATGATATTTTTGGTGATATTTTCGAGTGCTTTTGCGGTGGTTTTTCCGATGCAGAAGCAGGTTTGGTTTTCGATTTTGTTGTCTTGTAAATAACTTTCAACGCCGGACGGACTGAAAAACAAAATGCCGTCAATATTTGCATTGATTTTATTCTGAATTAAAATCGTCTCATAAACTTCGGTTTCATTGAAATTTACTTTTGCAGATGTCAGCAATTCCGGAGTTCTTCACGTCGTAAATTTCCACAGAAAAAAGTAAAACTTTCAGAAACATAATGAGTTGTAATGATTTTCGCCAAAGAAGCGGCATCATTTGCAATTTCCTGAACCGTAAATCCGAAAGTATCGAGCAAATCTGCAGTTTTTTCACCTACACAAAAAACCGGATTGCGCCGTATTTCCTGAACGTTCGGATGATCCGCAACAGCTTTTACAGCATTTTGGCTCGTAAAAATCAGATTGTCATTGATGTTTGAGAACGTAAAATCTGTATTTTGAATTGCAATATAATCGGCTTCAACAACTGCAATTCCCGCATTCAGCAAATATTGCCTTTGGTTCGGCTGCAGCTTTTTTGTCGACAGTACGCGCATCATTTGTTCAAATCTTTTCGGATTTTGTCCATCACGCGTTCGCCTCCATTTTCAAGGATTTCAAGTGCACATTCTTTCCCGAAAGATTTGTAATGGTCTAAATTCGCCGTTTTTTCAATTTGCACTTTGTCTTTTCCGTCAAGCGAAATAACGCACCTTCGAACCTGATTTTATCATCGATGATTGAAGCCAAAGCCCCAATTGGTGCGGTACAGCCGCCTTCAAGGGTTTTGAGGAAATCGCGTTCGATTTGTGTACAAATTTCTGTATGAAAGTGATTCAGTTTTGATAAAGCTTCACGACAAAAATCGTCTTTTTGCATCGCCACGACAACCATCGCGCCTTGCGCCGGTGCCGGAATCATCCATTCCAAATCAAGATGGTTTTCGGGTTTCAGGTTGAGTCGTTCGAGTCCGGCAGCCGCGAAAACAGCGCCATTCCAGTCGTTATCCTGAAGTTTTTGCAATCTTGTATTGACGTTTCCGCGCAAATCAACAACATTGTGGTGCGGAAAACGGTTCAGCCATCGTGCCTGACGGCGAAGGCTTCCGGTTGCAATCGTTCCTGAATCATGTAAAAAATCTAAATTATTTTTGAAGACGAGGATGTCTTTTTCACTGGCTCGTTCCAAAACCGCGGCCTGAACAATTCCGATTGGCAAAGCCGTCGGGACATCTTTCATCGAATGCACAGCAATATCGACTTGCCCGCTGATCATCGCAACGTCGAGCGTTTTGGTGAAAATCCCGGTGATGCCGAGTTCGTATAAAGGTTTGTCGAGAATGAGGTCGCCGGGTAGATTTTACCGCAACAATTTCAGTAGAATAGCCTAAATCATTGAGTTTTTTTTCGACGGTATGCGCCTGCCAGAGTGCGAGTTCGCTGTCGCGCGTGCCGATTCGGATTGTTTTTTGGTTTACCATCGATTTTTGTTAAACCATTAAGGAATTAAGGTTCATTAAGAAAGAAATTTTTGTCATAGAATTGCTTATTTTTCTTAATTTCTTAATGGTTTTAAATGTTTTGTTTCGCTTCGATCTGGAATACCTTTTCAATCCATTCGATGCTTTCATCGACTAAAGTATTGTCGTCTTTGAGGTGGTTGGCGAAATGTGTCGTGATTTTCTGGATGATGCGGTTGCTGATGATTTCAGCCTGCTCTTCGTTGAAATTCTGTATTTTTTTACTTTGGAAATCGAGTTCCGAAGCCTTGATAGCGTTGAGTTTTTCTTTCAAAGCGTTTATCGTCGGGCGAATTTTCGCGCTTTTGTCCAATTGACAAACTCTTCCTTGATTTCTTCGATGATTGCTTCTGCAGCCGGAATGTGGAGTTTTCTTTTTTCCAAAGTCTCGTCAGTCATTTGCGACAGATTGTCCATGTGGATTAATGTCACGTTTTCCAAATCGGTTACATTTTCATGCACGTTTTTCGGAATCGACAAATCTAAAATCAAAAGTGGTTTTTTCAAATTCAGAATGGCCTTGTCTATTGTCGGATTTTGTGCGCCTGTTGCTACAACGACGACATCTGCTTTTTGTAATTCCAGATGCAATTCTGAATAATCTTTTACGATCAGATTGAGTTTTCCGGCAAGTTTTTCGGCTTTGTCTTTTGTTCTGTTGATGAGCGTAATGTGCTCGTTTTTAGTGTGTTTTACTAAATTCTCGCAGGTATTCCTGCCGATTTTCCCAGTGCCGAACAACAGGATATTTTTATTGCGGATGTCTTCAATATTTCGGATGATATATTGTACGGACGCGAACGAAACAGAAGTCGCGCCTGAACTGATCTCCGTTTCCGTCTTAATCCTTTTGCTCGCCTGAATTACGGCGTTAATCAATCGGTCTAGATAAGCATTGATCAAACCAAAAGAACGCGATTCCGCAAAACTGGTTTTCAACTGGCTGATGATTTCAAAATCGCCTAAGATTTGGGAATCCAGACCTGTTCCAACGCGGAACATGTGCGAAACGGCTTCCTGGTTTTATACACAAAACCTACTTTCTGGAAAGCTTCGATGCTGCCATTGCTGTTCTCGCAAATCAGTTTTATAAGCTGGAAAGGATGTTCTGCAAAACCGTAAATCTCAGTACGGTTGCAGGTCGAAGTCACGATAAGGCTTTCAATGCCTTCGCGTTTTGCCTGTTCAAGCAATCTCGTTTTCATGGCGGCATCAAGACTGAATCTTCCGCGGGTTTCGGCATCGGCTTTTTTATAGCTCAATCCGACCGCGTAAAAATATTGATGCTTTGTCAAAGTAATTTGCTCCATACGTGCGTTCCCTGATTTAGGTGAGACAAAATTATCATTATACACTTTATAAAAATAACGCTGGAAGGACTATTTGTATCGCTATGGGATTTTTTAAACCAAAATGCCTGAAACAACGTAAATTCTTGTAAATTTGTACTGAAATCAAGCCATGGCAATTGCCTTATGTAGAACAATTCTAAATAAATATATTGGTTGGTTTCAAATATAATTACGAAAAAATACCGCTATGGGTTCTCAGGAAGTAATAAAAATTGAAGATGATTTTACGCTGATTCGTTTTCAGAACGATGAAAGTGAGATTTTTCGCGCGGAAAGGCAGATACAGCAAGGACTTATACAATTTCACTTCGGCATTAAAGGCAAGGCAAAATTTATCTTTAATCAGGGCAATTATGCGTTGGATTTGAAGGAAGAGAAGTCATTATTCCTTTATAATCCTCAAAAAGAACTGCCATTGAACCTCGAGTTGGCGCCAAACTCATGGGTAATTTCCGTCATAATTTCGATAAAAAAGTTCCATGCGCTGTTTTCATCTGAAGCCGATTATATTCCGTTTTTAAGCGAAGAGAATAAGGATAAGAAATATTATGACGAGGGAAATATCAGTCCGTCGATGGCCATTGTTTTGAGCCAGTTGTTCCATTTCAACCTGCATCCGTCGATTAAAAACCTTTATTATAAAGGAAAAGGGTATGAATTGCTGAGCTTATATTTCAATCGAAGTGAAGATCCCGATGCCGAACAATGTCCGTTTTTAATTGACGAAGACAATGTTCTCAAAATCCGAAAAGCAAAGGAAATCGTCATCGCCAATATGGCTGAACCGCCCGGATTACAGGAACTCGCAGACCAGGTCGGCCTCAATCTCAAAAAGCTCAAAATGGGTTTCAAGCAGATTTACGGCGACAGCGTTTACAGCTTCCTGTTCGATTATAAAATGGAATACGCCCGCAAATTGCTTGAAGATGGTTCGCACAATGTCAATGAAGTCGGCCTCAAAATCGGCTACAGTACGGCGAGCCACTTCATTTCGGCATTTAAGAAAAAATTCGCGACTACACCTAAAAAATACCTGATGTCGCTCAATCCAAATACATAATTTATTCAAATTTTCACTGCAAATCAAATCCATGAAAGGAGTATTATTAGTCAATTTAGGCTCGCCTGAAAGTCCGGAACCAAAACACGTAAAACCATATTTAGACGAATTTTTAATGGACGCCCGCGTCATCGATGTGCCGTATTTACTGCGTGCGCTTTTGGTTCGCGGCATCATTTTAAGAAAACGCCCGGAACGTTCCGCTGCCGCGTATAAAAAAATCTGGTGGGAAGAAGGTTCGCCGCTGATTGTCATTTCGCAAAGGATGCACGCAAAGGTTGAAAAATTGGCCGAAGTGCCGGTTTCACTCGCGATGCGCTACGGAAAACCATCCATTTTATCAGGATTGCAGGAATTGCATGACAAAGGCGTTGATGAAGTTTTGCTGTTTCCACTATATCCGCAGCACGCGATGGCGTCGACAGAAACGATTTTGGTTTTAGCGGAAGAATTGCGGAAGAAGCATTTTCCGCAGATGAAATTCACGATTGTTCCTGCTTTTTACAACAAGCCCGATTATATCAAAGATTTGGCAAATTCGATGCAGAAACACCTGAAGGATTTCGAATATGACCATTTGTTATTTTCCTATCATGGCATTTCGCAACGCCACATTCGCAAAACCGACATTACAAAATCGCATTGCAAAATCGATGGTTCCTGCTGCAATACGCCTTCACCGGCGCATGAATTCTGCTACCGCCACCAATGTTATGAAACAACGCGCCAGGTCGTAAAATTACTCGGAATCCCAGAAGGAAAATACAGCCAGACGTTCCAGTCGAGATTGGCGGGCGATAAATGGCTCGAACCTTACACTGATATCGAAATCAATAAAATGCCAGAAAAAGGCATCAGGAATTTAGCCGTTGTAACACCAGCTTTCGTAGCCGATTGCCTCGAAACTTTAGAGGAAATCGCGATGGAAGCCAATCACCAGTTTAAAGAACACGGCGGCGAAAATTTCCTCGCGATTCCATGCCTCAACGACGGTGACGAATGGTCGCAAACCGTCAGCAACTGGATCAACGAATGGGTTGCGGCTGAAAAAATAAGCGTATAAATGGCGTCCGCTTCCGAAGGATTAGGTACGCAGGATATTAAAAAACTGCTGATGAAGCAAGCGATTCCGGCCTCTGTCGGGATTTTGTTCATGACGGTTAATATACTTGTAGACACAATTTTCGTCGGAAAATGGATTGGCCCGATTGCGATTGCGGCTTTGACCGTCGTTACGCCGGTTGCATTTCTGATTGCCTCAATTGGACTTTCGATTGGCGTTGGCGGAACATCCGTTTTATCGCGCGCATTGGGCGAAGGCGACAAACAGAAAGCTTATGCGGCGTTCGGGCATCAAATCGCAATGACATTCTTGCTTTCTTCGGTTTTAGTCATTTTGGGTTTGTTTTTCAGCGAAGACATGCTGGTGCTTTTTGGTGCAAAAGGGAAAATCCTCGCGCCTGCAAAAGAATTTTTATATCCGATTTTACTCGCGGCTCCGCTTCAGGCGTTGTGTTCAGTTGGCAACAGCGTTATCCGTGCCGAAGACAAATCGAAATTCGCCATGATCGGGATGATTGTCCCGGCTTTCGGAAATGTTTTGCTCGATATACTTTTCATCAAAATTTTTAACTGGGGCATTTTTGGCGCGGCAATGGCAACGGCACTTTCGTTCTTAATGGCATTTTTGTATGTGGTTTGGTTTTTCCTATATAAAAGTGAACTCAAAATCCGCCCGAAACATTTTATTCCGCAGCCGAAATTGATCGGTGAAATATCCTCTTTAAGCGCAACGACTTTCTCACGACAAGGCGTTATCAGTATTTTATCGGTACTTTTAAACCACGTTCTTTTCAACCACGGCGGTGAAAATGCAGTCACGATTTACGGCATCATCAGCAAAATGCTCATGTTTGCGTTGTTTCCGGTTAACGGTATTACTGAAGGATTTCTTCCTGTTGCCGGATTCAATTACGGAGCCAAAAAATTCACCCGCGTTCGCGAATCGATTTTTACTTCGATAAAATTTGCAGGAATTATTGCCATTTTAATTTACGCGGTGATTTTAATTTTTGCCAACCCTATTGCAACCATTTTCAGCAACGATGCGAAAATTGTCGCCGATACGCCTAATGCGTTGCGATGGGTTTTTGCCGCCTCTCCGATTATTGCCATTCAACTTATCGGCGCAGCCTATTTCCAGGCGGCCGGAAAAGCAATAAAGGCGTTACTATTGACATTGACCAAACAGGGATTTTTTCTGATTCCGCTAATTCTTATTTTACCCGATAAATTTGGTATTTTTGGAGTATGGATTGCCTTTCCGATTGCCGATATTCTGGCGACGATTGTCACGGCGATTTTCCTTACCAAAGAACTCAAAACAAAACTGAAGCCGTCATGATGGAATATTACAATTACTTAAAATCACTCCACCTGATTTTTGTCATCACCTGGTTTGCGGGCTTGTTTTACATTGTTCGGCTTTTTGTTTACCAGATTGAAGCGGCGAAAATGCCTTCTCCGGAAAAGGAAATTCTGCAAAAGCAATATAAAATAATGACGTATCGGCTTTGGTATATCATCACCTGGCCGTCTGCGGTCTTGGCGACAATTTTTGCCATTTCGTTGTTATGCCTCAATTCTGGTCTGATTTATGCAGATTATATGCAGGTGAAATTCGGCTTCGTATTCCTGCTGTTTTTATACCACGGAAAATGCCAGCAAATCTATTCGCAATTGCAAAACGACAACATAAAATATACGTCAGGATTTATGAGATTGTGGAATGAAGGCGCAACCATCATCCTTTTCGCCGTGGTTTTCATCATCATCGTAAAAGACGCGCTCAACTGGATTTACGGCGTCATCGGCATCATTTTATTCTCGGTGATTTTGATGCTGGGCTTCAAATTTTACAAGAAAATCCGCGAAAGAAACCAATCTTAAATGCTCAAAGCCGTCAAAATAAAACGCGTTTCTCTGCGAATCAGGATTTTCCTGTCGATGATCGTATTGACGCTGATTGCATCGATTTTGATGGCTTCGATTTCGATTTTCCAGTTTAAGAAAGAAGCGCTGGTTTACCATCAGGAAAGGCTAGAGCGAAAGGAAAATGCGATTAAGGAACACATCAACTTCATACTTTCCAACACGACTTATCCGCTTACGACGGAAAATCTCCCGCTGATTTTTAAGGATAAAATACACGAACTGGCCGATATTCATAGTTTGCAAATCAACATTTATAGCCTTAAAGGGAAATTGCTCAAATCGTCGAAAGCATCTTTTTCAATAGACAAATCTGCGCCGCCAATTCCGGATTATATTTTGCGTTTGGTGCAGTCTTCGATGGACAAAAGATATGTTGATATCAAAGTCATCGACGGTAAAAAATACCGTTCTTCTTTCAGCCAGATTAAAGATTTGAAGTTCAAGCCGCTTGGAATTGTCAGTCTTCCCTACATAGAAGACGATGGTTTTTATGATAAGGAATTGCAGAATTTCCTTATTCGATTGGGCAGGTTTACGGATTTATGCTCATCATCGCTTTTGCATTGGCGTATTTTCTTTCAAGCTACATCACAAAATCATTGAAGGCAATTTCCGATAAACTCACCGAGACCAGCCTCAACCAGAAAAACGAGAAAATCGAATTGCAGGACAGCAGCCGTGAAATTTCCCTTCTGATTAACGCTTACAACGGAATGGTCGACAAACTCGAACAAAGCGCCGTGATGCTCGCGCAAAGCGAAAGGGAACAGGCTTGGCGTGAAATGGCACGTCAAGTGGCACATGAGATCAAAAATCCGCTGACGCCGATGCGATTGACGGTACAGAGTTTCCAGCGAAAATTCGATCCGAATGATCCTGATGTGCGCCAGAAAATGGATGATTATTCAAAGATTTTAATCCAGCAGATTGATACGATGACTTCGGTCGCGTCGGCATTTTCGAATTTCGCTTCGATGCCGGCACAGCAGAATGAAACATTAAACGTAGTCGAAATTGTTGAGTTGGCACTCGAAATTTTCAACGAAGAATACATCGATTTTAATGCTGAAGAAGAAAAAATCATCACCCGGTTAGACCGTACGCAACTGATCCGCGTCATCACCAACCTTGTCAAAAACGCCATTCAGGCGATTCCCGAAAAGCCAGGAATACAAATCAATTATTGTTTGGGTCAGGCGCGAAGAAAACAATGTCCTTATTACAGTAGAAGACAATGGCGTCGGCATCGAACCGTCGAATACACAATATATTTTCGAACCGAAATTCACCACCAAAACCAGCGGCATGGGCCTCGGCCTCGGAATTATCAAAAACATCATTGAAAATTACAAAGGAACAATTACATTTGAAACCGAATACGGCCGCGGCACTGTTTTTACTGTTTCGCTGCCTTTAACTCAACCATAATGAACTACGAAAACATACTCGTTGCTGACCAAAACGGCATTGCAACCGTTACAATCAATCGTCCGGATAAATTAAATGCGCTAAATAAGAACACGATTTCAGAATTGCACGAGGCGTTCAAAACTTTGCAGCACAACCCTGAAATCCGCGTAATTGTTGTCACCGGAAGCGGTGAAAAAGCATTTGTTGCCGGCGCAGATATTTCAGAATTCGCCAATTTTTCTATCGAAGAAGGCGCACAACTTGCCGCACAAGGTCAGGAATCACTTTTTGATTATGTCGAAAATTTAAAAACACCGGTCATTGCAGCCGTTAACGGATTTGCGCTCGGCGGCGGATTGGAACTAGCGATGGCCTGTCATTTCAGGGTTGCCTCCGAAAATGCAAAAATGGGACTTCCCGAAACTTCACTCGGCGTTATTCCGGGTTATGGCGGAACGCAGCGTTTGCCGCAACTCATCGGAAAAGGCCGCGCAATGGAAATGATCATGACCGCCGGAATGATCAATGCGGAACAGGCTTTGCAGTTTTCTCTTGTAAATTATGTAGTGCCACAACCGGAATTATTGTCATTCTGCTATGGAATCGCTGAAAAAATCATGAAGAATTCGCCTATCGCTATCGGAAAAGCAATCAAAGCTGTGAATGCCAATTTCAAAGAAGGCGAAGACGGTTTCAAAACTGAAATCAAAGCTTTTGGGTATTGTTTCGGAACTGAAGATTTTAAGGAAGGAACGACGGCATTTCTTGAAAAAAGAAAACCGGTATTTCCCGGAAAATAACAAAAAATCCCTGAACGTTCAGGGATTTTTTATACAAATAATGCTTTTAACTCGGTCGCTTCGGCAGGTTTCATTTTTCCGGCAAGTACTAAACTGAGTTGTTTTCTCCTTAATGCTGCGTCATAGCGCTCCTTTTCGAGTTCCGTTTCCGGAATGATTGGCGCCACTTCTACTGGACGGCCTGTATCGTCAACGGCTACGAAAGTATAAATAGCTTCGTTGGCTTTGGTTTTGTTGCCCGATTCACGATCTTCAATCCACACATCGATAAAAATTTCCATCGAGCTTTTGAAGCTTCTTGAAACTTTTGCTTCAACAGTGACAACACTTCCCAAAGGAATGGCGCGGTTAAATGCGACGTGGTTCACGGAAGCCGTTACCGTAATCCGGCGAGAATGTCTTCTGGCAGCAATACTTGCGGCACCTGCCGATTCTGGCCAACAATTCACCTCCAAAGAGATTATTCAGCGGATTGGTTTCACTCGGCAGTGACCAAATCGGTCAAAACGGTCATGGATTCTGATGGATGTTTGGGAAGCATAGTTATTTTTTTGCAAAGATAGTTAGTTTTTGGGGAGATGGAAGAATCAAGAGACAAGAATCAAGATAGTGCCGGTGTAAAATAAAAAAAGCAGTAAAGAGATATTTCTTTCTGCTTTATGCGTAAACCAAGAAGTCTTGATTCTTGGCTCTTGATTCTATTTTCTTGAAGCTACAGTTCGTCTATCAAAAGCCAGGCTTCACTGCTTTGCGTTTTGTGGATTTCCCGCATCGCAGCCTGTGCTTCGCCGTAACTGGCGTAACTTCCGTATAAAACAGGGAATAATCCGTAACGGTTTTTCTGCAATCTTCTCGATTTGAAACCGGCATTGCTGAGTTTTTCAAAAATGCGTTGCGCGTTTCTTTCATCGCGGAAAGCGCCGGCAACAATATGGTAAGGCAATTTTTGTTCTTTCACCGAAAGCGTCACATTCGGCAGTGGGTTTTCAATGAAAAAAGTTGCTTCCTGGATTTTATGCTGAACATCTTTTGCACTTCGGTCTGCACTAATTGTGTTTCTACAGCAATTTGATGTTGGTAATAATTATTGGCGAAGAAACCTGCGGTGCCCAATCCGATCACAAAAATAGCAGCGTATTTCAGGTAAGAATAACTTCTTTTTTCAGGAACAAATTGTACAACCGGAATTTCTTCTTCGGTAGTTTCAAGAGTTTCGATTTGAAATTGCTTTTCAATTTCTCTTTTAATAAATGGAGAAACGAATGACGTCAATCCGAATGAAGAAGTGAAATAATTGACAGTATTCGCCGCATCGAAAACAACGTTTCCTTCTGCATTCACAGAAAAATCCCCGATGTTATTCAAAGAAATCTGCTGGAAGTTCTGCAGTGCATTTTTCCAAAGATTTACTTCTTTCTGGATTTGCTGAACGGCACTTTCATATGAGATTTTTTCGATTTGAGAAATGTGGTTCGCGAGCAATCCGTCGTTGTTTTTCAGGTACGAATTAAACGAAACCAGCTTTCGCGGCGGCGCAAATCCGTTCGATTCTTCGTTAAGCTGCGCCGACTGGATTTCAGTCAAAAACGCTCCGAATCCCGGAATCGTCACACATTGATAACGGTACAAAAGCGGCGCTATGTATTGTTCGATCTTCATTAAAACAAAGTTAGATATTAAGCTGCGCCGTCAAAATTTTATCAACAAATTTTATTAACAATTTTGGGAAATTTTATATAAATTGAGCCTCAAATACTTAGTATGCGCCATTCAGATTTATTTTACCTTTTAGCCCTCCAGAAAGTGGAGGGAGTGGGCGACATTGTTGCCAAAAAGCTGCTTTCGCAATTCGGGACTGCGGAAGAAATCTTTAAGACAAAATCATCAAAACTGATGTCGGTTGACGGTGTCGGGACGGTTTTACTCAGAAAACTTCGCGACAAATCGGTTTTTATTAAAGCGGAAAAAGAACTTTCTTACCTCGAAAACAACAACATCGACATTCTATATTTTCAGGATGAAGATTATCCCGAAAGATTGCGGCATTGCGTCGATGGGCCGGTTTTGCTTTTCGCATCGGGAAATATCGATTTTAAGAACCGGAAAATCATCAGCATTGTCGGAACGCGGCAGATCACTTCATACGGAACGGCTTTCTGCAAGGAATTCATTGCCGACCTGGCGCCTTTAAACCCAATAATCGTCAGCGGATTTGCTTATGGAGTAGACATCGTTGCACATCTTTCCGCCATCGAAAATAACTTGCAAACGATTGGCGTTGTTGCACACGGACTTAATCAGGTTTATCCGAAACAGCACAAGAAATTTGTCGCCAAAATGGAAAACAATGGTGGTTTTTTGACGGAATTCTGGAGTTCCTCCAATCCCGAAAAGGAAAATTTTGTGCGGCGAAACCGCATCGTCGCCGGCATTTCAGAAGCGACAATTGTCATTGAAAGCGCCGATAAAGGCGGCTCGCTGATTACAGCCAACATCGCCAACGATTACAACCGCGATGTTTTTGCCGTTCCCGGAAGGTCGAATGACATATACAGCCAGGGTTGCAACAACCTGATCAAACAACAAAAAGCGCATCTGCTGACAAGCGCTGCAGACTTGATTTATATGCTCAATTGGGATTTCGAAACTGCCGCGAAACCTGTTCAAAAGCAATTGTTTGTGGTTTTGGAGGATGAAGAACAGAAGATTTACGATTTCCTTCTGAAAAACGGAAAGGAATTGCTTGATATTATTGCACTTCGCTGCGATTTACCGGTTTTCAAAATGGCGTCTACTTTATTGAATATGGAATTGAAAGGCGTAATCCGTCCTTTACCCGGGAAATTATTCGAAGCGATTTAATTTTTTTATTTGGGCAGAAATGAAGCTGAACTTAAAAAGCTATTTTTGTCGGTACCATTTTCAATTCTATGAACGTCATTGCATTATTCGAAAAGCTTGAACTCGACAAGTCTGCGGTCGGAAATTTCACTGCGGAAGATATTATCCGCGTCGAAAAGAAACTGAATGCAACACTTCGGGCAGATCCTGAAATCGATCTCCAATTCGGCACATAATCTTATCGAGGCGTTAACGCATTTCCAAAAAGCGTTTGCGATTGTTGCGGGAAATCGCGCATTATATCAATTTTTTTCGGGGAAGGATTATATTCAAAGCAGTTTTAACGAAGAAGTTGTTTCCGTTGAAGCCGGGTTTGTGCGTTTGTTCTTTTCGCGGTTTTTAGAAGAAGATTTCCTGGTGCAGGCAGATCGTGATATCGCAGCGAACAGTTTCGGTAATCTTGCGGAAATATTAAAATTCAAGGAATACATTCCGGAAGAAGCGCTGTATAAATTGCAGCAAAGGCTTTTCGCAAAAGTTGAATTTGCCATTGCAATCCTTAATAAAAAGTTCATAACCGAATACGAAATCCCATACCTTAGATACACAGATTTTTATAATTTGCTGAATCGTTTCAGTTCCGTCGAAACAGACCAAAAAGTGATGGGTCTGTTGAATTTGCTTACGCGACTGAAAAACTCAGGTGTTAAAAAACAATTTATAAGCGAGGTTTTTGTTGCGATGTCAGCTTATATTCCTTTTGACGGAGAATTTTCTTCGGTGCTCGAGAGAAATCGTTCCGGAATAAAGAAAAAAACAAACATTAACTGGATCCGGATTCCGGTGATTCTTATCCTTTTAGTCCGTATTTTCTTTTGGTTTCATAAATATGAATCCAAATATGGTTCATCACCCACCTATACCCCAACGGCAAATGAAAAGTTTTCTGACAGTATCAGTTCTGTTCAGCAGCAAATTGATGCCAATCGCGTTAAGCTGCGGAATGACAGGCAATTATCGCCTGATAATGTGGGATATTTTTACAATTACCTGACCAATTACGACAAATCAGAATTGAAGACAGATAATCAAGGCGATCATACATTTGCTGACAGCGAAAATCCGTTCTCGTATTTTTACGGAACAGACGAAGGCAATTCGAAAGAAATTTTGCTGAAGAATAATTCAAAATATGATTTGATCGTAATGAAAAATCAGGAATCGGGAGGCGTTTCGTTTCCTGTTTATGCTTATTTCGTAAAATCGAAAAAATCAATTAAAATCGCCTCTAAAAGCAATGCAGGCCAGCTTTCCTATAATTTTTATTTTGGAAATGATTTGACGCTTTTCGGCAGCAGGACGATAAAATGGTACGGTGCACCGAGGTTTGTCAAACTTCCGGAAAATGCAAGGGAAAAGTTAGGAAAGACATTTATTATCGCAAACGAAATGACCATAACCGACAAAGGCACATCGATTTTACTGCGATCAAATGGAATGAAATGCAAACCTGGGCCTGCAACTATAGCCGAGTACTTGTTGGAATAAATGGTTTACTGAAATCCTAATTTCTTACGCACTTTATCCAAAACGCCATTGGCAATTACTTTTGCTTTTTCCGCACCCAATTCCAAAGCTTTGTCAATTTCAGGAAGGTTGTTGATATAGTAATTGTATTTTTCTCGTTCGGCGCTGAATTTTTCTGTAATCAGTTCGAATAAAGCCTGCTTGGCGTGACCGTAACCGAAATCGCGGTTCGCATTTTTATATTTGATTTCCATTTCAGCCACCTGACGCTCGTTCGCCAATAATTTATAGATGGCGAAAATCTTGCAGGTTTCTGTATTTTTAGGTTCTTCGAGCGGCGTACTGTCGGTTTCGATTGACATTACCTGCTTGCGAAGCGCTTTGTCATCGAGAAAAATATTGATGATATTGTTGGCTGATTTGCTCATTTTTCCGCCATTGGTTCCGGGAACGAGTTTGGTTTCTTCGTGCGTAAAAGGCTCCGGAAGCACGAAAGTTTCGCCCATTTGGTGGTTGAATCTTGAAGCGACGTCGCGTGTGATCTCGATGTGCTGCAACTGGTCTTTCCCAACCGGAACGAACTGTGCGTCATACAACAAAATATCCGCAGCCATTAACATCGGATACGAGAATAATCCGGCATTGACATCTTCCAGACGATCAGATTTATCCTTGAACGAATGTGCCAAAGTCAATCGCTGAAACGGAAAAAAGCAACTCAGATACCATGACAATTCTGCTGTCTGCGGTACATCCGACTGGCGGTAAAAAATAACTTTGTCAATATTTAATCCGAATGCCAACCAGGTCGCAGCTGTGCTATAAGTGTTTTGACGCAACAGATCGCCATCTTTTATCTGCGTGACTGAATGTAAATCGGCTATGAACAGGAACGATTCGTTTTCTGGCTTATTCGATAGTTCGATGGCTGGTATGATGGCGCCCAGAAGGTTGCCCAAATGTGGGGTTCCTGTGCTTTGTATGCCGGTTAGGATTTTTGACATTTTTTGTGATTTGGTGCAAATTTAAATTAAAAATTCTCGCAAAGGTGCAAAGGCGCAAAGTTTTCAAGGAGTAAATATTTAAAATCTGCTTTGCGACTTCGCGCCTTTGCGAGCAAAATAAATCCTTACATTTGGGAATGAAAATTTTAAAAATGACCTTCTGGGTGCTTTGGCGCATCTGGTTTTACATATTGATGGCGATTCCGATTCTGGTAATGCTCCCGTTCCTGCTCATTTCGATATTGAAGGAAGAATGGTATCCGTATTTCTTTGTGATGGCGAGGATCTGGGCAAAATTCATTCTTTTCGGAATGGGTTTCCGCTACAAAGTCGAATACGAACAGGAAATCGAACCACACAAGAGCTATATGTTCATCGCCAATCACACTTCGATGACAGACATCATGCTCATGCTTTCTATCATCCGAAATCCGTTTGTTTTTGTTGGAAAGAAAGAACTCGTGAATATTCCGCTGTTTGGATTTTTCTATAAAAAGACGTGTATTTTAGTCGACCGCAAAAGCTCCAAAAGCCGCATGGAGGTTTTCGAACGTGCCCAGAAACGATTGGCGCAAGGTTTAAGCATCTGTATTTTTCCCGAAGGCGGCGTTCCCGATGATGAATCTGTTCTGCTCGACGAATTCAAAGATGGCGCTTTTCGCCTGGCGCTGGAACACCAGATTCCGATTGTACCGATTACTTTCGCAGACAACAAAGAGCGTTTCTCCTATACTTTTATGAGTGGAAGTCCGGGATTGATGCGTGCCAAAACGCATTGTTTTATTCCGACAGCCGGATTGTCTTCCGACCAGAAAAAGACGGTTCGCGACCAATCCTGGAAAGTAATTCACGACCAGCTTGTGGCTTTTCAGAAATAAAAAAGCCCGCCGAAGCAGACTTTCATATTTATTACTCCCGAAGTAATAAAACAAAATAAAGCGTATAATATCTTAAAAGCTAAAGCTTACGCCCGAATACAATCCGATAAAGTAAGGCTTAAAGTTTCCTGCATTTTTATTGAAAGTATTGATCTGGTATTTAAACGTAGGCTCAAAATTGAACTGGAACGCCTTCCAGAAACTGTATTTGAATCCGAGTCCGAGGTTCGAACTGAAATGCACATCATTCAAATTATTCGCTTTACCCAAAACCGCAGACGCAGTCGACGATTCAACCGTCACCTGATTTTCATTCAGGAAAAGCGTGCTCACGCCTCCGATTAATGAAACCCCGAATTTGCGGTCGATCAGTTTGTAAGACAATTCCAACGGTACTTCGATATAACCCATTCTTTGTGTCATCACACCGGTTGAAACTTCCTGCAAAGCGTCGGCCTGGTCAGGCACGAGACCCATGCTCAGGGCCGCGTTCTTGCTCATTACTTCAAGGAAAGCCGCATTACCCGCAGGAGAAATGTTATTAAACGCCTGAGCGCCCAAACCGGCATAAAAAACCACGTCGTTGGTGTTGTAATTGAAATTCAGTTTCTGCACTCCGGCGCGAACACTGAGTTTTTATTGACGGCATAATTAACGCCGACACCATAAGTCAGGTTGTTTTCGTAAGTTTTATCGTTATTGGCGAATTGCTTGTCAATCGGGGAACCTTCGGAAGTTGAACTAAAATAAACAGGGGCAACATTAGAGGTAATTTGCCACCTGTTCAATTTAGTTACAGCAACTCTGGTTTCTTTTTCATTTTTCTGTTTGAGCAATTCTTCCAGCGGATTAGGCTCGGTCATAGCAGGAACCGTGTCTAATTTATTGTTTTCCGGTGTCTCTTTTACTGCGATTTTTTCGTTTGCAGTTTTCAGGTTTCCGGAAGTTGTGTTGTTTTCGTTTTTGCCTTTGTTCGTTACATCAGTTGCGGCAACAGCTTTTTCAGGCTGACTTTCGTCGAATTTTACCTGACCTGAAGTTGTTGCTTTTGTCGATTGATTGTTTTTTGATTGTCCTGATGAAACTCCGGCGATTTGAGTATTGTTTTTTGGCGTGACTATAGCTGCAGGTTTTTCTGCATTTTTGAGGTCTTTGCGTTGTTGTTCCTTGATTGAAGACGTGTTTGTTGATGCAACAGAAGTATTATTTTCTTCGTTTTGAGAAGGAACTTTTTTGATGCCTTTATGATGTTGTTCCTTTATAGAAGATTTGTTGATTCCCGCAACGGCAGTATTGCTTTCATTGTTTTTGAAAGCGGCATTTTTCAATTTTTTATTATTGGCTTTCGCCGAATTGGCTACAACATTTTCTGAATTCGCAGTAGCAATTTTCGTGTTGTTTTTCGATTTTTTGTTTTGGATGACATTTGACTCATCCGCGACAGCGTTATTATCAGAAGAAGTAACAGAATTATCTGGATTTACAGATTTAATTGGCGAATTCTGATTTACCACAGTTTCAGACTTTGGACTTTGGACTTTGGACTTTGGACTATCTTCATTTACAACTGCATCATTTTCCGTCGGATTTTCCGGAGTTACTTTGTTTTGCTCCAAAACCACACCATTTTCCGTCGAATTTTTATCCGAAATAAGATTCCAGGCGAACAATCCGATGAGTAAAACTGCCGCAACACCAGAAAGCTTCCACCAGAACGGAATGACTTTCCTGTCGTCTTTTTCTTTTAAAGCTGCTTCAATGTTCTTCCAAACCTGTGGATTAGGTTCGGATTCAAAATCCTTGAATTTTTCCTGAAACAGCCTGTCTAAACTTTTTTTATCGTTCATTTTGCTGAAGGTACTTTTTTACCGGTATAAATATCTATTTTTTCTTTCAGAATCTGCCTTGCGCGGGCCAGTATTCGATTTTGTTGTTCCTGTTGTAATATCAAGCATTTCTGATATTTCCTTGTGCGAATAATCGTCGAGTACGTAAAGGTTGAAAACCAATCGATACCTTTCGGGCAATTCCTGTATGATGCTCATCAGGAAATCGAGCGAGATATTTTCGTCGTCGAGTTCCAGCGTTTCTTCGTCGGCAACATCTTCGTTTACGACTTCGAGAAACCTTACGCCGCTTCTGTAACGCTGCAGCGCGTTGTTGATCATGATTCTTTTCGCCCAGCCTTCAAACGAACCTTTGAAATTAAACTGGTCGATTTTTTTAAAAATGATCAGGAAACCATCCTGAAGATTGTCTTCCGCCTCTGCGTAATTGCCCGAATATTTCAAGCAGACACCAAAGAACTTTGCAGCAAATAATTGATACAATTGTCCTTGCGCCTTACTGTCATTTTTCTTGCAATCAGCTATGAGTTGTTCTAACCCCACGGGCGTTCAATCCTTTTATAATTATTAATATACCGGAATGACAACATCTTCAAAAATGTCGTTCCCTGTGGCATCTGTTCCTTTGTAAAATTTAAAAGTATATGGAATTCCGGCGGCATTATTGGCTGTAAAATCAAATTTTACTTCATATGGCTCATTGTAGGGAATTGGCAGGCATTCTCTGTTGTCCTGAACCCGGCATTGAAACCCGATTGTTCTTGTGTCGCCGTTAGCCTGAAAATACAATCCGTCTAAAAAATAGCAATCCGTTGGTCGCAGATAGGTTACTTTAATTTCATATTTGTGACCTGTTTCAAAGCTTTCCGAAACGGTATAACCTTCAACAGGAAGCACTTCAAGATGGATTTCAGGCTCACTTTCATTACCTAAGCTGCAGGCATTCAGGAAAGAAACACACAATAGAAGCAAAAGGAATTTTTTCATTTCTGTTAATTTAAGTCTTTGATATTTAATTGATTACGTAAAATTTTATGATAAAATGTATTCAAAATTCAAAAACGGCATTCAATTTAATTTATTATTTGATAATTCATCTACATTCCATAGATGAGAATTGTCAGAAATGGTTGCGTTTACGGCAAAAAAAACCCGAAATAATCGGGTTTCATAATTTATGCATTGGCTTTCTCTTTTATATCAGCCTTGATTTTTACTTCAAGCTCATCTGCCAGTTCCGGATTATCTTTAATCAAGGATTTCACCGCATCACGGCCCTGTCCTAATCTGGTTTCGCCATAACTGAACCATGACCCTGATTTTTTGATGATTTCAAATTCTACAGCCAAATCAAGGATTTCTCCAGTTTTAGAAACGCCTTCGCCATACATGATATCGAATTCTGCCGTTTTGAAAGGCGGCGCGACTTTGTTTTTCACGACTTTTACTTTCGTGCGGTTACCAATTACGTTCTCGCCATCTTTAATTTGTGAAGAACGACGGATGTCTAAACGCACGGAAGCGTAAAATTTCAATGCATTTCCTCCCGTCGTCGTCTCCGGATTTCCGAACATTACACCGATTTTTTCACGCAACTGGTTGATGAAAAATACGGTACAGTTCGTTTTGCTGATAGTCCCGGTTAATTTTCTCAAAGCCTGTGACATCAATCTTGCATGCAACCCCATTTTAGAATCGCCCATTTCGCCTTCAATTTCACTTTTCGGCGTCAAAGCTGCCACCGAGTCGATCACGACAATGTCAATCGCCCCTGATCGGATCAGATTTTCGGCGATTTCCAAAGCCTGTTCGCCATTATCAGGTTGTGAAATAATGAGGTTTTCAATATCAACATTTAATTTTTCAGCATAATTCCTGTCGAACGCGTGCTCAGCATCAATAAATGCTGCGATACCACCGGCTTTCTGGCATTCTGCAATAGCGTGTAAAGTTAAAGTCGTCTTTCCTGAAGATTCAGGTCCAGTATATTTCAATAACGCGGCCTTTCGGGTAACCGTTTACGCCCAATGCCAAATCCAATCCTAACGATCCGGATGAAATGGTTTCTACTTCTTCAACGGCTTTGTCGCCCATTTTCATCACGGTTCCTTTTCCGTAGGTTTTGTCTAACTTGTCAAGGGTTAACTGTAATGCTTTTAATTTTGATTCCCTTTCAGAATTTTTCGAATCCTTCTCTGCACTCATTTTTTCTTTCATTTTAATTTGCTTATAAAATTGCTACTCGCTTATACTCTGCGTAAAAATACTTCTTTTTCGAGTAGTCAACATGGGTTTCAAAAGCAGATATTAACAATTTTTTGGACGTAAATCACACAATTATTAAGTAAATTGTTCTGTGTTTGATCGGTTTTTCGTCAATAAATATATATTCCGTACTTTTGTGTGCAATTTTTTACAAAGAATGGAAAAGCTTATTTCGTATCCGGTTTCGGTAATTTATTATTTCTGCTTTAGCCTTTGCCTGCTGATTTTTCATCCGATTCAATGGATTTGTTTCAACGTTTTCGGCTATCAGGCACATAAGAAAAGCGTCGATTACCTGAATTTTTGTTTGTTAAAATGCACCAATCTGCTCGGAACGCGATACACGATCAGGAACAGAAATCTGATTCCGGAAAATGTGCCTGTGATATTTGTAGCAAACCACCAGAGTTTATACGATATCATCGCCATCATCTGGTACATGAGAAAGTCACATCCAAAATTCGTCAGCAAGAAAGAATTGGGAAAAGGAATTCCGAGTGTCTCGTATAATTTGCGTCACGGCGGCTCGGTTTTAATCGACCGAAAAGACCCGAAACAAGCCATTCCGGTCATCAAGGGAATGTCTGAATATATCGAAAAATACAAACGCTCTGCAGTGATTTTTCCGGAAGGAACGCGCAGCAAAGACGGGCAGCCGAAGGAATTCGCGCAAAGCGGACTCAAAATTCTCTGCAAATACGCGCCATCAGCTTATGTTGTGCCAATTACGATTAACAATTCATGGAAAATGGTAAAATTCGGTTTTTTCCCGCTTGGTCTCGGAAATCGCCTTACCTTTACCGTTCATGAGCCGATAGCAGTGAAAGATTTTCCGGTTGAGGAAATTCTCGAAAAAGCCGAAAAAGCCGTTGTTGGAGGAATAAGAAACTAAACATTGATTGCATTTTTCTGAAATCTGCAATCTGCAATCTAAAATATATGTCAATAAAAAACATCCGCCTGGAAGTAATGCAGTTCCTGGAAGCCAAAGTCGACGGTTTTGTGCAGGAATACCTGATTCCGATTGAGAAAATCTGGCAGCCGTCGGATTTTTTGCCCAATTCTGAAGGCGATAATTTTTTCGAGGAAGTAAAAGAATTGCGTGAAATCGCAAAAGAATTGCCGTATGATTTCTGGGTTGTACTCGTTGGCGATACCATCACCGAAGAAGCACTTCCAACCTACGAATCGTGGTTGATGGACGTTGAGGGTATCGACAATGTCGAGCGCAACGCCTGGTCAAACTGGGTGCGCCAATGGACAGGCGAGGAAAACCGCCACGGCGATTTGCTCAACAAATACCTTTATTTGTCAGGGCGTGTGAACATGCGCGAAGTCGAAATGACCACGCAACACCTCATTACAGACGGTTTCGATATCGGAACCGGAAGAGATCCTTACAAAAATTTCATTTATACAAGTTTTCAGGAACTGGCGACTTATATTTCCCACAACCGCGTTTCGCAACTGGCCAAATCTTACGGCGACAAGAAATTGTCTAAAATGTGCAAGATGATTGCAGGAGACGAAATGCGCCACCACCATGCTTACAGCGAATTCGTGAACCAGATTTTTGCCGTTGATCCGAGCGAAATGATGCTGGCTTTTCAGCACATGATGAAACATAAAATCGTCATGCCTGCAGGATTTTTAAGGGAATCGGGAGCGAAAATCAGTTCGGCTTTCGAGCAATTTTCTGATTCGGCACAAAGAATCGGCGTTTATACCGCCAATGATTACGTAGACATTTTGCAAAAACTCAATTCGATGTGGCAGATTGACAAAATCAGCAACCTTACGGATGAAGCCGAAAAAGCACGTGATTATCTGATGAAATTACCGGCGAGAATGGCGCGTGTTTCGGAAAGGCTTGTCATTCCTGCAGAATCGCAGATTTTTAAATGGGTAGAACCGGCGAGACTTTAATTAGTCAATTAGATAATTAGCGAATTAGATAATGATTTGATTAATCAATAAATAGCCGTTTGCTAATTACCTAATTTTCTCATTGACTAATTTTCTAATTCTCATGAATCCTGATTTAATAAACACCACAATCTCATTCGTAAAGCAACAACTAAAAGGCGCAGAAGGCGGCCACGACTGGTTTCACATCGAGCGCGTTTATAAAAATGCATTGCTGATTGCAAAAGAGGAAGATTGCGATTTGCTTGTGCTTCAGTTAGGCGCGTTACTGCACGACATCGCCGACAGTAAATTTCATGGCGGAGACGAATCTGTACGGCCGATGACAGCACGAAAATTTCTCGAAATGCAAAATATTCCAGAAGAAGTAATTGCCCACGTCGTCAATATCATCGAAAATATCTCCTACAAAGGCGGCAATTTTCAAAAGAAATTCACTTCAAAAGAATTGGATATTGTTCAGGACGCCGACCGTTTAGATGCGCTCGGAGCCATCGGAATTGCACGCACTTTCAACTATGGCGGATTTAAAAACAGAGCACTATATGATCCGGAAATCCAACCTTCCTTAAATATGTCGAAAGACGAATACAAGAAAAGTGGAAGTCCGACGCTCAATCATTTCTACGAAAAACTGCTTTTGCTGAAAGACAAAATGAATACCGAAACCGGCAAGAAAATCGCCTTGCAGCGCCACGAGTTCATGGAAGATTTCCTTTCGCAATTCTACGCCGAATGGAACGGCAACAAATAAAAAAGCCGTACTGTAATTAACAACACGGCTTTTTCGGGGGTTTAAAAATCTAAATCTATCGTTATTCTATTTCAGAAACTCTTAAGGTGTTGACCATTCCCTTGTCGGTTACCGGCATTGCCGCCAGGTTGATCAGGAAATCGCCTTTGTCTACAAAACCTTTCGATCTTGCAATTTCGTTGACATCGGTAACGGTGTCATCGGTGCTGACAAATTTATCATAATAAAACGATTTTACGCCCCAAAGTAAATTTAATTGTGTTAAAATTCTTTTATTCGACGTAAATACCAGAATATGAGCCGATGGGCGCCATGCCGAAATCTGGAAAGCGGTATAACCGCTGTTGGTTAAAGTACAAATCGCTTTCGCCCTGATTACGTTCGCCATCATCGCTGCGTGGTGGCATATTGACTTGGTAATGAAGCGTTTGGTTCTTACTTGTGGCGTGTTTTGCGGCACCTGGATTAGCGGAGAATCTTCAACAGCTTCAATAATCTGCGTCATTTTTTCGATTACCTGAACCGGATAATTTCCTACAGAAGTTTCTCCGGAAAGCATCACGGCGTCTGCGCCATCCATTACAGAATTCGCAACGTCGTTCACTTCGGCACGTGTTGGTGTTAAACTCGTAATCATCGTTTCCATCATTTGTGTAGCGATAATCACCGGAATTCTTGCCGTTTTGGCGCGGTTCACTAATTTTTTCTGGATTAATGGTACTTCATGCGCAGGCACTTCAACGCCCAAATCACCACGGGCAACCATCAGACCGTCGCAGTAAGCAACGATTTTGTCGATATTTTCAACACCTTCCGGTTTTTCGATTTTGGCTACGATTGGAATTTTATGGTCGGAATGTTTCGCGATTAATTCCTGCAATTCAATCAAATCTTCAGCGGTTCTTACGAATGAAAGCGCAATCCAGTCAACTTTCTGCTCAATGGCAAAAATGGCGTCGCGGATGTCTTTTTCGGTCAAAGCCGGCAAAGAAACTTTTGTATTCGGAAGGTTAACCCCTTTTTTAGATTTCAACGGTTCGCCCTGAATAACTTTACAAACAACTTCTGTCGTTCCGTTGGTTTCCAAAGCTTCGAACATCAATTTTCCGTCATCGAGAAGGATTTTTTCGCCGGGATTCACATCACGTGGAAATTCCTTGTAATTCATATAAACCCTTTCGGCAGTTCCCGGAATGTCTTCTGCGGTCTGGAAAGTGATGATGTCGCCCGGATTTACAACCACATCTTCTTTCATCACGCCAACGCGTAATTTAGGTCACTTGCAAATCGGCAAGAATGGCTGTGGTGTAACCGAATTCATCGCTAAGACCGCGAATTAAGTCTATTTTTGATTTCACGTCATCGTAATCGGCATGGGAAAAATTCACACGGAAAACATTCACTCCGGCTTCAATCATGTCTTTCAGGACTTCGCGTGTACTACAGGCTGGCCGAAGTGTGGCTACGATTTTCGTTTTTTTGTTCGTCGGCATTGGTGCTAAAAAATTAAATTGTTTTTTGATTTTATATGTTGGATGTCAACGCTGTAAACGGCTGAAATCCTGTCAATCGTGTTGATATTCTTTGTTATCGCTGCGGTTGAAGATTGGGCATTTTCAACTTTCAAAAAGTAATCGACTTTTTTGAATTCGGGCAACAGGTAAACTTTGGTTGAAACTTCCATCGACGTGTCGGCGAAAAGGCTTTGCGAATTTTGTTTTTTCTGAAGTGTTACTTCGTTTTTATTCTGGATTAAATTCCATGAAATTTCCTTTTCTGTATCTTCGAAAATAAATCTTGAAAACCGCGTTTCGCCTTCTTTAATGGCAATTTGGATTTCATCTTTGCTTTTCTGAAGCCGCACAGGAAGCTTTTGGTTGATGTAATACGCCAGGCGGAAATCCTCTAAAGCAGTGTGAATGGCGATGAGTTCGTAATCGACTTCGTCAAATTCATCAAGTTGCAATTTATGAATGGCCATATCAATCCAAAATAGGCTGTAAATATACCATTTCTATCCTACAAAAAAGCGTGAGATTTTGAAGTTAACGTTAAATTATTTACGAAAACGTTATAGTTTTAAGGAATTGCTTTTATTTTGTGTTAATTTTTTCCTGAAATGCAAAATATTTGTTTTTGTCGCGAAGACACAAAGTCACAAAGGCGCAAAGTTTAAAAGCCTATGCGTTGATTATTTATTGTTCATTTTTTCCTGAAAAGCGAAATAAGCCCGTTGAGCAGCTTTTTCCTCTGCTT
The DNA here is from genome assembly GCF_051373205.1 of Flavobacterium sp. 3HN19-14. Classification (NCBI taxonomy): domain Bacteria; kingdom Pseudomonadati; phylum Bacteroidota; class Flavobacteriia; order Flavobacteriales; family Flavobacteriaceae; genus Flavobacterium; species Flavobacterium sp. 3HN19-14. The sequence continues at coordinate 790,617 of NZ_JBPPZT010000001.1, forward strand.
TCTTTTTGGAAACGGCGCGCGCTTTTGCAATGACCTTGTCGTCGATGCTTAATTTCACTCCGAATAATCTTTCGCCGCCAATCCCGTTGTCTTCAAAAACGTCAAAGTGGAAGGATTTTTTTTCTTTCTGGCACCATTCGATCACAAGGCTTTTATAGCTGATGACTTTGCCTTCGAGTCTCGGAATGTCGACGTAAGGTTCGATGACGGCTTTTTTGATGAATTTCTCACAACTCGGATAACCCAAATCGAGGTAGATGGCACCAATTAAAGCTTCAAAAATATTGCCGTGGATATTTTCTCCGAAATGCTGCGGCGGTACTTTGCTTTCAACAAAACGAATAAGATTTAAATCTCTTCCGAGTTCATTCAGGTGTTCCCGGCTCACGATTTTAGAGCGCATTTTCGTCAGATACCCTTCGTCGCCGCCGGGAACTTCGTTAAACAAATGCGCAGCGATGACAGAACTTAAGATAGAATCCCCAAGAAATTCCAGTCTTTCATAACTCAACGGATTTCCCTTATCATCAGTTTTGTTGGAAGAACGATGCGTAAAAGCGAGTTTATAGCAATCTAATTTTTGCGGCGGAAAACCAAGGATTTTCTCGATTTCGCCAAAAAAAATCCCGCCTTCAGGAGCACGGGATTTCGAAAATATTTTTTTTAGTATGCGCATTAACTATTATGGTACTAATTTTTTAAACAAAACGCAGGCGTTGTGTCCGCCAAAACCGAAAGTGTTGCTCATCGCTACGTTCACTTCACGTTTTTGCGGTTTGTTCAAAGTAAGGTTCAACGACGGATCGATGTTTTCGTCAACAACGGTATGGTTAATTGTTGGTGGAATCAAGCTGTGTTCCATCGCCAAAATCGACGCGATCGCTTCAATTGCACCAGCCGCGCCAAGCAAATGCCCGGTCATCGATTTGGTCGAATTGATATTGATGTTTTTCGCATGTTCTCCAAAAACATTGCTGATTGCCTTTAGTTCTGCAACATCGCCAAGCGGTGTTGAAGTTCCGTGTGTATTGATGTGATCGACCTCTTCAGGATTCATTCCGGCGTCGCGCAACGTGTTTTTCATTACGGCAATTACACCAATGCCTTCCGGATGCGGAGCGGTCAGGTGATAAGCGTCAGATGACATTCCGCCACCGCCGACTTCACAGTAAATTTTCGCGCCTCTTGCTTTCGCGTGTTCATATTCTTCTAAAACCAAAGCGCCGGCACCTTCGCCCAAGACGAATCCGTCGCGCGTGGCATCGAATGGTCTTGAGGCCGTTTCGGGGCTGTCATTTCTCGTAGAAAGTGCGTGCATCGAGTTGAAGCCGCCCATTCCGGCAATCGTAACTGCCGCTTCAGAACCGCCCGAAATGATGACATCGCACATACCCAGACGGATATAGTTGAACGCATCGATCAGCGCATTCGCTGAAGAAGCACAGGCAGAAACAGTGGTATAATTCGGACCCATATAGCCATTACGCATAGAAATATGCGCAGGAGCGATATCGGCAATCATTTTCGGTATGAAGAAAGGATTGAATTTCGGAGTACCATCGCCTTTGGCGTAATACATCACTTCTTCCTGGAAAGTCTCCAGTCCGCCAATCCCAGCGCCCCAAATTACGCCAATGCGGTATTTGTCTGAATTGTCGTGTGTGATTCCGGCATCTTTGATGGCTTCGTCACTCGCAGCAATTGCATATTGGGCAAATTTATCAAGCCTGCGCGATTCTTTGCCGTTGCATATAATCTTCAATATTGAAGTTTTTGACCTCGCAGGCGAATTTGGTTTTGTGCTTTTCGGTATCGTAGTACGTAATCGGAGCAGCTCCGCTAACGCCGTTGATCAAAGCATTCCAGTATTCCTCTATATTATTCCCGATGGGAGTCAGGGCACCTAAACCTGTTACAACAACCCGTTTTAATTCCATGCGTGCAATTTTATAGTTTTGTGTGTAAATAACAATACCTATGCTTGCTTCTATGTATAATCATAAAAAGACATAGGTATTAAATATCTAAGTGATTGGTTCGCAATCAGTAGTTGAATAAAAATAATAACACCCGCTACTTTGTGGGCAAGCGGGTGATAAAATGTATTATTTTTTTGCTTCTTCGATGTAAGAAATTGCCTGACCTACGGTAGCAATGTTTTCTGCCTGATCGTCCGGAATCTGGATGTCAAATTCTTTTTCGAACTCCATAATAAGCTCTACCGTATCTAATGAATCAGCTCCTAAATCATTGGTGAAGCTTGCTTCTGTTACCACTTCGTTTTCGTCAACGCCTAATTTGTCTACGATAATCGCTTTTACTCTTGATGCAATGTCTGACATAATCTTAATTTTTAAAATTTAATTTGTTGGCAAAAATAAAAAACTTTATTTTAATACAACGCTTTAGTTAATAAATATGACTACTAAATTAGAAAATTAATTTAACAAACACTCCAAAAATCGGCATAAAATCATTTATTATTCTTTTTTTGTAACGCTAATTTTCCGCCAAAATGAAAAATATCGTCCTGTTCGCTTCGGGTTCGGGCAGCAATGCCGAAAACATTATTTTGCACTTTCGTGGCAATGATTCGGTGCGCGTAACGGCAGTTTTCTGCAACAATCCGAATGCGGGCGTCATCCAAAAGGCAGAAAATCTCGGAGTTCCTGTCGTTTTATTTTCTAAACCTGAATTGTCAGAAAAAATAGTTTTGCACAAATTAGAAGCATTCCGCCCGGATTTGATTGTATTGGCCGGATTTTTACTCAAATTCCCGGATAACATCATCGAAGTTTATCCGAATAAAATCATCAACATCCATCCGGCGTTACTACCAAAATACGGCGGAAAAGGTATGTATGGCATGAACGTTCATAACGCTGTTTTAGAAAATAAAGATATCGAAACCGGTATTTCCATTCATTATGTCAACGAACATTATGATGAAGGCAGGATTATTGCGCAGCACAAGATTGTGATTGATGATTGCGTTTCCGCGGAGGCGATTGCAAATAAAATCCATCAGTTAGAAAAGGAATATTTTCCGAAAGTTATAGAACAATTATTAAGTTCAAACTGACCATTCGCTAATTCGCTAATTTTCTCATTATCTAATTCAATGTCACACCAAGTCCACATCTACACCGACGGCGCTGCTAAAGGAAATCCCGGAAACGGCGGTTATGGCGTAGTAATGGAGCTCGTTGGCACACCTTATAAAAAAGAATTCTACGAAGGTTTCCGGCTTACGACCAACAACCGCATGGAGCTTCTCGCGGTCATCATCGGCCTCGAAAAACTCAAAAACCCGAACATGACGGTTTTGGTGGTTTCGGATTCTAAATACGTAATCGATTCTGTCGTAAAACGCTGGGTTTTCGGCTGGGAAAAAAGAACTTCACAGGGAAAAAGAATTCCGACCTTTGGATGCGTTTCCTCAAAATCTACCGCCAGCACAAAGTCGATTTCAAATGGGTAAGAGGCCATAATAACCATCCGCAAAACGAACGCTGTGACCAATTAGCGGTAATGGCGTCGATGCAGGAAAAATTGTCTGTTGATGCTTTTTATGAAAAGGAAGAAGCGAAGCTTTTATAGTGGCAGTCTTCAGACCGCAGATAGCAGGCTGCAGTCTGAAACCTGCCGACTGCAGCCTGAATACCGAACACCGAACACCGAACACCGAACACCGAACACCGAACACTCCCTTGCAACATCCAAACTTATCAACTATCTTTGCACCTTTAATTCCAAATTCAGGAAATGAACAAATTATTGATAGTCGGAACAGTTGCTTTCGATGCCATTGAAACCCCTTTCGGGAAAACAGATAAAATCCTGGGCGGCGCCGCCACTTTCATCGGATTGTCAGCTTCGCATTTCAACCTGAAATCGGCTATTGTCTCAGTAGTAGGAGACGATTTTCCACAAGAATACATCGACTTGCTGACCAGCAGAAACATCGATGTGACCGGACTCGAAGTCGTAAAAGGCGGCAAGACTTTCTTCTGGAGCGGCCGTTACCACAACGATTTGAATTCGCGTGACACGCTTGTAACTGAACTCAATACGCTTGCCGATTTCAACCCGGTCGTTCCGCAGAATTTCAAAGATGCTGATGTTGTAATGTTAGGGAATCTACACCCAATCGTTCAAAGCAGCGTTCTGAACCAAATGGACAAACAACCGAAACTAGTCGTTCTTGATACGATGAATTTCTGGATGGATTGTGCGCTTCCGGAACTACTCGACGTTATCAAACGCGTCGATGTGATTACCATCAATGACGAAGAAGCACGCCAGCTTTCAGGTGAATATTCTTTGGTAAAGGCTGCAGCCAAAATCCACACAATGGGACCTAAATATGTCGTCATTAAAAAAGGAGAACATGGTGCGCTTTGTTCCATAATAAAGAAGTTTTCTTCGCACCGGCATTGCCGCTTGAAGAAGTTTTTGATCCGACAGGTGCAGGCGACACTTTCGCAGGCGGATTTTCGGGATTCATTACGCAAAGCGAAAATATTTCTTTTGAGAATATGAAAAAAGCCATCATCCACGGCTCGAACCTCGCTTCTTTCTGCGTAGAAAGATTCGGAACCGAAAGGATGCAGCAGCTTGACAGACAGGAAGTTCAAAACCGCCTGAAACAATTCAAAGCGTTAACGCAGTTCGACATCGAAATAGAATAAACAAAGTGTGCCCCGAAATTCCGGGGCATTTTTTATAGATTAAATTAAAAGATTTAGTTTAAACCGTAAAGAGATTTAACTACATTAAGCCTTAATGACCTTAATCTCTTAATGGTTTAAAATCTTAATTTTCAGATTAAAATTACACAACTACAAACTAAACACAATGAGCGACGCCATCAAACACGAATGTGGAATTGCCCTCTTAAGACTTAAAAAGCCACTCGATTTCTACAAACAGAAATACGGTTCGGCATTCTACGGCATACAGAAAATGTATTTGCTGATGGAAAAACAACACAACCGCGGTCAGGACGGCGCCGGTTTTGCATCTATCAAACTGGATGTAGAACCCGGCGAAAGATACATCAGCCGTGTACGTTCCAACGATGCGCAGCCAATCCAGCACGTTTTTGCGCAAATCAACGAGCGCATCAATGAAGAAATGGCTGCAAATCCTGAATATGCCGAAAATGTAGCCCTTCAGAAAAAAAACATCCCTTATATAGGAGAATTATTTTTGGGGCACGTGCGTTACGGCACTTTCGGTAAGAACAGCATTGAAAGTGTCCATCCATTTCTTCGTCAGAACAACTGGATGCACAGGAACCTGATTGTTGCCGGAAATTTCAATATGACCAATGTAACCGAGCTTTTCAATAGTCTGGTTGAGCTAGGGCAGCATCCGAAAGAAATGGCTGATACCGTTACCGTAATGGAAAAAATCGGGCATTTCCTCGACGATGAAGTAACCGATTTATACCAGGAATGCAAAAACGCCGGATTGTCAAAACGCGAAGCTTCTCCGGTAATCGCAGAAAAACTCGAAATCGCCAAAATCCTTCGCCGTGCTTCAAAAGGCTGGGACGGCGGTTATGCAATGGCAGGACTTTTCGGGCATGGCGATGCATTCGTTTTCCGTGATCCGGCAGGCATTCGTCCGGCTTATTTTTATGAGGATGATGAAATTGTCGTTGTTGCTTCAGAGCGCCCGGTAATTCAGACAGTTTTCAATGTTGCTTTCGAAAAAGTGCAGGAATTACAACCGGGGAACGCTTTAATCATCAAGAAAAATGGCAAAGTTTCCGAAGAGCAAATCATCGTTCCAACCGTAAAAAAAGCCTGTTCGTTTGAGCGGATTTATTTTTCAAGAGGAAGCGACGCCGAGATTTATAAAGAAAGAAAAGACCTCGGGAAATTAGTGCTTCCGGCGGTGCTCAATGCGATTGATCAGGACACAGACAACACGGTTTTCTCCTACATTCCGAATACGGCGGAAACTTCATTTTACGGAATGGTTGAGGCGGCACAGGATTTTTTAAATGACCGCAAGAACAAGCACATTCTTGAAAACCAAAAGACACTTACGGAACAGACTTTAAAGGAATTGCTTTCCGTAAAAATCCGCACCGAAAAAATCGCGATAAAAGATGCCAAACTCCGCACGTTTATCACCGAAGACAGCAGCCGCGATGATTTGGTCGCACACGTTTACGACGTGACCTATGGCGTAATTCAGCCGACTGACAACCTTGTAATCATCGATGACAGTATCGTTCGCGGCACGACTTTAAAAATGAGCATCATCAAAATGATGGACAGGCTGAAACCGAAACGCATCGTAATCGTGTCGTCTGCACCGCAAATCCGTTATCCGGATTGTTACGGAATCGACATGGCGAAACTGGAAGGTTTGGTAGCTTTCCGAGCGGCTTTAGAGCTATTAAAAGAAAGAAATTTATACCATATCGTTGACGAGGTTTACCAAAAATGTAAATCGCAGCAAAACCTTAAAGATGCTGAGGTTGTGAATTATGTAAACGAAATTTACGCGCCTTTTCATCCGCAGGAAATCTCCGATAAAATTGCAGAAATGCTGAGTTCTCCGGAAATCAATGCCGAAGTAAAAATCATCTTCCAGACGGTCGAAGATTTGCACAAAGCCTGTCCTAAAAATCTCGGCGATTGGTATTTCACAGGCGATTATCCGACGCCGGGAGGCAATCGCGTTGTGAACCGCGCCTTCATGAATTTCTATGAAGGTAAGGATGCAAGAGCTTATTAATTTCGCAAAAATCGCACATTAACGATTATAATGGCATTTCGTCTAAAACATTTGCTCACTTTCTAAGGTCACAGTACTTTAGCTGAACCATGGAATTAGTAGGTTAAGTTTATGGTAGATTTGGGGCAAAAAGGGTGAAAGCAATTTCACCTTTTTTATTTGGTATAAGTCGGAGAACAGAGTCAAGAGACAAGAATCAAGACTTCTTCGTATTATCCATAAAATCTTGGTTCTTGCCTCTTGATTCTTTCCTCTCTAAACGAATTGATAATCGGCAAAAGCACTTTTGATTTCCTCAAAAACCAAAGCCAGTTCGGAAGCAGAATCTGTAGTCACTAATTTCTGCCTGTAGTCTTTAAAGTTGTGAATATTTTTGAAGTAATTGGTGTAATGGCGGCGGGTTTCTACAAATTCCGACGCGTTCGCCTTTCCATTCGATTGCCCATTTTAAATGATTTTCAGCAGCTTCTATCCTGTCTTGCATGGTAGGAACAGGCAGATGTTCGCTGGTTTTGACGTAATGCTTGATTTCGTTGAAAATCCATGGATAACCAATGGCAGCGCGGCCAATCATAATGCCGTCGACACCGTATTTGTTTTTATATTCTAATGCTTTTTCGGGCGAATCGATGTCGCCATTTCCGAAAATCGGCATTGTGATTCTTGGGTTGTTTTTCACACGCGCGATGTGCGACCAATCAGAATGGCCTTTGTACATCTGCGCTCTTGTGCGTCCGTGAATCGATAATGCCTGAACACCGATATCTTGTAATCTCTCGGCGACTTCGTCGATGTTGATGGAGTTTTCATCCCAACCCAAACGCGTTTTTACGGTCACTGGTAAAGTCGTACTTCTGATGACGGCTTTCGTAAGACGTACCATCAAATCGACATCTTTCAAAACCCCGGCGCCGGCGCCTTTGCAAACGACTTTCTTTACGGGACAGCCGAAATTGATGTCGATCAAATCGGGATTTACGGCTTCAACGATTTTGGCACTCATCGCCATCGCTTCTTCATCGCCACCAAAAATCTGGATGCCGACCGGTCTTTCGTAATCAAAAATGTCGAGCTTTTGTCGGCTTTTAATCGCATCGCGAATCAATCCTTCACTTGAGATAAATTCAGAATACATCAGGTCGGCACCATGCGCTTTGCACAACCTGCGGAATGGCGGATCGCTCACGTCTTCCATAGGCGCCAGCAATAGCGGAAAATCGGGTAGTTCTATGTTGCCAATGCGTACCATATCTGAATTTTTGGCAAAATTACGAATTTAACCGCAAAGTTCGCTAAGCTGGCGCAAGGTTCGCAAAGTTTTGTCCTGAGACGCTTGTGAACTTTGCGAAAAATCTTTGCGCCTTTGCGGTAAAAGATCTATCCGCCGACATTTTCACCACCGTTGGGATGAATCATCTGTCCGGTGATGTAAGAACTGTCTTCCGAAGCCAGAAATACGTAAGCCGGCCCCACTTCAGAAGGTTGTCCTGCTCGTTTCATCGGCGTTGTCGCACCAAATTTTGCAACATGTTCTTCGTCAAAACTTCCGGGAATTAAAGGCGTCCAGATTCTGACCGGGCGCAACGCCATTAACACGAATTCCTTTCTCGACCAATTGTTCTGCCATTGAGCGCGTGAAGGAAACGATAGCGCCTTTCGTGCTGGCGTAATCAACTAAATGACCGCTGCCGTGATAAGCTGTTATAGAAGCGGTGTTGATGATATTATCGCCTTTTTTGAAAGTTTTCAAAGCTTCTTGTGTTGTGAAGAAAAACGGAAAAATATTCGTTTCAAAAGTGACGCGGAGTTGGTCTGAAGTAATTCCGAACAAATCATCCTGTGGGAATTGCATCGCGGCATTATTCACCAGAATATTCAGTTTTCCAAATTTTTCGATGGTTTTGCTGACGATTTCACGGCTGAAATTTTCCTCTTTCAAATCGCCTTTTAGCAGAAGACATTGCTGTCCTTCGGCTTCGATTAAACTTTTCGTGATTTCCGCATCTTCGGTTTCATTATAATAAGAAATCGCGACGGCGGCGCCTTCACGGGCGAAATGAACGGCTACGCTTCTGCCAATACCGCTATCGCCGCCCGTAATCAGCGCAACTTTTCCTTTGAGTTTTTCGCTACCTTTATAATTGTCACGGATATATTCCGGTTGCGGATGCATTTCGGTTTCCTCGCCGGGCTGCGATTGGTGCTGCGGCGGGAATTGTTTCGGCTGTTCCATGATTGCTTGTTTTTGTTTTACAAAATTGTGGCAATCGGGGCAAAAATGTTTTATAGGATTTTGAGGAAGTATTATATTATTTGCCCGCTAATAACGATTTGAATTTTTCGATCTGACGGCGATGCCTTAAAATATGTACAATCGCGTGTTCTGTTATTTGTTCAATGTCGTATTTCTGGCCCTAGGAAGTTTTCATTTTGTGGGAATTGCGGTATTCTTCGAGTTCGTTATCGGTAATATTTTCAAAAGTTGCGACTGTAAAAACCATCATTTTATTCAAATCATCGATATATTCTGAAATGGTATTCCGAAGTGTTTTCGCTGGCCTTTCCAAATCCATATTTCGTAATTTTCGAATGTAAATGCAATAAGCAAAACAGGCATTCACGACATGCGCGAGAACAGTCTGGATTGATTTACAGTCTGAATTCTGAGTTTCAGCATCAACGATCCGTTTTAAATCTTCATTCGAAATTATCGAAATCACCCGTTGTAAATCAGCAATCACTTTTTGATATTCGTCGAGCAAAGCTTCAACGGCATTTTGATTTTTCATCGGAAGATATTATTTAAATTTTATAAGATATAGAAAAAATACTGTAATCTTTTTCGCCTTTTTTGGAAGTAGCTTTGTTAGTACAGCAAACAAAACCAGCGATGGGTATAAAACATAAAGATATGAAAACGAATTCCAACATAGCAGAACCGGATGCCAAAAGACATTTCTCTAAGATTGACGCTTCAGGAACCGACCCGAACCGATATGGAAGTATTTTCAATGAAGATGAAGCGGAGCAATATATCAATCCGGAAGATTCGAGTTGTGCCAGCCTGATTCCGGGCGTAAAAGGCAACATTAGTACTATCGAAAGAATTCTGACGGTCGCCGCCGGAACCTATTTATTGTACAGTGGGTTATCAGGAAAGCATAAAAGCGTCGCCAAAACATTGGCCGGAGGTACACTATTGGCGCGTGGCATTGGCGGGTATTGTCCGGTTTACGATGCCGTTGGAAATAGTCAAAAATTAAGTGGCAACAATGTAAATATCCATACTACTGTCACAATCGACAGGCCGGTTGATGAGGTTTATAGTTTTTGGAGAAACCTCGAAAACCTGCCGAGATTCATGAGCCATCTCGAAAAAGTGGAAGAAACAAATGGCATTACATCTGAATGGACAGCCAAAGGCCCGGCCGGTATAGGAAGAATTTCGTGGACTGCACAAATCCTGATGGATGAAAAGAACGAACTTTTGAGTTGGCATTCACTTCCGGATGCGACAGTTGAAAATGCCGGAAAAGTTCGATTCACGGATAACGGAGACAGCACAGATTTAGATATTACGATTTCCTATCATGCACCACTTGGAATTGCCGGTGAGGCAGCCGCAAAATTACTCAATCCGGTTTTTGAGAAGATGCTGAAAAAAGATATTGATAGCCTGAAAACTTTTTTAGAAACGGAACCAGGCATAGCACCAATAATAAATATTTGAAAGCACCGATATCATTCATTGTTTCGGTGTTTTCTGTTTTAAACTAACAAAAGATGACAGCTTTTTTCAGTAAAAAGACATTGCATAGCAGCTGGACAATCCTGAAGGATACTTTTACCAGTTTTACCGAAGACCGTGCGCTCAAATTCAGCGCCTCACTCTCTTATTATACGATTTTCTCATTAGCGCCATTATTGCTGTTGATGATTTCGCTAGCCGGTGTTTTCTTTGGAAGGGATGCGATTCAGGGACATGTATTTTCCGAAATCAATGGCCTTATCGGAAACAGCGCTGCTGCGCAAATTCAGGACATTATTAAAAATATGGAGCTTTCGGGAAAGACCAATACGGCGGTTATAATCGGTGCAGTAACGTTAATTATCGGTGCAACAACGGTTTTCGGAGAGATTCAGGATTCAATTAATATTATCTGGCGTGTAAAAGCCAAACCAAAAGAGGTTGGGTAAAATTGTTGAAAGACAGGTTGCTTTCCTCATCATTGATTGTAGGTTTGGGGTTTTTATTGATTGTCTCGTTGATGGTAAACGGACTGCTCACAGCTTTTAGTGACTGGCTCAAGGGTTATTTTCCAGATGTGACAATTATCCTTTTCCATGCATTGAACATCATTATCGGATTTAGCGTAATAACATTGTTGTTTGGCGTGATTTTTAAAGTATTGCCAGATGCAAAGATTACATGGAAAGATGTAAGGGTTGGTGCTTTTTTCACAGCCTGCCTTTTCATGCTGGCCGTTACCTTATTGGATTATACATCGAATTGGGCGGCACGGCTACAGCTTATGGCGCGGCAGGTTCGTTGATTATTATTTTAGTGTGGGTATATTATACGGCAGCGATTTTATATTTCGGGGCAGAATTTACAAGGGTTTACGCAGAATTTACCGGTGCACGAATCGAACCGGCAGATTATGCGGTCTATGTGGAGCAGCTTGAAAAAGAACGGAAAGTTGCTGTCCTGCCAAATACCGCCGAACCTAATGACCCCAATGAATAATGCAACAAATTGCCAAAAAACTGTAAAGAATTCCAGTTACAGATGAAGTAAATTTGAATAGAAAATGTATTTCCTATGAGTGCAAATGACCAACATCGAAAAGATGCTAATAACGAAGCGGAACCACGTAATATTGATTCGAACGAGGTAGATTTTAAGCATCCCGGAAAAATTGACAAGGCAGCTGAAAATAATACTGTCAACCGCAACATCGCAAAGCATGACGACACTTACACCGCGTTTGATGACCACATCGAAGGCGATATTTCTCAGGTCGATGAAGGAACGATTGACCTTCAGGAAAAAAACAACCGCAAACACGAAGTCGGCGAACGCGATATCATGAGTACCGAGTCCAGAAATCCGGACGAAATCAACAGTACCGATAACCGCGACCACAAAGACAGCACAACCGATTGGGATGCCGAGCAAAATCAAACCGGTCGCCATAAATAACAACAACTCAATTTAATTACAACTGGAAAGCGCTTTCGGATTCGTCCGGAGGCGTTTTTTTCGTTTTGGATTTCCCTTTTATCTTCGGATGGAAACCACTATATTTGCCGATTGAACCTAATGTGGTTTATAGCACTGAGCGTTAGGGATTACCTTACGGTCAGTTCGGCCTTGACGGCCTCGGGTGAGGCGGTATGCTTTTTGTTTTTTACGGAAGTTGAAGTGAAGCAGAGAAGTTCCAAGCAAAAAGATTGAGCCGAAAGCCCGGCCCGCAGGGAAACGCCCCATAAAAAAGTATAAGAAAAAGATGAAACATATCAGGAATTTTTGCATTATCGCCCACATCGACCACGGAAAAAGTACGCTCGCCGACCGCCTTCTGGGCGCGACGCAAACCGTTACGGCGCGTGAAGAAAAGGCGCAACTGCTTGACAACATGGATCTTGAAAGGGAGCGCGGGATTACGATTAAGAGCCACGCGATCCAGATGGAATATAAATATAAAGGCGAAGATTATATCCTGAACCTGATTGATACGCCGGGACACGTCGATTTTTCGTATGAAGTTTCGCGTTCGATTGCCGCTTGCGAAGGTGCGCTTTTGATTGTTGATGCGGCGCAGAGCATTCAGGCACAGACGATTTCGAACCTTTACCTGGCTTTGGAAAATGATCTGGAAATCATTCCGGTTTTGAATAAAGTCGATTTGCCGAGTGCTAATCCGGAGGAAGTAAGCGACGATATTATTGATCTTCTGGGATGCAAACTGGAAGATATTATTCACGCTTCGGGGAAAACCGGTTTTGGCGTGGAGAACATTTTGGCGGCGATTATCGAAAAGATTCCTGCCCCGAAAGGTGATCCTGAAGAACCATTGCAGGCATTGATTTTTGATTCGGTTTACAATCCGTTTCGCGGGATTGAGGTTATTTTTCGTGTAAAAAACGGCGAAATCAGGAAAGGCCAGAAGATTAAATTTATGGCGACCGGCAATGAATATTTTGCAGATGAAATCGGGACTTTGAAATTGAACCAAGTGCCGAAGCAGGTGATTTCTGCCGGAGATGTAGGTTACTTAATTTCCGGAATCAAAGAAGCGAAAGAAGTAAAAGTGGGCGATACGCTGACCGATGCGAAAACGCCGACTACCAATATGATTACGGGTTTTGAAGATGTGAAGCCGATGGTTTTTGCAGGAATTTATCCTGTTGATACCGAAGATTACGAAGAATTGCGCAACTCGATGGAAAAACTGCAGTTGAACGATGCTTCACTGGTTTTCCAGGCAGAAAGTTCTGCGGCTTTGGGATTTGGTTTCCGTTGCGGGTTTTTGGGAATGCTGCATATGGAAATCATCCAGGAAAGGCTGGAGCGCGAGTTTGATATGACCGTGATTACGACCGTTCCAAACGTTTCGTATATGGCGTATACCAAGAAAGATCCGGATAAGGCGACTGTGGTGAACAACCCGTCAGATTTGCCGGAACCTTCGCGCCTGGATCGTGTTGAAGAGCCTTACATCAAAGCGACCATTATTACGAAATCTGATTATGTCGGGAATGTAATGTCATTGTGTATTGAAAAACGCGGCATCATTACGAACCAGACTTATCTGACGACTGAACGCGTTGAGCTTAATTTTGATATGCCTTTGGCGGAAATCGTTTTTGATTTTTACGACCGTTTGAAGACTGTTTCTAAAGGATATGCATCGTTTGATTATTCGCCGATAGGAATGAGGACATCGAATTTGGTGAAAGTTGATGTGTTGTTGAATGCGAATCCGGTTGATGCGTTATCGGCGTTGATCCACGCGGACAATGCGTATCATATTGGCAAGAAAATGACGGAAAAGCTGAAGGAACTGATTCCGCGCCAGCAATTTGATATTCCGATTCAGGCGGCGATCGGTGCAAAAATCATCGCGCGTGAAACCGTGAAAGCGTTGAGAAAAGACGTTACCGCCAAATGTTACGGTGGTGATATTTCGCGTAAGCGTAAACTTTTGGAAAAGCAGAAAAAAGGAAAGAAGAGAATGCGTCAGGTGGGGAATGTTGAGATTCCTCAAGAGGCTTTTATGGCGGTTTTGAAGCTTAACGACTAGTTAGTTTTTCACCACGAAGGCGTTAAGACATAAAGTCGCTAAGAAATATTACAAACTCTGGTATTAATTTACCGGAGTTTTTTTATTGAAACCTTCGGAAAAACTTAATGCCTTTGCGTCTTCGCACCTTTGTGGCAAATAACGTCACGCACAAACTTATCAAAATCCTAACACAAAAACCTCTGCAACTTTGTACCTTTGCCCCTTTGAAACTAAAAAAATGATCGAAGACAAAACACCGCAACGCACGTCGATTGCCCAGTTAGGCGAATTCGGACTCATAAATCACCTGACCAAAAATTTCGGAAACATCCAGCCTTCAACTTTAAAAGGCATTGGCGATGACGCCGCGATTCTGGATTTTAAAGATAAAAAAGTTATCGTTTCGACTGATTTATTGATTGAAGGCGTGCATTTCGATTTGGCTTATATGCCTTTGAAACATTTGGGATACAAATCAGTTGTTGTAAATGTGTCTGACATTTGTGCGATGAATGCCAAAGCCACGCAGATTACGGTTTCTGTGGCGGTTTCGAATCGTTTTCCGCTCGAAGCATTGGAAGAATTATTCGCCGGAATTACACTTGCCGCGAATGAATATAAGGTTGATGTAATTGGCGGCGATACGACTTCTTCCCAAAAAGGACTCATCATCAGCATTACTGCGATTGGTGAGGCCGATGCGAATGAAATTGTTTACAGAGACGGGGCAAAAGAGAACGATTTACTTATTGTAACAGGCGATATCGGCGCAGCATATATGGGATTGCAAGTGCTTGAACGTGAAAAGCAGGTTTTTTTGGTTAACCCGAATTCGCAACCAGATTTAGACGCCTATACTTATTTGATTGAAAGGCAATTGAAACCTGAGGCAAGGAAAGATGTGCGCACTTTATTGCATGCGCTTGAAGTGAAGCCAACATCGATGATTGATATTTCTGACGGACTTTCTTCAGAAATCCTTCATTTGTGCAAGCAGTCAAATGTCGGTTGTAATTTATACGAAGACAAATTGCC
Source organism: Flavobacterium sp. 3HN19-14 (assembly GCF_051373205.1). NCBI lineage: Bacteria > Pseudomonadati > Bacteroidota > Flavobacteriia > Flavobacteriales > Flavobacteriaceae > Flavobacterium > Flavobacterium sp. 3HN19-14. The sequence goes on from NZ_JBPPZT010000001.1 coordinate 805,697, forward strand.
GATTGATCCGCAACTGATCAGCGCCTGTGAGGAATTCAACCTTGACAGTACAACAGTTGCTATTAATGGCGGCGAGGATTATGAGTTGCTATTCACTGTGAAGATGGAGGATTTCGATAAGATAAAAGGAAATCCGAATTTTACGGTTATCGGACACATGACACAGGAAAGTGAAGGCATTCATTTGGTGACACGCGCCAATACTAAGATACAGCTAAGGGCAAGAGGCTGGGATGCGATGGAGGAATAAAATCCCAAAAATCGAATTCCAAAAAACAAATAAATTCCAAATTCCAATTTGAACGCATGGTGACTTTTCAGTTGGAATTTGGAATTTTCTTTTTTTGGGATTTATGAAATTGCTATGTTGCTTCTTCGTTGATCATTTTCAAAACCGTTTCGCTGAAATACCTTTCGTTGGAAATGATTTTTTCGAAAGCGAGCAGCATTTCTTCAAAAGTCAGGTCGTTTTTAACTACGAGTCCGTCCGGGTTAATGGCATCTGCAAAATATTTAAATTTCAGTTTTTCGGTATGCATGGTCAACAGGACGATTTTGCAATTGGGCATTCTTTCGCGCAAAAGCAAGGCAAGATCGATTCCGGATTCTATGTTGTTTTCAGGATAATTTGGAATACTGATGTCGAGAAAAGCAACATCAAAATCATACGGACTGTTGACGATTGCCTCGTAGCCGGTTTTTCCGGAATCGGCATTCACAGACGGAATGTCATACTCCTCGGGCTTGTAGCGGTCAAGGGTGTTGCGGTACGCTTGTAGGATAAACGGATGGTCATCGACCATCAATACCTGGATTGTTTTTTTCATTTGGGGGTGTTTTGGGGTTTGTTTTATAGTATAATTTGTTGTTATGTTTTGGATAAAGGTAATTCAAATTTCAATATGGTGCCTTCGCCAGGTTCAGTTTCTACCTGCATGGTGCCGTTTGAATCGGTAATTCTGGCTTTCATATTGAGCATTCCGATGCCTTTTTTCTTGCGGGCGTAAATGAATCCGACGCCATTGTCTTCGACCGTTAGTTTGATTTGGCCGTCGATTTCTTTAAAGGCAACATTGACGCGTTTGGCATTGGCGTGTTTGTTAATGTTTTGGAAAGCCTCTTGTAAAATACGGTACAAATTAATTTTGGCCATATTTTCTACTTGGTTCCAAACAATCGATTCATCGACGGAAAAACTGATTTCTGCCTTACACACTTTGCGTTGTGTTTCAATGAAATTGTTGACCATCAATAGAAAGTTATTAAAAACGGCTGTTTTCTCAGAATTCAGATCGTGCGAAATTTCACGAATTTCCTGCTCGAGGGTTTTAAGTTCGTCGATGTAAACATCGCGTTCAGCTTCAGCTTCTTCATCTCGCTTGCGGTTTAGGACGCCTAAATTCATGCGTGTGCCGAATAATTTTCCGAGTACGCCGTCGTGCAGTTCCTGTGCGATGCGTTTCTTTCTGACTGGCGCACTTCTTCGATTTTGTTCTGCTGGTTGAGCATGAGCTGGTAAATTTCCTCATTGGCTTTTTGCTGTTCCTGAACGAGTTTGAGTTCGCGGTTTTTAGCGGCCTGAAAGCGAATAACGAAGATTAGGACACCTAATAAAATTATTCCTAAAGTGATGTAGATTAGGGTTTTTCTTTGTTCTATTAGTTGGGTTTTTTCTATGGCGAGTTCGTCGGTTTCGAATGCTATTCGTGATAATTTATTTCTCACTTTACGTTCTCCTAATTGCATAGAATCGTTGATGCGTATATATTCATCGGAAAAGATTCCTTTCTTATTTGGCTCTAAGATGGATTTTTGTTTTAAACTTTTTAAAACGTCTGTAGCAATTTTATTTTTTTTTGCTACTTGATAAGCTTCATTCACTAGCGCTATTGCTTTTATAGTATCTTTTTTATATGCGTAGTATTCTGAAAGATTTAATTTGCCACTTATAATTCCAGGGATATTATTTATGCTATCATTAATTTTAAGCGCTTCATAAAATAATGCTGGCGACGTTGTTAGTTGGGCGCTTCTAAATTCACAATAAGCCAAATTATCTTTTAAATTTGCATACAACGAGGTTTTATCGGTAAAAATGTTTTTTTGCGCTAACCCTTTTTTAAAATATTCTATAGCCTTATTATAGTGATTAAGTTTTAAATAAAGATAACCTAAATTATTTAGAGATGTAGCAACTGCTTGATATTCTGGATATATATTTTGTTTATTTGCAATTTCTAAAGCTCTTTGATGATATTCAAGTGCCTTGTCGGTTTCGGACAATTCGCTGTAGATTATCCCTAAAATGTTATTTGCCTCAAATTGCATAACGTCATCATTTGATGTTTTTAAATATCTCAAGGCCTCGAAAACTGATTTTTCACTACCAACAAAATCTTTTTCATTAAATTGTAATACAGATTGATTCAATAGCGTTTTTGCGATATTTGTATTATCCTTTAGATTTTTATAGATTTTTTCTGCATTTCTGTAATATGAAAAAGCACTGTCGGAAACGAACCTGTTTCCATAATAATCACCAAGATAATTGTATGCTTTGCCTAAACTGAGGCTGTCGGTTTTTTCTTCGGCCTTTTTTAATATTACAAAAACAATTCTCTTATATTCTTCCATTGCATTCATATTGAAGTATCGATTTGCAACTTTAAAATAGTTTACACGATTCATTGAATCGTTTTGCTGAGAATTAATGATGTATAGTGCCTTTGAATTATATTTATGACGCGATTCAAATGATAATTGCTCATCATTTGCTTTTTCTAGATATTTAGAGAGAGAATCATTATTGTTTGTTTTGATGGATAAGCGATTGTCATTATGACAAGATATCATGAAGAATATAAAGAACAAATATGTTAAGTAATTTTTATCCACAAAAATCATATCCATCAAAAATAGGAAATCTATCTCAATAAAAAAGGCTATCATTCGATAGCCTTTTTAATATATTTCAATGTAATGGATTAGTCTAATTTTTTACCACCTTGTAATTGAGGAGTTCCTTTGAATTGTGCAATTAACGTTCCATCTGCCTTATCTTTCTTAACCTCTCTCCCACTATAAGAAGTCAAACCAACGATTGCTACTAATAAAACTGCTGCGATTAAGATAATTTTTTTCATGATATTGTCAATTTAGGGGTTTGTTTTTTTGTGTTTTGATCAAACGTTGTATTGTTCGATGGGGTAAAACTAAAACAGTAGTGTTTCAAAAAAAAACAAAAAAAAGCCTAAATTGTGGATAACATCTGTATAAGTGTAGATGGATGTGTTTTGCGGGTGGATGATTTTTTAGTAAGTAACTTTCAATCTGGTTTATTGTACATCAACCAACTCAGTATGGTATAAAGGAATATCAAATTTGAGTAATGTACCTTCGCCAGGCGCGGTGATAATCTGCATATTGCCTTTAGAATCTGTAATGCGGGCTTTCATGTTGAGCAATCCAATGCCTTTCTTTTTCTTGGCATAATTAAAACCTACACCATCATCCTGAATGTCCAATGTGAGTAGATTGTCGTTAATTGTAAAAGAAACAATGACATTCTCAGCATTTGCGTGTTTATTAATATTCTGAAAGGCTTCCTGTAGAATGCGGTAAAAATTAATTTTCGCCATGTTCTCCACATTATTCCATTCGATAGTTTCATCTGCTGAAAAAGTAATGGCGGCTTTGCAAACCTTGCGTTGCGTTTCGATGAAATTGCCAACCATCAGTAAGAAATTATTGAAAACCGCCATTTTCTCTGAATTAAGATCATGCGAGATTTCCCTTATTTCCTGTTCTAAAGTTTGAAGTTCATCAATATAAATTACCCTTTCAGACTTCGCCTTTTCGCCGTCTTTGTTGTTCAATACGCCAAGATTCATACGCGTGCCGAAAAGCTTGCCGAGAACACCATCATGCAATTCCTGCGCGATACGTTTCTTTTCAAGCTGGCGCACTTCCTCAATTTTGTTTTGCTGGTTGAGCATGAGTTGGTAGATTTCCTCATTGGCTTTTTGCTGCTCCTGAACAAATCTGAGTTCGCGGTTTTTGGAGGCCTGCATTCGGATAATGAATATTAAGACGCCTAATAATATGATTGCGAGACTGATATAGATAATAGTTTTGCGTTGCTCAACGAGTTGGTTTTTCTGAGTGATGATTTCGTCTGTTTCGAATTCGATGCGGGCAAATTTATTTCGAATCTGTCTTTCTTTTAATTCAAGGCTGTCATTGATTCTATAAAATTCTGTCGAGTATACAAAAGATTTTCGCGGATTTACTTTTGATAATTGTTTTAATATATTTAAAAGTTCTCTTTTCTCACCCAAATGGTTTGCGAAGTCAAAAGTTTCTTTGGCAAATTTAAAAGCTCTGACGCTGTCTTTTAGTTCGGCGTAATATTCAGATAAATGCAACTTATTAATAATTATTCCTTGGTTAATATTTAAGCTATCTCTAATTCTGAGCGACTTGAACAAATCATCTTCAATATTTCGAAAATCTCCTTTTTTGAATCTTGAGTAAGCAAGATTATCAAGTGCCATAGCATAGATGTTTGGTCTATCGTTAAATAAGTTAGATTGTTCTAGAGCCAGTTCAAATTGTGAATTGGCTTTTTCATATTTTTTTTGATTAACATATAACATACCAATATTATTAAAAAGGCTTGCTTTTAATTGGTATTCACGCGGCATATTTTTATGATTAGCAATTTCAAGCGCTAAATTGTAGTACTTTATTGAAAGATTATATTCCGATAATTCACCATATACTATACCTAATAAATTATTTGCTTCGTACTTCATTTCATCATTATTACTAAATTTTAAAAAGTGAAGCATTTCAAAAACTGTTTTTTCACATCCTAAATAGTCACTATGGTTATGTTGAAATATTGCTTTGTTTAATAGGGTTTTTATTATATTAGGTTTATCACTAAGCTTTTTATATAAACTTTCGGCCTTATAATTGTTGTAGTATGCACTATCTGGATTGTCGATTTGTATATAGTAATCTGTTAAGTAACTATAAGCTTTAGCTTGACTTACTTTATCATTAACTTGATCAGCTTTTTTGACTATTAGTTCTGTAGTCTTCTTATATTCAGCAAGTTTATTATTGTTAAAATATCTATTTGCTAACTTGAAATAGTTTATTCGATTTAATGAGTCATTTTTTTGCAATTCTAATATATGTAGGGCTTTAGAAATGTATTCTATTCTCTTGGTCTCGGATAAGGAAAAATTATTTGCTTGATCAAAAAAAACAGAAAGACTATCGTGATTTTTTTCTTCATTTATGAGTTTTGAAGAATTGGTTTTCTTACAACTAAAAATTATAATTACAGATAAAAAAAAAGCAGAATAAGTGAAAGCTTGTCTCATATTTCACAAAAGTAAAAAAATGCACGAATAAAAAAAGGCTATCAGAAAGATAGCCTTTTTTTATTTCGATAATATTTAATCTTTTTTAAGTGTTCCACCACCTCCCGGAGGAGTAGGATTTTGAGTGGTTCCTACACTGACACCACCAGGCTCACCTTTTATTTGGGCAATTAGTCTGCCGTCATTTTTCACCTCTTCCTTCCCATTATAAGAAGTCAAACCAACAACTGCAACTAACAATACTACTGCGATTAAAATAAATTTTTTCATAGGGTGGGGATTTTGCTTTTATATTTTTGTGTTTTGTTTTATTATTATGGTGTAAAACTAACACGCCAATACACCCAAAAAAAACTTTCCCCCTCCTATATTGTAGATGGTGCCTGTATGGTAGTAAACGACTGGGTTTTAAGGGTTATTGATTTTTGGCAAAAGAAGATTTTACCGACAAAAAGACACTTTTCATCGGCTAAATACATATTTACGGGAAATAGATCAATTCAGATTGTCGAGATCTAAAATATTTCGAATGTTTCGATCTTCATTCGCGCCAATCAGGTTGATCAGCAAATCAATGTTCTTCTTATATGATTTCGAGAACGGAATCTGAATCTTACTATTCTTAATATAACAAGTATTATTCCCCAAATGGATCCTGCCCACATAATTAATATTAACAATATAACTGTTGTGAATCCTGATAAACTCATCCGGCAGCGTATTCTCAAAATGCTTCATCGTCTTAAACGCCGTCACCATATCGCCGTTGGCCATAAAAATATCAGTCGAGTTGTTGTCGGCCTTCGCATAAACAATGTCCTCAGTATCAATAAAACGGTAATCGCCATACGATTTGATCGAAAGCGTCGTTGGAAGCGCCTCTGTATTCCTTTCAAACTTGATCAGTGTCTTCCGAAGCTCATTCACATTCAAAGGCTTAATCAGATAGTCAAAAATCTCATGCTTGATCGCCTGATACGCCAGTTCTTTCCCCTTGGTAAGCACCACGATTTTCGGAACCACCTTCATGAACCGGTACAATTCATTGATAATCCCTAGCGACAATCCGCTGTCCTTTTGGTCGGGTCAATCTCCAGCACAATCATCTTTGGCTTGTGCTCGAGCACCAGGTTCACCGCATCGTCAGAAGTGTTCGCCGTACCCAGCAGAAAGTAATTCGAAAACCCCGCAAACACCTTGGCGGTCTTCGAAATGCTGGCAGCATCGTCGTCAACGATAATGTAAGAATACTTCATTACCGCTAAAAATACAACATATTCGCACAACGTTATAATTGCGTTGCAGGCAGTTACCAAAAAGTTATCAAACGTTTTTTTAAAGTTTTGGACGTGTCCGCGTTAGGAAAAAAGTGCCCAGTTCCGGCATTGGCTACGCGGCCGGGCTGTCCCTCCAAGTCCTCGCGGGAACTTCCCTGCAAAACAGAAAATTCTCGTGTCGCTGCGGGCTTTCCGCACCCATCCCTCACGCGGAAGAGCGACCGCTGCGTTGAAAGAAGCAAGACCACTTCGTTCCAAGAGACAAGACCTCTGCGCTGCAAGAAACAAGAACACTTCGCTTCAAGATTTAGAATTTTAAAAACGACAAGTGAAATCTTACAACGAAGTGGTCTTGCCTCTTTCTTCTCTTCCGCGTGAGGGATAGAGGCGTCAGCCCGGAACCTTCGCGGTCCCGCTTTTCCGGGACTGCGAAGGTGAGGACTATAGCCGAAAGCCCGACCCGTTAACCAAGCGTTTGGTTTTGTAGGATTTTCAATAACGGGTCACGCCCAAAAAAAATAAAAAGATTAATTCCGCCCCGCTCACCGGGATACAAATCAGGCAAAAAATCGCTCTGCCAAAACGCCTTGGAATCAGCATCCATGACCGTTAACGGCCGTTTGAACGCGGCGCCTGTATCTACGTTAATGACATTCGCTTTCTGCACCGGAACCGTCTTTCCGATGCGGCTCACAGGCGTATGACCGATAAAGATTTCCTTGTAGATTGTGAACCTTTTCGGGTAAAAAATATGGTCGACCGGCATGTTTTCGTCGAGCGCAAGTGCGGTTTCCCAAAGCGTGCGCTCCCAGTAGAACATTTTTGGGAAATATTCATAAGCGACGCCATTCATGTTTGTAAATCCTGCATGCACGAACAGCCGGTTCTGCTCGTCTATATAATAGTTTTGAAGCGATTCAAGAAAAGCGATGTGCGATTTCTTGGTTTCTGGCGATACATTTTTGTAAGCGTTGACGGTCGCTTCGCCGCCGTGTTTGTACCACATGGTCTCGTCGATATCTTTGTTGTTTTCGGAAAGCCATTGCTGGAGCAGCTCGTCGTGGTTACCGCGAATGAAGATACAGTTGTGAGTGGTGGCAAGGTTAATCAGGAAATCGAGCACTTGTGGCGACTGGCTCCAGCCGTCCACATAATCGCCCAGGAAAATTAAAAGGTCGTTTTTGCTGGCTTCGGCACGTTCCAAAACCTGCTCGAGCGCGCGCAAACCGCCGTGAATGTCGCCTATGACTAAAGTGCGTCTCATTATATTATAGATTGTACACAAAAATACGAAGAAAAAATTTTAACATTTTTTACGGCAAACCCGTAACCGGATTTTTAAAACCCCTGTTACTTTTACAAAGTAATTTTATCATTACCGGGGCCAGAACCAATTTAGGGTGAAAAGGTGAAGGCTCCCGTTCTTTTTCTTACTTGTACTGATGGCAAAAAGCTATCGGTATTTTGCTATTTTTGATTGTTAAGACTTATTATTTTGAACTGGAAAATCTTTATAGCGGTGGTTTTTGTGGTGGGGGTTTTGTCGTGCGTGCGGGATTCTGGGGAGTTTGGTGAGAGTAAAGGTGAGAATGATAGTTTGGATTATTTTTTTGAGCAGGCGAATGTTGATACTTTGCCGTATGCGAAACGTTTAAAATTTACAAAAAAGGCGCTGGCAATAGTTGAGAAACAACCTAATGATTCTATGAATCGGGTGAATTATTTTAAGGTGGCAAATCGGTATTGGAATATAGGTGATTTTAATTTATATAATAAGACAGTTTGTAAGTTAATCGCTTTATCTACAAAAAAGCAAGATGATTTTTCTACAGCTAAAGCTTTCAAATACTTAGGAGAATATTTCCTCAAGAATCAAAATTTGGACAGTATATATTTCTATTATTATAAAAGTAAACAACTGCATATTAAAATTGGAAACTATCACGAAGCAGTTACTGAAAATTTGATGATAAGCGAACTTCAATTAGCAAACAATAACTTTACAGGATGTGAAAAATCACTATTCGAAACGCTCAAATTTTTAGATTTTGTTCCAGATGATGAATTAAAATTCAAAGCTTATGCGTTATTGGGTGCAGTATATTATGGAATGAACGAATTAGAAAAATCTCTGTTTTATCATAAAAAGTCACTCGAAATTGTTGCCAATAGTACAACGTTAAACCATTCTATATATACAGCTTTAGTTTTAAATAACGTTGGTACTGTGTATCAGAAGGAAAATCATCATAAAAAAGCAATTGCAAATTTTAAAGAAGGATTAAAAAACCTTAAAGATTTGAATTTAATTACAAAAGCTGTTTTATATGATAATTTAGGTTATTCACTTTTACGAACAAATCAATTAAATGGGGTGGAATACTCATTTTATAAATCTTTACGTATCAGAGATTCCTTGAATAATATACCAGGTATAGTTGAAAGTAAAATCCATCTCTCAAAATTCTATGAGTATAAAGGCGATTTAAAGAATGCAATCTATTTCGCTAAAAATGTTTATGATTTAGCAGGTAAAAATCATTTGCCAATTGACAGATTAACAGCTACAAAACAATTAATAAAAACTGATAAAAAAAATGCTTCAAAATACGCCCAAGAATATTATAAACTCACAGACTCTCTACAACTTACAGAACGTCGCAGCCGCAACAAATTCGCCCGCATAGAATACGAAACGGAAGAACTCGCCAAGGAAAAAGCCCAATTAATTGAACAAAAGTATAACTACATTCTAACGGCAACAATAGTATTCTTAGTAATAATTATCACAAGCCTATTAGGTTTCCTAATCTTCAAACGCCGCCAAATCAAACTCAAACAACAAAAACAAAAAACCACGACAGAAATTTACCGCCTGCAACTCGAACAAGAGCAAAAAATCGAAGAAGGCAAGCAATTCGAAAAAAAGCGCATCGCGCAGGAATTGCATGATGGTGTCATGGGAAAACTGGCAAGCATCAGGCTCAATCTTTTTGTATTAAATAAAAAATCGGACGCCGCAACTATTGATAAATGTTTAGAATATATTGACGGGATTCAGGTAATTGAAAAAGAAATTAGGGCAATTGCTTATGATTTGCATAATAATGTTTCGGAAGATTTAAATGCTGAAAGATTATGAGTTACAAATTTCTAATAGGATTAATTTTGATGACTGGAATACTTTCATGTTCTGACAGTTCTAAGAAAGCTAAAGTTTCTCTCAAAAGAAATGATAGTTTGGATTATTTTTTAGAAAAGTCATACAATGATACCGTTCCTAAAAGACAGAAATATTTATATGCAGATAAGGCTTTAACGATTGTATCAAATGAAGTTGATGATTCGATGAATCGTGTTAATTATTTTAAAGTAGCAAATAGATATTTTTATTTAGGAAATCGTAGAAAATATGAAATAACTACACGTAAAATTATAAAAAGGGCGGTTATATCGAATGATACATTCTCATTAGCTAAAGGTTACCAATATCTAGGAGACATTTCTAAAATTGACAGTTCTTTTTATTACTATTTTCAAGCTGAAAAATTATTCGTCAAAATAAAAAACTATGAATATTTAGCATCTGTTTTATTGAACAAAGCAGGATTACAATACTCTCAAAAAGATTATATAGGTTGTGAGAAATCAACTATAGCAGCTTTAAAGTTAATTAAAATCTCTAATCCAAATAATAAAAGTCAGCAAGTTGTTTGGAATGCATATCTAACAATGGGGGCGATTTATACTGATTTAGAAGAATTTCCGGCTGCCATTAATTATTATAAAATGGCTATTAAATTATGGAAAACCTCGAAATATTTACAATATTATGAACGTAATGAAGTGGTATTTAATAATATAGGAATAGCATATGAGCATATGAAAGATTATAAAAAAGCTATTGAATGCTATGAAGTAGCTCTTTTTGACAAAAACTTAAGAGACATAAGCCCAAATTTATATGCTCAATTAAAAAATAACATAGCCTATTCAAATTTTAAATTAGGTAATTATAAAAGTGCTTTTAAAGATTTCAGTGAGGCTAAAAAGGTTTCTGATCGTTTAACGACGACTAGTAGCAAAATTGCCTATAGAATAAATATGGCGGAATATTATAAACAAACTAATATTGATGATGAAGCCAGAAAACTTGCAAAAGAAGCTTATAATATTTCTAAAAAAGAGGAGATTTCTAGAAGTATTTTAAAATCTCTTAAGACACTCACGCAAGTCGACCCCGCCAACGCCTCAAAATACTTCACAGAATTCAACAAAATCAACGACTCCCTCCAACTCGCCGAACGCCAAAACCGCGACAAATTCGCCCGGATAGAATACGAAACAGAAGAACTCATCACCGACAAGAAAAACCTGATCGAAGAAAAAGACAATTACCTTTACAGCAGTATCGGATTTTTGCTACTAGTATTGGTATTCGTCGTTTTCGGTTACTACGTCCTCAAAAACCGCCAAACCCAACTCAAGCGCGAACAGGAAAAAGCCAACGCCGAAATCTACCGCCTCATGCTCGAACAAGGCAAAAAAGTCGAAGAAGGGAAACAACTCGAAAAAAAACGCATATCACAAGAACTCCACGACGGCGTAATGAGCAGACTCACGAGCATACGCCTGAATTTGTTCATACTCCGCAAAAAAACAGATCCCGAAACCATTCAAAAATGCATCGGGCATATCAACGAAATTCAGGATATTGAAAAGGAAATCCGCGCGATCACATATGATTTGCAAAAAAATGTGCTTTCCGGAACCATAAATTTCGACCACGTCGTTAGAAAAATCTTCACTGACGTAGAAAACCATTCGGATATAAATTTTAAATTGCATTCAGATGTCAACATTGATTGGGTTGGAGTCGATAGCAAGGTCAAGATGCAGATATACAGGATTCTACAAGAGGCCATCCAAAACATCGACAAATATGCCGCCGCTCAAAATGTCAACATCACCATGAGAGCACTCGACAATACATTACTCATAGAAATCACAGATGATGGCGTCGGTTTTGACGAATCGAAAATCGAAAAAGGTATCGGCATCAAAAGCATGTACACACGCGCTAAGGAAATTGCGGGCGAAATTTTCATCAATTCCGCGCCCGGCCAAGGCACCAGCGTAAGGTTAAAAGTTCAGGTTTAACGAAAATTCAGGATTATGCAGGTAAGAATTTTAATGGTCGACGACCATCCTTCTCAGATAGAAGGTTACAAAATAATTTTAGAGTACAATACATCCGGATACGAAATTCAGGCGACAACTGCATTTACCGCTGAGAACGCCTACAAAATAATTGTTTCCGGTGCAGACTTCGACGTGATTTTCCTCGACAGAAGTTTACCGGCTTTCGCCGAACAAAATATTCAATCTGGCGTAGATCTTGCCGTTTTGGCCAAACAACATATTCCAAATGCCAAAATAGTTATGCTGACATCACATGCCGAAGCGTTCATGCTGTATAATATCGTCAAAGACATCCATCCGGCGGGACTTCTGGTTAAGAGCGATTTCAGTGGTGACGAATTGTTGAAAGCTTTCGACCTGATCATGAGCGGGAAACTTTATTACAGCGAAACGGTAAAGCAAAGTATCGGCGAGTTACTTTCGACAGAAAAATACCTTGACCACCTTAATCGTCGCATTATCTCTTTATTGGCAGACGGCGTCAAGACCAAAAGCATGCCGGAGATGCTGTTGCTTTCACAAAGCGCAGTAGAAAAGCGAAAAGCCAATATAAGAGACTTTTTAAGAATCAAAAAAGGCAGCACTGACGAAGAAATTGTTCGCGAAGCCAGAAAAAGAGGCTTTATTTAATTTAACAATAATTACGGGAAACCCGTAACCGCTGAACTTGATTTAGTTATAACTTTACATATGCCCAAATTACTCGAGAACGTTGGTCAATTAATGAATTAACAGAGAAAGAATAGTGCAATGATTGTTTATTGGAAACACTATCATGTTTAACTAACTAAATCCACCAAAATGAAAAAAATATATCTGGCGATACTTGTATTGCCCATGCTTTCATTTGCCCAATCGGGACTTGAAACCACAATCAAAGCCGGCGAAATAATCCTGAGCGGATTCAGTATTATCAAAGCTGCAAAATCCAATAAGTCAGACAGTAAGTTTATAGAAAGTGTCTGCGTAAAAAATAAATTAAGCGAAAAAATCACATTCAAAATTGAAGGGAAAGATACTCTGGGCGATGACGTAAAAAAAGAACTCGTGGTGCAAAATGACGGAAAAGAGTGCGTTTTCAACCTGCCCAAAGGAATTTACGCCTACGAAGTCATTCTCTAACAAAGAAACCTACAAGAAAGGCGAATATAAATTTGACGATGATGTAATAATCACCGTCAAGAAGGAAAATTAAAATCAACCCTCATTATATTTCATTTTCCGCAAAACCCGCATCGCCTCCTTAAAACTCACGTAAACGGTAAGGTCGGGAAATGCTTTCAAAAGTGGTTTCGCCTCAATCAATTTTTGTTTGGCTTCTTCAAAACCGTTGAGGTAACAGATCATAAACGTCGAAGGTACGTTCACCAGATCAGCATGCTCCCGTTCACTCAACCCCACACCTTTCTGGAGTTTAGCCAGCAAAGCCAAATTAGAATTATAAATATGATGCAGTAATTTCCGGTTGTATTCCGGCGGCTCAAACAACATCCTGCTCTCAATCTTATAATAGCCGTTTTCAAAAAACCGAATCGTCTGCTGCTCCAGTGGATAATAACTCGTCTTGTCATTCAATCCGAGCGCAATGTATTCGGTAATCGTAAAACTATGCTCGTCATATTCAATTAAAACCTCGTCCAGCGCAGAATAAAAAAGCTTCACCTGCTCATTGATGAGTTTAATGTCAACACGCGAAAGATAGATTTTGTCTTTGACTTTCTTCTGGACACCCGCCCAGCAAATCACAAAAAGTTCCTTGAAAACCTTATATTTCGGTGCCATATCGCGATGCCGGTGGTTCATAAAATCCATAACGCCGTCAAGCGTATACCCAATGCTGTTGCGCGAACTGTTCTCGATACTGATTACCGTCGCCGTATTCTGGTAATTCTTTTCGACCGCACCTTCAACCGGAACAGAATTGCTGCCGCGCCGCATAAAAACTGTATTCGCCAAAATAGTATGAATCCCTTTTTTAAAAAACGAAGTTCTGTTTTTCGGCTTAATCGTCACCAATCCAATCACGCGGTCTTTCGGTAAATTCGGAAAAGGCACATTCTCATACTGGATTTTCGGCGGATTTTCCAAAAACGCATTCACCAGATTCTGGATGCGGCTGTCATCAAAGAAATCATCGCCCACAATCTCATTGTCATCTGCTCTCAACCCCAACGACGATATAAGAATTGTTCGCCGGATTCGAGTTCGACAATGCACAAATATGCTTCAAAAACTTCGCCTTTCCCTCGCGCGTATGCAGATTCAGCTGCCGTTTCTTATCATAAAAACTCGACTCATCATTGTGAGCAAGCAGGTTTTTAATTAAGAGACGTTTGTTTATCATATTTTTATGGGGCAGACATCTCCCGCTTTCGGCTTTATCTTTTCCCGCTGGCAGCAGCGGGTAAAAGGATGCCGCCTCAATCGGGGCTGCACATCCTGCACCTGATAACTTAAAATTTATCATTCAAATAATTTTTCAATCCCGTTTCAAAATCGTCGCCGAAGCCTGAGCCGTTGGCAAAATCATTAAATCGGCAATATTCACATGATAAGGCCGCGACACCACAAAATGAATCACATCAGAAATATCCTCTGGTTGCAGTGCGGCAACACCTTTATAAACATTGGCCGCGCGTTCCGTATCGCCTTTAAACCGTACCTCTGAAAATTCGGTTTCCACCATTCCGGGATTAATCGCACCAACCCTTATTCCAAATTGATTCAAATCCATGCGCATGCCTTTGGTAATGGCATCAACCGCATGTTTACTCGCACAATATACATTCCCATTCGGATAAACCTCAAGGCCGGCAATCGAACCGATATTGATGATATGCCCGGATTTTCTTTCCGTCATCTGCGGGATAACAGCTTTCGAAACATATAGTAATCCTTTCACGTTAATATCAATCATCGCATCCCAATCGTCCGGGTTCCCAGTCTGAATCGGATCGAGTCCGTGCGCATTTCCCGCGTTATTCACTAAAATGTCAATCGTTGAAAACGCTTCCGGCAGACTTTCAATCGCTGCAAAAACTGCTTCCTTATCACGAACATCAAATGCTAATGTGTGCACTTCGGTGAAGTGCGACAATTGGCTTTTGAGTTCTTCCAGACGTTCCTCACGTCTGCCGCAAATTACGAGTCGGTAATTATTTTCAGCCAGTTTAATTGCTGTCGCCCTTCCAATGCCGCTGGTCGCCCCGGTTATTAATGCTGTTTTCATTTACAATTTATATCGTTAGAATCCGAGACCCAAAACCCTGCACCCATATTATGGCACATCTTTCCCATACTTTCCGTCCAGATCGCAAACCAATCTTCTTTATCAAGCTGCAATTCCACCGCTTTATGCAACGCCTGAATGCGCGCCACATTTACAGTTCCTGCAACAGGCAAAACATTCGCCGGATGCTGCAAAACCCACGACAGCAAAATAGTATCCGAACCCAAATGGTATTTCTCCACAAGCTTCGCCAGTAATTTTTTCAGTCGTCGCGTCTGTTCATTATCTTCCCTGAAAATTGTCCCAAGCGGATTCCACGACATCGGCCTGATGTTATGCACCTGCATATAATCAAAACTGCCGTCAAGCATCGGTTCGAAATGCGTTGCTGAAAACTGTACCTGATTGTAAGCAACTTCAGTGTTTTTACGAATCAGTTCTGTTTGTGAAGCTGTGAAATTCGATAGTCCGAAATCAATAATTTTTCCGTCAGATTTCAATTTTGAAATTGCTTCGGCAATCTCTTCCGTTTGCAACAGCGGACTCGGCCTGTGCAACAACAAAACGTCCAGAAAATCAGTTTGCAAATTTTTAAGCGACTGCTCAACAGACCAGATGATATAATCTTTACTGTAATTATAATGCTTGATTTTGTTATCGCGATTCGGCGAAATATGCTGGATGCCGCATTTGGATATCAGCTGTAATTTTTCCCGGCTTATTTCAGAGGAAGCGAACGCTTTCCCGAATTCCGCTTCGGTCGTATAACTGCCATAAATATCGGCGTGGTCAAAAGTGGTGATTTTGTTTTCAAGGCAAATATGGATCATGTGCTCCATTTCTGTTGTGCTGAGTTTTTTGTCCCACACACCCCAATTCATCGTGCCTGCGATTACAGGCGAAAGTGTTGTTTTTGTCAAGGTTTTGGTGTTTAAATAATCGGTAAAAATTGCTGTTAATCGGTAATTTTTTCAAAGTTCTTAAAAATATAAAAACAAAATCACAATTCATCCTTAAAACCAAGGTTTTCACGAATTTTTTAACCATTTTTTAACATCTTGCTGATGAAAAAAAATTCAATTTTGACCGGTTAAATTAACGACTCAAATTAAAGGTTATAAACAGTAGATTATGGAACAAAATACTGCCGCTTTAGACATCAGGGCAATTAATGAAAAGATTGAAAGAGAAAGCGCTTTTATCGATTTGCTGACTTTAGAAATGAATAAAGTCATTGTCGGGCAAAAGCACATGATTGAAAGATTATTGATCGGTCTTCTGGGCAGGGACACATCCTTCTCGAAGGGGTTCCGGGACTTGCGAAGACACTCGCCATTAACACTTTGTCACAGGCAGTTCACGGCACATTCAGCAGGATCCAGTTCACACCGGATTTATTGCCTGCCGATGTTGTCGGAACCATGATTTACAACATCAAAGCCAATGAATTCTCGATAAAAAAAGGCCCGATTTTCGCCAATTTCGTCCTTGCAGATGAGATTAACCGTGCTCCTGCAAAAGTGCAATCGGCATTGCTTGAGGCGATGCAAGAAAAGCAGGTGACCATCGGCGATACGACTTTCAAATTGGACAAACCTTTCCTTGTACTGGCAACACAAAATCCAATCGAGCAGGAAGGAACTTATCCGTTACCGGAAGCACAAGTCGACCGTTTCATGCTTAAAACCGTTATCGATTACCCAAAAATGGACGAAGAGCGTCTTGTAATCCGCCAGAATTTAAAAGGTTCTTACGAAAAAGTACAACAGGTTGTCTCTGTCGAGCAGATTTTACGCGCACAGGAAGCCGTCCGTGAAGTCTATATGGATGAGAAAATCGAAAAATACATCCTCGACATCGTCTTCGCGACGCGTTATCCTGAAAAATACAAACTTGAAAATCTTAAACCATTGATTTCATTCGGTTCTTCTCCACGTGGAAGTATCAATTTGGCGAACGCTGCAAAATGCTACGCTTTCATCAAAAGAAGGGGTTATGTGATTCCGGAAGACGTTCGCGCCGTTGTACACGACGTTTTGCGCCACCGTATCGGCGTGACTTATGAAGCCGAAGCTGAAAATATCACTTCCGTTGAAATCATCAACAAAATCGTAAACGAAGTCGAAGTACCTTAAATCAGTAGGCAGTGGTCGGTGTTCAGTGTGACTGAAATCTGCGGTCTGCAACCTGCAATCTGAAAAAATGGATACAAAGGAATTACTTAAAAAGGTAAAGAAAATCGAGATCAAGACCCGAAGATTGAGCGATCATATCTTTTCGGGCGAATACCACACATCTTTTAAGGGCCGTGGAATGACATTTTCGGAAGTGCGCCAATACCAGTTCGGCGATGACATCCGGGCAATCGACTGGAACGTGACCGCTCGTTACAACGAGCCTTACGTCAAGGTTTTTGAGGAAGAACGCGAGCTCACGATGATGCTGATGGTTGATATTTCGGGTTCTGAAAGTTTCGGTACGAAGAATCAATTTAAGAATGAAATCGTTACTGAAATTGCGGCGACATTGGCATTTTCAGCTACTCAGAATAACGATAAAATCGGCCTGATTTTGTTTTCTGACCAGATTGAATTGTACATTCCACCGAAAAAAGGAAAATCGCACGTACTTCGTATTATCCGTGAATTGATAGAATTCCATCCGAAAAGCCATAAAACCGACGTTGCACAAGCGTTGCGTTTCCTTTCAGGAACACAAAAGAAAAAAGCGATTGTTTTCCTGATTTCGGATTTCATGAGTGACGAATTTGAACAACCATTGAAAATTGCTTCCAAAAAACATGATTTGACCGGCATCCGTGTCTATGATATCCGCGAAGCGAAAATGCCAAATCTCGGGATGGTGCCGATGACCGACGCCGAAACCGGAGAAACCCGCGTTATCAACACCGGTTCAAAATCAGTGCGGATGGAATATTCAAAATACTACGACGAAAAAGTAAAATACTTTAAGGAAACATTCAGTAAATGTGGTTCAGGAGTAGTAAATACAAGGGTTGACGAAAGCTATGTAACCAAATTATTGGGCTATTTTAAGGCAAGAAGCTAATTGAAATGAAAAAACAGGTACTCTATATTTTGCTTTTATTGGTCGGTTGCCATGCCTTTTCGCAGCAAATCACGACGCATATCGACAAGACCAAAAATAAGATTGGTGCGCAGTTCAACCTTACTTTGAAAACGACTGTTGATACGAATTCTGAAGTGATTTTCCACGCGGCACCAATTTCGGGCAGATGGAAGTCATTCGTGATTTTGTCATCGATACGATCAGGAAAAACGACAAATACGAATTAATCAAAAAATACGGACTTGCCCAATTCGACTCAGGCCGTTTTGTCGTGCCGCCTTTGAAGGTTTTAATCAACAAGCAACCGTTCTATTCGAATCAATTCCAGGTTGCCGTTTCTGATGTGAAAGTCGATACGCTCAAGCAACAGATGTATGACATTAAAGAGATTACCAAAGTTGATGAACCGATTGGAAGCTGGTGGATTTATGTTTTGCTATTCCTTGCCATTATTGGTGTTGGATTTTTGGTTTACAAACTGATTAAAAGATACCAGATTAAAAAACTCGACGAAGAGATTTATAAAACACCTATCGAAAAAGCGACTTCCCTGCTTAAAAACCTCGAGAATAAGCAACTTTGGCAGAAAGGTGAAATCAAGAGTTATTATGTAGAATTGACGGATATCGCGCGCAATTACATCGAAGAAGAAATCCAGATTCCGGCAATGGAAAGCACAACAACGGAACTCATCACCGGATTGCGGAATGTGGCAAGAAGAAGAACATGTCACTTTCCAAAGAAACGCTTGTCAATCTCGAGAAAGTTTTGAAACAAGCAGATTTGGTGAAATTTGCCAAAGTACAACCGCTCGATTTTGAAATCGAAGAAGATAAAAAACGCATCGTCACTTCAATTGTGCGCATTCACGAAGCCGTTCCTGAAGTTGTCGTAGATCCCGGAGACGCCGCACTCGACGAATTGCTCAAACAAAAATTACTCAAAAAGAAACGCCAGAGGCGAATTATCTATTCAGTCCTGACAGTCATCGTTTTATTTTTTGCAACCATCATCATCCTTATTGCAACCAAAGGTTTTGATTACGTAAAAGACAATTTCATCGGTCATCCTACCAAAGAATTGCTCGAAAGCGAATGGATCACAAGCGAATACGGCAATCCGCCGGTACGCATTGAAACACCGAAAGTCCTGAAAAGAGTCGACCTTTCAAAACAGATTCCGGAAGGCGCAGGTGCATTAATCAAAAGCATGCAAAATTTTGCCTATGGAAGTCTGCTTGACAATTTTGCAATAATTGTCTCTACAACCACTTTCAAACAACAGACACAGGTCGACCTTGAAAAATCGATGGAAGCAGGCATTCATACGCTGGAAATGCAAGGCGCAAAAAATATCCTGAGCGAACAAGCCGAGTTTGAAACCAAAGACGGTATTTCGGGAAGAAAAGGTTTTGGTACTTTCTCCAGAATCGACCCGATCCAGCAAAAAAGCGTCAGGATGTATTTTGAAATCCTGATGTTCAGCCAGGAAGGCGGTATGCAGCAAATCATGATCCTGCACGAAGAAGGCGATAAATATGCCGAGCAAATTTCCGAAAAAGTATTAAAATCTGTCGAACTTAAAAAACCCGCAATATGATGACCAACATCACTTTTATGAACCCGGGATTTTTCTGGCTGTTTTGGTGCTTCCGGTGCTGATTGCATGGCAGATCTGGCAGCGCAAAAACCAGACGGCAACTTTGAAAATAAGCTCGCTGAAAGGATTTAAGGGCAAATCGTCATTCCTAGCCAAATTAAAACCATTGTTATTTGTATTCCGATTGTTGGCCTTGAGTCTTATAATTGTTGCAATGGCGCGTCCGAGAACTGTTGATATCAGCAGTAAAACGAAAACGACTAAAGGAATAGACATCGTTATGGCCATCGACGTTTCGGGAAGTATGCTTGCCAAAGATTTGAAGCCGAATCGTATGGAAGCGCTAAAGGATGTCGCCAAAGATTTCGTCGAAGCCAGACCGAATGACCGTATCGGATTGGTCGTTTACGCTTCTGAAGCCTATACGAAAACGCCTGTCACCAGTGATAAAGCAGTTGTAGAAGATGCATTGAAAAGCGTAAAATACGATCAGGTTCTGCAGGACGGAACCGGAATCGGAATGGGATTGAGCACCGCAGTCAACCGCTTGAAAGACAGCAAAGCCAAAAGCCGCGTCATCATTTTATTGACAGATGGTGTCAACAATGCCGGATTCATTGAGCCTGAAACCGCCGCAGACATCGCCAAAGAATATGGCATCAAAGTATATACAATTGGAATCGGAACGAACGGAATGGCAGAATTTCCGGTCGCTTATGCACCAAACGGATCATTCATTTTCAGGATGATGCAAGTCGAAATCGATGAAGCGTTAATGAAAAGCATCGCCGCTAAAACCGGAGGAAAATATTTCCGTGCAACAAGCAACAAGAAACTCGAAACCATCTATAAAGAGATCAACAAACTCGAAAAAACAGAAATCGAAGAACTCAAATTTTACGATTACGACGAAAAATTCAGACTTTTCGCGATTGTAGCTTGCGGAATTTTAATGTTTGAAGTATTGCTTAGAAAAACGATTTTCAGGAGTTTTATATAGTTTTGAATTTGTGATTTAAAAAATTGGAATTTATTTGTCATTTGAGATTTGCCCTTTTGGAATTTAAAAAATTATGTGGGAATTAGACGAAAAAAAATATTTATACCTTTTGTTTTTCATACCGTTTCTGGTATTGATTTTCCTGTATAATTTATATTGGAAAAGAAAAAAACAACGCGAATTTGGCGATATCGCACTGGTCAGGAAACTGAGTCCGGAGAAATCTACATTCAAATCGATCCTGAAATTGTGTGTTTTGGCTTTGGCGATTACAAGCCTTATCATCGCGCTCGTGAACCCGAAAATCGGACTCAAATCTGAAACCGCCAAACGCGAAGGCATCGACATCGTTTTTGCCGTCGACGTATCAAAAAGCATGCTTTGCGAAGACGTTGCACCAAGCCGGCTTGAAAAATCAAAACAAATCGTTTCGCAACTCATCAACCAAATGGCGGGCGACCGAATAGGAATCGTGGCTTACGCAGGAAGTGCTTACCCGGTTTTGCCGATCACGACCGATTATGGTGTAGCGAGAATGTTTTTGCAGAGCATGAATCCGGGAATGGTTTCCTCGCAGGGCACATCGCTTGATGATGCTATCCGAATCTCGGCTTCGTATTTTGAAAATGAAGACAAGAAAGTAAGCAAGCTCGTCATCCTGATTTCTGACGGTGAAGACCATACCGACGGGGCGGAAGATGCCGCTGAAGAAGCCCGCAAAGCCGGATTGAAAATCATCACCATCGGCATCGGAACTCCAAAAGGCGGCCCAATTCCGTTAAAGAATAACGGCGTCGTGCAGAGTTTTCAACGCGACAACAACAATGATGTCGTGATTACGAAAATGAACCAGGCATCGCTCGAAACGATTGCAAAAGCCACGAAAGGCGGCTACGTCAACGGAAATAATACCAAAGAAGTTGTCGAATATGTGAAGAAAGCGCTCGATAATGTTGAGAAGACCGAATTCCAGTCGCAGCAATACACCGATTTCAATTCACAATTTCAATGGTTTTTAGGAATAGCTTTAGTATTATTGTGCATTGATATTTTCCTGTTGGAGAAAAAGACGAAATGGGTGAAAAAGCTGAATTTATTTAATGAAAAGGAATAAAATCCGATGAAGAAGATTCTCGTATATATCATGTTTTTGGCTGTTTCCGCGATTTATGCGCAGGAAAAGACGCCTATCTGCCAAAAGCCAACCAGGAATTTGCCGAGAAAAAGTATGCAGATGCCGAAGCGGATTACCGTATTTCTGAATCGAAATTTCCGAAAAAAGCCATTTCTGCTTACAACCGCGGCAACGCCATTTATAAAATCAATCAACCCGAAGATGCCGGCTGGGCTTACGGAAAAGCAATAAAAGAAGCTAAAACGCGCGAGGAAAAGCACAAAGCTTATCACAATCTCGGGAACGTTTATATGAAGGCGAAAAATTACGAATTGGCGGTACAGACGTATAAAAATGCCTTAATCAACAATCCGAATGATGAGCAAACGCGCTATAACTACGCTTTAGCGAAAATGTATCTCAAGAACAATCCTCCGAAAAAAGACGATAAAAAGAAAGATAAGGACAAGAATAAAGACAAAAAAGACGACAAGGATAAAAATAAGGACAAAGATAAAAAGGACGACAAAGGCGATAAGGACAAGGATAAAGGCAAACCGAAAGAAGACAAGCCGAAAGACCAGGGCGAACCGAAGCCGAAAGAAGGCGGAATTTCAAAGCAGCGCCTTCAAAACCTGCTCGAAGCCGTGAACAATGAAGAGAAGAAGTCCAGGATAAAGTCAACAAAAACAAAGTAAAAGGCCGACCGGTAAAAGCCGAAAAAGACTGGTAAGCCGCAGCATATAAGGAGCACTTAAAAATGAAAAAGTACATTTTTCTTTTATTGATTACCTCTCAGGCCATTTTCGCCCAGGGTACAGTTCGAAGCCAAAGTCAGCAAAACGAACTTGGGTCTCAACGAGCGCCTGCGTGTTGATTTTTCGATGAATGACGACGGTGATAATTTCATCCCGCCGAATTTTGAAGGATTTAAGGTTGTTGGCCGTCCGGGCCAGCAGATCAGCCAGTCGTGGGTTAACGGAAGAAGTTCCTTCAACAAAATTTACACCTATTTCCTGATGCCGATGCAAAAAGGAAATCTGGTTATCCGCCAGGCATTTATTGAAATTCGCGGACAGGTTTATAAAACTTCTCCGGTAAAAATCACGGTGACGAATGCGATCCAGCTTCCAAAAGACCCGAATGATGTTCAGGCGAATATTGATGACGCCATTCATTTGGTTGCCGATGTTTCGAAAGCCAATCCGTATATCAATGAACCAATTACAGTGGTCTATAAACTCTATTTCGGGAATGTCAACATCACGAACTGGCGCGAGCTCGACAAGCCGAAATATAATGATTTCTGGAGCCAGAACATCGATATCAAACAGCTTCAGGTCGAAGAAGGCACTTTTAACGGCGAGCGATTTCATTACGTAGTTTTAAGGAAAACCGTTCTTTATCCGCAGAAATCAGGAAAACTTGTCATTGAACCATTATCGCTCGATATCGACCTGCAGATTCCAACCAACAGAAGGAATATTTTTGGGCAATATTTGCTTACGGAAGGCAACAAGCGTGTGTCTGCCGGAGCAAAAAGCATCAATGTAAGAGCGTTACCGGAATTCGGAAAACCAATTGATTTTTCAGGTGCGGTTGGGAAATTCAGCTTTAAAGTAACGCCGACTAAAACAACGTTGAAAAACGGCGAAAGCCTCGATTTAAACATAAGCGTCAGCGGAACAGGTAACCTGAAACTGTTCAATCTGCCAAAACCAATCGTGCCGAATTCACTCGAAATGTACGATCCGGTGCATTCTGAAAAAGTCAATACGCCGCTTTCCGGAATGAACGGCAGTATCACCGACAAATACACGATTATCCCGCAATATAAAGGCGATTATCCGATTAAAGGATTGACGTTTTCGTATTTTGATTTGGGATTCGGAAGCTATAAAACCATAACGTCGCCTGATATTATCGTAAAAGTGTTAGATGGGCCAACTGCGGGTTCAGGAGAAGTGGCAGAAACCGGCGTTGCGAAACACACCCTTTCAAAAAATGACCATTTCCAGTTCATCAAATTGAAAACGCATTTGCAGGCCATCCATAAGAAAGATTTCTTCGGCTCAACCTTATTCTGGACGTTATCGTTCCTGCCACTGGCTTTCATTCCGCTGATTGTGATTTTCAGGAAGAAGAAGAAGCGATCGACAGCGATGTTGCCGGCAATAAAATCAGGCAATCGAATAAACTCGCCAAAAAATTCCTTTCGGAAGCGAAAAAACACATCAATAACAAAGAATTGTTCTACATCGCACTCGAAAAAGCCATGCACAATTTCCTTCGCGCTAAGCTGCACATCGAAACTTCGGAAATGAGTAAAGATAAGATTACCGAGATTTTATTGGCGCGAAACGCCAATCCGGAAACGGTTGCAGCATTTATCAATCTGACGGAAAGCTGTGAATTTGCCCGTTACGCACCATCGACAATTGGTGAAATCCAGCACGATTATGAAAAAGCGGCGCAAATCATCTCCGATTTAGAAAAGCAGATTAAATAATTGAAAAATGAAAAAGCTACTTTATATATTTTTGTTTTTCACCCAGGTTTTCTGGGCGCAGAACGCTTTTGAAAAAGGCAACGATTTGTACCGCAAAGGCAATTACAGCGAAGCGGTTTCGGCGTATGAAAGTGTATTGAAAACGAAAAAACACTCTGCTGAATTGTATTTCAACATCGGAAATTGCTATTACAAACTCAACAAAGTCGCACCTGCGGTTTATAATTATGAAAAAGCGTTATTGCTAAATCCGAACGACACAGAAATTCAGAACAACCTCAAATTCGCCCAAAAACTGGCAATTGACGATTTTAAGGAAGTGCCGAAAGTCGGTTTCCGAAAAATGCTGCAAGATTTGACAGCAACTTTTTATTACGATACCTGGGCCTGGATTGCCATTGGATTTGCGGCAGTTTTCCTGTTGCTTTTTGTAGGATATTATTTTTCGCGACATACTTTATACAAACGACTGTTCTTTGTAGGAATGTTTTTGGTGCTTGTCGTGATTGTCATCAGTATTTCGTCGGCGATTTTCCAGATTGATGCTTATAAAAATGACAGGCCAGCGGTTGTTTTTGCAGAAGTAACTCCGGTGAAAAATGAACCAAAATCAGATGCACAAGACGCGGTTGTGCTGCACGAAGGAACAAAAGTTTATGTGCTTGAAGTTTTAGACGACTGGAAGAAAGTACAACTCCCTGATGAAACTGAAGGCTGGGTTGAAGCTTCGGCAATTAAGGAATTGAAGTAATTTTATAGTTTGAACCATTAAGGGATTAAGGACATCAAGAATGACGCTTAATTCAGCTTAATCCCTTAATGGTTAAAAAAACTAAACGGTTTTCGTCAACTCTTCAAACCAGTTTTTCAAAACCGGCAAAGTAAATTCCGACGTCTTCAAGATCGGATTAAAAAAGAATGATTTTTTTTGTGTTTCTGCCGAAATCAATCCGTTTCCGGAATTCATCTTCTGCAACAATCCCAAAAATATTCCCAGAAAAATCACCATCCTGAAAATACCCAAAACGGCGCCGGCAATACGATTCATACAACCTAAAAAAGCAAAATCGGCAATTTTTGTAAAAGCTTTCGCCAGAAGGAATATCCCGACAATCACCAAGACAAGCGTTAGCACAAATGCCGTAACCTGAACTGCTTTCGGTGACCACGAAATGTGTTTTACAATAAAATCGCGCATCAGGTAAGAAAATTTCACGGCAATGTAAATTCCGATTACGAATGAAACCAGCGACGCCAACTCAACAAACAAACCGTTACGCATGCCCTTATAACAGCCGTAACCCAGAAAAGCGCCCAATACAAAATCGAGGAAAACCATCAGAAAATTTTCAGCAAAAATACAGTAATAAAATTCATAAAAACAAACACTATCTTTGTGCCGGATTTGGGAAATCTAAATCTAAAATCTCAATTCTGAAATCTAAAAATGTCAAGAGACGAACAATTAAAACAACGCTGGGACAAGGTCGTAACGCTGCTTTCAAATCAATTTGCAGAAGGCGACATCCTTGATCTCGATGCAATTATATATTTAATCGGAGTTCAGGAACTCGGAAAAGTACACCAGAAATTCAAAAAGGACGAAAAGCTCAACCTGATGCATATCGCTATCTGCCGCCTGCTGGAGCCTTACGGTTACTACGAATTCGATTATTTCGACAAAGACGGATGGCCGCATTATATTGTCAAAGAAGAATTGCCCACGCTTAAGGCAGGAGAACAATCGGTTTTGATGAAAGGCGCGATTGTTGATTATTTCCTTGAAAAAGAATTGATTGAATAGCCTGCCTATGAAGTTACTTAACAGTCTGATTTTTATTGCTCTCTTTGCTTCACAATTATTGTTTTCCCAAAAAGAAAAGCAAAATGCGGCAGCCGATACAATGGTCAAGGCCCAATATGAAATGCATTACAACAAGTCAATGTTCGATGTTTATCCACTGGAAAATGACGGAATTGTCTTGTTTTTCAAGTCAACGAACGAAAGTGATGATTTTCTGGATTGTATACGCCTAACGACCGAAAACCTTCAGGAATATGAAACGATGGATATTCTTTATTATGCATCATTGATAGAAGAGAATATAAAACGTGAATCAGAAGTTATCGAAAGCAGATTTGTCAAGTGCAACGCCAAGCCGTCTTATTATTTACTGGTTTATGAGAAAAAGGCTGGCAATAACGTCATTACAGTCCACCACAGAATTTACTTTAATAATGGATTCGGATTTTCATTATCCCTCCGTACAGTTAAAAGTAAATTCACCCAACGCTATTCAGATTCCGAAACGATATTAGAAAGTTTCAGATTGCGGGATTAATCGTTTACCAAAATAGCCGATTGGGCTTATCGGTCAAAGCCATAAGTAGAATATGCCTGACTTTCGACTTTAAACTTTCAACTTTAAACTTTCTTTTCCTTAAATTTGCACCTTTACCAAAGAAGATGATAGACAAGATCAAAGCGCACATCAGCGAAGCAAAAGCTTTTTCCGCCAAAAATAAAGAAGAACTCGAGGCATTCCGCATCAAATATTTAGGAAGCAAAGGCCTTTTAAAAGACTTTTTCTCCGAATTCAAAAACGTCCCGAACGAACTCAAAAAAGAATTCGGTCAGGTCATCAATACATTAAAAAATACCGCTGAAGAAAAGGTAAAATCACTCACCGAAACTTTCGAAAGCAAAGAAGAAATCAAAGGTTTTTACGGCGATTTGACACGTCCGTCAGAGCCGATAAACATTGGTTCCCGTCACCCGATTTCTTTGGTAAAGAACCAGATCATTGATGTATTTTCAAACATCGGATTCAATGTTTCCGAAGGCCCGGAAATCGAAGACGACTGGCATAATTTTACCGCATTAAACCTTCCGGAATACCATCCGGCGCGCGACATGCAGGACACGTTCTTCATCCAGACCAATCCCGATGTGCTGCTCAGGACGCACACTTCGTCGGTCCAGGTGCGTTATATGGAAGGCAACAAACCGCCAATCCGCACGATTTCTCCGGGACGCGTTTTTCGCAACGAAGCCGTTTCGTCGCGTTCGCACTGTATTTTTCACCAGGTCGAAGGACTTTATATTGACAAAGACGTTTCGTTTGCCGATCTGAAGCAGACGCTTTTATATTTCACCAAAGAAATGTTCGGAAAATCAAAAATCCGCCTTCGCCCGTCGTACTTTCCTTTTACAGAACCAAGCGCAGAGGTCGATATTTATTGGGGATTGAAGACCGAAAACCGATTACCGCATCACCAAAGGCACCGGTTGGTTAGAAATCATGGGCTGCGGAATGGTAGATCCTAACGTTCTTAAAAACTGTGGCATCAATCCCGACGAATACAACGGATTCGCATTCGGAATGGGTATTGAAAGAATCGCGATGTTGCTGTACCAAATCGGCGATATCCGTATGTTTTATGAGAATGACTTGCGTTTCCTTGAGCAATTTAAGTCAAGTATTTAATTAGAAGCTAATCCGGCTATACGTTGCAATCTTTTCTTTTTTAAAGAAAAAAAGAAAAGGATTTCCACTGCTATCCGGGCTAGGCCACCCCGCCTTTTCAGGCACCCCTCCAAAGGAAGGGAATATCACGACATTGATTTACTTATATGCAAAAAGATATCAAAATCCCCGAAGTAGAAAATGTTTTCTTCGCCGCCATCTCAGAATGGAGCGATGATTTAATGGAAAATATCTGGAATGTCTATCTCGTCAACGACAGCGATTTTGACCTTGACGGTGTTATGGTCGTTTCAAAAGCTTTCGGTACATTAAACGGCGAAATGAAAAAAACTTCGCTTTTGCGCCACGCTTTTACGCGATTGCCCTCGGTTTCAGTCGCAAAGATCGAAATGATTGAGAAAAATGTCCTCGAACTCAACAATGAATTCATGCTGACTTATTTCATTGGAAATACTTTATACGATAAGAAATTCATCTTCAGGGCTAATTTCTTCAACGATAAAAGCCATTTCGAGGAAGTGCCGATTTTGTTTAAAGACGGATTTGTGGTGAGATAGTGTTCAGACAGCAGACAGCAGACAGCAGACAAAAGACAAAAGACAAAAGACAAAAGACAATAATAAAAAAAGCAGTAAAGATAAATTCTTTCTGCTTTTTCCTCTTTATAGACAAACTGAATCCTGCTATCTGCAACCTGCAGTCTGAATACTAATCCAGTTTGTCAGTCAATTTTTTAAATACTTTCCGCGCCTCTTTTCCTTCATATAAAATGCTGTAAACGGCATCGATTATAGGAGTTTTCGCGCCATATTCTTCGTTGAGTTTATAAGCGCTTTTCACGGCATAATACCCTTCGGCAACCATGCTCATTTCCATCATCGCGCTTTTTACGGTATAGCCTTTTCCAATCATATTGCCAAACATCCGGTTTCTTGAAAATACAGAATAACCGGTTACGAGCAAATCGCCCAGATATGCAGAATCATTGATGTTACGTTTCATCTTATGCACTTTCCGGATGAATTTTTTCATCTCGCGAATGCCATTACTCATCAAAACAGACTGGAAATTATCGCCGTAACCCAATCCGTGCGCCATTCCGGCAGCAATTGCATAGATATTTTTGAGCATCGCCGCATATTCCGTACCGATAATGTCGTCTGAAATTTTGGTTTTGATGTAATTTCCCTCGAGTTCCCTGGCCATTATTTTGGCTTTTGCCGCATCACCACAGGCAATCGTAAGATAAGAGAGCCTTTCGAGTGCGACTTCTTCAGCGTGGCAAGCTGCCTGTAATCACGCCAATGTTTTTATACGGAATTTCGTATTTATTATGAAAATGTTCGCCCACAATCAGGAAAGTTTCAGGGACAATTCCCTTAATCGCAGAAAAAATAACTTTATCTTTTAAACTAACTTTGAGCGCGTCGAGTTCACCGCTCAAAAACGCCGACGGGATTGCAAAAATCACATAATCGGCATAAGCAACTGCCTCATTGATGTCGCTCGTTAACCTTAATTTATTATTGTCAAATTCAACAGAACTCAAGTAATTTGGGTTGTGTCTGTGGGTTCTGATGTGCTCAATAGCTTCTTCATTTCGCATATACCAAGCGATTTCAGGAAGGTTGACACATAACATTTTTGCAATTGCCGTTGCCCAGCTTCCGCCGCCAATTACTGCAAATTTTGGTTGTCCACTCATTTTTGGTCAAATTTGTTTGGTCAAAAATACTCAAATTTGAAGGATTTGAAAAGCGTTTCAGCTTTTACGAAAACGTTTCCGTAAAATCAACCGTGAATTTAACGCATTTTTAAGATTTTCAATGCAATTTGGCGCGACAACAGCCGTTAATAAAGTATATGATGTAATGGCTGGTTTACATTTTATACATAATTAATAAAGTTAATTAAATTTGTTTTTGGTGTTTTGAGGCGCTCCGGATTGTATTCGGAGCGCCTTTTGTTTAGCCGCAATATTTTTCGCGCAGTTCCGCTGCTTCGGCATCTGAATCATAGCCGATTATCAAAAGTCCTTCGGTACAGGAAATCCTTTTTTCTGCCAGTAATTTAATAATGAAGTCGCGAAATCCCGGCAAATACCGATAGCGTTTCCGGAATCAAATTGAGCAATTTCCTAGTGTAAGGCAATTTTTCCCGGCTTATGATCTGAATCAGCGTATAATATAACTGCGCCATTGCCGCTTCCGAATCAATATAAAACTGAATGCTGATGACTTTTCCGGAATGCTCAAATGCTAATGTATTTGAAATGCCCTGAAAATATGCCGGCCACTTCGCCTGTTGCCTGTCCGTTGCCCGCTGTAATTATGAATGCCAATTTTAAAATCGGTTATTTCATTGAAAAAATAAGAAGCGTCATTGATTCTGATTGTTTCAATATCGATTTCCAGCATGCCTTCCAGATGCCCATTCAGATTTTCGTATTCCGTAAGCCGCATCACATCTGACGCAATAAGGCCCAAAAGCACCAATAAAGTAAATCCGATCAGCAAATAATTGATGATTTTAATATCGAAGAAACCATTTATCAAACCAATAATTACTGTGAAAATGAACAGCAGGAATGCCGCGGTACTGACTTTCTGAGAACGCGTAAGTGTAAAGCGCTTCGGCAAATCAGGAACGAAAATGCGCGTCGAAAAACTCATTTTTACTTTCTGTAAAAATTATTATGATCAATATATTCCCAGACTTTTTGTGGCAATAATGGCATATAATTCTTTTTGTTTCTGATGCTTTCGCGGATATGTGTTGACGAAATTTCAATTACCGGCGCATCAACTTTGTGGATTTTCGGATGATTGGCGAATTCTGCATCGACTTCCGAAGTACCGATTCTCGGATACACATAAATGTCGTAATCATTTAAAATCACATCATAATTCTTCCATTTCCGGAACGAATTCAAATTGTCTTCACCCATAATCAGCGCAAATTCGTGCTGCGGGTATTTTTCCTTTAAATGGATGAGTGTATTGATGGTGTAATTCGGTTGCGGCAAATTGAATTCGATGTCAGAAGGCTGGATTTTAGTGTAATCTTCTGTCGCCAGAAATACCATCTGCAAACGGTGGCGGTCATCGAGTAAAGTGCTTTTCTGTTTCAGCGGATTGTGCGGCGTCACGACCATCCAGATTTTATCCAAATCCGAAAACTCGGCGATATGGTTGGCAATAATCATGTGCCCGACGTGAACAGGATTGAAAGTTCCGAAATACAATCCGACCTTCATCAGCTGATTTTTAAATAATTTGAGACGAGTTCGTACGCATCATTCTTCGCGTTTTCCAAGTCATAATTTTTCAAAATCACGTCAAATTCGCCTGAACTTGCGATTTCCCTTTCGGCTTTTGCGATGCGCATCTGGATTTTTTCTTCAGTTTCCGTCTGGCGGAAGCGCAGCCGTCTTTCGAGTTCTTCCACTGAAGGCGGACTAACGAAAACCGCCAATGTTTGTTCCGGATATTGTTTTTTGATGCTCATCCCCAATCACGTCTATGTCGAAAATCACGTGTTTTCCGAGCGCCCAAATGCGGTCGAGTTCGCTTTTTAAAGTGCCGTAGAAATTGTCTTTGTAAACTTCTTCATATTCTACAAAGGCATTTTCATCGATTTTTTGCTGGAAAGCTTCAGCCGAAATGAAATAATAATCCCTGCCGTCAATCTCTTCGCCGCGTTTCGGACGTGAAGTCGCCGAAATGGAAAAATCCAGATGCAGCTCTTTTTGTTCCAGTAAATGCCTTACTATGGTGGTTTTTCCGGAACCCGAAGGTGCAGAAAATACAATCAATTTTCCTTTGCTCATTGTTTTTTAATTGTCAAACTGTCAATTGTTAATTGCCAATTTTAAAGCACGTTCAGAACCTGTTCCTTAATTTTTTCGAGTTCATCTTTCATCTGGACGACGAGTTTCTGCATCTGCGCATGATTCGATTTAGAACCCATCGTGTTGATTTCACGTCCCATTTCCTGCGTGATAAAACCTAGTTTTCGTCCGTTGGCTTCAGTCCCGGCAAGGGTTTCTATGAAATAATTGAGGTGGTTTTCAAGGCGTACTTTTTCTTCTGTAATATCATATTTCTCCAAATAAAAAATCAGTTCCTGCTCGAAACGATTTTCATCAAGATTCACTTTTAATTCTTCGATTGCATTTGAAAGGCGCGTTTTTACGGTCTGGATTCTTTCGCCGTCAAGCGCTACGGTGTCATTCATCATCGTCATAATGTTGGCGATGCGGTGCAGGAATTCCTTTTCGAGCGCGACGCCTTCTGAAGTGCGGAATTGCACGATATTCACCAAAGCTTCATCAACAACTTTTTGGATTTCGCTCCAGTCATTTTCGTCAATATCGTCGCGTTCGGTTTTGAGCGCATCTGGCATTCTGACGGCCATTTTCATGAGTTCGGTTTCATCTGCATTGGGAATGACTTCCTTCATCTGCTCGATGTAAGCTCTTACGATTGGCGCGTTGATTTTCGTTGCAGTCTGTTCGGCAGAATTTTCAACAAAATAGAAAAGTCAATTTTGCCGCGCTCGAGTTTCAGGGCAATCTGGTTGCGCAGGCCAAGTTCCATTTCGCGGTAAACCGACGGCATTCTTACATTTAAATCGAGCCCTTTGCTGTTCAGCGATTTTACTTCGACGGTGATCTTTTTGGTCGGCAATTGTAGTGTCGCTTTGCCGAAACCGGTCATTGATTGTATCATACAAAAATTTGTGTAATTACAAATGTAGTGAAAACGGTAAAGGTGGACACGAATTTCACGAATTTGCACAAATTAATTCGTGTAAATTTGTGGAATTCGTGTTAAATCGAATGAACTTAATTCTTATTTCAAAACCGCAATCACTTCATTCACATTTTTCTGGCTGTTGCCGATGTAAATCTTCCCGTCGATGATAAAAACCGGACGGCTTAAAAACGTATAATGTTCAAGCAAATATTTTTTGAAATCGGCTTCGGTGAGTGATTTATTCTTCAGATCCAACGATTTGTAAAGCTGTGCTTTCTTGCTGAAAAGCGCTTCGTAACTTCTGGAAAGGCTTTGCATTTCTTCAAGTTCGTCTTCGTTAATCGGATTTTGGCGAATATCGTGGAATTCAAGGTTATCGGCATTCGGAAGCGATTTGATGA
The DNA here is from genome assembly GCF_051373205.1 of Flavobacterium sp. 3HN19-14. Classification (NCBI taxonomy): domain Bacteria; kingdom Pseudomonadati; phylum Bacteroidota; class Flavobacteriia; order Flavobacteriales; family Flavobacteriaceae; genus Flavobacterium; species Flavobacterium sp. 3HN19-14. Next base: position 838,756 of record NZ_JBPPZT010000001.1, read on the forward strand.
TTTTCCGGCAGGTATCGCAGGAAGCGAGGTAATAAATTTTGTTCATGTGAAGCGGATTATTTTTTACAAAAGTAAGTCCATTTTGACATTCAAAAGCAGTATTTTTATCAAAAAAACAAATGAAATCCACTTTCGAAATTACCAATTACAGCCGTAGTGTCATTGCAAAATTCCTCGACAATTATTCGCTTGAACAACTCAATAAAGTGCCGGAAGGCTTTAATAATAACCTGATCTGGAACATTGCTCACATCATAGTTGTACAGCAAATGCTCGTTTATAATTTGTTCGGATTACCGATGATGGTTGATGGAGAAATGGTTGCCAAATACAAGCGGGGCACCAAGCCAGAATCAGATGTGACGCAGGAAGAAGTCGATTTCATCAAATCATTGCTTTTTACAGCAATTGAAAAAACCGAAACCGATTTCAACGCCGGAGGTTTTGAAAATTTCACGGAATTCACTACAATGACAGGCTATACAATGAAAAGTGTCAATGATGCGATAACCTTCAATATTTATCATGAAGCGGTGCACACCGGAATGATGATGAGCATCAGGAAGTTTATTTAACCGCCAAATAAGGCTCCATTTCTGAATAAGGAATCAGCACTTGTTTCGCACCATCGGCATACGAAGCGATTTCGTAAACGTTGTAATATAAAAGGAAACCTTTATCGGTAAAGAAGAATGTTTGCGGTAAAGTGAACTTTTCGTCTTCGAACATGAATCCGCTTTCATTGAGCGGTTTTCCTTCGGAAATATTATAAGTTTTCCGGAATTTCTTTTCGGCGAAGGCCTCGAAAGCGGGAACATCTTTGAACAATTTGTCATTCGGGATATTCTTTCCGGTTTCGGGATCAAAAATCAGTGAACGTTCGCCGCCGTAACCATGTGCGCCACCTGTGAAGGCGTATGATTTCAGTCCGATATTCAGGATATTGTCAGATTGGTAAGTGATTCTTCCGGTGATTTCCGCTTCCCAGCCGATTTTTTCCGAAGGTTCTTTTTTCTGGATTTCTTCGTAAGATTGGATGAACGCCGATGTCAATCCGTTGTAATCTGTCGAAGGGAATGGTTTTTCGCCTACAAATACGATTTCCTTCATCACAGCAAAAATCTTTTTATTGATGCTGTCGGCGACAATCGGCACATTTTTAGCGACGGGAATTTTGATATCGACATGCGGGCAATCGGCACTGCAAGGCACGCTAGATTTTTTGGAATAAGATTTTTCTTCAAACTGCAATTCGTTGTTACAGCTTGTCACCAGTAGCGCCAACAGCGCGAAAGTCAGGAAATGCTTCATCGTAAAATGTTAATTTATAATAAAGGTAAGAATTTGCTGCTTGGTTAAAATAAATTAAAAGGTAAATTTGTGCTAAAATTGGTCCAAGGTATCGGGTTCAAGGTTCAGGGTTTCTCCACGAAACAAGACCTTGCGCCCTAAACCCAACACCCTGAACAAAAAAGAAAAATGAAATTCAATACAAAAGTCATACACGGCGGGCAACACCACGATGAAACGACAGGAGCTGTCATGCCGCCGGTTTATCAAACTTCAACTTATTTGCAGACCAGTCCGGGAAAACCGGTTGGCGATTATGAATACAGCCGTGCTGCGAATCCGACGAGAACGGCACTTGAAAATGCGTTGGCAAGCATTGAAAACGGAATGCGCGGACTCGCATTTTCCTCAGGATTGGCGGCAACAGATTGCTTGCTGAGATCTTTCAGGGCAGGCGATGAAGTCATTGCGATGGACGATCTTTACGGCGGAACTTACCGAATGTTTACAAGGATTTATAAAGACTTCGAAATCAAATTTCATTTTGTTGATATGAACGATTTGGACAAATTCCAGTCACTAATCAACGAAAATACGAAATTGGTCTGGGTGGAAACGCCTACAAATCCGCTGATGAAACTGGCTGACATCGAAGCGATTTCGAAAATCACAAAAGCTAAAAAAATTCTTTTTGCAGTTGACAATACCTTTGCAACACCTTATTTGCAAAAGCCACTCGATTTAGGCGCGGATATCGTCATGCATTCTGCTACGAAATATTTAGGCGGACATTCTGATGTAATTGCCGGCGCTTTGGTTGTTCGCGATGAATCTTTAGGAGAACAATTGCATTTTCAGCAATTCGCAACCGGAGCAACGCTTGGCCGATGGATTCGTTTTTGGTTTTAAGAGGCATCAAGACATTGTCGCTTCGTGTACAGCGCCATTGTGAAAATGGCGAAAAAGTGGTAGAATTCCTGAACAATCATCCAAAAATTAAGACGGTTTATTATCCGGGATTACCAAATCATCCATTCCATGAAATTGCGAAAAAGCAGATGAAAGGTTTCGGCGGAATGGTGTCGTTTACTTTCACTTCAGGCAAAAAAGAAGAAGCAATTGCTTTCCTTGAAAAACTCGAGGTTTTTACTTTGGCAGAATCTTTAGGCGGCGTAGAATCATTAGCAAATCATCCGGCTTTAATGACGCATGCTTCAATTCCGGAAGACAAAAGAAAAGAAATCGGTATTACTGATGATTTGGTGCGACTGAGCGTTGGCATTGAAGATATTGAAGATTTAATTGCTGATATTGAGCAGGCTTTGTCGTAAGTTTCAAAGGTGCAAAATTTCAGAGTTTCAAAATTGTCAATTGAAACGAATATATTCCATAAGTAAAAAATCCGCTAATGCGGATTTTTTTATACATAATTACATAATATGGCCAAAACTTTGAGTCTTTGCGACTTTGACTTTCTCCTATTGCAAATAATAAATATACCCGACATTAAACCAGACAATCCAGTCATTCGCGCGGTTTTCCGGATATTTTTCAGGGTTCGGATTGAGTCCGTCAACCCAGTTCGAGAAGTAATATTGCCACCTCAAGTCAAGTAGTAAATCAGATAGTGGTGCCAATTTATAACGGGTTCCTACGCTCCAGACGACTGACCAGACATTGCCGGCTTCAGTAGAATAACCATGTGGCCTTCCGTCAGAAGGATCGAGGTATTTTGGGAAAGTAGTCTGTGGAATTCCAAGTGGTCAGTAATTCTGAAGTTGCTGTCGGCACAAAATGGCTGTATTGTCCGCCAAGGCTGATATATGGGCCAAAACTTCCTGTTGTCGCAGTAAAATCACGAATACTCAAAGGGAAATATTCAATTTGCACGCCTGCATTGAAAAGCGTTGCCGAACCGCGCATCGCACGCAATTGTCGTACGCCTAAATCATTACTGTTTTTGTCAACCCATCTTCCGAAATGCTTCAATTCCGTCCTGTTCATCGAAAGTTCGGTACGGAATTTAAAGTGATCGTTGAAATAAGTTTCAGGAGTATAACAATTACATTGTGCCGTGTAAGAAAAGTTGAGATAGTGAACGATTCCGATGCCGAAACCCGTATTTCCGGCATTCGTCTTAAGGTCATGCCTTTCGCCATAATCAGACTGAAAAGCTACAGGGCCTGCAATTAATCCGACTTCGTGAGAGAAACCGCCGCGAAATTGTGCAGTGGCAATATTGGAAAAACCCAATACGGCAAGAAATACAAGGGCGTTTTTAAGCATTACTGAGGCTGTAAAGTTCAAATCCCGACAAAGATATAAAAACATCATTCACTTGAAAAATAAAATCTTAAATACTTATTTAGCTACGAAAATTATAATGTATTGGTTTAAAAACTTAGATTAAATACACTTTTTATCAATATTTCTTACCAAAAAGATAATTCTATTGCGGATATGCAAAAATTTTCTTTCAGTAAATTGCAGATGATGTATATTTGTATCCGCAAACGAAAACGTTTTCTTAAAACGTTAATAACTTAATAATCATGTCACAAAGTATTCAATCTTTTGTTGAAGCAGTTGCAAAAAGAAATGCAAATGAGCCTGAATTCATGCAGGCTGTACACGAAGTTGCTGAAACAGTAATCCCGTTTATCGAGGAAAATAAAAAATACCAGAACAAAATGCTTTTGGAGCGTATGGTCGAGGCCGAGCGCGTCATCTCTTTCCGTGTCGTATGGATTGACGATGCCGGAAATACGCAGGTAAACCGCGGTTACAGAATCCAGATGAACTCTGCAATCGGGCCTTACAAAGGCGGAATCCGTTTTCACCCTTCAGTAAATCTTTCGATTTTGAAATTCCTTGCTTTTGAGCAGACTTTCAAAAATTCATTGACGACTTTGCCAATGGGCGGAGGAAAAGGTGGCGCTGATTTTGATCCGAAAGGAAAATCAGACAACGAAGTAATGCGTTTCTGCCAGGCTTTCATGACTGAATTGTCGAAACACATCGGTGCTGATACCGACGTTCCTGCAGGAGATATCGGTGTCGGAGGAAGAGAAGTAGGTTACATGTTCGGACAATACAAAAGATTGCGCAATGAATTCACCGGCGTTTTAACCGGAAAAGGAATTTCTTTCGGAGGTTCTTTGATCCGTCCAGAAGCGACTGGTTACGGCGATGTTTATTTCGCACAATCGATGTTAGGCACTAAAGGCGACAGCTTCACCGGAAAAACCGTTGTGATTTCAGGTTCTGGAAACGTAGCGCAATATGCTGCTGAAAAAGCAACGCAATTGGGCGGAAAAGTTGTAACGCTTTCTGATTCTGCCGGTTATATCTATGATGCAGACGGAATCGATGCTGAAAAACTGGCTTTCGTAATGGAATTGAAAAACGAATTGCGCGGCCGTATCAGCGAATACGTAAACAAATATCCAAACGCAAAATACGTAGACGGAAAACGTCCGTGGGAAGTGAAATGTGATGTGGCTTTGCCATGTGCAACTCAAAACGAATTGGACGAAAACGAAGCGAAAATGCTTGTTGCCAACGGTTGTATCTGTGTGGCGGAAGGCGCTAACATGCCATCAACTCCAGAAGCTGTTACGGTTTTCCAGAATGCAAAAATCTTATTCGCGCCTGGAAAAGCGTCTAACGCCGGCGGTGTTGCAACTTCAGGTCTTGAAATGTCACAAAACTCATTGCGTTTGAGCTGGACTTCAGAAGAAGTTGATCAAAGATTAAAAGGAATTATGCTTGCGATCCACGCTTCATGTGTGAAATATGGTGCTGATTCGACTGGCCACGTTGATTACGTAAAAGGTGCGAATATCGCCGGTTTCGTAAAAGTTGCCGATGCGATGTTGGCGCAAGGTGTGGTTTAATCACTTTCAAAATAATTGAAAAGCCCTTCTTTCATCTGAAAAAAGGGCTTTTTTTATTTTTAATGAATTGACTTTGGTTTAACCAGATTCTATAAATTTACCGAAAGTTATATTTTGATTGACAACAAAAAAATTATTGTCGTTTTACCCGCCTATAACGCCGGAAAAACTTTAGAAAAAACGCATAATGAGATTCCGTTTGACATCGTCGATGAAGTGATTCTCGTTGATGACCACAGCCTCGACAACACCCATGAAGTTGCCAAAAACATAGGAATTGGCCATGTCGTGCATCACGAAAAGAACAAAGGCTACGGCGGCAACCAAAAAAGTTGCTACAAAGCAGCATTAGAAAACGGAGCAGACATTGTAATCATGCTGCATCCTGATTACCAATACACACCAAAACTCATCCACTCAATGGCTTATCTGATTGCGAATGATGTGTATCCGGTTGTGATTGGCTCGAGAATTTTAGGAAAAGGCGCCCTTAAGGGCGGAATGCCTATTTACAAATATATTGCGAACCGCTTCCTTACGCTTTCACAGAACATATTGATGAACCAAAAGCTCTCGGAATACCATACCGGTTACAGGGCTTATAGTAAGGAAGTTCTCGAAACAATCGACTTCGATAAAAATTCAGATGATTTTGTTTTCGACAACCAATTTCTGGCGCAGATATTTTACAAAGGCTTTGAAATTGCAGAAATCACCTGCCCGACAAAATATTTTGAAGAAGCGTCGTCTATCAATTTTAAAAGAAGTGTAAAATATGGTTTGGGCGTAGTGGCAACCTCATTGCAGTATTTCTTATCAAAAAACGGAATTTATAAATTTTCAATTTTCAGGTAATGAAAGCAGGCATTGTCAATCAGAAAAGTGCTTCAATGCTTATTTTTCTTTTCATCAATTTCATTTTTGCGCTTAAATATACCAGCCGATTTACTGATTATTACTGGCTTGTTTCGGTATTGGTTGTTGTATTTTATGCAATAATCTGGTATAAAAGGCAACTTTTTTCTCTACTGATTTCAAAAATAAAATATTCCAATTACTGGCTGTATGGTTTTTACATAATTGCCGCATTGTTACTGCTGTATTATATCCCGAAAGAAATGCTTAACGTTGATCGCTGGAGCGTAATCACTTCTTTTTGGGACAATTATTTTAAAGGAGAATATGTTTATTACGCCAAATCATTTGACGGCAATTATCCCGGGCCGATGCCGTTTTATTTTATTCTGGCGCTACCTTTTTATCTTATTGGCGAATTAGGGATTTTCTCGCTTTCGGGAATACTGCTTTTTGTTTTTCTGATGAAAAAATGCCGGATTGCGCAACGCGAAATTGCATTTTTGCTGACCGGAATTTCTCTTTTCTATCTTTGGGAATTGTGTTCCAGAAGCAACTTATTTGTCAACGGTTGCCTTGTTTTACTGTCGGTAGTTTATTTTTTTAAGTCGCATGGTAAATCTGCAAAAGCGAGTCTGATATTTGGCGTCATTATCGGATTATTGCTGTCAACGCGGAATGTTTTTGTGATTCCGTACATCGTCACATTTTTATTTGCGCTGAAGACAAATAAAATCGATTTTAAGAATATGATTTTCCTGGGTTTTATTGCGGTAATGACTTTTGGATTGACTTTTCTTCCTTTCATTTACGGGCATTTTGACGATTTTCTGAAAATGAATCCTTTCGTTATACAATCGTCGTTTTTGCTGCCGTTTAAATATACCTTGATGTTTATATTACTGGCAGCAGTTGTTGTCGCAGCATGCAAGAAAGAATCCGATATTTATTTTTATGCAGGATTGGTTTTGTTCCTCACCATCTTATTTCACCTGGCTTATACCATTTCAAAAACCAGTTTTGATGCGGCATTGTTCGGAAGTGAAGCCGACATATCTTATTTCATTCTTTGCACACCTTTTTTAATGTATCGGCTTTTTTTAACCGAAAATCCGGAATCGCCAACCTCATAAATCCGAAAATATCGCCTAATTATTATATGAAATTGAGATTAATCCCGTTTCATGGTATATTTGTACCTCAATTTATTTACAAATGAAAAATTACTGGCTGGTCTTTTTACTTTTCGGATGCCTGCAAGTCGGCTTCTCACAAAACAGCCTGCTCTGGAAAGGTTACTTTTCGTATAATGAAATCAAAGACATGTCGTCGTCGCCGGCAAAATTTATCGCAGCTTCGGAAAATGCTTTATTCTCCAGAAGCACAGCCACCAACGAAATCAAAACAGTCAATACGATTGACGGACTTCCGAGCCAGACCATATCTTCGGTTTATTACAGCGCGGCCTTCAACAAAACACTCGTCGGTTACGAAAACGGACTCATGATTGTCATCAATGAAAATGATGGGACAATGCGTACAGTCGTAGACATCATCAACAAACAGCTTCCGCCGAATATCAAGAAAATCAACCATTTCATGGAACACGAAGGGATTGTTTATATTTCGTGTGATTTCGGAATTGTACAATACAACCTGGCGACATTGCAGTTCGGCGACACTTATTTTATCGGCACCGGCGTTTCTGAAATCGTAATTACTCAGACTGCTTTTTTCGACGGATATATTTATGCCGCTTCTAACACCGATGGCATTAAGCGTGCTGCAATCGATAATCCGAATCTTATCGATGCCAATCAATGGCAACAAATAAACACAGGCGGATGGTCTGGTATCGAAGCGTTTGCAGGCGGGCTGTATGCATTCAACAATGACAATAGTTTCCTGAGTAAATTTAATGGAAGTTCTTTCAGCAATTACCGCCAAATTGGCGCTTATGCTTTAGATATGAGGGCGGCAGAAGATCGCCTCATCCTCACAACCGCCAATAAGGTATATTGTTATAATGAGCAATTCAGTCCGATAGAAATCAACGCCAGTCAGTTGCCGGAAATTACTGATGCGTTTTCATGTGCAACAGTAGTGGGCAATACGCTTTACATCGGAACAAATGAACATGGCGTAATAACTACTTCGCTTCAAAGCCCGGGCACTTTTCAATTCATAAGCCCTGACGGACCGTATAGAAACGCAATTTTCGGCATCAACGCCACTACACCTACACTTTGGGCGGTTTATGGCGGATATTCCCAAAGGTACAATCCGTATGCATACGCAGGGACATTACCCAATTCTTTTCCTGTAAGTAAGTTTTCAGAGCAGCAATGGACGGATATTCCGTATGACAATTTGTTCGGCGCAAAAGCATTGGTACATATTACCGTTAATCCCAATAATGAAAATGAATTGTATATCAGTTCTTTTTTTTCCGGATTGCTCAAAATTGAAAATGGAGAGCCGACAGTACTTTATAACACCACCAACAGCGGTCTTGAATCGTTATTTTTCGGAAGTCCGGATTACATTGACATAAGGATTAACGGAACTGCTTTTGACAAATCGGGCAACCTGTGGGTAACCAACAGCAATATTGAAAAGGGATTGAAAGTACTGAAATCAGGCAACCAATGGCAGTCTTTCTCAATGGCGAGTATTCTCGACGTTTCCTGGCGAAAACAGCTTTAACCGCATGGTTATTGATAAGAATGGCACCAAATGGATGGCAACAGACCACAACGGCCTTGTAGGATATAACGATGTTTTTAAGAAAGTCGCAGTCGGAACAGAAAACGGATCATTGCCCAACAAAGATGTCCGCGCTCTTGCCGTCGACAATCGCAACCAATTATGGATCGGTACCATTGAAGGATTGCGGGTAATGTCAAGTGTAGATGCCTTCCTCGGCGAGCAGGAGCCTGCAGGCTTATCCGGTGATTTTCCTGGATGAAGGCGGCGTCGCACAGGAATTGCTCAACGATCAGTTCATCACCGATATCGTTGTTGACGGCGCTAATAATAAATGGATTGCCACTGCTGAAGCCGGTGTGTTTCACGTCTCTTCGAACGGGCAACAGACTTTGCATCGCTTTACTTCGGCCAATTCACCTTTGCCAAGTAATGCGGTAAACGACATCGACATCAATCCGGTCACCGGCGAAGTTTTTTTCGCCACAGACAAAGGAATGGTTTCTTATAAAGGCGTATCGACCGGCGGCAAAAACGACCTGAACAGTGTACTCGTATATCCGAATCCCGTAAGGCCCGAATTTTCAGGAACCGTAAAAATAGCCAATCTGATTGACAAAGCCACGATAAAAATTACTGATATCGAAGGCAACCTCGTTTACGAAAAAGTAGCCGAAGGCGGAACCATCGAATGGGACACTACAGCTTTCGGCAAATACCGCGTCGCATCGGGCGTTTATATGATTTTTATATCTTCTGAAGACGGAACGCTTACGAAAGTGAAGAAAGTGATGATTATTCGTTAGGTTCAGGGTTTTGGGTTCAAGGTTCAGGTATTCCTGCGATTCTGAAACCCAGTACCCAGTATCCAGTACCCAGCACCATGAACATAAAAACCCGCGCCATAGTCCTTTCCGCACTAAAATACCAGGAAAAAAGCCTGATTGTAAAGTGCTTCACAGAATCTGACGGGTTGAAATCCTATTTTGTGCGCGATGCCTTTTCATCGAGAAAAACCAGCCAGAGAAATGCCTATTTCCAGCCGCTCACGATTTTAGAAATTGAAGCGGTTCATAAGAACAAAGGCACACTTGAATATTTTAGGGAGATTAAGATCAGCGCGCCTTTTCACTCCATTCACGCGGATATTGTCAAAAGCACCATCGTGATGTTCATTTCAGAAATATTGCATCATTCGATTCATGAAGAAGAAAAAAACGAGCATCTTTTCGCCTTTCTCGAAACCGCACTTACCCTGGCTCGACAACCACGACCAAATTGCCGATTTTCATTTGATTTTACTACTTGAAACTACCAAATATCTCGGTTTTTACCCCGATGTCTCGGAAATAAACCAGCCCTATTTTGAAATGACAGAAGGCGTTTTTTCGTCATTTCATGCGATAAGCTCGCTGTCTTCACCCGAAACAGAATTGCTGAAAAAACTCATCGGATTAAAATTCAGTGACAATCGCAAACTTTTCACTAATCCCGACCGCCAGCAGCTTTTGAAAATCCTAATTGATTATTACGCTTTTCATCTCGATGGCTTCAAACGGCCAAAATCCCTTGAAATTTTAAAAGAGGTTTTCTCTTAAAAAAGCTTCCACCCTTCCAAAGGCTGGAAGCTTTACAAAATATACCGTTAATTATCCAAAATTCCTTACTTTCGCAAATTGATTTTACAAAACGACAAAATGAGTACCCGATTTACTGAATATAAAGGACTTGACCTGCCGACGGTAGCGTCTGAAGTGCTTGATTTCTGGAAAAAAGAAAATATTTTCGAAAAGAGCGTCACCACTCGCGAAGGCAACCCGCCATACGTATTTTTTGAAGGCCCGCCTTCGGCCAACGGCTTACCCGGAATCCACCACGTTATGGCGCGCGCCATTAAGGATATTTTCTGCCGTTATAAAACCCAGAAAGGCTTTCAGGTAAAAAGAAAAGCCGGTTGGGATACACACGGATTGCCTGTTGAATTGGGTACCGAAAAGAACTCGGCATCACCAAAGAAGACATCGGGAAAACCATTTCCATTGAAGAATACAACGAAGCCTGCAAACGCACCGTGATGCGCTATACCGATGTGTGGAACGACCTCACCGAAAAAATGGGCTATTGGGTCGATATGGAAGATCCGTACGTGACCTACAAATCCAAATACATGGAGTCGGTTTGGTGGCTGTTGAAGCAGATTTACGACAAAGGATTGATGTACAAAGGCTACACCATACAGCCGTATTCACCGAAAGCCGGAACCGGATTGTCTTCACACGAAGTCAACCAGCCGGGCAGTTACCGCGATGTGACGGACACTACTATTGTCGCGCAATTCAAGACTTTGCCTGAAACGTTGCCGTCATTCTTACAAGGATTCGGTGATGTATATATTTTCAGCCTGGACGACCACACCCTGGACATTGCCTTCAAACACAGCGTTGACTGTCGACCGAAAATCGATTATGTATTGGTGAAAACCTTTAACCAATATACTTTCGAGCCGGTAAATGTTGTTTTGGCGAAAAATCTTGTCGGAAAGCAATTCGCCAAAGGATTTTTTGAAAGTAACGATGCTGCAGATTTTGATAATTTTAAATCAGGCGATAAAAATATTCCATATCAAATCTTAGCAGCATGCAAAGGAACTGATTTGGCAGAAATCCGCTACGAACAACTCCTGCCGTTCGTACTCCCATACCAAAATCCTGAAAATGCTTTTCGCGTCATCACAGGAGATTTTGTAACGACAGAGGACGGAACCGGAATCGTACACACCGCGCCGACCTTCGGTGCAGATGATGCGAAAGTTGCCAAAGAAGCCACGCCGGAAGTGCCGCCAATGCTGGTGCTGGATGAATACGGAAATCCCGTTCCGCTTGTAGATTTGCAAGGAAAATTCACTTCACACGTTGGTGAATATGCCGGGAAATATGTCAAAAATGAATATTACGACGCCGGAACCGCGCCGGAAAGATCAGTTGACGTAGAAATTTCTATCCGACTTAAAACAGAAAACCGCGCGTTCAAAGTTGAGAAATACGTGCACAGTTACCCGCACAGCTGGAGAACCGACGAGCCGCTTTTGTATTACCCGTTAGATTCGTGGTTCATTAAAATCACCGATGTTCGCGACAGGATGTTTGATTTGAACGACACCATCAACTGGAAACCGAAAGCCACCGGCGAAGGGCGTTTCGGAAATTGGCTGAAGAATGCCAATGACTGGAACCTTTCCCGTTCAAGATACTGGGGAATCCCGTTGCCAATCTGGAGAACTTCGGATAAACAGGAAGAAATCATCATCGGATCTGTAGCAGAATTATACGATGAAATCGAAAAATCAATCGCAGCAGGCATCCAGAAAGAAAATCCGTTCAAAGGTTTTGAAATTGGCAATATGTCTGAAGAAAATTATGATTTGGTCGATTTACATAAAAATGTAGTCGATGCAATTGTCCTTGTTTCGCCTTCGGGAAAACCAATGGAACGTGAAACCGACCTGATTGACGTTTGGTTCGATTCAGGCGCGATGCCGTATGCACAATGGCATTATCCTTTCGAAAACAAAGACAAAATCGATGAAAACAAAGATTTTCCTGCCGATTTTATCGCAGAAGGCGTTGACCAGACACGCGGTTGGTTTTATACTTTGCATGCCATTTCTACTTTGGTTTTCGATAAGATTTCCTATAAAAACGTCGTTTCAAACGGACTTGTCTTAGACAAAAACGGGCAGAAAATGTCAAAACGTCTCGGCAATGCCACAGATCCATTCGAAACCATTGCGGAATACGGTCGGATGCGACACGCTGGTACATGATCTCCAATGCGAATCCGTGGGACAATCTGAAATTCGATATTGAAGGAATCGCTGAGGTTCGCAGAAAATTCTTCGGGACACTTTACAATACCTATTCATTCTTTTCACTTTACGCCAACATCGACGGATTCACATACGCGGAAGCGGAAATCCCGTTAAATGAGCGCCCTGAAATCGACCAATGGATCATTTCAGAACTCAACACTTTAATCAAGGACGTCGATGCTTTCTACGCCGATTACGAGCCTACGAAAGCCACACGTGCCATTACCGATTTCGTTCAGGAAAACCTGAGCAACTGGTACGTGCGTTTGTGCCGCCGCCGTTTCTGGAAAGGCGACTATGCACAGGACAAGATTGCCGCTTACCAGACACTTTATACTTGTTTGATTACCGTAGCGAAATTAAGTGCGCCGGTCGCGCCATTCTTCATGGACAAGCTGTACCGCGATTTGACAAAAGCCACTAATTCTGAGGCATTTGAATCGGTTCACCTTGCGAAATTCCCTGAATTCGTTGAAAACTTTGTTAATAAATCGCTTGAGAGCAAAATGCAGAAAGCACAGACCATTTCGTCACTCGTTTTATCGCTTAGAAAGAAAGAGATGATCAAGGTGCGTCAACCGCTGCAAAAGGTAATGATTCCGGTGCTTGACGAGCAACAACGGACTGAAATTGAAGCCATTTCCGACCTCATAAAAGCGGAAGTTAACGTGAAAGAAGTGGCGCTTTTAGACGATGCTTCAGGGGTTTTGGTGAAACAAATAAAACCGAATTTCAAGGCACTCGGACCAGCGTTTTGGCAAAGATATGGGATTGATTTCCAAAGAGATACAAAACTTTACGCAAGAACAGATCGCACAGCTCGATAAAGAAGGCGAACTTTCGCTTGTTATTTCAGGAAATACTGTACTTTTAACTCAGGCTGATGTGGAAATCACATCGCAGGATATTGAAGGCTGGCTGGTTGCCAATGCCAATGGAATCACGGTGGCGCTCGACATCACCATTTCTGAAGAACTGAAAAATGAGGGCATCGCGAGGGAATTGGTCAACCGCATCCAGAACATCCGGAAAGACTCCGGTTTTGAGGTGACAGATAAGATAAAAGTGCAATTGCAGAAAAATGGCGCACTCGAACAAGCCATAAACGCAAATGCTGCGTATGTAAAGTCCGAAACACTAACCGAAGAACTGATTTTTGCCGACGAAGTTAACGGCACGGAAATTGAGTTTGACGACATAAAAACAAATATATTAATTACAAAATAGTATCACTATGGTAGATGAAGTTGCACGATACTCTGACGCTGATCTGGCGGAGTTCAAAGAAATTATCCTTAAAAAAATACAAAAAGCACAGTCTGATTTAGACCTTATAAAAAGCGCCTACATGAACGATTTGAACAACGGTACAGACGACACGTCGCCAACGTTCAAGGCTTTCGAGGAAGGCAGCGAAACAATGTCAAAAGAAGCGAATTCGCAACTGGCCATCCGTCAGGAGAAATTCATCCGCGACTTGAAAAACGCGCTTTTCCGTGTAGAGAACAAAACTTACGGTGTTTGTAAAGTAACCGGAAAGCTGATTGGCAAGGAAAGGTTAAAAATCGTTCCGCACGCTACGATGAGCATCGAGGCTAAAAACTTACAGAGATAAAAGCCTGACGGCAAATTTCAAATAACAAAAAATAAATTCCAAATGCTGCTTTTCCGGAAGCCAGGATTTGGAATTTGCTTTTTGGTATTTATTTGAAATTTGATATTTGTCTTTTGGAATTTAACTACATTTGCACTTCAAAATCAAAAAAATGTCATTAAAAAGAGCTTATCTCATCATATTCCTGATTTTATTGGTAGATCAGATTACGAAAATCTACATCAAAACGCATTTTCAATTGCAGGATGAGGTCAAAGTATTCGAATGGTTCCGGATTACATTCATCGAAAACAAGGGAATGGCCTGGGCACCGAAATTCCCGGAAATTACGGAAAACTGGCCTTACCCTGATTTAGAATCCTTGCCATTGGTGCCATTGGTTACTGGCTTTGGTCAGCAGTGAAAAGCAAAAGCTCGAATTATCTGATCGTTGCCGTTGCCCTTATATTCGCAGGGGCTACCGGAAATATCATCGATTCGATTTTTTATGGCATAATTTTTAATGACAGCCACCACCAGGTTGCAACCTTATTTTCACCCGATGCTTACGGTACGATTTTCCACGGAAATGTAGTCGATATGCTGTACTTCCCGTTTTTCGAGCCCGGTTGGCCGGAGTGGATGCCGGGCGTTGGCGGCGAGGAATTCAAGTTCTTCAATGCAATTTTCAATATTGCCGATATGGCGATTTCAACCGGTGTTGGGATTTTGATTGTTTTTAACAAAAGAGCTTTCGGAAAACCGGAATTAAAAGGTACTACTGAGGTTAGTGAAGACGCTGTCGGGTCACCGAGTTAATTAGAAAATGTGATAATTAGAAAATTAGATAATGTGTTGTATTGTCGATAATTTTCTCATTGACCTCATTTTCTCATTGACTCATTATCTAATTAAACTCCCAGATTTTCTCCGGCGTCACGCAATAATCCAACCGGATATCATTGTCGAAAATATCTTCAATCAAATCTTCTGCTTCATAAAAAGACAAGCCGATTTTGATTGCATCTGGTTTGCATTCTGAAAGAAATTTATCGTAAAACCCTTTGCCATAACCAACACGGTGCCCGATTTTATCAAAGGCCAGCAGCGGCACAAAAACCACATCGATTTTTGAAGATGGTACTTCAATTCCGTCAACGGGTTCAGGGATATTGTAATCGTTTTTCCTGATTTTCGTATTGTCGGTCAATAAATAATGAATCATTGCATGCGTTTTGAAATCGCTTTTCGAAACCACTATTTCTTTGTCTTTTCCGGATAAAAGGTGCAGTAAAAACTCGGTGTCGACTTCTTTCTGCTCTGCAATCGGAAGGAAAATATGGAAATACGTCTTCTCCCAAACCGGAAGTTTTAAAGCCTGATTGGCGATTGCGAGGCTTTTTTCTTCGATTTCGGTTTCTGAAAGCTGTTGCCGGAGTGATTTGTATTTTATGCGGAGATTTTTCTTATTCATTTTTTTTCAATTAGCGAATTAGATAATTAGCGAATTAGCGAATGTGCAGATTGCGTAAAAAGTATTGTCGTTCAGGGGTGGCATTCGCTAATTATCTAATTCGCTAATTATCTCATTAACCCCCGAAATATGATAAATCGCATCCCCCTCATAAACAATCGGAGACAGGTTCGCGTTAATGATATAACCGTCATTCGGCGCCTTCACTTTCTGCTGGAATTTCCCGAAAGGGTCAGTAATATAGCCCAAGACAAACCCTTTCGTGACAAAAGTACCAATCGTATTATGGTCATGAAATAATCCCGAGGTTTTGGCGCGGATCCACGCAGAACGCTCAATATAAATCGATTTGTGCTGCGGCTGCCCGGCCTTCAGTTTCGGGTTCAACATTCCTAAATAATCCAAAAGCCGCATCACGCCGGCGACACCTTCATCGGCAATGGCCATATTGATGTCGAGCGACTTCCCGCCTTCAAAAAGCAGCATTTTCACGTTGAGCTTTTCGCTTGAGCTGCGAAAGGAACCCGGAATATTTTTAGAATATAAAGTATAAGGCGCATTGAAAATATCAGCCAGCTTTTTAAGCTCAGGATTATTAGGCACGATGCGGATTTGCGGCGCATTGAAACGGCTCGCGCCACCGGCATGAAAGTCGACCGCATAATCAACCACCGGCATTATTTCTGTCAGGATGTGCCAGGCAAAACGGCTGGCGAGCGAGCCAGACTTGCTTCCGGGGAACACGCGGTTCAGATCCCTTCCGTCAGGAAAATCCCTTGATTTGTTGACAAAGCCGAACATATTGACAATCGGGATGCAAATGATCGTGCCGGTTTTTGGGCGGTTGACTTTATTCGTAATCAATTGCCGTACGATTTCAACCCCATTGATTTCATCACCATGGATGCCTGCCGAAAAAAGCACTACAGGCCCGTCTGTTTTTGACCTTTCGATGATGACCGGAATCTTAAGTTTGGTCGTCGTATGCAGTTTGGCGATTTCCATGTTGAGCGTCTTGCTTTCGCCCGGAAAGATCTCCTCGCCTAAAATCACAAGCGGCTTATATTTCGTTTTTGCCATTACTTAAGGATTTTTATCTTTTGATTTTTTACCCGTTTTTGGAAAAAATTGCCTGATTTCGGCTATTTTGTGTTCAAAGCCGGCTGAACCGCTCGTAAAGCGATTTCGGTACTGCACATACTTGTATTCAGAAAGCGCTGCTTTATAATTGTCATGATCGCGGAGTATCCGAATATCGAGCAACAATCCTTCAAGCGTCTTTACCATGCTAAGCATTTGCGCCGCCAGCTTGCGGTCTTTGTAATCGTTATGGAATTCGTGCCAGTCTACTTCAGGGGCACAATTCTCAGGCTGGTTTTCCTGAAAATCTTTTACCTTATCGATCAATAGTTCCTGCATCGGGCACCACTTTGCCGTATTTGCTGCGCTCTTTTGGACTAAGGTTAGCACTCATGCCTTCTAGATTAACAATTGCAAGCTGCAGTGCTTCAAAAATGACGGTCTTTTGCTCCTCATTGAAATGTGTGTTTCCTAAATTATCAAATGACATAGGCGAAAAGAATTAAATTCATCTATAAATAATTGAATTTCATTTAAATATAAATCTAAATTAATAAAATTTAAAATAAATCTGTTAATATTTTTATTTATTTTATAAAAGTTAAATCAAAATTAATTTATATTAATATGTTTTATATAAAAATATAAATTACAACTATATAAAAATATATAATTTTTATTAAAAAATAAATGATAATTATATATTTAGATTTGAATGTATATATCTTCAGAAACCTGCTATCGGAAAACTATATTTATAATTATCTTTGTAAAGCCGAAGCACAACCTATTCCTTCGGGTATCAAATTTCACCAATGGCTTCTCCAGAGTTATCCTTACAGATACAGACTTTACCCGACAAACCCGGCGTCTATCAGTATTATGATAAAGAGGATAAATTGTTGTATGTCGGCAAGGCGAAAAACCTCAAAAAGCGCGTTTCTTCCTATTTCAATAAAGTGCACGACAACGGCAAGACCAACGTCATGGTGCGCAAAATCGTCAACATCAAGCATATTGTCGTGGCGACGGAAGCTGAGGCGCTTTTGCTCGAAAATAACCTGATCAAAACGCACCAGCCACGGTATAACGTTTTGATGCGCGATGATAAAACCTATCCGTGGATTTGCATCAAGAAAGAACCGTTCCCGAGAATTTTCACTACACGAAGAATGATCAAAGATGGCTCGGAATATTACGGGCCGTTTTCAAGCTTCAAAACGATTTATACCATTTTGGATATGATTCGCGAGTTGTATCCGCTGCGTACCTGCAATTATGATCTGGCGCCGAAGAACATCGAAGCCGGAAAATTCAAGGTCTGCCTCGAATACCACATCGGCAATTGCAAAGGCCCGTGTGAAGGGCATGAGCCGGAAGAAAATTATATTACGCAGGTCAACGCCATCCGCGAAATCCTGAAAGGGAATTTCAAGGAAAGCATGCGCAACTTCAAGGCTGAAATGACCAAGCTGGCTTCGGAAATGCGTTATGAAGAAGCCCAGAAAATCAAGAATAAAATCGAAATCCTCGAAAATTACCAATCGCGTTCGATCGTTGCGAACACTAAAGTTTCTGACGTCGAGATATTTTCAATTGTTTCCGATGAAGCCGCGGCATTCGTCAATTTCCTGCAGATTGCCCACGGCGCCGTCGTGCGTTCGCATACCATCGAATTGAAAAAGAAACTCGACGAAACCGATAAAGAGCTTTTAGAACTCGCGATAGTAGAATTGCGCGAAAGATTCAATCTGCGCTCCAGGGAAATCGTCGTGCCGTTTGAAGTCGATTTGGGTGAAAATGTAAAAGTAACCGTGCCGCAATTAGGCGATAAAAAGCAGGTTTTGGAACTGTCTATCCGCAATGCGAAATACTTCAGGATCGGAGCAGATGAAGCAAATGCAGATTGTCGATCCCGACCGCCACACAAACCGCATCATGGCACAGATGAAGAAGGATTTGCGCCTTTCGGAAGAGCCGCGCCACATTGAATGTTTTGATAACTCGAACATCCAGGGCACCAATCCGGTCGCGGCGTGCGTTGTTTTTAAGGATGGAAAACCGAGTAAGAAGGATTACCGTCATTTCAACATCAAATCAGTTGAAGGCCCGAATGATTTCGCGTCGATGGAAGAAGTCGTTTACCGCCGTTACAAAAGATTATTAGACGAAAAAGAACCGCTGCCGCAACTCATCATCATCGACGGTGGAAAAGGGCAATTGTCATCCGCCTTAAAAAGCATCGACGATTTAGGCTTGCGCGGAAAAATCGCAATTATCGGTATCGCCAAAAGGCTCGAAGAATTGTTTTATCCGGGTGACAGCGTGCCGTTGTACCTCGACAAAAAATCGGAGACACTTAAAGTGATCCAGCAATTGCGGAATGAAGCGCACCGTTTCGGCATCACTTTTCATCGTGACAAAAGGAGCAAGGCGGCACTCAATTCTTCAGTAGAAAATATTCCCGGAATCGGCGAAAAAACCATGGTCACGCTCCTCAAGCATTTCAAATCTGTTAAAAGGCTGAAACTGGCGCCGGAAAGTGAAATTTCTGCCGTGGTCGGGCTTTCAAAAGCGAAAAAAATTACCGACTTTTACAAGGATAATAATTCAAAACCATAAATGGCAATATTTCAGGGGCGGAGGGATAGGATGCAGCGACAAAATTTGTTCCTGTATGCATTTCTGTTACTGGGAATTTTGCTGTTTTCCCCATTTATTTCCGCACAGGATTCCATCAAAAAACCAAAAATCGGGCTTGTACTCAGCGGTGGCGGTGCCAAAGGTTTTGCACATATCGGCGTTTTAAAGGTTTTGGAGGCGGCCGGCATCAAGATCGATTACATCGGTGGGACAAGCATGGGTGCGGTCGTTGGCGGTCTGTATGCCTCGGGATGGAATGCGGCTCAGATCGATTCGATTTTCCAGACGACAGATTTTGACGAATTGCTGCGGGATTATATTCCGCGTTCCTCGAAGAATTTTTTCGAAAAGCGCAATGATGAATTGTATGCGCTTTCGTTGCCTTTTGCGAAATTCCGTCTTGGTATTCCGACGGCTTATTCCAAAGGCATGTACAACTACAACCTTTTGGCTAAACTGACGCATAAAGTGCGCCACATCCGCAATTTTAATGAACTTCCGATTCCGTTTTTATGTGTTGCAACCGACATCGAAACCGGCGAAGAAGTCATTCTGGACAATGGTTACCTCGCACAGGCGATGCTGGCGAGTTCTGCTTTCCCGAGTTTGTTTTCACCTGTTGAAGTCAACGGCAGGTTGCTGGTTGACGGCGGCGTGACGAACAATTATCCGGTGGATGAAATCAGGTCTTTGGGTGCAGATATTATCATCGGTGTTGATGTTCAGGACGATCTGAAGGACAGGAAAGGCCTCAAAGATGCCACGCGGATTCTGGTGCAGATATCAAACCTGCAGATGATCGAGAAGATGAAGCAGAAGGTGAAGAAAACCGATATTTATATCAAACCCGACATCAGCGATTTTAATGTCATTTCGTTTGACGACGGGCAGGCCATCATCAAAAAAGGCGAAGAAGCGACTTTCGCAGTCTATGAAAAAATAAAGGATTTGGTTGAAAAGACCGGCGAATCACACCGCGAACCTTTTAAAGTAACCAACGACAGCCTCAACATCAAAAAAATCAATATCGATAAACTCAGCAGCTACACAAGGTCTTATGTGATTGGGAAATTGCGGTTCAAGCAGGATAGCGAGATTTGTTATGATGATTTGAAAAACGGCATCAACAACCTGAGTGCGACGCAAAACTTCAGTGCCATCAGTTATTCGCTTGAAAAAAACGATGGCGGCGACGATCTGAAATTGCATCTTACGGAAAATAAACTCAAGACTTTCCTCAAATTCGGCTTGCACTACGACGGACTTTACAAGAGCGCGATTTTGGTAAATCTTACCAATAAAAATACATTTCTGAAAAATGACGTAGCGTCACTTGATATGATTTTAGGTGATAATCTCCGGTATAATTTTGATTATTATATCGACAATGGGTTTTACCTGAGTTACGGATTTAAGTCGAAATACAACAGTTTCAACCGCAATATATCGACTGATTTTAAAGATGGCGCGTTATTGGAATTGCTGAATATCAATTCTATCAACGTTGATTTTACCGATTTTACGAACCAGGCCTACATGCAGACGATTTTTGCAGAGAAATACCTCATTGGCGCCGGATTGGAATACAAATACCTCAAAATCAAATCGCAGACGCTGCAAAATACGGCCCGATTTTTGAAATGAGTGATTACTGGAGCGCTTTCGGATATTACAGGATTGATACTTTTGACAATAAATATTTCCCGAATAAAGGGTGGACGTTTTGCGGAGATTTCCAGAGTTACCTTTTTTCTACAGATTATACCAATACTTTCGAGCCATTTTCGGTTGCCAAAAGCAATGTGGGGTATGCCAAGACGATTTTCAGGAAACTAACTTTCAGGGTTGATGCCGAAGCCGGATTTGCGCTTGGAAAACGGAGTATCGATTTTTTTAATTTCATTCTCGGCGGTTATGGTTTTAATGAAATCAATAATATCAAGCCTTTTTATGGCTATGATTTCCTGAGCCTTTCGGCAGACAGTTACATCAAAACAACTTTCACGGTCGACTACGAATTTTTGAGGAAACACCACCTGAATTTTGCCGCTAACTACGCTAATATGGGTGACAATCTTTTTGGTGATACCGATTGGATTTCTAAACCTTCTTACAGCGGATATGCCATCGGTTACGGACTCGAAACGATTATCGGTTAGGCAGAAGTGAAATATACCTGGTCACCTGAGTTGAATCGGGGATTTACCTGGTTTAGCGTAGGGTTTTGGTTTTAGGAAGAGAAAAGACCGCTTCGCTGAAAGAATCAAGACCGCTTCGCTGAAAGACTTTATAGCAAAATCTACCAAAATACCATTTTTTCCTGGGAAAATCTTTTGTGTCTTTCATCTTACAGCGAAGCGATCCTGCAGTGCAACGGTCTCACAGCGAAGCGGTCTTTCTTCTCTTTTCAACAATAAATTCCCTTCTATTTAAAAAAAACGATATATTTGGATGCTATTAACCAATTTAAAATAGGAATATGTCTATTTGGAGAAGAAAACCATTAAATCAATTACTTGAAGAAGCTTCTGATTCTGAGAAAGGATTGAAGAAAACATTGTCGGCGACAGGACTTGTTGCCCTTGGTGTTGGAGCCATTATCGGAGCCGGATTATTTTCAATTACCGGAATGGCAGCTGCTACGAATGCGGTGTCCTCGCCATTACCATTTCATTTTTGGTCGCGGCATTAGGTTGCATTTTTGCGGGCTTGTGTTATGCCGAATTTTCATCAATGATTCCGGTGGCAGGAAGTGCCTATACTTATTCCTTTGCAACAATGGGTGAATTTGTAGCCTGGATAATTGGTTGGGATTTGGTTCTCGAATATGCTGTTGGTGCCGCAACCGTTTCTATAAGTTGGTCACGTTATTTAGGAAAATTCCTTCACGGTTATGGGATCGATTTGCCGGATAATTTTATGCTTTCTCCTTTCGAAGGCGGAATTATTAACGTTCCTGCGGTACTCATTGTAATGATTATGTCATTGATATTAATACGCAGAACCAGAGAATCTGCTTTCGTAAACGGTATAATAGTTCTATTGAAGGTCAGTGTTGTATTAGTTTTCATTGCGGTGGGCTGGCAATATATTAAACCCGAAAACTACCACCCTTATATTCCGGATAATACAGGGGAATTTGGCGCATTTGGATTTTCAGGAATAATCAGGGCGGCTGCCATCGTATTTTTTGCATATATTGGTTTTGACGCCGTTTCGACTGCAGCGCAGGAAGCGAAAAACCCAAAGCGTGATATGCCAATCGGGATATTGCTTTCACTGGGAATCTGTACTGTTTTATATATTCTGTTCGCTCACGTCATGACAGGTGTTGTCAACTATCAGGCTTTTGCCGGAAAAGATGGAATAGCACCTGTAGCAATTGCCGTAGAAGCAATGGGAACTACCGGGGCGGATGGTATGATTACGCCTGCTTATCCATGGCTTAATAATGCTATTTTATTGGCGATTTTAGGAGGTTATGCATCTGTAATTCTTGTTATGCTTATGGGGCAAAGCCGCGTTTTCTTCTCCATGAGTAAGGACGGATTGATGCCAAAAGTTTTTTCAGAAGTACATTCGAAATTCCGAACTCCGGCAAAAAATAATTTGCTATTCATGGTATTAGTTAGTGCGTTTGCTGCATTTGTGCCAGCTCGAGTGGTTGGTGAAATGACGAGTATCGGAACACTGTTTGCATTTATCTTGGTATGTATTGGGGTGTTGATAATGCGCAAGAAAATGCCTGAAGCACCGCGCGCTTTCAGAACGCCGTTGGTTCCAATTGTTCCGATTCTAGGTGTTGGGGTGTGTCTGTTTATGATGGTTTTCCTTCCTTTAGATACTTGGATTCGTTTAATTGTATGGATGATGATCGGATTTGATTTCTATTTATTCTACGGAATGAAAAACAGTATCCTGAACAAAGGAAACTTTAACTTTGACAGCTATAAAGTTGTTGCAGGATCAGGTTTAGGAATGGTTTTGGCGTTGGTAGTAGTAGCTTTCGTACATCATTCTGATCCCGCTGTTGATGACCACTTTCTATATTACTTCTCATTGATATTTGCAGCTTTACATGCATTTGTATATGCGTTTAGCTTTAAGAAGGCAAAACAAGCATAAATCATAATATAAAAGTAAAAAGGGATTAAGGCTTTTGTAAGTTTTAATCCCTTTTTACTTTTATAAATATTTCCCAACAAACCGCCTCAAAAATTAAATTTTTCCGATATTTGTGTATGGTTATGAATAAAAAATGGACGGGCTTATTAAGCATGCTGAAGTTCCTCATCAAGAGAAATCCTGAATGAAGCGCAATCAGATAATTAGTCAATTAGAAAATGAGCTAATTATCTGCAGTTAGGATTCAGCCATTTTCTAATTATCTAATTTTCAAATTATCTAATTAAATCTCATGCCAATATATCATAAACTTGGGAAATTCCCGCAAAAACGGCACACGCAATTCGAGAAACCCGAAGGCGGACTTTACTACGAACAATTGTTCGGTACTGAAGGTTTCCACGGACATTCGTCATTATTATACCACGTTCACCGTCCGACACAGGTAAAGGAAATCCGGGATTCTTATTCCGTTGAGCCGAAAATCGCTATCGGTAAAAACATCAAATCATTATTATTCAAAGGCTTTGAGCTACAACCTAAAGCCGATTTCCTCGAGAGCCGCACCGACATGCTCGTCAATACAGACTGCACCATCGGGTTGGCCGCGCCGCAGGAATCACTCACCAAATATTTCTACAAAAATGCAGATGCAGATGAAATGATCTTCATCCACAAAGGAAAAGGAAAATTGCGCACCATGATGGGCAATATCCCTTTTGAATACGGCGATTACCTGATCATTCCACGCGGCATCATTTACCAGATTGAATTCGAAACTGCTGAGAACAGGCTTTTTTATGTAGAATCACATGCGCCGTTTTATACGCCGAAACGCTATAAAAATGCTTCAGGTCAATTACTCGAACATTCGCCATTCTGCGAACGAGATTTCAAAATGCCAGAAGAATTAGAGACACACGATGAAAAAGGCGATTTCCTTATCAAAATCAAGAAAGAAGGCATGATGCACGAAGTCGTTTATGCGACGCATCCGTTTGATGTTGTGGGTTGGGATGGATATAATTTTCCTTACGCCTTCAGCATTCACAATTTTGAGCCGATTACAGGAAGGGTTCACCAGCCGCCACCGGTGCACCAGACTTTTGAAACGTCTACATTTGTCGTTTGTTCATTCTGCCCGAGATTATACGATTACCATCCGAAATCCATTCCGGCGCCATACAACCACAGCAACATCGACAGCGATGAGGTTTTGTATTATGTGGATGGCGATTTTATGTCGCGGAATAATATAGAACAAGGACATATTACATTGCACCCAAAAGGCATTCCGCATGGACAGGCACCAGGTGCGATGGAACGCAGTATTGGTAAAACAGTAACTGAAGAATTGGCGGTAATGGTGGATACATTCCGTCCGTTAAAAGTTACGGAAGCTGCTATGGGATTGGATGACGGGCAGTATTATAAATCCTGGACAGAATAGTTCAATTAGAAAATGAGATAATTAGTCAATTAGAAAATTGACATTCAAGCCAAAATAAAACTTTACAAGCCATTCAAGATATTATGACATTTAACGAAAAGTACAAGGGCAATGTGCTTCTGCTGAAATCGTTTGAATTTTCTTTGAAGATTATCAATTTTGCAGAAGAACTTCAGGAAAAACGAAAATTCGTTTTAGCGAATCAGATTTTGAAATCAGGTACTTCAATTGGAGCCAATTCCAAAGAAGCTCAAAACGCTGAGAGCAAAGCTGATTTTATTCACAAGTTGAAGATTGCAATAAAAGAAGCAGATGAAACAGAATATTGGTTGTTTTTGTGTGACGCGCATCATTCTTATCCGAACTGCGGATTTTTACTAAGCGAATTATCAGAGATAACAAAAATCTTAAATAAAATTATAGCAACAACTAAATTGAAAAATTAGATTATAGACAATCCAATAATTATCTCATTATCTAATTTTCAAATTATCTAATTAAAAATGAAAGAAGTAAAATCAGTAGAATACGGATTAGAAAAAATATTCGAAGGTGCACAGGATTTCCTGCCGCTGCTCGGAACAGATTACGTAGAATTTTATGTAGGCAACGCCAAGCAATCGGCGCATTTCTACAAAACAGCTTTCGGTTACCAGTCATTGGCGTATGCCGGACTCGAAACCGGCGTCAAAGACCGCGCGTCTTATGTGTTGAAACAAGACAAAATCCGTTTGGTTTTGACTACGCCTTTAAACGCAGATTCGCCAATCAACGAACATTTGAAAAAACACGGTGACGGCGTAAAAGTAGCTGCCCTTTGGGTTGAAGATGCCAGAAGCGCTTTCGAAGAAACGGTAAAAGAGGCGCAAAACCGTTCATGGAACCAACCGTTGAATCTGACGAATTCGGCGAAGTGGTGCGTTCCGGAATTTACACTTATGGCGAAACTGTTCACGTTTTCGTTGAAAGAAAAAATTACAAAGGCGTGTTTCTTCCTGGCTATAAAGAATGGAAATCTGATTACAACCCGGCACCAACCGGACTCAAATATATCGACCACATGGTTGGAAACGTAGGCTGGGCGAAATGAACACCTGGGTGAAATGGTACGAAGATGTAATGGGATTCGTGAATTTCCTATCTTTCGACGACAAGCAAATCAATACTGAATATTCCGCATTGATGAGTAAGGTAATGTCAAACGGAAACGGACGTATCAAATTCCCGATCAACGAACCGGCCGAAGGCAAGAAAAAATCCCAAATCGAAGAATACTTAGATTTTTATGGCGGCCCGGCATCCAGCATGTTGCCATCGCTACTGATGATATTATCAAAACCGTTACAGAATTAAGGGCGAGAGGCGTAGAGTTTTTATCTGCACCGCCGCACGCCTATTATGAAGCAGTTCCCGAAAGGCTGGGCGAGCACATGAGCATGATGAAGGAAGATTTATCCGTAATCGAAAGCCTTGCCATCATGGTTGACGCCGACGAAGAAGGCTATTTGCTTCAGATTTTTACAAAGCCAGTACACTGACCGTCCGACGCTGTTCTTTGAAATTATCCAGAGAATGGGCGCACGCGGATTTGGTGCAGGCAACTTTAAAGCCCTATTTGAGTCTATCGAAAGAGAGCAGGCGAAAAGAGGAACTTTATAGTTTTAAAGAATTGATTGAAAATAATGCAAAATAAAACCTGATATCAGGCTGTTTGTTGTGAATATTGTGTTAAAGTTTGTTTTTGGTTTGTAAAGCTGAAAAACATGTGTACCTTTGCACTCGCAAATCAGAGGGGTGGTTTCCTCTTTTTGATATAAATTTTCATAATTTATAGTTTTGGTTGGTTAATAGCATAAAAACTCAGTCATTCGTTTGGCTGGGTTTTTTTGTTTTGTAACAATTGGTACAGAAATTGTATAATGCCACTGAAAATTAAATTGAAATGAAAAAGATACTTATATTTATATTGTTTTTGGGCATGATGAGCTTCACTTCTTCACAGAAGGAGCGCGCTTTTGATGTAGGCGAATGGTTCAAATTCCGAATACATTACGGGCTTGTGAACGCCGGTTACGCCACACTCGAAGTCAAAGAAGCGACACGAAACAACAAAAAAGTGTATCACGCCATCGGACAGGGTTTTACGACCGGAATGACCAAATTTTTCTTCAAGGTAGAAGACAATTACGAATCCTATTTTGACAAAGAGACAGGCAATCCGTACCAATATGTCAGGAAAATAAACGAAGGGGGTTACATCAAAAACCAGGAAGGATTTTTCAACCAGACTTCCGATAAAATAACGGTTAAGGATTACAAGAATAAAACTGAAAAAACTTTTGCCGTTCCGAATAACGTGCAAGACATCGTTTCGACCTTTTATTACTTGCGTAATTACCCGACGATTGATAAATTAAAAGTCGGCGAATCGGTAGCAGTTGATATGTTTTTTGACGATGAAACCACGAAGTTTAAGTTAAAATATATGGGTAAAGAAGATATATCCACTAAATTTGGCACGATTGCGTGTATGATTTTTCGCCCGTATGTTCAGGCCGGAAGGGTTTTCAAAGAACAGGAAAGCTTAACCGTCTGGATTTCAGACGACGATAATAAAATACCAATCCGCATCAAAGCCAGCCTCGCCGTTGGTTCCCTGAAAGCAGATATTGACGGATTCAAAGGACTAAAATATCCTTTTACAGTAAAAGCAAAACCATAATGAACACGACCCATACCGACGAGTTATTAAACCAGATTGAAGATAAATTTCAGGCAATCAACCAAAAAACCGAAACACACCTTGAAGGCTTGCTTTGGTCAAAACCTATAACTTATTGGGATTATATTCAAACCGATGTTTTGCTGAACCTGCAAACGCAGCGCAGTACTTTGCCGGATGAAATGGTGTTCATCATGTACCATCAGGTCAATGAACTGTTGTTCAAAATGATCCTGTGGGAAATCCAGCAAATCGCACATACCGAAAAGCCTGAAACCGAATTTTTTACTGAAAGATTGATGCGCATAAGCCGTTATTTCGACATGCTCACCACTTCTTTCGACATCATGAAAGAAGGAATGGAAGTCGAGCAGTATATGAAATTCCGCAATACATTAACGCCCGCAAGCGGTTTCCAAAGCGCACAATACCGCCTTATAGAATTCGCTTCTACCGATTTAATCAACTTAATCGATTATCGTTTTCGTGCGACAATCGACAGGAATACACCTTATGAGCATGCCTTTGAGCACTTGTATTGGCAGGCCGCAGGCAAAGATTACCACACCGGAAAAAAATCATTCCTGATTGAGGAATTCGAAAGAAAGTACAAAGATTTGTTCCTTCGCAACATGAAGGAATACAACACCATCAACCTCTGGCAAAAATTCAAGCAGCTTCCTGTAGCCGACCAGAACAATCCTGAACTCGTAAAAGCCATGCGCCATTACGACCACACCGTCAACATTACCTGGACGTTGGGGCATCTGAATTCTGCCAAAAAATACATCGAAAGCGGCCGCGGAACCGGCGAAGCAACCGGCGGAAGCGACTGGAAAAGATACATGCACCCGAAATACCAAAGGCGTATTTTCTTTCCCGAATTATGGTCTGCAGAAGAATTAGCCAATTGGGCGAAGAAAAATAGTCTAATTGCACAAACCCCCACAATTTGAAACGATTATCCCTGATTTTAATAATCTTCATTTCGCTTATTTCGTGCGATAAGACTGAAAAGACAAAACCCGCAGCGGTTAAAAACCCGGAACCGATTGTCATAGAATTCGGATTTAAATTCAACGATTTCGACGTTGTCCAGGACACCATCATTAGTGGCGACACTTTCGGAAGTATTCTCGAAAAACAAAACATTGGCGACAAAAAAGTACACGAAATCGTCGAAAAAGTCAAAGATTCATTTGATGTCCGCAAAATCCGCATCGGAAAACCTTATACGATGCTGCGTTCGAAAGACGCTTCCAAAAAACTACAACTTTTCATTTACCAGCCCGACCAGATCAATTATTATGTAGTCGATCTGCGGGATTGTACGGCCATCGCTTACAAAAAATCAAAACCAATCACTTTAAAAAGAAGGACGATTGCTGATGCATTAAACGGTTCCTTGTCCGAAACGCTCGAAAATGAAAAAGTAGATCCGGCGTTGGCATCAGAAATCGCCAAAATTTACGCCTGGTCTATCGATTTCTTCAAATTGCAGAAAGGCGATAAATTCGCCATCACTTTCACTGAAAGATACATCAACGACACGGTTTACGACGGCGTTGATAATCTTGAAGCCGCTTTTTTTGAATACAAAGGAAAGATGATTTATGCATTTCCGTTCCGCCAGGACACGACCAAAAACAGAGTCGATTATTACGATGAAGAAGGAAAAGTATTGAAAAACATGTTCCTTAAAGCGCCGCTGAAATTCATCAACATTACCTCGAAATTCTCCAAAAACCGTTTCCATCCCGTGCAGCAAATCTGGAAGGCACACAAAGGCACCGATTATGCCGCGCCAACCGGAACGCCGATCATGACGACCGCCTCGGGAACTATTGAAAATACAGGTTACACCGCCGGAAACGGCAACTTTGTAAAAGTGCGCCACAACGGTACTTATGAAACCCAATACCTGCACATGTCGAAAATTTTGGTGCGTCGCGGCCAGCGCGTTTCACAAGGTGATGTCATCGGGCGCGTCGGCAGTACCGGACTCGCAACCGGCCCTGCACGTGTGTTATCGCTTTTGGGTCAACGGTACGCAGGTCGATCC
The DNA here is from genome assembly GCF_051373205.1 of Flavobacterium sp. 3HN19-14. NCBI lineage: Bacteria > Pseudomonadati > Bacteroidota > Flavobacteriia > Flavobacteriales > Flavobacteriaceae > Flavobacterium > Flavobacterium sp. 3HN19-14. Next base: position 868,521 of record NZ_JBPPZT010000001.1, read on the forward strand.
GCTGCGCCTCAAACTACCTAATTCAGAACCGATGAACGCGAAATTCAAACCGCGCTTTATACAGGAAATGACACCACTCAAACGCGAACTCGACAGTGTTGCGGCTTTGAAGTTTAAGAAATAACAAAACTATAATAACTTTTCTTTGCGGCTTCGCGCCTTTGCGAGAATATTTTTTTGCTCGCAAAGGCGCGAAGTCGCAAAGTTTTTATTTTTAGAAGCCGATCCGGCTATTCGCTCATATCTTTTTGTTTTTAAAGAAAAAACAAAAAGGATAACCGCTACTATCCGGGCTAAAAATGTGCGAAACCGAAAAAATCCGAGTTTATAATTTACTAAAAATCATCTCGTCCGTGAAACCGTTATCAATTCATTAAATCTGACAGTAATCTGTGAATCAGCGGCCATCTTTTTGTAAATTTGCACTTTCAAAATAAATCATGGCTTTACAAAACACCAATCCGACCAATACCGCTGCGTGGCAAAAACTACAACAGCATTTCAATACAATGCAATCGGCTTCGATGAAACAGATGTTTCAAGAAGATACCGGCCGCACTTCAAAATTCAATCTGCAATGGCAGGATTTTCTGGTTGATTATTCCAAAAACATCATATCGCAGGAAACTATCGGTTTGCTTTTACAACTCGCTGAAGAAGTCAACTTGAAAGATGCCATCGCAAAATACTTCGACGGCGACGCTATTAACCAGACCGAAAACCGTGCAGTGTTGCACACCGCTTTACGTGCTCCGGAAACTGCTGACATTAAATTTGAAGGAGAAAACGTAATTCCGGAAGTCTATTCCGTTAAAAATAAAATCAAAGTTTTTACGAATGAAGTCGTAAGCGGCCAAAGGAAAGGCTTCACGGGAAAACCATTTACAGATGTTGTCAACATCGGTATCGGTGGTTCAGATTTCAGTCCCGGCGATGGTCGTTGAGGCGCTTCAATTCTACAAAAACCAATTGAACGTTCATTTTGTTTCTAACGTTGATGGCGATCATGTGAACGAAATCATCAAGAAATTAAATCCTGAAACGACGCTTTTCGTTGTCGCTTCCAAAACATTTACAACGCAGGAAACGCTTTCGAATGCTGAAACCATCAGAAAATGGTTTTTACAATCGGCAAAACAGGAAGATGTCGCGAAACACTTCGTTGCCGTTTCGACCAACATCAAAAAAGTAACCGAATTCGGCATCAATCCTGACAACATTTTCCCGATGTGGGATTGGGTTGGCGGAAGATTTTCTCTTTGGAGCGCCGTTGGCTTGTCTATAAGCCTGGCCGTTGGGTATGATAATTTCGACCAATTATTGAAAGGCGCCAATGCAATGGACGAGCATTTCAAAACTGCTTCATTCGATAAAAATATTCCTGTTGTACTGGCTTTATTGAGCATTTGGTACAACAATTTCTTCGGTGCTGAAAGCGAAGCGTTGATTCCATACACACAATACCTGCAAAAACTCGCACCTTATTTGCAACAAGGCATCATGGAAAGTAACGGCAAAAGTGTCGGTCGCGATGGAAAAACCGTCAATTACCAAACCGTGACCATCATCTGGGGCGAGCCGGGAACCAATTCACAGCACGCATTTTTCCAGTTAATCCACCAGGGAACCAAGATGATTCCGACAGATTTTATCGGATTTGTGAAACCACTTTACGGCGACGAAGACCACCACGATAAATTGATGTCGAATTTCTTCGCGCAGACCGAAGCGCTTCTGAACGGAAAAACGGAAGGGCAGGTTTGGTCAGAATTTAAAGTTCAGAATATTCCGAATGCTGACTTTTTGCTTCCATTCAAAGTTTTTACAGGCAACAAACCGACAAACACGCTTTTAATCCAAAAACTGACACCCGAAAATCTGGGAAGTTTAGTTGCCTTATACGAACACAAAATCTTCGTTCAGGGTGTCATCTGGAATATTTTCAGTTATGACCAATGGGGCGTTGAACTCGGCAAACAACTGGCGAATTCAATCCTTGAGGAAATCAATTCAAAGGAAATTAAGCAGCATGACAGCTCTACAAAATTCCTGCTGAAGCACTTTTTAGACAACAAATAAAAACAAAACCTTATTCATCCGGATAAGGTTTTTTATATTTTGTGCGTTCAAGAAGGTTATAAAAAAGTAAATTTTGCTACTGCATTTCATCGGGTTTCTTAAGCTATTTTTTCGAAAATGTTATCATTGCTTTGCCAAATCCTGTTTTAACCTTTACTTAACAGGCAACGTTTTTATATGAGGCAATTTTGCCAAAACAAAAAAACAAAACCATGAGAACAATTAAAAACCTATTGCTTTTGGGACTGCTGTTATTCGTCTTTTCGTCGGTGTCGGCACAACAAACGATTACAGGTACCATTCAGGAAAATGACTTAAAGACCGGAATTCCGGCAGTAAATCTTGTAGTAAAAGGAACATCCGATGCAACAGCTACAGACATCGACGGGAAATTTACATTGACAACTTCGCTTACTAATGGAGAGATTGTCATTTCTTATATCGGGTACACAACCAAAACTGTCAATTTTAAAGTAGAGCAAAACCAAACGCTCGATTTGGGCAAAATCGTACTTGCATCCGATGATACGCAATTGGAAGAAGTGGTAATCGTAGGAGCCGGAGTTGTCGATTTGGCGAAAGACAGAAAACGCCTGTTGCAGTTTCCACAGTCAAAGCTTCAGAAATCCAGCAAAAACTCGGTAATCAGGAATTTCCTGAAATCCTTAAAAACACACCATCGGTTTATGTAACTAAAGGCTCAGGCGGTTTTGGAGATTCAAGAATCAACATTCGTGGATTCGACCAGAAAAACATAGCCATCATGGTCAATGGTGTTCCGGTGAATGATATGGAGAACAGCGCAGTTTTCTGGAGCAATTGGGCCGGAATTTCCGATGTGACCACTTTTATGCAGGTGCAACGCGGATTGGGTTCTTCTAAATTGGCTATTTCTTCAGTCGGAGGAACGGTCAATATCGTCACCAATCCGGCAGATAAAAAAGAAGGCGGAATGCTTTCAACAAGTACCGGAAATGACAAATACATCAAATTTCTCGCCACTTATTCTACAGGAAAAATGAAAAACGGACTTTCAGCATCTGTACTTTTAAGCCGCACAACTGGTGACGGTTACGTTGACGGAACAAAATTTGAAGGGCATAATTATTTCATCGGATTCGGTTATGAAATCAATCCGAAACATAATTTACAATTGACTTTCACAGGTGCGCCGCAATGGCACAACCAGAGATCGACTTCGCCTACAATCGCACAATACATCACGGCTGCAAACGGCGGTGACCCTAACAAACGCTACAACCGCGATTGGGGAATGCGCAACGGAGAAGAATACAGTTTCAAAACCAATTATTACCACAAGCCTGTAGCGTCTTTAAACTGGGATTTCAAGATTAATGAAACGACTAAATTAAGTACGGTTCTATACGGTTCTTGGGGTCGTGGCGGTGGTTCTACTAGCATTGGCGCTATCAATGGCAATAATCTTTATTCAGCTAATAATGCACTCAGAACGCCTCAGGGATTTTTGGATGTTGATAAAATTGCAGCCTATAATTCAGGACAGACTATTGATTTGCTTGGTGTTCAGACGACGAGAACGCAAATTAATGGCCAATATGTGAATTCATCTTCTTCATCAGCCAACTTAACGAACGGAATTTCGAAAATCGCTTCGGTAAATTCACACGATTGGTACGGTGGCGTTATCAGTCTTAATAAGAAATTTGGTAAAAATTTCACTTTCGATTTGGGCGCCGATGTGCGTACCTACAAAGGAATCCACTATCAGAACGTAAATGATTTATTAGGTGCGGATGTGTATGCAGATAATTCTGACGTCAACAATCCAAACCGTTTATTGACCGGAGAATATGCCGCAGAGCCAAGCGGAAACCCATTCGTAAGTACAAGCTACCAGCAAAAAATAAGTTACGCCAATGACGGAAAAGTCAACTGGATTGGCGGTTTTACGCAATTAGAGTATGCAACAGAAAAGCTGACTGCTTTCGTACAAGGCGCTTATTCTAAACAAGGCTTCAGCAGGGTTGACCACTTTAAATACCTGTCGACAGATGCTTTGGCAGATACGGATTATGAAAACATCAACGGCGGAAACATCAAAGGAGGCGTAAATTACAACTTCAACAACCGCCACAATGTTTTTGTCAACGCCGGTTATTACTCTAAACAACCGTTTTTCAATGCGGTTTATCCGAACAACGCATCAGTTGTAAACGGCAATCTTACGAATGAAAAAATTACCGGATTTGAAGCGGGTTACGGATTCCGTTCTTCGATTTTTACAGCGAATGTAAACGTCTATTATACGACATGGAAAGACCGCTACCAAAGGGCGAATGACGCGGCGACTGATAATGTGGGTGGTTATTTTGACTTCTCCGGAATTACCGAAATCCACTTCGGAATCGAATTGGAGATGAATGCAAGAGTAACAGACGCGTTAAAATTAACCGGAATGGTGTCTGTCGGAAACTGGAAATACGACGGCAACAGCACGAGTAACCGTTATGATGTGTTGAATAATCCAATCTCCGAAACAAATTCAACCTTGTACCTTGACGGCGTAAAAGTGGGTGACGCGGCGCAAAATACCGCTTCGATTACCGCATCTTATGAAATCCTGAGAAGCTTGTTCGTTGATGCTGGCTATGTTTACAACGACAAATTGTATGCGGCCATTTCGCCGGCTAATTTCAGCGCAGCCAATAACAGGGGCTCTTTGCAGTTACCAAGTTACGGACTGATGGATGCCGGTGCCAGCTATAAACTCGATTTGGGAACAACCGGAAAACAGTCTTTAAAGTTTAGATTGAATGTAAATAACGTATTGAACAAATTGTATATTTCAGAATCAAGAACTAACAATTTCGTAAAAACACAAGCAGATTTCGGAACGACAGATAGTAACGGCGTTTTTATACCAAACGTTGCGGCATATGAGGCTTATCAGGCGATTCCGCTTTACAAAGGTCTCGATACTTCCAACAGGTTTATTTTGGTTTTGGCAGGACATGGAACTTTACACTGAGCTATAATTTCTAAAATTGGCTTGAAATACACCAAAGGCCTCACTGATTTGTGAGGCTTTTTTTATTGTTTTTGCTTATATTTGAAATTCTAAAAACTAAAAGTATGTACGCATTTATACAAAAATTCCATTCCGGTTGGGCTTATATTGCACTCGCATTATTGCTATTCGCGGTAGTTAACGCATTAATCGGATTCACCGGAAAAAAGAATTTACCTCAAAAGACCGCAAAATCGCACTGTTTGGATTAATCGCTTCCCACATACAATTACTGGTCGGATTGGTGTTATATTTCGTTTCGCCCCTCGGAAAAGCTTTGCTCGGCGAAATGCATGATGCTACCGCACGACTGACTTCTTTAGAGCATCCGCTGGTTAATTTGATGGCGCTTACATTAATCACAATCGGCTGGTCGAAACACAAAAGATTACAGACTTCAGCATCAAAATTCAAGACTTTCCTTATATTTTACGGTTTGGGATTATTGCTGATATTGAGCAGGATTCCGTGGAAACTATGGTTCTGATACCCGAAAAGTCTGTAAAAGCAGAATTTTCTTATACTTGGGTATGGTATTTGTTCAACCGATACTTCCAAAATGAAAAAATTTATCATGAAATATAAAACCACATTGATACTGTTGTCGGTCATTTCGGCTATCTTTTTTAGTAGTTTTTCTTACGAATCAATGCCTTTTCAAAAACCTGAGCAGGAGAAAAAACTTCAGGATACATTAAAGAAATCGGCGCTAAAAGATACAGCCAATTATGCCTGGAAGCTCTATAAAAAAGAAGCACATGCTTCTTATTATGCTGATAAACTTAATGGAAGGCGTACCGCCAGCGGAAAACGTTTCGATAACAATAAGTATACGGCAGCCCATAAAAAATTTCCTTTCGGGACAAAACTAAAAGTCACCAATGAAGCCAACGGAAAATCAGTAATCGTTGAAGTTACCGACCGTGGCCCGTTTACCAAAGGACGCGAAATCGACCTTACCAAAAAGGCATTTATGGAAATCGCTTCTTCAAAATATGGAGGTTCGTTGAAAGTCAAAATTGAAGTTGTTAAATAAAAATTTATGAAAAAAGTATCGGGATTTATAGCATTGATTGCTTTTTTCAGCCTTTTGGCGAGCTGTTCTTCGACCAAAAATGTTTCGGGCAAAACCTATAAAAAGGATGCAGAAGTTTCTTACTATGCGGATAAATTCAACGGCAATAAAACTTCAAGCGGAGAAAAATTCAATAACAGCAACCTCACTGCCGCTCACAGGACTTTAGCTTTCGGTACAAAATTGAAGGTAACTAATGTCGCCAATAATAAATCGGTTATTGTAAAAGTCAACGATCGCGGCCCGCAAAAGAAAAGCCGCGAACTCGACATCACCAAACGCGCTTTTATGGAAATTACCGACAACAAAAACCACGGTACTTTAAAAGTCAATATCGAAATCATTAAGTAACTTCCCCAACCATATTTCGTGACTTCGCGGCAATTCTTCTGTCGAAATCGTTTTCTTTAAATTAACAAAACTTTAATCCGGCTGGTTCGGCACTCACCGAACTAAGATTTACCTTTGAATCATAATTCGCTATTATGGATACCCAGAAGGAAAAAGATGCGTTGATTGAAATGTTCGTGATTCATTTCGAAAAACTGTATAACCTGCCGCCATTGGGTGCGAGGATTCTCGGCATCCTTATTTTAGACAGTTGCAATACCGGAATCACGTTTGAATCTTTGGTGGAAAGACTCGATGCCAGCAAGAGTTCTGTCTCCACCAACCTCAATCTTTTGCTAAAACTCGGAAAAATCAACTATTACAATATTTCCGGAGATCGCAAGAAATATTTTAAAGCAGCGCCACTCAGTGAACGACTCGACAATTATCTGCAAACGCTCGAATTTGAGAAGAAAATCATCGAAATGATGCTGTCCTACCGTGAAAAAACGGCTTCCTGTCCGGCTGAAAAATGCAGTCTTGAAAATACAAAGGCCTATAAGTCACACATACTCGAAGTAGAACAATTACTGCTCAAAACCATCAGTAAATTCAAGGAAATAGAAAAAAACAAATAACCACAAACCCAATTAAAATCCAATAATATGCACATCAAACAATCATTATTCGCCACACTCATTGCTCTTGTCATTTTTTCCTGCGGGAAGAAAGAAGAGCAGGCAGCTGCGCCGTCCGGGCCGATGCCATTTCCGGTACTAAAAGTCGTGCGCCAGGACGCCACTACATACCAGGTTATGCCGCCAATCTTGAAGGCCAGCAGAATGTAGAAATACGCCCGAAAGTCGACGGTTATATCCAGAAGATTTTCGTCGACGAAGGCCAGGTTGTCAGGAAAGGGCAACTGCTTTTCAAGCTTGAAACCAACACGCAAAACCAGGACGCTTCAGGTGCAAAAGCTGCCGTCCAGGCCGCACAGGTCGAAGTCGACAGGTTACAGCCGTTGGTTGACCGCAAAATCATCAGCGTGGTTCAATTGGAAACTGCCAAAGCGAAACTCGCCCAGGCGAAAAGTGTCTACAACGGCATCAATGCGACCATCAATTTCGGAACGATTACGAGTCCGGTTGACGGCGTTGTCGGAAGTTTGCCATTTAAAGCCGGAAGTCTTGTCAGCGCTGCATCTGCAGAACCTTTGACAACAGTTTCAGACACTAAAAATATGCGCGCTTACTTTTCTTTGAACGAAAAAGAACTGCTCAATTTCAACAGAACTTTCAAAGGCGCGACGACTGCTGAAAAACTAAAAGTCGTGCCGCCTGTAGAATTGGTTTTGGTTGATGGTTCCGTTTACGACCAAAAAGGAAAAATCGAAACCATTAACGGTATTATGAATCCGCAAACCGGAAGCACTGATTTCCGTGCACAATTTGCCAATCCGCAAGGCCTTTTAAGAAGCGGCAGCAGCGGAACCGTTCGTTTGCCTGTAATCCAGAAAAATGTTGTACTCGTTCCGCAAAACGCCGTTTTTGAAATGCAAGGTAAACAAATCATTTACGTAGTCGGAAAAGATAATAAAGTCGAAAGCCGCATCATCGAAACAGGCGGAACTTCAGAACTGAATTTCATCGTCACCAAAGGACTAGAAGAAGGCGAACTTTTTGTAAGCGAAGGCGCTTCAAAATTACAAGACGGCACGCAAATCGTTCCGCAGGAAGTTTCAGCGACTGCAAAAGATACCACACAAACCCAATCCAAATAAGAAGCAATCATGATCAAAATGTTTATAAACAGGCCGGTTTTATCGACGGTAATCTCTATTCTCATCGTCATTTTGGGAATTTTGGGGCTCACGTCGCTTCCGGTTGAACAATACCCGGAAATCGCACCGCCAACCGTTCAGGTCAACGCGACATATACCGGGCCAATGCCGAAACGGTACTCAACAGCGTTGTCGTGCCGCTCGAAGAAGAAATTAATGGTGTCGAAGGAATGACTTACATGACTTCATCTGCCGCCAACGACGGAACCGCGAAAATCAGTGTGTTTTTTGAATTGGGCGTCAATCCCGATATCGCTGCGGTAAACGTGCAGAACCGCGTTTCGCGTGCGACGAGCAAATTGCCGCAAGCCGTTATCCAAACCGGCGTGACGACTTTAAAAAGCCAGACCTCGGCATTGATGTTTTTTGCTTTGTATTCGAAGAATAAAGATTATGATGAGAATTTCATGCAGAATTACGCCAAAATCAATTTGGTGCCAAAACTCCAGCGTGTAAAAGGCGTTGGTCAGGTCAATGTATTCGGCGCGCGTGATTATTCGATGAGAATCTGGATAGATCCTGCGAAAATGGCGAGTTATAAAATCGTTCCGGCTGATGTCCAGAATGCTTTGCGCGAGCAAAATCTTGAAGCTGCGCCCGGGAAATTCGGCGAGAATGCCAAAGGAATTTACGAATATGCCATCAAATATAAAGGTCGTTTGTCTCAGCCTTCAGAATATGAAAATATCATCATCAAGGCTTTAGGAAACGGGAATTATCTTCGTTTAAAAGACGTCGCAACGGTAGAATTGGGCGGTTTCAACTACGGCACCAAAAACATCGCAATGGGAAAAGATGGTGTTGTAGTCGGGGTTTTCCAGACTTCAGGCTCGAATGCACAGGATATCGTAACCGAAATCATGGGAATCCTGAGCGATGCAAAACCGACTTTCCCAAAGGTGTCGATTATATCATTCCGTTTAATACCAAAACATTTCTTGATGCATCGATTGAAAAAGTTGTACGTACTTTGGTCGAGGCATTTTTACTTGTATTCCTGGTTGTTTTTATTTTTTTACAGGATTTACGTTCGACGCTGATTCCGGCAATTGCCGTGCCGGTTGCGATTATCGGTACGTTCTTCTTCCTGCAGATTTTCGGATTTTCGATTAATATGTTAACACTTTTCGCTATGATTCTCGCCATTGGGATCGTAGTCGATGATGCGATTGTTGTCGTCGAGGCCGTCCACGCAAAGCTTGACAAGGGCGCAAAATCTGCTAAAATTGCGACAGAATCTGCGATGAGTGAGATTACCGGCGCGATTGTTTCGATAACGCTCGTTATGGCGGCAGTATTTATCCCGGTATCTTTCCTGAAACGGCCTTCGGGTGTGTTTTACCAGCAATTTGCCATCACACTAGCGATTGCGATTTTGATTTCTGCCATCAACGCTTTGACATTGAGTCCGGCGTTATGTGCGCTTTTCCTCAAACCTCACGACCCGACAGAAGAACATAAAAAAGGACTAAAACAACGTTTTTATACCGCTTTCAACACTTCATTTGACAGATTGACCACAAAATATACGCGTTCCCTTCAATTTCTGGTGAAAAGAAAATGGATAACGGTCATAATACTTCTGGTATTTGTCGGCATCGCGGGATTGCTTTTCAAAACCACGCCGGCCGGATTTATCCCGAATGAAGACCGCGGCATCATCATGGCCGATTTGACCATGCCGCCGGGAACGACTTTGGAACAGACCAAAAAATCCGTTGATGAATTTGATAAAATTCTGGCTTCGATGGATATTGTCGAGGCGCGAATGAATATCGTCGGATTTAGTTTGCTGAATGGCGTAAACGGAGGTTCTTATGCGTTCTCTGTTATTAAATTAAAACCTTGGAACCAAAGAAAAGAAGCCAACCAAAAAGTAGATGCCGTCGTCGGCGAGCTTTTCGGGAGGACTGCCCATTTTAAAGATGCCAAAATGATTTTCTTTACGCCGCCGAGCGTCCAGGGTTTTGGAACTGCTGATGGATTCGAATTTAAATTACAGGACAAAGGCGACGACAGCTGGCTGAAAGTAAGTCAGGTGACGGGAGAATTCCTTCAGGCGCTCAACAAACGCCCGGAAATCCAGTATGCGATGACGAATTTCAATCCGACTTTCCCGCAATATCAATTGGATATTAATGTGGAAAAAACGAAGAATGCCGGCATTTCCGTAAGTGATATTTTCAACACTCTACAAGGTTATTACGGTGGATTGTACACGACCGATTTCAACAGATTTGGAAAGCAATATCGCGTCATGGTGCAGGCAAAAGCTGAAGCACGTGCCACACCGGAATCCCTGAACTCGATTTATATTAAGAATGCTGCAGGAGAAATGGTTGCCATCAGTCAATTCGTTGATATCAAACGCGTTTATGGCCGGAAGCCGTGAGTCGTTTCAACTTATTGAAATCGGTGAATATTAATGGAAAAGCGAAACCGGGATTCAGTTCCGGAGACGCCATCAAAGCAATTCAGGAAGTTGCCGCGCAGCATTTGCCGAAAACGTACGGCTACGAATTCTCCGGAATGTCACGTGAGGAAATCCTTTCGGGAAATCAGGCAATCGGGGTGTTTTTACTCAGTTTGATTTTCGTGTACTTCCTTTTGAGCGCGCAATATGAAAGTTATCTCGTGCCGTTATCGGTAATCCTGTCGCTTCCTGTCGGAATTGCCGGCGCGATTGGTTTCGTAAAAATGGCCGGACTCGAAAACAACATTTATTTCCAGGTTGCCTTAATCATGTTGATTGGATTATTGGCGAAAAATGCTATCCTTATCGTCGAATTTGCCCTGCAAAGAAGACGCGAAGGCATGACATTATACGAAGCCGCAATTGACGGTGCACGTGCGCGTTTGCGTCCGATTTTAATGACGTCTTTTGCCTTTATTTTCGGATTGGTGCCATTGGCTTTTGCAAGTGGCGTCGGAGCCGTCGGGAACCGTTCTATTGGAATGGGCGCTGTGGGCGGAATGCTCATTGGAACCGTTTTCGGGGTATTCGTGATTCCGGTATTGTTCGTCGTGTTCCAGCATTTACAGGAGAAAATTACGGGAAAACCAATTCCTGTAATCAACACTTCATCAGAAGAAGAAATTCACTAAAAACAACATCATGAAAAACAAATCATTATATAAAATTGCAGTATTGGCGGTAATTGCCGTGATAGTGCAGGCGTGTTTTTCTGCCAAAGATTACACGAGGCCAGATGTGAAGACGGACAATCTTTACCGTACAAATTTGTCTGATGCAGACAGCACTTCGATGGCAGATTTGTCATGGGATAAATTGTTCACCGATCCGATTTTGCAGGGTTATATCAAAACCGGATTGCAGAATAACCTCGATATCCGCATTGCAATTCAGAATATCAATGCTGCGGAAGCCAATATGAAACAAGGAAAAGCTGGCTATTTGCCAAGTGTAAATGCCGGCGCCGATTGGACACACCAGCAACTTTCCAAAAATAACCAGCTTGGTGCTTTGACGGGCGACAGAAGTATCGACCAATTTCAATTGACCGGGACAGTTTCCTGGGAAGCCGATATCTGGGGAAAATCCGCAGCAATAAACGCGCGACGAATGCTTCTTATCTGCAGACTATCGCTGCCCAACAGGCGGTTCAGACACAATTGGTTGCCAATATTGCTTCGACTTATTTCCAATTATTGGCTTTGGATGCACAGCTGAAAGTTGTTGATTCGACTTTGGGAAATCGTGAAAAGAGTGTCGATGTCATCAAATCGCTAAAAGATGCCGGAAATGTGAATGAAGTAGGCGTAAAGCAAACCGAAGCACAATTATACACCACGCAACTTATCCGCGAAGATTTAAAAAGCAATATCGTCCTGCTCGAAAATACGTTCAATATTTTATTAGGCGAAGCACCAAAGCAAGTGAATCGCAGTTCATTCGATACTCAGTCAGTTACTGCTGTGATTAAATTGGGCGTTCCGGCGCTGGCTTTGCGAAAACGTTCCGGATGTAATCGCTGCCGAATACAACCTGATCAATTACTTCGAATTGACGAATGTCGCGAGAAGCCAGTTTTACCCGACATTGACGATCAATGCGACTGGCGGTTTTCAAAGTACGGATATCGACCAGTGGTTCAGCGCTAATTCATTATTTGCCAACATCGTAACCGGATTGGCACAACCGATTTTCAATAAGCGCCAAATCAGGACGCGTTATGAGGTGGCACAATCGAATCAGCAGAAAGCATATCTGCAATTCCAGCAATCTTTATTAAATGCAGGAAAGGAAGTTTCGGATGCGCTTCAGGATTATAATAACGAAACCACGAAACTTGATATCAGGGTAAAACAAGTCGACGCTTTGCAGAAAGCAGCCGGCTATTCTGATGAATTGCTGAATTATGGACTGGTAAATTATTATGAAGTTCTGACCGCGAAAGACCAGGCATTGAGTACACAATTGGATTTAATTGATAATAAATTCAGGCAGTACAATGCGATTATAATGCTGTACAAAGCACTTGGCGGAGGCTGGCAATAGTAGTGTTCGGTAATCAGTGTTCAGTCATTAAATAAACAACACTGTGAACTCTAAAGGAGTGACATTATTATGGCTTTTAGATTTTTTATGTGAAACCACCGGATGATTTCGTTCGGTGGTTTTGATTTAATCGCAGAACCCATAAACCGCAGATTTTTCATTCTTTTTCCCGGTTGGAATCATTACATGGGTTTGGAATTTTTTCTTCGCCAATACATCGTTTAAAAACCCAAGCATGATTTGCTGGTCTTTTTCGAATAGTGCACCGCTGTATTCGTGGCCACCACCGCAATAGGTGTAAAGCGCGGTTGTTCCATCGAGTGCTTTCACATAATTGAAAATTGAATAAGAGCCGAACAACATCAGCCAGCCGCTTGCATTCGTTTTGCAATAATGATGCGCTGCAGTTCCGTAAGGGACAGTGGAATCGCCATTGCCGTGGAAGAACATCATCGGAATGAGGTTGTCTTTTGTGATGAGGTTTAAATCCATTATCGCGCCTGAACCTGAAACGATTCCGGCATATTTGAAATCTTTTGGCAATTGCGTGCCATACATATTCATCAAATTGAAATCCCAATAAGCTGCTTGCAAAACGGTTTCACCCCCGGCACTTGATCCTGAAATGAAGATTTTTGAAGTATCAATGTTGTATTTTTCGCTGTTGCGGATGAAGAATGAAGTCGCCAGCCACAAATCGTTAACAGCATATTGGAAAGCCTTTACTTTTTCAGGTAAAACGCCGTCGCAACTGAATTTCTTATCTTTCATATACAAAGTATAAGTGATTGTTGCCGTTGCGTAGCCGTTTTGTGCAAGGTATTTACAAATTGAATGTTCGGATTGTCTTTCGCCGATTGAAAATCCTCCGCCATGAACATACAACAGCAATGGTAATTTTGTGTTTGGAGTTTTTTCAGGAAGAAATAAATCGAGGTCGAGTTTTAAAGTGTCATTTTGAAAATAAGTGATGGTTTGCATTTTCTGCGCATTGGCAGACACAAAAAGTAAAAGGGATAAAACCAGGAATTTATTTTTAATATTCATAGTGCTAATATAAGCAATTCACAATAAAAAAGCCTCCGATAATGACCGGAGGCTTTATGATATAAATCAAGTGTGTTACAATATTATTGTTTTACAACTTTGATTGTTTTAACCTGATTGTCAGAAGTTACTTTTACTAAATAAGTTCCGGCTGCAAGCATAGACATGTCAACCTGCGCCTGATTAGCGTTGATGGTTTTAGTTGTCATTTGCTGACCAAGAATATTGAAAATTTCTACGTTAGAAATATTTTTCGAGTAAGAAAGGTTCAATACATTAGTAACAGGGTTTGGATAAGCTTTGAAGGTAGCACCATCAAATGATGAAACACCTAATAATGAAGCGTCATAAGCACCGAATCTGAAAGATCCTACTGCCGTATTGTATCCGTAAACTCTTGCAAGTAAAGTATCTCCAGGTGTTAAACCTGTTAATGCCACTCTTGAGAAGCTGTCAACGAAAATCTGGATATCATCGTTACAACCTATAACTGTTAATGCATCACAAGTACCGCTGAAAACCTCAAGACCTGTGTCAGTCATGGTACCATCATCATTGCCTGTTTCCAAAGTTAATGTTCCTGATTCAGGAACCACTACGCTGAACCAAACATCTTTTCCGTTTGCAGGGAAACCATTTGCAGCACAAGATGGAGCAGGAATAATTGACGGATCAACATGTGTTGCACCAACATTGGAAGCAACTATAGCAGCTGTTTCAAAATCGCCGGCAGCAGTTACGGCTATAGGTGCATCACATGAATCATTTGCAGGCGGACAAGCAACCTGATTCTGAACCGGACTTGTAAGCGTACAATCTGAATCAGCCGAATTGGCTATCGTAATAATTACAGGCGTATTGTTTGCGTAACTGACCAAAAGTAAGTGTTCCTGTAGCAGAAGTAGTCTGTGTAGCACTTCCCTGGTCTGTCACTAACTAATAATTCAGTTGCAGATCCAAGGTCAGAAATTGTTACATCAACATTAAATTGTTCGTTGCCATCACCACAACCAGATACAACAGCATAAGTTGCCGTAGCATTTGTACAAGCGATAACAGACCATGCTAATGTGAAAGTTCCTGTGCCAGACCATCCATCCTGAACCCAGTAAACAGTTTGGTCAGATCCTGTGTCATTGCTCCATACTACAGAAGTGTAGTTAGGGTCATCAAAACAAGCAATTTGTGTCCTGTTGTCACAATCGCCATAGAAAACAACGTTTGCAGTATCATAAGAAGCTACAGTTGTTCCCATAGTTAAAGTAGAACCGCTAGGAACAGAGATAGAATAGTAAACGTCTCCGTAATTGTTAGCAACCGTATTTCCGGAATTGTTGCAAACTTCTGTATTATCGTTCATCGAATCTACTGTAGTTCCGTTGATCGGTGATGTTTCATTTGTAAGGTCGAAAGCTGTCGCACAAGTATCGTTCGTTGGAGGACAGTTAGCTACAGTTTGCGCAGGGCTTGTTATAACGCAAGTCGCGTCGTCATCATTTGCAATTGTGAAAATTACTGAAGTACCAATTGCATATCGGCCGAAAGTAACTGTTCCGATAGCGGTTAATGGTTGTGTAGCACTTCCCTGGTCATCAGATACAGTGTAAGAAACAGCAGTTCCCATATCAGTAAGGTTTACGTCAACTGAGAATTGCTCATTTCCGTTAGAGCAATCTGCTGTACGTACATAATTGGCAACACCATTAGTACAAGTTGGCGCACAAGCAATCATGAAAGTAGCCGATCTTGCAGTATCACCTTCGCTGTCAAGCAAAAACCAGTACTCAGTACCAGCTTCTAAGTTACCAATCAGGTCAGTACCCTGTCCGTTATTGTCATCAATACAGTTCCATCCTGTCTCATCACAAGTACCCGATGCTTCTTTGTAGAAATAATCAATGTAACCGCCAGTTGCGGCAGTAATGGTAAGAGAATATTCTCCTGTTACAGGAGGTGTGTAAGAGAAAAGTCTTTCTGTTCCGGGTGTGTCATAAAAACATGAAAAAGGATTCCATGCTCCGTCACCAGGCAAAATATCTGCAGTAACTTCTGTACCACATTCAGGAATCACAACAGCAGTAGTACAATCTGGCGGAGGAACTAATGTGTTGAATGTACCACCTGCCCATGCACTTGTATCACCACCGCCACAATTTGCTCTTACATAAAAGCTGTAAATTGTACTGTCAGTTAAACTGTCAAAAGAAATGGTTGTTGTTCCGGCAGCTAAAGTTGCAGTAGGATCTGTAATATCAGCAGATGCTACTTCGCCTTGAGAAAAGAAATAGTCATATCCACCGGTAGGAGCAGACATAGACTCAGTCCATGAAATAGCTGCCGTGTTTAATGTTACCTCATCAAGCGTAAGCCCGCTAACAGGCAAACAAGTTGGCGGCGTGCCGCAGGTAACATATCTGTATCTGTTTGCAGTATCTCCATCGCAGTTTGATGAAAGGTGTGTCCAGAATCTGATTACACCTGTGAAATCGGCAACCCACATTACATAAGCATTTTCTCCGAAAGCAATTGCATTTTCTCCATTTTCGTCACTAATAGTGATATAATCAGTAGCAACAGAACTGGTAAATACATACGTTTCTCCAGAGGTAACATTCACCTTAGAGTACTCACCGGCATAACAGTTAAAGGCAAGACCGTTGGCAGTTATACCGTCACAATTAGTGGGTGTGTAGGTAGCGGTAGGCCACTGAGTGTTATCCTCGAAAAGGGTTAGACATTGCGCCGATACGAAGGAAGTGAACCCAAGCATCAGCATTAATAAAGTAATTTTTTTCATATTAAATAGATAAGGATTATTAAATAGGTAGCGAATATATGATTTTTAATCGTTTTTATATTAAACAATTGAATCTTTAACGTTTATAAACCAGCTTTTTTATGAATAATTTATGTTTTGCAGGTTATAAAATTGCTAATATTACGTTTACAAAGATTATTTCCACTCTTTATAAGGTCTTTTACTAAGATAGGCATTGTAATAGCGCTGATCGCCAGTCACTTCCTTTCCAACCCAGTCGGGTTTGTCGAACATTTCATCTTCAGAACGAAGTTCTATTTCGGCGATAATGAGTCCTTCGTTGTCACCAAAAAATTCATCAATTTCATAAATATGGTTGCCGGCTTCTACTTCATACCTCATTTTATTAATTGTACCTTTCTCACATAGCGCAAGTAACGGTTTCGCTTCCATTAGCGAAAGTTCCGTTTCCCATTCAAAACGTGTTGTGCCGCTTTCGCTGCCTTTGCCTTTAACGGTCAGGAAACCCATTTCGCCTTTAATGCGGACGCGGACTGTACGTTCCGGATCAGCATTCAGATAACCTTGTGCGATATGGTTTTTGGCGGATGCCTGGGCTTTAAAAGCATCAGAATTCACAAGAAATTTGCGTTCAATTTCAATCATTTCATAAAGTTTATTTGTGCTAAAGTTACTCAAATTATGAACGTCAATTTGTATTTTTACAGAAGAAAAGCAAAGTCAAAATTGTGGAGGAAACACCAGAACCGGTTCGCCAGCGCAAAATCATCCACGTCGATATGGATGCATTTTACGCTTCTGTAGAACAGCTTGATAATCCCGAACTGCGTGGAAAACCTGTGGCAGTTGGCGGCGGCGAAAACCGAGGCGTCGTTTCGGCAGCAAGTTATGAAGCAAGGAAATTCGGCGTTCGAAGCGCCATCAGCGGCTATCTGGCTAAAAAAAACTGTTCGGATTTGATTTTCGTAAAACCGAGATTCGAGCGCTACAAAGAAATTTCCCAGAAAATCCGCAATATTTTTTTTGAATATACCGATCTGGTCGAACCGCTTTCGCTTGATGAGGCTTATCTCGATGTCACACAGAATAAAAAAGGCAATCCGAGTGCGACTTTGATTGCGAAGGAAATCCGTAAACGCATTCTTGAAGAAACCGGATTGACCGCTTCTGCCGGAATTTCCGTCAATAAATTCGTAGCCAAAATTGCATCAGATTTCAACAAGCCAAACGGGCAGAAAACCGTCAATCCTGATGAAGTGATTCCTTTTTTAGAGGAATTACCCATCCGGAAATTTTACGGCGTCGGAAAAGTCACCACCGAAAAAATGTACCAGCTTGGCATTTTCACCGGCCTGGATTTAAAGAACAAACCGCTTGATTTCCTTGAAAAGCATTTCGGAAAATCAGGTACTTACTATTATCACATCGTTCGCGGTATTCACAACAGCGAAGTCAAGCCCGAACGTATCGCAAAATCTGTCGCAACAGAACATACTTTTGATGAAAACCTGACTTCAGAGGTTTTTATGGAGGAAAAGCTCGACAGGATTGCAGGTGAACTCGAACGCCGCCTCAAACGATATAACATTGCCGGAAAAACCGTCACCTTAAAAATCAAATACAGCGATTTTACGCTGCAGACACGCAGCAAGACTTTGCCTTATTTTATTTCTGATAAATCGCTGCTGCTCGAAAACGCCAAAGAATTATTATATCAGGAACGAATGAAAGATTCTGTACGCCTGCTCGGCATTTCACTCAATAATCTTAATACGGAAGTGAAGAAAACGGTGGTGGTGCAGTTGAAGTTTGATTTTTAAAACCGCGAAGGCACGAAGATACGAGGGCGCAAAGTTTTTTAAAGTTCGTAAGCTTTGCGAACTTTGCGAAAATCTTTGCGCCTTTGCGGTTAAAGAAATTGAAACTACCTTTGCACCTCAATCTACGAAAATGCAATACACCACACTCAGCGATACCGACATCAAAGTAAGTAAAATTTGTCTCGGCACGATGACTTTCGGGCAACAGAACACCGAAGAACAAGGCCATTCTCAAATTGATTTTGCGATTGAAAAAGGCATCAATTTTATCGATACAGCCGAAATGTATCCGGTTCCGGCGCGCGAAAAAACCTATGGGAGAACAGAAGAAATCATTGGTTCCTGGATAAAAAAATCAGGAAAAAGAAATGAAATCGTACTCGCTTCAAAAATTGCGGGCGCTAATCGCGGACTCGAATATATCCGTGAAGATCTTCGATATAATCCTGCTGCGGTTGTACTTTCTGTCGAGAAAAGCCTGAAGCGTTTACAGACCGATTACATCGATATTTACCAATTGCACTGGCCCAACGCAAATCTAATATGTTCGGGCAACTCGGCTTTAAAATCCAGGAAGACCGCTGGGAAGACAATACAAAAGAAGTGCTTGAAACGATGCAGGGTTTGGTTCAGCAGGGAAAAATCCGCCAGTTTGGAGTTTCCAACGAAACGCCGTGGGGACTGATGCGTTTCCTCGATGAAAGTAAAAAACACCATTTGCCGAAAGCAATTACTATCCAAAACCCGTTTTCGCTGCTAAATCGCAGTTTTGAAGCTGGCCTTACAGAAACCGTTTACCGCGAAAATGTCGGATTGCTGGCCTATTCTCCAATGGCTTTCGGACTCTTGTCAGGAAAATTCAGGAATGGCCAGAAACCTGCCGATGCACGGCTAACGCTTTTTCAAAATTTCACACGATACAATTCTGAAGAAGCAAGAAAGGCCACAGATTTGTATCATGAAATTGCAATTGGCAACGGCTTGACTTTGGTCGAATTATCACTCGGATTTGTATTGGCACAACCGTTTTTAGCCAGCATGATCATTGGCGCCACAACATTGGAACAACTAAAAGAAAATATTGAAACCATCAATATTTCGCTTTCAGAAGAAGTTTTAAAGGCGATTGATGGTGTGCATAAAAGGTATCCGAATCCGGCACCTTAAAAATTAGATAATTAGAAAATGAGATAATTTTTTGCAAGATTATCCCGAAAATTATCTCATTTTCTAATTGACCAATTATCTAATTAATCACCAATTTCGAGTTAGAAGAAACGCCGGAATTATCTTCGATGTTTACCATATAAATTCCGCTTTGCAAATTGCTGATATTTACATTTTCACCATCAGCTTTAATTTGCTGGTTCATCAGCCTTTTTCCCGTAATGTCAAAAATCTGCATTTGTAAAGGGAAATCAATATTTGTCGTGGTGATTTTTATGATGTCCTTCGCCGGATTCGGAGTCAAAGCGAAACTGCCTTTATTTAAGCTTTCGACACCCAATGCAGTATCGATAACTTTGTAAATCTTTCCGTTCGAGGAAGCCGAAATATACAATTCATTATTCATATCAACACCAAAAGTGACAAAGTTTGTACCTGCAAATGCAGTCGTAAATGTCAAAGTTCCGGAGTCATTGATCATTCCGATTTTATTCGAACAATAATCAGCGAAGAAATATTTTCCAACCATATTCGGATAAGTGCTGCCGCGATACACATAACCGCCCGTTACAGAACACGCACCGCTTCCGCTCGCAGAGGAATAAGTTGCAAATGGAAAAGTGTAAGTCACGCCCGAAGCCGGACAACCACTCGTACTAAAAACATCATTGCCTTCATAACATTTCCATCCGAAATTTAATCCGGCAGTTGCGGCATCGACTTTGTTGATTTCCTCTACATTTTCCTGGCCAACATCGGCAATCCATAATTTGCTGTCGGCATTATCGAAAAGAAAATTTCCAGGGATTCCTGAGGCCAATCGACCAGATTTCATCTGCCCCGGCTATACCAACATACGGGTTGTCGGCCGGAATTCCGTAAGGCGTTCCGTTGTCAACATCAATACGCAGCATTTTTCCCAGTAAAACATTCTTGTTCTGCGCATTGCCGTTTGGGTCGCCGCTGCTTCCTCCATCGCCCATTCCAATATACAGATAGCCGTCGGGACCAAATTTGATTGTACCTCCATTGTGGTTTGAAAATGGCTGTGTGATGGTCATCAAAACCGTCGCCGTTGTATTGGCAACATCAACATTTCCGGCGCTTACAGAATATCTTGCGATAACGGTATTCCCTGAATTATTGGTGTAATTCACATAGAAGAAACCATTGGTGGCATAATTCGGGTGGAAAGCCAGACCAAGCAAACCACCTTCGTTATCCGCCTGGTTGACAATTGCAGAAAGGTTCAGAAAGGGCGTTGCCTTGATGGTTCCATCGGTATTGATAATTCTGATAAGGCCGCGTTGTTGCACGGCGAACAATCTTTCATCGCCAGCGTTTACAAGCTCGACAGCATCGGAAAGCCCGGTGGCAAATTGCTGGATTCCGATGGTTTGCGCAAACGAAAAGAAGCAGGATAACAGTAAAATTAAAGAGTATAAATTTCTCATAGCTAAATATTTATGTAGGTTTATAGTGTAAAGTTAGTGTTTTTTCCGACAACAAAAAACCCCAACTTGTGCAGCCGGGGTTAAGGTTTTTATAAATTATCGATAGTCTTGTCTTTTGGATATTTTACTTTATAGCTGATCCGGATTTTTTTGGTCTCGTTTGGCTTCAGGTCAAGTTTCCAGGTTAAAATGCCGGTTTCGGGGTTGACTTTTGCGCCGTCTTTGTCCAGCAGTTCAATCTCGATTTCTTTGTCCGGACTCAATGGATACTGGTCTTTGAGCATTAAATGCGCTGCTTCTTTTTTATTGTTGCGGACGGTGGTTTCGTATGTAAAATGCTGTACTTTGTAAGAAGAAAGGAATTTCGTTCCCGATTTATCCACGATTTTTTCGCGCTTGATGGAAATTTTTTTATCCCTTCCCATGCTCAAATTAAGCGTGTCTGAAGTCTGGTTCGGATTGATGAACGTTTTGCCGACATACAAGCCTTCAAAAATGATATTGGCTTCGCCCTGCAATAAGTTATATTGGGAATAGTCGCCTATTTCCGCAAGTAAAAATGCTTCTTCTCCACTTTTGGCACTGCATAATATTTGTAGGAAGCCGGTAATTTGATTTCTTTCAGGCTTACGCTATGCGCTTTTCCGTTGGAATAAATGTCGTATAGGATGTCGATATCGAAAGATACATTCAACTGGTTTTCAGTAATTGTTGTTGCATCTGTAACAGATGAGGCTTCAATTTTTTGCTTGTCTTTTCGGCTGCCGTAACCTGCAACGACGACTTCCTGTAAAGTGTTTTCTTTAAAATCTGCAGTATCAGCAACGCCATCATAATTGTTTTGTTGTTGGTATCTGAGAAACCAGGAACTAAGTAGCGGTGCCTGATTATCCTGATTCGGATTGCCACTCGAAAGCGTGAGTTTTACCTGCTTCCAGTCGATTCCCGTAGTCTGGAAAATCTGGCCTTTGTACATCATATTAATAGGCTCCAGAATGCTATTGGCACGCAGGTCATAGAATGGTTTCCACGAAGCGTATGGCGTGATGTAATTGATATCGAAGTTTACCACACCTGCAACATCATTCATAACCTGAAGAATCAATTTTCCTTTAGCCGTTTTTTCCTCGTCTTTGGTTTTGATTTCAAGTTTATTACGGAGTTTTGCCTGAACTTCATATAGGCTGAGAATTTTGGCATTCAATGCATCATTATTGTTGCTCAGCTCTGTACGTTTCACTTTATAATATTCGACTACTTTTGCAAGTTCAGTAAGGTTCAACCCGGTATTGGTTCCCGAAACCTGCTGGTTTTTATCCAATAACTCCAAAGATTTTACTTCAGAACTGGCAGCATTTCGGAGTTTTTGTATTTCCTTGTCAATCAAGGAAATACTATCGCGAACGACTTTGATTGCTGGCGAACTCTCATCGACATCATATTCGCTGATATAATTACTCGTAAATTGCACCGAAAGTACTGTTACCTCAGCATTCGTGCCAATTTGAATTGTATTTTCATTTAAATAATCGGCGACATTTTTACTACAATTTCGCTTGTTCCTTTTGGAAGGTTTACCGAAGTAGACTGCGACATTTCTGCACCACTGAAATATACAGTAGCGCCTTTTACTTTAGCAGTTGTAAAAATTGGCTTTTGCGCCAACAACAATGTCGGCAAAAACAAAAATAACAAAGTGAATCTTTTCATGTGGTATCTCTTATGGGATTATATCATAAAAGAGCATAGAAAAGACAAAAAGGTTGGATTTAAAAATTAAATTCCTCTTCCAATTGCAAAGAATCAGCCGGAATCGTATCGCGTTCCCGAATCCTGATATACGATTTCGCCTGCCCGGAAATAAACACCGGAAGCCTTGTGTACAAAGTGTCATCGGCTGCCAATAATCCGCGGCGCATCATGATGTTGGTAAGGAACGACTGCTGCTTTACGGCGTAACCTTTCAGGCTGCCCTGATCGTTAAACTGGTACATAAATCCTTTCGGGCGCGGAATGATTGTCGCCAGGTAAATGCATTCATTTAATGAAAGTGCCGACGGCATCTTGCCGAAATAAAAACGGCTGGCTTCTCCGATTCCGTAAACATTCGGACCCATTCGATAATGTTGAAATAAACTTCAAGCATCCTTTCCTTACTGGCGATGCGGTTATTTTCAAGTATATAAACGAGCAGGATTTCCTCTAATTTCCGCGAAAGCGTCTTTTCACGCGTCAAAAAAACATTTTTGATGAGTTGCATGCTGATGGTACTGGCGCCACGAGAGAATTTCTTCGTCTTGATGTTTTTGATGATGGATTGCTTGAAAGCTTCGCTAATGAAGCCGCGGTGCGTAAAAAATGACGGGTCTTCTGTTGTCAAAACGGCTTTTCGCAGATAAGGCGAAATCTGATTCAAAGGTGTATAATCAGGATTGGCCTGGCCAACAAGTACGCCGCGTTGCACTTTTCCCTTATCAATCGCGTGGTAAACGAAATCACCGTTGAGTTTATTCAGGTCGGCCTCGCCATATTTCGTGATTTTGAGGTTTTCCTTGTCGAGTTTGCTATCAAAAACCAAAGTATTCGGCTTGTTCTTGTTGAACATGAAGTTGAGGTTATAACTGAAATTTCCTTCAGCTTCCATGCCTTGAAAATGCGTGAAAAGTCCGTCAGGCAGAGACGAAATAAAATCCTGCGCCTTCATTTTCGGGATATCGACTTTCATTGAATAGATCGTATCGGCTGCTGTATTATAAGCCAAGTAAGGGTGGAATTTTATCTTGTTCAATTGCACCGTTGAACTGCTGTCTACCGAAACAAAATCAGGGCCGAGCAATAAATGATAATCAAATCGCGCGTTTTTGATAATAACGTCTTTGCTTGCGATTTTCGGATGGTTGACTTTCAGGTCTGCGATTGACGAAAACCCGTCGATGTGCAGTTCGTCGCCATCCATATCGATGTTGTCAATTTTCAGGCGAACAGAATCAAAACTCGATTTCACATTGAACCGTTCATCGATATAAGGCATTCTGATGGCGCCCGTATCTAGGTTGAAAAACCGGATATCGGCTTTTTTATCCCGCGGATCGGTATAACCTGCTATGCGCCAGCGCTGCGTAAATGTATTCGTCTGGACTTTAATTGAACTCTCAAGATTTTCATCAGCCAGGCGTAATTTCTGGAAATCGACGCGCGCTTTTTTCCCGAAATCATTGATGAAAAACGAAAGATTCTCAATACTCATGTCGGTAGGAACGAGGTTCAGTGCTTTTGAGAGGATGCGATACGCGAATTCGGCGTAATCACGTTTTTCATTAGAAGCAGAAGTGGTTTGCGTACTATCTTTCCGGATGAAATTTTCATAGTTTTTTCCTCTTTCGTTTTTTACGATTTGTACATAACCGTCACGAATGTCGAGCGTTCCGAGCTGGATATCACCAACAAACAAGTGCCAGAAATTGACGCTCGTTTTCATTTTCCGGATTTTGAAAAGGGTATCTGCGCCCTTGGGAACAAGGGAAATTTCAGTTAAATCAACGCCTAAAAGTCCCTGAAAATGGGCTTCCTTGATATTAAAATCGCTGTCGTAATCGCGTTCAATCTTAGCCGAAACACGCGAAATGGCTGTTTGCAGCAGCGATTCCCTGAAAATAAAGAATGCGATGACCAAAGCCACCAAAACGACTGCGAAAATTTTAAGGGATAAGTATATTTTTTGTTTTCTGGTTCTCATTGATTTGGGGAATTATTAACCACGAATTTCACGAATTTTCACGAATCGGTTTGTGTAACTTCGTGAAATTCGTGGCTAAATTTTTTTACGTTACCCGAAAAGTTCGCCCGCGACATCTTCGATTCGAGTGACCTGCCGGATTTTTATAATGGAATTTTTAATCGAAATCTTATTGTACTTTGAAACGAAAATTGTCGAAAAGCCTAATTTCTCTGCTTCCTGTATGCGCTGATCAACGCGATTCACCGGACGAATTTCTCCCGAAAGACCGACTTCTCCAGCAAAACAAAAATCTTTCCCAACCGGAATATCTTCATTTGAGGATAAAATTGCTGCGACAACGGCCAAATCTATCGCCGGATCGTCTACAGAAATCCCGCCCGTAACATTCAGGAAAACGTCTTTTGTTCCTAATCGGAAACCGGCTCTCTTTTCCAAAACGGCCAGAATCATATTGAGTCTTTTGGCATTGTAGCCGGTTGTGCTGCGTTGCGGTGTTCCGTAAACTGCAGTGCTTACAAGTGCCTGGATTTCAATCATGAGTGGGCGCATGCCTTCTAAAGTTGACGCAATTGCCGTTCCTGATAATTCTTCTTCACGGTGCGAAATCAATATTTCTGACGGATTTGAAACTTCCCTTAAACCTGAACCCTGCATTTCATAAATCCCGAGTTCAGATGTAGATCCAAAACGGTTTTTTAACGCGCGCAGAATTCGGTAAACATGATTTCGGTCGCCCTCAAATTGCAAAACCGTATCCACCATGTGCTCGAGGATTTCGCAGGCGATGCTGCCGTCTTTCGTGATATGCCCAATTAATATAACAGGAACGTTGGTTTCCTTCGCATATTTAATCAGCTCAGCGGTACATTCACGGATTTGCGAAATGCTTCCCGGAGATGATTCGATATAGTCAGTATGCAGCGTCTGTATCGAATCGATAATGATAATTTCAGGATCAATCGCTTCGACCTGACGGAAGATATTTTGCGTTTTTGTTTCCGTGAGGATATAACAATTGTCACCGTTGGGCGTAATCCTTTCGGAGCGCATCTTGATTTGCTTCTGGCTTTCTTCGCCCGAAACGTATAAGGTACGATAAGGTAATTTGAGTGAAATCTGCAATAAAAGCGTACTTTTTCCAATGCCGGGTTCGCCGCCTAAAAGGGTTAACGAGCCTGGAACGATGCCGCCGCCAAGCACGCGGTTAAGCTCGCCGTCGGTAGTATCCATCCGCATTTCCTGCGCCGAATCGATCTCGTTGATGCGAAGCGGTTTCGGCGCTTTTTTTGTTTCGGCGGAACTTGGTTTCCATGCTGATTTTTCTTCCTTTTGGATGATTTCCTCTGCGATGGTATTCCATTCTTTGCAGGAATTGCACTGTCCCTGCCATTTTGCATATTGCGCACCACAATTCTGGCAAAAGAACGTAGTCTTTACTTTTGACATTTTAAGGTTTTTTTTCTTCCGTCGGCGTTTCGGTTGGGGTTTCTGCGGGCGTTTCTTCAGGAATTTCTTTTGGTTTTGCGGCGGTGCCTTTCATTTCGTCAGCTTTTTCAAGCATCATGTCTTTTGTCAGATCACCGATTTCATCTTGAAGATAAGCGCTCATGTAGGTTTTTGCGGCTTTTTTTGTATCGCCTGTTTTTTCATAAAACATAGCGAGCTCATAATTGCCTAACATTGCTTTCGGATAATTCTTTTTCGCTATGGCAGACAACTTTTCAAATTCTGCGTAAGCTTTATTTTTCAGTATGGCGGCTTCAATAGCTTTGAAATCAGTGAGCCTGATTGGCATTTTCATGCCGTAAGATTTTTCAATGATGTCATATTTTTTGGTAAGATAACCCACATAATCGTTTGGGAGCGTGACGATTTTGGTGTTGAATTCCTCTGTAGAAATGGGCTGATACGCCGAAAATATATGGTACAATGCATCAGGAACAGAAAATAACACCACAGAATAATGCGTAGCACCTTTAAATTCGTCATAATTATAATACAGGCTGCTGTTTTTTACCGTACTGATATTCTGGTTGAGGTCGTGCACGTCTTTAAGATTTTTTTCAGATCGCCATCGGCACCCGAAAGGTAATAAAAAACAGGCTTTTTAACGGCTTGCAGTCTGGTCGGAATCCTTTCAATCATTTGATCTTCAAGCTCCGGCGCCATGGCGATATAAGCGTCGAAAAGCGGATCTTCTTTGTATAAAAACAAGTTGAGAAATCCTGCTGTGACATCGTGTCCGGCAATGATTTTAAAAGGTGCGACGCGGTATTTTTTTTGCAAGGCCGGCATGAGTTCTGTTGCAATAAAGTCGAAAAAATGGGCGCCTTGTTCTTCCGGGAGACCTTCGGCATCCATCGTAGAATCGTCTTCTCGCGTGCCGCTCTGGTCAATTCCGACAATGATCATTTCAGGCAAATCATCCCAATAATTGGCATAGGACATCGCACCATTGAAGGCGTCGAACAAATAATCGCCGTCTAAAAGTACTAATAAAGGATATTTTTTTGACTTGTCTTTGTTATAGGAATGGGGCAGCGACACCGTAAAAGTGCGGTCTCCTTTAAGATGTACTGAAGTAATCGTATCTCTGGCTCTTTGTGAAAATGCCGTGAAGCCCCCAAGCAACAGCAGCAATAAGTAAATGTTTTTCATGACCTGCAGCAGATTTAATTTTTAAACGAAATTAAAATAGCTGACTAAGATAAGGAATTATTTGTTTTTTTGTAATAAAGCGGCAAAACTAAAAAGGAGAGAATTCCCAGGACAACGGTTATGATGAGTTGGGAAGTCCAGACAATCCAGCCAAAGGCGTTTCCGGCTTCATCAGGAATGCCATATAAAAGCAGTATTTTCGCAATTAAAATCGGGAAGAAGCCAAAGCCGCCATTGGTAAAAGCGATAACGAGACTTCCTATCACAAAAGCAACTAAGACGCTGCCAATAGTGATTGAGGTTGTTTCTTTCAACGCAAAAGTTGTTGCATAAAACATCAATACATACGAAAACCAAATCAGGAAAGTGTAGATTAAAAATGGCCATTTGTCGGGCATTCGCAATACGCTCAATGCGCCATCTTTCAAGCCTTCAACTTTCGATTTTAGCAAAAGGATGAGTTTCCATTGGGAATAAAAGTAAAGGTAAGCCGAAACCATCAATCCAAAAATGCCTATTCCCATTAAAATAGCGAGTTTTTCAACCGGAATGTAATACAAAAGCAAATCGCGCAGCGTGTGGTATTCGACAACCAATGCGGTTAAAATGAACAAAACCAGCACGACCAAATCAACAATGCGCTCTGCGATTATTGTTCCGAAAGCCTTATCAAACGGAACATCCTGATACTTCTTTAAAATCAAAGCACGCGATACTTCGCCCGAACGCGGAATCGATAAATTGATGAAATAACCAATGCTCACGGCTAAAAAATTCAGCTTGAAATCAGGCTGGCAACCAATATGTGAAAGCGTATATTTCCAGCGGTAAGCGCGTAAAACATATCCGGCAACGGCAAAAACCAACGAAAGTAATACATAGTTATAATCAGCCGTCCTGAAATACGATTTCATCTGGTCGAGCTGTTGCGGCGTAAACGAATCGTAGGAATACCACATCAAACCCAGTCCGATCAAAATTGGGATAAAGATGCCGGCAAAAGATTTGAGTTTTGTTTTCAAGGATTTACGTCAGGGAATTGTCGTTTTCATTCGGGAACACCAAAGATGGCCTGAATGATTTGGCTTCTTCAAAATCGAGGATTCCGTAAGAAATGATGATGATGATATCGCCTTTCTGCACTTTTCTGGCGGCACGGCCGTTGAGCGTAATCTCGCCGCTGTTGCGGTTGCCTTTGATGGCGTAAGTTTCAAGACGCTCGCCGTTGTTGATATTAACGATTGATACTTTTTCGCCTTCGATAATATTCGAGGCTTCCATCAAAGCTTCGTCAATGGTAATGCTGCCAATATAATTTAAATCTGCTCCGGTCACCTTAACGCGGTGAATCTTGGATTTTACAACTTGAATTTGCATGGCGCAAAGGTAATTAATTTAATGAAATGGTATCTATCAATCGGATTTCGTTAACAAAAACAGCGATAAATGCGCGGTATTTTTTGTCTTTTTCTTGCTGAATTACAGGCAATAAGGTCGATTCTTCGGCAATTTCGAAATATTCAAGTTTGAAATCGGGTTGCGAAAGGAATTCATTTTCAACCCATTGCTTCACTTCTTCGGCAGATTTATTTTCGAATAACGCTTTCGCGGCATTCAATGTCTTATAGATAAAAGCTGATTTTTCTTTTTCTGAAGCCGACAATCTTTCGTTGCGGGAACTCATAGCAAGTCCGTTAGCTTCGCGGAAAATCGGTCTTCCGATAACATTCACCGGCAAATTATATTTCGAAGCGAGCTTCTTCACAATCTGCAATTGCTGGAAATCTTTCTCGCCAAAATACGCATTCGTTGGCATTACTATTTCAAACAATCGCTTTACAATCGTACCGACACCGTCAAAATGCCCGGGACGGTGCTTGCCTTCCATCTGGTTTTCGAGTCCGTCGTAATCGAAATGCTGCGAAACGGTATTGCCTTCGTAAATATCTTCTACAGTTGGTGCATAAATGATGACATCTTCGCTCAAAGTCCTGATCTTTTCAACGTCGGCTTCGAGTGTTCGCGGGTATTTCTTCAAATCTTCCGGATTGTTGAACTGCGTCGGATTGACGAAAATACTCATCACGGTAAAGTCGTTCTCTCGCAGCGATTCTGCAATCAAAGACAAGTGCCCGGCATGTAAAGCACCCATCGTCGGCACGAAACCAATCGTTGATTTTGCCGTCGTTGCAGATTTCAAATGTGCTGTTAAATCGGCCTGTCTTGTGAAAATAAGCATTAAGCGCGTATTAAATTGAGGTGCAAACTTAAGATATTCGACAATAAATCCATAAATTTTTGTACTTTTGCCTGTTTTTTATTGACAATAAGTAAAGTACAATTCTATATGGAGGAAAAGAGGATATTATTCGTATCATCTGAAGTAGTGCCTTATCTGGCTGAAAATGAAGTTTCTTCGATGTCCTACGATGTTCCCAAAATGATAAATGATCAGGGCGGACAGATCAGGATTTTCATGCCTAGATACGGCAACATCAACGAAAGAAGGCACCAATTGCACGAGGTGATCAGGCTTTCGGGAATGAATCTGGTTGTCAATGACCTCGATATGCCGCTGATTATCAAAGTAGCTTCGATCCCGAAAGAACGCATTCAGGTTTACTTCATCGATAATGACGATTACTTTAAAAGGAAAGCCACTTTTGCCGACGAAGACGGTACTTTGTATCCTGATAATGACGAACGCGCGATTTTCTTTGCTAAAGGCGTAGTCGAAACCGTAAAGAAACTCAACTGGGTTTCCGGATATCATCCACGTTCACGGCTGGCTGGCCGGAATGCTTCCGGTTTATATGAAGCATTTTTACAAAAATGAAGCCTTATTTGCCGATACCAAAATCGTAACTTCTGTTTACAGCCAGTCTTTTGATGAGACTTTAAATGCAGAAATGATCAATAAAGTCAAATTCGACGGTGTTCCGGAAGACGCGGTTGCTGACCTCGAAATTCCGAACTACGAAAACCTCATGAAAGCTTCTATAAAGCACTCTGACGCTGTGATTATCGCCTCTGAAAGCGTGTCTCCAAGTTTAACAAAATTTATAGAATCATCAGGAAAACCTTTTTTACCTTTCACGCCGAAAGAGAAGTTCGCCGAAGTGTATACGGACTTCTATAAAACAAAGGTGCTGTAATAATTTTTAATGATTAACATGAATAATAAATTCGTTTTGAAGGCTGTCATTGCAGCTGTTTTTGTGCTATTTTTCGCCTCTTGTGACAAAGATTATGACCAGATTGGAACTGGAATTGTAGGGGAAGATCACTTTGATTTTGACAAATATACGGATGCCGGAATCATTGCCTACAACAAGCTTACCTGCCCGGTACAAACCAACAACCTTGCGCTCAATCAGCTTGGCTATATATCAAATCCGGTTTTTGGAAATACGACCGCCAATTTTGTAAGCCAGTTGACATTGGTGAACGTAGCGCCGGCCTTCGGAGCTAATGTCGCCATCGATAGTGTGTATTTTTCATTGCCTTATTTTAATCATAAGAACGCGGCCGTAGCTACGACTTCTGACGGAGTGGTAACTTATGTGCTTGATTCTGTACAAAGGACTGCGCCGGCTGCGAAGTTCAACCTTAGCATCTATGAAAACGGGTATTACCTGAATGATTTCGATCCGGCAAGCGGATTTGAACAGGCACAGCGTTTTTACAACACGCAGGACAGTGATTTTGACAGCCGCAAAAAAGGAATTGGTCCGGGAGGTACTTCTGTTGACAATGGAACAAGACTAAACAATGGCGCCGCCGTTATTAACAACTGGCCGCAAAATGATGGTTTTTTTATTGACCAGGATGAAATTGTTACAAAAACTACAGGTGATGATAACGAAACCGTAAGGACACGTACCGTTCCGGGAATGCGCATTAAATTGGACAATGATTTTTTCATGAAAAAAATATTCAATGCACCGGCTGAAAAGCTGGCGAGCAATGCTGCATTCAGGGACTATTTCAGAGGATTGTATTTCAAGGTAACCGATCCTGATGCTGGGGTGACCAACCTGGCGCAGCTCAATTTTGCAAAAGGTGTAATTACAATATATTATAAGGAAGATTTAACGACGACACCGGCTGGCGGCGTTCCTGTCACTACGCGTGTCAATAAAACATTAGCACTGAATTTAACGGGAAATACCGTAAATTTATTGAGCAATTCAGCTAATGCGCCCTATCTGGCAAATATCCCGGCAACTCCGAATATAACCACAGGCGACAGCAAGTTGTATCTTAAAGGCGGTGAGGGTTCTATGGCATTCATCAATCTTTTCACAAGACCGGGAGAGCTCGAGCTGCTGAAGAAAAAACAATGGCTTATTAATGAGGCGAGCCTTACCTTTTATTTGGATAATGAACAATTTCAAACTTCAAATCCTCTGGATACCGTTTTAAGACCGCGTCGTATCTATTTGTATGACGCTACTAACAACAGGGTTTTATATGATTATTCAGCGGATGCCTCGACTTATAAAAAATCAAAGTTCAACCAATATACTTTTGGCGGCAGTATAGACAGAAGAATTAACGACAGCATAAAATATAAATTAAGGATTACCAACCATATTCGCAGAATTCTCAGGGAAAATGAAGAAAACGTAACATTGGGCCTTGTGGTTACGGAAGCGATTTCTGATAGTAACGCGTCGGCAATTCAGACACCGTTTAATCTTGTAATACCTGAATTTGAAACGGTACAGGTTAAAAAGATACCAACTGCATCTGTGATGCATCCGTTTGGGCTTTCATTGTATGGAACCAATCTGCCCGAGAACGACGTAAGAAGATTGAAACTGGAAATATACTATACTGATTATCAACCCGAAGACTAAATCATTTATATTATGTGTGGAATTGTAGGATATATAGGACACAGAGAGGCTTATCCAATTGTAATTAAAGGCCTCAAAAGGCTTGAATACAGAGGTTATGACAGTGCCGGCGTGATGCTTTATGACGGAGAGCATCTTAAAGTCTCAAAAACCAAAGGAAAAGTTACTGACCTTGAGTCAAGGGTTTCAGAAATTTCAACAAATGGTACCATTGGTATTGGCCATACAAGATGGGCAACGCATGGTGTTCCGAATGATATTAATTCTCACCCGCACGTTTCCAATTCAGGAAATCTGGCGATTATCCATAACGGCATCATCGAAAATTATGAGCCGCTGAAAAAAGAATTGATCAAACGAGGCTATACTTTCAAATCTGATACAGATACCGAAGTATTGGTCAACCTGATTGAAGAAATCCAGAAAAAAGAAAACCTGAAGTTAGGAAAAGCCGTTCAGGTAGCACTTAACCAAGTAATTGGCGCCTATGCGATTGCTGTTTTCGACAAACAAAAACCAGACGAAATTGTGGCGGCCGTTTGGGAAGTCCATTAGCGATTGGCGTTGGTGTTGACGAATTTTTCATCGCTTCTGATGCGTCGCCTTTCATCGAGTATACTTCCAATGCGATTTATCTCGAAGATGAGGAGATGGCCGTTGTGAGTCTTACAAAACCTTTGAAAATCAGAAAAATAAAAGACGATTCATTAGTAGATCCTTATGTACAGGAATTGCAGATGAATCTCGAGCAGATTGAAAAAGGCGGTTACGACCATTTCATGCTGAAAGAAATCTACGAGCAACCGAACGTAATCAGAGATACTTACCGCGGAAGGCTTTTGGCCAATGAAGGCATTATCAAAATGGCCGGAATTGAAGATAATTTAGAGAAATTCCTCAATGCCGACAGGATTCTAATTGTCGCTTGCGGTACTTCATGGCACGCCGGATTGGTGGCAGAATATATCCTTGAAGAATTCACGCGCATTCCGGTTGAAGTTGAATATGCTTCTGAATTCCGCTACAGAAACCCGATCATCAACAAAAAAGATATCGTAATCGCAATTTCCCAATCAGGTGAAACTGCAGATACATTGGCCGCAATCAAATTGGCAAAAGAGAATGGCGCTTTTGTTTTTGGTGTATGTAATGTCGTTGGTTCTTCGATTTCAAGGGAAACGCACGCGGGTGCATACACGCATGCTGGTCTGAAATTGGAGTTGCATCGACTAAAGCATTTACAACACAGATTACAATCCTGACCTTGATCGCGCTTCGTTTGGCTAAAGCAAAAGGAACGCTTTCGCATACAGATTTCCACCGTTATTTACAGGAATTGACGATTATTCCTGAAAAAGTTGCTGAAGCTTTATTAACGAATGATAAGGCCAAAGAAATCGCTGCTGTTTTCAAAGATGCGCCGAATTGCCTCTATTTAGGCCGTGGTTATAATTTTCCTGTAGCTTTGGAAGGCGCTTTAAAATTAAAAGAGATTTCTTACATACACGCTGAAGGCTACCCTGCTGCAGAAATGAAACACGGTCCGATAGCGCTTATCGATGAATTGATGCCATGTATCGTAATTGCGCCAAAACAAGGCCATTATGACAAAGTAGTGAGCAATATTCAGGAAATCAAATCGAGAAGCGGGAAAATCATCGCGGTTGTAACCAAAGGGGATACACAGGTTCGCGACCTTGCAGATTATGTAATTGAGATTCCGGATACTGCCGATGCATTATCGCCTTTGTTGACTACAATTCCGCTTCAATTGCTTTCATATCACATTGCCGTGATGCGTAGCTGTAATGTTGATCAACCCAGAAATCTGGCCAAATCAGTTACGGTAGAATAAGCTAAGATTTTACTCATTATATACCAAAGCGGGGTTGTACCCCGCTTTTTTTATGTGATAAAGTGAGATTTTTTTTAAAAAGTTCTTTTTGTAAAAAATTCAACGATTCCTCAATTTTATATGTATGCATAGTATTTAATATGAATTACTTCCTAAAACGTTAATAAAAGTTTAAAAAAAAGCAATATTCTACTATAACGTTATAGCTGTGGCAGATTGTATTAATCCTGAATTTTATTGGGCATTTTTATAAATGTCAAAAATATTTGTACATTGGCTTGATAAACTAACAAAATCAAACCAAAAATGAGACTCTATTTATTTATTTTGTCATTGCTTTTCTGCGGTATAACTTTTGCCCAGAATTCAATTTCCGGAAAAGTCACAGATGCCAATACATTACCGCTTCCGGGTGTAAATGTTAGCATCGCAGGTGAAACTGCCGGGACAGTAACAGATGCTGATGGTAAATTTACCCTGTCAACATCTAAAAAGCCACCTTATTCGCTGCAGTTTTCGATGGTGGGCTTTACTTCACAAACAGTTTCGGTCACAAGCCAGAATCAGGTTATTAGTGTAAAGCTTTCAGAAGAAGAAACCAAACTCAATGAAATCGTGGTTTCTGCCTCGAGAACGCCGGAGCGTGTAATCGAATCGCCTGTGACCATTGAGAGAATGGGGCTTCAGGACATTAAAAACACAACGGCTGCGACTTATTATGACGGACTCGAAAATTTAAAAGAGGTGCATTTTAATACCAGTAGCGCCTCGTTCAAATCAATCAACACCCGTGGTTTTGCGACCGTTGCCAACACCCGTTTCATGCAATTGGTAGACGGTATGGACAACTCCTCACCGGCACTGAATTTTGTGCTTGGTAACCTTATCGGATTATCCGAGCTTGATGTTTCAAATGTTGAGTTGCTGCCGGGAGCATCTTCTGCACTTTATGGCGCGAATGCCTTCAACGGAATATTGTTCATGAACAGTAAAAACCCGTTTACAAGCCCTGGTATCAGCGCTTATGTAAAGGAGGAAAAACGTATCAGGAAACTGCCGGAGCCCACGCATTCTGGGATTGGGGCGTAAGAGCCGCATACAAATTCAGCGATGTTTTCGCTGCAAAAGCCAATTTCACCTATATGGAAGGCTACGAATGGATTGCTTCTGATACAAGAGATACCGGAACAAACGTTCAGGGACTTAACCCAAGCCCGAATTATGACGGATTGAATTTATACGGAGACGAAGTTTCAACAAACCTAAAAGGCGTTGGTGTAAGCCTTGCCAATTTAGGACTTATTCCTGCAAGTGCGGTTAATTTATTACCGGATTACAATGTAGCAAGGACAGGCTACAGGGAGCAGGATTTGACTGACAATAAGATTTCAAGTGTAAAAGCCGATTTTTCTTTGCACTTCCGTCCATTCAAAAGTGAGTTTGAAATCATCCTTCAGCATAAATTAGGCTTTGGAAATACAATCTACCAAGGCGCTAACAGGTATTCATTGAAAAATTTCTCGATGAACCAGACAAAATTAGAATTTAAAGGAAAGAATTTCTTCGCCAGATTTTATATGACCGACGAAGACGCCGGAGATTCTTATGATATGCGTTTCGCTGCATGGAACGTAAACCGTGCCTGGAAAGACGACAGCACCTGGTTCGGCCAATACGCCGGCGCATACATCCAGGCAACTTTAGCCGGACAAGACCCGACAACGGCACACGCTATTGCAAGAAATACTGCTGATACAGGAAGGTATTTGCCGGGTTCACCTGAATATATCGCCGCTTTGAAGACCGTGACGAACAATCCGGATTTGACACAAGGCGCGAAATTCATCGACCATTCAAGATTGTATCATTCAGATTTGAACTATAATTTCAAGGATTTGATAAAAGTGGCCGAATTTCAGTTAGGTGGTTCTGTCAGAAGATACGAAATGAATTCAGAAGGAACAATCTTTACTGATTATGACGGCCCAATTACTTATGACGAATTCGGCGTTTACGGCCAGGTTCAGAAGAAATTCATCGACGACAGATTGAAATTTACTGGTTCTGTACGTTATGACAAATCACAGAATTTTGATGGAAGTTTTTCGCCAAGAATCTCTTTCGTTTATTCTGCAGGAGCAGAAAAGAAACACAATTTCAGGGTCTCTTACCAGACAGGTTTCAGAAATCCAACAACCCAGACCAATACATCGGACTGGATTTAGGCAGCCTTTCGCGTTGATTGGTTCTGCACCGGATAACTTGTCGCGCTTTGTTGAAACTCGAAATGTAAGTGCGCAAGGACAGGCTGACAATCATCCGGCAACAGTAAGTTTGAGTGGTGTCGAAGCATACAACAATTCTTATACAATTCCGTCGGTTACAGCGTTCGACGCTGCTATCGCAAGTGGTCAGACGCGTGACCAGGCTGCCGGATTACTTGAAGTAGCTAAAATTCCATTGGTAAAACCGGAAAGAGTTCAGGCATTCGAATTAGGATATCGTTCTGTAATCAACAACGATCTTTCTATCGACATCAACGGTTACTACAATATCTACAATGACTTCCTGAATCAGGCAAGAGTTTACACACCTTATTATGGTGATGTAAAAGTTGGCGGTGATGATGTACTTGATGCGCTTCAATACAAAGACAGAAGGGTTTACCAAATCTATTCGAACTCAAGCGCGCAGATCACTTCTATTGGTTTCGGAATCGGTGTTTCTAAAAAGGTATACAAAGATTTCGAATTGGGTGTAAATTACAACGCCGCTTTTTTCGGAAATGATTTTGACGGATTGACACTCAAGTATGATGCTTCTAAAGATCCAAGCTTCATTCCTGGTTTCAATACGCCGAAACACAGAATCAAAGCGACATTCGGAAATGCGAAACTCTTCAAAAACTTCGGTTTCAACATGAACGTAAGATGGAGCACAGCCTATCTTTGGGAATCATCTTTCGCAGACGGAACCGTTCCTGAAAATACCGTTTTCGATGCGCAGATCAACTACGCTGTTCCTGCAATGAAATCTGTTTTCAAATTAGGAGCAACAAACTTAGGAGGAAAAGATTATATCCAGGTAATCGGAGCAGGTGCAATCGGGCAACAATGGTTCGCTTCATGGACAGTTAATCCATAATTAATAGTCAATAAAAATAAAAAATAAGACGATGATAAAAAATTTCAAATGGCTGTTACTGGTTTCGTTGACCTTTGCAGCATGTAACAGCGACGATGATTCAGGATCGACTGAAGTGCCTATCACTTCCGGTTCTGCCGATTTCTCGAAATATGTGGCGCTCGGAGATTCTTTTGCCGCAGGCTACAGCGACAACGCACTTTTTAAAGGCGGACAGGAAAATTCTTACCCAAATATCCTTGCACAACAATTTGCCTTGGCAGGCGGCGGCGAATTCAAGATTCCTTTTATGGCAGACAACATCGGTGGATTTTCAGCAGCAGGCAACCAAATCCCGCAATTCCCGACACGTTTGTATCTTAATACTGCTAATAATACGCCTGTAAACGTATCGGGTGTTTCGGCAACAGTGTATGGAGAAGTATTGACCGCCCATTCAACAATATGGGAATTCCCGGCGCAAAAAGTTTTCATTTGTTAAGCACCTGGTTATGGTACTTTGAATCCGTATTTCGGAAGATTCGCTTCTTCACCGGCAGCTACCGTTATTGCAGACGCTACCGCACAATCGCCAACTTTCTTTTCTTTATGGATTGGCGGAAATGACGTGTTGGGTTATGCTACTTCAGGTGGAAGCGGTGTTAACCAGACCGGAAATTTAAATCCGGCGACTTATGGCTCAAGTGATATCACTGACCCGCAGGTTTTTGCAGGTGCTTATTCTGCATTGGTGACCCAACTTACGAGCGGAGGTGCTAAAGGAGTTGTTGCCAATCTTCCTTACATTACGGCATTGCCGTTTTTTACAACAGTACCTTATAACCCGGTTCCATTGAGTGACGCTGCGGTTGGACAATTGACTGCCGGTTTTACAGCGTATAATAACGGATTGCTTTATGCGGCTTCTTTAAATTTGATTACGCCGGCTGAAGCGGCAAAAAGAACCATCACCTTCCACGCCGGTGCAGGAAACGCAGTGGTAATGGTAGACAGTTATCTTACAAATCTTACCGCTTACGGAATCCGTCCTACAGACAAGCCACCGCAGAAGATCTTATCGTTTTACCGGCAAGGGCCTTCATCGGAACTGCGATAGGCGGCAATCCTGCTCAAATAAATGGTGTTTCTGTGCCTTTGGCTGATAACTGGGTGCTTTCTAAAGAAGAAATTGCTGAGGTTAAAACAGCAACAGATGCTTATAATGCAGCAATTCAGACAGTTGCTGAGGCAAACGGACTGGCTTTCGTTGACACAAAAACAATTTTGAGTCAATTAGGCACAGGCGGAATTGTTGATAGCGGTTTTACGCTAACATCAGCCTACGTAACAGGCGGTACTTTCTCGCTTGACGGCGTGCATCCGAGTCCGCGCGGGTATGCATTCATCGCCAATATGTTTGCAGAGGCCATCAATACAAAATACGGTTCAAACCTTCCAAAAGTGAATCTGGGCGATTATCGTATCTTATATCCGATGGATTCAACTACATTCTAAAATAAACCAGATTATTGATAAAAAGCCAATACGGAAACGTGTTGGCTTTTTTGTTTTTATGCCGTATTCTTTGGATTCGGATTAGCGTGACAGACAATTCTGCAAAATTTCAGTATTTTTTTATTCAAATATTGTTGATTTTATATTTTAAAAAATTATCTTTGCACTCGGAAAAAGAGGTGTTTTTCGCCTGTCATTTCTCGAACCTAAATAGCTATTTAATAAATACATAAGCAATGTCAAAAGTAATAGGAAAAGTTGCGCAAATCATCAGTCCAGGTAGTGGACGTAGTATTCAACGGTAAGGATGTTGAACTTCCAAAAATTTATGATTCATTAGAAATCACTAAAAAGACGGAACAATGCTTGTACTTGAAGTACAATCGCACATCGGTGAAAACACAGTTCGTACCATTTCGATGGACTCAACTGATGGTTTGAGCAGAGGTTATGAAGTAACAGGTACAGGAAATCCTATCAAGATGCCAATCGGTGCAGATGTTTACGGACGTTTGTTCAACGTAATCGGAGATGCAATCGACGGTCTTGGTGAATTGCCAAAAGACGGCGACAACGGAATTTCAATCCACCGTCCGGCACCAAAATTCGAAGATCTTTCAACTTCTTCTGAGGTTTTATTCACAGGTATCAAAGTAATCGACCTTATCGAGCCTTATGCAAAAGGAGGAAAAATCGGTTTGTTCGGTGGTGCAGGTGTAGGTAAAACCGTATTGATTCCAGGAGTTGATCAACAATATTGCAAAAGGTCACGGTGGTCTTTCTGTATTCGCTGGAGTAGGTGAAAGAACACGTGAAGGAAATGACTTGCTTCGTGAGATGTTGGAGTCAGGAATTATCAAATACGGAGACGCTTTCATGCATTCTATGGAAGAAGGCGGATGGGATTTGACCAAAGTTGACAAAATGGGAATGCGCGATTCAAAAGCGACTTTCGTTTTCGGACAAATGAATGAGCCGCCTGGAGCACGTGCACGTGTCGCTTTGTCTGGACTTTCTATCGCTGAGTATTTCCGTGACGGAGCTGGTTCAGACCAAGGGAAAGACGTTCTTTTCTTCGTTGACAACATCTTCCGTTTTACACAAGCAGGTTCTGAGGTATCGGCACTTTTAGGTCGTATGCCATCTGCGGTAGGTTACCAGCCAACATTGGCAACAGAGATGGGTGCGATGCAAGAGCGTATTACATCAACAAACAAAGGTTCCATTACATCTGTACAAGCGGTTTACGTTCCTGCGGATGACTTAACGGATCCGGCACCGGCAACAACATTTGCCCACCTTGATGCAACAACCGTATTGTCACGTAAGATTGCCGAGCTTGGAATTTACCCAGCGGTAGATCCACTCGATTCTACTTCAAGAATCCTTACGCCGCACATCTTGGGCGACGAGCACTACGACTGTGCACAAAGAGTAAAAGAAATCCTTCAGAAATACAAACAATTACAGGATATCATCGCGATCTTGGGTATGGAAGAACTGTCAGAAGAAGACAAACTCGCCGTATCACGTGCCCGTCGTGTACAACGTTTCTTGTCTCAGCCATTCCACGTAGCCGAGCAATTTACAGGTATTCCTGGTGTATTGGTTGATATTAAAGATACCATCAAAGGTTTCAACATGATTATCGACGGAGAATTAGACCACCTTCCTGAGGCTGCTTTCAACCTGAAAGGAACCATAGAAGACGCTATCGAAGCCGGACAAAAAATGTTGGCAGAAGCTTAAAAATAGTTGGCAGTAATCAGTGTTCAGCATTCGGTCTGATCACTGATTACATACCACTGAACACTTATAAATATGACATTAGAAATCGTATCACCCGAAGCAACATTATTCAAAGGAGAAGTAACCTCGATTACTTTGCCTGGTGTTGACGGTTCGTTCCAGATATTGAACCACCACGCGCCAATCGTTTCTATCCTGAAAGAAGGCGAAGTGAAGATTGTAGCCAATAGCTTTAATTTCGGATCAACAGTAGCGCATCGTTTCGCAAAAGTCGACAACAACACCTACCTTCTTCCGATCAATTCTGGTACTATCGAAATGAAAGACAACAAAGTAATTGTTTTAGCAGACTAAGACAATTCTAAATAAATTTGAAAAGCCTGACGTAATTGTCGGGCTTTTTTTATTTTTGAGATATGGATGTAAAAGATGAATATGAATTGGTGGTCTCTGAAGGAAAACGTGCTATCTGGCAGATAATTTTTGCAGCCATGTTTTTTACAGTCACCTGCTATTGTATTTACAGTATTGCGCTCATGTATTATACTATCGGAATGTGCGTTTACACTGGCCAACTACTGGCTGATTATATCGAATTAATTGCCTTGTCGCTTTCTGCGGGAATTTCTTTTTCGGTCGTGAAGACAGTTTTAATTGATGTCGATAAAGATATTCTGATTTCCAGATTTTTTGTACTGACCGTTTTCACGCGATATTAAATCAAAAGTTCCCGAACTTGAATATATTTCTGTATTTCTGGATGCCCGGGAATGGTATCAGGTCAATCTTTGGTATCAAGGCAGCAAACACTATAAAATGTTTGTTTTCGATGAAAAAGAACCTGCTTTTCAATTTGCTGCTGCCGCTGCCATCAAATTGAATGTTGATTTACTGGATGCAACCGAAAAAGGTAATTTTCACCGCATTGACAAATTATCAATAAAGCAATAAGTTTTCTTTTCGGAAGCTAATCCGGCTGTCTGCTTTATCTTTTTCCCGCTAAAGAAGCGGGAAAAAGGATACGCTGCCCATCCGGGCTATGGCAGGGTCATTTTCAGATCAACCAAAAATCCCCCAAAATCCTGTAAACATATAAACAGAAAACCCAACAAATGAAATCACATACCACGAAGAAATCGCCATAAAGCTCACCAGAAATGCCTTCAGGCCTTGACTGATTTTCGTTTTAGAGAGAAAGTTATAATAAAATGCAGTAAAGAAAACGAGCTCAAATAAATAATAAACGCCTGCAATACCAATTTCGGTAATTCCCAAAAGCCTTGTCAATGGCGTGATTATAATTGCGCTTGTCAAAATCGTAAACCCACCCAGATACATGTTCGCGACCAAATGCTCGGTATAATTGTATTTTGCTTTCCTGTAAAATATAAAAAATACGAAAGCAGTCAGCGGTAAGACAAACAGCGCTACAATATTAGAGTATTTATACATAAACCAGTCAGCCTCGAGCTTGCGCTGGTAAACCAAAATGTTATAGCTCCGTTCAGCCGCATCTTTAATTTTAAGGATTGAAGCAGGAATGTCTTTATTAGTCAGCGCTTCCGGTGCATGCTGGTGGAATGTAGCCACGAAAACATAAATCGCCGCCGACAATAAAAAGAAATTCAAAGGCGGGAAATATTTCTTTCGCTTCCCATCCATATATTCTCTTGCGACACGCCCGTTTTTCAAAGCTAAATCTCTTATCAGCTGAAAAAAACCTTTATCGGCATGCGTAAAATAATGAACTGCCTCTTGCAAAACCTCATGCATGCTGAGCCGGTGCAATTTTGATTTCTGGCTGCAGGCCGGACAGAAATTATATTCGGGAAGCAATTCAGCTTCGCAATTTTTACAAACTGCATCCATAGTTTAAAATTCCAATATACAATCTCCAAATTACAAATAAATACCAAAGTAAAAAAACAAATTTCTGCTCATAGCTTATTTGTTAAACTCGTTCCAAAGTCTGTAGCGTTTTGTCTTTTGGATTTTGTTTTTTGTAATTTTACACCATGTATGCCTTAGTCGACTGTAATAATTTTTACGCTTCCTGTGAGCGCCTGTTCCGCCCCGATCTGGAAGGCAAGCCTATCGTGGTGCTATCCAATAACGACGGTTGTATTATCTCCCGCAGCGACGAAGCCAAAGCGCTCGGCATCGCAATGGGCGCACCCGAATTCAAAGTACGCGATGAACTGAAGCAAAAAGGAATCACGGTATTTTCCTCCAATTACCAATTGTACGGCGATCTAAGCGAACGCGTGATGGATACGCTCAGGGAATTCACGCCCGACGTCGAAGTATATAGTATTGATGAAGCCTTCCTCGAATTTAAAAAAGGTAAAGATTTCGATTTCTACAATTGTGGCATCCAAATGAAATCCCAAATCAAGAAAGGACTGAGTATTCCCGTTTGCGTCGGCATTGCACCAACAAAGGCACTGTCAAAAATCGCCAATAAAATCGCACGTAAATTTCCTGACCACACCAAAGGTGTTTATGTAATCGATAACGATGAAAAGCGCCTCAAAGCCCTGAAATCGACAGGCAATCGAAGCCG
Organism: Flavobacterium sp. 3HN19-14; assembly: GCF_051373205.1. NCBI lineage: Bacteria > Pseudomonadati > Bacteroidota > Flavobacteriia > Flavobacteriales > Flavobacteriaceae > Flavobacterium > Flavobacterium sp. 3HN19-14. The sequence goes on from NZ_JBPPZT010000001.1 coordinate 911,744, forward strand.
TCTGGGGTATCGGCTACCGCATGAAAAAGAAAATGAAACTGCGAAAGATCAACACGGCATTAGACTTCATCGACCCGATGCACGAAGCCTGGATCAAAAGCCAGATGGGTGTTATTGGTTTGCGATTGAAAAAGGAGCTCGAAGGCGAACCGGTACTAAAACTCGAAGACAATCCAAAGAAAAAAAGCATCGCCATCACCAGAAGTTTTCCAAAGAAGCTAACAGAATACAACGACTTGCGCGAAAGAGTAGCCACTTTTGCCTCGGTCTGTGCCGAAAAACTCCGCAAGCAGGAATACTGCTGCCAGACCATTATCGTCATGCTCGGCACGATGGAACATAAGACCGCCCATTCCAAAATGTATTATCAGGATGCGGCAACAATTTCGTTTGCAACCAATTCGACCTTAACCATCACTCATACAGCCATCGGCCTGCTCGAAAAGATATACAGGCACAACAAAGGACTGCGCTTTCATAAAGCAGGTGTAATCGTTACGCAACTCATCCGCGAAGACGAAAAGCAATTCAGCCTATTCGAAGAGGAAGATCCGCGCCACCTTTCAATCATGAAAGCGATGGACGCCATCAATAAAAAGGCAGGAGAAAGAAAAGTCAGGCTCGGCGCGCAGGATGAGAAAACCTGGAACATGAAACAAAACCTTAAATCGCCGCGTTATACGACCAATATTAACGAACTCCTTGTTGTCAAATGCCAGTAAATAAACCATCCCTCTCTTTGGAATTTTTTCAGGCATCGACAGAGAATAAACTGGAACTGCCATTGGCAAATGCTGGAATTTCGGCTGGATTTCCTTCTCCGGCGATGGATTTCATGGAGTCAAAAATTGATGCAAATGATCTGCTGGTAAAACATCCGCTGACGACTTTTTATGCGCGTGTAAGCGGGAATTCGATGATCAATGCCGGTATCGGAAACAATGATTTGCTTGTCATTGACCGAACACTCGTGCCTGAAGACAACAATATTGCAATCTGTTTTATTGATGGGGATTTTACCGTAAAACGCCTGAAAATTAAGAAGGACGGCATTTACCTGATGCCCGAAAATGAACAATACGAACCCATAAAAATCACTGATGACAACCAGTTTACTATTTGGGGCATTGTGACTTTTGTCGTTAAGAAACTTCGTTAACCTATTCTTGAATTTCTTCGGACAACCGATTGATTCTCGGTTGTAAAAACCAAACGCCAACCGGAAAAAACCACGTCAGGAAAAATTCTCCTATAAATTCATCGCCTTTTGGCTGTCTTTGCAATTCTGCGATTTTAATCGTTTTTGCCGCAAAATAAATGTTGTGGAAAATGCAGAACATTGAACCCAGATGCAGCGGAATGAAAATGACGAACACGCCTATAAAAAGTGCGGGGTTGGGCATTTGAGAATGTTGAAGCTGTAAAATTCCATCAAAAACAAAAGACATGAAAACACAAAGAAATACGATATAAAAAAGCGGAATAAAGAACAAAATCTTAAAACGCCTCACTTTCATAATAATTCCGGCTGGTAATTTTTTCTGCAATCCGATGACAACAGACCAAATCCAACCAAATTGAAAGATAGTGAAAAGCAGCATTATCAACGGAAAAATCTTAAAGAAAGGTGCCATTACTTCAGGATTGGGCGGCGTCTGATATTTAATCAGCTCAGAAAAAAGCATTGCCATAAGGATGATGTGCGATACAATTGGCAATACAAATGTTAGCAGGAATAACTGCCAATGCTTCGCCCTCAAAAATAGATTTATCATGCCCGGATTTGATTTGTTCCTGACGAAGTTAATGAAAATCTATTAGCTTTTGTAGTGCACATCCGAAAGTTCCCGCAAAACCGCAGCACTGCTTTCAGGTGTAATATCGCGCTGGGATTCTGCCATCATCTCATAACCGACCATAAATTTCTTAACCGTAGCCGAACGCAATAACGGCGGATAAAAATGCATATGGAAATGCCATTCAGGATGCAGATTTCCGTCGGTCGGCGATTGGTGAATTCCTGATGAATATGGGAATGAAGTATTGAAAAGATTGTCGTAACGTATCGTAATTTGCTTCAGGATTTCAGCAAAAGCCGTAGTCTCTTCTGCTGTAAAATCAGTAATTTTACCGAAATGGCGTTTACTGACAATCATCGTTTCATAAGGCCAAATCGCCCAGAATGGCACGAGCGCGACAAAATGTTCATTTTCAATAACAATGCGCTCGCCGGTTTTTAATTCTTCTGCAAGATAATCTTTCAAAAGACTGCTGTTGTTCTTATCAAAATAGGCCTTGAGGCTTTTTTGTGTTTTTTCGATTTGGGTTGGAAGTGACGACTGCGCCCAAATCTGCCCATGAGGATGCGGATTGCTGCAACCCATAATCGCGCCCTTATTTTCAAAAATCTGCACATGGTTGATGTAATCGATATTGCCCAGATCTGTATATTCTTTCTGCCATGTGTGAATGACATTTTCGATTGCTGGAATCGTCATTTCAGGCAACGTCAGGTTATGATTCGGCGAAAAACAAACGACTCGCGAAATCCCTCTTTCAGGTTTCGACTTAAAGAAAGTCGTCGTTTTTTCTTCTTCAGAATAAATGTCTTCCTGTTTCAAAGCAGCGAAATCATTTTCAAAAACAAATGCATTTTCGTAATCAGGATTCTGCATTCCGTTGGCGCGGATATTTCCCGGACATAAATAACATTCCGGGTCGTAAGCAGGCAAATCGATATTAACAACGGCTTCAGTCTGCCCTTGCCACGGACGTTTGGAGCGGTGCGGCGACACCAAAACCCATTCGTCAGTCAAAGGATTATAGCGCCTGTGCGGATCTGTATGGATGTCGAAATTCTTCATTTTCCTGTGTAAAGCGAAGTGCCGTTGCCGATTTTTACGTCGTAGATTTTCAATTCGATTCCGAATTTTTCGAAATAAAGCGATGATAATTTTTCTTTGGTTTCGGTTTCTTTTCCTTTTCTTACCAATGTGATTGCACATCCGCCAAAACCGCCGCCCATTTGCCTTGAGCCTACAATGGCGTCCTGGCTTTTCCCCAATCGACAATAAAATCGGTTTCAGGGCAGCAAATTTCGTATTCTTTTGAAATGCCGTCATGGCCTTCAAAAAGTAATCGTCCCAGTAATTCAATATCGCCTTCGTCTAAAGCATCGCAGGCTTTATTGACGCGGTCAATTTCCTTCACCACGAAATGACAACGGCGAAAAACATTGTCCGGCATTTTGTCTTTTAAGGCAAGAATATGGCTTTCGTCGCAGTCGCGGAAACTCTTGATTTCAGGAAAAGCCGATTGTATCATCGAAAAACCCGCTTCACATTCCTTACGCCTTGTGTTGTAGGCAGATGTGAAATGCGAATGCTTCACGTTACTGTCGAATAAAATTAATGAATAATCGCTGAAATCGGCGTTGTGGTATTCAAAATCATAACTCCGGCAATCAATTTTGATAACTTTATTCTCAAACCCGAAAACGCTCGCAAACCTGCTCGATGATGCCACAATTGATACCAACCCAATGTTCTGCTTTTTGTCCCATTAAAGCGATATCAAGCGGCTGGATGCCGATATTGAAAAGCGTATTGATGCCATATAAAAAGCCACATTCCAAAGCTGCAGACGATGAAAGTCGGAGCCAACCGGAATATTGCTGCTGAAAACACAGTCGAATCCCTGAAATGGAAGTCCGGTTTTCTGAAGTTCGTTAATTACGCCTAAAAGATAATTTGCCCAAACTTTTTCCTGTTGTTGTGCAGGTTCTTTAAGGTTTATTTCGATGCTGTCATCCAGATCAATAGCGACAATCTGCGCTGTATCGGAATTGTTTTTTTCGAAAGCGAAACAGATGATTTTATCAATAGCCGCCGGCAAAACGTAGCCATCGTTATAATCGATATGTTCGCCGATGATGTTAATCCTGCCTGGAGAAAGCACCACTTTTGCAGGTGACTGATTGAATTGTTGCTCAAAAAGTGCAATGGTTTTGTGTATGAGTACGTCGTTCATTTGGAAATTTTCAAGTTCAATATCAGGCTCAAATTCAAAAGTGGCCAGTCCATATTTTAAATAATTACTTGGTATTGATTATAATTTGTTTTTTGAAATTGATATTGCGATTGATTTTTGCTGTTTACTTCTCAAACGCATCCATAGCCGGAAGCGATTTATGGTCAAAATCATACAAAGCCTGGTTTTCAAAACTTGAACCGTCGGTTGCAGTCTGCCCTTTCGAACGCCAGCCATTCCGTTCCCCAATAGCAAAATCCGTAGCTGGATGTACTTGTTTTTAAAACGGCTCTTAAGGTTGTGAGGTAACTTTTTTGTCCTTCCGGAGTGGCAGAAAATGCAGGAATCAGTTGGCTGTCTAACCCGACAATGTTATCTGTGTAATCATCCCAGCCTAAAGTGAAGGGATACGCCGTTTCTGCAATAATTACTTTTTTGTTGTAAGCTGCGCCCAAAGCATCAACTGTATTTTTAACTGTTGTGAGATTTTTTCCGTGCCAAACGGGATAATACGATAGTCCGATATAATCATAATCGATGTTGCTTACCTTGTTGAAAAACCAGTCGGCGCCTTCCATTCCTGCAAAATGCAACATGATTTTTGTCTCTGGTGCTGCTGTTCGGATTGCTGCACTTGCGGCTGTTACAAGTTCTAAATACTGCGCCTCATTGGTTGTGATTTTTCCCTGTGGCCACAGAAAACCGTCGTTGGTTTCGTTGCCAATCTGGTAAATATCGGGGTGGATTTCGTTGATGACTGATGTCGTGTAAGCGGCAACCTCTGTTTTCAGGTTTGCAAAAGAAAGCGATTGCCATGCAGCGGGCGTGGTCTGATTGCCCGGATCGGCCCAGGTGTCTGAATAATGAACGGTCAGCCAAACTTTCATTCCGGCAGCTTTTACGCGTTGTGCCAATGCTTTTACTTCTGCTAAACCGGAATGCGGCGTTGCAGGATCTTTCCATAGTCGGATCCTGATGGCATTGCAACCGGCATTTTTAAGCGTTGTCAGTACGTCTTCTGCTGCACCATTGTTGTAATAAATGGTACCGGCACTTTCAATTTCAGGAAGGAAGGAAACGTCGGCGCCACGCAGGAAATCATCGGTTGCTGCCGGTGGTTCTGTTGTTTCCTTGTCATCTTTCGAACAGGAAAAAGCAAACGCCGCAAGTGCTAAAATGCCAAGCAATACATATTTTTTCATAATGGTTGAAATTTATAAATCGTTTTATGGTGGTAAACTTCACCTTTCTTTAAAATTGCACTCGGAAAATGCGCATGATTCGGGGCATCCGGAAAGTTTTGCGTCTCAAAACAAATGCCACTCAATGTGTGGTAATTTACGTTTTCTTTCCCTTTGATACGATTAAAGCAATTGCCGCCGACATAAATGTGAACCGCAGGCTGATTGGTGTAAACCAACATTTTCAGGTTATTTTTCTTGCTGTATAACGAAGCCGCAAGTTCCGTTTTTTTATCGAGTACAAAAGTATTGTCGATTTTAAGCGGACATTTTTTCGGGATTGTAAAATCGAATGGAAAATTAGCTAAATGTAAAAACCTTCCGGTCGGGATATTTTCATCAGTCATCTCCAGGATTTTAGATGCATTGATAAAAAGTTCCTGATTGCAGATGTTATTTTCATGGCCGTCAAGGTTGAAATAACTGTGGTGCGTCAGGTTGACGATTGTATCTTCAGAAGTTGTTGCCTTATATTCAACTTTGAATTCGTTCTCTTCGGTTAAGGTATAGGTGAGCTCGATAGCCAGCGCGCCCGGATAATTCTCGTCTTTATCCGGACTCAGCAAGGCTAAAGTTATCGAGGGATTTTTGCATTCATTAATATTGATGACTTTCCATATTTTTTGGCTGAATCCAATATTCCCGCCGTGCAGCGAATGATTGCCATTGTTTTGATGCAGCTGAATATTTTCGCCATTTAAGGAAAAATTGCCATTATTGACACGTCCTGCAAATCGCCCGACGGTTGCTCCTAAATAAGGCGCACTTTCAAGATTGAATGAGTCGATATATGATTCGAGACTGTCAAAACCCAAAACGATGTCGGTCATTTTGCCGTTTTCAAGTGGGACTTTCAGCGAAGTTACCGTTGCGCCATAATTGGTTACTGCTAAGGAATACCCATTTCTGTTGGTCAGGCGATATAGCAATACCGCTTCATCGTTTGGTGAAAATCCCGATATATTCTCATTCGGAATACCGTTAAAATGCGATATGTGCTTAATTTCCACTGCTTTTTTATCAAATATGAAATTCAAAAGTAAAAATATTTCCATCAAACCCATACCAGTACCTACCGGTTTTTGTATATTGCCAAAAATTTCCTGTCGATGAAAATCATTTCGATACAAAATAACCTCGGAATTCCGAAATACCGGCAAATAATAGCTTCGGTTGAAAAAGCAATCGAGACGCAAATCCTGCGAAAAGGCGACAGATTACCTTCAGTAAATAAAGTGTGCCTGAAGTTTTCACTGTCAAGAGACACAGTTTTGCTGGCTTATGACGAACTCAAAAAACGCGGCATTATCTTCGCCATTCTCGGAAAAGGTTACTATGTAAAAAGCACAGAAGTCTCTATCAGGCAGAAGATTTTCCTGCTTTTCGACGAGCTCAATATCTTTAAAGAAGACATTTATAATTCGTTTTTGGAACATATTGGCAATGATGTGCAGGTTGATATTTTCTTTCATCACTTCAATAATGATACGTTTCGGAAGATGATTAAGGAAGCCAACGGCGATTATACCAAATATATCATCATGCCTACCAATTTAACCGGCGCGGCCAACGTCATTAAAACCCTACCGGTTGGCGACGTTTTCATTTTAGACCAGACCAATCCCGATTTGAAATCATATCCTGCGGTTTACCAGAATTTCGTTAATGATATTTATGATGCGATGAAAAAAGGCATTTCGAGGATTGGCGAATACGAAAAACTCGTGATGATTTTTCCGGGTTTCCGCGAGCCTTTGGGCATGAAAGAAGGATTTTTGAAATTTTGTACAGACTTTAATATGGAACATGAAGTGATTACAGAATTTACATCACGCGATATCAGCAAAGGCGAAGTTTATGTCATTCCGAACGACCGCGATCTGGTGTGTGTCATCGAAAAATCGAAAGTACAGCAGTTAAAACTGGGCGAAGACTTCGGAATCATTTCCTACAATGAAACGCCATTGAAAAAAGTAGTGGCAAATGGCATCACGACCATATCAACCGACTTTACCGCCATGGGAAAAATTACCGCGCAGATGATCAGGAAAGGCGAGAAGAAGCAGGTTGAGAACAAATCGACGTTGATTATCAGAAAGTCATTATAGTGGTTTCCAAAACATTACAATAGGAATCTTACAACACAATCTGAAAACTATATAAGACGTTCGGCTCAGGATTGAAGTAATTTTACAAATATCAAAACACAGTTTGTAATTAATTTAAAATCCTGAAAAAATGAAAAAGCTATTCACCATCGCGATGATTTTCGGCCTATCGACATTCGGTTGGGCAGAAAACGGTTCAGGAATAGGCGATATTCCGGTAACCAATGGAACTTCTTACACTAAAGAAGTAAAAACGACCACAGTAAAAAAAGTAACCAAAACTGCAATTGTTGGAAAAGCGAAAGCTACAAAAGCCACAAAAGCAACAGCTAAAAAAGGCGGTTACTATACTGAGGAAATCACAATCACAAGATTGCCAAAATTTACAAGACAATACATCAGAGAAAATTTCTCAATGCGTCAGGTAAGATCAGTAAGCAAAGAAATCAGTGGTAACGGAATCGGTTATCAGGTAAAAGTTAGCCTTGATGGCGAAATGAACACCATGAGGTTCGACTCGAAAGGCGAGCCGACACTGGAGAGTTTATAAGATTTAAAATCAAGCACGAATGAAAGCCCGTTTACGACGGGTTTTTTTTGGCTAAAATTTAAATACGGGATTAATTTTATAAATAGAAATAAAAAAAGCCTCTTCGTTTGAAGAGGCTTTTCAAGTACCCGGAGCCGGAGTTGAAACCCCTCCATTTGACGATTTTTGCAATGTTCTTAAAATTGAATATTTAAACCAAATTCATTAATAAACTCAACTATTACGAGGGTTTTTAGCGTAGGTATGACTTACTGAATATTATTGATTAAAGTGGAATGATATAGTATAAATGTTGGGCAGATGTTGGGCAACTTTAAAAAGTGGTGCATAATTTATTTATCTTTGGATTGTTCAAAGTTCAAAAGTTCAAAAAATGGCATCCGTTCAATTCCGCATTAGAAGTAAGGCAAACAAAAATGTTGCCGTAAAAATTCGCGTTTCTCTTGGTCGAAACAATGATTTAGAGTTAAATACAGGCTTTACAATCAATCCGAATAGTTGGAGTGACAAAACCCATCTTCCAAAGCAAAACGCGACCGAAAACAAACAATTATATAACAACCTCAAAAAGTTAGAAACATTTGTCTTTGATAACCTCAACAAAGATTTGTCTAAAGGCATCCTGGTCGATTCGTTTTGGCTCGAAACCCAAATTTCAGATTGTTTTGGACGCATTGAGAAAAATGATGTTGGGTTATTGTCAAATCATATTCAATATATTATCGATAATGCAAACACCCGTAAAATTAAAGGGCGTAAAAGTTTAGGGTTATCTGAAAGCAGGGTAAAAAGTTATGTTACTTTTAAAAATGTTATTGCAGAATATGAGGCAGTAATAAAAAAGAAAATTCACTTTTTAGATGTGAATAAATCCTTTGTAGATAGATTTACCAATTGGCTTATTAACACTAAAAACTTTGCGACAAATTACGCCGGTAAACATATTGATAATTTAAAAACGGTTTGCGTTGACGCAAAGAGGAATGAAATTCCAACAAACCCTTTTGTTGAGCATATTCAAAGTTTTTCAGAAAGTGAGGAGGATAAATTTATTGTTACGTTATCATTCGATGAGTTAGAAAAGATTAAAGAGGCTGAAATAAAGTCCGATGCTTATAACAATGCGCGGAAATGGATTTTAATTGGTTGTGAGATTGGACAAAGGGGCGGAGATTTATTAGATATAACTAAAGAAAATATTCGCTACAAGTCGGGAAATATATATTTGGATCTTATACAGCAAAAAACAAAGAAGAGCGTGACAATTGGAATAATAGCACCTCACGTTATAGACATAATCGAAAATGATTTTCCTTATAAAATTAGTACTCAAAAACTTAATGAGTACATAAAAAAGGTTTGTGAAATTGCTAAAATTGATGAGGTTATTGAGGGCAAAAAACTCAATGCTAAAACAAATCGAAAGGAATTAAAATTTTATCCAAAGCACGAATTAATCACTACCCATAGTTTTAGGCGATCCTTTGCCACGAATTATTATAAAAAGATTCCAACCCCGATTCTGATAAATATTACCGGACATTCAAAAGAAAGCCTGTTTTTGGCGTACATAAATAAGCGTGAGGACAAAGACAGCAATGCCGATTTGTTTATGAAGTTTTATGAAGATATACATAAAAAAGATCCTCAATTAACTGTTTTGAAGAAAGCATAACTTTAATTGAAGTCAAATGATAAATGAAGAAAACCAGGAAGTTGAAATGACCTTTGAAAATAGATATAAAATATTTTCAGTTCAAAAAAGAGCCGATTACCTTAGAGAATTATACAAGCCTTATGAAGTTCGGGGAAATCGTGAGGAAGTTTTAAAAAACAGCCCAAAATATCAATATCCCAATGAGCGTAAAGATGGCTATGTAATATCACAAGGGTATGATGATAAAGGTTTCTATGCTATATTCTTACCAACTGAAAAAGAGTACGACAAAATAAAAGCATTCGCGCAAATAAAAGACAAACTGGAAAAGTTGGCAGAAATGGCAAATTTACAGCGTGAATTAGTCGCCACAAACAAAACATTGATTGAATTAAATGCGATTGAAAAGAAAATAGATTCACTCTTTAGCTATGTTTTTGGCATAGAGAGCAAAATAGTGTTGAGTGAAAATAAGTCCGCTTTACACAATCATATTTTTCGTTCTGATGGGTTTGAATTATTTGAATATTTGCTGACAAATAATGTTAAGCCAATTGGCGGTCGTGGGCGATTAACCCAAATAGCATTTTACTACTGGAAATTGCACCTCGATAAATATATTGTTGTTCGCCCGGTAGCTTTTTCAACTTGGTTCTTCGAAGTGTATAATGAGGATTTAGGGCAAATCAAGACTTTAGACAACATCAAAAACGCAGATCGCGATAAACACTATTCTAACGCATTAGACTGGCTTAAATCACAAAAATAAACTTGTATTGTAAACAGTACAATTTCGGACTTCTAACGGTACTACCATAATTAAATATTTGTAAAAAATATTAGATATGGCAACTGTACAATTTATTCAAACTACCCCGGAGGAACTACAAAATGAAATTTCAGCCGGGATAAAAAGTCAACTGGACGACTTTCTAAAAAACTTCACGCCAAAGCAACCAAACGAATATTTAACGCGTCAAGAAGTGGCGAAAATGTTTAATGTGGATTTGTCAACGATACACAATTGGTGCAAAAACAAAAAACTTAAACCCCTGGGACTTGGTTCAAGAGTTTATTTTCTACGCTCAGATATTGAAGAAAGTTTGAAGCCTTTAAACGTATGATTTGGAAAATGAAAAAAATGAAAAAGGGGAGTTGTTCACGCTCCCCGAGTGTTCAAAGTTCGTTTTACAAAGCATTGCAAAACATTTCAAAGATATAATTTTGCTCGACTATATAAAACTTATCGTTCAAATGTTGTCCTCCTCAATTTTAGAGCGAAACGAATTATTATCATTTGAGCAAAGAAATGTTTCTGTTTACGGGGAATTAATACCGGCAAAGGATAACCTGGGAAACGATCGAATTGATAAAAGCGGAAAAGTGGTTTATAAAAAGCCATACAAAAGTGCTGTTTACAATGGCTTAGAATTTAGAGTTTACGAAACCATAACGTTTTTATCGGGAAGCTTGCACAAATATTGGAATGCGGGAGCGCATAATCATAACGATTTTGATTTAAACGCGCTTATTTGGGTTTTAAATGACTTAAAAGAAAAGTTCGGCGTATTACCTCAACATTGTACTTTGAGGTCTTTAGAGTTAGGCGTAAATATCATTCCTCCAATCCCGAGTAACCATATTATAGAAAATTGTTTTTTACATAAAACGATGCCGTTTGAAAATTTAAAAAATTCACCGAAAGGAAAATTAATACAAGTTGTACACTCGCAATATATTGTCAAGATTTACAATAAAGCTTTACACAGTAGATCGATGGGACATTTTGTGTCCGGCGAACTTTTGCGATTTGAAATTAAGTTTGTCAAAATGGAAAAGTTTAATAAAATTGGGATTAAAACACTTTCTGATTTGATAGATAAAGGGTTTGAAAGCTTTAATAAAGATTTAGTTGGCGAATGGGAAAACGTATTGTTTTTTGATTCTACAATTCAATCGAAAACCAAAAGATTATCGAACTACTGTAACCCGCGTTATTGGACTGATTTACTAAAAAAAAGCAAGAGTAATTTTCATAAGCATCGAGGCTTATTAAGGAAATTGATTGTCGAACATTCTAATAATATTCAAAACGAGGTAAAAGAAATCCTTGTTCAAAAACTTCAAATTTTAAATAAGGGTGTAGGAATTGACCATTAACTAATATTTCTTTATAAAGTAGTTATCACTTTTAACTTTTTCATCATTCCCAACCTCATCTTTGAATCCCCTCATCATTTTAAAATTATTTTCTAAAAGCCATTTTGGCGAAATAAATTCATAAAAAATGCGTCCGAAATAGTGATAAGACATTTTAAATCCTTCAAAATACTCTACTTCATTTGTTCGGTTAAATTGCATTATATATTCAGCGTCATCAATAAGTTCAAAGTCGTAATTGTTTTTTAGTGCTATGTCTTTTATTAAATCGAGATCGTACATAACCATAATTGAAATTTTACCCGACATAAAATCCCAAAAATATTGTGAGTTATTTAAAATCAAAATTAGTGGATGGTAGGCTTTGTGAAATATATCTTCTTTCAGTAAAAAACACGTAATGGGGTTTTTAAATTTATGCTCCTGGAATATTGTGTTATATGTTTCTTCTGAAAATTTATTGTACGATATTACATAAATTAACCCATCCTCAATTAGGATGTGCGACGTTCCGTTTTCTTTAGCCTCGCTAACAAGACTATTAATTTTATCTATGTAATTTAATTCGGGAGTTTCAAGGTCTATTCTAACGAAATTTAATTCCTTTCCATAAAGTTGATTTGTTTTGTCATCCGAAAGGTATTGAAACAATTTATGGGTCTTTTCCTGTTGTCTTAATATTCTTTGATTTTCAAAACTACTTGACTTAATTTCTAACGCTATCGGTGTGCAATGTTCCCGGACTAATGTAATGTCGCTATATTTTAAAACGGATGTCAAGTCATTTAAAATCCCAATAATATTATTTTTATAGGCAAATCTTAAACTTTTCATTTCGTTAACGATGCCGGTTTTCTGCGACATAAAACCAGGTGATTCTTTGAAATTTTGAGGCTTTAAATCCCACTTACTAATGAATGTAAAAGGGATGCAGTCGCCAATACTTTTATATATTTCCAGGATTAATTTATAGTCCTCAATCCTACTTTCTTTTCGCTTAATTACTTCTTTGATTTTAAGGGATTCAACTTTGTCAATTTTCGAGGTTGGATTTTTACGATATATATTAAGTTCTTTGATTTCGTTTTTCTGCAATCGATATTGACTTTCTATATAGAATGTCTTTTTCATTAAAGCAATTTGAAACTTTAACCATTTGTTCGTGTCAACGTAAGGATCAACACGAATTATAAGCAATTGATCTATTAAACTTTTTATAGATTTTTTATAACGGTTATTCATTTTGTGTAAAGTTGGTATGTGTAAAGTTAGGTAGAAATCAATTTTCAATGGATGCTGTTTTGAAAAAGGGTGTAGGAATTGACACTTAAATTATAAGGTCAATTGCAACACTCCATAAAAAACATTTTTCAAATTCAACATTTTCTGATCTGCCAGTCGGAGCGATTCGCACCCACTCGCATACTTTGGCATAAAAAACATTTCCTTAAAATATTTAGAACTATGCAATTTGTAAAACTTCAAACGGACAAATCGGACACTTTATACCAGGCTTAAACTTCCATACGTGTAAAGTTTGTAAAGTTTCTATAAATAAACTTCCCGACACTTCCGACACTTTTCCCAGGATAAAAACCTTTTTAGTGTATAGTTTGTAACTTTTTAATTTGAAAACCTCAACGTTTTCGGGAAAATGTATCATCGACGAAAATCGGAAAGTTGTTAAAATCCACCTATATTTGCGTATAAATAAGATAAAATGGAATAGAAAAGACTAAAATATTGACATAGCGTTTGTTGTTATCCTTGCAAAAGAAAACTGGTAATTTTTAAAGCATACAAGTGTAACAAACTGAACGCTCACGTTACGGCGTGGGCTTGGTTTGTTTTGTATGCGGGTATACCAGTACCTCTTTTGCAGATACTCCAATGTCCCACGCTCTTTTTTTTCGGATAAACCTTACTCGGGACAAGTAGACTAATTTTTTAATATGAAAAAAAGTATTTACGGCTCCAGTAAGATTATTACAATTGCAATAGTCAGTTGTCTTTTGACAAATTGCAAACACCCCGAAAAACCTATCTCCGGTCAAAGTAACACACCCACAAAATCGACACGGCAACTAAAGCCAGTCATTGAGGCAAAATTGAATGGGCAATTTAAGTTTGATTTGACAATGGAAGATAAAAGCGATCCAAACAAAAACGGTCGTTCCAACATTGTCAAACAATCAGTTATTAATAACCTCAACTTAGATATGACATATTACGGCGACGGAAACGGCGTTGGGTTTCTCGATAACGGGAAATATGAGTATATGACTAAGAAAATGATTGAAACCCAACGGTTCCAATATCAAATCAAAAATGACACGCTTTACATCAAAGGCAACGGCGACAAAAAATTTAGTGCGTTTTTGATTATCCTGGATGAAGCGATCAATAAGGATTATTTTAAAGTGCAAATAATTGATACACCATTCCCGGTTGGGATGTATAAAGTCGGCGAAAGCCCAACGAATAACCTAACTTCTAATCAATAAATCTTAAACAATGAAAAAAGCATTATTTTTTATAGCAACGATCTTTTGCATAAGTTCAATTCACGCCCAGGATGAAAAGCCGGAACCGATCAAACTCAAAGGCGTAATTATCGAAAACGATTTCCACGAAAATATCACTTGGATAAAATCAAAACCAATTCCATTAGTGAGAAAAGATTTTACCGTTAATGCGTTGGAGGTAACGTTCATTCAAATATACTTTGGTTTAAAGGTAGTTGATGGTAAACAAACTATGACGCCAATTCACATTGTAAATAATTACAAAAGCAGCGATTGGATTTTCTTTGATGAGGTTAGTTATTTGCTTGGTAGTGGAAAAGAAATTCGACAAGGCAAAGGAGTGACCTTTAAAATTACTGATGATGATACAAACAGGGATGTTAATAGGGGAGTGAGTGAGTTTTCCGATGTCATCGCGGGCGATAGTGCAATTGCCTTTATCAAATATGTGTTGGAAAATAAAACCGGCTTAAACGTAAGATATTTAAACACCCATAAAAATCAATATGTCGATATTGAAGTCCCAAACGGAACCGAGAAATTGCAGAAACATTTTAAGGCACTTATAGATTCTTATAATTTGTTGAATACTGCATATGCATTAAATAAACCGTTTTGATAATAAATTAATTTAGAATAAGAATTTTCCATATTTATAATTACCTTTCTTTTCAGCTTAAAACACAAAAAAATATGGAACCATCGTATGTAAAGGAGATTTTCAGCAATTATTTAGTTGCTAAAAATACAAGCTATGCAATATTGATAAACGGCTCTTGGGGAAGCGGTAAAACTTATTTTTGGAAATCCGATCTAATTAAAATTTGTACTGAAAAAGGCTATGAACCGGTCTATTTATCCCTCAATGGTATTAGTAAAATCGAAACACTCGAATATCAATTCTTAGTGCGATTAATACCATATCTCAACCGGCTTGACGGTAAAAAAGCAAGTAATGTTATGAAGTTGGGAAAAAACGTTATTTCCTTTTTGTCGAACAAATTTATAGGTGCAAAGGTTGAGGATATTCTGAAAGACGTTGAATTAGATTTGGCAACATTATCCAAATATGTGATTTGCTTTGATGATTTGGAACGTTGCAAAATCCCTTTGCCTGAAATATTAGGTTTTATAAATAACTACGTAGAACACAAAAATCTTAAAGTCGTTATTTTATCAGACGAAAGCAAAATCAAAGAAAACGAGGCTTATAATAATATCAAAGAAAAAGTCATTGGCAGAATATTGAATTTCAAAAACGACCTTTCAAAAACTTTACCATTGTTGTTTTCACAATACGAAGCAGATAACAATGACTTCTATAATTTTCTCAAATCCCGAGAAACTTTTATTTTAGACCTTTTGATAGAATATAAGCAAGACAATTTAAGGATAATAACTTTTTATATCCAGGCTCTTGAAAGTCTTTATCCTGAAATAAACGCCTTTGATAAAGAATTTATTGATGAAGTGCTTTTGTTTGCCCTCATAATATCAATCGAGTTTAAGTTGGGAAAGCTTACTTCATCCGATTATATCAATTCTCGCGGTTATGATGACTTAAATCCGGCATATGTAACTTTTAATTTCTCAACGGCATTTAAAAACTGGGACAATGAAAATAAAGTTGAGCCGAAAGAAAAAAGTGATATAGAAAAATTATATGACACATATTTAGTTAACAATATCAATCAATACCATTTTTATAATTCTGTTTATATTTTCATTTTAACGGGCTTTCTTGACAAAGAAATGCTAACGTCGGAATTAAAGCTTAGAACACCGCCCGCGATACCGGAGGAAGATTCTTCCTTTAGGGCTTTAATGAATTTCGGTTTTAGGGATTTGTCAAATGAAGAATTTTCAGATTTGACTAAAAAGGTTTTGGAGTTTGCTAAACAGGGAAAATATACAATTTACGAATACGCGAAAATATCCGAATTTTATTATTATTTCATTGCAAGCAAACTTATAGATATTACAATCGATCAGTTGAACGAAATTTTGTTAACCGGAATTTCCGTCGCAAAGCAAAAGGACACCGATTTTAGAGCATATCAGACATTAACCCACTTTATGACAAAGCGTGAAGATCAAATAATCATAGATGCGATTATTGAGGCACACAAAGAAATTGAAAACAAAAAGGATAGTAAAAAAATCAATAAATTATTTACTCATCTAAACGATAACAATATCGAGGCAATTAACGAGGTTTTTGCCGAGTACTCATTAAAAACAGAATTGTTTGAACATTTAGATCCCGATAGCTTTTTCGATACTGTTTTGAAAGTTGATAATAAAACTATAAAAGAATTATATCAATTATTAGACGACCGATATAACTCTACAAATATTGGCGAATATTTAAATGGAGATTATAGATTTTTAAATGCGGTTTCCAAAAAGCTGAAATCATATTTAGCGGATTCAAAAGATACTTCTTTACAAATATTTGTATTAAAAGAATTGGATGCTTCAATTGATAGAGTGAACCAAAAGCTTTTACCTTATGTAGGCAAATAAATACCTCGAATTAGAAATGTTGGGCAATGGTTGGGCAGTTGCAAAAGAAAAAAACCGTAAAAGTTTATAAATAAACTAATTACGGTTTCTTAATGTACCCGGAGCCGGAGTCGAACCGGCACGGTTTCCCACAGGTGTTTGAGACCAGCGCGTCTACCAATTCCGCCATCCGGGCGAATTGTGCCTTTGTGAATGATAATTATTTTAGAAAAATAATGGTAATATTATCATCCGGGCTTGAGAGACGAAGAATGACAACAGCCATCCAACGCATTGACAAACTACACTTACAACAGTGCTGTTTGTTTAACACGGTGCAAATGTAAAAAATATTCTGGCAAATTCTAAAAAAATACCTGAAATTTTCCTTTCCTACTCCGATTTTATTCCTAAATTTGCACCTCGTTAACGCGACACACAACTAACTAACTACATCCGAGGCGTTTATACAGGCAGGCTTTAGATAAAAATAAAGTCAGATTGTATAGCCGAAACGGAACAAAAACAATACAATACAATGACACATCAAGAACCCGAAGCAAAGATATTTGCCTGTTCCCAAAGTGTATACCTCGCAGAACAGATTGCTGAAAAGTATGGCGTTCCGCTGGGTAAAGTGACGTTCTCTAAATATAGTGATGGTGAATTCCAGCCTTCTTACGAAGAGTCTATAAGAGGTTTGCGCGTTTTTATCGTTTGCTCGACATTCCCTTCAGCCGATAACCTGATGGAATTACTGCTGATGATTGACGCCGCCAAAAGGGCTTCAGCAAGACACGTCACCGCCGTAATCCCGTATTTCGGATGGGCGAGACAGGACAGGAAAGACAAACCAAGGGTTCCGATAGGGGCGAAACTGGTTGCGAATTTATTGCAGGCCGCAGGGGCAACCCGCGTCATGACAATGGATTTACACGCCGACCAGATTCAGGGATTTTTCGAAAAACCGGTAGACCACCTGTTTGCCTCGACCATCTTTTTGCCTTATGTAAGAAGCCTGAATTTAGACAACTTGACCATCGCATCGCCGGATATGGGCGGTTCTGAAAGGGCCTACGCTTATTCTAAATTCTTAGAATCCGACGTCGTGATTTGTTACAAACAAAGAAAAGCCGCCAACGTCATCGATACGATGGAGTTGATTGGTGAGGTGAAAGGCAGAAATGTAATCCTGGTAGACGATATGATCGACACCGGAGGCACATTGGCGAAAGCCGCCGATTTAATGATTGAAAAAGGCGCCCTGAGCGTTCGCGCAATTTGTACGCACGCGATTTTGTCAGGAGAAGCCTACGAAAAAATAGAGAATTCAAAATTAAGCGAGCTGATTGTGACTGATTCGATTCCGTTGAAGAAGCAATCGCCGAAAATAAGGGTTGTAAGTTGTGCGCCACTTTTTGCAGAAGTGATGCAGATGGTGCAGAATAACAATTCGATCAGCGGGAAGTTTTTGATGTAAATCAGAGAAAAGAAGCAAGAAACAAGAATCAAGACTTGATGAAAAATCAAAAAGTCAAGTTTAATGAGGATTGCGTTAGGGATAGAGGCGGTATTCTTTTTATCTAATGAGAAGTTCCGGCGCAACGGAAAGTTCCGATAAAAAGATTGAGCCGAAGGCAACGCCCAAACAAGAGTTTTTATTATTAACTATATATTTTTAAAATGAAATCGATTACAATTAAAGGATCAGAAAGAGAAAGCGTGGGCAAGGTAGCAACCAAAGCGGTACGTAATGCTGGAGCGGTTCCTTGCGTGTTATACGGAGGAGGTCAACCAGTTCATTTCTCAGCTGAAGAGAAAGAATTCAAAAATTTGGTTTACACTCCAAACGCGCACACTGTTGTGATCGACCTTGGCGGTAAAAAATTCGACGCAGTTTTGCAGGATATACAGGTACACCCTGTGTCTGACAAAATTTTGCACATCGACTTCTTCCAGTTGAAAGACGACAAAGAAATCGTTATGGAAGTGCCGGTAAAAGTAACAGGAACTTCTCCTGGTGTACTTTTAGGTGGTGTTTTGCGTTTGAACCAACGTCGTTTGAAAGTGAAAGCTTTGCCGAAAAACCTTCCGGATTTCGTAGAGGCAGACATCACACCGCTTGAAATGGGTAACAAATTATACGTTACCAAACTGGTTTCTGACAAATACAAATTGATGCACCCGGATAACACTGTGGTAGCTCAGGTTCGTATTTCTCGTGCGGCTATGAAAGCAGCTCAGGAAGCAGCAAAAGCAGCAAAAGCACCTGCAAAAGGAAAGAAAAAATAATTTTTTTCAAGATATTTCCAGAAAAGCATCGGTTTATGCCGGTGCTTTTTTTATTCAGTGATAACACGAATTGCACAAATTCCCACAGCTTACAAAAAACCTAAATTTGTGAAAATTTGTGCAATTCGTGTTTGTTTTTAGAAGCTATTCCGGCTATCCATTCCAATCTTTTTGTTTTTAAAGAAAAAACAAAAAGGATTTGCCATTCCTATCCGGGCTATAATCGGCAATGATAGAACGTTCGCATGACATTCGCTAATTCGCTAATTGTCAAATTCACTAATTGATTTACATTTGTAAAATGAACTGGATTTCCAATTTATTCAAATCACAACCCAAAGAAACCATCGATCCCATGAAGAAATTCCTTATCGTCGGCCTCGGCAACATCGGCGCAGAATACGTCAATACACGCCACAATATCGGATTTAAAATCTTAGATTTTCTGGCCAACCAGGAATCAATTTCATTTGAAACCGCGAAGCTCGGCGCTTTGGCTGAATATAAGTTCAAAGGCACGAACTTTTTCTTCTGAAACCCAACACTTACATGAACCTTTCCGGAAAAGCCGTCAAATTCTGGATGGACAAGGAGAATATTCCACTTGAAAATGTACTTGTGATTACAGATGATTTGAATTTACCGTTTGGCTCCATTCGCATCAAACCAAAAGGCAGTGACGGCGGCCACAACGGATTGAAAAATATCAACCTGATTCTGAATACGCAAAATTACGCGCGCTTCCGTTTCGGAATCAGCGACGAATTTAAAAAAGGGCAGCAGGTTAATTATGTGCTTGGCGAATGGGACGAAAATGAAAAAGCAAAACTCCCTGAAAGATTAAAGCTTTCAGCTGAAATCATCCAGTTTTTCGGTACTGCCGGACTCGAAAATACTATGAATACCTTCAACGGAAAATAAAAAGGGAAGACATTATGTCTTCCCTTTTAGCGATAAGAAAATTGTGATTATTGCACCACAATTCTTTTTACTTCCTTGTTTTCGCCATCAGAAACCGACAGCATGTAAATTCCGGCCTGAGCGTTTTGCAATTTGATATTTTCGTTGAAATTGCCACTTCCGGCGTAATTATTCTCGAAAATTATTCTTCCTCTCATATCATAAACCGCAACATTGATCTTGTCTGACGCCAATTTATCAGACTGGATATTGAAAGTCCCGTTATTCGGATTCGGATATACGGCAAAATTAAACAAATTGTTGCCTGTAACGCCTAAAGGCATCTCGACGGCACAAATGTTAAGGCTCCAGTTGGTCAGTGAGCCACCATCTCCTTGTTGTGTGTCTTGTACTTTCAATGTCCATGTTCCTGTAGAAGATTGCCCGATTAGCGCGCTTAATGGCTGCAATGGTCTTACCGTTCCTGAAATAACAGGACTTGAAGTACCGCAGACTAATGCGCCCCCGGCATCATCAAAAGTAGCATTGACATTGTTCTTGTCGTCGCATAACCCTGAGAATAACTGTACTTGCGTTCCGGCCGGACTTACGAGCGTTACAACCAAATCTGATACATAACTATGATTGATTTTAACATAAGCGTTAATGTCAGAAATTGTTACGCCAGCAGGAATATTAAGCGTCGAAGTTACGGTAGCTGCCGTGTTTGCCGAAATGGTAACCGGAACGTTGGTAGCCGCTGTAGTCGTACAAACGATATGTCCAGTCCTGAATTTATTTGGAGCACTGTAAACGCCATCGCAAGCAGTATTTTTAGGTTTTACCCTCCAGTAATAATCGGTCAGTTCTGTCAATCCGCCAGCGGTGAAATTTGTTGATGTTGTTTGGGTAGTTGAAACCAGATTAGTAAAATCAATGTCTGTAGCCACTTCAACATCATAAGAAACCGCATTAACAGCTGAAGCCCATACAAGGTTTACGTCAACCGGCAAATTTTCAGTATTGTTGGCCGGAGTCGTCAGAATGACAGGCGAAAGTCCGAGTCCAAGGTAAAAATTAGCAGTTTTAATAACATCTCCTGCAGTTGAAGTTACGGCAATAGTATAAGATCCTGTAGTTACGGCATTAAGATTATTTACAGTCATGGTCACCTGGGCCTGAAGCCGTAGCAGAAGCTGGCGAAAATGCAACTGTCGCGCCATCAGGAACACCAGCAGCAGAGAAAGTAGCCTCGGTGTTAAACCCATTATAAGCGATATAATCAAAAGTATAAGTCACCTGATTGTCTGAACAGCTTATTTTATTTTGTTCTCCCGCCACACCTGAAAACGCAATCGCCTGGGTTGAAGGCGCAGTAGTTGTAGAAAAATTGGTATTACACACATCAAAGAAAATATTGTTGTGTCCTTTTACCATAATTCTGTTTGTTGTTCCGACGGTATTTGGCACAGTGACAACTTCTGACCCATCGTTAGGTACCATACTTGCCAATAAAGTTTGGAAGCCTAAAGTTGTAGCATTGCTGGTGTAGTAAATGTCTACGTAAGGTGTGTCGATTCCGTTTGCAGTCGTACCGGCAACGTTCCAGTTAACCGTCAGGTTGGAACCGCCTGCAAGGGAGACATTTGTATTGGGTGCCGTTATGGCAAACGGTCCTGCCGCGCTGGTAACGTGAACTGTCATCCCATCCTGATTGGTCTGGCCTCCTGCAACGGCATTATCCCTTACGGTAAGCATAAAATTTAAATCTCTTGTGATTGACGGAAGCGCTTCAAATGCAGATGCTGGCTGATTAGCAAGGATTTTGGTAAGCGCAGGAAAATAACGCACCGGTTCTGCGGTTGGAGCAAAAGACCTGAAATTCGGACCTGAAGCTTTTGTTGCAGAAGCCCTGCTCGCATTTCCAGTAAGTGCAAGCGAAGAGTCGTCGTTTTCTTCCCAAGTATAAGTAAGGGCGTCTCCTGCATTGCTATCAGTGCCTGCGCCTGTTAAAATAAATGGTGTTGATTTTGGAATTGTATAATTGTTACCTGCTTCTGCAATAGGCGTGCTGTTAGCGATTGGTGTGGTAACCGGACATGATTTTGTAGCAAGGTTATCCTGAATCTGAACGATATTGGCAAACAAGAAATAATCGTCAGAATGCGCCTGAACATCAGTGGTTGTACCTGTAATTCCGGCATAGCCCATAATGGTCGAGCCGCTTCCCGGTTCTAAATTGGTGCCGCTTCCCTCGTAATTCATAGAAAATGAGTGCGTAGCGCCCAATTGATGGCCCATTTCATGCGCTACATAATCGATGTCGAATGTGTCTCCTTCGGGAACATCGTCGGCCGGAGAGGTAATTCCGCTTCCTTTCTGTCCCGCTACACAAACGCAACCGATACAACCGGCATCACCACCACCACCAGATGCGCCAAATAAATGGCCGATGTCGTAGTTAGCGTTTCCTATTGTTGCTGTCAGGTTGGCCTGTAATTCGTCATTCCAATTGGTTATCTCATCAGCATCAGAATAAGGATCTGATACAGCGTTGGTATAAATGATGTCAGTTTCGTTGGCAATAAGGTTCAATTGCACAGCAAGGTCAATGTTGTAAACACCGTTTACTCTTGTCATAGTTGCATTCATCGCCGCTAATGCCAATGCAGCCGTGCCGCCGTGATAAGTGGTATATTCACCTGTACAGGATAATGCCAGGCGCATGGTCTTAAAATTACCTGCGCTGGATCTGTTAACGGAAGTATTTAACTCTTTATTGATGGCAATATCCTCAGTCTTACAAACCAATGGTAAAGAAGAGGCGGTTCTGGTTTTCGAGTCAAACAGCACGTAAACACTATTGTCCTTAGTGTAGGGCTCGATAAATTCTGATCCTTTATCGGCTCTTAAAATCATCGTCTCAATACCTTTTGGCGAAAGGCTGAAAAATAATGTAGCCGTTCTGTCGGTGATACCTTTTCCGATGTAAGACCTGATTTCAGGGAATCGTGCCTGTAATTCAGGAACGAAATTTGATTTTTCCCAAACGGAAAATTGTTCTGTTTCACCGGAAGCATTCGGAATGCTGATAACGATTCCTTTTTGTCCCGAAGACCTGTCGGTAACATTTGCAAGTGCATTTTTAAGCGCGGTTACGTCCAGTTGAAAAAATTGCTCGTTTTCAGAATAAGAAGTGTTTCTCTTTTTCTCCAAACTGGCAAAAGACTGCTTATCGACCTTTTGCCAAATGCCTTTTTGGGCAGAAGCGGCAAACGATACAAAAGCAAAAAATAAAAGTAATGCGTTTTTCATTTTAATAAGGGGGTTTTTAGTCAAAAATTCAAAAAGTTGACAAATGTATTGAAAAAAATGCCGAAATTTATGCCAAACAACATTAAAACTTTTATTAAAATCTGTTAAAATTAATCTGTCGAAACCGTTAAATATTAAGAAGTTATGAAAAAAATCTACGCTATCGTTATAGTCGTTTTATTGTCCGGATGCAAGCCTTTGGCTAATAAAGGCGAAGTTGAAATTTCTGGCTCAGATTGTCCGAAAGATGGTACTTGTTCCATAAAAATTTTCAATAATAAATCCATTACAACGAAATCAGATGAAAATAATGAGAATTTTCATTACGAAATGGTTGAAAATACAACTAAAAACACTGTTGTTTTCGAATATTCTAAGGATGTGCCAAAAGGCGTTATGGATGCCGGTTTGCGTGAAGAAATAACTGTTGAATTTGACAATAATATCAAACCAATGAAAATATACTGACTTGCCGGCAGTTTTCGGTCGCTTCTGTTATTGTAAAGGCGCTACCGGATATTACAAAATCAGAAATGGGACTTTAACCGTTTCGGAAAATGAAGGGAAGCAACAATTCCTTTTTGAGTTTAAAGTTGATGAGGTGCCTCAAATCCTTCGAAGTATCGAATTTAAGATTAAATAAAAAAAGCGCTTCTGTTTCCGGAAGCGCTTTTTTTATATAGAAATTTATAATTATTGAATTACAATTCTTTTCACGTCTTTGTTTTTTCCGTCTGAAACCGACAACATATAAATACCGGCTTCAGCATTCTGGAGCGAAATGGTTTCATTAAAATCATTGCTTCCCGCAAACTCTTTACTGAAAATGATTCTTCCTCTTACATCATAAACCTGCATTTCAATTTTATCTGAAGTGAATTTGTCAGATTTCACATTGAAAATACCTTTGTTTGGATTCGGATAAACTGAGAAATCAAATAATGATGGCCCGTTAACCCCCAAAGGTGCAGATGTGATTGTAAAGTTGGTATTTGAAACGTCAAAGAATATATTATCATGGCCCATAACCATTATCCTGTTGGTTGATCCAACATTGTTCGGAACAATGATGTTTGCTGAGCCATTGTTTGGTACAGCTGAAGCCAGCAATGTAGGGAAGGTCAGACCGCCATTAGTTGAAATATAAATATCAACAAGAGGTGTGCTGATTGGAGCTACATCGGTACTGGCAACATTCCATGTTACGGTTTGGGTTGTAAATGCCGGCCATGAAACATTAGTTGTTGGAGCAGTTACAGTAAACGGGGTCGATCCTGAGAATGTCAAAGTCATTGTTTTACGGTCGGTTTGTCCACCATTAACAGTATTGTTGTCTCTTACAGTAAGTACAAAATGCATTACTCTTTCAATTGAAGGCACTTTTTCATAAGTTGGTGTAAGGTTATTGGCAATAATACTCGATAATATAGGCATATACCTGTCAGGTGAAGTACTTGGAGTCCGTGACCTGAAATTAGGGCTTACTGAAGTAGCAGCATTAGGAACAGAGGAAGCTGTACCTGCATCAGATTGTTCCCAGCAATAAGTTAGAGCATCATTTTCAGGGTCAGTGCCATTTCCTTTCAATACAAAAGCTGTACTGATTGGAATTGTATAATTGGTGAGTGTTGCAATAACGGGGTGCTGATTAGGGTTGACAGTGTTTACAGAACAGGTTCCGCTTCCACTTACTTTTAAGTCCATTTCCATCATACTTCTATAGCTAAAATGCGCTTCAGAATGGTTAGCAACGTTTTGTGGTGCACAAATTCCGGCATAAGCCATAATAGTTGTTCCGCTTCCCGGCTCAACTGCAGTTGAGGCATTTCTGTTACCGCTGCATGAACCCGTTTCACTATTGAAAGTATGGTTGGCGCCGTATTGGTGACCCATTTCGTGCGCAACATAATCAATATCGTAGGCGTCACCAACCGGACAGGAGATCCTGTAACACCTCTTGCTTTTTGCGTTGAATTACAGATTGAACCCAATGCAGCAATACCACCACCACCGGTAGAAAAATATGTCCGATATCATAATTAGCGCTGCCAATATTAGACGTTACGAATGCTTGGTTTTCACCCAATAATGTTCGACCATCGTCATTAGTGAAACCATCATCTGTGGTCAAAGAAATCAGGATATCAGTATTGGATATCAATACCATAGTGAGTGACATGTCTCTTTCAAATACACCATTAACCCTCACCATTGTTACGTTCATAGCAGCAAGAACGGCTGCCCTTTTTTGTTGTACAGTTCCTCCGCTCAAACCGGCAGCATTAATATGGTAGGTAGAATATTCTATCGTAGTAGAAAGTGCCAGTCTGTAAGTCCTGAACAATCCTGTGTTTGACTGTGTGCTGTTGGCGTTTTTGCCCTCAGTATGATCTTCGTCAGATTCACCGATAACCTGACAACTAAAACCTTCAGGATCAGGAAGACTTTCCCTTGAATAAACGATATAATTTTTTAAATCTTTCGTATAAGTGTCGATATAACTCGTCCCTTCAGCAGCATAACGCATCACGTGCAAACCAAAAATGGTCGTCGTAAAACGAATGGAAGCATAGCGGTTGTCTACGCCTACACCAATATATGCCTGGATTTCAGGATAACGCGCAGCCAAATCCGAAGCCATAATCGAAGCTTCGTAAATTCTGAAAGTTTCAAAACCACCTTCGGGTGTTGGGAATGACATCAATACATTTGAAGTGATATGACTGTTTCTTGAAGGCGCTGCCGCTAACTGCGTTTTCATCGCCTCAAGGTTCAGGCTGTAAACCAGAAAATCCGAAGGCGTATGTTTTCTATCGCTTTTTTGGATGTTACTGATAGTGTTGCCATCGATTCTGGTTCACAGTTTCTTGTCCTGTGCATTTCCGGAAAGGAAAAAACCAAAAGCAAACGATAAGAGTAGAATTTTTTTCATGATCAGAAAATTTATTTTAGGAGTCAAAATTAACGAATTTTGCGTAAAATATGCATTACATCATTTCTTTTTTTGCACAAATCTTTGATAAACATCTCTTTATTATACACTTTTTTGCAGAATAGATTTATTTTTCCGAAAAGCATCCGCGTTTTGATTAATATTTACGGGCGAAGCAGTATTTTTTTCTGCGGATAGCCTAAATTTGTAAAGTTAAAACTGATGCCTTGAAGATTTTTCATTCGATTACCGATTTCAGCTCCGATGCCAAAACAATTGTAACGTTAGGGACTTTTGATGGCGTCCATATCGGACACACCAAAATCATTGAAAGGCTTTTGCAAAACGCTTCAGATTCCGGCTGTGAAACACTTTTGCTCACATTTTTCCCGCATCCGCGGATGGTTTTACAAGACCAATCAGAGATTAAACTGCTCAATACCATCGGCGAAAAATCAATGCTGCTCGAAAAAACCGGGCTTGACAATCTCGTCATTCATCCTTTCGACAAGGTTTTTTCGAGACTTACGGCAGAAGAATTTGTGAAAAATATTCTCGTTGACCAATTCAACATCAGTAAAATAATCATCGGACATGATCACCGTTTTGGCAGAAATCGCACCGCAAGTATTGATGATCTGGTTGTTTTTGGCGATTTATACGGATTTGAGGTCGAACAGATATCACCACAGGAAATCAACGAAGTTGCCGTCAGTTCCACCAAAATCCGCAATGCCCTCAAGGACGGAAATATTACTTTGGCCAATAAATATCTGGGTTACCATTATATGCTGACCGGAACCGTCGTAAAAGGAAAACAACTCGGACGAACACTCGGCTATCCAACGGCGAACATCCATATTCCTGAAACTTACAAACTTGTCCCGCAACATGGCATTTATGTTGTGAGCAGTGAAATCGATGGAAAATTGGTTTACGGAATGATGAGCATCGGCACCAATCCGACTGTAGGCGGGGAAAGTGAAACCATCGAAATCAATTATTTCGATTTGGATGAAGATCTTTACGGACGCACGATTTCGGTTTCGATTTTAAGCCGTATCCGCGATGAAGAGAAATTCAATTCGATTGAAGCGTTGAAAGAACAATTGCATCGCGACAAAATCATTTCGTTGGAATTTATCAAAAAGGGCAGCAATGACGAAGAAGTTACTTTCACCGATTGATAATGCCCCGCTGATTCTCTTCCGGATTTGTTTCGGTTTATTGCTGGCCTGTGAGGCTTTCGGTGCGATTTTGACGGGTTGGGTGAAAAACAATTTCATCATCCCCAAATTCACTTTTTCTTATATAGGGTTCGAATGGGTGCAACCACTTCCGGGAAACGGCATGTATATTTACTTCGCCTTTATGGGAATTTTCGGCATTTTAGTAATGTTGGGATATCGTTATCGGTTGAGCATGTCGCTTTATACTTTGTTATGGACGGGCGCTTATCTGATGCAGAAATCTTCCTATAACAATCACTATTATCTGGTTTTGCTGATTTGTGTTATTATGATTTTTCTTCCGGCAAATGCCTGGTTTTCACTTGATGCAAAACGAAATCCGAAAATAAAAAATACTGCGATGCCTTATTGGTGCTCGTTCATGATGATTTTTCAGGTGGCGATTGTTTATTTTTTTGCAGCGATTTCAAAATTATATCCAGGCTGGATGGACGGCAGTTTTATCAATCTTGCTTTTCACGGTTCGCCTTATTTTAAACATGCGGCTTCGGTTTTGGGCGCGCACTGGTTCCAGCTTTTCATCGCTTATTCCGGATTTGGGTTTGATTTGCTGATTGTTCCGTTATTATTGTGGAGGAAAACAAGAACTACTGCTTTCATCGGCTGCCTGATATTTCACCTGTTCAATTCGATTTTTTTCCAGATTGGAATTTTCCCGTTTCTGGCACTGAGTTTCGTGGTATTCTTTTATCCACCGGAAAGTATCAGAAAAATATTTTTCCCGAAGAAACCAATCCTGCAAGATGACGCGGTTGTTTCGCGGCATGCAAACGTTCTGAAATATTGCTTCATTCCGTATTTCATAATACAATTGGCACTTCCTGTTCGGCATTATTTTATCAAAGGCGATGTGCTTTGGACGGAAGAAGGCCACCGCCTGAGCTGGCGCATGATGTTGCGGATGCGGCACGGAATGGTGCAATTTAAAGTAGTCGACAAAAAAACCAATGTTGAAGAAATCTACAATTATCACAAAGTACTGACGCCGAAACAATGCGTTTTCGTACAATCCAAACCAGACGGCATCTGGCAAATGGCACAATACATCAAAAAAGAGTATGAAGCTAAAGGACAATCAGTGCGCGTTTTTGTAAATTGTAAAGTGGCACTCAATGACGACGCCTTCATGACGTTCATCAATCCGGAAACAGATTTGGCTTCGGCAAAATGGGATTACTGGTTTCATAATGAATGGATTCTGCTTTATGATGATAACGGGAATCTGATTCCGTAGGCAAAATCTTCTTAAAATTTGATTTCATCAATTCCCAAGGCAATATTAAAATTGTTCTATTTTTTCGTTAAAAAGATAAATTATTAAGCATTATTGCGTAATTTTAGTAGATAAATGTTTAACTAATTTTATTACGAATTACCTTGTAATAAGAAAACCCAAAACCAACTGTTATGAAATTTACAAGAGAAGTTACCAACGGAATCATCATTTTTTTAGGAATCGGGATTTACTTTTTGGCGCTTGAATTCCTCGGACTTTCACAATATCCCGCACTGCGGATTTTCAATATTATTTTCGTGATTTATGGCGTAAACAGGACTATCAAAGGCAATAAGGAAGCTGGCGTTCGCGGTTACAATACCAATTTTCTCGCGGCTGTCATCACTTCGATGATTGGTGCGATCCTGAGTGTTGGTGCACTATTGGCCTATATTTACGCTCACGGTGGAGAATCGTATATTAAGAATCTTTCCGACAGTTATATTTTCGGAGGCGGCGAAATCTCCATCTGGCAATATTCAATCGGTCTTTTATTCGAATCGGTTGCGGCATCATTAATGGTATCTTTCTGCCTGATGCAATATTGGAAAGATAAAGTAGAAGTCATCAATAAAGTCGATTAAGAAGAGAAAAGAATCAAGACAAAAATCAAAAAATCAAGGGCTAAGGGCAAGAAATTACGCAAACTGCATAATTCTTGATTCTTGGCTCTTGCTTCTTTTTCTTAAACAGGAATTCCCTACTTTTGAACCAACCAAAATATGCAGGCATGAGTACAACAAAACATAACTGACCAAAGAAGAAATTCTCGATATATACAACAAACCGATGATGGATTTGCTTTTCGAAGCCGCCGCCATCCATCGCGAATACCACGACCCGAACGTCGTGCAGGTTTCTACCTTATTATCAATCAAAACCGGCGGCTGCCCTGAGGATTGCGGCTATTGCCCGCAGGCGGCACGTTACCACACAGACATTCAGGGAAATGATTTGATGTCGGTTTCGCAGGTAAAAGCACAGGCTTTGCGTGCCAAAGCAGGTGGTTCTTCACGGGTTTGCATGGGTGCAGCTTGGAGAAACGTGAAAGACGGACCTGAATTCGACCAGGTGCTTGAAATGGTACGCACCATCAACAAACTCGATATGGAAGTTTGCTGTACGCTCGGAATGATTACCGAAAACCAGGCACAACGTCTTGCTGAAGCCGGATTGTATGCATACAACCACAATTTAGACACTTCAGAAGAATATTATAAGGAAGTCATTTCGACACGCGGTTTCGAAGACCGTTTGCAGACGATAGAAAACGTCCGCAAAACCAACGTAACAGTTTGTAGTGGCGGTATCATCGGGATGGGTGAAAGCATCGATGACCGTGCAGGAATGCTCGTAGCGCTTTCAACACTAGACCCCCAACCGGAATCAGTGCCAATCAACGCATTGGTCGCGGTCGACGGAACACCGATGGAAGACGAAAAACCAGTCGAAATCTGGGAAATGATACGAATGGTTGCCACGACAAGAATCGTAATGCCGCAAACGCAGGTGCGTCTTTCTGCCGGGAGGATGAACATGAGCAGAGAAGGACAGGCGATGTGTTTCTTTGCCGGCGCCAACTCGATTTTTGCAGGCGATAAATTACTCACGACGCCAAACCCGAATGTAGATGAAGACATGAAAATGTTCGATATGCTCGGTTTGAAACCACAAAAACCTTTCGTGAAAATGGCGCAGCCGGAAACCGTTGAGGCTGAAGATTCTCAATTTGCCGCTTTAGGCGAAAAACCAAAATGGTCGCGTCCGGGACATTCAATTGAACGCAATCTGGAGGCTTCACAAAAAGCAAAAGTTTAGCATTTCTTTATGTTGAAGGATTGTTAAATCGATTCCTAAAAAAATAATCGTTTCTTAACTTAGCTCTTAGTGCTTTACTAAGAGCTTTTTTTATTACCAGAAACAACCAAAAAATGAGTTTAGAACTAACCCAGATTGAACGCGTAAAAACCATTTCGAAAGAAGATTTCTATAACAATTACGTGAAAAAACAAAAGCCCGTCGTTGTCGAACAATTGATTTCCGACTGGCCGGCTTATTCCAAATGGAATCTAGAATATATTAAAAACATTGCAGGTGACCAGACGGTTCCGCTGTATGACGACCGTCCGGTTACACATAAGGAAGGCTTCAATCAGGCACATGCCAAAATGAAAATGGCTGATTATATTGATTTGCTGAAATCGAAGCCAACAAATTATCGCATATTCCTTTATAACCTGATTAAAGAAGTCCCGGGATTGAAAGCGGATTTCAAATTTCCGGATATTGGATTAAGATTGATAAAACAGTTGCCGATGTTATTTTTCGGTGGAGAAAATTCACGTGTGTTCATGCATTATGACATCGATTACCCGAATATACTTCATTTTCATTTTCACGGAGAAAAGCGCTGCATGATTTTTCCGCCCGACCAAACACCATTTTTGTACAAAGTACCACATGCCTTAATTGCCCGGGAAGACATCGATTTTGACAATCCGGATTATGATAAATGGCCAGCCCTTGGAAATGCAAAAGGCTTTGTATGTAATCTGAAACACGGCGAAATGCTTTACATGCCTGAAGGTTATTGGCATTATATGAAATACCTGACACCGGGTTTTTCGATGAGCCTAAGAGCTTTTCCGAGAAATATCACTAACCTTTCGAAAGCGGCGTACAATGTTTTTATTATGCGTTATTTCGATAATACGATGCGCAAGCTGAAAGGACAACAATGGATAGATTACAAAAATGAACAGGCAATTATCCGTACCAACAGAAATCTGGAAAAATTGAAAAATAAGGTTTTAGTGCCTCATTCTAATTAAATGATAGAATCACTTTTCTGGTTGCCGCCTGTCGCGCCTGGATAAGTATTTTGGGCGAAGCCGGCATTCATAACCAACGACACGATGATAGCCAATCCTGAGAATTTCATTTTTCTGTAAGAGATTGGCTATTCATATCATTGATTTATAAAGTCATGCATCAGAATATTAGTTTGCGCGTAACGACTACGCCATTTGCTAAAGTAACTTTTACAATAAGCGTTTGCTGGTTCAATACAATGTCTGAAGCAAAATAAGTATTGTTATTAATCTGGTTTTTCTCAAAAACTTTTCTTCCCAGAAGGTCAAACACAACAATTTTATCAATGGCTTCGGTTTGAGATTTTATCTTGAGTTGGTTTTTGTCTTTAGCAATGATGACGCTGTTGGCATAATCAACTTCACCTGTGCCCAGGTTTCCATTCGTGTAACGCAATACAAAACGGTCGTTATAAGTTCCTGGTGCTGATTCGAAAGTATAAGCCGATGCTTTAAGGTCATGAATTACATTCAATACATTATCCTGAAGATAAATATCCTGGTCTGAATGAAAACAACCCGTCAGTGTGGTCAATAGTAATTGTATTAGCACCTGTAGTCGGAATTGTCACGCTGAGCGGAACAATATCATTCACGTCAAATGGCAATGCACGGCCCTGGATAACCATATTTTGCGTGTTCACTATAGAAGAAATGTTAAGTGGATTATCGGTAAAATTGTAACCGTCAAAACCTGAATCATAACCATTCGTGGCTTCCGGAACATATCCGACAAGTGTTTGCCTGAACATATTGTCAGTGTTTGTAATGTTGAGCCATATCCTGTTTTCTCCAGATTCAGCCGGTTCGCTGTTACTACTTCTGAAGAATTGATTGTTGCTTGCTGCATCAGTGCGGTATCTCATCAGGTTGTTGAATACAATCCCGTCATTTGATTTCAGGGTGGCAAAAATCCCTGGCCGCATCCGATTTTTCCTGTTGGTGTCAGTGCGCTTCCTCCTGTAGTAGTACCGCCGGTTTTGTTCCAGCTGGCATAATCATTCGCGGTGTAAACCCAATTGGTAAGTGGCGTTGTAGATGTCCAGAAATACAACGTTCCTTCAATACTTGACGAATTGGTGTTTACAAAAGTCGTGGCATCCAACGCACATGGATACGGGTTTGCAAGCAGGACTGTATTTCCTGAAGCTTGAGGTGTTCCGCCTGAATCATAACTTTGAGCGGCCACATTAATAGTACCGTTATTAGGTGTTCCGTTAAAATAAAAGCTTGCAGATCCGGCACCATTATCGTTTATTCTTGTAATAAAACCTTTTCCGGCTGTTGTGCTTTCCAAACCAACCCAGGCCCCGTCATATGCGCCGCCAGTCTGCCATGTATAAGTGTAATCAAAGCTCGACGGTATCTGCGAAAAAACATCTTCTACAACCGGCGATCCCCAATAAATATAATCGTTTGCAGCCATTGAACGGCTTGTTCTTATCGCAGTTATCAATCCGGTGTCTGTAACACCATCGTTGATTTGTACAAGGCTTCCACTGTCTTTTACGGTAATGGCATCATCTACAGAAGCAATAGCGTTGGTAACTGTCAGTAACCTGTTGGCGGCGATTTCTAAAGTTCCCGCTGTTATTGACAAATCACGTCCGACAAGCACTTCGTCTGGCGTCCCTAATATTTTCTTTCCGGTACCAGAAATACCAACGTCGCTGTATGAAGCAAATGGTGTGATGGTTTGGATATTAGGATTAACGGCTGTGTATTCAATTTTAGAACCTGTCGCAAGCGTAATTGACGGCCCGCCATTTGTTACAGTATCGATACCTGTCGTAGTACTTCCCGTGAAGCCTGCATTGTTTTTGAGTTTAAAGACAGCATTATTATTCACTGTAAAACTGCCTCCTGATTGGAACTTAATACCACTTGTTGATGATCCGTTGGAGACATTCGTGCCATTGACAATTATCTTGGCATAATTTATCGGAGCCAATGTCTGTTCGCAGCCTTACAACTCCTGCGCCTGATGAATTTGCAAATTCAATCGTTGAGGTAGGGGCAAGGCTGTAAGTGCCACCCGCATCGGGTTTGTCTCCTGCGCCATCGGTTATATAGCGGCTGTTGCCTGTCATGCTGAAGTTAGTGGCAGTACCTCCTATCGCATACGTTCTGGCATTAAGAATAGAATTTTCAGTAACTTTTATAGTGCCGTTAACCGTAGTTCCGTTACTTACCGCTTTATAATCTGTACCCAGCGTATTGCTTCCTGAAGTTGTCAGGTTGTAATAAGCAGGTGTTCCGGAAAGGATTTGCATGGCATTATTACCACTGAGGTTTATCGTCCCGCCAGTCAGCGAATACCTGCTGTAGGCTGCCAGTTGCGGCAGGTAATTGGTCAATGGAGCTGCGGTTATCGATGCGATATTATATTCGCCGTCAGACATAACCAGGCGTCCGGTTCCTGTAAAATCTGCGGTACTCGTTCCCATGACAATTCCCTTGCGAATCTCCAGTCTTCCGCCTTGAGCGTCCAGCGTAGTTGCTGAAGAAATACCAACATTACCGGAAAGCGTAAATGTTTTTGTATTATCTCCCAATTCTATGATTACAAATTTGGCTGATGAAGCTGCAGGTAATCCGGTTCCGGGAACCTGATTGGTTTTTCCGATGTAATGGTATTTTGCAACAGAATTATAAACAGGAGCATTAGTTGTCTGAACGTTTCCGGTTGTTCCGGATGTTGCTGAGATTCCGTCAGGCGATGAAATCTTTAAAGTTGCAGCCTGTTCCGCCGTAAATTTAGAACCTGTCGAATAACTTGTGATATTTAGCGGCGTACTGCCATTAAAGTTAAAATCAAGCACACCACCAGTGCTTCCGCTACCGTTAACAGTAAAGGTGGCATTTTTCCCTAATTCCAGGTTTTGGTTGATCAATTGCACATAAGAGCCTGCTTTTGCATAAAAATCTATGTATTGATTTCTGGTTGTACCTGCAGATGCAATGCTGATAGTCTGCGTTGTAGCGGCAGTAAGTCCATCGCCGGTTCCATTAAAATTAAAGATTCCCTGATTTACGGTGTTTGAACTTCTCAGAAGAGACGACGCGCCGACAGTCAGGTCACCACCAATATTTATGGTAGAAGTACTGGCATGTAAAGTGGTGGTAGCATTGCCATCCATATCAATATTTGCGCCAGTACCGCTTATTGTTATATTTCCTAAAACATTTAAGGTCGCATTCAATACTTCGGTATTACTATTTGTAAGACGGAATGCACTTGTTCCGCTATTGGTGAAATCGCCATTTACAGTAATTGAACTCGTGCCGGCAGTAGTAAGTTCTGTAATGCTGTTGCTGCCATAACCGGGCTCGATAATCAGGTTTCCTTTGATGGTAGTAGAATAGTTACCTTCGCAAATGCGCATATTGTCAGTATTGCTCTTGAAAATCAGGTTCCCGGCGGCCAATGTTTTCGTGAAGTTCTTCGGAAGCAATTGTAATTTCCCTGCCGATACATCTACAATCACGTTTCCAAAACAGGCGCCATTATATTCGCTGACGTCGTCCTTGCTGTCCATGAAAAGTGAATTGCTGGTATTGTCTACTACTTTGATATAGAAATTCGAATTCGCATGGAATTTTTCGGTACCATTCCAGACAGATATTGCATTTCCATTCGTATGCTTGAAGGTGAAAGTAGCATTGTCTTCAACCTCTAATATACCATTAACAATCATACCGTTGCTTTCCTTGTTAAAAGTACCTCCTGTTTTTACTGTAAGGTTGGTGAAAGTTGGCGTAACAGTACTCGTGCTCAGCGTACCTCCGTTGTCGATAACTACATTGTCAGCGTTATTGGTTCCGTTTAACGTGATGTTTTTTGTGATGTATACGACATTTGAAGTCCCTGTCGATGGATACACTCCAATACCAAGGTCTACCGGTTCGGCCCGATGTTTGTATCTGCCAGGTTGCCGTGTTGTTTCCGGGACTGCTACTCCATACGCCGTCAGTTTTTGTAAAATAGGTTCCCACTGCAAAAGAGGAGATGATAAAACTTGCACTTGTAGTTCCGACTAAAGCACCGCTACTGGCATTAAGGGTATAAGTTCCTGCTGATGTGTGTATGACAGTGCTAAAAGTCGCCAGTCCGGCTGCTGCTGCTGCACTTATCGGATCGCCAGTCATGGTTCCGGTCGGGTTCGTAATACTGATGTTGGCAGTATAATCAAGGTGCCCTGTTCTGATTAACGTCAATCGCAGCAACTGTTGGAGACGGTGACATTGTAGCAGCAATTGTACCGTTGCTTGGCTGCTGGATAAATCTTAAACGATCAGCTGTAACCTCAAGTCTGTTCCTGTCTAATGTGGTATTTGACACTACACTTGTAAAGGCACTGAACAAGGATGAAGTATTGCTGCCGGTAGCGGCCACATTTGCGTTGGCAATCGTTACTTGAAATTGTGTATTGTCAGTAACTGTCGAAGTAAAAGTGACCCTGAGCGTTAATCCATTACTGCCATTATCAACGGCAGTGACATCTTGGGGGTTGGGCGTCGTATGCGCATTCGCTGCGGCAAGAGTTCGGAGAATGCAATTGTATTTGAGCCGGTGTTAATTGTAGCCACATTACTCACCAAAGCGTTTCCGTTGAACAAAGCCGCCGAGCGTATCATCGAAGTATTAGTAACATTAAAGGTAATGCTGTTCAGGATTGTCGGAAGTGTATCGACATCTGACGTGCCCGCCTCCGTCACGAATGTCAAATTTAAACAAGTCAAGCGAGCCATTAGTACTCGAACCTGTATTGGTAATTGTAGCCGATTGGTAGGTTGCATAAGGAAAATTACTGTTATAAACATAAGCAGCATTGGCAATTATGTCACTGGCAGCACTTGCTAATGCAACCCCGGTAATGGCAAAAGTATACGGATTTTCATTAGCATCATTATTGACAATACTTACAATCGCATTTTGTGCCGTAAATGCACTTGCAGTGTAAGTAATTTGGAAAGTAAGCGAACCACCATGAATAATAACATCGCTCGAAGGTTGTGCTGTAACCGCAAACGCAGACGAACCTGAGAGTGTCACCTGTGACGACGGATTCGAAGCCAGATTAAGCGGCGCACCGCCAAGGTTGTAAATCGTAAATGTTCTTGTAACAGTACCGCCAAAAGCTACCGACCCGAAATCAGTATGGTCAGCAGTTGCTGGCGTTGAACTACCGCTTACAATTGAAGTTGCGTTCCCTCTTACATCTATTTCTGTATTCAATAACGGATTACCCGCCGAAAATTCATTGGTTCCCGAGGTTGTTGTCAATCCGGAAAGCGTGAACGAACTGCCGCTGATTGGTGTGTAATCTACATCAGACCAGGTTGTGCCATCCCATCTTCCCGGATAAGCCGCACTTCCTGAAATTCTGTCGGTAATTCCATTAAGATAAGTTCCGGTAAAAGAATAAACCGGCGATGTAAATGTTCCTGAAGATGTAACAGACCAATATCTGGTCAAAAAATCAATTGTGGCATCATTGTTCGGATGCTTGATATCATTAACGCCAACAGTTATATAAGCTGACGAAAACGTTCCTGAAGTAAAATTAACGG
This sequence comes from Flavobacterium sp. 3HN19-14, assembly GCF_051373205.1. Lineage (NCBI taxonomy): Bacteria > Pseudomonadati > Bacteroidota > Flavobacteriia > Flavobacteriales > Flavobacteriaceae > Flavobacterium > Flavobacterium sp. 3HN19-14. The sequence continues at coordinate 948,928 of NZ_JBPPZT010000001.1, forward strand.
TGGCCGGGCTATATTGGCTTCCGTCAAAAGAAGTAACCTTATCACCAATTGGAAAAGTAAAAGATCCTGTTCCTGTAATGCTCTTCCTTATTGTGCCTGATGTTCCCGACAAATCTGCAATTACATAACTGTTGAAAGATGCGCCAGATGTTGTGGCTGAACCAGCTATTGTAAGTACACTCGTACCAAGACTCAACAATCCGTTGGTCAGCACCAAAGAAGTATTAATCGTAAGGTTTGTTCCTAAAGTCAAAGCATTGCTGCCCGGTTGGCGGTTCAAGGTCAGTGTGCCTAAATTATCAGCACCTGAAGTAAAATTAATCGTCCCGATACTTCCCGATCCCAGCAAAGTCATATTTGAAGACGCAGAACCTTTGAAACTTCCGGTTGAGCCGGTAACAGTATTACCTACACTGGCAGTCCCGATAGTCAGTGTCCTGCCGTTAAGGTCGAATACATCGCCTGCGCTGCCGCTGAAAGAAATCGCGTTTCCGCCGTTCGGAGCGCTTACGATAAGGTCTGTGCCGCTGAGTTGCAGAGTAGTGGTGCCGCTCATTGGCTGAAACACAATATAAGGAATAGTTGGCGTACTTGATGCGGTTATCTTCTGTGTGCCATTTTTAGTAAAAAATACAGCTTTATTATTTGGATAAAACTGGTAGGTACCATTAAAATATAAATCGCCTCCTAAATACAAATCGGTATTCGCATTGGTTGAAAGTGCTACTGTAGCAGTACCTGCAGAACCAAGTGTGAAATCTCCTTTTACTGTCAATGATTTAGTCATCGCGCTCGATCCGGCCATGTCTAATTTTGAACCATCTGCAATGGTAAGGTAGCCGTTTGTAGCTTTTGCGGTTGCAGAATTACTGTTTGCACCTAAGTCAAGTGTAGTCGAATTCGTGATTTCAACATTATTCGGATAACCTGACGATGGAAAACTAACCACGGCGGCATCAGCAGTCCATTCCTTAGAGTTGCCATAAGTGCCTCCGGTTGCAAATCGCAGTGTCGAGGCTGGCCCATAAACAGGCGAGTTGAATACAACTGAACCTCCAGAATCAATTTGAAGTAGGCCGTTGATCGTTGTCATTGTATTGGTACCGTTATGACCAAAATTTACTGATGAACCCACAAAAACGTTTACGTTAGCATCAATTAACAAAGTGTCAGCTGCCGATGAACTGTTTGAAACAATGTTCTTGCCCGTTAAAAAAGTCAATTTCCCATTAGCCACTGAAGACGTAATGGTTCTGCCGTCTTTTACAAGTATGTTACCGCTTCCGTTTTGCATTTTAAGTTCACGACCATTAAGGTTAAGCGTACCATTAAGCAATTGTAGCGTACCTCCCGAGCCCGAATTAACGGTTACATCTGTGGCATTTGGTGAAACATCGAACGCAAGTGTGCCGGTTTTGTCAATAATAAGATAATCGAAACCAACTACGCCACCACCAGTTTTTATAACGGTTTGCGTAGTCGTTCCTGTAAAAAATACCGCCTTATTATTATTAAGTTGATTTCCTGACGCGCCAACGATCCAGTTGCCGTTTGTTTTAACGTCACCGGCAAAGTTGATCGTTCCATTTATGGTCACATTTCCGATTATGGTCAAAGTAGCAGGAGGTGTACTAAGTACGGTAGATGGATCAATCGTAAGGTTTCCGGCACATTGTGCGGCGGTTGAACCCATAGTTACGGTTGTAGTGCTACCCGGATTGGAAAGTTGTACATTATTCGGATATCCGGCGCCAGACGCCGAGTTCCATTCATTGCCTCTGAAAAAATTATATCCCAGATTGTAAACCAATGTCGATGCACTTCCGTAAGTCGGTGAATTGCTGAAATATCCGCCAGAGTTAATTTTTGCGGTGCCATTGAGCGTCAGCGTTCCTGAAAAAGCTACACCGCCGGCAGTTTGGAAAGTTCCGTTGACAATCCTGTTCGTACCCGTATTCAGAGTTAATATTCCGCTTAATACATTTACATTAAAAGGGCCGTTAGATGTCGGCCAATAAGAATGTGAATTATCGACGCCATAATTGGCATTAAAATTCAATGAGCCTGTGCTGCCATACACAAAATTATTGCCTGATGCATATCCGCCTGAATCCAGTTGGAATGTTCCGTTGACAGTTGTAGTACCACCATTGGCGAATGTTCCTGAAACGGTAAGCTTTCCTGTTGAAGAAATTGTTGTTATGGTTCCGAAATTACGCGTGACCGCACCGGCAGTTACATTGTGTAAAATCGTCACATCATCGCCATCGGCTGGTGCAAAACCGCCAACCCATGTGCTCCCGGTCGTCCAGGACCAGTCCTGCGCGGTAACTTTAGGCGCAGGCAGAGTCGCATAAGCGGTGCTTGTTGATGACCATGCAGAATTTCCACCTGCATTTACGGCACGTACCCTGAAATAATAAGGCGTATTTGAGGTCAATCCGGTAAAGTTTTTGGTTAATGTGCCTGAAGCGATGCCACTGGCTACAGTACTTCCTGTAAAACCTGTATTATTGGCAATTTCTACTTCGTAAGTAAATGCTTCTCCCCCGGCAGTTGCAGGTGCTGTCCAGTTCGCATCAATCGATACAGCCGTTGCGTTACTTCCCCAACCGATTACAGGCGCATTATGCAGTGTGGTGAAATTGCTTTCCGAACCATAACCCGTTCCTGCGCTGTTGGTGGCATAGGCTCTATAGAAATATTTTGTATTCGCGGTTAATGAAGCGATGCTGCTTGTAAATGTTCCGGTTCCCGTACCGTCTGTGGTTTTTGTAGATAATGCGACTGTTGGCGCTGCACTTGTATTCCAAACGACACCTCTTGCGCTTACTGTTGCACCTCCATCAGATGTTACGTTACCACCAGAGGCTGCTGTAGTTGTATTTATTGATGAAACTGCTGTAGTGGTTACTGTTGGGTTGACAATTGTAGAATATGTTATGTCTAGCGCCTTTAGATATAATGCTTTAGCTGAAGATTGACTCCAAGTTATAATGATTTGACCACTCCCAGTACCTGTAAAAGTGTATTGAGTGCTTGTTGCAGTGAGCGCATTTGTAGATGGACTAAAAGCTGTTCCTCCGACAGACACGGCAACCGTACCGACAACCGATGCAGCTCCAGATGTTGTGACCTTCACTGATGTTATTGTTCCTGATATTCCCGTTGTGCTCAAAGTTAACGAAGTAGCAGGACTAGCCGCGGATCCAAACTGTTGACCTTTCGTGGCGTCGTAAGCCCAAAATGCACCTCCTGTTGCAGCTGCAGTCCAAGACACGCCACTTAAGGTTTGGGAGCCATAACTGCTCCAGGTATTTGCGCTGATTGTGTGAGAGTATTGTGCTTGTGCATTAATTCCAAGCAAAAGTGAAGCAAGAGCAATCAAAAGATTAAATCTCGAACTTGCTGATGTCTTCGAAATAAAATGCTTGACATTAAAAGAAATCAAAATAGTATGTGTAATCCTAATTTTCATAAAAAATATTTTTGAGGCAATATTTTGAAATAATATCCCCTAAATAGTTTCCTATTTGCTTATGAAAACGTCAGATTGGGGGACTCAAAAATAAACACAAAATTCTCATCCATTGCTACTTAGCATTAGGAATTTTTTAACTTACTGTTAAAATGCATTTTTCATCGATAAAGTGCTGAAATTATGTGGCAAGCGAAAATTTTTTTGTTTAAAAAATGTCTTTTCCACCTTCAGATCAATAGCTTAATACGTATAGTGCAAGCGTGAAAATTATTGCCGAATTCGTGACCTAGGTTTAGTATATTTGCCATGAAATTATATCCGTCATGAACAAGACTCTCACCGTTATCGAAGCCACACAAAAACTCGAATATTTCTGTTCTTATCAAGAGCGTTGCCATGATGAAGTTGTGGCGAAACTTCGTTCACTGGGTATGATTCCAGAAGCTTCAGACTTGATTATCGTACACCTGATAAACAATAATTTTCTTAACGAAGAAAGGTTTGCATGCAGTTTTGCGAGAGGAAAACACCGTATCAAATCCTGGGGGAAAATCCGTATCGTCAATGAATTAAAATACCGCAATATTTCGCGTTTCAATATCGATAAAGCTTTGAAAGAAATTTCTCCCGAAGAATACCTCGAAACTTTTCATAAAACAGCAGAAAGCCAATGGTCGTTAATCCATGAAAAAAACGTATTAAAAAAGCGAAAAAAGTTTTGTGATTACTTACTGCGTAAAGGTTTTGAAAGCCAGCTGATTTATGAAAAAGTTATAGAACTGGAAATTACAGATTTTGGCAGCGAAACGGAAAAATAAAATTATAAAAACCGCCTCATATTTTTTGGTGTTTTTAATCATAACTTGCTTAACATCGTCAATGTTAAAATGTTAAATTTCAATATTTTATCATTATAATTACAACGTAAAAACTTACAAAGTAACGAAAACGTTTGCGTAAATGATGTATTTTATCGATATAAACCGCATCATATCGAAAACATTGAAATTTTAGCATCCTTTAACATCTTATTTAACGTATCTACAGGTAGTTTTGTGTGACCCAAATAAAGTATGCCTGCATACTAAACCTGCATATTATGAATAAAATTATTTACTTTTTGCTTTTATTGCCGTTTATTGGATTCTCCCAATTGTCTGGTAACTACCGAATCTACACTGCCAATCCTGATGCCAATTTCAGAACACTGGCAAGTGCCGTAACGCGTGTTAATGCTGTGGGCGTAAGTGCTCCGGTGGTTTTTTTGCTTGAAAATACCACAGAAACAGTGTCATCTGCTATTGTAATCAATCAATTTACCGGCACCAGTACAACCAATACACTCACCATAAAACCCAACACAGGTTTTATCGGATTAACGGTTCAGGGTGCTATAGGAAATGGTGCGGTAATCCAGTTTAATGGTGCCGACAATATTATCATTGACGGAAATAACGGATCAAGCAATAAGCAGCTTACCATTTACAATACTTTCAACGATTCGGGTAACAGCTACACCGTGCGTGCCGCCACCTGGATGTACAATACAGCGGCGAATAACAAGATCCAGAATCTTACATTGCGACTTAATATCGTCGGGATTACCAACGGAACCTTTTCTACCGGAGTCTATGCCGGAGGTACAGTTATCGGAAACGCTGGTGATAATTCCGGAAATACAGTTGATAATGTGTTGTTTACAGATGTTAAGCAGGCAGTTTACGTTAATGCAAACAGTGCTACAAACTGGACAGTTTCGAATTCTACCTTAGGATCTGCAACAGATGCCAATAAGCCATATACCGGAATTTACATGAACGGTGTTACAACTTATACGATTTCCGGAAATACAATCAATGGTATCAAACGTCCAAGCGGTTTGGGAGGATCTGCAAATAACGCCGCAGTTTATGTAAATGGTTCAACGGGAACAATCAGCAGTAACGTCATTTCAAATGTAGAAAACGCGACAGGTAATAATACTTGTTATGGTATTTTCGTAAATGGAAATACAACCAATATAACAGGAAACACAATAACAGGCGTTACAACCAATTCATCTGATAACGGAAACGCTGCCATTTCGGTAACAGGAAATAGTATTACGATTGGATCCAACAAAGTCTACACCGTAATTGCGAGCGATCAAAAACTAATCAGCGGAATCTATACCAGTGGAAACACGCAACTGATTTACAACAATATGGTAAGCAACGTAGCCTCGCAAGGTGGTGGCGATCCTGCCACACAAGGCGGTTACGGAATTTACCTTAACAGTGGTAGTGATGTCAAAGTGTATTACAATTCAGTGAGGATGGAGACCAATCAGGCTTACGGTGCATCGGCAGCATTGTTTGTGAATGCAACGACACAAATGGATATCAGGAATAATATTTTTGCCAATTTACAAACCTCCGGGACTTGCATAAAATTCACGGTTTATTCCAATACGACTACAGCTTCCAACTACACGAATATTGATTATAACGATTATTATTTTGTATCATCTGCAACTTCTTATTTAGGAACATGGGGAAGTTTTTACAGCGCGAACTATAAAAGTACCGTAGCAACATGGGCTGGTGTAACCGGTAAAGATTCTCATTCAATCCTCACTGCACCTTTATATACTTCAGCAACAGACCTTCACCTGAGTGCGGTTCAAAGTGCACTGAATATTGGTACGGCCATTACAGGAATCACAACCGATATCGACGCTGATACGCGCAGCACGCCATCAACCGTAGGTGCCGACGAATATTCTAAATGCAGCGGTGGTACGGCAACATGGAATGGTTCAGCATGGAGCAACGCTTCCGAACCGACATCTACCATTAAGGCAGCAATCAACGGAAATTATAATACGAGCACAAATGGCAGTTTTGTAGCTTGCGAGCTTACTGTAAATCAAAATTATACTGTAACTATTAAGACAGGAAATGTAGTCGAAGTAGTCAATAATGTTGTCAACTCAGGAGCCATTAATATCGAAAGTGGCGGAAGCCTTGTGCAGAATGATGATGCGGGAACCTTCACAGGGAATGTATTGACAATAAGCCGAACAACGGCTGCTTTGAAACAATTTGATTACACTTATTGGTGTTCACCTGTCATCGGCGAAAAACTGGGTGCGCTCGCCAATGGTGGAAATTCAGTGTTTTATTCATTCAATACTTCAGTTAATGATTATTCGGCTGAAACTTCTGCTACGGTAATGACTAAAGGAAAAGGATATATTTCAAGAGCACCCGAAAACCTGAATTTCAATCCGACAGCTTCGTATACCGCAACTTTTACGGGCTTGCCAAATACAGGAACCATCTCTGTTGATGTGATTAAAAGCGCTGTAGGTACGGGCAACCTGATTGGTAATCCGTATCCGTCTGCAATTGACGCCGATTCTTTCTTAAGCAATACAACTAACGCTTCGTTCTTAACCGGAACGCTTTACTTCTGGACACATAATACTGCCATTGCGGCCAACACACCAAATCCAGGTTCAGGAGCTTATGCTTACACAGCTAATGATTATGCTACTTACAATCTTACAGGTCCGACGAAAGGAGTTGCAGCAGCATCAGGAGGTGTCGTGCCTAGCGGAAAAATAGCATCAGGTCAGGGCTTTTTTGTCGAATTAAAATCGACACTTTCTAACGGAACAAAAGCTTTGGTCTTTAATAACGCAATGCGTGTGAAAACGGCATCAAACAATGGACAATTCTTCAGAAGCGCCAACCCGCAGCAAACTTCAAGCGACGATCAGCAATCTGAAGGCCAAATCCAGAAAAACCGCCTTTGGCTGAGCCTTTCCAATACTGACGGCGCTTATTATGAAACTTTGTTAGGATATGTCACAGGCGCTACGAACGATATCGATTATGGTTATGACGGAACAATGTTTGATGGTGGCAATTACATTACCATCTATTCAATTCTTGGAGAAAACAAATTGTCAACCCAGGGAAGGGACATTAATTTCGACAAAAATGAAATCATCCCGATTGGTTACAGCAGCAGTATCGAAGGCAGTTTTACAATCGGCATCGAAAACCTCGACGGTTTTTTTGGAGAACAAGACGTTTACCTTTTAGACAAATCCAATGATGTGATGACGAATCTCAAAGAAGGCGGGTACACTTTTACAACTGCTACCGGCACTTTTGACGACCGTTTTGAATTGCGCTTCATCAATACTTTGGGAACTGACATTCCGGTCTTAGATAAAAACGACATTGGCGTTATCAGAAATGGTAACCAGATCCAGATCAAATCAAACAAAGAAAGCATCGCTTCTGTAATGGTTTATGATTTGTTGGGAAGAATGATTTTCGGGAAAAACAACATCGAAAAAACCGATTTTACCACAGACAATTTATCTGTCAACAATCAGGTAGTAATTGTAAAAGTCAAAACCTCGAATAACCTCGAAATGGTTAAGAAAGTGATTATGAATTAATTCTCTTACACAATTATAATAGTGAAGAACCCGTCTTTTTGGCGGGTTTTTTATGCTTTTTTAAGTAAGATGCTCACCGCATTTCCACCAAAACCAACGGCATTTACCAATACATTTCTGATTGCTTTTTTTTGGTTTTGCACTTTCGTGAAAGGCACTCCGATAAAAACATCATGTTGCATCATAAGCAGCGCCATTTCAATGCCCAGCATTCCCGAAGCGCCAAAAGTGTGGCCGATTTTCCATTTGTTTGTAGTCAGTGACGGAAGATTTTGACCGAAGACATTTTGGATGGCCTTATGTTCAGATAAGTCGCCTTTAATTGTCCCCGGCGCATGCATGACAATAACATCAACTTGTGCTAAAGGAAAATCCTGCAAAGCCATCTGCATCGATTTTTTAAAGCAATCGGCTTCGGCTGAAATCGACGTGTTGTGCTCGAAGGATTTCTGTTGCATAACCGATAGCTTCAATATAAGCTAAAGCGTTTTCTTTTTCGCCAATTTCAAGGCAGCATACAGATGCGCCTTCTCCCAGAATCATCGTATTTTTGGTTTTCTCCAAATCCATCGCAAGATTTGGATAGACAGTATTTTCTTTAGCATAAATTTTCATCGCCTGCATTTGTGCAATCGTAAAATGCGTGAGCGGCGCTTCACTTCCTCCAACCAGAAACTTGTCTGCCATTCCGGCACGCAGCCAGGCAACACCGTTCAACAATGCATGCAATGCCGTTGAACATGTTATGGAATGCGAAATTTCAGGCCCGCTACTTTGCAAATCATGCGCAACCCACGACGAAATATTACCCAAAGTAGTGGTAGGCGAGGCGAGTGTCGGCGCTTTCCCGGAAGCCAAAAAACTGTCATAATGCTTTTCAAACAATTTGGTCGCGCCACGAGAAGAACCAATGTTGATGCCAAAAGAGCTATCGCTTTTCCAGCCTGCTTTTTTTACCGCTTCACGCGAGGCGGCAATGGCAAACAAAACCGAATCATCAAGTGATTTGTATTTCTGATCGGATTTTTTCAATTCTGAAACCAATTCTTTTGAAGCTGAATCCAATCCAGCGGCGAGAAATTTTTGATTACCGAAATCTTTTTCAGTAAAGCAGTGTTGTTGGGAAAGGTAATTTTCCCAGATAGTTTCAGGAGTGTTTCCCAATGGGGAAACTGAGGCGATGGCGGTTATGGCAATTTTTTCTGACACTGTAAATTTTTTTAACGCAAAATGCGCTAAGTTCTACGCAAAGAAAAAATAAAGCTTAGCGAACTTCGCGTAAACTTTGCGCCTTTGCGGGAAATACAAAATTAAACTATTTCCAAAGCTTCTTCAACAATCGCATATACTTTTTGCAACTGCTCATCCGTAATAATATAAGGAGGAAGAATATAAACAATATTCCCGACCGGCCGCAGGATCACGCCTTTTTCAATGAAGAAATTATAAAGTTTTGTACGCATGCTGCCATAATAACTTTCTTCGCTTTCAATCCTTATTTCCAAAGCGAAAATCACGCCAAGCACTCTTGTAGTTGTAACTTTTGGATGCTTTTTAATATGCTCCTGAAATACCAGATGCGATTGATTGACCCGAATGAGATTTTCCTGCATTGCATCAGTTTCAAGCAATTCAAAACTCGCCAAAGCCGCTGCACAACCAGTAGGGTTTGCCGTAAAAGTATGCCCGTGGAAAAGTGCTTTATTAATATCGTCGCTGTAAAATCCGTCGAATAATTCCTGTGTAAAAGTGGTAATTGCCATCGGAATCGTTCCGCCGGTCAGTGCTTTCGAAAGACACATTATGTCAGGTTGTTGTTGCAGGTAATCGCAGGCGAAATTTTTTCCGGTTTTCCCGAATCCTGTCATGACTTCATCGGCAATTGCAATAATGTCATTTTCCCTGCAGATTGAAATGAGTGCATCAAGATTTTCAGGAGCATACATCACCATTCCGGCAGCGCCCTGTACCAATGGTTCGAAAATAAATCCGGCGCAATTGTGATTTTTTATGACTTTGCGTAAAGCGTCAAAACTTTCATTCTCACGGCCTTCAACCGGAACAGGAATCCGTACAACATCAATGAACATACCTTCAAAAGCCTGAGTATAAAATGAAATTCCGCTCGCCGCCATCGCCGCAAAAGTATCGCCGTGAAAAGCGTTTTCAAAAGCGATGATTGTTGTACGTTTTTCGCTTTTGTTGAAGAAATATTGCAGAGCCACTTTTATGGCCACTTCAACAGCCGTCGAACCATTGTCTGAAAAAAATATCTTCTGCTGGTTTTCCGGCAGGATTTTCATCAATTTTTCGGCTACTAAAACCGCAGGTTCGTGCGTAAATCCCCAAATAGGACGTGTTCTAATGTGATAAGTTGCCTGTAAATCGCATCGGCAATAAATTTGTTTGAATGCCCGAAAGGATTCACCCACCACGACGCAATCGCATCGATATATTCTTTTCCGTTTTCATCCCAGAGTAATGCGCCTTTGCCTTTGGTTATGGCAATTGGAAGCGCCGCTGTCTTGTGTTGTGTATACGGGTGCCAAAGGTATTTTTGGTCTTTTTCGACGAGATTTTCATTGGTATTTTCCATTACAACTGCTGTAATTTTTCGCGGAATAAATCGGCATATTCACGGATGACGTTTTGGTCGAAGTAGGGTTCATTTTCAATTCTCCCAATAAAATTAATTCCGGTTTTGTTTAAGATTATACTTTCGGTAGCTTGGTTTTCATCACCACTGAAAATAATTCCTGCGATATTGATTTTTCGGTTTTGAAGCGCTTCAATCGTCAATAAAGTGTGGTTGATGCTGCCAAGATAATGACGTGAAACGACAATCACTTTGTAATCGGGCAAAATCAAATCGGCAACAGTTTCGTTGTCATTCAACGGAACAAAATCCCGCCTGCGCCTTCAATAACGAGATGATTGTCAGTTTTTGGTGCTGTGATTTTTTTCAAATCGATTGTAATACCATCAATACTTGCCGCCAAATGCGGACTTGCAGGCGTATGCAGCGCATAGCTATTCGGATGAATCACCGTTTTTCTGTTCGATACAAGCGATTGGAGTTTATGGCTGTCGGAATTGTCTAAATCCCGGCCTGTATGGGTTTCCAGTAATCGGCTTGAAGTGCTTCTGTTATAATTGCTGATGCGATGGTTTTGCCCACATCAGTAGATATTCCTGTGATAAATAGTTTCATTTTTCTGAAAATTCAAATCCGCAATTATCGCATTTGTATTTGTACTTGGTGTAAAATGGCAAAGCGACTGTGATTATTGCCGAAAAGACAAATGACAAGAAAGATTTCACGTCTTTTATAGTAGAAAGCAAATCGATTTTATCGCTGCCACAGTTCGGGCAAATCATGAGTTTTCCGTCGTCATCGATTGAATAACGGCTGATGTCGCCGAGTTCGGCCACTGCTTTTTCGTAATCTGCTGTTTTTACCAATAATTTTACGCCGCCAATGGCATTGCTGATCATCGGGTCGGTATCGATAGTGTGATTGTCGAACATAAAAACGTCGATGCCCGCAGTTTCGAGTTTTCCTTTTACGATAAAAGCTTCGGAAGAATATTGAAAAGTGGCTACTTTTTTGAAAACGTCATTTCCCATTATGCAAAGTTACGCAACAACTCCAACACTTTCGAGATTTCTGCTTCAGAATTGTACGAATGCAAACAAATACGCAGTCGTTCCTGCCCTTCGGGAACTGTTGGTGACAATATGGCTTTTACATCAAAACCGTTTTGCTGCAATTGTGTTGCAATGGATTTTACCTTTTCATTGCCGGGAATAATGGCGCATTGTATCGCCGATTTGCTTCTGACGAAAATTGGCTTCAGGCTCAGCAGGTTTTTCTGGCGGTTAAAATGAACGATATTTTCGCGAAGTTTTTGAATTGCGTTTTTGTCTTTTTCGAGGTGCTGATAAGCCGTCAGGATAGTGGCGACTGAATGTGGGGAAAGTCCGGTTGTGTAGATGAAACTGCGCGCGAAATTCACCAGATAATTTCTGAGTTCCGACGAACCCAAAATTGCCGCGCCGTGGCAACCCAATCCTTTTCCGAAAGTCATGATGCGGGCGAAGACTTTATCCTGCAAACCATATTCCTGGATTAATCCTTCGCCTTTTGCCGTTCCGGGATTGCCGAAAACACCCAGCGCGTGCGCTTCATCAATAACCAGATAACAGTTGTATTTTTCTGAAACCGCAATTAACGTTTCGGAGTCAGGCGTGTCGCCATCCATTGAAAAGACGCTTTCTGTAACTATGTAAACTGATTTTTTGAAATTGTCATTGAAATTGATCAGCCTTTCCAGATCCTCAAAATCATTATGCCCGAATTTATAGGATTTTGCGGTCGAAAGCCGGATGCCGTCACGAATCGAAGCATGGCACAATTCATCATATAAAATGATATCTTCTTTTTGTGGGACTGCGCTGAAAAAGCCAACATTCGCATCGTAACCGGAATTAAAAATCAGCGCACTTTCCGACTGATGGAAACTGGCAATATAATTTTCGGCGATTTCGTACAGGTTGTGATTTCCTGAAATTAGTCTTGAACCGGTAGCGCCATTTTGAAGAATGCCGTTTTCAATTAAATATTGATGGGTTTGGGTGAAAATACTTTCTGATTTTGAAAAACCGATGTAATCATTGGAAGCAAAATCGATAAGATTTTTTTCTGAAGGCAATTGCCGAAAGGCATTGGTTTGCTTTCGTGCGTCGATTTTTGCTTTGAGGTTTTCAGGGAATTTCATTTGGCAAATTTAGATTTTTAACCGTAAAGTTGCGAATAGCCGTTTTTAAAAATCCTGGATAAAAAATTAACCGCAAAGTTCGCTAAGATCTACGCAAAGTAACGCAAAGCCAAACGCAAAAATCTTTACATAAAGCTTAGCGACCTTTGCGTAAACCTTTGTGTCCTTTGCGGTAAAAAAACTTGCGTTAAAAACAAAAAAAACGCCCCGGAAACCGGAACGTCTTGAAACCTTTGAGGTAACTAAAAATAAATGCTTATATATTAGTCTTCAAGAACTGCAACTTGTGCAGCTACTTTACCTTTTCTTCCTTCTTCTTCTTCGTATGATACTCTGTCACCTTCGCGAAGCTCTTCCGCTCTGATTCCTGAAGCATGAACGAAAATGTCTTTTCCTGTTTCTTCGTCTGTAATGAATCCGTAACCTTTAGACTCATTGAAAAATTTAACTGTACCTGTACGCATTGTAAATGAAATAATAAATTTATAATGGGCAAATGTAAACTTTAAAATAATACGATGCGCAAATTATGTTAATTTTTTTATAAAATTTATTGATTTACAAGTAGTTCATTCGGAATTTCCTGTTTCGAAAATGGATAAATGCTTGTATTTCTTGCCGATAATGTGAATTAATCAAACGATTTCGTTGTTGCCTGATTCAATTAAAATCATTCGATAACGCGCAGGGCTTTTACAAATCGGCGTTTGTAGCCTTCGTTTATAAGGCTTGAAATCATGACTTTCATCTCGTTACCTGATGAAGAATGAATAAAATCGCTTGAGGTGCCGTTGGCTTTTGAGACGATTCCGATATGCCCGATGACGTTTTGCGTCGGACTTAAAAACAACAATATGTCTCCTTTTTGAACTTCTTCAATCGGGATTTCTTTCCCGAAATGCTCGAAAGCGGCAGAGCTTCTAGGCACTTCAATCTTAAAATGTTTGAAAACATAATAGACGAATCCGGAGCAATCGAAACCATCTTGTGAACAACCGCCGGCTGTGTAAGGTGTTCCTAAAAATTGCATTCCGTAGGCGACGATGCTGTCGTTTAGCTGCGTTTTTACGGAAACCGGAGTTTTTGGTGTTTCGATTTTCTGTTTTTCGATTTTTGTTTTTGAAGTTTCCCGAAAATCAAAATATAAATTGGCAGCCACGAATGACGCGATTACAAGCAATCCGAATATGATAAACCGTCGAAGTCCCGTATTTCTGTTCATAAAAAGCCATTTTTATAAAGTTACGGTTTTTGAAGACGCCTTTATTTATAATGTTTGTAAAATTTGTTGTCGAAAAATCGGGAAGAACCGATTAAATAAAAAATTATCTTTGAAAGCCTGCCTTTCAACCGAAATCAAAAAGCAATATGCCTGAACGCATCACTCCCGAACAATTATCACTCCAACGTCGTTTAAAAGCCATCACAAGTGGCTCCATCGGGAATCTCGTCGAATGGTACGATTGGTATGCTTATTCGGCGTTTTCGATTTATTTTGCTCCTGTGTTTTCCGAAAAGCAACAGCACTGCGCAATTGCTCAACACCGCCGGAATCTTCGCTGTAGGTTTTCTGATGCGCCCAATTGGTGGTTGGCTTTTCGGAAGTTTGGCCGATCGTTCCGGAAGAAAATTCTCGATGACGTTGTCTGTCCTGTTGATGTCATTAGGTTCATTATTGATTGCGCTGACGCCGTCCTACAATTCCATTGGTGTCCTGGCCCCGGTTTTATTATTGGTTGCGCGATTGCTCCAGGGATTAAGCGTTGGCGGCGAATACGGCACATCGGCAACTTATCTGAGCGAAATGGCAACTGACAAACGCCGCGGATTCTTCTCGAGTTTTCAATATGTCACGCTTATCGGAGGACAGCTCATTGCGTTGGGAATACAATTGGCCATGCAAAAATTATTCCTGACTGATGAACAAATGCATCAATGGGGTTGGCGGGTTCCGTTTTTTATCGGTGCGGCATTGTCGATTGTGGCCTTGTATTTAAGGAGTCACATGGATGAAACGGCAGATTTTAAAAAAGCAGAATATAACGGAGTTGCAAAAAGAAAAGCGGTTCTTTAAAAGAATTATTTCGGCATCCGAAAGCGTTGGCAACTGTCGTCGGACTCACAATGGGCGGGACGTTGGCATTTTATACTTACAGCACTTATATGCAGAAATTCCTTGTCAATACTGTGAAATTAACTAAAGACGAATCGACATTAATTACGTTTTTATCATTATTGATTTTTGCATGCGTTCAGCCGCTTTTCGGATTGTTGTCTGATAAAATCGGAAGAAAACCACTATTAATGGCATTCGGGATTTTGGGAACTGTCGGCACTTATCCACTACTAACCGCCGTTTCCAGCGCATCGGGAAAATGGGAAGCGTTCGGATTGATCATGGTGGCATTGCTGATTGTAAGCGGCTACACATCCATCAATGCAGTTGTGAAAGCAGAATTATTCCCGACGGCAATCCGCGCACTGGGTGTTGGATTTCCGTATTCGATTACCGTTGCCATTTTCGGAGGCACAGCAGAATATATTGCGCTTTGGTTCAAAGAAGCCGGTCATGAAAACTGGTTTTACTGGTATGTGACCGCATGCATTTTTGTGTCGTTAATTGTTTACGGATTGATGAAGGATACACGGGAAACATCAACTTTTGAAGTTTAAAATCCTTTAAATTTCCGTCGCAATGGTTTTATTATTCCTTGACCATTCACTCCACGAACCTACATATAGTTTCGGAATGGATAATCCCGCATAATCCATTGCTAAAATAGTGTGGCAGGCTGTTACACCAGAGCCGCAGTGTACGATGATGTTTTCAGGATTGTGATTGGAAATGGCCGTTTCATATTTTGACCTTAATATATCAGGATGTAAAAATTTTCCGACGCCATCCAGATTTGTCGAAAAAGGGATATTGACAGCGCCCGGAATATGCCCGGCAGTCAAATCTATTGGTTCGTTTATGCCACGGTAACGGCTGTTTTCCCTTACATCAACCACGACATAATTTTCACTGAGAGAATTTTCTTCAACTTCGTTGATGTCTGCAGTCGGTAATTTCCAGCTGTCAAATGGATAGAATTTGGTAGCAATCGGAGTTTCAATCTTATCGTTCATTGGAAACCCGATTTGCTCTGCCTGTTGCAATCCGCCATCAAGCACCTGAACATTTTCGTGCCCGATTGCCCTCAGCATCCACCAAAATCTTGCAGCGGCATTGGCGCCGTTTTTATCATCATAGATTACGATGTGGCTGTTTTTCGAAATGCCAAGATTTCCTAAAGTCTGCGCAAATTCCGGGATTTTCGGTAAAGGATGACGGCCACCGTTTGCTGCATCTTCTTTTATATCGGCCAATTGTGTATTTAAATCAACAAACAGGGCTTTGTCGAGATGTTTTTTGACGTAGTTTTCGCGAGCGCTTTTCCCATTGCCGGCATTTATTATGATCAAGTTTTCATCGTGGCGTTTTTTTAGTAACGCTTCCACGGAAATCAAGGGTGCTGTTTTCAAATCCATAAACAAAGCTAACATAATAATTTTCAAAACTTCAAATGACGGAATGTTGGGGATGTGTAGTTGAACAAAAAATCCCCGAACGCAAATACATTCGGGGATCCGATATCTAAAAATAAATGTTTTATCTCAATTTAATACTCAACTCCTCCAATTGCTTCTCATCAATCACCGAAGGCGCATCAATCATCACATCACGGCCCGAATTATTTTCGGGAAAGCAATAAAATCACGAATCGTTTCCTGTCCGCCCAAAATCGCTACGAGGCGGTCAAGACCAAATGCCAATCCGCCATGCGGAGGCGCGCCAAACTGGAATGCATCCATCAAAAATCCAAATTGGTTTCTCGCTTCTTCTTCCGAAAAACCTAAATATTTAAACATCAGCTGCTGTGTTTCCTTATCGTGTATACGAATCGAACCGCCGCCGATTTCATTACCATTCAAAACCATATCATAAGCATTCGCGCGCACTTTTCCCGGATCACTCGCCAATAAAGCCATATCTTCCGGCTTCGGCGAAGTAAACGGGTGGTGCATTGCGTGCCATCTTCCTGATTCTTCATCGAGTTCCAATAACGGGAAATCAACCACCCAAAGCGGTGCGAATTCCGCAGGATTTCTCAAGCCTAATCTTGTGGCGAGTTCCATACGAAGCGCACTCAATTGCGTTCTCGTCTTGTGTTCCGAACCGAAAGTACAAAAATCATATCGCCGGCTTTTGCGCCTGTAGCATCAGCCCATTTTTTCAAATCTTCCTGATCGTAAAATTTATCTACAGACGATTTATAAGTCCCGTCTTCATTGCATTTCACGTATACCATGCCGCTGGCGCCGACTTTGCGGCGTTTTACCCAGTCAATCAACGCATCGATTTCCTTACGCGTATAGTCGCCGCATTTCGGGGCTGCAATCGCAACAATCAATTCTGCTGAGTTGAATACACCGAAATCTTTATGTTGCGCCACAGCGTTCAGTTCGCCAAATTCCATCCCGAAACGAATGTCCGGTTTGTCATTGCCATACGTTTTCATCGCATGGTCGTAAGTCATTCTTGGGAATTTATCGACTTCAATGCCTTTAATTTCTTTCAGCAAATGACGCGTCAGTCCTTCAAAAACATTCAGGATATCTTCCTGCTCCACAAATGCCATTTCGCAATCGATTTGCGTAAATTCCGGTTGACGGTCAGCCCTCAAATCCTCATCTCGGAAACATTTCACAATCTGGAAATATTTATCCATTCCGCCCACCATCAGCAATTGCTTGAAGGTCTGAGGTGATTGCGGCAACGCATAAAACTGTCCGGGATTCATACGGCTTGGCACGACAAAATCGCGCGCGCCTTCCGGAGTAGATTTGATCAGAACCGGCGTTTCTATTTCACAAAAATCCTGATCAGAAAGGTATTTCCTCACTTCCATCGCTACTTTATGACGGAACAAAAGTGAATTTTTTACGGGATTTCTCCTGATATCGAGATAACGGTATTTCATCCTGATGTCTTCTCCGCCGTCAGTCTCATCTTCAATCGTAAACGGAGGCGTCAGCGCAGCGTTCAGAATCGTCAGTTCCGTCACCAGAATCTCAATGTCGCCTGTAGAGATGTTCTTATTCTTGGCTTCACGCTCAATTACGGTGCCTTTCGCCTGGATCACAAATTCGCGCCCGAGGGTTTTCGCCAGTTCAAAAACGGCTTTATCGGTGCGGCTTTCGTCAAAAACCAACTGCGTGATGCCATAGCGGTCGCGCAGATCGACCCAGTTCATAAAACCTTTATCGCGTGATTTCTGAGCCCAGCCGGCCAGGGTTACTTCCGAATTGATGTGCGAGGCGTTGAGCTCGCCGCAATTGTGACTTCTGTACATATCAAAAATTTAAGCTGCAAATTTAATCATAATTGTCAATTTTCACCGAAATATAAATGATGTTTTATTCAATTGGGCGTTTCCCTGCGGGTCGCGCTCTCGGCTCAATCTTTTCGTCTCGTTAAAAAACGAGGCAAAAAGGATACCGCCTCCATCGCTAACGCGGAAGAAGTAGTCCGACAACATTTATTTTTAAATATTGAAAAACACATGGCTTTGCGTCTTAGCGTCTTTGCGAGCGACTACCACGCAAAGACGCAAAGCTTTCTGTTTCAGAAACCATGGCAATAGACAAATATTTACTTCAAATTAAACAATGGTATCGTTTATAATTTTACATTTACAATAACTAAAAATCAAAACAATGAAAAAACTAAGCTTGCTCTTACTCCTTGTTTTTTGCGGCGTTTCCGCACAGGATGTGAAATTCGCGGCAAAAATTGCCAACCGCAACGGCGATAAATTAACCATTTCCGGGCCGAAGAAATTCAAACAGGAAATCGCCATCAATAAAGATAATGTCTTCACCGCGACTTTCGCTGCTCCGGCCGGACTCTACGAAATGACCGACGGCACCGAGTTCACATCGCTTTACCTGAAACCGGGCTACGACCTCACCCTTACCATGGATGCCAGGCAATTCGACGAATCAATCGTATATAAAGGTAAAGGAGAACAGGAAAATAATTTCCTTGCGCAAAAAACATTGATGGAAGAAGAATTCCAGAATGGAATGGTGAATATCAAAAGCAGGACGATTTCAATAAAGCGGTTGCTGCACACAACGCAAAAGTTGTTGAAAAGCTCAACGCAAAAGGCCTTGATCCTGATTTCAAAGCCGCTATCCAGCAATCAATGAAAGAAGAGGCAGAAGCCATTGCAGCACAAGCAGAAGCCGACAAGCAAAAGCAAAAAATGAACGGCAGCGCTTCGCCTTCTTTTGATTTTGAAAACTTTAAAGGCGGAAAAACCAAACTCGAAGATTTGCGCGGTAAATATGTTTATATCGATGTATGGGCTACCTGGCGCGGGCAATGTCGTGCCGAAATCCCGCATCTTCAGGCAGTGGAGGAAAAATACAAAGGAAAGAATATTGAATTCGTAAGCCTTTCCGTAGATGAGAAAAAAGATTACGAAAAATGGAGAAAAATGATAACTGACAAATCTTTAGGCGGTATTCAGCTTATCGCTGATAATAACTGGATGTCAAGTTTTGTAACAGCTTATGGCATCAATTCAATTCCGAGATTTATCCTTATTGACCCTAAAGGAACAATAGTAAACGCAGATGCAGCAAGACCTTCAGACCCATCATTACAAACTTTATTTGATAGCTTACTGAAATAAAACCGTAAAACATTGCAGTTAAAGCCATTGAGAAATCAGTGGCTTTTTTCTTTTCAAAAAACTTCCAATGTTAAGTTTTCATTCAATGTTACCAAATTGTTAAGCGAAAGTTTGTTTAGTGTAAATATTTATATACATTTGTTATATAATTATTAATCATTAACACCCCGCACCATGAAAAAGTACCTATTCATTGCAGCTGTTCTAATTTCAGGAGTCATTTCTGCCCAAAATATAGCGCCAAAACACGAAGTTGTTGGTAATCTTGTAAAGTCGACTTATTACTACGAAAATGGTAAAGTAAGTCAGGAAGGTTTCTACAAAGACGGCAAAGTGCACGGACAATGGAACCTCTTACGACCAAAACGGCAACAAAACCGCTATCGGCGAATATAACAACGGTATGAAAACCGGCAAATGGTTTTTCTGGAACAACGCTAAATTAAGCGAAGTTGATTATTCTGACAGCCGCGTCGCTGCTGTAAAAACATGGAAAGAAGATGCCATTGTAAACAGGAATTAGAATTTTTTAGATTTTTAATAAAAAGCTCCCAATCCGGGAGCTTTCTTATTTTAAACCATTAAGATTATTAAGTTTCAGGGCTTAAATTTTCTTGGTGTCTTGGTGACTTCGTGCCTTTGGGCCAACAGATAAATCACCCGCGTTTCCTGAGTTCTTTAAATGAATCAATGATACGCTGCATCTTATCATTTGCTTCCTGTTTTCTGCTTTTTTCAGTCCAAACCACGATTTCGTAGTAATGATTCTTGCCTTCAACAAAAGCAAATTTGTAATAAAGGCTAAAATTATCCACCTGTCCCGAAACAGAAAATTGCCGCGCTTTAAAGCCATTGATTTTTGCATTTTCAACAGCAGAAAAGTCAGGATAGGAAACAGCGCTCTCAATATTTACGCGCATCGTTTTCATAAAACCGTCAAGGTCAGCATTGACATTTAGATTTGTGGCCGCCTTTTTAAATTCTTTCTTCGTTTTGTCCATCACAATAACATAAATTTCTTTGCGACCATTCTGATATTGCAATGACGCCGAATCATTGAGGTGTTCAGCACGTACCATATCTGACGGAATTTCAAGCGAAAACCGGTTTTGTGTAACGACGGTATGGTATTCCTTGTCGTTCTGACACGAAATGATGCTTAAAAAAATTAAAAGTAGTAAGCTTTTTTTCATACGAATGAAATTTTCTGCAATATAAAAAAAGCCGTCCCGTCAACCAAATGACGAAACGGCTTAAATATCCAGATTTAATTATTTATTCAGCGATTTCAGCTTCCGCTCTTGCATTCCTTCTGTCACGAAGCCAGTGTTTGGTGCGTTTCACAAGGAAGAACATCACCGGAACCATGACAAGCGTCAATACGGTTGCATAAGTCAATCCGAAGATGATTGTCCATGCCAAAGGTCCCCAGAAAATTACGTTGTCACCACCGATAAATACGTGCGGATTCAAATCGGTTATCAATGAGAAGAAGTCGAAGTTCAAACCGATAGCAAGCGGAATCAATCCGAGAACCGCTGTCAATGCCGTCAGCAATACGGGGCGCAAACGCGATTTTCCTGATTCGATGATGACGTCTTTGATTTCGTCTAAAGTTAGATCATCGTGCGTTTTTACACCTTTTTCATGTACTTTTTCATCGAGTAGGAGTACGAAGAAGTCCATCAATACGATACCGTTCTTCACTACAATTCCCGCGAGCGAAATGATTCCCATCATCGTCATGAGGACAACGAAATCCATTCCGGCAATGACATATCCGTAAAATACACCACTGAAACTTAAAAGTACCGTGAACAAAATCACCAGCGTTTTCGAAACCGAGTTGAATTGCAATACGATGATGATCATGATGCCCGCAAGCGCAAGGAACAAAGCATACATCAGGAAACTTTCGGTTTTTTCCTTGTTCTTCCTGTTCACCCGAAAATGAGTAGGAAATGTCTTTCGGCATTCTATAACTCGTAAGTTCGGTAGCGATGCGTTTCGAGATTTCATCTGCGTTGAACCCGGTAATCACATTCGAGTAAACCGTCATGACGCGTTTTTGGTTTTTACGTTTGATCATGTTATAGGTCTCGGTTTTTTGTGTTGTCGAAACACCGAAATTGGCACCTGCACAATTTGCCCGTTATTCTGGTTGCGGAAAGTAAGTGATTGGTTGAATAACACGCTTTCGTTCTTGCGCTGGTCGTCCTGCATGCGCACTACGATGTTGTAATCGTCGTCGCCTTCTTTATAAGTCGAAATTTCCTGTCCGTAAACCGAACGGCGCAGATTAAATCCGAGTTGCCCTGTCGAAACGCCTAAACTTCCGGCGTTAACGCGGTCTACTTTTACTTCCAATTCCGGACTTTCCTTATTCACGTCAACTTGCAAACGCTCGATTCCTGGAATGTTTTTCGAATTGATAAACGCAATCATTTTATCGGCTTCTTTTAACATCGCCTCATAATCCAGACCGGTAAGCTGTACCGAAATCGGATAACCTGAAGGTGGCCCGGCTGCGTCTTTTTCAACGGTTACGAGCGCGCCCGGAATTCCTTTTACTTTACCGCGGATTTCTTCCAGAATGTCGGCCGTATTGATACCGCGCCTGAATTTGAATTCACGGAAGTTCACCGTGACTTTTCCTTTGTATGGCGTTTCGGCCTGAGAACCAGCGTCAACGTTAGGATTACCAGCGCCTACACCAACTTGTGAAACGACACTTTCGGCAATGAAATTTTCGTTGGTTTTCGGATCGACATATTTTTTCATGATGTCAATCACTTGTTTTTCAACGAATGAAGTCGCATTATTGGTTTTGCTGATATCGGTTCCTTGCGGATATTCGATGTAAGTGATTACCTGGTTGGGATATTATCCGGGAAGAACCAGACTTTTCTCGGGAAGATTCCGAGCAATACAAACGAGAATATCAACATTCCGATAATGCCCACCAATGCAAACCACGCATTTCTTCCGGTAAGGATTCTTGAAAGGAAGCGCATGTAACGTTGTTCCATTCTCGGGAAGAAACCGTGTTGGAAATCCTGTGTCCATTTGAATATTCTGAATCGGTAAGCCCACATAAATACAAATGAAATGATGGCCAAATGCCCGATGGCGCGCATGAGTTTTGAATCGTAAACGTTTCCGAGAATTACAAAAATCACGGCAATTATCGTAAAAATAATCGAATAGCGTTTCGCTGATCTTTTGGTCACATTTTTGTCTTCGATATCCATCGAACCGCCCGTCATCGCCGCGTTGATAATCATCGCCACAAATAACGAACCGGTCAGGGTTACGGTAAGTGTAATTGGGAAATAACGCATGAATTTACCCATTGTTCCCGGCCAAAGCAGGAACGGAAGGAACGCCATCAAAGTTGTCGCTGTCGACGAAATTACCGGCCAGGCGATTTCACCAATACCGATTTTCGAGGCGTGGTATCGGTCTATGCCTTTTTTCATGTTGGCAAACACGTTATCGACGACCACGATTCCGTCATCGACGAGCATCCCAAGACCCATTACAAGTCCGAAAAGCACCATTGTATTTAAGGTAAGTCCCGACGCTGAAAGAATTGTAAATGCAATCATCATCGATAATGGAATCGCAGCGCCCACGAAAAGTGAATTTCGCAATCCCATCGTAAACATCAATACGATCATTACGAGGATAATCCCGAAGATGATGTGGTTTGATAATTCATCCACCTGGTGCTCGACGCGCGACGATTGGTCGTTGGTCAGTTTCATCTGTAAATCGGCAGGAAGGTACGCCAGTTTTGCTTTTTCGAGTTTTTCCTTCACCTGTTCAATTGCCGAAATCATGTTCGTATTGGAACGTTTTTTTACGTTCAGCATCACGACTTCCTTGCCGCTTTCACGGGCGTAAGTCGTTTTTTCCTTTTCCTTAAAGCTTACAGTGGCGATGTCTTTGAGGTAAACGGTTCCGCCGTAAGATTTCACGATTACATTTTCGAGTTCTTTCGGGTCTTTGATTTCACCGATGATTCTGATGTTATTTCTTGAGCCTTGCGAAATTAGATTTCCGCCCGAAAGCGTCATGTTTTCGTATTTCACGGCATTTTGAATGTCGTCGAAAGTGACTTGTGCCGCGGTCATTTTGAAGATATCGACAGCGATTTCAACTTCTTTATCATCGACACCCAAAATCACCACATCTTTGACTTCCGGGATTTCCTCCAAGTCGTCTTCGATGAGTTTTCCGTAATCATTTAATTGCTGTGTGGTGTAATTTCCCTGCAGGTTGATGTTCAGGATCGGCACTTCTTCCGAAATATTCAATTCGAAAACGCTCGGTTCTACTTTTCCGCCGTTGTCAAGATTTGGCCAGTCGGTATCGGCTTTTACGATATCGACTTTATCTTTGGTTTTCTCTTTCGCCTGTTCAATCGTTACATCGTCTGAAAATTCGACGACAATCATTCCGTAATCCTGGAAGGAACTCGAACTGATTTTTCTACGCCGGAAATGTTCTTGATTTCCTTTTCAAGCGGCTTGACAATCAGTTTCTCAACATCTTCGGCAGAGTTTCCAGGGAAAACCGACGAGATGTAAATTTTATTTTCGATGACCTCAGGGAAATCCTCGCGCGGCATGGTAACGTAGGCGATGAGTCCCGTGATGACAATCAGTACTGTGAATATGTAAACGGTGACGCGATTGTCGACCGCCCAGCTTGAGATACTGAATTCGTGTTGTTTTTTCTCACTCATATTATTTGGTATTGGGTTTAGGGTATAAGGTTCAGGATTTGTGCTGAACCTTAACCATAAATAATTTTAGAAATTCAGTTTCATGCCTTCTGAAATCGCGTTGGCGCCTTCAATAACGATCATGTCCTTATCCGTCAATCCGCTTAAAATTTCAGTTACGTTTCCTGATGATTGTCCCGGTTTTATAACTGCTTTTTTAGCGACTCCGGTTTTTCCTGAGATTTGAGAAGCGACGAAAACAAATTTGTTTCCGGCACCGTCTTCCTGGATTACATTTGTTGGAACTACTACAGCATTTTTACTGGTGTAATCGATTACTTTCAGTTTTGCTACCTGATTCGGACGCAACAAATTGTCAGGATTAGGAACTGCGACTTCTATGGAGAAAGTCCTGTTCGCCGGATTGATGTTATTACCCACCTGGCGTACTTTTCCAACATAATTTTTACCTAAAGCAGCCAGTTCAACATCGACAGTTGTGCCTACTTTCAGTTTTCCGATATACGTTTCAGGAACAGAAGTCGAAATGTACATATTATTAAGGTTGACGATTCTCATCAAACCTTGTCCCGGAGCAACCACTTCGCCACGTTCTGTCAAAACTTCATCAATTACGCCTGAAATCGGAGCCGTAACGACAGTTTTTGCCAATTGCGCTTTCAGTTGTGAAACGGCTTTCTGCTGGCTCACCATATTGGTTTGTGCCTGTAGATACTGGATTTCAGAACCAATTTTCTGGTTCGCATAATCTTTTTTGGCGTTCGAAAGTCGTTTTTGCCAAAGCCGCCTGGGTTTCCAGTTGTGCAACCTGCTGGCTCAATCCGCCATCGTCAATTCTGCCTAAAACCTGGCCTTTTGTAACACTTTGACCGGCTTTTACGTTCAAAGTGGTCAGGATTCCTGAGAACTGCGGATAAATGATCAGGTTGTCTTTCGTGTCAACATTCCCCTGAATTTCAAGATAATGGCTGAAGGTCGTGTCTTTTACGGCAGCGATTGAAACCAATGCTTCCGGTTTTTTGTTGTCGGCGGCGCCAAGTGCTCCGTCAAGTTTTGCGATGTCGGCCTGCAGTGCGGTTCTTTTTTCCTGCATGGCTTTTTGGTCTTTCGACGCGATTAATTCGTCAACGCTTTTTTCCTTCGAACACGAAAGCAAAAGCAGTGAAAATGCGGATAATAAAAGTATCTTCTTCATTTGATTGTGATTATTTGGTGTTGATTATTTTTTCTAATGCGGCTTTTTTGTTGATGATGTTGACCATCGATTGCAGGTAATCCTGCTGTGCAGTGTAAAGTTGGCGTTGTGCTTCACTGAAATCAAAACTTGACGAAAGACCTTCGGTAAACTTGGTCTGCTGCTTTCTTTCGATGCGTTCGGCAAGATTCAGGTTGTTTTTTGTTGTTTCGAATTGCTCGATGCTGAAATCATATTCGCTTTTGGCTTTTTCATATTGCAGTTTGAGCATTTGCTCGGTTTCTGTCAATTGGGTTTTTGCCTGGTCGATGGCAATTTTAGCTTGTTGCGTTTTGGCGGCCTTTCCGAAACTGCTGAAGATTGGGATATTAAGACTTACACCAACACCAGAATTGTAATAATACTTCTGTGTGCTGTTAAAAAAAGTGAAGTCTTTGCCGAATGAATTCGTTCCCATATTCAAGCTTGCAGAAAGTGTCGGAAGTGCTTTGCTTCTTTGCAATTTGTACTCTAAAGTGCGTTGTTCCGTAAAATTCACAGCCATCTGATAATCGATATTTTCTGTGACATTGAAGGTGCTTTGCGAAAATGCCGCATCAAGATTGCTCACTGTAAGTGCATCGAGTTTGTCATTAAGTTTTAAATCCGATTCTATCTCTAAACCCAGCGTAAGTTTCAGCATTTTGTAATTGATGTCGAGTAATCTCCTGGAATTGGCAAGATTGATGTTGACTGTTCCAAGTGTAATCTGAAGCTGCTCAACATTTTCTTCTTCGATCAAACCGTTTTTAAAAGTTTTGTTCGTGTCGGATAAAGTCTTTTCTAAAACGCTTTTGTTTTTTTGAGAATCGCGATGCTTTCTTCGGTCAGTAAAACATTGCCATAAGCATTGATGACCATTTCGCGCACTTCGACTGCGTTTTTTCTTTTGGCATTCTGATAGTACTGAAGATAAGTTTTAGAAGCTTTCAAAGCGACTAAATACGAACCGTCAAAAATGAGCTGGCTTAAAGTCCCGCGGATGCCAAGGCTTTGCTTCGGACTGAATTCAACCGCCGCAAATTCGCCAGGGCAGCCGTACTGTCTACAAATTGTGCCGGAACAACCGATTTCGGAATTACAAAATTGTAAGTATAATCTACAGCGCCGTTAATTTGTGGCAAACCAGCAGCAGTAGTTTCCCATTTTTTGGCTTTTGCAATATCGATGTCACGCGTCGAATTGACTGCCGAATAATTGTGTTCCAAAGCATAGCTGATGGCTTCATTGAGGCTCATCGAATAGCTTTGCTTGGTGTCCTGAGACCGCGCAGTTACTGCGGCGACAAGCAATGTGATTAAAAATAACTGTTTCATTTGATTGTTGGATTATATGATGGTTTTAAGTAATTGTTTCTCTAATTCTATAATGCCTTCGGGCGTTCCCATGGCCCAGCATGTGGTATTCGATAGCGCCGAGTTCAAGGCGCTCTGCTTCTTTTTCAAGCCTTGTATTTTCATTAATGCTGAAAGTCAGGATGTAATGAAACTGACTGTACATTTCGATGTCAATGTTTTTTCTGAACAAACCCTGATCGATACCCTTTTGGATATTGTGCTTCATGTAACGGCTGCATTCCTCGTATTCCTGGCTGATTACTTTTTGGTAAATTTCCGGATAATGCTTTTTCAATTGGTAAAGCGGTGACGTTTCTGCCGATTGGAATACGCCTTTAAACATCTTCTTGATTTCGAAATTTTCTTCTATCGCATTGTAATCTTTGCTAATGATTTCTTCAATAATCTGGTAAACCGTTTTATGCAAAGTTTCAGTGCTTTCCTCAATCAGAACTTCTTTGTTGATGAAATATTTGTAAATCGTTTTTTTCGAAATGCACATTTCACCGGCAATATCATCCATGGTAATGCTCTTAAAACCAAGTTTTAAAAACATCTCTGTCGCTTTTGCTATAATTTTGTCTTTCATTGTGTTGTAATCTCCGAAATGTTAAAAATTTCATTGCAAAAGTACTTTGGAAACTTTGAATACAAAAATAGTTTCCAAAGTATTTACATTTATTTAACATTTGGGTGAAGTCGAAAGGCGAAAGTCAAAAGTCGAAAGACTGCAGTTTGTAATAATCAAGCGGTATAGCTTTTCCTTTCGGCTTTAAACTTTCGACTAATTAACTTAATTTAGCCGAAAAATACTTTCATGCAGTCTATTTATCGATACCAGGAACTGATTTCCAATTATCTTAACGAGCAGATTTTAGTTGCTGAACCGAAAAATCTTTACGAGCCGATCCACTATGTTTTGTCGGATGGCGGAAAAAGATTGCGGCCGACACTAACGCTGATGACTGCAGAAATCTTCGATGCCGATTACCAAAAAGCGCTTCCCGCAGCATTGGCGGTTGAGGTTTTTCACAACTTTTCACTCGTTCACGACGATATCATGGATGATGCACCATTGCGCCGCGGCAAAGAAACCGTTCATGAAAAATGGAGCATCAACACCGGAATTCTGTCAGGCGACGCCATGCTGATTTTGGCATATAGATATTTTGAGCAATACGAACCGAAAGTCTTCCGCGACCTTGCGAAAGTCTTCAGTAAAACCGCGCTCGAAGTCTGCGAAGGCCAGCAATGGGATGTTGATTTTGAAAATCGCGACGACGTTACGATTCCCGAATACCTTAAAATGATTGAATATAAAACGGCAGTTTTGGTAGCCGCAGCGATGAAAATGGGCGCCATTATTGCCGAAACTTCCGAAGAGAATTGCAAGTTGATTTATGATTTCGGATTGAATCTCGGCATCGCGTTCCAGCTCCAGGATGATTTTCTTGATGCATTCGGGGATCCGCTTACTTTCGGAAAACAGGTCGGCGGCGACATCATCGAAAATAAAAAAACGTATCTTTATTTAAAGGCTTTTGAATTTGCCGATAAAACGCAGGCAGAACAACTCACGCATTTATTTTCCATCCGCCCTGACGACAACACTGAAAAAATCAACATGGTAAAACAGATTTTTGATGCTACCGGAGCGTCTGATGAGACACAACAGGCGATTCATGATTACACTTTTAAAGCTTTTGAGACGCTTCAGAAAATTGGAATTGACAATGAAAAGAAAGCTGTCTTGAAGTCTTTTGGGGAAAATCTGATGGGAAGAAAAGTGTGAAATTTCAATGTCAATTTCAAAAATCAATATCAAATGAATTGTGTTGAATTTTGAAATTGAGCTTGATTTTTGCCATTGATTTTTTGAACTTACTATGAATTACATCGCGCCACTTAACGCCGACAACCTACTTTCCGAAGCCGAAAGCGAAAACCTGTACCTCAAGCTCATCGAACAGCTCAACAAAGATTTCAACCTGGCCAACGAAGGTGTCGACTTTCCGATGAGCACCAATCCGGAAGAGCTGAAAGTACAATTGCATGAGAAAATTTACCGCCTGATTCAGTATAAATTTGCCGAATACCTCAATTTGCTTTACATCATTGACGTGAATGAAAACGAAATCAAAAAACTGGACGGCTCCGATATCTCAGAATTGGCAGGCCAAGTGTCGTTTTTGATTTTGAAAAGAGAATGGCAGAAAGTGTGGTTTCGGAACAAGTTTTGAAAATCAACTTCAATTTCAAAATTCAATGTCAAATAGAACACTTTAGGCCTCTGTAATTTTACAATTGAGATTGATTTTTGAATTTGCCATTGATTTTTGAATCCCTTGATTTTATGATAAGTTTAAGTCATAATTGCAGAAAATATTTACGAGATTGTTGTAATTGTCGTACTTTTGCAAAAATATTTTTAACAAATTAGGACATTCAACAATATTATGGATAGGTTTTCCTTTTTAAACGCAGCCCACACTGAATTTTTTGCCGAATTATACGATCAATATTTACAAAATCCCGATAGCGTAGAACCAAGCTGGAGAAGCTTTTTCCAGGGTTTCGACTTCGGAATGACCACTTATAATGAAGAGAATGGTTACGGAAATCAGGCAGCACAATTGGCCGGTGCCGCAACTTCAAACCAGGATTTCAGCAAGATTTCAGAAAAACTGCAAAAGGAATTCAACGTCCTGAAACTCATCGATGCCTATCGCACGCGCGGGCATCTGTTCACCAAAACCAATCCGGTTCGCGACAGAAGGACTTATACGCCGACACTCGATATCGAGAATTACGGCCTTACCAAAGAAGATTTAACGACGGTTTTTGATGCGGCAAAAGCGATTAAAATTGCGCCTTGCACGCTTCAGGAAATTTTAGGGCACTTAGATAAAATTTACTGCGAATCCATCGGAGTAGAGTATATGTACATCCGTAAACCCGAAGTAATACAGTGGATTCAGGACAAAATCGGCTACAACGACAACATCCCGAAATTCAATCCGGAACAAAAGAAAAACATCCTTGAAAAGTTAAACGAAGCGGTTTCTTTCGAGAACTTCCTTCACACCAAATATGTCGGCCAAAAACGTTTCTCACTTGAAGGCGGCGAATCTATTATCCCCGGGCTAGACGCGTTGATTGAAGCCGCAGCCGAGAAAGGCGTAGAGCAATTCGTAATGGGAATGGCGCATCGTGGTCGTCTCAACGTTTTGGCGAACATCTTCAAGAAATCAACGCAGGATATTTTTTCCGAATTTGACGGAAAAGATTACGATGACGATGCCTTATTCGATGGCGACGTGAAATATCACCTGGGATTGACTTCCGACAGGCAGACGAAATCAGGAAAAAGCATCAATATCAATTTAGCCCCGAACCCTTCTCACCTTGAAACTGTCGGAGCTGTTATCGAAGGCATTACACGCGCCAAACAAGACCGCTATTTCCCGGACGATTTTTCTAAAGTTTTACCGATTGCGCTTCACGGAGATGCGGCCGTGGCCGGACAGGGAATCGTTTACGAGATTGTGCAAATGGCGCAGCTTGACGGTTACAGAACCGGTGGGACGATTCATATCGTCATCAACAATCAGGTTGGATTTACGACGAATTACCTCGATGCACGCTCATCAACTTATTGTACAGATGTTGCAAAAGTGACGCTTTCTCCGGTATTGCACGTCAACGCTGATGATACAGAAGCAGTCGTTCACGCGATGTTATTCGCACTCGATTTCAGGATGCAATTCGGAAGCGACGTTTTCATCGACTTGTTAGGTTACAGAAAATACGGGCACAACGAAGGTGACGAACCGCGTTTTACACAGCCGAAATTATATAAACTCATCGCGAAGCATAAAAATCCGAGAGATATTTATGCCGAGAAATTACTCGCAGAAGGCATCATCGACAACACTTTCGTGAAAAGCCTCGAAGAAAAATATAAAGCCGATTTAGAGCATAACCTTGAAGCGTCGCGCAAGAAAGATCTGACCATCATCACGCCGTTCATGCAAAATGAATGGCAAGGTTTCAAACAGGCAAATCAGGCAGAAATGCTTGAAAAAGTCAACACAACTTTTCCGAAAGATGGCTTGACAAAAATCGCCGAAGTCATCACAAAATTGCCTTCCGACAAAAAATTCATCAGCAAAATCGAAAAGCTGATCAATGACAGGAAGACGATGTATTTCGATACCGATAAACTGGATTGGGCTATGGCCGAATTGCTGGCGTACGGCTCACTCCTGACCGAAGGTTATGATGTCAGGATTTCAGGACAGGACGTTGAAAGAGGTACTTTCTCGCACCGCCACGCCGTTGTAAAAGTCGAAGATTCAGAAGAAGAAGTGATTTTATTACAACAATTGCCGGAAGCGAAAGGGAAATTCCATATCTATAATTCACTTTTATCAGAATACGGCGTAGTTGGTTTCGACTACGGATATGCTTTGGCGAGTCCGAAAACACTAACGATCTGGGAAGCACAATTTGGGGATTTCTCCAACGGGGCACAAATCATGATCGACCAGTACATTTCTGCCGCCGAAGACAAATGGAATAATCAAAACGGACTCGTGATGCTATTGCCACACGGTTACGAAGGCCAGGGTGCAGAACACTCATCAGCGAGAATGGAGCGTTATTTGCAGCAATGTGCCAACGAAAATATGTTCGTGGCCGATTGTACGACGCCGGCCAATTTCTTCCATTTATTGAGAAGACAGATGAAAACGACTTACAGAAAACCTTTGATCGTATTCACTCCGAAAAGTTTGTTGCGTGATCCGCGCGTGGTTTCGTCTGCAGAAGAATTCGCAACCGGAAGTTTCGAGGAAACGATTGACGACGTGAATGTGAACAAAGCGGATGTGAAAACGCTGGTTTTCGTTACCGGAAAATTCTATTACGATTTGAATACCGAACGTGAAAACAATGGCAGAAAAGATGTTGCTTTGGTCAGAATCGAACAATTATTTCCATTGCCGGTTGAGCAATTAAAAGCAATTATCGCTTCTTACCCGAATGCCGACGATTTCGTCTGGGCGCAGGAAGAGCCGAGAAATATGGGTGCTTACAGTTACATGTTGATGAATTTTGATTTGGTAAAACTCAGAGTCGCTTCACTAAAAGCATACAGCGCACCGGCAGCCGGAAGTTATGCCCGTTCGAAAAAACGTCATGCGGCTGCGGTTGCGATGGTTTTTGATAAGAATTTGTTTAGCTAAATGCCGACAGTTTTAGTTATTGACGGCTTTCGTTTTTTCTTTTACAGCAATGAGCATTGCCTAAACATATTCACATTGAGAAAGCTGAAAAAACAGCCAAATTCAATTTAGAAAACATCGAATTAGTGAAGTCTTCTGCGTTTAACGCATCAGAATTGAAACAAATTCGTAATTTAGTTGAGGAAAATCAACAACTTTTAATACAAAAATGGGATGAGTTTTTCAGTAATCACTAAATCCAATAACGCGGTAACATTGCTTTCGCAGATTCTAAAATGATAGTTTTTTTAGAAGATGGAAGGGAATTGCCTATTCCGCTGGAATGGTTTCCGAGATTGAGAAAAGCAACCGAAGAGCAGTTAAAAAAATGGCGTTTCATAGGAAAAGGTGAAGGCGTTCATTGGGAAGAAATTGACGAAGACATTTCCATAGAGAATTTATTACATTAAACATTACACCAATAAAATTATATACAGATGATTTTAGAAATGAAAGTCCCTTCACCGGGCGAATCAATCAAAGAAGTCGAAATCGCAACATGGCTTGTAAAAGACGGCGATTATGTTGAAAAAGACCAGGCAATTGCCGAAGTAGATTCAGATAAAGCGACGCTTGAGTTACCAGCCGAAGCAAGCGGAATCATTACGCTTAAAGCGGAAGAAGGCGATGCGGTTGCCGTTGGTGCTGTCGTTTGCCTTATTGATACCGACGCGGCAAAACCTGCCGGTGGAGTCGAAAGTCAAAAGTCCGAAAGTCCGAAAGAAGAAGCTCCAAAAGTAGAAGAAAAGAAACCTGAAGCAAAAGTGGAAGCGCCAAAAGCTGCACCGGCCCCAACTTCATATGCATCAGGAACACCGTCTCCTGCCGCTAAAAAAATATTAGACGAAAAAAATATACAGCCAACTGATGTAACCGGAACTGGAAAAGCGGGCCGCATCACCAAAGAAGATGCCGTTAATGCTACACCATCAATGGGAACGCCAACCGGTGGCAACCGTGGTTCAGAGCGCACAAAATTATCAATGCTTCGCAGAAAAGTAGCCGAAAGACTCGTAGCTGCGAAGAACGAAACGGCGATGCTGACGACTTTCAACGAAGTTAATATGACGCCAATCAATTTGATTCGTAATGAATACAAAGATGCGTTTAAGGCGAAACACGGCGGTTTAGGATTGGGTTATATGTCATTCTTTACCAAAGCTGTAACCAGAGCGCTGAAATTATTCCCGGATGTGAATTCAATGATTGATGGAAATGAAAAGATTTCGTATGATTTCTGCGATATTTCCGTAGCTGTTTCAGGGCCGAAAGGTTTAATGGTTCCTGTCGTAAGAAGCGCAGAAAACCTGACTTTCCGGGGTGTTGAAGCAGAAATCAAAAGACTTGCCATCCGCGCACGCGACGGTCAGATTACCGTTGACGATATGACCGGAGGGACCTTTACGATTTCTAACGGTGGCGTTTTCGGAAGCATGCTTTCTACGCCAATCATCAATCCGCCGCAATCCGGAATTTTGG
This sequence comes from Flavobacterium sp. 3HN19-14, assembly GCF_051373205.1. NCBI lineage: Bacteria > Pseudomonadati > Bacteroidota > Flavobacteriia > Flavobacteriales > Flavobacteriaceae > Flavobacterium > Flavobacterium sp. 3HN19-14. The sequence continues at coordinate 982,471 of NZ_JBPPZT010000001.1, forward strand.
GAATGCACAACATTATTGAGCGTCCGATTGCCGTAAATGGTCAGGTGGAAATCCACCCGATGATGTACGTCGCTTTGTCTTACGACCACAGGATTATTGACGGAAGAGAATCTGTTGGTTTTCTGGTTGCCGTAAAAGAAGGCCTTGAAAATCCTGCTGAATTACTGATGGATAACAATCCGATGAAAGCATTGGAGTTGTAATATTTCAATCTTTATGAAAATAAAATCCCGCCTTGAAATTCAAAGCGGGATTTTTTTCGTAATTAAATTTCCCCTTAATTCTTCACAATCTTAAATGTTTTTTCAATTCCCGCAGATTTCACTTTTACAATATAAGTACCCTTGGCAAAATTCGAAAAATCGACTTTTTCCTGCAGCTTATTGCCTTTTACAGTTTTTAATTCCTGACCCAAAAGCGATGTGACTGAAATGCTGTCGATAGCCTCAACACCGGAAACAGTCAGCATTCCTGCAACCGGATTCGGCGCCACATTGATATTTCTGTAAATAAATTCAGGTGTTTTTAACGGCGCGACAAGCGCTGTCGTTACGGTATTGGTGACAATCGGATCATTAAAATCGAAGTAAATACCAGCGGCATTCGCAATGATATCGCCAAGCGCAACTGTAGCTGACGGCTTGATTTTGTAAGTAATATAACCGTGGCTTGATGGCTCATCGGCATCGCTTTGCGGGAGATAGATGTTTTCGAAAAGAAATTCAGCGTTGTTATCTTTTTGTTTCAAACGGCAATTGTGGCTGCTGCTGATAATTTCCATTGAATTCCAGTCGAGCTTGCTGTCGAGTTCATCAAAAATCCTCACATTGACAGCACTTGCTGTTCCTGTATTCTGGAAACGAATTGTGTAATGCAGGTAATCGTCGGCCTGTTCTTCGGTAATGGTGGCGCCTTCGTGAACCGTTATGTCATTAGGATCTAATGAATTGACGACTGTTTGCGACAGAACGGCAGTATTGTCTGAAGGAGTTGCATCTGCGTCGACCGGAATTGATGCAGTAAATGTTACAACATCGCCTGAATTGACAACAGGATTGGTATACAGTTGAAAATTTACATTCCTGAATATTTTTGATTGAAAAGGCTCCAGGTTCGTGAAATTAAATTGCAGGTTATTGCTTGTAGCATTAGCAGGTGCAGGATTACTGCTTACAAATGTCATCGCGCTGTTATCGAATGATAAAGTTGCTATTCCCGTTTGGGTGGTGCTTCCATTATTAAAAATTACGAGACTATAACCGCTCACAAAACCAGGGCGTGAGTCGCCGTAAGGGATCAGCAAAATTTCCAGGTCGTTCACTGCTGTGTTTGGAACGATGCAAAAATCCATAAAATCATTATCGCAGGTATTGACCAAGGTTACTTCTGCAGGATTTGGTGTTATCGTGAAATAATCAGGAATTTCCGGAAGGCTGACAACATTCGTTCCTAAGCTCGCCAATATGAAGTACGGCGAATTGTAACCGGAAGGGTAAGGTTCATGATTTTGTGAAATGTAGGTTTCCGGTCCGACAACATTTTTTACCTTTAGATTGGGCGTGTTCAACTGAGTAGGGAACATGCTGTATTGTTAAACTTAACAAACCCGGTTATCCAGTTTTTCGCAACAGCCAGATAAGCAAAATTTACGCTGCATTCATTGGGTGTATCGTTAAGACAAACCTTATATCTCAAATAATAAATACCTTCCTGAACCGTAGGGGCAATGGTTATTGCGCCAGTAGCATCGACCGAAATTCCGTTTGGCGCCGATATCTGGGTTACGGTAACCAGCGAGGCATTTTCCAAGAGGCTCTGGCCGTCGATGGTGTCGTTTAAAAGCACATTAGCAGAAGTTCCCTGACAGATCGGATTGAAATGATCGGTATTTGTTTGCAGGTCAGAATCAGATGTAACGGTTATAAATACATTCGCACCATCACCAGATCCGGAAAAGTAACTGAGATAGTAGGTGAAATAATAACTTCCCGGAGTGATGCCCGACGCAACGCTCACATCGCCGCTCGCAGGGTCAACGATAATGCCTTCGGGCAAACTGGTAAGAGATATCCAGGGCACTCCCGGGGAAGCCGGGATAGCCGCAAGTGGTATCATTACTCAAAATATTACCTACAGTTCCCCCCGTTACGCCATAAACTGAAAAATTATCATCATTTGCATTCACATAGGCTTCGGCAATCCATAGCGGAAACTGGCCATAATCACAAATCTGGGGGTTGGCAAGATCGCATATCGTATAAGTCACCATGCCGTTAGTGATGTAATTGGCAAATATATAAGTATTGCCGTCATTGTAGGATATGTTCGCGCCATCATAATTAAACTGGATGGATACGTTATCAATAATATTATTATTGTTGTTGTAATAAGTATTGGCATGAACAGGCATTCCATAGTAAGAATCATTGGCCAAAATATCTTCAGAAACGTAAGAATCGCCACAAACTGAGGCATAAGCATAAAAATTGTCGGATTGATTGGCAGCGTTGAGCAATGCTACTTTTCCAACAGCGCAATTCTCAGGATGTGCAATTTCGCAAATCTGGTATTCAATCACATAATGCTGCGTCGGTGTACCCGGATTTAAAATCGCTGCACCGGTAGCAGTATCAATATTAAAATATTGGTTGGTCGTTGAAAGCTGCGTAATCGTAACCGTAGAAAGCGAAGCTGCTACACCATCTAAAGTGTCATTCGCCAGAATATTTTCGATGACGGTGTTTCCTGTAACAAATTGCGAAACGCTGCCATGGTCTTCTCCGACCACAAGCACACTATTCGGAAAACTGGCGACTACTACAGTCACAGTAGCCGTTGCAGTATTGCCAAGTGCATCCGTGATGGTATAGGTAAAAGTATCGATGCCGCTAAAACCCGCATTCGGTGTATACAAAACGGTATCGTCCGACGGATCGTTCGCGTTATCGTTTGCAAATACGGAAGCAATGCCATTTGTCGCTTGTGAAGTAATTTCGATACCAGTGCCAAAACCGTGCCTTCACTGCCAAACGAATCATTAGATAGCACATTAATTACGACAGGCGTGTCTTCCGTCGTTGTCGCGTTATCGTCGACAGCCGTGAGATTGCTGACATCTACGACAATTACGATGTTAACCGTCGCTGCGGCAGTATTTCCGGCGCAATCTGTAACAGTATATTCGAAAGAATCTGAACCAATAAAGCCTGATTCAGGTGTATAAATTACCTGGTCATCCGCCATATCGGCTGTCTGGTAGGTTGCTACATTTGCCGTGCCATGCGCAGCCGGGACACTTATGCTTATGTAAGCAACCCCTCCGGGGTTAAAGACGTCATTACTGAGCACATTGCAAAAAATCGGCTCGTCGATATTGGTGGCGAAAGAATCTGAGAAGGCTTCAGGCAGTGATGTCGGGCAACTTCCTACCGTAATAGTTACCATGGCAGAGCTAAAATTACTTACGCTGTCTGAGATTGTATAGGCAAACGTATCAGTACCGATAAATCCGCCGTTTGGCGTATAAATAATCGTATCGTCCGTTGGGTCTTCGGGTGTGCCATTAGTAAGCACATCAACAGAACCACTTGACGGATATTGTGATATTCCGATAGGTACAGCGCCCTGGGCCATATCCGCCGAACGAATCGTTTTGCAATACATTTATCACGACAGGCGTATTTTCAGCCGTCGAAGCCGCATCATCGCCTGCGGTTTGCGAAAATGCTTTGCCACCCAACAGCAGCAAAAAAATAACCGGTAATCTAAAGTAGTTTTTTCTCATATCTCGAAGTGTATCAATCAAATATAGGAAATTTTAACATTAATGATATAATTGTAAAAGCGATAATTAAAGGCAAAAAATCCCGCCCTGAAAAGAACGGGATTTGATTCAGTTTAAAATTATTCTTTGATGATTTTGATTGTTTTGACTTTTTTGCCGGATTCAATTTTCAAGAAATAAACACCGGAAGCAAGCTGTGATAAGTCAATTTGTGTTTGTGCAGCAGCAGCGCCTCTTGAAACGACAATTTTTCCTGTGACATCGGTTACAGAAAGCGAACTGATGTTTTCTTTTAAGCGAAATATGCAACACATCTTTCACGGGATTCGGATAAAATTTAAAGGTATCATCATTGAACTGATCTGCTGAAAGTACGGCTACAAATGCAGTCGAAACCGTATTGGTCACAATCGCAGGATTGAAATCAAAATAGATGTCAGCTGTATTTTCAATAACATCCCCAATAACATAGCCCGCTTTTGGTTTCACTTTGAAAGTCACATAACCATGTCCGACTGTAGGATCATCTTCACCTGACGGCGGCAAATCAATCGCATAAAAATGCCAGATTAAATTGCTGCCTGTTCTTTCAAGGCTGTAAGTCGCACTCGCGTCAACCATCTTAACAGTAGTTTCGTCAAGTTTTGGGTCAAGTGTATCGGTTACATTGATGTTGACGGCATTGGCGGTTCCGGTATTTTCAAAACGGATGGTGTAAGTCAGGTAATCGTTGGCAGTAAATCCGAAATGCAGGATCTCGCTGCCATGGCTTTCAGATTTATCATTCGGATCATAAGAACCCACAATGGTTTGTGTCAATGACGAAGTGTTATTGGCCAGATTGACATCTGTTCCCGGAATCGTTACGGTTGCGGTTGCGGTCACCAAATCGCCCAGATTTATGGTCGGAATGGTCGGTGTTTGTAATCTCACCCAAATATACTCCGTTTGGTACGGTGGTAAATTGGTAAAATTGTAAGTAACACCGGTGGGTGTAATCGTGCCGTAAGAATCTACTATTGTAACTGTTGGGTCTTTCACAAAAGTGACAGTGCCCGAAGCAATCGGTTGTGTAGAATTATTCGTGTATGAAATATAATTGTAATAAGTAAACCCTGGTCTTGGCGGCGGATTAAATCCAATCACATTCACTGCAACATCCTGGTAAGGCGTCACCGTTACCGGAAAATTATAAGTCGTGATTCCCGAACCCGGTGCTACCGTTACATTTGGATAATCTGCAGTACAAACGTTGTACGCCGAAAATTCACTGTCTGTCGTATAACTCAGATGATAAGTCGTCGTCGGATTGGATTCATACAAATAATACGGTGTCGAATATAAACTATGCTGAATGCCGTCGCCATTGATTTCATAATTGAAATGCCCTAACGGGAAATTGGCTTCACCAAAATCCTGCGTACCGTTGGCATTGTCGTCTATAAAGGCATTTAGTTTTATTCCGTCAGATAAATTCAGCGAGAAATTGCCCATCTGCGACGCATAACCTGAAACCTCCTGACTGTTATATGTTCCTTCAAAAGACGCTTCCAGCTGCGGGAAAAAACCAAAATTCACGTCATCTTGCGTGAGGATATGTGTTGCATAAAAAAGTAGTCGAATCAGTTTCTCCCGGCGCCAAGCTGGCAATTGGCCCGCCTTCGATGTTAATCTGGAAACTGTTTTGAATGTCTATGTTGGTAATGGGCAAATTTCCGTTATTGGTCAACGTAAAAGCATAAGAAATAAGGTCGCCTACACTGGTAAATCCGTCGCCGTTGTAATCTGAATAAGTAACCGTATAAGTGCTGCCCATCGGAGATATTACCTGAACATTTACAGATGTCGTTGAGCAATTGGCCGGGTTGGCATTTTCACAAACTGTGTAAGAGCCAAGCTGATAATAGCCCATAGCAAGCGTTGAAGGGACGGTTAAAAAGCCATTCGCATCAACTGTTATTCCCAAACTGCTGTCAAACGAAGTCGTCAGCGTAACATCAGCAACATTCAATGGCAATCCGTGCAAAGTATCGTTGGCAAGCAGCGAAACAGTATTTCCAACGTTTGCAATTGAGTAAACATCATCGTTGTGCGCATTCACATTATAGTCGTCGATGATTGTAACTGGTAAATCAAAACTCGTGTTGTAAACATTTCCTGAAGTTATTTCGGCGTGTACCGTAAAATTCTCCAGGCCTTCCTCAAGCGTATCTAAAAACATCGGGATGTAAATATCCTCGCTGAAAGACTGTTGTCCGGGCGGAATGGTTAATGTTGCAGTATAAGGCGCATAATCTGCCGCTGTTGCCGTACCCGGAACGGTTGTGATGTTCACTACTACCGGTGTTGCAATTGGTGCTGTCATTGCAGCCATTATATGTATACCACCACCTTCAATGATCATTTCCTGCTTGTTGCCGGAATAGGCATCGAGAACAAAATCAGGAAGCCCGTCATTATCGATAATCGTGCAATTTGTTGTAACAGGAGAATTGCTGATTCCGGCTGAAACCGCAGTTGCGGTAAATTGCTCAACAGGCTCGTCAATACCGTCATCGGTTGTGTCAATTGAGAAGGAAGTATAGGTTTGTCCCGCAGGGATGACTTTTGTTTGCGGTGTAGCCGTAAAATCGCCCGTGCCGGCGGTTCCCGCAGAAGGTGTCAGCGTAATCGTAATCGGGCTGTTAAACGGATTACTCAGGTTAGCATAAACTGTAGCATCATATCCTTCAGTAGTCTGATAAGAAGCAAGTGAAAGTGACGGAACCGTATCGTCATCAATAATCGTCACGGGATAAACAGCCGAATTATTTGCTGTATTGCCCGAAGTCACCGTAAAAGTAATCGTAAAAGTTTCATCGCTTTCCGGAGTGTTGTCTATAGTAGTCATATAAGGCACCGCAAGAGAAGTCTGCCCTGCAGGAATAATATAATTCCAGTTAACCGGTGTATAATCTGCCAATGTAGCCGTGCCGTCAGCAGAATTGACCGTTACGGCAATGTCGCTGTGAAAAGGATTACTCAGGTTCAGGTAGGCCGAACTGCCGGTACCTTCGATAAGATTGGCGGATAAATATTGATGAAGTGTCGGCGGAGCGTCATTATCAATAATCGTAACATATTGTGAAACCTCGTTGTTTTGGGTACTTCCTGAAGTCACTGTAGCATTAAGCGAAAAACTTTCATTCTGCTCGATGTCGCCATCGTCGCCCGTAACAATCGTCAGCAGCCCGGTTGATAATTGTCCGGCCGGAATGGTTACCGTTGCAGCAAACGGCGCGAAATCTGCCGAATTGGTTTCATTGTAAACGCTGACAATATCTATTACAACAGGCGTAGCGCTTACACTGTAAAGATTGGCTGAAAATACATACGAATCGCCTTCAATCAGGCTGTAACTGCCTGAAGCGCTTGATAGATAAAAAATTTGCGCCGAAGCATTACGGCTTCCTAATGCGAAAAGTAAAAGGAGCAGCAGTTTGAGGTAATTTTTTTTCATGTGATTATCTTTTGGTTTGTGACTTGATTCTTTTAAACAAACAAAATAGGAAAAACCCTAATACTGTAAAAATAAAAAGCAAAAAACTTATTTTAAACAGTTGATTTATAATTAAATACAAACTTTAAATAAAATTTACAATCTTACCGCAAATACAAATTGCAACTGTCATAATCGAGAATCGCTTTTCCGTCAATCAGGATGTCGGCACCGATAATGCCGTTTACAGGCTTTGCCTTGTGCTGCGTAAGGGCTTCATTCACGTGCGACAGATCAAAAATAACAAGGTGCAATGCACTGCTTTTCCAACTTCCAATCTGCAAAGAATTGTTTTTAGAAACCTGCGTAATCATTCCGGTAGCGCCCGCGCCGGCAGCTTTGGTCTTTGATTTTTTAGCCTCAAGCGCAAAGAAACCGACAGATTCAAACCCGACACAACTGTTTGAGGCACCGGTGTCTAAAATGAAAGTGCCTGAAATGCCGTTGATTTTGGCTTTCAGCAATAAATGCCGCGTTCTGGTAATCCTGAATTTTATTTTTTTGTATTTGTTCTTTTTAAGCAGTTCCTGAAGGTTTTCCATTGTATATTTTATCCCGTATTGGGCTTATTTATTATCTTGTAATGTACAAAACTAACCCAATTCAGGTATAAAACCTAGCCAAAATCCCTAACTTTGCCGCATGATTATTACTGATACGCATTCGCATATTTACAGCGAAGAATTTGCCGAAGACCACAACGAAATGATGCAACGCGCCTTTGATTCCGGCGTCAAACGCATCTTCGTGCCGTCAATCGACTCCACATACACGCAAAAAATGTATGAAATGGAAGCGCAATATCCGGAAAACGTTTTCCTGATGATAGGCCTGCATCCTACTTACGTGAAAGACAATTACGAAGCCGAGCTCACTTTCGTGGAAACGGAATTGGCAAGGCGAAAATTCTGCGCCATCGGCGAAATCGGCATCGATTTATTTTGGGATAAAACGCGTTTGAAAGAACAACAGATTGCATTCCGCCGACAAATTCAATTGGCGAAACAATACAAATTGCCCATCAATATCCATTGCCGTGATGCGTTCGATGAGGTTTTCGAAATATTAGAAGAAGAAAAATCTGCAGAATTATGGGGCATTTTTCACTGCTTCACCGGAAATTACGAACAGGCATTGCAGGCGATTTCGTGCAATATGAAACTTGGCATCGGTGGCGTCGTGACGTTCAAAAACGGAAAAATCGACCAGTTTTTACAACAAATCGATATTAAAAATATCGTCTTGGAGACTGATGCGCCGTATCTCGCGCCAATTCCGTACCGCGGCAAGCGCAACGAAACGGCTTACATCATCAATGTCGTGCAAAAACTGTCGCAGATTTACGGTCTTCCTGAAACCGAAATCGCAGCGATAACAACAGAAAATTCACGTCAGGTATTCGGGATTTAATGAAAACGCAACGCCGGATTCAATAAAATTTCGTTCTTTTGTTATACCAAATAAAATAATGCAATGCAGAAATTCGACGCAATCCGTCCGTTTTATGACGCCGAAATCAACGAAGCCATCCAGAAAGTGGTGAACCATCCGATGATGAAAGCGCTGATGGATTTTACTTTTCCAGATGTCGATGACGAAGTCTGGAAGGAACAACTCAAAAAAACGCATTCGATTCGCGATTTCCAATGTAATTTTATTTATAAATCGGTGATGCAGGTGCTCGAGAAAACTTCTGAAGGGCTTACCACGTCAGGCTTTGAAAAACTCGAACCCAATACGTCTTACCTTTTTATCTCGAACCACCGTGATATCATTTTAGATACTTCATTGATCAACGCATCGCTTTTCGATCACGGATTGGTCATGACCGCTTCGGCAATTGGTGACAATCTCGTGAAAAAAGCTTTCCTGCTGATATTGTCTAAAATGAACCGTAATTTCTTGGTTTTACGTGGATTACCGCCACGCGAATTATTGCAGGCCTCGAAATTAATGGCCGAATATATCGCACAATTGCTGCTTCGCGAAAATCGTTCTGTCTGGATTGCACAGCGCGAAGGCCGCACCAAAGATGGTAATGACGCCACACATCCGGGCGTTTTGAAAATGCTTGCGATGGGTTCGGATGAAGCCAATTTAATGGATTATTTCAAGAAAGTGAAAATTGTGCCGGTTTCGATTTCCTACGAATATGACCCGACCGACGCGCTCAAAATGCCGCAACTGATGGCCGCAGCGAACAACGAGATTTACATCAAGGAAAAGAACGAAGATTTCATGACGCTTCTGAGCGGTATCATGGGACAGAAGAAACGCATCCACATTCACGTTGGTGATGTCTTAGAGAAGGAACTGGATGAAATCAAAGTTGAATTTGACAATTCTAACAAGCAAATCCAGGCATTGGCGCAGGTGATTGACGATTCGATCCTGACTTCATATAAATTATGGCCGACGAATTATATTGCTTACGACATTCTTCATAAGACCGATAAATTCAGGCACAAATACACCGAAAACGAAAAATCGCTTTTCGAACGCCGGCTTGAAATGAGGATTGATGAAGACAACCCGATCCAGGTGGAAGGCTTTTTGGCGATGTATGCCAATCCGGTTGTCAATAAATCGAAATACGAAAATGTTGTCTAAGGCGCGAATACTCCTGATTTACACCGGCGGTACCATCGGTATGATGAAAGATTTTGAGACCGGCGCGTTAAAGGCATTCAACTTCAGTAAATTGTTGCAGCGCATTCCCGAACTCAAGCAACTGGATTGTGAAATCGAGACCATTTCGTTTGAAAATCCGATTGATTCGTCAAATATGAATCCGGAAAAGTGGGTCAAAATGGCGTCAATCATCGAAGATAATTACGATAATTTTGATGGATTTGTAGTATTGCACGGCTCGGATACGATGTCATACTCGGTTTCTGCATTGAGTTTTATGCTGGAGCATCTTTCAAAACCTGTGATATTTACAGGTTCGCAATTGCCGATCGGTGATTTGCGCACCGATGCTAAAGAAAATCTTATTACTGCCATTCAGATCGCCTCGTTACACGAAAAAGGAAAACCGGTAATCAGTGAAGTCTGCCTTTATTTCGAATACAAATTGTACCGCGGCAACCGCACGACAAAAATCAACGCGGAACATTTTAAGGCATTCACGTCGTCTAACTACCCGCCGCTTGCAGAATCGGGCGTGCATTTAAAGTTGAATCGTGAATATTTCCTTCCGAAGAACACGCAAAAATCCCGCGGCAAAGCAAATCATCGTGCATAAGGCACTCGATAATAATGTTGCTATCATCAAAATGTTTCCGGGCATCGGTGAAGCCGTATTATCTGCGATGCTCAATATTGAAAACCTCAAAGGAATTGTCCTTGAAACCTATGGCGCCGGAAATGCACCTACTGAAAAATGGTTCCTTGACCTTCTTAAAAAATCAATCGATAACGGACTCCATATCATCAACGTTACCCAATGTTCCGGCGGAAGCGTGAGTATGGGTCATTATGAAACCAGTACTTCGATGAAAAAAATCGGGGTGATTTCCGGCAAGGATATTACCACCGAAGCCGCGATTACCAAGCTGATGTACCTTTTGGGCAACAAGTCGCGCACAATGTTTTCAAGACGATTTTTGAAACGTCACTTCGTGGTGAAATCGCATAAAAAAAGCGGGATATAATTTCCCAAACCCGATTTTCGTACTATATTTGCAGCCTTGACTTTTAGAAGGGTGTCCGAGTGGTTGAAGGAGCAAGCCTGGAAAGTTTGTATGTGGGCAACTGCATCGTGGGTTCGAATCCCATCCCTTCTGCTAAGAAATGACATGCTCCCAAACGGGAACTAAAAAGCCTTTAAATTTTCGTTTAAAGGCTTTTTTATTGGTATTTATTACAATTTAAAAGTAAATCCATCCGATACTTTCGCATCATATTTGACCTGATCGAATTTATAAAAATAAGAGCCCTTTCTTGAAGACTTCATGTCCTTTTCCTCCGTTTTCAATAAAATGTCGAGCGAATTGATCTTGTTGATGAAATTGCGCTTGTCGAGTTTTTCTCCTAAAATCGTTTCATAAAGTGTTTGTAATTGCTTCATCGTAAATTTTTCAGGCAACAGCTCAAATCCGATTGGTTTTGTCGAAGCACGGTAACGCAGGCGGCTCATCGCATTGGCAACCATCACATTATGGTCGAAAATAAGATTTGGTGCTTCATCGATGTTGAACCATTTTGCAGAAAATCGTCCGTTAAGCGCACTATGCTCCGGAATATCAATCAGCGCATAGTAAGAGACCGATACCGTTCGTTCAACCGGATCGCGGTCTAAGGCACTGTAGGCACGCAGTTGCTCCATGTAAACATTCTCCAATCCGGTCAGGTGATTCAAAACACGGATTGCGGCATCGTCGAGCGTTTCATCCTTTTTGAGGAAGCCGCCCATAAGCGACCAATGCCCTTTTTCGGGTTCAAAATCACGCTTAATCAATAAGATTTTGAGGTTTTTTTTATCGAATCCAAAAATAATGCAATCGACAGCCAACAACACGGTATCCTGATCTTTATAGTTTTCCATTTGTGCTAAAAAGCGGCAAGATACTAACAATGGCGCTAATTTCCAAGCCTTTTTAATTTCCCAAGATAATGCAGATTTGGCAATAGAGAACGTTTGAGTATTGCGTTGTTGACAATTATTTTATGTTAAAATTTCACATATCATTTTTTTTTCATTGTTTTTTAAAAATTTTAACTATTTTTGGAAGTGTAAAAAACACATTTATTAAACTAACCAAATTTTTAATGATTATGAGGACAATTACCAGATTATTAAAATGCACTTCCGGATGGCCATCTCAGCTTAACTTTGCCGTTATTGCATTTCTTTTGTTGTCTGTTGCGGGCGTCAATGCGCAAAGCATTACGATAAAAGGACAGATGACAGCAGCAGAAAACGGGTCGCCGCTTCCGGCCGCCAATGTCATGGTTAAGGGCACTACAAACGGGACTGCCACCGATCTTGACGGTAATTATAGCATTCAGGCCAAGGCAAAAGATGTTTTGGTTTTTTCTTACATCGGATATGAGAGCAAGGAAGTTGCGGTATCCAACCAGACAACACTGAACGTTTCGTTAACTCCGGAAGCTACAAATCTGAGCGATGTCGTGGTTATCGGATACGGCACGCAAAAGAAAACCGACTTAACGGGTTCTGTTGCTGTTGTAAATGTTGCCGATGCGAAAAAAACCGTAACTTATGATGTGGCGAAAATGCTGCAAGGGCAGGCTGCAGGTGTAACGGTGCAATCTTCGGGAGAACCGGGCGGTTTCGTGAATATTAAAATCAGGGGGGCCAATTCCTTTTTAAACAGCAATCCGTTGTTCATCATCGATGGTATCATTGTCGAGGCACCGAATGATTTTGCGCCGGGCGAAATTGAAACTATCCAGGTGTTAAAAGACGCTTCGACCGCAGCGATTTACGGTGTGAGAGGTGCAAACGGCGTCGTTATTATCACCACTAAAAAAGGAAAATCAGGAAAAGTTGCTGTGAACTTCAAATCATTGGTAGGTTTCCAGAATGTAGCTAAAAAAATCAGCGTTACCGATCGCGTAGGCTACCAGAAAATCACCAATGCGGCAATGATCAATTCAGGACAGGCAATGCTGCCGGGAAATGATCCCGCAAGCCCTTCTTTTATCGATAATGTAGATACCGACTGGCAGGATGCGGCTTTTAAAACCGGCGTTGTCCAAAACCAATCTTTCACGGTAAGTGGCGGAAGCGATAAAGTAACCCTTAGCCTTAATGTCGACAATTTCAGTAACACCAGCTGGATGGAAACGCCGCAGGATTACAAGAGGATTTCAACCAACCTTAATGTCACTGCAACATTGGGTAAATTCAAATTCGGCTCCAAACTTGGATTTACCGAGTCTAACAAAGAGCGTTTTGCAGAATACCTTTCCGGAACTTCTTCAATGACGCAGCTTTTACAGGCCATCCCGACAATGCCGGTTTATGATCCGAACAGGCTCGGCGGTTACGGCGGTGCCGACAACGCAACGCAAAGAGCCATCACATTAAATGTCATCGGATGGAATAATCTCGTTGACAACAACAGCAAAAGGGACAGATTTATAGGAAATATTTGGGGTGAATATGAAATTATCCCCGGATTGAAATACACACTTCGCACCAGCGCCGACCAATTGTCATTTGGCAACAGATTGTTTATTCCGCCAAGTGATTTAGGATGGTATTACATCACAACAAATGCTGAGGCTTCTTTAGATGTTGATAACGGAACTGCGACACGCACCGTAATCGACAACCTTTTGAACTATGACCTGACAGTTGGAAAACACAAGTTCAATGCCTTACTAGGATGGGTGCAGGAACGCAACGATTATTACTATCATTCTACAAGAGGCGTAGGTTTTGACAATGGCGAAATTGGAAAACTGCAATATGCCGACGCCTGGTCAGGAAGCGAAAGAGAAGAAACAGAAACCCGTATTTCCTACATGAGCCGATTGGATTATGCTTATAATGACACCTATTTATTGCAATTGAATTTCAGGCAGGACAAATCTTCATTATTCCCTGAAAGCAACAATGCCGGTAATTTCTATTCTGTTTCTGGAGGCTGGAAAATTCAAAATGACATCAAATTACCATCATGGATGAGCAGTGCGAAACTTCGCGCAGGTTACGGACTTTTAGGCAACAACACAGTTCCGAGATATGGTTTTACGCCTACCGTAAATGAATTTGCAGGTTACAATTTCGGAAATGACCTCGCGCCGGGAACAACCGTAGTTACTTTGGTCGACCCGAACATTAAATGGGAAGAAACCACTACAGCCAACGTCGGATTGGAATTGGGAATGCTCAATAATAAAGTGCAGTTTTCTGCCGAATATTACGTAAAAAATTCTGATGACCTTTTGGCCAGGGTGCCATTGCCTTACTCAACAGGCGCTTTTCCTGCCGATATCGTTACGAATGCAGGAAGCATTAAAAACACTGGCTTGGAATTCATGTTATCTTACAGCAACCAGGACCATCCGTTCAAATACGCTGTATCTGCTAATTTCGCGACACTTAAAAACGAAGTGACGAAGATTGGAAATGATGATACGCCGATTCCGGGCATCAATTCAAGGACAGAAGTAGGCCGCTCTTTAGGAGAATTATACGTTTATGAGACAGAAGGGATTTTCCAGAGTCAGGCAGAAATCGACGCGCATGCCGTACAGCCCAACGCTGTTCCGGGAGATATCGCTTTCCGTGATGTGAATGGCGACGGGCAGATTACTGACCAGGACCAGGACTTTCCAGGGCGTTACAATTCCGAAATTCACATTCGGACTCAATTTCAACGCCAGTTATAAGAACTTCGATATGTCATTGTTCTTCCAGGGACATGGCGGCAACAAAATCTATAACGGCACTTACAATTCTTTAATGATCGGCGGATTGACCAACCACAGTACAGACATGCTCGATTTCTGGACACCGGATAATACAGATACGAATATTCCGCGTCCTGACCAATTGGAGAAAAACGCAAATGCAAGACCGTCTGACCGTTTCATCCAAAATGGCGATTACATGAGATTACAAAGTGCTGAATTGGGCTATTCACTACAATTCAAATCTAAATTTATCGAGCGCGCAAGGGTTTATGTTTCCGAACAGAATTTATTCACACTTACAGGATACAAAGGATATGACCCTGATTTCAATTACAACGACGGATTGTTCTCAAGAGGTTACGAATACGGATCTTACCCAAATCCGCGTACATTCTTATTTGGAGTAGAGCTTAATTTCTAAAAAATAAAAATTGATCATTATGAAAAAATTAAACAAAATTAAGTACACAATTGCCCTTCCGGCACTGGCATTACTGATGTCAGGTTGTGTAAATGAAGACGACCTGGTTCAGGTTGATCCGAATGTCAACACCCAGGCATCCTTTTGGAAAACCGATGCCGATGCTTTAAAAGGAGTGAACGCAGTTTACGGCAGTTTGCTTACAGACGGTACTTATATGAGAAGTACGCCGATTTTATTAGACGGAAAAAGCGACGATGCAAGAAGCAACAGCCCATGGCCGGCAATGGCAAATGTCGGAAGGTTCAACACCAGCGTTTCTGATGCCGCCATTTACGGTTGGGCATTTGAGACTTACTATCAGGGAATCTTCCGCGCCAATCAGGTATTGGAATTCGTCCCGAAAATAGAAATGGAAGATGCGGCCTTGAAAGACAGGATTTTAGGACAGGCGTATTTTTTGAGAGGCTTGTACTTTTTCCACGCAGTGAATTTATTTAAAAATGTGCCTTTGCCATTAGACAACAACGACCTTTTGCACCAGCAAAAAACGCAGGAAGAAGGTTGGGCGCAGGTAAAAGCAGATTTTCAAAAGGCAGCAGAGTTACTTCCCGTAACCTATGCAGGCCTTTCAGGGTTAGATCATGATGAAAAAGGGCGTGCTACAAAAGGAGCCGCTTTGGCTTACCTCGGAAAAGCGCAATTGTTTACCAAAGATTTCGCGGGCGCTAAAGCTTCTTTCGAAAGCGTAATCAACTTGGGCGTTTATTCATTGGTCGCTAACTACAAGGACAACTTTACAACTACTAATGAAAACAATTCTGAGTCGATTTTTGAAGTGCAGTTCAACCGTGATGCTGGTGGAGTAGATTTAGGATGGGGCGGAATTCCGGCTTCAGGCTGGGGAAAAACATCAGCGCGCGCCATTACGTATGCGCCAAGAGGTTTCGGATGGACAGACATGCAGCCAACCTGGGCATTGTTCAATGAATTTCACGATGAATTGACCGTTGGCGGACAGACAGATCCACGTCTGGATGTTACCATGTTCTACAACAAACCGGGCGGAATGATGCTGTACGGACAGGATTTTGCAACTAAATATGCGACAAATCCAGCAGATTTGAATGATCTTTTCATCGCCAAATATGAAAATGCAGGCGGTGAATTTGCCGACGAATTCGACTGGAGATCTGGAATCAACGACCGCTTAATGCGCTATGCCGATGTCTTGATGATGTATGCAGAATGCCTCAACGAAACCGGACAAACCGCTGCCGCTTATCCATACATCCAGATGGTAAGAAGTCGCGTGAATTTACCGGATCTTGCGACTACAAAACCGGGCATGACACAAGCACAGATGAGAGAACAGATCGGCCACGAAAGATTCCTTGAATTTGCACTCGAAGGTCACCGTTCAGACGACATCAGGAGATGGGGCTGGCTGGAAGATCCGACGAAATTCAGCCTGGCTAAAATCACGCGATGCTGAATTTAATACTTATCAGCCCGGACGCGAATATTTCCCGATCCCGCAATTAGAAATGGACGCCAATCCGGGAACCGTACAAAACCCAACCTACTAAATTACAACAACAACACAACAATTAATATCATATGGTAAGCCGCATTCCAGGCTTGCCATGTGGTATTAAAATTTAAAAGCATCATGAATAAATCCCAGAAATATATCGGCCTGTTTTTATTTTTCATTTCAACAATCTCAGTTTTTGCGCAACAAAAAGCATCAATTGCGATTGTGAAAACCGACAACGCGCCAACCATCAGCAAACATATTTACGGGCATTTTTCAGAACACTTAGGCAGGTGTATTTATGATGGATTTTATGTAGGCGAAAAAAGCACAATCCCAAATACAAATGGTGTCAGAAACGATATCATCTCTGCATTAAAAGAACTTGGCATCCCGAACCTTCGCTGGCCGGGCGGCTGCTTTGCCGATACTTACCACTGGAAAGACGGCATCGGAACCGAAGACCAAAGACCAACAATGGTCAACCAATGGTGGGGCGGCGTTACCGAAGACAACAGTTTCGGCACGCACGATTTCCTCGATCTTTGCGAGACTTTAGGAACAGCACCGTATCTCGCCGCCAATGTAGGCAGCGGAACGGTAAAAGAATTTACAGACTGGGTCGCCTACGTAAACCACAGCGGCAAAAGCCCGATGTCTGAACTCAGAAAAAAGAACAACCGCGAGAAAGCCTGGGCGTGAAATTCTGGGGCGTAGGCAACGAAATGTGGGGCTGCGGCGGTAACATGACTCCGGAATATTATGCGAATCTTTTTAAACAATATTCCACTTTCATGACTGATTGGAGCAATTCCGATAAATTATTCCGCATAGCATCCGGCGCAAATGTCGCAGATTACCACTGGACGGAAGTCTTAATGCGCGATATTCCGAAGAATCTAATCGAAGGCGTCGCGTTGCATTCCTATTCTTTCGTAGAATGGGATCACAAAGGTTCTTCGACGAAATTCAACGAAGCGCAATATTTCTCTACGATGAAAACCGCGCTCAAAATGGAAGAGCTCGTCACCAAACACACCGAGATCATGGACAAATACGATCCGGAGAAAAAAATCGCATTGATCGTAGACGAATGGGGCGGCTGGTATGATGTGGAAGAAGGCACGAATCCCGGATTCCTTTACCAGCAAAATACTATGCGTGACGCGATGATTGCCGGCACGACCTTAAATATTTTCAACAACCACAGTGACCGTGTAAGAATGGCGAACCTGGCACAAACGGTCAACGTGTTGCAAGCAGTAATCCTTACCAAAGGCGACAAAATGTTACTGACGCCGACGTATCACGTGATGCATTTGTATAAAGTGCACCAGGATGCGAAATTAATTCCGGTGAAAATAGATTCGCCGCTTTATAAATTCGGGAATGAAACGCTTCCGGCGGTTTCGGCCTCCGCTTCCGCGAAAGACGGAAATACCCATATTTCTTTGGTGAACATCCATTCTACGGAAAAAATCACCACAGACATCAACCTTGAAACACTGAAGCTGAAGGATTTCTCAGCCCAAATCATAACTTCGGCAAAATTGCAGGATTACAATTCGTTTGAAAATCCGAATGCCATTACACCGAAACCATTCAAAGATTTTAAATACAAAAACGGCATCCTGATAGTTACTTTACCGCCTTTTTCGGTAATTGTTTTCGAAGCGAAATAATTTACAAAATGAAAATTCCCCAAATAAAATTCCAATTCAGAGATGCCGTTTTCCTTTCAGGATTATTACTGTGTATGACTTCCTGCTCCAAAGACGATGCGGCGACTTCTGTTCCGATTGAAGAAGAACCGACACCGATAATCGAAACGTTTCCCGGCCGACCTACGCCGATAATTATACACCGATGTCCGGATGGGACAATCGTGCCAATTGGAATTTAGCCAACGTGCACGATCCGACAATCGTAAAATCCGGAAATTATTTTTATATGTACCAAACCGACGCTTCTTACGGCAACGCAACAGAAGGCCACGGGCATTTCCATTGCAGGCGTTCGACAGATTTAGTCAATTGGGAATACATCGGTTCTTCTATGGATGAAGCGCCGGCGTGGGTGAAGGAAACGATGAATATGAAACGTGAACAAATGGGTTTACCGCCAATCGACAATCCGGGTTTTTCGTTTTGGGCGCCTTGCGTAAGAAAAGTTGGCAATGTTTACAGAATGTATTACAGCATCGTCGTCAATAATTTGATTACTGGCACAGATTTCAATACTTCCTGGGTGAACGTCCGTATATCGGGCTTCGCGAAACTACAGACCTTTCTTCCAACCAATGGGTTGATAAGGGAATGGTGGTTTGTTCAGAACCTGATGGGGTGTTCGATTACATCCGCGGCGGTTCCAACGACTGGAATTCCTATTACAAATTCAACGGCATCGACCCGAGTTATATCGTCACAGAAACCGGAGAGCATTATCTCGTTTACGGTTCATGGATGACCGGAATTGCGCAAATTCAACTCAATCCCGAGACCGGAAAACCCAACCAACTCAACACCATCGCCGATTACGGCACACGAATCGCAGGTCGTGGCAATACCAGTACCAATCGCTGGCAAGGGCTTGAAGGTGCAGAAATTATTTACAATCCTGATACGCAATATTACTATCTGTTTATGGCGTATGACGAACTTTCTGTTGCCTACAATACCCGCGTGGCGCGTTCTACCAACATCAACGGTCACTTTCTTGGGAATCGACGGACAAAATGTTTCCGCCGGAGCCGAATGCTGGCCAATGCTGACACATCCCTACGCTTTCGGCACACACACAGGCTGGGTAGGCATTTCGCATTGCACAGTTTTTAAAGATGATACGACGAACAAATGGTATTTCGCATCACAAGCGCGTTTGCCGGAAAATGTCCCGGGAATTAATGTTTCAAATGCTGTTATGATGGGCACGTTCGTGAATTGCAATGGAATTCTGATGGATGGCCTGTGGTTTCGCCAGAGCGTTACGCCGCCGTTCCGCAAACCGATATCGCCAACGCCAATTTTGTTGGCAATTGGCAAATCATCACTATGAGTTACCAATACAAGCAACAGCAACATTCTGTCAACGTCACTTTGGCCAGTGATGGCGCTATCGTTGGCGGCATGACCGGAACATGGCATTATGATAGTTCGAAAAGAGCAGTTTACTTGAACAACATTGAATGTAAAATTTCAAACGGCTGGGATTGGGAAGCGTCGCCAAGGCACAGAACGATTACGCTATCGGGATTAACTGGGGATGGAAAACCGGTTTGGGGTAAAAAAGTCAATTAATGAGAAAGATTACTGTCATATTATTATTGTTTTTCGGAATGGCTTTCGGACAAAATCCGATTATAAAAGACAAATATACTGCCGATGCCGCCGCTTTGGTTTATAAGGATTCAGTGTATTTGTATGCCGGACACGATGTAGCGCCGAACGATTTCAATTTTTATAAAATGAACGAATGGCTTGTGTATTCGTCGGCAGATATGATCAAATGGCAGGAACACAAAGTCCCGCTCAAAACCAACGATTTCAAATGGGCTTCCGGCGATGCGTGGGCGTCACAAGTGATTGAAAGAGACGGAAAATTTTATTGGTACGTCACGGTTTCGCACGCTACGATTCCCGGAAAAGCAATAGGAATCGGCATTTCAGATTCGCCAACAGGGCCTTTTAAAGATGCACTCGGAAAAGCATTCATCACCAACGACATGACCACGCAAACCAAGATCAATTGGGACGATATCGACCCAACGGTTTTTATCGACAACGACGGACAGGCGTATTTATATTGGGGAAATACCATTTGCCATTACGTAAAGCTCAAAAGAAACATGGTAGAAACCGACGGGCAGATTGTAACGGTTGATTTACCAAATTACACCGAAGCACCTTGGATTCACCAACACGGCGACTGGTATTACCTTTCTTATGCCTGTCAATTTCCTGAAAAAATCGCTTATGCAATGAGCAGATCGGTAACAGGTCCGTGGCAATTCAAAGGAATTCTGAACGAACTCGCCGGCAATTGCAACACGAACCACCAGGCGATTATCGATTTCAAAGGAAAATCGTATTTCATTTACCACAACGGCAGCATCCAGCCCGATGGCGGCAGTTTTCGCCGTTCGGTTTGCATCGACAGCTTATATTATAACGAAGACGGTACCATGAAACGCGTGGTCATGACTTCAGAAGGCATACAAAAATAATATGGATAGATTTAAGCTTTTTGGTTGCTTATTTTTGATTTGCGGCAGTGTCTTTTCGCAGAAGACGCTGCCCATTAATCAAACCATCGTGCACGATCCGGTGATGATCGAGCAAAACGGGACGTATTATATTTTTTGTACAGGAAAAGGTATTTCGATGTTTTCATCCAAAGATAAATTGGAATGAAAATCCGAAAAACCAATCTTCGAAAATGCGCCTGATTGGGTCAAAAATGTCGTTCCCGATTTTAAAAACCACATTTGGGCACCGGATATTTCATTTCACAACGGGCAATATTATCTGTTTTATTCTGTATCCGCTTTTGCGAAAAATACGTCGGCGATAGCGGTTGCGACCAATAAAACTTTAAATCCCGACGATAAAAATTACAGGTGGGAAGACCATGGCATCGTAATCGAATCATTCCCGAACCGCGATTTGTGGAACGCGATTGACCCGAATTTAGTTTACGACGAAAACAATATGCCGTGGCTCGCATTCGGCTCTTTTTGGAACGGATTGAAACTCGTAAAACTCAATGCCGATTTGCTTTCCATCGCCAATCCGCAGGAATGGCACACGATTGCACGCCGTGAACGCAGTTTTGAACTTGACGATACCGATCCCGGAAATGCAGCCCTCGAAGCACCTTTTATTTTCAAAAAAAATGACTATTATTACCTATTCCTTTCGTGGGATTTATGTTGTCGCGGAGAAAAAAGCACGTATAAAATCGTCGTCGGAAGGTCAAAAACGGTACAAGGCCCATATGTCGATGCAATCGGAAAATCCTTAAACGACGGCGGCGGAACGATTCTCTTGCAAGGCAATCAAAACTGGTACGGGTCGGCCACAACAGCACATACACATTTGACGGAAAAGATTATATGGTTTTTCACGCATACGACGCTTCGCAAAAAGGCGCACCAAAACTAAAGATTAAAGAAATTACCTGGAAAACGGCTGGCCGAAAGTCACACCAATGGATTAAAAATCCCGGAATCAAATCTAAACACATGAATTATTTCAAAGCATTAGGCCTCGTCATTTTTTCTTTACTGATTTCAGGTTCGCCTGATTTTAATGAAGGAAAATCGCCAATTAATGCCAATACTGAATTGTCCGATTACCCGATCGAAGCTGTTCCGATAAGCGATGTAAAAATCACCGATGCATTCTGGTTGCCGATCATCAAACGCGTTCAGGAAAAAACCATCAGCTACGCTATTAAAAAATGCAGTGACGAAGGCCGTTTTGAAAATTTCCTGATTGCAGGAGGGAAAATGAAAGGCGAAGTGCGCGGCGCGATGCCGTTTGATGATACCGACGTTTATAAAATCATCGAAGGTGCGTCGAATTCGCTCATCAGCTCACCCAATCCGAAACTCGAAAAAACACTCGATTCCATTATTGCGATCATAAAAATCGGGCAGGAAAAAGACGGTTATTTAACAACCTGGCGTACCATCAATCCCGCAAAACCACCCGCACCGTGGGTAAAAGTCACCGAAGGCGAACGCTGGGAATACATGAACATGAGCCACGAAGATTATAATGCCGGGCATTTGTTCGAAGCGGCCGCAGTACATTTTCACGCGACCGGAAAACGCAATTTCCTCGACATCGCTTTAAAAACCGCCGACCTTTTCGTGGCGACTTTCGGCAATGGCGAAGGCAAAAGGCAATCGGTTCCGGGCCATCAGATCATCGAAACCGGACTGATCAAACTCTACGAAATCACGAAGAAAAAAGAATACCTCGAACTCGCGAAATATTTTCTGGACAACCGCGGCAATCCGAAAAACCACGAATTATATGGCGCTTATTCACAAGACCACATTCCGGTAACCGAGCAGGACGAAGCCGTAGGGCATGCCGTTCGCGCTACTTACATGTACGCCGGAATGACCGATATCGCCGCGATTTACAAAGATGAAAAATACCGGAATGCCATCGATAAAATCTGGCACAATATGGTCGAAAAGAAAATCTACATCACCGGCGGTATCGGCGCGAAACATGACGGCGAGGCTTTCGGTGAGAATTATGAATTGCCGAATTTAACGGCTTACAACGAAACCTGCGCGGCAATCGGAAGCGTTTACTGGAACAATCGTTTGTTCAATTTAACAGGCGATGTAAAATATTATGATGTTTTGGAAAGGACATTATACAACGGACTCATTTCAGGAATTTCGCTTTCAGGCACCGAATTTTTCTATCCGAATGCATTAGAATCCGATGGCAAATTCCTGTCCAATCGCGGCTCCTGCACGAGACAAGGCTGGTTTGATTGCTCTTGTTGCCCGACGAATCTGATTCGGTTTGTTCCGGCAATTCCCGGATTGATTTACGCGAAGCAAAAAAATACGCTTTTTGTCAATTTATACATGGCGAATACTGCGGAAGTGGCTTTGGAAAACAATAAAATTCAGATTACACAACAAACTTCTTATCCGTGGAATGGCGAAGTAAAAATTGCCGTCAATTCTGAAAAAGAAGGCAATTTCACTTTAAAACTCCGTGTTCCGGGCTGGGCGAGAAATGAAGTTTTGCCGGGCGGATTGTATTCGTATAAACAAAATTCAATGGCAATTCCAACTATCAATATCAATGGCAAAAAACAAAATATTAAAGTTGAAAATGGCTATTTTATTCTTGATCGCAGTTGGAAAAAAAATGATATTGTCGAATTGAATTTTTCGATGGAAGTCAAAGAAGTGATTGCTGACCCAAAAATCAAAGATGACAACAACAAAGCGTCTTTGGAATATCGAACCAATCGTTTACGCAGTTGAAGAAGCCGATAATAAAACGAATTTCGATAACATTTCCATCAATAATAAAACTGCTTTCAAAATCAAAAAACGTCCTGAATTATTACAAGGAATTTATACGATTGAAGCAATTTCCGGCAACCAGAAATTCACCGCAATCCCATACTATTCCTGGTCGAACCGCGGCGTAGGAAAAATGAAAGTCTGGATTCCTGAAACCACAAAATAAAACGATAACTTTTATCAATGAAAATAAAAACCTTCCAAAACATTGCGTTTGCTTCGCTTTTCTTCAGCGGAATTTTCGCCAATGCGCAAACCAATAAATACGTCCTTGATTTCAAAGACACCGGCGTAAAAATCGAACCGACGATGTACGGCATATTTTTCGAAGACATCAACTTCGCGGCCGACGGCGGTTTGTATGCCGAAATGGTCAAGAACCGCTCTTTTGAATTCCAGACGCCGCTCATGGGTTGGGAACAGCCGAGCAGCGACCGTCATTCGCTCAACGAAAAATCGGGTTATGCATTGCCGATTGAAACCGGGGATGAAAAGAATAAAAACATCTGCCGCATCGAAGTCAAAGACGATAAAGGTTACAGTTTAATCAACGAAGGTTTTCGCGGAATGGGCATAAAGGCTAATGATTTGTACAATCTTTCGATCATGGCAGAAAACCGCGAAGGTAATATCTCGAAGATAAAATTCCAGTTTATTGATGAAAAGGAAATGCGATTGGCGAAACTTCAGTCAATCCATCTTCAAAAGAATGGAAAAAATATACCGCGCAATTCAAAGCCACTAAAACCGAAGCGAAAGCCAAACTCAAAATCACTTTTGAAGGCACGGGAATCATCAATGTCGACATGATTTCGATATTTCCGCAGGACACCTGGAAAAACAGGCCGAACGGTTTGCGGGAAGATCTGGTACAATTATTATCCGATTTAAATCCCGGATTTCTGCGCTTTCCCGGCGGATGCATCGTCGAAGGCCGCATTTTGGAACAACGCTACCAATGGAAAAAATCCGTTGGTGCCGTTGAAGACCGCGAAATGATCATCAACCGCTGGAACACCCAGTTCAGCCACCGTCCGGCGCCGGATTATTTCCAGACTTTCGGACTCGGATTTTTCGAATATTTCCAATTGGCAGAAGACATCGGCGCAACGCCATTGCCGATTTTGAGTTGCGGCATGGCGTGCCAGTTCAATACAGGCGAATTGGTGCCAATGGGTGAAATCGATCCGTATGTTCAGGATGCCGTTGATCTGATTGAATTTGCCAACGGCGAGGTGACTTCGAAATGGGGAAAAGTGCGCAGCGATATGGGACATCCGCAGCCATTCAACATGAAATTCATTGGTGTCGGCAACGAGCAATGGGGCCTGATTACATCGAAAGATATAAAGTTTTTGAAAAAGCGATCAAGGCGAAATACCCGAATATCACGATTGTTTCGGGCAGCTGCCTTTCCCGAACGGGGAATATTTCGATTATGGCTGGAAGGAATTGAAGAAACTCAACGCCAAAATCGTCGATGAACATTTTTATAACAGTCCGCAATGGTTTAAGGAGAATGTGACGCGTTACGACAGTTACGACAGAAACGGCCGAAGATTTTCGCCGGTGAATATGCCGCGCAAAGTGTCGCGATTGCCAGTCCGGACAACAAAAATAACTGGGATTGCGCGTTGGCGGAAGCTGCGTTTATGACAGGTTTGGAACGAAATGCAGCAGTGGTGCACATGACTTCCTATGCACCGCTTTTCGCGCATGTTGACGGCTGGCAATGGACGCCGGATTTAATCTGGTTCAACAATCTTGAATCGTATGCAACACCGAATTATTACGTACAAAAATTATACGCCAACAACCCCGGAACCGATTTGATTTCGGTAACTGCCGACGGAAAAGCGATTACCGGACAAAACGGAATGTTCGCGACAGCTGTTATTGATAAAAACACGAATGAAGTTATTATCAAAGTAGTCAATACAACGGCAAAATCCCAAAAAACAGATATTGCTGTAAAAGGCAAAAAACTCGGTTCAAAAGGAACGATGACGGTTTTGAAAAGCGACAGCCTTTCGGCCGAAAATTCATTCGGGGCAGAAAAGATTACGCCGAAAACATCAGAATTCAATCTGGAAAAAAGTAAAATTGCAACGGATATCCCGGCTTATGCATTCGTAATCATAAAAGTAAAAATCTCATAATCAACTATAAACAACCAATGAAAATGAACACAATTAAAATGAGTTGCTGCCTTTTGCTGACAAGCGTCATGCTTTTTAGCTGCAAAAAGGAAGAAAAAAAACAAGACACTATGGATACTACCGAAAAAGCTGCGGCTTCCATTGCGAAATCTGATTATGCGACAATGGCCGACGGCACGAAAATCGACAAATATACGTTGACCAATAATAAAGGCATGAAGATGGAGGTCATTACGTTTGGCGGCATCATCACGTCGTTGACAGCGGCTGATAAAAATGGCAAATTTGAAGACGTCGTTTTGAGTTATACCAAGCCAGATGATTATTTCAACGGGAATCCGTTCTTTTTGGCGCGATTATCGGAAGATACGGCAACAGAATCGCAAAAGGCAAATTTACACTCGACGGAAAACCATACCAACTCACATTAAACGACGGCGTGAACACACTTCACGGCGGAAAAGGTTTTGACAAAAGAGTCTGGACAGCGGCGCCAATCGATGCCACAAATCCGACGTTAAAATTGTCTTACACCAGTAAAGACGGCGAAGAAGGCTATCCGGGAAATTTGACTGTTTCAGTAATTTATACGCTTACGGATGAAAATGCTCTTGAGATTGCTTACGAAGCTTCGACCGATAAAAAAACGATTGTGAATTTAACGCAGCATTCTTATTTTAACCTTTCGGCGAATTTCAGCAATACGATTCTGAACACATGAACTGACTTTAAATGCTGACAAAATGCTGCCTGTTGATGCGACATTAATCCCGACTGGCGAATTGAAAGCAGTTGCCGGAACGCCATTCGACTTTACAACAGCGAAAGCAATCGGGAAAGACATCAACGCCAAAGACGACCAGATTGCCAAAGGAAAAGGTTACGACCATTGCTGGATTTTTTCAGACAATGCGACCGGCGTTCGCGAAGTGGGTTCATTGTACCACAAGGCTTCGGGAAGATTGATGACGATTT
Source organism: Flavobacterium sp. 3HN19-14 (assembly GCF_051373205.1). Taxonomy (NCBI): domain Bacteria; kingdom Pseudomonadati; phylum Bacteroidota; class Flavobacteriia; order Flavobacteriales; family Flavobacteriaceae; genus Flavobacterium; species Flavobacterium sp. 3HN19-14. The sequence goes on from NZ_JBPPZT010000001.1 coordinate 1,009,340, forward strand.
CGACAGACCAACCGGGCATTCAGTTTTATTCAGGGAATTTCCTTGACGGAACAAAACCAAGTAAAACCGGCGGTAATTATGAATTGCGTACCGGATTGTGCCTTGAAACGCAACATTTTCCGGATGCGCCGAATGAACCGAAATTTCCATCTGCAGTTTTAAATCCCGGAGAAAAATATACTACGAAAACCGTTTATAAGTTTTCGGTGAAATAATGATTTTGTTTGATTGAGTTAGTTATTTTAAGAAGAAAAACCTGTCTTTGCGGACAGGTTTTTTGTTTAACACGAATTACACGAATTACACAAATTTCCACAAATTAATTCGTGCTAATTTGTGCAATCCGTGTTAATCTTTTTAAAACTTCATCACGAATCCACCGTATGGTTTGAAATTCACAATCATTTTTTCAGGTTTTACAGTTGATTTTGTAAATAACGAATCGCTTCCGTCGGTAATCATAAAACCTTCATTGGTTTTTATAAAACTTAAATCAATTGTGATTTCTTTCGGTTTATTTTCGCCGTTAATTCCGGTAATGAACCAGATTTTTCCTTTTCTGCGCGCCATTATAACATCTTTTCCGGGAAAGCCGCCAAGCAATTTCGATTCGTCCCAGGCTATTGGGATTTCCTTTAAATAACCTACGACATAATCCGGCATTTTTGCCATGCCCTCCGGAATTTCGGCCAGATGCTGGATTCCCGAAAGGAAAAGCGTCGGCAGCGCCAGTTCAAACCCGCTCGTAGACCGGCGGTTGATGTTCGGGATTTTATCGAGTGCCATCGGCGTAAAATCCATCGGGTCGAATAAATTCCGTGTAAACGGCAACAATGCACAATGGCTTGGCGCGAGATCGGCGACTTCCTGAAAGAACGTGATGAATTCAAATCCCTTGATGGCCTCCATCGTCATTAAATTCGGATACGTGCGTTCCCAGCCGCGTGGCAAAGTGGCACGTGAAAATTGACCAATATTTCGTGTTTCGCTGCCGATTTCAGGATTTCGTGGTAATAAGCAATCATCGATTGTCCGTCGCCGCCGAAGAAATCAATCTTTACGCCGGCAATCCCGATATCGTGCAGCATTTTGAATTCGGCATCGCGGCTTTCTGAAGTCAGGAATTTGTTTTTTGGCGTATATTTCACCGTATTCCAATCGCCTGCCGAATTGTACCAGAGTATGAGTTTTACATTTCTGTCTTTTGCGTAAGCGATGAGTTCTTTGATCTTTTCAATGCCGATTCTTCTGTCCCAGTCGGCGTCAATCAGGCAATAAGGCCAATGCATTTCGTGTGCATAATCGATGAATTGCTTTGTGGTATCGTAATTGACGGAATCGTCTTTTAAAATCGCCCAGCTCCACGAAGCGATGCCGGGTTTGATGTAGGTAGTGGTAGTTGTGATGGCTTTCGCCGCCAGATCTGTACCTAAAGTGGAGTTCGTTACCGTTTTTAAATCGCCAATCGCCACAATCCGCCACGGCGTTGTCCACGGTAATTTTGCTTCAGGATTCAGCGCGCCGCCAGTGAAAACTTCTTCCGGTTGCGGGAAAGTGACTTTCATCGCTTTGAGATTTTCGTCATATTTTAAATGACTGCCACAATAATTGCTGCCGAGATTGGTTTCAGAAATCGCTGCCCAAACTTCGCCATCGTTGAATAGTGCAGGATAAACCCAGCCTTCGCCGATTGGTGAAACGGTATTGACCGGAACGCCCATTTCGTAATTTTCTTCATATGAAGGATTGGATTGTTCCCAGCCGCTTTTGGCTTTTGATAAGGGTTGCAGCCACGCTTTCGCGGAAGTTCTGAAGTTGTAGGATGACATTTCATCTGTGATATATCTGGTATCGGACAACGTTTCGGGGAATTCGTAACGAAAGGCGAATCCGTCATTGGAAATGTTGAAAACGATATCCATTTTTTGTCCGTCTTTATTGATGAGATGCAATATTTGTTGATTCGCGGTGTAAATAATATTGCTTTTTTTTCCTTGAAGCATCGTATAGGAATCGCTGATTTTCTTCAATTCTGAAATCGATTTGATTTTCAGGTTGTGAAAGAAATCGCCGTCTTTCCGGATAATTCCCAAAAGGGAAGTATCAATAACAACCTGGTTGTTTTTGCGGACTAAATAGTAGGCCTGGTTGTTTTTGTTGAGACCGAAATCGACCTGAATGGTTTTATCCGGGCTTTGGATTTTTACGCTATTTTTTGGGTTTGAGGCAAATCCGAAAGAAGTAATGAACAGAAAAATGAAAATTAAATAGCGGCGCATTTAGTTAAGTGTTTAAATTACATTTATAAATGTAATGAAAAATGTAATAAAATAGTTTGTACTGAAATAAACTTTGCGCCTTTGCGGCTTTGCGAGATTAATTTCACGCAAAGCCGCAGAGGCACGAAGTGGAGAATGTAATATCCTTAGTTTATAAGCTAAAGCTTTGCCTTTGTAGAAAAAATAACCACCAACGAAGCCATTCCCGCCAAGAACACAAATGAAATTTTAAGACTGAAAATACCGGCCAAAACACCAATCACAGGCGGCCCAATCAAAAAACCAATAAAGCTGATAGTAGAAACTGCCGCGATTGCAGGTTCCGGGTTGCATTGTTGTTGATTTTCCTGCGGCGCTGTAAACCATTGGGACGACAGAAGATATTCCGGCGCCAACGAACATAAATCCAATAATTGCTGTTGCCAATGATGGAAAGATAACGGCTGTCATTAACCCAATCGCACTTAAACATCCGCTGACCTGTAAGGTTCTTCTGAGACCGAATTTCGCCGAAAATGCATCAGCGACAAACCGTCCTCCGGCCATCATGCACATGCAGGCGGTAAAACCCATTCCGATCCATTTTTCGTCGGGCTGCACTACTTTCTTGAAATAAACGACGCTCCAGTCGAACATGCCGCCTTCAACAACCATCGAGCAGAAAGCGATTAATCCTAAAGCGATCAATGTTTTGTCGGGCATTACAAATGCAGAACCAGTGTTGGATTGGCTATGGTCGTTGTGTAAATATTTCCAGCTGATGATTACGGCAATAATAGTTGCAACCGCAATAATGATAAAGTGAGGCGCAGGTGCGATATTTTGAGCAATCATAAATGTCCCGATTCCGGCGCCGATAAATCCGGCCAGGCTCCACAATCCGTGAAATGAGGCCATAATTGGTTTTGGGTACAAAGCTTCGGTTGCAACGGCCTGTGTATTAACAGAAATATTGGTCGCATTGCTCGCCATTCCGAATAAAATCAGGCAGACGATTAATGAAATCACATCGTTTACAAAACCTAAAGTGATTAGCATTAATCCATATAAAGACAAGGCGGCTGCCAAAACTTTACGGCTTCCTATTTTGTTCACCGCCCAACCCGATAGCGGTAAAGACAGCATCAAACCAATTGGCAAAGACAGCAATACACCGCCCAAAGCCGCTTCGGAAAGCGATAATTTTTGTTGTATTGTAGCGATCCTCGATGCCCAGCTCGAAAAACACAAACCGGCCATAAAAAACATAGCGGCAACTGTTGTGCGTATTATTTTTGGCGAATAACTCATTGGGCAAAGGTAAAGCATGCCTTTATTAAAACGAAATTTTTATAAGTATGTAATTTACATTTATTATTTTGGTAAACGCAATTATGCACTCTGCTGCCTACTGAGAAATTGGCCAAAATAATAAAATCATGCAGATATGTTAAAATTTAAACGCTTGATTGCCGATTTATTAATTTTTTTACTTTTTTATTAGCAGACTTGTTTTTATGAAAAAATTAGTGTTAATTTGACACTTATTAATATTTTGATTATGAATAAGACCAATTTGTAATTGGAGTGGATTATGGCTCTGATTCTGTTCGCTCAGTTATTATCAACGCTGCCAACGGCGAAGAAATCGCTTCATCGGTATATTATTATCCGCGCTGGCAGAAAGGATTGTATTGCAAACCTTCAGAAAACCAGTTTCGCCAGCATCCGTCAGATTACATCGAAGGCCTTGAAATCACTATAAAAGATTGCATAAAAATGGCCGGTGGCGAAAATGCCGCGAAATCTATAAAAGGACTTTCAGTTGACACGACCGGTTCAACGCCTGTCGCTGTTGATCAAACCGGAAAACCTTTAGCCTTAACTCCTGAATTCGCCGAAAACCCGAACGCAATGTTTGTGCTTTGGAAAGACCATACCGCCATTAATGAAGCGGCAGAAATCAATGCACATGCCACCAATTTCGACACGAATTATTTAAAATATGTGGGCGGCATTTATTCTTCTGAATGGTTTTGGCGCAAAATGTTGCACATTCTGCGGACAGATGAAAGCGTAAAAAACGCCATGCATTCATGGGTCGAACACTGCGACTGGATTCCGTTCCTGCTGACCGGCGGGAACGATGTAAATGCCATCAAACGCAGCCGTTGCGCCGCAGGACATAAAGCTTTATGGGCAGAAGAATTTGGCGGTTTGCCGCCCGATAGCTTCTTTTCATCGTTAGACCCAATTCTCGAAGGCATCACCGATAAATTATTTAAAAACACTTACACTTCTGATATTGCCGCCGGACATTTAAGTGCTGAATGGGCAGAAAGATTAGGTCTTTCAACTGACGTAGTAGTTGGAGTAGGCGCTTTCGATGCCCATATGGGCGCAGTCGGCGGACAAATCGAGCCGTATCATTTAAGCAAAGTCATGGGAACTTCCACTTGTGATATCCTGGTGGCACCCAATAAAGATATTGAAGGTAAATTGGTTAAAGGCATTTGCGGGCAGGTCAACGGTTCCGTAATTCCGGGAATGTTGGCCTTGAAGCTGGGCAATCTGCGTTTGGCGATACTTATGCATGGTTCAAGAATATCCTTACATGGCCTTTGGAAAACTTACTTTCCCAATCAGAAATCATCGATTCGGCAACAGCCGTTGCTTTAAAAGAAGAAATGGCCGAGAAAATCATTCCGGAATTAAGCCGACAAGCTGCATCATTGCCAATAGAAACTACAAATGAACTCGCCATCGACTGGTTCAACGGAAGAAGAACCCGGATGCGAACCAAAGCTTAAAAGGTGCCATCACCGGATTGAATCTCGGAACCGATGCGCCAAGAATGTTCCGTTCTTTAGCAGAAGCCACTTGTTTCGGAGCCAAAAGCATCGTTGATCGTTTTGTTGAAGAAGGCATTCCGGTAAAAGGAATCATCGGTATCGGAGGTGTCGCGAAAAAATCGCCTTTCGTTATGCAAATGATGGCCGATGTTTTGGAAATGCCGATCCGAATCCACCAATTCAAACATACCTGTGCGCTCGGAGCCTCGATGTTTGCTGCAGTCGTAGCCGGAATTTATCCGAATATTGAAGCTGCCATGGAAGCTATGGGTAGAGGTTTCGACGTTGAATATTTTCCCAACGCAGCCAATGCCGCCGTGTATCGCAATCGCTACAACCAATACAAGACACTCGGTGATTTTATCGCAAAAGAAATCGCTGCGAAAACTGCCAAACCACAACACAACGCCGTCACCGCATGAGCCAGTACCAACACATAAAGCAAAGCGCTTACGACGCGAACATGCAATTGCCAAAATTAGGTTTGGTGTTGTTTACGTTCGGGAATGTAAGTGCCGCAGACCGCTCACTGGGCGTTTTTGCCATCAAGCCGAGCGGCGTACCATACGAAGAACTGACACCTGAAAAAATGGTGATTATTGATTTTGACGGGAATACGGTTGAAGGCGATTTGCGTCCTTCTTCTGATACAAAAACACACGCCGTGCTTTACAAACACTGGCCGAAGATTAACGGAATCGTACATACACATTCCACTTACGCGACAGCGTCACAGGCACAGCGCGATATTCCGATTTTCGGGACAACGCATGCCGATCACCTGACGGTTGACGTTCCGTGCGCGCCGCCGATGGATGACGAAATGGTCAAAGGCAATTATGAATATGAAACGGGCTTCCAGATCATGAATTGTTTCAAAGATAAAAAACTGAGTTACGAAGAAGTTGAAATGATTCTCGTTGGCAATCACGCTCCTTTCACCTGGGGAAAAACATCTGAAAAAGCGGTTTATAACAGTGCCGTTCTCGAAAGCGTCGCACAAATGGCGTTGCTCACCGAACAAATCAATCCGAACGCACCAAAATTAAAAGAAGCACTCGTCAGAAAACATTACGAACGCAAACACGGCCCGACTCTTACTACGGCCAATAATCAAAAACCTACCTTACAATAAAACATATGACAAATTTAAAAACATTAGAAGTCTGGTTCATTACCGGCAGCCAGCACCTGTATGGCGAAGAGACTTTGAATCTTGTTGCAGAACACTCAAAGGCCATCGCCACGGGATTAGACAGCGCCGGGCAGATTCCGGTTCGCGTCGTTTACAAGCCAACTGTAAAAACCACAGAAGAAATATACGAAACCTTATTAGCGGCCAATTCTGCCGAAAATGTAATCGGCGTCATTGCCTGGATGCACACATTCTCGCCGGCAAAAATGTGGATCCGCGGCCTTAGCATCCTCAAAAAACCATTGTTGCATTTACACACCCAATACAACCGCGATATCCCGTGGAATTCGATCGATATGGATTTTATGAACCTGAACCAAAGCGCCCACGGCGACCGTGAATTCGGCTTTATGGTCTCGCGCATGCGAAAAAACCGCAAAGTGGTAGTAGGCCACTGGCAGGATCCCGAAGCACTTTCGCAAATCGGCGGATGGACACGCGCAGCAGCCGGCTGGTATGACTGGCAGGGTGCGAAATTTGCGCGTTTTGGCGACAACATGCGTTATGTTGCCGTGACTGATGGCGACAAGGTGGAAGCCGAATTGAAGTTCGGTTTCTCTGTAAATTCTTACGGAATCGGCGACCTCGTAGCTTTAATTAATGCTGTTCACGATATCGATATCGAAAAACTGGTAGGGGAGTATGAAAAAATGTATACCATTAGTGATAACTTGCGCCGCGGTGGTGCAGACCACAGTGCTGTTTACGAAGCTGCGCGTATTGAATTAGGTTTGAGAAAATTCCTCGAAGACGGGAATTTCAAGGGTTTTTCAGATACTTTTGAAGACCTTCATGGCATGGTGCAATTACCCGGACTCGCAGTGCAGCGTTTGCTGGCCGACGGTTACGGATTTGCAGGCGAAGGCGACTGGAAAACCGCTGCTTTGGTGCGTGCATTCAAGGTAATGGGTACCGGATTAGAAGGCGGAAATGGTTTTATGGAAGATTACACCTACCATTTCGACCCGAACAATTCGCTCGTTCTGGGTTCGCACATGCTCGAAATCGATGCGTCGCTGGCGAGCACAAAACCAAGTCTTGAGGTTCATCCGTTGGGCATTGGCGGAAAAGCGGATCCGGCGCGATTGGTTTTCAACGTGGCAGGCGGGCATGCAATCAACGCGTCTCTGATTGATATGGGCAACCGTTTCAGGTTGCTGATCAATGAAGTTGAAGCCGTTGAACCGCAGCATGAACTGCCGAACCTTCCGGTGGCAAGGGTTTTATGGAAACCGCTTCCGGATATGAAAACGGGTTGTGCGGCATGGATTTACGGCGGAGGCGCACACCACACGGTGTACAGCCAGAATTTATCCGCTGAGGTGATTCAGGATTTTGCCGATATGGCCGATATTGAATTTTTAGCCATCGGAAAAGACACAAAACTAGACGAGTTCCGCAATGAAATAAGATGGAACGACATCGCATACAAATAAAATAATTCGTCGGTAACCAACCATTATCGATTTTACTTTAACCAACCAAACCAGCATTATGGGCAAATTTTCAACGATTGACTACATTATTTTTATTGTTTATTTCTTCCTCGTGGCGGGTTATGGCTATTGGATTTACAAGAGTAAAAAAGAAAAAGAAACTTCTGATTCTAAGGCATTTTTCCTTGCTGAAGGGTCGCTAACCTGGTGGGCAATCGGCGCATCATTAATCGCATCGAATATTTCGGCAGAGCAATTTATCGGGATGAGCGGTAACGGTTTTGTCGTCGGAATCGCCGTTGCGGCTTACGAATGGGTAGCCGCCATCGCATTGATTATCGTAGCGGTATGGTTCATTCCGGTTTACCTGAAAAACAAAATCTTTACAATGCCGCAATTTCTCCAGACGCGTTATAACGAAAGCACGAGCTTGATTATGGCGATTTTCTGGCTGCTTTTATATGTATTGGTTAACCTGACTTCGATATTATTCCTTGGCGCTTTAGCAATTGACAATATTTCAGGCGGCGGTAATTTCCATTTGATTATTATCGTAATGGCGTTATTCGCGCTCATCATTACTTTGGGCGGAATGAAAGTAATCGGTTTTACCGACGTAATCCAGGTTTTGGTATTGGTAATCGGAGGTCTTGCCACAACTTACATCGCACTGACATTGGTGAGTGAGCAATTCGGTTTAGGAACCGATGCACTCGCCGGATTCACGCAAATGATGAAAACAGCACCCGAGCATTTCCACATGATTATCGAAAAACCAACGGTCAATTCCTCACAAGCCGACATCAACAAATACCTGATGCTGCCGGGAATCGCGATGTATTTCGCCGGACAATGGATTGTCAACCTGAACTACTGGGGCTGCAACCAATACATCACGCAACGTGCTTTGGGTGCCGATTTAAAAACAGCGCGCACCGGAATCCTTTTCGCCGGATTCATGAAACTCGCGATGCCGATCATTGTAATGCTTCCGGGAATCGCGGCGTATGTATTGTATCAGAATGGTGCTTTGCAAACAGAAATGGCGCCGGGCGGACATTTCAATGCAGATAATGCCTACTCTGCAATTTTAGGATTTTTACCTTCAGGATTAAAAGGCCTTTCGCTTGCCGCATTGACCGCTGCAATCGTAGCTTCGCTTGCCGGAAAAGCCAATAGTATCTCGACAATTTTTACGCTCGACATCTACAAAAAATACATCAACAAAGAAGCTACTGAGAAGAAAATGGTCAACATCGGCCGTATCACAATCTTAGTGGCGATGGTGTTATCGATAATTCTGACCTGGAAAGATCTACTCGGAATCGGTGGCGAAGGCGGCTTTACATTCATTCAAAAATACACTGGATTCATCAGTCCGGCGTATTCGCGATGTTCATCCTGGGAATGTTCTGGAAACGTACCACAGGAACTGCTGCGATTGTCGGATTGTTTACCGGATTTTTCCTTTCCGTACTTTTCAACAATTACGCACCGGGATTATTCGGAAATGAAACATTGCTTTACACAGCATTTCCGAATGGTAAAGGCGGATTTGAAATCCCATTCCATATTTGCATGGGCTGGGCATTTGCGTTCACGATTCTGGTGATGGTGGCGATAAGCCTGTTCGGACCGAAAGTCAATCCGAAAGCATTTGAACTCGATAAAACAATGTTTAGAGTGGCGCCGTCAACTTTGGCTTTGATTGTATTTACGTTATTGCTGGTTACGGCTTTGTATGTGAAATTCTGGTAATATAATTTTCAGGTATAAAAAAAATGCCGTAAATAATTGCGGCGTTTTTTTATTGAAAATAATTCAGGGTTACTTAATTTTTAACGATTATCAGGAACTTTACACCAAAGCGCTTCAAGAGCTGAATAAGTAAGGTTTAACACGAATTGCACAGATTTCCATAGATTTAATTTGTGGAAATCTGTGCAATTCGTGTTAAATAATCAGTGCGTCTGCAGGCCATTTAGTTTTTTTGGTATAAACTTTCCGATAGTCAATTAATATTTATTTCTTCGGATATTTTAATTTGGTACATTTATCTTACATTTTAAAATCAGCAATATGCAGCGCAGCACCAGTATTGATTTTACACGCGGACTCGTAATGATTATCATGGCATTGGGCAGATATTCGCGATTTAATGCACACCGGTTCGCTCGATTTTAACCCCACTGATTTATCCAAAACGACCGCACCAATATTTTTACGAGATGGATTACACATCTTTGTGCACCCATATTCGTATTTCTAGCGGGAACTTCGTGCTGGCTTTCGATGCAACGAACAGGCAATTTGAATGAAACCAGAAATTTTCTTTTAAAACGCGGCCTTTGGCTTATCTTCCTCGAATTTACAATCGTCAATTTCGGGATTTGGTTCGATCCGGGTTTTCACACAATCTTATTCCAGGTAATTGCCGCGATCGGATTTGGCTTCGTTTTCCTCGCTTTAATGCTGAGATTATCCGCCAAAACCATCGGCGTCATCGGCATTTGCATCATTATGCTGCACAATTTACTCCCTCTGCTTCCATTGGCCGACGACTCAATCATCAAAATTATTGTAACACCGTTTTTCGGACCTGCTGTTTATCCGATAGGTTCTTCGGTATTGCTTTTGATTTACGGACCGATTCCGTGGTTGGGCATTTTGTTAGTTGGCTTTGCTGCCGGAAAATTATTCACGATTCCAACACCACAACGAATAAACCAATTCCTCAAACTCGGATTTGGACTGTTGCTGTTGTTTACAGTTGTCAGATACATCAACATTTACGGAGACCCGGCATTATGGTCGCCTCAAAAGAATACTTTGTTTACTTTCCTTTCTTTTATGAATGTCAGCAAATATGCGCCTTCGTTATTGTATTGTGCCGTTACTTTAGGTTTTATGTTTTTGATTTTGGCTTTCGCCGAAAAGACTCAAAACCGATTCACGAGAATATTGTCGGTTTATGGAGAAGTGCCAATGTTTTATTATTTGATCCATTGGTACGTCATTCATCTTGTCATGGTCGGATTGATGTTCGGTCAGGGCTTTCATTGGGAACAACTTGATTTTGTCTCAGGAAGATTCGGCCGTCCGAAAGATGTTCAAAGCGGCGTCGGTTTGCTCTGGATTTACATCATCTGGATTGTAATAATTATCAGCATGTATTTTCCTTCAAAATGGTTTGCCAATTACAAAAGAACACATAAAAAATGGTGGCTGCGGTATGTGTAAAATCAATAAATTGCCCGTAATTTCACAGCTATGAAAAACAGAGTTATAGGAATTATGGGCGCAATGCCCGAAGAAATTGACGGCGTCGCAAATTTACTTTCGGAATCAACCCATAAGATTCTCGGAAAACGCAAATTCATCTCAGGAAAGTTAAATGGTATCGATACAGTCGTGGTATTTTCAAGATGGGGAAAAACCGCTGCCGCTGCAACCGTTGCCACTTTGATTTCAGAATATAAAATAACAGAATTATTCTTTACAGGAGTTGCCGGCGCCATCCATCCCGACTTGAAAATTGGCGATATTGTAATCGGCACAAAACTCATTCAGCACGATATGGACGCACGGCCTTTGATGGCGCAATATGAAATTCCGCTGATTGGTAAAACTTTTTTTCAGGCGGATGAATTACAAACTTCAATGGCTGAAAAAGCTGTGAATAAAGTCCTTGAGAATAAAGTGCTGCACGAAATCATCAGTGATGAATCCTTAAAGGAATTCAATATTAAAAATCCGAAATTACACATCGGAACCATCGCAAGCGGCGACCAGTTTTTTGCAAATGAATCCCGCAAACACGATTTGATTTTGAGAATTCCTTCAGTTTTATGTGTTGAAATGGAAGGTGCCGCAGTTGCGCAGGTTTGTTATGAATATGATTTGCCGTTTGCGATTATCAGGACGATTTCTGATACGGCGGATGAATCGTCGCACATCGATTTTCCATCTTTCATAAATGAAGTTTCGAGTAAATATTCGACGGCAATCATTAAAAATATTTTTGATTTGTACCGTAAAACCGAATGATGAATTTAAATTGACAACTGTGAAAAAACCAAACAAAGATGCATTGCTTTTAATTCCGATTTTCGGAGTGTTGGCATTTATGGTGATTTATTTCACCGCCACACTTTATTATCCGGGCGGTTCGCAGGCAAATCTCGCTTCTGTTGGTTTCAGTTAGGCCGATAATTATTGGTGCAATCTGCTCGATGCAAAGGCAATGAATGGACAGCCAAATCCCGCAAGCAAAATCGCCGGTGCCGGAATGATTGTCATCTGCATCACGCTTGTGCTTTTCTGGTTTCTGCTTCCGAAATATATTAAATGTGGGAAATATGGAACAATCGCCATTCAGGCTTCAGGTTTTCTGGCGATGTTGGTAGCAGCATTTTTATCTTCGGAACACCATGATTCGGTAATTTATACCGCAACTTTCTTCGGAATGATTGCGCTTTTTGGAACCTTTATTGGGCTTTTCAGGATTAAATGGCGTTTTCTCTTTGGTTTCGGAATTTTCAACCTGATTGTTACATTTATCGATTTGTATATTTACACAACAAAAGATTTCCTTGTGATTTTGCCGGTGATACAGAAAATTAATTTTGCAGGTTTTTTAATATGGATTGCAATGATTAATGTCAAAATTTATAAATCACAAACTGGAAATTCCAAATCTCAAATTATAAATTCCAGTGAGGTTTGAAAATCGAGTTTTGCCTTTATCGAACTTATTTGTATTTTGTTGATTGTAATTTAAATGCTTTTTCATGATTGATATTGTAAGAACCACTTCCGAAAATCCTGATTTTATTTCCTTGGTAAAATTGCTCGACGCCGATTTGAAAATCCGCGACGGCGAAGACCACGCATTTTATGCGCAATTCAACAAAACATATGCACTGCCACATTGCCTTGTTGCATACGAAAGCGGGAAAGCAGTCGCAACTGGCGCCATTCGTGAACTCGATGCAAAAACTACAGAAGTAAAGCGAATGTTTGTCCAGCCAGAATTCCGTGGAAAAGGAATCGCAATCCAGGTTTTAGCCGAACTTGAAAAATGGGCTGCCGAATTGGGTTATGAAAAATGCATGCTCGAAACCGGAATAAATCAGCCGGAAGCCATCGCTTTATATAAAAAATGCAATTACAAAATCATCCCGAATTACGGGCAATATGCCGGAATTGAAAACAGCGTTTGTTTTGAAAAAGTCCTAAGACAATAAAATCTCCTGAAACTGCTCTTTTTTTAGTAATTTTAAGCACAAATATTTACCGATGCGGTTGCTCCATTTTGCCTTTCTTTTTGTTGCATTGAATGCCTTTTCGCAGGAGTTGCCCGCTGTTGTAAAACCGCAGGATACATTGTTTACGAAAATTGATTCTTTGTATCGCGAAGACCAGTTCTATTTCGGAGTAACTATCAATTTATTGCAGCAAAAACCGCCCGGATTGAAACAAAACGGCTTGTCAACAGGCATCAATCTTGGATTTTTACGCGATATGCCCGTCAATAAAAAACGCACCTGGGCAATTGCCGCTGGTCTCGGACTTTCCTACAACAAATACCATCAGAACATGAAAGTCACCGAAAATACGGGTGTCATCAATTATGAAATTGTGGGCGGAGAAACGTATTCGAGGAATAAATTAGAACAGCTTTTTCTGGATGTTCCGATTGAAATCTGCTGGCGCAATTCGACTTTTGAAAGCCATAAATTCTGGCGTATTTACACCGGATTCAAGTTTCGATACCTGCTTTTTAATAAGACGAAATATGTCGGAGATACAGAATATGCTATTACCGGCAACAACGATTTTAATAAACTGCAATACGGTCCGTTTCTTTCATTCGGTTACAATACGTGGAATTTCCATGCTTATTACGCACTCAATCCACTTTTCAAATCAGCAAAAATCAACGGTCAGCCGGTTGACATGAGAACGCTGAATCTCGGACTGATGTTCTACATTTTATAGCCAAAAATATAATACTGCCAGTTGTGGCACGATTCCGGCAATGCTTCCTAAAACAAGTTCTGTACGGCTGTGTGCTTTCATTTCGAGGCGTGAAGAAGCGACCATTCCGTTAGATAAAATCAAGGTTACAATCACGGCAATCAATCGTGTGTGGTAATGCAGGCTGACGCCAATCGTAAAAACGGTCAACGCGGTAATCGCCATCATGTGCAGGCTGATTTTGAAATTCAGGATGGCCATAATCAGCGCAAGGCAGGTGCTGATTAAACTGGCAAGAAAGAAGAAGTATAATTCCGGAATTTCGTCAATCGTAATGCTTTTCTGGATCAGGATTACGAGTAAAACTGCATGAACCAATAGCGGAATTTTACGCTGTGAGGTTTCCGAAAGCATCACAGAATCGACTTTTCCTAACGAAAGCAGAAAATAATAAAATGTAATCGGGATGAAAATCGTGATGATGACAATCTGCAGAATCACAAGGTAAATCTGTGGATAAGAGTAATAACTGTGCCCGAAAAGAAAAATACCAAAACCGCATAGACCGAAATAAACAGCGGATGAAACAGATAGGAGAATAACGGAAGTATGCTTCTCAAAATCGGAATTTGGGATTTGCGTTTTGGAATTTCCTCCATCCGTTACATTTTTTTCCGCATCCTCGCCACCGGAATATCAAGCTGCTCGCGGTATTTCGCAATCGTGCGCCGTGCAATCGGGTAGCCCCTTTCTTTGAGGATATCTGCCAGTTGATCGTCTGGAAGCGGTTTGTGCTTGTCTTCTTCGCCAATTACATCCTGCAAGATTTTCTTGATTTCAAGCGTCGAAACGTCTTCACCCTGGTCGTTTTTCATCGCTTCAGAAAAGAATTCCTTGATGAGTTTCGTTCCGTAAGGTGTTTCGACATATTTGCTGTTGGCCACACGCGAAACGGTTGAAATGTCAAGTCCGACCAAATCGGCGATATCTTTCAGGATCATTGGTTTCATTTTGGTTTCATCGCCATCGAGGAAATATTCCTGTTGATAGTGCATGATGGCGTTCATCGTAACGAATAGCGTTTCCTGACGTTGTCTTATCGCATCTATGAACCATTTCGCAGAATCGAGTTTTTGTTTGATGAACTGAACGGCTTCTTTCTGCTGTGTCGATTTGTCGCGCGACACTTTATACGTTTGCATCATTTCCTGATAATCTTTGGAAACGTGTAATGACGGGGCATTCCTGCCATTTAATGTCAATTCTAATTCACCGTCGACAATACGTATCGCGAAATGCGAACTACATTTTCAGTAACGCGGTTGTTGCCCGTGAAAGAGCCGCCCGGTTTCGGGTTCAGCTTTTCGATTTCGTGAATGGCTTTCTTCAGCTGTTCGTTGGAAACGCCGAATTTCTGTAGTAACTTATCGTAATGTTTCTTTGTAAATGCATCAAATTGCTGTTCGATAATGTTTGTAGCCAGCTCGACATATTCGGTCGGGGTTTTGTGCTTCAATTGCAGCAAGAGACATTCCTGTAAATCGCGCGCTCCAACACCCGATGGTTCAAGTTCGTGGATGATGTGTAAAATGCGCTCAACGGTTTTTTCGTCCGTATAAATTGCCTGTGTAAACGCCATGTCATCTACAATGTCTGTGATACTTCGGCGAATATAACCCATGTCGTCAATGCTTCCGACTAAAAATTCGGCAATTTCGCGTTCCTGGTCGTTCAGGATAAAAGTATTGAGCTGGTTGATCAAATCCTGGTGAAAGCTGATTGGCGCGGCAAACGGCGTCTCGCGGTCGTCGTCGTCATCGCTGTAGTTGTTGACCTGCGTTTTATAATCCGGCGTTTCGTCGTTGCTTAAATATTCGTCGATGTTGATGTCTTCGGCGTCGATTCGGTCAGATTCGGCCTCATCGTAATCATCATAATCATCGCTTTCGTATTCGTCTTTTTCGTAATCTTCCTCTTCTTTTCCTGCCTCGAGTGCGGGATTTTCATTCATCTCTTCAAGCAGCCGCTGCTCAAATGCCTGCGTCGGCAATTGAATTAACTTCATCAGCTGGATTTGCTGCGGAGATAATTTCTGGGAAAGTTTGAGGTTTAAGAACTGCTTGAGCATATAATTACCTATTTTGTCTGCCTTATGGCGATATTTTCAAATTTACGAAAATTTCAAAAAAGAAATTCCAAATTCAGGGCAATGTTGGAATTTGGAATTTTTATCTTGGAATTTATTTTAAAATTCAGCGTTCTGAGGCGTACGTGGAAACGGAATCACATCACGGATATTCGTCATCCCCGTCACGAAAAGAACCAACCTTTCAAACCCAAGTCCGAAGCCTGAATGTACTGCCGAACCGAATCTTCTTGTGTCAAGATACCACCACAATTCTTCCTCGTCGATGCCGATTTTCTTCATTTTCTCAACCAGAACATCGTAACGCTCTTCTCTTTGCGAGCCACCGACGATTTCTCCGATTCCCGGAAATAAAATGTCCATTGCGCGAACAGTTTCTCTTCCCGGTTCTGTATTGTCGTTCAGGCGCATATAGAATGCCTTGATATTTGCCGGGTAATCGAATAAAATCACAGGACATTTAAAGTGCTTCTCCACTAAAAATCTTTCGTGCTCCGATTGCAAATCAGCGCCCCATTCTTCAATGATATACTGGAACTTTTTCTTTTTATTCGGCGTAGAATTTCGCAAAATATCAATCGCTTCCGTATAAGAAACGCGTTTGAAATTATTATCCAAAACAAAATTCAGTTTCTCTAAAAGCGACATTTCGCTGCGTTCCGCCTGCGGTTTTGATTTTTCTTCTTCAGTCAATCTGCCTTCGAGGAATTTCAAATCGTCCTGGCAATTGTCCAAAACATGACGGATTACATATTGAATGAAATCTTCCGCCAAATCCATATTGTCATCCAGATCATTAAAAGCCACTTCAGGCTCAATCATCCAGAATTCCGCCAAATGGCGTGATGTATTCGAATTTTCTGCACGGAAAGTTTGTCCGAATGTATAAATCTGTCCCAATGCCATTGCAAAAGTTTCACCTTCGAGCTGGCCTGAAACCGTCAGGTTCGTATGTTTTCCGAAGAAATCTTCTTTATAATTGATATTTCCGTCTTCCGTTTTCGGCAATTTGTCCAATGGCAGCGACGTCACCTGGAACATTTCGCCTGCACCTTCCGCGTCGGCGCCGGTAATGATTGGCGTGTTCACATACACAAATCCTTTTTCCTGAAAATATTTATGCACCGCAAACGCCAAAACCGAACGCACGCGCATAATCGCGCCAAACGCATTCGTACGCACACGCAAATGCGCATTCTCACGAAGGAATTCCAACGAATGTTTCTTCGGCTGCATCGGGAATTTCTCAGCATCCGAATCACCAGGATCTCCAGAGTCTTTACCTGGATTTCATATTTTTGTCCGGCACCCTGGCTTTCCGCCAATTCACCCGTAACGGCAATCGCAGCGCCGGTTGTGATTCTTTTTAAAGTGGCCTCTGGCGTATTGGCAAAGTCAACCACACACTGGATATTATGAATCGTCGAGCCGTCATTAAGCGCGATAAACTGGTTGTTCCTGAAGGTACGAACCCATCCTTTTGCCGTCACTTCCGGCAGTGTTGTTGTGCTGGCGAGCAGCGCTTTTACCTTTGTATGTCTCATTTTAAAAGAGATTTTAGAGTTCAGATTTTAGATTTTAGATTTTTCAATCGAAGCGCAAATATAGTTTTTTTGTTTTTTAGAAGCTAATCCCGCTATTCGCTACTATCTTTTGCTTTTTAAAGAAAAAAGCAAAAGGATAGCCGCTGCTATCGGGGCTAGGCAGTGCTACGCCGGAAATTATAGGTTAAATAAGTAAACTTCGTGCCTTTGCGACTTCGCGGCTTTGCGAGAAATTTACTCTTCAACCTTAGCGCGCTTCTTCTCAAAAGTCAACACCAAAGCCGGCAAAACGAGCAAATTCGCAAACATCGCAAACAATAACGTACACGAAATCAATCCGCCCAGCGCAATCGTCCCGCTAAAACTCGACAGTGTGAAAATCGCAAACCCGAAAATCAACACCACCGAAGTATAAAAAGTACTGATTCCTGTTTCGCGCAGCGCACTGAAAACAGATTTCTTGACTTTCCCATTATTCGCCAGCCAATCATGACGGTATTTCGCCATAAACTGGATCGCATTATCAACCGAAATTCCAAACGCAATACTGAAAACCAGAATCGTCGACGGCTTTAACGGAATTCCGAAATACCCCATCAATCCTGATGTAATGCACAACGGCAGCACATTGGTAATCACCGACGCCATCACCATTTTAAACGAACGGAACAAATAAGCCATCAATCCGGCAATCATCAGAATTGCAAAAATCAGCGATTCGATTAAGTTGTCAATCAGGTAAGAAGTGCCTTTTTGAAAAACCAATGCTTTTCCGGTAAGCGTCACTTCAAAGCGGTCTTTCGGAAAAAGTTCGTCGGTCTTTTTACGGATTTTCGCTTCGATTTTTGCCATTTCCGTCGTGCCGATATCTTTCATAAAAGTTGTAATCCTGGCGTATTGTCCGGTCGAATCAACATAACTTTTCATCAGGTTTTCCTTAGAACCTTTCGTGGCATTCTTCGCATACGAAAAGATAAAACCCTGTTCCTGTGACGTCGGCAAATCGTAATATTCGGGATTGCCGTTATAATACGCCTGCTTAGAATATTTCACAAGATTGACGACCGAAACCGGCGGCGATAACTCAGGAATTTGCGCGATGGTTTGCTGCAATTCATCCATTTTTTTCATCGTCGAAAGCTTTATCACGCCTTTTTTGCGTTTGGTATTGATCATTATTTCGAGCGGCATTACACCATGGAATTCTTTTTCGTAAAAATTAATATCCTTGAAAAATGACGCGCTTTTCGGCATTTCGCCAATCAGGCTTCCCGAAACTTTCATCTGCAAAACGCCGATCAGGCTGAAAACGAGCAGCAATCCGTAAATCGAATAAATTACCGTTCTTTTGGTTTTTACGATTTTTTCAACCCAGTCCAAAAGCGAAGAAATATAGGTTTTACTCAGGTGATACAAATGTTTTTCTTTCGGCACCGACATAAAACTGTAAACAATCGGCACCACGACCAATGTCAGCAAGTATACCGAAATCACGTTGATGGAGGTTATCAGCCCAAACTCAAAAAGCAAATCATTTCCGGTAATCATAAACGTTGCAAAACCCATCGCGGTCGTCATATTCGTCATCAAAGTCGAAACTCCAATCTTAGAAATAACGCGCTGCAAAGCTTTCGCCTGATTGTTGTGGATTTTGATTTCCTGCTGGTATTTGTTGATTAGGAAAATGCAATTCGTAATCCCGATGACGATAATCAGCGGCGGAATAATCGCTGTCAGAATCGTGATTTTATAATGAAATAATCCAAGCGTCCCGAACGACCACATTACACCGAAAAGCAAAATGAAAATCGAGATAAATGTCGCGCGAAAAGATCGGAAGAAAAAGAAAAATATCAGTGAAACCGTCAGCAAAGCCGCGCCGATAAAGAGCCCGATTTCGCCTTTCATGTTTTCGGCGTTGATTGTCCTGATGTACGGCATTCCGGAAACGCGCAAATCGATGCCGGTTGCTTTTTCGAATTTCTCGATTTTCGGCACTAAATTTTCAAGGATGAAGGTCTTCCTGTCGGCCGTATTGACGACTTTTTTATCGAGGTAAACCGCTGAGCGGATGCTTCCCGATTCTTTGTTGAACAACAATCCCTGATAAAACGGCAATCGATTAAAAAGTTCGTCTTTTTTCTGCTTTAAATAATCTGCGCTTACGGTTTGCTTCGCATCGATGAACGGAACGAGCTCAAATTTCTCGTTGATCGTATCTTTCCGCAAAGTCTTTAAGTCGTTAATGGAAACGACGAGTTCGACTTCTTTCGAATTTTTCAGGCCGGTCATAAGCTCATTCCAAGCCGCGAAAGCTTTCGGTGTAAAAAATGAATCGTCTTTAAATCCGATGACGATCAGATTGCCTTCTTCACCAAATCGGCTTAAAAACTCTTCGTATTGTTTGTTGACGATGTGTTTTTTTGGCAATAAATTGGCTTCCGTGTACGTCATCCCGAGGTTGCGCCATTGCAAACCAAGGAAAGCCGTAATCGCGGCGATAATCCCTAATATGAGAATCCTGTTTTTAAGTATGATTCGGGCAACTGTTTCCCAAAATCCGACTTTCAGCTTGTTTTTCATATAATTTTAAAATGGACGCAAAGGTACATAAATCAACGCATTTCATTATGATTTCGACGGGTTTTCTACTCAATAATTTCTTTGCTGGTTGAATTTTTTAAAGTAAGAAATTACATACTGATTAATTTTTCGTTAACCTTTATTTTGGAGGGATAATTTATATATTTGGGTTCGCATATTTGCAGTTGTGTTTTTTCGCCAAACCGAAACGATAATACCATGAAAAACCTAAAAAATTCCATTTTCTACGTCCTGATGCTGGGTGGGTTTTCGGCATTGATTTACTACATTCTCGGTAAAGGAAAGTTCTTGGAAGGTGCAGATGTTGTCGCAATGAAAGTTGGTGCCGATAAGCCCTGGTTTTTGAATTTTTAGTCAAAAGCGCCAAAGAACCGCTGGCGATTTTATTGTTGCAGATCATATCAATCATTTTAGTAGCAAGGGTTTTCGGATGGTTTTTCCGCAAATCGGGCAACCTACGGTTATCGGCGAAATGGTCGCCGGAATTGTGCTGGGCCATCGCTCGTCGGACATTATTTCCCTGAATTTTCCGGAACACTTTTCCCGAAGGAATCGTTAGGGAATCTCAAATTCCTGAGCCAGATCGGATTGATATTATTCATGTTCGTCGTCGGGATGGAACTCGATCTCAAAGCGTTGAAAAACAAAGCCAACGACGCGGTTGTCATCAGCCACGCCAGTATTATTTTCCCTTTTACACTTGGAATCGGGCTCGCTTATTATATATATGATCAATTCGCGCCTGACGGTGTGAGATTTACTTCTTTCGCTTTATTCATAGGAATTTCGATGAGTATCACCGCCTTTCCGGTTTTGGCGCAGGATTCGTGCAGGAACGCGGGATTCACCGCACCAAACTCGGAACGATTGTTATTACTTGCGCTGCCGCTGATGATATTACGGCCTGGTGTATTCTGGCAACGGTAATTGCCATTGTAAATGCCGGAAGTTTAACCGACGCTTTATACGTTATCGGATTTGCTGTGGCTTACGTTTTTCTTATGCTGAAAGTCGTCCGTCCGTTTTGGAGCGCGTCGGAACACTTAAAAATTCGAGACAAAGCCTGAGTAAACCTGTCGTTGCTATCTTTTTACTGACGCTAATTATTTCTGCTTATGTCACTGAAACGATTGGAATCCATGCTTTATTTGGTTCTTTTTTAGCAGGTGCGATTATGCCTGATAATGCGAAATTCCGCGCCATCATTATTGAAAAAGTAGAAGATGTCGCCGTAATAATTTTATTGCCGCTGTTCTTCGTTTTCACCGGATTAAAAACCAATATTGATTTGATCAGCCCGGAAATGTGGGAAATCACCGGAATCATTATTGCTGTTGCCGTTGCCGGAAAATTCCTCGGAAGCGCCATCGCAGCGAAAGTTGTCGGGCAAAACTGGCGTGATTCGCTTACCATCGGCGCACTGATGAATACAAGAGGCTTGATGGAATTGATTGTACTGAACATCGGCCTGGAATTGGGCGTTTTATCGCCAACGATTTTTACAATGCTCGTCATCATGGCGCTTGTAACCACATTCATGACCTGGACCGGCACTCGACTTAATCAATTTCATCTGGAAGAACAAACCGGAAAGTTTGCCTGCTGAAGTTGAGAACCAAGGCAAATATAAAATCCTTATTTCTTTTGGAAATGCTGAAAGGGGCAAGTCACTATTGCGATTGGCTAACGGATTTGTAAAACAGCAAAATTCACAAGCTGTCGTGACTGCCATGCACCTGACGTTGAGCAATGAACTCCACACTTTTGACCTCGAAGAACAGGAAAGAAAGAGCTTCGCGCCGATTTTAGCCGAATCTGAAGTTCTCGATCAGGAAGTTGTCACTTTATTCAAAGCCTCAAATGATATTGATACGGATATCGTCGAAATTGCCAACCACGGCGATTACGATTTATTGCTCGTCGGTTTAGGACAGTCGATTTTTGAAGGCACAATACTTGGTAAAGTCCTTGGTTATACGACAAGAATCATCAATCCGAACCGTTTGATTGATAAATTCATCGGAAAAGAAGGCTTATTCGAAAATTCACCATTCGACGAAAGAACACGCCAGATTATTGCCAAAAGTAAAATGCCGGTTGGGATTCTGGTCGATAAGGATTTACAGCAATTGAACCGCGTTTTCATTCCGATTTTCAATCCGGAAGATGCATTTTTGATTGATTTTGCCGAAAGGCTGATTGCCAATAACGGCTCACAAATCACATTCGTAGATCCGAACGACGCCATAAAAAACAACAAATCCGTTTACGAAAAAATCGATTTGATTGAAGGGAAATTGCCAAATTTCATTTCGATGATGGATGAGCCGCACCATGAAAAAAGGTTTCCTTGAGCAACAGGATATCATGATTATCAGCCTTGAAAGCTGGAAAAAACTCGTGAATTCGCAAAGCACATGGCTCGGCAACATCCCGTCAGTATTGATCCTCAAACCATAATTTTTCTAAGATGAACTGGATGTTGCTCATCATCGGCGGTTTGTTTGAAGTAGGTTTTGCGACCTGTCTCGGCAAAGCCAAAGAAAATTCGGGAACTGCCGCGACACTTTGGTTTATCGGGTTTTTCATCTGTCTTTCAATTAGCATGTTTTTGCTTTACAAAGCTTCACAAACATTGCCAATCGGAACGGCTTATGCGGTTTGGACAGGAATTGGTGCTGTAGGAACAGTATTAATCGGGATTTTCGTGTTTAAAGAGCCTGCCGATTTCTGGAGGGTTTTCTTCATTACAACTTTAATCGCATCGATTGTCGGACTCAAATTTGTGTCTTCACACTAAAGGCCGAAATCGAGCACGAAACTTAATTTCACTGCGATATTATCTTCAAAACGCGGCAATTGGTTGGCCGTAGCGGTAAAATCCGGTTAATCCTAAACCTTTGTAGATTTGGTTGAGTTCGATTCCGGATTCAAAGAAACCTTTTTCAAGTGTCTTGAATTCGATTCCGATATGATTTTCCGGATGCTCCATCGTGCCATACGCCATGCGTGTAACGATCACGGGCGCCGGCCTTACTTTCTTCGCAATAAAAATTCGTTTAAATCCGTGCTTCAATTGCAATTTCACATATTGACTTGAGAAAAATTCGTTGAAATACATCGTTTCAAAACTATTCCTTCCGCTAAAGGTAATGCGCTGTATGATTTTATCTTTCGTAAGATTATTTGGCGAAGTGTTGTAAAGGTGCGTTATCGGAACATCGCCATTCGCATAGCCGGCTTCGAGCAAAACTGCAGATTTTTGTCCGTTCAGGTATTTCTTTTCGTATTCTGCACGAAAATCTATCTTATTGAATTTGAAATCATTATCGAGAATATTTGGCAGCGATTGTGTGAATTGGAACGTAAATTTCGGAAATCTCTTTTCAATCTCAAGCCTTCCCGTCGGTGTCTGCATATAATCGCTGAAAGGATTCCATTGTAACGAAACCATTGCCGTGGTCATCGTATAACGGTCGATCAAATGCCCGTTCAGATTATAAGAATAGCCAAAAAGCGGATCGATTTTACTGTAAACCATCTGCCAGATGCTTTCGGTTTTCGGGATGATTTTCGTTTCTAAATAAGCCCGGTAATTCTGGTAATTATAAAACGTACTGACGTTAATCGGACGCGGGTCATAAATCTTAAAAACCCGCTTGTCAATCACGAAAGACGTACTGGCAATCTCACGGACATCGTCTGTGTAAGAAGCGCCAATCCACGAATTGGAGTAGTTGCCGATACGCGCCGCGCCACCCAGGCTGTATTTAAAAACGCCGTCTTTTGTGCCATAAGCTGTATAACCGTCAATCTTGTATTTTTGGGAAAATTTCTCACTCGTGACGCCGCCGAGTCCAACACGAAAACCTTCGTAATTGTTATAACTCAACAAATATCGCAAGTCCAAATCGACTGGCTGCAAGCGGTAAATAACCGTTGATGATTTTGCGGCCGATGCGCAGTTTCTTCTCGTATTTTCTTTTTTTGATGATGCTGTCGAGTGCGATGTAAGTTGGATTGCTGCGTATATCGGTACTGTCGGTGCGGAATTTCCTCCAGAAATTTTCATCGCGATTAATAGCTTCTGAAGTAACTTCAATCGCAACCGCATCGTGTTTTATCGTAATCGGCGTATTGTATTTTACATCGAAATTATAAGATTTTGAAAGCAGATAAGAAAAATCCGAAGACTGTTTTTTGCGCTTAGCGGATTCTTCATCGCCGTCAAATTTGAAAGTTTCGCCCAGAATTTTGATGTCATCTTTGCTTTTTCCTTTTACGATTTTGAATTCTTTATCAGCCGGAAACCACAATTTTTCGTTGTCGATGTAATTGAATTCATGCACGGCACTGATGTCGAGAACACCGCGAATCCGCATGATGGCTTTCGCGACAGCGTAATTTTCAGTATCGATGTACAACAACCCTTCTAATCCGGCGGCTCGCTTTTTTCTCTTCGGATGAAAATAAACCAAATACGTTTTTCTGTTCTGGATTGAAACCGTATCGAGAATTTGGTATTTATATTCTGAAAGTGCGCTGACAGTTATTGGACTGTTGTATTTGGTTTCGAAAAGCTCATAATTGTCGTCGTAAACTGAAAATGATTGTAGGCTGAAGGCAATTACTTCGTAAACCGGCTGTGTAAATCCGGCCATTTTGTTCCGAGGATTGTTTCTTTCAGGTGATTTTCGGCGAACTGGAATTGCGAAACTTTTTCAGTCTGGAACAAATGCCGCTTGGTAATCATCCTCTTGAACCTGAATTCTGATGAATCGATTTTAGAAAAAATATGCTTCCCTTTTTTCTCAATGAAAATCGAATCTACTGCGCTGTCAATCGAATCAGGATTGGCCGTAATGACGAGTTTATTGTAAGACTTGAATTCGAAACTCGATAATTTCCGCTGCGGATTATTGTGGTTTTTTTCGCGGATGGCGAGTTTCATTACGGCAATTGCCGGGTTTTCCAACATGATTTCTTTGAGATTTTCAGTTACCGGATTTAAAGAAACAGTGTAGTGTTTCTTCGGATTTCCAATGGGGATTTTGGCTGAAGTAAATCCGACATAAGAAACCGAAATCGCGGAAATTTTCGTTTTAGATGCTAAAAGAAATTTCCCGTCAACATCAGCAATCGCAGATTTTTCAGATGTCGCAATATTCGCAAATGGAAGCGGCTGCCCGGTTTTGGCATTTTTCACTATTCCGGAACACGGTAAACTGCGCGTGCGCACCAACCGAAACCAGAAAAATAAGGGCGAAAATGTATTTCATCAAAAATTGAAAATTCTGTACGACAAAAATAGCAATAAAAAAATCCGCAAACTGCGGATTTTAAATGGATTTAACGAATATCAGACTTTCATAATCTCGGCTTCTTTTAATGCGAGATGTTCTTCAACTTTTTTAATGAAAGCGTTCGTAAGGTTTTGTACTTCGTCTTCTGCGCTTTTGCAAATATCTTCTGAGGTGCCTTCTTTCTCTAATTTCTTGATGTCGGTGTTGGCATCTTTGCGCACATTACGGATTCCGATTTTTGCGTCTTCAGCTTCAGATTTGGCTTGTTTTACCAGATCTTTACGGCGTTCTTCCGTCAAAGGCGGCACGCTGATAATGATCACATCGCCATTGTTCATTGGGTTGAAACCGATGTTGGCTATCATGATTGCTTTTTCGATCGGCTGCAGCATGTTTTTTTCCCATGGCTGGATGGTGATTGTTCTTGCGTCAGGGACATTGAGGTTGGCTACTTGCGAAAGCGGTGTCGCCGAACCGTAGTAATCTACAAAAACACTTCCGAGCATCGCCGGACTTGCTTTTCCCGCGCGGATATTGAGGAAAGATTTTTCAAGATGCGCAATCGAATTGTTCATCGCTTCCTCGGTACTTTCTAATATAAAATCAATTTCTTCAGTCATATTCTTTTAGTGTTCGGTATTCAGTGGTCGGTGGTCAGTACAGAATACTGAACACTGATCACTGAACACTATACGTTAACTTCTGTTCCTATATTTTCGCCTTCGCAGATTTTGAGCAGGTTGCCTTCTTTGTTCATATCGAAAACCACGATTGGTAGTTTGTTTTCCTGGCTTAAAGTGAATGCGGTCGTGTCCATAACGTTGAGGCCTTTCTTCAATACATCATCAAACGTAAGGGTATCGTATTTTGTTGCGTCGGCATTTTTTTCCGGGTCTGATGTGTAAATACCGTCGACGCGTGTTCCTTTCAAAATCACATCGGCGTGAATTTCTACACCTCTTAAAACAGCAGCGGTATCGGTCGTAAAATACGGATTTCCGGTACCGGCGCCGAAGATGACGATGCGCCCTTTTTCCAAATGACGAACGGCTCTTCTCTTAATATAGGGTTCTGCAATCGCCTCGATTTTCAAAGCGGTCTGTAAACGTGTCAGCATGCCTTTGTCTTCAAGTGCACCTTGTAATGCCATTCCATTGATGACCGTCGCGAGCATTCCCATATAATCACCCTGAACACGGTTCATGCCATTGCTGGCGCCCGCAACTCCCCTGAAAATATTCCCGCCGCCAATCACGATAGCGATTTGAACACCTTTGTCGTGGATGGTTTTGATGTCTTCTGCATATTCAGCAAGCCTGGCCGGGTCGATGCCGTATTGTCTTTCGCCCATTAATGCTTCGCCGCTTAACTTCAGGAGTATTCTTTTGTATTTCATTTTTTTCAGTTGAGTTGTGCAAATATAGACATATTCTGTTTTTTAAAAAATAAGTTTTTATATCTGTCAGATGCCTCACCTTTTGTTTTGTTGGTGAAAACATAATATTTACTTTGCGCCTTCGCGCCTTTGCGAGATTTTATTTTACTCGCAAAGGCGCGAAGGCGCAAAGTTTAAAAACTTCCTTTATTAATCAAATTACCTTTCAAAAACGATTGACTAATTTTACACCACAAAACTATCAAAATATGAAAGCCGTTATAGATAAAGCTTTGTTAAATAGTCATTCGTATGCCGAATACCGCAAAATCGTCACAGATTTACTGGCTGAAGGAAAAGTTTCAGGCGACAAGCAATCAGAAGATTTAGTTCATTATACATTGCTGAATGAAACGAGAATGAACCGTCTCGAAAAAACTTTGAAAATTACTGATGAGGTTTCCGAAAAGCTGAAAAATCTTCAGAAGAAATACATCTGGCTTGTCATTTCCGAAGGCTGGTGCGGCGATGCGGCGCAATTGCTTCCGGTTTTTGAGAAGATGGCTTCGGTTTCTGAAAATATCGATTTGAAGATTGTATTCCGCGATGCGAATAATGAATTGATGGATTTATTTCTGACGAATGGCGCGCGGTCAATTCCAAAGTTGATTATTCTCGACAAAACTACGAACGAAGTTATTTCAGATTTTGGTTCACGCCCAAAAGCAGCATTCGATTTAGTGAAGAATTACAAAGAAAAACACGGCGTCATCGACGAAACGATCAAAACCGAATTGCAGTTGTGGTATTTGCACGACAAAGGCATTTCGACGCAAAATGAAATTATAGGGTTACTTGAAAATTAAAAAAGCCGTTTGGAAATACCAAGACTGACTGCGCCTAAGTGGCCTCCAACTTCATTTTTGATGCCGTATAAACTAAGGTCGAGGAAAAATCCTATCATTTCTTCATCTTCATAGCCAATGCTGTATCTTTGGTAAACGCCCTGCAAATTGCCGCGTCCGATGGCAAATGTACGGCCAATGCCTGCTTGTATATAGAGTCTGCCGTTGTCGCTTACATCCGAACTTATATTAAAATTTAGGAAAACAGGCGCGATATACAGTTTTTGGTACCATTCGATTCCGGAATGCAGGCTCAGCGAAATCGTCTCAGCATAAGCGATTCCATATCCGGCTTTGACACCAGCTCCCGCCGGAACAAACCAGGTATTGTCTTTGGTGCCGTCATAAAAGTATTCTCCGAGGTGCGTATTGAAAACAAACGGAACTGCCAACTCAAAATGTGCCACGCGACTGAATTCATTGTTGCTCTTTTCGCGTTTTGCGGGCTTAAAACCAGTATCTACATATATGGTCTGTGCAAGCGAAAAAGCACTAACCAATGAAAATAAAAGTGCAAATCTAAGCTTCATCCGGTGTAATTTGTTTTTCAAATTCAGCAGGCGAAATGGCATTTTTTACATCAAAATCACCAATTTTTGTGCGTCGTAAAACCGTAAGGTGCGAACCCGAACCCATCGCTTTTCCAAAATCAAAAGCCAATGAACGGATGTAGGTGCCTTTGCTGCAAACGACGCGAAAATCAATTTCAGGCAACGCAATTCGTGTGATTTCGAATTCGTGGATGGTGGTTTTTCTGAAAGCGATTTCAATTTCCTCGCCAGCTCTGGCGTGCTCGTATAAACGTTTTCCGTCTTTTTTAATGGCAGAAAAAAATAGGAGGTTGCTGGTCGATTTCGCCTAAAAACTGCTTTACGGTTTCATGAATGAGATGGTCATCGATGTGGGAAGTCGGGAAAGTCGCGTTGATTTCAGTCTCCAGATCGTAAGAAGGCGTCGTCGCACCGATGAAAAAAGTACCGGTATATTCTTTTTGCTGCCCTTGGATTTCAGTGATTTTTTTGGTGAATTTTCCGGTGCAGACAATTAATAATCCAGTCGCAAGCGGGTCTAATGTGCCGGCGTGCCCGATTTTAATCTTCTTCAGGCCAAGTTTGCTTTTCAAAACCCATTTCATTTTGTTGACCGCCTGGAAAGACGACCAATGCAAAGGTTTGTCGATTAAAAGGATCTGGCCGTTCTGGAAATCTTCGGCAGTCATTAAATCACGTCGAGTTTCTGGATGAAGAAATGGATCAGCAACAATGCGATTCCGGCTGCAATTCTGTAATAACCGAAAATCTTAAAGCCATTTTTGGTAAGGAAATCAATGAATGTTTTAATCGCGAGAAGTGCCACTACGAAAGCGACAACGTTTCCAATGATCAGCAAATTAACCTGATTGTGATCCAAAACATATCCATCTTTATAATAATCGTAGCATTTTTTTACAGTTGCGCCGAGCATCGTCGGAACTGCAAGGAAAAATGAAAATTCAGCCGCGGTTTTGCGGGATAATTGCTGTGACATGCCGCCAACGATACTTGCGCCGCTTCTTGAAACGCCCGGAATCATGGCAATACACTGGAATAATCCAATCTTAAAAGCGGTCAAATAACTGATGTCGCTTACGGCAGTTTCGGTTTCCGGCGCTCTAAACCAATCGTCAACTTTCAATAAAATGATGCCGCCAATCAAAAGTGAAATGGCAACAGTAACCGGATTTTCAAGCAGCGCATCGATTTTTTTGCTGAAAAGTAATCCGAAAACCACTGCCGGAATAAATGCCGCTAAAAGTTTAAAATAGAAGCCAATCGACTGAAAAAATCTCTTGAAATACAAAACAATAACCGATAATATCGCGCCGAGTTGAATGACAATCGTAAAAAGTTTGGTGAAATCGTCATGCGCAATCCCGAAAAACGAACTTGCGATGATCATGTGGCCGGTTGAAGAAACCGGTAAAAATTCTGTAATGCCTTCGATGATGGCCAGAACGACTGCCTGTAAATAATCCATTATGCTTTTTTAGGATTCTTCAGCGTCGAATAAATCGTAATTCCGAAACCAATCAGCACTAAGGTCGGTGCTAGTTTTATTCTCCTGAAATTAAAAATCGCATCACTGTACACTTTCGGGTCGTCACTGCCGCCGCCTGACATCAGGATGAATCCGAGTGCAATGACGCCAATCCCGATCAAAAGGATTTTATAGTTGATTTTCTCAAAAAGAAATTCGGTTTGCTGCACCGTAGGGGATTGTTGTTCGTTTTTTTTCATGATATTTTTAATCTAAAATCGTCAATTAATAAAGGTCGTCTGTTCTCAAATTAAGAAAACGCTGGGTCGCGAAAAACGTAGAAATCCACGTAATTAAAATCCCTACAACAACTACGCCCGCTAAAACAAGTCCGGTCATTAAAGGATCATCGAGCAAATCGACTTCGTTCAGGTTGTCATTCGCATAAAATAACACACCGACCAAAGCTGCGACCGCCAAAAGCGAACCGATAATTCCAAGTTGAATGCTTCTCCAGATAAATGGTTTCCTGATAAACGATTTTGTCGCGCCAACCATCTGCATTGTTTTGATAATGAATCGGTTGGAATAAATTGAAAGGCGCATTGAGCTGTTAATCAGTAATATAGAAACGACTGCCAGAAATCCGCTGATGCATAAAATATAAAAACTGATCATGTCAATATTCTTGTTGACCAAATCAATGAAAGCCTTGTCGTAATAAACGTCGGAAACCATTTCGTTCTTGGCAAGCCTTTCGGCAATTTTGCGTATTTCATCATTTTGGATATAAGCCGCTTTCGGATGGATATCGAACGAATTCTGCAACGGATTTTCACCTAAAAACGTCATATAATCCTCGCCGATATCCGCCATGTGCGTTTTTGCAGCGGTTTCTTTATCGACATAAGCGAATGTCTTTACAAAATGCGCCGATTTGAGTTCTTCGTTGAAAGCCTTGATTACACTGTCATTGGCCTCATTTTTAAAGAAAACCGTCATCGCAAACTTCTCCTTGAAATTGTCGGTGAGTTTCGTGGAATTCAGCACGAAAAGCCCTAAAAATCCCAACAGGAACAACACCAGGAAAATACTCAGGACCACCGAAAAATAAGAAGAAAGTATCCTGCGTTTTTTAAATTTTTCGTAAGAAGAACTCATAGTTTGCGTGTAATTATTCGGTAAAAATAATAAAGAATTCTTTAATCACAGTTTATAACGTCCAAAGTTTTGACTTTCGTACAATAAACGTAAATTTGCGTGCGCGAATTGATTTTTTTTGTATAAAAGGCGCGAAATATTTGCCACAAAGGCACTAAGACACGAAGGCGCGAAGAAAAGTAAATCTAGAATCTGTGCAATTTTGCGAGAAAATCGACTAAACTAAATCACAAAGGACAAAGTTCAGCCCAGCACCCTGAACCCGAAACCCTGAACCCAACATGAAATACAATCCCAACGAAATCGAAGCCAACTGGCAAAAGTACTGGGCAGACAACCAGACTTTTGCCGCAGAGAACAATTCTGAAAAACCAAAATATTATGTGCTCGACATGTTTCCGTATCCTTCGGGCGCCGGATTGCACGTCGGCCACCCGCTTGGGTACATCGCCTCGGATATTTATGCGCGCTACAAACGCCATCAGGGTTTTAACGTGTTGCATCCGCAGGGCTACGACAGTTTCGGATTGCCGGCAGAGCAATATGCGATACAAACCGGGCAGCATCCTGAGAAAACTACGAAAGAAAATATCGCGCGTTACCGCGAACAGCTTGATAAAATCGGATTTTCGTTTGACTGGAGCCGCGAAGTGCGCACTTCCGACGCTGATTATTACAAATGGACGCAGTGGATTTTCATCCAATTGTTCAATTCGTGGTACAATAAAACGACTGATAAAGCCGAAAGCATCTGCAGCCTGATTCTCGAATTCGAAGCCAACGGCAATACCAAAGTCAACGCTGTCGCGGATGACAATGTGCCGACTTTCACCGCTGAGGAATGGAAAGTACTTTCCGACGAACAACAACAAAAGATTTTACTGCAATATCGATTGACCTATCTCGCCGAAACCGAAGTGAACTGGTGTCCGGGATTGGGAACCGTTCTCGCGAATGATGAAATCGTCAACGGCGTTTCAGAGCGCGGTGGTTTTCCGGTCATCCGCAAGAAAATGACGCAATGGAGCATGCGAATTTCTGCATACGCCCAAAGGCTTTTAGATGGATTGAAGGAAATCGACTGGACGCAATCGCTCAAAGATTCACAGGAAAACTGGATCGGGAAATCGGTCGGTGCTTTGGTGACTTTTAACGTCATCGATTCCGAAACCGAAAAAGACAACCTCGATTATTTCCTTTCAGGTGATGAAACGAATGGCTATAAGATTGAAGTTTTCACGACGCGTCCCGACACGATTTTCGGCGTGACATTTATGACTTTGGCACCTGAACACGATTTGGTTCCGCTGATTACGACGCCGGGACAAAAAGCTGCCGTTGACGCTTACGTAGAAGCCACAGCCAAACGCAGTGAGCGCGAAAGAATGGCTGATGTCAAGACCATTTCAGGTGTTTTTACCGGCGCTTACGCGGAACATCCTTTCACGAAAGAACCAATTCCGGTCTGGATTGGCGATTATGTTCTCGCCGGTTACGGAACGGGTGCAGTAATGGCGGTGCCTTGCGGCGACGAGCGCGATTATGCTTTCGCGAACCATTTCAAAGGACAGAACGGCATGCAGCCGATTAAGAATATTTTCGACAATGTCGATATTTCAACCGAAGCTTATGGCTCGAAAGACAATGTCGTGATTGCGAATTCCGATTTCCTAAACGGGATGGATTACAAGACGGCGACCAAAACAGTTATCGCACAATTAGAAGCCATCGGAAAAGGAAAAGGCAAGACGAATTACCGTTTGCGCGATGCTGTATTTTCCCGCCAACGCTATTGGGGCGAGCCGTTCCCGGTCTATTACGTCAACGGATTGCCGCAGATGATTGATGCGAAATATTTGCCAATCCGCCTGCCGGAAGTCGAAAAATATCTGCCGACGGAAGACGGGCAGCCGCCTTTGGGCAACGCGACGGAATGGGCGTGGGATAGCGTAAATAATAAAATCGTCTCGTCAGCACTTGCTGTCACCCCGAGCGCAGTCGAGGGCGCTCGAACGATATTTCCCCTTGAACTCAACACCATGCCGGGCTGGGCGGGAAGCTCCTGGTACTGGCTGCGCTATATGGACGCGCACAACGACGACGAATTTGTCTCAAAAGAAGCCGAGCAATACTGGCAGAACGTCGATTTATATATTGGAGGAAGCGAGCACGCGACCGGACACCTTTTGTATTCGCGTTTCTGGAATAAGTTTTTGAAAGATAGAGGATTTGTTTCTCAGGATGAGCCGTTTAAGAAGTTGATTAATCAGGGGATGATTTTGGGGATGAGTGCCATCGTCTATAGGATTGCAGGAACAAATAAATATGTTTCTAAGAATCTCAAAGGAGATTATGAAACAGAAGGTTTGCATATTGATGTCAACATGGTCAATTCATCTGATGAAATCAATATTGAAACTTTAAAAGCGTGGCAACCACAATTCAATGATGCTGAATTTATACTTGAAAACGGAAAATTTATCGTCGGAAGAGAGGTCGAAAAAATGTCGAAAAGATGGTATAATGTAGTCAACCCCGACGATATCTGCGAAGAATATGGCGCCGATACGTTAAGATTATACGAAATGTTCCTCGGACCGCTTGAACAAGCCAAACCTTGGAACACCGCCGGCATCACAGGTGTTTTCGGTTTTCTCAAAAAACTCTGGAAACTCTATTTTGATGATAAGGGTTTAATAGTAACATCCAATCCTGCAAGTAAGGAAGCGCTCAAGACCTTACACAAAACCATCAAGAAAGTGCAGGACGACATCGAAGGATTTTCGTTCAATACTTCCGTCAGCCAGTTCATGATCTGCGTGAATGAATTGACCGCGATGAACTGCCACGAAAGAAGTATTCTCGAACCATTGGCTATCGTCATTTCGCCTTACGCGCCGCACATCGCCGAAGAACTTTGGGAAAAACTCGGGCATAAAGGAAGCATTTCAAAAGTGCCGTTCCCGAAATTCAACCCGGAGCATTTGGTCGAAAGCAGCAAAGAATATCCGGTATCTTTCAATGGTAAAATGCGTTTCACCATTGAATTGCCGTTGGATTTAACAGCAGCGCAAATCGAGGAAATCGTCATGAAAGACGAGCGTACACTGAAGCAACTCGAAGGCCGCACGCCGAATAAAGTAATCATCGTTCCGGGTAAAATTATTAATCTGGTTGGATAGATAGTTCTCGCAAAGGCGCAGATACGCAAAGATTTGCAACGTATTTTTCAAGTTTGTATTTTTTTTACAACTTTGAGCCGTTGCGACTTAGCGCCTTTGCGAGAAATTGAATTATGCCAAAATGACAATTTCAAACTTTGGCAAATAATTTGATGCAATCTAACAAACAAAAAGTATATAAATTATGATGTACGACCCAATTTACTGGATCATCCTCGGCGCCATCGCTCTCGTGAGCTGGGCGGTGAGTTCCAAATTAAAAAGCAAATTCGAATTCTATTCTAAAGTGCAATTGCGCAACGGCATGTCGGGCGCAGAAATTGCCGAAAAAATGCTCGCAGACCACGGCATCCGTGACGTTCGCGTGATTTCCACCGAAGGAAGGCTGACCGACCATTACAACCCGGCCGATAAAACCGTCAACCTGAGCGAAGCCGTTTATAATGAAAGAAATGCCGCCGCAGCCGCTGTTGCCGCACACGAATGCGGTCACGCCGTACAGCACGCGCAGGCTTACAGTATGCTGACTTTGCGTTCGCAAATGGTGCCTGTCGTCAACATCGGTTCCGGCCTTGCGCCATGGATCATCATCATCGGAATTATGATGGGTGCCGCTGCGCATTCCGGATTCGGATTTTACATCGCCATCGCCGGTTTGTTAGTGATGGCTGTCGTTACTGCGTTTAGTTTCGTGACGCTTCCGGTCGAATACGACGCCAGCAACCGCGCCTTGGCCTGGTTGAAAAATAAGAATATGCTGAGCCAGCAGGAATATGCAGGTGCCGAAGACGCATTAAAATGGGCTGCAAGAACTTATGTTGTGGCCGCAATCGGTGCTGCTGCGACGCTGTTATATTGGGCAATGCAAGTCCTTGGCAACAGAAGGTAATTAGAAAATGAGTTAATTAGAGAATTAGAAAATTTTGTATTACGCAAAAAATCCGCTTTATGCGGATTTTTTTATCTCAATGAGGATATTATCTCATTTTCTAATTCGCTAATTGACTAATTACAATTGAATCTGCCTTTCAATCTGCTGGTCAAGCGAAATAAAAGTCTCCGTTCTCGAAACACCTTCAATCGCCTGAATTTTGGTATTGAGCAAATGCATCAAATGTTCGTTATCGCGGCAGATAATCTTGATCAGAATCGACCAGTTTCCCGTAGTATAATGGCATTCCAAAACTTCTGGAATTTTCTTCAAATCTTTAACTGCTTCCGGATTTCTGGCGGCTTTATCGAGATAAATGCCCACAAAAGCCATGGTACTGTAACCCAAAACCTTATTGCTGACAGTAAATTTCGATCCGGAAATCACGCCGATTGCTCGAGTTTTCGCAGCCTTTGGTGAATCGCCGCGCCCGAAATCCCGATCTTGTTGGCAATCTGTAAAATAGGTTTCTGGCATCATCCATCAAGGCACGCAGGATTTCCTTGTCGATACCATCGATTTCTATTTGAAGCGAATTGATTTTCATTGGTTATGGATTTTAACCAAAAGTAGTGATTTTGTTTTAAAATGAAATAGGATTGGCGAATTTGAAAATTAGCGAATTGCGAATAACCTCAGTTTGTGTTGAATTTCGGAACTACATAGAAAAATTCGCTAATTCGCTAATCAACACATTCGCTAATTAAAGCTTATCCGGATTATAACCAAAATAAGGCATTTCCTTCTCATTAAAAACCACGCCATATTCCTCCAATTCCTTCAAAATCGGAAGGTAAACTTCTTTATTAATTGGCAATTGAACGCCCGGAGTAGTGATATTTCCGTTAAGGATTTGCAAAGTCGCCATTGCCACCGGAAGTCCGACTGTCTTCGCCATCGCTGTATAAGTCTGGTCGTCGCCGATGCAGACCATTTTGGAATCGATTTGTTTTTCAACACCGTCAATTTCGTAGCCGAATTTGTGGTACATCACGATCATGTCTTTATCATCGGGCTGTAAAGTCCAGCTGTCATTAAGGATTCTTTCCAGAACCTGTGCCGGTGTCGCTTCTTTCAATCCCACAATCTTATCCGGATTGAAAAGGTCGAGTTCGAGCAATTTGTCCCACATAATGTCGTCCTGCTCGATGCCCAATTGCAGGCGAAGCTTGATTTCGACAGAATCCGTCGGGTGATAAGGCAGGAACAAATTCGTGAAATCGCGGTAACTCATCGTTTCCGAATCGTCAATCATATAAGTATCGTCGGTCATTCCGAGTTGCACGAACATATTCCATGCTTTCGAATAACCAACCCTGCGGATTGTTCCTCTATATAAGGTAAGCGCATCGTCAAGCCCGTAAACGCTGCGGTATTTCAATGAATCACGATTGGCATAAGCTTCAAATTTTCCGTAGCCTTCCACTTCTAAAAACTCGGTTAGTCCTGAATAATTTCTGGTACGGAATGTATTTATAAGTGCCTTCCTGGATGAATTTTGCCGCACCGCCCTGTCCGGCCAAAACTACGTTTCTCGGCGCCAGGTGAATTTGTAATTCCATAGGTTGTTGTCTGATTCGGGCGCTACGAGTCCGCCGCAGAAAGATTCGAATAAAATCATTTTTCCACCTTTTTCACGAATTTCGTCGATGACTTTCATTGCGCTCATGTGATCGATTCCGGGATCAAGGCCGATTTCATTCATGAAAATGAGGTTGTTCGCTTTCGCGGAAGCGTCCAAACTTTGCATAGCGTCACTTACATAGGAAGCGGTGACCATGTGTTTTTTGAAGGTGATGCAATCTTTCGCAACCTCGAAATGCAAATGCGCCGGCAACATCGAAATGACGATATCAGCCTTTTGGATTTCCGCCTGCCGCTGCTTTTCATCAAAAATATCGAAGGCAATTGCGGTTGCATTCGGGTGATTATTGGTTTTTCTTTGCGCCAGTTCAACTGAAAGGTCGCCGATGGTCAGGTGCAGGTTTTCGGCATCCGATTTTTTCAGCAGGTATTGAATCAGGGAAGAAGCCGAACGGCCGGCGCCAATAATCAGTATATTTCTCATGTTTGGATTTTATCACGCAAATGTATGAATTTGTTGGATTTTTGAAAGTGAAATTGAATCTGATTACAAACTTTGCGGCTCCGCGCCTTTGCGAGCGAAAAAATAATCTCGCAAAGACGCAGAACCGCAAAGAAATTCCGGATAATCGCTTAACTTTATCAAAAAAATAAATGAACAAAAAAATTATCGCGACCGGTGCAGCTTTTGGTGCCATCGCAATCATTTTGGGCGCTTTTGGGGCACATGCCTTGAAAAAAGTGTTGACTGTTGAAGAGCTTTCGACATTTGAAACCGGCGTAAAATATCAAATGTACCATGCATTATTTTTATTGTTCGTCGGTCTTATGGGATTTATTTCTGAAAAAACCAAAGCGACCATTTTTTATCTAATCACAACCGGCGTTGTTTTATTCTCAGGCTCCATTTACATTCTCGCGACAAAATCGCTTTCGGGCATCGACCTAAAAATTATCGGAATCGCAACACCTGTTGGCGGATTCTTATTAATTCTTGGATGGATTTGTTTATTTGTTAATATTTTGAGGCAAAAATCATAATTTTTTAATTTACGATAACGTTGTAGTAATTAATTTTTACTTTTGCATTTTACAATTGCAAACGGATTTCACAACTTATTAATAAATTTATGGATACAAACGCCTTGTTTACGAAATCGATTTCGTTGAAAAGCATCGGAATCGACAATTCAAATGTTCATTATCAGCTTACTCCGGACGAATTGCACGACATTACCATCCGAAAAGGACAGGGAGTCGAATCATCAACAGGCGCGTTGGCCATCAATACAGGAGAATTTACGGGACGATCGCCACAGGACAGGTTTATCGTTAAAGATCACATTACTGAAGATCAGGTTTGGTGGGAAAAGTAAATATTCCGTTTTCGCCTGATAAATTTGAAAAATTATACAATAAGGTAACCGCTTACTTGTCGGCTCAGGAAGAAATTTTTGTTCGCGACAGTTACGTTTGTGCAGACAGCAATTACAGATTGAATGTTCGTGTTGTAACAGAAACCGCATGGTCGAATTTGTTTTGCTACAATATGTTCCTAAGACCGGAAGCTTCAGAATTAGATACTTTCAAACCGGATTGGCACGTTGTCTGCGCGCCAGGTTTCATGGCTGATCCTGAAATCGACGGAACAAGACAGCACAATTTCGCCATCCTTGATTTTACAAGAAAAATTGCCTTGATTGGCGGAACGGGTTATACCGGAGAAATGAAAAAAGGAATTTTCTCAGCGTTGAATTTTACACTACCGGTAGATAAAAACGCTTTGCCGATGCACTGTAGTGCCAACGTTGGCGACGACGGAGATACCGCAATTTTCTTCGGATTATCAGGCACGGGAAAAACAACTTTGTCGGCCGATCCAACCAGAAAATTAATCGGTGATGACGAGCATGGCTGGACAAGCGAAAACACGGTTTTCAATTTTGAAGGCGGTTGTTATGCAAAAGTCGTAAACCTTACGGAAGAACACGAACCGGATATTTTCCGTGCCATCAAAAGAGGCGCTATCCTGGAAAATGTGGTTTTCAAAAATGGTACTAATGAAGTAGATTTTGAAGATATTTCAATTACACCAAATACGCGGGTAAGTTATCCAATTTATCATATCGATAATGTTCAGCCGGGTTCCATCGGTAAAAACCCAAAAAATATATTTTTCCTGACTGCAGATTCTTTCGGTATTTTGCCTCCGATTTCAAGATTGACTCCGGGGCAGGCAGCTTACCATTTTATATCAGGGTATACTGCGAAAGTGGCGGGAACTGAAGCCGGGGTTACTGAGCCGCAACCAAA
This sequence comes from Flavobacterium sp. 3HN19-14, assembly GCF_051373205.1. Taxonomy (NCBI): domain Bacteria; kingdom Pseudomonadati; phylum Bacteroidota; class Flavobacteriia; order Flavobacteriales; family Flavobacteriaceae; genus Flavobacterium; species Flavobacterium sp. 3HN19-14. The sequence goes on from NZ_JBPPZT010000001.1 coordinate 1,048,124, forward strand.
TTTCTCAGCTTGTTTCGGAGCGCCTTTCATGCCTTTGCATCCAACCAGATATGCAGAAATGCTGAGTAAAAAAATGAAAGATGCCGATGTGAAAGTTTGGCTCATCAACACCGGTTGGACTGGCGGCAGCTTATGGAACGGGAAGCAGGATGAAGCTGAAATATACACGTGCGATGATAACGGCAGCCTTAAACGGCGATTTGGATAACGTAGAATACGTCGATCATAAGGTTTTCGGAATTGCGAAACCGCAGTCTTGCCCGAATGTGCCGAGTGAAATCTTAAACCCAAGAAATACCTGGGCTGACAAAGATTTATACGATGTAAAAGCATTAGAATTGGCGCAAAAATTCAGAGATAATTTTGAGAAATTTGAAGCTGAGGCAAATGCTGAAATCTTAGCAGGTGCGCCGAAAGCATAAGTTAATTATTTGATTCAATTAAAGAAAGCCGTCAGTGATGATGGCTTTTTTATTTGTTGTTCTCTAATAAAATGTAAATAATTTTCATTCAAAATTTAACAATTTCTACGGCATCCCCGTAATACAACGTGTTGGGAAAAACAGTATCTTACCTTCAGGGAAGGGGAGAATGCGTCCCTACGAAATAATCAGATGACTTGGATACGGGAATGCCGTAGAAATTGTTAAAATTCAGTTGTCATATTATGCTTAATATACATATTGATACAGCCGCTTTTTTATTTCAAGGTTTGGTGAAAAAATAACACGAATTACACAAATTCGCACCAATTAATTTGTGAAAATTTGTGTAGTTCGTGTTCACAAAAAGAGCTGTCGGAAACGACAGCTCTTTTTATAAAGTAATGTTTTTCTCCTATTTTTCTTTATTTGCTTTTGCGATATATTTTTCTAATGCCATGGTCATTGACGGTGCTTCAGGCGATGGCGCCATGATGTCAACGCGAAGTCCGTGTTCAAGCGCTTCTTTTTGTGTTGTGCTTCCGAAAACAGCAATCCTGGTGTTGTTTTGCTCGAAATCAGGGAAGTTCATGAACAATGATTTGATTCCGGTCGGGCTGAAAAATGCCAAAACATCGTAATAAACATCCGCCAAATCAGATAAGTCGCTCATCACGGTTTTATAAAAAGTTGCCTGCGTCCAATCGACTTTCAAATTGTTCAATACCTGCGGCGCGTCAGCATTTAATTGGTCAGAAGCCGGCAAAAGGAACTTTTCTTCTTTGTATTTTTTGATCAGCGGCGACATATCGACAAAATCTTTCTGTCCGACATAAATCTTACGCTTGCGGTACACGACATATTTCTGTAAATAAAAAGCAATCGCTTCCGATTGGCAGAAATATTTCAATCCTTCCGGAATTTTATAACGCATTTCCTCCGCCACGCGGAAAAAGTGGTCGATTGAATTCTTACTCGTTAAAATGATTGCAGTGTAATTGTTGAGGTCAATTTTCTGAAGTCTCACATCTTTCGCACTAACGCCTTCAACGTGGATAAAAGGCCTGAAATCAATTTTTACTTTATGCTTTTGCTGCAAATCAAAGTAAGGTGAATTTTCTACTTTAGGCTCAGGTTGTGACACCAAAATTGTTTTCACTTTCATATATGCTATTTTCTAAATGCTAACTCTTTGTAAACCAATAATACATGAAATAATACGGCCTATTTCAAGTGCGCAAAGATACAAAATAAAATAAAACAACTTACCCAATATCAAATTTTGATATATCTTCAAAGAATTAAGGTAAGTCAGTAGGTTTGTTATTAAAATGGCAACTATAACGATGTAAAAAACGATAATCGATACAGAATCGTTGTAAAACAGAATAATGTTAATCGGTAAAAGAATGATTCCGGAGTAGGTGCGATAGCTAACTTTTTGCAAATTAAACTGTTCGGCAAATTCTTCGATGTTGAAGGCAGTCGAAATAATCTTCTCAATCAGGTATTTCCCCAGCACGGCAACGCCCAATAAAGTAAAAATCCGGATAAAAAGGATGTAATCGGTCTTAGAATAGTGCGAAACGACACTTTTATCAGAATAACTCAGCAGCAATTGTATGAAAAAAGCAAATGACAGCATCTGCACCACAAAAAGCAAAATATTGAACCAGCTCATCATTTCGCTGTCGCGGTAAATCTTGATGTATTTGTCTGAAAAAGCGAGTTTCGTAAAATCGCTGAAACGGCTTTCGAAAACATTTTTCGTCAAGGCAATCAACGCAAAGCTCAGCACGAACAAAACCGTGGCCCAATCCTTGGCAGCAAAAGCCCTTGCCTGAAATAAGATATCCGTCATACCCCGCAAAATTACTATTTTTTATTTGACTGATTTATAATTTAATTAAGATTCGGCATCCATAAAAACATTATTTTTGCGTTGTAATTTTAATACTTCCATGAACGACGGCATAGTTATAATTCCAACCTATAACGAAATTGAAAATATCGAATCGATCATCAGGCCGTGTTTTCGCTTCCAAAACCGTTTGACATTCTTGTAATCGATGATAATTCGCCAGATAAAACCGCAACTAAGGTAATCGAGCTGCAACAGGAATTCCCGCAACGATTGTTTTTAGAATCGCGTGAGAAGAAATTCGAACTTGGAACAGCCTATGTGCACGGCTTCAAATGGGCAATTGCGAAGAATTACCAATATATTTTTGAAATGGACGCTGATTTTTCGCACAATCCTGCCGATCTCGAAAAGTTATACGATTGCTGCCATTTCGGGAAAGCAGATGTTGCGATTGGTTCCAGGGTATGTTACCGGAGTAAATGTTGTCAACTGGCCGTTGGGACGCGTGCTGATGTCTTATTTCGCTTCGGTTTATGTTCGAAAGATTACCGGAATGACCATTAAAGACGCTACTGCCGGATTCATGTGCTACAAAAAAGAAGTGCTCGAAGGCATCAACCTCGATAAGATCAAATTTATCGGATATGCATTCCAGATTGAAATGAAATACAGGGCTTACGCCAAAAAATACAATATCGTCGAAGTGCCGATTATCTTTACGGACCGCACAAAAGGACAATCCAAAATGAGCAATTCGATCATAAAAGAAGCGGTTTTGGGCGTTATCACACTAAGAATAAGAAAGTTTTTTAACAGGTTATAGAAAAGGAAAAAATGAAGCGGACATTAATCAAGAATGCCAAAATTGTCAACGAAGGGGTCATTTTTGAAGGCGATGTTTTGATAGAAGACAACATCATTGCTGAAATTGCCGAGAGCATCAGCGCAAAATCTTCGGCGACAAAAATCATTGATGCGGGCGGGAATTACCTGATTCCGGGCGCGATTGACGACCAGGTGCATTTTCGCGAACCGGGATTGACGCACAAAGGCAATATTGCTTCTGAATCAAGAGCAGCTGTTGCTGGCGGAATTACATCGTTTATTGAACAGCCGAATACCGTTCCGAATGCAGTTACGCAGGAATTATTGGAGCAGAAATACCAGATTGCCGCGGAGACATCTTACGCGAATTATTCGTTTATGATGGGCGGAACCAATGATAATTTGGAGGAAATCCTCAAAACCAATCCGAAAAATGTTGCGGGATTGAAACTTTTCCTGGATCTTCAACCGGAAATATGCTTGTTGATAACGAAGTGGCTTTAGAGAAGATTTTTCTTCAACGCCCTTACTTATTGCCGTGCATTGTGAAGATGAAACTACAATCAAAAACAATCTCGAAAAATTTAAGGAAGAATACGGCGAAGATATTCCAGTAAAATTCCATCATTTGATCAGGAGTGAAGAAGCTTGTTATATTTCATCGTCAAAAGCGATTGCACTCGCGAAGAAAACCGGCGCGCGACTACATATTTTTCACGTTTCGACAGCCAAGGAAACTGATTTATTTACGAATAAAATCCCGCTTGAAGAAAAGAAAATAACGGCTGAAGTCTGTATCCACCATTTGTGGTTTACGAATGAAGATTACGAAAAGAAAGGCAATTTCATCAAATGGAATCCGGCCGTAAAAACCGAAAAAGACCGCGATGGCTTGTGGGAAGCATTGCTCGACGACAGGATTGACGTCATTGCAACCGATCATGCGCCACACACTCTGGAAGAAAAACAACAGTCTTATTTGAAAGCGCCATCGGGCATGTCCGTTAGTGCAGCACGCCGTTGTCGCGATGTTTGAATTCTTCCGCCAGGGAAAATCTCCGTCGAGAAAATCGTCGAAAAAATGGCGCACAATCCGGCAAAATTGTTCAAAATAGAAAAACGCGGTTTCATCCGTGAAGGTTATTACGCAGACCTCGTCATCGTTGATGCCAACATGCCGTGGAGTGTGAAAAAAGAGAATATTTTATACAAATGCGGTTGGTCGCCGTTCGAAGGTTATAGCTTTAAATCGAGAATTACGCATACCTTTGTAAATGGGCAATTGGTTTATAATAATTTCAAGGTCAAAGACATACAGTGTGGCGAACGCCTGCTTTTGACCGGTAAAAAATATAGCATGAAACGATTTTTATTATTTTTTGTAACAATTATATTGGTCAGTTGCGGCGATTCGGCAATTCAAAAACCCGACTACCTCATCAGCGAAGATAAAATGGCAGATATCATTTATGACATGTCATTGTTACAAGCCATGAAACTCGACAATCCGGGATTTCTGGACGAACATAATGTTACGCCGGCGCAATATATTTATTCGAAATATAAAATCGACAGTATCCAATTCGCGCAGAATGACCGTTATTATGCCTCCCAACTCGATGTTTATAAAAAGATTTACCAAAAGGTAAATGACCGCCTTGAGGCGAATGAAAAGAAAACAAATTCCCTTTTAAAAGCACATCCGGAACCCGAAAAAATCATCGAAAAGAAGAAAGATACTGCTAAAATTGAAAACGCGAAAATGGATAAAGCAAGGATTCATAAGATGTTTCAGTCTAAACTTCCTTCGGAAAAATAAGCGGCGGTCATTTTTACAGCTTCTTCTACAGCAACAAATTCATACCCGACAGCATTTTTTATTTTTTCATTGCTGTACAAAGTCGTATGGTGCATTGATTTTGCCGTAGATTTTGAAAACGTTCTTTTCTTACCAAAGATATTGGCCAGCCAATCCAATCGCCATAAAATTTCGGTCAGCCATTTTTTGGCATATTGATATGGTGGTTTTACGTTAAATCCAACAGCGATATCTTTTAGTAATTTTTCAAAAGTTACATTTTCACTGACCAAAATAAATTTTTCTCCGCTGATATCACTTTCCATCAAAACCGCGATGATTTTCACAACGTCTTCAACAGCTATAAATCCGGTTGTACCTTTTGTGTAATACTTAAGCCCGTTTTTTACTTTGGAAAAAATCACGCCGCTTCCTTCGTTGGGTTGACATGCGCCAATAATAACGCCGGGATTTACAATCACAACATTCAGGCCTTCCTGCTGACCGCGCCAGATTTCCATTTCGGCACCGTATTTTGAAATGGCATAATCGCTGTGGTATTTTTCGGGATTCCATTCTGTCGCCTCTGTGGTTGTGTTTTCATGTTCCGGCAAATCGCCTAATGCGGCTATGGAACTTACATAACACAGTTTTTTTACCGAATTGGTAAGCGACAAATTCACAATGTTTGCCGTCCCTTCGATGTTGGTTTTTCGCAAAATCGCTTCGTCGTCCGGGTCGAAAGAAACCAAAGCCGCACAATGGTAAACGAATGCTGCTTCCGCGAAAGCGATTTCCAATTGCGGAATATTGGTAATATCGGCTTCAACCCATTCGATTTTATCAAAAAGAAATTCCTTTTTATAATATCGGAAAAGTGATTTTACGAATGCGATTTTCGATTGATTTCGGTATAAAGCCCGTATTTTTTCCTCTTTTTCAAGAAGATGCAGCAGTAAATGAGAACCCACAAAACCTGTTGCGCCGGTGACTAAAATCATGTTATAAAGATAGTGTACAGAGTCGAAAGTCGAAAGCCGAAAGTCAAAAGATGGCGTTTATTGTTTAAAACAGGAGTTTCAAATGTTTAAAAGTTTAATTAATGCCCATATTTTTCAGTTTAGTGCGCGACTTTAAACTTTGGACTTTGGACTTTGGACTTTTCCTTTCATATCTTTGCGCAAATTATTATCAAAAATGAAGAATTTAGTCGAAGAATTGCGCTGGCGCGGATTGTACCACGACAGTATGCCGGGAACAGAAGAACAATTGCTCAAAGAAGCAACAACGGCATATATCGGTTTTGATCCAACTGCCGATTCACTGCACATCGGAAGCATGGTGCAAATCATACTTTTGGTGCACCTGAAGCGTTTCGGACACCAGCCTATCGCATTAATCGGCGGCGCAACCGGAATGATTGGCGATCCGTCAGGCAAGTCGGATGAACGCAATTTATTGAACGAAGAAACGCTCAATAAAAACGTCGAAGGTATCAAAGCCGTGCTTTCAAGATTTCTTGATTTTGATTCGACCGCAGCCAATGCGCCGATAATGGTCAATAATTACGACTGGATGAAACAATTTTCATTTATCGATTTTGCGCGCGAAGTTGGAAAGAGAATCACCGTCAATTATATGATGGCGAAGGATTCTGTGAAGAAAAGATTGTCAGGAGAAGGCGAAGGAATGTCTTTTACCGAATTCACTTACCAATTGATTCAAGGTTACGATTTTTATCATTTGCATAAAGAATACAACTGCGTTTTGCAGATGGGCGGTTCTGACCAATGGGGAAATATTACCACGGGGACTGAGCTTGTGCGCCGTATGAACCCGAATACAGAGGCTAAGGCTTTTGCGCTTACAACACCCTTAATTACGAAATCTGACGGCTCTAAATTCGGGAAAAGCGAAGGCGGAAACGTTTGGTTGACGGCAGATAAAACCTCGGTTTATAAATTTTACCAGTTTTGGCTCAATACTTCCGACGAAGATGCGGAGAAATACATCAGGATTTTTACATTCCTGGATAAAGAAGTCATTGAAAGTTTGATTGCAGAACACAAAGAAGCACCGCATTTGCGTGTTTTGCAACGTAAATTAGCAGAAGAAATCACGACTTTCGTACATTCTGCAGCCGATTTGGAAAAGGCAATTAAAGCATCGAATATTTTATTTGGAAACGCTTCCGCGGAAGATTTGAAACAGCTGGACGCAGCGACTTTCCTTGAAGTTTTTGACGGTGTTCCGCAGGCTGAAATTGCCAAAAGCGATATTGAGAATGGCTTGGATATCGTAACCGTTTTGAATGAAAAATCAGGGTTTTTAAAGTCGAATGGTGAGGCGAGACGGGCTTTGGGTGAAAATTCAATTTCCGTCAATAAGGAAAAAGTTACCGAAGAATTCAAATTTTCGATAAATGATTTGATCAACAATCAGTTCGTTTTGTTGCAACGCGGGAAAAAGAATTATTTTATTATTCGCGTGGTATAAATCCATACAAATTCGAAAAATATATAAACCGTTGAGATTCGTTTCAGCGGTTTTTTAATCAAAATTAATCGCCGCTTTTTCAGAAGTAAAAATGCCTTCAACAAAACTTTCATCATCTTTGATTTTGTCGAAATCGACCTCATGCATCCAGTATTGATAGGCATATTTGCCCAATTTCACCGAAAAAACGAGATAATGCGGAAAACCCGGATCGATATAGCCCTGATGGTTTTTTGTGCGATTGGGTTGGTTTTTATTCCAGTAGAAAATTTGTGTGAACTGCCATTCCTGTCCCGGACTCAAGCTAAATAACGAATTGCGAAGGATTTCACGTTTGTCGATAAATAACTCGGGAATGTCTGACAGTTTGGTTCCCGGTTCGAGCGCCTGAAATATTCTTTCGATTTTCGGATCAGATAAGTTAACTTCCGGTTTTTCGATAATTTCTTCAGTTTCCGGAGGCGCACCTAAATAATATTTTGAAGCGTCGCGTTCTGATTCTTTATAAAGAAAAGCTGCGACAATCTTATTTTCCTGATAAACATTAAATGTCAGGTTTTCTAATTCGGCATCGTTATAATAAAAACGGATGGTTTTATCGCTTGTGTTTTTGATGTGGAAGTTAACGGTAAATTTGCGTTCAGCTATCGATTTTGTTTCTTCAATTTCGCCGTTGCGCAGGTAATTTCGTATTGAAGTGGTATCAGAAAAAGTGATAGTTTCGATTTTAATTTCCAAAGGATTCTGGGCTAAAATCGGCAACACCATTAAAATAAAAATAGCAGAAAAGAAGTATTTCATAAGATTAGTAACACAAAATCTCCGAATTTATTATAGTACCATCAGGTTACAGCCGCGGATGTCAGAATTGTCAAATCTTCCGAGCACTTCAAACGAATTGTTGGGGTATTTCTTAGCCAAATCCTGCGTTGCAATAAACGAACACGAATTGATATTCGCCAGATCGATAACATTGATGCCTCCGGTTTTCCCGTTTTCGACGTAAGTCAGCGCGTCTTCGGTATCACGGATGAAGACCTGCATCCAGTTAGGGCATTCAAAGATGCCGTTTCCGAGTGAATAAGCCTGCGAAAGTAATTCTGTCATACCGTATTCAGAATGAATCGCCTGAACGCCGAAACCGTTGCAAAGGAGGTCATGCAATTCCTCGCGGATCATTTCTCTGCGCTTGCCTTTCATGCCGCCGGTTTCCATGATTATTGTATTTTTGAGCTCGAATTTTCGCTTTTCGATGAGATCCAGCAAAGCGTATGTCACGCCAATCAGGATAACATTTTGACCGGAATTGTCGAGTTTTACGAGTTTTTCAATGAGTTCGTCGTAGTTGTTGAGGTAAAATCCGCTGTCGGGATTATTGGATAATTCGATTAAATCCTTCACCATATAAATCAGTGAAGAACCTTCCCGTTCAAGATAGGACGGTAGCAAAGCCAAAACCGCGTAATCTTCAATATTGCCGTAAAATCCGGCGAAAGCCTTGCGGTAACTTTCTTCATAAAAAGTAACGTCTGTAATCAGGTGGCGGCTCGTAATCATTCCCGTCGTGCCGCTGCTTGTGAAAGTTTCCTGAATTTCATTTTCATTGGAAACCACATCATGGCTTTTGAAGAATTGTATCGGCAAAAACGGAATCTGCGTTAAAGATTTTACCGAGGTTTTTTCGACTTTGAGGAAATCACAGAATTCGCGATAAACTTTATTATTGTCGTATTGAAATCGGAAAACCTTGAGTGCGATTTTCTCGAATTGCTTATTGTTGGCGATTGTAAATATGTCGGAATGGGTAAGCAAGGATTTTTTTTACAAAAGTAATTAAAATAAAAAAGCATCCTGTTAAGGATGCTTTTCTTTATAAAGTAAAAAGCAATTATTTGATAACGAACTTTCTTGTTACAGAGTTGCCTTCTTCAGTAATCTTAACGATATAAACGCCGCCTTTAAGAGTTGATACGTTTACTTCGTTATTTGAAGTTGTAGTATTTACAACCACTTTACCCAATACATCATAAACTACAACCGATTTTTCAGCATTTGCAGAAGTTTCGATGAATAATTTACCATTGGTTACCGGGTTTGGATATACTTTAAGTCCGGCAATTGTGCTGCCGTTAACTCCTAAACCACAAACATGTAGTGCAGATGCAGAATTTCTCGGTGTTGGAGCAGCAGCTGTAAAATCTGCAGCATTGTTTTGTGAATCTGCACAACCTTCTGAATTTCTTTGAGCTGATGTTGAGTTGGTTAATGCAGTTCCGGTAGTGCCTGTTCCTTCAAATCCAGAAGTTGAAGTCGTTCCATAAGCAACTTTATCCTGAATGTTAGCGCCAGTTGGATCAGCAGTAGTTTCAGCCACTACAGTGTTTGAAAGAATAACTTTTCCATTTGAACCGCTCATTGCCAAACCTGTAGTCAATGGTAATCCATTGCTGCCGGTAGTCGCATCGCTCATACCATCAAGATCCGGAGTTGGCAAATCTAAAACTGGTGTTGCTCCCGCAGCCTCTTTAATTAAAAAGTACTGACCTGGTAAAAGTGTAAAATTAGGCAATGCTGTCATTGCCCATGAAGAGCCATTGGCAGAAGCATACTGAACAGACCAGCCGCTTAGGTTTTGTGGTGTTAATCCTGCGTTGAATAATTCAATAAAGTCATTTGAATAAGTAGCACTGGCGTTTCCACCACCACCGTAAACCTGACTTATTACTACCTGAGCCTGAGAGGCAGCAGAAATTAAAACAATAGAAAGGAATGTGTAAAGTTTTTTCATTTTTAGATTTTTTAATAAATTTTATAGTGCAAAGATAGTCAGTAATTTGTTTCTTTTAAAACAAACAATGTGAAAAAAACATTAAATTGTAACAAATAGAAATAATAATTACTTGACAATCAGTTTTCTTGTGGCGGTAGTCTCGCCTTCTTTAATTTTGATGATGTAAACGCCCGGGGATAATTTAGAAATGTTGAGCTCTTTACTGGCAGTTTTGTCTTCAAAAACCAATTTGCCCAACACATCGAAGATGGCGATTTCTTTTTCCAATGAAGTTTTAGAAGTAATATAAATCTTGCCGTTGCTCACCGGGTTTGGATAGAAACTCAATTCGGTAGCAGCAGGTTGTGACGGCTTTTCCTGGGCTTGCGCGCCAACAGTGAAAAAGCAGAAAACCAGTAAGATAATATAAAAGTAGTTTTTTGGCATCATTGGGATTTGATTTTGTAAATGTATAAAAAATATTTCAAAATTAATGCCAAAAAATAATCCCCGTTCCAAAATTTTGAAACGGGGACTTCTTTAGCATTTTTCTATGATTAGAAACCAGTAGTCCAGCCGGCAGCCCAAGTTGGAGCAGCAAGACCGTTTCCGGCACCGGTAGCAGTAGTCGTTTCACCGAAAACAGCAGTTACATCTACAGTTGCACCAACAGTTTCAGGAGCAACAGCTGTAAGGGCACCTTTAGATTTTGTAGCAACATCTGCACCAAAAGTTACGTTGTTAGCCTTGAGGCTTCCTGCAACGATATTGGCAACAGTTTCGTCATTTTCTACGTTGAAACCTTGTTTCCAGGCGCTTAATACAACGTTTGTGAAAATACCTTTTGTACCTCTTCTTAATTTGAAAGCATTGTTTTCAGTATAAGTAGTTGCATCAGCAGCGCTCCAGGCCAATCAAAGTAAGGTTTGTGATTGTTGGGTTTGAGATTGGCGTGTTAGCGAATCCGAATTCATAGTTGTCAGCTTCGATACCTCTGTTTCCTTTACCGAAATCTAATTTACCATACCAGTTAGTGTTGGTTCCAGACCATCCTTCTGTCCAGTCAAACTGATCGTCTTCGTTTCCGATAGAAACAAGGTTTGAAGTGTTTACTGTTCCGCCGAAGAATTCAAATCCGTCATCAGAACCGTGAAATGCCTGAACATATTCTACAGTTGTTCCTGAACCTACTCCGAAGAAAGAGATTCCGTTGAATTCTTTAGTAGCACTAAATGAAGCACCAGAATATTCAACTTTCAAATATCTGATTACACCAGAATTGTCGTTAGAAATTGTTCCGCCGTAAGTAAGGCCTGCAACTTCTGAAGTCGCTGTACCTGTACCGCCTGAAACGTCGTTGATCGGCGCTTTACCACAGATTACCAGTCCACCCCAGTCTCCGGCTCCTTTAGTAGCCAAACCACTTGTCATGATAACCGGGTTTGAAGCAGTTCCGTTTACGTTGATTTTTCCGCCTTGTGCAACAGCGATATAAGATGAAGTTCCGTTTGTACCTTCAATTTTTGTACCTGCAGGAATTGTCAATGTAGCACCTTCGTCTACAACAACTGCACCTGTTAATTTGTAAACTGTATTGGCATTCAATACTACTTCGCCATCTTCAATTGTACCTTGAAAATTGTTCGCATCAAGTACGAAAGTTGAAGTCGGGTTGTTGTCGTCAGACGATGAACATCCTGTTAGTACCGTTGCGGTTACAGCAAGAATTCCGAATAGATTTAAAAAAGACTTTTTCATTGTGTTGTAATTAAAATTTTAGTTTTTATTATATTTTTTGCAAAGGTCAGCCGACTTTCCAAATACTAGGTTAAGTAAATGTCAAGTTTGTCTTAACTCAGTTTTACGGCGTGTTAAAGTTTCTTAAAAGAATGATGAATTTAGGATTAGAACTGGTAATTCAGTCCAAGACTCATGGTAATTCCTTTTTTATAAGAGAGCACATTTACGTCGCCAGACTTGTTTTCCTGAACGCGATCGATTGTGGGGTCTAATAAATTCTTCGCGATAAAGCTAAGTCCAAGGTGTTTGTTCAGTTTTGATTTCGCAATAAAATCAAGTGAACCGAACGCTTTATCAACCTGGTTGCCCATATTGTTTGTGCCAATTGAGTAGACGCGGTCTGAGAAATAAGTATAGGCTACGGTTGCCATGAAATTACTTTGCTTTTCATTCCATTCATTCAGGTAAGAAATATCTGCATTGAGCAATAAATCTGAAGCGCCTGTAAGTTTGGTTTCTTTTTCGGTAAAGGCTGCCTGTAGTCCGCCATTTTCTTTCGCAACTTTCGCCGCATCGAGTTGCTGATTCGAATAAAGATAAGAAGCATTGAATCCTGCAGTAAGTTTTTTAGCATTGGTTTCGCCGAATCCGAAAAGTTGTTTTCTATACTCTACTTCCGCCCCGGCGATATAACCGTAATCCCCTGTGTTGAAAAAAGTAACGTCATTGGTTGAAGAAAGCGCTGTTACTTCATTGATTGGATTTTGAATGTATTTTCCAAACCCGGTAACTGAAATCAGTTCTTCGCTTTTCGGGAACATTTCCCATTTAAGATCAAAGTTATAATTATCAGATTCGTAAAGATAAGGATTTCCGAATTTGGTGCCCGTCACTTCTTCATAGACAAACGGTGCTCTTTCTTTAAACTGAGGCAATGTGTAAGTTTTGCTGAAACCAAAACGCAGGTTTTGCTTTTCGGTCAATTCGTATTTCAAGCTTAAGCTTGGCAGGAAAGCAAATTTATCCAACTGGTCGTCACCGCCAACCGGGTCTATTGAAGTATTCCATTCAACTTTTTGCGTAAGCACTTCAGCCCTTAATCCTAAAACACCGCTTAATTTGTTGAACTTGTATTCTGTATTGATGTAACCGCCATTGACGAATAAATCTCCCTTGTAAAATTGAGGGTCTGTTGCATCAGCAATTTGCGAACCTCCTTTGAAAGTTGACATTTCGAAGTAATCGTTGGCATAATTCTGCTGGTTGTAAAAAAGATCAAGATTATTCGGGTCAACAATAGTATTGGTAAAACCGCTATTGGCTTTTAAGTTGAATTGCGTCGCCTCGAAATCACGTTTTTTAATCTTTCCGGAATAGCCTAAAGTTACTTTTCCTTTGTAATCACCTTCGGCATTTTTAGAAATTTTGTAATCCAATGAAGCGTTCAGCGCGATTTCGTCTTCTGTAAGGTATTGAAAATAACGGTGGTTGTCTGCTGCAGAAATACTCGAAAGCACATATCCTGCTGCTTCTTTCCTGAAGGTATTCTGCACCCTGTCCGGTTCATCACCTGTGATCGTGCTGTAAGATGTGGCCCAATTGAATTTTGTCCGCTCGCTTAAGGTGTGGTCACCTAACAATTGATTGATCCACAATCTGTCCTTGTCGTATTTAAAACGGCGTCTGAAACCATTGCCGTCATTGGCGATATCAACGATATATCCGGTGTATTCTTCAGTAGTTTGCGAGCTGGTATTGATGAAAAGCGAATTGAAATTGATCTTGTTATCAGCGTTCCACTTATAACCCGCATTACCCATAACGGTTGTATTGGTGTTGTAAGAGTTAAGCGCATATTTTTGATAGTTCTGGTTAACGACACCATTTCCGTTAACGCCAGCTTTTGCAGTTCCGTCGCTTCTTGAATCAAAATCATTGTCAAATCCGGCAGTTACGAAAAAGTTTAATTTTCCCTGTTCTCCTACGTTGAAAGATTTTCCGGCAGAAATGCCGAAGTTAGTCGCGATCGGATTCTCGGTTTCCGTCTGAAGTGATTTGAATTTATAAGAATTTAATGCGTCTGACGGAATCGAAACGGTACTGAAACCAGTCGCACTTGCCCTTTCTGGAATCTGAAATCATCGTTTGCAAGTGCGTTTGTATTGACCTTCGACCCCAATTCAATTTTCAGCATGCCGCTTCCTTTGTAGTCTTTTGAGATAATGTCAACATTTCCTCCGGCATAATCACCGAATAATTTGCTGTTATAAACCTTATCAATGCTAATTGATTCAACGATGTCGGTTGAGAAAATCTCAAGCCCGAGGTTCTTGTTCTCCGGATCATTAGACGGAACCGGCAAACCGTTCATAGTGGTTGAGTTGTAACGGTCGCCCAATCCACGCACGAAAATATTGTTGGAACCTTCCTGTTTGGTAATGCCTGTTGTTTTGGTAACGGCAGTAGCCACGTCGCTAACTCCTTTTCGGGACAATTCCTGTGCGCCGATATTTTGTTTAATGCCGACTGCATTTTTCTGGTCAAGCAATAATGCAGATTCTTTTCCTTATTGACCGTTGTAGTCAGTACCACATCCTGAAGCGTGACACTTCCTGAACCGATGGCTTTATTGATTTCTAATTTTTCATCGGCCTTGATTGTAAATGGCACTTCGAGTGTTTCATACCCTACGAAACTGATGATAAGCACATGGTCGCCGGCATCAACAGTCAGGCTGTATTTTCCTTCAACATCTGTGGTAGTGCCTGTTGTAGTGCCCTTGATCATTACGTTGGCGAAAGACAGCGCCTCATTATTTAAATCCTTGTCAGAAATAACTCCGGAAACCGTACCTTTGTTTTGAGCAAAAACTGCGGTACAGATTAATAGTGTAATAAATAATAATCGGAATTTCATTGTAGTGTTGTTTAAATTTTTTGCAAAGGAACTGCCGTATTGTAAAGTTCAGGTTAACCACCTGTTACCATTAAGTATTTTTAATATTATGAAAAGGTTAAGTAATTAAATTACAGTTAACGGCTGTTTATCCAAGTGTTTTATATATACTTTTACAGTCGCAAATCACATAAATTTTGCAGTTATGAAGAAAAAAGACATTAAGATTCTTTTGGTTGACGATGAACTCGATATCCTCGAAATTGTAGGATATAATCTATCGCAGGAAGGCTACCAGATCATCACTGCCGTCAATGGCAAAGAGGCTGTTGCCAAAGCGAAAAAGGAATTGCCGCAACTCATCATCATGGATGTCATGATGCCCGAGATGGACGGTATGGAAGCAACAGAACTCATCCGAAAAATGCCCGAACTGCAAAATGTCATCATCACTTTCCTGACCGCCAGAAGCGAAGATTACTCGCAGGTTGCCGGTTTTGACGCCGGTGCCGATGATTACATCACCAAACCGATCAAGCCGAAATTGCTCGTGAGCAAAGTGAAAGCATTGTTGCGAAGACTTAAAGATGAAGAACAAACTTCAGATACTTTAAATGTCGGCGGAATTGAAATCAACCGCGAAGAATACAAAATCATTAAAGACGGCGAAGAAATTATTCTGCCAAGAAAAGAATTCGAATTGTTTTATTTACTCGCCTCGAAACCCGGAAAAGTTTTCAAGCGCGAGGAGATTCTCGATAAAGTCTGGGGTAATGAAGTAATCGTTGGCGGAAGAACCATCGACGTGCACATCAGGAAACTGCGCGAGAAAATTGGTGACGATTTCTTTAAGACCATTAAAGGTGTGGGCTATAAATTTGAAGTTTAACTGTTTTTGTCGTATCAAAACCTTTGCAACTTTGTAACTTTGGTACTTTGACACTTCAAAATGAAATTAAACTTCAAAAAATCCTACAAATTTGCTATAAAATCAGCGTTGTACATCACGCTGTTTGCTGGAGGTTTCGTTGCGATACTGAGTTATTTTTTCTTTAATCCAACACTCAATAACCTCATTTCATTTGCAGTCGCATTTGCCGTTTCCATTTACATTTTCTCTTTTTTCGTCATTCAATACCGCGTAGAGGTTTTCATTTACCGTCGTGTGAAAAAGATTTATGACGATGTTTCCTTTCTCGAAGCCAGCTCATTCCGCAAGCAGCCAATTACAACTGACATGGCTACTTTAACCAAAGAAGTCAAGAAATTCGCCACCGACAAAAAAATGGAAATCGAAACGCTGAAAGTGCGTGAAGAATACCGCCGCGAATTTTTAGGAAATGTTTCCACGAATTGAAAACGCCGTTATTTACCGTTCAGGGTTATCTGTTAACATTGCTCGACGGCGCGATGAACGACAAAAACATCCGTAAAAAATATTTACAAAGGGCAGAAAAAGGTGTCGAAAGATTAATCTTTATCGTCCAGGATTTAGATATGATCACCAAACTCGAATCGGGCGATTTGAACCTGACGGTTTCCAAATTCAATATTGTCGAAGTGGTGCAGAATGTCTTCGATTTACTTGAAATGGAAGCCGAAAAGAAAAACATCATCCTGACTTTCGACAACAAATATGCCAAGCCAATAATGGTTTTTGGTGATCAGGAAAAAATCCAGCAGGTCGTGACGAACCTTGTCGTGAATTCAATCAAATACGGCAGAAATGACGGTTCTACCGAAGTCGGCATCGAAGACATCGCCAATAATAAGGTAATCGTTCGCGTGAATGACAACGGCGAAGGCATCGAAAAACACCATTTGTCAAGGCTTTTCGAAAGATTTTATCGCGTAGACAAAAGCAGGGCCAGGGCAGAAGGCGGTTCGGGTCTCGGATTGTCAATCGTGAAACACATCATCGAAGCACATGACGAACGCATTTACATAGAAAGCCAGTTCGGCGTGGGCTCAGAATTTTCATTTACCATCGAAAAGGCGGAATAACAACGTCCAGTCTATTTTATTTTCCAGCACTGAAAACCCAGAATAAGTCTGCGTTTCCCAAAGATTTTCAATCTTAAATTTGTGCTGTTTCGCATACGGCACCATGCCGCTTTCCTTTAATTTCCTGGCGAGATATTCCTGCTCATATTGCCCGGCGTTGGAATGAAGAACGCTTTTTTGCCGAGTTGCGCCAAATCCATGATTGTAGTGTAACCCGAACGGCAAAGTACGAGTTTACTCTGGTTAAAGGTTTTTTCAAGCTGTTCGGAATTCATGAAATTGTAATATTTCACTTCGCCTTTTAATTCTGATTTTTGTAAGGTTTCGACTTTCCCGGCGATGAAAACCACTTTCCCGTTGAATTGCATCAATTCGGATTTGATTTTTTCCTCAAGCATTGTGCGTTGTGGTTCAGGCCCAGAAAGAATTACCATCAAATCATATTTCTGGGGAATATCGAGTTTCCGGATGCGGCTTAACGGACCTATGTATTTGATTTTTAAATCGGTTTTCCTAAGATGGCCGAGTTTTCCGGTCAGGTTCGGCATCTTTTCAAAATCAGGAACCCAGCATTCATCAAATTTCCGGATAATATATTGGTGCAATTTGCTTGTGATTTCCGAAGTATTTCCCGTAAGGACATTCAATTGGTGCGTAATAAATACTGACGGGATTTTCCTGTTTCTTACGCCCAGACGGTTATCGGAAATTATCCCTTCGAGATTATATTCGTCGACCCATTTCTCAATTGTTCGCTTCTCATTTAAAATTGCCATGATCATTTTCGGCAACCCTGAAAATCAATTTCCATTTGAAATTGCGGCCGTTTTTGGCATAAGTGATTTCGTAGGAAGGCAGTTCAAGTGCTTTCAGTTGCGGAAACTCTTTCTTCAAAATTTCCAGGGCAATGCCGTCTGAAGCCAAAATCGGGTTAAACCCTTCGGCTTCAAGCGCACGAATAATCGGAATGCAGCGCGTGGCGTGTCCCAATCCCCAATTCAACGGCGCAACAAGAATGTTCTTTGATTTGTTTTTCAATGTTTTTCCGATAAGGAAATCAACTCAGGCACTCAGGCACTCAGCTACTCCAATAAAAAGCTAAAGATAAAACTATTCGCAATACTTTATATTTCCGTAATTTTACCAAAATATTAAACAACAACGTGGGAAGCAAGAATAAATTAAAGAGGTTTAAGGAAAACGAGACTTTCGGGAATGTTTTCCAGCCGACAAGAGAAGAAGTTACAGGCGGTTCGTTCCCGCTGAAGGGCAAATGGAACGCAGAATATTTCAAAAATGACCATCCGCTGGTGTTGGAATTAGGCTGTGGAAAAGGCGAATATTCTGTCGGATTGGCCGAAAAATATCCAAATAAAAATTTCATCGGAATTGACGTCAAGGGTGCTCGTTTCTGGCGTGGCGCGAAAACCGCTGTTGAAGACGGCCTGCACAATGTGGCTTTTGTCCGTACGCAAATTGAATTACTCGACCATATTTTTGCCGATGGCGAAGTCGATGAAATCTGGATTACTTTTCCCGATCCGCAAATCAAATACAAGCGTACCAAACACAGGATGACGAATTCTGAATTCCTGCAATTGTACAAAAAAGTGCTCAAGGAACACGGCGTCATGAACCTTAAAACCGACAGCGAATTCATGCACGGTTACACATTCAGGACTTTTACATGGGCAAGGCCATGAGGTTTTGTATGCGAACCACAACATTTATCTGAACGAAGGAAGCCCGGAGGAAGTTACTGGTATTCAGACGTTTTACGAAAAACAATATCTGGAGGTTAACAAAGCGATTACGTATATCCGGTTCAAAATAAAATAATTTACCAAAAAGCATAAATTTTTAAACCTTTAAAGGATTGAGTTGCATAAAGCTTAATAATCTTAATTTCATAATGGTTTAAAAATTATTTTTTTATAATTTTAAATGTCGATAAAAAAATAAAAATGGGCTATGTAATGCCGCTTTTTTTGGGATTTGTCACGTCGTCGGTCGGAATTATTCCACCGGGACTGATCAATATGACGGCGGCAAAAGTTAGCCTCAATGAAGGAAGAACACGGGCTTTGGTTTTTGCGTTCCGGAGCAACTTTAATAGTTCTTATTCAGACATTTGTTGCCGTGCTTTTCGCAAGATTCATTGAAAATAATCCCGAAATTGTCATTCTTTTACGGGAAGTTGGACTGGCTATTTTTGTCATCCTGACCGTTTATTTTTTCTGGTGGGCGAACCGACCGAAACCTGGAAAGGAAGAGGAGAAGCTGCACAGCAAGAAAAGCCGTTTTTTTCTCGGAATGCTGCTTTCGGCGCTCAATTTTTTTCCCATTCCTTTTTATGTTTTTGTAAGTGTTACGCTGGCGACATACAACTGGTTTTTCTTTGACAGGCCGTTTGTTTATACGTTTGTTGTCGGCTCCGGATTGGGCGCATTCTTTGCGTTTTATTGTTATATCGCTTTTTTCAAGTCGATGGAAAGCAAATCAGGTTTTATGCTGAAAAACATGAATTACATCATTGGCTCGATTACCGGGGTGGTTTCAATCCTCACGTTATTCAATATTTTACAATTCTATTATAATATATTTTAAGATGGCGAAAAATCCTGACAACGATAATTTCTTTGAAAAAGTCTACGACATCGCCAGACAGATTCCGTATGGAAAAGTCACGTCTTATGGCGCAATAGCGAAAGCCATCGGTTCGGCACAATCGGCACGAATGGTCGGCTGGGCGATGAACGGCGCCGGAAAATACGAAGATGTTCCCGCACACCGCGTCGTCAACCGTTTCGGGTTATTGACAGGAAAGCACCATTTCGACGGCACCAATTTAATGCAGCAATTGCTCGAAAGCGAGGGTGTTGAAGTGAAGAATAATCAGGTGGTTGATTTTGACAAATATTTCTGGCAGCCGGAGATTCAGTGATCGGTAATCAACTCAGAACTGAGCCATTGAAATCCCAATCCTACCATCAACAAATCCAATCCATTTCCTTTACAATCACAACTTTTCGTATTATCTTTGCAATCTGAAATCAGTTTAAATAAACATAACGTTTTAAACTGTAAACCGTTAACTGTTAACAGTAAACTTAAATGAAATTAGACAGAAAAGAAATCCTTAAAGCCCTTGAAACCATTACGGTTGCAGGCGAAGGTAAAAATATGGTCGAAAGCGGTGCCGTTACCAACGTGCTGACTTTCGGCGATGAAGTTGTTGTAGAATTGGTTTTGCATTCGCCCGCAATGCACATCAAGAAACGCGCAGAAGACGACATCCGTAAAGTAATCCTTGAAACCGTTTCCGCGGAAGCAAAAATCAAGATCAACACCAAAATCGAATCGCCTGAAAAACCCGAAATCAAAGGAAAATCCATTCCCGGAATCAAAAATATAATCGCCGTCGCCTCCGGAAAAGGCGGTGTTGGAAAATCGACTGTAACCGCAAATCTCGCGGTTACATTAGCCAAAATGGGCTTTTCTGTCGGGATCTTAGACGCTGATATTTACCGTCCGTCAATGCCAATCATGTTCGACGTCGAAACGGCAAAACCGATTTCCGTCAACGTCGACGGCAAATCAAAGATGAAACCCATCGAAAGCTACGAAGTTAAAATCCTTTCCATCGGATTCTTCACAGCGCCAAGCCAGGCTGTTATCTGGCGTGCAGCCATGGCTTCAAAAGCACTCAATCAAATGATTTTTGACGCCGATTGGGGTGAACTCGATTTCATGCTCATCGATTTACCACCGGGAACCGGCGATATTCATTTATCCATCATGCAATCGCTGCCAATTACGGGCGCGGTTGTCGTAAGTACGCCGCAAGCCGTCGCTTTAGCCGATGCCAAAAAAGGCGTTTCAATGTTTTTGTCCGACAGCATCAATGTTCCCGTTTTGGGAATTATCGAAAACATGGCCTATTTCACTCCTGAAGAATTGCCAGAAAACAAATATTACATCTTCGGAAAAGAAGGCGCGCAAAACCTCGCAGCAGATTTGGGCGTCCCGTTTCTTGGAGAAGTACCAATCGTACAATCCATCCGCGAAGCCGGAGATTACGGACGACCTGCAGCTTTACAAACAGCGTCAATAATTGAAGTCGTTTTCGAAGAAATCACCAGAAACGTAGTGCAGGAAACCGTCAACAGAAACGAAAATTTACCCGCTACCGAAGTCATCAAAATTACAACAATGGCCGGGTGTTCAGCGGTAAAAAAGAATTAGATAATGAGATAATCAGGTAATTAGATAATGGTTAAAAATTATCTGATTATCTGATTTTCTAATTGACACATTGAAATTATGACAACAGAAGAATTAACATTAAACGTCGAAAAAGCGCTCGAAGAAATCCGTCCGTTCCTGAATTCCGACGGCGGCGACATCAAACTCATCGGCATCGAAGACGACAAGCACGTTACCGTTCGCCTCGAAGGTGCCTGCATCAGCTGCAGCGTCAACCAGATGACCTTGAAAGCCGGAGTCGAAACGACCATCAAAAAATTCGCGCCGCAAATCGAAACCGTCGTAAATATCGCGTGATTGTCGTCCTGAACGGAGTGAGGGATCTGGGCGTTTCCCTGCGGGCAGGGCTTTCTGCTCACCCGGGCGAAGCGAACTGACGAAGTAATCTTTTTATCGGAGCCATTTCGGTTGCCGGGAATTTCCATTAAGATAAAAAGGATACCGCCTTAATCCCTAACGCATTTCGGTATCCCGAGAAAAATTCTTCCATAAACTTTGCAACTTTGTTCCTTTGCAACTTTGCAACTTTGCAACAAACAAAATGATAGAAACAGACATACTCATCATCGGCGCCGGCCAACCGGACTTTTCGCCGTATTCGAAGCAGGATTACTAAAACTTAAATGCCATATCATTGACGCTTTGCCACAGCCGGGCGGACAATTATCTGAGTTATATCCTAAGAAACCAATCTTCGATATTCCGGGTTATCCTGAAGTTTTGGCAGGCGATTTGGTTACCAATTTGATGGAACAATCAAGCAGTTCCAGCCGGGCTTTACACTTGGGGAACGCGCAGAAACCATCGAAAAACTCGAAGACGGGTCTTTTATCGTAACCACCAGCGAAGGCACGAAACACCACGCCAATTCAGTTGCCATTGCTGGCGGATTAGGTAGTTTCGAACCCAGAAAGCCGCTCATCGAAGACATCGAATTCTACGAAGACAAAGGCGTGAAATATTTCGTCAAAAATCCCGAGGAATTCCGCAATAAAAAAGTCGTCATTGCAGGCGGTGGTGATTCAGCACTTGACTGGAGTATTTTCCTTTCTAACGTCGCTTCAGAAGTAACGTTAATCCATAGAAGGAACGAATTCCGTGGCGCACTCGATTCTGTCGATAAAGTGCAGGAACTCAAAAACGAAGGCAAAATCAAATTGATTACCCCTGCAGAAGTCGTTGGATTAAACGGCGCAGAACACCTTGAATCTATCGACATCGACGAAAACGGCGCACACCGAGAAATCGATACCGATTATTTCATCCCGCTTTTCGGATTGTCGCCAAAACTCGGCCCAATCGCCAATTGGGGACTTGAAATCGAAAAAAATGCGATTAAGGTCAATAACGCTTTAGATTACCAGACGAACATTCCGGGCATTTATGCCATCGGCGATGTCAATACTTATCCTGGTAAATTAAAGTTGATTTTATGCGGTTTCCACGAGGCGACTTTAATGTGCCAAAGCGTTTACCAACGCATGAATCCGGGCAAGAAATATGTGATGAAATATACTACGGTTTCCGGTGTTGACGGTTTTGACGGCACGAGAAAGAAGCTGAAAAACAGGTTGTTAAATCAATAGAATAGATTTTTGTAATTTAGTATGCAGATGACATCTAAATATTCAATCTAAATTTATGGACGTTTTAATCAGAATAAAAGACCGTGAAGGCATAATTCACGAATTACAAGCGCCAACCGATATGGCCATGAACATCATGGAACTCTGCAAGGCCTACGATTTACCTGTCGAAGGCACTTGCGGCGGCATGGCGATGTGCGCTTCGTGCCAATGTTATGTGCTTAATGATGTGCCGCTACCGGAAATGGGTGATGATGAAGAGGCAATGCTGTCTGAAGCGTTTTACGTAAAATCCAACAGCCGCCTTGGCTGCCAGATTCCGATCACAGAGGAATTGGACGGACTTGAACTCGAACTCGCTCCTGAATACTAAAAAGCTATTCCTGCAAGATATCGTTTGCTACAGGAAACAACAATTCCACAAATTTCGCATACGCCAGTTGCGATGGGTGCAATCCGTCTGATGCGACGAGTACTGTATTATTCAATCCTTCCCGGGTTATAGGAGTGATGTCGATGAACTTCACGCCATTTTGCTCGGCATAATTTTTCGCGAAAGCATTATATTGATCAATTTGTGCTGAAATCATTGCCTGATTTCCTGTGTTCATTCCGTAAGGCGTGTAAGCATAATCAGGAATCGATACGACAATTACGTGCGTCTTATCGCCTTTGGCTTTTTCAATCGCCGTGGCCAGTAACTCCGGGAATTCCTGTTCATAAATCGAAAATGCCTTTTGCTGGTATTGGTTGTTGACGCCTATTAATAAGGTAACCAAATCGTAGTTGTTGCTTAATCCTTCTTCTGCGATAGCGGTTTTCAGGTTGGTCGTTGTCCAGCCGGTTCGTGCGACAATTTTGAGATTATAGTTAGCAGTAAGATGTGACGAAAGCACCGATTTCAACTGCTCCGGAAAACGGCAGGTTTCGCAAACACTTTCACCAATGGTATAGCTGTCGCCCAAAGCGAGGTAATTAATGGTGCGCGTAGTTGGCTGCGTCACGGGCGGAATATAGGTAGATTCACTGCCGTCATTCCCACCTGAGCAGGAAGTCAGCAATGAAACACAAATCAATTTCAGATATTTTTTGAATAAATTCATCTTACTTATTTTACGAAAATAGTTACGCAGCACAACCGTTTTTGGTTTTATAAAATAAAAAAGCTTCCCGGTTAGAGGAAGCTTTTTGGTTGAAATAAAAATATCTTATTTGAACGCCGGAATTCCCGTAATGTCCATTCCGGTAATCAATAAATGGATGTCGTGTGTCCCTTCATAAGTAATCACCGATTCTAAGTTCATACTGTGGCGCATGATTGAATATTCGCCGGTAATTCCCATTCCGCCCAAGATTTGACGTGCTTCACGAGCGATGTTGATGGCCATATCCACATTATTTCTTTTCGCCATAGAAATCTGTGCAGATGTTGCGCGGCCTTCGTTTCTCAGAACACCTAATCTCCATGTCAGCAATTGCGCTTTGGTGATTTCAGTAATCATTTCGGCCAATTTTTTCTGTTGCAATTGCGTTCCGGCGATTGGTTTATCGAACTGGATCCTTTCTTTTGCATAACGCAAAGCCGTGTCGTAGCAGTCCATTGCCGCGCCAATGGCGCCCATGCGATGCCATAACGTGCAGAATCGAGGCAGCCAAGCGGTGCACCCAATCCTGATTTATTCGGGAGTAAATTTTCTTTAGGCACTTTTACGTTATCAAAAATCAATTCGCCGGTTGCCGAAGCGCGAAGTGACCATTTGTTGTGTGTTTCCGGAGTGGTAAAGCCTTCCATGCCGCGTTCAACGATTAATCCGTGGATTCTTCCGGTTTCATCTTTTGCCCAAACAACTGCGATGTCGGCAAAAGGTGCGTTGGAAATCCACATTTTGGCGCCGTTCAATAAATAATGGTCGCCCATATCTTTGAAATTCGTCGTCATACCGCCCGGATTTGAACCGTGATCGGGCTCGGTCAAACCGAAACAGCCGATGAATTCTCCGGTCGCTAATTTCGGAAGGTATTTCTGGCGTTGCTCCTCATTTCCGTATTTCCAGATTGGATACATGACGAGCGAAGATTGCACCGACGAAGTCGAACGAACGCCCGAATCGCCTCTTTCAATTTCCTGCATGATGAGTCCGTAGGAAATCTGTCCAGGCCAGCACCGCCGTATTCTTCGGGAATATAACGGCCAGAACCGCCGATTTCTCCTAACCCTTTAATTAATTGTTTTGGGAATTCTGCTTTCTGCGCATACTCCTCGATGATTGGCGACACTTCGCGTTTTACCCACGCGCGCGCGGCATCACGCACTAATTTGTGCTCTTCGGTCAGTAAATCATCTAACAAATAGTAATCCGGTGATTGGAATAAATCTGGTTTCATACAAAGCTTTTTGGTTTAATGGTCGCAAATTTACAGAAAGAATTTTAACGATACGTGTGATTTTTGTTATAATTTATCCGAATCTGATAAAATATAGTTCAAGACTTTGCAACTGCTTGCAAAATCTTTATAATTTGACAATTTTGCGTGAAATAACGCCGCGTTCCGGATTTTATTTTCAGCACATATACAGATGCCGGATAATTATCAATGTGAATAGTAGTTTCAAAGTCATTTACGTTGAATTGCTTTAACAATACGCCTTGTATGTTATACAGCGAAATCGATTCTATCGGAGATTCTGATTTCACCATTACTTTTTCTTTGGCGGGATTCGGATATACCGATACCTCTTGGGTTGAGGCAGGTTCTTCAAATCCTGTGCTAAGCGTACTCATATTTACCCTGTTGATGCGGCCACGGTGCACACCATTATATTCAGTGAAATCGCCTGCTACAACCAGTTCGCCATCATCGTCGAGTAACGAAGTTGCGGCGTAAAAACCATTGGCGCTTGCAGTAAGAAAACGGTGTCAACACTTCCATTGGCATTCAGGCGGGCCACTTTTTTTGATGGATGGCTGTTCACTGCCGAAAATTCCCCGGCAATAATGATTTTGCCATTAGGCTGTGGTGTGATGGAATGTACGCGGGCATAGGCGGTTTGGTTCAAGAAGGTATTGTCAAGCGTTCCGTTGGCGTTTACACGGAATACACAGCCAACTGTCGTATTATTGTAATTGGTTGAGCTTCCTCCAAAAAGGATTTTACCATTCGGATATAAGCTTGCAGTATATACATTCCCATTCGCACCGCTTGTGACGCTAAAGGTCGTGTCAATAGTGCCATCTGAATTGACACGTGCAACGCCATGTTTGCTTTCGTCGGTGCCATAGCTGAAACTTCCGGTGTAAATAATCTTTTGGTCGGGTTGTACAGTAATAGAATAAGTGTCATAAGGGCTGAGGCCGGGATCAAATGAAGCATCGTGGCTTCCGTCAGGATTAAGTCTGTAATAAGCGCTCAATCCAAGGTAAATCTCTCCTGATAATAATATCTTTCCATCAGCCTGTAATGCAATGTGTGTTGCATACTGCCCGCTGGTGAGCGGCGCCTGAAAACCGGTATCGAGCGAGCCGTCGGCATTGAGTCGTACGATTCCATTGAGTCCAGTGCCAAGCACATTCGAGAAGAGTCCGCCAACAATAATTTTACCGTTATCCAGCAATGCAAGGTCATTAACGGTACCGTCAAGGAAAGCCGTTCCGCTGTCAAAACTTGGATCGACGGAACCATCGGCAAAAATCCGGGCAACCCCAAAATGAGTCGTGCCGTTGAATTCTTCAAATTTTCCGGCAATCAATATTTTCCCATCGGGCTGTTTGATCATTTTCCGGATTTCATCATTGGCACCTGTGCACGGGTTGAATCCTGCATCCAGAATGCCGCTTTCTGAAACGGCCACAATGTATTTTCTGGGTGCTCCCTGAAACGTTTTAAAATCGCCACCGAAAATAATCCGGCCATTGCTAAGAACGTGCACTATGTTGGCATCGCCGTTGACAAGTGAATTTTTGTAGAATGAAGTATCTACGCTTCCATCCGGATTGAGTCTGGTTGAAAATCCGGTGTTGTTAGGAGAGTAATCCGTAGCCAGAAGAATTTTCCCGTCAGCTTGAACGTCTATGCTGTTAACGGGATAAATGTTGTTCTCTACCGGGAAGCCGGTATCAAGTGTGCCGTCAGGATGTAATTTTGCGAAATGATTCCGCGTAACACCTCCGAACTGGTAGAAATCACCTCCTATGAGGATGCTGTCATCAGGTAACACCTTGACGCAATGGATCTCGTCATTAATATTGCTTTGATTGTTGAAAGTCGTATCCAGCGTACCGTTGGTATTCATGCGGAACATATTCTTTACAATCGCGCCGCGGTAGGAAGAAAATTCTCCAACCACAATGACTTTTCCGTCTGATTGTTGTGCGAAGCCCCTGATTTGATAAGCCTGCGCAGAACCTACGTTTTGGCCTATTGTAGGAAAAGTGGTGTCGAGCGTCCCGTCATTATTAAGGCGCGTGATGCCTTTTGTGATGTATCCATTTTCGTTATGTTCCCCGGAAAGCAGGATTTTGCCATCTGCCTGAAGCAATGCAGCATTGCACAAATTGCCTACGATGAGCGTTCCCGGATTGAGAACATTGCCGAAGGTGTCCAAAATGCGATAGCTCTCGTTGCCGCTCTCAAATTGGCCTGTAATGACGATTCTGCCATCGGCAAGGACTAAAATATTGGTGACGCGCGTAAAATATTCTTTGGTAATGGTAGAGTGGAAAGTGGTGTCGATAGTGCCATCAGGATTCACACGCACTACTTTTGGACTTTCGAGCTCATTGAAATTATAGAAACCGCCTCCGATTAGTACTTTTCCATCGGGTTGCTCGGCGACTGCCAGTACCTGATTGTTATCGAGAATCCCTGACAAATTGCCCTGCGGCCCGGTGAAACTAAGGATATTATAAGGTTTATTGCCCCATTGTTCGGCATTGCTGTTTTCCTGCCCGGACATTATAAATCCTGACAGTAGCATAAGATAGAAATATTTCATTTTTGCAATTTTCTGCAAAAGTAATCAATATATATTGATTTTCAGAAAATTACATCTTCAGGTAGAAATCTTTGGTCAATGCAATATATTCCGGTGTGTAATCGTGGCGGGAAATTTCAATGACAAGTTCATCAACCTGAAAATTGTCGGTTTTATTTCTGCTGAAAGCTAAAAGGCTTCTTTTGGTTTCAGAAGTTGCAGTGCCTTTTACGCGCGTTATCTTCATCGGATGTAATTCGGATTCGGTTGCTAAGTCGAGAAATTTCTTTTCTTCTTTATAAGGAATGATGACGGCAAAAATCCCGTTTTCCGAAAGTAGTAAATCTGCAGCTTCGATTAAATCTTCAAAAGGCAAAGCGTCCTGAAATCTTGCCTGATTGCGTTGTTCATTTCCGGAAAAATAATCTTCGGAGAAAAATGGTGGATTTGAAATAATCAGATCATATTCGTCTTCAGGTTCTTCGACGAATTCATCGAGTCCGGCATGAAAGCAGAAAAGGCGGTCGCCCCAAGGAGAATTCTCGAAGTTGTCGACGCATTGTTCGTAGGCGTCTTCGTCGATTTCTAATGCATCGATTTGCTCTACGGAAGTTCTTTGCGCTAACATTAAAGATAGAATTCCGGTTCCGGCGCCGATGTCTAAGATTGAGAATGGATTATTATCAATTGGTGCCCACGCGCCGAGCAAAACGCTGTCGGTGCCGATTTTCATTGCGCAGCGGTCTTGTTGGACGGAAAATTGTTTGAATTGGAACATGGTTGATATAAGGCCCTCGACTGCGCTCGGGGTGACATTTCGGAAACTCACAATAATCGGGAATACTAGAGGTACATTTCAATGAGCCCTTCCGGTAAATCCATCACGATTTTTTTGTTTTCGCGATCAACTTTTACCAGGAAATGGTCAATCATAGGAACGAGGATTTCGACTTCGCCATTTAAAACTTCGAAAAGCGGTTGTGCAGTCGAATCATTTATAGCATGGATTTTCCCGAAAACGCCGAGACGTTTGTCTTCAATCTCAAATCCGATGACTTCGTGGAAATAGAATTTGTTGCCGGTGAGTTTTGGCAGCATTTTTAAAGGAAGGTAAATGCCGTTGCCCATGACGGCATCAGCATCTTCCTCGGTGTTCATGTCTTCAAAACGCACCCTTAAAAAGTCGTTTTTGTGGAGCGAACTGTTTTCAATAAAAAAGGAACCAGATGTTTGCCGCATTCGACAAACACTGATTCCAGATTTTCGTATAACTCGGGTTCGTCGGTGTCTAACCAGATCAGGACTTCACCCTTGAAACTGAATTTTTTTGCGATTTTACCTAAATAGAAACAATCTTCTTTACGCATTATCGCTGTAAAATTAAGCTTCTGTTTCGTTGTTCTCTTCAGCAGCAGGCGCTTCTTCAGTTGCAGCTTCGGCAGCAGGCGCTTCTTCAACAGCTTGAGTTTCCTCAGCAGCTACTTCAGCAACTTCTTCTGTTTCTTCCACTTCCGGCGCGTTTGCAGCAGCTTCGGCAGCGATTGCATCGGCTTCAGCCTGGGCAGCAGCAGCCAAACGCTTAGCGTTCACTTCCTGTTCTGCTTTCAAGGCTTTTGCTTTAGCATCTGATTGTGCTTTAGACAAACCTTCTTTTTTAGCGTCAACTTTACCTGCTTTCTGGTCTAACCAGGCAGCCAATTTAGCATCAGCCTGCTCTTGGGTTAAAGCACCTTTGCGAACGCCTCCGTCAAGGTGGTGTTTCAACAAAGCTCCTTTGTAAGAAAGGATTGCTCTGGCAGTATCAGTTGGTTGTGCACCATTGTGTAACCATTGAACAGCACTGTCAAGGTTCAGATCGATGGTTGCAGGATTGGTGTTTGGATTGTAAGTACCGATTTTTTCAAGGTATCTACCATCTCTTTTTGAGCGTGCATCAGCCGCTACTACCCAGTAAAAAGGCTTTCCTTTTTTACCGTGTCTTTGTAATCTAATTTTTACAGACATAATCTTATGATTAAATTTTGAGGTACACGACCTCGATTAATTAAGGGTGCAAAGATACACATTTTTTTAATTGACGCTAATTCTGCGTTGATTTTTAATACATTATTGATTGCACTATTCGTTAAATATTTGAAATAAGGCAGAAATTATTCAATTTTCTTTAGCATATTTCGTTTTAAAAACTATTTTTGTATCCAAAATACATCAACTACCCAATCTTAATATATATTTTAATGAAAAAGATTTTATCGCTCTTATTATTAACAGTAGCTTTTTGGTCATGTGAATCAGATGTGAAGTTTAGCGATCCTGGTTTTCAGGGAAGAAAAGACAATTTTGCATGGAGAGCCGATTTGTCCGATGCGCATTTTACTTCTTATAATATCCCGGACGCGCCTAATGAAGGTTACCTGACAATCAATGGTTACAAAGGCCTTGAGATTGTTACGCTCAGGATTCCGTTTTTAAAAAATACACCTATTACAAAATTCAACCCGGCAGAATATCAACTTGAACCAACGCCTGATGACAGCGATGATATTGCAGCGATTTATACCTATGAAGATCAAGGTTTTGGACTTGTTTATTCAACCGGACAGGATTTAGAGCATGACGAAAGCATCGGCAATGCTACTATTGTTATTAATGATTATGATACGGTTGACCAGACGGTTTCCGGAACATTCAAATTCAATGCGAAATATACCGGTACAAGCACTGTCGTGAATGAAAACGTAAATTTTCAGGAAGGCGCTTTTTATCACGTTCCGATACAGTAAAAAATATCTTTTTATATCTGAAACTATCCCATGCGGATGGTTTTTTACTTTAATAGCATAAAATGATGAATGCTCCAATCCCTCAAAATGAAACTTCCCGTTTAAAAGCGTTAAAGGAATATTCGATTCTTGACACGCTTCCGGAGCAGGAATATGACGATATTACACAACTCGCCTCGCAGATTTGCAACACCCCGATTTCGACCATTAGCTTAATCGACGAGAAGCGCCAGTGGTTTAAATCGAAAGTCGGAATTGATGGTACGGAAACCAGTCGCAGCGATGCTTTTTGCGCACATGCGATAATTGATCCTGATTCCATCTTTACGGTCAAAGACTCCAGGCTTGACGAAAGATTTCAGGACAATCCGTTTGTGGTTGGCGACCCGCACGTGATTTTTTACACCGGCGTTCCGCTCGTGACTTCGGATGGATTGGCTTTGGGTACATTATGCGTCATCGACGATAAGCCAAAAGAATTAAGCCGCGAACAGCTGACAGCTTTAAAGGCGCTTTCCAATCAGGTCGTAAGCCTTTTTGAGCTGCGAAAAAGCAAGATGCTGCTGGAAAAATTCACAAAAGACCTTGAGACAAGGAATTCCGAACTCGACAAATTCGCGCAAGTGGCGGCGCACGATATTAAATCGCCGCTCAACAATATTTCAAGCCTTACGCAAATCCTGCTTTCCGATTATTCAGACAAGCTCGATGACAATGCCAAAATGCTGATGGAAATGCTTGACGTGTCTTCCAACAGTCTTCGAAACCTTGTTGATGGTATTCTGGAGCACAGCAAATGCGATACCGTCCTGATTGAAAAACGAACTGTTTTCAATATCGAAGCACTTGTCGATGAAACGATTGGCATGCTTGATAACGAAAAGCAATACCATTTTAAAAAATCATTTGAAGATAAAGCGCTTTATACCAATAGGGTGGCGCTGCAGCAAATTCTTATCAATCTGATTGCTAACGCGATAAAATATAATGACAAAATTAAAGTCGAAATCGAAATCGGTTTTGCTGAAGCAGAAGAAACGTACGAGTTTTTCATAAAAGACAACGGTCCCGGTATTGCTGAAGAACATCGCGAACGCATCTTCAATATTTTCGAAGTGCTGACCTCCGAAGACCGTTTTGGAAACCGCGGCTGTGGCATCGGTCTTTCCACTGTCAAAAAACTCGTTGCGGGACTTGGCGGAAAAATCAGCGTTGATTCTAAAATCGGCAGCGGAACCACGTTTTCTTTTACAATTACCAAATTCAATTTCCTATAAAACAATTCTCAACATTTATATTTTTTTTAACTTACATATAACTTATCCCATAGTGCTTTACAATTTTATTACCCCTATATTTGTTGGTAATTAATAAATAGTACATATGAATATTTTTGTTGGAAGCCTTCCGTTCAGTATTGAGGAAGCAGATTTAAGAGAATCTTTCGAGGCATACGGTGCCGTTGACACAGTAAAAATTATTACTGATAAGTTTACAGGAAGAAGTAAAGGTTTTGGCTTTGTTGAAATGCCAAATGATGATGAAGCACAAAAAGCTATTGACGAATTGAACGGAGCTACTGTTCAGGGTCGTGCAATTGTTGTTAATAAATCAGAACCGAAACCCGAAGGGGAAAGACGTAGCTTTGGCGGCGGTGGAAACCGTGGCGGTGGAGGTTACGGTGGTGGAAGTCGTCCAGGTGGCGGTGGATACGGTGGCGGCAATCGCTCAGGCGGTGGCGGCTACGGAGATAACCGCGGTGGCGGAAACAGAGGCGGATATTAATTTGCTTCACCGGATTCAAATCCGACAATTGGCATAATGTACTGTTAGATTTAACACTATTTTTTTACCACATATATAAACCATTCTTCATTTGAGGAATGGTTTTTTTGTTTTCTGCCTTATTCAATTTGTAGTTGAAAAAACCCAACAAAAAACCATTTTCTGTTGATAACTTCCCATTCATTTTCAACGATAAAAAGCCTATTTTTGAAAAATCAATTTGCGGATTATTCCACTTTGCAAAACCCTCAAAATCATTTATGTATTTAATCTTTGATACCGAAACCACCGGATTGCCGAAACGTTGGGATGCGCCAGTGAGCGATTCTGCCAACTGGCCGCGATGCATACAAATCGCCTGGCAACTGCATGACGAATACGGCGCGCTTATCGAACATCAGGATTATCTCGTAAAGCCCGAAGGTTTTAATATTCCGTATGATGCCGAGCGTATTCACGGAATTTCAACCGAATTGGCTGAAGCTGACGGGATTCCACTCAGTGAAGTCCTCGAAAAATTCAACGCCGTTTTAGCCAACTCCAAATTCATCGTCGGGCAAAATGTAGGTTTTGACGTCAATATCATGGGCGCCGAATTTTACCGTTTTGGCATCGATTCAAAAATGGCGCAAATGCCGGTTCTCGATACTTGTACGGAAGTTACCGCTTCATTATTGCAGCTTCCCGGCGGTCGTGGCGGAAAATTCAAATTGCCAACGCTCACTGAATTGCACGAATACCTTTTTCACGTTCCTTTCGCAGAAGCACGCAATGCCACCGCCGACGTTGAGGCCACGACAAGATGTTTCCTTGAACTCGTCCGTCGCGGTAATTATACAGAAGAGCAACTCGATGTTCCCATTGGCTACATTCAGGATTTCCAGGAAAGGAATACACACGAAATCCAGTTAATCGGATTACAGCACATCAATCTGAAGGCCGCTTCAGATGCGATTCGCGAGCAATTCAAAAAAGTGCAGGAAATACAAAAGCCGGCTTCAACGCAAGCTTCTGAAAGTCTTGCCGATGTTGATTTTGTGCATTTGCATAACCATACGCAATTCTCGGTTCTGCAATCTACAATCAGCGTTGCAGCTTTGGTAAAGGCGACTGTCCAGAATAAAATGCCCGCTGTCGCGATTACCGATCACGCGAATTTAATGGGTGCGTTTCATTTCGTCCGCGATATTTTATACCACAACAAATCGGCGGAAGCCAAAAATAAAACCGCCGTTGAAAATGGTGAAGAACCGTCAGAAGTCGAAATCAAACCTATCGTCGGCTGTGAATTTTTCGTCTGCGAAGACCACAAAGATAAAACCAGGAAAGATAATGGTTACCAGGTGGTTTTTCTGGCGAAGAATAAAAATGGCTATCATAATCTGGCGAAAATGTCGTCAATCGCTTATACCGAAGGATTTTATTACGTACCGCGAATCGATAAAAATGTTATCGAAAAATACAAAGAAGATTTAATTGTATTATCAGGAAATCTTTATGGAGAAATCCCGAATAAATTACTCAACATCGGTGAAAACCAGGCTGAAGAAGCGCTAATCTGGTGGAAAGACCGATTCGGTTCCGATTTATATCTTGAATTGATGCGCCACAATCAGGAAGACGAAAACCGCGTGAATTCAGGATTGGTTTCGTTGGCGCGGAAACATGAGGTGAAATTAATCGCTTCCAACAATACATTTTACATCGACAAGGAAAATGCCAATGCACACGATATTTTGCTTTGTGTCCGCGACGGCGAAAAACAGGGAACACCTATAGGCCGTGGCCGCGGCTATCGTTTCGGATTGCCGAACCAGGAATATTATTTCAAGTCAGGTGACGAAATGAAAGCGCTTTTCAACGATTTGCCTGAAGCCATCTCGAATATTTCCGAAATCGTAGATAAGATTGAAATTTACAGCCTTGCGCGCGAAGTGCTGCTTCCGAAATTTGAAATTCCACAGGAATTCGTGGTTGAAGAAGATTTTGCAGATAAGGGCAAACGCGGCGAAAATAAATTCCTTCATTACCTGACATACGAAGGCGCGAAAAGGCGTTATGCCGAAATCACCGAAGACATCAAAGAGCGCATCGATTTTGAATTATTGACGATTGAAAATTCCGGTTATCCGGGTTATTTCCTAATCGTTCAGGATTTCATCGCCGAAGCCAGGAAAATGGGGGTTTCCGTACAGGCCAGGCCATGGTTCCGCCGCCGGTTCCGTAGTAGCGTATTGCCTCGGAATTACGAATATCGATCCATTGATGTACAACTTGCTTTTTGAGCGTTTCCTGAATCCGGATCGTGTATCGCTTCCCGATATTGATATCGATTTTGACGACGAGGGCAGGAGCAAGGTTATGGATTATGTGATTAAGAAATACGGTTCAAAGCAAGTAGCACAAATTATTACTTACGGAACAATGGCAGCAAAATCAGCCATTCGCGATACCGCACGTGTGCTTGATTTACCACTTTTCGAAGCTGATAAAATCGCAAAATTAATTCCGTTCAACTTAAATCTTGCGAAGATATTTTCTTTCGACGATGCGAAGTTGAAAGCAGCTTTGCGTCCTGAAGAATTCGATAAAGTCAAAGAACTGATTGCTTTGGCGAATGAAAATGATTTAGGCGGGGAAACTTTACAACAAGCGCAGGTTCTGGAAGGAAATCTCAGGAATACCGGAATCCACGCATGCGGAGTCATCATTACACCCGATGATATCACAAATTTTGTTCCCGTTGCAACGGCAAAAGATTCAGAATTGTATGTCACGCAATTCGACAACTCCGTCGTAGAAAGTGCCGGTCTTCTGAAAATGGACTTCTTGGGACTGAAAACCCTTACACTCATAAAGGATACAGTGAAATTGGTTAAGTACCGCACAGGAAAGACATCGATCCCGATGCATTTCCGATTGATGATGTAAAAACTTACGAGCTTTTCCAAAGAGGCGAAACAGTTGGGATTTTCCAGTATGAGAGTGCCGGAATGCAGAAATACATGAAGGAACTCAAACCGACGGTTTTTGGTGATTTGATTGCCATGAACGCATTGTCATCGTCCGGGACCAATCGCTTATATCCCGAGTTTTATCAAACGTAAAAACGGCGAAGAAGAAATCGTCTATGACCTTGACGCCTGCGAAGAATTGCTCAAAGACACCTACGGAATCACGGTTTACCAGGAACAGGTAATGCTTTTGTCGCAAAAATTAGCGGATTTCTCAAAAGGTGATGCAGACGTTTTGCGTAAGGCAATGGGAAAAAAACAGCGCGACGTACTCGATAAAATGAAACCGAAATTCGTTGATCAGGCGGTTGCGAAAGGCCATGACGCAGCGAAACTCGAAAAAATCTGGAAAGACTGGGAAGCATTTGCGGAATATGCGTTCAACAAATCACACTCGACTTGTTATGCATGGATTGCATACCAAACCGCTTATCTGAAAGCCAATTATCCGGCAGAATATATGGCGGCCGTGCTTTCGAATAATATGAACGACATCAAGCAGGTTTCTTTCTTTATGGAAGAATGCAAGCGGATGGGATTGCAGGTTTAGGGCCGGATGTGAATGAATCGTTCTATAAATTTACCGTAAATGACAATTATGCCGTGCGTTTCGGAATGGGCGCTATCAAAGGCGTTGGTTCTGGTGCGGTGGCGACAATTGTCGAAAATCGCACCGCTACAAAATACAAATCGATTTTTGATTTGGCAAAGCGAATCGACTTACGCGCCGCGAATAAAAAAGCTTTTGAAAATTTAGCGCTCGCCGGCGGATTCGATTCGTTTACAGGAACGCATCGGGCGCAATATTTTCATGACGAAGGCGACGGCATTACGTTTCTTGAAAAAGCCGTTCGTTATGGTTCGAAATTCAGGAAAATGAGAATTCATCGCAAGTGAGTTTATTTGGAGAAGCGAGTGAAGTCCAGATTGCCGAACCGGTCGTTCCGCCTTGCGAAGACTGGAATACGATGGAAAAACTCGCCAAAGAGAAAGAAGTTGTCGGGATTTATATTTCGGGACATCCGCTTGACGATTATAAATTTGAGATGCAATATTTCTGCAATTCGAAGCTGGAAGCGCTCAAAAATCTTGAATCACACGTCAATAAAAACCTGACGCTCGGCGGTATTATTACCAATGTGCAACATCGCACGGCGAAAAACGGGAAAGGCTGGGCTTCATTTATGCTTGAAGGTTACGATGAAAGTTATGAGTTCCGGATTTTTGGTGAGGAATACCTGAAATTCCGTCATTTCCTGATCCAGAATAATTTTACGTTTATGAAAGTACTCGTAAAAGAAGGCTGGCCAATAAGGAAACCGGCAAAAAAGGTGAGCCGCGACTGCAATTCATGCTCATTCAGTATTTGCAGGATGTATTAACGAGCTTTGCAAAAAAACTCATTATCAATCTTAATATTGCCGATTTAAGAACCGATTTAGTGCATCAATTAAGCACAGTTTTCCAGAATAATAAAGGTGACAATTCTGTTACTTTTGAAGTGATGGAACTC
Organism: Flavobacterium sp. 3HN19-14; assembly: GCF_051373205.1. Classification (NCBI taxonomy): domain Bacteria; kingdom Pseudomonadati; phylum Bacteroidota; class Flavobacteriia; order Flavobacteriales; family Flavobacteriaceae; genus Flavobacterium; species Flavobacterium sp. 3HN19-14. Next base: position 1,084,857 of record NZ_JBPPZT010000001.1, read on the forward strand.
GAGCAAATCAAAAAAATGGTCGAAACTGCCGTCACTGTCAAAGAAGAAACCGACGAGAGTTCGACCGATGATGATACCGCCGAAGCGCAACATATGAATGAATTGGTCGAGGTCGAAGAAACCAAAATAGTTACCCGCCTGAGCATGCCAAGCAGGAAACTAAAGGTTAAGATTTCGGGTGAATTGCTTCAGGAACTAGAGAAATTGCAGGTGAATTTTAAGCTGAACTAGTTTTTCACATTAATCTTTTTGCTGAATTGATTTCCGGAAACATCTGTGATTCTGGCGATGTAAATGCCATCCGAAAGTGCAGCGGTTGAAAATTGATAGTTGCTATCACTTCCTAATTTTTTCTCCAATATCATTTTTCCGTTGAGGTCAAATAATGTGACATCTTCAAGTGCCAGATTACTTTTGTTCTGCACAACAGCGTTTTTTGAATCATTATTATGCAAAATGCCTATATTTTCTTCAGTAAGCGGATTTTTGTCCAAAACGGAATCATTTTCAAATGTTATTTCAAACTGGCTGTTGTTAATGCCTTTTGGGAGCGTAATCTCAAAAGATTTTTTGCTGATGTCAACATACTTCCCCGTTTTTTTATCATGCAAGTAAACCGTTTGAACATTATTTAAATTCAGCAGTCCCTTTACTGAAACTTCGAATTTTGTGGCAGCGTCGTTCCTGAAGCCAATTGGTATTTTTTTGTGGATATCAAAAGTCATTACATCGACAACATATTCTTTTTTATCACGCCCAATCACAAAATAACAGTCGGCCGGATATTTATCATACAAACGGGCGTCCATTGCATGATCAACGCCGTCTGTAGCCTTATCGTCAAAAGCCAGGGCAGTTTCACGAACCCATTTTCCGTTGATTGTTGTAGCCAGCCTTACCTGCGGTACGTCCTTTGTGGAAACTTTTGTATAATCAAATCCGGAAACAGATTGGATTGCAGGAAGGAATTCGGATTTTCCTGCTGCATTCCGTTCAAAATCAGAATGATTCGCAGTTCCCTCGGGAACAAATACGCGGTAAATGTTCCTCATCGTAATTTCGCCAATGCCTTCTTCGGTACGCTCAAGAATAAATCCCTGTCCGATCGGGCAAAACCGCCTTTCATATTCATGATTTGGCGATGGGCCTCCGAGAAATGGCGTGTAAACCGCAGGGACATAGATTCCGGTACCGCCGCGGCTTACAGGAGAAAATGCCCCGTAACCGCCTACATAATCTGATTCGATATGCGTATTGGCATCTTCGTCCATTTCCCAGAAATAAGCGATTCCGCTGCAAGCATCGGCGTCGGTCAGGAACATCGAAAGGTCGATGGCAGATGGATACGGATTGCCCGTCAATTCAGAATAAGTGCTGAAAAGCATAGACGTGATGTTGCCGTTATTCGGGCTTCCCCTGAAATCGTAGCGTTGGTTGGAGCCCGGATTGTTCGCCACACCCAATACCTCGTGAAAATCTTCTCCGGCGGTGCCTTTCATCGTAAATCCTTCTCCTGGTGAAACCTGAATCCCAGAAGAGGTGTCTGCAATCTGAAAATAATAGGAAGCGGTTGTCAATCTGTAAATCCACCGGTCGGCGATAGACAGCGGGTTCGAAATCCCGTCTATGCCGTCAATGTCGTGATTGATTACAATTGCCGGTTCACTTTCTGTGGCAGTTACTGGACGATAAAGCATGTGAATCCAGAAATTCTTGCTTTCCGGAAACCGTAAACAAACGGGTTGCCGACCGGCGAACACCAGTAGTTGTATTCATAATTATCACTCGTCCCTTCCTGGTAGACAGATAAAATACCTTGTCCGCGGTTAAAGGATGTGCTGATGTCGTTGCCCTGAAGCAATTGCGATTCATTCCGAAGGTACAAATTGCCGTTGAGGCTGGTTTCCTGCTTCACATAGACGAAATCATGCGAAACATACAAATAGTCATTTGCAGCCACGTGAAGTTGGGCGATACTGCTGCAAGTTGTCATAATGAAAATTGGAAGTAGTAATGATTTTTTCATAATGTAGGTTTTTAATAGCATAAAGATATAATAAAAATTACAATATGAGATTTATTTATTTTAATTTATTTAAAAAATAGATATTTGTTATTTGTAAAAAATTAATTATGATAATTGTTCGTAATTGCCGTTTATAATAGGGTCATAGCCAAAACCAATTTTCAATTAACAAAACATTAGAGATTAAATGCCTAATTTTGTGTCATAATAATAACATTAAAGACAAAATAATATGGCACTAGCAATAACAGACGCTACTTTTGACGAAGTAGTATTGAAATCAAGCAAACCGGTAATGGTCGACTTTTGGGCAGCATGGTGCAGTCCGTGCAGAATGGTGGTTCCAATCATCGATGAATTAAGCACAGAGTACGACGGGAAAGTCGTAGTCGGAAAAGTCGACGTAGATGCCAACCAGGAATTTGCCGCAAAATACGGTGTGAGAAACATTCCGACCGTATTGGTTTTCCAAAATGGCGAAGTAGTAGGCAGACAAGTTGGCGTTGCGCCGAAACAAACCTATGCTGATTCACTCAACGCATTGTTAAAATAAAAAATTAAGAAATAAAACAAAAACCCGGTTTGTGCCGGGTTTTTTATTGGTTTATAATGATGATTTTTTTACAGAAAGGTTTGATATCTACAGCACTCAATCTTACAATGTAAACACCTTCAGAGAGCGAAGTCGTATCAACCGAAAATGATGCTGCGGTATTTTTTAATTCATGCTGTAATACCAGTTTCCCCGAAATATCATAAATATAACATTGCTCCAGCTGAAGCGATTGCGCGTTTTCAACCAATAAACGACGTGCGTCATTGTCTTGTGAAATAATGACGGTCTTAAGATCTTCTGAACCGGTTGAAAGCGTGCCGTCTTCAAAAGTGACTTCATATTGGGTATCGTTGGTGCCGGCGGGTAAAACCAGTTCATGGATATCATTTTTGATATCAAAATACAAATCAGCGATTTTATCATGCAGATAAATATTTTGGATTTCCGGCAGGCCAACGGTTTCGCTTATCGTGATTTTATAATTGGCTTCATTGGTATTCTGAAATCCGACAGGTATTTTTTTGTGTATGTCAAAAGGCATCACATCAATTAAGAATGGATTTTCGTTGATTAAAAAATAAGCATTGGCCGGAAGTTCTGCCGCATCGGCACTTGCATCCATCGCATGATCGGCGCCATCTGTCGCTTCAGGGTCGAATGCCGCAACTATAATACGACGTCCTTCGTTATTCAGCAGCACATCAAAACGAATTTGAGGCACCGGCGTTGTAGAAACAGTTGTATAATCAAACCCGGAAACCGAAATGATCTCAGGTAAAGCCGCACCTGATGAACTAATCTGATTATTGGCAGATCTTTCAAATTCAGAAAAATTCGCCGCGCCTTCCTTTACAAAAACACGGTATTTATTTTTCATCGTGACAATTCCGGAAGTGCCTTCAGCGCCTTCAATCATAAAACCCTGTCCGACAGGCGAAAAATACCGCTCAAAAATATTATTTGAAGCAGTGCCTACGCCAATCTGCTGCCCGAAAGAATCATAATTGTAAAAAACTGCCGGAATATAAATTCCCAAACCATGTCTTGATACCGGAGCATATCGGCCATAACCGCCACTGTAATCTGCCAGCGTGTGCGAATCGATGCTTTTATCCTGCTCCCAGAAATATGCAATTCCGGTACAATCGGTTGCTTCTGTGAGGAAAAGCGAAAGATCGATTGCCGAAGCATAAGGATTTCCTGTGAGGGTTTCCTGAGCCGGGCCACAGCTCTGTGCACATCACCGTCATTGGGTTTTCCCCTGAAATCGTAACGCTGCCTGCTTCCCGGATTGTTTTCAACGCCCAAAACCATTGTTGCGTCTGCGCCTGCTGTTCCTTTCATCGTAAATCCTTCGCCCGGCAAGAGCATATTCTGTGAACCTACTTGCTCCCAGCCGGAGTAAGCGCTTGACTGGAGGAATTTAAAAATCCAGTATTCGGCAATTGTTAATGGGCTGGCTGTTCCGTCATAACCTGAAGTAACGGCAACAGGCGTACTTTGCAACGAATCAATGGGAGAATGAAGCATCGTTATGCCGAAATTTTCATTTCCTTTAAAGGAAGAAGCATTGCCGACTGGCGAACACCAATAGTTGAATTGAAAATTATTGGTGCTGCCTTCCTGAAAAACCGAGACTTTCCCGTTGCCATTATTGTCTGATGCCGGATGATCGCCCTGTAAAAGCTGCGCTTCATTTCTGAGGTAAATTCCAGTGCCATCCTGAAGTTCAATCGCGTTGTTAACAAATACTGTACGGTCGTTTACATACAGATAATTCGACGGAAGCAAATGCAACTGTGCCGCAGATTTGTAAAGCGAAAAGCATAAAACCAACAGGAATGTATTTTTCATCTTTTATTGAATTTTAGTAAGAAAGTTGTGCCGCTTGCGCCGGAAGATACTTCGATGGTACAGTCGACAGATTTTGCAAAGTCCCTGATCAGGTGCAGGCCGAGTCCGGTCTTGATTCCGGTAATTTCTTTTTCGTCATACAATGCTCTGAATTCTTCGGAAGTGCCGCCCGTTCCGTTGTCGGTAATTGATAGGTAGGGGCTGCCGTTTTCTTCCCAGGCTTTCCAGTGAATGGCGCCTTTATCGAAATTTTTGAGCGAATGGATAGCATTTCCGGTAAGATTCCGCATGATTGTTTTTACATAATTTTCGTCGGAAAACAGTTGTAAGTTGTGCGGGTTTTCGAAAGTCATCTTTATTTTTTCTTCTCCTGAAAAATGTAGTTTCAGGTAATCGAAAAGATGTTGGGCGATGATGTTTTTGGGTTGCGGCTTGAAATTTTCCATCTGGCTTTTGCTCCAAACCAGCAGATCTTCCATCGATTCGAGCAGGTTTTCGGCTGAAGTGATGGTTTTTTGGCCCATTATCGCTTCGTTTTCTGCCGTGAGAAGTCCGGGATTTTCTTTCTTCAGATGCAAAAAATGAATGAGGTTGCTGAGTGGGCTGCGCAAATCGTGGTTCAGGATGCTGAAGAAACGCGCTTTTACTTTATTGGCCTGGTCGAGTTCGGTGTTGAGTTCCATTAATTTACCGTTCATCATTTTGCGTTTCTGGCTTTGGTAGAAGAAAAGCAAACCGATAATGAAAAGGAAAAGAATGGCGGTCAAGAGGAACCATTTTTGCCGTTCTTTCGATTCAAGGCTCAGTTTGTTGATCTTAATTTCTTTCTCGCGCAATTCAATCATCCTTTCATAATTGAGGTTTTGCAGCGATTGCTTGTTCTGAAAGTTAAATACTGAGTCTTTATAAACCGAATATTGCAAATGTGCCTCAAGGCTTTTTTTGTAATCTTTTATATAGCCATAATATTCAGACAGAATGTTATAATCTTTAATTAAAGCTTCATGATTGTTCGATTCTTTGTGCAGCGCAAGTGATTGGTTCAGGTAATCCAACGCATGCGGCAAATATTTTCGGTCGCCATTTTCACTTGATTTTCTCAAATAAGCAACACCCAGATTCTGATAATTGGTTGCCATCATATCCTGGTCGCCAAATTTTTTAATGACCGTATTGGCCTGCGTTAAAATAGCGATGCTGCGATCATAAGCGCCCAGTTTGCAATAAATAACGCCTTCCCAGCTTGTAATTGCTGCTTTCGCCCATTCGTTGCCATTCGCGGGCATTTTTTTCAACGCCGCTTCAAAAGCTGCCAACGCCTCAGCATTTTTATCAGAATGTTCATAGGCAAGGCCTTTGCTGGCCATACTCATCGCGATTTCCATCTCATGCCCGGGAACTTTTTCATAATAAGCCGCCGCGCTTTCGTAATTCTTAATGGCTTTTTCGTAACTCAGGTTTGCCGTATAAATATTCCCGATGCCCTGATAACATGACGCAATTCCGCTGAAAGACTTTTCATCGCAATGCTCATAATATTTCAAGGCCTTGAAAAAATTATCGAGCGCCTCTGGATAAGAACCGGAACGCGCATAATTGTTGCCGATGTTCATATAAATCAGTCCAAGCGAGCAACGGTCTTCGAGCTTTTCGAATATTCCCCTTGCAATCGCATACCATTTAAAGGATTCTTTTGAATTTCCCATGATAAAATGATATTCGCCGATATGACCGGCAGCTACGCCTTTCTCAGACTCAAAACCTTCTTTCGCCGCGATTGCATAAGCTTTCCGGGCATATTCGTTTAATTTTTCAGGATTGATATTGTAATATTCAGCAGCCAGTTCATTGAGGATTTGACTTTGCTGGAGCTTGTCTTTCGGATGTGTCAATGTCTTTTGAAGTGAGTCAATGGCATGCTGTCCGTCACTTTGGGAAAAAGCACAAAACGAAATGAAAAAAAACAGCGGGATCATTTTTTTCATTGCAAAAGATTTAAGTTGTCTTTAAAGCTGCGCCCAATCGGAATTATGACGCTGTTGTTAAGCTCGACCTCAGAAGTGCCCATGCTGCTGATGTATTGCTTTTGAACGGCAAAACTCCGGTGAATGCGTATGAATGAACGAAAATGCGGTTCCTTCAGCAACGTTCCTATGCTTGATAAAACACAATACCTTTTCTGCGAAGTCACCACGAGCGTGTAATCTTTGAGCGCTTCAAGATATAAAATATCAGTCAGGCTGATTTTTGTCTGTTTATGGCCTTCCTTAATATATATGGAATCTCCGCCGAGGCTGGATTCAAAAAGTTTGGCCTTTTGCTTCAGCTTCATATATTCTTCAACACGCTCCATAGCTTTCCTGAAACGATCAGCTTTCAGCGGCTTAACGATAAAATCAAGCGTATCAACATCAAAGCTGTCTGCCGCATGTTCAGGATGTGCCGTGATGAAAATGCAAACGGGAATGTCGAGCAACAGTTTCCTGAATTCCATTCCGCTCATCCCGGGCATATCGATGTCAAGCAGCAGGATGTCGATTTTTTCATTTTCAAGAAACGGCATGGCTTCCATCGGGCTTGAGAAGGCGCCCAGCACATTTAATCCGGCTTCTCTTTTCGCAAAAGAGAGCACCGTAAGACGGTCAATATCGTCATCGTCGACTATAACACAATTGAATTTTTTCATATAACTTCCTGATATTGGCAAAAGTATAAATTTATAAATCACCTGAAAATGCGTTCGTCTATTTAAAACGCCATTGGTCTATTAGCGATTTTTTATGTGGATGGATTAGAAGAATTTTGTCGCCTGAAAAACAATCTTATGCGGTTCTTAACTGAAATATTTTACAGGCTGTTAATCATGACGTTACTCTTTGTAGCGTCGCATGCATTTGGGCAAGTGGGAATCAACACCGCATTTCCCGAAGCGCAACTTGACATAAGAGCTACGAATCAGGCGAATCCGGCGAATAATGACGGAATTCTGATCCCGAAAATCGACGTATTTCCTGCAACAAATCCGACTGCCGCACAAAACGGAATGCTGGTTTTTTTAACGACAGCCTCGGGCGCGAATCTTCCGGGATTTTACTATTGGGACAATGCCACCGCGTTGTGAACGGGATCAACTCCAAACAAAAATGGGATATGAACGGCAATTCCGGTACCGATGCCGCGCAGAATTTTATAGGGACTACCGACAGCCAGCCTTTGGCCGTAAGAACTGCAAATGCTGAACGCATCAGGATTGGTACCACAGGAAATATAGCACTCGGTTCCGTTTGATGCAAAATCTCCGCTGGAGTTTAAAAAGGAAATCGGCGAAAAAATATGCCTTTACAAAAGTGATGCTACCCGTTCTTACGGTTTCGGAATTCAGGATACGTTAATGTTGGTTCACGTTTCCAATTTAGAAAGTGATATCGCGTTCGGTTGTGGCGATAGTAACAATTTTATAGAGAGGGTGCGTTTCACCGGCATCGGTGAAGTAGGCATCGGAACCAAAATTCCGCGTTCTAAGCTACATGTTTTTAAAAGCGCATCCGGATTAACGCCCAACCCATCTGCAATCGCTACTTTTGAAAGTACCAACAGCACCTACCTGAATCTATTGTCGAATGCAGGAGAAACAGGGATCTTGTTCGGTGTAAATGGAAATGCAACCAACGGAGGGATTCTTTACAATTCAGGAATTAACAACGGTATGGTGTTCCGCACGAACAACAATACGACACAAATGGCAATTACATCGGCAGGAAATATCGGTATCGGCACGACGGCTCCATTGTCTAAATTTCACATTTTAAATAGCAGTTCCGGGCTTACGCCAAACATCAATCCAATTGCAACTATCGAAAGTGCGGGTAATACCTATCTTAATATGCTGTCCGGCGCAGAAACCGGAATCGTATTCGGAACAAATGGCAACGCCGCTAACGGCGGTATTTTTTACAATTCGGGAATTGCCAGCGGCATGGTGTTCAGGACGAACAATAATACGTCGCAGATGGCCATTACTGCTGCCGGAAATGTTGGCATTGGCACAACGGTTCCCTCTTCAAAATTGCACGTAAGCAAGGCAACGACTGGTATTACGCCAAATTCTAATGCTGTCGCCACGTTCGAAGGCGGCAACAGCACTTTCATCAATCTGCTTTCTGCTACAGGTGAAACCGGAATATTATTTGGTGTGAACGGAAATGCGACCAATGGCGGTATTCTGTACAATAGCGGGATCAGTGAAGGAATCGTATTCAGGACGAATAATAACACACCAAGAATGGCCATCACTTCGGCCGGAAATGTTGGCATTAACACTACTGCGCCGGCGGCAGAGCTTGAAGTCAACGGATTCACGAAGCAAGGTTCGAATGCGCCGGCTGTCAAGCAATTGAAGTTAACGGGATTTACGGCGGCATTTCAGGGGAATTCGGTCACCATTGCACACGGGTTGACGACTTCGAAGATTTTAAGCGTATCTGTAATGGTCGAATATAACATCGGTAATGGAAGCTGTGTCTCCAACGGCAACAGTACTGCGGGTTACGAATTTGATTATTTAGTAACGCCCGCTGGTATCGTCGTTACCAATAAAGCAGCGAATTCGGCCAATATCTTATCAAAATCAATGCGCATTTTAATTACTTATGAACAATAATGTCTATCAAAAAAATAAAAACCTAAATACAATTCTTATGAACAAAAAATTACTCTTTTTAATGATTTTAATAGCCGCTGGCAAATTGGCGGTTGCCCAAACACAAATAGGATCTGTCATTGCCGGAGTGGCAAACGGCGATTTTTCGGGAGCCAGTGTTGGCATGTCTGCCGATGGGACGAAAGTGGTGATAGCGTCACCTTTCAGCGACGTTAATGGCATTAATTCAGGACAGGTCAAAGTTTTCGGTTATAATGGAACGGAATGGAGCCAAATTGGCGCCGACATCAACGGACTTGCCGAAAGTGACAATTTCGGGATGAATGTCTCAATGTCTGCCGATGGTAATACGATTGCCATTTGCGCGCCTTACCATGGTGCCGGACAAGTGAAAATTTACAGTTATTCGGGCGGGTTGTGGAATCAGGTTGGAAACGAAATCAACGGGCTGTCCGGTTTTCTGAATCATATTTCATTATCTGCAGATGGGCAGCGCATCGCCATTTCTTCGCCAAATGACAGCGAATTCGGCACAAAAAAAGGGCAAATCCGTATTTTCAGTTTTAACGGAATTGTATGGGCGTCATTGGGTGACGGAATATATGGAGAAACCAATTTCGACCAGGCCGGAAGCAGCCTTGCTTTTTCTGCAGACGGACTAAAAGTGGCCGTCGGATCGCCTTTTCATGATGTTAATGCTACAGATTCCGGGCAGGTGCGCATCTACAAATTCAACGGCACAGGCTGGGCACAAATGGGAAATGCAATCAACGGTGAGGCAGCAGATGACCAGCTCGGCGGATTCGGATTGCTGTTTTACAATGCCTTGTCGTTATCGGCCGACGGAAATATGATTGCAATCGGAGCGCCGAAAAACAGCAATAATGGTAGCGAATCAGGAAAAGTAAGGGTGTTCGGCTTCAACGGTACCGAACTGGATCCAGGCCGGAGAAGACCTTAAGGGCAACGCTGCAGGCGACCATTTTGGTGACAGCGTTGCATTGTCTGCAAACGGCAACCTGCTAGCTGTGGGAGCCTCGCTTGCCGACGCAGGAGGTTTTGTTGATTCGGGCGAGGTGAGATTATTTCAGAATTCAGGCGGAACGTGGTCGCAAATCGGAAATTCGCTGAGCGGAGGTGGGAATTTTGATAATTTCGGCAATAGCATTTCGCTTTCTTCCATGGGAAATAAGCTTACAATTGGCGCTTATCGCATCGGGGCAGGTTATGCAAGGGTTTATGATTTCAGCAATCTTTTATTGCATACGCCGGATTTCACAGCGTCAAAAATCGTAGTTTTCCCGAATCCCGTAAAAGACAGGCTGACAGTATCGCTTTCGGAAGGGCTGATGTTGGAAAAAGTGAATTTCTACACAGCCACCGGTCAATATGTTAAGTCTTTCAATAGTGCGGTCATCAATACAACAGAATTTCCTGCGGGCATTTATTTCGTCGAAATCATCACGGGTAACTCGAAAGAAATTAAAAAGGTAATAATTGAATAGTTTTAGATTTTTAAATAGATGTTGAACCGGAAGCCTGATGAAAGTCAGGCTTTTTCTATGGATGAAATTTGGCAATCTTTTAATTTTTAATCTTTTAATCTTTTAATACATTTGGATCATGAAGATTGAATCACAAATAGAGAAAATATCGAGTTTCCAGCATCTTGAATTATTGGCCAATCAGGTTGTTGAAGGCTTTATTTCCGGAATGCATAAAAGCCCGTTTCATGGTTTTTCTGCCGAATTTGCCGAGCATAAAGTTTATAATGCCGGCGAAAGCACCAAGCACATCGACTGGAAATTATATGCTAAAACCGACCGTTTGTACACCAAAAGGTATGAAGAAGAAACCAATCTGCGTTGTCATTTGATCATCGATAATTCGTCTTCGATGCATTATCCGAAACTAAAAGACAGCCAGCCGTTTTATGAAAACAAGATTGGCTTTTCGGTACTGGCTTCCGCAGTCCTTATGAATTTGCTGAAAAAGCAACGCGATGCAATCGGAATCAGCGTTTATTCGGATAATTATGAATATTACGCACCCGAAAAGGCAGCGAGCGCCACCACCGCATGATCTTGAACAAGCTGGAGCAATTGCTCGAAAGTCCGAAACAATCTAAAAATACCGATACGACAAAATTCCTGCACCAGATTGCTGAAAAAATGCACCGCCGCTCAATGATTGTCATTTTTACGGATATGTTCCAGACAGCGTCCGGAGAAGAGGCGTTGTTCAACGCATTGCAGCATTTAAAACACGACAAGCACAAAGTTGTCCTTTTTCATATAATCGACCATAAAACGGAACTCAATTTCGATTTCGACAATGCCCCGAGGAAATTCATCGATCTTGAAACGGGAGACGAAGTCAATATTTTCGCTGATAATGTAAAAGAATTATATGAAAAGCAGGCTGATGCCTATTTCAAAAGGCTTGCGCTAACCTGTGCGCAGAACAAAATCAAGTATGTTCCGGTAAGTACAGGCGAAAATTTCGAAAAAATCCTGACGACATACCTTGTTGAAAAACAAAGTTTTGGATAAAATATTGAAATTTTATTTTAAATTTTTCATTGAAAGCCTTGCAGAATAGAAAATCTATCCTATATTTGCACTCGCAATTAAGCGCTGGTTTGGTAGTTCAGTTGGTTAGAATACGTGCCTGTCACGCACGGGGTCGCGGGTTCGAGTCCCGTCCAGACCGCTAAATTGGGAAAAGCCTTTCGTAATGAAAGGCTTTTTTGCCCAAGAAAAGCATCGAAGATTAGTTGTGTTGTTTACGTCACGCCCTTGTAAAGCGTGGCAGGTTTAGTAGTTAGACCAATGAAAAGCTTTCCCTTTTTGGGATGGCTTTTTTGATTTAAAGAGGTTTCAATTTTCCAAATTGCACCAAACTACTAAATTTCACTACATTTGAAACAAATTCAGCAAATATGAAAAGCCTGTTTCGATTTTCTCTTCTTATTTTCTTCCTCTTTGTAGCCGCTCCGCATACAATTGCACAGGAGACCAGCAAAGCAGATCCGGATATCGACCTGAAACTCGAATTGTATAAAAAATACAAAAAGAGGTATTGGCCTTTACCAAAAAGGATTTCGATGCGCTTTTTTTTTGATTTTTTCTCCAAAATGGACGAAGGCCAACCCGCGCTCACCAAAGAAGAATATTACACCTACACCATAAAAATTGCCATCTACAACGAACGCCTTGGGCGATTGTACAAAGACAAAAAGAAGTTTCTTCTGAATCAAAAGAAAAATGGTTCGGCAAAGATTACCAGGTTTACCTAAATTCCAGAGAATAGCATTTTGAAAAAAACGACGCTTTTACTGCTTTTTCTGTCGCTGGCTTCGTGTCAGTACTTCAACCGTGAAGTGCCGTCTAAAAACGAATTGCTGCAGGAAAAACTAAAAGAAATCAACTGGAAGGAAGTCGATGAATACCCATCGGTCGCCGAATGCGAAAAAATAGAAGACAAAACCCTGCGACAACAATGCTTTTTTGAATTCCTCACGAGCACCATCCAGCAGAAATTAAGCGCAGATACGTTGTCAATCCTATATCCCGAACTCGACACAATTGAAGTCAAAGTCACCGTTTTTCCCGATGCGACGATAAAATTCGAACCGCAGTTTCCGAAAGATTCTGTGACTTATGACCGTGTCAAAATCGACAGCATCCTCAACGCGCGCCTGTCGGATTTTCCAAAAATCAACCCGGCACTCAAACGCGGCATTCCGGTAAAAATGCAATTTATCCTTCCGGTAATTTTAAAAGTGGAGTAGAAAAAGTTAAACACAAATTTCACAAATTTCCACGAATTAATTTGTGTGAATTTGTGAAATTCGTGTTCTTTTTTAAGAAGCTATTCCGGCTATCCATTGCAATCTTTTCTTTTTTAAAGAAAAAAAGAAAAGGATTTCCATTACTATCCGGGCTAGGGCATCCGTTATTTTCTGAACTTCCGGCCTTTCCATTCAAATTTTCCAAATACAGAATACAAAACCACCGCCGTGCTAAAAAACGGATAAATAAAACTTCCCAATAAAAACCAGCGTGTCTTCTGTCCTAAAAATCGATTTGCTGAAGTAATCAGGAAATAATCTGCAGTAAATTTCATCACCGTAAATGTAAGAAGTGGGAATTCTCTCCGAAATCCAAATACCCAAACAGCACCCAATATCCAAAAGCAATTCGTCGCAAAAATGACAATTCCCAGCAATTTCGCATAAACGCTTTGATAACCCGATGTCTTTTTTGCCCAACGCACGCGCTGAAAGAATAAACTTTTCCAGCTGTTTTCAGGTTTTGTATGCACAATAGCTTCAGTAGCTTTTAAATAATGCACTTTCCCGGGAAAATGGCGAACGGCTTTCTGCAGTAAAAAAACATCATCGCCGCCGGCAAAGTCGGTGTTGCCTTCAAAGCCGCCGAGTTTTTCAAACAAATCTTTCGTGTAAGCGAAATTGGCACCATTGCACATAAATGCTTTATTCAATCCAAAACCGCCAATCGTTGCTGCCTGCAAACTTGCAATATCGAGCTGCTGGAAAGCGTGTAAAAAGGATTTATTGCCACGATAGACAATCGCACCCGCAACCATTTCAGCATCATTTTTCCGGATAAGATTATCAAAACACAAAAGCCAATTTGTTGGCACAATACAATCGGCATCTGTAGTTATGATCCAATCGTGTTTGGCAGATTGGATCGCTGTCAGTATCGCGTCTTTCTTTGGAGAATTCGAAGTTCGGTGATTGGCAACAACCTGAAATCTGCTGTCTGCAATCTGCAATCTGTAACCATCTTGCGAAGCATCATCTACCAGGATGACTTCGAATAAATCAACCGGATAATTGAGATTTGAAAGGCTTTCCAGTAACGATGGTAAATTTCCAGCCTCATTGCGAAACGGCACGATAATCGTAAATCTGGTTTCAGGATAATTGTTTTTGGCCTCAAAAAGCTTCACTTTCAAAAAGCCGCTGTAAATTCCGAAAATGACAAACAGGTAAATGAAAAAAATAATCAATCCGGCCGCAATCATGACTTTGAAGTTTTAAATTTCAATACGAAATAACTCCCGATCAAAACCGGTAAAACCACATTGAATAACCACATCAGCGTTGCGATAAAAACTACAATCCATTCGTTCACGCCCAGGATTCCGAAGAAATAAACGGCAACGCTTCCTTTTACTGCAAAATCAAGAAATTGGAAAGTTGGCAGCGAAGACGCCAGAAAATAGACACTCGTAATCGCCGACATCAATGTCAGGTAAGGCAAATCGACATCAAAAGCCAGGAATAAAAAATAATATTGGTGCGAAAAAACCAGATAACGCGCCAATGCCAAAGCAGTATTTTTTTGATGAACAGGCTTCGGAATTGCATTAATTTTATGCACGAATTTTTCAAGTGAATAGCCTTTAATAGTGATTCCTTTCAGAAAAAATGAGATAAGAATTACAATCAAAGTCAGTGAGAAAATCACAGCGATGGTTTTGGTCGTAATCACATTGAATTCCGCGTTGAAATAAAGCAATCCGAAAATGCCGAAAATAACCGTCAGCACCATTTGAATGCCATTGCAGATGAGGTTCAGGAATACGATTTTCTTTGCGAATGATTTCTCGTAAAACAATGCTTTTCCGGCATATTCGCCAACGCCGTTCGGAGTAAAAATTCCGGCGGTCAAAGCAGCTAAAACTTGTTTTGTGGCTTCTGCTAAAGAAATTAATTTAATCGATGACACCAGATTCTGCCATTTCAGGATTTCAAAAAAGCGGTTCAGGAAACTCAATAATAGCAGAAAAAGAATTCCCGCAACCGACCAGTTTTTCTTAAATTTTTCAACAAAAAGCTGCCAGTCCAGTTTGTCGTTATTCACCAATTGGCTGTAGACAAAATAAAAAGCGCCGCCAACAATCAAAAGTTTCGCGACGACAATCAGGAATTGTTTAGCTTTGTGGGATATTGAAATCATCACGCAAAATAACAAATTAAAATTGGCAAACGAGCGCATCATATTGGGAATCGATCCGGGAACGACCATCATGGGCTTCGGGCTGATCAAAGTTGTCGGGAAGACCATGCAATTCATCCAGTTGAACGAACTGATTCTCGGCAAATACGACGACCATTACACCAAACTCAAAGTCATTTTTGAACGCACCATCGAATTGATTGAAACGCACCATCCCGATGAAATTGCGATTGAGGCGCCATTTTTCGGCAAAAACGTACAATCGATGTTAAAGCTCGGAAGGGCACAAGGCGTCGCGATGGCAGCTGGTTTGTCGCGGCAAATCCCTATTACAGAATACGAACCCAAAAAAATAAAAATGGCCATTACCGGCAACGGAAACGCGAGCAAGGAACAAGTTGCCAAAATGCTGCAGCAGCTTTTAGGATTGAAAGAACTGCCTAAAAACCTCGACAGTACCGACGGGCTTGCAGCGGCGGTTTGCCATTTTTTCAATTCGGGAAAAGTGATTGGCAGCAAAAGTTATTCGGGCTGGGATGCTTTTGTGAAGCAAAATGAGGAAAAAATTAGAAAATGAGAAAATTAGAAAATGGCAATTCGATATTATAACAACTAAACGCATTCTGATAGTACATTTCAATTATCTCATTTTCTAATTATCCAATTGTCTAATTAATATGTTCCGGAATCTACATCCACATCCCGTTCTGCAAGCAAGCCTGCCATTATTGCGACTTCCATTTTTCGACTTCAATGAAGAATAAGGACGCGATGGTTTTGGCTTTGGCCAAAGAAATGCAGCTTCGCAAAAGTGAATTTAAAGATGAAACCATCGAAACAATTTATTTTGGCGGCGGTACGCCAAGCGTGCTTTCCAATGGCGAAATCAATTTCCTGATACAATCAGTTTATGAAAATTACAATGTCACTTCCGCGCCTGAAATCACATTAGAAGCCAATCCGGATGATTTATCGGAATCCCGAATCAAAACGCTGGCCGAAACGCCAATCAATCGCTTAAGTATTGGCATCCAGTCATTTTTTGAAGACGATTTGAAAATGATGAACCGCGCGCACAATGCAGCAGAAGCGAAACAAAGCCTCGAAATTGCAACGCAGTATTTCGATAATATCTCATTGGATTTGATTTACGGAATTCCCGGAATGAGCAACGAAAAATGGCGTGAAAATATCGAAACGGCTTTGTCTTTCGGGATTCCGCACATTTCAAGTTATGCACTTACGGTCGAGCCGAAAACTGCACTCAAAAAACTCATCCAAACCGGAAAAATTGATGCGCCTAAAGACGATGTTGCGCAGGAACATTTTGAAATTTTAGTCGAAGCGCTTGAAGCGAATAGCTTTGTACATTACGAGTTATCGAATTTTGCAAAGGAAAATTATTTTTCAAGGAACAATTCAGCTTACTGGCTGGGCAAAAAATACCTCGGAATCGGGCCATCTGCGCACAGTTATGACGGCATTTCAAGAAGTTGGAACATCGCCAACAACTCGATTTATCTGAAAGAAATTGCAATCGGAAAATTACCGTCAGAAACAGAAATCCTCACCCAAAACGACCGTTACAACGAATACATCATGACCGGATTGCGCACCATTTGGGGTATTTCGCTTTCGCGGATTGAAAATGAATTCGGAAAAAAAATCCTCGATTATCTTATTGCAAATGCACAAAAATATATTGATGACGAGAAATTAACGATAGAAAATGATACGCTCAAAACTACCAAAAAGGGAAAGTTTCTCTCAGACGGAATTGCATCAGATTTATTTTTGGTAAATTTGGATTAGGCTAACCGCAAGGTTCGCAAAGTTTTACGCCAAGTTCGCAAGGACTTTAATATTATACGCCATACAACTATGTCAGAAAACGAATTGTCACGAATCGTTTTTAATTGTGCTTTAAAAGTGCATCAAAATCTTGGTTAAGGATTACTGGAAAGCGCTTATGAGAAGTGTCTGTTTTATGAAATAAAAAAATCAGGTCTTTTTATCGAAAAGCAAAAAGCTTTACCATTAGTTTATGAGGAGGTGCGTCTCGATGTTGGCTATCGCATCGATATTATGATTGAGAATAAACTGATCTTAGAAAAAAAATTGTCGAGGCACTTAATGACGTTCACTTTGCTCAACTTCTGACTTATCTAAAACTTACGAATTGCAAGTTGGGTCTGTTGATGAATTTTAATGTAATTTTGATAAAAAAGGAATTAAAAGAATTGTAAATAACCTATAAACTTAGCGGCCTTTGCGTAAAACTTTGCGCACTTTGCGGTAAAATATGAAAGCAAAAATCCAACATAACAACAAATCCTTTGAAGTCGATTTTTCAAAACCAATCGACATTTCGATTCCGTTAACCAACACCGACGCCAATCCAATTGCATGGTACCTTGAAAAACCTGTGATTGAACCGGTAGTTTCTGGCGACTGGATCGGAAAAGTCTCTGAAGGAAAATCATCTACGAATTTCAACAATATCTTCTTCAATCCGCACGGACATGGCACGCACACCGAATGCTTGGGCATATCACGCGCGGGTTTTACAGCATCAACCAATCGTTACAATCGTTTTCCTTTTTGGCAGAATTGGTAACACTGAATCCGTATCAGCAGGAAGAAGACCGCGTGATTACGAAAATCCAGATCATGGCGGCGCTTGAAGGCAAACATCCGGAAGCGATTGTAATCAGGACTTTGCCTAACGGGAATGATAAATTATCACGAAAATATTCGCATACGAATCCGCCTTACCTGCATGAATCTGCTGCGGCATACATTCGCGAACTCGGAATCAAGCATTTGCTGATTGATTTGCCGAGTGTTGATAAAGAGCATGACGAAGGAAAATTATTAGCGCACAAAGCATTCTGGAATGTAAAAGATGTAGATAATCTCAATGACGATGCACGTTTGGATTGTACGATTACGGAATTGATTTTTGTTCCTGATGAAATTCCCGACGGAACTTACCTGCTGAACCTGCAAATCGCGTCTTTTGAAAACGA
This sequence comes from Flavobacterium sp. 3HN19-14, assembly GCF_051373205.1. Taxonomy (NCBI): domain Bacteria; kingdom Pseudomonadati; phylum Bacteroidota; class Flavobacteriia; order Flavobacteriales; family Flavobacteriaceae; genus Flavobacterium; species Flavobacterium sp. 3HN19-14. Next base: position 1,102,975 of record NZ_JBPPZT010000001.1, read on the forward strand.
CGCAAGTCCGAGCAAGCCAATTTTATATTCTATTTAGGTGAACATCCAGCAATATTTCGACTTTTGTCTTGCCAAAAAAGGCGTTACCGAACATTTTCCGTTCGATGAAGACACTTTGGTTTTTAAAGTTGGCGGTAAAATGTTTGCACTTTCTTCTTTATCTGAATGGGAAAAAGGAAATCCGTCGGTAAATCTCAAATGTGACCCGGACAAAGCCGAAGAACTCCGCGCCGAATACGACGGTATCAACCCAGGCTGGCACATGAGCAAAACGCATTGGAACACCGTAAAAATCAATGCCGATGTTCCAGACAAATTACTGAAGGAACTCATCACCGATTCTTACGGGCTGGTTTTCAAAAGCCTGACCAAAAAATTGCAGGCCGAAATTGGCAATTAGACAATTAGGCATTACTTTTGCACCAATCCGGCAAATTAGCTAACAGCACCATGAACGAACAACTCAAAAAATTCCTGAACGAAGAGCAGGATCCGAAAGCAGTAGAAAAAATCACTTCAAAACTCAACGACCTTTTGATGAAAGGCGAAGAAATTGGCTACATCGGCGTACAGAAAAAGCCGGTTACAGTTTTCCCCGACAGTTTGGTGGTGACGAATAAAAGAATCATTTTGTGCAGTCCGAAAAACCTCGGATTGTCAATGGATTTCAACGATTATACCTGGGATGATATCGAAAGTGTTTTTGTAAAAGAGAATATTTTAGGCTCTGAAGTTTCGTTTACGACCAAAACCGATTTGTCGATTTCTATTGATTATATCCCGAAAACACAAGCGAGAAAATTATATACTTTTTCAAAAGAACAACTCGATATTTTAAAAAACGGACCAATTGCCGAAGTTTCCGTAGCTTTTGAAACGCCAACAATCAAAGACGAAGTCGAAGTTGCCGAAATTCCTGCTGAAGCAGCAGAAGTAATCGAGGCGGTTGAAGAAATGGAAACCGAAGAAGTAACCGATTTCGCCGAAATAATGCCCATCGCGCAACCTGAATTTTCGTCGCCGGATTTGGCAGCAAACCAACAGGCAGAAGGCAAGGTCGAGCGCACATTGGCAGAACTATCAAACGAAGAATTGTTCGAAAAACTGCAGAATTATAAAAAATTATTAGACAACGGATTGATTTTGCAAGGCGAATATGATGCTTTGAAGAAAGAAATCCTTAGTCATATGTAATTTTTACCGAAGACGCAAAGTTTTTCGCAAAGCACGCAAAAACTAAAAAAACTTGTAGATAAAGAAAAACCCAACATATCGATGTTGGGTTTTTTGCGTTCTTAGCGAAAAACCTTGCGCATTTTGCGGTTAACTTTTATAAAGTTCTCTTTTGCTTTTCTACAAAATTATGCGCCTGCAATTCCAGCAATTCCGTAGCTTTTTGGCGTTGTAAATGATACAAACCCTTGTCTTCTGCAATATCGGCGTAAACTTTGTCGTGCATCGACGCGCTGGTTTTCACGAGCAAATCACGCTGGTATTTGTCCTGCGCCAACGTTGCTTTTAAAGCGGTTTCGAGATCTTCGAGCTTAAAATCATATTCGCCTTTCGGGGAAAGCAATTTGGCAATAATTGGTGAAGTTTCAATCGCGAGAAACAGCAACATGATGAATATCGACGGGAATTGCGGCAGTTTTCCAAGTGCGTTGATGCGTGCCATCAATCCATCGAAACCATCGATGATCGGTTGGGTGTCGGCTACTTTTTTGTCAAGATCCGCCTGTAGCGTTTTGGTTTTGGCTTCTTTCTCGGCTATTTTCGCAAGATTGTTTTTGCGTATTGTATCCAATTCGGCTTTGGCGAGATTGTGCTTGGCAATTTTTTCTTTGAAAACCGGCCTTTGCCGAGTTTCATCGTGCCTTTTGTACCTTCAGCTTCGGTGATGTAGGTTTCGTATAAAGTGTTGACTTCTTTTTCCTTTTTTGTGATTTCAGATTTGAGGCTGTCAATTTCGGCTTTGTTTTTATCGAGATCCGACTTGAAATAACCGGCAACTTCTTTTTTGTTATTGAGCGCCATCGCATTTTTTTCCTTTAATAAAACCGTGTCGATTTCTTTTTCAAAAATCTTGATTTCCAAAGGTTTTGAGATGACGATGGCAATGATAACCGCTAAGATAATCCTTGGTGTTGCCTGCAATAATTCACTTGAAAATTTATCGCGTTTGCGAATTGTCGAAACGATGAAACGGTCAAGATTGAAGATTAATAAACCCCAGACAACCCCGAATGCGATGGCGGGCGAAATGTTATCAAAAACTGTAAAAAGCGCATAAGCACTCGCAATAAAAGCCATGACGGCAGTGAAGAAAACGGTCGCACCGATGCCGGCGAATTTGGTCTGTTCGCCTTCGGAACAGGTTTCGAGGAGTTTTTGTCGGCTCCCGAACACAGGATGAAGAATTTTTTCATGATTGATTAATATTGATTTTCTCCGCTGCGCTCCAAACAGTTCGGCTTCGCCTCGGGTGATGATTGATGTTTACAAATTTAACGCCAAAAATTTTATTATGTTGTAAATCGCTGGTTTAATTTGTTTTACGGAAACCTAACAGGTTTTAAAACCTGTTAGGTCTGAAAGAGAACGCCATAAAAAAATCCACCGTAAAGTGGATTTGAAATTTTATTTTTTTTCCTTTATAGAAATAGGCAACGTATACAACACCCTTACCGGTCTGCCGTTCTGAATGCCGGGTTTCCATTGCGGACTGGCTTTAAGCACTCTACCGCTTCATCACCGGCACCTGCGCCCGGGTCTTTCAAGACTTTGATACCGGATAAAGTGCCGTCTTTTTCCACGATGAACTGCAACATTACCATTCCATTGCCCTTAAAGCCTTTGGGCGTTTCGTAGTTATTGGCGACAAATTCATAAAACTTCTTCATGCCCCCTGGAAAATCAGGCCTTACTTCGACCGAGTTATAAATTGATTCGTCGGCAGTTTCGCCTTTGTTTGCTGAAGGCGCTTCCTGTGCATAAATACCGCCGCTGATGAGTGCAAAAATGGCGGTTAAAAAGTAAATGTTTTTTGTTTTCATAAGATTGGATTTATTGTTGAACGATTGAAATTGGTAATGTAAACATGACCCTTACGGTTTTGCCATTGACTTTCCCTGGATTCCACTGCGTGGTTTTGAGGACTCTCACGGCTTCATCACCGCTGTTGAACCCGGCGTCGCGCAGGACTTTTGTGTTGGAAATCGCGCCGTCTTTCTCGACGATGAATTGGATGTAAATGCGCGCTGTTCCTTTTATTTCAGGAGAAACCTTGAAGTCTTTCATGAATTCTTCGTAGAATTTTGCCATGCCGTTTTTTGGTTCCGGCCGTTCATCGGATTCGGTGTAGACTTTATCGTCCTGGAAATCCTGCGTTGCTGGTTTTTCGTTGGAAATTACCGTTTCTTTTTCAGGAAGGCCGGTTTTAAAGTTTTTAGATAACGATACACTTTCAAATATTTCGATTTTGTCGCCGGCGTATTTTTTCTCTTTTTCCAATATCGTGTTCGTCAAAATAAGATTGGGTATAAAACCAGTATTGGAAAGGTTGCGGGTGTTTTTTTGTTCGCGCATTTTTCAGGATTACGCTTCCGGAGAAATAGGCGATTTCAATAGGCTTGTATTTTGAAAGTTCTGAATTGGGTACGTTTTTTTCATCTATCCAAATGGCATATTTTTTAGCATTTTTAAAACCGTCAAGCTCTTGTTTAGTAGGTGATTTTTTTTGCAAAGGTTCACGAACGATAAGCATTGGTTCATATTTTTTGTGTTCATCCTCGGTCAGATCTTCGTAGCGTTTGTCCAGAACGATATCTTTGCCTTCCGTTTTTCCTAAAGTGGTCATTACGCCGGATTTGTAGGCGATAATTCTTGTACCGGCGAAATATTCATCCTGTTTTTTTCGGTAATCAGCCTTTGCTTCCGGACTTTGATTCGCCTTGGTTGGTTGTTTTTGCTGTGCAACCGTTTCAGTGCACAAAAAGAAAATCAATCCTGAAAGCAATGGTACAATCATCATTTTTCTGAGCAATGCCGCAGTCGCGGAAGTGGTCTTTGTCATCATAATCAGTCGTTTTTTGGTTAAGGAATAATTGAGGCTGCTGGCGAGTTCTATTTCTGGATAATTCGTTTTAGACAACAGCAATTTCTGGTAAAATGGAACGTCGTTGCGTGCTTTGACAACCTTTTCGTCAGCCAGAAACTCATGATTAAGTTGAATCGCTTTTTTATAAAAAATGAAAATCGGATTGAACCAGAAAATTGTTTTTACGATTTCGATAAAAATAATATCCCAAGTGTGTTTCTGCGTTACATGCGTGAGTTCATGCAAGTACAATTCTTCTTCGATATTGCGGTTTTCATAATCGGTTTTGTTGATGAAAATCGTATTGCCGAAAGTATGCGGAAGCGTATTTTCATCAACCAAAGCCAAAGTTGCATTTTTATAGGAAATCTTTTCTGCTGATTTTTCTTTTCGGATGATTTTTGAAAGATTGCGCCCAAACCTGATGGTAAAGAATAACGTCACGACAGCATAAATTCCCGCGATGACATAAGGCGTAAAATCGATTTCTTCTTCAATTGGCGCTGTCATTTGAAACGGCATCGGAGTCGGCATTGCCGGCATCTCAATAGTTTGAATGATTTCGATGGAAATAAACGGAATTACCAGTGAAACCACAATACTTCCCAAAAGATAAAACCGATTGAAACGGTGCATTTTTTCCCTTTCGAGAAACAAATAATAAGCCGCGAGCAGCACAATAGCGCTGATGGCCGATTTGATCAGGAAGTCGTTCATTGTTGCTGTTTTTCGATTTGACGGTCGATAATTTTGCGGAGCTCTTCAAGTTCTGCAGCCGAAAGATTGGTTTCGGTCGTAAAGAAAGAAGCAAATTGTGAGGCGGAATTGTTGAAGAAATTACGTATGAGTCCGTTTACGTGTTTCGAAAAATAATCTGATTTCGCTACGAGCGGATAATATTCACGCGAATTGCCGAATTCGTTATAAGCGACAAAATGCTTGTCAATCATGCGTTTCAGCAAAGTGGCAACGGTTGTGGTTGCGGGTTTGGGTTCGGGATAGGCTTCGAGCAGGTCACTTCATGAAAGCTTTTTCAAGTTTCCAGAGATGCTCCATTAATTGTTCTTCTGAATTGGATAATTGCATTGCTCTACGTTTTTAGAATTTATTCTACAAATGTAGATTTAAATTTTAAATACGCAAATTATTTTAATTTTTTATTGCTGAGCCTTTATCATAATCGGAACGGAATACAAAACCCGCACAGGTTTTCCTTTCAAATAGCCCGGAATCCATTTCGGTGAACTTTTAAAAACCCTTATCGCTTCTTCTTTTGTGCCGTGACCTAAATCCTTTAATACAGTTATGTCAGATAAAGAGCCATCAATTTCGACAGTAAACTGTACCATAATTTTTCCGGAAACATCTTCATCCGGAGTGTGGAAATTCTTTTGGACGAAATCGTAGAAAGCATTTATGCCCCCCGGAAAGTCAGGTCTGACATCAAGATTTTGCTGGTTTTTTACTATTGCGTCGAAGTAAATTTCATTAGTGCCTGTTAATTTTGTGTATTGCGCTGTATCCCATCCGACTTTCTTTACAGTTGTTTCGACTTTTAACTTATTTCCCGGAATGACCTTGCGATATGCAGGCCGTCCCGACGCAATGACAATCAGCATCATGCCATAGTTGTCTTTGCTTTTTTCGATGGCATTGGCGATAAGTTCATCATATTGCGCATCCGTTAGTTTTTTGGTAGTGCGCATGACAATCCGGTTTTTGAAGACAGTGGTTTCAGCAATATCTTCTTTTTTGGCAGCTATCACTTCGTTTTGATTAACCGGATCTTCGGATTTTGTTGCAGGCCATGCGTATAATTCGTTTTCTTCCACAACTTGTACTTCCGGTGCTGCTGCGGTAATTTTTGGTTTAGAAATTATGGCTTTCGGATTTTCCTGAAGCATTTGAGATTCATTTATACTGTCGACTTTTCTCAAGGTATCTGCTGTTTCAGTTTTAATTTCGATTAGCGGAATCGTATTTTTTATTTCCTTTGGGAAAGCACTATTTTCTTTAGTCAATTCAAAATAAATCCAAGCCGTTAAAGCTGCGGCAGCTAATAAAAGTAAGATTTTAATCAGAAGCGATTGTGCCGATTTTGCTTTTTTGCCTTCTTTCAGGCCTGCATCGATTTTTCCCCAAAGGTCAGCCGATGGCATTTCGTCGAATGCTTCGCTTCCTTTTTTGAAAAAATCGTATAATTCCGGATCTTTCATAACTCGTTGATTTTTGAATCGGTATTGAAGAAAGTTCTTTTGAGTTTCTCCTTCGCATAATTCAGTTGTGATTTGGATGTGCCTTCGGAAATGCCAAGTTGTTCGGCAATTTCAGCATGTTTATAACCTTCAACGGCATATAAATTGAAGACGATGCGCGCGCCTTCAGGCAAAATGGACAGCATTTTTTCGATATCGCGTTCCGCCAAATCATTCATCACAGTATTTTCTACAGATAATTGGATGATGTCAGGTTTCAGTTCGGCCTCGAAATTGGTTTTCTTGCGCAATTCCATCAAACAGCAATTCACGGCAATCCGCAAAATCCAGCCTTCAAAACTGCCTTCGCTTTTAAACTGGTTTATTTTCTGGAATACCTTCAGGAATGCGTTCATCACCATTTCTTCTGCGCGTTCGCGATCCTTCATGTACCTTTTGCAGATACCGAAAACCTTGGGCGCATAAGCTTTGTAAACAAGATTCTGGATTTTAGAATCCTGCTTCCGGCAACCTTTTATGAGTTCGCTTTCCGACATTAATTACTGTTTCTTTTTAGGGATTTCTGCATATTGCGGCTTGACGACTTCTCTTCCGGCCGTATCGATAAAGCCGTATTTCCCATCAATACTGACCATCGCCCAGTTTTCTTTATAAACGCCGAATTTGTCGATTTCGTCATATTTTACTTCCACAACGATTTGCCCGTCTTGGTTGATGAAACCGCTTCTGCCGTTTTCTGATTGCACTTTTGCCCAGTTTTCATGGTATTCCCCGAAAGGGTCAATCGTGACGTAAATAGGTGGTACGATTTCTTTTCCGTCGGCATTCAGATACCCCATCAGGCCGCTGTCTGAATACACCATGACCCAATCAGCCGGACTTCCGTTATCGGCTGTTATAAAAGTAATTGTGCCTCCATAATTTTGTGCATTTATGCAAAAAGAACCGCTCATCAAACATAACAAAAGAAAGTGTCTCATAAGAAAAATATTGTATTTCTTATAAGATGCGGATAAGTTATGAAATGGTTGGAATGGGGAAAAATAACACGAATTGCACGAATTTCCACAGATTTAGAATTTTTAATCTGTGGAAATTCGTGCAATTCGTGTTATTGAAACTATTTCGAAAGCTCGACGAAATATTTATAAAATAACGGAATCGTTTCGATGCCTTTTAGATAATTAAAAATCCCGAAATGCTCGTTCGGCGAGTGAATCGCGTCGCTGTCGAGGCCAAATCCCATCAAAATGGTTTTGCTTTTGAGTTCTTTTTCGAACAATGCAACAATCGGAATACTGCCTCCAGAACGCACCGGAATTGCCGGTACGCCGAAGGTTTCTGTATAAGCTTTATTCGCCGCCTGATAGCCAATGCTGTCAATTGGTGTGACATAACCTTGCCCGCCGTGGTGCGGTTTTACTTTTACGGTGACGCCGCTTGGCGCGATGCTTTCGAAATGTTTGGTGAACAGTTCGGTGATTTCCTGCCAATCCTGATTTGGAACAAGGCGCATGGAAATTTTAGCGAAAGCCTTGCTTGCGATTACGGTTTTCGCACCTTCGCCGGTATAGCCGCCCCAAATGCCGTTGACGTCTAAAGTCGGCCGGATAGAATTTCTTTCGTTGGTCACGTAGCCCTTTTCACCATAAATGTCGTTAAGGTCGAGCGCTTTTTTGTATGCTTCAAGGTCGAAAGGCGCTTTGGCCATTTCTGCTCTTTCCTCGAGAGACAATTCTTCTACATTGTCATAAAATCCCGGAATCGTGATATGGTTGTTTTCGTCGTGAAGCGAAGCAATCATCTGTGCTAAAACATTGATTGGGTTCGCAACAGCACCGCCGTACAATCCGGAATGTAAGTCGCGGTTCGGACCGGTCACTTCAACTTCGACATAACTCAATCCGCGCAATCCGGTTGTAATGGAAGGCTGTTGGTTGGAAATCATTCCGGTATCAGAAATCAAAATCACATCGCATTTGAGCTTTTCCTGATTGTTTTCGACAAACCAGCCGAGGCTTTTCGAGCCGACTTCTTCTTCGCCTTCAATCATGAATTTTACGTTGCACGGAAGTGTGTTCGACTGCACCATATATTCCAACGCTTTTACGTGCATGTACATCTGGCCTTTGTCATCGCAGGAACCGCGGGCGAAAATAGCGCCTTCAGGATGGATTTCTGTTTTTTTGATGACTGGCTCGAAAGGAGGCGATGTCCATAAATCCATCGGATCCGGCGGTTGCACATCATAATGTCCGTAAACGAGGACGGTCGGCAAATTTTTATCAATGGTTTTTTCGCCATAAACAATCGGGTAACCCGGCGTATCGCAGATTTCCACAAAATCACAACCGGCTTTTTCGAGGCTGGTTTTTACGGCATCTGCGGTGTCGATAACATCCTGTGAATAAGCGGTATCGGCACTTACCGACGGAATTTTGAGCAATTCTATGAGTTCATCGATAAAACGTTCTTTGTTGTCCTGAACGTATTTTTTTATATTTTCCATAAGTGGCTGATTGGTTTGAAATTCAAAAGTACAAAAAAGCGCATGAATATTTTTTTGATTATTTTGTTTGAAAGTTGGAAGTTATGTTTATATTTGCACTCCGATTGAATGAACATTCATCGACAATTTTGCGGATATGGTGAAATTGGTAGACATGCCAGACTTAGGATCTGGTGCCGCAAGGCGTGTAGGTTCGAGTCCTATTATCCGCACCAACGATATAGCTTATTTACTTGATTATAAAGTAAATAAGCTTTTTTGTTTTGGCTAAAATACCCCAACTTTTACCCTGTTTTAGAAAGTCAATCTTGTTGAGTCTCTTTTAATGCTTTTTAATCTTCGACACTTGAAGTTATAAAAGTTCTGAATTGAATAGTAGCAAGTCCCGAAATAAACATGAGTAAAACAATAATACCAGTATCGATATTTAGATAAGTTAGCATGAGACCGATTGTAAAAAGATTTGATACACTTAAAATCCAATAGTAAGATTCACATATTGAATTCAGATATCTTATTTTTTCTATTGCCCTTTTTCTAATTTTCTCAAACGGCTGCTTTTCTTCTTTAAATTTCAAAAAGAAATTATTTTCGATAAGTTTTCTGTAATCCTGTTCAACGGTGTCTTTTATTTGAGCTAAATCTTTAAAGTTAATTTTTAAAAGAACAATTAAGTAAAATGTTGTTGCAGCTACGGAACCAATTAAAACCCATAAAAATAATGGACTATCCTTAATTTTTTCAATTGCAAATAATGTTCCTGCCAATAATAAGGGAAGTCCAATTATTTTTTGAGTGAGATTATTTAAGATTTCGGTAATCTCTTTAAAATACTTCGATTTGTATTCGTCATACTCTTTAACAATTTTATCTATTGACAAATTGTTAATGTAAATTTCGAAATTAATTTTTGCAGAATATAAAATAGGTTTCAAATTCTCAAAGATTTTGAGCATTCGCTCATCTTGCTTATATCTGCTTGCATTATCAATTATTGCACTTTTTAAAAATTTGGCAAGATGGGTTCCTTCGTCATTAAAGCAAGCCTTGAATTCGGAAATTAAAGGTTGATAGTCAGTTTTTTCATCTACTGCGTTAACACTTTTTCCATACTCAACTATGACTTTTCCCTTATCACTTAAACTTGTAAATACAAATTTCATGGCTGGTTGATTTACATAATCAACGAAATGAAAAGCATCTTCAGCTTCGGATTCTTTGCTTTTTATAAAATTGATGAGTTCGACGAAACATTTAGCATTTGAAAAAAAGTAATTATTTACTGCAAGTTCGAATCCCACATAGTTTACAGCTCCTATTAGTGAATATGGGGAACCAGATATATTTAGTATCAGACAATCTTTACCCTTTGAAATTTCAGAAATTTTCAAGTAATCATTAAATGTCTCGTAAATCAAAAAAGGCATATCTTCTAAATCGACACGAAGTACATTTCGTACATGAGTGTTGGAAATGTTATTTTCATTTAGGATTTGTTGTGTGCTTTCTGAATACTCAAATTCTACTGCATCTCCAATGATAATGTTAGAATTACCTTGTTTGAAAATATCATATAATTGTTTAAATAGCCCCTCCATTAGTTATTATTTAGCTCATTTCTCATTGCATTTGCAAAGGTCAGCGAATCTATAATGACTAAATTTGGTTCTGCATCCGAAAATCTAATTTTTTCATCAGCTGTACCTCTGGAAACTTTTAAACTAATACCATCTCTGGTCACATCTAATTTGATAAATCTTCTCAATTCTCTTTTATTGTATTTAAATTCGGTATCTAATGCCATTTCGTGCTCATCGGCATAGTTTGAAATAATATCTGGATTTTCATAAAAGTGTTGGCTCATATCCCTTACATTGATTGTTCCCCAGCACTACCGATTGCATAACTGTAAACCATATTTCTAAATGTTGGAACACTATACTGCTCGCCAGTTTCCTCATCTATTGGAGGCTCAATGCCCGAAATTATATCATATAAGGTTTTTGTATATTGACCACTACTTTCAATTTGCTGAATTGAAATCCAATTTTTGAAATATTCCGATACAGCCTGCTGACGAAGTTGTATGAATGAAAGATAATTTGGCTCGCCATCATCTAAACGAGTTTCGTTAATTCGACATGCCATTGCGAGATTCTTAGTGTCGACATACTCAACTGTGCCAATATTGTATGAATGTTCTGTTTTATTCAAAATTTTTCCTTCTACGTCACGTATAAGAAAAACCGAATTAAATGAATATCCGTTAGAATCATATTCGGCGAAGACAAAATATCCGCCAGTTGCAAATCCGATTGGTTGAATAATGCCTTGCAGATTTCCAATCACTTGCCTGCTGAAATTCACATAGCTATCATCAGAACGCCCGCCATTCTTATATTCAAAAAACTTCTCAGGAAAATATTTGCCTTCAGAATCATCAAAAATTGCATAAATTATTCTGTCGCTTCTGTAACTCTCTGCAAGTGCAGTAATCAATGCTATAGAATTTTCATCGACGGGTATAAGTTCGTCTGAAAGTACTGATTCGGCAACAGTACTTCCGCTCTCTTTTTTATTTCATGAATAATCATTTTTCTTAATTCCATAATTATTTGCTTTGGTTAGTAGTTAAAATACAAAACCCCGTAGCCACAATTAACTTGCAGCTTACGGGGGTGAATCAAAATTAAAAATTTAATCAATACAAATCTTAAATATTCTTAAAATGTTAAATTCAAATGTTAAAATTTTTGAGACTGTTTTATCTTAACTTTTAATAGATTTCAAATCAATAACTTACAAATGCCACGCTGTAAAATTGATTTTAACACGCTCATAAAGTGCTGGTTTTTAGGCAACGTGCCTCCTAACTTTGTCCTCGGAATATGGTTTTGCGCAACACCCTCCAAACAATTTTTTATCAAATCAAAAACCACCGTGATGAAGTGGCTAAAACACATCTTAAATTATGGTACAGAATACTATAAAGTTTGTGGATTTTTCAAAAGAAGAGTTCATTTCTCTAATTAGAGAAGCGTTTGAAGGTTTTACAACAAACCCAGTAGAAGAAGTTCCTTCAGGACAAGGAATCAACGAACTTCTTACAAGAGAAGAAACGAGTAAATTACTCAAAGTTTCTTTTACTACTTTGTTCCATTGGAATAATGATTCGACACTCCCAGCCCACAAAATTGGAAGGAAGGTTTTCTATCTTAGAAATGAAGTAATGAATAAACTTAACAATGCTGCGTAATGATAGATAATATTAAATTTTACATTTCGGGAAAGGATAGTTTTGAATCTTTTATTCTTAGTGACGGCACAGTTGATTTAAAAGCCTCTAAAAGCTTTTTGACGAATGAGGTACAGGATTATCCCAAAAAGGGAAAGTTGGGCAATCTGGAGGTCGTAATCAATGAAAAAAGGGCATACATCAAAGGAAGCATCCATAAGTTAGAAAATTTGATAGATGAGGACAACTCTCAAAACTATGACGATTTTAATTTTTGTCAAATGACTACCATAATTAATGAAATTATTTCCTATTTCAATGTTTCAGGAAGGACTTCAATAAGTCAATTGGAAATTGGACTTAATATGCATATTCCTATGAATCCACAACGTTTTTTAAAGAATCATTTGTTGATGTGCGATTTTCGTGACCACAATAAAGATTTGCCGTTTAGGGGTAAGGGAGATTACAAAGAATTTCAGCGAACTGATTACCATCTCAAAGTTTACAATAAGTCAAAACAATATCATGTAAATGCGCACATCCTCAGAGTGGAACTTAAAATTCTTAGTAAGAGGAAACTTAGAGAATTTGGGATTGAAAATCTCGAAGATTTACAGAATAGGACGGTAATTGAAAGGCTCTTTAAATTTCTTATGGAAGAGGTAAAGAAATGTACAATAATTGACGACTATGATGCCGTAATGATGCCCATAGAGGATAGGGAGAAGTTATATCGTTATACCAATCCAAACTTCTGGATTATTTTGAAAGAAACGAAGTCATTAAAGATTCAATCAAGGCATAAAAAGGACTTCCATGCTCTATGTGTAAAATATAACCTTAACACAATTAAAAACGCTTTAATGAAAAGCATGATTGAAAAGTTTTGGCATCTTTTAGAATGCCATTCTTCCCCAGAATCAGAATATATAAATGCTGCTTAAAGGGAGTATTTGTTGAATGTATGAGTATCTACGAACCCGCCCTTTCGCGGGTTTCTGTCTTTTTAATTATTTGATGAAGTATTCAATCGCAGATTTATTAGAATCGACAATTATCGACCAAACTATTCCTTCAGATAAATTATACTTTTTTGCTAAAAGACCAACTTTACTTTTCGCAGTATCATTACAAGTTTGTATTGCCATCCGTACATAAGTCGCTTGCATGAATGGTTCTGAGGATTGATTCAAGGCTAAATTGACGGTATTTTGATACATTTCAGCAATTTCTTCTTGTAGTTTTTGCTGTGGTGATTTAGTTTTCCAAAACATACAATATCATTTTAAAATGTCATAATTAAAACTTGTTATTTCACATAGCCATTGCAAACTCCAAACTCACGTAATTGATTTTGCTCATATCCAAAGAAAAACCCAACCTTATTTTTGTAAACAACTCTATTCATGGGCGGTTTGGCATCTTGATGTATAGAAGTCCAACTGTAGACCTTTACTGCTTTACCAATATTGCAAAACAAACATTTTGAATCGTGTTGCGAAACCTCTAACAATTTTGTTGCCTCCCTGGGTTTTTCCAACTTGTCATTATATCAGCAATTAAATCAAAAACTTCTTTATAGTCTTCGATAAACTCTAAATCATATTTTATAAATAACTCTGTGAAACTCGACAGTTCCATTCCTTTACAGGCTTCTTCAAAGTCCAATAAAAATGCTTCAGTTACTTCTGAAGTAAAATAATCTTGGTTTAATGTAAGTGTTGTCTTTCCCATAATTCAAAAATTTTATTACCCTTGATTTAAAGTTTAATTATTAATCAAAATGTTCTAACAGGAATTATTTTATAGATGAAAAATTTTTCATCTTCGGTTTGACCACTTCCGAAACTCAAACACTTTGCTCTTGTTGCAGTCACTTCCGTTGATGTCCAATACGAACCGCTTGTATAACCTCCCACGTTATTTTCATAGAGATTCGTTTTTATTTTCACTAAGTCTGCGTTTGTAGAAAGATACCAATCATTATATCCAGAATCAGCTAAACGATAACATCTGCCAGCAGCAGTATTAAGACCACACTTGTCTGTTATTTTGTTTGTATTGTTTTTTCCTGCTCCAATACCGTCGGCATTTGCCCCGATGTATAGCGATGAACATCCCCAAGTATAAATTGCTGCATTTGAAGGGTAAGCGATAATTCCATGTTTTTCATTGCTGTTAAAGCCATAATCTCCTGATTGTAAAATATAGGCGATAGTGCCTCCTGCGAATTGGCTGCCCACCTGTAAACTTGTTTCTGTCAAAGTTGTGAAAGCTTTTTCTGTTCCATAAACAATTTCAAACGTATTTGATTCTGTGCCTGTTCCTACTTTCATATTTTTAATATATGCCCGAACATAATATTTAACGTTTGGTGTAAGTTCGGTAATATTTGAAATGTGAATTCCAGTATTTGTATCATTTAAATAGTAGATTTCTGTGCTTTCGACCGAATGATTATCGTTAATGGTAGGATTTTCAGCCACACTCCAACAAATCCCTTTCTCTGTGTAAGAATATGTACCCAAAGATGAAGGAACCTCTACACCACTGGTAGCATTACGAGGATTGATATTAACTATATCGGTAGTGTTTATTACGGGAGGCGTTGGGTTATTTGGTTCTGGTTGAGATTCAGGATTATTATCATCAGTCGATGAACATGAAATCATACCGAATAAAAAAAGAGCTAAAAAATATTTCATATAAGTGCTTGTTTGTGTGAGTATGACAAACTTACGATTTTAATCTAACGGGAGCATTGATGCTCCCAATAAAATTATTGAATCGTATGACCTTTGTATATGGTTATTTCAGAGGACAAATTTTTGATTGATTTAGGCTTACGCATAAAAATGCTGCGTGAGAATAAAAATCTTTCACAAGAGAATCTTGCCAATGATTGTGATATACCAAAATCTCAGATTACGAGAATTGAGAAAGCCCGAATTAACACTACAGTTAAAACATTGGTGAAAATCTCAAATGCTTTAGGTGTTGAGTTTAAAGAACTTTTTTAATTCTCTTACATAGTTATATTGGTAGCCTCCCCATATCCTTGTTTTTAAACCATTTTCTCATAATGGCTCAATTTCGCATCAGAGGTAGTGATAGCTATATAATATTAAAATTTATATTTCCAACTACCTGACTACACACCCTATAAAATGATTAAAACTGTGTGTTTTGAAGATTTAATTTTCATGCAACTGTTGTGTTACTTATACTATACGGGAATTTATATTTATGTGGGTATGTATATGGGGTTGGTCTTCAAAGAGTGGGGTGCATTGCAGGTTTTTACCCAACCGCCTCCTATATTTTAAAATTTGACCTTGTTCCAGTGCTGTTTTAGTTTTAGTGCATATTCTTTCGGAGTAATTTTTATATACTTTAAAAATTGTGATTCTGTTTTATGGGCGGTAATCTTCATTATAGTTAACGAATCAATTTTGCCGTACAGGTTGGACGCAAACGAGCGTCTGCAACTATGCGAACTAACTAATTCATGTTTCTCATACTTGCCGAATTTTTTGCGATGTATTATTTCCTTTTTTCCATTCCGTTCGATGGTTATCGGAACTACTTTTGAACCTGAAACTACTTCGGATATTTTAGCTATTTTACAAACTTCCTTAATATAAATATTAAATTTTTGGTCAGAAATCTGACGAGGAAAATCTCCTTTTCGTTTGTCTAAAATGCTCTGTACTTGGTCATGTATTGGAATGATAGTTGGGTAATCTGTCTTTGCATTTGTTTGAAAAATAAATTCCCCGTCAATGTTGGATTTGTCAAGGGTTAATAAATCTGAAACTCTTAATCCTGTCCAAAGTCCAATAATAAACCAATCTCGTGCATTGTCTAAATAATCTTGTGGAAAATCCTTTTCAAAAATCTTTTTAATGTCTGTTTCGTTGAGATATATATCACTTGTTTCATTTGAGGGGCTGTAGAATTCGGTAAGTTTAAAATCCTTACAAACGGGATATTCTTTTTTATCAGCGTTGCTACAGAATAATTTAATATCATCTACGTAGCCCCCAATTGTGTTAGGATTCAAATGCTGCTCAAATTCAAGAAATTCAATAAATCTATTATGAAACTTTAAATTTAAATCAAGTAATTTAATCCTTTTGCCTATGTGTATTTCATAATCTTTCACTTTGTTCAAAGTAGTTTGATAATGCTGAACAGTACGGCTTTTTACAGGTGTATTTTTTTTGGTTCGTTTTGTCTTTGCCTCCTCCATAAACGCATCAATGAAGTTGCTTAGAAAGATTGTTTTATCAATATCGGGATTTGAGGTTTCCTGATTGAAAAATATTTTTATTTTCTCTTTAAGCCAAGCACGAGGGGCAAGAATTTCTCCAACTAATTTTGAATTTTGATATTCCCGATTAATGAAAATATTAAACTCTTTAAGTTGAGCGTTAGTTTTTTTGAAATCCATTAACGTAGTTGCCAAAATCTCCTGTTTAGAATGTGACCATCTGCCTTTCGGTACTTGAACCCCTATTGATAGTTCTGCTTCAAATTGTTTTCCTTGTTTAAATCTGTAATAGAGGCTATTCCAGTCGTTTTCGGTCTTTGTTCTGAAGGTAGTGCTTGCCATGTTTAAATCTTTTTACATAAATACAAAATTTGCATCATATACGAAAGCCATTTACCCCAAAAAATACCCTCTTTTTGAATAATGTTACTTAATGTAATAAAATTACAGGAAATTTAATTAACTGTCAATTACCATGTATAAAGGGATTGGCAACTATAAAACAATTTTAATAAATCTTAAGAAACTATAGGCTCTCCTCCTATTATCCGCACAAAAAAAAGCTTTCCAGAAATGGGAAGCTTTTTTGTTTTAGGACATTCTACAAAAAAACCTGCCATTTTCTGACAGCTTTGCATGTTTATTTCTTCGACGATTCCTTCACAAACGGCTGAATTTCGATCCCTGCTTTATACAATTCAATCTTGCAATTTTCCAGAGTATCCGAACAAACATCACCAAAATCGCCAATCAACGACCACGGACGTACAGCGAGTTTAACGGAGCTGTCAGTCAATTCAGCTACAGCGACCGTAGGAACAGGCGCTTTAAGCACTTTCGGATTATCATTTAAAACTTTAAGAATGATGCTTTTTACGGTTTTCAAATCGGCATCATAAGCCACAGAAAAAATCAAATCGGCGCGGCGTGTTCCGGCGACAGAATAATTGGTGATCGTGCCGTTTGACAATATCCCGTTCGGCACAAAAATCGTCTGGTTATTGCCCGTAATCAATTTGGTGACAAAAATCTGTATTTCAGAAACAGTGCCGATAACGCCTTGCGCCTCAATCGTATCACCGACACGAAACGGCTTGAACATGATGATGAGCATACCGCCGGCAAAATTGGAAAGCGATCCCTGAAGCGACAATCCGACAGCCAATCCGGCAGCGCCTAAAATCGCAACAAACGAGGAAGTTTCAATGCCAAGCTTTGAGATAAACGAGATAAAAAGCAACACGCGCAACACCCAAATCAAAATATCGGCGAGGAATTTCGATAAAGTCGGGTCGAGATTGCGCTTTACCATGATCTTTTTTATCAGCCTGTTGATGAAGCGAATGGCGTAAATACCGACAAAGAGGATGAGGAATGCCGAAAGTAATTTTGGGCAATAATCGACTACAGATTTTATAAATTGTTCCGCGTAAGTTGGAATCTGGTAAACAAATAATGTCATAACATATAATTAAAAAAGCCTTCTGTTCCGGGTTTGGAATCAGAAGGCAAATGTACTGCTTATATGATTTTATTTTTTTAAAGCGAAGTTAAAAATTAACGCAATTTAATCGGATTCTTCGTCGGCGTTGTGCCTTAAATCGCGCGCTGCATCTTCGAGTTTTTGTTCGGCCAAATCGGCTTTTTCTTTTGCGTTTTCGGCGATATCAGTGGTTTTTTCTTTTACAGTTTCCTCGAATTCTTCCATTTCGGACTTGACGGATTCATAAGTCTCCTTTGCAAAATCAGTTGTTTTTTCGATAGCGGATGAAGCTTCTTCTTTTACTTTTTCAACAGTTACGCCGACAGGCACCTGAGTTGGGTTGTCTTTTTTGCCGCCGAATAAATTCCTGAAAAAATCTCCTAGTCCCATGATAGTGTCGTTTTGGTGAATTACAATATTACGAAAATTATCTGTAAGTCATTAATGCACAATGATTTTACGTACGGAAGTGCGTGCTTCAGACGTCACTTTGATCATGTACATTCCCGAAGCAAACTGGCTGATATTGATGTCAACGGCATTTGAGTCGGGCGTGAGCATGCCGGATGATTCTTCCGTTAACATCTGAAATTTCAATCTGAGAAATAGTTTTTGCTGCTTTTACCTGTAACAGATCTGTCGCCGGATTTGGGGCAATTTGTAAAGTATCGTCTGCTGTAAAATCGAAATCACCTGTGCCTAATGTATTATTGTCCATCGCAACCCAGCTTGAAGCCAGATTGTTGTCCAATGCAGTATCTGTCAGCTGAAGATAACTCCCGTTGCCGTCTGCATTTGGCCATGGCGTGCTGTCGTAATAATGAACATGGTCGATAACATTCCCAAAGCCATCAGCCAAAATCATATCCTGATCTTTATTCGACATATTGCGCGTGAATTCGCCATTGGCAGCAAAACCATACCGGTTCAGGAAAACCGTCGATTTGCTGGCAAGATAAGTGGTTGTATTGGCAGGCAACATCTGATTCGCCGGAAACTGGTAAACGAATCCCGTGCCGAGAAAATAAACGCCGGTCAGGTTTACGGTCGTATTTCCGGTATTTTTGATGGCGATAAATTCCTGGTCATTGCTGTTGGTAAAAGTCGAATTGGTGGCCGGATTGTAATTGATTTTGCAAATCACAAGCGAGGGAACCGGAACATTGCTGCAAGCCGAATACGACCCCAGTTGATTGGTCATCCAGTTAATCCGGTTACTGAGCCAGGTTTTAAGGTTTTGAATTTCAGAGGAAATATTCGGAACCGTGCCCATTTTTGATTTTCACGCGCAGCAGCCAGACTGATATAATTTTTTGTATTATCTATGAAAGTTTGCAACGAAGTGAGGTTCATCGGTTGCCCGGGCTGTGTGACATCATGCCATCTTTTAGACAAGTAGCATTTGAATTCGGCATTATTGTACAAATCCGTCCAAAATTTCGCGCCTTCATTATCGCCGTTGCTGAATTGCCATACATCGTAATGGCTTCGGTCATATCCCCATAAAAATAAATCATTGCCATAGGTGAGGTTGAAATCCCAGATTGGTCAGGCTTGTATTTTTCCGTTGCGGTCTTTGTGGAAGTAGGTGCTCAACTCATATCCATCGGCGTTGCTTGCCAATTCATTCGAAATCATGAAATCGACAAAAGTAGGCACATCGATAATCGAAGGATAACCATTTGTAAAAGAAACATTATTTGTGTTCGATGTGATGGCGAGTTTGGCAAACTGATTTTGTATGTAGAAGTTCTGCTGTGAAGTCACGTTCTCCGGCTTCGGCAAATCGTGGATAAAATTCGTCTCCCAACCGGTATATGACGGCATGCTCCACGCCACCGGGTCGCCACCTGTGGTTTTATCTGCTTTTGTAATATAACCTCCCGTAACCAAAGGAATTGTATTTTGCGTATTCGTAATTTTAGTAACATCAACGCGGTTAGAATCTGCTTTTATCTTTTCCTGAAGCACGTATAAACCCACATATTCACCATTGATAACCACTTCACAATAAGCAGTTCTCGACGCATAATTGCCGATTTGACGCGAAAGATTATACGAAAGGTAATCGCGCATCAGCGAAGGGTCAAACGCAAGACTGTTCAGGATCCAGTCGTTTTCGGCAGGCATTCCGAGTAAACTTACATTGTTATTTGTACTGTTGTCAGCTTCTAAAGTTGTCAATCCGTATGGTTTTTTAGGCAACGCCTGCGAACTCGAACCGCGAATTTCTATGCTGATTCGGCCGTTATAATTCAGAAATGCCGGTGTATTTTGGTCGGTCAGGTAATTTTGTACGCCTTCGCCCTTGTAGATGATTTTCATGTCGCCGAAAATACGCGGATCATCCGAATTTCTTCCCCGTCATCGGTATTGATGATGACAATCGGAAGATTACTATTGGTGAAATTCTGCGCAGAAAGATTATGGTTTGAAAACGTAAGAAGCAACAATATTGCAAAACTCAAAGAAGTCCTGAAACGATTTGGGGAAAAATTTTTCATGGCAATGTAAAAAAATTGTTCCGCAAATGTAAAGAGAAGATTATTAGCTTTTTAAAAAAACAATAGCTTTTACCGTTTTTTAAGGATGAGAAGTCAAATCGCTGATTTTTTTAACGATTTCATCAAAATTTTCCGATGGCAATTGGCAGGTCTTGTTTTGGCAGAAATAGAACTGCGTTTTGTCTTCGTTAAAACGATTTTGCAAAAATGGCAATCCTGATTTTTCTGAATTGCCGGCAAGAATCACATTCGGATGGTATTGCAGTTGTAATTTTCTGCTGAAATCCAAAGCATCATTACCGCAAATGGCGAGCTCACAATTTTGAGGTGAAAAGTGCAGTAAAACATTCAGCCAATTAGAAAAAGCCGAAGGATAATCGACATTCGGGATGATTTTCTGCAGCATTTTTTCAACTGTATTTTCGTAAAATGAGTTATTGAAATACAATCCCAATCGTACCAGATTATCAGCCATCACAGAGTTTGAGGCGGGAATTACATTATCCTCAGTTTCATAATGCCTTACAATCAAGGCGTCGTCCAGATTTGACGTGAATGAAAAGAACATCGATTTTTCATCGTAAAAATGCGCAAAGCAATAATCTGTCAATTGTTTGGCAGCATGCAGCCATTTTTCATCAAAAGTGATTTCATACAAAGCGATAAACGCATCAATTACGAAACAATAATCCTCCAGATAACCATTAATCGTTGCTTTTCCGTTCTTATAATTATGGAATAAATTCCCTTCCGGCGACCATAATTTTTGCTGGATGAAATTGGCATTCTTCAACGCAATTTCAAGGTATTTTTTATTTTGAAAAGCACTGTAAGCGTCCACGAAGCCTTTGAGCATAATGGCATTCCACGACGTCAGGCATTTGTCATCGAGTCTGGGATAACTTCTCTTTTGCCTTGCGGTGAATAACAATTGCTCCCAGTTTCGTTTTTTTTGCTGAAGTAATTCCGCAGTGATTTTGTGTTTTTCGGCAATGCTTTGAAGTGGTTGATTTTGAATAAGAACATAATTTTCTTCTTCCCAATAACCGAAATCATTGATGTTGAAGACTTCTGAAAATAATGAGAAATCGTCTTTAATCAATTGCTGCAATGCTGCTTTTTTCCAGACGTAAAAAGCGCCTTCTTCGAGATGGTTTTCTGCGTTTAGGCTGTCTGCGTCGAGCGCGCAGAAAAATCCGCCCTCATCATTGGACAACTCACGTTCAATGAAATCCAGCGTTTTTTCAACTACTTCTTTATAAAGCTGATTTTTAGTCAATTTATAAGCATCCGAATACAACGAAACCAATTGCCCGTTGTCATACAGCATCTTTTCAAAGTGCGGCACATGCCATTTCATGTCGACAGAATAACGCGAAAATCCACCCCCAACCGTGTCAAACAATCCGCCGTAAGCCATTTTGGTAAGTGTCAGATTGACGAAATCAAGTAATTCTGAATCATTATTCTGATATGCATACCGCAAAAGGAATTTATAGTTATTCGGCATCATGAATTTCGGTGCGCGCGCCATGCCGCCAAATTCTAAATCGAAACTTTTAGTCCATTTTGCCACAAGATTTTCAAGGATTTGCGATTGCATTTCCGGATTGAAATCTTTTGTGTCAATGATATTCAGGCTTTCAATACCGCCATGCAGTTTTTCGGCATAATCGATCATCTTTTCCGGTGCCGACTGGTACAATTCCTGTAATTGCCCGAGCGTATTGATCCATTCGTTTTTGCGGAAATACGTGCCGCCCCAAATTGGTCTTCCGTCAGGAAGTGCAACAATATTCAACGGCCAGCCGCCGCGACCGGTCATGATTTGAATTGCTTTCATATAAACGGCATCTACATCAGGACGTTCTTCGCGATCGACTTTTATATTGACGAAACTGGCATTCATCACAGCCGCCGCTTCTTCATCTTCGAAAGTTTCGTGTTCCATCACATGGCACCAATGGCATGCGGAATAACCGATACTGATGATGATGAGCTTGTTGTTTTCGACAGCTTCGGCCAGTGATTCTGGATTCCAAGCTCTCCAATGCACGGGATTTTGGGCGTGTTGGAGCAGGTAAGGACTGGTTTCGAGCGAAAGTAAATTCATTTATTTAATAGGTTGTTAAACACGAATTACACAGATTTGCACAAATTAATTCGTGAGAATTCATGAAATTTGTGGCTGATAAACAAATATGTTGTGTGAATAACTCACACATTTATCTTCACAATAAAGCCTTCAAAACTACGGATATTAAAGACAGTGCCGTCTTCAAAAATCAAATACTGGCCTTTGATTCCAATTAATTTTCCTTCAAAAACCGGCGTCTTTTCAATATTAAGGCTGTTGACTTTCTTCGGATAGAACAAAACCGGATAATTGAGTTCGTAAACATCAACGTGTTCCGGATTAAAAAATTCCTTCACCTCATCCGGCAACAAACTTTCTACTTTTATTTTGTGTTGCAGCAAATCGTCAACCAAAATATCGTTGGTCAGCATTTTGCGCCAGTTGGTTTTGTCTGAAAAATGATTTTTCAGTTCGACTTCGGTGATTCCGGCGAGATATCGGTTAGGAACTTCCACAATCGAAATCGCTTTTTCAGCACCCTGGTCAATCCAGCGCGTCGGCATTTGTGTTTTTCTGGTAACACCCACTTTCACTTCGCTCGACAATGCCAGGTAAACGATGTGCGGCTGTAACTGAACACGGGTTTCATATTCCAGATCGCGGTCGGCAATGCCCAAATGCGCAGTGCTGAGTTCGGGCTTCATGATCCAGTCGCCGACTTCCGGACTTGCATAAAAGCAGTCATAGCAATGTCCCTGGCGGTAGATTTTCTTCTTTTTCGAGCAATTCAGGCATTGATATCCCAAAAAACTGAACTCGATTTTCTTGTCGAGCAACTGGTTTACATTCAGGAAACTGTTTTCAAAAACAATATAATATTGGATCGGATTGCCGAATTCGGTCTGCATTTTCGTGAGTACGCCTTCGTAAGTCATTTTAGATTTCAGAGTTTAGATTTCAGATTTTACGCACGAAACCTTGAATTGCTTTGTTTTTTTGTTACATTTGAATCAATGCAAAGATATGGTTTTACGTCATTCTAAAATCTGAAATCTAAAATCTGAAATTTCTATGCCGCTACCAATAATCAATTCCGTTGCTTCGTGGATATTGAAAAAACGAATCCACCAGATTGAATTGTTCCTCAAATATCCGAATGAGGTGCAGGAGGAATTGCTGCTGAATTTAATCAAAAGCGCGGAAAGCACGCAGATTGGCAGAAAATACGATTTTGATTCCGTCAAAACATACCAGACTTTTACCGAAAGGGTTCCTGTTTCAACTTACGAAGATTTAGAAGGATTGATCGAGCAAACGCGCAAAGGCGAACAAAATATCTTCTGGAACACGCCTGTAAAATGGTTCGCAAAATCTAGCGGAACAACCAATTCTAAAAGCAAATTCATTCCGGTAAGCTACGAAGCGCTGGAAAACTGTCATTACAAAGCAGCGAAAGATTTGCTGTGCCTTTACCTTAATAATAACGAGGATTCGCAATTGTTTACCGGGAAAAGCCTTCGACTGGGCGGAGCAAGCAATTGTATGAAGACAATAATACTTTCTTTGGCGACTTATCAGCAATTCTGATTGAAAATATGCCGATGTGGCCGAATTCAGCAGCACACCAAGCAACCGCGTTTCATTGATGAGCGATTGGGAAACCAAACTCGGCGCGATTGTCAATGAAACGCGTTACGAAAATGTTACCAGTTTTGCCGGCGTTCCATCGTGGATGATGGTTTTGCTGAATAAGATTTTAGAAGAGACCGGACGTGACAACATCTCTGAAATCTGGCCGAACGTTGAAGTTTATTTTCACGGAGGCGTAAGTTTTGACCCGTATCGGGAACAGTATAAAAAAATCCTGCAGAAAAATGATTTTCAGTATTATGAGATTTATAATGCGTCGGAAGGATTTTTTGCGATTCAGGATTTAAATGATTCGAATGATTTGCTGCTCATGCTTGATTACGGGATTTTTTATGAATTCATTCCGATGGAAACTTACGGCACTGCTGAACAAAAAGTCATCCGTCTTTCCGATGTGGAATTGAATAAAAATTACGCAATTGTCATCACGACCAATTCCGGATTATGGCGGTACCAGATTGGCGATACTGTGCGTTTTACATCATTAAATCCTTACAGGATAAGGGTTACAGGAAGGACAAAACACCATATCAATGTTTTTGGCGAAGAATTGATTATCGAAAACTCCGACAATGCTATCGCAAAAGCCTGCAAAATCACCCAAACCGAAGTCATCGATTATACCGTTGCTCCTGTTTTTATGAACGGAAAGGAAAAAGGCGCCCACGAATGGATTATCGAGTTCAGGAAAACGCCTTCTGACATGGCAATTTTTAATAAAATTCTGGATGAAACGCTACAGTCGCTCAATTCTGACTACGAAGCCAAACGTTATAATAATATGACATTAAATGCGCCCGTAATCAATGTTGCGCGTGAAAATCTTTTTTATGACTGGTTAAAAAATCAGGACAAGCTCGGCGGACAGCATAAGATTCCACGATTGTCGAATCAAAGGCATTATGTGGAGCAACTAAAGGAGCTTAGTCTTTAGTCAGATTTTCCTTAACCTACAGATTTTCAGTATTTATGGCATAGATTTTGAATTATTATAGCAAAATTTAAATCCATGAAAAAGATACTCAAATTAGCTTTACTCGCATCGGCAATCACATTGGTTTCCTGTGGAAGAAGCGGCTGGAAATGCACCAATCATTACGGGAAGACTGAAAAGCCGGGAATGAAATCTTCGCTTCCAATAAAAAAGATAAAAAAATTCGCATCCTGATTCCAAAAATTACAGGATTTTAAAGGCCGCGGATTCATAGGTTTTTCAATCTGTGAATCCGCGTTTTATTTTTAATGAACTTTCCTGAGTTCAATTTAAAGTTGTTGCGAAAATTTAAGAAAAAGTACGGCAAACCCGTAATACAACGTATCGTAAAAAATCGTATTTTACCTTCAGGGAAGGGGTCATGCATCCCTACGAAAAAAACGAAAATTTCGGTTACGGGTTTGCCGTAAAAATTGTTAAAGTTTAATTCCGTATTCACGAATGTCGTTAATGCATTTTATCGGGTAACCCCGTATTTTATTTATTTCAAAAAAAATCCCCACATTTATTGTAACATTATTTTATTTGGTGCGTCTTACTTGCAATCATCAATCACCCGAGGCGTGCCGAACTTTTGGAGCGCAGCGGAAAAAAATCAATCAACAATGAAATCATTAATCACCGCACTTATGGTGTGTCTTGGGCTTTCGTTACATGCCCAGGAATTCAGGCTTCAACAATCAGGCGAAGCCAAAAAAGACTAATCTCGAAGTTAAAACCAATCTTGAAAATGTCAGCTGCGAAACAGATGTAACCGAACGGACTTTTGTTCTCGAATACATTCAAAGCAATCAAAAAAACCTTATTGGAAATTACAAAGGAACCGGCTGCAAATTTACTTTTGAAGACGATTTAGTGCCCGGGCAATACGAATTTACCATCTCAGGAAACAATCTTGAAGAACAAAAAATCAACTTTGAGATCACCGCAAACGATACCAATCCGATTGTTTTACGAACCGGTATTATTGCTTCAAAAACTGACGCAGCTCAACGAAATACAGATTTTCGGCAATCGCCGGCAATACATCAAAGTCGAATCTGATAAAACAACTGTCAGCGTCAAAGACAATGGGATGCTCAACAGCGGCAATGCACTCGACGCCGTCAAAAGGCTTCCGGGCGTGGTGGCATCACCGGTGGGCGGATTGACGCTCAACAGCAAAAATGTCATCATTTATATCGACGGCGCGCCGAGTTCATTAACCGGAACTGACCTGCAGAATTACCTTGCCAGTCTTCCGGCAAAAGCCATTGAAAAAGTAGAATTGATCTACAATCCCGGCGCGGCTTTCGACGCGAATGCCAGCGGTTCAATCATCAATATTGTCACGGCTTCGAAGCGGATGAAAGGTGTGAATGCCAGTTTCAACATCAACTATAATTTCAATAAATACCAGAAACCGAGTCCGCAGATTTTGATGAACGGCAAAGAGAAAAACCTGAGCTGGCAAACGATGCTGGGCTATAATTATATCGATACCGATCAGATACATGGGACCGATCAGGATTTCACATCGTTCACACCAGTGAAAACACTTTCGCAGCGCAATTACACCGTTAACACTTTCCGCAATCTCTATTTTCGTTCGGGAGTGAATTATAAACTGACCGAAAAATCGAATTTGCTTTTCAATTACAATTTGAATTTGGGAAATAACCGAGGCGTTACGGAAGCTTCGACAATAGGGGAAGGCATCAATTACGAAAATAACGGCATTACGAAAGATAAAAACAATGTCCATGAGTTGAGTTTACAATACAAAACCAAACTCGACACACTTGGCCGAACGCTTGACATTACTGCTTATTCTAATTTTTTTAAGCGAAATCCAATCAATGAAGCGACTGCTTTTGAAGACAATGCCTTTAGTTACAACAATGGCAACATCAATTTCGATTTGAAGAATTATTATCTGAAATATGACTTTTCATTTCCGTTTGAAAAAATCGGTTTTGCAATCAATACAGGCGGGAAATACAACATCACGAAAGTGAATGATTTAGGAAAATACAACATCAACAGCAACAACAGCGGGATTTTTGGCTCAGGAAATTACGCTTCGGTAATCAATTTTGATTATACCGAAAACAATCTCGCTTTTTATGCAGAAGCCAGGCAGAAAGTCAAAAAGTTCAATTTTACCGCAGGTTTGCGTTATGAAAATTATGATGTCGAAAGGGCTTCGAGTACATTAACCGACAAAATAAAATACGTCAACAATAACTTTTTTCCAAGTGTGAATGTGATGTATGAAGCGACGAAAGACATCAATTTCATCGGTTCGTTTTCTAAGAAAATTGCACAACCGGGCTATAACCAAATCGACCCGAACAACAGCAATGCCTTCGATAAATACAACACTTCTGAAGGCGATATTGCTCTGAAACCAGTTTATTTCGATAATTATGAGTTGAAAATGTCAGCTTTCAATTATGTTCAGATTGGCGCGAATTATACTGTCGCAAAAGACAAAAGCATGTTCGTTTTCAGTGCTAAGGACGGCGAATTGGTAGCCAACCAGACTTCTAAATCTTTCGACAAAATCAGTACTTTCAGTGCATTTGCCAATTTCCCGATTCCGCTTGATTATTTCTTTAAGGGAAAAGAGGAATTCATGAGAAGGGTGAATACGATTGACAAGATGAATTATATTTTCATCAATATCAATTATGCAAAAAACAACATCGATGGTTTTGATTTCAAATATTCTACGAAGGGAAATTTCAATTATGCAGCGCAGGCGCAGTTGCTTTTACCTTGGAACATTACCAATACGATGAATTATTTTTACCTGCCAAAAGGGAATTGGGAAATTTACCACATCGAAAAGCCGATACAGCAATTTGACATCTCATTCAACAAAGATTTCCTGAACAAAAACCTCAAAATCGGATTGCATTGTTTTGATGTTTTCAACCAGAATGAAGTGCACGCGCTAATTGCAGGAAAAAATCTCGACACCCGATTTTACGAAAAACAGGACAGCCGGACTTTCCGGATTTCACTCACTTACAATTTCGGGAACTTAAAATTGGAAAAAGAAGAAACGAATATCAATACCGACAAAGTCAACCAGGGCGGCGGCGGATTAAAATAAAGATTACAATTTGTTTAGTTAGGTTGAAAGGCCCGTTCTGTTGCTTTGGAACGGGTTTTTTGTTTGATTTGAGACCGCTTCGCTGAAAGATGAAAGACACAAGACCGCTTCGCTGCAAGAAAAAAGATTTTAGTAAGCTGCGGATAGCACTCCGAAGATTGAAGAGAATATTCCGTAGACCTGAAATACTTGTCTGAAGATGATTTGTTATTGTCTGAAGGTCGAAATTGGAAGTCAAATGATTGTTGCGGATTGTCCGAAGTTCATTTCTGAGTCTCCGAAGTGTGTTCCGATCATTCCGAAGACCGTTCCGAGCCGTCCGAAGACCATTCCGAGCGGTTTATGCGGGTTCCCAATGGTTTTATTAGTTCGAGGAGTAAAAAAGAAAACCGCAAATTCGCCTTTTCAGCAAATTTGCGGTCAATATATCTAATCTTCTTTCTGTCTTGCAGCGAAGCGGTCTTGTTTCTAACAGCGCAGCGGTCTTGTCTCTCAAGAAGCTATCTCCAAACGCTTCAATAAATTTTTATTCAAAGTTTCCTTCGCATAATCCATGTCAATTTCGAGGATTTTTTCGTCGGAACTTGGCAAATCGTACATTGCATCGGTCAGAATCGCCTCGCATAAAGAACGCAATCCGCGGGCGCCGAGTTTGTATTCCATTGCTTTATCGACGATAAAATCGAGTGCTTCGTTGGTGATTGTAAATTCTACATCATCCATTAAAAATAACTTTTGATATTGTTTTACGAGCGCATTTTTCGGTTGTGTAAGGATGGCGCGCAAGGTTTCCTTATCCAAAGGATCCATATGTGTCAAGACCGGCAAACGGCCGATGATCTCAGGAATTAATCCGAAATCCTTGATGTCTTTCGGGATTATGTATTGCAATAAATTGTCTTTGTCGATGTTGTCGGCATTTTTAGAAGTGCTGTAACCTACTGCCTGACGGTTTAGTCTTTTGGAAATAATCCTTTCGACACCGTCGAATGCGCCGCCGGCAATGAACAAAATGTTCTGTGTATTGACTTCAACGAATTTTTGGTCCGGATGTTTTCGTCCACCTTTTGGCGGAACATTCACGACCGTTCCTTCGAGTAATTTCAATAAAGCCTGTTGTACGCCTTCACCCGAAACATCGCGCGTGATTGATGGATTGTCGCTTTTTCTGGCAATCTTGTCAATTTCGTCAATGAATACGATGCCACGTTCGGCTTTGGTGACGTCGTAATCGGCAGCTTGTAATAGACGCGTCAAAATTGATTCAACGTCTTCACCGACATAACCGGCTTCAGTCAGTACCGTTGCATCGACAATTGCCAACGGAACGTCGAGCATTTTGGCGATGGTTTTCGCGACCAATGTCTTTCCGGTTCCGGTTTGCCCTACCATGATGATGTTGCTCTTCTCGATTTCGACTTCGTCATCGAGTTGCTGCTGCATCAGCCTTTTGTAGTGATTGTAAACGGCGACAGACATTACTTTTTTGGTCTGGTCCTGTCCGATAACATATTGGTCCAGAAATGCGCGGATTTCCTTAGGTTTTTTCAGAACCAAATCGCCGACAAGCTTCGCGCTTCCGGCCGATTTCAATTCTTCCATCACGATGCCGTGCGCCTGCTCTATGCAACGGTCACAAATATGCGCGTTAATACCCGCAATCAATAAATTGGTTTCTGGCTTTTTCCTCCCGCAGAATGAACACTCTAATACTTCTTTTGCCATATTTTTCTAGTAATCAGTGGTCGGTGTTCAGTGATCAGTCTGAATACTGAACACCGAACACTGATCACTTTTTTAATTTCTTCTCAACACTTCATCAATCATGCCATATTCTTTCGCCTCGTCGGCTTTCATCCAGTAGTCGCGTTCGCTGTCTTTATGGACTTTATCAAAACTCTGCCCTGAATGGTTGGCGATGATGTGGTATAATTCTTCTTTCAGTTTCAGCATTTCGCGTAAGTTGATTTCCATATCCGTGGCAACACCTTGTGCGCCTCCCGACGGCTGGTGGATCATTACGCGTGAATGTGGCAATGCCGAACGTTTTCCGGCGGCACCGGCACACAATAGTACAGCACCCATTGAAGCTGCCATTCCGGTACAGATAGTGGCTACATCAGGTTTGATGTATTGCATAGTGTCGTAAATTCCGAGTCCTGCGTAAACGCTTCCGCCCGGAGAATTGATGTAAATCTGGATGTCTTTTGACGCATCGGCGCTTTCCAAAAATAAAAGCTGTGCCTGAACGATGTTCGCGATCTGGTCGTCGATTCCTGTTCCGAGGAAGATGATCCTGTCCATCATCAAACGGGAAAAAACGTCCAATTGCGAAACATTGAGCTGTCTTTCTTCGATAATATAAGGCGTCATATTGGTCGGCGTCATCGCGCCTACGATTTTATCAAAATACATGGCATTGACGCCCTGGTGTTTTGTAGCAAATTTTTTAAATTCCTTACCGTAATTCATAAGTAGTTTTTGTTATAGATTAAAATTAAACGTCAAAGGTTGGACTGACATTGCATCGGCAACAAAATTTATTCCAAAACCATTTAAACGATAAAAAGCGCCAGAATGACATTCTGACGCTCAAATATAATCATTTTTATCAGATTATTCTCCGTATGAAGCGGCCACAAACTCGTTGTACGTCACCACTTTTTCGTTTGAATTTACTTTCTCTTTGTAAAGGCCCAGCATTTTTTCGCTCATCACCTGGTCTGACAATCTTTTTACTTCTTCCTGGTTAGAAAGCACACGCGCCACGATGCCTTCAACATCAGCTTCTGTCGGGTTCATTTGCCCGAACTGCGCCATTTGTTTTTTGATGACTTCGGCAGTATAAGCTTTTAAATCCTCAAAAGTAATTTGAAGATTGTTCTGTGTCATGACTTTTCCTTCAATCAATTGGTAACGCAGACCGTTTTCTGACCTTTCGAATTCAACTTCAGCCTGTTCCGGCGTCAGCGGATTTTCGCCAACGGTCTGGATCCATCTTTTTAAGAACGCAGAAGGTAATTCGAATTTAGTATTTTTCAAAAGTGATTCTGTCACGTCATTCAGGAATTTCTGATTGGCCTGCACTTCGAATTGTTTCTCGGCGTCTTCCTTGATTTTCGCTTTGATATCTTCTACGGAAGAAACATTTCCTTCGCCGAAAAGTTTGTCAAACAACTCTTGGTTTAGTTCTGCAGGTTCTGTCGTATTGATTTCTTCGATGGTGAAATTTACGTCGATGTCGAGTCCGTGAACGTCGTCGTGACCTACTTTTAGATAATCCATCAATTGGTGGTCGTCAGGGAAAAGCCCTTTTGTATTCAATGTTACTACATCGCCCACTTTTTTACCTAGGAAAGCATCAGCGGCAGCTTTATTTTTGAAAATATCCAACGTAATTGTTGCTGGATTGTTGATGCCTTTTTCTTCATTGTTGAAAATTCCGGCGATATCGTCTCCTGCTTCAACGGTATCTTTCGGGATTAATTTCCCGTATTGTTTGCGGATTCTCATGACCTGATCGTCCAACATTTGGTCGTCAGCAATGATTTTGTATTTTGTTACGTTTTTGATGTCGTCAAGGTTGATGTCGAAAGTTGGCGTCAATCCCAAATCGAATTCAAATTTATAATCGTCGGCGTCCCAGTCGAAATTCTCGTCTGCTTTCGGCAGCGGATTTCCAAGAATGTCAAGCCTTTCCTGTTGCAAATATCTGTTGAGGTTTTCCTGTAAAACTTTGTTCACTTCTTCGAGCAAAATGGCTTTGCCGTATTGCTTGCGGATCATTGCCATTGGCACGCCGCCTTTTCTGAAACCTGCAATTGTCGCAGTTTTCTGGTAGTTTTTTAATAATTTTTCAACTTTCGGAGCGAAGTCGGCTTTATTGAGCTCTATTGTGATTACCGCGTTTAAGGCATCTGTATTATTTCTTGTGATGTTCATCTTTTTACGTACTAAAATTGGGTGGCAAAATTATAACTTTTTTGCAAGTCTGGCAAGCTTTTTTACCGCGAAGGCACAATGTAAAAGTGGAGTGGATTAATTTCTGTTCTGCCTTTTTTCAACCGAAGTTCCGAAAACCAAAGATTGAAAAAGCGAAACGAGAATGCTGAACAGCAGTGCGTACCAAAACGAATCGACTTTAAATCCATCCACAATTTCTGCGCACAAAAGCACCATTGCAGCGTTGATGACGAGCAGGAAAAGACCTAATGTAACGATTGTAACCGGCAAAGTCAGTAAAATCAGGATTGGTTTAACGACCGCGTTAAGTACCGCTAAAACCAGCGCGACAACGATTGACGCTAATAATCCCGGAACGTGAATACCTTTCATGAAGTTTGACAATACAGCGATGAAAAGTCCGGTAAGGATAACTTTGATGATGAATTTCATACAATAAATTTACTTTAAAAAAGCGATAGTTTTATCAAAAAAAGCCGTCGGATTTTCGGCGTGCAGCCAATGTCCTGCGTTCGCGATAATTTCAATTTTTGAATCGGGGAAATGATGTTTTATATCGGCTTCATCTTTTTCGGAAATGTAGTTGGATTTCTCGCCTTTAAGAAATAAAGTCGGTTTTTCGAAAATCGCATTTTCAGGAAGCGCCTTGCCAATGTTATCAATTTGTTCATTGAAAACCTTCAGGTTGAATCGAAAATCAAGTTGCCCCGGTTCCTTCCAATACAAACTTTTCATCAAAAACTGCCGCGTCCCGAAATCTTGAATGTGTTCTGACATCAGCGTTTCAACTGCTGCTCTTGATGGTTTTTGGGAGAAATCAACGGCGTTCAAAGCTGCCATAATATCCTGATGGTGCGGATGATAATACCTCGGCGCGATGTCGGCAACAATCAGTTTTTCAACTTTTTCAGGATGTGAAGTAGCGAAAAACATCGCGACTTTTCCACCCATCGAATGCCCGATAATATCGATGGCTTCGAGTTTATGGCTTTCGCAATATTGAATTAAATCTTCAACCATTACTTCGTAAGTGAAAATGT
The DNA here is from genome assembly GCF_051373205.1 of Flavobacterium sp. 3HN19-14. Classification (NCBI taxonomy): domain Bacteria; kingdom Pseudomonadati; phylum Bacteroidota; class Flavobacteriia; order Flavobacteriales; family Flavobacteriaceae; genus Flavobacterium; species Flavobacterium sp. 3HN19-14. Next base: position 1,136,118 of record NZ_JBPPZT010000001.1, read on the forward strand.
CAGAATGCAGGCTGCGGCCGTGGTTGCGCAAATCAAGCGCGTGCACTTCGAAACCTTGTTCAGCGTACTGGCCTGAAAGCGTTTTCCAGTTGTCGGACATGCCGAGATAGCCGTGTAGGATGAGGAGCGGTTTTCCGGTTCCTTCTATTTTTGAGTAGAGCATATTGAGTATTGAGATTACCTTAATTTATTCAGATACATATTCACGACATTATCCAGTCCCAGGGAAATCGCTTCGGAAATCAGGGCATGTCCAATCGACACTTCGAGTAAATCTGGGATGTTCTGTTTGAAAAATCGGATGTTGTCAAGACTTAAATCGTGCCCGGCGTTGATGCCCAATTCCAATTCGCTCGCCAGAATCGCAGCTTCCGTGTAAGGTTGAACTCCATCTTTATTTCCTAAACCGTATTGGTGTGCAAACGCTTCAGTATACAATTCAATCCGGTCGGTTCCGGTCGCTTTTGCACCTTCGACCATCGCCTTTACCGGATCGACAAAAATTGAAACCCGAATGTCGTTGCGATGGAATTCCTGCGTAATTTCCGTCAGAAAATCTTTGTGCTTAACAGTATCCCAACCGGCATCTGACGTAATGGCATCAACGGCGTCAGGAACAAGTGTCACTTGCGTCGGCCTGACTTCCAAAACCAAATCGACGAAACTTTTCTCGGGATTTCCTTCGATGTTGTATTCTGTATAAACAACCGATTTTAAATCGCGAGCATCCTGGTAACGGATATGGCGCTCATCAGGCCGCGGATGGATCGTGATGCCTTGCGCGCCAAACTGCTGGATGTCTTTGGCGACTTTCAATAAATCAGGGACATTGCCGCCACGGGCGTTCCTGAGTGTGGCGATTTTATTGATATTTACGCTTAATTTTGTCATTGGAATACTATTTGTACGGCTTTTGAGCCAATGCCTTACAAAAATACAAAGTTAAACAAGGTGTTTTGTGCTAAAATTTGATTATTTTGCATCACTTATGAGCCGGATTTTTATGACTATGATTACAGATTACATCAACGCCGATTTCAGACCGTTGGATGCCAGCGAAAATATTGCTGAGGTTCAGGATTTTTTTGCAGACAATAATTTTTCGCATTTTCCCGTGATCGAAGACGGAATTTATATAGGAAGTATTGCCGCAGAAGACGTTGAAGCCTTTGACTCTGATAAAACCTTATCACACTATCGCTATACTTTAGAAGGATTTTTTGCGCGGAAAAACATGATCTGGATGGATGTGCTCGAAGTTTTTGCGAGAAATCATTCTGATGTGATTCCGGTTCTGGACGAAGAGAATAAATATGTTGGTTATTATGAAATTTCTGATATCATCAAATTCTTTAATGAAACGCCGTTTTTAAAAGAACAGGGCGGTATCATCATCGTTGAAAAAAATGTCGTCGATTATTCGATGGGACAAATTATTCAAATCGTAGAAAGCAATAACGGGAAAGTTCTGGGCGCTTTCGTTTCGAATTCCGAAGTTGATACAATTCAGGTGACGGTTAAAATCGCTTTGGGCAGCATGAACGAAATTATTCAGACTTTCAGGCGATATGAATATGAAATCATCTCCGAACATCAGGAAGATATTTATTTGAATGATTTGAAAGAGCGTTCGGATTATCTCGATAAATACCTTAATATATAATGAGATAATGTGTCAATTAGAAAATTAGATAATGTGCGCACAATCTATAAATTATCTAATTATCTAATTATCTAATTTTCAAATTATGAAAGTAGCCATTTACGGACAATATTACCAAAACAGCACCGAACCGATTATCCGGGATATTTTTGTTTTCTTCAACGATAATCATGTTGAAATGGTGATTGAGGCTGATTTCCTGAAAATGCTTTACGAGAAACAGCTCGTTAAAAAAGACTACAATACTTTTTCTTCCTATAAAGAACTCGACAGCAGTTTCGATATGCTCATCAGCATCGGCGGCGACGGAACGATTTTGCGTGCGGCGACTTTGGTGCGCAATTTCGAAATCCCGATTTTAGGGATTAATGCCGGAAGATTGGGATTTCTGGCTTCCGTACAAAAGAAAATATCGCAGAATTTCTGCAGATGGCTGTCGATAAAAAATACAAAATCTCATCGCGTTCGCTGTTAAGCCTTGACATTACGCCTGATAATCCCGGAATCGAAGACATCAATTTTGCGATGAATGAAATTTCGGTAAGCCGGAAAGACACGACTTCGATGATTACAATCGATACGTATCTCAACGACGAATTCCTGAATTCTTATTGGGCAGACGGACTGATCATTTCAACGCCGACGGGTTCTACCGGTTATTCGATGAGTTGCGGCGGGCCGATTTTGACGCCGGAAGTCCAGAGTTTGGTGATTACGCCAATTGCACCGCATAATCTCAATGCGAGGCCATTGGTAATTCCGGATGATACGGAAATCAGGCTTAAAGTTACCGGAAGGGAGGAGCAATATTTGGTTTCACTTGACTCTCGAATTACTTCGATTACAAATGAATCGGTGCTTACGATTAAAAAGACGCCATTCAAGATTAACATGGTTGAAATTACCGATGAGACTTTCCTGAAAACGCTCCGCAATAAATTACTTTGGGGAGAAGATAAGAGGAATTAGACCAGTTGGAGACCGCTGCGCTGTTAGAGTCAAGACCGCTTCGCTGAAAGACTAAAAAGGCTGATCTGCGATTTTATTTTTTAGTCTATTAATAGCAAAACCATTGGGAAGCCGCGAAAAACCGCTCGGAATGGTCTTCGGACGACCCGGAACGGTCTTCGGACTTATCGGGATGGTCTTCGGAATATCAGGAATGATTTTCGGACAATCCGGAATGGTTATCTGACATTCAGTTTCATCCTTCAAACGACAAAAAACAATCATCTGACAGCTATTTCCGGTCAACGGAACATTCGCTTTAATCTTCAAACAAGTATCGCAATATCTTTCATCTTGCAGCGCAGCGGTCTTGCTTCTAACAGCGCAGCGGTCTTAACTTGTCTTTTTTAACTTTCCATTTATAACAATCCGCGCGGCTTTTCGTTTAATTTTTATCGAATTCAAAATTCGCTGGTCAGTGAAAACGGGCAATTGGTCTAAATTATAGACAGATTTCCTTTTTTCAGTGCTGATTGGTAGTCATATTTGTTATATTTGCACGCTATTTTAAAACCAATGAATAGAATTTTAACGACATTTTTATGCTTTTTTATGGTTTCGCTGATGCATTCGCAAATCCATGAAATCGGTGTTTTTGCCGGAGGCGCTAATTTCATTGGTGATGTAGGAAGAACCAACTATGTTTACCCTAACGCTCCGGCGGTGGGTATTCTTTATAAATGGAACCGGAGCCCGCGCCATTCGTGGAGGGCATCGTTTACCGTCGGAAGGCTGATCGGGCAGGACAAAGATTCTGATTCTCCTGGCTGCGAGCAACGCGGTTATGAATTTCAGAATACCGTAAAAGAATTATCTTTGGGACTCGAATTCAACTTTTTTGATTTCGATTTGCATGAGCTTGACAGGCAAGTTACACCTTATATATATGGTGGATTGAGTTATTTCATGTATGATTCGAAGTACGTGCGAAATGGCAAGACTGAAGACGCGGGCGGAACAATTCGATGAATATTCCGATGGCGGTTGGCGTGAAATCAAACATTACGCCGCACCTGGTTTTAGGATTTGAAGTCGGCGCAAGATATACATTTGAAGACGATCTGGACGGAAGCAGTCCGAGTCAGGATAAATACCCCGGATTAAAATTCGGTAACACTACTAACAAGGATTGGTATGTTTTCAGCGGGTTTACGTTAACGTATACCTTCGGAAATTCGCCTTGTTATTGTCAGGATTAAAAATTTTATGAGCTTATTAGAGACCATTAACACAGACAATCTTCCGAAACACCTTGCCATTATTATGGACGGGAATGGCCGTTGGGCTAAAAAAACGCGGAATGATTCGTGCTCTTGGTCATGAAAATGGTTCAAAAGCGGTACGCGCCGCTGTTGAAACCTGCGCGAGGCTTGGCGTTGAAAATCTTACCCTATACGCTTTTTCCACAGAAAACTGGAACCGCCCGAAACTCGAAGTCGACACTTTGATGAAACTCCTCATCAATTCGCTCAAAAATGAGTTCAAAACGCTTCACGAAAATAACATCCGTCTGAACACAATCGGCAATTTTGAGATGCTTCCGGCGAAGGTAAAAAAAGAACTTTTAGAAGCCATTAACAAAACAAAAGACAATACCAGAATGACCCTTACCATCGCATTAAGCTACGGTTCAAGGGAAGAGCTGATATCGGCAATAAAAAACATAAGTAGTAAAGTTAAAAATAATATAATTTCAATTGACGCTATTGACGAATCAATTATTAATCAGCATCTTTACACGCAAAATTTACCGGATGTAGATTTACTAATACGAACCAGTGGCGAGCATAGAATCAGTAATTTCCTGTTGTGGCAGATCGCTTATGCAGAACTTTATTTTACCGATGTATTATGGCCTGATTTTACAGAACAACATTTATATGAGGCTATCATTAGTTATCAGAAAAGAGAACGCAGATTCGGAAAAACAAGTGAACAAATTAAATAATTTCTTAGTGTTAAATAAAAGCATACAATTACTCTTCACAATAATCATTTTTGGAAGTATTTCTCAAGTAAAAGCACAAGAAAGAATTGCTTTTGATCAGGGCCAGCCTTATATTTTAGCCGATGTAAAAGTTACCGGAAAACTCACTTACAACCAACAGGCCATCACCACTTTTGCCGGACTGGAAAAAGGACAAAGTATTATCGTTCCTGGCGAAGAAATCAGCAATGCCATTAAGAAATTAGGAAAACTCGGCCTCTTCAGCGACATCGATTTTTATGTAGACAGGATTGAAGGTGACAGCATCTACCTTGAAATCGCAATGAAGGAACTTCCGAAATTAAGCGATGTAAAAATTAATGGCGTAAGAAAATCAAAAGCCGAAGCGTTAATAAAGGACAACGGTCTTACAACCGGAAAAATCGTCAATGAAAACCTGATCACCACGACGCGTAATTACATCGAAAACAAATACAAAAAAGACGGTTTTTTTAAGACGAAAGCCGTAATTACTACCATTCCGGATACAACTTCTGGCAATAATGTGAAAATGCTGATCAATATCGACAAAGGCAACAAAGTCAAAATCAGCGAAATTGTCTTCGACGGCAATGACAAACTTTCTGACAAGAAGCTGCGCCAGGCAATGAAAAATACGAAGCAGATCAATTTCCTGCGTGTTTTCAAAGCATCGAAATTCATCCGTGAAAAGTATGATGAAGATTTGGTAAGCGTCATCGACAAATACAAGTCAAAAGGTTATCGCGATGCGCGTATCATCACTGATTCTGTCATCTATAATAAGGAGAGAAATAAACTTGCCATCCACATCAAACTCGAGGAAGGCCACAAATATTATTTTGGAAATATCAAGTTTCTCGGGAACACCGTTTATACAGACCAGGGGTTGAACAGGATGTTAGGTATCAAGAAAGGCGATGTTTACAATGGTGTATTGCTCGAGAAAAGAATCGCCGATAGCAAAGATCCCGATGCAGACGATATTACGAACCTTTACCAAAATAGCGGCTACCTGTTTTCGCAAATCAATGCTGTAGAAACGCGTACTGCCAATGACACCATCGATTTTGAAATCAGGATCATGGAAAGGCCGATTGCGAAATTCAATAAAATTTCTGTAGTTGGAAATGATAAGACCAACGACAAGGTAATCTATCGCGAATTAAGAACAAAGCCGGGCAATACTTATAGTAAGGATGCTGTGGTTAGAACGATTCGTGAGCTTGGAACTTTAGGATTCTTTGATCCGGAAACCATCAAGCCAAACTTCAAAAACCCGGATGCAGCTGCAGGAACAGTTGATATCGAATATGAATTGACAGAAAAAGGATCCAGCCAGATTGAACTCCAGGGAGGTTATGGCGGCGGCGGTTTCATCGGAACGCTTGGGCTTTCGTTCAACAACTTCTCGATGCGCAACATTTTCAATAAGGAGGCTTACAAGCCGCTTCCTATGGGCGACGGGCAGCAAGTGGCACTTCGCCTTCAGGGAAGCAGTTATTTCCAGACTTACAGCCTTTCGTTTTCTGAGCCTTGGTTTGGAGGAAAAAAGCCGGTGCGTTTCAATACTTCGTTATCTTACAGTAAGCAATACCTGAATCAAGGCTATAATAATGTTGATAAGAGCCGAAGCTTTAATATCATCTCCCTTTCTGTAGGATTGTCAAAAAGGTTAAGAGAACCGGATAACGATTTCTACTTTTCACAGGCATTGAGCTTCCAGTATTACGATTTGAACAATTACAACACAGGTTTGTTTAAGTTTGGTGATGGTGCATCGAGAAACCTTGCTTACACAGTGGAATTGAAAAGAAATAATAAAGGTAACAATCTTATTTTCCCGACTTATGGCTCTGAATTCAGTGTCTCTGCGAAATTTACACCGCCTTACTCGTTGTGGAATGGCGTTGATTACAGCGACCTCGAAAAGCAGGAAAGTTACAAGCTTACCTACGCGGAAGCGATCAAGCAAGGTTATACGGTAAATCCAAATACTGACGGCACCGTTATAAAGACTACAGATTACGTACAGCTCGCGCCGGGGAATCTTGCCTATCAAAGCGTGCCTGGTAATGACTACACAAAAGCTGCTGCAGACCAGTCGAAAGTTGACCAGCAAAAATTCAAATGGCTCGAATATTATAAAATTAAATTCAAAGCTGATTGGTATACAAAAATTTATGGTAAATTCGTATTGCGCTCTTTGGCTGAATTTGGTTTCCTCGGAAATTATAACAGGGAAAGAGGTGATGTTCCGTTTGAAAGATTTTATTTAGGCGGAGACGGACTGGCGAATTTTGCGCTTGACGGTAGGGAAACCATACAGTTGAGAGGTTATCCGAACCAGTCGCTGACACCAATTAATACTGATCCGGTGACTAAAAAACAATCGCAGGATGGTGCGACTATTTATAATAAATTCTCGCTTGAATTAAGATATCCGATAACTTTGGCACAATCAGCGTCAATTTATGCGTTAACTTTTTTCGAAGCAGGAGCAGGTTACAGCAATTTTAAGCAATATAATCCGTTTGTATTGCAGCGATCGGCTGGATTTGGAATCAGGGTGTTCATGCCCGCCTTTGGTTTATTGGGAATCGACTTTGGTCACGGGTTTGACGCTGTTCCGGGTTCGAACTCGGGCAGGCCTAACGGATGGGAGACCCACTTTATCATCGGACAGCAGTTCTAAATTTGGCACGATATTTTCTAATACAATTTTAAGTTATGAGAAAACATTTTTTATTACTGGTTTTATTGATTGCTGTAACATTTACAGTGCAGGCTCAGTCCGGAAGAGGCGTAAGAATTGGTTACATCGATATGGAGTACATTCTACAGAATGTGCCTGATTACCTCGAAGCCAAAAACCAATTGGAGCTCAAAGCACAAAAATGGAAACAGGATGCAGAAACCAAAAAAAATGAAATAACCAGGCTTAAAGAATCGCTTAAGACCGAAAGGGTTTTGCTTACCAAAGAACTCATTGAGGAAAGAGAGGAAGAAATACAATTTCAGGAAACCGAATTGTCTGACTTTCAACAAAAGAAATTTGGCCCGACAGGCGAGCTGAATATACAGAAAGCTGTTCTGACAAAACCAGTTCAGGATCAGGTTTTTACAGCCGTACAGGATATTGCCGAAGCTAAAAAATATGATTTCGTTTTTGATAAATCATCAGACCTTACAATGTTGTTTTCAGCAAAAAGATTCGATATCAGCGATCAGGTAATCAGGGTTTTAAACAGATCATCGAAAAGAGGCCAGTTGAGTAAAAAAGAACTTAAAGAAGAAGAAGCCAAAGAATACCGCGAAGATGTTCAGGATGAAAACGGAAGCCTGTCTGAAAGACAGAAAAAACTTGACGAAAAGAAAGCTGCCCGTGAAAAACTGGTAGCCGACAGAAAGCTGCTGCCGAACAAAAGAAAGCCGATGCTGCTGCAAAACGCCAGCAGAAACTTGACGAAAAAGCCGGTAAAACGACCGCAACTCCTGCAGAAGGAGGAACTACAGCGGCCAAAAGTGGAACTGCTAAAACTGAAGAAGGAAAAACTACTGATAAATCTGTTGTAACGGAAGAGGCAAAAGAAGCGAAAAAAGTAAAAGATTCAACAGCTGCCGCTGACCGCGATGCTGTCAAAAAAGCGGCTATTGAAGAAAGAAACAAAAAAATAGAAGAACGCAAAAAAGCTTTGGAAGAGAAAAAGGCGAAAGCCGCCGCCGATCGCGAAGCCGCTAAACAAGCGAAAGCCGACAAATCAAAATCAACCACCACCGACGATAATAAAGAAAACAAAAACGATTAAAAACAAAAATAATTACTTACTTAATATCTAAAAATGATGAAACAATTGAAAACTTTACTAATTGCGGCTGTTCTTGTTCTAGGCGCTTCCCAAATGGCTAATGCGCAGGCAAAATCAGCACACATCGACGTTAGTGAATTAATGACAAAGATGCCGGCATATATGGATGCTCAGAAACAATTGCAAAAATTAAGCGAAACTTACGACGCTGATTTCAAAACCATGGTGTCAGAATACCAGGTGAAGTTGAAAAAATATTCTGATGAGGCAACAGCTCCCGGAATTACAGACAAAATCAACGAAGAGCGTTCGAAAGAAGTCCAGGATATGGAAAAAAGAATCGGCGACTTCAGGGAAACAGCCCAAAAGAACTTTCTGCTAAAGAAAGCGATTTGATGAAGCCAATCGAAGAAAAAGTAAAAGCTGCTATCCAGAAAGTTGGAAAAGCAAAAGGATACCAATATGTATTCAATGCTGCAGGTTTATTGCTTGCTGATGGTCGGATTTGACTACAGACGTTAAAAAGGAATTGGGTTTCTAATAAAAAAACCAATCATAATATCAAAAACTGTCCACTACTATGGACAGTTTTTTTTTACTTTTGTTTTATGAATAACAATCCAATAGGGCTTTTCGATTCGGGCATTGGTGGCACTTCTATCTGGAAGGAAATTCACCAGCTGATGCCACAGGAAAACACCATTTATTTAGCAGACAGCAAAAATGCACCTTACGGGCAAAAATCAAAAGACGCTATCATTGCGCTCAGCATGAAAAATACAGAGTTGCTGCTCGAAATGAATGCCAAAATCATTGTCGTCGCCTGCAATACAGCAACCACAAATGCGATTAAGGAATTAAGGGCAAAATACGACGTTCCTTTTATCGGAATTGAACCGGCCATAAAACCCGCAGCAATTCATTCGAATACACAAACGATAGGCATCTTGGCGACAAAAGGAACGCTCAGCAGCGAGCTTTTCAACAAAGCTGTGGAATTTTATCAGGATACCCACATCATTGAACAGGTTGGCCACGGATTGGTTGAGCTGATTGAAAATGGCGATATCAATTCGCCTGAAATGGATAAATTGTTGCATGCCTACCTTCAACCAATGATTGAAGCCAATATCGATTATTTAGTTTTGGGCTGCAGCCATTATCCATACCTGATTCCGCAGATAAAAAAATACTGCCGCCGCATATTAAGATTATTGATTCAGGCGATGCAGTAGCACGTCAGACGCAGAATGTCTTGAAAGCAAATGATGCGTTTAATGCTGCAAAAAAAGTATGCAGGTTTTTTATACGAATGCTGATCCCAAAGTACTTTCCGGCATCGTCGGGAATCAATATCCGGTTTCGGAAATGGATTTTTAGGACTATAATTCTTCCTTCAACCAGCCTGAATACATCACATAATTATTCGAAATACGGCCGATTTCTCCTGCAAAATCAGATTGGTTGATGTCTTTCACCTTTTTGGCGGGGACGCCAGCGTAAATGAACCTGATTCCACCACAGTGTTTTGTGTGACAACGGCGCCGGCAGCGATGATGGAGTTGCTTTCAATCACGCAATTGTCCATTACAATTGCGCCCATTCCAATCAGAACATTGTCTTTTACGGTACACCCATGCACGATAGCGTTATGGCCGATGGAAACATTATTGCCGATTTCAGTAGGGTGTTTTTGATAGGTACAATGAATGATGGCGCCATCCTGAATATTGACTTTGTCGCCAATTTTAATGTAATGCACATCGCCGCGAATGACGGCATTGAACCAGACGCTGCAGGAAGCTCCAAAAGTTACATCGCCAATGATGGTGGCATTTTCGGCAACATAGCAATCTTCGGGAATTTGCGGTGATTTACCATTTACAGATTTTATCAGCATAGCTTTTAAAAAGAAGTCCCGATAAAAACTATCGGGACTGAATTAATATCAACTTTAAAATTAATTGATTGCAGGACAATTACAATCGTATTTCTCTCTTTTGCAGAACAGGTTAACCCCTAATGTCAACTGGTGGAAACCGCCCTGATCAAATTTTACGTCGCCAATGAGGTGGGAATATGTGTAAGAAACCATGAATACTTTGAAATTCACACCAACGATAGGGGTGATATATTGCAATCTTTGGCTTGAAACGCTTCCGTTGGTTTCGTATTGTGCAGCGTCAAAACTTCTTCTGTATGAAAGTCCGCCCCAAAGTTTACCGAAATTAAAATCTTTGTAAGCCTTAACGTTAAGATCGATTGTTTTTTCTTTAGTTTCATCTACCAACTGAAACAAGAATGATGGCTCCCATTGTAGTCTTTCGCTATCGCCGAAAACATAACCGGCACTCAATAATAATTTTCTAAGGTTGTCAGATTCGATATCTGAATACAGGCTTCTTTTACTTGCCAGCGCATTTTTAACGGTCAAATGGGTGTAAAACTCAAGGTAGTTATAAGAAGCACCGATGTCGACGTTGAAATAAGAATCTTTCTGGATGATACCGCCAATTACAGGATCGTAATCAGGAAATTGCGTCTCGTCAAGTTGCGCCTGTACCAGACCTGCGCTCATACCGAAAGATAATTGGTTCAAATCTACATCACTTCTTGAAAACATAATGTGGTGTGCATAAGTAAGCTTAACTCCTTTTTGAGAGTGGTAACCATTTTTATCATTGAAAAGTATAATACCCGCACCTGACTGCTCACCAATTCTTCCGTTAAAACTCAATGTCTGTAATTTAGGAGCATCTTCCTGCCCAAACCACTGCTGACGAGCAGTAAGCCTGATTTTGGCGCAATTAGCAGCTCCTGCCATTGACGGGTGAATCAAATAATAGTTATCTGACAAATAATCTGAATAAACTGCGATGCCTTCTTGTGCTAATGAAATTTGTGATATGAACAATAATAGTACTAAATATCTCTTTTAAAATTCATTGGGTTAACGTTTTAATGAAAAATGTGCTTTAAATTCTTTATTGATTCCGCTTTCAGTATATTTTACCACGAACCAGTAATCGTCCGCCAACATTGGCGAGCCATTAAATGTTCCATCCCATCCGAGGCTCGTTGTACTGATTTGTTTCAACAATTTTCCGAATCGGTCAAATATATAAATTTTTGCGTTAGGATAACCACTTAATGTAGAAATATTCCAGTAATCATGAAATCCATCTCCGTTTGGTGTAAAATACTTCGGATAATCGATTATCGGCACGGTATCAAACCTTTCGCGACAGGCTTTTACGTCTCTCGCAAAGACTGTATGTATACCCGACTCATCAAAATTTCTCAATGTTCTTACACCCGTGAAAATATTGCTTTCTTGCCAAGGGCCGTCATCAAGTCGGTATTCATAAACCCCCGGAGGCGTTACGGTTACTGTAATAGTTGCATTTTCAGCAAACCATTCGGTATCGACCTCGGCTGTAACAGTCTCCGGTGGAGACGAGGTAATAATCGGAGCGGTCGCAGTACGTGTACATCCCGACCCAAGGAAGGTTACAACCACTTTATAAATACCTGCCAAAACTGCTTCGTAACTTGGTTGGTTGGCACCGGAATTAATACATCGTCAAGATACCATTCAAACGAGAATATTGCGGGATCAAGTCCGGTAGTAAGGATATATGATGAATCCGGTAAAGTAGCTCCGGTTGTGGCATCCGTACAAATAAAGCCATCCTGGTCAAGTTTGGTATCCGGCAATACGTTTACGGTTATCGTTGCAGTAGTATTAGGTTCAGTTAACAGCGATTTTGAACAGACTGGCGTATCATTTGTGGCAACACTTACAAGCTGATAAGTAACGGATGCTTCAAGATTGCCAGAAGATAAAATAGCACTTCCGGATGGACTGAGAATAATTGTCCGATCTTCGCCGCCATTAACAGTGTAGGTAACCACAGCATTTGGCGTACCGGTGAAGATGACATCGGCTGCACTACCACCGCAGATAACTGGTTCCAGACCATTCGTAATTGTGGCCTCCGGTAACGGATTTACAATAAGTATTGCCACCGACGATATTGCCGAAGGACAAGACGGACTGGCTTACGATTACACTATAATTTCCGCTATTGTTCAAAGTGGTAGTTTGTATTGTATAACTATTAGTATTTCCATCAGCTGTGATTGGTACACCATTATATAACCACTGATAAGCTAAATTATTGCCTGTAGCGTTAACTGAAAAGTCTACACGGTCGCCAAGACATACAATTCTTGATACCGGTTGTGTAGCTATAGCCGGAGCAACATTGATGATAACTTCTGCAGGATCTGATACAACCGGCGGACAAGTACTGTTGCTGTTGCTGACCATACAGGTATATGTTCCAGAATCTCCTGTTACTGTTGTTCCTATGGTAAAGGTATCGGAATTGGCTCCCGGAACTGGCTGTCCGCCTTTTAACCATTGGTACGCAAGGTTTGAACCTGTTGCAGCTACTGTTAGGGTAATGGTTTCTCCTGCACATCTTGTCAATCCGACTGGCTGTAAAGTAATTACAGGTGCCGCATCGACGGTTACCTGTACAGGGACTGAAGTCACAGGCGGCGCGCAAATGCCACTTACGACAACACTGTATAAGGCTGTGTCGGCTGGTGTTGCAGGAGCAATTGTATAGGTAGCACTATCGGTTCCTACATTGACGGTTCCTTTTTTCCATTGATAAGATAATCCTGTTCCAATAGCGTCGACAGTTAGTGTAACTGTAACGCCCTCGCATACTGTAGCGGCTACCTGTCCGGTAACAATAACCGGAAGCTGGTTCACTACTACCGCAGCTACAGAAGATAATAATGTAGGACAACTGCTGGTTGAAATTTCAACACTATAATTTCCGGCGTCGCCCAAAACTGCCACCGGAATGTTAAGTGTTGGTGCAGTTTCTCCCGGCATAAGGTCGCCATTTAAGAACCATTGGTAATTCAGATTTGTTCCGGTGGCTGTAATACTAAGACTAATTGGCTGCCCTTCACAAACGGTATCTCCGACAGGCTGCGTGACAATAGCACGGCCTCGGTTTACAATCATTTGTGCGATTGCAGAAGTTACCGGAGGCGTACATGTACCGCTGACAACAACAGTATAATCGCCGGTATCGCTGACAAGTGAACTATTTACAGTATAAGTGTCAGTTGTGGCTAAAGGAATAAGCGTAGTTCCCTGATACCATTGATAAGTGAGACCGGTTCCGGTCGCTGCAACATTCAATGTAAATGGTTGTCCCGAACAAATTGTTGAGCCTGTTGGGTTAGTAACAATTACCGGTAACTGATTTACCACAACATTCGCAGTAACACTTGAAACAGTCTGACACGGATTAATAACGTCAACATGGTAAGGCCCGGCAGCTGCAACTGTTGCTGCAGGAATATTTAAAACGGAGTTGATCTCAGTACCAAGAAGCGTAGTGCCTTTGTACCATTGGTATGACAAACCTACCCCGGTTGCGGCTACGCTAAGCGTAATTGACTGCCCTTCACAAACGGTTGCGTCTAAAGGTTCCTGTGTAATGACCGTTGGTTGGTTCACAGACAATACGGCGATGTTAGAAGTAACGGAACTGCAACTATTGCTTACCACTACAGTATAATCGCCTGCATCGGCATTGGTTGGTGTTGTAATTGTAAATGTATTCTGATCGGTTCCGATGTTGGTGGCACCGTTTAACATCCATTGGTAATGGATATCAGTTCCTGTCGCAGCGACAGTGAATGTCACCGCCTGGCCATTACAAACTGTTGTGCCTTGCGGTTGTGTAGTGATTACAGGTAATAACGCAATGGCAATTGTCGCCTGCAAATTAGTGGTCGCAGTACAAGGCACGGTTCCCGGGCTTGTAATATCGATAAGCGTATAAGTCATATCCGCAGTAAGTGCACCAGTAAGCACGGTTGCATTTCCGGTAGCATCTAAAGGCGCAGGCGGATAGACAGTGTTGTTTTGGTCGGTATAAGTCACTGCTGAATTTGGCGTGCCCACAATTGTAAGTGTACCTGTAGCTCCCTGGCAAACATTCGGTGTTGCTGTGAAAGTCGTAACCGAAGGCAGTGGATTCATCGTTACCGTAGCCGTAGAATTAAGCACTTTAGAACATGATGGCGTACTGTTACTTGTGATATTTGTCAGCGTAATGGTTTTATTAGCGGCAAGATTACAATAACTCACCGTTGCTGTACCTGAAGCTGCATCTAAGACTACCATGCCCGTTGTCGTACCATCAGTATAATCAACATTTGCGCCAGGCGTACCGGTAATAATGAAATCGGCGCAAGCCTGCTCGCAAACCACAGGATTAACGGCTGAGACCGTAGCATCCGGTAATCCTACAGAAATTGTAATTGATGGCTGTGGTGTAAATGTATAGATACAAGGCGGAGTTGTCAGGGTACTAACGCTTACCAGAGTATAGGTTGTTGCGCTCGAAAGATTTCCGGTCGGAATTGATGCCGTGCCTAATCCCGGAGAAGAGACCGTCGAAAGCACAATGGTTTGGTCGGGATCGCTGCCTATTTTATAAGTCAATTCAGCGCCAAGTGTTCCTTCAACTACAATATTGGTTGATGAATTGGTACAGATAGTTGCCGAATTCGACACGAATGCTGCCGTTGGAATATCAACAACAACAACCGTCACTGTTGCAGTCGCACAATCGATTCCGCCAACTGTTGAGGTTACCGTATAAGTATAAGTTCCGGCTGCAGGCAATGGTGTCACGGTAGGATTTTGCTGATTGGAAACAAATCCGTCAGACCCAACCCATGAATAAGTTGCTGCAGCATTGTTTGATTGGGCGGTAAGATTGATGGCACTTCCGAAACAAACCGAAGCAGGCCCGCCGGCAGTAACTGTACAGCTGATACATGGTTCCACTTCAAACGATAATATATTACTATCGAACTGTGGACAATCTCCCGCAGGGATGGTATATACAATATTATAAATGCCTAATGCACTATGATCCAAATCGACTGCTCCTGTAAGCGGGTCAATGCTCAAACCAGCGGGCGTTGCGATATAGTGACCGCCTGGTGTGAGGTTAGCAGATGGTTGCGCCTGTAGGATGCCTCCATTTATACAATAAGGCCCTGCCGGATAGGCAATCGTTCCTTCTGACACAAATGCGCTTAATGTAAAGGGCCTGATTTCGACACAGCCATAAGGGCCTAAATCATCGATCCTTACATATATCGTCTTTGGCGTCGTGGTTATATCGCCTGTTACAACAAAATTATGCAGGGTTCCGAGCGATTCTAAATCGTTGCTCGCATAATCTTTAGCATCCTGCTCATTTTCGTAATAGTGGATTTCGTAAAGCGTCGGATTGGCTCCGTTCAGGATGTCATTGGTCTGGTCGAGGTCAAATGTATATGGCCCGCCAACAGTACATTTTCTAAGCGGTTTTGGATCCGACAGCGGTAATTTGGCTCTAAAATTAACAGTAATATCATCTGTAACCCTGCAGTTGGCGCTAAACTCTGCGACAACACTATAAATACCCGGCTCAGCAACATCAATTTCGTAACTGGTTTCATTAGGAATGCGGATTTCGTTCCTTTTCCAGGAATATGTTGCGCCCGGAAGCGGAGCACTTCCATAGGTAAGGTGCAATGATTCTCCGTAACATATTGCTTTACTTGCCCCGAAATTGGTCTGGTTACCCGGACCTGTAATTTCATTTGAGAAATTAAAACTGCCGCCTTCAATAAATACGGCTGAGTTGAACGCAGTATCCTGCGAGTTGGCAATAATCAACTGAATTGAATATTGATGACCCGGAATAAGTGTTGCTTTCGCAGTAAGATTTTTAGTTTGCCCGTTAAGCGCAATGGCAGCACTTGCTTCAGGATTTGCACCGTAAGGCGTTACCAAATTGTATTTTCCAAAAAACTGCGGCGCTACTGCAGCCGGACACTGAACTGTACTATAATGCGTAGTGGTAACTTTTACAGGGGTAGTGGTGTTTGGAAGTACCGCAAGATTAACAGGAGGCGAACCTGGTACATCTAAGTCTTTCAGGATAAACGCAAACACATCAGCAAATACACATTCATAACCTTGGTTATAACTATATTCTTCAGCCGCAAAAATAAAATTGAAGCTTAAATTAGGGGAAGTAGGAACAAAATTAAATTTTAAGTAAACAGGGTTGTGGAGTGCCGCGGTAATACCGGCGGGCGGTGATAAAGTTGACGAAGTCAAATCGCCGATATCATCAGAAGCCCAATCATTACCACCATTACCGATAGGATTGCTGACATTATTTGGGCCTCCAACTGAAGCAACAGGACCAGAGGTAAGAACGATACCGTCCTCAATTGGAAAATCCGATCCTGCCCTGTTAAAATAGGCTATGCCATAACTGGATTTCTCATTTGCCGGACTTCCATTCATCTTAAAATTCGAAACTTCCGCACAATGGGAACGAACCAGTACGTCTTCAACAAATCCCCTTGCAAGGGTTGATTGCGTAAAATCAGGGGCATACAATACCGGGTCATTGCTGATATACAAAAATGGATTTGAAGGTGTATCCACATCAGTACTGAAATTATTAGAAAGTTGCGGATCCGCAGTATCGCTCGTTACGGATACGTTATTTGTCATGTTGCCAACAGTAGCCCCAATGTTATAATTTTCCGGAACATGCACCCTGACGGTATAGCTCATAGATTCCCCTACAGCAAGCGAAGGGATAACATCGTATAAATCACCAGTGCCGGAAAGCCCTGTGCTGCTCGTCCATTGCACATCTGAAATCTGGATTTGTGAGTTGGTAATATTCGGATTTACCGGAATCGGATCGTAAACTTCAATATTATTAGACGTTGCCGAACAGATAGTTAGTCACTACTATCGTATAAGTCAGGTATTCGTTTACCAATACCGGATCAACCGCATCACCAGGCTTATCATCTACACGGCGCGATTGCTCATAGGTGGTCTGGTTATCCGATTTTTTTACAACAAGATCAGCAAAAACATTTGGCGTATCGATATCCTGAACGGTATGGTCGTTCGGAGTTGGGTCATTCGCAGCAGAATTGATGGTAACAATATGAACCAGATTTTCATCGATATTATAAGTATTAGGGACAACAACATTTACAGTATAACTTACTGAGCCACCTGCCGGGATAGTAGCAATCGTATTTGTAAAAGCACCGCTGCCTGAAGCCGAATTGCCGTTCCAGGTATAATTTGCCGCCGGAATGCCTTCAGGCAGGATTGTCTGAACCGATACATTCGTCGTAGCCGCTGAACCTGTATTTGAAACCGTAATGGTATATATTTTTGTTTGTCCCGGAAGGTAAGTCGTTGTGCCATCCGAAACAGTAACCGAAATATCCGAAGCATTTGACGGTGTAACCGTAGCTGTAGCTGTTGTCGGTTGTGTGCTGTCTATAGCCGCATTTACTGTGGCAACATCTGATAAAGTGCCGGTATAGTTTGCAGGAATTGTTACGGTAATGGTATAAACAAGCGTTGCGCCAACTGCCAGCAGCGGAATCGTTGCATTGATTGCGCCGGAGCCTGAAATCCCATTACTGGCTGACCATGTCATTGACGTGATTCCTGCGGGAACAGGATTATTGAAATTAATTAAAGTTGCATTTTCAGGGCCGTTATTGGTTACAGTTACGGTAAAAGTTACTGTGCCGCCTTTTGGAGGTGTCGGCTGGCTGGCCACGTTGGTAATGCTGATGTCGGTCTGTTTCGGGGCATCAGTATCTGTAGCAGTATTGTTAGGTGCTGCCGGATCAGTAGAAGTGGTGCCGGTTATTCCAGCCTGCACCGCCACCGATGCACTTGCATTATAGGCTGTTGGAACGGTCAACGTAATAGTATAAGTAACTGTAGCGCCATTGGCAAGCGTAGCAATTGTATTGTCTAATGCCGAATTGGTTCCGCTTGCAGCATTTCCTGTCCATGAAAAAGCAGTTATCCCGGCCGGAATCGCCGATTGAACGTGGATTGCAGTTGCCGCTTGCGGCCCGTTATTATGAACGGTAACCGTATAAACGGAAACGCCTCCCAAATCATAATTCGTTTTGTTATCGGTAATCGCTATGCTGACATCTGACTGTGGTGAGGCACTTACATCAATGTCTGTGCACATTGGGCATGTCGGATCAGGATCGGGAACTGTGCTGGTAGCATTCGCCTGATCTGTAAGGTTTCCTGTATATCCTGCCGGAATACTTACCTGAATAGTATAAGTAACAGATGCTCCCACAGCCAACGATGCAATCGTATTGCTCATGTTGCCGCTTCCGGAAGCAGAATTGCCATTCCATGATACAATAGTAGTTCCTGTCGGAGCCGGATTGGTAACAATTACATTCGTAGCAACTGCAGGCCCGTTATTGGTAACGGTTACTATATAAGGTACTGTGGTTCCCGGCGTATAAACATCCTGACCATTTGTATTGGTGACAACCAGATTGGCAGCATTCGGGACAACCGGAACGTCTGTATCGGCAGCGGTATTATTAGTCAGATTGGTATCAGCGGTATAACCCTGAATCTGGACCGAAGCGGTAGAAGTGAAATTCCCCGTAAAAGCAGCAGGTATCTGAAGCGTTATCGTATAAGTCACCGAAGCACCTGCAGCCAGCGAAGGAATAGTGTTATTTAAAGCAAAGTTGTTACCTGAACCGTTTGAACCCGACCAGGAAAATTGCGTAGCACCACTCGGAATTGGATTCGTTACAACAATATTGACCGCCGCATCACTGACCATTGTTGGTTACCGTAACGGTATAGGTTCTTACATTAACTGAACCTACGTTATAATTGGTTTGACCATCGGTATTAGTAACCTGGATTTCTGCCGAAGGCTGTGCATCAACATCTGTACATTGCAAACAGTCCGGAGCAGGATCCTTTGTATCGGAAGTAATATAAGTCGAATTCGTCAAAGCTGCCCGTAAAACCACTTGGGACATCTAACGTAATGGTGTATGTCACAGTTTCTCCAACGGCAAGTGTTGGAAGTGTGTCCTGCAAAGCACCTCCCGAACCATTGCTTCCGTTGCTTCCATACCAGCTAAAAGCTGTAATTCCATTCGGTATTGCGTTGGTAACAACGACATTCTGTGCCGGGTTTCGAACCGTTGTTGGTTACCGTCACTGTATAAGTTGTGGTTTGCCCCGGAGTATATTTTGTCTGGTTATTGGTATTCACTACGACCAGATCGGCTCCGGGATAATCAGTGTCGGTGCAAAGTGTGCATTCCTGATTCGGGTCTGCCTGTTCTGCAAGTGCATTAGCACTTACGATTAGGTTACCTGTGAAATCAGATGGTACAGTAAAATTAATTGTATATATTACCGAGCCACCCGCAGGAATACTCGCAATCGTATTATTGATACCGTCCATTACCGCCTGTACTGTTTCCCAGCCACGTAACCGAATTGACACCTGCCGGGATTTCTCCAGTCACATGAACCTGTGTTGCAGTATCCGACCCCATATTAGTTACAGTTACATGATATGTTTTAAGCTGTCCGGGAAAATAAGAATCGTTATCATCTGTGGTCACCACAACGATATCAGCACCAAAAGCCTGTACATCAATATCAGTGCTGGTCTGATCAGCAGGGGTTGGTCTGGACTAGTCGCATACAGATAACTAGTGTTCACAAGATATCCGCCGTAATCAGCAGGCACGTTAACGGTGACGGTATAAGTAATGGTCTCATCAGCATGCAGCAATTGAATAAAATCATCTACTGCAATATTACTTCCGGAAGTACCGTTACTGCCAACCCATGAAAAATCAGATGGATTTATACCGGCTGGAATGGCATTCTTAACGGCGACGTTCAGCGCATCAGTAGGGCCGCTGTTTTTTACTGTGATCAGATAAACAGAAGGTCTGCCCAGAGTATAAACAGTCGAAAAATCTGTATTGACAACGCTTATATCGGCATTCGCAGGAATATCGGTATCGGTGACATTCGTGTTAGAAGCAGGATGCGGATCACTAACAGCCGGCAACGCCGCGACTGGCGGTGGACCGACAATGGCAGGCATTCCTTCGCTCACCGCACTAGCTTTAAATACTAAATTCCCTGTAAAAGTCACCGGAACCTCAATGGTAACCGTATAAGTAACCATCTCTCCCGGAATGAGCTTGCGAATCAAATCGTTGAGGTCTGTAGCGCCGGCAGAATTATTACTGCCTTCCCAGAAAAAATCGGTCAAAATCCCAGCAGGCTTTGGAGCAGTGACACGCACGCCGTTGGAGACATTTGGCCGTAATTCAAAACCGTAATTGTATAAACAACGTCTGTTCCCGGAGCATAAATTGTTTTATTGTCGGTAACAGTAACGAGCAAATCTGCCTGTGCAAATCCGCTAAACGCCGTCAGAAGAAAAGTAATTAATAGTAAAGCTCTTTTCATAGTATGGGTTTGTGTATATGTTTGGTTATTATGTGTAAAATCTGAGAAAAAACAAATAATTTGTTAATTTATATATTAAAAATCCAAATGTAAATATTCATCGAAAATTTTGTTGTTAAATTTGCAAAAAAATACAATTTTCATGAAAAATGTTATAATAAAGGAAACGCAAAATCCAGCCATATTAAAATTCGAATTTCCTGACTTTATCGTAAAAAATTCAAGCCATGAATTCAAGAATATTGATGAGGCGGCAAAGTCGCCTTTAGCCCAACAATTATTCTATCTTCCATTTGTCAAAACGGTCTTCATTTCAGGCAATTTCATCGCAATCGAAAGATATAATATTGTCGAATGGGACGATGTCAAAGAAGCGGTCGCAGAACAAATCGACGAATTCGTCAACAAAGGCGGAACCATCATCAAAATCGAAGACGAAAGCCCAAAACCCTGGACAAAAAGCAGCCGGCAACCGTTTACGGCGAAACGACCCCGAATCCTGCCGTGTTGAAATTCGTTGTCAACACGATGCTTACGAAAGTCGGAATGGAATTCAAGAATATCGACGAAACCGCAGCTTCTCCGTTAGCCAAAGAACTTTTCAAATTTCCTTACGTGAAGGAAGTTTTTATAGACGAGAACTACGTTTCCGTAACTAAATATGCAGTAAATGAATGGTCTGAAATTACGCTCGAGCTGCGCACTTTTATCAAAGAATTCATCGAAAACGGAAGAGACCGTAATTGATAACAATCTGGCCGCCGAAAACCCTACCTTCGAAAAACAAAAAATTGAAAATTTCGATAATCTCGATGTCACGTCACAGCAAATCATCAATATCCTCGAAGAATATGTAAAACCTGCGGTCGCTGCCGACGGCGGAAATATCCTTTTGATTCTTACGACGAAGATGACAAACGCGTAAAAGTAATCCTGCAAGGCGCCTGCAGCGGATGCCCTTCGTCAACATTTACGCTCAAAAACGGAATCGAAAATATGCTCAAAGACATGCTCAAAGACGAAAGCATAAAAGTCGAAGCCATCAATGCATAACAGAAAATAAATAATAAAAAAACCGGCAATATCAGCCGGTTTTTTTGTTTCAGATTATTCTTTCTTAGTTTCTTCCTTTTTCTTCTTTTTGCTGAAAAGCCCGTTAATCAGGTCAGTAGCTTTGGTTTTCACTTCCTCTTTTGTATTCTGTGTGGCCGGAGTTGCCGTTTTTGTGGTATCTTTTTTAGTATTGCCGTTAATCAGATTGCCAAGTGCAGAAGTGCCTTGCTTGATCAGTTTGTCCTTTTGTTGTTTTACCAGATTGTTGACCAAAGTTGTCGTTGCCGCTTTCAAATCGGTAGTGACTTTAGGGTTTTTGAAATTTCCGGTAAGCACGGCGTTAATAGGAATGTTGTCAAGTTTTGCTGCATCCGAAGGCGATAATTTCGCAATTAGCGCGTTGGCTTCCGTTCCTAAGTATTTTGCCGGAACATCCAGTTTTACATTATAATTCATCGTCTGGTCAAAACTGTGCGAACCGCCAACATTCACCTTAATATCCTGATATTTGATGTCGAAAGGTTTTACGGTTACTTTTCCGTCCTTAAACGCCAATTGCGCTTTTAGGTCGTTCAGGTTCATTTTTTTGAGGTCGATGAATTTCAGGTTGCTCGTCAAAGCCGTCAATAAATCAGAATTGCTGGCATTAACTGTTGTCGAAAGCAACTGCCCGAACAAATCGCCGTTAAGTGATTTTAAATCCGGCGTCATTTCTTTCGCATCGAGATTTCCGTTTAATTTGATGGTGGAATTCAGTTTCCCGTTCACGACACCGGCAATTGGCGCGATACTTTTCATCATGTCTAACTGCGTAAATGTCTGCTGAATATCCACTTGCTTCAAATCGAGTTTCATATCGAAAACCGGCGTTTTTGCTTTTGTCGAAACCGAACCGTTGGCACCAATTTGTCCGCCGAAAATCGAAGTTTTAATATTTTCCAAAGTCACTTTCTGGTCTTTGATGACGACTTTTCCAGTCACATCTTTGAGCGTTAAATCGTCGTATAAAACCGTATTGATTTTCGCTGAAAGTGTACAATCCAAAAATGACGGCACTTTAATCGCTTCTTTATTGGCAGTAGTTTTCGTCGCGGTTTTTGCCTTCGCAGGTTCTTCTTCACTCATAAAATCAGCAACCGCAAACTGGTTCGACTGTAGATTAAAATTTCCTTTCAGTTCCTGCTTTTGAACATAAATCCGTAGAAATTATCCAAAGTTCCCGTAACATTCAAATCGGTTTTTCCCGTAGAAGCGCTGAATTGTTGTAAATTCACGCGGCTTGGATTAAACGCTACTTTCGCCGTGCTGATGTTGAGCGCTTTTCCTTTATCATCTACATATCTGAAGTTCGAAAGTGTAATATTCCCTTCGTTTTTTATATTTTGATATTGACTTGTCTCCACCGATTTCATATCAAAATTCGTTTTCACATCGGCATTTAAAATCCCCGAAAGCGGTTTCTCTAATTTAATCGGGTAGGCTTTTGAAAGATTGGCCAAATTCACAGTTCCTTTCAAAGCCGCATCCACCAAAGGATTTACAGTAATGTTTTTGATATTCGCTTTTGCATCAAAAACATCCTGGTCAATCCTGAAAGACAATTTATCAAGATTCACATAAGTGTCGTTCAAAATGCCGGAATCGTTGATGATTTTGGTATCGATGACAATATTCTGCACTGATTTCGGTAAGTTCGGATATTGGAACGACGCATTATTCGACGCAATCGCAATGTTGAATTTCGGAACAGTCGTATCAGAATAAATACCTTTTGCAAATCCGTTCACGGTAAACGCTCCGGTCGTTTTTACATTTTCAAGACTTCCGGAATAGGCAGACGGAATCAAACCCAGAAAATTCTGGAAACTCGAAGTCGGCGTCTGGAAAGTCAGGTCGAACTGCTGTCCGTTTTCAAGCATTTGCAATGAACCGTCAAATTTCAATGGCAATTTGTTAATCAGCAAAGTGTTCTTTTTGAAAGTGTAAATTTGCTTGTCAAGGTCAAGTGCCATTACCGCATCAAGATTCAATTTTACATTATTTAAGTAATTGACTTTGTCCATGTCAAGCGAAACATTGGCCGTGGTTTTGGTCGTCAGATCGAGTTTTGAAGCTTGAAAATTCCCGGTTCCGTTGTGGTTCAGGCTATCGATCCGGGCTTTCATTTTCGACTTTTCATCGAAGTAACGAATCGTATAATTCTCGATTTTATATGCCTTTACTTTCAGCGAAAGCGGGTCACTTTTGCCATCGTCTTTCTTTTCATCCTTGTCTTTTATGGCGATGTCAAAATTACCGACGCCGTCTTTATTGAAGATGATATTAACGAGTCCGTCTTTTGTCGAAAACGAATCGATGCTCATCTGTTCGTCTTTTCCTTTGAATAATTCCTTAATCGACATCTGTAAATTCACTTCGCCAATCGAAACCAACGTATCGCCTTCAAACGGCGCTTTGTTGATGATCACGAGTTTTTCAACGGTCACATTTGCTTGAGGAAAGCTTTTGAAAAGACTCAAATCGGCATCAGCAAAACTCACTTTTGCATCAACATTCTCATTGATGGCCGCAGCAATCTTGGCTTTTATCTGGTCTTTGAACAAATACGGAGTTGCCGCCAAAGCGATAATCAGCACCAATAAAACAATGCCGGTTCGATTTTAAAATCTTCTTGAACATAATTAAGGATTTTTGTAGCCGCTAATTTACAAATTGAAAGCCAACTTGCACAAATAATGTGGTAAGTTGGCTTAAAAATAACTTTTTTAAATCGTTGGTTATATTTGACTATTTTATAAAAATCTCACAGTCCATTCTGGCTTGAACGCCTTTTTCAGCAGTGGTCATTTTTTTGAGTTTTTCCCAAACTTCAAAATTTTCTGCGCCAATTTCTTCTTTAATCAAGCTTGCTTTTGATTGCGCGAATGGAAATCCGCCAAACATTTCACCAAGTGTTTTCTCATATTCAGGAAAATTGACGGTTTTATATTTGTCGATTTTCGCCAATTTTGCAGCGGCTTTCAACGCATCATCCATATTTCCGATTTTATCAACCAGTCCGATTTTAATCGCTTCAGAGCCTGACCATACGCGGCCTTGCCCAATAGCATCGACCTGCTCGAAAGTCATTTTTCTTCCGGTTGCAACGCGAGTGACAAAAGTACCGTAAATGTGTTCAACACTTTCCTGAACAACGGCGCGCACTTTCGGATCTAACGGGCGAAACGGACTATATGCTGCCGCATTTTCATTAGTGCTCACGACTTCAGTATTGATGCCGATTTTATGGCTTAGTTCGGTGAAATTCGGCAACATACCAAATACACCAATCGATCCGGTAATTGTGTTTTCTTCGGCGAAAATTTGATTGGCATTACAAGCGATATAATAGCCGCCCGAAGCTGCGAGATTTCCCATTGAAACCACAACGGGCTTGACTTTTTTCGTCAATTCGATTTCTCTCCAGATCAAATCTGAAGTGAGGGCACTGCCACCCGGACTATCGATACGTAAGACAATCGCTTTTACATCGTCGTCTTCACGCGCTTCTTTGAGCGAACGTCGCATCGAACCTTCGCCAATATAACTCACATCGCCTTCGCCGCTTTTAATTTCGCCCTGTGCATAAATCACTGCAATCCTGTTGGAAGTGCCGGCACTTTTGGGCGAATTGGCAACTTTTTGGGCATAATCGGAAATGGAAACAAAAGTATAATCATCGTCTTTGTCGACTTTCAGTGCTTTTTTGATGGCGGCGTGGTATTCGTCTTCGTAAGCGATTTTGTCAATCAGGTGTTGCGATTTTGCCATTTCGGGCGTTCTGGCTAAAAGTCCGTTTGCAATTTCGTTGAGTTTGGCAACCGGAATGTTGCGGCTTTTTGAAATGTCGTTCAGGACAGAATTCCACACCGAATTCAACAACGCCGAAACCTGTTCGCGATTGGCGTCGCTCATTTTATTTTCAAGGAAAGGCTCGACGGCACTTTTGTATTTTCCGTGGCGGATGATTTCCATTTTTACGCCTGATTTGTCTTGTAAATCCTTGAAGAACATTAATTCTGTCGACAGCCCTTTGAATTCCATTTCTCCGACCGGATTCAGGTAAATTGTATCGGCTACAGAAGCCATATAATATTCTTTCTGGGAATACATATCGGCATAAGCCACTATAAATTTGCCCGATTTTTTAAAATCTGCGAGTGCAGCACGAAGCTCGGTTGCCTGTGCCATTCCTATAGATGAGCTGTTGTTGAGTATTGAAATCCCTTTGATTTTGTCGTCTGTCTTGGCTTCCTTGATTGCAGTAAGCACGTCTGAAACGCCAATGTTGTTGCCTTCAGAGAATAGTGTCACCCACGGATCTGAATATTTTCCGCCGTAATCATTGGTGATCTTTTTCATGTCGAATTCGATTACCGAATTGTCTTTTACAACGACTTTACTGCTTGAATCGCCGCTGCTGAAAATCGCGCTGATCAATACGAATCCGCCAAAAAAGAGCATGAAGAATATGAATAATCCGACGATAGTCGCTAAAACATTTCCTAAAAATTTCATAGTTTATTTTTTATGTATGAGTCTTATTGTAGGCTAATTTGTTACAATTCAACGCCTGAAATCAAGCCCGATAAATTTATCAACAGCTGGCGCAAATATAGGGCTATTCTGAAATTCTTTTGCTTAATTTGTAAAATGCAGCATCAGGTAATTTTATCAATCGGAAGCAATCAGGGCGACAGGTCGGCCGCCATAGAAAAGGCAATCGATTGGCTTCACAGGCAGGTTGGTACGGTCGTTAAAATATCCGGAATTTACGAAACGCCTTCGTGGGGATTTGAAAGTGACGCTTTTACAATTGCGCGGTTTTGTTGCATACACACAAGACGCCTGCGAAGATTTTATCCGAAATTCTCAAAATAGAAAAAAGTCTCGGCCGCGTCAGGGCCGCGCAATCAGGTTATGAAGCGCGTGTAATTGATATCGATATTATTGATTTTGATGGCACTTCCGTGAAGACTTCGAACTTGCAAATTCCACATTCGCAGATGGAGCACCGGCTTTTTGTGCTGGTTCCTTTGAAAGATGTAAAACCTGATTTCATTCATCCGCATTCGAAAAAAAGTATCAGTGAACTAATCCGCGAAAGCGCTGACAAAAGCAATTGTAAATTGTTGCGGCAACTGAAATCACCATTGGCCAGTCTGCCTTTGGAACAATTCAACTATATCGCAATTGAAGGGAATATTGGCGCCGGAAAAACAACACTCGCCACGAAAATAGCTGACGATTTCAATGCAAAAAGTATTTTCGAAAGATTTGCAGATAATCCGTTTTTGCCAAAATTTTACAAAGACCAATCGCGTTATGCGTTTCCATTAGAAATGTCTTTCCTTGCAGATCGTTACCAGCAATTGTCTGATGATTTGGCGCAATTTGATCTTTTTAAGGATTTTGTCGTGGCCGATTACCATATTTTTAAGTCACTTATTTTTGCGAAAGTTACGCTGACGGATGATGAATACCGATTGTACCGTAAGCTTTTTGAAATCATCTACAAGGAAATGCCGAAACCGGATTTGTACATTTACCTTTATCAGAATACCGAAAGGCTATTGCAGAATATCAAGCGCCGCGGCCGCAGTTATGAGCAGGAAATTCCGGCGGAATATCTCGATAAAATCAATCGCGGATATTTGGATTATATCAAATCACAGACAGGCCTCAATGTTTTGGTGATTGATGTTTCGGATAAGGATTTTGTGAAAAAGCAGGAAGATTATGTTTATATTTTGGACCAAATCCGCGATAAAATGCAATAAATTATCGAATTAAACTGAAATGTCCACGGATTTCTGGCGACGTATCATCCAATTTAAAGACGAACCAATAATCTGACGAAGGCAATGGATGTCCGTTATAAGTGCCATTCCAGTTCAGGTTGTGCTTGCTGATTTCACAAAGTAATTTCCCGAAACGATCAAAAATAGCAACGTGTGCTTTCGGATAATTGATGATGCCGCGAATCGTCCAGGTTTCATTGTAGCCATCTCCATTCGGCGTAAAGAATGTCGGGATTAAATAAATCATAAAATCCTTTTGATCTGCGCCGCAAAAATCAGCTTGACGCACATAAGCGGTATAAGCACCGGCATTATCAACCATAAATTCATTTGACGATTGATAGTTAACACCGTCAATCGAGTATTCAAAATTTCCTGTATTGGAGGTGAGAATCGTGATGTGTGCTCCCGAAATTTGTATTTCACTTATCACAGGGACATCTACATCGGTAACGGTGAAAGTTTTGGTGCTTGAGCAACTTTCGGGCGCCGGACTTGTAACTTCAACGGTATATGTGCCGGGGTTTAAAACCGTAATTTGTTTTGATGTTTCGCCTGTAGCCGGCCAAAAATACGTTACATTGTCGATGCCAGCGTTTAAAGTAATATTACTGCCCTCACATTTAGTCAGTGTTTCATCGGTTACAATTGGTCTTTTATAAACGGTAATTGTCACCGGAATCCTTGAAACAGTAGTGCATCCGGAGTTTGATCCCTGTAAATAAAAAGTTGTAGTTTCGGTTAGGGAAGGGGTAACGAAATTTGTGCCGGTGCCTACAATTTGCCCACCTGTAACCGCATCATACCACTCAATAGTTCCTACGTCAATAGTTGCAGAGATAGTTGCCGTGCCTTCACAAATAGGTGCTGGTTGTGTAAAATTGACAATCGGTCTTTGAATAATAGTCGCAATAACCTCGGTTCTTGTGCCTGTCGTACAACCAAGTGGATATGCATCAGCATAAAAAGAAGTAGTAGTATTAAGAAAAGGCGTTGTAAAAGTGGCTCCTGTTCCTACAAGATTTCCCCCGTCGGACTGTCATACCAATTAATGGTGCTTGTTGAAGTAGCGCCTAATTCTACAGTTCCCGGCGCACAACGCGTTTGCCCAGGCTTGCCGTTATGGATGGAATCGTAATGGTAGTACTTGTCGAAATATTTAACGTCGGGTCACCCGGAAGCCCGCCATATTCAACAATATAGCCTTTCGGTTGATAATTTCCGGTTGAGTCGCCGGTGTTGGATAAATCATTCCACGATCCTGGAATCCCCACTCCGGGTGCGGTAACGTGTGCATAATCCTCATCGCCGGCATTGTTAGGTTCGCCGCTGTTCCAAAAAGAAAAATTTGGAGAACTGCCGTTGATGCCGCCGTTCCAGAAAATCGTTCCGGCTTCAGGGCCGGTAACCCATTTCCAGACGCCTTCGGTCTCGGCATCGCTGCCACCAATCCAGCCTGCTCCGGCTGCCTGTTCGCCGGACAATTGCGCTTCATCGGCTGCTAAAATTGTTGCGAGATAGCCTTGCAATCCATAATAGGTGCTTGCTGCGGCAAGGTCTCTCGCCTGCGTCCAGGTGATTCCCAAATTGGGAACGTATTGATAATAGTGCTGTGTCGAAGGAAGATAATTGGCCTGCCCTACACTTATGGAAAAATTTCGCGAACCGCCTTCCGGTATTGCGGCGCTGTTGGAATAAACAACATCTTTGATGGCAGCAATAAAATCGGTATATAAAACTGGAATATTTGTTGGGCTTTTGAGTGTAAGCTTACCTGCAGCGAGATTCCAACTGGCTGTAATTGTGGGATGACTTCCGGTTAATGACAATAAATCCTGATTGCTTTCATAACCTGAAGATATCTGTATGTAAATGGCATCAATCGTAGTGTCGTCAGGATCTGTAATGGTCATATCGGTAACGATTTTCATCGGAATGCCCGGACAAAAGACCTGATTTCCGGTGGCTGTAAGTACCGGCGGCTGGTTGTCGAAAAATGGTTTTACAGAACAATGCGAAGGAGGAAACGACTTGTCTTTTGAGGCCGGAAAAACCGGACTGCCATAAATGGTGACAGAAGATAATAACAGCAATAAAAAAGCGGCAATAGTGTTTTGGGTAAAGGTTTTCATTGTCGTAAAGATATTGAAAAAGCAATTTTTTCAAATCATTTTAACTTTTTAAAAACCCATCAATACCTTATCTTTTTGAAGAAATCCCACACTACAATGCCCATGCTTACTGAAATGTTGAGCGAATGTTTGGTTCCGAGCTGCGGAATTTCAATACAACCGTCGCACATCGCAACAGCTTCCTGCGAAACACCGAAAACTTCATTTCCGAAAACCAGCGCATAAGTTTCATGTTTTTCGATTTCGAAATCAGGCAGGAAAATTGCATTTTCAACCTGTTCAACGGCGAAAACTTTTACCTGTTTTTGTTTTAATTCCGTGATGGCTTCCAACACCGTTTTTCTATATTCCCATGCAACGGTTTCTGTAGCGCCGAGTGCCGTTTTTATGGATTTCTTTATTTGGTGGAATCGCGGTGATGCCGCAGAGATAAATCTTCTCGATCAGAAATGCATCAGCTGTGCGGAATACAGAACCGATATTGTGTAAACTCCGGATGTCATCCAAAACAATGATCAGCCGCGTTTTTTCGGCATCTTTAAAATCGGCAATAGATTTTCTGTTCAATTCGCTGTTGTCAAGCTTTCGCATAGGTCGTTTATTAAAATACAAAAATAAAAAAAGCTCCCTGTGAACAGGAAGCTTTTTCATTTTTATAATTGAAGTAATTAGCTTTTTGTTGGAGCAGCAGCAGGAGCAGCCGGAGTTGGATCTGGCAAAACTTCACCTTTGATAGTCAATACTTTAGAAGTATTGTTGGCTGCGTTTGTAGTCAAAGTTACGTTTTTAGTAAATTTACCAACTCTGTCAGTAGCATATTTTACACCGATAACACCTTTAGCACCCGGAGCAATTGGCTCTTTTGGCCATGTTGGAACTGTACAACCACAAGATCCCTGAGCATTTGAAATTACCAGCGGCTCAGTACCATTGTTAGTGAATACGAATTCACGTTTTCCGTCAGCATTGTGCTGGATAACACCGTAATCGATAGTTTCGTTTTCGAAAATAAGACCCGCACCTGTTGCAGCCGGAGCAACTTTAGCCGGAGTTTCAACTTTAGCCGGTGATACAGATTTAGTTTTTGTAGCTTTTTTAGAAATTTCCTGAGCAAATGAAGAGTTCATTGCAAAAAGGGCTACTGCTGATAATAAAAGTATTCTTTTCATTTTTTTAATATTTTAAATTTGATATAGGCAAATCTATAAATATTATTCGCAAGCCCCGACGATTTATTCTTAAATTAAAATTAAATTTCCCATGGGCATTTATCCGCTATAAAATATTTAAATTCGCGTTTCTGTTTTTCGAATCATTTAAAATCCATCACATTGGCATCAAAAGTAAAAGAGGTTAAGGAAACCCCGTTAATGAAACAATACAACGAAATCAAGCGGAAATATCCCGATGCCTGCCTGTTGTTTCGCGTGGGCGATTTCTACGAAACTTTTGGTGAAGATGCGATTCGTGCCTCGAAAATCCTTGGAATTGTACTCACAAAACGCGGCGCAGGCTCAGAAACAGAAACTGCTTTGGCCGGATTTCCGCATCATTCCTTGAATACATATTTGCCAAAATTGGTAAAAGCCGGACTTCGCGTTGCCATCTGCGACCAGCTTGAAGATCCGAAAATGACGAAAACCATCGTGAAACGCGGTGTTACCGAATTGGTTACTCCCGGAGTTTCGATGAATGATGAGGTTTTGCAATCAAAATTGAATAATTTCCTGGCATCGGTTTATTTTGGAAAGAAGCATCTGGGCATTTCCTTTTTGGATGTTTCTACCGGCGAATTCCTTACAGCGCAAGGCAACGAAGAATATATTGATAAATTACTGCAGAATTTCAGTCCGAGTGAAATCTTGGCCCAAAACACAACCGCAATGATTTTAAGGAAGTTTTCGGTGACGATTTTCATAATTTTTACCTTGAAGACTGGGTTTACAAAGAAGATTATGCGCTTGAAACGTTGACGAATCATTTCCAGACCGTTTCCTTAAAAGGTTTTGGGATTGAAGAATTGCAGGACGGCATTATTGCATCCGGCGCGATTTTGTATTATTTATCTGAAACACAACATAATAAATTACAGCACATTACGGCCATTCAGCGAATTGCTGAAGATGCCTACGTCTGGATGGACAGGTTTACGATAAGAAATCTTGAATTGTACCACAGTTACAATCCAAATGCCGTTACGTTATTAGATGTAATCGACAGGACACTTTCTCCGATGGGAGGAAGGCTGCTCAAACGCTGGCTGGCACTTCCCTTGAAAGATATCAATAAAATTCGTGGGCGCCATGAAGTGGTTACTTACCTGAAGGAAAACCAGGACGTATTGAAAAGCATCCAACATCAAATCAAGCAGATTTCAGATTTAGAAAGATTGATTTCTAAAATCGCCACGGGAAAAGTGAGTCCGCGCGAAGTTGTGTACCTGAAAGATTCTTTAGATGCCATCATTCCAATAAAATCATTAGCGCTCGAAAGCCAACAGGAAGCCGTTAAAGTTATCGGCGACAGCCTGCACAGTTGCGATTTGCTTCGTGAAAAAATCAAGACGACCTTAAATCCGGAAGCTCCGGTTGCGATTGCAAAAGGAAATGCGATTTCGAAAGGCATTCATGCAGAGTTGGACGAATTGCGCGCGATTTCAACTTCCGGCAAAGAATTCCTTGAAGGGATTGAAAAGCGCGAATCTGAAAATACAGGTATCAGTTCACTTAAAATCTCCTTTAATAATGTCTTCGGATATTATATTGAAGTCAGAAATACGCATAAAGATAAAGTACCGGCAGAATGGATCCGCAAGCAAACTTTGGTCAACGCCGAACGTTATATCACCGAAGAATTAAAGGAATACGAAACCAAGATCCTCGGCGCCGAAGAAAAAATCTACAAACTCGAAGTCGAATTGTTCGAGCAGCTCGTCAACTGGATTGCGACTTACATCAAGCCCGTTCAGCTCAATGCGAATTTAGTGGCGCAACTCGACTGCCTTACGTCTTTCGCGCAATTAGCGATTGAAAACAAATATGTCTGTCCGGTTCTCGATGAGACTTTTGAACTCGAAATCACCAACGGACGCCATCCCGTAATTGAAAAACAACTGCCTGTCGGCGTACCATACATCGCCAATGACGTTTTCCTTGACAGGGAATCGCAGCAGATTATTATGATCACAGGTCCGAATATGTCGGGTAAATCTGCGATCTTGAGGCAAACGGCATTGATTGTACTGTTGTCGCAAATGGGCAGTTTTGTTCCGGCAGACAATGTAAGGATGGGTGTTGTCGATAAGATTTTTACACGTGTTGGAGCCTCAGATAACATTTCGATGGGTGAATCTACATTCATGGTCGAAATGAACGAAACAGCATCTATCCTGAATAATATTTCGAACAGAAGTTTGGTGTTATTGGACGAAATTGGTCGCGGCACAAGCACTTATGACGGCATTTCAATCGCCTGGGCCATCGCAGAATTTCTGCATGAACATCCGGCGCAGCCGAAAACGCTTTTTGCGACGCATTACCACGAACTCAATGAAATGAGCGAATTGTTGCCGCGCATCCAGAATTATAATGTCTCGGTGAAAGAATTAAAAGACACGGTGCTTTTCATCCGTAAATTAGTAAAAGGCGGAAGCGCACACAGTTTCGGAATCCATGTGGCAAAAATGGCCGGCATGCCGCAAACCGTAATTGCCAAGGCGCAGAAGCTTTTGAAGAAACTCGAAAAAGATCATTCAGGCGAAACCTTACATGGCATAAAATCAGCAAAAGATGAAATGCAGCTCAGTATTTTCAATCTTGATGACCCGCTTTTAGAAGAAATAAAAGATGAAATATTGGGTCTCGACATCAATACGCTTACGCCGGTGGAAGCTTTAATGAAGCTCAATGAAATAAAGAGAATGCTTGTGAAAAAATAGCAAATGACAATTGACAAATTCCAAATCTCGCTTTTTGTAATTTGAAACATTGGAGTTTATTTGTTTTTTGGAATTTGTTTTTTTGGAATTTACTATTATCATTTCGTTATCAGAAAGTTACATTTTTAAGTTGAAATTTTTCAAAAAAAGGCTTGTGTAATTGAATAAATGTATTAAATTTGCCTCCGCAATACCGCACAAGTATTGATGTTCTTTTAAAATAATGCGAAAATAGCTCAGTTGGTAGAGCGCGACCTTGCCAAGGTCGAGGTCGCGGGTTCGAGCCCCGTTTTTCGCTCTTATCCAGCTCGGATGGTGAAATTGGTAGACACGCTGGACTTAAAATCCAGTGAACAGTAATGTTCGTGCGGGTTCAAGTCCCGCTCTGAGTACAAAAAGCTTCAAACATTGTTTGGAGCTTTTTTGTTTTATACAAGTTCCGATTGATACGTATCATTTGGAATTTGTTATTTATAATTTGAAATTTAAAAACATGGGTGCCTTCGTCATCAGCAAAAGATTCAATGATGAATATAAATTTGTCTTCACTTCGCGCAAGGGCAAAGCTATATTTACAAGCAACAGCTACGAATTAAAATTCGAATGTGAAGAAGCGGTTGAAGTCTTTAAACAAAATATCGACAAAAGTGTTTTTGTAAAACACAAAACCGCGAAAGGACAATATTTTTTTAAGCTGATGATGAATGATGTTTTGTTTGCTGTAAGTAGAAAATATACTACAGAATTAAGGCTGCAGAAAGGTATAAATGAGATTGTGCTGTATGCTGTAAAATCTGAAACCCTGGACTTTTCAGAAAGCGATTCCATTTTTCAACAGCCGTAAATTTTAAGCATAAAAAAAGCTCCGCGAGCGGAGCTTGATTTTTTCATACTTGCTAAAATTACTTAGCTGGAGCAGCTGGAGCAGCCTCAGTTGTAGTAGTTGTAGTTGTAGTAGCAGTAGTGTCAGTAGTTGCAGGAGCAGCTTCTGGAGCTGGAGTTTCAGCTGGAGCAACAGTTTCAGTTGTTGTTTCTTCAGTTGTTGTCTCAGCAGCTTTTTCTTTACAAGATACTACAGTTAATGTAGCGATAACAGCTAAACTTAAAAATACTTTTTTCATCTTACTTAATTATAAAAGGTTAATTATTAATTCGAGGCAAAGATATAAATTTTTTAATATGTAAAATTATTTTTCAATTTTTTTTTCAAAAAAAATAAACTTTGCAACGCTAAATCATTTTACAAGTACCGTGCCAAAAAATCAATTTTCAGAAATAAAATTAACTTTTTTTACGAAAACGTTCGTAGTCAGCAAACATTCTCAATTTCAGCTTTTTATTTCCTTTTTGGGTGTACTAACTTTAACTCATCAATCAGATTTTTCGCACCTGCAAATTTATCCATGATGAAAAGTACATACCTGATATCGACCATAACGTTCCTGCAAATCGCCGGATCGTAATAAATATCACTCATTGTCCCTTCCCAGACACGGTCAAAATTCAGGCCAATTAAATTGCCTTTTGCATCAATCGCGGGACTTCCGGAATTGCCGCCCGTCGTGTGATTCGTCCCGATGAAACAAACCGGCATTTTGCCTTTTTCTCCATATTGGCCATAGTCCTTATTATTGTAAAGGTCAATCAGCTTCTTCGGAACATCAAATTCATAATCGCCCGGAATGTATTTTTCCATCGCGCCATCAAGATAAGTCATCGAAGTGAAAACCGTCGCGTCACGCGGCTCATAACCTTTCACCTTCCCGTAAGTCACACGCAAAGTGCTGTTGGCATCCGGAAATAAACGCGAATCTTTATTCAATTCGAGCTGCGCTTTCATATAAGTGCGCTGCAAAGCCGTGATTTTTAAATTGAGTTCGTCATATTTAGGCGCTACATTTTTGAAATAGGCATCGGCGATGTCTTTTACCAATTTAAAAGCCGCGTCGTTGTTGAGATTTGCCAGAACGGTTTTGCTGTCACCGGATAATAATTCCTTTAATCCTGTGTAATTCGAAGCTTTTGATTGATACACTTCAGCAGCTAATTTCTTCGCATTGGCATTCTGAAGACTCGCAGGTAAGAATTGTTTCGGAGATTTGGTGATATACAAATCTATCAGTTGTTCAAAAACCTTTTCGTCGACTTCTTTATTGAATTCCTTGTAAAAATCGCCTAAACCATCAGACAAATTCTGCTTCCTGTCATTGAATGCCTGCTCGCCTTTTGTATTGAGAATCTGCTCTAATTGGTATAGTTTATAGGTCGTTGACAATAGTTCGGTGTTGCGCAAAACCACTTCCGTGAAATATTCTCTGGCAACCGCATAAGGCGCAATTTCGGTATAATTTTTTTCGAAATCAGAAAGCAAATTTCCATATTCAGCCTGTTTTCCCGCTTTATTGATTTTTTCCTGAAATGCTGCTTCCTGCTTGCGCTTGATGGCAATGGCATTCGATTTTTTCAATCCCTGCGATTCACCGATCCATTTTTTCCAGTAATTGGCAACACTCGCGTATTTCGAGGCATATTGGATTTTTACCGCATTGTCTTTTCGCATGAAACCGTCTTCTACTTTTAAAGCGCGGTCGCGTATTTCAATTTTCGCCGGATTCAATTCATTCACAATCTGTGCAATCGCAACCGCCGGAAGGTATTCTGTCGTTCTTCCCGGATAACCGAAAACCATCGTAAAATCGTCGTCCTTTACGCCATCGAGCGAAACCGGCAAAAAGGTCTTCGGCACATACGGCACATTGTCTTTGGAATAATTCGCCGGACGATTGTTCTTATCTGCATAAATCCGGAACAACGAAAAATCGCCCGTATGGCGCGGCCAAACCCAGTTGTCGGTATCTGAACCGAATTTTCCGATGGATGACGGCGGCGCGCCTACCAAACGGATATCCTTGTAAGTTTCTGTCACGAAAAGCATGTATTGGTTGCCTTCGTAAAAAGTACGGATCTTATTCTCCTGCCAGCTTTCTTTCGGAAATGAAGCCGACAAAGCCGTAATGTTTTCCTGGATTTTCGCCTGCTTGTCTTTTTCAGAAGGCAATGCATCAACGCCTGAAAGCACTTGTTTCGTTACATCTTCAATCTTTACGATGAAAGTCACGACCATGCCTTCATTCGGCAATTCGTCTTCCATTTTGTAAGCCCAAAAACCGTCTGTCAGATAATCGTGTTCGACAGAAGAATGGTTCTGGATAGCGTCAAATCCGCAATGGTGATTGGTCAAAAGCAGGCCTTTCGGCGAAATGACTTCAGATGTGCAACCGCCGTTGAATTGCGGCACCGCATCTTTCAAACTCGATTTATTGACGTCGTAAATATCGGAAGCCGACATTTTCA
Source organism: Flavobacterium sp. 3HN19-14 (assembly GCF_051373205.1). Lineage (NCBI taxonomy): Bacteria > Pseudomonadati > Bacteroidota > Flavobacteriia > Flavobacteriales > Flavobacteriaceae > Flavobacterium > Flavobacterium sp. 3HN19-14. Next base: position 1,173,307 of record NZ_JBPPZT010000001.1, read on the forward strand.
TGCCGAGTGATTTCATTTCCTTTTCGTTCATGCCGTTCAACAACGACGGGATCCACATGCCGCCTTGCTGCGCCTGGGCTGAAACGATAAATAATAAGAGCAGTAATTTTAGGTTTTTCATATTATAAATTTTAACTCAAACATTGACTTTAATTTCGAACCATTAAGGCAATAAGTTTATTAAGAACAAAAACCTTAATATCTTAATGGTTTATTTTTTTAAATTATCACTTTATATTTCATGATATTGCGGTTGTGAAGCTCAAAACCGGCCGCAAGATAAAGCATTTGTGCGTCTGAATTGTGTGGTTCAACTTCGAGATAAAGCAATTTTAACGATAATTTGGCGGCTTCATCTTTGATAAATTGCATTGCTTTTTTGCCGATTCCTTTTCCGCGGGAAGCTTCGGTTAAATACAATTCGTCGATGAAAGCAATTTTCCCGCCGTATTCAAAATTGAATAAAAAGGTCAGGATTGTATAGCCGACGATTTTTTCTGCTTCGTAAATCAACCACGACTTTCCGAGGTTTTCGTTCGAAATAAATTCCTCAAAAAGGCGTTTCGATTTTTCCGGATCAATCGGATAACCGTCAATTGCATAAAAATCCTGCATCATTTTCACGATGTTCCGGAATGTCGGTATTTTCGATGGGTTTAAACGAAATCATTTTCGATATGGCTCATGATGATTGGTGTCGCATTTTTGTTCATTGTTACAAAAGTGCTGCAAATGTGGCCTTTTTCAAGCCTTTCATCTTCGTTTTGGATTAATAATGAAAGCGTTTCTTCAAGTTCTTTTTTGTCTTTTACAGAAATGCATCCGCCCATATTGACCAGCGCAACAGCTTCAGAAAATTTCTTATAATTCGGCCAATAATTACCGGAATCCCGAAAGTCGCAGGTTCCAGAATATTGTGCAATCCCGAAGTGCCAAATCCGCCGCCAACATAAGCGATATCGCCATAACTGTAGATTTTCGTCAGAATACCAATTGTGTCCGCAATAAAAACGTCGCAACCGGATAAATCCTGATTTTCTTTTTCGGAAAACAAAACCGTTTTTTTCGAAATGCTGTTTTTCAATTCCTCAATTTGCTCAGGTTTTACATTGTGCGGCGCAATGATGAATTTTACGCCAAACGGATTGTTGTTGATGAAATCGATCAGCTGGCTTTCGTCTTTAGGCCACGAACTTCCAACGACAATTGTCAGTTTTCCGGCTTTGAAATTTTCGATGAAATCCAATGAATTGTTGCGTTCTAGGATTTTCATTACGCGGTCAAAGCGCGTATCGCCAGCGATTTTTACATTGTTAAAACCGATTTCTTGTAGTAGTTTTTTCGAGCTTTCATTCTGTACAAAAAAGTGGGAAAAAGCCTTTAGTGCTTTTCGGTAAAATCCGCCGTACCATTTGAAGAAAACCTGATTGTCCCTGAAAATTCCTGAAATCAAATAAGTTGGGATATTCTGCTTTTTAATTTCGTTAAGGTAATTTGGCCAGAATTCATATTTGATGAAGAAAATCATGTCCGGATGTGCGAGTTCAAGGAACTTTTTTGCATTGGATTTCGTGTCCAGAGGCAAATAAATCGTCAAATCGGCAACGGTATTATTCTTCCGGATTTCATAACCTGAAGGCGAAAAAAAAGTCACGATGATTTTATGAGTTGGGAATTTTTCACGCAGTTTTCAATCACCGGAAGCCCTTGCTCGAATTCGCCCAAAGAAGCCGAATGCAGCCAGATTGTTTTGTCTGAAGGCTTGATTTTTTCGGATAAAATGGTGAAAACGTCTTTCCTTCCATCTACGAAAAGCCTGATTTTCGGACTGAAATATGCCACGATTTCCACCAGTTGCGAAGCGAGGATTACGACCAGATTATAAAGAAAAATCATGCCTGAAATTTTGATTGGCTAAATTACACAGATAAACTTAAATTCATTGCCCGACTGTCATTTAATTCTTATTTTTGCGTGATTTTAATACACTTTCAAATGAAAAAAATCCAGATGGTTGACCTGAAAGGGCAATACGAAAATATAAAAGAAACCGTCAATGCTTCGATTCAGGAAGTGCTCGACACCAACACTTACATCAATGGGCAGCAAGTGCACACTTTCCAGAAAAACCTTGAGGATTATCTGGGCGTAAAGCACGTAATTCCGTGTGCCAACGGGACCGATGCGCTTCAAATCGCCATGATGGGATTGGGTTTGAAACCCGGCGATGAGGTCATCACAGCCGATTTCACTTTCGCCGCAACCGTTGAAGTTATCGCTTTGTTGCAACTCACGCCGGTTTTGGTAGATGTTGAAGAAGACACGATGAACATTTCGCTTGACGCCATTAAGAAAGCCATTACGCCAAAAACCAAAGCGATTGTGCCGGTGCATTTATTTGGCCGCGCCGCGAATATGGAGGCGATTATGGATTTGGCGAACGAGCATAATTTATATGTGATTGAAGACAATGCACAAGCGATTGGCGCTGATTGCACATTTTCTGACGGTTCTAAAAAGAAAGCCGGAACGATTGGGCACGTTGCTTCGACTTCATTTTTTCCATCTAAAAATTTAGGTTGTTACGGTGATGGGGGTGCGATTTTTACCAATGACGACGAGCTTGCGCACATCATTCGCGGGATTGTAAATCACGGGATGTATATTCGTTACCATCATGATGTAGTCGGCGTAAATTCAAGATTGGACAGCGTTCAGGCGGCAGTTCTGAATGCGAAATTGCCAAAACTCGACGAATACAACAAAGCCCGTCAGGAAGCTGCCAGAAAATATTCTGAAGCGTTGGGTTCGCATGAAAACATCATCGCGCCGAAAGTCGAAGATATTAATGACGGGCACGTTTTCCACCAATATACTCTAAGAATTATCGGTGCTGACCGCGACGGACTGATGCAGCATTTGCTTGATAAAGGCATTCCGTGTGCAATTTATTACCCGATTCCGCTGCATTTACAGAAAGCTTATCTTGATGTAAGGTATATGGAAGCGTTGTTCCCGATTACGAACCGGTTGGTTCAGGAAGTGATTTCGCTGCCGATGCATACTGAATTGGATGATGAGCAAATTAAATTCATCACAGATGCTGTTTTGGAATTCTTAAACAAATAAGATGAAAGTTTTCTGGGAAAAATACAAAGCCTTCATCATTTTTATCGTCGTTTTCCTGATTGCTTTTTTCGGAACACGCGCGCTGATGTTGGGCCATAAAAAAGACAAAGCCAAAACAACCATAAATACAACCCCATGAAAATTTTAGTTACCGGAGGCCTTGGCTTCATCGGTTCGCATACCGTAGTCGAATTGCAAAATAAAGGCTTCGAAGTGGTCGTAATCGACAATCTTTCCAATGCCGACGAAAGTGTGCTCAACGGCATCGAAAGCATTACCGGGAAAAAACCTTTATTTGAAAATATCGATTTAAGGGAAAAAGCTGCTGTACAGGATTTTTTCAAAAGGCACAATGACGTTTCCGGAGTGATTCATTTTGCAGCGTCAAAAGCGGTTGGTGAAAGTGTCGAAAATCCGCTGTTGTATTACGAAAATAACCTGGAAACACTCGTTTATATTTTGCAACAATTGGCCGAAAAAATAGAAGCCAGTTTTATCTTCAGTTCGTCTTGCACGGTTTACGGTCAGGCTACAGCGATGCCAATTACCGAAAATGCACCGATACAGCCTGCAATGTCGCCTTACGGAAATACGAAGCAAATTGGTGAGGAGATCATCAAAGACGCAGCGAAAGTAAGCGGCATCAAGTCGGTTTTACTGCGTTATTTTAATCCGGTTGGTGCGCATGAATCGGCTGCAATTGGCGAATTGCCGATCGGTGTTCCGCAGAACCTTGTTCCGTTCATTACGCAAACTGCCGCTGGATTGAGAAAAGAATTGTCTGTTTTCGGGTCAGATTATCCGACGCCGGACGGCACTTGCATCCGCGATTATATTCATGTAGTAGATTTGGCGAAAGCGCACGTAATCGCTTTGCAAAGACTGCTAAATAATAAGAATTTAGAAAAAGTAGAAACGTTCAATCTTGGCACTGGAACCGGAAGTTCAGTTTTAGAAGTCATCAATGCTTTTGAAAAAGTAAGCGGTAAAAAATTGCCGTATAAAATTGTCGATAGAAGAGAAGGCGACGTAATCGAGGCTTACGCGGATACGAAAAAAGCCAATGAAGTTCTCGGTTGGAAAGCGCAATTGTCGCTCGAAAATGCCATCGATTCTGCCTGGAAATGGGAAAAGAAAATCAGGGCTATTGAAAATTGATCATTTCTGATAATGATAAATTAAAAATCCCAATATTGCTATTGGGATTTTTTTATTGTTTTAATTCATGGATGCCTTGTTTTCCGAGCCCGAATCTGGTAACGACAACATTGTCGCCGGTAAAATTCAGGACAATGAGCGGTGATATTTTCTCGGCTTGCTTTCCCCAAATCAGATTTTTATCGACATTGGTTTTGAGATCCAATTTTGATGTTTTGATGTTGGTTTTGTTTTCCACACTGATCAGGCAGGAACTTCCGTCAATATCAACAATTACCTGAAGCCGCAACACACCACGGATTTTTTCAACCACGTTCCGAACTGAAAATGCTGTGTGATTCCTTTAACCAGCTCTTCCGCAGACATCTTTGCTTTCGTCGTGTCGCGCTCCATCACAAAATGATCGGTGTTGCAACCGCTGAATTTCTCCGGAAAAATGTTTTGTGCTTTTCCATGAAAGGAAATCAAAAACAGAATAACTATAAAGACCCGGCTAAACATTCGCAGTTTCAACTTCTTTGTCAATTTTATTCACCAATCCGGTCAAAACTTTTCCCGGACCGATTTCGGTAAATAAAGTCGCACCGTCTTTCACCATTTGCTGCACGGATTGTGTCCATCTTACAGGCGCGGTTAATTGTATAATCAGGTTTTTCTTGATTGCTGTCGGGTCGGAAACAGCGCTTGCAGTTACGTTCTGGTAAACCGGACAGATAGGGTTCGAAAAATTTGTATTTTCGATTGCTTTCGCTAATTCTTCTCTGGCCGGTTCCATCATCGGCGAGTGAAATGCCCCGCCAACAGGTAAAATCAATGCTCTTTTTGCACCTGCTGCTTTCATCGCTTCGCAGGCTTTTTCTACCGCTGAGGTTTCGCCCGAAATCACTAACTGCCCGGGGCAATTGTAATTTGCAGCCACAACCACGCCATCAATCGAAGCGCAAACGTCTTCAACGATTTTGTCTTCTAATCCTAAAACTGCAGCCATTGTTGAAGGTGTAATTTCACAGGCTTTTTGCATCGCCAATGCGCGTTGTGAAACGAGCTTTAATCCGTCTTCAAATGATAGCGCGCCATTGGCCACCAAAGCAGAAAATTCACCTAATGAATGTCCGGCCACCATTTCAGGTTTGAAATCTTCGCCCAAAGTTTTGGCAAGGATTACGGAATGTAAGAATACAGCAGGTTGCGTAACTTTCGTTTCTTTTAACTGCTCGGCTGTACCTTCGAACATGATATCGGTGATGCGGAAACCCAGGATTTCGTTGGCCTTTTCAAATAATTCTTTTGCTAAATCGGAGTTGTCGTAAAGGTCTTTGCCCATTCCTGTGAACTGCGCGCCCTGACCTGGAAATACATATGCTTTCATAAATTGTCGTTTTGTTTATTACGACAAAAATAGTGATTTTAGTGAATGGTTGGGAGTTCGAAATTTAAAGCGTTGTCGTAAATAATGGATGAAATTCATATGCGGAAAAACATTAACAATTTTTACGGCAAACCCGCAATACAACGTGTCGGGAAAAATTGTATTTTGCCTACAGGGGAGGGGCGATTGCACCCTACGAAAAAATCAAATTACCCGGATACGGGATTGCCGTAAAAATTGTTAAAAATTTAGTGTGATTTTATGACTATTGATTTTTCAAAATATTTTGGATTGAGCCTTGTCCTGTATTTTCATCACTAATCCATTGCGAAGACAGGTTTTACAACACAAAATAAGCATTCGCCATCGGTTGAATATGATGCAGTTTCGATTTATTTTCCGGAATCTCATCTTCATATTCATCGCGGAATTCATTCACCATCTGCAACAAATTGTTTTCAATATTATTCGAAATCGCAGTCATCGGCGTGTCAGTCGGGCGGCTTTCGAATGGATCCTGCAAATGAATCGCCATTTTTTCTATTAAAAAGAATGCCGCACCCAAAGTCACAATCACCGGAATTTGTAACCAGCCCAAATGCTGTACGACCCCGAATGGCAATAAAATAATGAACAGACAAAGCGTAAAACGAATATACATACTATAAGTTGTCGGGAAAATCGTATTCTTGATGCGCTCGCATTTTCCCATAGAATCACATAATCTCGTCAAAGTATTGTCAATTTCAACTTGCTGAAATGTGTTCAATTTACCTTTTTCCGTGGCTCTTGTCAGCGCCTTTGCATGCAGCATTAAAATCGCATTAGGTACGTGCTTGTAGCGTTTTACAAATTGCAATTCTTCGTCATTCAACAAAGATTTCACAGGTTTAATCGGGTCTTTTCCGCGAAGCGATTGCGCCAAACTGTAGCACCACGCCGCTTGTCTTTTGGCAAAACCTTCCTTGAAATTATTAGCTTCATCTGAAAAATCGGGGTCTTTATAGAAAGAAATGATTTGTCGTAAAAGTGATCGAGAATCATTGACAATTCCGCCCCAAACGATGCGCGCTTCCCACCAGCGGTCATACGCCTGATTGGATTTGAAAGCCAGCAAAAGCGAAATCACAGTTCCCACAATCGTCGGAATGGCAATCGGAATTTCAAGCGCGAGTGATCCGTAAAAGTAATGCAAGACAGAGAACGATACAGCGTATACGGTCAATAAAATCAATTCAGTCCTGATTTTTCCCAAGACATATTTCATGGGAATTTTTTTCTTTAGCAACATAATTTTTAAAATTCAATAATTAATAAACAGGCTCACAAAGTGACAGAACGGGCAATCCGAAATGTTCGTTGAATGACTTTTTTGTCTTTTTCGTCAAGCGGATTTTTCCGGGTTTACGCGTTTCAATCAGCAAATCGATGCCGTTTTTGTAGATGGTTTCCAAAAGTACAGGCGTCATTTCCTCGTGATTTTCGGTTTTGATAACTTTTGCCTGGCTCACAATCCGGAAGGAGAAATGGCCGTTGAGCATTTTCGGCACGTCTTTCGCCCTTACATTCGAATCTTCATTTTCAAGATATAGCGCTTTCGCGAAACGGTGTTCCTCATAATCGGTTGCCAGTTGTAAAATCGGACATTTACAATTGGCCAGCAAACGAAGGCTGTGGCGGTTGATTTCTCTTTCGGACTTCGTAAAAGTTTCAGGAAGGATAATTAATCCGATGGATTTGTTTTCGAGGAAATTGCGCAACAGCGGACTGGTCAACCCATATTGGTATTGGATTTTTAAGCTGCAATTCGGCAATGAAGCAGCCAATTCCTGGCATTTATCCAAAATCTCTTCCTGCAATGGCGTCAGTTCGGTTTGCATATCGCGCAGCCAGAATGCCGCCGAAGCCGTGTCAGGCGTGTCTTTCAGGAATAGTAAAATAATGCTGCAGTTTTCGCCTTCGGCCTGCGCCATGGCGATTTTGACTGCCTGTAAAGTATCTTGCAGAAGCGTCGTCGGGATGAGTACATTTTTCATAAGTAAGTGTTTTAGATTACACTTACAAAATAATTGCGCCCACATTAGAAAGGCCTTAAACCTGCATTAGAATTTCCTTAGAATGAAAATTAGAAATTTTAATGTTGGAACGAAATCGTCACAATCGTGCCTTTTTCTGGCTGCGACTGCACTTTGATATCGCCTTTGTGCATGCGGATGATTTTCATCGCGAGCGGTAAGCCGAGGCCGTAACCGTTGAAGCGAGACGCTTCTTTTCCGCGGAAAAATGGTTCATAAAGATGCGGAATATCTTCTGCGGGAATGCCAATTCCGATATCTGCAATCGAAACCGAAATGTATTGCTTATCCGCAGCCAACGACACAAAAACCGTTTCGTTATTGCTATATTTCATGCCATTTGAAATGATGTTGGAAAGTGCCAGTTCCAACAATGGCTTATTGCACGAAATCAGCAGTAAATCATCGTCTTCAGGCAAATCGTCAAGGCGTAAAATGACTTTATTTTCGGGATATAATTTGTCCAAATCCTGTTTGACGTCCATCAGTAATTCGTCGATGCGCGCCACGTCCTGCACTTGTTTTTGCCCGTCGTAACCGGTTTGCGTCAATTTAAGAAGGCTTTCTGTCAGGCTTCCCAAACGCGATGCCTGGCTGTGGATATTTTGTAAAGCTTCCTGATATTGTTCCGGATTACGGGTTTTAGAAAGCATAATTTCTGCCTCCGCGATGATAGTCGTAATTGGCGTTTTAAGTTCGTGCGAAGCGTTGTTGATGAAATTTGCCTGTATCTCAAACGACGTTTCCAATCGGTCGAGCATATCATTAAAGGTATGCGTCAAATCTGAAATTTCGTCAAAATTTTCGCTGTCAGGCAAACGGTTGTGTAAATTCGAAGCGCTGATTCGCTTCACTTCTTTGGTAATTCGCGCTACGGGATTGATGACGCGTTTCGCCAAAAATCTTCCGAGGAAATACGCCAGCAGGATAAAAAACATGCCGCCGAAAAATAAAATCCGCACGATATATAACGAACTCATGTGCCCGCGGCGGTCTTTTGCGGTAATAATGACAATGTATTTTTGTCCGCGCTCCTCAAAAATCTGCCCGTAAAAATAACGGCTGCCTTCGACAATGAGACCGCTTTTTTGCTGCATGACTTCGGAATAGAATTCGTGCGGCAATTGCAATTCTGTGTTGTATTCGAAGGTCTTTCCGTCGTTGACTTTCAGCACAAAATCATTTTCGTCGATCAATTCTTCAAGGCCTTCAGATTTCAATCTGCGGTAATAATCCGCCTTTTCGGGATCTTCCTGGTAGTGAATTGACGCCACGATTTTGGCGCGATCCTGCAGCCTTTTCACGAAATAATAGCGGTTGTTCTGGCGGAATAATACAAAAACGACCACGCAGAGCAGCAAAGTGCTCAGTACGGACAGCGTGACATAAGTAATCGTAATTCTTTTCCGGATTTGCATGGGCTATGATTTCAGCGTATAACCCAGTCCTTTTATGGTGTGGATGAGTTTATTTTCGTAGGGTTTGTCGACTTTCTTCCGAAGGTAATTGATGTAAACATCGACGACATTGGTGCTCATGTCAAAATTGATATCCCAGACATTATCGAGGATTTGTTCGCGCGACACAATCGATTCTGAGTTGCGTGCCAGAAAATACAACAGTCGAAGTTCTTTAGCGGTAAGCTGAATCAAATCATTCCCGCGTCGCACCATTTTCGATTTCATATCAATCTCTAAATCATCAATCGTGATTGTATCCGGTTGGCGATGTTCTTGTCCGGAACGGCGCAACAATGCCATAATCCGCGCTTCCAGTTCTGAAAATTTGAAAGGTTTGGCGAGATAATCATCGGCGCCGGCGTTGAGTCCGGTGATGACGTTTTCGGTGCTGGCGAGTGCAGTCAGCATTAAAATCGGAGTGAAATTTCCGGCAGCGCGAAGGCGTTTGCAGATTTCAATTCCGTTGATGTCGGGCAGCATCAAGTCGAGTATGATCGCGTCGAAATGGTGGTTTTCGACCATCGTCAAGGCAGTCATTCCGTCCATAGCGGCGCTGACATCGTGGTTATTTTCTGAAAATCCCCTGCGGATTACCGGCAATAAATTGGGTTCATCTTCAACAATCAGCAGTTTCATTTGGCTTTCGATTTTGGCTTTTCAACAAAAATAAAGCATGAAATCTAAAAATTTCCCTAAAATTGAAAATTAAGCCGCCGATTTGCAGAATGTTAAATTTTTATTCGACGTCATTGCGAATGCCCAAATCAAACGTGGTAATTCTTGAACATATAAATCCACAGCAATCTTGAAAACCGGATGTTGAAAGAGCACAATGCCAAAATCACGACTGCAATCACAGGGAAAATCTTCAAATCGAAAGTTTCGCTGAAAAATGGGCGGGCGAGAAAGTAAGTAAACAAGCCTTCAACGACTGTAATGCCATAGTTGAGGTACATCGCGCCAAAAAAATAACCCGGTTCTTTTTCGAATTTATAATGGCAATGGCTGCAATGTTCGTTCATTTTCGGAAAGCCAATATTGAAGAAAATATTGCTGTCCTGAAATACTTTTCCTTTGTGACAATTCGGACATTCATTTTTTAAGATATGAAAGATGGAGTGTGACATTTTATTGCTATTTTTATGCTACAAATTTACAATTGACTTGCCAATTTTCTATAACAGGATTTTCGCCAATAACAGCACAAAAAAGACATGAAAACATTTCCAGTTTACAGTGTAGAAAATTTCAGCTGCCGCCATACAGATGCAGAATTATATGTCAACACGTTCGGAGAGCACCTCAAAACGCATCCTTTCGTCGAGCAGCCGCATCGTCATGATTCGCATTTGCTGGTGTTTTTCACAAATGGCTCAGGAAAGCATGAAGTCGATTTTGATGTTTTTGAAGTTCATTCAGGAAGTCTTTTCGTATTACAGCCCGGCCAAATGCACAATTGGGAATTGTCTGCCGATATTGAAGGTTACATTGTCATTTTTTCATCGTCACTTTACAATTGGTATTTCGGGAATAAAAGGCTTGAAGAGTATCCTTTTTATGAAATGCATAATGCCAATCCGCAGCTCTTGATTGCTGGTGAATTGCTGCCGGAAATTGAAAGCTATTTTAATTTACTGGTGAAAGTTTCTCAGGAAAATCAGCCCTTCCGGCAGGATAAAACCCTCAATATCCTCGATTGCATTCATATTGAAATGATGTCGCATTTTCAATTCCAGTCCCATGGCTTGCATACTTACAACAGCAAAATCAAACAGTTTTCGCAATTGCTTGAAACACATTTCAGGAGTGAGAAATCTGCGTCGTTTTACGCTTCAAAATTGAATATCACTTTAAAACACCTGAACCGCATTTGTCAGGAAACCTTTGAAGAAAACTGCTACGCAAGTTATTGCCGAGCGCCTTATTCTCGAAGCCAAGCGGCAGTTAATGCATTCCGGATTTGTCTGTCAACGCCATTGCAGACGATATCGGTTTTGACGATTATTCCTATTTTACGCGTTTCTTCAGAAAGAATGCGGTGACCACGCCGGTAAAATTCCGCCAGTCTAAAAAAGCCAACGCAAATCCTGTAACTTTGCCTGCATTTAACGACTAATTGCCTAAACCAAAAACCTAATTTATGAAGAATATTACCCGCATTGCGCTGATTCTTTTCGTTGCATTTTTGTTCTTTTATTTCGGCATGCCCGTGCTCAACTACGGCTTCCTGCAGTTGCCGGTGATGCTTTTGCTGCTCGTCATTCTGATTATGTTTTTGCGCACAAGGTTTTCAGTGGCGCCGGAATTTAAAAAAGTGACTTTGGTTTCTGTGCCGCCGCGCTTCTTTTACATTATTGCAATTGCGTTGGTTCTATACATGACAGTGCTGCCTTTGGTTACGAGCGCTACGATGCTTCATGCTGAAGCTTATCGCAGTATGATTGGCGAAGTGAAGAACGGCACCGACCTTTCTCACCATATCGCACCGATTTCGATTGACGAAATACGCGTAGTTGATGAACCATTGGCGCATTTATTAGGAGAGAAAATCCTCGGTTCTCAAACGGCCTTGGGCAGCCAGGTCGAATTGGGCGATTTTACGATACAAAAAGTCAATAACGAATTGTTCTGGGTCGCGCCATTACTACACACCGGATTTTTTAAATGGTATAAAAATTCAGAAGGTACGCCGGGTTACGTCATGGTTTCGGCAACCAACGAACGCGATGTAAGGCTGATTATGCAAAATGCCGGAGCGCCATTAAAAATCAAATTCCAGCCCGAAGCTTTCTTCGGTTCGCAAATCGAAAGGCACGTATATTTTAATGGTTATGAAAGCACCGGCTTGGCAGATTACCAGTTTGAAATTGACGATAGCGGAAAGCCATTCTGGATCGTAACTACTTATCAAAAAGAAATCGGTTTTTCCGGTGACAATGCTACAGGCGTTTTGGTTGTCGATGCACAAACCGGTGCCATCCAGCAATATTCGACTAAAAATATGCCGCTTTGGGTAGACCGTGCGCAGCCGATCCGTTTTGTGATTGAGCAGCTCGACGATTGGGGCGACCTCGTTCATGGTTATTGGAATTGGTCAAAAGAAGACAAGCTTACTACAACTGAAGACCTGACGCTGGTTTACGGCCAGGACCACCGTTCCTATTGGTACACCGGCGTTTCATCTGTCGGGAAGGAAGAATCGAACGTAGGTTTTGTTTTGGTGGATACCAGAACGAAGGAAACGCATTTTTACAAACAAAGCGGCGCAACAGAATTGGCCGCCAGAAGTTCGGCGGAAGGAAAAGTGCAGGAGAAAGGCTATTCATCTTCGCTGCCGATTCCATACATCATCAACAACATTCCGACTTATGTCATGACCCTTAAAGACGACGGCGGACTCGTAAAAATGTACGCCATGGTGGCCATCAGCGATTATACGATTGTGGGTGTTGGCAACACGATGCGCGAAACGCTGTCTTCGTTCAAGAATGTCTATAATATGGCAGATAACCGCGTGAATTCGACAAGTGCGGCCAACAGGAAAACGCTTGAATCAATCGTTACCAGAATCCACAGCGATGTGAAAAACGGCAACAGTTTTTATTATTTTACAGTGAAAGATTACCCGAATATTTTTGTCGGTGCGTCCCAAATGTCGAATGAATTACCGGTTACGATGCCGGGCGACAGCGTGACCATTTCGTTTGACCTGGATCCGGAGGAAGTGATTGATATTACGGCGTTTGATAATAAGGCTGTTGGGAAGAAGTAGGTTAGTGGCTGAGAGGCTGCGCTACTTAATACCTGAGTTATAAAATGTAAAAATCCGCTTTAGGGCGGATTTTTATGCAGGGGTATTAAGTTCCTTTAGCGGTTCGCTTTTTCTTTGTGATAAAGTGTAATTCCAATCCTTTCAATATGATCTAACAGGGCTGCATTTGAAATTGTATGATGAATGGATATATCAAACTTGTACGGCAATAACAAATCATCAAGTTTGCCTTCTATTTTTTGTTGGATAGTGAGATTTAAATTTTGACCGACTAACGTTAAATCTATATCAGAGGCAGGTTTATAACTGCCCTTTGCCCGTGAACCAAATAGGATAGCTTTCTCTATCTCTGCGTAAGAATTCAATACAGATTGAATTTTTTGTATATCTGAAATATTTAATCCTGTATTTATCATTTATCAAAAAAGATCTTCCTGTTTTCCGGTTCTTTTATCTTCCATAGAATTTTTGAATTCAATAAAAGACAGATAATAATCATTTAATATTTTATCATAAATTTCATTAGCAGTTGCTTCGTTATAAGTATGTGAAGTTTTATTGCGGCTACTAATCATATCCATCCATATCTGTCCGTTTGTGATCAGCTTTAACTGAAAAGCTTCCCTGGTTGCATCTCTTGATCCGCCAATGTTAGCGTTGCCCTGGTATTCTGCATAATCTTTCATCACATTCCAGGCCAATTCGTGGGTATATTCAAATCTTTGGATAAGACCTTCTTTTATCATTTCATCCAAAATTTTATCATCCTGAGATTCTTCATAATTAAAATTCTTTTGGATGTATTTTACAGATTGGCTTAATTTGTCGACTGCCTTTACAAAATTTGAAAAGCGTTGCTCCCATCTTATATCGTTTTCCATAATTAGTTAACTAAGTTACGAAGTTAAGTTTTTCATAGCAAAAATTCCAAATTCAAACATCAAATCACAAAACTACCCCATCCTCCCGCTAATAACCCCACTCAAAACATCCCGTTCCCGCTGCAGCATCTTCACTTCAAGTTCCAGTTCTGCAATCCGTTCATCTTTTGTGATATCGGGATTCGTGCTAGTGGAAAATTCTACAGGCATCAAAGCGGCAATATCTGCAAAGAAATTATGATTCAGTGCATCGCAAATCTTTAACAATACATCAGCCTGGATAGATGTCCTTTTAAGGCGTGCTTCGAGATTAGATGACGAAATCTTTAATACGTCGGCGAGTGCTGTCTTTGAAACCTTATTTTTCGCAATGTGATCAGTCAGCAAAGCGCCAAAATTTATATTAATTGACATAAAGATGAATTTAAATTTTAAATATATGAATTTATTTCATTTATAAATGTAATTAATTCATCTTTAAATAAATTAATTATATAAAAAAATGAAATAAATACTTTTTAAAATGTATAAAATTCATTTTAAAGTAAATTTAATTCACTTTAAAATGAAAAAATGTTTAGATTTTATGATTTTAGGGGAGTTTTGCGCCTTTCTTCCTGCCGGTTTGCTTCTCATAACGCTCCGATAGCTTATCATAAGAAGTTTTAGCTCCGGCAACACCCGAATCTGCAGCAATTCCGTACAAATCATGGACAGCGCGCGTCATGTCATAAGCCTCTTTCCCGGTGATACGTTGCGCAGTTTCGACATAAGATAAGGCAGTCTTTAAACGCGATTTGATCTTGTCAAGTTGTTCGAACAATTCATAATCAGCGATGAGGTTTTCTATATTGATGTAGGAAGGCATGGTCTCAGCACCGTTCATTTTTAGCATGTTGATGCAATCTTTCGCATAGGCTTTGTTATGCACGTTCATCCCGCGAAAGGATTTGCGTTCTGCAGGCGTCATGCCAATTGCGGGAAGTTTTTCCAGCAGTGCTTCAATGTGGGTATTGATTGTAGCCAAATCTTCTTCTGAAAGTACGGTATTGATGCGGTTGAAGGTCAGGTTGCTCATGTGGTTGGTTTTAGGTTAGTGTTTCAAAATTACAAAGTTGAGCGCAATCCTGTACAACTTTGTAACTTTGCAACTCTGAAACTTCGCAACGCAACAAAATGAAATCTGAAAAACAAAAAATGCTCGACGGCGCGTCCTATCTCGCCAATGACAAAGAACTCGCCGCCGAAAGGCTTCGTGCAAAAAAACTGCTGCACCGCCTCAACGTCACCGAATATATCGCCAACGGAAATGCGCGTGCCATCATTCGCGAGTTGATGCCGAACGCGAACCGCAAAATGTATATCGAGCCGCCGTTTCATTGCGATTACGGCTACAACATTCATTCAGGCGAAAATGTTTATTTTAATGTGAATTGTGTGGTCTTGGATACGATGCGCGTCGATATCGGCGATAATGTGTTTTTGGGCCGGGTGTTCATCTTTACACCGCAACACATCCGCTTGACCCGGTTGAAAGGCGCACTGCTGAAAGCTCGAAACCCGTAAAAATCGGCAATGATTGCTGGATAGGAGGAAACAGCGTAATCTGCCCGGGCGTAACGATTGGCAATGGCGTGACAATTGGCGCGGGTTCGGTTGTCACAAAAGATATCCCGGATAATGTATTGGCAGTTGGCAATCCGGCGAAGGTGATTCGGGAATTGGTATAAGATAAAAGAACCAAGAGTCAAGAATCAAGATTGCAGTTTGCCGCAAAATCTTGATTCTTGACTCTTGGTCTTCTTCCGTTCGAGACGGCTTATTTGCTTTTCGCTTTGGGCTTTTCAGCAACTAGCTCGAAAGACGTCGCTTTAAAACGATTGCCCACAATTTCGCCCGAAACTGTCGCCTGTCTTACGGCATTGCAGAATCCGTTTTTAGCGTGCGGATCAACATAAGCTTCCATTTTTTTTGCGCCGTCAACGAAATAGGTTTTTCCGTCGATTTTTACCGCCATGTCGCAAGCGTCGCCTTTCATGCCGAATTTGCATTCGCCGCAGGCTACATCAACGACTTTATTGGTTACTTTTTGAGCGCACAGCATGTTGGTGATAAACAGTACGGCTACGATGATCAGGTTTTTCATAATATTAAGATTTTACGGTTATTAATTTTGCGGCGGCTATTGCCCTTTCTGTCACTTCTTCAACCGGTGTTTCGAGCGAATCATTTGTCAAAGCAACGCCCATTCTGCGATACGGTCTTGAAGTTGGTTTCCCAAATATACGAAAATCGGTTTTAGGTAAGGCGGCAATTTTTTCGAGGCCGTCAAAAGTTGGATTTTCGCTGTTTTCTGAAGCTGATACCACAGCACTTGCACCGGTTTTCTCTAATTTGATTTCGAAAATCGGAAGGCTCAGGATCGCACGCAAATGCAATTCGAATTCATTGAAATTCTGCGTTCCGGCTAAAGTCACCATTCCGGTATCATGCGGTCTTGGCGACAATTCTGAGAAATAAACGCCATCATCTGCGAGGAAAAATTCTACGCCGAAAAGTCCGGCACCGCCCAAGGCTTCGGTCACTTTTTCGGCCATATCCTGCGCTTCGTATAAATCTTTATCGGAAATTCTTGCCGGCTGCCAGCTTTCCTGGTAGTCGCCGCGTTCCTGACGGTGCCCGATCGGCGCGCAGAATAATGTCGGATTGTTATTTTGGGTAACGGTCAATAAAGTGATTTCAGAATTGAATTTCACGAAAGCCTCGACAATCACTTCAACGACATCGCCACGAGAGCCTTCAACGGCGTAATTCCATGCTTTTTCGATATCGCTTTCCGTTTTGATGGTCGATTGGCCTTTTCCTGATGAAGACATCAAAGGCTTGACGACACACGGCATGCCGACTTCAGCAACTGCTTTATTCAATTCATCCGATGAGGTTGCATAGCGGTAATTGGCGGTTTTCAAGCCGAGTTCTTTGGCGGCCAGATCGCGAATCGCTTTCCTGTTCATCGTAAAATTAGCCGCTTTCGCGGAGGGTACTACGGTAATGCCCTGCTTTTCGTAATCGTAAAAACGTTCGGTGCGGATGGCCTCGATTTCAGGCACGATAAAATCCGGATTGTGTTGGGCAACGATGCGGTCGAGTTCGGCGCCGTCGAGCATATTGATGACTTCAAAATCATGCGCAACTTGCATTGCCGGAGCATTTTCGTAACTGTCAACGGCAATCACGGTCTGGCCGATTCTTTGTGCTGCGATGACGAATTCTTTGCCGAGTTCGCCAGAGCCTAAAAGTAAGATTTTTGACATTTTGATATTTTTGAGTCGAAAGTCAAAAGTCGAAAGAGATGGCGCTAAAAACAAATACCGAAGTCAATTAGAACTCCGGTATTTGTTGTTATTTATATCAAGACTTTCAAACTTTCGACTTTAAGCTTTCGACTAATTTAAAACTTCTTTGATTCTTTTGATGGCTTCTTTAAGTTGGTCTTCGCTTGTTGCATAAGACAAACGGATGCAGTTCGGGTTTCCGAAAGCGTCTCCGGTTACGGTTGCTACATTTGCCTCTCCCAATAAATACATCGAAAAATCATCTGCATTTTTGATTTCGGTGCCGCGCAATGTTTTTCCGAAGAATGAAGAAACATCAGGGAAAACGTAGAAAGCACCTTCAGGAACATTCAATTTCAATCCCGGGATTTCATTGATCAATCCAACTACCAGATCGCGTCTTTGGTGGAATGCTTTGACCATATCGCCCAACACTTTTGGGTCTGCGTCGACGGCAGCGATAGTGGCGCGCTGTGCGATGCTGTTGGCGCCGCTGGTCACTTGTCCCTGCATTTTTGTACAGGCTTTTGCGATGAATTCGGGTGCGCCGATGTAGCCGATTCTCCAGCCTGTCATCGCGAAAGCTTTTGCAACGCCGTTCACGGTAATCGTTTTTTCGAACATGCCCGGGATAGAAGCGATGCTGCAGAAAGTGCCTGAGAAATTGATGTGCTCGTAAATCTCATCGGCAACTACATAAATATTCGGGTATTTTTCTAATACTTTCGCCAAAGCGGTCAGTTCCTCGCGGCTGTAAACAGAACCTGACGGATTGCAAGGGAAGCTGTACCAGATCATTTTGGTTTTAGGCGTGATGGCTTTTTCGAGTTGTTCTGGTGTAATCTTGAAATCTGATTCAACCGATGTTGGCACTTCTACCGGAACACCGCCTGATAATTTGATGATTTCGAAATAACTTACCCAATATGGAGCAGGTAAAATTACTTCGTCGCCATCATTCAGCATCACTTGCGCAATATTGTAAAGCGACTGCTTCGCACCGGTAGACACTACGATGTTGGCAGGCTTGTAATCTAAATTATTGTCTCTTTTGAATTTTCGGCAGATGGCGTCTTTCAAATCTGCATAACCGTCGACAGGTGTGTAAGTGCTGTAATTGTCGTCGATGGCTTGTTTCGCCGCTTCTTTAATGAAATCGGGCGTATTGAAATCGGGTTCGCCCAAACTTAAGCTGATGATGTCTTTTCCCTGGGCTTTTAATTCTCTTGCCAAAGCCGCCATGGCAAGTGTTTGTGAAGTTGATAAGTTGTTAATCCTTTCCGATAATGGGTTCATTGTGTTGGTTTTTCAAAGGATGCAACGACTGCATCCGTCAATTATTATTGGGTTTGCAGTTAAATATTTTAGGCGAGTTGCGGGTTTTGGCCAAGTTCTTTCAAATGTTTGAAATGGGCAATTACGGCGCCGCGCATGGTTTTGAATTCATGGTACGGCAGGTTGCATTCTTTTGCAGTTTGCTTGATGATTTCAGCGATTTTTCCGTAGTGCACGTGGCTGATGTGCGGGAATAAATGGTGCTCGATCTGGTGATTCAGCCCGCCGGTGAACCAATTTACGATTGCGTTTTTCGGAGCGAAATTCGCCGTTGTGTATAGTTGGTGAATGGCCCATGCATTTTCCAGTTCGCCATTTTCATCCGGAATCGGATTGGCAGTTTCTTCAACAACATGCGCCAATTGGAATACGATGCTTAAGATCAATCCGGCGGTGTAGTGCATGGCGAAAAATCCAACCAAAACTTTCCACCAGGTAATGCCTAAAATCATTGGCAATACGAGCCAAATCGAGATGTATATGATTTTTGTAATCACCAAAACCGTCCACAATCTAGCCGGACTTTGCGGTTCGCCATATGACAATTTGCGTTTGAGATAATTGCGCATCTGCTTGAAATCAGTCGTAATCGCCCAGTTGAAAGTCAGCAATCCGTAAAGGAAAACCGAATAATAATGCTGGAATTTATGGATTTTATACCACTTCGCATCTTGTGTAAATCGGATTACGCGTCCGGCATCCAAATCTTCGTCATGCCCGTGAACATTGGTGTAAGTGTGGTGTAAGACATTGTGTTGTACCTGCCAGTTGTAAACATTTCCGGCAAGCACATAAATGCTGCCACCCATAATTTTGTTGAGCCAGGTTTTGTTGGAGTAGGAACCGTGATTGCCATCGTGCATTACGTTCATTCCGACGCCCGCCATTCCAACGCCAATAACGATTGACAGAAGCAACATCAACCAAAACGGCATGTCAATAGTTAAAATCAAAAAATACGGCGTCAGGAAAATGATGAACATGATTACCGCTTTAAGATGTATTTTCCAGTTGCCGGTTTTTTGGATGTTATTGTCTTTAAAATAGCTGTTAACCCTTGAGTTCAGTGTCCTGAAAAATTTTAAGCTGTCTTGTTTTGAGAATGTCGGAATTGTGGTATTCATAAATTTTATTTAATACGCAAAAGCGCTGTCAAAGGTAAATATTCTATAGCATGTAAACGGTGAAAAGCGGCAAAAATTTCATCACTAAAATGATTACTTTTGTGACTTCGGGCGATAGGCCGAAACGAACGATATTAAAATTTACGAAATGAAAGCCATTCTGGATTATTTTCCCAACCTGACTGATACACAGAAACATCAATTTGAAATGCTCGAAGCCTTGTATCACGACTGGAATGCAAAAATCAACGTCATTTCGCGCAAGGATATCGACGAGTTGTATACAAAACATGTGCTGCATTCGCTTGCCATTGCAAAAATCCAGCAATTTGAGCCGGGTACCTATGTGCTTGATGTTGGAACTGGTGGTGGTTTTCCGGGAATTCCGCTTGCGATTTTATTTCCCGAAACACGATTTTACCTGATTGATGTGATCCTGAAAAAAATAAACGTTGTAAAAGCCGTTGCCGAAGCGTTGGAATTGAAGAACGTAAAAGCCGAGCAAATTCGTGCCGAAAATGTCAAAGGCGATTTTGATTTCATTGTAAGCCGCGCCGTTACGAATATGCCTGATTTCGTCTCATGGATCAGCGATAAAATCAAAAAGCAAAATAAACACGAGCTCAAAAACGGAATATTATATCTCAAAGGCGGCGATTTGACTCAAGAGCTCAAGGATTTTCCGAAGTCTACAGAATATAATATTGCTGATTTTTTTTCAGATCCGTTTTTCGAGACGAAGAAAGTGGTGCATTTGCCTTTGAAGTTTAAGGCTTAAGACTTGTCTGGATTACAAAAGATTAGCCACGAATTACACGAATTAGCACGAATAGAATTTGTGGAAATTCGTGTAATTCGCGGCTAATTCAATTATTGCTTAATGATTTTTTTAAAGGAAACACCATTTTGCGTTTCAATTTTTGCAATATAATTTCCGGATGTCAAGTTGCTTAAATTTAAAATCGGAGTCCCTTTTCCTGAGAATACGATTTTTCCCGAAATATCAGTGATAACCACAGAAATCACATTTTGACCGGCTGCAACAATTTCCGCAGTACTGCCAACCGGATTGGGCGTTATTGCAACCTCATTTTTATGAAGCGGATTATTTGCGGAAAGCATTATCGCTGCCGGTGCTTTTTCGATTTGGGTTGTGTCAGAATTGATGCCCAACAAGCCTACTGTCAATACATTGTTAGTTGATTTCACCAACGGCCACAAATCACTTTCACGGTAATAGCGATAGGTGGTTTGCGACAACATTCCTACAATGCCCAGTCCTGCATAACTAAGTTGCAAGGTCTGGACGGTTTTCAGGCGGGTGACATCAAAAGTGCCTTCGCTCGTGATCATATCGCCATAGGCGTCGACTTCGGTAATCATCGTTCCGGCAAATGTCCCGGAATAATCACCATAGGTATAATTGCCGGCAACATTGTCAACATGCAAATCGCCATACGCCTGCGGAAACGAACCGTAATCGCCATGGTCGGTGTAAGAAAGTATGAAATTAGAATCGGCATAACTCATCAATCCGTTGGAAGATTGATATTCTTCACTGTCTAAATTATAGTTTCCAGGGTTACAAGATAGCCTGAAGTTTTGATTGTGGCGCCTTGAAATTCAATTTGCTCATCGGCCGTCGGCAGAGAATTCATGTAATATTTACTTTGGTTCGGGATTGTCGTGAATGCCGAAATGTCCCAGGTTTTGTCAAAACCAGCAGCAGATTGGTCAAAAACCGTTTCCGGGACATACATTTCATACATTCTGTAAATGACGCCGTCCTGCTGCGGATTATTGGCATTTGCATTTCCGTTGAGTGCATACAGGTAAGATTGCGCCTGCATATTTATAGCCAATAATAATAAAATGGGTAAAGTTATTTTCATATAAATAGGTTTTAAGTTGCTCAAAGATAGTAATTTAGTTTGTTTTCTATGTGCTGTGATTGAAGGTTTTTTGCAGTTGAAATTTCAAATTTTGGTGTAACTTTGAATTGGTGTGAAATCAATTTCTGTACAAAAAACTTTAAGAATTTTTACGGCATTCCCGCAATACAAGGTGTCGCAAAAAATTGTATTTTGCCATAAGGGGAGGGGCGATTGCACCCTACGAAAAAATTAAATTTGTTGGTTACGGCAATGCCGTAAAAATTGTTAAAGTTTTGGATGGAATTACGGGACAAACAAGACACATTGATTTTAATTTTTCGCCACAACAATCACTTCGTCTTTCGTCACAGCATAAACAATATCGGTTTCAGCAGGCACTAAGAAATAATTTCCGGTAAACTCGCCAAAAGCAGGCAGGATCATTTGATTTTCTTTTTGGAAAAAGCACGGCAGTTTCAAAGATTGTTTTCCAATTCCGTAAATTTTTATTCCGGGATGAATGTGACCACAGAAGTTGAAAAGATTGTCTCGTTCGTCGGGATGATGGGTAAATAAAAAACCATCCGTTTCAATCTCGCTGAAAATTTTAATGCCGATTTTCTCGAAATGCCTTTCGTCTAGAATATCGTGGTTTCCTGCGACAAGGATAATTTCAGCAGCAATTCCTGAAACCCAATCTTCAAACAAACCCCATTCATTATTGATTTTGCTGTGGAACAAATCGCCTAAAAAAACCACAATCGACGGATTGAAGAAATCCAATGCCGTGTTTAATTGTTCAAAATTTTTCGAAATTGCATTTCCGGGAATGGCCATTCCGTGTTTCCTGAAATGACTGACTTTTCCAAGATGAACATCAGAAATCAAGAGCATTTTCTTTTCTTCCCAAAAGATAGTTCCGGTAGGATGCAGAATAAAATGATTGTTTTTTAGGTTGATTTTAAGGGTCATTTTTTGAGAAAAGAATCAGAGAGTCAAGAATCAAGACGTTTCATTTGCGCAAAAATACGTCTTTTTTCTTTCAGCGAAGCGGTCTTGACTCTTTCAGCGAAGCGGTCATTATTTCATATACGAAGCCGTCATTTTCTTAATCCGTTCCGCCAAAGTTTCACTGGATAATTTCTCGCGCAATCGGTCTG
Source organism: Flavobacterium sp. 3HN19-14 (assembly GCF_051373205.1). Classification (NCBI taxonomy): domain Bacteria; kingdom Pseudomonadati; phylum Bacteroidota; class Flavobacteriia; order Flavobacteriales; family Flavobacteriaceae; genus Flavobacterium; species Flavobacterium sp. 3HN19-14. Next base: position 1,195,979 of record NZ_JBPPZT010000001.1, read on the forward strand.
TGATGATTGGAAAACTGAATGGAGTTGGTTTTTCGCACCGCTTCCAAACGATGTTTTGGCTTTCAATTCGTTCCAAAGCCATAATCATACGGCCTTCTTCAAGCTGGTGCTCGAAAGTTTCGCGATACGATTGCTGGTACAATAAATTATCGGGTTCAAAATCACGAAAGACTTCAAACAGCAACTGCGAACCGCTTTGCAAATGCTTCGTCTTAACTATTTTTCCGGGAAATCCGGTGAATATCAATCCTGCAATCACAGCAATATCACGAAATTTCCGCCGCGCCATTTCGGTTGAATTCAGGCTGGCCTGCAAATCATGATGCAGGTGTTCAGGCGTAAAAAGATTATTGTCCAAAACCTGTTCCATATCGATCTCCTGATCGGAAAGCAATTCAAATCCGTAGTCGTTATACGCCAGTGAAAATGAAATCGGCGACAGCAAACTGATGCGATATGCCATCAAACTTGCCAGTGCTTCATGCACGAAACGACCTTCAAAAGGATAAAAAATCGCGTGATAACCTTCGCGTGTCTTGAAGGTCTCGATTAGAAATTCATCAGCATTTGGAACGATCGATTCCTTTCGCTGCCTTTTGAAAACCGGCGCAAGTGCTTTGAGTTCGGGTGTAAGTTTCTCCGTATTTGCAGCGTACAATTCCTGGCGTAGTAACTCGCTCATTTGTGCCGAAAGTGTCATCCTGCCGCCCATCCAGCTTACAAATCTTGATGCTTTTTTGACGTCGGCTTTCCTGACAATAACCTGCATATTTTTGATTTGGAACAGCTCCAGTTTTTTTCCGGCGAATGTAAAAACATCACCTTTGTTGAGTTTAGATGCAAACCATTCCTCAATATTGCCAAGATAACCACCGCTCAGGAATTTCACGTTCATTGTCGCATCACCAACAATCGTCCCGATTTGCAAGCGATGGTGCATGGCGGTGGCGCGGCTGTTGATTTTAAACTTCCCGTCGGCTTCGATATCGACTTTTTTATATTCGTCGTAAGCCTGCAAACTCTGGCTGCCGTGAACGATGAAATTCAGAACCCAATTCCAGTTTTCTTTTGTCATCACTTGGAAACAAAAAGTGTTTTTGACTTCTTCGTAGATTGCATCGGGATAGAATCCGTCAGAAACGGCGAGTGTGTTCAGGTATTGCACCAAAACGTCCCAACTGCTCAAATACGGAATCCGGTCTTCAACAACCGTTTCAGCAACCGCTTTTTTCAGCGCCGAAGCTTCAACGAGTTCAATCGCATGTGTCGCCAGAAAATAGATCACGCTTTCTTTTCCGGGTTGGTGGCCGCTTCGCCCGGCACGTTGCAGGAATTTTGCGACACCTTTGGGCCGCCAATTTGTATAATGGTTTCTACCGGTGCAAAATCGACGCCCAAGTCCAGACTTGAAGTACAAACGACAACTTTTAATTCTTCATCGCGAATGGCCTGTTCCACCCAAAGCCGGGTTTCGCGGTTGATGCTGCCGTGGTGCATCGCCATGACGCCGGCAAATTCGGGGTATTTTTCGAGCAGTCGCTGGAACCAGATTTCGCAGGCCGAACGTACATTCGTAAAAATAAGCGTGGTTTTGCTTGCACGGACAATTTTTGCCACTTCATCAATCAAGTGCAATCCCATATGGCCACGCCACGGATAACTGTCCATTTTTTCGGGAATGATTGAAATGACCTTGATTTTTTTATGGATTTGTGCCCGCACCAAAACGGAGTTATGATAGGCTTCAGAATCAGGGCCAAGTAAAACCTGCCTTCCTTGTTCTAAATTTCCGATGGTTGCAGAAATGCCCCAGATGCGCATTTTCGGCGCGATGGTTTTGAGTCTTGACAATCCCAATTCGGTTTGCACGCCGCGTTTTGTGCCTAAAAGCTCGTGCCATTCGTCAATGACAATTGCAGCACAATCCTGAAAAACTTTTTCATAGCCTTTTGATGCCAAAAGTAATTGTAAACTTTCCGAAGTCGTGATGAGTAAATCCGGCATTTTGGTTTTTTGCCTGGCGCGTTCGCTTGCCGAAGTATCGCCGGAGCGGATGCCGACAGTTATTTGAGTGCCCAGATCATTGGCAATTCTTTCTGCAGCTTGTTTGATTTCTACAGAAAGCGCGCGTAATGGCGTAATCCAAATGGCTTTTAATCCGGGTTTGTGTTTGGTTTTGTAATCCGGGTTTCTTTTGATGTAATCGAGAACAACAGGCATCCAGAGCGCATAGGTTTTCCCGCTTCCGGTTGGCGCGTTAAGCAGGCCGTTCTTGCCTTGCAGGAAAGCGGTCCAGGTCCGGGTTTGGAATGGAAATGCTTTCCAGCCTTGCGATTTGAACCAGTTTTCGGCAATTTCGAAGAGTTGTTCTCTGTTCATAATAGGCTTTACACGAATTACACGAATTTCACAAATTTGATATGCTGTAAAATTTGTGTTATTTTATTAAATCATGCTTTTCAAATCTTCAATCGAATTGGCTTCGTCGATTTTTTTGTCGTGGCGCCAACGTAAGATTCTTGGAAATCGTGTTGCAACGCCGCTTTTATGCCTTTTCGATAAGGCAATTCCTTCAAAACCGATTTCGAAAACGAGTTGCGGCGTAACGCTTCGCACCTGGAACTAAATCTTTCAAGCGTATTTTTCTTAATCCAATCGTCGACTTTGCGAAATTCTGCATCTGTCAACCCGGAATATGCTTTCGCGAAAGTAACTAATTCGCGTTCGCCATTTTCATTGTCTTGCCAAAGTGCGAAAGTATAATCAGTGAATAAATTCGAACGTCTTCCATGACCACGCATGGCGTAAGTCAAAACGGCATCAATGACCAAAGGTTCGATTTTCCATTTCCACCAATCGCCCTTTTTTCGACCGACGCCATATATGGAATTCTTTCTTTTCAACATTAATCCTTCGCTTTTCATTTCGCGGGCGCGCATTCGTTCAGCCGTCACATCTTCCCAGGTTTTGAGTGAAATCCTCTCTGAGAGCTGTAGCGGGATATTTTCATTTTTTACCCTTTCGTATAGTTTTTCGAGTAAATTCCGGCGTTCTTCATAAGGGAAATTCGCGATGTCTTCGCCTTCCCATTCGAGCAGATCGTAGGCTTTAATCAAAACCGGTGTTTTACTGAGCAATGCCTGTGAAACTGTCTTGCGTCCGATACGGGTTTGTAAATCATTAAACGTACCGATTTCGCCTTCCGGGAACGGTAAAATTTCACCATCAATGACAGTTCCGTTTGGAATAATACCGAGGAATGCCGTAAATTCCGGATATTTATCGGTGACCAGTTCTTCGCCGCGACTCCAAACGAAAATTTCATTGTCACGGATAATGGTTTGCGAACGGATGCCATCCCACTTGTGTTCAGCGCTCCAGTCTTCTGGATTTCCGAGATTTGAAATTTCACCTTCGATTGGATAAGCAAGATAAAACGGGAATGGTTTCGACAAATAATCAGAGCTTCTTTCATCGAGAATCAATTCCTGAAAAGTGATGGTATTTGGATCCCAATTTCCCATTAATTTATATGCGAGTGCATCTTCGTCGATATTTTGTGCTTTTGATAGTGCGCGCATCATCAGTTTTTGGCTAACGCCGATGCGGAAACTTCCCGTGATCAATTTGGTGAAGACGAAGCGTTCGTAGTAATTTAAAGCCAGCCAGTTTTCATGTAAATAATCTCGTTTTTCTTCGTCGGATTTTTTCTTTAAGGCGATGATTTCACGAACGTATTCGCTCAGGCTTTTATCGGAATGTTCTTTTGTCGTCGGAATGATTAGCGCAATTGTTTCTGCCAAATCGCCGACAATGTGATAACTTTCTTCAAAAAGCCAAAGCGGAATCTGCGCGAGTTCATCTGGCCCAAAGGCGCAATAGTGTTGTATTTACGGGACGAGGTGGACGCCGATGAGACAGGATTGCAATGCACCAAACCTTGTCTTCTTCGGATGCCACGCGGAAATAATCCGTGAGCGCGTCGACTTTGACAGACGTTTTGTTAGAGCTGTCGAGGGTTTTTATAAGTTCGGCGAAGTTTTTCATTTTATTTTTTATTGGCGCACAGATTTTACAGATGAATTTGAAACCTGTGAAAATCTGTAAAATGGTGTTATCCGTGTGCTATCTCTTCTTCCATATCAGCTTTCGTATCCATTTCATCGCCTTCATATTGCGTATGTGCTGGTCCGGGCGTCGTAACCCATTTCACGCAGATATTTCGACATCACATCAGAATAGCCGTGCGTGCAGATAATTCTTTCGGCACCGGTGGCTTTTATGCTGTCGAGCAATCCGTACCAATCGCAATGGTCGCTCAGGACAAAACCCTTATCAATGGCACGACGACGTCTTGCTCCGCGAAAAGCCATCCAACCGCTAGCTGCTCCGGTTACATAAGGCGTCATTTTCCGGATCCAGGGTGTGCCGTGTGCGCTTGGCGGTGCAAGTACCATATTGCCGGCGATGTCTTCTTTTTTGGTTTCAGATGTAATTCTGATTGTTGGCGGAAAATCGACCATCGGACGCAGGACGTTCGTCATGTTCTCGACCGCGCCGTGTGTGTATATTTTTCCAATTGACGGGTCGAGATATTTCAATAATCTTTGTGCTTTTCCTAAAGTGTAACCGAATAAGACCGATGTTTTTCCGTCTGCTTTGTTTTCTGCCCACCAATTGTTGATGTCGGTCATGACTTCTGCTTGCGGCAGCCAGTTGAAAGCAGGCAGTCCGAAAGTGTTTTCTGTTATAAAGGCATGGCATTTGACCACTTCATACGGAACGGAAATACCATCATCTTCTGTTTTGTAATCGCCCGTAAAAACCCAGATTTCACCTTTATATTCAACGCGGATTTGCGCACTGCCGATGATATGCCCGGCGGATGCAACGAAAATTTGACACCATTGACAACGAAAGTCTCGTTCCAGTCTTTTCCGGTGACGTTGATGTCGCCGAGCCGGTGTTTGATGATAGGGACGTTCGTATGGTGTGTGATGTAATTTTGATGCCCCCAACGTGAGTGGTCAGCGTGGCCGTGCGTGATGATGGCGTTTTTGACGGGCTTCCACGGGTCGAGGTAAACGTCGGCTTGTTCGCAGTAGATGCCTTTATCGTTGAAGGCAAGTAGTGGGGTTTTCATTTTGGGTTCAGGATTTAAGACCTAACAGGTTTTTAAAACCTGTTAGGTCTGTAGTAATAAATTTACGATTTGGATTTTGGAAAGCGGGTGGTTTTTTAAGAAGTTTAACGTTTGTTGATTTTGTTTTGAATGTATTGAGGGAAAGTCATTGGAAAAATAAGACCTCTAAAATAGCCCCGATAGGAGCAAGTAGCTTTTGCGGTTGGCGTTCAGCTGCAAAACTACTGCGGATTACTTCGTCAGTTCGGCCTGAAAAAGGCCTCGGGTGCGGGATGACTGTTGTAGGTTTATGGGATGTTGTTGCTCCTGAAACTTCAAATGATTATCAAATTCGTAAATCGAAATGATTTGAGAGAACATTTTGTATCTTTGCGGCACGAAATTTTGATAATTCTTAAAAATATAACAATATGCCAAAAGGATTCTTTCACGTACCGAAAGCGGTTAACGAACCTGTAAAATCTTATGCGCCGAATTCGCCTGAAAAAGCGGCGGTTTTAGCGGCTTACCAACAAATGTGGAATGCGAAAATTGACGTTCCGTTGTATATCGGGAGCGAGAAAATCAAGACCGGGAATACCAAAAATATCACGGCGCCGCACGACCACCAGCACGTAGTTGGGATTTATCATTTGGCGGAAAAAGCGCATGTGGAAAAAGCGATTTCGAGTGCTTTGGAAGCGCGTGAGCAATGGGCGAATTTGCAATGGGAACAGCGCGCAGCGATATTTTTGAAAGCGGCGGAGCTGATCGCGGTCCTGTATCGTGCGAAGATTAATGCGGCGACGATGATCGGGCAGTCGAAGAATATTTTCCAGGGCAGAAATTGATGCGGCTTGTGAGCTGATTGACTTTTTGCGTTATAATGTTGAATTCATGACGCAGATTTACAATGACCAGCCAAAATCGAATTCGGATATGTGGAATCGCGTGGAATATCGCCCATTAGAAGGATTTGTGTATGCGATTACGCCTTTTAACTTTACGGCGATTGCAGCGAATTTGCCGGCAAGCGCGGCTTTGATGGGCAATGTTGTGGTTTGGAAACCGAGCGACAGTCAGGTATTTTCGGCGAAAGTGATCATTGACGTGTTTAAGGAAGCCGGTGTTCCGGATGGCGTGATTAACGTTGTTTTTGGCGATCCGGTGATGATTACCGATACTTTGCTGGCGAGTCCTGATTTTGCTGGAATTCATTACACAGGTTCGACTTTTGTATTTAAGGAAATCTGGAAGAAAATAGGAGAAAATATCCATACTTATAAAACGTATCCAAGAATTGTCGGTGAAACCGGCGGTAAGGATTTCGTTTTGGCGCATCCGAGTGCTGACGCAAAACAAGTGGCGACAGGAATCGTGCGTGGCGCTTTTGAATTCCAAGGGCAGAAATGTTCGGCGGCATCGCGTGGTTACGTTCCGCAAAGCTTGTGGCCAGCGGTGAAAGAACAATTGATTACAGATGTGAAATCGTTTAAAATGGGTTCGCCGGAAGATTTCGGGAATTTCATTACTGCGGTAATTCACGAAGGTTCATTCGACAAATTGGCTTCGTATATCGACCAGGCGAAAAATGACGCTGACGCGGAAATTATAGTTGGCGGCAATTACGACAAATCGAAAGGCTGGTTCATTGAACCGACAATTATTGTGACCACAAATTCGAAATACAAGACGATGGAGACCGAATTGTTGGCAGGTGATGACGATTTATGTGTATGAAGATGCGAAATGGGCGGAGACGTTGAAATTGGTTGACGGTACGTCGGAATATGCGTTGACAGGAGCGGTTTTTAGCACTGACCGTTATGCGATTGCAGAAGCGACTTCAGGATTGCAGAATGCCGCAGGAAACTTCTACATCAATGATAAACCAACCGGAGCCGTTGTAGGCATGCAGCCATTTGGCGGTGCGCGCGCATCGGGAACGAATGATAAGGCAGGTTCAATGCAGAATTTACTGCGTTGGGTTTCACCAAGAACGATTAAAGAAACTTTTGTAACGCCTGTGGATTACCGCTATCCGTTTTTGGGAGAATAAATTTGAGTTGACAGTTCACGGTTAACAGTTTACAGTAAAAAACCGGAGTCATTTGATTCCGGTTTTTTTATGTGAGTTTTATAATGTATTGATTAATTCAGTGCAAACGGTGCGCTCAACCTGAAATTAGGCACAATTACACGGAAGTTTCTAGTAGAAGTAAAATTGATCATATTGAAATAACCGCGCATCGCCCCGAACGGAGATGACAAAAGGCATCCGGAACTGTAAGTATGCGATTCTCCAGGTTTCAAAACGGGTTTTTTCCCGATTACACCTTCACCGTCAACAATTTCAATCTCATTTAGAGAATCAAAAATTTCCCAGTGACGGGATGTTAGCTGAACAGAATCCTTGCTGTGGTTTTCAATCGTAATTTCATAACTAAAGGCAAAATGCAGCTTGTAGTTTTTGAAGTAAGTGCCTTCAAAACTCGTCAAAACTGAAATTTTTATGCCTCTTGTTATTTGCGTAACCATTTAAAAAAGAAGTTTTAATGTATTCAAATTTACGAAAAATACGACGAATTTGATTTTTTTGCCGTTAAATTTTCATTAATTGGTAATGTCTACTGACGTTGCTACGCCTTTGCCAATCACGCGGTCATAACGCTGGCTGTTTTCACGGTAATAGACGATGGCGAAATAGTTGTTTTCAGTTTGATAGAAATTACCGTCGGGCGCGTGCTCTGCATCGATTTTTCCGTTGCTGTCAGCAATAACATATTGATAATTGGTAAAGCCCTGTTTGATTAAAATCGCCTTTTCGTAAATACCTAAATCTTTGTTGTAATCAAGCCTGTATTCCGGCGTTGTGGCGTAATTATTGAACATTCCGTTGACATAAATACCGTTGGTGCCGAAATATGCGGGCGCAGAATACCTGAAATAAACCCAGACATAATCGGCTTCGACATCATTATTCTCGGCATTAATATTTTTCACTATGAAATTTCCATTTACATCCGGAAAATAAGTGTAGTTCTGGCTGCCGCGCGCATTATTCAGATAAAGATGCGCATTGTAGATATCGCCTGAGTCTATGAAACCAACATTATTGGTTGCCGCGCGAACATCTTTGTTTTCAAAATACAAGAATTCGTTGCCGCCCCAGAATTGCGTTTCCTGGTTGTACTTGTAAATCAAATCGTTGCCGATCGTATATTGTGGTTTGATATTGGTGATGCCGGTGTTGAGCTGTCCATTTTGCAATAGCAATACTTTTACGTTCTGCAATGGACTCTGGAACAGAATATTCTGTGATTTTATAGCGAAATCGAGATTCTGCTTGTAGTCGATATCTGCAATAGTCCTGGAGCGCTTGATTTGCATCGGCACCGAAACCAGATCTTCGAAAAGGATGAATTTTCTTGAAAAAACCACTTCTTTGTCATCGTTCAGAATCTTCAGGACATAATTGCCACTTACCAGGAAACGCGTATTTTTATTAGGGAAAGCCACGCGATAATGCGAATATAATTGTAGCGTGTTGAAGGAATTCGTATACTCCTGAATACGCTGGTCGTCAAAGCCATTGATGTATTCACTTTTGCTCAATTGCGAAGGCTTCCAATCGTAATCGCAGTGTTGCAATACATAAAAATAATTGGCTTCATTGCCGAACAAATCGTCGAATTGGAATTCGAAACTGTCATTCAATCCGAAAACCGGAACCGTATTCTGTCCGTTTTGCACAAAAGTCGCCGTCTTTATATTGTATGGCGGAATGATTTCCTTTTCGGCCGCCTGACCGAAACAAAACGAATAACAGAATAAAAGCGCAGCAGTTGAAAGTAAATACTTGTAGAGATGCTTCATGGCCAAATGTAATCGGGATTTCTTAGTGGTAAATATAACAAATAAAATGAATGGATATTGTGATGGAGTCGAAAGTGAAAAGTCCAAAGTCAAAAGAAGGCAGATTACAGACAATACAATGACTTTCGACTTTTGACTTGTCACATTTGACTAATAGTTAAAGATTTAATAATAAATTTCGAATTTCAATGTTTATATAATACTTTTCACACACAAAACTATATATCTATGAAGCAATTTAACAAAGCATGGCTGTTTTTACTGGCATTGCCATTGTCAATGGGCGCGCAGGAACTCAAAGGCGACAGCCCGATTCCTTTCGATCCGAATGTGCGGAACTGGAAAATTATCAAACGGATTGACCTACTACATCCGAAAGAATGGAAAACCTGAAAACAAAGTGAGTTTAAGACTCGTTGTCAACGCAGGTTCTATCCTTGAAGACGACGACCAGCAAGGCCTGGCGCACTTTATGGAACACATGAATTTCAACGGGACAAAGCGTTTTCCGAAAAACAAGCTTGTTGATTACCTGCAAAGCATCGGCGTGAAATTCGGGCAGCACCTGAATGCGTATACGAGTTTTGACGAAACGGCTTATTTCCTTCCAATCCCGTCAGACGACCCTGAAAAATTGGAAAAAGGTTTCCAGATCATTGAAGACTGGGCTTTTAACGCGAATCTTACACCAGAAGAAATCGACAAAGAAAGAGGCGTTGTTTTAGAAGAATACCGTCTCGGACTGGGCGCCGACCAAAGAATGGAAGAGCGCTACATGCCGAAAATGCTATACAAATCGCATTATGCAGAACGCATGCCGATTGGAAAAAAGAAGTGCTTGAAAATTTTAAATATGATAAAATCACCAAGTTCTACAAAGATTGGTACGTTCGGATTTGATTGCTGTAGTCGTAGTAGGTGATATCGATGTAGAGGCCATCGAAAAGAAAATCAAGGATCATTTCGGCAGCTATAAGAATCCGAAAAATGAAAAGCCGCGCGCAACCTTCGACGTTCCGAACCACAAGGAGACTTTTGTAGCGATTGAAAGCGACAAGGAAGCCTCGGCGACGCAAATCCAGTTGATGTATAAGGATTACGACAATACCAAAATAACAAAAACGGTTGCCGATTACCGGAGTGATCTTGTTGAAGGTATTTTCACGGGAATGCTCAACAACAGGCTTGATGAGTTGACCAATTCACCAACACCGCCGTTCACTTTCGGATATTCTTACCATGGCGGCACTTACGCCAGAAATAAAGAAGGTTATCAATCTTTTGCGATGGTTCAGGAAGATAAAGTCCTTTCCGCCCTGAAAGTTTTGGTGACTGAAAATGCACGTGCAAAAAAATTCGGCTTTACGCAATCGGAACTTGACCGCGCGAAATCTGATATTTTGGCACAATATGAAAAAGTATATAACGACCGCGAGAAAACGAATTCTGATAATTTCATCGGCGAATACCAATCGCATTTCCTTGAAGGTACTCCGGCGCCGGGAATCGACTGGGAATACAAAACCGTAAAGCAAATGGTGCCGACCATCACTTTGGGCGATGTCAATAACGTGATTAAGGATTATGTGAAGAAGACAACCGCGTCGTGATCATCACCAGTTCCGGAAAAGGAAGGTTTAAAAAAAGTCACCGAGGCTGAAATCCTTGATGCGCTTAAGGTTAATGATGGCGATGTTGTAGCTTACGAAGACTCTGAAATTGCGAAAAGCTTGCTCAGAAACGAAATAAAACCAGGCACAATCGTTAAGAAAATCAAAGATGATAAAATCGGTGCAACGACGTTAGTGCTTTCTAACGGAGCGAAAGTAACCTACAAGAAAACCGATTTCAAGAATGACGAAATCATCATGGAAGGCATCAGTTTCGGCGGAACGAATTTGTATTCTAACGACGAGCTCAAGAAAACGCAATTCGCCAACGGTGCGCTTACCGAAGCCGGATTTTCAGGTTTGAAAATGAATGACATCAACAAATATATGGCGGGCAAAATTGCGAATGTTACGCCTTACATTGGGTCAACGACTGAAGGTTTGCGTGGTTCGACTACGCCGAAAGATGCGGAATATTTATTCCAGACTTTGTATGCTTATTTCACCGATTTGAACATGGATAAAGATGCTTACGAAGGGTACAAGCAAAAACTAGATGCGTCATATAAAAACCTTGCGTCGCAGCCGTCGTTCTATTTTTCACAGGAATTTTACGGATGGTTGTACAAGGACAATCCGCGTTTCAACGGACTGATTCCGACTGAAAAAACATGGGAAACGACAGATTACCAATTGGCTTACAACAAATACAAAGAGCGTTTTGCGAATGCCGGTGACTTCGAATTTTATTTTGTTGGGAATGTTGACGATAAAGCGATGGAAGATTTTTCTGCGAAATATATTGCGTCATTGCCTTCAACAGATAAGAAAGAAAAAGCTATAGATTTAGGTTTCAGGATGCCAAAAGGCGATTTGAAAAAGATCGTCAATAAAGGGACTGATCCGAAATCGAACGTAACGATCATGTATTATGGCGATACAGAATATACTCCGAAAGAAGCATTTGCAATGCAGGCTTTGGGAGAAGTCCTGACGATTAAGCTAATTGAAGAATTACGTGAAAACGAAAGCGGCGTATATGGAATCAGTGCGCGTGGCAGTATGAACAAAGTGCCGAACGGAAGTTACAGTTTCAATATCAGCTTTCCGTGCCGGACCAGAAAATGCTGAAAAACTGACTGCTTCGGCTTTAAAAGAATTGCAGAAAATCATTGACAAAGGTTCAGGAATGCGAAAGACGTAGCGAAATTCAAAGAAGCGGAGCTGCTTGATTACAAAAAGAACATTAAAGAAAACAGGTATTGGCTGACTAACTTTAGCAAATCGTATGTAAATGGCAGCAATCCTGATGAGATTTTAGACGCTGAAGCGAAAATCAATGCGGTTACGGCTAAAGAAATCCAGGAATGTCGCGAAGAAATATTTGACTAAAGACAAGGTGATTGGAATGCTGATGCCTGAGAAAAGTTAGGAAGTCAGAAAAAGTCAAAATACGCAAAGCAAAGCCGGAAAACGAATTAATGTTTCCGGCTTTTTTATTGTTGATCTAACACGGATTTCACGAATTTCCACAAATTTGAATTCGTGTTAATTTGTGCAATTTGTGTTATATCATTTAAAGCAAACGGGAATAATTTCCCCTTTTGCCAAACAATATTTCTCGACCAGTTCAGGTGAAATCTTCTTCGTATAATCTTCTTCAAAAACCTTAAAACCGATGCTTCTGAGCTTGTCGAAATAATCGCGACCGTAAATCCGAACATGGTCATATTGCCCGAAAATCTTCGCGCGTTCTTTTGCATCGGTAATCGTATCATCAGCAAAAGTCGTAGCTCTTGACAAATCCTGCGGAATCTGGAAAATACCCATGCCGCCAGGTTTCAAAACGCGGTACAATTCCTGCATCGCTTTCGTGTCGTCGGGAATGTGTTCGAGTACGTGATTACACAAAATAACGTCGTAAGAATTGTCTTCAAAAGGCAAATCGCAGATATCTGCTTTTACATCTGCCAATGGCGAAAACAAATCGGTTGTTGTATAATCGAGGTTTTTCTGGTTGCGGAATAATTTATAAAATGCCTGTTCGGGGGCGAAGTGCAATACCTTTTCGGTGCGGTAAAAAAATCAGTTTCGTTTTTCAAATACAGCCAAAGCAATCGGTGCCTTTCAAGAGAAAGCGTGCTTGGTGATAATACATTGTTGCGTTGGTTGCCGTAACCGTAAGGCAGAAACATTTTAAAGCTTTTCCCGTCGATAGGATCAGTGAATTTGTTGCCTCTTAAGGCGAATGCCAAAACCGGACGCGCCACATAACTCAATCGAATCAATAATGGGCGCGGAATGGTATTTAATATGAATTTGAAAAGTTTTTTCATCTTATTATAACACGGATTTCACGAATTTTCACAAATTGGCTACAGTATTACTCTTTTATAAACCAGGCTGGATTCTCCAAAATTAACCAATAACCCCAACTTGTTTTTTGACGCGGCGAGATAGTTTAAAGTTTGCCTAATTTCATTATTTGATAATTTTGAAATGGCTTTAATCTCCAGAATTATCTTATCAAATATTAAAAAGTCTGAAAAATGGTAGTGAGGCAAAACAATGTCTTTGTATGCTATAGAAAATTGCTTTTTCCGGCTATATGGAATATCATTCTTCTGAAATTCATATTCCAAAGCATCGCCGTAGATAATTTCACCATGCCCATTTCCGAGAATTTTGTGAACTTCCATGCAGCAGCCAATAATTGCATAGGCTTCGTCTCTTAAATAAAAATCATTCATTTTTTGGCTTGTAAATTGTTGTGATTGGCTAATATATTTGAGATAAAATCTCCGCACTAAATTTGTGCAAATTCGTGAAATTCGTGTTAGAGCTTAATCGGCACTTTACGAAATTCATCCTCTTCATTGGAAACAATTCCCAATTCTTTATAGATATAAGCAAACGTCGAAAGCAATTCTGGTTTTCCATCAACCAACGCCACATCATGTTCAAAATGCGCGCTTCGTTTACCATGAGCGGTCAGGATCGTCCAGCCGTCTTTCAATTGCTTGATGTTTTTAGTGCCCATATTGATCATCGGTTCTATGGCGACTACCATTCCTTCAATGAAAAGTTTGCCGCGGCCGCGTTTTCCATAATTTGGCATTTCAGGATCTTCGTGCATTTTTTCGCCAAGACCATGACCGACCAATTCGCGAACGACGCCGTAACCGTGGGCTTCTGTATATTTTTGAATGGCATTCCCGACATCTTCAACGCGGTTTCCGATTTTAAATTCACGGATGCCGGCATATAAAGATTCTTTGGTTATGCGAAGTAATTTTTTCGGTTTCCGGAGCCACATCGCCAATTTCAAAAGAGTAGGCGTGGTCACCGTGATATCCGTTTTTGTAAGCGCCGCAATCGACTGAAATCACATCGCCGTCTTCAAGCGGTTTGTTATTAGGAATGCCGTGCACGACTTGTGCGTTCGGACTCATGCAAAGTGAATTCGGGAAATCATACAAACCCAGAAAACTCGGGACCGCACCATGATCGCGGATGAATTCTTCAGCGCGTTTGTCAAGATACAAAGTAGTCACGCCGGGTTTTATCTCTGAGGCGATCATGCCTAAAGTTTTCGATACGATGAGTGCACTTTCGCGCATCAACTCTATTTCTTCACGTGTTTTCTGAATGATCATGCTGATTTTTTTGAAGTTGCAAAAATACGACTTTTTTGGGATTTATCGCTTTAATGCAAAATGGCTTCGGAATTCCTTTTTCACACCATTCTTCACATAATCGATTTTGAACCAATAATCATCTGCCGGCAGCTGATTGCCGTTGAGCGTGCCATCCCAGCCTGTTTCATCTTTAGTGATTTCCTTTACGAGTTTTCCAAAGCGGTCAAATATCAATACATCTGAAATATCCAGCCCGATGCGGCCGCCGATATTCCAGTTATCATTAAAGCCATCGCCATTTGGCGTAAAAAATCTCGGGAAATCTACAACTACAATTTCGGTACTCACTTCCCCGCAGCCAAATTGATTGCGCACTGTCAACGTATAAATGCCTTCCCTGATATTCTGAAAAACATTGGAATACTGCCATCCGTTATCATTCAATTGGTATTCAAAATCGCCCGATTGTGGCGTTACGATTGCCGTAATAGTGTTGTCTACTTCAAAAGCAATTAATTCTGCGGGATCACCAACCACCGAAAATGGAATAACTGTATTTTCGGTTGTGAAATTCGCCACAGTTGCACACAAAGCCTGATTGGTCAAATCGGTAATTTTTACGGAATACTGACCCGGCGTCGGCGTAGAAAATGTACTTCCGGAAGCGGTGATGATTTCATTTCCGGGAACGGCATCAAAACCATTAAACCAGATAAAATCATAGTCTGCGTCTGAAAGTTTCGTATCGATAAATGCCTGATTGACGACATGATCATTGATGTCGACGCAAATTTTATAAGTAGTTTTCTTCGTGACGTGATCTAAAGGAAATGGTCTTACAAATAAATCCTGTTCGAGTATCCTGTAACACGCAATTCCGGTTTCACTGTCAAAGTTCACGGTGCTGTTGATGCGGACGTAAATAATCTGATGTGACGCGACTGTATTGGTAAATGCTTCCGGATTGGTAATATTATTGCCGTTGTTGCTTTCGGCATCAGCCAGATTGATGTAATATTTAAAGCCGAGTTGTCCCGGAGGTGTGCTGCCGGTCATAGGGAATTCGCGCTCCGTCAAATCAAAAGTAAAAAAACCACTGTCGTCACATCCTTCGAGTAAATTCGGATTGTTCGGGCTTCCCGGGTTTTCGGTAACTTTTAGTTGTAAAGTCGTTATTGAAGTACAGTTGTTATTGGTCGGATCGGTGACATTTACAACAATCGTCCGCGGAGCAGATTCATAAGCTTCAGGCGCCGCAATTGGATTATTGGCGTTCAAATCAGCCTGGGTCTCATAAAAAACAACCTGATAATTGGCATTGCCATTAACAATTTGTGCTTTCCTGATGTTCAGGTTGAAAATTGCGGTTCCGGTTCCGCATAATGTAAGGGCATCAGGTGCGGTAATGACCGGATTCGGATATACATTAGTGTTGAAACTAACGATAGAAAAGCATTGGTTAACAGTATCCGTCAATCGTATGAAAACCGGCGTCGTTCCTACAGAAAAATTTACAGGGGTGTTTTTATTGATTACACTTGTATTGTTTTTTGCGTTGTCAAACGAATAAAAATAAGAAGTCTGCACGGAAGCCGCCTGACCCGCAAGCGCTTCGGAATCTTTACCTGATAAAATAATATTTTCACTTTTACAGGCATCAATCGGTGAGACGGTGTTTTGCAAAGGCGCAGTTGTGACTTCAAGCTGGAAGATTCCAACACCCTGGCAGTTGTTGTTGGTTTCAATCCGTGTATAAATCGTATTGATGCCAACAGGGATCAACGAACTGTTCGTCAGCGGATTTTGCTCTATCGCCGCATCATTCGCATTCGCATAAAAAACAATATCAACATTTGATGTCGGGTAATACGTATTTTTAATCAGCACGCGTTGCGAATCGAAATCTGCGGTTCCCGAATTGGTGTTAACGATTGGACAAACCGGAGCCATATTAGGATAATTCGCAATAGTTGTTGGGTCTACCGTCAAGGCAATTGTAGCAGTTGCAGAAGTACAAGGCGGCGTTTGTCCGGGATAGAATCCGGTTACGTAGATATTTTGGTTAAAGGCGGTTGTGTTGGTAAAATCCTGCGGATTGGCAATTGGCTGCGTAAGTCCTGCATCTGTAAAGTAATTCAATGCAAGTGCGTTGTCTCCGTTTGTGATGGCGCCATATACCTGAGTGAGGTCGGTTTTTGAAATTCCGTCAGTATTGGAGCCAATGTAATCGCACTGGTGCAATGAAACCGGAGTAGTATTAATGTTCGGTTGTGGGTTTATAGTAATTGAAACTGTATTAGAAGTGGCGGAACAAATATTATGTTCCGTCACGACTACCGAGTAAATTGAAGTAGTATTAACCGCTTGATTGCCCGAATTCACAACATAACTTGAAGCGGTCGCGCCACTTATCGGATTGCCATCTTTAAGCCATTGGTAAGTCGGTGAGGTAATTTGTGCCGAATTGATAAGTCCCGATAAAATCTGGTAAGACTGGTTCGCGCAAATAGTCTGGTTGTCTAAAATCGCCGGCGAAGGTTTCTCGTAGATGGTGATGATAGAAGAGTCAACCGGCGTGCATCCGGGATTTGAAACCCTGACCTTGTAATCGCCGGACTGTGTCGGGTTAATGAAAACGTTTGTCTGCCCGGGATAGCTGTATTATTTCTGTACCATTGGTAGCTGTAAGTCTGAGGTGGCGTACTCGTATCTGTAACCTGAAGCACCGGATTGTCATTAAGGCATTGCGAAGCCGGCATGGCAACCGTAAAGCTCGGCGTATTGTAAATAGTGAGCGTAACATCATCAGTACTCACTGGTAATTCTGATTGAACAACATCAGGATCGGTGCTGTCATAAGCAGTAAGTTCTATTCTGTAAACACCAGATTCACTCACTGTGATTTGGTTGGTGCTCTGCACCTGGGCAGGAAGATCTACAATAAGAACATCATCTTTGTACCATTTGTAATTAAATCGTAAATCAATAGGATTGCCGTCAAAATCTGACGTGTCAACGGTTGCTATAAGGTCTTTAGTAGCAGGATTACAATAATCAAATTGCGTAATGTCATTTCCTGCCGCGTCTGTAATTGCTACGGAGGAAAGAAATCCGCAGTCAGAACTACCCGAACCTCCGATTTGCTGGATGGAAATATTCCCGGGCAGGTTGTCAAAATTATCCACTAAAAGGACATAATACTCGCCGGTTGTGGCATTCGGTATGTAAACCTGCTCAACGCTGGCGTTCGAATAACTGCAATCTACCTCGGTTTGAACCGCCAGTAAATTGCAAATATTACTCATATCGGTAAATGGCACCAAAGTGCAAAATCAACATCGGTGCCGTTGCCTGAATTACTGACCTGCGAAATCTCCAATCTGATATCGCCTGAATTCTTGATCTGCATGAAAAACCAGAATCGACCAGTGAAAATTAGTAGGAATGCAGGAAGTTTGCATATTGAGCGTTTCGCCACTCGTATTTCCGGTAGAATTTTGAAACGGGATATTCGTTGCGCATGACTGGTACAATTCAAAATGCGCTTGAAGTTCTGCGCATGATGGCGCACCTTCCTGGGCATAGGAACTTACAGAAAGGAGCAGCGCAATGAAGAGAACTGTCTTGTAAAATGGTTTCATGAGATTAAAAGTAATGAAATTCCAGTTACAAAAGCGAATGACGCGTCATGGCTTCAGGTTGTTCAATTCCCATTAACGCTAAAATTGTAGGCGCAATATCACCAAGAACACCGTCGTGGATGGTTTTCAGTTCATTGTCGACTAATGTAATTGGAACAGGATTGGTAGTGTGCGCGGTATTCGGACTTCCATCCGAATTGATCATCGTTTCGCAATTGCCGTGATCTGCGATTACAATTGTTGTGTAATCATTGGCCAAAGCGGCATTAATGACTTTTTCAACGCACTGGTCAACCGCTTCGCAGGCTTTGATGGCAGCTTCCATTACACCGGTATGCCCAACCATATCGCCATTGGCAAAATTGAGGCAGACGAAATCCACTTCCCCTTTATTGAGCTCCGGAACCAAGGCATCGGTGAGTTCAAAAGCGCTCATTTCAGGTTGTAAATCGTAAGTGGCTACTTTTGGTGAAGCGCGCAGAATGCGGGTTTCGCCTTCAAACGGCAATTCCCTTCCGCCAGAAAAGAAAAAAGTTACGTGCGGATATTTTTCAGTTTCGGCAATGCGGATTTGCTTTTTATGGTTTTTTTCAAGCACTTCGCCCAGCGTTTCGGTAATGTTGTCTTTGTTGTAAATCACGTTGACATTCTGATAGCTTTCGTCATAATTGGTCATCGTAACATAATACAATTTCATTTTATGCATGTTCTGCTCGTGAAAATCAGACTGTGAAAGCGCTTCCGTCAACTGCCTGCCGCGATCGGTTCATGAAGTTGAAGAAAATCACGACGTCGTCTTCGTGTATTGTCGCTAAAGGCTTATCCGAATCGTCCACCATCACAATCGGATCGATGAATTCGTCGGTGATATTTTTGCTGTAACTTTCTTCAATGCTTGCAACGGCATTTTTAGAATGTGTTCCGACACCATTTACCAATAAATCATAAGCTTTTTTGACGCGTTCCCAACGTTTGTCGCAGTCCAGTTGCATAATAACGACCGATGACAGAAGCGAGTTTCGCCGGCGTATTGGCGAGGTAATTTTGTAAATCCTGTAGGTATGATTTTCCGGATTTCGGGTCAACGTCGCGACCGTCAGTAAAAGCATGGATGAAAACGTTCTGCAATCCGAAATCTTTCGAAGCATCTACCAACCCGCGCAAATGCGAAGTATGCGAATGCACGCCTCCGTCAGAAACCAATCCTAAAATATGAACGTTCTTATTATTGTCTTTTGCATATTGAAATGCGGCTTTCAAAACCGGCTCATTGTTGAGTGTTTTTTCCGCCACAGCGAGATTGATTTTCACCAAGTCCTGATAGATGATACGACCTGCTCCGAGGTTCATGTGGCCGACTTCAGAATTGCCCATCTGGCCTTCAGGCAAACCCACATTGAGACCGTCTGTCCTGAGCTGCGCTGTTGGGTATTTTTGATACAAACTATTGATGAAAGGAATATGGGCATTATCAGGAGCTGATACTTTCGGGTCAGGAGATTTTCCCAGCCGTCTAATATCATGAGTATTACTTTTTTATGCATGACAGTGTTTTTCGCAAAGATAATCATTTATGAAACCGCCGATTGGCGCGAATCCCTAAAATTTAATTAAAAATACTGTTGAAAGTGTTCAGTGGTCGGTGTTCAGTATTCAGTCTGGTCACTGATCACCGAACACTGGTTACTAAATCAGAACCAGTGCTTCGCCGCATTATAATCAATATAATACCTGAAGCTTACCGAGAAGATATTGTTGAGGTTTTCATCAAATAAATTCCCGAAGTTTTTCGCGAAATTATGGTTGATAATATGCGCATAATCCTGAGCATTGTTGCGGTACAGAACTGAAATCTGACTCGCCGGCGCAAACCACCAGGAATATGATAAATCGAAATTCCATGCATTAAAATTGTCGTCAAGGTTTGGGACGAAAGCCGTGTCGGCCAGATAGCCGTTGTCCTGAAGAATAAAATTGCGCTTGTTCTGCAACGCCAGCCAGTAATAACGCGCTGTCAGGTTGATGGTCATCTTGTTGTTGAGCGCGAGTTTTCCGCTGAGTTCGTTCGTGATCGTTTTTACGTTGCGCTGTGTGTAATAAATATCGTTTAGCGGATTTTCTACATAAACCGAACCGCGGTCGTTGAGGTTCCTGAGATAATTAAACGCATAAATCAACAGGATTTTGTCGTTGACACGGTAGCGCGGACTTACGAAAATCCCATAATCCATTCTTCTGCTTTCATCATAAATTTTGACAGAAGGCTGAATATCAATAGCAAATGCACGGTTGTAATTCGATGAAAAAACCAAAAAAGAACTGAAACTTCTCGGTACATAAGAATACCTTCCGGTAACCTGCGGCTGGTAAAAATCAAATGTTTCAAGCGGATTGATTTGTAAAAACGCCTTGTAATAATCGTTGTTGACAGAATTTCCTTCTGCACCGATATTGTAAAAATTATCCTGGATTTTCCCGTCGTATTTTGTATTTCGACGCTCGATTTCAAATCCATCCTGAATGTGTTGAACCATTTTGTTGCTTTTAAAATCCTGTAACTTGCGTCGGCATACACATTGTGGTAATTGTTCTGGAAGGCAATTCCGAGATCGTTAATATCATATTCACCCGAAATGTATTTCCCGAAAACAGTATAACGGTATTTTCCTTTTGTCTTTTCAAAATTCAGCGAAGTCTTGAAGCCATTATAATCGTTCGCAGTATAAACCTGGCTGTATTTAAAATCACCCGAAAGATTATAACCATTGTCTTTCGTATTCAAATCGAATAGAAAAGCAGTTGCATTCGCATCGCGGTAATGCCCGTTCCTGATAACATTTGTATTGGTCAATGACACAGACGAATTGCCGTTGAAACGCTGGTCGAGTACCAATACGTTATAATTGGTAAGCGGCTCAACAACGCCTTTTCGTTTTTCGCCTGTTGCGGTATTCTGGATTGTTCCGAATGTTTTTTCAGTTACTGCATTCAGGAAGCCAACGCCGAGACCGCTTCTGGTGCGTCCTGAAATTTTTAGCGCATTTAAAAGATTTACGGTTGCCGGCTGGTCGATAATTGCTTCAGTCGATGAATCGAAATTTTCCGGAGCAAATTTCGGTGCTGCGCCGATTCTTCTTGTGTACAAAAGATTCGCCTTGTTGAATAAATCTGTCCCTTCGGTGAAGAACGGGCGGTTTTCGGTGAACTGTTGTTCATACGGACTCAAATTCAAAATCACGTTGTCGAACTTCGTTTGCCCGAAGTCTGGAACCAGGATGGCGTCAAGGGTAAAGGAATCGTTGATGCCGTATTTGATGTCCATTCCCGCCTTGAATTTATTGGCCGAACCGTATTCATTTTTCTCATAATAATAAGAAGAATAAGGAATGAAGAAAAGCCGCGTCGGAGGTTTGATATTTTCGATACCTTCAAGTAATCCATTCTGGTTGCGCACTGATTCCACCTGCGTGTTGATGGGATTCCATGTAAAAAAATGACGGTCACGGCGAATGCCGCGAAAGAAATTCAATCCCCATGTCTGCACATTCGCATCAGAAAAGCGCAATGCCGCATACGGGATTTTCATTTCGACGCTCCAGCCGGTATCAGTAATTTTTACTTCACTGTCCCAAATCGCATCCCATGAAAAATCCTGGTCGTAATTGTTGGGTGTAATTTGTCCGTCTTCAGTGGCAAGCCTGTCCATCTGAACGCCTGAAGCACTCACGAAAAACTGGAAATCCTGTTGCCCGTCGTTGAATCCGTTGATGAAAACGCCAAACATGTCAGCGGTTCCGATGTTGTCGCGCTGCGTGATTTCCTTTAAGATTTTCGAGGGTTCGCTGTCGTATAAAGTGGCGGCAATGTAAACCGCTTCGTTATCATATAAAACCCTGACTTCGGTTTTCTTGTCTTGGGGCGCGGGTTGCCCGATGTTGGGCTGGTACATCACAAAATCTGTCGCAAGAGGGGCTGTTTGCCAGATCGGTTCGTTGAAATTCCCGTCGATGGTAATTTTTTCTGCCGCAATTTTCGCCTGGAGTGTTTTTTTCTGCGCAAGCATCGCCGACGAAATCAGCAACAATAGCGCACAAAATAACTTAGCAATCTGAGACATAGGAGGTTTTGGTTGACAGCACAAAAATATAAATTTCAATGGCAATCGCAACCCAGATACAATTAATTTTAAAAACCAGCGTTACATAATTATCGTATAAAAGTTTAATAACTGTTAAAAATTGTGTAACACTTGCTTTTGGGCATGCTTTTTGTATTTTTGCGCACGTTTTAACTTAAAGATATTCAATGATTTACAACGCAATTCCACTTCTAATGTTCTTTTTGTCGGTATTTTCTTCGGAAGGAACAAAACCTACAACCCGCCAATTTATCGCTGCCAAAACTGAAATTACTGCCGAAGCCCGCGCTACTGCTGTTTATCAACAGCTTAATGCCAATAATTTCGCGATGCCAAACCTTGAAAGCTTCACCAATGCATTGGAAGGTTTTTACGATTTGAAAGCGAAAGGGCAAGTTTCTCGTGACATTCTTACATTGATTGATTTCAGCATGTCTTCTAACCAGAAAAGGCTTTGGGTAATTGATTTGTCGACCAATACGATTTTGTACAATACACTTGTCGCCCACGGTCGAAATACGGGTGATGAATATGCCAAATCGTTCTCAAATGCAGCGGAATCATACAAAAGCAGCCTCGGATTTTATGTTACAGGTTCGATTTATAACGGCAAACACGGTGCTTCTTTATATCTTAACGGATTAGAAAAAGGTGTAAATGACAATGCACGCAATCGTTCTGTAGTTATGCACGGTGCTGATTATGTATCGGAATCTTTCATCAAACAAAACCACCGCTTGGGAAGAAGTTTAGGCTGCCCTGCGATTCCTGTTGAAATGACTTCGACGATTATCAATGCGATAAAAGACAAATCGTGTCTTTATATTTATCATCCTTGTCACTGCAAGAAGTTGGCGGCTAAGATGATTTCTTAAACATCAAAAAATGCAAACCCACATCAGGAATTTCGAACTCATTTCCTGAAACGTGGTAGTTCATTTTGCTATAAAATTCAGAGGCAGCAATCCTGGCGTTGAACCAGATGATTTCGCCTCTTTTTTTTATGATTGCTGTCTCGGCGTATTGGACTAGTTTTTGACCGATGCCGAGTTTTTGGTGTAAAGGAGAAACCGCCATGCCGCGGATTTGGAATTGTTTTTCTTCAGGAAATTCTGAATTCTTATTTTCGAAAACGGATATAATTCCGATTAAATTATCTTCTTCAAAATAACCCAAATGAAAAGTTGAAGGCAATTCATCGCCATCAAACCGGCAACTTTCGACAGGTTTTCCGGCTCTGAGCACGATATGTCGCAACGGAATGGTCTCAGAAGCGCTGATTTCTTTTATAAAAAACATAAGATTTTTAAAATTATTGGGCTTGAATAAATTTATAACTTTTTAAAAGTAAAACGATTACGGCTGCTGATAATTTTCTGACGTTCGCAGAAAACAACAGTCGGCGTTATTTTTCAAAAAAAACTTGCATCTAAAAAAACTTATTGTTTATATTTGCACCGTAATAATGCGGAAGTAGCTCAGTTGGTAGAGCTCCAGCCTTCCAAGCTGGTTGTCGCGAGTTCGAGCCTCGTCTTCCGCTCTTTGAATCCTGAACTTCGGTTCGGGATTTTTTTTTGGTTTAAAATTACCGAAAAGGCGCTAAGTTTCCTCGAAGTTCGCAAAGCTTTGTCTATAAAGATTGTCAATTAGCGGCCTTTGCGAAAAACCTTGCGCTCTTTGCGGTTAAAATCAGTTTATAAATCCAAGATCACTCCCGCTTTCCAATTCCTCAGCCTCCTTGCCTTGCCTGAAAAGCCGTGCTTTCAAATCGCCTTTAAGCGTTATTTTTTCACCTTTCACTTCGAGCCAACTGCCTTCACGCAATCCTAAAACCGGTATTGAATTGAATTGGTGGAATTCCTTAATCCGCGTTTCGCGCGTTTCGCCCATATGCTTCGATTGCAAATCGGCATCGAGATAATGCGGGTTCAGGTTGAACGGAATCAATCCCAAAGTACGGAAATCCGGCGGGTAAATAATCGGCATATCATTAGTCGTCTGCATCGTCAATCCGGTGATGTTGCTGCCGGCACTTGATCCTAAATACGGCGTTCCGGTTTTTACGACTTCCGCCAGTACATCCATCACCTTATATTTATACAATTGCGTAACAAGCAGGAAAGTATTGCCGCCGCCGGTAAAAA
Source organism: Flavobacterium sp. 3HN19-14 (assembly GCF_051373205.1). Lineage (NCBI taxonomy): Bacteria > Pseudomonadati > Bacteroidota > Flavobacteriia > Flavobacteriales > Flavobacteriaceae > Flavobacterium > Flavobacterium sp. 3HN19-14. Next base: position 1,220,148 of record NZ_JBPPZT010000001.1, read on the forward strand.
TCCCTTCCGCCTGACGGACGGCATCAACCGGCGATTCAAATTCGTGAAGCCCGTTTACTTTGATGTTGATTTTGGCGAAAGCCCCGCGCACTTTATCTGTATAAATATCATGTGAAATCCCGCCCGGCCTTGCATACGGAATAAAAAGAACTGTTTTGCAATCTTTAAAAAGCACCGAAAGTTCCGGCAATATATAGTCGAGGTAACCGCCGCCGTGAAGTGTCGAAGTGCTCGCAATGATCATGTTTTTCATAAGAATGAATTTGTGGCTTAAAGATAAAAAATCTTCTGATGGCGTTTGGTTTTTTAATTAACACAATTTTACAAAAGCGTTAGTAATTAATTTAGAGTACAATAGGATACTTTTACCACAGTTACGCGATTACCAATCCAATAAAATTTACCCAAAAATGACCAGGGCAATTGTTTCTTTTCTTCTTCGTAATGATTGCAGCGGCTTCGTGGTCACAGGAAAACCAGCGTAAATTACTCAAAGGAAAAATCATTGCCGGCGTTTCCAATGCATCTGATATTAATATTGTCAACATACAAACAGAAAAATATACGGTTTCTGATGAAGAAGGTTACTTTTCCATTGCGGTTCAGGCTGGTGATACTTTGATGTTTTCGGCAGTACAATTCAATGCATTGAAAGTCGGTATTAAAGAAGAAGATTTTCAAAAAGAAATACTTTTCGTAAAAATGGAGCCTGTCGTCAACCAACTGAGTGAAGTCGTCGTCAAGCAATACAAAAACATCAACGCCGTTTCATTGGGCATTATTCCAAATAAGATTAAAAGTTATACGCCGGCTGAAAGACGACTCAAAGCGGGGACTAAAGGTGCTATGGCGCTGGATCCGTTATTGAACGCCATTTCCGGCAGAACCGCACAGCTCAAGCGCGATCTTGCAACAGAGAAACGAGAATTCTGGCTTGAAAAAATCAGGGAATGGTATGAAGACGCGCTATTTACAGATGAATTGAAAATTCCTGCCGATTTTGTAAAGGCATTCCAATATTATATCATCGAAGACAAGCATTTTACAGACGTACTCGATACCAATAAAAAAGAACTGACGCGATTTATGATGGGCGAACTGGCAACCAAATACAAACTCCTGAGCAGCCTGTGAGACAGAAAACTACACTTTCATTTGCGTTTTTTATGTTGTTGCCCACGATGGTTTTTTCGCAGGAGCGCAAGAGCATCAGCGGTGAAATTGTCGTGAATGATGCCACACGAAAAGGTGTGGAAATTATTAATATGACCAGTAAGGAATTGGTCGTTGCCGATGCAAAAGGAGCTTTTATAATTTCGGCTAAACCCGGTGATACATTGATGTGTTGGGCTGTGCATCTGAATTTCAACAAAAAGACAGTCAGCGAAAGCGATTACAGTTCAGGGAAGATATCAATCAGGATGATTGCCAAAATCAACGAACTCGATGAAGTGGTAATCAATCCGCTTAAAGCTGTCGATTTGCGCATCATTCCAACGGCCATCGAAAGTAAAACTCCTGCAGAAAGGCGACTCAGGACAACCGGCGATTTCAAAGCGTGGCATTTGCTGAGAATCGTTGCGGGCGGAATGGAACTTGATCCGATTTTCAACAAAATTTCAGGGCGTACCAAACAAAAGAAAAAGGAACTGCAGATCGAAAACAACGAGCATTTGCTGCGAAAAATTGATGAGCAGTTCAAGTCGGAATATTTTACAGAAAAGTTAAAAATTCCGCGTGATAATGTGGGCGGATTCAAATATTACATTATCGAAGATTCAGGTTTTGCGAATGCGATTAAGGGAACTGACATCATCAATACTGAGTTTATATTAAGCCGCCTCGCAGAAACCTACAATAAAATGCTGGCTTTAGACGAAAAAAAGTAATTTTGGTACGGGAGTGTTGTGAATTAACCAAACGCAATAGTGATGAGTAAAACCGCGATATTATTTTTTGCATTGTTGGCGCAGATGCTTTTTGCACAGGAAGACAAGCTCCTCAGCGGCAAAATCGTCGTGAAAGATGCGAGTCCGGAAGGTGTGCACATCATCAATCTCGTCAATGAAAAAGAAGCGGTTTCAAACAACAAAGGCCATTTCAGCATCATGGGCAAACCTGACGACGTTTTGGTTTTTTCTGCGATGCATCTCGATTTGATGCGGCGGATTATCAGCGAAGAAGATTACAAAATCGCCAATATGATTGTCGAAATGACGTCAAAAGTCACTGAATTGGATGTTGTCGAAATCAACACCTACAAAAACATCAATGCTGTCGATTTGGGAATTTTGAAGAAATTGCCGAAAAGTTATACACCCGCAGAACGCCGTTTGAAAGCGGCTTCTTCATTCGATCCGTCGATGGGCGTTGGCGGAATGATTGGCGCCGCACTCACGATTGATCCGGTAATCAACTGGATTTCGGGAAGAACTAAATTATTAAGAGCGGAACTCGAAGTAGAAAAAAAGGAAATCCTGCTGAGGAAATTATCCGATATGTTCGAGGAAAAATATTTCACGGAAATCCTCAAAATCCCGCCCGAATATGTCATCGGATTTGAATATTACTGTGTTGAAGACGAAAAGATGACTGAAGCAATCAATTCCAAAAACGCAGAACTGGTCGCTTTTACAGCTGCCGAACTGGCCATAACCTACTTATCATTAATCAATGAAGAAAATAAATAAATCCGCTGTTTTTTTACTTTTCCTGGTGCAGTTTTGTTTCGCGCAGCAGATTCCGCGTGAGCTTATCCGGGGTGAAATTGTTGCAGATTCATTGGGCGTCGGCAATGTAAATATTACCAACATCAGTTCCGGAAAAGTGGTGCTTTCAGATGATAAAGGCGAATTCTTTATCCATGCCCGCGAAAAAGACACGCTGCTTTTTACCAGCCAGACCTTCGATTCTAAGAGAGTAGTTGTGGGCAAAGGCGATTTTCTTGTAAAAGTAATCCGCGTCAAATTGCAGCAATATGTCAATCCGCTTGACGAGGTTAAAGTTGGAATGCATTCTTTGACCGGCAATCTCGAAAAGGATGAAAAGAACTTTAAAGCCATGCAACAGCCAGAGATCAAAGCAAATCTTTCTCCAATCGCAATTTATACAGCCGACACACAGACATCGCCCACCAACACGCTGATGCCGGGCTATGTTGATTCGAGATTCATGATGGATTTTATGAAAATTGGCGGCAAATTGGTGAAGTTGATCAAAGGCGATCCGAAACCTAAAAAAATCATTTTCACTTCAGATGAGATTTTTCCTGTGGCGGCGAGACAGAGGCTTCCGGAGGGTTTCTTTCTCGAAACATTGCAGCTGAAAAAAGATGATATAGGCCTTTTTCTTAGTTTTTGCGAAAATGACGCACGGGCAAAATCCCTGCTCGAAGTCAAAAAAGAACTCGAACTCATTACATTCCTGCTTGAAAAAAAGAAGGAATACGATTTGGCGGTGCAAAAGTAAATCTCTTAAGTCTTACTTAAAGTCTAGATAAATTCCCTAATAAAGCGTAACTTTGTTACTCATAATTACCTAAAACAATCACTATGTTTGGAATTGACGGAAGCGAACTTTTTTTAATCATTATCGTGGCAATAATGCTTTTCGGTTCGAAAAATATTCCTGAAGTGGCGCGCAATCTGGCAAAAGGCATCAACCAGCTCAAGAACGCGACCAACGATATAAAATCAGAAATCACTAAAAGTGCTGAAGAAAATGGCCTTGATATGAATTCACTTACGGGCGGACTCAACGAAGAAATCCTGAGTGTCAAACAAAATATCAAAAAAATGACTGAAAATTCGGGAATCAACAAAGAACTCGACGACATTCAGCAGAATTTCAGGAAACTGACCGATGTTGAAATTTCAGCAGATCCGATGAATATTAAAGAGATTACGGCCGATATCGATACTGAAATCATCAAAGCCAAAGAAAATATCGAGGATATCGCGACAAGTTGCAATCAAAAGACAAATGTAATGCTCGATTATTTGCTGCAATTAGACCGCAACGTTTTTATTTTCCTGAACGGATTGGGTTCTGAGCCTTATGACGGGTTCTGGCTTTTCATCACCAAACAAATCAACTGGATACCGATTTTCCTGATTATTGCTTATCTCGTTTTTAAACATTTAGGTTGGAAGCACGCGTTGATGATTATCTTGTTGATGGCGTTGTTGATTACGATTACAGATCAAACCACCAACCATCTTTTCAAATACCGTTTTATGCGACTGCGTCCGGGAAGCGATCCTTCGCTTGACGGAATGATTCGCGCGGTGAAAACGAGTCCGTCGTTTAGTTTTATTTCAGGGCATGCATCGAATTCGATGGCGGCAGCATTCTTCCTATATACCGTTTTAAAACCGTATTTAAAATATATGGGATTGATTTTCCTGTGGCCGCTGATTTTCGCTTACAGCAGGATTTACCTCGGATTGCATTATCCCGGAGACATATTGGCCGGTTACCTTTGGGGATTGTTTACGGGTTATTTAATGATAAGATTGTACGCTTACCTGCGCGACCGCTTCTTCCCGAAACAGAAGGAAAATTTAGATCACCCGACTAACAGTGAGCCCGTCACGAATGGGTAACAAGACGGTTTCAACTCTTGGATCGTCTTTTAAAAGCTGGTTGTATTGCAATAAAATATTTGTACTTACATCTTTCGGATCGACTTCCTGAACGACTTTCCCGCTCCATAAGACATTATCGGATAAAATGATGCCGCCTTTGTTCATTTTCGGAACAATCATTTCATAATAGTTGATGTAATTTTCCTTGTCGGCGTCGATAAAAACGAGGTCGAATTTCAAATCTAATTTCGGAATTACGTTTGTCGCTTCATCCAAATGCTGGAAAATCTGCTTTCCCCAAGGTGATAAATCGAAATATTTCCGTTGGAAGTCAACCAGTTCTTCCTTTATATCAATTGTATGGATTTGCCCGTTTTCCCGCATACCTTCGCAAAGGCATAAAGTGGCATAACCGGTATAAGTGCCGATTTCGAGAATGTTTACCGGACGGATTAATTTGGACAGCATGCTCAGCACGCGTCCCTGAAAATGCCCGCTGAGCATTCTTGGCAACAGGATTTTCTGGTAGGTTTCCTTGTTTAATTTTGCCAATAATTCCGGCTCATTTTCGGAATGTTGCTCGATATAATCTTCTAAATCTTCGGATAGGAAGTGCATGTGGTTTATTTTTCTTCAAAGTTATCGATTTTTTTAAACCGCAAAAGCGCAAAGATTTTCGCAAAGCTTTATGCGTATTTTTTTCTTTGCGAACTATGCGAAAATCTTTGCGCCTTTGCGGTAAATTTAAAAACCCTAAATTTGCACCATGGAAATCCACAAGAAAGACATCCGTTCCTTGTCCAAAGACCAATTGCGTGAATTTTTCACCGCCAATGGCGACCAGGCTTTTCGCGGCAACCAGGTATATGAATGGCTTTGGAGCAAAGGCGCGCACAGTTTTGACGACATGACCAATGTAGCCAAAACGACGCGTGCGATGCTCGAGGAAAACTTCGTGATCAACCATATTAAGGTCGACCAAATGCAGCGCAGTTCAGACGGAACAGTCAAAAACGCGGTTCGTTTGCATGACGGATTGGTAGTTGAATCAGTTTTAATTCCGACGATTACCAGAACTACAGCTTGCGTTTCAAGTCAGGTTGGCTGCAGTCTTGATTGTAATTTCTGTGCAACGGCAAGATTAAAGAGAATGCGCAATTTAAATCCCGATGAGATTTACGATCAGGTAATCGCAATTGACAAAGAAAGTAGATTGTATCACAACCATCCGCTGTCGAATATCGTTTTTATGGGAATGGGTGAGCCGTTGATGAATTACAACAACGTCATTAAGGCGATTGATATGATCACGTCGCCTGAAGGCTTGGGAATGTCACCAAAACGGATTACAGTTTCGACTTCCGGTGTGCCTAAAATGATAAAGAAATTAGCTGATGACGAAGTAAAATTCAAGCTTGCGGTTTCTTTACATTCTGCCATCGACGACATCCGTTCGCGAATTATGCCCTTCAGCAAAAACTTTCCTTTGGCAGATTTGCGCGAATCACTCGAATACTGGTACAGCAAAACCCGCAGTAAAATTACTTACGAATATGTGGTCTGGAAAGACATCAACGATAACAAAGCGTCAATCGATGCACTTGTGAAATTCTGCAAATACGTGCCGTGTAAAGTCAATTTAATCGAATACAACCCGATTGACGACGGCGAATTCCAGCAAGCTTCGGAAGAATCAATCATGGCTTACATCAAAGCACTCGAAGCTAACGGAATCGTAGCTAAAGTGCGTCGCAGCCGCGGAAAGGATATCGATGCGGCTTGCGGGCAACTCGCTAATAAAGAAGCTTAGAAAATTTCAATTTCAAGCTCAATGTCAAATTTCAATCTTAAAAACAATTGTTGGTTTATTCGCCATTGATTTTTGATATTGAACTTGCCATTGATATTACTTTCGTACTTTTGGGACAATGAAAATCACCGAGCAGATCAAACAGCCCATATTTCAGGAAATGGAACTTTTCGAGAAGAAGTTTCACGATGCCATGTCCTCCAAAGTGGCTTTGCTCAACCGCATCACTTATTATATTGTCAACCGAAAAGGCAAGCAGATGCGCCCGATGTTCGTGTTTTTGACAGCAAAAATGGTTTCAGGCGGCACTGTAAATGAACGTACTTATCGCGGCGCTTCGGTGATTGAACTCATTCATACCGCAACTTTAGTGCACGACGACGTTGTCGATGACAGCAACCGCCGTCGCGGATTTTTCTCCATTAACGCACTTTGGAAGAATAAAATTGCAGTGCTCGTCGGCGATTATTTACTGTCGAAAGGATTGTTGCTTTCCATCGATAATGGTGATTTCGATTTGCTCAAGATTATTTCTGTCGCCGTACGCGAAATGAGTGAAGGCGAATTATTGCAGATAGAAAAGGCGAGGAGGCTTGATATTTCAGAAGCTGTTTATTACGAAATCATCCGCCAGAAAACCGCGACTTTGATTGCAGCCTGTTGTGCACTTGGCGCCAAATCGATGATTGAAGATGAAGCCGAAGTTGAGAATATGCGCAAATTCGGCGAACTCATCGGAATGGCATTTCAAATAAAAGACGATTTATTCGATTATACCGACGACGCCATCGGCAAACCTACAGGGATCGACATCAAAGAACAAAAAATGACTTTGCCGCTGATTCACGTACTCAATAATTGTACGCCGAAAGAAAAAAGCTGGGTCATCAACTCCGTTAAAAACCACAACAAGGATAAAAAGCGCGTTAAAGAAGTCATTGCGTTTGTCATCAATAATAATGGCCTGGCTTACGCCGAGAAGAAAATGACCGAATTCCAACAGGAAGCGCTGCAGCTTTTGCAGCATTATCCTGATTCGCCTTATAAAGAAGCGTTAACTTTGATGGTGAATTATGTTATTGAAAGGAAGAAATAATTAGATAATTGGTCAATCAGGTAATTAGAAAATGTCTGGTTTGCGCAGAAAATAATTTTTTTAAAGAAAAAAATTATTTCTTTAGGCCTTATGATTGCAGGGATTTTAATTATCTCATTATCTAATTTTCAAATTTTCAAATTCCCTATGCAACGTTTTTCCAACCATTCTCGTCTATGCTAATAGAACACTGTTACAATTGCAAAATCAATGGCAAGTTCAAAAAACAATAATGAATAAATTGACGTCTTTCAGATTGAAATTTGATATTGAGCTTAAAATTGAAATTTGACTGAACTTGAAGCTTTAAAATGAAAGTAATCAGCTTACATCAGGAAGAAAACGAAATCATCCAACTGGCCGTCGAGAACAACCGACACGCACAGCAGAAGATTTACACGAAATTTTCGCCGAAAATGTTAAGTGTTTGCCGCCAGTACATCAAAGATTTACAACAGGCGGAAGACATCATGATTACGGCTTTTATGAAAGTGTTCACCAACCTGAAAAATTTTGAGCACAAAGGCAGTTTTGAAGGCTGGATACGACGGATAATGGTGAACGAATGCATTTCGTTTATCAGGGTACAGAAAAAGTGAGTTTCCTCGAAGATGAATATTATGAGGAAGACGGCTTCAACAACACCGAAAGCAAATTTTCGGTGGAAGACATCCAATTCCTAATTGACAATCTTCCCGACGGTTATAAGATGGTTTTCAACCTTTATGCCATTGAAGGATACAAACACAAGGAAATTGCAGACATGCTCGGTATTAACGAAGGCACATCGAAATCGCAGTTGTCACATGCCCGCAAAATGTTGCAGGACCAGGTTAATAAATTAAATAATTACAGCAATGGAACCGAATAAATTCGAAAAAAACATAAAACAGCAGCTCGAACAGCGCACCATCGAACCATCGCCGATAGCCTGGGACAGACTTGACGCCATGCTTACGGTGGCCGAAGAGAAAAAAGCAAAGCGCGGCTACGGCTGGTTGTACATCGCTGCAAGTTTTTTGGGGTTTATATTGATTGGAACGATATTTTTCAGCCAGACAGAAGAAGTAATTGATAAAAGCAATGGCATCGTAATTGAAGACAAAGCGCCTTTAAATACAAGTGTTGAAACAATCGAAATGCCGGAAAATGTAAATCCAAAATCCGAGAATACGAATATCGCAGTAACAGAAAAGGAGTCAATCAAAATAATCAAAAATCATCATTATCAATCAAAATCAGTAATTAAGGAAGCGCTTCCGGTTATTGAAAACAATCAAAATCAAATCGCACAAAATCAGTCATCAGTTTCAATCAACAATCAAAAAACGGAACAAAACGGTAACATCAAAACCAACAGCAACAACGCTGACGAGCTGATCGCTGCTGTTGAAAAGAAGGAAACCGCAAAGTCCAGACCGACCGTGAAAGTCGATGCCAACTACCTGCTTTCAGAAGTCGACGGCGACCAGCCTGACCTTTCCTTCACCGAAAGGGTTCTGGTCAAAGCCAACAAAAACTACAAATCAATTAAAACGGCAATCGCCAACAGAAACAAAGAGTAACAATCAAAAAACAATTTAAATCAAGACACCATGAGAAATTTCACCATTTACTTAGCACTACTTCTATGCCTTTTCGCAGGCAAAATGATGGCACAGGAAACTTTTGAAGACAAGGCAAAAGCCATTTCCGACAAAATCGAATCGGTTACAAAACAGGAAAAAGCAACGCTTAAAACCGAAGTCGACGCTGTCAACAAGGAACTCGAAGCCGGCACAATTACCGACAAGCAAGCCGACGAGAAAAAACTCCAACTTGCAGAAATGCGCGCCAAAAACATCGAGACTAAAGTCAACGAATACGAAACCGAATTAAGGGATTTGGTACAACAAAAAGTCGATGGCAAATTGCAGGATGACGGCAAAAGATCTTATACTTTCCGCTGGAATGTGAAAAATGATTCCATCAAAAGGAAACACAAAGGCGAGTCAAGAACGACTTCCCAATTCGTTTTCGCGTTCGGAGCCAACAACCTTGTGACCGATGGCGCAGCTGGCCCATTCCGATTATAAATATGCTGGTTCGCACTTCTACGAATGGGGAACTACCTGGAATACCAGAATCATGAAAAACAACAACCTGTTGCACGCCAAGTACGGAATTTCCGTAATGTACAACAACCTGCGTCCAACCGACAACCGTTATTTTGTTGATAATGGCAATGAAACCACGCTTGAAACTTCAGCAATTGACTTAAAAGATTCCCGTTTCAGGAACGTATACATCGCAGTGCCGGTGCACCTCGAATTCGACTTTTCAGGAAGTAAAACCGTCGATGGCAATACTACTTTCAAAACACACCAAAGTTTCCGTCTCGGCGTTGGTGGTTATGCGGGAGTGAACGTAAAATCAAAGCAAATCCTGAAAACCGATGAAGATGGTTACAAAAACAGAGATGTTACCAAAGGCAGTTTTAATGTCAACGATTTCATCTACGGCGTGAGCGCTTATGTGGGCTATAAGGACATGAGCCTTTATATGAAATACGATTTGAATCCGCTGTTTAAAGACAATGCCATCGACCAGAACAACATTTCATTCGGCGTTCGTTGGGACTTACTATAAAAATTTGTTGCGTTAGTTATATAAATTTGATTGGGAAAGCGTTTCGAAAGAAGCGCTTTTTTTGTTTTACCGCAAAGACGCAAAGTTTAGCGCAAAGTACGCAAAGTTTAAGCACATAGCTTTTCTCCTTTTCTTTGCGAAAATCTTAGCGTACTTTGCGGTTAAATTTTACGCACAAAACTTTGTACCTTTGAACCTTTGCAACTCTGAATCTTGATCTCAAAAGCCACCATAGACACCGTTTTCGAAACCGCCCGCGTAGAAGAGGTGATCGGCGATTTCGTGCAGTTAAAACGCGCCGGCAGTAATTTCAAGGGACTCAGCCCGTTTTCAGATGAGCGTTCTCCGTCGTTTATGGTGTCGCCTGTCAAGCAGATCTGGAAGGATTTCAGTTCGGGAAAGGCGGAAATTCCGTAGCATTCCTGATGGAACACGAGCATTTCACCTATCCGGAAGCCATCCGTTACCTCGCCAAAAAATACAATATCGAAATCGAGGAAACCGAGCAGACAGAAGCTGAAAAAGCCAACACTGACGTTCGCGAAAGCATGTACCTGGTTTCAGAATTCGCCAAAAAATATTTCCACGAAACATTATTAAATTCTGAAGAAGGCAAAGCCATCGGGCATTCCTACTTTAAAGAACGCGGATTTACCAACGAAACCATCAAAAAATTCGCACTCGGTTATTCTCCTGATTCCTGGGATCCATTCACTAAAGAAGCGCTCGGAAAAGGTTACAAACTCGAGTTTCTAGAAAGTACGGGCTTAACAATCGTCAGGGAAGACAAACAATTTGATCGTTTCAAAGGTCGTGTAATGTTTCCGATTCAAAGTATGTCGGGAAGAACACTTGGTTTCGGCGGGAGAATCCTGACCAACGACAAAAAAGCCGCGAAATACCTCAATTCACCAGAAAGCGAGATTTACCATAAAAGCAAAGTCCTTTACGGGATTTTCCAGGCAAAACAATCGATTGCCAAACAGAATAATTGTTATTTGGTTGAAGGGTATACCGATGTGATCCAATTCCACCAATCCGGAATTGAAAATGTCGTCGCTTCATCGGGAACGGCTTTAACGCCTGATCAAATCCGATTGATCAATCGGTTGACGAAAAATATCACAGTACTTTTTGACGGTGATGCCGCCGGTTTGCGCGCTTCGATCCGCGGAATCGATTTGATTCTCGAAGAAGGCATGAATGTAAAAGTCTGCACTTTTCCCGATGGCGACGACCCGGATTCTTTCGCCAAAAAAACTTCGTATGAAGATTTAGTCGCTTATTTGGAAAACAATGCTAAAGATTTCATCCAGTTCAAAGCCTCACTTTTGATGGACGAAGCGAAGAATGATCCGATCAAGAAAGCCGATTTGATTCGCGATATGGTCACGAGTATTTCCAAAATTCCGGATCGCATTCAAAGAGAAATTTACATCCAGGGAATGTTCAAGGATCATGGATATTTCCGAGCAGGTTTTGGTCAGTACGTTGGCGCAACTCGTCAAAAAAGATGTTGCTGAGATTGAGAAAAAAGTAAAGCATGACCAGAAAGCTTTCGAAGTTGTCAAAAATGAAGAGCAAATCCAGCTTGAAAAAATCGATATTCTCTACGAACTCGAACGCAAGATCATCGAAATTCTCTTGCTTTACGGCAACGTAGAAGAAGAATTCGAAGACGATCTGATGAAAACCAACGAGGAAGGTGAAGTCGTAACCATCACAGAAAAAACAACTTCAAAAGTCTACCAGCGCATATTTTTAAGCCTTCAGGAAGATGAGGTTGAACTCGCCAATCCACTATTCCGCGACATTTACAACGATTTGATTGCGTATTTTCATCAGAATGAAACGTTCAACACAGAGCATTACCTGATGCATTTACAACCCGAATTCGCGCAGGAAGTTACCGATATTCTAATGGAAGACGAAAAGCTCTCACTGCACAACTGGGAAGCGCAGAACATCATCGTAAAACAAAAAAACCAATCCATAACCCAATATGTTTCAGAAACAATATTGACCATGAGGTGGTTTTTAGTTGATAAAATTATCGAAGAATTAAAATCGGAAATCAAGCCGGAACCCGAATCTGACAACTCAGAAACGCTGTCAATGGCAATGGATTATTACAAGCTCATCAATTCTTTTTCAAAGAAATTAGGGCGCGTAATGTCGCGTTACCACTAAACGATTTCCAAAGTTTTCGCCTTATTGACCAAATCAACGAGATTCGTCACATTCAGCTTCGTCAGCAGCCTTAATTTATAAGTACTGATGGTTTTCTCATTCAATCCTAAAATCTTCGAAATTTCGTTGTTCTTTTTGCCGTCGCTTAAATACCGCAAAACCTCGATTTCGCGTGAAGACAACTTCCGGTACAACCTTTCGCTTTTATTCTGCTTGGCAATCAAGGCGAGTTTTTTCTTGACGTCTTCGCTGAAAATGATTTCGCCTTCGGCAACTTTTTTGATCGTCGCTTCTAAATCTTCGAGAGAACTGTTCTTGTGCACATACGCAGCAACACCGGCTTTTATCGCATTCGGCGTGTAAATCTGTTCCGACAAATTGCTGTAAATGATAATTTTGACTTTCGGAAAATCCTTAATCATCTGCTTGACGAAATTGATGCTTACAAGTCCGTCGAGCTCCAGGTCAATCACTAAAATATCAAAGGACTTGGATTTCATCAAATCCTGTACTTCTTCGTAATGCTGCGCATTCCCAACAATGCTGATGTCTTTATTGTTGTTAAAATAGGATTTTATACCGAAGTGCACGACCGGCTGGTTATCTGCTATACTAACTTTAATCATGACTGTAGTTTTTTTAAATATTAACGTGTATTATAGAGGTGTATCTATATAAATTTACGATTTAAAAAACTGACTTGCTGATTTTCGCCAATAAATTATGATTTTTTTAAAGGTTTAGCTTACAAACCGGAATCGGTTCCATTTTGTGCTGATTGATGCGGTTTAAGCGTTTGTAGATGTCGAAAACTACTTTTTCACGCCCTGAAAATGCATCTGAAGTTTTGCCATTTTCATCTTCCTGCATCGCCCATTCGAGTTCATCATAAGAAGCGCCGATCTGGTCTTCGTCGCTGCGGTCGTCGCCGAATAATCCGTCGGTGGGTTTGGCTGTTAGAATTGATTCCGGGACTTTCAGATAGGCGGCGAGTTGAAAAACTTCAGATTTCACCAAATCTGCTATCGGACTCAAATCAACGCCGCCGTCGCCGTATTTCGTGAAAAATCCAACCCCGAAATCCTCGACTTTATTTCCGGTTCCTGCAACCAGCAATCCGTGAATGCCGGCAAAATAATACAAAGTCGTCATCCGCAAACGCGCACGCGTATTGGCCAGCGATAAATTGAGTTTGGTTTCATTCTCTGATGTTGGAACTGCTTTTTTAAAAGTTTCAAAAGTTTCCGTCAAATCTGCCACGGCGTTCGAAACATTCGGAAAACGCGCCTGCAACTGCGCAATATGTTCTTTCGCACGGCTCACATGGCTCGGCGCCTGATGAATCGGCATTTCCACGCATAAAACGGGCAAGCCGGTCTGCGCGCACAAAGTTGAGGTCACCGCCGAATCAACGCCGCCCGAAATCCCGACAACAAAACCGTTCACTTTTGCGTTATCAGCATACGCCTTGAGCCAGCTTACAATTTGTTCGTTCGCGCTTTCGACGGGAAAAATTTTCTTTTTTTGCATAGTATTTGGAAGTTTTTAAAACTGCGAACGTATATTTGCAGCAGCTTTCAACAGTTGTAAATTTAAGGATTCATTTTCGCAAAATTATTATTTTTTTGAAGCTATTCCGGCTGTCCGCTAAATCTTTTACTGCCTGGCAGCAGGCAGCAAAAGGATACCGCTTCCCATCCGGGCTAAAACACACCGCAATCCATGAGAAAAATTATCGCATTCCTGTTATTAGTCGTTTTCATAAGTTCGTGCGACAAGCGCTCCAAAGTAGAAAAAGCGATTGACGAGATTCCTGTCGGCAAAATCGAAGTCGTGCGCTACGAAAAAGCATTCTTCGCCACAAAACCTGAAGATTTACCAAAACTAAAAGCACAATATCCTGAATTCTTTCCGCCGGGCTTTTCAGATTCCGTTTACGTCGACAAACTCACGCAACCGCTTTGGCGCGAACTGTACAATGAAGTCGAAAAAAAATACAGCAACTTCGAACCGCAGAAAAAGGAAATCGAGGAACTCTACCGCCACATCAAATATTATTATCCGAACGAGCCGCTGCCAAAAGTCTATACACTCATCAACGACATGGACAATTATGCGAAAGCTTTATATTCAGGCAACAATATCCTGATTTCGCTTGAAATGTACCTCGGGAAAGACCACAAATTCTACGATTATCCGGCTTACCTGAAACAAAATTTTACCGAAAAGCAAATGATGCCCGACATCGTTACCGCTTTTGCAGCGAACCGCATTCCGCAGCCACAGGACAAATCGCTGATTTCGTTTATGGTAACAGCCGGAAAGGAATTGTACATGAAAGATTTGTTGCTGCCCGACTATTCCGACGCAGATAAAATCGGATATACGCCCGAGCAAATTGCATTCTGCCAGGAAAATGAGGGCGAAATGTGGAGCCGTTTCGTTGAAGAAAAATATTTGTTCAGCACCGATTCCAAACTCGAAAAACAATTCATCGATCCGGCGCCGTTTTCCAAATTCTACTTAGAAATCGATAACGAAACGCCGGGACGCATCGGTACCTGGGTAGGTTGGCAAATCGTACGCGCTTACATGAAAGAAAATGACGTGACGTTGCAGAAAATGCTGTTGACCGATCCGGTAGAAATCTTCAATAAATCTAAATACAAACCAAAAAAATGAGCAATATAACTTCCGAAATAAAATTCCTTGTAGAACTCGACGAAAACCGAGTTCCCGAAAAACTAATGTGAACCGCAGAAGACGGCGGCGTTGAAGCAGAAGAAGCAAAAGCGATGATGTTATCCATCTGGGACAGCAACGCGCAGGAAACGCTCCGCATTGACTTATGGACGAAAGATATGCCTGTGGATGAGATGAAATTGTTTTTTCATCAGACTTTAGTAGCAATGACCGATACTTTCAGACGTGCTACTGACGATGAGAAAATGGCCGATACGATGAAGGATTTCTGTGATTATTTTGCAGAGAAACTGGAATTGACCAAGTAATTTGAAGTGATAGCCACGAATTTCTCAAATTTCCACAAATTTAATTCGTGCTAATTCGTGAAATTCGTGGCGAATAACTTATTTAAAATTCATTCTGGTTTTTGAATATTTCTTCATTTACTTCTTCAATATAAGAAAGCAAATCTTCTTTTCCGGTGCCTTCTGTAGAAGAAGTCACGAAATATTGCGGCATTTCTGCCCAGTTGTTAGCTAGCATTGATTTCTTGTAAGCAGCAACATGCGAATCGATTTTCACTTTACTGATTTTATCCGCTTTTGTAAAAATGATGCAGAACGGAATCTCGCTTTCGCCCATATATGACATGAATTCGATGTCGATATTCTGCGCTTCATGGCGAATGTCAATCAGCACAAATGCACAGACCAACTGCTCGCGTTTTTCAAAATAATCAGTGATGAATTGCTGGAAAACCGACTTTGTCTTTTTGGAAACTTTCGCGTAGCCATAACCCGGCAAATCCACCAAGAACCAATTATTATTAATCTTAAAGTGATTGATTAACTGCGTTTTTCCGGGCCTTCCCGAGGTTTTTGCCAGATTTTTGTGGTTCGTCAGCATATTGATCAGCGAAGATTTTCCCACGTTGGAACGCCCAATAAAAGCATATTCAGGCAGCATTTCCTTTGGGCATTTATCGACTTCAGAGTTGCTGATGATGAATTCGGCAGTATTGATTTTCATGGCATGAAGATTTTGGCAAAGATAGACAAAAAAGAACCGCTGTTTTCAGGATTTCCTTCTTGCAGCGGTTTGTTTATTTTGAATTATAAATGCTTTTCCTTGAGCCATGAAAGCATGATCTCGTTAAATTCATCAGGATGCTCCATCATTGCAGCGTGACCGCATTTGTCAATCCAGTACAATGAAGAATTCGGCAATAATTTATCAAATTCGACGGCAACATCAGGTGGCGTTACCTGATCGTTTTTCCCCCAGATAATGCAGGTTGGTACATGCATCTTCGGCAAGTCCTTCGCCATATTGTGACGAATAGCGCTTTTGGCAATTGTTAAAGTTTTGATGAGTTTGATACGGTCATTCGCCATCGCATAAACCTCTTCAATGATTTCTTCAGTGGCGATTTTCGGGTCATAAAAGACATCTTCTGCTTTTTTCCTGATGTAATCACGGTCGCCGCGGCGCGGATAACTGTCGCCCATGGCGTTTTCATAAAGTCCTGAACTTCCTGTGATTACCAAACCTAACATTTTTTCAGGATACATTTTCGTATGGTACAAAGCGATGTGCCCGCCAAGGGAATTTCCCAGCAAAATGACGCGGTCGAAGCCTTTGTAAGTGATAAAATCCTTTACATATCTCGCGAAAGCTTTCACGTTGGTTTTGAGGATACTTTGGGTATAAATCGGCAATTCAGGAATCACGACTTTGTAGCCTTGCTTAGGAAAAAATTCAGCAACGCCATCGAAATTGCTGAGGCCACCCATAAGGCCGTGCAGGATGATGATTGGCGTGCCTTCTCCGGCTTCGTAATACTTATATTTTCCTTCTTTTTTCAGGTCTTTGTCCATTGGTCAGGGCATTTCTCTCCCGTGTGGTCGGGAACACAAATATAGGATTTTATCAGTAAAATGGCAGTTTTGCGCAATTTATTTTAACATTAAATCTGCTTTAAAATCCAGCATTTTTACACACAGAAATTATTTTAACAATCATTTTCTGTAAATGCCTAATTGTCAATAAATTCAAAAAGCTTACTTCATTTTTGAAAAATGAGATAGTTGCGTAAAATTCAAATTTGATAATCATAAAAACTATTTCAATGCAGATTTTACTGCAAATTCTAATTTTTCTTAAATAAAAGTTAATAAAATCGGTTTCGTGAAATTTTGAGAAAGTAATCATAAGGTTATAGAATGGTAAAACTTATCAACAAAGTGGGATAAAATGGTAAAATGTGGTAAAAGTTTCTTTACTTTTGCTCTAAATCATACAAAAATCTCACATTGAACGCAATTATCGGGACATACGAATGCAAGACCGACGGCAAGTCGAGGTTGATGCTGCCTTCTCCTTTGAAGAAGCAACTCAACGATTCCGTGCAGGATGGATTCGTCCTTAAGCGCTCTGTTTTCGACACTTGCCTCGAATTGTGGCCGATGTCTGAGTGGAACCTGATGATGCTCAAAATCAACAAACTCAATCGTTTCAACAAAAAGAACAACGACTTCATACGCAAATTCATGGCAGGTGTGAAGATGATTGAAATTGACGATGCCGGGCGACTGTTGATTCCGAAAGATTTAATGGTTTTTGGGCAAATCGACAAAAATGTCGTACTGTCTTCCAAAGTGAATATTGTGGAGATCTGGGATAAAGATTTGTATGAAAAATCAATTTCGGGCGGTGACATCGATTTTGCCGATCTGGCCGAAGAAGTAATGGGCGGTATAAATGATGATGACAATGGACTATCATAATCCGGTATTGCTGCGCGAAACCGTTGACGGGCTGAACATCAAGCCTGACGGTGTTTATGTCGACGTGACTTTTGGCGGCGGCGGACATTCGCGCGAAATCCTGAGCAGACTCTGGCCGAACGGAAAATTATTCGCTTTCGATCAGGACGAAGATGCTTTGGAAAATGCCATTGACGATGAAAGATTTACGCTCATCAACGAAAACTTCAGGTTCATCAAAAGGTTCTTAAGGTTTTACGGTATAAAAAGCGTCGATGGAATTCTGGCAGATTTAGGCGTTTCATCACACCAATTCGACGTTGCCGAACGTGGGTTTTCTACAAGATTCGATGCCGAACTCGACATGAGAATGAGCCGGAAGAATGATTTGAGTGCTTTTCGTGTTGTGAATGAATATGACGAAACCAATTTGCGCCGTGTTTTTCTCGATTACGGAGAATTAAAAAACGCCCCGGCAATTGCAAGAGTCATTTTAGAAGCCCGCGAACACGACGAAATCCGAAATACAGAACAATTAAAATATGTGTTAAGCCGATTTTTACCGGCACACAAAAGCCATAAGATTTTAGCCCAGATGTACCAGGCTATCAGGATAGAAGTCAACCAGGAAATGGAAGTTTTGAAGGAATTCCTCGAACAATCGCTTGAAATTTTAAACCCAAACGGAAGATTAAGCGTGATTTCTTACCATTCGCTCGAAGACAGGCTGGTCAAAAGATATATCAAAAACGGGATGTTTGAAGGCGAACCGGAACGCGATTTCTTCGGGAATTTCTCGGTTCCGTTTAAAACCATCGGAAAATTAATCGTTCCCGATAATGCCGAAATCAAGATCAACAATCGCGCGAGAAGTGCCAAATTACGCATCGCCGAAAAAATATAAAACTTAGCGCCTTTGCGTTTTATCGCCTTCGTGGCAAAGCAATATGAAAAACGGAGTCTACAGCTTATTAAAAGCAAGGTTTTTAGTCAACGAAGACGCAGTCAAAAACTGGCGATTCATTGTTTTCCTTGTTTTGCTGGCGATGATCATGATTGAAAACAGCAACCGTTATGACCAGAAATCTTTTGAAATCATAACATTGACCAATGAAGTGAAAGAATTGCGTTCAGAATTCGTTGACCGCCGTTCAGAACTGATGAAACTCAGAATGGAATCGACAGTTTCAGAAAAAGTAGCAGATAAAGGCATTTTGCCGTCATCGGTACCGCCGGTGAAAATAAAGGTTAAAAAAGAAGAAGAAAAAGGATTTTTCAGCAAAGTATGGCAGTAGAAGAAAAAACAATCGCTTACAGGATTTATCTGGTCGCATTTGTGATCGTGATCATGGCGTGCGCTGTTGTCGTAAAACTGACGAACATCCAGTGGGTTGAAGGCGATTATTACCGCAAGATTGCAAAGGAAAAAAGCGTGAAAAGCTTCGTGATTCCCGCCAATAAAGGCAATTTATATTCTGCTGACGGAAGTTTACTGGCGACTTCGATTCCAAATTATGACATCCGTTTTGATGCGATTGCTCCGAAAAACGACGATTTCAAAGATAATATTTCAGCTTTATGTGATTCGCTTTCCATCATGTTCGGAAAACCGAAAAGCGAATTCCAGCTCGAATTGACAAAAGCCAGAAACAACAAAAACCGTTACTTTTTAGTCGCGCGCGGATTGAGCTACACTGAATACATCCGCATCAAATCATTTCCGCTTTTTAATAAAGGCGCGTTCAAAGGCGGCGTAATCACTGAACAAAAAACTGTCCGCAAATATCCAATCGGCAACATCGCAGGAAGAACCATCGGCTACGAACGCGTCGACGAAAACGGAAAACCTGACGGAAAAGGAAAGGGAATCGAACAAGCCTACAGCAAATACCTGAACGGCAAGAACGGTAAAATCATGAAACAGAAAATCGCAAAAGGGCAGTGGAAGCCTTTGCGCGACGAGAACGAAGTCGATCCGCAGGACGGTTATGACGTGATTTCTACGATTGACGTTTACATTCAGGACATTGCACACCATGCGCTTTTGAAACAACTCGAATATTATTCGGCAGATCACGGTTGCGTAGTGGTAATGGAAACCAAAACCGGCGCCATCAAAGCCATTTCAAATTTAGGACGCGATTCTGAAGACGGGGCTTATTATGAAACGGTGAATTATGCGGTGACCGAAGCGCACGAGCCGGGTTCTACTTTCAAATTGCTCGACCTGATTGCTTTACTTGATGATAAAAAAGTCGATACAAGTGCGGTTTACGACAGTCATGGCGGACGCATAATGTACCGTGGTCACGCCGTAAACGATTCGCACGAAGGCGGTTACGGAATAATTTCTTTAGCAAAAGGATTCGAAAAATCATCCAATACTGTGATGGTACAGGCGGTTTACGATAATTATAAATCCGAACCGGAAAAATTCGTGAACCGTATCAACAGTTATGGCTTGAATAAAAAATTAGGATTGCCTTTCGCAGGCGAAGGAAGGCCTTATATTCCACAGCCATCTGAAAAAACATGGTCGGCTATTTCACTGCCGTGGATGGCATTCGGATACGGCGTTGCCGTTACGCCTTTACAAACGCTTTCGCTTTACAACGCAATTGCCAACAACGGCGAAATGGTAAAACCGATGTTCGTTACCGAAGTAAAAGAATGGAACAAAACCATTAAAAAATTCGATAAACAAGTTATCAATCCTAAGATTTGTTCCGATGAAACTTTGCTTAAAGTCAAAGCAGTTCTGGCGAATGTCGTAAAACGCGGCACCGGAAAATCGCTGTATTCAAAAGACTTTTCAATGGCCGGAAAAACCGGAACGGCGCAGGTTGATTATAACAAAGGTGACGGGAAATTGTATTACGCTTCTTCATTTGTAGGTTATTTCCCTGCCGAAAACCCGAAATATTCCTGCATCGTCATCATCCACAAACCAAATGTGGCCAAAGGATATTATGGCGCAGATGTTTCAGGGCCGGTTTTTAAAAGAATCGCCCAGAAAATATTCACCGATTCGCCTACGACCAACGAAATCAAAAACCTGAAAAAGAAAACCAGGTCAGGAACGCAATTACAACGCTTACGCAGAAGTTGACGGCAATCGTACGACAACAATTCCGAATGTAAAAGGAATGGCCGGAATGGATGCCGTTGCATTACTTGAAAATCTCGGCATAAAAGTAAAAGTAATCGGTCTCGGAAAAGTCAAAACCCAATCGTTAAACCCGGGTGAAAGACTCGACACCAACCAAAACCATAACACTTGAATTATCGTGATCGTGCTCAAAGACATATTATACAAAGTCAGCCTTGAAGCCGTAAAAGGCCTCACAGACATCACTATTGGCAAAATCGAATTCGATTCAAGAAAGATTGAAGAGAACGATATTTTCGTAGCGATTCGTGGTGCTGTTTCCGACGGGCATGAATTTATCGAAACCGCCATCAACAAAGGCGCGACGGTTATAGTATGTGACACTTTCCCGGAAATCATCGTTACGGGCGTGACTTACATCAAAGTGAAAGATACGAATAGTGCGCTGGCTTTTATGGCTGCGAATTATTTTGATAACCCATCGCAAAATTTAAAATTGGTTGGTATTACAGGAACGAACGGAAAAACGACAATCGCTTCTTTATTGTACCAATTGTTTAAAAAAGCAGGTTTTAAGGTCGGATTGCTTTCTACCGTAAAAATCCTTGTCGATGAAACCGAATATAAAGCGACGCACACAACTCCGGATTCGTTGACCATCAATAGTTTCCTCAAAAAAATGATTGACGAAGGCGTCGATTATTGTTTCATGGAAGTGAGCTCGCACGGCGTACATCAAAAACGCACTGAAGCTTTGCATTTTACGGGCGGTGTTTTTACAAATTTATCACACGACCATCTCGATTATCATCCGACTTTCGCTGAATACCGCGACGTAAAGAAATCATTTTTCGATCATTTGCCAAGAACCGCTTTCGCATTGACTAACATCGATGATAAGAACGGATTGGTGATGTTGCAGAACACCTACGCTTCGAAGAAAACATACGCCTTAAAATCTTACGCCGATTACAAAGCGCAGATTCTTGAAAACCAACTGTCAGGATTATTGTTGAAAATCAATGATAACGAAGTTTGGGTAAGATTGATAGGCACTTTCAACGCCTATAATTTACTCGCTATTTATGGAACGGCGGTAGAATTGGGACTCGATCATTTCGAAGTTTTACGATTATTATCAGAATTAGAAAGTGTTTCGGGAAGATTCCAATTTATCATTTCCAACGAAAAAATCACGGCAATCGTCGATTATGCACATACGCCGGATGCACTCGAAAATGTCCTGAAAACCATCAACGACATCCGTACCAAAAACGAGCAACTGATTACCGTTGTTGGCTGTGGTGGCGACCGCGATAAAACGAAACGCCCGGTAATGGCGAACATCGCATCCACTTTAAGTGATAAAACCATCATCACTTCTGACAATCCGAGAACCGAAAATCCGGAAACGATTATCGCCGAAATGGAAGCCGGTGTTGAACCGCAGAATTACAAAAAAACAATGGCAATTACCGACCGCAGGCAGGCGATTAAAACCGCGTGCCAGTTGGCCAACCCAAATGATATTATCCTCATCGCAGGAAAAGGCCACGAAACCTACCAGGAAATTATGGGCGTTCGTCACGATTTTGACGACATGGCCATCGTAAAAGAACTTTTAGAACAATTAAATAAATAGAGTATGCTGTATTATTTATTTGAATACCTGCACAAACTGAACTTTCCGGGCGCCGGCGTTTTCCAGTACATTACATTTCGTTCTGCACTGGCGATACTGACTTCATTGGGATTATCGACGATTTTCGGTAAGAGAATCATCAATTTCCTGAGAAGACAGCAAGTTGGTGAAACAGTTCGCGAGTTAGGTCTGGAAGGGCAAAAGAGAAAGCCGGAACGCCAACGATGGGCGGGCTCATTATTATTTTTGCGACTTTGATTCCGGTTTTACTGTTCACGAAACTCAATAATATTTATGTTGTGCTATTGATTGCGACCACGTTATGGATGGGAACAATCGGTTTTATAGACGATTACATCAAGATTTTCAAGAAAGATAAAGAAGGCCTCAAAGGGAAATTCAAAGTTATCGGACAGGTTGGATTAGGGATTATTGTAGGTTCGGTTTTGTATCTGAATCCGGGCGTTACTATAAGAACAGACAAAGGTGCAACTTACAATTTCAAGTCTACTGAAACGGTGATTTCGCAAGCGCCGGTTTACGAAAAATCGACGGCAACGACCATTCCGTTTTTCAAAAATAACGAATTCGATTATGCAGAACTGATTGCCTGGACGGGCGATGGCTACGAAAACTGGGCGTGGATTGTCTTCATCCCAATCGTGATTTTCATCATCACGGCAGTTTCAAACGGAGCGAATTTAACCGACGGCATCGACGGACTCGCAGCCGGGACTTCCGCGATTTCAGTAGTCGCGCTCGGGATTTTCACTTTCGTATCCGGAAATATCATTTTCTCGAATTACCTCAATATCATGTACATCCCGAATTCGGGAGAAATGACCGTTTTTATCGCCGCTTTTGTCGGCGCGTTGATTGGATTTCTTTGGTACAATTCGTATCCGGCGTCAGTATTCATGGGCGATACAGGAAGTTTGACAATCGGTGGCATTATCGCGGTTCTGGCAATTTCTGTCCGCAAAGAAATGCTGATTCCTTTATTGTGCGGGATATTTTTAGTCGAAAATTTCTCAGTGGTTTTGCAGGTTTCTTATTTCAAATACACGAAAAAACGTTTCGGCGAAGGCCGCAGGATTTTCCTGATGTCGCCATTGCACCACCATTACCAGAAAAAAGGCTATCACGAAAGTAAAATCGTGACGCGTTTTTGGGTTTGCGGCATTCTGTTGGCAATCCTCTCAATCGTAACACTGAAATTAAGGTAATGCAAAGATTAGCTGTCTTCGGAGGAGGCGAAAGCGGCGTCGGAACAGCGATTCTTCGGCAAAAAGAAAGGCTATGATGTTTTCGTGTCCGATTTCGGCAAAATAAAGGAAAATTACAAAGAAGTTCTTACGATTAATGAGATAGCCTGGGAAGATGAAACGCACACGGAAGCATTGATTTTAAATGCAGATGTGGTGATGAAAAGTCCCGGAATTCCGGATAAAGCTGCCATCGTGAAAAAGTTGCACGAAAGGAAAATTCCGGTGATTTCTGAAATTGAATTCGCCGTACAATTCACCAATGCAACCATCATCGGCATCACAGGAAGCAACGGCAAAACGACAACAACGATGTTAACGCATCATTTGCTCAAATCTGCCGGATTGAATGTCGGACTCGGCGGCAACATCGGAAAAAGTTTCGCCTGGCAGGTTGCCGAAGGACAATTCGATGTGTATGTGCTTGAATTAAGCAGTTTCCAGCTCGACGGAAGTTTCACTTTCAGGCCGCACATCGCCGTGATTACGAACATCAGTCCTGGACTATCTCGACCGCTATGATTACAAATATGAAAATTACATCGCAGCGAAATTCAGGATTACGATGAACCAGACGGAAGGCGATTTCCTGATTTATGATGATGACGACGAAGCGATAACCGAATGGTTTCAGCACAACAGAACAAAAGCACAGAAAATTCCATTTTCGATTTCAAAAGAAGAAGATTACGGAGCCACCATAAAAGACAAAACAATGAAAATTAACATCACAGACGAAGAATTCACAATGGATACCAGCCACTTAGCCCTAGAAGGAAAACACAATATGAAAAACGCAATGGCAGCTGCTTCGGTAGCACAACTGATGAAAATCAGGAAGCAGACCATTCGCGAAAGCTTGTCGAATTTCCAGGGCGTAGAGCATCGTTTG
Source organism: Flavobacterium sp. 3HN19-14 (assembly GCF_051373205.1). Classification (NCBI taxonomy): domain Bacteria; kingdom Pseudomonadati; phylum Bacteroidota; class Flavobacteriia; order Flavobacteriales; family Flavobacteriaceae; genus Flavobacterium; species Flavobacterium sp. 3HN19-14. The sequence goes on from NZ_JBPPZT010000001.1 coordinate 1,244,816, forward strand.
GAGAAAGTGCTGAAGATCCAGAATGTGCAATACATCAACGATTCTAAAGCGACCAATGTTAACGCGACTTTCTTTGCCCTGGACAGCATGACGGTGCCAACGGTCTGGATTGTCGGTGGTGTCGATAAAGGAAATGATTACTCTGAATTGATGTCATTGGTGCGTGAAAAGTAAAAGCCATCATCTGCCTTGGTATCGACAACAAAAAAATCATCGACGCTTTCGGAAACGTCGTCGACATTATGGTGGAAGTTGAAAGCATGGTGGATGCGGTGAGAACGGCACAGCATGTTGCTGAAAAAGGCGACGCGGTTTTATTGTCACCGGCGTGTGCGAGTTTTGATTTGTTCGAGAATTATGAAGACAGGGGAAGACAGTTTAAACAAGCAGTACAAAATTTGTAAATAGCAATTTCAATTGCAAAATCTAAAATAAATGAAAAGCATTCTAACAAGCTTAAAAGGAGACAAAGGCATCTGGTCATTCGTGGCCCTGCTTGGCATGTTCTCATTTATGCCTGTTTTTAGTGCGAGCAGCAATTTGGCGTATATGAATCACGGAACCGGAAATACGCTCGGTTATCTGCTGAAACATTTCGTTCACGTCGTCTTCGGATTTGTCATTTTGTACAACATACAAAAAGTGCCTTACCATTATTTCCGCGGCTTGTCAAAAGTGTTGTTGCCGTTGGTGTGGCTGCTTTTAGCATACACATTATTCTTCGGAATTGAGCAGGGCAGTGCAACGCGCTGGATCCAGGTGCCGTTCGTAGGAATTTCGTTCCAGACTTCATCACTCGCATTTATCGTTTTAATGATTTTCGTAGCCAGATTTTTATCGAAAACGCAGACAGAACCAATGTCGTTTAAAACGTCGTTTCTGCAATTATGGGTTCCGGTCGGAATTACGCTGATGTTGATTTTGCCGAATAACTTCTCCACCGCAGCCCTGATTTTCGCAATGGTACTGATGTTGACGTTCATCGGAAATTATCCGCTCAAATACATCGGAATTATCGTTGGTTCGGGTATCATGCTTTTCATGATGTTCATTCTGGTAGCAAAAGTCGTCGAAAAAACAAATCCCGATCATACACCAAAAATTTTCCAAAGGGTGAAAACCTGGGAAAATCGTGTCGAAAGCTTTTTCAGCAACGAAGAAACCGAAAGTTCAAAAGACGATAATTACCAGATTGAAAAAGCAAAAACAGCTATCGCATCTGGCGGTGTTTATGGGCTTGGGCCGGGAAAAAGCGTGCAGAAAAACTTCCTGCCGCAATCATCCTCCGATTTTATTTTTGCCATCATCGTCGAAGAATACGGACTCGTAGGCGGCATCGGCGTTTTGGTACTTTATCTTTTATTGTTCTTCCGTTTCATTGTCGCGGCGCACAAAGCCAATTCGCCATTCGGCAGGCTTTTGGTCGTCGGACTCGGATTTCCAATCATCTTCCAGGCATTGATTAATATGGGTGTTGCGGTGCAATTGCTCCCGGTCACAGGACAGACTTTACCATTGGTAAGTAGTGGAGGAAGCTCGATCTGGATGACTTGTGTCGCCATCGGAATTATCCTGAGCGTAACCAAAAAAGAAGAAGAGATCGCCGCCGAACTAGAAGAAAAAGAACAACGCGAAGTCGCTTTACAAAAATTAATCGACAAACAACTCGCAGAAGACGAAGCAGAAGCAGAATTGGCCGAAGCCGAAAAATTATCAGCCGCTTTTGCAACCGACAACTATTCAATTGAAGACAAAGCGAGCAACCCAATGAACGCAGTAAAAAACAGATATTAAAAAAACTTAGCGACTTTGAGCCTTTGCGCCTTAGCGGTTAAAAAAATAAAAATGGCAAACTTAAAATTCATACTAAGCGGCGGCGGAACCGGAGGGCACATTTACCCTGCGATTGCAATTGCCGATGAATTAAAGTCGCGTTTCCCCGACTGCGAAATCCTATTCGTAGGTGCCAAAGACAAAATGGAAATGCAGAAAGTGCCGCAAGCAGGTTACAAAATCGAAGGTTTGTGGATTGCCGGATTACAAAGAAAACTGACTTTCCAAAACGCCATGTTTCCGCTGAAATTAATGAGCAGTCTTGCAAAATCAAGAGCGATCATTAAAAATTTCAGGCCTGATGTTGCGATTGGAACTGGCGGATTTGCAAGCGGCCGACTTTTACAGGTTGCGAATGGTTTGAATATTCCAACTGTAATTCAGGAACAAAATTCCTATCCGGGAATCACAAATAAATTATTGAGTAAAAAAGCAAAAGCGATTTGCGTCGCCTATAAAAATTTAGAAAGATTTTTCCCGAAAGATAAAATCGTATTGACCGGAAATCCGGTGCGTGAAGATTTGATCCACATCCACGCCAATAAAAAAGAAGCACTCGATTATTTCAAACTCGATTCAAACAAAAAGGTTTTGCTTGTTCTCGGCGGAAGCCTTGGTTCAAGAAGAATCAACCAGTTAATTGCAAAAGAATTGGTGAATTTCACCGCGCAAAATGTGCAGGTCGTCTGGCAATGCGGGAAATTTTATCACGAAGAATACAAACATTTCGGCGAACATGAAAACGTCCATGTTTTGTCTTTCATCGACAGAATGGATTTGGTTTACGCTGCCGCGGATTTCGTGATTTCGCGTTCCGGAGCATCATCGGTTTCAGAATTGTGCATCGTCGGAAAACCGGTGATTTTCATTCCGTCACCAAATGTGGCCGAAGACCATCAAACCAAAAATGCCCAGGCGATTGTTGACCATAAAGGCGCTTTGATGATGAAAGAAGTGAATCTGGATACACAATTCACCAATATGTTCAATAACCTGATTTCAGACGAAAACCTCCAATCAGAATTGTCAAAAAATATAAAAGACCTGGCGAAAGTCAACGCGACAAAAGAAATCGTCGACGAAATCGTCAAACTGGTAGAGTTGAAAGGCTAAAGTCCAAAGTCGAAAGACCAATTCGAAGGGATAAAAAAATTAAAAAAGAATAACAAATTATAAAAGAAATATTATAAACAAAGGAGATTGACTTTCAGACTTTCGACTTTCAACTTTCGACTAAAATGAACATGAACCAAATACATAACGTCTATTTCATAGGCATCGGCGGAATCGGGATGAGTGCTTTGGCACGCCATTTCAAAACCCTCGGTAAAAATGTATGCGGTTACGACAAAACGCCGACAACGCTGACTTCAGAGTTGATTGAAAGCGGGATTGCCATTCATTTCGAAGACGATATCAATCAAATCCCGAAAGATTTTTACACAGAAAATACATTGGTTGTCGTAACGCCGGCAGTTCCTGTTACGCATTCCGAATGGAATTATTTCATCGAAAGAGGCTTTGAAATTAAAAAACGCGCAGAAGTTTTGGGCATTATCACGAAAGACACTTTCTGCTTCGCCGTTGCAGGAACACACGGAAAAACCACGACTTCAAGTATCCTCGCCCATATTTTATACGAAACCGGCGCAGATGTTACATCGTTTTTGGGTGGAATCGTAGAAAATTATAATTCGAATTTAGTAGGAAACGGAAAAACCGTAACAGTTGTCGAAGCCGATGAATTCGACCGTTCGTTCTTACATCTTCATCCAAATCTCGCCTGCATTACTTCGATGGATGCGGATCATTTGGATATTTACGGAGACAAAGCGCACATCGAAGCATCATTCGTAGAATTCGCGGATAAAATCGACGAGAAATCGAATCTGTTCATTGCGAAAGGTCTGCCGTTAAACGGAATGACCGTTGCCGTTAATGAAGACGCCGATTACAAAGCAATCAACATCAGGATTGAAAACAGCAATTACGTTTTTGACGTGCAAACGCCGTCGGAAACCATACAAAATATCCAATTCGGCTTGCCCGGAAAGCACAATTTAATGAATGCGATAATGGCTTTGGCAATGGCAAAGAGCTTCGGTTCCCCAACTGAAGGCATTGTCAAAGCATTATTATCATTTCGCGGTGTTAAAAGACGTTTTTCGTATCAGATAAAGACCGAAAATCTCGTTTACATTGATGATTATGCGCATCATCCGACGGAAATCAATGCGGTGCACCAGGCGGTTTCAGAATTGTACCCGGACAAAAAAGTGCTGGCGATTTTCCAGCCGCATTTGTTCAGCAGAACGAGAGATTTTGCAGATGATTTTGCCAAAAGTTTGTCCGCTTTTGACGATGTGATTTTACTCGATATTTATCCGGCGAGGGAATTGCCGATGGAAGGTATTTCTTCCGAATTTTTGATGCAGAAAATGACAAATCCGAATAAAAAAATCGTCTCAAAAGAAAATTTGATAAAAGAAATTTTAAACAGCGATGCTAACATTTTCGTTACCATCGGAGCAGGCGATATCGGAGAATTGGTTGATGATGTAAAAGAAGCACTTCATGAGAAAATTTAACTGGACAAATATCTGGCAAAATGTGCGCCTGCTATTGATTTTAGTGGGATTGTGCTTTTTATATTCGTTTACGCTGCAACGGAATGAAGCACGAAAAATTACCAAATCAATCGTCGAATTTACAAAAGGCGACAACGGTTTTGTAACCCGCGAGGCGGTTAATAAATTGTTAATAGAAAATAATCAGGATGCAAAAACAATCCGTAAAGATGGGTTAGATTTGAATAAGTTGGAAAAATCCATCAGTTCAAACGATATGATCGAGAAATCGGAAGTATTTGTGAGTATAGATGGTGTCCTGAAAGCTGTTGTGAAACAAAAAACGCCAATTGCGCGCGTGAACAACGAGACGGGTTCTTTTTATATTGATTACGAAGGACATACAATGCCGTTATCGGAGATTCATGCTGCAAGAGTTCCGCTTGTTTCGGGTGAAATTAACGCCAAAAACAGCAAAGAAATAAGCAAGTTATTGCGATTTGTCTATGACGATGATTTTTTGAAAAAGAACATCATCGGTATGCAGATTTTGCCAAGCGGGAGCCTTTTGATGTGGAACCGCAACTTCGATTACACCATCGAATTCGGCAAAACCATCAACGTAGAGCAGAAGTTTAATAATTATAAAGCATTTTTTCAAAAAACAGTTCAGGATAGTTCAATTAACAAGTACAAGTCAATAAACCTGAAGTTCACGCAACAGGTAGTGTGCACAAAATAAGAGATTATGGAAAAAGAAAACATTGCTGTCGGTTTAGACATCGGGACAACCAAAATTGTCGCCATGATTGGCAAGAAAAATGAGTACGGGAAACTGGAAATTTTAGGTGTCGGAAAATCCAAAAGCCTTGGTGTGGCAAGAGGTGTCGTGAACAACATCACGCAAACCATCCAGTCGATCCAGCAGGCGGTGATTGAAGCTGAAAACAATTCAGGCTACAAAATCAACGATTGTGTGGTCGGGATTGCAGGGCAGCACATCCGCTCGATCCAGCACAGCGATTACATCTCGAGGAGCAATCCGGAAGAAGTAATCGGCGACAAAGACATCGACTTGTTAATCAATCAGGTGCACAAACTGGCGATGCTTCCGGGCGAAGAAATCATCCACGTTTTGCCACAGGAATTCAAGATTGACGGGCAATCTGAAATCAAGGAACCCATCGGCATGTACGGCGGAAGACTCGAATCAAGTTTCCACGTAGTTGTCGGACAGGCTTCGTCTATCAGAAATGTCGGAAGATGCATCCAAAGTTCAGGTATTGAATTATCCGGATTGACATTAGAGCCGTTGGCTTCTGCCGATGCGGTTTTGAGCCAGGAAGAAAAAGAAGCCGGTGTGGCTTTGATCGATATCGGTGGCGGAACTACTGATTTGGCGATTTTCAAAGATGGCATCATCCGTCACACGGCAGTGATTCCATTCGGAGGAAATGTCATTACGGAAGACATCAAAGAAGGCTGTTCCATCATCGAAAAGCAGGCGGAACTTTTAAAAGTAAAATTCGGGTCGGCATGGCCTGGTGAAAATAAAGACAACGAAATTGTTTCGATTCCGGGATTAAGAGGAAGAGAGCCAAAAGAAATATCCTTGAAAAACCTTTCGAAAATCATCCACGCAAGAGTTGTGGAAATTATCGAGCAGGTTTTTGCAGAGATCAAAGCATACGGGCACGAAGATCCAAGAAGGAAACTCATCGCTGGAATCGTATTAACCGGAGGTGGTGCGCAATTACAGCACATCAAGCAATTGGTTGAATACATCACAGGAATGGACACAAGAATCGGTTATCCGAATGAGCATTTGGCCGGCAATTCCGATGAGGAAATCTCAAGTCCGCTTTACGCGACAGCGGTTGGCTTGGTCATGAACAGCATCCAGAACAATACCAAAAGCGCAACGCCAATGGTGCCAGTGAAGGAAGAAGTAAAAGTTGTTTACAGACAGCCGGAGCCAATCCAGGAAGCGCCAAAAGCAGAAACGCCTGTTGAAGAGGTTCGCGAAATGGTTTACGCCGAATCAACACCAAAACCAATCAAAGAAGTCGAATCGACAGAGAATAAAATCAAACGTTCCTTCTTTGATAAATACGTAGACAAAATCAGGGATTTCCTTGATAACGCAGAGTAGTCGAAGGAGAAAAGTCAAAAGCCGAAAGAAGCGGACTTTAGACATTCGACATTCGACTTTAGACTAAATAAAAGAATTAAATACCAAATAATATGACAAGCAACTCAGATTTTGGAAGCATTTCATTTGATTTACCAAAAAACCAATCAAATGTGATTAAAGTGATCGGTGTTGGCGGCGGCGGAAGTAACGCCATCAATCACATGTTCAAGCAAGGGATAAAGGGGTCGATTTTATCGTTTGTAATACCGATTCGCAGGCGTTGCAGAACAGCGCTGTGCCAAATAAGATCCAGTTGGGTGTTCACCTGACAGAAGGACTTGGTGCCGGTGCAAACCCTGAAGTAGGCCAGCAATCAGCCATCGAAAGTATTTCTGAAATCGAGAAAATGCTCGACAGCAATACCAAAATGGTATTCATCACTGCCGGAATGGGCGGCGGAACCGGAACCGGAGCTGCTCCTGTAATCGCGCAATTGGCGAAAGAACGCGATATCCTTACAGTCGGAATCGTGACCATTCCTTTCCAATTTGAAGGAAAGGTTCGTCATGACCAGGCTTTGCTCGGCGTTGAAAAATTAAGAAAACAAGTTGATTCTCTTATCGTGATCAACAACAACAAACTGCGTGAAGTATACGGAAATCTTGGTTTCAAAGCCGGATTCTCGAAAGCTGATGAAGTTTTGGCAACCGCTTCCCGCGGAATTGCTGAAGTCATCACGCACCACTACACCCAGAATATCGACTTAAAAGACGCCAAAACCGTCTTGTCAAACAGCGGGACTGCCATCATGGGATCGGCAATTTCAACTGGCGACAACCGCGCGAAAGAAGCGATTATTTCTGCTTTGGACTCGCCACTTTTGAATGACAATAAAATCACAGGAGCCAAAAACGTATTGTTGCTTATCGTTTCAGGAACCAGTGAAATCACGATTGATGAAATCGGAGAAATCAACGACCACATTCAGGCTGAAGCGGGCTTCAACGCCAATATCATCATGGGTGTCGGCGAAGACGAATCTTTGGGCGATGCAGTTGCTGTTACGATTATCGCTACGGGATTTAACGTTGAACAGCAAAACGAAATCGTCAATACCGAGCCAAAAAAAATTATCCACGCACTTGAAGACGAGCAAAAAATCACCCATAACCTGACGCCGAAAGTTGTTGCTTCTTTCGATTTCACGGAAGTACAGTCTTCATCACACGAAGAAAAAATCGTACACAATTTAATGGAGGAAATCACCATTGAAGAAGCGGTTCGTGTTGAGGCAATCGACTTCGAATACAATTTGGTTCCGACAACAGAATTCATTAAAAATATCGATGTGACTTTCGAAATCGTTGCGCCGCCAGCTGAACAGGATTTCTATTTCACTTCGCCAGCCGTGCGCGAAATCGAGGTGCGCGAGCCGCAATTCATCGTAAAAGAAGAAGAGCAAATCACATTCTCTTTCGACCTTCCAATCGCAAAAGCTGCGCCTGTAGTGGAAACAAGAGAAGAAAAAATCCTTTTCGAATTAACGCACGAAACCCGTGAAATCCAGGTGCACGAACCAGTGCAAATGGTTCCGGTAACTGAATTGAACGAAAACGGCATCATCCGTTATTCACTCGAAGAATATATGGAAGTGGAGAATTCATTGCTTGATTCAAAACCGGTTGTAAAAGTGGCCGAGCCTGAAAGCGAAGCGTTGAAAATCACGATGAAGAAAGTCGATTTGGCGCCTGAATTCAATACTTACGAAAACATTTCCCCAACAGAAATGTCTCTCGAAGAAGCATCAAGATTGCGTGCAGACGAAAGAAGAAGAAAATTAAAAGAGTTCAATTACAAATTCCATAACAACCCGTCAAGATTAGAGGAATTCGAAAAAGAACCCGCTTATAAAAGGATGGGCGTCGACATCAGCAGTGCGCCATTGAACAATAACAAATCCCGGACACTCGATTGGAACCGACAGTAACGACGACATGCAATTGCGTTCGAACAACTCGTTTCTGCATGACAACGTGGATTAGCTAACTCAAACCAATTTCCTTAACCCGAAAGTCTTCTGATTTTCGGGTTATTTTTTGCCATCGAATTAACGTAAAATGCTTAAATTCGCGTCAGAAAATTTGGGGCTGTTTCCGGCTATCCGTTGCAATCTTTAGTTTTTTGCTGCCAAAAAACTAAAGGATTTCCACTACTATCCGGGCCAGGCATCCGCTAAAACAACAACTATGAGTTTATCAACACAAATCATGGACGAAATCAAAAACGCCATGAGAGCCAAAGATACCGTCGCTTTAGAAGCCCTAAGGTCAATTAAATCAGAGCTTTTACTTGCGCAGACTGCTTCAGGTTCAAAAGAAGAAATCACTGAAGACGAAGAAATCAAATTATTACAGCGTTTGGTAAAAACCCGCAAAGAAAGCGCGAAAATCTTCACCGAACAAAACCGTCCTGACCTGGCTGAACCAGAATTGGCGCAGGTTGCAGTTATCGAAAAATTCCTTCCGGCGCAATTATCCGAAGCAGAAGTTGAGGCAGTCATTGCCAAAATCATCGCCGAAACCGGCGCGTCAGGCATTGCATCAATGGGCAAAGTTATGGGTTTGGCATCTGCGCAATTGGGCGGAACAGCTGAAGGTAAAACCATTTCGACTATCGTTAAAAAACTATTGACGCAATAAAACTACATTTCAGAAAACTGCGGTCTGCCGTCTGTTATCTGAAATTTCGGCTGCGTAGTTCAATGGATAGAATGTCAGATTCCGGTTCTGATGATGGAGGTTCGAGTCCTCTCGTGGTCACTTTAATATAAGGCAAGTCAAATACAGGCTTGCTTTTTTGTTTACAATCTATACAAATCATTATCACGAAACAAAACAAAATTCCCGCATTTTTCGTTTCTTGCAGCACAAACCCAACCAATAATGCTATTCTTTTTTATCATCATTTTTCTGGCATTAGTTGTCGCAATTGTCTTTGCGATCGGAATCTTCAACCTGATTGTCGAGCCGTTGTATTTTCAGATTTACAAAAAACCTGTTTACGTATTTTTTTATCCGGTGTTGAAGAAATTGCCTCCGTCACAAAAAAGAAATCCTTGAGCAGCAAGTCGCTTTTTACAAAAAACTCTCAGATAAGAAAAAGAAATATTTCGAACACAGAACATACGAATTTCTCATAACCTACGAATTTCACGGACAGGATTTAACCATCAATGACGAAATGAAAACTACCATTGCCGCTTCTTATGTAATGCTGACTTTCGGAATGCGCAATTACCTCATTGACGTTTTTGATAAAATCCTCGTTTACCCGACTTCCTATTATTCCAGCGTCAGTGATGAAATGCATAACGGCGAATTCAACCCAAAATACAAATTGATTGCCTTTTCGTGGCAGCATTTCAAAGAAGGTTATGAAACCGATGCTGATAATTTAAATCTTGGTATTCACGAATTCTCTCATGCCCTGCACAATTACGGGATGAACAACCAGAACAGCAGCGCGGCGATTTTTTCGCAAATGTATGAGCAGATCAGGGCAGATGTAAAACGGCCGGCAAATGCGCAACGGCTACTGAATTCGCATTATTTCCGGATTTATGCATTCACCAATGATTATGAATTTCTTGCTGTTATCATGGAGCATTTTTTCGAAACGCCGGAAATTTTTAAAGCTGAATTTCCGGAAACTTTATCTAAAAGTGCAGCACATGATTAATTTTACACCCTAAATTGATGAAATGTGATTTATAATACTACTTTTGGGCAAAACTAAAACCTGTATGAAAAATCTACTTTCTTTTTATTGCTGTTATCGGATTTCAATTTTCGTTTGCAAAAAACCGATTGGAATTCGGACGCGCCGTCATTCTATTATTCTGAGACGGTATACTGCGTGTCTTCGCCAAATGCTATACCGGTATTCGGCCCGGAACTGATAGCGGAGGTATATTTACTTCCAGCTCTATCGGAATTTTAGTAGATCCGATTACAGGCGAAATTAATTTTGGCGCCAGTGCTCCCGGAACTTATGTGATTTCCTATTCTTTACTGGGAATAGGAGGAGAGCCCAATTACGTCACTACCACTGTAGTTACAATCTCTGCTCCGATACAATTGCAACCTATTCCAGATGTGGCTGCCTGCAACTTTTATATTTTGCCGGAATTGTCGGAAGGTTACTATTCAGGCCATAATTCCGGCGACGTGATAACAACGTCTCAGCTGGTGCAAGTGCAAGCGCCTGCTGCAGGAGCTTGTCCCAGTGATTCCACTTCTTTTTATGTAGGCATAAATTCTGTCGATATAAGTCTTTCATTTGACGGAGCCGGTTATCATGCGAATCAATCCGACGCTACTTATCAATGGGTAATCTGCAGCGATCCCGCGATTGTTATCCAAGGCGAGACAAACCAGATTTTTGTGCCGACTGAAAATGGCGATTACAGCGTATTGATTTCCTACGGAGATTGCCAATCGTATGCGCAGTGTTTTGCAGTAGATTATTTAAATACAAACGACCATACGATTGCCGGGCTGGAATTCGGTCCGAATCCGTTTCATGATACGGTGCGGATAAAATCGAACGAAGTTCTTGACGGAATTTTGATTTACAACACTTTAGGGCAATTGGTTTTCAGTCAAAAGCAAGCATTGGAAAATGCACAACTGAATCTGTCAAATCTCCCGAATGGAAGTTATTTCGTGAAAGCAACTGCCGGAAACAAAACACAGACTTTCAAAATGATGAAAAACTGACCGTTTAACATTTTATAAAAAAGCCGGACAATTTTGCCCGGCTTTTTTTATTGTAATAAAGTCTTTAAATCGACTATTGTTTGTGTGGGATTCTCTGATCGGAAAACGAAATTTCCTGCGACGAGCACATCTGCTCCGGCTTCTTTTAATTGTAATGCATTCTTGTCAGAAACGCCGCCGTCAATTTCAATCAGCGTGGAAGCATTTTTGCGGGTGATCAGGTCTTTGAGTTTTTTAATCTTGGTATATGTGTTTTCGATGAACGATTGTCCGCCAAATCCTGGATTCACGCTCATGATGCAAACGAGGTCAATGTCGTTGATGATATCTTCCAATAAATCAATATTGGTGTGCGGATTGATGGCGACGCCGGCTTTCATGCCTTCAGCTTTTATTGCCTGAAGTGTTCTGTGCAGGTGCGGACAGGCTTCGTAATGAACGGTCAGATTGTTAGCGCCCAAATCGGCGAAAGTTTTGATGTAACGGTTCGGATCGACAATCATCAAATGCACGTCGATGGTTTTTTTGGCGTGGCGTGTAATGGCTTCGAGAACGGGCATTCCAAAAGATATATTCGGAACGAAAACGCCGTCCATGATGTCGATGTGGAACCAGTCGGCCTGGCTGTTGTTGATCATTTCGATGTCGCGTTGTAAGTTGGCAAAATCTGCGGCGAGGACTGATGGGGCTATTAATGTGTTCATTGTGTAGTTGTTTTGGCAAAAGTAGTTTTTTAAACGCAAAGGGGCAAAGTTTTTCGCAAAGGCCACAATGTAAGTGTTGTGGAATATGGAACACGGATGACACGAATGATGCAGATTTTCGAGGATTTCTTTGATTGTGTTGAAATTTTGCTTGCGTGAGATTTGATATTAAGAGGAGGACAGCCAGTGGCTGTCAGGTATTTCTATGGTTGTAGCTAATTTTACAGCTGCGTGAGGGATTCCTTCGGCAGTCGCAAAGCCCTTGTGAGGCGGTATCCGTTTTATTAGGCCCTCGACTACGCTCGGGGTGAAGACAAAAATTTCTGGGCCTGATAAAAAGATTTAGCCGAAAGCCCGACCCTTGTGGTACGCCATAAAAAAACCATTAAGAGATTAAGAAACATTAAGACTGCTGCTTAATGAAACTAAATACCTTAATGGTTCAAATACTTACTTGCTTAATGAAAAACAAAACTCCGAATACCCGAGCGCTTGCGCGAACTGACCGGAATTTTTGTTTAAAAAACAAAACTCCGGTAATCAGCCGGAGTTTCAATCATCAATCAAAAAACGAACAGTTAATCAGACTGTTGTTACTTTAAATATTTTCAATAACGGATAACATATTGGACACCGCAAAGTACAAATTATTTTTTAAAAACCAAATCTTTGTTACGATACAATTATGATTTGATTAACCTAAATACGTTTTAAGGATTTTGCTTCTTGAAGTATGTTTCAATCTCCTGATGGCTTTTTCCTTGATTTGACGCACTCTTTCTCTTGTTAAATCAAAAGTCTCGCCAATTTCTTCAAGTGTCATCGGATGCTGGTCGCCCAAACCGAAATACAAACGCACAACGTCTGCTTCTCTTGGCGTCAATGTTTCCAAAGAACGCTCGATTTCCGTACGCAATGACTCGTGGATCAGCTCGCAGGTCCAGATTCGGAGATTCGCCCGAACGCAAAACGTCGTAAAGGTTAGAATCTTCTCCTTCAACAAGCGGCGCATCCATTGACAGGTGACGGCCAGAGTTTTTCATGCTCTCTTTTACGTCATTGACGGTCATGTCAAGCTCTTTTGCAATTTCTTCGGCAGATGGCGGACGCTCATTAGATTGCTCCAACAACGCATACATCTTGTTGATCTTATTAATAGAACCGATTTTGTTCAATGGCAAACGAACGATACGCGATTGTTCTGCCAAAGCCTGCAAAATCGACTGACGGATCCACCAAACTGCATAAGAAATGAATTTGAAACCACGGGTTTCGTCAAATCTTTGTGCGGCTTTGATGAGTCCTAAATTTCCTTCGTTGATCAAATCGGGAAGTGTAAGCCCTTGATTCTGGTATTGTTTTGCTACGGAAACCACGAAACGCAAATTGGCTTTCGTCAATTTTTCTAATGCGCGCTGGTCACCGGCTTTTATCTTCTGCGCCAATTCCACCTCTTCGTCAGCGGTGATAAGGTCAACTTTTCCGATTTCCTGTAAGTACTTGTCCAGGGAAGCAGTTTCACGATTCGTTACCTGCTTTGTAATTTTCAGCTGTCTCATTTAAATTTCCTCCTATTGTTATATTAAGTGTACAATATCTTATACGTAATGAAACGGGAAAAAGTTACAGAGGGCGCGGATATTTTTTTTGAAGTATAAAAAACCCGCTTCAGCAAACCGAAACGGGAATTTTCCAAACAACTAAATCTAAATTATAATTTGTAAGTGACGCCCGCCTGAAGCGCGAACAGCAAAGGCTTGAATGCCGTATCACTGCTGAACGGACTGATCTGGTATTTGACCACAGGCGACAAATCTGCCTGCCATTTCTGAGTAAGCCTGTAATTGAAAAGTGCGCCGAAAATAACGCCTGGCACAAATTGTTTCAGGTTGGATGCTTTTCCAAGGTCTAGGTTTTTTTCGCCGACTTTGGTACTGACGGAATTTTTTCCGAGGAAACTGCCGCTGAAACCCACGAAAATATCAGTTCCGATTTTGGATTCATTATCAACAACATAATACAAATCAACGGGAATTTCAAAATATTGGGTCTTTTGCAGCAAATTTACTTTCTGCCCGGCTTCATAATAAGCATCAAGCGCTTCATGGCCGGTTCCGCTGCTGAAATTGACATAAGTAGTGTTGTACAGCTTTTCATAAGGAACAGCTGTAGTATAAGCCGCAGTTGTCGATGCAAAGCCAATCCGCAATCCGATTTTTTCATTGAACATGATGCGCCCGTTGATGCCGTAAGTAAATGCGACGCCGCCTTTTTCTCAAAATCATCTCCGGTTTTTATGAGCGATGATGCTTTTGAAAATGAATTATAGTAGTCAGGCCCGATATAAATGCTGGCGTAGCTTTGGAATTTCTTTTCATCTTCTTTGGGCGGTTGCGGTTTGTATTCTCTTTTTGGTTTTTTCTTTTTATAGTGTCGATGGGTTGAAGGGCGACGGCTGATGAGTCGATTGCGGTTGCTGTTGTATCTTTTTTAAAAACGGGATATTCTTTTTCAGGTAAGGTTTCCGGCGTTTTGGAAGCAAGGGTCTTTTCTTCCTGACCGATAATCTTTTCCCTTTTGTTGATTTCGAATTGTGCTTTTTCTTTCCTTTGGAAGCAATGAAATTTTTGTTTTTTGATTGTGACGATTTTGTAACAACTCTTTTCTTCGAAATTGCTTTTTTTGACGTAACTGTATTTGTTTTTGAAGCAACAGGTTTTTTCGCGTCAACATTATTCTTGGATGCTTTTCCTTTCGCAGAAGAAGTTTTCTTCGTCGTCACCGTCGCGGTTTTTGTTTTTTTGACATAAACCTTATACCGCGTCACTACTTCATATTCATCGATTTCATCGTTAGATTTGATGAGTTTTCGCGTGACCGTAACTTTAGATTTGGTTGCCTTTTTGTTTTTGAAAGTGGTGTCGGTTTGTATTTCGGTTTGTTGTTCTTCGCCTGTAACGACAGTATTTGTAGTCGCTTTTTGAACTGGCGATTTTGTTTCAACCGCTGCTTCAACAGAAGAAAAACGTCCCGCGATTATCCATACAGAAAACCCGGTAAGCAAAACCGCCGCGGCTGCCGTGAGCCAGAACAATACTCTTTTCTTCCTTCGTTTGTCAAGGTCGGCACTGATGGAACGCCACACCGCATCATCCGGAGTCTTATCCAAAGCATTGAGTTTTTCCCTGAAAAGGTGCCCGATATCTTTCTTATTTTCCATGTTTCGTATTGTAATTATGGAAGTTGTCTTTTGCTTTAATTTTTTCCTTAAGGATTTGTTTGGCGCGGTGCAGGTTCGATTTCGAAGTGCCTTCAGAGATTGAAAGCATCGCCGCAATTTCCTGGTGCGAATAATCGTCGAGCTCATACAGGCAGAACACCAGTCGGTACTGATTTGGCAATTCCTGCACAAATGACAGGATTTCATCGAGTGAGAAATTCATTTCATCACCCGCTATTTCCGTGTCAGGGATATCATCCTTAATCGGCGCCAGCTGAAAACTTTTCTTATAACTGTCAATCGCCTTAAAAATCGTAATCCGCTTCATCCAGCCTTCAAAAGAACCGCTGTTGTTGTATCTTTTGATGTTCGTAAAAATCGCAATAAAGGCATTGTGCAAATTGTCTTCCGCCTCAGCGGTATTGCGGCAATACTTGAGGCTCAGGGCAAACAGCGTGTTCTTGTACAAATTGTACAACTGCTCCTGTTCCTTGCGGTTTTGCCTGATGCAACCTTTTATGATTTGGTCTAAACTCAAAGTGGATCTATTACGATTTAAAACTACACTTAATTTCCGTCAAAACGACTAAAAATACCTGATGGCTCTTGCACTAATGGCAATTGGCGGCGGAATTTTAGAAATTGCATTCACGCTTCCGTCAAAAAAGTCAACAACTATGGCATGATCTGCGTCAGATTCAGTCGATGTCCAGTAAGGTGCCTGATAAAAATCGCCTAAAAATATCACATTCAGATTCTGGTAAGCGAGCAGCAACTCTTCCTGCGAAGGCAAAAACCAATCGTCAGCATTTTGATAGTTGAAGGCATGAAAAGCCAAAGCCCGCTGCGCAACGACAGTACCATCATTCGCAGCGTTGCAGATGGAAGGGTTGGTGTAATAATCGGCTAATCTGTCATGGAAACCCGCTATCGCCGCGCTGTTCGCAATACCGCTGCCAACCGCTGTCGCATCAGCGTGCGCGATATCAGAACCCAGACAACCCCATTCAAAGAATCCCAAATCGGTTTTGCTGATCTCCATATACCGCCAACCGTTGCTGTAAAAGCCTTTGTCGTAAAACACGATGCCGCCGGCACTGACCTTCATCGCCAATCGCGTAAGGCGCCGTTTCCTTACATTTTCTTTGGATGACATAATTCCGAGGTGTATTGGTAATGATAATCTTGTCGTTATAAAACTGCGCCGGGCGGTCTATATTCCAATCGTTGGCGACTTCAGAATCGCCTTCGAGATTGATGTTCATGTGGAATTCTTCACCAACATACAGGAATGTCCATGTGCCGTTATACGTTTCGCCTTCAAAAGTAAAATGCAGTGTCCCATCGAAATTCGTATCGAAAACGCCACCGGCATATTTGTTGTCAGCATCTTTAAAATAAGGGACTACCCATACGCAATGCGGACTGCCGCCAAACAAACTGCCATAGAAAAGCAGAATGTCTTCCTTAGAACAGCTGTCAATCGCGATTTTGAGTTCGGTATTATTTGTCACGCTAAAAACAGTGCCGTCGCCCAATGTCGTTTGGATCGGATAACTGAGGCTGATGGATTGGTTGTCGGGCAGGTTGCCGAGAAATGCGCTCAGCTGGGCATCGCCGGTCAAAGTCACCGTGCCAATCACCTGGAGCTGTTCGTTGTAAACCTGTAGCACGAAAGGATAAATAAAATCAATACAGGTAATTTTTACAAGAGGATCATCACTATCGGTCGTCACATTTTGCAGCATATGAAATAGTGCTGAATTTTTGGCGATTACGTCTTCTGCAGTAACGGTTTTGATGTTGTCATCCATATCGGTGCAACTGTTGGTTATCATTGCGGCCAAAAACAACAGCAACAGGCGTAGGGATTTCAGCGTTTTCATAATGTATTCTTTTGCGGTTATATCTTATAGTCAGCAAAAAAATAAAAGGTTGCGTCAGCTTAATCAATCTCATGGCAGCCTTAACCCGGTCATGGAAATCCAAGACCCTGCGCAAAAATTTACGTCATCGGCATTCCCTTTTAACCACCCCGGCCTTCGGCCACCCCTCCAGAGGAGGGGAATGCCAAAACCAGATAGGATTAAGATTTTTGTTTTGCCACGAATTGCACAAATTTTCACGAATTTTTTATCTTGCCATGTAACAAACAGTACTTTAAAAAAATTTAATTCGTGGAAATTTGTGTAATGCGTGGCTGAAAATCATTCCACCCAAACTTTCAAACCGACCGCCGCAGTCCCGGATTACTCACCACCAGAAAAGTACCCGTCTCCGCCAGGTTAGACGCCAGCCTCGACCGCGTTTCACCCGCCGCCAAAAGCACCGGATCAGGCCCTTCATGGTCTGTCGCCGCCGAAAGGCTGAACTGCACCGCACCTGGCCCTGGCTCTCCACCGTATAAAAAGTATCCGCATCATAAGCCGTTGCCGTATGTACCGTCATCGTTGTTGCTGGCGGAACACTGACGGTCACCAAAGCTCCTTCGACACTCCCGTTGATATCAATCGCGCGCGCCGATTCGTACAAATTATAAACCACGGGACTGTTCACGGCAAAGCTGCGCATCAGCACGTCGAGCTTGTCTTCAAACAACGCGCGGACGCTGCCAATGATGGCAATCACCTGCTTGTTATCGCTCTTGCGCTGGTCGATGGCGAGTGTCGGGTCTGAAATCGCGTCGAGGTAATTCGTAATGGCGGTGTTCAAAGCCGTAACATCTGCGGCGGCAGCACCATAGGGGGCAAGTGCGGCACCGGCAGGCGCGAGGTTCTCGATAATACTGGCCTGCGTGACGAGTTCATCTTCGCTCATGCCCCGCCATTTGCTTGCGGCAAAGTCGGCACGCTTGCGCAGCACCGGGTCGTCGTTCATCACGGCATACGACGTAATGGCATTGCTGACCTTAAAGGCAAGCGTCTCAACGGCCTGCCTTTTGGCGAGCTTCGCAACGGCATAGCCGGTCAGGTCGGCACGGCTGCCCGAATCGGCGGCGATCAATTGGGTGATGTAAGTGCCCAATTGCGTGTAAACCGCGTTAACGGCTGGCACGGCGGTCATGGCAGCCGCATTTTTGGTTCCGTAATTCTTTACTTTCAGCGCCATGGCGAAAAAAGCTTCTTGTTCTCTGTTCATATAAGTAATGTTTAAAGGTTACAAGTTAAAGCCGGGGGTAGTTATAAACCGAAATGTAGGGATAAGCGATGCTACAATCCAAAAAAGGGGCGGTTTGAGGGGTTAATTTAGAGTGGTTATACGGTTTTGGAGTTTGTAACAAGCTTCGACGCCTTTAAAACAATCTACACTACCTTCAAAACACTTTAATCGGATAGCAAAACGCTTTTTGACGCCTTCAAAACCTGCTATCGCACCTTCAAAACATTCATCTGCGCAATCAAAACACGCGTTTGAAACTTCAAAACAAATTTATTAGCCTGCAAAACAGGCTAAATTGTCATTTTTAGAACAATATTTTTCATCATGCTTACACTAAGCCATCATAAGAATCAATAATTTGTAAGAAAAATTTAAATCTGCGAGTAGCAGCAATGAAATTTTTTTATAGATTTGAATAACCCCCACTTAACATATAAAAACTCAACCTATGAGGAGACCTAAGCGGGGCGATCTCACGCCTGAACAAAGTTGTATTGTCATTAACATCATGCCTGTGCTGCGGGCACGGGGTGTAAAATTTCCAGATGCCTATTTAAAGAAGATTGGCATCAGTTCTTTTTCTGCCACCAAGCTCCTTAGAGGCGAGGCCATCCAGATTGGGCTGAACCAGATTACGAAGCTTTGCTTTCACCTGAACTGCACGCCCAACGACCTGTTTGCACTGCGTGATATGGAGCTGCCACCGAAGCATGCGCTGCATGCGATTGAGAAGCTGAAACCTGTTGAGGAGATGAAAACGGTGGAGGAATACCTACAAGGGATGAGTGTGGGGGAGGTTCGGAAGATGTTGGAGGGGTGAGGATAATTAAGTATATTTGAGAAACAATAGTCAAATCCTATTAAAGTAGGAATTACCATAATTGTTTTTATAATTATAAATTTTAAAAGATGAAGAATATAGAAAAACTCCATGAAGAGGTTTTTATTTATTTAAATAATTGGAGCGAAAGAAGTCGTACAAGTAATAACGAAATCAATCCATATTTTTATATGCGCAGTGTTAGGGATGAGAGATTTAAGAAAGGTTATTGGTTTCCAGGGAACGACTCATATATATGCCTGTCATTTTGGGCTGGCGGTGATTCCAATAACAAAACACCTAATATCTATTTTGAAATCAATGAAAAATTTGGATGCCGGATTGTAATAGTTGCTAAAGACTCTGAGGCTAAATACGAATATTTCGAAAAGATTGTCACCGAATTGGATGAGATTAATAATAACAATTATGGTTTAAATAAAAAGACTAAAGTTTGGATAAAGCATTTATCTAATAAGTGGGATCGTTGGGAGGAAAATCTAGGTCTTTTTATTATTAATGACAAAAGAAGAATTGACGAGTATATTAGTAATAATGAACTAATAGACTATGAGGAATTTGTGTCAAGATTTGGATTTATAAACCCTAAAGATTTTGATAACATGTGTTCTCGCGTACTCAAGCAAAGAGATTTGATCAAAGTCAATGAGTATAATAAACATCAAGAGTTTATTAGCAATCCAAAATTGCCTTATGCATTACTCGGAATCAATATTCAAAATTTTCAAGGAATTAAGTCTGCGAACATTGATGATTTAAATCCTGATGCACGTTGGATATTTATTGCCGGCGAAAATGGGTACGGTAAAACTACCATTCTCCAAGCTATTGCACTTGGTGCAAGTATCGATCCAGAGCTTGAAAAATATTTAGACGAAAAAAGTAGAATCAGTCTCGAATTATCATCAAATAATGAAAAGGCTTTCCCGGTAAGAACGAAAGGGGTTTTAAATTCGATTGAATCATATGATTATGGCCAATATATTATTGGATATGCTGCCCAGCCAGATTGAATATTCAGTCTAAATCTTCAGAAAATATGGAAGATAGGAGTAAAAATCACGTCTTGAGCTTATTTGAGAATGATACTTTGCTAAAGAATATTAATTATGAACTATTTGCAACTAACTATGCAGAAAAAAATATATTTAGTGAATTAGAGCAAATAATTAAAAAGGTGACTGAAAATAGAATTTCAGAAATAAAGGTGTATCAACGACAGGTTCTATTTGAAGAAACTCTTTCAAATGGTGAAGTTCTAGAGTCTCTGCCCTTAAATAAATTGGCCGCCGGATTTAGAAGTGTAATTAATATTGTCATTGATATTTATTTGCGTTTAAAACAAATACATCGAAATATTCCATATCGTGATTTTTTCGGAATTGTCCTAATAGATGAGATTGAAAATCACCTTCATCCAGTTTTGCAACGGCAAATACCGGTTGCGCTGTCAAGTGTTTTCCCAAAAATACAATTCATTGCAACTACTCATAGTCCTATTCCATTGTTAGCGGCTGAAAAAAATTCGATTATATTAAAAGTTAATAGGAATAAAAAGGATGGAGTGACCTTGGAAAGATTAGATGAGATTATAGATTTTCCAAATTTGTTGCCAAATACTATCCTTACTTCACCAATCTTCGGATTTCAAAATATTTTCCCTGAAAACAAGAATGATGATGAATTTGTCCGTGTAGAAACAACATATGAGGAGGTAATGCGAAATAATGAGCAAGGAAAGAAGATTGAACAGTATTTGGATAAGGAAACAACCAATGCTATATTAAAAATCTTAAGTAAAAAATAGGACAATGAGATATGTTGAAAAGGATTTAATGGATATACCGCCGTCATTGATTTCTTCAATCGCACTAAATGATATAGAAAAAATAGCTCTTAGAGATACTTCGGTAAACATAAATGATTCAATATATAAAGGTGTTTACAAAGGCTCAGATGGTAAGACTCGGTCTCAAGTGAGAGATTTTCTGAACAAATATTATTTGCTTAAATGTGCTTATTGTGAAGCGATATGCAAAGCAGAAATAGAACATTATAGACCGAAAAAAGCTATCTCTGACGACGCTGCTCATAATGGATATTATTGGTTATGTTACTCTTGGTCAAATTTAGTGCCTTCGTGTAGATATTGTAATACAGAAGGAGGAAAAGGAAATAAATTTCCAATTATAAACGCAAGTAGAAGAGTATCGAGCCCTCCTTTTTCGTTCGGAAAACTTGATATTGCTAAATGCCAAGCTTCAGCTTCTCCTTTACTCGACGAGGAGCCATATCTATTACATCCTGAAATTGACAAACATCCCGAGGCATACCTTTCTTTTGAACCAAGTGACGATAAAAATGGTGTATCAATTCTTGGTATTGACGATAAAGGGCGTGGTAAAAAAACAATCGAAATTTGTAATCTAAATAGAGAAGATTTAAGACTGAAACGTCTGAAAGACGTTTATTATCATATGAAACATGAAATTAATCGTATTTTTGAGATGAACGCAGACGGTTATATTCCTAATGATAAATTAAGTGATTGTTTGGTTGTATTATATAAGGGTTTTGAGAAACAATCAACGGATATTTCGCTTACTCATACACTATTAAGGAAATTTCTGGTGCTTAACTCTAAAAATTTTGAAACTTTTTTTGCCCCATACTTAGACAGTGATTCTGTCAGGAAAATTTCAGTTGAAACTTTTAAAGTATTTAAGCCATAGCTCAATAGTCCCGATAGCTCGGATGTTTCCAACCAGCCCCACGCTGCCGCGCGAATCCTTTCGCGTGGTGCTATAAAATAAAATAGCTGTCCAGAATAATATTACCACGCGAAGGGATTCCCACGCTGCCGCGCGAATCCTTTCGCGTGGTGCTATAAAATAAAAAGCTGTCCAGAATAATATTACCACGCGAAGGGATTCGCGCGGCAGCGATAAGAAGAGCCGATAGAATTTCCAACAAAAAAGCCTTTCAATCGAAAGGCTTTCATATTTCATCCAATAAATTTACTTCTTAATAAACTTCTCCGCACGATTGTTAAGCTTATAAACATAAGTGCCGCTGCTCAGCGATTCAATATCCAAAGCAATCGTCGGATTATTGCCGCTCACTGCCTGTTCAAGCACTTTAGCGCCGCCAAGCGTGTAGATCTGCACCGTGCCGTTTTCGCCTGCCGGTAGAGAATTGGTAATATTGATGCGGTTTGTTGCAGGATTCGGGTAAACTTTGCTTCCCACAGTCAGCATTTCCTGCTGTTCTGCAGACAGGAATCCTGAAACAGCGTAGATGTCATAAAGATTCTCCCCTGATTTATCCTGGCTGACAATCAGTTTAAAAGCACTGTCAGATACCTTGATGGCATCTGCTGTGTAGCGGTCACCGAATTCCTGCAGGTTCGTCCCGTCTTCATTATAAAGCGTCATTTTTTGCAGCCAGTCGTTTCCGGAATAGTTGTTAGAGACCACAAGGAATTCAATTTTTGCATTGAATTGAAGAACCTGTCGGTAACCAGTATGACTTTTGTAATCTCGTAGCTCTCGCCCAAAGGCAGCGTTATGGTTTTGTACAAAACGTGCGAAGCGTTGTAAAGCATCACCTGGGTGTCATTGGTCGTATAATAATTGATGCCGTTGTCGGTAAAAAATGCGTATGACTTCTGGGTGTCGTTGTAACCGCCGGTGGTAACATAATTGTGTTCAAGGGTCACCTGTGCCGATAGTGCAGATGTAGTTAACGCGATGGCGCTAAGGAAAAGTTGTTTCATTGGTTTTGGATTAGTGAGGCGCAAATGTAATGCGATAATATCCCATAAATCCGGCGATAAAGTTTGGTTTTGAAAAAGTTTTAGCCGATGGCTGCCCTGCAAATAGCTGCCAGATTAGGGTAAATCCTGTTTTGCCTGTTTATATTTTGCTGTGGCCTTGCGCATTACGCAAATATTAAAATTTCCATAATATATTCTTAATGCGAAACCGTAAACGCAGGCGCTTCAACTAATTTTACGATTATTAATTAAAACCTTATCTTATGAAAAAAATTACTTTGCTATTATTATTGTTGATCTTCTCAAATGCCGGGTTCGCCCAGTTTTCTGAGAATTTTGATGGAAGTACCGACATTCCCGCAGGATGGACGGTAATTGACGGAGGTGACGAAGAAAATTCATGGGTCATCACAGATTTCTCTGAATACGACCTGGAAGCGCACAGCGGCTTTAATGCTGCTACGATTTTTTATTCCGAAGTGGCACACGACGACTACCTGATAACACCGGCCATTACGGTTACCGCTGGTGTAAGCGACTATTTTACATTCTGGGCACGCAGTCTTGATGTTCAATATCCGGAGCAAATTGATGTGAAAATCTCAACAACCGGACTCAATGCAGCCGATTTCACCATTACACTGGCAGCTAATGTAGCGCCTGAAAGCGGAGACAATTACTACAAATATGCTTATGATTTATCTGCGTATGTCGGACAGACCATTTATATCGCTTTCTATTCAACTACAGAGAATATGGATGTTTTTGAAGTGGACGATGTGGTAAGTACAGGTATCCCGAGCTGTTTCGAGCCTGAAAATTTCGCTATTACTGAGATTGGTTCTGACAGCGTTGGATTGGAATGGAATTCAGCCGGAACTTCATTTGAAATCGAATACGGCCCGGCAGGATTTGCTCCGGGAACAGGAACAGTGGTTACGGTAGCCAGTTCACCATACACATTAACCGGCCTTACACCGGAAACAGATTACGATGTTTATATCAGGAACAATTGCGGCGGAGGCGATTACAGCACTGCTGTTGATTTGAGTTTCCGTACGGTTGCTGTGCCACCAACAAACGATTTCTGTGCCGATGCGATTCCGTTGACTGTAGGCGGTGATTTTGAATCGGGCGCTGCAGAATACACAGACACAGGCGCAACGACTGATGATGCGGTTACACCTGAGTGTGCTTCTTTTTATACAAACGACGTTTGGTTTTCAGTAGTAGTACCAGCCGACGGTAATCTTACCATCGAGACGCAGCAGGCAGACGGCTCAGACAATGATGATACTATCATCCAGGCATTTTCAGGCACATGTGGCAGCCTTACGCCAATTGATTGTAATGATGACAACGAAGATGCTCCGGATGGTTACTTCTCAAAATTATCACTTACCGGGCTTGAGCCTAACTCAACAATATATGTTGCGGTATGGCAATATTATTTCGACCTTTTCGGAGACCCGTTATTGACAGGCGCGTTCAGGATTGCCGCTTATGCCGATTTGCTTTCAGTTGACAATAACCAACTTTCGGGATTACAGGTGTATCCAAATCCGGTTAAGGATGTGATGAACATTTCTTACAAGCAAGAAATTAAATCTGCTGAAGTGTTCAACATGCTGGGGCAGCAGGTATATTCTAAAGCCGTTAATGCTACAGATGCACAATTGGATCTTTCTGCATTGACAACAGGCACTTACACTGTGAAATTGACTTCGGGTTCCGATGTTAAGACAGTTAAAATTGTAAAACAATAAAACTCACCGGATTTCCGGAAATTGAAACTGCAGGTCTTTGGCCTGCAGTTTTTTTATGGGGATAATTTGCGAAAATCTGCGTTGATTCCGTTTCATCTGTATTCCCATTTTAACCGCTGCGGCCTGCGGCCATCCCTCGAAAGTAGGGGAATACGTATCATTTTGGTGCGATTCTGAAGCTTCCGGAGCAATAATCCGTACCGATTAACGTTAAAAATCTTTATCTTGCAGTTCAAATAAGCGATTAAAAGACCATGAAAAAACCAAACAAACTCTCGATTTTTATCGCCTTGCTTTTTTTGCAGGGGCTGGCTTATTCCCAATGTTGCAATGAAGTCAGACCAAGTGCCAATGACTCCTTATATATCAAAGCCCTAACCGAATATACGAAAGCGCTGGAGCGGGAACCCCGCCGTTCTGTCGGTGAGAATGTTGAGCCCAAAACATTATATCTCGCACGATGTACTTATTTATTCGACATGCCAGAGATGATCAACGGCTATAAAGTTTTTGTACTTTGGCCGAACGATCAGGAGAAATATGTCAAGAAGAACAATAACAAGCTCATCGTTCTCGACCTGCTGCCACTGACTTTCGAAGATGGAAAATTCAAGATCCATATCATACAGGAGCTTGCCACTTCAGGCAGCAAAAATGATTTGGACTGGGCAGACTTTGGATTGGGCGTCACCACCTACTTCAAACTTGAAAAAGGCAAAATGGTTTTCGACCAAACGAAGGTGGTTGGTGCTTATTTGCGAAAATAATAGCAAATTCTTTACACAACATTTCAACAAAGCGATCAAATCCGCGCAAATCTGCGACGATCAGTTTTAATCCACGTTCCCATTTTACCACCCCGGCCTTCGGCCACCCCTTCGGAGGAAGGGAATCCACGATTTTAATTCAACTGAAATAGTAAACCAAAAAACCCCGAAACAAGCTGCTTCGGGGTTCTTTATGAATTAATAACCTTATTATTCTTGTGGTGCTTCTCCGCTACCAGAGTTGTTTTCACGTTTTTCCGGGCGTGGGCCACGGTTGTCGCGTCTGTCATCTCTTCTTGGGCGACGGTCGTCACGTCTTTCAGGGCGCGGGCCACGGTCTTCTCTCGGAGCGTTTTCGTCTCTTGGAGGTCTTGGCATCAAAGCTTTTCTTGAAACTTTCTCTTTTCTTGTTTTTGGATCGATTCCGAGGTATTTTACCTGGAAAACATCGCCCATATTCACAACGTCGGTAACGTTTTCTGTACGTGCCCAATCCAATTCAGATACGTGAAGCAATACTTCGTTGCCCGGCGCTTCGGTATATTCTACCACTGCACCAAAGTCAAGTAACTTAATTACTTTCACTTCGTAAGCCTCACCAACAACAGGTTTGAAAATGATAGAATCGATTTTCGCCAATACTGCTGCGATTCCTGCCGGGTCTGTACCCAAGATTTCCACGATACCTTCTTCGTTTACTTCGTTGATCACGATAGTTGTTCCGGTAGCTTTCTGCAATTCCTGGATTACTTTTCCTCCAGGTTCCGATTAAGGCACCGATGTAAGCACCAGGAATGGTACGCATGATGATTTTCGGAGCATGGTCTTTCACATCAGGTCTAGGAGCAGCCTGTGCTTCCAATAATTTCTCAAGGATATGCAAACGACCGTCACGAGCCTGAGCCAAAGCCTGTTCCATGATTTCGTATTTCAATCCGTCAATCTTGATGTCCATTTGACAAGCGGTGATACCTTCGGATGTTCCGGTTACTTTAAAGTCCATGTCACCTAAGTGATCTTCATCACCTAAGATATCAGACAATACAGCGAAACGGTCTCCGTCAGTGATCAATCCCATCGCGATTCCCGAAACCGGACGGATCATCTGAACACCTGCATCCATCAAAGCCAAAGTGCCTGAACAAACCGTTGCCATAGAAGACGAACCGTTAGATTCCAATACTTCAGAAACCACACGGATTGTGTATGGATTTTCAGCAGGGATCATGTTTTTCAGCGCACGTTGTGCCAGGTTTCCGTGACCAACTTCTCTACGGGATGTGCCTCTTAACGGACGCGCTTCTCCGGTAGAAAATGGCGGGAAATTATAGTGTAAGTAGAATTTTTCTTCTCCTTGCTCAGACGGCGAATCGATTTGGTTCGCTTCTCTTTGAGGTCCCCAAAGTCGCTGTTGCCAAAGCTTGTGTTTCTCCACGGGTGAACAATGCAGAACCGTGAACCGATGGCAAATAATCAACTTCGCACCAGATTGGGCGGATTTCAGTTGTTTTTCTTCCATCCAGACGCGTACCTAAGTCTAAGGTTACGTTACGAACGGCTTCTTTGTTGACTTTGTAGAAATATTTCCCTACCAAATCACCGTTTTCAAGCAATTCTTCTTCTGTAAAGGCAGCTTTTACTTCTTCTTTCACCGCGTCGAATGCAGCACCACGTTCTTGCTTTGCAGAACCTTTGCTCGCAATCGCGTAGATCTTGTCGTAAGCCAGTTCTTTTACCTTAGCATAAATCGCCTCGTCTGATTTTTCCTGCTCGTACTCACGCACTTCTTTCTTTCCAAAAGCGGCAGCAAGTCTTTCCTGTGCGTCGATTTGTACTTTGATATGCTCGTGGGCGAATTTAATGGCTTCGACCATTTCTTTTTCTGAAATTTCTTTCATCTCGCCTTCTACCATCGCGATAGAATCGCGTGAAGCACCAATCATCATATCGATGTCTGATTCTTCTAATTGTGCGCGTGACGGGTTGATGATGAATTCACCGTTGATACGGCCAACTCTTGCTTCAGAAATCAATGTTTCAAACGGAATGTCAGACAAAGCCAAAGCTGCTGATGCGGCCAAACCAGCCAATGCATCCGGCATTACTTCTTCGTCGTGTGACATCAATTGGATCATCACCTGCACTTCTGCGTGATAATCACTTGGGAAAAGCGGACGCAACACACGGTCAACCAATCTCATCGTTAATACTTCGCTGTCACTCGGACGTGCTTCTCTTTTGAAGAAACCTCCCGGGAAACGGCCTGCCGCGGCGAATTTTTCGCGATAATCTACCGTTAACGGTAAGAAATCGATGCCCGGACTTGCTTTTCTTGCGGAAACAACTGTACCAAGGATAACAGTTTTTCCAATTCTTACTACTACAGAACCGTCGGCTTGTTTGGCCAGACGCCCTGTCTCGATTGTGATGCTTCTGCCATCACCTAAATCGATGCTTTCTACAAATAATTGTGGAATCATAAATTAATTCTCTAAGTTAAACAATGGGTTTTAGTTGTGTTGTAGTGTTGTTGTTGTGTGTAGTTATCTAAAACCCAATGAAAAACCAAAACTTTTTTTCTGCAATATGTATAAAAAAAAGAGGCGCGTGAGCACCTCTTTTCCAATTGATTATTTTCTGATATTCAATTCTTTGATAATCTCACGGTATCTGTTGATTTCTGTTTTCTTAAGGTAATCCAACAAAGCTCTTCTTTTACCTACCAACAATACAAGGGAACGCTCGGTGTTGAAATCGTGGCGATTTTTTTTCAGGTGCTCAGTTAAGTGAGAGATCCTGTAAGTGAAAAGGGCGATTTGGCCTTCTGCTTTTCCTGTGTTGGTTGCTGATCCTCCGTGTTTAGCGAAGATTTCTTCTTTAACTTCTTTAGTTAAGTACATGCTAATATTATTTAATGATTATTATGTAGTGAATAAGTTTCTCTTATTCGAGGTGCAAAAGTAACAATTTATTTTTAATTTCCAATTATTAAATTCCAAATAACAAATGCGTATCGTAAAGTGATAAAATTGAAATTTGCTTAGTAAAGTTTCGCCACTTCCGCATTCACAAATTCCAGGAATCTTTCGTCAGCTTCCGTAAACGGATCCAGCACATTACTGTCGATATCAATCTGCCCAATGTTTTCGCCATTGACGAAAAGCGGTACGACAATTTCTGATTTCACGGTAAAACTGCACGCAATATAATTGTCCTGCGCACTCACATCCGGCACAACGAAATTCTGGTTCGAAACCGCTACTTGTCCGCAAATGCCTTTCCCGAAAGGGATAACGGTATGGTCAGTCGGCGCACCAATGTATGGCCCGAGCACTAACTCTTCTTTATCGCCGTTTCGGAAATAAAACCCAACCCAATTATAATAATCGACATTAGCTTCCAGCAATTCACATATTTTAAGCAATTTTTCTTCTCTGGAAAAGTTTATATTGGTTGTAATTTCAGTTACTTTTGGTTGCAGTGCTTCGAAAGTCATGGCGATTTTTTTTGCAAAAGTACCATTTGCGCCAACTTTAAATTGTATAAATTTGTTAAAAATTATTCCTTGAAAAATTACTTTGTCAGATTTCGGCCGTTTTGTTGTTTTTGGGCAAGTTCCTGCTTTCGTATATCGTATTAATCGTTTTGTACCAATGGTACCTCAATCAGTTCGATGCCAGAACTTTCGAGGTTGACGGCGCTACAAATATGGTTGCCAGGCACTCAAAATTCTTCCTCGAAATCTTTAATTATGATGTGACACTGACACCGAGAACAACAGAATCCGCGATAAAAATGGCAGTCAATCAGGATTTTCTCGTGCGGATTATCGAAGGCTGCAACGCGGTCAGCGTCATGATTTTATTCGCTGCATTTGTAATTGCTTTCAGCGGAACATTCAAAAAAACAGTGCTTTTCATCATTTCAGGAATTTTACTAATACACATTTTAAATATCATGCGGATCGGTCTGCTGTGTCTCGGATTGCTGTATTATCCGCAGTACAGCCATGTTTTGCACGACATCGTTTTTCCTTTATTTATATACGGAGTCGTTTTTGCGCTTTGGGTAATCTGGATCAATAAATTTTCTTTTTATGCTAAAAAAACTCCTCAATCATAAACTGCAGGTTGTGGCTTTTGTAATGCTGGTGGCACTTTTGGCGGTCATCCGCAATTTTGAAGAGACTTTGTTTTATGATCCGTTCCTGAATTTTTTCCGGATTGAATATGAGAATTTGCCATTGCCGGAATTCGATGTGTCGCGGCTTATTGGAAGCCTTTTATTTCGCTATTTTCTAAATACGATTGTTTCGCTGGGCATCATTTATACGGTTTTTAAAGATTTGGATTTGGTGAAATTTTCAGCAGTTTTGTACGCCATATTTTTCATTTTGCTGATTATTGCTTTTTTCGCAATCATTCATTTTTCAGGCGCCGATAATAACCTCGTGCTTTTTTATGTGCGAAGGTTCCTGATCCAGCCTTTACTCGTGATTTTATTCGTTCCTGCGTTTTATTACCAAAACCGGATGGCTAAAAAATAACAATCTCTTAAGTGTAATCGGTTTATTTTTAAATACTTTTGCAACATGAATCTTAAAAAATGCACATCCCTTATTTTAGCCCTGCTGCTGTTGGTTTCCAACGCTGGCCTCGCTTTTAATGTGCATTATTGCGGTGGAAAAATCGCTTCCGTTACTTCTGTTTTTGCCGACGGAAAAGCCTGCGAAATGGATAAAGTGGTCGTCGAAAAATCATGCTGTAAAAAGAAAATCGTCGTCAAACACAGCAAATGCTGCAAAGACAAAGTCGTTACAATCAAGTCGAAAACCGACCAAAGTCTGAACAAAACTTTTTCTTTTCAGTCGACAGTTGCATTTGTGATTGCCGAATGGAAACCTGTTGTTTTCAGGACGATCCCTCTTGTGAAAATGGCGTCAATCAACGACTATTACTGTGATGCGCATCCACCGCCACTTTTCAAACTCTATTCCCAATACATTTTTTACGCCTGATTTTAATGTTTTAACTGATTTCGCTCTTGCGAAGAAAATCTTTTATGACATTAAAATTTATATATGAAAAAATCAGCATTGCTTTTGCTGCTTTTGTTTTCGATATTTTCATCTGCCAGGACACTTTGAAGACTGTGAAAATCGAATCAAGAAGCAAAAGCCTGAAAAAATCCCTGACGACAACCGCCAATGTTACGACTTTGACCAGCAAGGAATTGCTCAAAGCGGCTTGTTGCAACCTGGCGGAAAGTTTCGAAACCAATCCGTCAGTCGACGTTAATTTTCCAGACGCGCTTACCGGAACCAAACAAATCAAAATGCTCGGATTGACGAGTCCGTACCTGATGATTACTGAGGAAAACATTCCTTCAGTGCGCGGCGCTTCGCAGGCTTACGGATTGTCTTTCACACCCGGAACCTGGATCGAAAGCATCCAGATTACCAAAGGCGCGGGTTCGGTCGTTAACGGTTACGAAAGCATCTCCGAACAAATTAATACGGAATTGTTAAAGCCCCTCAATGACATTCCGTTTTTCCTGAATGTTTACGGTTCGACAGATTCACGTTTCGAAGCCAACACGCATTTCAACCGCAAAATTTCCGATAAATGGAGCAGCAGTCTTTTCATTCACGGCAATGCAAGAGTCGCCAAAAACGATATGAATGACGATGGTTTTCTCGATAATCCGCTCGGCAAGCAAATCAATGTTTTGAATCGCTGGCAATACAGTGATGCCGAAAAAGGCTGGGTGAGTTTCATCAACCTGCGTTACATGAACGACGAAAAACAAACCGGGCAACTCAATTTCGATAAGGACCGCGACCGTGGCACAACCAATTTCTGGGGTTCTGAAATTAAGACGCAACGGCTTGATATCGCTACGAAAGTCGGCTATGTTTTTCCGGAAATGCCGTTTCAAAGCATCGGTTTCCAAAATGCTTTCAATGTTCACGACCAGGATTCATATTTCGGATTGAACCAATATAACATCCGCCAGAGCAGCTATTATTCGAACCTGATTTTCAATTCGATTATCAATAATACGATGAATAAATTCGCGGCCGGGCTCAATTTCACTTATGACAAATACGATGAATTTGTATTGGTTCCTGGCATCGGAAGGGATTTTGACCGGATCGATAATTCCGTTGGCGCGTTCTTCGAATATACCTATGACAACACCGACAATTTCAGCCTGGTTGCCGGTGGAAGGTTCGATAAGCACAATCGTTTGGGCGCATTTGTTACGCCAAGATTGCACATCCGTTACAATCCGTGGGAGAAAGGCGTTTTGCGTTTTTCTGCCGGAAGAGGCAAACGCGCGGCGAATATTTTTGCAGAAAACCAACAGCTTTTTGCGAGTTCGAGAAGTTTTGAAATCCTTAATAATTCAGGAAAAATTTACGGACTCGACCCTGAAATCGCGTGGAATTACGGCATGGGTTTCCTTCAGCATTTTACGCTTTTCGGTAA
Source organism: Flavobacterium sp. 3HN19-14 (assembly GCF_051373205.1). Taxonomy (NCBI): domain Bacteria; kingdom Pseudomonadati; phylum Bacteroidota; class Flavobacteriia; order Flavobacteriales; family Flavobacteriaceae; genus Flavobacterium; species Flavobacterium sp. 3HN19-14. The sequence goes on from NZ_JBPPZT010000001.1 coordinate 1,276,851, forward strand.
ATCTGCCGACATCGGATTTGATTTCTACCGTACGGATTTTCAAAACCAGGCCGTTGTAGATTTGTATGGAAGTCCGCAACAGGTTTCATTTTATAACCTCGACGGAAAATCTTTTGCCAATAGTTTTCAGGTTGAATTCAATATTGAATTGAAAAAGCATTTCGATTTAAGGACGGCTTATAAATATTACGACATTCAAACTGATTTCATTTCGGGTACGAACGAGCGCCCGCTGCAGGCGAAACATAGATTTTTTGCCAATCTGGCGTATGCGACGCATATCAATGACAAAGGCGAGCAGTGGAAATTTGATTTCACTTACAATTGGCTAGGCAAACAGAAGCTTCCGTTTACGGCGACGAATCCTGTAGAAGAAAGGCTTCCGGATTATTCGGCGGCATTTTTACTGATGAATATGCAGGTTACGCGCACTTTTTCAAGTACTTTTGAAATGTATCTGGGAGGTGAAAACATCGGGAACTACAAACAAGACAAAGCGATTTTAGGCAGCGGCAATCCGTTTGGCCGAATTTTGATGCATCGATTGTGTATGCGCCGGTTTTCGGGCAGATGTATTATGCGGGAATCAGGTTTAAAATTAAATAACAATATCAATATCAAATTTCAATATCAAATTCAAATTCAAAAATCAATTAAAATGAAAAATATACTTTTAATAATGATGATTGCTTTCGCCGGATTTACGGGAAATGCACAGGAGAAAAAAAATAAAAATGCCAAATACGACATCGAAGTGAACGGCAGTTGCGAGCAATGTAAAAAGCGCATTGAAAAAGCCGCTTATTCAGTTTCCGGCGTAAAATCAGCAGCTTGGGGAATCGAAGACCACAGCCTGCATTTGATCTTAAATGAAGAGAAAACTACTGTCGAAGAAGTGAAAAAAGCAGTCGCAAAAGTGGGTCACGATACCGACGAAATCAAAGCCTCTAACGAAGATTACAATAAGCTTCACAGCTGCTGCCAATACGAAAGAAAACAGTAAAAACCTTAATGGCTTAACCGTTAATTTAACCGTAATAAATTGCGGTTAAGCCAAATTATACTTAATTTCACAGACTTTAATTTTTAGCATAAAAACCAATAGAATGAACAATTTCGACTGGAAAAATTTACTGGATCCGCTTTTTTACATCAACTTTGACCTTGACGGCGTGAAAATCGGATTGTACATCGTTTTGTTCATTGTGTTTGCCGAAACCGGACTATTTGCAGGTTTCTTTTTACCGGGCGACAGTTTGCTTTTCCTCGCCGGAATTTACAGCAGCGAGTTGGTGCAGAATATTGTTTTTATTCCATACGATTTTGTAAACCTGCTAATCCTTTCTTCTTTGGTTGCCTTGGCAGGAATCATTGGAAACATGGTTGGTTACTGGTTTGGCGCGAAAAGCGGGCATTACCTTTACACCAGAAAAGACACATTTCTTTTCAAGAAAAAATACCTGCTTCAATCAAAAGATTTCTTCCAGAAACATGGTGGTCGTGCGATAATCTTCGCGAGATTTTTACCGATTGTAAGGACATTTGCCCCAATCGTTGCCGGAATCGTCGAAATGGATAAAAAGAAATTTATGTTTTATAACATATTGAGCTCTTTTTTGTGGTCTTTCAGTTTGATTTTCGCAGGACATTATCTGTATGGATTTCTTTTGGAAAGATTCAACATTGATTTGAAAAACCATATCGAACTTATCGTGATCGGGTTGGTGGTTATAACTTTATCGCCGGTCATCATCAAATTTGCGAAACAGACCGTTACACACGAACACCAGGAATAAAAAAGCCGAAGCAAACACTTCGGCTTTTTTATGTACATTTTATATGCAAAAAAAGAGCGTTGTTTCCAACACTCTTTTCTTAAAATAATCTTTCTAAATATTACATCATGCCAGGCATTCCTCCGCCCATTGGGTTTCCGCCTGCATTTTCTTCTTTAATTTCGACTAATGCGCATTCTGTTGTCAGGATCATCCCGGCTACAGAGGCAGCGTTTTCCAAAGCTACACGCGTTACTTTTTTCGGATCGATGATTCCGGCTTTCAGCATGTCTACATATTCGTCGGTTTTGGCGTTGTAACCAAAATCGCCACTTCCGTCAGCTACTTTTGCCACAACTACAGAACCTTCAAGACCGGCGTTTTCAACGATCGTACGCAATGGCGCTTCAACAGCACGCGATACGATCTGGATTCCGGTTGCTTCGTCAGCATTGTCGGCTTTTAAGTCTTTCAATACAGCTTTTGCTCTTAATAAAGCAACGCCGCCACCGGCAACGATCCCTTCTTCTACAGCGGCTCTTGTCGCATGAAGCGCGTCGTCAACACGATCTTTTTTCTCTTTCATTTCTACTTCAGATGCAGCACCAACGTAAAGTACGGCAACTCCGCCCGCCAGTTTCGCAAGGCGTTCCTGTAGTTTTTCTTTATCGTAATCAGAAGTCGTAACTTCCATTTGCGCTTTGATCTGGTTGACACGGTTTTTGATCATGTCAGTTTCGCCTGAACCGCTTACTAAAGTTGTATTGTCTTTATCGATAGTCACTCTTTTTGCAGTTCCGAGCATTTCGAGTGTGGCATTTTCCAAAGTGTAACCTCTTTCTTCAGAAACTACGGTTCCGCCTGTTAAGATGGCGATATCTTCGAGCATTGCTTTTCTTCTGTCGCCGAAACCAGGTGCTTTTACAGCTGCGATTTTGAGCGCACCACGCAATTTGTTTACGACTAAAGTCGATAATGCTTCGCCGTCAACATCTTCAGCGATAATCAATAATGGTTTCCCTGATTGTGCGACCGGTTCTAAAACCGGAAGTAATTCTTTTAAAGAAGAAACCTTCTTGTCATATAAAAGGATGTACGGATTTTCAAGTTCCGCTTCCATTTTCTCAGGATTCGTCACGAAATAAGGAGAAAGATAGCCGCGGTCGAATTGCATGCCTTCCACAACATCCACGTAAGTGTCAGTTCCTTTGGCTTCTTCAACGGTGATAACGCCTTCTTTTCCAACTTTTGCGAAAGCGGTAGCGATCAATTCGCCAATCACTTCGTCGTTGTTGGCAGAAATTGATGCGATTTGCTTGATTTTTTCAGAAGCGCTTCCGACTTCTTTAGATTGTTTTGCAAGGTCGCCAACAATAGCCTCAACAGCTTTATCGATACCTCTTTCAAATCCATCGGATTGGCGCCGGCAGCTACGTTTTTCAGGCCTTCTTTTACGATTGCCTGTGCCAAAACTGTAGCAGTTGTAGTTCCGTCACCCGCTAAATCATTAGTTTTGGAAGCTACTTCCTTCACCATCTGGGCGCCCATATTTTCAAGCGGGTCTTGTAATTCTATTTCTTTTGCAACGGTAACGCCGTCTTTGGTAACATTTGGTTAGGCCGAATGCTTTACCTATGATTACGTTACGGCCTTTGGGCCTAATGTTACTTTTACTGCATTTGCCAATGCATCTACGCCGCGTTTTAGTCCGTCGCGTGCCTCGATGTCAAATTTTATTTCTTTTGCCATAGTGGTTTATTTGTTTTGTGTTTCAGATATGTAATTATATAATTGCAAGAATGTCGTCTTCGCGCATGATCAAATAGTCTTTTCCCTCTAACTTAAGTTCTGTCCCCGCATATTTGCCATAAAGAACAGTATCACCAGGCTTTACAGTCATATCGTGGTCTTTTGTGCCCTTTCCGACAGCTACGACAGTGCCTTTTTGTGGTTTTTCTTTAGCGGTATCCGGGATAAAAATTCCCGAAGCGGTTTGCGTTTCAGCGGCTACAGGCTCAATAAGAACGCGGTCTGAAAGCGGTGTGATGTTTAAAGCCATAATTTTATTATTTTCTGTTATGATTAAATTCGATGTTTTCCTTTAGTCAGAAATTGTGCCAGCGCCTCAAAACTGACATATTGACTTAAAGGTAAAAAAAATGCCAACTGAAGAGCTGGCATTTTTGTAAGTTGTAAAAAATATTATTTCGCAGCAGGTGCTTTAACAGGTGTAACCTGAACCGGAGTACCTTGCGTTGTTGTTGCTGTTGGAGTTGCAGTCGCCGGAGCAGCTGTAGTTGCGGCTGGTTTTGCAGCAGGCGCTTCAGTCTTGGCCGGAGTTGCAGGTGCTTCAGTTTGCTCTTCATCTGTAGTTGGAACTGCAGTAGAAGGAAAGCTAATGCTTGAAAATAAAATCAAAACAATTAGCATGATTCCGAGTGACCAGGTGCTTTTGTCTAGAAAATCAGTTGTTTTCTGAACGCCGCCCATTTGCGTTGAACCGCCTAACGAAGATGACAAACCGCCTCCTTTAGGGTTTTGTACCATAATCACAACGATTAAAAGGAAACAAACGATGGCAATCAGCACTAAAAAAATTGTAAACATAATTCTATAATTAATTGTTATTTTGTTGTAAAAGCTTAATGTCCGAAATTCGGTCTGCAAATAAACTACTTTTTTCCGGATATTTCAAAATTAATATTTCATAAGCCTGAATTGCTTTCTGATATTTTTTTTGCTCGAGATAAACTTTTGCTAAAGTCTCAGTCATTAGGTAGCTTGTGTCTTCTGAATTGCTTGTAATTACTGGCAATGGCGTAACATCTTTAATCTGAGGGATTTTCGGGTTCGCTTCGATGAATTTATCAATAAGGTCGATTTTTTTCTGTTTCTCATCAATAATTTCTGTAACAGTCGAAGGAATATTTTCGCGCTCAATCGGCTTAAAACTTGCGAGTTGCAGCCATTCCTGGAAAGAATGAGTTTCTTCTTTTGAAAATTCAAGCGGTTTTCCGATTTCGAGCTTGGTTTCGATTGCTTCCGTTGTGGCAGGAATTTCTTCAGTAATAATTTCAACTTCCGGCGTCGCTTCTTTTATCGAAGTCAGGATAGATTGTTCGAGCGAATTGACCTTGACTTCCGGCTTTTCAGCGACAGCGACAACTTCACTTTCATTGACCAAAATAGCATTGATACGCGCTTCCTTCTCTTCTAAAAATGCATGCTGCAATCCGGTAAATTGCCCGGCTGTAATGAAATCGAACAAAACACTTCTATCGGTTGTATGCGCCGCAGTAACTTTTAGCGCCTGATTGTATTTAAAACTATCCGCATTATACAAACCTTTCAGGTGCAACGCGCGCGCACTCTGAAAAAACGGAAATTCATCCATGATTTTCTCTAAAGCCAAAGTGTGCCTTTCCTGAATGGTGGCAGGTTTGTTTAATATATAGGTATAGTCTGTTGCATTCATTTCAATTTTGTATTGAAATTACCATTTCGCCAGCGAGGCATTAAAAATATCCTGCGTTATCCTTTCAAAAATATCATCAAGTGCGGTGGTCAGTTGTCCACCGACGAGCTGCTCTTGCCCTTCATAATCATAGAAAAAGGTAAACGGCTTTTCAAAATCGTCTTCCTCTTTGAATTTGTTGGTATAACGTACATTCACCGTTACGGTTAACCTGTTTTGTGCGGCTTTCTGATCGGCAGTTGCGGTCATCGGTGAAATCCTGAAATCGGTGATTTCGCCTTCATAAACCAAATCGCCGCCGGAACTCGTAAGGCTTAAGTTGGTCTGGTTTTGGATCAATTCCTGAAGTCTGTTCGTGAAAGTTCGCTCAATTCCGGGCTGGATCAAATCGGCATTATTCTGGAAATAATTCACCTGGAATGTCTTGATTTTCGGATCAAGCGGCGTTGAGCCCGTAAAATTGTAGATGCCGCAGCCGTTGAGCAACGGAAACAAAGCGAACACCAATATATAAAGTAATTTTTTCATGCGGGTTTAAAGATATTCAATTTCAGCGATTTGCGGCTATAGGTCGAATTGTTTTATTTTTCGGTACAATGTCCTTTCGGATATGCCAAGTTCGTCTGCGGCGGCTTTGCGTTTGCCTTTGTTTTTTTCGAGCGATTTCTTGATCATTTCGATTTCTTTCTGCTCCAGCTTAAGCGTTTCTTCTTCCTCGATGGTTTCGGCGAAAAGATAATCGTCTTCGTCCTGATCATCGAAATGATCTTTTGGAATACTGGCTTTCTGCACCGGAATCACAGACAATTCCCTTGGATCCTCAAAATCAGACTCATTGTCATCGTGCGCCCCGTAAATTTTCCGAATCAGGTTCGGATTGGTTTCCTGCACTTTCGCCGCGCCGTTTTTCATCAGCTCGAGCGTTAGTTTTTTCAGGTCGTTCAAATCGCTTTTCATATCGAAAAGGACTTTGTATAAAATTTCGCGTTCGGTACTAAAATCGCTTTCTGATTTTTTATCCTTAATGACTGAAGGAAGATTATTTCCTTCTGACGGAAGGTAAGACTGCAAAGTAATCGCCGAAATATCGCGGTTGGTTTCCAGAACAGAAATCTGTTCAGCGACGTTGCGCAACTGGCGAATATTTCCGCTCCAGCGGAATTTCAAAAGCAATTGCACGGCATTTTCATCGAGTTTTATCGGCGGCATCTTGTATTTATGGGCGAAATCGGCAGCAAATTTCCGAAACAGCAAATGAATGTCGTCTTTCCGTTCGCGCAATGGCGGCAGGTTGATATCGACGGTGCTTAAACGATAATATAAATCTTCACGGAATTTTCCTTTTTCAATCGCATCGAACATATTGACATTCGTGGCAGCGACAATCCGCACGTCGGTTTTCTGTACTTGTGAAGAACCTACTTTGATGAATTCGCCATTTTCGAGCACGCGCAACAAACGAACTTGTGTCGTCAAAGGCAATTCACCGACTTCATCCAGAAAAATCGTTCCGCCGCTCGCGACTTCAAAATAGCCTTCGCGCGTTGCGGTTGCACCGGTAAATGCGCCTTTTTCATGGCCAAAAAGTTCACTGTCGATTGTGCCTTCGGGAATGGCGCCACAGTTTACGGCGATGTATTTTCCGTGTTTTCGGTGAGAAAGGGAATGTATGATTTTCGGGATACTTTCTTTACCGACACCACTTTCGCCAACCACCAGAACAGAAATATCTGTCGGCGCCACCTGAATGGCTTTTTCTATGGCACGGTTGAGTTTCGGGTCGTTCCCGATGATTTCGAATCTTTGTTTTATGGCTTGTACTGATTCCATATTGTTTTTTGCCACGAATTTCACGAATTAGCACAAATTCGGCTAAATGTTTTTTCGCGATTAAATTACTAATCTTTTATGTTGAACAGATTTACTGAAATTAACAATTATTCCTATCTCGCTTCCGGCTAACCTTATGTAATTTATTGTTTGTGAAATATGCTCGCTCAAAATTTCTTTTATAGCTTTTACTTCAAGGATAATTTCATCATAAACAATAAAATCGGCATAATATTGGTGAGCCAGAGTCACGTTTTTATAATTAACAACGAAAGCTTTCTCTCTTTCAAACGGAATACTATTACTTTTAAACTCAAACTCTAAAGCATCCTTATAAATCACTTCAGATAATCCCGGCCCTAAAATATTATGTATTTCCATGCAAATACCAACTATTTTGTAGTATTCTTCTTTTTGTATAATTCCATTTGGCTTATATTTTTTCATTTTGGCTTTTATTTTATTCGCTACGGGTTTCTACAAATCAGATGTCATGTTTCCCTTAAAAATTCGTGCTGATTCGTGCAATTCGTGGCTAAAAATCAATTCATGTCACTATATCCAACCGCTTCTCCAATCAAAGTGCCACTTGTGCAACTCGTGATTTTTACATTCACAAAATCACCAATCTTGTAATTTTCTTTTGGAAAAACCACCATGATGCTTTGTGAGTTGCGGCCAGACCAATCATCTTCAGATTTTTTGGAAGCTTTTTCAATCAAGACTTCGACGGTTTGTCCGAGGAATTCCTGCGTCCTGAAACCGCTGTGTTTTCTTTGTAAATCGACGATTTCCTGAAGACGACGCAATTTTACAGATTCCGGAACATCATCTTCCATCTTACGTCCCGCCAATGTTCCCGGACGTTCCGAATAAGAATACATATAACCAAAACTGTATTTCACATATTCCATTAAATCTAAAGTAGCCTGGTGGTCTTCTTCTGTTTCTGTCGGGAAACCGGCAATCATATCTTGCGTGATCCCACAACCCGGAATTATGCTATTAATTTTGTCAATCAAAGCCATGTATTCTTCACGTGTATGCAAACGATTCATTTCCTTTAAAATGCGATTGCTGCCCGATTGTACCGGCAAATGGATATGATTACAGATATTGTCGTATTTAGCAATGACATGTAAGATACTTTCGTGCATATCCTGCGGATTTGAAGTTGAAAAGCGAATGCGCATCTTTGGGAAATTCTCAGCAACCATCGAAAGCAATTGTTCAAAATCGACTGCTGTAGCTTTTTGCATTTCGCTGGCTTTGACGAAATCTTTCTTTAACCCGCCGCCATACCATAAATAGCTGTCGACGTTTTGCCCTAAAAGCGTGATTTCCTTAAATCCTTTTTCAGACAAATCTTTGATTTCAGCCATTATGCTTTGCGGTTCACGGCTGCGTTCGCGTCCTCTTGTAAAAGGAACGACGCAAAATGTACACATATTATCACAGCCTCTTGTAATCGAAACAAAAGCGGTCACGCCGTTGCTCATTAATCTTACCGGAGCAATATCACCATAGGTTTCTTCTTTCGATAAAATCACGTTGATGGCGTCTCGGCCTTCGTCGACTTCCTGTAATAAATTTGGTAAATCTTTATAAGCGTCGGGCCTACAACAAGGTCGACGATTTTTCTTCTTCTAAAAGCTGGCTTTTTAATCTTTCTGCCATGCAGCCGAGAACGCCGACTTTCATTTTCGGATTGACGGTGCGTTTTACGGCATTGTATTTTTCGAGGCGTTTGCGAACGGTTTGTTCAGCTTTGTCGCGGATGGAACAAGTGTTGACCAAAACCAGGTCGGCTTCTTCCAGGATATTGGTCGTATTGTAACCGCCTTCGGATAAAATTGAAGCAACGACTTCGCTGTCAGAAAAATTCATCGCGCAGCCGTAACTTTCTATAAAGAGTTTTTTTTTGTTTTCGGGATTGTGTTCTAAAACAAGGCTTTCACCTTGTTTGCTTTCTTCTATTACCTTTTCCATAAATTCTTATCGGACATTCAAAAGGCAAATATAGTGCTATTTGGTAGAATCTGACAAGATGGCAGTTAGGGTTTAACAAATATTTTACCCACTTCCTGTAGAGATTTTTTGAAAGATTCTGTTATTAAAGAAAACTATACCTCATTAATCTCGACAACGATGCAGTTGCCCGATACTACAATGCGGATGCCTTTTACCGATTTTCCGTAAACAGTTTGTTCGGTTACAGCTTCTTTTGGGATTAAATGCTCGCTTTTTAGAAGGCTTAAGACGGCATTTCCCAGTTTATATGATTGCTCGTTTCCTGTGAGTGTTGAAACTTCGACGCACTTTAAATGTGGCCATGTCGTTTGCAGTTCTGCAATTTTATCAAGGATATAACTTTTGTTTTCTTCCGTTAAACCTGATGGTGTTTGCGAAACGACTGCAATATCTTTGCTTTTGACAGTGTCTTTATTGATTGAGGGTGCAATATTTTGCGGAATGATGGTATCACTGGTTTCAATCACATTTTCATTTGCTGTTTCCGGAATGACCTGATTTTGTTCTGCCGGAATAATAACTTCACGTTGTTGAGGAGATGACAATTTGATTTTATGTTTTTCATTTTTGGCGTATGCGTTATTCCAGTGCTCAAAACTATCGGAAGCGATTCCCGAAACTACTGCAACTACCGCTAAAAGAATGGATAAAATGTTCCAGATTTTACTATCTGTGAATTTCTTTTTGTTGTCATTTATTATGTATTGTAAAGACCGACAAGCTGGTTGTCTGTGTCTGTGATTTATGGGCGAGCGAAAATAAAAAATCCGCGCTGATTACAGCAATTCTGACTGAAGAAAATTCCGTTAAAAAAATAAAAAACTTGCATTTTAAAAAAAACCTATACTTTTGCGACACACAACGCAACTGGCCATCCTGCCCGAACGACTACATAAAAAGAGCAACATGGCAAAGAATTTAGTGATAGTGGAGTCGCCTGCTAAGGCAAAAACAATTGAGAAATTTCTGGGCAGTGACTATCAGGTAGAATCGAGTTACGGCCATATCGCCGATCTTCCTTCAAAAGAAATCGGCGTCGATGTCACGAACGGATTCAAACCCAAATACGAAGTTTCCCAGACAAAAAAGCACTCGTAAGCAAACTCAAAACACTTTCCAAAAATGCCGAAATGGTTTGGCTCGCAAGTGATGACGAACCAGTGAAGGGGAAGCGATTTCCTGGCACCTTGCCGAAGAATTAAAGCTCGATAAAAACAAGACCAAGAGAATTGTCTTCCACGAAATTACCAAGACTGCAATTTTAAAGGCGATTGACAATCCGCGTGAAATTAATTATGATTTGGTTAATGCGCAACAGGCCAGAAGAGTTCTTGACAGATTGGTGGGTTACGAATTGTCTCCGGTTTTATGGCGTAAGGTAAAAGGCGGATTGTCAGCCGGGCGTGTGCAGTCAGTTTCAGTAAGATTGATTGTTGAACGTGAACGTGAAATCCTGAATTTTAATGCCGTAGCGACTTATTCGGTCGTTGCTGAATTTACCAACGAAGCCGGAAAAGCTTTCAAAGCAAAACTTCCGAAAAACTTCAACACGAAAAAAGAAGCCGAAGATTTTCTTCAAAAAAATATAGGCTCTATATATAAGGTAGCGGATCTTGAAACGAAACCTACCAAAAAATCTCCTGCCGCACCGTTTACGACTTCGACTTTGCAGCAGGAAGCGGCGAGAAAGCTGTATCTTCCGGTTGGAATTACGATGCAATTGGCGCAAAGATTATACGAAGCGGGATTGATTACTTACATGAGAACCGACAGCGTCAACCTTTCACAGGAAGCAATGGGCGCAGCTCAGGCAGAAATTGTGAAGTCTTACGGAAAGGAATTTTCAAAACCACGCAATTTCGTTACCAAAAGCAAAGGTGCACAGGAAGCACACGAAGCCATCCGCCCGACGGATATGTCACGTCATTCGGTGAATATTGACCGCGACCAGGCGCGTTTGTACGATTTGATCTGGAAGAGAACCTTGGCATCCCAAATGAGTGATGCCGAATTGGAAAGAACGAATGTTAAGATCGAAGCCAACAATCACGGCGAACTCTTCACGGCGACCGGCGAAGTTTTATTGTTTGAAGGTTTCCTGAAAGTATATCTCGAAGGTCATGATGATGACGAAGAAGAACAGGAAGGAATGCTTCCGGCATTGAAAGTCAGCGAAAGATTACAGAATAATTACATTACCGCAACTGAAAGATATTCACGTCCGTCGGCAAGATATACCGAAGCTTCTTTGGTAAAGAAACTTGAAGAGCTCGGCATTGGCCGCCCGTCGACTTATGCGCCGACAATTTCGACCATCATCAACAGAAATTATGTTGAAAAAGGCAATCTCGAAGGGCAGGAGCGCAATTATACGCAACTGACTTTACAATCAGGTAAAGTCGGCGAAAAGATACTGAAAGAAAATACCGGTTCAGATAAAGGAAAACCTGTCCCTACCGACATTGGTACAATTGTGACGGATTTCCTTGTGAAAAACTTCGGTAATATCCTCGACTATAATTTCACAGCAAAAGTCGAGCAGGATTTTGACGAAATCGCTGAAGGCAATGTCAACTGGGCGAAGATGATGCAGGAGTTTTACGATAAATTCCATCCAAATGTAAAGGAAGTAGAAGCGAATGCAGAACGCGAAAGCGGCGAAAGAATCCTCGGGACTGATCCGAAAACCGGAAAACCGGTAAGCGTCCGTTTAGGGAAATTCGGTCCGATGGCACAAATTGGTGAACCCGATGACGAAGTAAAGCAATTCGCCAGTTTAAGGACAGAGCAGAACATCGGAACCATTACTTTGGAGGAAGCGCTGAACTTATTTTTGCTGCCGAAAAATCTAGGTATATATAAAGGAGAAGAAGTAGAAGTGAATAACGGGCGTTTCGGCACGTATGTGCGCCACGGAAGCGTATTTATTTCGTTGCCAAGAGGTGAGGAGCCTTTGGATGTGACGATGGAACGCGCACAAATCCTCATTGATGAAAAATTAAAAGCCGATGCACCAATCGCTCATTATAAAAATGAACCGGTTCAGAAAGGTGTTGGGCGTTTCGGCCTTTCATCAAATGGAACGGTTTGTTCATCAACGTCAATAAGAAATACAATTTCGACAATCTTTCGCAATCGGATGTAGAAACGCTGATTGAAGAAAAATTGCAGAAAGACATCGATAAGGTAATCCATGACTGGAAAGAAGACGGGATTTTGGTTGAGAAAGCCCGTTGGGGACGTTCGGTCATTACTAAAGGCAAAATCAAAATTGAGCTCAGCAAAGATGTCGATGCAGAAAAACTGACACTTGATCAGGTTAAAGAAATGATCGAGAAGAAAGCACCTGCGAAAAAAGCGGCCGCCAAAAAACCTGCTGCTAAGACCCGAGGCAAAGCCGAACAGGGCGAAGCTAAAACTCCGGCAAAAAAAGCAACTGCAAAAAAGAAGTAAAGCATGGGATTTGATTTTCTTTCACCATTAGAAGATGGTTTTATCGATTTTACATCCGGACTGTCATCACAGCAATTGGGCAGTAAAATCGTATTGCATTCTGAAAAAGATTTTCCGGACACAGAAAAAATCAACCTGGCAATTGTTGGTGTTTTAGATAACCGCGGTGATAATGCACAATTTGAAGAAGTTGATTTGACCGAGATCCGCAAGGAATTCTACAGCCTTTTTCCGGGAAACTGGGATGCGTCGATTGCAGATTTGGGAAATATCGAAGCGGGAAATTCCATCGAAGATACTTACTTTGCTTTACAGATGGTAGTGGCAGAATTGATTAAGAAAAAAATCATTCCGATAGTCATAGGCGGTTCACAAGACTTAACTTATGCCATGTACCGCGCCTACGACGGACTCGAGCAAATGGTCAATTTAGTGGCCATCGATAACAAGTTTGATTTCGGGAAACCCGAAGAGCCGATAAGTGCCGGTTCTTACCTTTCAAAAATCGTAATTCAGGAGCCGAATAACCTTTTCAATTATAGTAATATTGGTTACCAGACCTATTATAATTCACAGGAAGAGATAGATTTGATAGAAAAGTTATTTTTTGATGCATATCGCCTCGGCGAAGTAAGCAATAATATATCGATTTCGGAACCGGTTTTCAGGGATGCCGACATAATAAGTCTAGATTTAACAGCAATAAAATCTTGTGATTCAGGTAATTTTATTACTTTTACGCCCAACGGATTTAACGGAAAAGAAATATGTTCTTTATCCCGTTATGCAGGAATCAGTGATAAAGTTTCATTATTTGGGATTTTTAATCACAATAATTCAAAACAGGAGTCCGTTTTAGTAGCCCAGATCATCTGGTATTTCATAGAAGGGTTTCAATACAGGTCTAAAGAATACCCTTTCGGAAGCAAAGATAACTACCTGAAATACATGGTTCAGCTTGAAGATGAAGAACTTGTATTTTATAAAAGTGATAAAACGGAGCGTTGGTGGATAGAAATACCGTTTATTTCAAATGTTAATAATAAACTAAAAAGAAATACGTTATTACCTTGTTCACACGAAGATTATCTGGCTGCCTGCAATAACGAACTGCCCGAAAGATGGTGGAAGGCACAAAGAAAAAATGTAATATAATTCAGCTTATTGATATGAAAATTAGATTTATAACATTTGATTTCACATTTATTTAGCTTTTTGTTAGTAAAAAAATTGTTTTTTAGAAAAATAATAAATAGGTTTACGCCCTTAAATTAAGAATACATTATAACCCAAATTTATATGAAGAAGTTCATTGCATTTGCAGCATTATCATCATTATTGTTTAGCTGTGGTTCAAGCGATAAAGGGGAACTCGTAGGAGTTAAAGGAAAGAAATGGCATCCTGAAAAGCCTTTCGGGATGACTTTAGTGCCGGGTGGTGCCTTTATTATGGGTAAATCAGATGATGATTTGGCCGCTATTGGAGACGCTCCGACCAAAACAGTTACTGTTCGTTCGTTCTATATGGATGAAACCGAAATCACCAATAGTGAATACCGTCAGTTTGTAGAATGGGTTAAAGATTCAACTATCAGGGTTCGTCTGGCTATTTTGGCAGATGAAGTTGGTGGCGGTGCTTCGGCTGGAACAGGTGGCAAAAAAAGCGGAAAATCAGGCGGAAGTATTGCTGATTACGCTTTTAACGATGCTGACCCTGCGAAAATGACACCTTACGACAAATATATGTATGAGAACTACTATAGTGTAGGTACTGATGACGATATGTATGCCGGAAGAAAATTGAATCACAAAGTTAAATTGGCTGCCAGTACAGCGAAATATCCGGATGAATATTACACTGAAGTAATGGATTCTATGTATATTCCTGTTGCAGAATCATATAACGGTCTTAGAACTATTGATGTTTCCAAATTGAAATTCCGTTATTCATGGATGGATATTGGCGCAGCGGCTAAGGCTAAAGTTGGTAAAAGAAAAGATTTCATCAAGACGGAGCAGGTGACTGTTTACCCTGATACTACTACATGGATCAAAGATTTTGCTTACTCTTATAATGAGCCAATGCACAATGATTATTTCTGGCACCAGGCTTACAGCGAATACCCTGTAGTTGGGGTGAACTGGAAGCAGGCGAAAGCGTTTTGTGCCTGGAGAACTTTGAACAAAAACACTTACGTAAAATCTAAAAAGAAACACCAGGATCTTGTGAATTCATTCCGTCTTCCAACGGAAGCAGAATGGGAATATGCGGCAAGAGGTGGTCTGGCATCTGCAACTTATCCATGGGGAGGTCATTATGCAAAAAGCGACAGAGGTTGTTTCCTGGCTAACTTTAAACCAAACAGAGGAGATTACGCAGCAGACGGTGCGCTATATACTGTAGAGGCGAAATCATATGATCCAAACGGATACAATCTTTATAATATGGCAGGAAACGTTTCCGAGTGGACAGATTCATCTTATGATGCAGGTGCTTACGAATATGTTTCTACAATGAACCCGAATGTACCGGATTCAAAAAACCAACGTAAAGTGGTAAGAGGCGGTTCTTGGAAAGACGTTTCTTATTACCTTCAGGTGAGTACACGTGATTTTGAATATGCTGACACCGCAAGAAGCTACATCGGTTTCAGAACCGTTCAGGATTACATGGGAATCTCAAACACAGGTAATCAGCCTGGAAAATAAAAATTAAACCAACTTTATTAAACTATCTTAAATTAACAAAAAACAATTTTATTATGGCAATTTTAAGCAAAAAAGCAATGAATTTCGCTTACGGTATGGGAGCAGCAGTTGTAATCGTAGGAGCATTATTCAAAATCATTCACTTTGAACTTGACCATTAACCGGTAACGTAATGTTGACTATAGGACTTGTAACTGAGGCATTAATCTTTGCTTTATCTGCATTCGAACCGGTAGATAATGAATTAGACTGGTCATTGGTATATCCTGAATTGGCAGGTGGTCAAGCTAAAGAAAAAGGTAAAAAAGAAGATCCTAAAGATGCACAGGGAATGTTGTCGCAAAAACTTGACGCTATGCTTAAAGAAGCAAAAGTTGATGGTGAATTGATGGCAAGCTTAGGAAACAGCATCAAAAATTTCGAATCAGCTGCTAAAGGAATCTCTCCTGCTGCTGACGGAATTGCTGCTACAAAAAAATACAGCGAAGAATTGTCTATGGCTGCTGCTCAAATGGAATCATTGAACAGTCTTTACAAAGTACAGTTGGAAAGCGCTTCAAGAAATGCTGAAGCCAACAAAGAAATCGCTGATAACGCTAGTAAATTAAAAGACCAAATGCAATCTATGACTGCTAACATTGCTTCTTTGAACAATGTTTACGGTGGTATGCTTTCTGCAATGAACAACAAAGGATAATTAGTTTCAGACTGACTATATTTTAAACACTAACAAACTAATTAGAAAAAAATGGCAGGAGGAAAACTAACCCCTAGACAGAAGATGATTAACCTGATGTACCTGGTTTTCATCGCGATGTTGGCACTTAATATGTCCAAAGAAGTCTTATCGGCTTTTGGATTGATGAACGAAAAATTTGAAGCAGCGAATGCTGGTGCGAAAATGACTAACCAGCAAATGTTGGCGGCATTAGACCAAAAAGCTGCAGAGGCTGCAGGAGAATTTGCAGGTGCTGCTGCTACAGCTCACAAGGTGGAAGCTGCGTCTAAAAAGTTTTACGATTTTATCGAAGGTTGTAAAGCAGAAACTAAAAAAGGCGTAGAGGTAGGAGAAAACGGTAAATTGCCATACGAGCAAATGGATAAAGGCGCAAATCTTGATGAGAGCTGGTTCATTGGTGATGATTACACAAAAAGAGGTAATGATGTTATCGCTGCTATCAACACCTATAAGGCTGATATGAAAGCTGCACTTACTGACAAAAAATATGCAAATATTTTAGCTGAAGTAAACAAAGCTTTTGATATCTCTGATGTAACAAACAAAGAAGGTCTCAAGGACAAATTCCTGAACTACCATTTCAAAGGTTTTCCTGCGATTGCATCATTGTCTACATTATCTGCATGGCAAAGTGATGTTAAGAAAGCAGAGTCTGACGTAATCAGTGCTGCTTTAGGTAAAGCTGCGGTTCAGGCTGCTTCTTACAGCAACTATCAGGCAATTGTAGTTTTAGAGAAAAATGCATATTTCCAAGGTGAAAATGTTAAAGGTAAAGTGGTACTGGGTCGTTATGACGAAAATACTAAACCAACTTCATTCCAAGGTCCTGGTAAATTAGAGAATGGTCAAGCTGTTATCTCTTTAACTGCTGGTGCAGTTGGAGAGCAAAAAATCAACGGTCAGTTTACATTCGTTGAAGATGGAAAAACGATTCCATTGAAATTCGAAGGTGCTTATGTTGTTGTACCGCGTCCAAACTCTGCTACAATATCTGCAGATAAAATGAACGTTGTTTACCGAGGTGTTACAAACCCTATTACTGTTTCTTTTGCAGGTGTTTCTGATAACAATGTTACGGCTTCTGCTCCTGGCCTTGTAAAGGCTGGCGCTAACGGTAAATATAATATGAAACCTGCTAGTGGTAATGAGGTTAAAATTAATGTAACCGCTAAATTGCCTGATGGTAAAAGTGTAGCCGATACTAAAGTATTCAGAATCAAGAGTATTCCAAATCCTGAAGGAACAATCGGAGGAACCTCTGGCGTTGTTAAAGGACAAAGATCAAGATTAGAAGCTTCTACTATTGGTGCTGCTTTACCAGACTTTGATTTTGAAGTGCAGCTTAACGTAGTGCAGTTCAGCATGAAAGTTACCGGACAGCCTACAGTTGTCGTAAATGGAAACAAATTGAATGCTCAGGCTAAAGCGGCTCTGGCAAGAACTACACGTGGTGACCAGGTTACTTTCTCAGAAATCAAGACCAAATTAGTAGGTTCTGATATTGATTTGAGAAAAACTGCTATCGTTGTTTACGAAATACAATAATAAATTTAGTCAGGCGTTATAAAGTCAGACACATTGAATATACAAATATGAATTGCAAAAATCTTTTATCAGCCATTTTGCTTGCAGGAAGCCTTACTTCTTTTGCACAATCGAATCTGTTGAATGCTAAGACTCCGGATGAGATTGGTAAGAAAACGGCTGCCCAGTTGAACTCAGACAATGACAAGCCACTTCCTTATGGATATGTGCATGACAGAGATATCATGATGGGTAAAGCTGTTTGGGAAATCATCGATTTGGATGAAAGAATTAACTTCCCGTTATATTACCCTGTTGATACCGCTAATATCGGTAAAGACAGAAGATCTTTGTTTGATGTTCTTATTAAAAATATCAAAGAAGGAAAAATCACGGAGGTTTATGCAGACCCGTATTTCAATACAAAACGTAGTTTAGGTGATTTAGAAAGTACTTTTAAATTTCGTGATACAACAGATGCTGGAAAAGACTTATTGAACTCTGATCCTGAATCATACAGAGGACGTCACGTTGCAGCACAGCCAGAAAAGAAAAACAAAAAAGGTAAAGTAATCCAGGCTGCCACTCCGGCGCAGGATTTGCCAGCCTCTAAAACACTTTCAGCTGAGTATATCGACGAAAGATTCTTGACTTCGCAGGATATCTCTGGTTACAAAATCAAAGGTTACTGGTATTTTGACAAACGCCAGGGTGAAATGAAGTACAGACTTTTAGGATTATGCCCTGTAGCCCCTGAGGCTAAAGAAGTAGGTGCTGAAAATCCTGATGTAATTGAACTCTTCTGGATTTATTTCCCGGCAGCAAGAGATGTACTGCACGGAGCGAATGCTTTCAATGATCGCAACTCTGCAATGCCAATCAGTTTTGATCACCTGTTGAATTCAAGACGTTTCAATTCTGTAATTTACGAAGAAGAAAACGTTTATGGTGACCGTTTGATTGACCAGTATATAAAAGATAACGCGCAGTTGCAATTGCTGGAATCTGAGAGGGTAAAAGAAAAGATTCGTAATTTCGAACAAGACATGTGGAATTACTAAAAGTTCAACATTAATATCAAAAACTCCTGTCGATTGGCAGGAGTTTTTTTATTTTTGACCCATGACAGATTATTTAATTGTTGGCTGCGGATTGGCCGGAATCGCTTTCGCTGAAAAAGCGCTCGATGAAGGTAAAAGTATCATTGTTTTCGACCACAATCAAAACAGTTCTTCACGAATCGCCGGAGGTTTATACAATCCGGTTATACTGAAAAGGTTTAGTGAGGTCTGGCGGGCAAAAGAGCAACTTCAATTGCTGGAAGGATTTTATCAGAAAATTGAGGAAAAACTCAATTTTAAGTTTAACTATAAACTTCCAATCCTAAGAAAATTTTATTCAGTAGAAGAACAAAATGATTGGTTCACTGCATCGGATAAACCCAATTTATCAGATTTTCTTTCAACTAAAATCGTTACAGATAAAATAGATGGCATTGACGCCCCATTTAATTATGGCGAAGTATTGCATACCGGATATGTGGATACAGTCAGTTTAATCGAAAAATATAAAGATTATCTAATTGATAAATCTTGCTTAATTGATGGTGCCTTTGATTATAATGAGATAGTTTTTAAGGAAGATTACATTCAATATCAATTTGTTGAAGCAAGACATATCATTTTTGCTGAAGGTTTCGGTATACACAGCAACCCGTATTTCAGATATCTTCCCGTCGATGGGACAAAAGGTGAATTGTTCATCATCAAAGCCCCTGAATTAAAACTCGATTTAATCGTCAATACAAGTGTTTTCATTCTTCCATTGGGAAATGGTTTATTTAAAGTTGGCGCAACATATGACCCGATTGATAAAACGCAGGAGCCTACAGAAGATGGGAAGCAATTATTAATCGAAAGAATTAAAGAAATTCTTAGTTGTGATTTCGAAATCATAGCGCATTTTGCCGGAATCCGTCCGACGGTAAAAGACAGAAGGCCATTAATAGGAACGCATCCGGAGTATAGCAATTTGCATGTCATCAACGGATTGGGTACAAGAGGTGTGATGTTATGGCCGCAAATGGCAAAAGAATTATTCGAAAACATTGAATGCGGAACAACAATCGATAAAGAAGCCGACATCAGGCGGTATGAGAAACGGCGCAGTTTATTTCCCTGAATTTGGGTCGTAATGCATGAAGATGTTGATGTAAATATTGCGTGAAAAACGCGTTATCATGGGCATCAATAAAATCAATCCTGCAAATATGGCAACGAAAGCCATTTTAAGATTTGTCTTCAATACCATAAACGAAAGAAGAAAAATCAATATTCCAACCGCAACGGCAACAGCATAACTCACGAACATCGCACCAAAAAAGAAATTCGGTTCCATTTTATATTTTGTGCCACAATGGCTGCAATTCTCATGCATCTTCATGGTTTCCGAAAGCACATACGGATTTTTGTTGACATACATGCTCTCATTCTGGCATTTGGGACAAGTTCCTGTTAAAATGCTATATAGTTTGGATCCTTTTTTTAACATTTGCAAAAAATTTCATTAAGCCGGATTTGGTTGCCGGATTGCGGCTCAAAATTACGAATACATTTACACATAAATCACAATAAATGCTTAACATACACAACTTATCGGTTTCTTTTGGCGGTACTTATTTGTTCGAGGAAGTGACTTTCCGTTTAGGTGCCGGTGACAGGGTCGGACTTGTTGGAAAAAACGGAGCAGGGAAATCTACCATGCTGAAAATTCTCGCCAAAGATTTCGCCCCGGATTCCGGAAGCATCGCGACAGAGAAAGAAGTGCGCATCGGTTTCCTGCGTCAGGATATCGATTTTGAGCAAGGCCGGACAGTGCTCGAGGAAGCTTACCAGGCATTTACAGATATAAAAGAAGTAGAGAAAAAACTGGAAGTTGTCAACCACCAACTTGTCACAAGAACCGATTATGAAAGCGAAGAATACAGCCAGATTATTGAAGATTTATCTGATCTGACGCACCGTTTTGAATTATTAGGAGGTTATAACTATGTTGGTGATACCGAGAAAATCCTGCTCGGACTTGGTTTCAAACGCGAAGATTTCAACAACCAGACCGAAACTTTTTCAGGTGGTTGGAGGATGCGTATTGAACTCGCAAAACTGCTTTTACAATCGAATGACATTTTGCTGCTCGATGAGCCGACGAACCACCTCGATATCGAAAGTATCATCTGGCTCGAAAGTTTCCTGCGCAATTTTCCCGGAGTTGTCGTAATCGTTTCGCACGATAAAATGTTCCTCGATAATGTAACGAACCGTACTATCGAGATTTCTCTTGGAAAGGCATACGATTTCAACAAGCCATATTCGCAGTATTTAGAATTACGCCATGAAATCCGTGAAAAACAATTGGCTACGCAGAAAAACCAGCAGAAGAAAATTGAGGAAACCGAAAAGCTGATTGAGAAATTCCGCGCCAAAGCTTCAAAAGCCTCAATGGCACAGTCGCTTATCAAGAAACTGGACAAGGTTGAAAGGATTGAAGTTGATGAAGACGACAATTCGGTTATGAATATTTCGTTTCCGGTTTCAAAAGTTCCCGGACGGGTGGTTATCGAAGCGGATCATGTGACTAAGAAATACGGAGACAAAACCATCCTGAAAGACATTTCGCTTTTGGTGGAACGCGGCAGTAAGATTGCTTTTGTTGGCCAGAATGGCCAGGGAAAATCAACATTCATCAAAGCTATTGTGCATGAATTTCCGTTTGAAGGCAGTATAAAACTCGGGCACGACGTCCAGGTTGGTTACTTTGCGCAAAATCAGGCAGAATACCTCGATGGCGAAATCACATTGTTGCAAACCATGGAAGACGCCGCTACAGACACCAACCGCTCGAAAGTGCGCGATATGCTGGGTTCTTTCCTGTTTCGTGGTGACGATGTCGAGAAAAAGTAAAAGTACTCTCAGGAGGCGAGAGAAATCGTCTGGCACTTTGTAAACTGTTACTACAGCCGATCAACGTTTTAGTAATGGATGAGCCGACAAATCACCTCGACATTAAATCGAAAAATGTATTGAAAGCGGCATTGCAGAAATATGAAGGTACTTTGCTGCTGGTCTCACACGACAGGGATTTTCTTCAGGGAATGTCGAATATCGTTTATGAATTTAAAGACCAGAAGATAAAAGAATATCTGGGTGATATCAATTTCTTTCTGGAGCAGCGCAACCTGGAGAATATGCGTGAGGTTGAGAAGAAAGATGTGGTTAAGAAAGAAACGCCAAAGGAAAACACCAAGGTTTCCTATGAAGACCAAAAAAAAGGAAAAGCACTGCAAAACCGGTTGAGTAAAGTTGAGAACCAGATTCGCGATCTGGAAAAAGACATCCAGCACGATGATAAATTACTGGCCTCTAATTATGACAAGCATATTGAGGATGCATCATTCTTTACGGCTTATAATAAAAAGAAAGCTGCTTTGGATAAGTTGCTGGAAGAGTGGGAAGCGGTGCAGGAGGAAATCGATGCGCAGTAATTTTAATTTTTGCTTACAGATTGAGCCGAAAGCCCGACCCGCAGGAAACGCCCGAAATCAAGAAATCAATCCAATCTTCTTAGAATGCGCAATCGCCTCGCTGCTGTCTTTAAAATAGCAGGCAAAAACTCCAAGGCTTTCCATGTTTTTGATGGCTTCGATGGCTTTTTCTTTTTGTAGTCGCCAATCTGGCGGATGTAGACTGCCTTAACCGTTACGGGAAAAATCTTGCAGATGTCTTCGTAAAGAAAAGGGTCGTGCTGCGAATCATCGCCGAGTAAAGTGTATTGTAAATGTGGGTAGAATTCGAGGATGTGCTTAATCTTGTCGAATTTGTGGTTGTGGTCGCCTCTTCCCGTAAGAAAAAAATCGGTGAGGCTGGTTTTGATGTCTTTTAATAACAATACTGCTCTTGGCAGTTGGTGGAGTTCGGTGAATTGTATGATGAAACGGTACAGGTTCCATTCGCTGCTTGAGACATAGAAGAATGCGTTCTGTTCGTCTTTTTTGTTTCTTCCGGCGGTGCTTAAAGCCTGATAATGCGGCACAACGTCGTCGAAAATCTTCCTGTCATTCACATTTCGGAACAATAAGATATATAATTTCTTGAAGGCATTCCGCGTATGCGACACCAAAAACGTGTCGTCGATATCGGAAATAAAACCCAAATTGCCTTCGTATGGACGTATGTAACTGCCTTTTGCGGTGATTTCTTCGTTATTGTAAAAAATGCTTACGCGATAATCGGTGCCATCCATAACCGACATCTTCACTGAGCGGAATGCAGAACTTAAAGAACCCGTCGTCTAATGTTTTGGTATGTATTTTCTTGTCGCCGTGCTCTAAATAGACATCAGCGTTTGCTTGTGTTTTTATCCGAAACATCCTGATTACAGAACGGGCATTTTTGAATTTCTTCTTCTGGAAATCATAATCTTCCTGTGTCGTTGGCCGAAAAACGCTGCCCATTACAATCAGTTCCTGCTCATTTGCATAGCCGCGGTATAATTTTAAAACTGGCTTCATAAAATTTTATACATTTGAGTTTCGGTATAACAAATTACGAAATTATCGGCAGATAAGCTTATGAACGCACAAAAGAAATACATCTTTGTTGTCAATCCGATTTCAGGCGACGTTGATAAAACCGAGATGATTTCGGCTGTTGAAGCATATGCAGAAGAAACCGGAATCAAAATCGTCACCTTTGAAACTACAGGTGAAAATGACGAATCAGCACTCAAAAACCTTTTCGAAAAGCACCGCCCGCACCGCGTTTTAATTGCTGGTGGTGATGGAACGATAAAAATGGCAGGTGAGGCATTGCAACATCAGGATGTGATTTTCGGAATCATTCCGGCCGGTTCTGCAAACGGATTGTCAGTCGATTTGAATTTACCTGCAACCATTGCAGAAAACCTGCCGATTGCTTTTCATAGTGATGCGATGGAAATTGATATGATTTCTATCAACAATAAAAAAGCCTGCATTTAAGCGATTTGGGGTTGAATGCACTTCTCGTTAAAAACTACGAAAACTCTAATGTGCGTGGGATGATTGGTTATGCGTTGCAGGCGATTACGACTTTAAAAGACGCAGAGCCACCGTTTTATGTAAAGGTTAAAGCCAACGGAACTGTTACCGAATGCGTTGCGCGAATGGTCGTCATCGCCAATTCCCAAAAATACGGAACCGGCGTTACCATCAACCCAACCGGAAAAATGGACGACGGTAAATTTGAAATCGTTATCCTCAAAAACCTCGACCTGATTGTTTTCGGAAAAATCATTTCCGGCAATATGCCTTTAGATTCCGGTGATGTCGAAATCATTACTACAGACAAGGCTGAAATTACTACAGAAATTCCGGTCAGCTTTCAGATTGACGGAGAATATTGCGGAGAGGAATCTGTATTGGACATTCACATTTTGCATAAGCAGATGAAGGTGGCGGTTCAGTAGGGTTCAGGGCTCTGTTTGAGAGTGTCAGAATACTTTTAAGTTTGTCTTTACTTCGGGCTCCGATAATTGGTTTTTAAAAAATTTCGTTCAAGATTATTTTCTTTCTCATGGAAAGTCGAATTTTTCCGGCTCCCAAACCCTATACCCTGAATCAAGCGTCCTGTACCCATGACAAATATGCATTATGTGTAACTTATTATGAAAGTCGTATAACGAAAGTCTTTTGTAAAAGAATCAATTTTACAATTATGAAAACGGCAGCTGTTGATGTCGTTTTTGCAATTAAAAATTAATACAAAAGATAATACGCAAACTATGAAAACCACATTAATAAAACCGAATCGACTTTCAACTGTGCGCTCTGTAAACGAGATTAAATTTCCGCTGAGAAAAGGTGAATTGCCGCAAGTTTTATTCATCACGAGCTTTCCGCCGCGACAATGTGGCATTGCAACGTATTCTGAAGATTTGATTGCGGCTATGAATGCGAAATTCCATCATTCATTCGATATTAAGATTTGCGCGCTTGAAAATGAAAATGAGCGCCACCATTATGATAATGATGATGTAGAATATATTTTAGATACTTCACATGAAAATTCATTTGTAGATCTGGCTGCGGAAATCAACCAGAATGATAAAATCCAGCTGGTTGTAATCCAGCATGAATTTGGATTTTATGCTAAAAACGAAGCTGATTTTATCAACTTCCTGATTGCGCTCGAAAAACCTATTTCTATCGTATTCCATACGGTATTGCCAAATCCGAACGAGCACTTCAAGCAAAACGTCATCGAAATTTTAAAACACGTGCAGTCGGTAATCGTAATGACCAACCACGCAGCGTCTTTATTGGTAAGTGATTACGGATATGACAATGATAAAATTACAGTAATCGCACACGGAACGCACTTAGTAGCGCATGCCGACAAAGATGCACTGAAAAAGAAATATGGTTTTGAAGGTCGTGAAATATTATCGACTTTTGGATTATTAGGGCCGGGAAAAGTATCGAAACGACTTTAAGAGCGCTTCCTGCGATTGTTCGTACCAAACCTGAAGTTTTATTCCTGATTATCGGGAAAACGCATCCGACACTTGTGAAAGAGCAAGGCGAAAGCTATAGAAATATGCTCGAGACGATGGTAGAATCTTTGGGTTTACAGGATAATGTGATGTTCATCAATAAATATGTCGAGTTAAATGAGTTGTTGGAATATTTACAACTTACAGACATTTACCTTTTTACGTCTAAAGATCCGAATCAAGCCGTAAGTGGTACTTTTTCTTATGCAATGAGCTGCGGCTGCCCGATTATTTCGACGCCGATTCCGCATGCGAAAGAAGTTTTAGATGGTGATACCGGAATTTTATTCGATTTCGATAACTCCGACCAATTGGCCGCGGCTGTAAATCTTTTGCTTTTCGATGTGAAAAGAAAAAAAGAAATCATCCTGAATGGATTGCATAAAATTACGCCGACATCTTGGGAAAATGCCGCTGTAGCACATGCGAAATTGTTTGAAGAACTGATGAAGAATTCCGAAACAGAAAGCAGATTTACACTACAGGAATCCGGAAATCAATCTCGAGCATTTCAAGAAAATGACAACCGACTTCGGGATGTTCCAGTTTGCGAAAATCAATCAGCCTGACGTAAATTCAGGATATACGCTTGACGATAATGCGCGCGCGATGATTGCCATCGGGCAGCATTATAAATTGACATTCGAAGAATCAGATTTGACTTACATCCATATTTATCTTGATTTTATTGAGTATTGCCAGCAGGCAGATGGAAAATTCCTGAATTATGTGGATTTCAATAAAAATTTCACCGATCAAAATGCTGTCGACAGCTTAGAAGATTCAAACGGACGTGCAATTTGGGCATTGGGATATATCATTTCATTAGGCCACATCCTGCCGGAAGAAATCCTGATAAAAGCGAAAATGGTTTTTCATAAAGCTATTTCAGGATGTTGCAACGACTTCGACTCAACACGCGCGATGGCCTTTATCATCAAAGGGTTGTATTATTATAACCGCCACGAGAAACATACAGAAGTGCGTAAATACATAAAAGTATTGGCTGATAAAATCGTGCAGATGTACCGCCACGAAAGTAGTGCCGACTGGAAATGGTTCGAAAGTTACCTCACCTACGCCAACAGCGTAATTCCGGAAGCAATTTTATGCGCCTATGCCGTAACTGGTGATTTCGTTTACCGCGATATTGCAAAAGAGTCATTTGATTTCTTGCTTAAAAATACCTTCAGCGAAAATGCGATAAAAGTGATTTCGAACAGAAGCTGGATGCTGAAAGGCGAAGAACGTGAAGATTTTGGCGAACAGCCAATTGATGTGGCCTATACGATTATCGCTTTGCGGAAATTCCACGATATATTCAAAAATCCGATGTATGTTGATAAAATGGAAATCGCCTTCAATTGGTTTTTGGGGAACAACCACCTGCAGCAAATCATTTACAATCCGTGTACGGGAGGCTGTTATGACGGGCTCGAAGAAAATTGCGTCAACCTGAACCAGGGCGCCGAATCGACGATAAGTTACCTGATGGCGCGATTGATGATCAATAAACACCTGAGCAACGATGAAGATGAAGACGATGATGAATATTCTGAATCCAATCCGGCGCTTAGTGCCATAAAAATGAAAAAGAATGTTTTGTATCTGAATAAAAAGAAAATTGCGCTGAAAAGAAAAAACCATCGGTGAGAATCGGTGGTTTTTATTTGAGTCGAAAGTTGAAAGTCAAAAGTCGAAAGGAGCACATAGACTTTAATCTTTCGACTTTGGACTTTCGACTATTTAAAAGGATTGCGTTCTTTCCATTCCGTTTTCGGTTCTAAGTAATCAAATATTTTGGCAATCCTTTTGTTGATTTGCTTGTTTCGATGTTGAATTAAACCATACATTTCAATCGGTTGTGCACCAACAGAGCTTTTGATTTCTAATGCTGTCCTGGCAAATATTACCTGGCAAAAACCTTTGTTGACAGAATAAGCAATCATGTCATACAACATATTTAAATAAAGCATTTTTTCTTTTTGCACGCTATCATCATACCCCAAAAAATACGTGTCCATCGTGTTGCCGTTTTTAATAAGTGTATTAAAGCCGATTAGTTTTTCTTCGACGAAATACCCATAAAAAAGAAATTGGTCTTTGAGCAATCGCTTGAAAGTACTGAAGTGATTTTTCGCAAGCAGAAACGTATTGAATGGCGCATTCCGGGCTACATGCATGTATAATTTATAAATAGTTTCCTCAAAAGCGATAATATCTTCAAGGTGCATTTTTCGTTTTTCGATGCCTTCAGATTTCTTGCGCGCACGTTTGTACTGGTCGCGGTATTTTTTCGAAAGCGCATTGATGTAATCCTGTTCTGATTTCCAATTCGGGTCGATGGTGAAAACCATATTCGGCTGTATTGTAAACTTATAATAATCAGCATATCCGGCTTTTTTGAAACCTGCTGTTTCTTCGGGCAAAAAATCCTTGAAAGTCGTAATATGTACGGTGAGTTTTCTTTTTTTGAATAATTTCTTCACCGATTCCGATGCGGCTTTTAATGCCGATAACGCCTCGGTTTTGTTGATTTTTTCATCAAAAGAAAAGGCATTCTGGCCTGTCAGCATATTATTTCCGATGAATAAAACGTGTGAAGCGAAAGTCTTGAAGATGAAATTCCGAACGGAAGTGCGAATGCAGCGGTCGCGTTCGCCGAAAGATTCGAGTTTATTCAAATCGAGAAATTGTGAAAGCGCAATGCCAACAAGCTGTTCCTCTTCAAATAACCCGATAAAATGACAGGTCATATTTACCGGCGCTGATTTTTCAAGCACTTCGAGGTAATCGCGCGTAAGGAAAATGTTGCCGTCCGATAGGGCGTTCCAATTTTCAGGAAGCGCCGCGGCAGTTTCAAATATTTTATGGGAAATCGTTGTTTTCAAATGAAAAAAAATCGCCCTGCAAAAGTAGGGCGATTATATTGATTTTGTAAAAATGAATCGTTAATAATTATTTCCAGCCGCAAACGATAGCACCAATAATAATCATACATGCAATCCAGTAACCGGCATTTATGAAAATGTGCGTCCAGGATTTTCTTTCAAATAATCCGTTAACAGCTACAATAGGTAAGGCGATGAAAATGCCTGACATTGTTCCGTGAAATGCTCCGTGTTTGAATGTACGGAAGGCGTCTCCATAATCAGCCATAAAAGCGGCATATGATGGTTTGATGCCCGGAAGTGACGGGTCGCCGCCAATCATTCCCAACGCGCCGAATTGGTGAATGGTAAGCATTTGCATGACAAAAGAAAGCATAAAAGTGAAAAGGAATGTAAATCCGAAGATTTTAAACATATTACCGCCTTTCATTTCTTCTTCGGTGAATTTGTTTTCGCGCATCCAGGCTTTGCCGAAAAGCAGTTCCGTACCATAAAAAGCCAACGACAAATGTTGACAACGCTGCAACCAGTACAGCAATCCAGTTGATTTCCATAATATATGTTTTTATTGTTTGTTGCTCAAATGTAGCGAAATTTCTTAAGGAAATTTAAATTCCAAAATTTAAATCCCAAATTACAAACGCTTAAACTTCAAATATATGGCGTTTTAAAAATTGTCTTTTTGGATATTATTTGGTGTTTGTGATTTGTCATTTGGAATTTTTCGTAAAAACCCTTGCATTTACAAATATTGGTTGTATATTTGCACCCGAACATCGCGGGATAGAGCAGTAGGTAGCTCGTCGGGCTCATAACCCGAAGGTCACTGGTTCGAGTCCAGTTCCCGCTACTAAAATCACATTAAAGCCATTCAGAAATGAGTGGCTTTTTTCTTTAAAAGCTGTTGCTATGGATCACAAAGCAGGATTCGTCAATATCATCGGAAACCCGAACGTAGGAAAATCAACTTTAATGAATGCCTTTGTTGGCGAGCGCTTGTCTATCATCACTTCAAAGGCGCAAACGACGCGCCACAGGATTCTCGGAATTGTCAATGGCGACGATTTTCAGGTAATTTTGTCTGATACGCCCGGTATCATCAAGCCTGCTTATGAAATGCAGGAATCCATGATGAATTTCGTGAAATCGGCTTTTGAAGATGCAGACATATTGATTTATATGGTCGAAATTGGAGAAAAGGATTTAAAAGACGAGGCGTTTTTCAATAAGATCGTTCATGCGAAGATTCCGGTTTTGCTGTTGCTCAATAAGATTGACAATTCGAACCAGGAACAACTCGAGGAACAAGTAGCTTTCTGGACGGAAAAAGTGCCGAATGCAGAAATCTTTCCGATATCGGCATTGCAGAATTTTAATGTTCCAGAGGTTTTCAGCCGTATCATTGAACTGTTGCCGGCTTCCCCGCCTTACTATCCGAAAGATACACTGACCGACAAGCCCGAACGTTTTTTCGTGAATGAAACTATCCGTGAAAAAATCCTCTTAAACTACAACAAAGAAATCCCGTATGCGGTAGAAGTAGAGACGGAAGAATTCCTTGAAGATGACGACATCATCAGGATCCGTTCGCTGATTATGGTCGAACGCGACACGCAGAAAGGCATCATCATCGGCCACAAAGGCGCAGCGTTGAAGAAAGTAGGCATTGAATCGCGTGCCGATCTTGAAAAGTTCTTCGGCAAGCAAATCCATATTGAATTGTATGTGAAAGTGAATAAGAACTGGCGCAGCAATGAGCGGCAATTGAAGCGGTTTGGGTATAATCAGTAATGCCTGAGTTTTTGAAAATAATATAGCCCGGTTTGTGCCGGGCTTTTTTATGGATTATGTTTTGTTTTTGTCAGAAAGCGGAGCAATCAACATTGTATTCAAGATTAAGTGTGTCGAGGCTCGAGTGCAGTATTTCTTTCCGGATGTGGAAGTCGGCATTCGACGAACCTGTGACGTAATGAAACTGTAACTGCACATCGGCGTCAGGTTTTGTGGGCATATAAATAATCGTATCTAGTGCAGGTTCTGAAAATGTAGATTGCCATCCGAAAATATCAGTCCCGATAACTTCGTTGTCGACACGAAGCGGCGAATGGTTATTGTTGGTAATGTGCAGGTTGAGTTTCAGGATTGCGGGCTTCCAAGCGTTGATGTTGCGGATGTTGAGCGCGCCTTTGGTCATCGCGCCTGAAATACCGGAATCTTCGGAAATGTAAGGTGCATCATAATTTTCGTCAATGCCATATTCCTTGTCGGCGGCGGCTTCAAAAGTAATTTCATAATTTCCATTGGCGTCTGTCAGTACAGATGCAACAATTTCGGCACAGATGTAGGTACCGCCGTCGCTTCCCTGGCAAATTTTAGAACTCTCGACGGCGATTTTGTAATTCGCTACAGGAATACCCCGTTGCATATCGGCGACATGGCCTTTGACGGTTGTCGTAAATGTTTGCGGTGTGTCGTCATTTTCGGCGGAACAACTGAAAAGCAGGGCTGAAAGCAGTGCCATACAAGTCGAAAGTATGGTATATTTAATTGGTTTCATCGGTTTTAGGTTTGTATTATAACGTTGAAGTTGCCGGATTATTTTGGTAAATATGCAGAAGACAATTAAGCGTTCAACAAATTTGCTTAATAATTGCAGGCTTTAGAATAATTATCTGTCCATTTCTAAATATTTCCAAAAGTATTTTGTGGCATGTAGAAATTCATAAAAGACTTAATTTTCACCTCCCGCCAAAAAAACCTACCTTTGCACCCACACGAGGCCATTTAAGGCCGAACTGACGAAGTAAATAAAATACAATGAACAACATAGTAGCCATAGTTGGCCGTCCGAATGTAGGAAAGTCAACGCTGTTTAACAGGCTGATCAAAAGAAGGGAAGCGATTGTCGATTCGGTTTCAGGGGTGACCCGTGACCGCAATTACGGCAAGAGCGAATGGAATGGGAAAGAGTTTTCGGTAATCGATACGGCGGATATGTGCGCGGGTCGGAAGACGTTTTCGAAGGCGAAATCAGGAAACAGGTCGAGCTCGCCATTGACGAGGCCGATGTGATTATTTTTGTCGTTGACGTTGAGGAAGGCATCACGCCGATGGATGACGCCGTGGCAAAATTACTGCGCAAAGTGACCAAGCCGGTTTTACTGGCCGTGAATAAAGTAGACAATGCAATGCGCGAGAAAGACGCCGTTGAATTTTATAACCTCGGACTCGGCGATTATTATACGTTCGCAAGTATTTCCGGAAGTGGAACAGGTGAATTGCTTGATGCGCTGATTGATGCTTTTCCGGTAAAGCCGGAACCTGTTCAGGAAGAAGTCGAGTTGCCGCGTTTTGCCGTTGTAGGCCGTCCGAATGCAGGGAAGTCGAGTTTCATCAACGCATTGATTGGGCAGGATCGCTATATCGTGACCGATATTGCAGGAACGACGCGCGATGCCATCGATACAAAATTTGACCGTTTTGGTTTCGAATTCAACTTAGTTGATACTGCGGGAATTCGCCGTAAGGCAAAAGTGAAAGAGGATTTAGAATTTTATTCGGTGATGCGTTCGGTGCGTGCTATTGAGCACGCTGATGTTTGTATCCTGGTGATTGATGCTACACGTGGTTTTGAAGGGCATGACCAGAGTATTTTCTGGCTGGCTGAAAAGAACCGCAAAGGCGTTGTTATCCTCGTCAATAAATGGGATCTGGTGGAAAAAGATACGATGTCGACGCGCGATTATGAAAATAAAATCCGTGAAGAATTGATGCCGTTTACCGATGTGCCGATTTTATTCGTTTCTGCACTTACGAAACAACGTTTGCTGAAAGCGCTTGAGGCATCCGTAAAAGTTTTCGAGAGCCGCAGCCAAAGGATTCCGACTTCAAAATTCAACGACTTTATGCTGAAAGTGATTGAGGGCTATCCGCCGCCATCGCTCAAAGGAAAATACGTGAAGATTAAATATTGCATGCAATTGCCAACGCCAACGCCACAATTTGTGTTTTTTGCAAATTTGCCACAGTATGTGAAGGAGCCTTACAAGCGTTTCCTTGAAAATAAGATCCGGGAACAGTGGGATTTTTCGGGCGTTCCGATTGATATTTATATTCGGGAGAAGTAGTGATCGGTGTTCAGTCAGTGTTCGGTGATCAGTTTTTCAGATTGACATATAGAAACCGGTAATTTGATTGCCGGTTTTTTTGTTTAATACAAATTGCATTAATTTCCACAGATTTAATTCGTGTTTTTGCTTTTCACAACCAAAATTTCTTTCCTTACCTAAAAACAATACATTTGTAAAAAACAGCAGATGAAAAAACTATACTTTTTGTTTCTTTTCCCATTAATAACTTCGGCACAGGTGACGATTAAGGTGACTTCGATTCCGTCGAATACGCCGGTCGGTGCAGATGTATATATCGCTGGCAGCATCAATTCGTGGAATCCGGAAGATACGTCTTATATATTGCAGCCTGATGGACTCGGCAACCGACAAATTGTAATTCCCGAAGGCAGCGGCACGGCAGAATTCAAATTCACACGCGGCAGCTGGGGCACTGTTGAAGGCAATGCGACAGGCGGCTATCTTCCCAACCGTACTTTTACTTTCACAGGAACGCCGCAAACCATCAACCTTACGATACAATCCTGGGAAGATACGGGCGGTACCGGAACAAGCACTGCAGCTTCGAATGTACAAATGCTGAACAGCGCTTTTTATATGCCGCAACTTGATCGTAATCGCAGGATTTGGCTGTATTTGCCACCTGATTATAATTCGACCACCAAAACATACCCGGTTTTGTACATGCAGGACGGGCAGAATTTATTTGATAATATGACGTCTTTTGCAGGCGAATGGCAGGTTGATGAAACGCTCAATACCTTATTTGCCAACGGTGATTATGGTGCGATTGTAGTCGGAATCGACAATGGCGGCGGCGAAAGGCTCAACGAATATTCACCATGGATAAACCCGAATTACGGCGGCGGTGACGGTGATGATTATGCAGATTTTTCTGGCGGAAACACTGAAGCCTTACATCGATTTAAATTATCGTACAAAACCTGAGGCTTCGATGAATGCTTTGATTGGAAGTTCGATGGGCGCGCTGATTGCGACTTACGGCGCGTGCGAACATCCGGAAGCTTTCAGGAAAGTGGGGTCGATGAGTCCGGCCTATTGGTTTGCTTTGTCATCGATGGAAAGTTATTTGTCGAATGTGGCAGCACTTGAAAACCATCGTATGTATTTTGTTGCAGGCACGAATGAAGATTCAGATATGGTTCCTGATATCAATTCAGTGCGTGATGATTTACTCGCTGATGGATTGGCTGCATCGAATGCCCATACGAAATTCGACACCTACGGCACACATACCGAAAGTTATTGGCGCGGCGAATTTGGCGCTTTATACCAATGGCTTTTTGCAGAA
This sequence comes from Flavobacterium sp. 3HN19-14, assembly GCF_051373205.1. NCBI lineage: Bacteria > Pseudomonadati > Bacteroidota > Flavobacteriia > Flavobacteriales > Flavobacteriaceae > Flavobacterium > Flavobacterium sp. 3HN19-14. Next base: position 1,310,307 of record NZ_JBPPZT010000001.1, read on the forward strand.
GAGAATCTGTCAGTTGAAAATCCGATAGTCATTACACCGAAAATTATGCAGAGCGTTTCAGGGAAATTATTTGTTGAAGGAATTCCAACTGCAACACAATTTCAAATTGTGGATATGCTTGGGCAAACCGTACAAAAAATACAGTTATCTGATGGTTTTTCTGAATTGCCGGATGGATTGGCGAAAGGAAGCTATCTTTTAATTAATACTTCTGTTAAACCTGTTCGGGTTATAAAAAAATAGGTTTTGGTTTAGGGTAAAAGGCATAGGGTTCAGGAAAACTACATTCTTGAACCCTGCCCCTTTACCCTGAACCCAAATTCCATACAAAAAAGCAACGACTTTTTTTTGCAAAAATCAATTTGTTAATCTTTCTGTAAGAAATTATTTCATTAAATACTAAATCACTTATTTCGCGGTTAATAATTACAACCTAAAACCTAACCAATCTATGACCAGAATTTATCTCTGCCTTGTATTTTTGTTCCTCGCCTTTACTTCATCCGCACAGAGTTCTATTACCATCAAAGGGAAAATCATCGAGGAAAATTCGAAACTCCCTTTAGAATCTGCTACCATTTACATCACTTCTTCGAAGGATTCAACGATTGTTGATTATACGATTTCGGGTAAAAATGGCACTTTCCAGCTTACAACGAAAAAAATCAAACAGCCGGTTTTCCTGAAGGTTTCGTTCGTCGGTTTCCAGGATTACAAACAGGAAATCACTGAACTTTTAGCCGATAAAGATTTCGGTACGATTGCCGTAAAAGAAAGCGCGAAAGACCTCAATGAAGTTGTTGTCAAAAGCGAAGCGCCGCCAATTCGCATCAAGCAGGATACACTCGAATTCAACGCATCGTCATTTAAAGTGCGCGATGATGCCAATGTCGAAGCTTTGCTGAAACAACTTCCCGGCGTTGAAATTTCGCCTGAAGGCAAGATAAAAGTCAACGGAAAGGAAGTCAACAATATTCTCGTGAACGGAAAGCCATTTTTCGGGAAGGATGGCAAAATTGCGACGCAAAATCTTCCTTCTGAAATCATTGATAAAGTTCAGATCACAGATACGAAAACCAAAGAAGAAGAACTTTCGGGACAAGCGGCAAGTTCCGATACGAAAACCATCAACCTGACGATCCAGAAAGACATGAACAAAGGATTGTTCGGGAAATTCGGCGCCGGAAAAGGGTCGAACGACCGGTACGAAGCCAGTGGCCTTATCAATTATTTTAAAGATGAGCAGAAATTCAGTTTTCTCGGCGGTTCCAATAATGTGAATTCGATCGGCTTTTCGATGGATGAGATTTTTGATTCCATGGGTGGCGGAAGGAACGTATACATGAGCAACGACGGCAGTTTTAGTATTGACGGGCAGCAATTCGGCTCCGGAAACGGGATTACGCTTTCGAGTATCGTCGGACTGAATTACGCAGACACCTATCTCAAGAAAATCGAGACGAGCGGCAGTTATTTTTATACGAATGCCAAAACCAGCAACGTTTTTAAAAACCGGACGCAAAGGTTTATTGCTGCAACAGCAACAGAACCTGCTAAATCTTATATATCGGAATCAGAAGGTAATTCCGATAGGTTCAGCGACGGGCATAACCTGAATTTTGATATTCAATATAAAATAGATTCACTGACGACTTTGTCCATTCGTCCGAAATTATTGAAGAACAGGGCGCAAAGTAAAAGTGTATCGGCAAGCTCGGCGACAAATGACATAGGGCTTGTGTACCGAAGCAGCGGCGATAATGATTCGAATAATAACTCGGAGAGTTTTGAAAATGAGATGTACCTGAACCGAAAATTCAAGAAAAAAGGCAGAAGCTTAGGTGTTGCTTTTAACAATACCAACAAGAAATCTGATGCTAATTCGACGATTAATTCTGAGACATTTTATTTTCAGGATCCGGATAAAGACGATGATTTTCGCCACCAGCGGGCTAATGACGCTACGAAGCATGATGAATATTACAGCCGCATCGGCTACTCTGAACCGATTACCGATTCATTAAGTGTGACTATCAGGACGGCATTCAACTGGAAGAAAAACAGCGTCGACAAAAATACGTTCAATCGCGATGGTTTGACCAATCAGTATACGACTTATGTCGATACGCTGTCGTATGGGTTGAATGGGAAGTCGACAAATATCACGCCTTCAGTCGGGTTGACATTGAGGAAGAAAAAATATAGTTTCGGAATGACGCTTGGTTCGGTTTTTACGACTTATAAAACAAGCCAACTTTATAAAGGCAATACAACGGCGATGGACAAAAATTATGTTTATGCTGATGCAGACGGATGGTTGAATTACAATATCGACAAATCTAAATCGGCGTATGTTTATTATAACTATGATGTGGAATTGCCGAGCGTTGAACAACTTTTTATTGTTGATAAGACGCAGCCATTGTCACAGATTTTAGGGAGTGCAGATTTAAAACCCGCGAAGAGGCACAATATTTACCTCAATTATAACAACTATGACTGGGCGACAAAATCGGGTTCTTATTTTTACGGAGGTGCTAATTTTCAGGAGCAGGAAATCATCATGGCGAGTAAACTCGATGAGCAAAACCTTGTCAACGTGATGACTTATAAAAACATTGACAATACGTTCAATGTGTTTTTAGGTTTCAACCTTAGTAAATCAATCAAGAAAGAGCAGCATAAATTCACTTATGATTTTGGTATGAATGATGGTTATACGTTGAGTAAAGGCCTTACCAACAATAGCTTATTCCAGTCAAAGAGCTTTTATTTTGAGCCGAATGCACATCTTACATATGAGTATGGCGAGATTCTGACATTTCAGCCATCTTATAATTATACGTATAACATTACGCATTTTTCTAATTATTCAATCGATAAATCTTCAACTTTCAGGCATGTTGTTAAGGCAGAAACGACTGTGAAATGGAACCATGTGGTATTCGGGAATGACTTCGGATATACCTACAATTCGAACATTGCGGACGGATTTAAGAAAGATTTTTACCTGCTGAATGCAAGTCTGGGTTATAACTTCTTCAAAGATAAATTGCTCGCAAAAGTGAAGGTTTACGATATATTAAACCAGAATACCAATGCCACACGCAGCATTTCTCCGGAAGCGATTACTGATATGCAGAACACCGTTTTAAAACGCTATGTGATGTTTTCGCTTTCGTATAAAATTGAAAAATTCGGCGGGAAGAAGAAAAACCCTTGGGAAATGGGGGAGGAGTAGTGTTCGGTAATCAGTGCTCAGTCATCGGACAGGGCGCCGTAACCAGCCTTCAAAATAATTTATAAAAGAAAAGCCGGAAGCAATATTACTTCCGGCTTTGTTGTTTTTATTTAGAACATTAAACATTAAACACTGAACACTGAATCACCAGCTTCCGCTCGAACCGCCGCCGGAAAAACCTCCGCCGCCAAATCCGCCGCCGAAACCTCCACCTCCTGAAGAGCCACCGCCAAATCCGCCACCGAAACCTCCTGAACCACGGCTGCTTCAGACTACCGATTATCATTCCGGTAAGGAAATCACCTCCCCCTCCGAAACTATTTCCGCGTCCGCCACCGCCACGTCTGTTGCGACTGATGATTGCAAAAATGATGATCGCGATAAAGATTAAAATCGCAAACGGGAATTTTCCGCCTGAATCACTTTTTCTTTCGCCTTTATATTTTCCTTTAAGTGCATCAAAAATTGCATCAGCGCCTTTGTTCAATCCGTTGTAATAACTTCCTGCCTTGAATTCTGGCGTAATCGTATTTCGTATAATTTCACCACAAATACCGGCAGTAAGTCTTTCCTCTGCACCATAACCGGGATGAAGAGCGATTTTTCTGTCATTTTTGGCTACGAGTATGAAAACACCATTGTCTTCATTCTTTTGACCAATTCCCCATTTTTGTCCCCAGTTCGTTGCAAGCTGATCTATGTTTTCGCCTTTGAGGTCATCGATAGTAATAACGACAATTTGCGTGGTAGTTGAATCAGAATAACGAATCAGCTTTTCTTCCAAAGCTGTTTTTTCGTCAGCGTTTAGCAGATTGGCATAATCATAAAGACTTGTCTGTAGTTTTGGTATTTCAGGAATCTGGAATTGCGCCTGAGCAACCTGAGTAAAAATGGCACTGACAAGGAATGTCAGCAACAGATATTTTAGTTTTTGTATCATTCTCCTCTGGATATTTCGTTAGACAATTCATCCTGATCGTCATCCTCACAAGGAAAATAGCGTTGCAATTCTTTACCGGCACGTGCAATTCCTTCGATAAGACCTTGCTTGAAATCACCGTTTTTAAAATGCCCGGCCATGACTTCTTTGGTTGTGTCCCAAAAATCATCACCTACAATATCGTCAATGCCTTTATCGCCACAAACTACGAATGCTTTGTCATCCACAGCGAGATAAATCAGAACACCGTTTTTGAGTGCAGTTTCATCCATCTTCAATAAGCTGAAAACTTCTTTGGCGCGTTCAAAAGTGTCCATCGAAGTGGTTTTTTCGATGTGTACGCGAATTTCGCCTGAAGTTTCTTTTTCAGCAAGACGAATGGCCGCTACGATTTCCGATTCTTCGGTTTCTGTCAGAAATTTGTTTTCAGACATCGTTTAGAATTTTACTTCTACCGGTTTGTCGGCACCTTCAACAGATTTGAAAAACGCCTTTTCTTTATAGCTTCCCAAGACAAGATTATTTGGAGTTTTAAGAACATAGCCGTTGTAAGCTTCAACCGACTCGTTGAATCTCGTTCTTGCGGTAAGAATCTGGTTTTCCGTACTGGCCAATTCGTCCTGCAATTTCAGGAAATTAGAGTTGGCTTTTAATTCAGGATATTTTTCTACAGTGACTAAAAGCCTTCCCAATGAACTTGTAACGCCGCTTTGTGCCTGGCTGTATTGTGCCAGTTGTTCAGGAGTAATGTTAGTTGGGTCAACCGTTACAGAAGTCGCTTTAGAACGCGCTTCGATTACTGCGGTTAAAGTAGATTTTTCAAAATCGGCAGCTCCTTTTACGGTATTTACAAGATTGCCGATGAGGTCGTTGCGTCGTTGGTAAGCGGCATCAACATTTCCCCATTCTTTTCCTGTCGCCTGACTGTATTGCAACGCTGTGTTTTTTACACTGATAACCCAAAAAACGAGGATTAATACGATTCCTCCAACGATAATCCAAGGCAAAAATTTTCTCATGATTTTATTTAATTTACTGGTTGTTTTTAATATTTGAAATTGAATTTTTGATATTGAGTTTTACAGCTGATTTTTAATGTTAGTCAGTTGTACTTTAATACCTTCGAGCTTGCTGATAATTTCGAATTTATCAAGTGTTTTTTTCTGGCCTTCCTTCAAATGCGTTTTTGCGCCTTCGAGTGTAAAGCCGCGTTCTTTTACCAAATGGTAAATCAGTTGCAGATTTTTGACATCTTCAGGTGTGAACATCCTGTTGCCTTTGGCGTTTTTCTTAGGTTTCAGGATGTCGAATTCCTTGTCCCAGAAACGGATCAATGAGGCATTTACGTCGAAAGCCTTGGCCAGTTCGCCAATGCTGTAATATCTTTTGTCAGGTGAAAGGTTGATTTGCATTAGTCGAGTGCTTGGTTTTCCTGGTGAGCTAATTTAGAGATGGCAATGTATTCTGCCGCCGAAATATTTCCGTAATAAAAGTTCAATGGGTTCACGACTTCGCCGTTTTTGTGCACTTCATAATGCAAATGCGGTGCCTCGGATCTTCCGGTGCTGCCCACATAGCCGATGATGTCGCCACGTTTGACGCTTTCTCCGGCGCGCACTTTGTATTTGCTCAAATGTCCGTACAAAGTCTCATAGCCAAAGCCATGCCTGATGACGATGTGATTGCCGTAACCTGACGCGGTGTTATCTGCGCGTTCTACAACGCCATCTCCGGTTGCGAAATCGGAGTCCCGGTCTTTGCGGTAAAATCCATTCCGGCGTGAAATTTCCTGATTTTGGTAAATGGGTCGCTTCTGTAACCGAATCCCGAAGCCATCGCTTTGAGGTTTTCATTTCTTACAGGCTGAATAGCCGGAATCGCCAATAACAATTTCGCTTTCTCCTTCGCCAGTTTCATGATTTCGTCAAGCGATTTGGATTGTACGACGAGTTCTTTCGAAAGTACATCAACGCGTTTTGAAGTGTTGATGACGAGTTCAGAATTGTTGTAACCTTCGAGTTCCTTATATCGGTTGACGCCGCCAAATCCGGCTTTTCGCTGTTCATCGGAATTGCCGATGTGTTGAAATATACGCGGTATAGATCGTTGTCTCGCTCTTCGAGATTCGCCATTACTTCATCAATCTGGTCCATTTTATTGAGGAGATTGTAACGGTATTGCAAATTGTCGATTTCACGCGCCTGCAAACGGTCTTTCGGTGTTTCAAAAAATGGCGTGTTGAGCAAAACGATGAAACTCAAAGTTCCGAACAACGCCGAAGCCAGCAAAAACAAAGCGATATAACCAAATCGCTTTCTTTTTTTTACCGTAATTTTCCGGTATGCCAGATTTTCAGAATCGTAGTAATATTTTACTTTAGACATATTTTAAAAAGTCCTATTTTTGTGCCTGCTTTAAAAGCAATCATTGGTTATACGAACAAAATTATAAAATGTTTCAATTTACGGAAACAAATTAAAATATCGGGGTTTGAGTTGGGGAACTTCTGCGCAAAACAGGCAACTTTCGACTTTCGACTTTCGACTTTAAACTTTACTACATGAAATCGCAAGACATCCGCAAGCAGTTTTTAGAATTCTTTGAAAGCAAAGGCCACCTGATCGTGCCGTCTGCGCCAATCGTTTTAAAAGACGATCCGACGCTGATGTTCAACAATTCGGGAATGGCGCAGTTCAAGGAATTTTTCCTCGGTAACGGAACGCCGAAAAGTAAACGTATTGCCGATACGCAAAAATGCCTTCGCGTTTCAGGAAAACACAATGACCTTGAAGATGTTGGTTTTGATACCTACCACCACACAATGTTCGAAATGCTCGGCAACTGGTCTTTCGGCGATTATTTTAAGAAAGAAGCCATCAACTGGGCATGGGAATTATTGACGGAAGTCTACAAAATCGATAAGGATATTTTATATGTAACCGTTTTTGAAGGCAGCGAAGAAGAAAACGTGCCGTTCGACCAGGAAGCATACGATATCTGGAAAAGTTTAATTTCAGAAGACCGCATTTTACTCGGCAACAAAAAAGACAATTTTTGGGAAATGGGCGACGACTTGCGCGCTGCCCTTGTTCTGAAATCCACGTGGATATCCGCTCTGCGGAAGAAAAAGCACAAATTTCAGGGAAGGATTTAGTGAATAACGACCACCCGCAAGTCGTTGAAATCTGGAACAACGTTTTCATGGAATTCAACCGCAAAGCCGACGGTTCACTCGAAAAATTACCGGCACAGCACGTTGATACAGGAATGGGTTTCGAGCGCCTTTGCATGGTTTTGCAGCACACAAAATCAAATTACGACACCGATGTTTTACACCGCTTATCGCGAAAGTAGAAGCGATTACGGGAACGAAATATACGCCCGGAAAAGCGTCAGAAGCAGAAGAAAAAATCAATATAGCGATCCGTGTTATCGTTGACCACGTGCGTGCGGTTGCTTTTGCAATTGCAGATGGACAATTGCCGTCGAATACGGGTGCCGGTTATGTAATCAGAAGGATTTTACGCCGTGCGATCCGTTACGGATTTACCTTCTTGGATAAAAAAGAACCATTCATTTTTGAATTGGTTGATGTTTTAGCGAAGCAAATGGGCGATTTCTTCCCGGAAATCCGTCAGCAGCAATCGTTGGTTACGAATGTCATCCGTGAGGAAGAAACATCATTTTTAAGAACTTTAGAGCAGGGATTACAACTGCTTGAAAATGTCGTTTCGCAAACTTCAGGAACAGCAGTTTCAGGCGAAAAAGCATTCGAATTGTACGATACATTCGGCTTTCCAAAAGATTTGACGGCGCTGATTCTGAAGGAAAAAGGCATGTCGTTCAATGAAGAAGATTTTGATAAGGCAATGTCTGCTCGAAAAAACCCGTTCGCGTGCCGCATCAGAAGTTTCAACCGATGACTGGACGATTTTAGTCGAAGGGAACACCGAATCTTTCGTAGGTTACGACCAACTCGAAAACGAAGTCAGAATCACGCGCTACAGAAGAATCGACAGTAAAAAAGACGGTGTTTTATTCCAGATTGTATTGAATGCAACGCCATTTTATCCGGAAGGAGGAGGGCAGGTTGGCGACCGCGGCATTCTCACATCTGCTAACGAAACCATCGAAATCACCGATACAAAAAAAGAAAATAACCTGATTTTACATTTTGCAAAACAATTGCCTGAGAATTTAAATGGCAGCTTTATCGCAAAAGTGAATTCAGAGACAAGAGCGCATTCGCAAAGCAATCACACCGCAACGCACTTGTTGCACCAGGCTTTAAGAAGTATTCTGGGTACACATGTTGAACAAAAAGGCTCGCTCGTTTCGCCAAATTATCTGCGTTTCGACTTTTCGCATTTCGCGAAAGTTACGGATGAGGAATTAAAGCAGGTTGAAACTTTCGTAAATGCAAAAATCCAGGAACACCTGCCTTTGGTAGAGAGAAGAAATATCCCGATGCAGCAAGCAATTGACGAAGGCGCAATGGCTTTATTCGGTGAAAAATACGGCGATTCGGTTCGCGCTATCCGTTTTGGTGAAAGCATTGAACTTTGCGGCGGGACACACGTAAAAAATACCGCCGAAATCTGGCATTTCAAGATTTTAAGCGAAGGTGCCGTTGCTGCCGGAATCCGCAGGATTGAAGCCATTACGAATGACGCGGTGAAGAATTATTTCAACCAGCAGGAAAAAACGCTTGGTGAAATCAAGGAAACCCTCGAAAACCCGCAGGATGCTGTGAAAGCTGTGAATTCATTACAAGATGAAAATACGAAACTCAAAAAGCAAATCGAACAATTGCTCAAAGAGAAAGCTAAAAATATGAAAGGTGAATTCGCCTCTCAGTTACAGGAAATCAACGGCGTAAAATTTCTCGCCACAGAAGTTGATTTAGATGCGACGGGCGCTAAAGATTTAGCTTATGAACTCGGCACTTTGGGTGATAATTTATTTATTGTTTTCGCCACTTCAACCGATGAAAAACCAATGTTGACGTGTTATATTTCAAAGGAAATAGTGGCATCAAAAGGCTTGAATGCAGGGACTGTCGTAAGAGAACTCGGAAAATTCATCCAGGGCGGCGGCGGCGGACAGCCATTCTTCGCAACCGCAGGCGGAAAAGATGTTGACGGAATTCCTGAAGCATTGGAAAAAGCAATTGATTTCGTAAAATAACCGACGCAAAATCAAATTTTATAAATTTTTAAAATCCCATATCTGCGGCAATCGTAAATGTGGGATTTTATTTTTTTGCACTTTGCTGAAGATTCAAAATAATTGCTATTTTCGCCTCACTTAAAACCATAACTGAAACAAAATGAAAAAATTACTTTACCTGTTCAGCTTCGCAGCCATTGTATCATCATGTACCGGCAACAATGATGACGGGCCTTCCGCAACTGAAGATTTCCTGATTAAAAAAATCGTATTTAACGACGGTGAAACAACTATTACTTCGAAAATTTCGTACAATGACCATAAAATTACGGGAACGGTTGATTCCGATGGAACACACACCGTTGTTACCTACACTGGCGATTTGATTACGAAATGGGAGTCTTTCTTCGGCAATCAGGTTGTTGAACGCGAAACTTTCGAATACAATGCGCAGGGGCAACTCACAACTTATACTGATATCGAATTTGAAGACGGTTACGGCGAAAAATTTGAATATACGCACAACAGCGACGGCACAATTTCTTTTGATCGTTTTTACGGCGATGCGAATGCGCAGGATACCTTTGAGTTTTCAGGAAGAATCTACGCCGACAAATTAGAGCAATACAGCACTGATCCCGATTTGCCAACCACAACTACAACTTATGTTTTTGACAGCAAGAACAACCCGTTCATGAACATTACCGGATATGGTAAAATCGCTTTTGCAGCCGGTCAAAATTTAAATTATATGAATAATATTGTTGAGGAACGATATAACGGGACACTTTACAACTCAAGCACTTTTACATACAATTCCCATGATTTTCCGGTAACAGAAACAGAAACTGAAGAAGGCGAAACGTACACCACCAAATATTTCTATTAAAATCAGTAAGTTTGTGCAAACGAACTTTCATGCAATTCAGAACCCAAATACCCATTTCAAGAAGTAGCAATCCGATTGGCTATGATTCAAAAGTGGTGTCTTTGGGTTCTTGTTTTGCGGTGAATATCGGCGAGAAATTCCGGTATTTTAAATTACAGAATGTGACCAATCCTTTTGGGATTTTATTCCACCCGATTGCGATTGAAAAGTTGATTGATTTTGCCCTTTCGGGAAAAGAATTCGGCGCAGATGACATCTTTTTCACAACGAATTATGGCATTGCTTCGATGCACATTCGGAAATCAGTCATCCGGAAAAGAGTCGCTTCTGGAAAACCTCAACCGTATAATCCAGGCAGCGAAGCAACAAATAACCGAATCTACTCATATTGTCATTACACTTGGAACGGCGTGGACTTATCGTAAAATCGATTCCCAAAATCTGGTTGCGAATTGCCATAAGGTGCCGCAACAGCAATTTTCCAAAGAATTGCTTTCGCCTGAAACCATCAAAAATAGTCTTGTCAATATCACAGCAAAGGTAAAGTCTGTAAACTCGAATTGCCGATTTATTTTTACAGTTTCACCGGTGCGTCACATCAAAGATGGTTTTACGGAAAACCAATGGAGCAAATCCAACCTGATTACGGCCGTTCACCAAGCGCGGCAAGTATTGGATGAAATTGACTATTTTCCGTCTTACGAAATCATGATGGATGAACTGCGCGATTACCGTTTTTATGCCGAAGACATGCTGCATCCGAACCAGACAGCAATTGATTATATCTGGCAAAGGTTTTCGGAAAATTATCTTACTTCGGAAGCGCTGGCTTTTTCGACCGAGATAGATGCCGTCCAAAAATCATTACTCCATCGCCCTTTCAATCCGGAAACAGAACAGCACCAACAATTTTTGTCGAAACTGCAACAGAAAATTAATGCGATTCAGGAAAAATACCCGCAGATTGCATTTTGAAGAAATAATTCTTTTTTTAAAAAAACGTTATTTCTAAAGGCTTTTTAAAATATTTTATTTGATAATTTCTACGCAAAACTGATAAATACGAATAATGCCGTATTTCCTGATGTTTGAATTCGCCATAGGTTTGCCCTATAACTTCAAACATTTAAAAACATGAAAAATTTAAAAAAATTCGGATTTGTGGCTTTCGCAGCCATGGCATTAGTATTATCAGCTTGTAGCGGCAGTGACGATGACGGCGGTAGCGGAAGCTCTTTGGCGACTTACATCAATGCAAAGGTTGACGGCGTTCAGTTTAAAACTACTTCATTCAACGGACAATCTGCCGGTATCGCAACCAAGCAAGGAAGCGGAGACCAACAGTTAATTGCCATTTCCTGCACAGATGCTTCGGCAGTTGGCGATATGGAATTTAACGGAATGCAGGTTATCCTTATCGGGCAGGTTGCAGCCGGACAAACCTACCAGATCAGCCCGACCTCACAAAGTATTTTGGCTTACACCATCAATACCAATGGCGGTGGCAGCAACAATAACACTGAATGGGATACTGACAATTGCGATGGTGCGACAGGAACTGTGACTGTAACTTCATTGAGCGATACCAAAATCGAAGGTACTTTCAGTTTTACAGGTAAAAAAGAAAATGACTGCAGTTCACAGAAAGTGGTTACCAATGGTTCTTTCAGAGGAACTTTCGCGAACTAAGAAGAAATCAAAATCTAATAAGTTTTGGTAGTTGGAAAGGGCTGCAGATTTATTCTGTGGCCTTTTTTTAGGCTTTGGGATTTTGAGAATATAAGATTCGGTGTAAAAATCCTGCGGTCTCACTGTCTTCCAATCTTCCCGACTTTCTCAAAATACGAAAAACAGCGTATTTGTTCCCTTCATTTTTTAAGCCAAATTTGAATCTTACATTACATCCACTAAATGTCTGAGCCATGCTTAATTTCCTGATTTTTTTATCGCTATTGCTTACCGGAGTTATTTTTTACCTGAACTACAGGTTTTATATGGATCGCCGAAAATTCAACTCGAGGATAAAAACACTCGAAGATTTCATCCTCCAGATTAACAAACAGCACGCGATACAAAACAATCAGCTGCAGCTTTCTGACGATATGCGCGAGAAAATCAAATCGGTCAATACGGCACTCAGCAATGATATTTTCGACCTGAACCACGAGATGTTTGAAATCTTATCGCGCAACAACCTGCTCAACAAATAATGCTTTTTTTCTTTTATAATTTAAATATCGTTAAATTGACGGCGTATTTAAATGCCAAATTACTTATGAAAAATGCTTTAGCAATGTTTGCCCTGCTGCTCCTGTTTTCTTCGTGTGAAAAGGAAAAAGTACAGCCCAAAACCGCAGTTTCAGGACAGAATGAGCAACAAATCCTCAACTGGTACAAATACCGTTATGACGCTTCGAATGTGGAAACGGATTCGCTGACATCATACGCCGTAAAAATGAAAAAAGCAGCGGTTAATGAATCAAACGAATACAAAGCTCTGGCCGCAATCATGAGCGGGACGGCACATGGATATGCCTCTTCATACGAACTGGCGCTCAAAGATTTTGAGAAGGCCTACCAACTCGTCAAAAACACCAAAACCGATACGCTCAAAGCCGTATGCCTGCTGGGGATAGGAAATTATTATAAAAATACAGGTGAATACCCAAAGGCGCTCGGGAATTACTATAAGTCATTAAAAATTTACGAAAAAATAAATGACCGCATCGGGATTGCCGACGCACATGCCCATATCGGTGAAGTTTTTCAACAGCGAAGTGACATGGATGGGCCATAGACAACCTCAAAATCGCTTTAAAAACGCTCGAAAATAATAAGACCAATCATATTTATTTGTACGCTGCACACAGCCTCGCCAACGTTCTAGGTATGTCAGGTGATTTTAAAGCCGCTCTCAAAATCGATGAGGAATGCATCAAAATCACAAATGAAATCAATTCGCCTCGGTTAAAATCGCCATTCTTCGATAACAAAGCGCATTGTTATATGTATACCAATTCGCTTGACAGTGCGAAATATTATTTCAATGAATGCCTGAAAATTGATATCGCCAGCGGCAATAAAAAGCAAATCGCAGATTCCTACAGCAATTTGGCTTACCTGTCAATGTTTACTAAAGAATACAAGACCGCCGAAGAGCAGATTTTTAAAAGCATCGATTTACTCAAGCAGATAAAAAACCGGCATAACCTTGCCAAATCGTATGACATTCTAGCCGATATTTATCAATCGCAAGGCGAATTTCAAAAAGCATTCAACGCCTACAGGATGTTTCATGACGAATGGAAATTGCTGATTGACGAAAAGAAAGTCGCTTCGCTCGCAGAATATAAAATCGTTTACGATACCCAGAAAAAGAAAAACAACTCGCAGAAAATAAGGTGCAGCTGCTCGAGAATGAAGCCGATTCCAAGCAAAAAACCACAACCATCGTGATGCTTTCACTTTTGATTTTATTTTTAGGCGTAGTCGGTTTTATGATCCAGCGCCAGCAAAGGCTCAGGAACAACCAGCGCGAACAGGAATTTCAATTGAAAACTGCAATCTCACAAATCGAGACACAGAATAAACTTCAGCAGCAACGACTCAGCATTTCACGGGATTTGCACGACAATATTGGTGCGCAGCTTACTTTTATAATATCTTCTGTAGATACCGTAAAATATGGCTTTAATGTAGATGAAGATACAAAACTTGGCAACCGGCTTGACAAAATCAGCGATTTTACGAAATCGACAATCATCGAGCTTCGCGATACGATTTGGGCGATGAATAATAACGAGATTTCTTTTGAGGATTTGAGGGCGCGTATTTTCAATTTCATCGAAAAAGCCAAAATCGCGAAAGAAGACATCCATTTTAAATTCAATATTGCTGAAAATCTTGGCGATATCAAACTGAGTTCCATACAAGGAATCAATATTTACCGAACCATTCAGGAAGCAGTCAATAACAGCATCAAATATGCGCGTGCCAGTGAAATTTCGATAGAAGTAAGGCGTAATAATGCCAAAATAGAAATAGAAATTACCGACAATGGCAGTGGTTTCGACCTTGAAAACAATGGCGGCGGCAATGGATTGCTCAATATGAAAAGAGAATTGAAGATATCGGCGGAGTATTTTCGCTTCAATCTGACAGCAGCGGGACCAAAATCGATATTGCCGTTCCTGAAAAGATCAATACAGATTAAAAGATGAAAAAATCAGCTGTTTTATTTTTCGTAATGTTGCTCGTGCACCTTTCGTGGTCGCAGACAAAAACAGCCATTGATTCTGTTAACGGGATTCCGTTTGAGGTGAAGATTGCAAAAGCGGCAAGCCTGACATCCGTTTTCCTCAAAAATGCCGGCGATGCGCAAAAGATAAATTATAAATCCGAACTGGCAGACAGTTACAGCAACCTGAGCCTTGTTTATTACTATCTGGGAAAATATGACGAGAACGTTGCATATTCGCTGAAAGCCATAAAAATTTACGAGCAAACCAACCAGCAGGAAAAACTGGCGGGTCAATATGGCGAGCTTGGTTATATGATGAAACGCCGCAACATGGCAAAAGCGCAGGAATACATGTTGGTCGGAATGCGTATTTCTGAAAAGCGAAAATTCAATGTCGCGCTGATGAAAATCTATGATAATTACGGTGTACTGAAGGAAATGCAAAACCAGTTGGACAGCGCGTTATTTTTCTACAACAAAGCGCTTTCTATGAAAGAAGCCGGAAAAGACAGCCTTGGTATTCCTTACAGCCTTAATAATATTGCGGGAATTTACCTGATGCGGGAACAATATGCCGCGGCAAAACCCATTTATGAAAAAGTATTGAAAATCCGGCAATCACTCAATGCGCACATCGGAATCGCAGAAACCTATACCAGTCTTGGCGATTTGTATGCGATGCAGCAAAACCACAACGAAGCCATCGTTTGGTATAAAAAAGCTTTGGATATCGCAACACAATTCAGTTATATCAACCTGATGGTCAACAGCCATAAAATGCTGTCGGAACAATATGAATTATTGGGTAATGGCAATGAAGCTTTCCGGAATTATAAGCTTTATGCGCAGTTTAAAGACAGTTTATTAAACAAAGACACCAACACCAAAATCGCCGAATTGGAAGTGGAGTTTGAAACCAATAAAAGGAAAAGCAACTCGCAGAGAACAAAAACCAGTTGCTGCAGAAAGACATCCAGGTGCGCCAATCGCGATTTTTACTGATAATCATTGGCGTTTTTGCTTTTTTTATTGCGCTGATCGGTTATCTGGTTTTCCGCCAGCAGAAATTGAAAAACAAACAGCAGGAACAGGAATTTGAACTCAAATCTGCCATTACACAAATTGAAACCCAGAATAAATTACAGGAACAACGATTGGCGATTTCGCGCGATTTGCACGACAATATTGGCGCGCAATTGACTTTTATCATTTCGTCTGTGGATAATCTCAAATTCGGATTTAATACCGAAAACAGCAAGCTCGACAACAAACTAAAAACAATCAGCGATTTTGCGCAATCTACCATTGTTGAACTGCGCGACACGATCTGGGCGATGAACAATAATGCGATTACGTTTACCGATCTCAAGAACCGCGTGCTGAATTTTATCGAAAAAGCCAAAATCGCCAAAGAGGAAATCAGCTTTAGTTTTGACATCGACAAGGATTTTCAAAACCTCAAAATGACGTCGATTGTCGGCATGAACATTTACCGGGCGATTCAGGAAGCGGTGAATAATTCCATTAAATATGCACATGCGGGTAACATTTCAATCCACACCAAACACGTTGACAATACGATTGAAATTTATATTTCCGATGACGGACAAGGTTTCGACATAGTAACGACTGAAAAAGGGAACGGCCTTCAAAATATGAAAAAACGCATCGAAGGCATCCGCGGAAAATTCTCTTATTCTTCTGAAATTGGTAAAGGAACTACCATCAAAATTGTACTTCCGGAACCAAAAACAAATCCAACTTCAAATCTGTAAAAAGACTCAACTTCGTCGTTTTTTGTTAAAATACGTAATATGCCGTATTTTTTCGTGCCAATGATATCACCACATTTGTCAGACTAACACACCAAACCAATAGTCATGACCAAAGTTGTAATCGTTGACGATAATGTTTTTTTGCAGAAGGCCGTAGCCGAAAAACTTTCTTTTTTTGAAAACCTGTCCTGCAAATATACCGCGAATGACGGTTTAGACCTGATTGACAAGCTCGAGCTCAACCACAACATCGACCTTATTCTGATGGATATTGAAATGCCAAAGATGAATGGCATTGAAGCCACCGGAATCGTCAAATCGAGATATCCGCACATCAAAATCATCATGCTTACGATTTTTGATAATGATGAGAATATATTTAAATCGATTAAGGCGGGAGCCGATGGTTATCTGCTGAAAGACGTCAATCCGAAAGACTTGAACCAGGGGATTATTGAAACGCTCAACGGTGGCGCGACAATGACACCTTCAATTGCGCTCAAAACGTTAAAACTTTTCCGAAATCCTATCCAAATTGATCATCCCGGTTGCAATGATGAGGTAAAACTCACCACGCGCGAAATCGAAGTGCTCGAGCAACTCAGCAAAGGTTTGAAATACAACAACATCGCCGACAATCTTATTCTTTCACTTGGAACGGTGCGCAAACACGTAGAGAATATTTACGCTAAACTTCAGGTGCACAACAAGCTCGAAGCCATCCAAAAGGCCAAAAACAACAAAATAATCTAAAAAATAGGGCATTTGTCGTATTGATTCGCCTGACTGATAATCGCAATTTTGAACCCAAGTTAAACTAACAAAAATTTAATAAACATGAAAACAATTCTCTCAATTACAAGAATGAGCTTTTTAGCTCTGGCATTTATGGTAATCTCTTGCAGCGGCAGTGACGATGATGGCGGCGGCGGAACGGCAGCAAACGGCACAATTACTGCTAAAATCGGCGGTTCAGGATTTACATCTATGGCGGCAGCAACAACTGCAGTTAAAGTAGCGAATGGCAATGCGTTCACAATTTCACTTTCCGGAACCAATTCAGGAGGAAAAAACCTAAACATAGTAATGAACGGCATTGGTGCAACTACAGGAACTTATGAAATCGGGGGAGATAACCTGATCGCAATCGTTGCAAGTTATACTGAAGTAAACCTGAGCAACCCAATGGCAACAAAAATTTATGCTGCTCCGTGGGATGGCGGTGGCGTTGCAGGATCTGTAACAATTACTGAAATCACTGACACCAAAATCGTTGGAAATTTCCACTTTACTTCTAAAAACCAAAGCGACCAAAGCGACGTTAAAGAAATCACTAACGGTGGATTCAACATCAACTTCCAGAACTAAGGAATAAAAAAATTGCAGTATTACTGCAGGAAAAACCAATTTTGTTTGGGGTTTATTAATTACCGTCCTTTCCAGAAAGAAAATGATTCCGCGAAACTTCATTTTCAAAAATCTGGAAAGGACTTTTCCCAATTTAAAGGGAATTTGCCAAATCTACTATGATTCTTATACTTTGCCTGATCATTATCGCTAATTCTGCCGTCATTGCTTACCTGCTGGTAAACAAGAGGAAGGTTACGGCGATGCATGCCGGCAAAGTTGCGTCGCTGCAATCGGTGATCATCGAATTGCTCAACGACCAGAAGGAACAGCACGAAAAAATAAAACTCGCAGACGAATTGAAAGAAGCAATCAGGAATTCCAATTCCAAGCTCAGCCGCGATATTGTAGCACTGCAATTCGACTTTTTTGAAATACTGAAAAAAAATAATCTACTGGAATAAACTTACAAGATCGGATGAATACATTATTTAACTACTTTTATAATTCAAGTGTACAATTATGAAGCAGTTATACGTATTGATTTTTGTGTTTTCGACTTTATTTGCCTTCTCGCAAAAGAATCCCGTAATTGACAGCCTGCAAGGGCAACTCAAAAAAAAGCTGTCCGAAAAAGGAAGATTCCAAACCCTGATGCTGCTCTGCGAAGAGTACAGCAAAGACAATCCGGATAAGGCGCTTTATTATGCGAAGGAATGCCTGACCAACGCACGTTCGGTTAAGAACGACACTTTCTTGCGGTTGCATACAATTCGCTCGCGACGACTTACCAGAACAGCAGCGAACTTGATTCTGCCTTAACATACAACACCAAATCACTTTCCGTTCGGAAAAAATTAAAAGACTCAGTCGGTATTGCCGATTCTTACAACAATATCGGTATTACCCACGATATGAAAGGGCAGTTTGATGCTGCGCTTCAGAATTACTTTAAGGCGCTGACTTATTACGATAAAAAGAAGGATATCGAAAAGCTGGCGATGACTTACACCAATATCGGCATCATTTACAAAACCCAGAAAGAATACACAAAAGCGCTTAAATATTACCAAAAATCATATGATTTGTATGTAGAGGCGAAAGCTGATTTCGGGATAACTATTGCTTCCGGAAACCTTGGTTCGCTGCTAATCAACTTCAAAAGGTATAAAGAATCACTGCGCTATTCAGAAATGGCCGAGAAAGGTTATCGCAAGCTCGGTTATGACAGTTATGCGGCTTATCCAATCGCCAATATCGCGATGGTTTATGACAGTCTGCACGAATTTCCCAAAGCGAATGCGGCTTACATCAAATCGGTCGCGCTGCACGAACAATACCAGAATTGGTACGAGGTTGCCAATACTTATAACGCTTATGCGAATTGCCTCGTAAAGCAGAAAAATTATGCCGAAAGCATCAAAATGTCAGACAAAGGCGTCGCGGCGGCAAAAAAATCAGATGCTTATCTGCTTGAAGTTGAAGCATATGGAAATCTCGCCAAAGCGAATGCAAAATCAGGCCATTTTGATAAGGCTTACACCTATTCAAATCTGTATGCGAAAGGCAAAGACAGCCTTTTTGTAGCCGAAAAAACCAAGGCGATTTTCGAACTCGAAACCAAATATGAAACCGAAAAAAAGGAAAAATTATTGATTAAAAAAGAAGCCGAAGCCAAGCAAAAGAACATTTTGCTGCTGATTCTTTCGATTTCGATTTTCTTTGCAATTTTCATCGGTTACCTCATTTACCGCCAACAGAAACTCAAAAACCACCAGCAGGAACAGGAATTCGAACTCAAATCGGCCATCGCAGTCATCGAAACCCAGAACAAACTGCAGGAACAGCGGCTTAGTATTTCGCGCGATTTGCATGATAACATCGGTTCGCAGCTTACTTTTATTATTTCCTCAGTCGACAATATCAAATATGCGTTTGATTTGGAAAACACCAAACTCGACAGCAAACTGCAAAGCATCAGCAATTTCACCAAATCTACGATTGTTGAACTGCGCGACACGATTTGGGCGATGAACAGCAGTGCGATTGCCTTTGAGGATTTGCAGATGCGTATCATGAATTTCATCGACAAGGCGAAAATTGCCCGCGAAGACATGGAATTCAGTTTCAAAATCGATGAAAAACTCAATGATATCAAGCTTTCTTCGGTAACCGGAATGAACTTGTACCGCGTGAGCCAGGAAGCCATCAACAACAGCATCAAATATGCCAATGCCGGTAAAATTGCAATCGATGTGCGCGATTTGGGTGAAATTATTGAGATTGCAATAAGCGATGACGGCGACGGATTTGACGAGCAAAGCATCATTGCCGGCAACGGCCTTCATAATATGAGGAAGCGCATGAACGATATCGATGGGAAATTCGATATTGTTTCTGAAGCCGGAAAAGGCACGACCATCACCATTTCTATCGCGAAACCAAAAGACACCGAACTATAAATTTTTCAAAATGATTAAAATTGCCATTGCCGACGACAACCATTTCCTGATCAAGACGATTCAGGAGAAATTATCTTTTTTTGAAGATTTTGTTGTGAAATTTACCGCCATCGACGGCAACGACCTCATTAAAAAGCTTGAAAACAACCACAATATTGACCTCATTCTGATGGATATTGAAATGCCTGACGTGAATGGTATCGAAGCAACTAACATCATCAAATCGCGTTATCCGCAGATCAAAATCATCATGCTGACGGTTTTTGACAATGACGAGAATATTTTCAACGCAATCAAAGCCGGTGCTGATGGTTATTTGCTGAAGGAAATCAATCCGAAAGATTTGTTCCAGGGCATTCAGGAAACGTTTAACGGCGGTGCGGCGATGAATCCGTCGATTGCTTATAAGGCGTTGAATTTACTCAGGAATCCCGTCGATTTCGGCAGTCGCGAAAACCAGGAAGAAATCAAATTGTCAACGCGCGAAATCGAGGTTTTGGAGCATTTAAGTAAAGGACTTAATTACATCAATATCGCCGACAACCTCATCTTATCGCCGAGTACGGTTCGGAAACACATCGAAAATATCTATACGAAACTTCAGGTGCACAACAAACTTGAAGCCATCCAAAAGGCAAAAAACAATAACCTGATTTAGATGAAGAAAAGCCATTTTATACTGGTGTTTTTATTGATTTTGAGTCTTTGTAATGCACAAGATAAAAAACAGATTGACAGTTTGTACAAAGTGGTAAGAACGGCTAAAAACGATTCAATTCGGTTTATCGCTTATAATAAAATTGCATTTCATTATACTTTCAATGATGTAAAAAAGGCGAAGGAAATTCTCGATACTGCTGAAAAAGCTGCGCTTAAAGCCAATTCAAAATTTGGTTACGCCAAGCTCATCAACACGCACGGCATTTTGATGGATGTGGTTGGGAAATCTGATTCGGCTGAATATTATTTCAGCAAGGCATTGACGTTAAGCCAGCAAAGCAAATTCACCGAACTCGAATCTTTTTGCATCAACAATCTCGGCATGTTTTACTGGAACAAAGGCAACTTCAACCAGGCGCTGGTGTATTTTTTCAAAGCGCTAAAGATCAGTGAAAAAACCGATACAAACGGCGAGCACGTTGCCATCAACCTCAACAATATCGGACTGATTTATCAGGAAATGAGCTTGTTCGACAAAGCGCTCGAGTGTCATATCAAGGCTTATAAGCTTCGCGAAAAGAACAAATCGATGAAGGAATTATCGGGTTCGCTCAACAATATGGGGTATTGTTATAAAAATCTTGGGCAACTTGATCTGGCGATTTCTACTTATAAAAAAGGACTTAAAGTCGCCGCCGAATCGCGCAACGATATCGTTTATGCGAAAATTCTCGATAATCTCGGCAACGCTTATTTCATTAAAAAACAATACAGCGAATCGATTAAAGCTTATCTGGAAGCACTGAAAGTCGTCGATAAAAATACCGAATCTGACAGAAGCCGCCTCATCGTTTTTTCGGGATCGAGTGCTTCTTACAACGCACTGAACCAACCGAAAGTGGCCTTGAATTATGCCAACAAAGCACTTGCAATACTGAAAAAAAATCCGAATTACAGGAGTTTTTCCGAAGAGCTTTTCCTCAGTGCTGCGCAAAGCAGTTATCAATTGGGCGATTATGAAAAAGGGAAGAAGTTCACGGATGCATTCATTTCATTGAAGGACAGCCTTTTTTCAAAGAATAATGCCCGTGCAATCGCCGACCTTGAGGTCAAATATGAAACAGAAAAAAAAGAACACGAACTCGCTTCAAGCCGCGCCATTGTTGCCGAAAGGGAGTTGGAAATCAAACGCAAAAACAGCCAGTTCATTTACCTCGCCATCGCCTGTCTGGTTTTTATCCTGATTGGTTATTTGTTTTACAACCAGCAGAAACTCAAAAACCGCCAGTTAAAAAAAGAAAATGAATTGCGTGCAGCGATGTCGAAAATTGAGACGCAAAACCATTTGCAGCAGCAGCGGCTTCAGATTTCACGCGATTTGCATGACAACATCGGGGCACAGCTGACTTTCATCATTTCGACAATCGACACTTTGAAATTACTCGATATTCCGAAGGAGAAACTCAACCAAAAGCTTAATGCCGTAAGCGAATTTACAGTCGATACCATCTATGAATTGCGCGATACGATTTGGGCGATGAACAAGAATGACATTACTTTTGATGACCTGAAAACGCGCATTACGAATTTCATCAACAGCGCCAAATCATCGCAGGAACATATCGATTTTGAATTTTCGATTGAAGGAAATACGAATGAAAAACCACTTTCATCGATTGACGGCATGAACATTTACCGGATTATCCAGGAGTCTGTCAATAACGCATTGAAATATGCCGAGGCGAAAAAAATTGCGGTTGCCATCGTGAAAAAAAGTAACTCCATCAACATTGAAATCACCGATGACGGAAAAGGTTTCGATACTGAAAACGCTGAATCCGGCAACGGACTCAACAATATGCAGAAACGCGCAAAAGAACTGAAGGCCTCAGTAAAAGTGACTTCAGAAAACGGAAAAGGCACGCGCGTACTTTTAGAAATGCCCGTTTAAAAATGGGACATTTGTCGTATTTCACACTGCTTTAATTTGAATGATATTTGAACAATTAATTTTTAAACCTTTCGCACAATGAAAAAACTTTTCTTTTACCCGGTACTATTGCTGTTACTTTTTGTGTCAGCAGGCGGAAACGCGCAAACTGTTATCACCGCAGATCAGGTGACACCTGCATTTCTGAAGGAAACTTTTGAAACGCCTTGATTACTGTCGTTGAAACCAAAGATGATTACATCAAAACCAAAGACATTTTTGATTTTTATGTCGACATTGACAAGCAGAACAGATTCGTATCGTTCAGCGGCTCGTTTTTGCTCGTTGATGGCGTTTCGAAACAAAAAGCACTCGAATTAGTCGATAAATTCAATGACGAAATCATTATGGTGAAATCGTATTATAATGAAACGAGCAATTCGATTTCGGTCTATTATTATTTCTGGACTGAAGGCGGATTCACCAAACAATCGATGCTGAAAGCCTACAAAATGATGAATCCTGCCATCAACCTGATGCTCAGCAAGGATACTGAAAAATTAATGAAATAATTCGCACCGAAAATTATCATGAGCGAAACCATCAAGATAGCCATTGCCGACGACAATACATTCCTGATCAAGGCGATTCAGGACAAATTGTCTTTCTTTGACGACCTCGATTGCAAAATCAAGGCGGTCAACGGCAAGGATTTGCTGGCGAAGCTCGAAAAGAATCCCGATATCAATTTGATTCTGATGGATATTGAAATGCCCGAAATCGATGGGATTGAAGCGACAGCCATCATCAAGGCAAGATATCCCGGAATCAAGATCATCATGCTCACGATTTTTGATAATGATGAGAATATCTTTAATGCAATTCAGGCAGGCGCCGACGGGTATTTTCTGAAAGAAGTCAAACACGATGCGCTGTACAAAGGCATTATTGAAACACTCAACGGCGGTGCGGCAATGAATCCGTCGATTGCATTAAGAGCACTGAAATTGCTGCGCAACCCGTTTTCAATTGAAAATGCAAAAAGCAAGGAAGAAATCAGTCTTTCGCAACGCGAAATCGAAGTGCTCGAGCAACTCAGCAAAGGATTGAGTTATATGATTATTGCTGATAATTTATTTCTTTCGCCGAAAACTATTCGTCGTCACATCGAAAATATTTATACGAAATTACAAGTCCATAGCAAACTTGAAGCAATCCAAAAAGCAAAAAATAATCAGTTGATCTGATAAAATCTGTTTTACTTAACCAATGAGAAAAATACGACATTCGTCGTATTTTTTTTGTGCTATAATTGACTTATATAATTTGTAACTCATTCATTTTCAAAATAAAAAGTTAAAATACGACATTCTACGTATTTCGTACTACGCATTTCAAAATTAGCTTTGTCTCATAACTTTTAAAAAATGTATAAGATGAAAACTAAAAAATTATTTTCAAGAGCAATTGCTTTTTTATTGTTTGTATTTGCAGTGAATGCAAATGCAAATAATGTTCAGATCAGCGGAACGACCGTTGTAGGTAACCAGATTACCTTTGACATCACGTGGGACAACAGTTGGTTCGCCAACGTAGCTCCGGCCAATTACGACGCCGTTTGGGTATTTATTAAATACCAGGATTGTAACACCCGTTTGTGGGCACATGCAGGCTTGAGTACTTCTTCCGGAGATCACTCAACTTCATCCCCTTTAGTGGTTGACGCGGTAGCAGACGGAAAAGGCGTATTTATCCATAGAAGCGCTTTAGGCGGCGGAACTGTGCCTGTGACCTCAGTGACTTTAACAATGACAATTCCGGCAGGAACCTATAACTTCAAAGTTTTCGGGATTGAAATGGTAAACATCCCGCAAAGCTCTTTCGAATTGGGTGATGCAACTGCGGCTTCTACCTTCAACAGTATTACGGTAACGGGTACATCACAAACTGGCGGAATTTCTGCTGCAACTTTAGGTGGTGGCGCTGCGCTCTACTGGCTGCTTATCCAATGGGTTACAACTCTTTTTATATGATGAAAATGAGATTTCCCAATCTCAATATGTTGATTTTTTGAATTCTCTTACTTACGACCAGCAAAAAGCGCATACTGTGAGTGATCCGATCAGTGCTGCAGGAACATTTCCAATCTTTAACAGCCAAGCTTATCGCAACGGAATTATCATCCTTACACCTGGAAATAATGCCGCTATTCCAGCTGTTTATGCCAATGACTGGACTGCAGGCGTTGAAAACAACACAGATGACGGAGCAAATATCGCAATGAACAATATGTCGTGGTCAGATGTGGCTGCTTACCTTGACTGGTCTGCTTTGCGCCCGATGACCGAATTGGAATTCGAAAAATCTTGTCGTGCTCCGCTGCCTCGCGTTGCCGGAGAATACCCTTGGGGAACTACAGATATTGCATTCGTGCCAAGTTACTCAGGTAGCGTTATCAATAAATTTTTGCCTAACGAAACCCTTACGCCGGCTGTTAACGGAGCATGTGCTTATGGTGTGAACAGCAGCAATGCCAGCTGGGGCCACTAAGAGTTGGTGTTTTTGCAACAGGTTCATCAGGAAGGGCTTCTGCGGGTGCAGGTTATTATGGTGTGATGGAATTGGGCGGAAATGTGCTTGAGACCGTTATTACTGCTGCTACTGCCGGTATCGGATTCACCGGAGCTTTAGGCGATGGAAATATATTGGCTAACGGTGATGCAAACGTATCAAGCTGGCCATCACTCACTACTGCTTCAGGAGCAGGCCATAGAGGTGGCGACTGGGTTGAGGCTGCCGGAAAGGTACGTACATCAGACCGATCGGCTGCAGCTGCTTACGATGCTGCAAGATCTTACGTTTACGGTGGAAGAGGCGTAAGATAATCATCTGATTTGATCATGTTCGCATAGCCCGGATATGTTGAAAAATGAAAACAACTTTTAAATCAAATTAAGATGAAGAAAACAATCCAATTTTTTATAATTGTATTCGTTACTTTCATTTTTGGAAATGCATCTTACGCACAGTATAATGGCGGAGCCGGTCGCGGTTCTGTATACGATGCGATAAGTCAGACCTCCTGCTCGATTCCGGCGCATTTTTATGCCTATTTCGGAGGAAGTGAAGACAATGCAACTTTCGACTTGTTAATGAATACAAGCTGCAGCGCACCGCCGCCATCATTCTTCGCCTATTTTGGAGGAAGCAATGACGGCGCAGCGACAGACCAGCTCAGCGCAACCATCTGCGGCACACCGCCGTCATTCTTCGCCTACATGGGCGGTATCAATGACAGTGCAGCCAAAGACCAACTCGATGCAGCGACTTGCGGCATCCCGCCATCATTCTACGCTTATTTCGGAGGATCAGGCGACGGATTTGCAAGAGACGAAATCGGAAGCTGCCCGGTTACACCACCGGAAGCCGACTTTACCGCTTCGGCAACGGCAACCTGCGTAGGCGGTTCGGTAGATTTTACCGACACTTCGACAAATATCCCATTCGTATGGAGCTGGACATTCGCCGGTGGAACGCCTGCTACAGCTACGACGCAAAACCCGACAGTGGTTTACAATACGCCGGGAACTTATGCAGTTTCTTTAATCGCAACCAACTATAACGGAGGTGATACAGAAACCAAAACAAGTTATATCACCGTAACTGCTGTTCCGACAGTAGCTACGACTACACCAGGTTCACGTTGTGATGCAGGAAGTGTGCAATTGGCCGCGACTGCGAGTGCGGGTGTACTCAGATGGTATAACGTTGCTACAGGTGGATCGATTCTTGGTACCTGCTTCTTCCCGACAGGAATCATCAGCACAACAACGACTTTCTACGTGGAAGCTGCCAGTGGAAGCTGTGTTTCGGCAAGAACCGCTGTCATAGCCACGATTAATACGACGCCAACCGTAGCAACAACTACACCTGGTGCGAGATGCGGTACAGGAAGCGTGACTTTAGGTGCTACTGCAAGTGCAGGAACTTTAAGCTGGTTTGACGTCGCTACGGGCGGAACTGCTTTGGCAACTGGCACAAGCTTCGCAACGCCAAGCATCAGTACCAATACAACTTATTATGTACAAGCTGCCAACGGAAGCTGTATTTCTGCTAGGACTGCAGTTTTGGCTACTGTAAATACGGTACCAACTGTTGCAACAACTACACCTGGTTCAAGATGTGACACCGGAAGTGTGACTTTAGGTGCAACTGCAAGTTCAGGTGCAACTTTGAATTGGTATAATGTCGCTTCAGGCGGAAGTGTGTTAGGTACAGGCGAAAGCTTCGTAACACCTTCAATCAGTGCGAACACGACTTATTATGTTGAAGCCACTAACGGAACTTGTACCTCAACCAGGACAGCGGTTTTGGCAACAGCCAGTCCGACCCCAGCCATTACAAGTACTACTCCGGCCAGCCGATGCGATATGGGAACACTTACTTTGAATGCGACTTCAAGCGCAGGAACGTTGAACTGGTATAATGTACCGACAGGCGGAACTTCATTGGCTACAGGAACGAATTTCCTTACACCTTCACTGAGTGCTACGACAACTTATTATGTTGACGCCACCAACGGAAGCTGTGTGTCTGCAAGGACGCCGGTAATCGCGACTGTAACTGTTACACCATCGGTAACTTCTACAACGCCTGCGGGCAGATGTGGAGCAGGTTCGGTAACATTGGGCGCGACTGCAAGTGCGGGTACGCTTAACTGGTACGGAATTGCCGTGGGCGGAACTGTATTAGGAACAGGAACCGGATTCGCAACAGGAAATATTTCAGTAACGACAACCTATTATGTTGAGGCTGTAAACGGATCATGTGCATCACCAAGAACTCCGGTTACTGCAACAATCAGCGTTATGCCGACGATTCTTACGTCAACTCCGGCAACGAGATGTGACACGGGTACGCTTACTTTAAGCGCCACTGCAAGCGCAGGAACACTCAATTGGTTCGACGTGGCTACAGGCGGAACTTCGCTTGGAAGCGGCAATAATTTCGTAACGCCATCTATCAGTACGACTACGACTTATTATGTTCAGTCGACCAGTGGAAGCTGTGTTTCTCCGAGAACTGCGGTAACAGCTACAGTAAACCTTACGCCGACGATTACAGGTACAACACCTGCAAGCCGATGCGACGCGGGAAGTGTAACTTTATCAGCAACTGCTTCTTCAGGAACATTGAACTGGTATAACGTTTCTTCAGGCGGAACTTCGCTTGGAAGCGGAAATACATTCATAACAGGAACGATTGCAACGACTACAACTTACTATGTTGAGTCTTCTAACGGAAGCTGCGTATCGTCAAGAGTGGCTGGTCATCGCAACTGTGAATACCACACCTACAATTACTGCCACCACACCGGCAACGCGTTGTGACGCAGGAAGCGTGACTTTAGGAGCAACAGCTTCTGCAGGAACAATCAACTGGTACGGTGTCGCTTCAGGCGGAAGTATTTTAGCGAGCGGTGCGTCATTCATTACGCCATCCATTTCAACTTCGACAACTTATTATGTTGAGGTGACTAACGGAAGCTGTACGTCTGCAAGAATTGCTGTTCTGGCAACTGTTAATGCGACTCCTACGATAACAGCGACAACTCCGGGCAGCCGTTGTGGAGCTGGTGTTGTAACTTTAAGCGCATCTGCAAGTTCAGGAACTTTAACATGGTATAATGTGGCTACAGGCGGAACGGTTTTGGGTACAGGAACAACTTTCCTTACACCATCCATCAGCGCGACTGCAACTTACTATGTACAGTCTGCTAACGGAAGCTGTGCTTCTGCAAGAACTGCGGTAACGGCAACGATAAATGATATTCCAACAATCACTGCTACAACACCGGCCAGCCGATGCGATGCGGGTAGTGTAACTTTGGGAGCGACTGCTTCGGCAGGAACATTGAACTGGTATGCATTACCGTCAGGCGGAAGTGTATTAGGCACCGGAACTTCATTCGTAACCGGAAACATCAACGTAACCACAACTTTCTATGTAGAAGCTGTCAGCGGAAGCTGTACTTCAGGAAGGACTGCGGTTATTGCAACTGTAAATACGACACCATCAATTGTTACAACAACGCCTGCTTCAAGATGTGATTCAGGGCCGGTAACGCTTACTGCAACTGCGACTGGCGGAACTATCAGTTGGTACGATGTAGCAACTGGCGGAACTGCTTTGACAACCGGAGCTTCATTCCTTACACCATCGATTAGCGCGACCACAACTTACTACATAGAAGCGTCTAACGGAAGCTGTACTTCTGCAAGAACTGCGGTAACAGCAACCGTAAATGCCACACCAACGATTACGGGAACTACGCCAGCGTCAAGATGTGGTGCAGGTACTGTAACGCTAGGAGCAACGACTTCTGCAGGTACGCTCAACTGGTACAGCGCTTCAACTGGCGGAATCTTGTTAGGAAGCGGCACTTCGTTTACGACTGTATCCATCAGTACCACCACAACTTATTATGTGGAAGCTGTAAACGGAAGCTGTACATCGGCAAGAGTTGCGGTAACAGCAACGGTAAATACAATTCCAACCATAACTGCAACCACTCCTGCTTCAAGATGTGATTCAGGTTCAGTAACACTTAGTGCGACTGCAAGTACAGGAACTTTAAGCTGGTTCGACGTGGCTACAGGCGGAACTGCTCTGGCAACCGGAACATCGTTCGCAACGCCATCTATCAGTGCAACTACCACTTATTATGTAGAAGCATCAAACGGAAGCTGTACTTCTGCAAGAACTGCGGTAACAGCGACTGTAAACGCCACACCGACGATTACAGGTACAACTCCGTCATCAAGATGTGGTGCAGGTACTGTGACACTTGGCGCAACGGCATCAGCGGGTACGCTTAACTGGTATAATGTTGCGACTGGCGGAACTATTTTAGGAACGGGAACTAGTTTTGTAACGATTTCGCTAAGCGCCACCACAACTTATTATGTGGAAGCTGTAAACGGAAGCTGTATTTCTCCAAGAATTGCAGTAACAGCAACGGTGAATGCAGTCCCAACCATAACTGCGACCACTCCTGCTTCAAGATGTGATTCAGGTTCGGTAACGCTTACTGCAACTGCAAGTTCAGGAACTTTAAGCTGGTTCGACGTGGCTACAGGCGGAACTGCTCTGGCAACCGGAACATCGTTGGAAACGCCATCCATCAGTGCAACTACCACTTATTATGTAGAAGCATCAAACGGAAGCTGTACTTCGACAAGAACTGCGGTAACAGCGACTGTAAATGCAACGCCAACCATTACAGGAACAACTCCGGGCAGCAGATGTGATGCAGGAATCGTTACGTTAGGTGCGACTGCAAGTTCAGGAATATTGAGCTGGTACAACGTAGCAACAGGCGGCACTGTTTTAGCAACAGGAACAACATTTGTGACGGCATCGCTCAGTGCGACTACAACTTACTACGTAGAGGCTTCTAACGGAAGTTGTACATCGGCAAGAATTGCTGTAACAGCGACTGTAAATGCAACCCCGGCCATAACGGCTACAGCTCCGGCAAGCCGCTGTGATTCAGGTACACTTACCTTATCGGCGACAGCCAGCTCAGGAACAATAAACTGGTATGGTGTGCCGACAGGCGGAACGGTATTGGGCAGTGGAAGTTCTTTCACAACTCCGGTACTCAGTACAACGACAATGTTCTATGTTGAATCGGTTAACGGAAGCTGTACATCAGTAAGAACTCCGGTTATTGCAACTGTGAACCTTACGCCGACGATTGTAGGCACTACGCCAAACAGCCGTTGCGGAGCAGGTACTGTTGTCTTAGGGGCAACTGCGACTTCCGGAACATTGAGCTGGTTTAACGTAGCAACAGGCGGAACTGCTTTAGCAACCGGAACGACATTCACTACGCCATCTATCAGTGCAACGACCACTTATTATGTGGAGTCTTCAAACGGTACTTGTACCTCTGTAAGACAACCGGTAATTGCAACCGTAAACACTTTGGCAACTGTATTGACGACGACACCTGGCAGCCGTTGCGGAAACGGATCGGTTACCTTGAGTGCGACAAGTGCTTCCGGCTTAAGCTGGTATGCATCAGCAACTGGCGGAACTGCTTTAGCAACTGGCGCAACGTTCAATACGCCTTCTATCAATGCAACAACAACTTATTATGTTGAGGCATCGAATGGCGATTGTACTTCGGTAACAAGAACTCCGGTAATTGCGACTGTAAACCATGTGGCATCGCCAACAGGAAGCACCTCACAACAATTCTGTTCAGGTGAAACTGTAGGAATGCTGGTAATAGCAGAAACCGATATCACGTGGTATGACGCTGCGACAGGCGGAAACGAAGTAGCAGAAAACACCTTATTGGTAGCAGGAACTACTTACTACGCTTCATTGACCAGCGGCGATTGCGGCAGCGATACAAGACTTGCCGTAACGGTAACTTTAGGAACCTGTTTAGGAACTGAAGACATCGTTCGCAATGAAATTAAACTTTATCCGAATCCGGTCAGGGATATCCTGACAATTGAATATACCGCCAACATTTCGCGTGTTGAGGTAGTCAATATGTTAGGACAGGTTGTGTATAACAAACTGATCAATGCCGGAGCAACTAAAGTAGATATGAGCAATCTTGCGGAAGGCACTTACATTGTAAGGGTAACCGCCGACGATCTGTTCAAGACCTATAAAGTGATCAAACGATAGTTTTCGTTTCCATTTTTTGGAAAAGCCGCCTTCGGGCGGTTTTTTTTTGCTCAAAAATTTACGATTTCTTAAAGAGAAGTTTTTTAAGTGATTGCTTACAAACGATGAAAAGCTATATATTTGGGCAAAAATTATACAAAATCATGAGAACAAAATTACTCCTGTTTTTATTATTGGCAGGTTCAGTCAAATCATTCGGGCAGATTGGCTTTCTGGAAAGTAAAGTGACCGGCGAATCTTTTACCACTTACAGTCCGGAGTTGGTCAGGTCGGCTGACATCGATGGCGATAATGATCTCGACATCGTTACCTACGGAAGGCAATTGAACTGGTATGAGAATAAAGACGGTTTAGCAGATTTCGGCGAAAAAAACAGCGTCAGCATACAATCGAATGGCGCAGTCGGCACCGCATTATATGTAATGGATTTTGACAATGACGGCGATAATGATATTTTAGGCGTAATTGCCAACACGCTCACAGTATATAAAAATACCAACGGCTTAGGGAACTTTCAGGTGATGCAAACTTTTACTTTGGGCTTTAACTACAATACAATACCTGTGGTGCCTGTAGATATTGACGGCGATGGCGACATGGATATCGTATGTTCGTATGCCTTTAACAGCTCTCCATACGAAGGAAAATTGGTGTGGTTTGAAAACAATAACAACGGAAGCTTCGGAGCAGAACAGGTAATCACCACAGATAATGCAACTTTATTCCTAACCTCGCTGTTAGAAGCCGAAGACCTTGACGGAGACGGAGACCGCGACATCATCATCGGTTACAAAGATTACAACAAAGTGGCGTGGATAAGAAACATGGGCAACGGTGTTTTTAGCGCTGCCATTGCGATATCTTCATCAGCTGGCGGCATCAGCTCGATAACAACTTCTGATATGGATAATGATGGCGATACAGACATCATCGCTTCGTTAAGGACTGACAACCAGATCGTTTGGTATAAGAATTTAAACGGACTCGGAAATTTCAGTGATGAGAATGTTATCGTTTCTAATGCCGAGGAAACCAATTCCGTTTTGGTGACCGACATCAATGGCGACAATACCAATGACATTGTCTATACAGAAACCAACGAAATCGGATGGTTCAGCAATGATGGTTCAGGAAATTTCAGCAATCCGCAAGTTATAACGAACAAGGCTTTCAATGTACGCTCGGTAATAACTGCCGATCTTGACGGCGACGGAAAAAAAGACATCATTTCTGCTTCTCAGGATGATGATAAAGTGGCGTGGTACAAACACCTCGACGGAAACGGCAATTACGGAAGACAGGTGGTTATTGCGCGCAGGATTAAATTCGCAGACAAAGTCTACCCTGCTGATTTTGACGGAGACAACGACATCGATTTATTGGTGAATTCGCACCACGATGCCAAGCTAACCTGGTTCGAAAATACAGACGGACACGGTTTTTATGGCAAAGAGCATATTATCACTGAAAGTGTTGAGGTCGGCAATATATCGCCGATTGCATATCCTGCAGATATTGATGGCGATGGCGATACAGATATCGCGGCCTTTAAATTGGGCGTACTTTTCTGGTATGAAAATGACGGGAATGGAAATTTCGACACAGAACATGCAATCGAAAGCACCATTGACGGTGTGACGATAATTCGCTGCAAAGACCTTGACGGCGACGGACAAACAGACATCGTAAGAGGCGTTTACAATTCAAATAAGATTTCTTGGTATAAGAATCTCGGCAATGGAAACTTCGGCCCTGAACAAGAAATCGCAGCACCTTTCGGAAATAACGGCTCACTGACTTCTATGGAAATCGCCGATATGGATGGCGACGATCATCCGGAATATCATAGCCTCATCCTATAGTATGGACACTTTTTATTACAGAAATACTGACGGGTTGGGAACATTCGAACAACAGTACATGTCTGTTTTCGGTGCAATGCAGTCTGTTTATCCTGCAGACATTGACGGCGATGGCGACAGGGATATTGTCGGAATAAGCGCGTTGGGCGGAGGCGGTTTCGATGCTGTCATCTGGTACGAAAACAGTGACGGCCACTTCACCGAAAAACATGATATTACAACATTAGAAGTACACGGTGAGTCAATTATCGCAGCCGATTTGGATAATGACGGTGATACCGACGTACTCACGGCAGATGGTCATCCGTACACAACCGGCCAGTTGGCGTGGTATGAAAATTCAGGAAACGGCAGTTTTAGTCCGCAAAAAATCATCCAGCAGGTTGCCGATTATACTGTTCCTTCGTGCGTAAATGTTGCAGATATTGACAATGACAATGATATGGACGTTCTTTCGGTGTTTGGTTACGACGCCAACTATACGCTCAGCAAAGTCTCGGTATTTGAAAATCTGGGTGAGCAAGGCAACGAAATTACCGGAAAAGTAACCCTTGATACCAATGCCAATGGCTGTACCGCCGATGATGTAAAGGGTAGCAATATTATGGTCATTTCAGGAAATGCCGGAAATACCTGGCCACTTTTACCGATGAAAACGGAAATTTCCATACAAAAACGGGAGAAGGCGAGTTTTACACATCAATCTTCTATCAATTGCCGGAATACTATGTTTCAACGCCGGCACAGCACATCAATACTTTTTCGGGCATGGGCAATGTCTATCAGGCCGATTTTTGTGTCGCACCTGTAGGAGCCGCCAACGATCTGAGCGTTGCTGCCTATCCTTCGTTAAACAATCTTAGGGCAGGATTCGACACGCATTACCGTATTGTTTACCGAAATATGGGTACAGCGCCTGCCAGCGGAACGATCAGTTTTGCATATGAGAATAACAGGCTCAATTTCCTTACTGCCAGTCAGACGATTGCCGTACAAACCCCGAACACACTGTCTTTTGATTTCGCAGATTTGGCCCATTGGAAAATAGGATAATAGATCTGGTTTTTCATGTTTTCCCGCCGCCTGCGTCTGTTTTGGGCGATCAGGTCATTTCTACGGTAAGCATCACTCCGGTTTCAGGAGACGCTACCTTACCCGATAACACTTTCGAGTTGCACCAGACGGTTATAGGTTCGTGGGATCCTAACGACATTACATGCCTTGAAGGTAGCCAGGTTCCGATACAAAATGCCAACGAATACCTGCACTACCTCGTTCGTTTTCAAAATACGGGTACCGCTGATGCAGCAAACGTAACGGTAAGGATGCTCCTCGATAATAAGCTGAATTGGCCTACAATGCAAATTGAAAGCATGAGTCATAACGGAAGAACAGAAATCAAAAACGCAGGCGAGGTTACTTTCACCTTTAACAATATAAACCTTCCTGACAGCACGACTAACGAGGCAGGATCGCACGGTTTCATCGCTTTTAAGGTCAAGCCGATGGACATAATGGTTGGAAATATCGTGAGTAATACGGCACGCATTTTTTTCGATTCAAATCCGCCGGTAACGACCAATACCGCAACAACGCAGTTCGTGCAAACATTGTCGGTTTCCGAAAACGAAGCGGGTTCGTTCACGCTTTATCCAAATCCGGTTGATGGAATATTGAACATTGAAGGCAAAACTACGCTTAATGAAATAGTGCTGCTTGATACCAATGGAAGGATTCTAAAAGAAATCCGTTTCGAAACGCCGTCACCCACTGCGAGAATCGATTTGTCAGATTTAACGACCGGCATATACTTGTTGAAGATTAAGTCTGAGGCAGGATATTCAAACCAAAAGATTATCAAAAGATAATATTTGGGCAATAGGAACAATTAAAAATCCCGGCAATCTTGTCGGGATTTTTAATTGCTTTCTTTTCGGATTACGAAAATAAATAAGTTAAGCCGGAACGAATATTATCTTACCAGTGCAAAATGCCCTTTTGAAATAGTTTCTTTATTTGCAACCCGAACAATCCTAAACCAGTAATCATCTGCCGGAAGTGGACGATTGTTTAAACTGCCGTTCCATCCCGGAGCCTCTTTGCTGAATCGTGTAATCAGCTTGCCATAGCGGTCGTAAATTTCAACATCAAGTGCGTCCTGA
Source organism: Flavobacterium sp. 3HN19-14 (assembly GCF_051373205.1). Taxonomy (NCBI): domain Bacteria; kingdom Pseudomonadati; phylum Bacteroidota; class Flavobacteriia; order Flavobacteriales; family Flavobacteriaceae; genus Flavobacterium; species Flavobacterium sp. 3HN19-14. Next base: position 1,345,693 of record NZ_JBPPZT010000001.1, read on the forward strand.
AAGATAGCAAAGTCAATTTTCCAGATATCATTGATGCCGTCGCCATTCGGACTGAAATATTTCGGGTAGGCGAGTACATAAACAGCCTTCGGCGTGTCTACACAACCCCATTGGTTTTTCACATACACATTGTACTGGCCTGTATCAAGATTTCCAAAGAAATTTTCAGGCTGGAAGTTGATTCCGTCAATTGAATAGGAAAGCCCTGTTTCGTTTGTAAGTACATTAATCGAATTATTTTGAGCCAGATCATTGACCACGATTTCAGTAACAGCAGGAATTGTTGCCGGTGTAAACCGCATTTCCACTACACCAAAGCATGACTGCGAGAGCGATGTAACCCGCACATAAACAGGTTGATTGGCTACCGGGAATGTTGTGGTATTTACAATCTGGTTTGTATTGTTTAAAGCGCCATCGGCAGTGAGGTGATAACTGAAAACATAACCGGGAAGCGCAGCATTTGCAGGCAATAATGCCGAATTATAATCTGACAAATTTACCGTAGCAGGCCCGCCATCATCACAATATCCGACGGTTTGCTCTGCTTGCAACTCCCATCTGTTGAAGTTTAAAGTTGTACGGTCGCTTTCGCAGGCACCCACAGTCTGGGTTACAGAATAATTCGTGCCGGGCAGTATGGTTGTCGAGGCACTGATTGGTTTTCCTGTTGTCGGGTCGTAAAACGTCAAATCTGAACCTGACAACACCGCGTCGGAAAGCCGCATTCCTTCGAAATAACAAGGCTGTGCCACATCAAGTACAGGTGCGGATGGCTTCTGCGAAAGCAAAATCACAACCGGAAAACGACCAAGAGCAGGGCAACCAAGGTTCGTTTTTTCATAATAATAGGTTTGCCCGGGAACCAATACCAAGTCGGCAGGCAGTGGAGTAGATGATGTCATCGAACTGTACCAGCTAATGTTGAAATCGTTTGGCTCAATGTCGCCAACAGTCGGATTCGGATTCGACTGCGCACAAAAATAATAATTGTTATCAAACAATGGCTCGGTGTCGCATTCGCGTAATTTCACAAGGAAGGCTTTATCTTCGGGAACCATTATGGTGCCTTCCGGGGTTTCAACAGGATATAAACTTACATCTACCATATATTCATCGAAAGGATTCGGGTTGAGGTCGGTTGGCAGATTGAAATTGCCATAAAGCAATAGGTTGTCTGCGGAATCGACATGTACTGATGTGGCATCCGTTCTTTTGACGTCGAGCAGCGTGCTGTCGGTGGTCAATTTTATTAAAAGGCCTTCAGAATCGTAAGTATTTACCGGAATATTCTGAGTTCCTATAAATACGCTGCTCCTGCGATCTGAATCGACCGGAAGAATGAGCTCGTCATGACTGTTGATGTCGAAATTCCAAATGCCGGCATTTCCCAATGTTGCGAAAAAAGGAAGCTTCCAAATGAAATTTTTATTGGCATCTATTTTAAATAGCACGCTGCCCCGTTAAATTCACCGGCGTCTAAAGTGACAGTTTCATTTTGAAAAGCAAAAGATTGTCCATTCCCAAATCCTGTTCCTAAATAAATATGATCTGATGAGTCAACAACCAGATTGGAAGAACCGCCAATTGCATAACCCGGAACAGTCAGATCCATAATCCATGCCTGAGTTCCGTTGGCCTCAATTTTTGCTAAAAATGATCCGTTGTGAAGTGTTTGCGTCGAATCATTTTCAAGCGTTGTATTTGCAAAAGTGAATTGTGAAATATAGACGCCTTGAAAATAGATATCGTTATGGCTGTCAAAAGCAACGTTCCGAAAAAAGCATTTTTGATTTTGCGCATAGGAAAGTTCCCATAACAGGTTGAGATTTTGATCAAATTTCATAATCAATCCATAAGGCAATTGAAAATGATCGGCGTCAAGTAAAGACAAAATCCCCGAAAGAATAATATTATGTGCATGATCGGTGTTCACATTAAGCTGCATGCGATTAAACAGTTTGCTGCTCAGATAATGCCCTGGCTGTCCATTCTGAGTAAAAAACCGTAATCCTGGCCGTCGGTCAGATTCCCATGGGTCGGGATAATATCGTCGGGCGTGTTTGGATCTGGTGATTCAGGGTTGAGGTATAATGAATGTAAAATTGTTCCCGCGATGCCTGTAATAAGCAGGTTTTCGTTTTCATCCAGGCAAATAGAACTGAGATCTACCTTTCCAACTGTTCCAAACTTTCTTGCCCAGATTAAATTTTTATTGGTGTCAAGTTTGATAAGCAGGTTCGTATATCCGTTATCGTTTGGCTCGATTTCGATCTCCTGATTGGCAAATGCTAACTTTTGGTAACCTGTAACGTAAATCAGCATATAAATGTCATTATTGCTGTTGGTGGTAAGGCCAATGTAGCTTGCCGGAATGTCTTTTTCCCAATTCTTATTGACAACGCTTTCCGGATGAAGCGCCCATTCAAACTCCTGCCCCAAATTGATGCGGGAAGTATTATGATCAGGATTAGGTAGGAAAGTTTATTCAGCCACATTATAAATTGTCGTTACAAAAGATAAAATCCGAAAGTCATAAAGTTAACGAATTACATCAAAATTTTTAATTATTTTTTCTTAAGGTGCTGTATTGCAACTATCGCAACAGCGCAAAATGCCCTTTAGAGATAGTTTCCCTGTTAGCCACCCGAACAATCCTGAACCAGTAATCATCTGCAGGAAGCGGCCGGTTGTTTAAAGTGCCGTCCCAGCCCGGCGCCTCTTTGCTGAACCGCGTAATCAGCTTGCCGTAACGGTCGAAGATTTCGACATCTAATGCGTCCTGAAAAATAGCGAAATCAATTTTCCAGATATCATTGATGCCGTCACCATTCGGACTGAAATATTTCGGATATCCAAGCACATAAACCGATTTCGGCGCGTCAATACAGCCCCATTGGTTTTTCACATAAACATCATATTGTCCCGTATCAAGATTTTCAAAGAAGTTTTCCGGCTGGAAGTTGATGCCGTCAAGCGAATAGGAAAGTCCTGTTTCATCTGTAAGTACATTAATCGAATTGTTTTCCGCCAAATCAGTAACGACAACCTCTGCAATGGCCGGAATCGTTGACGGTGAAAAATGCATTACCACCACACCAAAGCACGATTGCATCAACGAAGTCACACGCACGTAAACAGGTTGATTGTTTACCGGAAATGTTGTGGTATTTCCAATCTCGTCAGTATCAGTGAAAGCACCGTCAGCCGTATGATGGTAACTGAAAACATAATTGGAAAGCGCGGCGGTTGCGGGTAATAATGCCTGGTTATAATCCGACAATTTTACTGTTGCAGCTCCGCCATTGTCACAATAGCCAACCGTTTGTTCAGGTTCAGGTGCCCATCTGCTGGAGTTTAAAGTGGTGCGGTCGCTTTCGCATACGCCGACGGTTTGGCTTACAGCATATGCCGTGCCGGGTACAATGATTGTCGAGGAACTGATTGATTGGCCGGTTGCCGGATCGTAGAACGTTAAATCCAAACCGGATAACAGTACGTCCGACAGTCGCATACCGTCATAATAACACGGCTGTGCCAAGTCTAAAACAGGCGCTGAAGGCTTCTGCGAAAGCAGCATCACAACCGGGAAGCGACCAAGCGCAGGACAGCCCGGGTTCGCTTTTTCGTAATAGTAGGTTTGTCCGGGAATTATTGCAAAATCGCCTGCTAAAGATGTAGTCGCGGTCATTGAACCATACCAGCTTATATTGAAGTCTTTTGGCTCTATGTCGGCAATGGTAGGATTCGGTGTCGACTGGGCACAAAAATAGTAGTCGACGTCGAACAACGGCTGGGTATCGCATTCGCGTAATTTTACCACGAATCCTATACTTTCAGGACTCATCATTGTGCCTGCCTCAGTTTCAATCGGATATAAATTTACATCAACTAAATACTTATCGAAAGGATGCGGGTTAATGTCGGTTGGCTGATTGACACCTCCAGAAATCAATATGTTGTCGCTTGAATCGACATGCACCCTTACAGCATCTGTTCTCTTGATATCGAGCAATGTGCTGTCTGAAGCCAATTTTACTAAAAGGCCTCTTGAATCATAAGTGTTAATGGCAGTATTTTGATTTCCGATGAATACTTCACCTCTGCGATTTGAACTGATAGGAAGAATGATTTCTCCGTGACTGTTAAGGTCAAAATCCCAGATGTTTGTTTCAGCCCCCAATATTGGAAGGCCCAAATATGGTTGCGGTTTGTATCCATTTTAAAAAATACCGTGCCGGAGGAAAATTCACCTGGGTCTAAAGTGACGGTTTCATTCTGAAATGCAAAAGATTGTCCGTCTCCAAATCTGGCAATAAAATAAATGTGATCCGATGCATCTACCTTTATCGTAGTCTGTCCATAAAAGGTTTGCCAGGGCAAATTCATAATCCATTGCTGTGTCCCGTCTGCCATGATTTTGGCGATAAATGGTACTCCATGTGTCGGGTCAGGGTTTACAATCAGGTTGTTCGCGAAAGAAAAATCCGTATGATATGATCCTTGCAGATAAATGTTGTTCAGGCTGTCAAAGGCGGGTCTCCAAAAACGGCTTTTATGAATTTGCGCATAGGATGTTTCCCAAAGTGGGTTCAGATCTGCATCAAATTTTTTAATAAATGCATAAGGAAGCTGGAAGTGATCTTCATTCAAATCGTACGAATTTCCTGAAACGATAATATTATCCGCATGATCCGCCTCCACAAAGAGCTCCGTGCGCCTAAACAACCTGCTGTCGATGTAATGGCCTTCACTGTCCATTCTTAATAAAAAACCATATTCCTGATCATCAGTAATATTGGTTTGAGTAGGGGTTAAATTTTCCGGGAAATTGGGATCTGCTGGCTCAGGGTTAAGATATAATGAATGGAAAACTGTTCCCGCCATACCTGTAATGAGCGGGTTTTCGTTTCCATCCAGGCAAATAGATATAAAATCGACATTGCCAACTGTGCCAAATTTCCTTGTCCAGATTACATTTTTATTGGTGTCAAATTTTACGAGCAGGCTGACGCGTCCATTTTCGTTAGGCTCAATTTCGATTACCTGATTGGCAAATGCCATCTTTTGATAACCTGTAACGCTCATAATCGCGTAAATTTCATTGTTGCTATTGGTGGTGATGATATAACCGCTTTGCGGAATGTCTTTTCCCCAATTTTTATCAACAATACTCTCCGGATGGAGCGCCCATTCAAATTCCTGTCCCATAGCGTTACAGGAAGGCAGCAAATCAGCATTGCATGCAGAAGTTTAATTTTGAGCATGTTATCGTATTGTCTTTCAGGGGAATTGCTTTCCTTTAAGTCAATAAAGATAAAGAATTATTGCCGAAATGTTTGATTTTAAGGCGCTTTTGGGAAAGTAAGCCGCTGCACATGACATTGCAAATTATATCCCGGCGATCATGGTTAATCAATAAATCCCAATTGTTTCATGATTCTTGTCCTGTCGTAAACCTGCGTATGTCCCGATATTTTTCCATCCAGGAAATGATAAAGCGTTATTCCGTCAGCCTCAATATTTTTATTTGTGGGCGGAATTTCACCGATTGAACCCGTATTTGTTCCGGTCATAATCCATGTTATGGCAACAAGATTTCCGTCGGCTATGGCCGATCTTATTTCAAAATGGATATCCGGAAATGAATCAAAGGAAAAATTCAGGCGTTTCTTAAATTCCTCATGATTGATTGTTTTTCCTTCCCAGGGATTGGAATTATCCAGATAGATCGTATATTCCGATGCGACATATTTTGAAATGGCTGCAATGTTTTTCTCATTCCAGACTTCCTGCATGAATGCCTTCAGCAATACTTCATTGTTCATTTTGTACAGATTGGATTTCTTTTATTATAATTCATAAACCATAAATATCCTGATAACGCCTGAATATGGCTTTTAATTCATCATTCAGGCTGTCAGAATAAATTTGCAATTCTTTTTTGAGCCTGATTCCGCTGACCTTCAAAATGTATTCATCGCTTTTAATGAATAAATTTTCTGCCCTGTAATAATTGGTGTCATAAGGTAATGGTTGATTATTAAGGGAAACGACAAATGTCAATGAAGCATTTAAACTTCCACGGCGGGAATTGTTTTTTAATAAAAATAGTATTATCTCGTCATTATAGTACATCGTCGCATCAACAAACCTGCCCGATTCGGCCCTGAAACCATTAAAAGATGATTCTGAAAATTTAATTTCAATGTGGTTTAAAGCAACGTCTGAGAATGAGCTTAAAATTTTTTGCCCGATAATCTTATTGTTTCGTTTCTTAAAAAAATGATAGCAAAAGAGCCCAAAATAAAATGCAAGAAAATAAGCGGCGATATAAATTATTGGATTTTGCATTACAATTTATATGGCGACTGTCTGGCACGAAAACCAGGTTTATCGTTTCCGTATGCGGCGAAGCCATCAAGCGAGAGCCATTCTTCTAAAATCAGTTGTCGCATCGTGCGTGTTTTATCAGCATTATCAGACACTTGTTCCTTTCTGCTGCAAAGGAAGTATTATGGTGAATGCCGCACCTTTATCCGAACTCCCGTCAGCAATGATGCTTCCGCCATGGCGTTCTACAATTTTCTTGCAAAGCGACAATCCCAAACCGGTGCCTTCGTAGGAATCTTTAGAATTAAGGCGGCTGAAGGTTTCAAATATGCGATTGGCATGCTCGGGTTCAAATCCGATTCCGTTATCGGCTAAAATGATTTTCGAGAAACTTTCATCATGCTCAAAAATGTTCGTTGACGTTATTGTTATTTGCGGCGGTATACCTTCTTTCGCGAATTTGATAGAATTGTTGATGAGGTTGTAGAAAAGTTGGTAAAGCAGTACCAATGCGCCTTCCAGTGTTGGCAGATCGGAATGCATTATTGTTCCGCCGGTTTCCTGCAATGCAAGTTCCAGATCGGTTTCAATGTTTTTTATGACTTCATTCAGGTTTACAGATTCAATCTTATGCGTGCTTGCATTTGTGGTGGAGTAAGCCAATACGCCGTCAATCATGTTGAACATGCCGGCCGTAGCAACGTGGATTCTTTCAATATAGCGCGTTCCCGTATCACTGAGTTTGCCGTCAAATTCCTGCTCAAGCCGTCCGATAAACGTTTTTATTTTACGGATTGGCTCTTTTAAATCGTGCGAAGCGACGTGGGCAAATTGTTGCAAATCTTCATTCGAACGTTGTAATTCTTTCGTACGCTTGTTGACTTGCTGCTCCAGCGTTTCAGACAATATCCGGAAGTGATTTTCACTTTCTTCGAGTTTTTTTCGCGCTTCAACTTGTTCTGAAACGTCAACGCCGATACTGAGCAGGCTCTCGACTTCGCCGTCATTTCCATATAAAGCTTTTATCGAAAAGCTGTAATAACCGTCTTTTGAAACACCGTTTTCAATAAATGTGATAGGTGCTTCTGAGAAACTAACCGTGCCGCCTTTTTCATACCTGTCCTTCAAAAGCGCAATCACTTGTTGGTCTTCCAGCTCTGGCGCAGCTTCGGCTACGGATTTACCAATAATTGATGCGTCTTTTCCCCAGTATTTCAGTGTAAGTTCATTGGCAATTTCGATAATTAAATCCCGTCCCTGAAACAATGTTGCCGCAACTGGTGCCTGCAGCAGCATTTCACGGAAACGCCTTTCGCTTTCTTCGAGTTGTTTCCTTCCTTCAACTTGTTCGGTGACGTCAATTGCTACCTGTATCATGCCGGTTATCTTTCCGTTTTCAATCAAAGGGCGGTAGGCGAGGTTGTAATAGTAATTTTTTATTGTACCGGTGCGGTTATGCGGAACAAGCACTTCGTTCTGGTCGAATGCAATGCCTTCGTGGTATACTTTTTTTACCTGCTCCCAGACGTATTGTCCTTCTAATTCGGGTAAAACAGCTATCAATGGCTGACCGATAATTTTGTCACTGCGGCCTATGAATTCGAGCATTTTTATATTGATTTGCTCAATCACCAGATTATCGCCCATAAGTACCAGTGTCGCGGCGGGTGTTTGATCAATCATCGATTTCAGGCTGGTTTTGCTTTGCTGCAGTTTTTCTTCAGCCTGCTTGATTTCGGTGATGTCGCGGGTTATTCCGGCAATCGCTTCGACTTCTCCGTTTTCATTAATGACAGGGCCAAAATATAATCATAAACACGCGAGCCTAATGCTGCATGCGGAAACGAAACTGTTCCGCGGATTGTTTTTTGCGTTGTAACAACTTCGTCAATTTCGCGTTCGTGCATGAGCGCGTGCCATTCTTCATAACCGTTTTCACGCAGGCCTTTCCCAATGGCTTCTTCTGCAGTTTTCCCCACATAGCGAGCAGCGCCTTATTGGCATAAACAAAATCGTAGGACGGACTGAACACATAAACTAAGTCAGGAGTAGTATCAATGATCGAATCGTAAAGCCTTTTTTGTTCTCCTAATGCAATTTCTGCCTGTTTGCGCTCGGTAATATCTTCTGTCGTGACTACCAGTAATTCCGCTTGTTTTACGGCCGTAAATCGGAACCAGTATTTCATGCCTTCGCCATCATACCATTGCTCAAAATTATCGGCAATACCTGTTTCAGCCACGGCAATAAATTTTTTAAGGATGCCGGTAGCTTTAACCATAGGAAATAAATCTCCATACAATTTGCCTTTGTAATCAATATCGCCAATCCAATTGCGCGTATACGCATTAAATAGTAAAATGGAGAAATCTGTAACTTTTCCTTTTGAATCATGAACCGGCTGCATTACAGCGATACCGTTGGGTGCGGTATCAAAAACAGTTTGTAACAGGTCGTAGTTTTCGGCAAATTCCATTGGCAGTATTTTATGTCTGGGGAGCGCTATAAGCTAAATTAACGAAATTGCCGCAGATTTGCAACTGCAATAAATAAAAAATCCCGTCAGTTTTGATGCGGACGGGATACTTTAATTATATGCGAAGGCACTAGTTCACGCTTTCATTCTCAAAAATCAATTCCAGTCCATTCGTAATCAAATGCGCAATTTCCGGGCGTGTTTCTTTTAATTTCTCCAGGTGAATCAGGACTTCCTGAATGATTTCAGTGTTATTATGCTCCTTGAGTAATTCGGCAATTTCGAGTGATAAAAGCCAGTCTTTCGGATGGTCAATCTTTACAGAATAAAATATGTTTTTTAAAGAAGATGAAGTCCCTTCGCCATTGCGGATATTCCTGACCGCTTTATATAGATTTTCAAGTTCGGTACGTTCTTCTGATTGCTTTGCTTTGATTGTTTTGCTCGAAGGGACATGCGTAATCAAATCAAAACTGCGAACGTCTGCAGGGCCAGAAAATGCCGAAACGACTTTCTTGCCGACAGCCATATCATAAATGCCCCATTCCGGCTGGAATAAGATAGTTTCTCCATGAGTGACAGTGCAATTTTTAAAACTGATGATGATGATTTCGCCTTGCAGATTTCTTGAACCAGTGATGATTTCGCCTTTTACGGTGATATCGCCTTCGAATTCCAAAGTCACGCTTTCGGCTTCGTAAATATTGTAGGCTTTCAGATCGCGCGGACTCATATCCTCAATCGCCAGATTAATGCCTTTGAGTTTCCCGACCGGGCTTCCGAAACCATCTTTGTGTGTAATCGTTCCGTGCCCGACCAATTCTTTTTCGCGGTAAGAAAGCGCCGTTTTTCCTGCTGTTTGTATGTAAATCGGTTTGCCTTCATGTTCAATCACTTTCGTAAAAACACCTGAAACCTGCAATCCGGTACTCAATTCAATCGTACCCAAAGCGTTCGAATCAATCAGTTTTTGTATGCCTGAAAGCCCGCCTGTGCGCAACGCCATCGTATTCGCAAATTCCTCCAGAACCTGACTCAGATAAGCAAAATCCGGCGTTACAAAAAGTTGCGGTTGTGGTTTTGTAATGTCAAAACTCTGCTCTGCGGCTTCAATCGAATAGGGCAGTTTTTGCACGGCATCGGTCATGCACCATGCACTTTCCCCAATTGATGAAAGCAATCCTGCGCCATAAATTTTCGGGTTTTCCAAATCGCCGATCAAACCATATTCCACCGTCCACCAATGCAAATTCCTGATGCGCGCCATTTCAGACATTACACCCATATTGTTCTGCAGATCTTCAACGGCTTTTTCTGCTGCGTCGATTTCAGCTTTTGGCGTGCCTTCTGCTTCCTTTAAAATCGAAAGCAATCGAATCGCCTCATACATTTCATAATCTTTATGCGAAGAAATCGCCTTGCAGCCAATCTCGCCAAATCGTCTCAAATATTCTGCATATTCCGGATTCGCGATAATCGGCGCATGCCCGGCTCCTTCGTGGATGATATCCGGTGCAGGCGTATATTCAATGTGTTCCAATTGACGGATGTCAGACGCAATCACAAGTACATTATAAGCCTGGAATTCCATAAAAGCGTTCGGCGGAATAAACCCGTCAACAGCCACAGCCGCCCAGCCGATTTCCTTCAAAATGCGGTTCATGCCATACATATTCGGAATATTGTCGACTTCGAGTCCGGTTTTCTTCAAACCATCGAGGTACGAACTGTGCGCCACTTTCGACAGATAATCCACATTTTTACGCATCACATACCGCCAAACCGCCTGATTAATCGGCGTATAATCGTCGTAATCCTGTGGCTTGATGAACTGCTTTAAATGTGTCGGTAATCTGTCAATCAGTGGGTTGCTTTCAAATTCGGCTTCCATATTTTGAGGTAAATTATGATATGGTAAAGTTAAGTTTTTTGAAGCTGTTTCCGGCTGTCCATTCCAAGTTTTTTTGTCAACCGCTATTTTTTGCGGTGGAAAAGAGCTCCTGCGTCGCTTTTTTTCCACCGCAAAAAATAGGGGTTGCCGGCAAAAAGCTTTCTATTGCCATCCGGGCTCGGGCTAGGGCAATCTGGTTTATAATGACATTTCCGGTTAAGACCTAACAGGTTTCCAAAACCTGTTAGGTCTCTCAAAACCACCACAAAAAAAACCGGAACATTGCTGCTCCGGTCAAACTATGTAAAAGGGGTTATTAATTACTTTTTTGAATTCGGAGGATATTGCGCCAGTATCTTAGCCACAAAATCCTTCACGACTTTGTCTTTTTTATCGACGTCTTTTGTCAATTCTCCGGTGCCTTCTCCCTGCCAGACCAGTTCTTTTTTCTTCGCGTCAATCAAATCAATGTAAAGCGTTCCCTGCGTTGAAGATGTTACAGTCGTGCGTCCGCCCCAACCATAAGGATTCCAGCCGTAGCCCCAGCCATAACCCCAACCGGCATTGAACTGGTTCACGTCGACCTGCTCGCGCGATTTGGTGAAAATATTTACGAGAATGTCTGGTTTTTCGCTTTTTGTAAAACCTTTTGCGGTCATTTCATCTTCAATTGCGTGCAAGATTCTTTTTTGTCTAAATCGGAAATCTCGACTTTATCAACTCCGGCCTTGTAAAAAGCATAAGTTTTGAATTGCGAAAAATCGACTTTCTTGTCATAATCGTGTGCCACCTGAACCGAACAGCAGGAGCTTAAAAGTACCAGAAGCATCAGCGGAACCGATAGGATTGTTTTTGTTTTCATATATGCAAAATTTATTTTTTAGTGATCATATATGTTATCGCCTTTTATTTAATGGTATTTGCTTGCGCAAATTTCTTTATTGTGGCGATTTCATAGTATTTATCATATTAATTTTTATTTCTCTTTTCCTGAAAACTACGAACCACGGCCACCACATTTATGATAATCGAAGCCAGCAATAAAGCGTATCTTACATAAATGTTGATTGGAAGGTAAATCCCGCCAACCAAAAGCAGTGCGCCCAGAACCATTAACGATAAGCTGTTTGCTTTCATAATTTAAAAATCCAGAAGCGTGTCGTCGACTATATTCGGGATGGTGATTTTCAATAAGGGTTGCGTTTCCATCGCCCTTTTTATGGCGAAGATCGCGCCTTCGTTTCTGGCCCAGCTTCTTCTTGAAATCCCATTGTTGACATCCCAGAAAAGCATTGATTCCAAACGCCTTGACGCTTCTTTAGAGCCATCAAGAACCATACCAAATCCGCCGTTAATGACCTCGCCCAACCAACGCCGCCGCCATTGTGGATGCTCACCCAGGTTGCTCCGCGAAAGCTGTCGCCGATGACATTCTGAATCGCCATATCGGCTGTAAATCTTGAGCCGTCATAAATGTTAGAAGTCTCCCTGTAAGGCGAATCTGTTCCCGAAACATCGTGGTGATCGCGGCCTAAAATCACATAACCTATTTCGCCGTTGGCAATTGCCTTGTTGAACGCTTCGGCGATTTTGATGCGGCCTTCAGCGTCAGCGTATAAAATTCGAGCTTGTGAACCAACGACCAGTTTATTTTGCTGGGCACCTTTGATCCATTGGATGTTGTCTTTTAATTGCTGTTGGATTTCATTTGGTGCATCTTCAGCCAAATCCTCCAAAACTTTGCACGCAATGTCATCCGTTTTCTGTAAATCTTCCGGATTTCCGGATGCACAAACCCACCGGAATAGGCCGAATCCATAATCAAAACACATCGGCCCCATAATGTCCTGTACATAACTAGGATATTTGAAATCGATACCGTTTTCAGCCATCACATCAGCGCCGGCACGTGAACTTTCAAGCAAAAAGGCGTTTCCGTAATCAAAGAAATAAGTGCCTTTTGCGGTATTTTTATTGATGGCTGCAGCGTGGCGTCTTAAACTTTCCTGCACTTTTTCACGGAACAATTCCGATTTTCAGCCATCATCTCATTCGATTCCTCAAATGAAATCCCGACCGGATAATAACCGCCCGCCCACGGATTGTGCAGCGAAGTCTGGTCTGAACCCAAATCAATATGTAAATTTTCTTCATCAAAACGTTCCCAGACATCAACGACGTTTCCGAGATATGCCAGCGAAATCACTTCTTTTCCGGCCTGCGCTTTTTTGACGCGTTGCACCAATTCGTCTATGTTTTCAAAAACTTCATTGATCCAACCTTGGGAATGTCGAATGTGTGTAATCTTCGGATTCACTTCGGCGCAGACCGTAATACAACCCGCAATATTTCCGGCTTTTGGCTGCGCGCCACTCATACCGCCCAATCCGGATGTGACAAATAAAGAGCCTGATGGAGATTTTCTGATTTTCCTGAAACCGTTCAAAACTGTAATTGTCGTTCCGTGAACAATGCCTTGCAGCCCAATATACATATAACTTCCCGCCGTCATCTGTCCGTATTGCGAAACGCCAAGCGCGTTGAATTTCTCCCAATCATCCGGTTTCGAATAATTCGGGATCATCATTCCATTAGTAACCACAACCCTTGGCGCGTCACGGTGCGACGGAAACAATCCCATCGGATGCCCCGAATACATTGCCAAAGTCTGCTCTTCGGTCATTTCTGCCAAATACTGCATCGTCAGTAAATACTGCGCCCAGTTCTGAAAAACCGCGCCATTTCCGCCATACGTAATCAACTCATGCGGATGCTGCGCCACGGCATAATCAAGGTTGTTCTGTATCATCAGCATGATGGCTTTCGCCTGCTCGCATTTTCCCGGATATTCGTCAATCGGGCGCGCATACATCTTATAATCCGGAACACAAACGGTACATATAAATGCGGCCATAAGTGTTCAATTCTTCTGAAAATTCCTTAGCCAATTCGGCATGGTCTTTGGCATCGAAATAACGAAGCGCATTGCGGATTGCCAGTTTTTTTTCTTCTGCAGAAAGGATTTCCTTTCGTTTCGGTGCGTGGTTGATATCGGTTTCGTAAGGCTTTGGCTGTGGTAAAACAGATGGAATTCCTTGTTTTATTTGTTCTTTGAAAGTCATTAGTTGAGATTTAAAGATTGTAAGATTTAAAGATTAGAATTAAGGGCTGCATTGCATTATCTCATTTTCTAATTATCTGATTTTCTAATTGTATTTGTTTTTTTGTCAAATCCGTACGGGCAATGGCGGCAGCCGCTTTTGCAGCAATAACCGCGTTTGAGGTGGAATTTCTCTGTGAAACACTTGTAACCTTCGGGCGTATAATAGAAATCTTCGCCCTCGATTGGTTTATTTTCGTTATTTTGCTCGTACATGAAAGCAAAAATATAAACTTTATAACGAATGTATATTGTCGTTGCGAAATATTTAATTCCGGAAGGATATGCGGCATTGACGGTATTTCCCTTTGTAGTTTTACGCGAAAGTGAAAGCCAACAAAATTTGGTTTTGATGCAGCATGAACAAATCCACATCAGGCAGCAACTCGAAATGTTGGTGATTGCTTTCTTTTTATGGTATTTTGCGGAATATTTGTTTGGATTGATTCGGTTTGGAAATCATAATTTGGCCTACCGCAATATTTCATTCGAAAAGAAGCTTACGCGAATGAGAAAAACCCGCAATTTTTAAAACAAAGACGATTCTGGAATTTCCTGAAATACATTTAAATGACAACTGATAACCAATTTATTTTTCGGGACGAAGACACGAATATCGAGCTTTTCATCAAACGTGAAGATTTGATACATCGGTTTGTTTCGGGCAATAAATTCCGCAAACTGAAATACAATCTGCTTCAGGCAAATGCCGAAAATAAGAAAGTTTTGCTGACTTTCGGAGGCGCTTTTTCCAACCACATCGCTGCGGTCGCTTTTGCTGCAAAAGCCGATAATTTCGAATCAGTCGGCATCATACGCGGCGACGAAATTGGTGATAAGATTGTTGACAATCCGACACTTTCGTTTGCGCAACAAAACGGAATGCGGTTTAAATTTGTAACAAGGGAAGCATACAGGCAAAAGGAAGAAACTGATTTCATCGAAAACCTGAAAGCAGAATTCGGTAATTTTTACCTGATTCCTGAAGGCGGAACGAATGATTTGGCAGTGAAAGGCTGCGAAGAAATCCTGACTGAAACCGACCGCAATTTTGATTTCATCTGTTGTGCTGTCGGAACAGGCGGAACGATTTCCGGAATCATCAACAGCACATCTCCAAACCAGAAGGTTTTGGGATTTCCGGCGTTAAAAGGCGATTTCCTCAAAAATGAAATTTGTAAATTTGCGCGAAATTCGAATTGGGAACTGATAAACGACTATCATTTTGGTGGTTATGGAAAAATCGATGAAAATCTGATTGCGTTCATCAACGATTTTTCTGAAAAATATCACATTCCGCTTGATCCGGTTTATACGGGAAAGATGGTTTTTGGCGTTATGGATTTAATCCGAAAAGATTATTTCCCTGAAAATTCAAAAATTCTGATGATCCACACCGGTGGATTACAGGGAATTCAAGGCATGAACATCAAATTGAAGCATAAGAAATTACCATTAATTAATACCCATGTTTAAAAAAACACTGTTACTCCTGACGTTTTTACTGTCACTCGCGGCTTGTCATTCTACGCAACCGGTAGTTAGGACTTATAAAAAAGTGCCTGCAAAACCCAGAGTGGTGAGGACAAAGCCTGTTTCGAATACGAAAAACAACACTTCCGTAGCGCAGCAAACACCAAAAACCGAAACACGCACAACTGAAGTGATTGAATCGACTTCAAAAACTGTCGTTTACAGCGATGTTGTCAATGGATATGTTGGTAAATTCAAGGATATCGCGATGGGCAATATGAAAACTTACGGCATTCCCGCAAGCATCATTCTGGCGCAGGGAATCCTTGAGTCTGGTGCAGGGAAAGGCGATCTGGCCTTGAGCGCCAACAATCATTTCGGTATCAAATGCCACGCCGACTGAACCGGTGAAACCGTAACCCACGACGATGACTCTGAGCAGGAATGTTTCAGGAAATACAAAGATCCTGCAGATTCTTACCGCGATCACGCATTGTTCCTGACTTCAAGAAATCGTTACGCCGGCCTTTTCAATTTGCCGAAAGGCGATTATCAGGCATGGGCGAAAGGCTTACGCGCTGCAGGATACGCGACCGATCCAAAATATCCGGACAAATTGATTTCTTACATTGAGCGCTATAATTTACATCAGTATGACGCGCAGGTACTCGGACTCGAATATGTGCCGATTGACCAACCTGTAAAAACTTCCAGTTCAGGCGCGATTTCTCAGGACAATACGTATGAAGTCCAGAAAGGTGATACCTTATATTCTATCTCTAAAAAATTCAATTTAACCGTTGATGAACTGCGTCAGAAAAATAACCTTTCTGACAATGCCATCTCCATCGGACAAAAGCTCAGGGTTTAACGAAATATAAAACCCAGAACCATAGAACCTAATATCTTAAACCCAAAAAATGTTATACCAAAGAAGCAGTCAACTTTTTGTTGAAGCAGAAAAAGTAATTCCGGGCGGCGTCAATTCGCCGGTTCGCGCATTTCGTGCAGTAGGAGGAACGCCAATTTTCGCCAAAAGCGCCAAAGGTGCTTATTTATATGACGAAGACGGTAACAGGCTCATCGATTATATCAATTCATGGGGCCGATGGTACTCGGGCACGCTTATCAGCCTGTCGTTGACGCGGTAATTGAAAAGGCCAAACTCGGTACTTCGTTCGGAATGCCAACAGAATTAGAAACACAAATCGCCACTTTGGCAGTCAGCATGGTTCCGGGAATTGATAAAATCAGGTTTGTGAATTCGGGTACAGAGGCTTGTATGAGTGCAATCCGTCTCGCGAGAGGATTTACAAAGAAAGACAAAATCATAAAATTCGCCGGTTGCTATCACGGGCACTCCGATTCATTTTTGATTCAGGCAGGAAGCGGAGCGGTAACTTTCGGATCGCCCAACAGTCCGGGTGTTACGGCGGGAACAGCAAAAGATACACTACTTGCAGCTTACAATGATTTGGAAAATGTACGCACGTTAATCGACGCCAATAAAAATGAAATCGCCGCGATAATCGTAGAGCCGGTTCCGGGAAATATGGGCTGCATTCCGCCAAAAGATGGGTTTTTAGAAGGATTAAGAAAATTATGTTCAGAGAATGATATTCTATTGATTTTCGATGAAGTCATGACAGGTTTCCGCCTGGCAAGAGGCGGTGTTCAGGAATTATTCAATATCAAAGCAGATATCGTTTGCTTCGGAAAAGTGATTGGCGGCGGACTTCCGGTTGGTGCTTTCGCAGCGCGTGCCGAAATCATGAACCAATTGGCGCCTTTAGGGCAGGTTTATCAGGCTGGGACTTTATCAGGAAATCCACTTGCAATGGCAGCTGGATTGGCGATGTTAAAAGCCCTGAATGAAGATGAAGCAATTTTCAAGCGGCTCGAAGAAAAACAGCTTATCTGGAAGCAGGAATCCATAAAGTTTTAAAAAATAATAATATCGTATATACAATAAACCGCGTCGGTTCAATGATTTCGGTGCATTTTGATGAAAATCCTGTGACTGATTTTAAGTCTGCAGCAAAAGGTGATAACGAAACTTTCCGCAAATTCTTCCACGGATTGCTGGCAGAAGGCGTCTATATTGCACCATCAGCTTACGAAACATGGTTCATCACAGATGCGCTCACTTATGAAGATTTAGATTTTACAATCAACGCCATAGATAAAGTTTCCAAAACTTTATAGCATAAAAAAAGTCCCGTTGTAGCGGGACTTTTTATTTGGATTTTATCTTTATTGTCTGATAAGACTCTGATAAAGCGTAGTATTTGCTTTTACTTTCGCAAAAGTTTCGCCATCAAGCGTTGCTTCTAATTTACGTCCGATGATTTCAGAGACTACTTCTTTTCTTTCTGCCGAAGCACCTGCTTCAGTCATCATTCTTTGTTTGGTAACGAAAAGTTCAGTCAGGCTTGCCTGTTTTTCAGGTGTCAGTGTTACAAAAGCTGCCAAATCCTGAATATTTTTCTTTGCTGCTGCTTCGCCGGTGAGTTTCGGAGCCACGGTTGCAGGAATTGCTTTAGCAGGAGCTGCAGTTGCTTTTGCTTTTTTTGCCTGAGCATTTGCACCTAAAGCGAAAAATAATGACAATGCTATGATTAAATTTTTCATTTTATATAAGAATTAATGGTTTTTAATTACGTCAAATCTAATTATTTTAGATAACAATCACAAATTATTTTAATTTTCTAACTATTCTTTTACTTTCTGTGATGCGGTTTGCCGCCGTGCATTTTCTTTTGCCTGTGCTGCATCATTTTCTCGAATTTTTCGAGCTGCCCGGCATTCAGGATTTTTTTGAGGCGCTCCTTCATCGCAATCTTTTCATCCAGCATTTTGTTTTTTCGGGCGAATACTTCATCCGAAGTCAGCTTTTTGTCTTTATTCGCTTCTCTTTCTGCTTTCATGGCTTCGCGTTTGGCATCCATTTCGGCAACAATTTTTCCCATTTCCTTCTGCTGTGAAGCATTCAGGTCGAGTTTCAGCGTCAGCGTTTTGAGGCGCAGTTCATTTCGTTGTTCCGGAGTGAACTTTGCCATTTCTGCCCTGTCTCCTTTTCGCGGTCACTTTGGTCACTTCCTGCGCAAATGCCGTCATTCCGACAATCAGTAATGCTGCTGCAATCAATTTTTTCATCATCTATAATTTAAAAGTTATAGTGATAAGACAATAACCGCTAAAAATGGTTTAACCCTACCTGGTTTTTTAGAATAAGTTTAACAACCGCGCCGCCGATTTTATTTTGTAAATTTGGACTGATGAAAAAAATCATAATCATAACCTGCCTTACTTTATTGCTGAAGCCGATCATTCCGGTGATTGAATATGCGGCGAATTATGATTATATCTCAAAAGTCCTCTGCGTCAACAAGGAAAAACCACAGCTGCATTGCAACGGAAAATGCCACCTGATGAAGGAACTTGCCAAAGCCGCCGAAAAGGAAACGCCCGTTTCTTCTGATAAAAAAACATCACATTCCGATTCAGAAATCCTCTTCTTTTTACCGTTGCCGGAATTTACATTCAGGCTTTATAATATTATAAATAGCCAACGTGTTTTTTATGCCGTTGATTTATATTATTATTTAAACGACAAAACTTCCGGTCGTCCGCCGACGTGCATGGCATAAATCCAAATTAGATTTAAAGCAAATCGTCCGCAGTTCCCGGATGACATTTTGCGCACGCCAATTATTTATCCATACACAAATCAAAATGAAATTACATACAAAAATTACGGCCATCCTGGCCATGGGCTTGCTGTTGAATTCCTGCAGCGGCAACGACGACAATGAAACTATTACCGGAACCGGAACGCTTGGCATCGAATTCGACAATGCTTTTGGTGGCAATGACCTTATATTGAACGCAGCAAACACCGCGACTTCCAACAACGAAATCCTGAAAATAAGCCAGGTGAAATATATCGTCAGCAATATTGTACTGACGGCAGAAGACGGCACGACTTTTACGTATCCGAAGAACGAAAGTTATTTTATCGTCGATGAATCGGATGAAAATTCACTCGTGCTCGACCTTGACGATGTTCCTGCTGCCAATTACACGAAAGTGAAATTCGGGATCGGCGTTGACGAAGCGCAATACAATCTCGGGCAAGCCGCGCAGGCAGATTTTGCCGCACAAGCCGCAACCGCCGGATTGTTGCCTTCGTGGAATGACGGTTATGGCTTTTTGAGCTTCGACGGCACTTTCACAGCATCCAATTATCCCGAAGCGACGCCCTATCATATCCTTACGGGGAAAACCGCAGCAAATTACAATTATAAAGAAATTACACTGAATCTGCCGACAAAAGCTTTGGTGCGAACCAACATCGCACCCGAAATCCACATCATTGCCGACGTATCGAAACTTATCGATGGCACCAATAAAATCAGCCTTGCCGGCAATGTTACCGGAAATATTGCCAACATCACCGGCGCAGCGAATGTCGGATTGGTAACGCAAAATCTCGACGGCGTTTTCACAGTGGCACACGTTCACAATGATTAAGATGAGAAAACTATTGCTCTTGCTATTAGTGGCGCAATTCGCAAATGCCGTCGAAAAAGACAGTCTCGTCAATCCGTTTGCGAAGATGCTGTTTGATTGCGATGCCTGTGGTTGTTCGGCAAGCGGTGGCGGAATGGGTTTCAGCTCGATGATCAACGAGAATTTCGTCGGTGTGCGTTATTTCTACCAAAGTTATTCAAGCCGCGACGGGATTTTCGCCAATTCCCCATGGATTGATGAAAACTTCAATACGGTTCAGATATGGGCGCGCATTCCGGTTTCCAAGAAAATACAATTGACGGTTTTGCTTCCGTATCATTTTCACAATCGTGAGCTTTCGGATGGCGAACAGAAAATCAATGGTCTTGGCGATATCACGCTTTTGGGAATGTACACGCTATACCGTACAAATCATAAAGACACGACGGCATATCGGCATACGGTGCAAATTGGCGGCGGCATCAAATCGCCGACGGGGAAATACAGCACTTCGTCGGCTGAAGGCACGGTGAACCCGAGTTTTCAGATCGGCACCGGAAGCTGGGATTATCTTCTGGCGACGGAATATGTGATCAACCGCAGGAACTGGGGATTAAATTCGATGCTGAATTATGTTTTCAAAACCGAAAATAAAAAGGAGTACCAGTTCGGCAACCAGTTCAATTATGCGTCGACTTTGTTCTATGTGGTTGAAAAGGGAAAATATACTTTCGTTCCGCAATTAGGTGCGGCAGGCGAGGTGTATGCGTCCAATTACCAGCACGGGCAGCGATTGCCAAACACATCGGGCGATATACTTTTCGGGAAAATTGGACTGGAAGCGGGGCATGGAAAATTTTCGGCAGGTATGAACCTCATGCTTCCCATCAACCAGAATCTAACAGGCGGCAATGTCGAGGCGAATTACCGCTGGAGCGTCAATGTGAATTATAGTTTATAGTTACCCGAAAACGTCCTCCAATATGGAGGAAGCTTTCGGGTGCTACCCAATGGCAAGCTCCGAATTGGAGGAAGTGCCAGGGCGGCACCAGATGGGCTCCGCCATATTGGAGGAAGGTTTCGGGTATTACCCGATGGTCAGCTCCGCAGCGGAGGAAGGTTTCGGGTAAAATAATATAAGGAACTCTTAGCGGAGTTCCTTATATTTTAATGACCCATCATTTTGCAGGTGCTCAGAGAGTTTGTCCTTTAAAAGATCAAGCAGTTGCGTGTGGCTGATTTTAAAATTTTTGGAAGTGATGGTAAACGGCGTTCCGAAATTTCTGGCATTCGCTTTGGCAAAGAAACCCGGGATGCCGCTAACATTACGCAGATAGGCTTCCTCATTTTTCAGGTGCACCACAATGAAGGGGTTGTTCATTACGTTGCGTTCTGAAAATGCTTCGATGTCTTTCCATTCAAATGTAAATTTTCCGAATGGAACGGTGTAATGGATTCTTTTATCATCGATTTTCAGTACGTTTCGGCCCAATAGCAATTCGCTTGCTGAAGCAATCAGGATGGCGCCGAAAAACAATACGCAGATAATGCCAATGGTGATTTTGAAAACGTCACTTCCACGCCTGAATTCTTCGGGAAAAATATAAAGACAAGTCCGGCGAGTGTAAATATTAGTGAACCAAGAAGGAACAACAGGTTTTTCCTGAAATCACCTTTGATGATGATTGGATAATGGCTTTCGTCAATTTTTACAACAGATTCATCTGTAGCGGTGAGCATTCTCGTTACCAAGCGACCGCCTCCGAAAAATAAGATGCAGCCGGCTCCCAGAACAATGTCGTGCATGAAAGCATGTTCACTTGAATTTGCCTTATCGCGAAATGCAGTATACATAATGAATGTGCCTCCAGGACGAAAATGATGGCAATAATATCAAGGCGTAAATTTCGGTAGTTGCGTTTCATTGTTGCAATAAAAAAACCTGTACAAATATACAGGTTTGGTTGTATGGTATAATAAGATAGATTATTGTGTAAGCGTTACGGTTTTCAAATCGCCGTCAACCGCCACTTTTACCAGACTGTGTTTTGACAATCCTTTCATCGCGGCGTCCCATTTTTTGCCGCTGAGTTCTGATTTTACTTTAAGTAATCCCAATTCCATTGTGCTTTCATTGGTTTTTAAAATGGCAACGACTAACTTTTCCTCTTCGGTCAGCTCGATTTGTATTTGCTTTTTCTCCGAACGCATTTGCGGGAAGAACAAAACTTCCTGGATTGAGGCGTTGTTGGTCAGGAACATGATCAGACGGTCCGATTCCGATGCCCAGGCCAGATGTTGGCGGCATTCCGTATTCGAGCGCACGAAGGAAATCCTCGTCGATAAACTGCGTCGCCTCGTCGTCGCCTTTTTCAGACAATAGCAATTGGTGCTCGAAACGTTCGCGCTGGTCGATTCGGTCGTTTAACTCTGAATAGGCGTTGGCGACTTCTTTTCCGCAGACCATTAATTCGAAACGTTCCGTCAACTCAGGATTGTCGCGGTGCTGTTTGCAAAGCGGGCTCATTTCTTTCGGATAATCGGTGATGAAGGTTGGCTGTATGAAATTGCCTTCGCATTTGGCGCCGAAAATCTCGTCGATAAGTTTTCCTTTGCCCATCGTAGCATCGACATCGATGTTCATGCTTCTTGCCGCGTCGAATAATTCCTGTTCAGATTTGCCTGAAATGTCAAAACCGGTGAATTGTTTGATGGCATCGGTCATTGTCACCCTTGCATACGGCGCTTTGAAATTGACTTTGTGCTCGCCAAAAGTCGCTTCGGAAGTACCGTTGACGGCGATGGCGCAATGCTCGAGCATTCTTTCGGTAAAATCCATCATCCAGTTGTAGTCTTTGTAGGCTACGTATATCTCCATTGCGGTGAATTCAGGGTTGTGCGTACCGGTCGCATGCCTTCGTTGCGGAAGTTTTTGGAGAATTCGTATACGCCTTCGAACCCACCGACGATCAATCTTTTCAGGTACAACTCATTCGCGATACGCATATATAAAGGTATATCGAGTGAATTGTGGTGCGTGATGAACGGACGCGCGGCCGCACCGCCGGGAATCGGCTGTAAAATCGGCGTTTCGACTTCCATATAACCATACGAATTGAAGAATTCGCGCATGG
This sequence comes from Flavobacterium sp. 3HN19-14, assembly GCF_051373205.1. Taxonomy (NCBI): domain Bacteria; kingdom Pseudomonadati; phylum Bacteroidota; class Flavobacteriia; order Flavobacteriales; family Flavobacteriaceae; genus Flavobacterium; species Flavobacterium sp. 3HN19-14. Next base: position 1,368,672 of record NZ_JBPPZT010000001.1, read on the forward strand.
CAGCGAATAATTTTGTCCTTTTTACGAAGACTTCTTTCACATGCGGGTTTACGACCAAATCGACGTAGCGCATACGGTAACGCAATTCGGCATCGGTAAAGGCATCGTGCACATTGCCTTCTTCGTCGGTTTTCGGCAATGGAAGCGGGCGTAGGGTTTTGCTGATGATTTCGAATTCGTCTACGCGAACGCATTGCGCACCTACTTTTGTAGTGAACAATTCGCCTGTAATGCTGATAAAATCGCCTAAGTCAGTCAGTTTTTTAAAGACTTGGTTGTATTTGGTTTTGTCTTCTTCGGGACAGATTACATCGCGGTTCAGATAAAGTTGAATTCGTCCTTCGCTGTCCTGTAACTCTGCAAACAGGCTTTTCCCTGGTCGCGCACGCTCATGATTCGTCCGGAAAGCTTGACTTTCCTGCCTTCTTCAAAATTTTCCTTGATTGCCTTTGAAGTGTGTGTTACTTCTACGAGATTGGCAGGATAAGGGTTGATTCCGAGATGGCGCAGGGCGTCAAGTTTTTCTCTTCTGATGATTTCTTGTTCCGAAAGTTGCATAAACGTGTTTTTAAGGGTGCAAAGATAGGGATTAGTTGTAAAGGTGCAAAGTTTCGTATCTTTGTGGGGAATTTGTTTAAGGTTCTTTTCGCATACGAACTTTAAGCTTTAAACTTCGAGTTTTGAACAAATCCATCCAACTGCAAGACCTCGGCCTGAAAGATTACAAAGATACATGGGACTATCAGGAAACTTTATTTAAGGATATCCTCGATCTGAAAATCAGGAACAGGAGGGAGGAACTGGAATTGCAAACGCCGAATTACCTTTTGTTTGTTGAGCATCCGCATGTTTATACTTTGGGAAAAAGCGGTGATTTGGATAATTTGCTTTTGTCGGAAAAGCAGCTTGAGGCGAAAGGCGCTACTTTTTATAAGATTAATCGTGGCGGCGATATTACCTATCACTGGGCCAGGGCAGATTGTGGGTTATCCGATCCTGGATTTGGAGAATTTTTTCACAGACATCCACAAATACCTTCGTTTTCTTGAAGAAGTCATCATCAATGTCTTGGCTGAATACGGACTGAAAGGCACAAGAAGCGATGGTGAAACTGGTGTGTGGCTTGATGTAGGAACGCCATTCGCAAGGAAAATTTGCGCCATGGGTGTGCGGGCTTCGCGTTGGGTGACCATGCACGGATTTGCACTTAACGTTAATGCTGATTTGGGTTATTTTGATAATATCATTCCGTGTGGAATCCGCGGGAAAGCGGTAACCTCCTTAAATGTTGAGCTTGGCGTATCAACAATTGATATCGAAGAAGTGAAACAGAAAATCCTCAAACATTTTACGGCAATATTTGAAGCCGAATTCCAGGAAACTAAGGTCTTCCTCAAATTCCATTGACAATTGTTCCTCGGCAGAAGCCTGAAAGACATGCGGTGGTATTTGGTGCTGCCGTGCTCACGGATGGCCTCGCGGTGTTCTTTCGTCGGATAGCCTTTGTTTTTCTTCCAGTTATATTGTGGAAATTCTTCGTGGATTTTCTCCATATATTCATCGCGGTAGGTTTTCGCGAGAATGGAAGCAGCGGCGATGCTCAGGTATTTTTCATCACCTTTAATAATGCAGCTGTGCGGAATATTAGTCATTGGCTTGAACCGGTTGCCGTCGACAATTAAAAATTCCGGAACACGGATTTAATTTTAAAACACATTCCTGCATCGCCCTTATTGAAGCATTCAGGATGTTAATCTCATCGATTACTAAAGGTTCGAGGTGGGTAACGGCGAATGTAAGTGCTTCTCTTTCGATTATGGCCCAGCAGTTCTGTTCGGGTTTTCTCGGTAAGCTGCTTTGAATCATTCAATAATTCATGCCTGAAATCATGCGGAAGAATTACCGCAGCAGCTGTAACCGGGCCAGCCAGACAGCCACGACCGGCTTCGTCGGTGCCGGATTCAAGAACAAGGGCAGAAAAATTAGAAAGCAGCATTACATTAATTAAAATGCAAAGATGCGTAAAGTTTATTTTGTGTAAAATGCGGATGCGAAAAATCTGTTAACACAACAATAACTTTTTTACGAAAAAAAATCTGACGGACGGCAAATGGCTAAATTATAGAATTTTAAAAAAAATTCAACTTTAAAGCAACCTTTTTAAAAATACTTCATCATATAATTAAAATACATAATTATTGTAAAGTTATTATGGCAGTTTTCAAAAGTTAATTTTTCAATATTAATTACAATTATTTGTTTAATTAAGAAATTATTAAGAAGTTTGCGGAATAACTAATTCAAATTAAAGATATGAGATTTAAGTTCAAATGGATTTTTACACTGCTGCTCGCTTTAGTGCTGCAGTCTTCGTTTGCTCAAAAAACGATTACCGGTATTGTAACCGATGAAAAAGGCGATCCGTTGCCTAGTGCAACAATCACCGTTAAAGAAACAAAAGTGGCGACCGCTGCTGGGATAGATGGTAAATACTCTATCCAGGCTTCAACAGGTCAAACGCTTGAGTTTTCCTTAGTAGGAATGGCAACATTTAGTCAAAAAGTAGGTGCCAGTAACGTTATCAACGCCAAACTGAAAGACGACGCGACTATCTTGGCAGATGTTGTTGTTGTAGGTTACGGTAAAACGACAAAAGAAGCCTATGTGGGAACGGCTGCGAAAATTAGCACCGCAAACGTACAGGCAAAAACTTTCTCAAACGTAACCAATGCTTTGAAAGGTGAGGTTGCGGGTGTGAATGTTATTCAGACTTCGGGTCAGCCAGGGTACTGATGCTACGATTCGTATTCGTGGTTTTGGTTCTATCAATGGAAATCGTGCCCCTTTGTATGTATTGGACGGTGCTCCATATGGTGGAGACCTGTCTGCAATCAATGCAAATGATATTGAATCGATGACTATTCTTAAAGACGCGACTGCAACTGCGATTTATGGTTCCAGAGGTGCGAATGGCGTTATATTGATTACAACAAAATCAGGGAAAATTAATACTGCTACTACAATATCAGTTGACTTTAAAACGAGTATGAACTCGAGACTCATCCCTACTTATGATGTAATAAAATCTCCTGATGAATATATTGAGACTGCCTGGAGTTCTGTGTATGGCAAGGCTCTTGCAACTGGCGATTCTGACCCAGTTGGGTATGCAAATGCAAATTTATTTGGGGGAAGCGGAATTAGCCCGGGTTATAATTTCTATAACACTGATGATGTTTCTCAGATTATCGATCCTGCAACGGGTAAGGTACGTGCTGGTGTTACAAGAAAATATAGTCCTGAAGATTGGGCAGATTATGCGTTCCAGACATCTTATCGTCAGGAAGCCAACGTTCAGTTTAGCGGAGGAAGTGATAAAACTACCTATGCAACTAGCTTTGGTTATCTCGATGACGAAGGTTATATCATCAATTCTAACTACCGTCGTTATTCTACAAGGTTAAGTTTGACACACAAGCCTAAAGATTGGTTGAAAATGTCGTCTAATATAGGATATACCGGGTCGAGATATACAACGAACGGGCAGTCTGCAGACAGTGGAAGTATTTTCTGGTTTGCTGATAACATTCCTTCGATCTATCCATTATTCCTTAGAGATGTTAATGGGGATAAAATTGCTGATCCATACTTCGGAGGATATCAGTTTGATTATGGTGACGGAACTTCTGGTTCTCGTGGATTTGCAGGTCTTACAAACTCTGTGGCTGATGCTACTTACGATAGTAACCGAACTTATCAGCACGATTTCAATGGAACATTTTCTGCAGAAGTGAATTTATATAAAGGATTGACTTTTGAAACTCGTTATGGTGTTCAATATCAAGATGCTGATGTGAATTTCCGTAATAATCCTTTCTATGGAGGTTCGGCTCAGACTTTCGGTTCTTTGTCTAAAACACGTTCACGTATAATTAATGAAAATTTACTTCAGTTGCTTCGTTATACTAATAAATTTGGTAACCATAGTTTGGAAGCATTTGTGGCGCATGAGTCAACTCAAAATAGTTATAATGAATTTAGTGCATCAAAGCAGAATGCAATTCTTTACAACACATATGACTTAGACCAGTATACCACTGCAGCTGGTAAGGCAAGCTCTTTCTCAAGGATTGTTGCAACTGAAAGTTATTTTGGTCAGGTTAGTTACGATTACAATAAAAAATATTTCCTTTCTGCTTCAGGAAGACGTGATGGAACGTCAAGATTCCAAAATGATAAATGGGGAACTTTTGGTTCTGTAGGAGCTTCTTGGATTATTTCAAAAGAGTCATTCATGGAGTCTGCTGGTTTTGTTGATTTCCTTAAAATTAAAGCTAGTTATGGAATCATAGGAGATCAAGGTACCCGACTTTTAAATAATAGTCAAAAATTCAATATCGGCCAGACAGATGAATATTCATTTACCGCTGATGATGAAAAAGCGAATCCTAATCTTACTTGGGAAACTTCTAAAGTTACTCAGTTTGGTTTAGAGTCAACTTTCTTTAAACGCTTTGATGTTACATTAGATTACTATATCAAATATACTGATAATCTATTGTTTGCACGTGCGCTTCCGACATCTACTGGTTCTGCATTTACATACGAAAATGCTGGACGTTTGGAAAACAGCGGTATAGAATTTGATGTGCAGGCCCAGCATTATAGAGCCAAAACAGCCTGAAGGATTCTCGTTGTCATTAGGTGTTAATGGAGAGGTATTGAAAAATGAAATCAAAAGAATGCCTTTAGGTGTCGATGGTAAAGAGAAGCCATTGGACGGTACTTATGCGAAAGGACATTCAATTTATGATTTTTACATGAGAGAATGGGCTGGAGTGGATCCTGCAACGGGTGTTGCTTTATGGAATGAATATTATGATGATGTTAATGATAATGGTGTATTAGATTCTGGCGATGTTCAAATCGATGATATGCCTATTTTCCAGGCAAATAATCCTGATGCAAATATCCAAAAAACTACTACTACTGTTTATTCTGACGCTACAAACAGATTCGTTGGAAAATCTGGTATCCCTAAAGTTAGAGGTGCTTTCCGCCTTAATACTGCCTATATGAATTTTGACCTTACGGCACAATTTGCTTATAGTATTGGAGGTTATGTTTATGACAATACTTATGCAGGATTAATGGATAATGACCAAGTAGGTTCAAACAACTGGCATAAAGACATTAGAAACAGATGGCAACAGCCTGGTGACATTACTAATGTGCCAAGACTTTCAAATGGAAATGAGGCAAATAACAGTAGTACATCTACAAGATTCCTGACTAAGGCTGATTACCTTGGTTTAAATAATGTTAGATTGGGTTATACAATTCCTAGTCGTTTTTACGATAGTTTACATATCACGAAATTTAATATTTATTTGTCTGGAGACAACTTATTGTTCTTCAGTAAAAGACAAGGTTTAAATCCTTCAACATCTGAAAGCGGTAACTCTAATACATATCGTTATTCTCCGCTTTCTACATTCACATTGGGTGTACATCTAGATTTTTAAAAAAAAATAACATGAAAAGAAAATTAATTTATTCAATGGTTGCATTCTCACTCATTCTTTCAGGATGTAGTGATGATTTCCTGGATCCAGTTTCTACAACCGAATTGCTGTCAACAGACCAATTAGGAGAAGCTGCGGAAAACAATCCGCTTATTATTGCAGGTACCGTAAATGGTATCTATACCCAAATGATTGTAGATGGGTCAGGAGGTACTACAAACCATAATGATTTCGGTCAAAAGGGAGTAGATATTTGGACTGATATGCTAAGTGGTGATATGGCACTAACTGCCAATTCGTATAACTGGTATAGAAATTTTGTCAATTACCAGGTAACTACAGATTTTACAAGAATTGAAAACAAAGTTGCATGGACTTATTATTATGGGATAATCAAATCCTGTAATTTAGCTATTGCTCCTTTAGGAGGTAATGATGCTGTGCCTGAACTTGAGCAAAATCGTTACTTAATGGGACAGGCTAAAGCTTTGAGAGCTTATGCTTACTTCTATCTGGCTCAGTTATATGCGAAAGAGTATAACCCAACTAGTGAAATTTTGCCAATCTACACTGACGCAACGGATCCGGCTCAGCCTAAGAGTACAACTGCGGATGTTTACGCTCAGATTACCAAAGATTTGACTGATGCAATTAGTCTCTTGGATGGTTTCGAAAGAACCAAAAAGAATGAGGTTAATAAATCAGTTGCTCAAGGACTTTTAGCCTATACTTATGCTGCAATGGGCGATTATGCTAAGGTTAAAACTATTACAGATGAAATCATAAATACAGGTGAATACCCTTTAACTACTGCAGGACAAACTGCCGGTGCTTCAACTGCCGGATTTAATAACGTTGCAACCCCTTCATGGATGTGGGGTTATGATTTGACTCCTGCTCTTGGTATCAACCTAATCTCATGGTGGGGTCAGATGGATCAGTTTACTTACAGTTATGCATGGGCAGGTGATAAAAAATCTATTGATTCTGCTTTACGTCTTAGTATTCCTGCTGGCGACGTCAGAAGAACTCAATTCACCGGTGCTACCGGATACATGCCGGTCAATAAGTTTTTTGACGCTAACCGTGTTGCGGGTGGCCAAAGATTTATTTCTGCGGATTATATTTATATGCGTGTAGATGAAATGTACATGCTAAATGCTGAAGCTTCTGCTAAATTAGGAGACGATGCGGCTGCAAAAGCAAGATTGATTGAGGTGTTGACGAATCGTTACACTTCTGGAGCTACTGCTGCCAACGCTCTTGTTAATCCGTTATCAGGGCAAGCGTTAATTGACGAAATTTATCACCAAACCAGAATTGAATTTTGGGGTGAAGGAAAAAGCTATCTGGCTATGAAACGTAACCATGCTACTATTACCAGAGGAGATAACCATTTATTTCAGGCTGGTGTAGCAGTTCCTTATAATGATGAGCGTCTATCATTTAAGATTCCGCAATTTGAATTGGTTAATAACCCATACATTACAAGTCAAAACTAATCTTAATTCGATATAATATGAAATTGTCAAAAATATATTGCCTTTTGGCGCTGTCGCTTTTTCTTGCGATATTTGTGAGTTGTGAAGAAGATAATTCTAAAGATTCACCATTAACTAACTTTGTAGGCTTACAAGCGTTTGCAAACGTGGAAATTGCTGCAGGTACAAGTTCAACTGTAGAGGGTAAAGTTTATGCATCTAATACTTCTACTTCGGATCGTACATTCACACTTATTGTAGATGAAACTACTACAACTATTGATGCTGAGAATTATACTGTACCTACAACTGTTACTATTCCGGCAGGTAGTCGCGAAGGGAGCTTTCAAGTTGCAATAACTGCGATTGATTTAGGTACTTCTGGAAAAGAAATCCATATTGGATTAGCAATACAGGCCGATACAAATATGGCTGTTGTTTCTGATATTGGAGCACTTAACGTTTTGGATGGTGCTGCAAGTACTCAATTTGTGATTAAAGCAAGTGAACTTTGTACATTGAATAAGGTTTTAATAGAAATCTCTACAGACAGTTATGGTTCTGAAACTACATGGGAATTGTATGATCAGGATTTGAACATCGTTGCAAACGGAATGTCCATACGATGATGAAGCTGGTTCTGGAGAAATCAGAAAAGTTTGTTTGGCAGATGGAGCTTATACTTTTGTAATTTATGATAGTGCTGGTGATGGTATGTATGACAATACCACACAAGGATTCTATAAAATATCTAAAGTTGCTGCTGACGGTACTCAAACGGTAGTAGGAAATGGTGGTACTTTTGGAAGTAGTGATACAGCTGAATTCAGCCTTCCTTAAATATCCATAATTTTTTAAGAATAAAAGCTGTCATGAGAAATCTGACAGCTTTTTTTGTTTATAGATATATTTAGTCATAATACAAACAACTGCAGTTTAAAACTTGCTTAATCCTTTTGCCGTAAGTACATTATATGTGTTAAAATCATTCAATTAAATTAAAATAAATATATCTTTACGCTCTAAATTTTTCAACTCTTTTAGTTATGCTTAAACAATTATTATTTCTTTTATTGGTAAGCGTATCGGTTAGTGCTCAAAGCTTAACTGATATTAAAAAAATTACCGATAGTTATGATCAGCCTAAAATCCAAACTCTGAAAAATGAATTGATTCAGAAGGAGGTTTTGCGACGTAATAAAATCAACAATTTTATATCATCAAATCCATCATATAAAGAAATTTTCTTTTCTGAAGGTGCAAAATTTCAGATCGTTGATATTATAGAAGGTAAACCCGTATATGTATCTACTGACAACGCAAGTGCAGCTAAAGCACTAAAAACAAACCGTCTTTATTCAGGTGCTTCTGCTGGACTTTCTCTTGACGGAGATGGCATGAGCATGGCTATGTGGGATGGCGGCTGGGTTTTACGCAACCATAATGAATTCAACAATTCAGGAACTCCCAAGGTGACTTGCCCTGACGCACCTGTTGCAACTCCGGATGCAGATGGCCATGCAACACACGTTGCCGGCACAATTTGCGCTAAGGGAGCGAACGCTTCTGCTAAAGGCATGTCCCCAAAAGCGAGCCTCAGATCGTATGATTGGACAGACGATATTGTTGAAGTTACGTCTGAAGCCAGCACAAACGGACTTTTATTGTCTAATCACTCTTATGGTGTACCTATATTCTCCAATGGTGAAATGCAGTTGCCGAATTGGTCTCCGGGTTGTTATAATGATGACGCACGTGATTGGGACGCTGTGCATTACAACAATCCATATTACCTGATGGTATGCTCAGCCGGTAATGAAGGGAATGAGTCTTACTCAGGCGGTCTCTGACAGGATTTGATAAACTAACAGGTGAGAAAAATTCTAAAAACAATTTGGTTATAGCCAACGCTGATCCAACGGTACACCCAGTTACAGGTAATCTTACTGCCCTTGTTATTAATCCTTCAAGCAGCCAGGGCCATCTGATGACGGTAGGATTAAACCAGATGTTGCTGGTGATGGTACAAATCTTTTTTCCAGCTGGAACACAGGCAACGGTGAATATATGAGTTTGACAGGCACGTCAATGGCTTCGCCAAATGTTGCAGGAACACTTCTTTTATTACAACAACATTACAGGAATTCACATCCTAACTACATGAGGTCTTCAACATTGAAAGCTTTGGTATGTCATACTGCGTTTGATGACAGCGCTATTCCAGGCCCTGATTCAAAATTTGGTTACGGATTGGTTGATGCACTGGCCGCAGCAAATGTAATTACACAAGCTAATTCGAATCAAGCAGTCATTTTGGAATCGACGCTTGCAAATGGAGCAGAGTATAGCTTTACATTTTCGTCAACCGGAACAACACCTATAAAAGCAACACTTTGTTGGTTAGATCCAAAAGGGACTTCTAAAGCAGGGGTTCTCAATAGTACATCGCCTGCGCTTGTTAATGACCTTGATTTAAAAATCACGCGCAATGATGAAACCTATTTCCCATGGAAAAATGACCTTTCAAACCTTGCAGATGGCGCCATAAAAGGAAATAATAGTGTTGATAACCTTGAAAAAGTTGAAATCGACGAAGCTGAAATTGGTACTTATACAGTAACGGTTAGCCACAAAGGAACATTAACAAACGGCATCAGGCTTATTCATTAATTTTGTCAGGTACTAATTTATTGTTGGGAGTTGATAAAGTCGAATCTGTAGTATTAGGCCTTTGGCCAAACCCTGCATCATCTACTTTAAATGTTACAGTTTCTGATGCTTCTTATAACTGGCATGTAAATGTTGTTGATGTTCAGGGAAGAATTCTTTCGAGCCAAAACATCACATCATACAATGTCAACAACAAAACCTTCTCAGTAGATGTATCTCAATTACCAGCAGGTGTTTATATGCTCAACATGGATAATGGTTCAGAAAAAATCAGTAAAAAGTTTGTAAGGAATTAAGCAAAATGCCTGACCGACAAACATCATTATAAAAAAGCTTCTTGAAAAGGAAGCTTTTTTAATTTTACTTTTTCCGTTAAAGCTTGACAAGCAACTATTAAAAGATTAAATTCGAACAAAATAAAATCAAATGCGCACACATTTCATTGCCATCGGAGGAAGTGCCATGCACAACCTCGCTTTGGCACTTCACAATAAAGGATATAAAATTACAGGAAGCGATGACGCCATATTCGAACCTTCTAAAACAAGACTCGAAAAAAAAGGCTTGATGCCTGCCGAAATGGGTTGGTTTCCTGAAAGAATCTCTGCAGATATTGAAGCTGTAATTCTTGGGATGCACGCGAAAGCGGATAATCCCGAGTTGGTAAAAGCCAAAGAATTAGGCCTGAAAATTTATTCTTATCCAGAATTCCTTTACGAGCAATCCAAAAATAAAACACGCGTCGTCATTGGTGGTTCGCACGGAAAAACAACCATAACTTCTATGATACTTCACGTCATGCATTATCACAATGCCGATGTCGATTATATGGTTGGTGCGCAGCTCGAGGGCTTTGATACGATGGTGCATCTTACCGAAGAAAATGACTTTATTGTTTTAGAAGGCGATGAATACCTTTCTTCCCCAATCGACAGGCGTCCGAAATTTCATTTGTACCAGCCGAATATTGCATTGATTTCCGGAATTGCCTGGGATCATATCAATGTTTTTCCAACGTATGAAAATTATGTAGAGCAATTCGAAACTTTTATCAAATTAATTACTAACGGCGGGATTTTGGTTTACAACGAAGATGATCCGGAAGTAAAACGAATTGCCGAAGCCGCCACCAATCCAATCAGAAAATTGCCCTACCATACGCCGGAATATTCCGTAAAAGATGGCGTTACATTATTGAATACGCCGGAAGGTGATATGCCAATTGAGGTCTTCGGTGCACATAACCTCAATAATCTCGCCGGCGCAAAATGGATTTGCCAGAATATGGGAATCGATGAAGCCCAATTCTACGAAGCCATAGCAAGCTTCAAAGGCGCTTCCAAAAGGCTTGAAAAAATCGCCGAAAATAAAACCAATGTTGCCTACAAAGATTTCGCACATTCGCCAAGCAAAGTAGCGGCAACCACAAAAGCAGTAAAAGAACAATATCCTGACAGAAAACTTATTGCCTGTCTCGAATTGCATACATACAGTAGTCTCAATCCTGATTTTTTAAAGGAATATCAAGGCGCTCTTGATGCTGCAGATGTCGCAGTTGTATTCTATTCTCCTGACGCAGTTAAAATAAAGCAGTTGGAAGAAGTTACTGCCGAGCAGATTGGTAAGGCGTTTAACCGTGAAGATTTAATTATCTATACCAATCCTGCTGCCTTTAAGGAATACCTTTTCCATCTGAAATATGATACTGAAGGCATCGCCTTGCTTTTAATGAGTTCAGGAAATTATGGCGGATTGAATTTTGACGAAATCAAGCAACTCATCAATCCATAATTATTTTCCTTACTGAAAATGCCTTTGATGATGTAAGAGAATAAGCAATCTTCCAAGACTTGTCCGCGATCAACATTATGAACGAGCAAAAACCTTTTGCCATCTGCAGATTTTCTGTTGGTGACAATCCCGATGTGTGGTAAATTTTCTATACGAACGAATGACAACGTCAGTGCAAACACCTTTGTTTTCCGGAATATCGCCATTCGGATATTTTATCGTAAAATAACTCGCATCATAATCGACTTCATCATTTGTGATACTGATAGCGGCATCCGACAATTGATCTTCAAATCTCTTTTCTGTTTCAATTGTATAAAATCCGAGAAAAATGAAGAGCATGCAAATTGTTTTTATTACTTTAGTGTTTGATATTGAAACGCATAGCGAAAGTTTATCGTATTTTCTATCAAAATTTACAAGCCATTCACTAAAATATCCGCCAAATGGAAGACAATTCACCATTTTCAATCCGCTATTGGTCTGAAGACGAAAGACCACGCGAGAAATTAATCCTCAAAGGCAAAAGCGCCCTTAGCGATGCCGAACTCACTGCAATACTTATCGGCTCGGGAAACCGCAACGAAAGCGCTGTAGCGTTAAGCCAAAGAATCCTTTTCAGTGTTGACAATAACCTCAATGCGCTCGGAAAACTTTCGCTCAGGCAATTGACAAATTTTAAAGGAATCGGAGCTGCAAAAGCCATTACAATCATGGCAGCATTGGAATTAGGCCGTCGGCGCCGACAACATGAAACAGTTGAATTAACGAAAATCAATTCAAGCCAATCGATTTTTGAAATCATGCAGCCTGTTATTGGCGAATTGCCCCACGAAGAATTTTGGGTCATTTACTTAAACAATTCCAATAAAGTAATTTCAAAAGCACAGCTCAGCAAAGGGGGGATAACCGGAACTTTGGTTGATGTTCGTTTGGTGTATAAAACGGCACTCGAAATAGGGGCAACAAGCATCATTTTATCGCACAATCATCCTTCAGGCGCCTTGACAGCCAGCGACGCTGACAGACAAATCACGCGAAAGCTCAAAGCTGCCGGAGAAAACCTTGACCACGTTATTGTCACAGAAACGGCTTATTTCAGTTTTGCCGATGAAGGCCTGCTGTAAAAAATGCAATAATTTAAATTTGAAGTGTCGGTTGAAAGAAAAACTTTGCGACCTTTGCGTTAAATTAATTTGCTGTGGTGCCAACGATTTCAGATGTTTTTTTTGATTTAGATCATACGCTTTGGGATTTTGAGAAGAATTCAGCATTGGCGTTTGAAGCTATCTTTGAAAAACATAAAATTGATGTTGACATTAAAGTTTTCCTGGGCATTACAATCCGATAAATTTTCAATATTGGCAATTGTACCAGCACGAAAAAATAACGACCGCCGAATTGCGTTACGGAAGGTTGAAGGATGTTTTTGACCTGATGGAATTTCCAGTTACAGACGAATTGATTAATTTGCTTTCTGAGGATTATATTCATTACCTGCCACAGAACAATCATCTTTTTGAAGGAACAATAGAAATTCTTGATTACCTGAAAGGAAAATACAACCTGCACATCATTACAAACGGTTTTCATGAAGTTCAGGGCAATAAAATCAACAATGCCAGAATCGGGCATTATTTTTCAACGGTTACAAATTCTGAAATGGCAGGTGTAAAGAAACCGAATCCGCAGATTTTTGAATATGCGCTGCAACTTGCAAAAACCAGTAAAGAAAACAGCATCATGATTGGTGACAGTTTTGATGCAGATGTTGAAGGCGCTATGAATTTCGGTATCGACGCGATTTTTTTCAATACCGCAAATATTCAAGTTGACCAAAAAATTAAACAAATAAGCCATCTGACGGCTTTAAAAAATTATTTATAAATGAAAAAAATCCTCTTCTTTTTGCTTTTATCTGTTACATTTTCAGGAATTTCGCAAAGTGTCAACGATTACAAATATGTCATCATTCCGGTTAAATATGATTTTCAGAAACAGCAAAATCAATACAAACTCAGTACGCTTACAAAATCCTATCTGACAAAGCTTGGGTTCGAGTCTTTTTATGAAACGACAATTCCGGCAGAATTATCCGGCGACAAATGCGACAAGCTTTTTATTGATGTGCTGAAAGTGAATTCAACTTTCAAGGTAAAAGTGCAAATCGTTTTTAAAGATTGTTGGGGCAAAGTGATTTATACAAGTGAAGTCGGGAAGGGGATTGACAAAGAATTCGAAAAAGGCTACCCACAGGCGCTTGAAGATGCTTTTAAATCTGTCGCGGCTTTAAATTACAAATACAATGGCAATACTCAATTTTCAGGTCAGAAGCCGAAGCCGGAAGCTCCGCAACCGAATACTAATCCTGTAAAAATCACTGAAGTTTCTCAACCAATTGCAGTAACCAGCACCGTCAATCCGGATTTATTATTTGCGCAGCCAACTGCTAACGGATTTCAATTGGTCGACAACACGCCAAAAGTAGTTTTAAGGCTTACAAAAACTTCTCAGGCCGATTATTACATGGCAACAGGTGACAATAAGCAAGGCGTTGTATACAAGAAAAATAGCGAATGGATTTTCGATTATTACAAAGACGACAAATTGATTTCAGAAAAACTCAACATCAAATTCTAATAACCGTATTTGTCTTTCCAGCGGTTTTTTAAGAATTCACGCGTGCCATTTTCCCTCGAATTTTGCCCCGGATTATAAATCGCCGTTCCAGAAATCGCATCCGGTAAAAATTCCTGCTCTGCAAAATTATTCTGGAAGTCGTGCGAATATTTATATTCTTCGCCATAACCCAATTCTTTCATCAATTTCGTCGGCGCATTACGCAAATGCATCGGAACGGGCAAATCACCAGTCTGTTTGACAATTTGCTGCGCCTGCCCAATCGCGATATAACTTGAATTGCTTTTCGGAGAAGTTGCCAGATAAACCGCACATTGGCTCAGGATAATCCGGCTTTCGGGATAACCGATTGTCGAAACTGCCTGAAAGGTATTATTCGCCATGATGAATGCAGTCGGATTGGCATTCCCGATATCTTCACTCGACAAAATCAGCATCCGGCGCGCAATAAATTTCACATCTTCGCCGCCTTCAACCATTCTCGCCAGCCAGTACACCGCAGCATTCGGATCACTTCCCCGAATTGATTTGATAAAAGCAGAAACGATATCATAATGCTGCTCGCCGGTTTTATCGTATAAAACTGTGTTCTGTTGCACCAGTTTCAAAATCTGGTCATTTGTAATCACAATTTCGCCTTCTGGCGACGCATTTACGACGAGTTCGAAGATGTTGAGTAACTTTCTGCCATCGCCGCCAGAAAGCCGCAACAATGCTTCGGTTTCGCGTAATTTTATTTTCTTGCCGCGCATCACGACGTCTTCTTTCATTGCACGCTTCAGTAAAACTTCCAAATCGTCTTTTGAGAACGCATTCAGGATATAAACCTGACAACGCGACAGTAAAGCGGGAATGACCTCAAAACTCGGATTTTCGGTCGTCGCGCCAATCAGAGTAATCCAGCCTTTTTCCACCGCTGCCAGTAGCGAATCCTGTTGTGATTTGCTGAAACGATGGATCTCATCAATAAATAAAATCGGATTTTTAGCCGTGAAAAGTCCACCGCTTTGTTTGGCTTTATCAATAACATCGCGAATATCCTTTACGCCAGAATTGATAGCACTTAAGATATAAAACGGCCGTTTCGATTCTTCGGCAATGATTTGCGCCAGCGTAGTCTTCCCTGTCCCGGGCAGGTCCCAGAAAATCAATGACGGAATAATTCCTTTGGCGATTTGCTGCGTCAATGAGCCTTGCCGACCAACCAAATGCAACTGGCTGACGTAATCTTCTAATTTTTTTGGGCGGATTCTTTCTGCTAACGGTGCTTCCATTTGGTAAAATTACGAATTTTTGAACGGGCTTTTTTTGGGATTAGTATTTTTTTAAGGAGCTATTTCCGGCTGTCCGCTTTATCTTTCGCTGCCTAAAGAAGGCAGCAAAAGGATAACGCTTCCCATCCGGGCTAGCACCTATCTCCATAACAAAATCTGACAAAATAGCACGTTTTGTTTTTTGGCGGCATTTTTGAAATAATTCCGGAAAAACCAATCATGGACGAAACCAACCATTTTAAATTCACGCCTTCTGTCTGGATCGTTCCAACATTTTTGCTGTTGTTGATTTGGGGCGTTTTCTTCGTTGAAAATAAATTCGGCGTCAGTCTTTCCGAACACGGAATTCTCCCGAGAACTTTATCCGGATTACAAGGTGTTTTATTCAGTCCGTTTTTACATGGTGACATCAAACATATTGCAAGCAATACATTGCCGCTATTTATCCTTACTACAGCACTGATTTATTTCTACCGCAATTTATCGCTGAAAGTTCTGTTTTACGGAATCATTTTATCAGGATTGGTTACATGGGTTATCGGTCGCAGTTCATATCATATTGGCGCGAGTAGCCTGATTTACGTATTGGTCTCCTTTATTTTTTTCAAAGGATTGCGCGCGAAATATTATCGTTTGATGGCATTATCGCTGACCGTTGTTTTGATTTATGGTGGAATGATTTGGTATGTTTTTCCTGAAGTTGACAAAACAATTTCCTGGAAGGTCATCTGGCGGGATTGATTACCGGATTTGCTTTTGCGATTTATTACAAAACTCCTGATTACCAAAAATTCCTCAAATATGACTGGCAAAAACCAGATTATAACCCGGAAGAAGATAAGTTCATGCAGCGTTTTGACCAAAATGGAAATTTCGTGAATTTACCGCCGCCGGAACCTGAACCGGAAATAGATATGGTTACGGAAATTCCGCAGATTCGGTACGTTTACCAATTTATCCCGGAAAAGAAAGAAGAAAAATCAGAGTAAATTAATTTCTCTGGCGCACTGCTTCGTATAAAAAAGCCCCGCAGGCTACAGAAACATTCAAGGATCCGATTGAGCCAAACATTGGAAGTTTGGCTTTCTCATCTACAATTTTCAATACAGAAGGATTTATGCCCCGATCTTCCGAACCCATAATGATGGCAACTCCTTCGTTCAGTGCGATATCGTAAATATCTTGTTCGGTTTTTTCAGTAGCGGCAACTGTTTTGATTCCAGAGCCTTGCAAATAAAAAATGGCATCTTTGATATGCTCTACTTTACAGATCGGCACATTGAAAACGGCACCGGCTGAAGTTTTTACAGTATCTCCGTTTACTGGGGCAGAGCCAGCTTTTTGAACGATTATCCCATCGACGCCTGTGCATTCGGCAGTTCGAATGATGGCGCCAAAATTCCGTGCATCTGAAATCTGGTCCAGGATTAGGAACAATGGGATTTTTCCTGTCGCGATAACGCTTTCGACCATCGTTTCCAAGTCCATGAAACCGATAGGGGAAATGGTTGCTACGGCACCCTGATGGTTATTTGGTGTCAATCTGTTCAGTTTTTCGACCGGAACGTAGGAAAAATTGATGTCGTTTCGTTTCATAACTTTCATCAGGTCTTTCATCAATTCACCGGAAATATCTTTTTGGATAAATACCTTATCTACTGCTTTTCCTGCTAAAATGGCTTCTGAAATGGCCCTGATTCCGAATATTTGATGTTCTTTTTCCATGGCGCAAAGATATAAAAAAACCACCGGTTTTTACCGGTGGTTTATATGTAACGTTTTCAATGAATTTTAATTTACATCCCAGAAAACATGACCGCTGAGTCTGTCTGTACCTCCAATGGCCTCAACAGCTGCATTATAATTGTCTCCATTTACCGTCCTTTCGTTTACCGGATAATTTAGCCTTTTCGGAACTTCCCCATCAGCTAAAGCTACAGCATTTGAAGGAGCAGCAAGTGCTGGATAATTAAGTCTTCTGTAAGAAGTCCAGGATTCAAAAGGTCTATTGTAAAGTGCATACCAAGCCTGCATGCCAATTTTTTGCTTAAAATCTCCGTCAGCGGTCGCATAAGCGACAGTTGGCTTAGTTAAGTAAGTATCAGCTTGTGCAGGTGTAAGTCCCCAAAATTCAAATGAAGCGCGAATTGCGGCATTATAATAATCTTCTGCAGAACCTCCTACAGCATAACCTCTGGCAGCTGCTTCCGCAAGATAGAAATTCATTTCTGTTGCTTCGAATAACTGTCCTGGCAGATCAGGCTTTCTGAATCTTTCGTCAATTTGTGAAAACGCCGCATAAGGATTATTGGTAAAACCATAATTTCCACCGATGTAGCTGCCCGCGACAGGATTGAAATAAACATCTATTCTAGGGTCACCCATAGCTTCAAGCGCATTTATAAACGTATTTGCGGCGATAAAGTCATTTCTGTTGCTCGCTACGAGTTCCCCATATATTGGGTTGTAATTTGGCGCTGCAGCAGGGTAGTTAAAGCTTGCATTCTGACTATTATCAGTAATAACGCCACCGTTAAAGCCTGATTCAACGGTCGATTGTGCCAATGCCGGACTTACATCTGCAAGGTTGATTCCGATTTTGACTTTAAGAGAGTTAGCAAATCTTTTCCAGGTTGCAACGTCACCGTCAAACAGGTATTCTCCGTTCGCAAAAGAAGCGCTTCCGTCGGTTAGCTGAGCAAGTGCAGCATCTAACCTGGTAATTAGTTTTGGATAAATTGCTGCATCGTCTTCATAAGTTGGCAATTTGATCGTTGCGGGCTGCAGTGCATCTGTGTAAGGTACGTCTCCGTAAGTATCAACCAAAACCTGGAAAGTATACACTTGCAGAATTTCGATGATTGCCTGC
The DNA here is from genome assembly GCF_051373205.1 of Flavobacterium sp. 3HN19-14. NCBI lineage: Bacteria > Pseudomonadati > Bacteroidota > Flavobacteriia > Flavobacteriales > Flavobacteriaceae > Flavobacterium > Flavobacterium sp. 3HN19-14. Next base: position 1,386,922 of record NZ_JBPPZT010000001.1, read on the forward strand.
TTGTTTTGCTGCTGCAAAGTCCACTCAGCATCCGAAACATCACCAGGATTTGTCTCGGCAGTTATGTAGTCTCTTGCAGATGCCAGATTTCCTAGAACATTTCTGTATAAATTATTCCAGTGATTATCGGGAACTGCTCTTGTCGTAAGCCTGTAACGTGTCTCATCGTTGTAAGTTGTTTCAGCCCAATATTGGGAGAAAAAAACGAAACGGATTTAAATTTACGCTAGGTGTGGTCATTTGATCAACAAGTTCTTTTTCCGCATTAGTTAGTAAAGATTCCGGGGAAACTTCATATGGTGCATCCTGATTGTTATTGAAGTCATCGGAATTGTTATTACATCCCGTGAATACAAGGGACATAAAAGCTATTGAGAACACTATCTTTTTCATATTAGAAATTTACTTTAACGTTAAATGAATAAACTTTTTCAGACGGCATCACACCAGACTGATATCCCTGAACGTTACCTGAAGATGTTCCGGCTTCAGGATCTGCATAAGGTAAGTTTTTATGGATGATCCATAAATTGTTTCCTAAAAGGCTTAGCGTAACTGATTTCAGGAAAGTTCTGTCTAAAAACTTCGAAGGCAAAGAATAGGAAAGTGCAACTTCTCTAAGCTTCACGTAAGAAGCATCATAAATAAAACCTTTATTCGGCAGTACGCCGTTTCCGAAAGCTGAACCAGCTCCTGGAGACGCATCGATTCTAACGGTATTGGGTGCGCCTGTGTCTTCATTTACGCCAGGTAAGATTATACCTCCGGAATCAGCTCCGCCAGTTAATGGATTTCTAACAGGGTTTCCTAAATCATTGAGTCCTGCAGTTTCAGGATAAATTCCGGTGTAAAGTCCATAATCCTGGTCAAGCGAAAATACATCGCCACCTTTTTTAATATCGATAAGGAAGCTGAAAGACAGGTTTTTATAACTGAATTTGTTGTTGATACCACCGATCCAATCAGCCTGAATATTTCCGATTACTTTGTCAGTCTCGGTCACATAATAACCATCGGCATCAACAATCTTATTCCCGTTATCATCATACGAATAGTCTGTGCCTCTCAGGGTTCCGTATGCTTGACCGACTGTTGCATTCAATGACACACCATCCTGGAAAGTCGCCAATTGAAGGTTTGAACGTCCTGCGTCGAGTGCAATAAGTTCATTTTTATTTTTAGACCAGTTTACGCCAATCATCCATGAAAAATCTGTTGTTTTAATTGGATATCCTGATAACGAAACTTCCACACCTTTATTCTGAAGCTCTCCGGCGTTGATCTGGGCGCTTGCAAAACCAGTAGAAGTAGATTGAGGAACGTTGAAAATCTGGTCGAAAGTATTGGTTTTGTAAACAGACATATCAAAATTAAGTCTTCTGTTGAACATAGAAGCCTCCAAACCAAATTCAATACTTTTTTGTTTTTCAGGTTTCAAGTTTTGAAACTGTACGAATACAGAAGAGTTGCCGAAAGTTGGATTTCCGTTTACTAACCCGTTATTAACTCTTGCTCCAAGTCTTCCATATGCAGGGTCATTACCTACTTCAGCGTAACTGGCACGAATTTTTCCAAGTGATAACCATGGTTGCTTAACAAATTCCGAAAATACTAAGCTTGATCCAACAGAAAAGTAATTGTAAGTGTCGTTATTCTGCGGCAATGCCGTTGATGCGTCAACTCTATATGAACCCTCAAGGAAGAAAGTGTTTTTCAAATCAAAGGAAGCAGAACCATAGATGCCCATTTTTTCATATTTGTATTCGCCTTCTACAGGTGCAACAAATACGTTAGAATTAGCAAGTGTGTAAAGGCCAGGAGCAGCGAGTCCTCCGGTTGTAGAACCTTCAAATTCATCTACTGATGATTTGATATAAGTACTACCTGCCAAAAGTTTCATTCCAATGGTGCTGGTAAGGTCTGTATCATAAGTCCCGATGAAATCGTAAGTCGATTGAAGGAATCTTCTGGTGTAAAGTCCGTAACCGGAACCGATCGTTTCCTGTGTCAATCCGAATTCTTCAGCGTGGCTGCCGATTGCTTTTCTTACTTCCTGACGGTCGTTAGAAGTTTCAACTGTTACACGTCCCAAAACATTGAATCCTTTTGCAACATCGTAGCTTACATTAGCTCCTGCAATCGTTCTGGTTCTAGAATCTGAAGAATAGTTTTCATAACGATCCCAATACGGGTTGTTCCAATAAGCTGGTTCGAAAGTCAGGCGTAGCTGGTCCAAACCTAAAGGATCAGCAGGATTCCAGGTTACATTTTGACGGTCTCTGAAGTATTCTTGCTTTAATTCTTTGATATCAACGTTTACCGGCCACCATTGTCTGAAACCTCCTAAAAAGTTATCACCATATCCTAAGTTATTACGGCCAACCGCACTTTGATCAGAAAAAGTAAAGAATGCTGTAGTTTTAATTTTACTTGAAAGATTCCTTGTGAAATTTCCTGTAATAGTATTTTTATTAAGGCGGCTGTTTGGAAGTGTACCTTTTTCATTGTTGTTTGTAAATCCAAAATTGTAAGCGTTTTTCTCATCGCCACCATTGATATTTACACTGTTAACTGTGCTGAAAGATTTTTCAAAAAAGTCAACCGGTGTATGTTTTGCGGCAACCCATGGCGTTGCAGCACCAAAATTCGGATTTCCTTCTGCAAAAGAATTCCACTGGTATACCATTAAAGAGGGATCAAATGCAGGTCCGTAGGAGGCGTCATCCCCCGTAGAAGCCATCGTGTCATCGATACCATCTCCATTCACATCGGCGATAATAAAACTATCTTCTCCGGCATAACCTTCTCCATATTTATTTTGATAGCTAGGGAATGTCTTTTTGTCAATCATTCCTACCGAAGAAGTTGAGCTGAAAGAAACACCTAAACCAGTATTTTGTTTTCCTTTTTTGGTAGTAATCATAATAGCTCCGTTGGCTGCCTGACTTCCGTAAAGTGCTGTAGCGGCCGCGCCTTTTAGTACAGTGACCGATTCAATGTTATTTGGATCGATATCACCCGCAGAGTTACCAAAGTCAAATCCGTCACGTCCATTGGCAGCATCACGCTTGTTAAGGTTGGTATTTGTAATCGGCACACCATCAAGTACGATAAGTGCCTGGTTGTTACCTGTCAACGATTTTGTACCCCTCAATACGATATTGGTAGATCCTCCAAAATTTGCATTTTTCCTGACCTCAAGACCTGCAACCTTACCGGCAAGATTGTTAGTGAAGTTACTGGTAGGAGTAGAATTTACATCTCCGGAATCCAGTTTTTGAGCAGCGTATCCAAGCGATTTTTTATCTCTTGTAATACCGAGTGCTGTTACGACAACTCCTTCAAGTTCAACGGCATCGTCAAGCAATTTCACATTTAGTGTGCTGGAAGAAGCGGTTACTTCCTGCGTCCTCATTCCAATAAATGAAAAAACCAACACTTGGGTTGGCGATGCGGATACGGAATATTTCCCGTCAAAATCAGTTTGCGTTCCGGTTGATGTGCCCTTTACCAGAATGCTTACTCCCGGAAGCGGCAAACCATTACTGTCCGAAACGGTACCCGTCACGGTTCTTCTTGTGCAAAACCTAATTGCACAAATAGCACAAAGAGCAGTGCCAGGTAATTTGTTAATTTTTTTGGTTTCATATTAATTTGATTTAGTTATACCCAAAAGTCTTAATAATTCGTTAACATTCCAAATAATTGTTGATAAATCTTCAATGTTTAACGAAATTCTTTAAAAATTCGTCTTAAAACTAATATGAACAATAGAGTTTGAGAGTTTGATTTGCTGACGGTTAGCGCTTCCATTGGCATAAATCAGGTTGAGTAAACCATTTTTTGTTAAAATTCCGAATCCGACACCAATTCCGAGTAAATTGCCATTGGAATCACTCGTTTTGTCATCATAAAATCCGTAATCTAAAATGGTGTGAGCGTAAAGCGATGGCGTAATTTTATAGCGATATTCCGTCAAAAGCGAGGCAAATGCGTTCGCCTGCAGGCTGTTTTCATTAAACCCCCGGATCGAATTAATGCCGCCAAATCTGAACAACTCATTGATGATGTAATGACTGCTTTTGAGGTAATAATTCTGTGTCCTAAGATTGAAACTGCTCTTTTCACTTATAAAAATCGCATGTTTGATATCAAAATTCAGGAAATACTGGTTGTCAGAATCGAGTTTTGAATCACGTTTTCCAGTTCCGGCCTTTAAAATAATTCTGGTTTTCTCAGGAAAAAGAAAATCATCGGTGTTGAAATCAAGAAATTCAAAGTGCGAAGTGAGATAAGAATTCTTGAAATCGCTGATGCTTGATGAATTCTGGTTTTGGATATCGCTCGATTCAGTTGCCTGATATCCAAGATACAAACGCGTATTGTAATTGAAATAATAACCAACGTCGATTGCGGTTTTCGTGTTTTGGAAAGTACTGTCCTGCTTGAAAATATTGAGTGAAGTTTTAAGTCCGAATCGCGAACGGAAGACGTAAGGCAATTCCAATCCGACGTTGAAAGTCTTCTGGTCATTGCCGTCGCTTTTCCAGTACAACGTAAATTCTTCACCTGAATTTAGTGCATTCACAAGCAATAAATCCAAATAACCATTGAGTTTTACATTCGTATCCTCATCGTTTGAAAATCCTACAAAACCTTCGAATTTACTTGGCTTTGCTTTTTCTAAATAGACATAAACCTTCGTCGTGTCCTTTGTAAAAAGGATTTCAGGATATTTTGTCTGCCGCACAAAACGAAATTGCTCAAAATCATCGTGAATTTTCTTCAGGTTATCCTGATTGAAAACTTTATTCCGATACAGTCTTTTGATGTTCGCTTTGTGGCCTTCTGGAAATTTGTCATAACCATTAATGACTATATCGTTAACCTGTCGTTTTTGCCCAAGGTCGAGTTTGAGTTCCGCATAAAGCGAATTTCTCATCTTCCGGAAATTGAAAAGCTGCAGTTTTGCCAATGAATACCCTTTTCGTTCCAATTCACTCAAAGTGCCGTTAAGGAAATTTTCCGTTTCCGCGAAAGCGATTTCCAAAGTGTCTTTTTTGAAATTAAGAATTCCGGCAGTTTTCGATTTTACATTTTCTCCTATATATATATGAATAGATTTTGTTTTGCTGCCAATCGAAATGATGGTCGAAAAAAGTGTGTCGTTTATTTTTTCGCTGGCGCGGATTTCATTTTCGATAAAACCAAGCCGCGTTAGTTTTTCGGACAAATTAGAAGTTTCGGTTTGGATTGATTTCAAATCCGGATGAACCGGGTTGTACGAAATCGAATCGATGATTTTGGTTTCCTTTTCAGAATTACCGCTGATTTTCAGGTACAATTGCTGCGCCGATATTTCGGAACAGGCCATCATCAAAAAAATCAGGGAAAGAAAATGTTTCAACGGAATTATAATTTCGATAAAAATAACGCAAAAAAGCGCGGAATCATATAGACTATGGAAATTTTGACCGCTTCGCTGAAAGACCGCTTCACTGAAAGATGCAAGAGCGCTGCGCTGCAAGACAAAAAGGATAGAAAAGCCACTTTTATAACACAATGCTGTTGTCTTTCTTCTTGCAGCGCAGCGGTCGTGTGTCTTTCTCTTTCCGGCGGACGGTCTTTCTTGAAAATTAATCAATTATGATTTGTTTCATTAAAAATAATCACTACATTTGCAACCCCGTAAAAAGCGGGAATTTTATATTTTAGTAATTTTTAGTATTAATTATGCCAACAATTCAACAATTAGTAAGAACTGGAAGAACTCAGATAACTAAGAAGAGTAAATCGGTTGCTTTAGATTCTTGTCCTCAAAGAAGAGGTGTTTGTACGCGTGTTTACACTACAACTCCAAAAAAACCAAACTCTGCGATGCGTAAAGTAGCGCGTGTACGTTTGACCAATGGAAATGAAGTAAATGCTTACATCCCTGGTGAAGGACATAATCTGCAAGAGCACTCGATAGTATTAGTTAGGGGTGGAAGGGTTAAAGATTTACCGGGAGTTAGATACCACATCGTTCGTGGTGCGCTTGATACATCAGGTGTAGCTGGAAGAACGCAAAGAAGATCTAAATACGGTGCTAAACGCCCTAAAGAAGCAAAAAAGTAAATTTTTAAACAGTCGAAAGTGACAAGCCGAAAGTCGAAAGAAACATCTTTAGACTTTAGACTTTAGACTTTGGACTAAAACTTTAAGACATGAGAAAAAGAGCGGCCAAAAAAAGACCCCTTTTACCAGATCCGAGGTTTAACGACCAACTGGTAACCCGTTTTGTGAACAACTTAATGTGGGACGGAAAGAAATCAACAGCTTTTAAAGTATTCTATGATGCCATTGACATCATCGAAACTAAAAAGCAAGATGCAGAAAAATCTTCATTAGAATTGTGGAAAGATGCATTGACCAACGTTATGCCGCACGTAGAAGTACGTAGCCGTCGTGTTGGTGGAGCTACATTCCAGATTCCGATGCAAATCAGACCAGACCGTAAAATTTCTATGGCGATGAAATGGATGATCCTTTACGCGCGTAGAAGAAATGAGAAATCTATGGCTCAGAAACTTGCTTCTGAAATCTTGGCTGCGGCTAAAGAAGAAGGTGCAGCAGTTAAAAAGAGAATGGATACTCACAAAATGGCTGAAGCAAATAAAGCATTCTCTCACTTTAGATTTTAATCATAAGAAATGGCAAGAGATTTAAAATACACAAGAAATATTGGAATTGCAGCTCACATTGATGCCGGTAAAACGACAACTACTGAGCGTATCCTTTTTTATACCGGAAAATCACACAAAATTGGTGAAGTGCACGATGGTGCTGCAACAATGGACTGGATGGCGCAGGAGCAGGAGCGTGGTATTACCATTACTTCGGCGGCTACGACATGTGAGTGGAATTTCCCGACCGAGCAGGGTAAACTGACTCCTGAGAGTCTTCCTTACCACTTTAATATTATCGATACCCCGGGACACGTGGATTTTACCGTAGAGGTAAACCGTTCACTTCGTGTGTTGGATGGTCTTGTTTTCCTGTTTTCTGCAGTTGATGGTGTTGAACCACAATCAGAAACCAACTGGAGACTTGCGGATCAATACCGTGTACCACGTATGGGATTCGTTAATAAAATGACCGTCAAGGTTCAAACTTCCTTGGAGTTTGCCAACAGGTTCGTGACATGTTGAAATCAAACGCTGTAGCGATTACGTTGCCAATCGGTGATGAAATCGACTTTAAAGGTGTGGTTGACTTGGTGAAGAATCAGGCTATCGTATGGCATGATGCAACGCAAGGTGCTACATTCGATATCGTGCCGATTCCTGAGGATATGGTTGACGAAGTAAAAGAATACAGAGACATCCTTATCGAAGCAGTAGCTGATTACGATGAGAATCTTCTTGACAAATACATGGAAGATCCGGATTCAATCACTGAAGAGGAAATCAACAACGCATTGCGCGCTGCTACTATGGACATGGCTATCATCCCGATGATCGCTGGTTCTTCTTTCAAAAACAAAGGAGTTCAGTTCATGCTAGATGCGGTTTGTAAATATTTGCCTTCTCCGTTAGATAAAGAAGGTATCCAAGGGATTCACCCTGACGATGCTGATTTATTGGAAGAAGACCAAACTAAAATCTTACGTCGTCCGGATGTAAAAGAGCCTTTCGCGGCTTTGGCATTTAAGATTGCTACTGACCCATTCGTAGGTCGTCTTGCTTTCTTCCGTGCTTATTCAGGGCGTTTGGATGCAGGTTCTTACATCTTGAACACACGTTCAGGTAACAAAGAGCGTATTTCTAGGATTTATCAGATGCACGCCAACAAACAAAACCCAATCGAGTACATCGAGGCTGGTGATATTGGTGCGGCTGTTGGATTTAAGGATATCAAAACTGGTGACACCATGTGTGACGAGAAACATCCTATCATCCTTGAGTCGATGAAATTCCCTGCGCCGGTAATTGGTATCGCTATCGAGCCAAAAACTAAAGCAGACGTTGATAAAATGGGTATGGCTTTGGCTAAATTGGCTGAAGAAGATCCAACATTTACAGTGCGTACAGACGAAGCTTCAGGACAGACTATTATTTCTGGTATGGGTGAGCTTCACTTGGATATCCTTGTGGATCGTATGAAACGTGAATTCAAAGTTGAAGTTAACCAAGGTGAGCCTCAGGTTGAGTACAAAGAAGCTTTCACAAAATCTGCACAACACAGAGAGACTTACAAGAAACAATCGGGTGGTCGTGGTAAATTCGGTGACATCGTTTTCCGTTTAGAGCCTGCTGACGAAGTTGACGGTAAAGTTCCTGTAGGATTGCAGTTTGTTAACGAGGTAAAAGGTGGTAACGTTCCTAAAGAATATATCCCATCTGTTGAGAAAGGTTTCCGCGAAGCGATGAAACAAGAGGCCTCTTGCAGGTTACCAGGTAGATAGCTTGAAAGTAACTTTATTGGACGGATCTTTCCATCCTGTGGATTCTGATGCGCTTTCTTTCGAATTGGCTGCTAAAATGGGTTACAAAGAAGTAGCTAAAGCTGCAGGAGCAATCGTTTTGGAGCCGATCATGAAAATGGAAGTTATCACTCCGGAAGAGAACATGGGAGATATCGTAGGTGATATCAACCGTCGTCGTGGACAGGTGAATGACATGGGTGACAGAAACGGTGCAAAAACCATCAAAGCTGATGTGCCATTGTCTGAAATGTTCGGTTATGTAACAACATTGAGAACATTGTCTTCAGGTCGTGCAACTTCTACAATGGAGTTTTCGCACTACGCTGAAACGCCTTCTAACATTTCGGAAGCTGTAATCAAAAAAGCAAAAGGTAACGCTTAATTCTTAAGAAAATGAGTCAAAAAATCAGAATAAAATTGAAATCTTACGATCACATGTTGGTTGACAAATCTTCTGAGAAGATCGTAAAAACTGTAAAAAGTACAGGCGCTGTAGTTACCGTTCAATTCCGTTGCCTACGCACAAAAAGATTTTCACTGTATTGCGTTCTCCGCACGTAAACAAAAAATCAAGAGAGCAATTTGAGGTAATGTCATACAAGAGATTGATCGACATTTACTCATCGTCTTCAAAAACCATCGACGCTTTAATGAAATTAGAGTTGCCAAGCGGTGTTGAAGTAGAGATCAAAGTATAAGTATCTTATCACTTTATAACTAAATCCGTCGGGTTTTCCGGCGGATTTTTTTTGTTTTTACCCGATTTATTTGTGCTGATAAATCGCTGTTTTGATTGGGTTGAAACTGAATAAATTAGATTTAAAAGTTGTGGTTTTTTGATCATTTTTTCCTTTTCAGAAAAAGTTTATAAAATTTCTTAAAAAAAGGATAATCAATTGTTTGCATAACAAAATAAAAATCTTACTTTTGCACGCTCGAATGGGAATAGTATGCGCTATTCTCAAATTAATAATTTATAAATAATTTTATATGTCTGGGTTAATTGGCAGAAAAATCGGCATGACCAGCATCTTCGACGAGAACGGGAAAAACATCCCTTGTACCGTAATCGAGGGCTGAGCAGATGCGTAGTTACCCAAGTCAGAACCAATGAGGTCGACGGGTACGAAGCGTTGCAACTTGGTTTCGATGACAAAAACGAGAAACATTCCACTCAAGCGGCCGTTGGTCACTTTAAAAAGGCTGGAACTGTAGCTAAGAAAAAAGTCGTTGAATTCCAATTTGAAAACGAGTACAAATTAGGTGAAGTATTAACAGTTGATGTTTTTGCTGAAGGCGAATTTGTAGATGTTCAGGGTGTATCAAAAGGAAAAGGTTTCCAGGGTGTTGTTAAGCGTCACGGTTTTGGTGGTGTCGGACAAGCTACTCACGGACAACACAACCGTTTGAGAGCGCCGGGATCGGTAGGAGCTTCATCTTATCCTTCACGTGTATTCAAAGGAATGCGCATGGCAGGAAGAATGGGTGGAGACAATGTAAAAGTGCAAAATCTAAGAGTTTTGAAAGTGGTTTCTGATAAGAACCTGCTTTTGGTTAAAGGATGTGTTCCTGGTTGCAAAAACTCTTACGTAATCATTCAGAAGTAATGGAAGTAAAAGTATTAAATATCCAGGGAAAAGAAACTGGCAGAACAGTTCAGCTGTCTGATTCAGTTTTCGGTATCGAGCCAAACAAGCACGCTGTTTACCTTGACGTAAAACAGTATTTGGCCAACCAGAGACAAGGTACGCACAAAGCGAAAGAAAGGGCAGAAGTTACAGGTTCTACCCGTAAAATCAAGAAACAAAAAGGTACAGGTACGGCTCGTGCGGGATCTGTGAAAAACCCATTGTTCAAAGGCGGAGGTACTGTATTTGGTCTGCGTCCGAGAAGCTATTCTTTCAAATTGAATAAAAACCTAAAGCGTTTAGCGAGAAAATCTGCGTTGACTTTGAAAGCGCAGGAATCAAATTTAGTAGTGTTGGAAGACTTCAATTTTGAAACACCAAACACCAAAAATTTCATTAACGTATTGAAAGCTTTAGGGTTAGAAAACAAAAAATCTTTATTCGTGTTGGGCGATACAAATAAAAATGTATATTTGTCGTCACGCAATTTAAAGGCTTCAAGCGTTGTAACTTCTTCAGAATTAAGCACTTACTCAATTCTACATGCGAATAATGTAGTGCTTCTTGAAGGATCTTTAGAAGGAATTGAAGATAATTTAAGCAAATAATTAAGATATGAGCATTATAGTTAAGCCCATAGTAACTGAAAAAGTAACCAAAGAAAGTGAAGTTTCTAACCGTTTCGGATTCGTTGTTGACAAAAAGGCAAACAAAGTACAAATTAAGAAAGCTGTTGAAGCTGCTTACGGAGTAACGATTGTTGCTGTTAACACAATGAATGTACGTTCCGGAACAGAACTACCAAATACACTAAAAGTGGTTTGATCAGTGGAAAGTCGAATGCTTACAAAAAAGCAATCGTACAAGTACAAGAAGGAGAAACAATAGATTTTTACAATAATATTTAACAATAAGGCAGCATTATGTCAGTTAGAAAATTAAAACCTATTACCCCGGGTCAGCGATTTAGAGTTGTGAATAGTTTTGACGCTATTACAACTGATAAGCCGGAACGCTCTTTGTTAGCGCCGATAAAAAACTCAGGAGGTAGAAATAGTCAAGGAAAGATGACCATGCGTTATACGGGTGGTGGTCACAAGCAGCGTTATCGTATGATTGATTTCAAAAGAACTAAAGACGGAATTCCGGCTACAGTGAAATCAATCGAATACGATCCGAACAGAACTGCTTTTATCGCTTTATTAGCTTATGCTGATGGTGAGAAAACTTATGTTATTGCCCAAAACGGATTGAAAGTGGGTCAGAAATTAGTTTCTGGTGCTGACTCTCAGCCTGAAATCGGAAATACATTGCCCCTAAGTAAAATTCCTTTGGGAACTGTAATCTCTTGTATCGAGTTACGTCCGGGTCAGGGAGCAGTTATTGCTCGTTCTGCCGGTACTTTCGCTCAGTTAATGGCAAGAGACGGAAAATATGCAACGATCAAAATGCCGTCAGGTGAAACAAGATTGATCTTGTTGACTTGTTCAGCAACTATCGGAGCGGTTTCCAATTCAGACCACCAATTGGTTGTATCTGGTAAAGCAGGTAGAACAAGATGGTTAGGAAGACGACCAAGAACAAGACCGGTAGCGATGAACCCTGTCGATCACCCGATGGGTGGTGGTGAAGGACGTTCTTCAGGAGGTCATCCACGTTCAAGAAAAGGTTTGCCGGCGAAAGGTTACAGAACCCGTGCAAAACAGAACCCGAGCAACAAGTATATTGTAGAACGTAGAAAGAAATAATAAGATATGGCACGTTCATTAAAAAACGGACCTTTCGTTCACTATAAGTTAGACAAGAAAGTTCAGGAGAATATTGAAAAAGGAAACAAAGGAGTTGTTAAGACATGGTCGCGCGCTTCTATGATCACTCCTGACTTCGTTGGTCAAACTATCGCAGTTCACAATGGTCGTCAGTTCGTACCGGTTTACGTAACAGAAAACATGGTAGGTCACAAATTAGGAGAGTTTTCACCAACAAGATCTTTTAGAGGTCACGCTGGAGCAAAAAATAAAGGTAAAAAATAAGAAGCAATGGGAGTTCGTAAAAGAGAAAGAGCCGAAGGCATCAAAGAAGCTAACAAGCAGATTGCTTTCGCAAAGTTGAATAACTGCCCTACTTCACCTAGAAAAATGCGCTTAGTAGCTGACTTGGTAAGAGGACAGAAAGTTGAAAGAGCGTTGAACATCTTAAGGTTCAGCACTAAAGAAGCTTCACGCAAATTAGAAAAACTGTTATTATCTGCCATCAACAACTGGGAGCAGAAAAATGCAGACGGAAATGTTGCAGAAGCAGGCTTATTCGTAAAAACAATCACTGTTGACGGTGGAATGATGTTGAAAAGACTTCGTCCGGCGCCACAGGGAAGAGCACACAGAATTAGAAAACGTTCAAACCACGTGACAATCGTGTTAGGAGCTAATGATAACACACAAGCAAATTAATTAAGATGGGACAAAAGACAAATCCGATTGGAAACAGACTTGGGATCATCAGAGGTTGGGATTCTAACTGGTATGGTGGAAATGATTACGGTGACAAAATCGCCGAAGATTATAAAATCAGAAAGTACATCCACGCCCGTTTATCAAAAGCTAGTGTATCAAAAGTAATCATCGAGAGAACTTTGAAACTTGTAACCGTTACTATCACTACTGCAAGACCAGGTATCATTATCGGGAAAGGCGGACAAGAGGTAGACAAGTTGAAAGAAGAACTTAAGAAAGTTACTGACAAAGAGGTTCAAATCAACATCTTTGAAATTAAAAGACCTGAATTGGATGCTTATCTAGTTGCGACTAGCATCGCCCGTCAGATCGAAAGCCGTATTTCTTACAGAAGAGCAATTAAAATGGCTATTGCTGCCTCTATGCGTATGAACGCTGAAGGTATCAAAGTTTTAATCTCCGGTCGTTTGAATGGTGCTGAGATGGCGCGTTCAGAAGGTTTCAAAGAAGGGCGTATTCCTCTATCAACTTTCAGAGCCGATATTGACTATGCTTTGGCTGAGGCACACACGACTTACGGTCGTATGGGTATCAAAGTATGGATCATGAAAGGTGAAGTTTACGGAAAGAGAGATCTTCTCCACTTGTAGGCATGGACAAAAAACAAGCCGGTCAAGGTGGTGGTAAAGGTGGAGATGCTCCAAGAGGAGATCGCAAGCCTTTCAACAAGGACAGAAAACCTGGTGGAGACCGTAAAAGAAAGTAAATTTTTTAAAAAGTAAAGAAAAATGTTACAGCCTAAAAGAACAAAATACCGCAAGGTACAGAAAGGTAGAATGAAAGGAAATGCCAACAGAGGACATGAACTTTCAAACGGAATGTTCGGAATCAAATCTGTACACGAAGATGGAATGTTCCTTACTTCACGTCAAATCGAGGCTGCGCGTATCGCTGCAACCCGTTACATGAAGAGGGAAGGTCAATTATGGATCAAAATTTTCCCGGATAAGCCTATCACCAAAAAACCTCTTGAGGTGCGTATGGGTAAAGGTAAAGGAGCCGTTGAATATTGGGCTGCTGTTGTTAAACCAGGAAGAATCATGTTTGAGGTAGGTGGCGTGCCACTATCTGTTGCAAAAGAAGCTTTGCGTCTTGCTGCCCAGAAATTACCGGTAAAAACCAAATTCATCGTCGCTAGAGATTTCGAAGCATAATTTATAGTATTATGAAACAAAAAGAAATTAAAGATCTTTCTGTAGCTGAGTTGCAGGAGAAATTAAGTCAAAGCAAAAAAGCTTATGCCGATCTGAAAATGGCTCACGCTATTTCTCCAATCGAGAATCCGCTTCAGATCAGAACCGCAAGAAGAGCAGTTGCAAGACTGGCTACTGAAATAAGCAAAAGAGCGCAACAATAATTCTGCTACTAAAATGGAAGATAAAAGAAATTTAAGAAAAGAAAGAATTGGTGTGGTTACTTCTAACAAGATGGACAAGTCTATCGTTGTTTCTGAAGAAGAAGAGTAAAACACCCGTTATACGGTAAGTTCGTGTTGAAAACTAAGAAATATGTTGCACACGACGAAACAAACGACTGTAACATTGGCGATACGGTAAGGATCCACGAAACGCGTCCTTTGAGTAAAACCAAATGTTGGAGACTAGTTGAAATCTTAGAAAGAGCTAAATAATTATGGTACAACAGGAATCAAGACTAAAAGTAGCAGATAACACGGGAGCAAAAGAAGTTTTAACTATCCGTGTTTTAGGAGGTACCAAAAGAAGGTATGCCTCTGTTGGAGACAAGATTGTAGTTTCTATCAAAGATGCAACTCCGAACGGTAACGTAAAAAAAGGAGCTGTTTCAACTGCAGTAGTTGTACGTACCAAAAAGAAGTGAGAAGAGCCGATGGTTCTTACATCCGTTTCGACGACAATGCTTGTGTTCTTTTGAATGCGGCCGGCGAAATGAGAGGAACTCGTGTTTTTGGTCAGGTAGCGAGAGAATTGCGTGAAAAACAATTCATGAAAATTGTATCATTAGCGCCTGAGGTGCTTTAATTTATTTTAAGATGATAAAGCTAAAGATAAAATCTGGCGACACCGTGAAAGTAATTGCTGGTGACCATAAAGGTACAACAGGAAAAGTGACACGTGTTTACAAAGAGAAAAACAAAGCGATCGTTGAAGGCGTGAACATGGTATCGAAACACACGAAACCAAGTGCTAAAAACCCACAAGGCGGTATCGTTAAGAAGGAAGCTCCAATCCATATCTCCAACCTTTCTTTGGTTGAAGGTAATGCACCAGCAAAGGGCGGAGCTAAGAAAGAGTCAAAAAAGCTAAAGCATAATAGTCATGGCATATACACCAAGATTAAAACAAGAGTACAAAGACCGCGTTGTGTCTGCTCTTAAAGAAGAATTCGGTTATAAAAACGTAATGCAGGTTCCAAAATTGGAGAAAATCGTTTTAAGCCGTGGCGTCGGTGCAGCAGTATCTGATAAGAAACTGATCGATTATGCAGTAGACGAAATGACCAAAATCACCGGACAGAAAGCAGTTTCTACGATCTCTAAAAAAGACGTTGCGTCTTTCAAATTGAGAAAAGGAATGCCAATCGGAGCAAAGGTAACTTTGCGTGGTGAGAGAATGTACGAGTTCCTTGACAGATTGATTACTTCTGCATTGCCACGTGTTCGTGACTTCAGCGGAATCAAAGCTACAGGATTTGACGGAAGAGGAAACTACAACTTAGGAGTACTTGAGCAAATCATCTTCCCGGAAATCGACATCGATAAAGTGAATAAAATTTCTGGTATGGACATTACTTTTGTGACCACTGCTAAAACAGACAAGGAAGCAAAATCGTTATTGGCTGAACTAGGTTTACCTTTTAAAAAGAACTAAGACATGGCTAAAGAATCAATGAAAGCCCGTGAGGTGAAAGAGAGAAAACGGTTGCAAAATATGCTGAGAAAAGAAAAGCATTATTAGAAGCCGGCGATTACGAAGGTTTGCAAAAGCTTCCGAAAATGCTTCTCCGGTTCGTATGCACAACCGTTGCAAACTCACAGGAAGACCAAGAGGTTATATGCGTCAGTTCGGAATCTCACGTGTGACTTTCCGCGAAATGGC
This sequence comes from Flavobacterium sp. 3HN19-14, assembly GCF_051373205.1. Lineage (NCBI taxonomy): Bacteria > Pseudomonadati > Bacteroidota > Flavobacteriia > Flavobacteriales > Flavobacteriaceae > Flavobacterium > Flavobacterium sp. 3HN19-14. The sequence goes on from NZ_JBPPZT010000001.1 coordinate 1,402,607, forward strand.
CAATAGCGGATTAATTCCGGGTGTAAAAAAAGCCAGCTGGTAAAATATTTTTTTACCATTTTGATATTTCAACAGATAGTTGTAAGTTTGCACGCTTTTAACGGGCAACTTACGACTGTCTGTTAAAATTATAATAGAATTTTAATGGTTTCAGGTTCAACCGGATGGTCCGGAAGAATACCAAAACCGCAATTTAATAAATATGTACACAGATCCAATTGCGGATTATTTGACAAGGGTAAGAAACGCCGTGGCTGCAAACCACAAGGTTGTTGAAATCCCTGCTTCTAATCTGAAAAAGAGATTACCAAGATCTTATTTGATCAGGGTTATATCTTGAGCTACAAATTTGAGGATAACTCTGTTCAGGGTTCCATCAAAATTGCTTTGAAGTATGATAAAGATACTAAGGAGCCAGTTATCAAAGATATCCAAAGAATTAGCAAACCAGGTTACGTAAGTATGCAGGTGCTTCTAACCTACCAAGAATCCTTAACGGATTAGGAATTGCAATCGTTTCAACTTCTAAAGGCCTTATGACCGGAAAACAAGCGAAACAATTGAATGTTGGTGGTGAAGTAATTTGTTACGTATACTAACTAAAAAGAGTAGAAGAGATGTCAAGAATAGGTAAAAACCCAGTGACTGTTCCGGCAGGTGTTACTATTTCAGTAGCCGACGGAATCATCACTGTCAAAGGAAAAAAAGGTCAGCTTACACAGGAATATTCAGATGTTACTGTAACAGTTGAAGGTGATCAGGTTCAGGTTGAAAGATCATCTGATCAAAAAGATCAAAGAGCAAAACACGGCTTGTACAGAGCTTTAATCAACAACATGATTGTTGGCGTGTCTGAAGGTTTTACAAAAGAATTAGAATTAGTAGGTGTAGGTTACAGAGCTTCAAACCAAGGTCAGAAATTAGATTTGGCTTTAGGTTTTTCTCACAACATCATCATCGACGTAGCTCCAGAAGTTACCGTTGAAACTATCTCTGAAAAAGGTAAAAACCCAATCGTAAAATTAACTTCTTTCGACAAGCAGCTTTTAGGAGCGGTTGCAGCGAAAATCCGCGGTTTCCGTCGTCCTGAGCCTTACAAAGGAAAAGGAGTTAAGTTCGTAGGTGAAGTATTAAGAAGAAAAGCCGGTAAATCCGCTTAATAAAAGATAAAGATTATGTCATTAACAAAATCTGAGAGAAGACAGAGAATTAAATTCAGAATCAGAAAAATCGTTAGCGGTACTGCTGCTAAACCAAGATTGTCTGTATTCAGAAGTAATAAAGAAATCTACGCACAACTTATCGATGATGTGAACGGAGTAACTTTATTGGCTGCATCTTCAAGAGAAAAAGAAGTAAGCAGAGGCACAAACGTTGAGACAGCAGCCGCAGTTGGAAAACTGGTTGCAGAGAAAGCGTTAAAGGCTGGAATTGATACAGTAACCTTCGACAGAGGAGGCTACTTATACCATGGACGTATTCAATCATTAGCAGAAGGCGCAAGAACCGCTGGGCTTAAATTCTAATTATATTTATGAAAAATAGAAATATAGAAGCAGTAAAACCAAGCGGATTGGAACTTAAAGACCGTCTGGTAAGTGTAAATCGTGTAACCAAAGTTACAAAAGGAGGTCGTGCATTCGGTTTCTCTGCAATTGTAGTGGTAGGCGACGAGAATGGTGTGGTAGGACATGGTTTAGGAAAATCAAAAGACGTTTCTGAAGCAATCGCTAAAGCGGTGGAAGATGCTAAGAAAAACCTAGTGAAAATTCCACTAAGCGGCCAGTCTGTTCCTCACGAGCAAAAAGGTAAATTTGGCGGAGCACGTGTATTCTTAATGCCTGCATCTCATGGTACAGGAGTTATTGCTGGTGGAGCCGTTCGTTCGGTTCTTGAATCAGTTGGAATCCACGACGTATTGTCAAAATCCCAAGGGTCTTCCAACCCGCACAACGTGGTAAAAGCAACATTCGATGCTTTATTGCAAATGAGAAGCGCACACACTGTTGCAAAACAAAGAGGCGTATCTTTAGAGAAAGTTTTTAAAGGATAATTTCAGGAAATATGACAAAGTTAAGAGTAAAACAAGTTAGAAGCAAAATCAACTGTCCGCTTACACAAAAAAGAGGACTTGAAGCTTTAGGCCTTCGTAAAATGGGCCAGGTTGTGGAGCATGAGTCAAATCCTGCCATCCTTGGAATGATAAACAAAGTTAAACACTTAGTTTCCGTTGAGGAAGTTAAATAACAATTTATAGTGATGAATTTAAGTAACTTACAACCAGCTGAAGGTTCTACGCACAATCAGAATAAGAGATTGGGCCGTGGTGAAGGTTCCGGTAAAGGTGGTACTTCTGCAAGAGGACACAAAGGAGCGAAATCACGTTCAGGTTATTCTAAAAAGATTGGTTTTGAAGGAGGTCAGATGCCACTTCAAAGACGTGTGCCTAAGTTTGGTTTCACTAACATCAACCGTAAGGAATACGAAGGTGTTAATTTGGATACCATTCAGGCTTTAGTTGACAACGGAATTGTAACTGACACTGTTGATATGACAGTATTCGTTGCAAATCGTTTGGCTACGAAAAACGAAATCGTTAAGATTTTGGGTCGTGGTGAACTAAAAGCTAAATTAAAGGTAACTGCTCACAAATTTACTGCTACTGCAAAAGCGGCTATCGAAGCTGCAGGTGGTGAAGCTGTAACTATATAATTTCTATCAAGATGAAGAAATTTTTTGAATCATTTGTCAATGTCTTTAAAATTGAAGAACTAAGAAACAAGATCTTATTCACTTTAGGATTGCTTTTAGTTTACCGATTCGGCGCACACGTTACGCTGCCAGGTATTGACGCGACACAATTACAAAGTTTAGCAGGACAGACTAAAAGTGGTATTGGTTCGATTCTCGATATGTTTACCGGAGGTGCTTTCTCGAAAGCCTCCGTGTTTGCATTGGGTATCATGCCTTACATCTCTGCTTCGATTGTAGTTCAGTTGATGGGAATCGCGATTCCGTATCTTCAGAAATTACAAAAAGACGGGGAAAGCGGCAGAAAGAAAATCAACCAGATCACGCGTTGGCTGACTATTGGAATTACATTGGTGCAAGTACCTGGTTATATCTATAACCTGTATTCTACCATACCAAATGCAATCATTTCTTCTACGCACCCTGAATTGATCTCTCAATCGGCGTTTTTGATTAGCTCTGTAATCGTTCTGGTTACCGGTACAATCTTCGCCATGTGGTTAGGAGAAAAAATTACTGACAAAGGAATTGGCAACGGTATCTCCCTATTGATTATGGTGGGTATCTTGGCCAGAATGCCTCAGGCGTTCATCCAGGAAATTGCTTCAACTATTACTAACAATAACGGCTGGACCAAATGAAATTGGTTATCGAAATCATTGTTTGGTTGTTAGTAATCATTGCCTGCGTATTGCTTGTAATGGCGGTAAGAAGAATTCCGGTACAGTATGCAAGAAGAACCGTTTCAGGTGAATTCGAACAAGATGCCCTTGGAGGTAACAGACAATTTATTCCGTTGAAGCTTAATGCTTCAGGTGTAATGCCGATTATCTTCGCACAGGCCATCATGTTCATCCCGGCTGCTTTGGCAGGTCTGAACAAAGAATCAGAAACAGCACAGTCTGTAGCTGCAGCTTTCAAAGACATCTTCGGATTCTGGTACTGCCTGGTATTTGCATTATTGATTATTATTTTCACGTATTTCTATACGGCCATCACGGTTCCTACGAACAAAATGGCAGACGATCTTAAAAGAAGCGGTGGCTTCATCCCGGGCATCCGTCCAGGGGTTGAAACTTCTGACTACTTAGACAAAATCATGTCTCTGATCACGTTCCCTGGCTCATTATTCCTGGCGCTGATTGCTGTGTTCCCAGCGATTGTCGTAAGTCTTGGTGTGCAACAATCTTGGGCAATGTTCTTCGGAGGGACTTCTTTGATAATTATGGTTGGTGTTGCCATCGATACGATCCAGCAAATCAATTCTTACTTATTGAACAAGCATTATGATGGCTTGATGAAGAGCGGTAAAAACAGAAAAGCGGTAGCTTAATTTATGGCGAAACAATCAGCAATAGAACAAGACGGATCCATCATTGAAGCATTATCCAATGCGATGTTCCGTGTAGAGTTGGAAAACGGACATATTGTAATTGCACATATTTCAGGAAAAATGAGAATGCACTACATCAAGCTTTTGCCTGGTGATAAAGTGAAACTGGAAATGAGTCCTTACGATTTGTCAAAAGCAAGAATTACTTATAGATATTAATTGATATTACAATGAAAGTAAGAGCATCAGTAAAGAAAAGAAGTGCCGAGTGCGTTATCGTGCGTAGAAAAGGCAGGTTGTATGTAATCAACAAAAAGAATCCTAGATTTAAACAAAGACAAGGATAATTATGGCAAGAATAGCAGGGGTAGACATCCCGAAAAACAAAAGAGGAGTTATCGCTTTGACCTATATCTTCGGAATTGGTAAAAGCCGTGCAAGCGAAATATTGGCCAAAGCCAACGTAAGCGAAGATATCAAAGTTCAGGACTGGAATGACGATCAGATTGGAGCAATCCGTGATGCTGTGTCTTATTTCAAGATTGAAGGTGAATTGCGTTCTGAAGTTTCTTTGAACATCAAACGTTTGATGGACATCGGATGTTACAGAGGTATCCGTCACAGAGCGGGTCTTCCGTTACGTGGTCAAAGAACCAAAAACAACTCGAGAACCAGAAAAGGTAAACGTAAAACTGTTGCAAACAAGAAAAAAGCAACTAAATAATAAATAATATGGCAAAAGCTACAGCAAAAAAACGTAAAGTTATCGTTGAGTCTACAGGTGAAGCTCATATTAGTGCGACTTTCAATAACATCATCATTTCTTTGACCAACAAAAAAGGTGAAGTTATCTCTTGGTCTTCAGCAGGTAAAATGGGTTTCAGAGGTTCTAAAAAGAACACTCCGTATGCAGCCCAGATGGCAGCAGAAGATTGCAGCAAAGTGGCGTTAGAGGCTGGATTGAAGAAAGTGAAAGTTTATGTAAAAGGAACGAGGAAACGGGCGTGAGTCTGCCATCCGTTCTTTGCATAACGGCGGAATCGAAGTAACAGAGATCATCGATGTTACTCCAATGCCGCACAACGGATGTCGTCCTCCAAAAAGACGTAGAGTTTAATTTTTTTTATATTAAGTATAACCGGGAACAGCATTCAGATTATCGAAGGATTTGACCTGAATTCATAATCGCTGGCCAAAACAATTTAAAATGGCAAGATCTACTGGTCCAAAAACAAGAATCGCCCGTAAATTCGGTGAAGCGATCTTCGGAGACGACAAAGCCTTCGAAAAAAGAAATTACCCACCCGGACAACACGGGATGGCTAAAAAAAGAGGTAAAAAATCAGAGTACGCAGTACAATTGATGGAAAAGCAAAAAGCAAAATACTCTTACGGTATCTTGGAAAAGCAATTCCGCAACCTTTTTGAAAAAGCCGCTGCTTCTAAAGGTGTAACAGGTGAAATCCTTTTGCAATTATGCGAAGCAAGATTAGACAACGTAGTATTCAGAATGGGCATCGCTCCATCCCGTCGTGCTGCACGTCAAATCGTTTCTCACAGACACATCACTGTTAACGGTGAATTGGTAAACATCCCATCTTATCACCTTAAACCAGGCGATAAAGTTGCTGTTCGTGAAAAATCTAAATCTGTTGAAGCTATTGAGCGTTCTTTGTCTAATTCTTCTCACGTTTACGAGTGGATTACATGGAACAATGACCTGAAAGAAGGTACGTTCGTTAGTGTTCCTGCAAGACTACAAATTCCAGAAAACATTAAAGAACAATTGATCGTCGAATTGTACAACAAATAATAATTGACTTAGTCGAAATTATGGCAATATTTAATTTTCAGAAGCCCGATAAAGTTATCATGATCGATTCAACCGATTTTGAAGGGAAATTCGAATTCCGCCCTTTAGAACCTGGTTACGGATTGACCGTCGGTAATGCACTTAGAAGAGTTTTGCTGTCCGCTCTTGAAGGATACGCAATAACATCTGTCAGAATTGAAGGTGTAGACCACGAATTTTCTACTATCTCAGGAGTTGTTGAAGACGTTACAGAAATTATCCTTAACCTGAAACAAGTACGTTTCAAGCGCCAGATCGAAGATGTGGATAACGAATCCGTTACCATTTCTGTTTCAGGAAAAGACCAGCTTACTGCCGGCGATTTCCAGAAATTCATCTCTGGTTTCCAGGTGTTGAACCCGGAATTGGTAATCTGTAACCTGGACAGTAAAGTCAACCTTAACTTCGAGCTTACTATCGAAAAAGGAAGAGGATACGTTCCGGCAGAAGAAAACAAAAAACAAAATGCAGCCATAGGAACCATCTTTACAGATTCTATCTTTACTCCGGTAAAGAACGTGAAATATGCTATCGAGAACTTCCGTGTTGAGCAAAAAACAGATTACGAGAAATTGGTTTTTGAAATCAAAACCGATGGTTCGATCAATCCGAAAGATGCTTTGACTGAAGCTGCAAAGGTACTAATCCACCACTTCATGTTGTTTTCTGACGAAAGAATCACTTTAGAGGCCGACGAAATTGCACAAACTGAATCATACGATGAGGAATCATTGCACATGAGACAATTGCTTAAAACCAAACTTGTCGACATGGATCTTTCAGTAAGAGCATTGAACTGCCTTAAAGCTGCTGAAGTTGAAACACTTGGTGATTTAGTATCATTCAACAAAAATGACCTAATGAAGTTCCGTAACTTCGGTAAAAAATCTTTAACAGAACTAGACGAACTCGTTGCTGTAAAGAACCTTACTTTCGGAATGGACTTAGCGAAATACAAATTAGATAAAGAATAAATTTGCTTCATATTTTGCTCTCCAGAGCGGATTGCAGCAAGATGAAGATTTAAAAAACACGTCATGAGACACGGAAAAAAGAATAACCACTTAAGCAGACAGACCGGACATAGAAAAGCTATGCTCGCGAATATGGCTTGTTCTCTAATCGAGCACAAACGTATCAATACTACTGTTGCTAAAGCTAAAGCGTTGAAACAATTCGTTGAGCCGCTTATCACAAAATCAAAAGAAGATACAACCCACAACCGTCGTATCGTTTTCGCTTACCTGCGTAGCAAATATGCCGTAACTGACCTGTTCAGAGACGTAGCTGCAAAAGTGGGTGACCGTCCGGGTGGTTACACACGTATCATCAAAGTTGGAAACCGTTTGGGAGATAACGCTGATATGGCGATGATTGAACTCGTAGATTTCAACGAACTTTACGACGGTGGTAAAAAGAGGAGAAAAAATCAAGAAGCCGTCGTGGTGGAAAAGCTAAAGCTACTGCTACAGCTGCTCCTGCCGCAAAAGCTGCACCCGTTGCCGCTCCTGAAGCTATCGTAGAAGAACCAACTGTCGAGGCTCCGGCTGCTGAAGTTGAAGAAACTCCGGTTGTTGAAGCACCACAAGTAGAAGAGACTCCGACTGCTGAAGTTGAAGCACCTGCCGCAGAAGAAGTAACCGAAACTCCGGTTGCAGAAGCTGAGCCAGAAACGCCTGCTGAAGACACCGAGAAAAAGGACGAAGAATAATGGTATTCCAATCCAAATAAAAATCAAGGATAAACTTTTATTAGTTTGTCCTTTTTTTTTGTTTTGAAGCGAATAACATCCGGAGCATAACAACTCATCCTCCGGCTTTCGGCTCAATCTTTTCACCGCTAAAGAAGCGGCAAAAAGGATACCGCCTCAATCCGGGCTATGAAGTAAGAATCGTTTCCAAAACAACCTTGGAAACTTCGCCTTCTCAAACAAAACTTTGCGAAACTTTGCGAAACCTTTGCGCTCTTTGCGGTAAAAACATAAATTTGCACAACTACTACAACATATGACACGAGCGAAGCGACTGCATGAGACCGAAATACAACAATAACTACGACGAATGAAATACACAACACGACAAAAAGCAATCTTACTCCTCTCCGACGGCACAATATTTCACGGAAAATCAATCGGCATAGAAGGCAAAACTTTCGGTGAACTCTGCTTCAACACCGGAATGACCGGCTACCAGGAAATCTTCACCGATCCGTCTTACTTCGGGCAAATCATGATTGCCACCAACGCGCACATCGGGAACTATGGCGTTAATGACAATGAAGTAGAATCCAATTCGGTTAAAATCGCCGGACTCGTCTGCAAGAATTTTAGTTTCAACTATTCAAGAGAAGACGCATCAGGAAGTTTAGAAGATTATTTCCAAAAGCAAAACCTGATTTGCATTTCAGATGTTGATACACGCGCGTTAACAGCATACGTCCGTGACAACGGCGCCAAAAACGCAGTAATCTGTACAGACGGAACTTCAATAGAAGAACTCAAAAAACTTTTAGAAAACGTTCCCGACATGAAAGGCCTTGAACTAGCTTCAAAAGTTTCCACAAAAGAGCCTTACTTCTACGGAAGTGCCAATGCAACCTATAAAATCTCTGCACTCGATTTAGGAATCAAAGAAAATATCTTGCGCAACCTCGCCAAAAGAGATTGCTACATCAAAGTATTTCCATACGATGCGACTTATAAAGATTTGGCTGAATTCAACCCTGACGGCTACTTTCTTTCCAATGGCCCTGGCAATCCGAAACCATTATCGGGCGCAATTCAGGTTGCAAAGGAAATCCTAGACAATAACAAACCATTATTCGGAATTTGTTTGGGTCACCAAATAATCGGACTAGCCAACGGAATTTCAACCTTCAAAATGTTCGGCGGGCATCGCGGTATCAACCATCCTGTAAAAAATCTGCTGACAGGAAAAGGTGAAATTACCTCTCAAAATCACGGTTTCGCAGTCAATAGGGAGGAAGTTGAAAAACATCCTGATTTCGAGATTACACACATCCACATCAACGACGGCACAGTCGCCGGAATGCGCATGAAATCGAAGAATTGCTTTTCGGTACAATATCATCCGGAAGCCAGTCCGGGCAGGCATGATTCAAGCTATCTTTTTGATGAATTTGTCGAAAGATTAAAATAATAAATGAAGCCTTGTTTGTAAAAATGAGGCTTTTTTATACAACAAAACGAGCGATTTAAAATTAATGGCAGCACTAAATCGTTTGCGTTTATAACTTTATAAAGTTCTGCTTTACAGATAGGATATTATTTCCTAATTTCGAAAAAACAACATATAAATAATAACAAATAAGCAAAAAACGATGAGTATCATTATCAAAATTCACGCAAGACAAATCCTGGATTCAAGAGGAAACCCAACTATTGAAGTGGATGTAGTTACCGAAAACGGTGTGCTCGGAAGAGCGGCAGTTCCGTCAGGAGCGTCAACAGGAGAACACGAAGCAGTTGAACTTCGCGACGGCGGAAAAGCATTCATGGGAAAAGGCGTTATGAAAGCGGTGCACAATGTAAATGTTACAATTGCTGAAGAATTGGTTGGTACTTCTGTTTTTGAGCAAAATAAAATCGACCAGACCATGATCGAGCTGGATGGTACGCACAACAAAGGCAACTTAAGGGCCAACGCTATTCTTGGCGTTTCGCTTGCGGTTGCGAAAGCGGCTGCAAATGAACTTGGATTGCCTTTATACCGCTACGTTGGCGGCGTTTCCGGTAATACTTTGCCGGTTCCGATGATGAATATCATTAACGGCGGTTCGCATTCTGATGCGCCAATTGCATTCCAGGAATTTATGGTAATGCCGGTAAAAGCAAAAACTTTCAGCCACGCGATGCAGATGGGAACAGAGATTTTCCACAACCTTAAAAAAGTATTACACGATCGCGGATTGTCAACAGCAGTAGGTGATGAAGGCGGATTTGCACCAAACCTAGCAGGTGGAACAGAAGATGCTTTAGATTCCATTAAAAAAGCGGTTGAAAATGCAGGTTATAAATTCGGTGAAGACGTAATGGTCGCACTTGACTGCGCTGCTTCAGAATTCTATGTAAACGGCAATTACGATTACAAAAAATTTGAAGGCGAAGGCGGAAAAATCAGAAGCTCTAAAGAACAAGCAGAATATCTGGCTGAATTAGCGGCTAAATATCCGATTATTTCAATCGAAGACGGAATGTACGAAGACGATTGGGACGGCTGGAAATACCTTACAGATCTGATTGGCGATAAAGTGCAATTGGTAGGAGACGATTTGTTCGTAACCAATGTTGAGCGTCTTTCAACCGGAATCGAGAAAGGGATCGCGAATTCCATTCTGGTAAAAGTAAACCAAATCGGGACTTTGACCGAAACCATTGCAGCGGTAAACATGGCGCACAATGCAGGGTATACTTCAGTTATGTCGCACCGTTCAGGCGAAACTGAAGACAATACTATCGCAGATTTAGCCGTAGCGCTGAATTGCGGACAGATTAAGACCGGTTCGGCATCGCGTTCAGACCGTATGGCAAAATACAATCAGTTGCTTCGTATTGAGGAGGAATTGGGCAGTACGGCTTATTTTCCGGGCATAAAAGCATTTAAGCAGAAATAAACTCAAATGAGCTATATATTACAAATCCGCAGCACACACTGCGGATTTTTTTATTGCAAATTCTCGCTCAAAACTGCAAAATTCTAATTAAGACCTTGTAAGATGCTTTAAAAGTTTATTTTTGTTTATATTTCAGAATTATCAATCAAACCTAAATGATATGAAAAAAATTACACTGTTATTATTATTCCTGACCGCTTTCGCACAAGCGCAGATTGTCAATATTCCGGATGCTGGTTTTAAGCAGGCATTGATAAGTGCTGGTGTTGATGCCAATAACGATGGTAATATTCAAAATTCGGAAGCTTTGGCAGTGACAAGCATTTCGATACCGGCTTACGAAATTTCCATTACAGATATGACCGGAATTGCTTCATTTCTGAACCTTAATACGCTGATTTGTTCCGGTAATAACATTACTTCTTTAGATGTTACTGCCTTAAGTAATCTGATTACGCTCAATTGTAGTGATAACTCTTCAATGAATACATTAAATGTGAACGGACTTGCTAATCTGCAATATTTAAACTGTTCCTACAATCATTTATCGGCATTAAACCTTTCAGGACTTAACAATCTGACCTATCTCAATACAAATCAAAATTTTGGGATATTGGAATTAAACGTAAGTGGATTGACACATCTCGAAACTTTAAATTGTGATGGTAATTATCTCTCAGCACTTGATGTAAGCACATTAACGAACCTTGAAAAACTCAGTTGTTATGGTAACCAGATTACTGTTTTAGATGTATCGGCGCTGACCAATTTAACAGAATTGAACTGCTCACAAAATCAAATCAGTGTGTTAAACGTTTCGGCTTTGACCAGTCTGACCAAACTTTTTTGTCCCTATAATACAATCGCCGTACTGGATGTTTCCAATCTGGTCAATCTGACAAGTTTGCAATGCCATCACAATCAGATAAGTGTTCTCGATGTTCCGGCATTGACAAACCTGATTGATCTTGACTGTGGCCCTAATATGATAAGCAATCTGGATGTAGCGCCCCTTATAAATCTTCAGTCACTAGGATGCAGTCAGAACAATCTTTCTACATTAAATGTTTCTCCATTGACAAATCTGACATCATTATATTGTACCGGCAACACATTTTCAAGCCTCGATGTAAGTACGCTGTCTCAACTTCAGACTCTGTATGTCGGCAACTCGCAACTAACGGCGTTAAATTTCGGGACAATTTCGAATATCCATTTTTTAAACCTTACTGACTACGCCGCAACTAGCATCGATTTAAGTCATTTCACAAATATGGATGCAATATCCTTGTCAAGCAATACGATTACCACTTTAGATCTTTCGGCATCTCCGCTCTTAGACCATATTTCTATTAATTCGCCGAGCCTGACCTACCTGAATATAAAAAACGGAGGAACTAACATTTCTTATTTTCATATAGATGGCCTTGCGCTGCAATATGTCTGTGCCAATGAGCAAAATATAGCTCTTGTAAAGCAAGGAATTAATGATTTTTATGAAGACCCGCCACCAGTAGAAGTCAATTCTTACTGCTCATTTACACCGGGAAATGTTTATAATACCATCAACGGAACGGTTCGTTTCGATGCTAACGCGAACGGCTGTGACAATGCTGACGGCACTTTCAGTAACATTCGCATTGGTATTAGCGACGGCGTGAATTCAGGGGCAACATATACCAATCTTTCCGGAAATTATTCGTTTCCGGTCGAGATGCCTAACATTACACTGACGCCATCAATTGAAAATCCATCTTATTTTAATTTTACGCCTGCAACGGCAACGGTAAATTTCCCCACAAATAACAATTCAACGCAAACGCGCAATTTTTGTATCACGGCCAATGGTATCCACAACGATATCGAGATTGTGATTGTCCCATACGGAAGCTGCATGCCGGGGTTCGATGCACATTATCATTTGATTTATAAGAACAAAGGAAATCAGGTTAGTGCAGGAACAGTTTCTTTTACATTTGACGATGCACGACTCGATTATGTTAGTGCCACACCGACGCAAGACGCCATAGCTACAGGTTTACTGCAGTGGAATTTTACAAACCTGCAGCCGTTTGAAACAAGGTTTATCGACATCGTACTAAACGTAAACTGACCAATGGAAACACCGGCAGTCAATATTGATGATATATTCAATTTTAATAGTACGATCAGTATCACTGGAACAGATGAAATGCCGTCAGATAATTCATTTGATTTGCTGCAAACCGTAACAGGCGCGTTCGATCCGAATGATAAAATATGCCTGAATGGCACTACAGTGGTGCCATCGCAAATTGGCAAATACCTTAATTATGTAATCAATTTTGAAAATACCGGAACTGCGGCCGCCGTAAACATTGTCGTTAAAGACGAAATCGATGGTGCTAAATTTGATGTGGCCTCGCTGCAGGTGTTAGAAAGTTCTCACGCTATGAATACAAAAGTTACCGGTAATAAAGTAGAGTTCATTTTTCCAAACATCAATCTTGCACCTGAAGCGCATGGCAGGGTTGTTTTTAAAATCAAGACCAAAAATACCCTGGTAACAGGAAATTCGGTTACCAACAAAGCCGATATTTATTTTGATTATAATTTTCCGGTGGCTACCAATAATGCAACTACAACTTTCCAAAACCTTGGAATTGGCGATGTTCAAATTGACAATTCGATTGCAATTTCCCCGAATCCGGTAAACGATGTATTAAACATAAAAGCAGCTGGAATAATAAAATCGGTAGAATTATACGATGTACAGGGAAGGATGTTAGTTGCGAAAATTGCCGACACCAATTATTCTGATTTTGATGTTTCAGCAATTTCAAGCGGTGTTTATTTCGTAAAGATCAAGACCAGCGAAGGCGTAAAAACAGAACGCATCCTCAAAAAATAAAACCAATAACAACAAAATGAAACCGCAGCCAACGTTGCGGTTTTTTTATGCTTCAAATTCTCATCCGAAACCGCCGAATTCTAATTAGATACTTTTTTACCTGAAAGGAAATCCTATTTTTGTTTAGCAATAACCCGGAATTGTTTTCCAATGAAAAAATTAATAATCAGTCTTTTTATTTTTTACGGATGCGCATCTTCGTGCTTTTCCCAAAACAAGACCGCAGACACCCTGGTTGTTGTTTTAAAAGCGGCAAAAAATGACATTGACAAAGCAAAAGCGCTCAACGATATTGCCAACTGCTACAAAACGTCTGATCCTGAATTGGTTTTGGAATACGGACAAAAAGCATTGCAATTGTCACAAAAGATTGGCTATAAACTTGCAGCAGGAAACGCATTCCTGAATCTCGGAAACGGTAACATCATTTTCGGGAATTATGCGGTTGCACTTCAGCATTTCTACAATGCGCAATTGATTTTCGAAAAATTATCCGGAAATACTTCGGCTGATACGGCTGAAATCCAAAACGGACTCGCCCGCGCTTACGGCAGCATTGGTATCGTATTTTCCGAGCAAAGCAATTACAGCAAAGCTTTACAATATGATTTGAAAGCCGTGAAAATTTATGAAGCAACCGGACAATTAGATAAATCTGCGCGGCTTTACAACAACATCGGCATCGTGTATAAATCGCTCGGACAGGATTTCAGGGCGCTTGAATATTTTGTAAAATGCCAGAAAATCCAGGAAAAAACCGGTGATGCAACGATTGGCGTGATTACAACGAACATCGGCAATATTTATCTCAATCAGAAAAACTATCCGAAAGCCTTTGAGAATTATTCGAAAGCACAAAAGTTGTTTGAAAAATATCCCGATGCAAGGGGAGAAGGCGAACTTTACAACAATTTCGGGCTTTACTACAAAAATACCGGAAAACTGAGTCAGGCATTGGAGCAATATTCAAAAGCTGTCGGTTCTTTTGCTTCGATTGATGATAAATTTGGCGTTGCCGACACTTATTATTTCATCGGCGAAATTTATCTGGAACAACGCAATTATGCCGCCGCACTCGACAATACCAATAAATCCCTGGCGCTGGCCAAAGCAATTGGCGTAATGGAACAAATCAGGAATGCCGAAAAGAACCTGAGCGTCATTTATGAAAAAATGAATAATCCGCAGTTGTCATTGCTGCATTATAAGTTGTATAACATTGCCAAAGACAGTATCAACAATAGTGAAAACATGCGCAATGGCATTCGTGCCGAAATGAATTTCGAGTTTGAAAAGAAAGAAGCGCTTCAAAAGAAAGAACAGGAAAAAAGGGAACTGATTTTTAACGAAGCTTCCAAAAGACACCAGCAGCAAATACTATTTATTGTTCTTTTCATATTGCTTATTTTCGGAATCGTCTTCCTGATCAGCAATCGCAGACAGCTTAAAAAAACGCTCACATTGCAGAAGGAACTGGCAGAATATGAGCAGAAAGCATTGCATTTGCAGATGAATCCGCATTTTGTGTTTAATTGCCTGGGTTCAATCTCGAGTTTTATTGTACAGAACAGTACGGATTCGGCCATCAAATACCTGTCGAAATTCTCAAAATTAATGCGGCTGACTTTGGAATATTCAAAAGAATCGCTGATCCCGATTGATAAGGAAATTGAAAGTTTGCAAAATTACCTCGAACTCGAACAACTGCGTTTCGACCAGAAATTCGATTTCAGTATTTGCAAAAGTGATGAAATTGAAGACGACATGGCGCTGCCGCCGCTTTTACTGCAGCCATTTGTAGAAAATGCCATCATCCACGGACTCATTCCGAAGACAGAAAAAGGAACGCTTAATATCGATTTTTCTGTGGCAGGCAATAGTCTTGTTTGCCAAATTACTGACAACGGAATCGGTTATATGGAATCGCAAAAACTTAAAGAAAACCTGGTATCGGTGCACAAATCGATGGCGCTCGATATTACCAAAAAACGCCTCGAAATGATGGAAGCCTATACCTCGAAAACGGCCAATGTAAGCATCGGAGAGATTGTTGCCGCTGATGCCGTTTCAGGAACACGCGTTGTTGTCAATTTACCCATCCAATACATTACAAAACAATCATGATCACAGCAATATTAATAGACGACGACGCGAATTTACGCACCGGAATGCGGTCTTTCCTCGACAGATACGCACCTGAAATCAGAATTATCGGTGAAGCCGACAGCGTCAGAACCGGTGTTGAAAAAATGCAAAACCTGCAACCGCAGGTAGTTTTTCTCGACATTCAGCTCGGCGACGGAACCGGTTTTGATATTCTCGAGCAAATGGCGGTGAAAAACGGGAAATCGTCTTCGCACATCGTCTTCATTACGGCACACGAACAATATGCCATCAAAGCTTTCAGGTTTAGTGCGCTCGATTTTTTACTGAAGCCTGTCGATCCTGAAGAATTGCAAAAAGTGATTGAGAAAATCAATGGCGTTTTGGCATCCACCCGTGATTATGCGCATATCGATTTATTGCTCGAAAATATCCGGAAGAAAGTCGATAATTTCAAGAGAATTGCACTTTCCACCGCCGAAGGCATCCATCTTTTTGAAATCAGCGACATCATCAGGTGCGAAAGCGAAGACAATTATACGAAGTTTTACATCAGGAACAACAAGCCCGTCCTGATTTCAAAAACGCTCAAGGAATATGAAGATTTACTGACCGAACATGGTTTTGAGCGCATCCATCAATCACATCTGATCAATCTTTCTTATCTGAAATCCTATATAAAGAAAGACGGCGGTTACGTGATTATGTCAGACAACAGTAACCTGCCTATTTCGCAACGAAAGAAAGAGCGTTTGCAGGAACTTTTGAAGACGTTGTAGCAAATTCTAATTAAAAACAGGCGAATGCTCATTGCGACGTAAAAAATAGGGAAACCGGTTTTACTTTTAATCAACCAAACCAGACAAGATGAAAAAAATATTACTTATAGTGCTAATGTTTACCGGGGTTTTACATGCACAGGTTGTGAATATTCCCGACGCGAATCTTAAAAGTAAACTCATCAGCCTCGGGCTTGATAGCAATGCAGACGGGCAGATTCAGCAGTCAGAGGCACAGGCTTTTTCAGGTGATCTTAATGTCGCAGGCAGCAATATCAGCGACATGACAGGAATCGAGGCTTTTGTAAACATCAGCAAATTGTATTGTGGGTCTAATACGTTTACAAACCTTACACTTTCGGGTTTTCCGAATCTCATTTTACTCAACTGTACCGGCAACCCTAACCTGGTTACGCTCACATTAAGTGATTTGCCGCTGATAAATTTGCTCGATTGTTCTTCTTGCGGACTTGCGGCTTTAGACCTGACCGGACTTCCATCGCTAAAAACGGCTTTTTGCAAATCAAATCACCTGGCAAACATCAATGTGAACGAAACCCTGCAACTTGAGGTATTGCAATGCGAGAGCAATAATCTTACTTCATTAGACATAAATGTGCTGCACCAGCTTCAATATTTGTATTGTTCTGGCAATACCCTTACGGCATTAACGATAAGCGGCCTGGCATTTTTAAAGTGGATTGATGCCAGTTTAAATCAGATAACTTTACTGAATTTAAACAATTTGCCAGTGCTTGAGCGGTTGCTCTTGAACGGGAATACAGTCAACACATTCGATGCAACTCCATTTACTACGCTGAAAGTACTGAATCTCAACGATAACGGGCTGAACAACCTAAATATAGAAGGGATGACTGACCTCGTTAATTTAGATTTAGATAATAACAACCTGCCATCACTGGATGTTAGTGGAATGGTGCATCTTGAAACGCTCAATTGTAAAAGTAATGCCATTACTGTTTTGAATGTAACAGGTTGCAATGCGCTTACCGATGTAAATTGTTCCGTAAACCCGATTACCGGTTTAGATTTCGAAAATTTATCCAATCTGAAATATTTATCAGTACAATTCTGTGCGCTCACTTCTTTAAACTTATCAGGCTGTACCAGTCTTGTTCGCGTGTTTTGCCAGAACAATCAGCTAACGGAAATTGATTTATCAACGTTGAGCAGTCTTCAGATATTTACATGTAAAAATAATCTGTTTACAACACTCGATTTTTCGCATTGCCCCCTTAGGTTATTTTACACTTTACTAACCAGGGTCTTGTTCTTTTTAATATCAATATAAGTCCGAACCCTAATTTAGAAATCATCAATTTTAAAAACGGCACTCGTTTTGGCTACAGTGCGCCCATTACATTCGTAAGTGCTGCCGATTTTGAAGGACTTACGGCGCTGAAATATGTTTGCGTTGATGAAAATGAACTTGCGCTACTAAAACCGTTATTTGCAGAAAATGTTTCAGTAAATACCTATTGCAGCTTTACTCCGGCAAATAATTATAACACCATAACCGGAACGATGCTTTACGATGCTGATAATAACGGCTGTGATGCAACAGATGCTAACCCGTATTTAAGAATTAACGTTAACGATGGCACGACACAGGGAGCTGCATTTACAGATTCGTCAGGGAATTATACTTTTTACACAGGCACCGGAAATTTCACGCTAACACCTGATTTTGAAAATGCCGAATTTTTTACCGTTAATCCAGCAAATGCCGTAGTAAATTTCCCTTTGGAAAATAGTTCGGTGGCAACACAAAATTTATGTATTACGGCCAATGGCGTACATCCTGATCTTGAAATCGTTGTTGCGCCAACGGTTCCCGCGCGTCCGGGTTTTGATGCAGTTTATAAAATCACATATAAGAATAAAGGAAATCAGGTGCTGTCACAGCCTTATGGTGTTTCATTGTTCACTGACCAGAACCTGATGACGTATGTGTCAGCTGATATAACGCCGGAAACAATCGGTTCGGGTCGCTTACGTGGAGTTATGAAAACCTGCTTCCGTTTGAATCCCGATGTATTTACGCTGCTTTTCACATCAACGCGCCAACAGATTTGAATCCGGTAAATATTGGCGACGTGCTTTTATTGACAGCCAATATTTCGTTAACCGGCACCGACGAGAGTCCGACAGACAATATTTTTCAATTTCATCAAACCGTAACAGGTTCATTCGACCCGAACGATATCACCTGTATCCAAGGCGAAACCGTATCCACGAGTGAAATAGGAAAATACCTGCATTACATCATCAATTTTGAAAATACGGGAACCGCTGCGGCGCAGCATATTGTAATCAGAAATGAAATTGATCCGGCGAAATTTAATATTTCATCCTTACAGTTATTAAGTGCTTCGCATGCAGTAGATGCAAGACTGACGGGGAATATCCTCGAACTCATCTTCCAGAATGTCAACCTCGACACGGGCGGTCATGGTAATGTTTTACTGAAAATTAAATCTGATGATACTTTGGTAAGCGGAAATTCGGTTGCTGCGAAAGGCGATATTTTCTTTGATTATAATCTTCCGGTTGCGACCAATATTGCCACAACTATTTTTCAGGATTTGGGAATTGGTGATAATCCGCTCGATGTTTCAATCGGCGTTTACCCGAACCCGGCTGTTGAAAAAATCAACGTCAAAGCCAATAATGCAATTCAATCGGCACAATTATTCGATGGCCGGGGAAGGTTATTGCAAACGCATCTTTCCCGCGAAAACGAAACGATAATGGATATTTCAAAACATTCAGGCGGTATTTATTTCTTGAAAATCATAACCGAAAAAGGAATCAAAATTGAGAAAATCGTCAAAAAATAAGATAGTTATTTTTAGTTGAAAAAAACCGCGAAATTACTTCGCGGTTTTTTTGTGTCTTGAAGAAAACGACAACCGCTGAAAATTTTGAAAGATTTATGCAATAATTAACCATTTCGTTGCAATATTCGTTTTTTAATTAAGGTGGAATTCCCTAAGTTTGTTAAATTATTATTTCAGCATTAATTACCCAGTTATATTATGTCAAAAACAGCAATACTTGAACTCGACGGCAAAAAGTATGAGTTCCCGGTAATCGTCGGAACCGAAAACGAAGTCGCCATCGATATCAACAAACTACGCGACCTTTCAGCGCCATTACTATGGATCCCGGCTATAAAAATTCGGGTTCCTGCAAAAGCGACATCACTTTCCTCGACGGTGAGGAAGGAATTTTGCGTTACCGCGGTTATGCCATCGAAGATTTGGCCGAAAAAGCCAATTTCCTTGAAGTTTCTTATCTCGTTATTTTTGGCGAATTGCCAACCAAAGCGCAGTTGGAGCAGTTTGAAAAGGATATCCGCAAATATTCTTTAGTCAACGAAGAGATGAAGAATATTATCGACGGCTTCCCCAAAACAGCACATCCGATGGGCGTTCTTTCTTCATTGACAAGTGCGCTTACCGCCTTCAACCCGAAAGTGGTGAATGTGGAGAACAAAGACGAAATGTATGAAGCGATTGTAAAAACCATGGGTAAATTCCTGGTTTTGGCCACCTGGACATTCCGCAAATCGTCAGGTTATCCATTAAATTATTATGACAACACAAAAGGTTACGTGGAGAATTTCATGAACCTGATGTTTGCTTTGCCAACCGGTCCTTACGAAATCAATCCGGTGATTGTAAAAGCTCTGGATAAATTGTTCATCCTTCATGCCGACCACGAACAAAACTGTTCGACTTCTACGGTGAGAATGGTAGGTTCGTCGCATGCGGGTTTGTTCGCTTCGATTTCTGCCGGCGTTTCTGCGCTTTGGCTCCGCTTCACGGTGGAGCCAATCAGGCGGTTTTGGAAATGCTCGAGGAAATCCAGAAAATGGCGGCGATGCCGATAAATATTTAGCGAAAGCAAAAGACAAAGACGATCCGTTCCGTTTGATGGGCTTTGGTCACCGTGTTTACAAAAACTTTGATCCGCGTGCAAAAATCATCAAGAAAGCAGCTGATGAGGTATTGAATACTTTAGGTGTAAACGACCCGGTTTTGCAAATCGCCAAGAAATTGGAAGAATCTGCTTTGGTTGACGATTATTTCGTATCGAGAAAATTATACCCGAACGTTGATTTCTATTCCGGAATTATTTACCGCGCATTAGGCATTCCAACGGATATGTTCACGGTTCTTTTCGCCATCGGAAGACTTCCGGGCTGGATCGCGCAATGGAAGGAAATGCGTGAGAACAAAGAACCAATCGGGCGTCCGAGACAGATTTATACCGGTCATCCTTTGCGTGATTTCACGCCGATGGATAAGCGATAATCAATATTCTTATTAAACGAAGCCTCACAATTTAGTGGGGCTTTTTTTGTGAATAATTATTTAATCCATAATTTAAGAAGTAATAATATAAGAATATTTCAAAATACAAGTCCGTTTTTCTATCTTTGCCCAAATGCATTCAGATAACAGATTGCAGCCTGCAGCCTGCAGTCTGTGACTGTTCCCTGAACACTGAACACTATTTTATGTTGTCATTGAATATTAAGAATGAAACTTCCAGATTGCGCGCGGTTGTGCTTGGTACAGCTGTAAATAACGGACCAACACCCGACGCAAAAATGCTTACGATCCAAAATCATTAGAACACATTCTTGCCGGAACGTATCCGCAGGAATGCGATATGTGCGAAGAAATGGAGGCTTTCAATAAAGTTTTTGAAAAATACGATGTGAAGGTTTTTCGTCCGCAGATTATTAATAACGAAAACCAGATTTTCACGCGCGATATTGCTTTCGTAATCGACGATATTTTTATCGAAGCAGGAATTTTACCCGAACGCGACAAGGAATTTCCCGCAATCAGCCACGTCGTTGAGCAGATTGATCCTAAGAAATTCGTCCGTATCGAAGACAAAGAAAACATCCATATTGAAGGCGGCGACGTGCTTTTATGGAATGATTATATTTTCATAGGAACCTACAAAGCGCCGGATTATCCACAAATTAAAACCGCAAGAACCAATCAGGCCGGAATTGATTTTGTCAAAAATTTATTCCCGCACAAAAAAGTGCTGACGTTTGATTTGGTGAAATCATGGGAAGATGCGCGCGACAATGCACTGCACCTTGATTGCTGTTTTCAACCGGTTGGAACTGACAAAGCGATTATTTACAAAGGCGGATTCCGCGATGAAAAGGAATACCAGCAATTGGTTGATTTATTCGGAATGGACAATTTATTCCATATTACAAGAGATGAAATGTACAATATGTTCTCAAATGTATTTTCGATTGCGCCTGATGTTGTCGTTTCAGAAAAACATTTCACGAGATTGAACAACTGGCTTCGTGACAACGGATTTACGGTGGAGGAAATTCCGTATGCCGAAATCGCGAAACAGGAAGGATTGTTGCGATGTTCCACTTTACCATTAATCAGAGACTAAATGCCGCGTTAGGGATTGAGGCGGTATCCTTTTTGTTTTTGCGAAAATTTGAATTGAAGCAGGAAAGTTCCAAACAAAAAGATTGAGCCGAAAGCCCGACCCGCAGGGAAACGCCCAAAATAAAAAACAATGAAACAGACTACGAATTCGATATTGATGATCCGTCCGGTTGCATTCCGGATGAACGAACAGACTGCCGTAAATAATTACTACCAAAAAGTGCTGGATGGTTTGCTGCCGGCGACTGTAAATGCGAAAGCGCAGCAGGAATTTGATGCGTTTGTGCAAAAATTACAGGCTGTTGGTGTGAATGTGATTGTTGTTGACGACACGCTAAATCCTGATACGCCCGACTCGATTTTTCCGAACAACTGGATTTCTTTTCATGAAAATGGCGATGTGGCTTTGTATCCGATGTTTGCTGAAAACAGGCGTTTGGAGCGTCGTGAGGAGATTCTCGATTTGCTTGAAGACAAAGGTTTCCGCATTGATAACATCGTTGATTATACTGAGGCTGAAACGGACAATTATTTCTTGGAAGGCACTGGAAGCATTATCCTAGACCGCGCCAATTCTAAGGCTTATTGTGCGCTTTCGCCGCGTGCCGACGAAGAATTGTTCATTGAATTCTGTGAAGATTTTGATTTGAATCCGATTATTTTTGAAGCATTCCAAACCGTTGAGGGCGACAGAAAACTCATTTACCACACCAACGTAATGATGTGCATAGGCGAGACTTTTGCCGTAATTTGTGCCGATTGCATCGATGATAAAAAGGAGCGCAAAATGGTACTTGACAGTTTGAAGCAGGATGGCAAGGAAATCATTCTGATTACAGAAGACCAGGTTAATAATTTCGCGGGGAATATGCTCGAAGTGCGCGGAACTGATGACAAAAGATATCTCGTGATGAGCGCTGTGGCGCATCAATCTTTAACCGAAAAACAAATCGCACAACTCGAAAAACATGCCGAAATTTTAAGTTCCAGCCTTGATACGATTGAAGCCTGCGGCGGTGGAAGTGCGCGTTGTATGATGGCGGAAATCTTTCTGCCGAAAGAATAAATTCCAATATTTTAAATTTCAAAAAACAAATAAATACCAAAATCCAAGCTTGGTGTCGATAAAAAAATCCCAAACTCTTCATGTGAGAATTTGGGATTTTTATTTATAATCCAAATTTTTGAGATTTGGATATTATTTGTTATTTATGATTTGATTTTTGGAATTTAAAAAAATCACTTTTTCACAAAACTATCAATAATTTTATCGCTTTCCGCTTTAGATGCAGTCGGTTTCAAATCGAATAAATGCTCGTACAATTGCTGTTTGTCAACTAAAGTTTCTAAGTTCAAATCTTTATCACGTGCGAAAACCGAAGCCCATTTCGTACGGACGTTTTTCCACAAAGGCGCATTTTCTGCCCAGAATTTCTGAGCTGATTTGCATTTTGAATCGGCTACTTTTTTATAAACATCGTAACCTTTTTCTTTAGCTAAAAGCACGTCTTTCCCTGCATCATCACGAATAAGTTTTTCGTTATCCTGATCGTGGATCCAGCCTTCTTTTGTGATTTCGTGGGTGTTGGTGCGTTTCAAAACGTTGTAATCATCGCGTGTCGTATATTCTCTTCTCGGAAGCGGTGCATCGGTGGTATTCGTCCAGTAATTGCGGCCGTCAACGTGAAGCCATGTCGCAGTGCCTTCGTAGCGCGGACTGTCATCCACCTGATAAACGCGCTGCGTCCATTGGCCTTTTACGGCGCTTTTTGGCAATGTTACGAATTTCCAGGTTTTGTCTTTGTAGAACTGGTAGAATTTGGTGTTCTCGAATTCCCAGTCCTGACGCCAGTGTTTGATAATCATCGAATCGCTTACGATGAGCAAGTGCTGCATTGCGATTTTATTCGGTGTGTCTTCAACCAATTCAACCCATTCCAGACCGTATTCGTATTTGGTTTTGGATGGTTTGTAGTTCGGATCTTTTGAATACTGAAAGGTCTCAGCGAAATTAAATTCGACTTCATAACAGCCGCACATTGATTTGATCGATTTAATGTCTTCGCTTTTCTTGTCCTGCGCGTTACTGCCGAATGCAACCAAAAGGAGCAGGCCTAAAATTCCGTTTTTCATGTTTGATGGTGTTTAATTGTGCTGCAAAAATAATAATATTTTTATTTAGAATAATTAAAAATAACAATTTATATTTGCTGAAAATTATTAAGAACAAATCTAAATAATGAAAAAACAACTACCCATTATTGCCTTTTTACTGCTAATAAACTGTGTTTCAGCGCAGGAAGTTACAAAAGATTCTGTAGCGAATCCTTTACAGGAAGTTGTGGTTACAGGACAATTAGAACCACAGTCAATCAGAAAGTCGGTTTTCAATGTCAATAAGATTACACGGAAGGACATCGAACGCCAGGCCGCCAATAATCTTTCGGATTTATTGAACCAATACCTCAATATCACCATTACGCCAAGTTCGGGAACGGGTCGTTCAACGGTTTCGATGTTCGGACTTGACGGGCAATATTTTAAAATCCTGATTGATAATATTCCGGTTGTAAGTGATAACAGCGTTGGGAATAATGTTGATTTGACGCAAATCAATCTTGACGATATAGAGCAGATTGAAATCATTGAAGGCTCGATGGGCGTGACACACGGGGCGAATGCCGTTTCGGGAATACTGAATATCATCACCAAAAAATCTTCGATGCACAAATGGGAAATCACAACCACTTTACAGGAGGAAACCGTAGGCGAGGAATATGCGATGTTCAACAAAGGCAGACACATCCAGGCGCTGAAAGTTTCGCATACACTTTCAGAAAACTGGTTTGTCTCGTTAGGTTTTAACCGCAATGATTTCTCGGGCTATCTCGATCAAAGAAAAGGAAAAGATTATACTGATACCGATTTGAAACGCGGATTTACGTGGCTTCCGAAGCAGCAATATCTTGGCAACGCAACTATTAATTACAACAAAGGGAACTTCAGGGCTTACTATAAATTCGATTACCTGAACGAAAATATCAATTATTATAATCCGTCAGTGATTGTCACCATCATCCCGCCGTTTGAAGCTGAAAGATTTGCGTATGACAAGCGATATATCACCGAAAGATTGTACAATCACCTGAATTTAGACGGAAGATTTCTGGGACAATTGCATTACAATGTTTCCTTTTCTTATCAAAAACAAACGAGAAATACCGATGATTTCAAATACGATTTGAATACAAAATCTGAATCTGAAAATAAAAAAACCGAGAATCAATCTACCGAAATCCTCTATTCAACAGGAACCGTCACCAACTTTTTCAAAGATAAAATGGCCGACCTTCAACTAGGTTACGAAATAATTAATAATAAAGGCTTTGCAATTGTTGACGGCGAAAATCAAACATCAGTTCCAATTACAAAAACCTTTAATAACTATGACTTTTTTGCAGCTAGTGAAATAAAAGTCACCAATGCATTTTGGGTGCGCCCCGGCGCGAGATTTTCATTACAGTCACAATTCGACAATCAATATGCAGCGTCATTGGGCTTCAGGTATTTGCTTGAAAATAACATCGAACTCAGAACATCACTCGGAAAATCCTACCGTACACCTGATTTTGAAGAACTCTATTCAAAAATCAAATTCTCAGGCCATAACTTTTATGGCAATGAAAACCTGATTCCGGAAACGAGTACGTCTTACGATTTCAATATCAAACGGACTTCGATTTTGGGGGAAGGGAAGAAGCTGTACAACGCGATTTCACTCGCCTACCTCGATGTCAACGACAAAATCGACATGGCTTTGGTCGGTTTTGCAGAAGGAACGACCGATCCGGTTTACCAATACATCAACATCAGTTCATATAAAATGTGGAATATTGCGAGCAACAATCAATTCGAATACAACAATTGGTCGCTTCAGGCTGGTGCGTCATTGGTCGGCATTTCAAGGGTGATTGATAATGGCGAAGCGGTTTCGGATGATAAATTCCTCTATGGATTTCAGGTCAACGCAAACGTTTCGTATAACTTTTCGAAACAGGATTTGCAGTTTTCTGTGTATTACAAATATAACGGCGAACAGCAGCAATTTGTCGCGACAACAGAAAATGATGAAGCGGTTTATAAGCTTTCGGAAATCGGATCGTATAGTTTTCTCGATGCTTCGGTGAAGAAGTCTTTCTTTAAAAGGCAATTCGATGCCACAATCGGCGCAAGGAATATTTTCGATGTAACCAATATCCAACAGGGCATTGCGACCGGTGGCGCACATACTGCTACAACAGACATTTTGCTCGGATACGGCCGCTCCTACTTTTTAAAACTCACGTATAACCTTAATTTTTAATTTAATAAACACAATCATGAAAAAAAATCTTTTGTTCCTTCTCACTTTCGTTCTTATTGCCGTAAGCGCATGTAATGACGACGATAGCACGGCTGCCGAAACAGTTGCTGCCGCTTTTGCCAACCAGACGGTTAATGTAACCGATGCCCAGACGACTGTAAATGTTGTTTTCTCTGCTCCTGTAACTGCTGCCGGTACTGTGGTTTTGAATGTTGTTACGACTGATTTGGTTTACGGAACTGATTTTACGACGAATCCTGCGGTTGTAAGCAATACGATTACGATTCCGTTTGAAGCAGGTGCTTCTTCTGCGGCTTTCACTTTTACAAAACTGATTGATGCGATTGAAGGACAGGTGAAAAACGTAAAATTCACTATTGCCTCAGTGTCTTTTGACGGTATTACGATTCCGGAAGCGACTAATGCTACGCAATTGAATTTCAATGAAACGGCTATTGTAAATAATGCTGTAAGTCCTGAAAACGGCGGCAACAAACTGCCAAATCAGGTGTACATCGATTTGAGTTCGGGCGCGACAACAAATGTGCCGAGAACAAGCTGGGATTTCGGATTTTACTCTGGTTCAGAATTCCGCGTAGTTTCTAACGGAGCTATCAATAAATTCGCAGTAAAACAACTCAATACAACCAATATCGACGAAGTGCAGGCAGAAGATGCAAATGTAACTACCGGAAATTTTGACGTGAATAATTTAGCGTATGTTGATTCTCCTTACGGAAATTTAGCGCCGACAACAACTATTACCCATGGAACCGCCATTGCAGAAATTGCTGCAACAGATGCTGATAACAAAGTATATCTTGTAAATCTTGGCAACAAAGTTTCAACGGTAGCGCCGGGAACTGCAACCGGAGTAGCATTGACTGGAGATGCAAGAGGCTGGAAAAAAATCAGGATCTTAAGAAGCGGAAATGACTACAAATTGCAATACGCAGACATCAATGCAACGACGCATTCTGAAATTACGATTTCGAAAAATACTGCATTCAACTTTACTTTCTTCAGTTTTGATACAAATGCTGTAGTTCAGGCTGAGCCGCAAAAAGACAAATGGGATTTGAACATCACGACTTTTACCAACGAAGTCTTTCAGGAACAGACGCCGATGGGCGCTTATTTCTACCCGGATTTTGCAGTAACAAACACCAAAGCGGGAACGCGTGCTTACCAGGTTTAACATCAGATTTCAATTATGATAGTTTCAGCCTAAGCAATGTTGTTGCTGATAATTTCCTTACGGATTTGGCGAAAGACCAAAGAGTAATCGGCTCGAACTGGAGAGCGACAGTGCCGTTGGCATTAAAAACAGATCGTTTTTATGTGATTAAAGACGTTGCCGGAAATGTTTACAAACTCAAATTCACCGCCATGCAAAACGCCGAAGGCGAAAGAGGGCACGTTTCATTTGAATACAAATTATTGCAATAATGAGCACTTCCTTTAAAATCCTCAGGATAATTTTCAATTTGATTTTGGGCGGAATGCTGGTTTTCGGAGGTATCAAGAAATTCGAAAAACCAACGCCATCGCCGACAGAAATCATTGAAAAAGTAAAAAGCGGCGAAGAAGTAGCGCCAAGCACCGAAGTCCTGAAAATAAAAAATTACATTTTCGGGATGAAGCAAACCGACTATTTCTGGCCGTTTTTAGGAATAGTAGAATTACTTGCGGGAATCCTGCTAATCAGCCAGGTGGCATCTTTGATTGGCGCCATTATCGCCTTGCCGCTTACCATTAATATTTTCCTGTTTCACATGTATCTCGAACCGCATGAAACTAGCGAATTGATTGAAATGACCGGACTTTTAGTGATCAACCTGCTGCTCATCAGCTTTGGTTACAAATACTGGAAACCAATGCTTTTCGATAAAACCATCATTAAATTTGGTTAATTTTGTTTTATATTGTTTGTTAGAAAGGCCTTCTCCGGAAGGTCTTTTTTATTGCATCAGGTTGGTTTTGATGATGTTGATGATGGCCCTTACGATATATTCAATTCCGATGGCGATAACAATAAAGCCGATAATTCTCGAAATGGCTACAATTCCCGAACTTCCTAGAATCTTGGCGAGGTAATGCGCACTTTTCAAAATCAGAAAAATCGAAAACGATACCGTCATAATCGCCAGCACTGCGATAATAATATCGTTTGTCGCATGGTGCTCCTGGTAAAAGGCAATCAGCAATGAAATAGAACCCGGTCCAGGCAAGCATCGGAATGGCGAGTGGCGTTAAGGCGATATCATTGCGGTTTTGCACTTCAGTTTCAACTTTTTTGTTGATACCGCGTTCTTTGCTGAATTTTCCGGAAAGCAGCGAAAATCCGGAACTGACAATGATCATTCCGCCGGCAATGCGCAATGCGTCGATACTGATGCCGAAAAACGTCAGCACATATTGCCCGATAAAATAAGAAATGATCAATATCAGGAAAACGTCAATCGCCGTCCATAATGAAACGCGCGAACATTCTTTTTTGTCGTCATCCATTGTCAATCCGACAAAAATCGGAACAGTTCCAATCGGATTCAAAACAGAGAAAAGTGCTGCGAAAATATATATGAAAAGCTCCATGATTTTCTTACAAAGTTAAGGTTAGGCACGCAGGCGTTTCGTAAATTTAGGAATAAATAATCATTAAAAGCGATGATTTTCCAATCAATATATCTTTCTGAAACAACGGAAGTTGACCAAATCGCCAAAATTCAATATTTAAGATACCGTTAATAAATGATACGATTTACTGCAAAAGCCGTAATTTTACCAAAAATCCATCCATGAAAAATAAGAAGACACTAGTGCTTGGCGCATCCACCAATCCGGCGAGATATTCGTTTATGGCAATCAACAGCCTCACGAAATGGGAACATTCACTTGTTGCTATCGGACAAAAGGAAGGCGAAGTCGCTGGCGTAAAAATACAAACCAAGCAAATCCCGTTTACCAATGTCGATACTGTGACTTTATACTTAAATCCGCAAAGACAAAGGGATTATTATAATTATGTGGTCGGACTTGAGCCAAAACGCGTTATCTTCAATCCGGGAACTGAAAATCCTGAATTTTATCAGTTGTTAAAACTTAACGGAATTGAAGTTGAAGTGGCTTGTACGTTGGTTTTATTGCAAACCAGACAATATTAAATGGCAATCTCAATGTCAAAAATCAATCTCAATGTCAATACCAAAAAAATCAATTGCAAATTTTGATTCAAGATTTGATTTTTTGCTATTGAATTTGATTTTTGATATTGCAATTTAAAACTCCGTTTGCTGCGTTGCCGGTTTACTGATCAAAAGCAATCCCAAAAGCGTGATCAGTCCGTTGGCGATAATGAGTTCGTTGTCAAAAACATAATTGAAAAGTGCTTTTGAATTTTCGCTCAAAAGGAAAGTCAGTAATGGCGAAAGCACGCAAATTATTGGCACGAAATTGTCGCGAACCGTACGTTTTTTTATAAATAATCCAAAGCAATATAATCCTAAAAGCGGACCGTAAGTATAACCTGCGACGCGAAAAATCATTCCGACTACAGAACTGTCGTTAATCGAATTGAAGATAATAATCACCAAAAGCATCAGGAAGGAAAACGCGATGTGAACGAAATGGCGCGTCCTGACGACATTCGGTTTATTTTGATTTTCGGTTTTATCCATTCCCAAAAAATCAACGCAGAAAGAAGTGGTCAAAGCCGTCAAAGCCGAATCTGTGGTGGCAAATGTGGCGGCTGTCAATCCTAAAAGAAAAACTACTGCCGGAATTATCGCCAGATGATGAAATGCAATTTCAGGGAAAAGTAAATCGGTTCGCGGTTTTCCGGTGACTAAATCTGGTGGTATTTCGATTCCGTTTTTATTGGCGTATATGTAAAGCAGCGCGCCGACACTCAGGAAAAATATATTGATGATGACAAAAATCCCGGTGAAAGTGAACATGTTTTCTGGGCTTCGCCGATGTTTTTACAGCTGAGGTTTTTCTGCATTAAATCCTGATCAAGCCCGACAACGGCGATTGTGGTGAAAATCCCGCCGAGAATCTGCTTGACGAAATGGAATTTGCTTCCCAAGAAATCGTCATAAAAAAATACTTTGGAATAATTGCTGTTTTTTACCTGTTCGAAAGCTTCGAAAACACTTAAATCCAGACTTCTGCAAATAAAGAAAATCGTCAGGAAAACAGAAGTTACAAGGAAGAATGTCTGCAAAGTGTCAGTGATGATGATGGTTTTGAGTCCGCCGCGATAAGTATAAGCAAATATCAGCGCCAGCGAAATCAACACCGTAACGGCAAACGGAATTTCGAAATCATCAAAAACAAAACGCTGCAAAACGATCACGACCAGATACAGCCTGAAAGCCGAGCCAATCGTGCGGCTGATCAGGAAAATCAACGCTGCGGTTTTGTAAGAGACTGTGCCAAGCCGCTGTTCAATATAGCCGTAAATCGAAGTAAGATTCATGCGATAGTATAACGGCAGCAACATCTTCGCCACAATAATAAACCCAATCGCATTACCAATAATGAATTGAAAATACTTGAATTGTTCGCCGTTGGGTGAGCCGACTTCTCCAGGCACAGAAATGAAAGTAACGCCCGAAAGCGCCGTCCCGATCATTCCGAAAGCCACCAAATACCATTTTGAGTTTTTATTGGCTTTGAAAAAGGCGTCATTTCCGCTGTTTTTCCGGCTTACAAAATGCGAAATCAGGAAAAGAATCCCGAAGTAAATAATGATAATGATAAGGATTGTGGTCGAGTTCATGTTGGCTTATTTGACGGCAAAATACAAAAAAGGAATTAGAAAATTTGGTAATGAGAAAATTAGAAAATGTAAAAACTACGTTTAATAGCTCTGTTGGCATTTTCTAATTATCTAATTTTCCCATCATCTAATTAAGTACATTTGCAGCATGGAATTCTCTTCAAAATTATTGGAAAAAGCCGTAAACGAAATGTCGCAATTGCCCGGAATCGGAAAGCGAACGGCACTTCGGCTCGTATTGCACCTGCTGAAGCAACCCAAAGAGCAAACCGGATTTTTGGCCGAAGCACTCGTCAATATGCGAGGCGATATCAAATTCTGCGAAAGCTGCCACAATATTTCCGACGTTGCCGTTTGCGAGATCTGCGCCAATCACAACCGCGACCACGCGCTGATTTGCGTTGTTGAAGACATCCGCGATGTGATGGCGATTGAAAATACGAGACAATTCAAAGGCATTTACCACGTTTTAGGCGGCAAGATTTCTCCGATTGACGGCGTCTGCCCAAGCCAGCTGAAAATCAATTCGTTGGTTGATAAAGTAAGATCGGGAAATATCCGCGAGCTGATTTTCGCATTAAGTTCAACAATGGAAGGTGATACGACGAATTTCTACATCTACAGGCAGATTAAAGATTGCGACATCATTACGTCGACAATTGCACGCGGGATTTCTGTGGGTGATGAGCTTGAATTTGCCGATGAGGTAACACTCGGAAGGAGTATCCTGCAGCGTGTGCCTTTCGAAAATTCATTCAAAAACAATTAGCAGCCCGAATTTTTTATAATTCTAAAGTAAAAACTATATTTGTTTACTAATAAACCCGAAATGAAATTACGCATTGTTTTTCCTGCCATCCTGGTCTTGTTATCGCTAACCTCGTGCATCTCGACCAAAGACATGACCTATCTGCAGCGAAAAGATAAAGATGCGATTGAAAGCCCGGTAAACCCGATTGTTTCAAAGCCCTACAGATTACAGACAAATGACATCCTCAGTATTTCGATAAAAGCCAGCGACCAGTCACTGGCAGAAATATTTAATCCGAAGGCGGGCGGCGGACAGGAAGCGCAGTCAGAACAGGATTTATACTTTAACGGATTCACAATCGACGATCACGGCAACATCAGGATGCCAATTATCGGCGAAATCAATGTGCTCGGTTATACCGTTGACGAAGCCAGGATCAAGATCGAAAAACAATTGCTCACCGAATATTTCACCAAGGAGGCCAATATTTTCGTTAGTGTAAAGCTGGCGGGATTGCGCTTCACTGCAAATGGCGAAGTTGGCGCTCCCGGTACAAAAACAATATTTCAGGATAAGGTTACCATACTTGAAGCTTTGGCCAATTCAGGAGATATCCTTATTACCGGCGACCGAAAACACGTAACCATTATACGGCAATACTCGCATGGCACGGAAATGCACGATATTGACCTGACCGACATCAAGGCCATGCAATCGCCCTATTACTATCTTCAGCCCAATGATTATATTTATGTAAAACCGCTGGAGCAGAAATCCTGGGGAACCGGAAGGACGGGTGTCGAGTCGATTGGTTCTATCGTGACGCTTATTTCACTTGCCACAACTGTATTTTTATTGCTCAAAAACTAAAATGTAGACAATGATTGATACGAAAGATTTTTCTTTTTTCGAAAATCAGAACAGTTTCGATTTCAAAGGCTTTTTAATAAAAACGGCAAGTTATTGGAAATGGTTCCTGGTAAGCTGGATTATTGCTTTTACGATTGCCTATCAGACAAACGTTCGCAAGGAAAAGATTTATTCGATGGAAACCACCATCTCGGTTAAAGAAGAAAGCAATCCTTTTTTTACTTCCAATACGAGTCTTGTCTTTAACTGGGGAGGCACTTCAGATCAGGTGCAAACTATTGCTTCGACCCTCAAATCACGTTCCCATAACGAACTCGTGGTGGAAAGGCTGAGTTATTATATCGATTATCTGAAACAGGGAAAATACAATTTTGTCGATGCCTACGGCGAAGTGCCGTTTTATGTGACCATCGATAAACGCGAAGGGCAATTGGCCGGAATTCCTTTGAAGATCAAGTTCATAACCGAAAATATTTATGAGATTACCGTTGAATTTGAAAGTGATTCCGCTTCGCTAATCCATTATTCAGATAATAATATTACGACAACTTCAGTACCGAAAAATACCAAGAAAATCTACAGGTATCATGTTGGTGAGCATGTCGTATTGCCTTTCCTGAACTGGCAGCTTGAAATTAACGACAGTCCGGGCATCTACAAAGGCAATGAATATTACGTAAGGTTCAACGGTTTTGATGGCGTCGTTGGCGGCTATCAGGGTATCAATGTTGATACTGATGCCAAAGGAAGTTCTATACTGAAATTGTCACTTCAGGGTACCAACAAAGCCCGTATGGTCAAATACCTTAACACGACTGTTCAGGTGCTGAAAGACAACCAGCTTGCGGCAAAAAACCAATTTGCAACCAACACAATCAATTTCATCGACAGTACAATGGCAGCAATGTCGGACAGCCTGAAGAAAACCGGCGGTGAAATGAAGGCTTTCGTTAAAGACAAAAATATCCAGCAGATTGAAGAAGGCGGAGCGATGCTTACAGGGAAACTTTTCGAATTTGACGCTGCCCGCGATGAAGTGACACGCAAAATTGCCTATTACGACAATCTGAAAAAATACCTTAAAAACAGTGTCGATTATTCTAAATTACCAGCGCCGGCTGTTGCCAATATTGACGATCCGAACATTGTGGTGAACGTATCAAAATTAATTTCATTGTCGATTGAGCGCTCGCAAAAACAATATGCCGTAAAAAGCGAAAAGATATACAAGGATTTCGACAGTAAAATGACTGCCGTAAAAAATGTATTGCTGGTGAATATTGAGACCTCCAAAGAAGGGTTGCTGTACGATCTTAACATGATCAATGCCAATATAAGCAAGGCACAAGGCGATATTAAAAAGATGCCCGAAGACAAGCAGGAGCTTATTAAAATCCAACGGAAATATGAGCTCAGCAACAATATCTACAACACTTTTATGGAAAAAAAGAGTGAGGCGAATATTGTAAAAGCATCCAACGTTTCCGATATCCATTTCATCGATCCGGCAAAAGATGTCGGCGGCGGATTGGTCTGGCCAAAAACCGGTGTCAATTATGTAATGGCGTTGTTTTTGGGGTTCCTCTTCCCGTTATTGTTCGTTTTCGGAATTTTCTTCATCAACAATTCCATTCAGAATACCGATGATATTGCCAAGCTTACGAGCCTGCCTTTAATCGGGGTGATCGGAAAAAAACACAACGACAGCAATCTTTCCGTTTTTGAAAAACCAAAATCGGCACTTTCTGAATCGTTCCGCGCCATTCGTTCGTCGCTTCAGTTTCTATATAAAAAACAACATGTCGATGGCGCAAAAACACTGATGCTGACTTCGTCGATAAGCGGTGAAGGAAAAACCTTCTGTTCCATCAATATCGCGACCGTATTTGCCCTGAGCGAAAAAAAGACACTCATCATCGGACTCGATTTAAGGAAACCAAGAATCTTTGAAGATTTCAATATCAGCAACGAAGTCGGTGTGGTCAATTACATTATGGGCGACAGATCACTGAAACAAATCACCCAGAAAACGCATATTCCGCATTTAGATGTAATCCTCTGGCTCGTTCCGCCAAATCCAGCCGAAATGATTATGAGTGATGGCATGCACGATTTGCTTACCTCGCTAAAGCAGCAATATGACTACATAATACTAGATACACCGCCGGTCGGACTCGTATCTGACGCACTCGAACTGGCCAATTATGCCGACGTCACTTTATATGTGGTACGACAGAATTTTACCAAAAAAGATATGATTTCGTTGTTAAATAACCGACTTGAAAGAGGCGAACTCGACAACGTAAGCATCATCCTCAACGGATTTGAAAGTAAAGCCAAATATGGCTACGGTTATGGTTATAACTATGGCTATGGTTACGGTTATGGTGCTTATTCTGCAGGATACCACGAAGACGACAAACCGAAAAGTATCTTCACGCGGATTTATAAGGCCTTTTTTAAGAAGAAAAAGCACAACCGCGATTAAAATATAATCTTACCTTTGCATTTCAAAAATCAAAGAATGTCAGTAAAATCAAGCATCAAGATTGTAATCACCGGCGGTGCGGGCTTTATCGGTTCTAATTTGTGCGACTATTTTATTGCCCAAAATTACAAGGTCGTTTGCCTCGATAATTTTTCGACAGGTTACCGCCACAACCTCCAATCGATTGCCGAAAATCCTAATTTTGAACTGATTGAAGGCGATATCCGGAATATTGAAGATTGCCAAAAAGCCGTTGCTGGCGCTGATTTCGTGCTGCACCATGCAGCTTTGGGCTCAGTTCCGCGTTCGATTAAAGATCCTGTTACAACCAACGATGTGAACATTGGCGGATTCCTGAATATGCTTTCTGCATCCAAAGAAGCCGGCATCAAACGATTTATCTATGCGGCGAGTTCTTCCACTTATGGCGATTCCAAAAATCTTCCGAAAGTTGAAGATGTCATCGGGAAACCACTTTCGCCATACGCCATTACCAAATATGCCAACGAATTATACGCCGGTATTTTCAGTAAAACGTATGGAATTGAAACCATCGGCCTGCGTTACTTTAATGTTTTCGGAAGGAAACAGGATCCGAATGGCGCTTATGCAGCCGTAATCCCGAAATTCGTCATGCAACTGATGCAGCATGAAAGTCCGAAAATTAATGGCGATGGAAGCAATTCACGCGATTTTACTTATATCGATAATGTAATCCAGATGAATGAGTTGGCCATAAATGCTGCAAATCCTGAAGCATTGAACACGGTTTACAATACAGCTTTTGGGGAATCGACTACGCTGAATGAACTGGTTTCAATATTGAAGCAATTGTTGTCAGCATTTGATTCGGAAATTGCAAAAGCAGAAATTACTTACGGAACCGAATCGTGAAGGCGACATTCCGCATTCGCTCGCCAGCATCGAAAAAGCAAAAAATCTTTTGGGTTACGACCCGCAGTTTTCTGTGCGCGACGGACTAACCCAGGCCGTGAAATGGTATTGGGAAAATTTAAAACCACAACATTCATGAAAATAGCGGTTATTGGTTTGGGATATGTCGGGCTTCCGTTAGCAAGATTATTTGCGACGAAATATGCGGTCATCGGTTTTGACATCAGCCAAAACCGGATTAACGAACTGCAATCAGGTTTTGATAATACACTTGAAATCGAACAAAACTTACTCGAATCGGTTCTTGTTAATAACAATAATGAAGCGAAAGGATTGTTCTGTACTTCAGAAATAAACGATATAAAAGATTGTAATTTTTATATCGTAACCGTTCCAACGCCCGTAGATAAAAACAACAAACCCGATTTAACCCCGCTTTACAAAGCAAGCGAAACGGTCGGGAAAGTTTTGAAAAAAGGCGATATCGTGATTTACGAATCTACAGTTTATCCGGGAGCAACCGAAGAAGAATGCATTCCGGTTCTCGAGAAAATAAGCGGACTGAAATTTAACGTCGATTTTTTCGCAGGTTATTCACCGGAACGCATCAATCCGGGAG
Source organism: Flavobacterium sp. 3HN19-14 (assembly GCF_051373205.1). NCBI lineage: Bacteria > Pseudomonadati > Bacteroidota > Flavobacteriia > Flavobacteriales > Flavobacteriaceae > Flavobacterium > Flavobacterium sp. 3HN19-14. The sequence goes on from NZ_JBPPZT010000001.1 coordinate 1,439,180, forward strand.
ACAAGGAACACACAGTTGATAAAATCCTTAAAGTTACCGCAGGTTCAACCCCGGAAACCGGACAAAAAGTTAACCAGTTATACCAATCTGTAATCACAGCCGGAACACATCTGGCACCAAACATAAAAGTAGCAGAAGCAGCCAAGGTAATTGAAAATTCGCAACGCGATATCAATATTGCTTTTGTCAACGAATTGGCCAAAATATTCAATATCCTTGAAATCGATACGCAGGATGTCCTTGAAGCGGCCGGCACAAAATGGAATTTTCTTCCGTTCAAACCCGGATTGGTAGGCGGTCATTGCATTGGTGTAGATCCGTATTACCTGGCACAGAAGGCACAACAGTCAGGATATAATCCGGAAATCATACTTGCCGGGCGAAAACTCAATGACAGTATGGGCGAATATGTCGCATCACAAGTCGTAAAACTGATGATAAAAAATGAAATCGCAGTAAAAAATGCCGATTTATTGATGCTCGGAATTACATTCAAAGAAAATTGCCCCGATGTGCGCAATACAAAAATTGTAGATGTAATCGCCTCATTATCGGATTATGGCGTGAATGTCACTATTTTTGATCCGTGGGCAAAAACAGAAGAAGTAATCCATGAATACGGATTGAAAACAATAAACGAACTGCCGCAGCAACAATTCGATGCAATAGTTCTTGGTGTGGCACATTCGGCGTTTGCCGATTTAGATTTCGAAACAATAAAAAAAGGAAATGCCGTTATTTACGATGTCAAAGGATTTTTAGGCAGTAAAGCTGACGGAAAATTATAAACACAATTAGCAGAAGCTACGAAAGCGAATTATGAAAATTACAAATATTTGCTGTATAGGTGCAGGATACGTCGGAAGCCCGACAATGGCAGTTATTGCACAAAAATGCCCGCATATTAAAGTGACGGTTGTCGATTTGAATGCAGAAAGAATTGCGGCGTGGAATGACGCTGATGTCAAAAACATTCCGATTTATGAACCGGGATTAAGCGATTTGGTTGCGGAAGCCAGGAACAGGAATCTTTTCTTTTCAACTGAAGTAGAAAAAGCAATCGACGAAGCCCAGATGATATTCATATCAGTGAATACGCCTACCAAAACTTATGGTTTGGGTAAAGGTATGGCCGCCGATTTGAAATACATTGAACTTTGCGCCAGACAAATTGCGTCTATCGCCAAAGATGACAAGATTGTAGTAGAAAAATCAACGCTTCCCGTAAGGACAGCTGAAGCCATCAAAAATATTCTTGAAAACACAGGAAACGGCGTGAAATTCAGCATCCTTTCCAATCCGGAATTTTTAGCCGAAGGAACGGCGGTCGAAGATCTTTTGAATCCGGATCGCGTGCTTGTCGGCGGCGATCAAACTGACGACGGTCTTGAGGCAATCAACGCCCTCGTGGAAATTTACGCCAACTGGGTACCGAAATCACAAATCCTTACGACCAATTTATGGTCTTCCGAATTGTCAAAATTAACAGCAAATGCGTTTCTCGCACAAAGGGTTTCTTCTATCAATGCGATGTCTGAATTGTGCGAAAAAACAGGCGCCGATGTTAACGAAGTGGCGCGGGCCATTGGGATGGACAGCAGAATTGGCCCAAAATTCCTGAAATCCTCAGTCGGATTCGGCGGCTCTTGTTTTCAGAAAGACATCCTCAATCTGGTGTACATTGCCAAATCTTATGGACTAAATGAAGTTGCCGATTACTGGGAACAGGTCGTTGTCATGAATGACCACCAGAAGAGAAGGTTTGCCGCCAATATCGTACAGACATTATACAATACCGTTTCCGGAAAAAAAAATCGCTTTCCTGGGTTGGGCTTTCAAGAAAGATACAAATGATACACGCGAATCGGCAGCGATTTACGTAGCAGATTATCTCCTGAATGAACAGGCGAGCCTGATGGTCTTCGATCCGCAGGTAAAAGAGAAAAACGTTTTGGCCGATTTAGATTATCTCGGCACAAGAAGCGAGTCGGAAAATAAAGCTGCTGTAACAGTACATAACGATCCGTATGAGGCCTGTAAAGGCGTTCATGCTATCGCGATTCTTACCGAATGGGACGAATTCAAATCGTACGACTGGCAGAAGATTTACGACAATATGCAAAAACCGGCCTTTATTTTTGATGGCCGCAATATCCTGAATTCAGATGAAATGAAGTCTTACGGATTTATTTTCCAATCGGTAGGCAAATAGAAAAAATTCCATACAATGAAAAAAATATTGATAACAGGAGGCGCTGGTTTTATCGGTTCCCATGTAGTGAGAAGGTTTGTGAAAAATTATCCGGATTACGAAATTTTCAATCTTGATGCGCTTACTTATGCCGGAAATCTTGAAAATCTCGCTGATATTGAAAACGCCCCGAATTACACTTTCGTGAAAGGAAATATCGTTGACGAGTCATTCATCAATGAATTATTCAGCACACATGAATTTCACGGCGTCATTCATCTGGCTGCCGAATCTCACGTTGACCGTTCGATTGAAGATCCTTTAGCGTTCGTGAAAACCAACATCATCGGAACAGTAAACCTGCTCAATGCCGCTAAAAAGCAATGGAAAGACAACAGCGAAGGGAAACGTTTTTACCATATCAGTACCGATGAGGTTTACGGTTCGCTTGGTGCGGAAGGCCTTTTTACGGAAACCACTTCTTACGACCCGAATTCGCCATATTCTGCTTCAAAAGCAAGCTCTGATCATTTCGTGCGCGCTTACGGCGAGACTTACAAATTGCCTTATGTGATTACGAATTGCTCTAATAATTACGGGCCGAATCATTTTCCGGAGAAACTGATTCCGCTTTTCATCAACAATATCATCAATAACAAATCGCTTCCGGTTTACGGAGACGGCAATTATACGCGTGACTGGCTTTTTGTAGAAGACCATGCGGCGGCAATCGACCTGGTCTTCCATAAAGGTGAAAATCATGAAACCTACAACATCGGCGGTTTCAATGAATGGAAAAACATCGACCTTGTAAAATTACTCTGCGGTATTATGGATGAAAAACTGGGTAGGGAAAAAGGTACTTCGGCACAATTGATTACTTACGTGACAGACAGGCCCAGGTCACGATTTGCGCTACGCCATCGATGCTACAAAAATCAATGGAGAATTGGGCTGGAAGCCGTCAGTTACTTTTGAAGAAGGACTCGAAAAGACGGTAAACTGGTACCTGAACAATTCAGAATGGCTGCAAATATCACCTCCGGAACCTATCTGGAAAACAATAAAATAAAAGCGTAACGGCTTTAAAAAATGAAAAAAAATTTAATTGTTTTCGGAACCAGGCCAGAAGCTATAAAAATGGCACCGCTGGTGAAGGAATTTCAAAAAAACACGACAGCTTTTGAAACGAAAGTCTGCGTAACGGCGCAGCATCGCGAAATGCTTGACCAGGTGCTGTCTTTTTTTGAAATTGTTCCAGATTACGACTTAAATTTAATGAAACCCAACAGGATCTTTATTCGCTGACGAGCGATATTGTTTCGGGAATGAAACCTATACTTGAGGAATTTCAACCCGATTTTGTTTACGTGCAAGGCGATACCACAACATCAATGGCCAGTGCAATGGCGGCGTTTTATGCCGGTGCGAAAGTTTGCCACGTAGAAGCAGGCTTGAGAACCAATAACCTGCAATCGCCATTTCCGGAAGAAATGAACCGGCAGGTTACCGGACGGATTGCCAGCTTCCATTTTGCGCCTACTATGGCTTCAAGAGACAATCTTTTAAAAGAAAATGTACTGCAAAATCAAATCGTAGTTACGGGAAATACCGTCATTGATGCGCTGTTATTCAGTTCGAAAAAAGTGGAAGAAATCGAAAATGAGGAAATCCGATCACTCCAATCACATATCGATCCTTCAAAAAAAATAATCCTTGTAACCGGTCACAGACGCGAAAACCACGGTGATGGCTTTGTCAATATCTGTGCGGCACTTAAGGAAATCGCGCTGTCAAATGACAACGTGCAGATCATTTATCCGGTACACCTGAATCCAAATGTGAAAGGCCCGGTATACGAAATTCTCGGTGATGTTGTGAACATTAAACTCATTGCGCCATTAGCTTATCCTGCATTTGTATGGCTGATGAACCAAAGCTATCTGATTATCACTGACAGCGGCGGCATTCAGGAAGAAGCGCCAAGCCTGGGAAACCGGTATTGGTAATGCGGGATAACACCGAACGTCCCGAAGCTGTAGCTGCCGGAACGGTGATTTTAGTCGGCACAAATCAAAATCTGATCGTCTCAGAATGCAATCAGTTGCTTAATGACAGCAAGCGTTATGCAGCCATGAGCGGTCTGCACAACCCATACGGCGATGGAAATGCCTGTGCGCGTATAGTTGATTTCATAAACCGACATGAAGACGTAAATAAACGACAATGATAAAAGCCGCGTTTTGGAGTTCATTCGATAAAATTATTTTTCAGGCGCTGAATTTTATTATAGCGATTATTGTCGCGCGTTATCTGGTCCGAAAAATATGGAACTGTAGCCATCATCAACGGTTATGTGTACCTGCTTAATATTTTTATGGACAGTGGCATGACCATTTCGATCATCAGGAATAAAGACATTACTGATAAAGAAGTTTCGGCGATATTTACATTCAATTTTGCGTTAAGCATCCTGTTCACAATCCTTACATTGGTGTCTTCACCATTTATTGAAAATTATTTCGATATTCCAGATTTGGGAACCTACCTCAATTATTCTTCAATAATTCTGATGCTGAACTCCCTCGCATTTGTAAGATATGCGCGTATGGAGCAAAATATGCAATTCAGAAAGGAAAGTTTTATCAATATCTCATCAATGGTTGCTGCCGGTGCAGTCTGCATTTATATGCTGACGCTGGGTTATGGCATTTTTGCGGTGGTGCTGTTCAGTATCAGTGCTACTTTTATGAAAAACCTGCTTTACCTGATTTTCACGCCGAGATTCAGGGTCATGAAATTTGATTTCAACGCATTAAAGCCGCATTTGCATTTCGGGAAAAACCTGCTTGTGTCGAGTACCGTTGAAGCGGTTTACAACAACGGATTTCCGGTTTTGATCAATAAATTATTCGGCGGTTATAGTGCAGGGATTTTCTTTCAGTCGAAAAGACTTGTCGACTGGGCTGTTCAATTGGTTTCGGCTTCGAGCAGGCGTTTGTTCCTGCCTTCTGCTTCAAAGGCCGGCAACGACCTGCAAACGACCTTTACACTGTTGCAGCAGGTTTTGAAATTCGTCAATTATATTTTGGTTTTTCTGGTAGCGGTTTTATTTATCAATTCGAATTACCTTATAGTCAAATTGATGGGAAGCGAGTGGGAAGGCTCGGTATTGCTGATGAAAATCATTATTTTCGGGATGATATTTTATGCGCCTTATTTTCTGTGCATCGACGTTTTTAAAGTGATGGGCGATTCAAAAGCTTACTCCAACACTGTGTTTTACAGCCGCTTATTTTCTATTGGATTGATACTCTTGTCATCGCTATTTGGATTTTTATATCTTGTGATATTCTTTTCGTTTGCACAATTGCTGATGTTTGCCTCGGCTGTAATACAACTCAAACGAAAATACAACTACCATCCGATGCCCATCATTAAAACGATATACCCTCCAATTGTAAGCATGATTGCCGGACTCGTTGTAGCAGATTTTATAAGCCTCGGAGGCAACATAATTTTGGATTTAATCATCAAAACGACGATATTTGCACTGATTTATCTTTCCATAAGTGCATTCGTATTTCAATTTAACCCATTAATGGTGTTGTACAGGAAAATAAAAAAATAAAATCATTTGATGGAAAAAATTAAAAAAGCAACGTCTACACAACAACAGATATTCAATGTTTTTTTAATTGTAATATTTGACCTGCAATTCCAATTTCGCATATATCCTCAATTATTTATTGCTGATTTATTGCATTTCTTCGTTTAAAATCAACTTTCTCGCCAACATGAACAGCAAGTTATTGCTGTTGGGCGCCATTGTGATTTCCTATGTATTCAATATTTCTACCGAAATAAATCCCGAGAGTGATTTCCTGGTTGCCCTTAACATATTGCTGCTGTTCTTTCTATTTCCCTATTTCAAGACGCGCGATTACACTGTAGGCCACAAAGTACTGTTCTTTATAGCGGGATTTATTATTTTTTCACAGCTGGTTTACATCTACGAAATCACCTATTTTACAGATTTGCTCGAAAGTATTTACAAACGCGCAGATGCAGAACAGGAATTCAATTTCTTCATCACTGAAAACAGGAATGGTGGAATCTATTTCAACCCGAATCAGGCCTGTAAATATGCTACAATGCTGATGGGACTTACTTTTGTGTCGCTTCAGGGTAAATTCAAATGGATTATCATTTCGACACTTATGGTTTCGGTAGTGCTTACCGGAAGCCGAACGGGTCTTATCACTGCCTTGGCATTTTTTGCCATTCATATTTTCTTCCTTAAACGCAACTTTTTCCTTACTTTTTTGGTCGTTGCCGTTGGTCTGGTAATTATCCCGACGCTCGAATTCAATAATATCCGAAGCACGCAGCTCAACGATACAGGAAGTCTTGATTATAAAAACGAAGCGCTTTTTTTCTATTTCAGCCAGGCGATGAAATACGACAAATGGAACCATTTGGCTTTTGGAAATTTTACTTCAGATTATGATATCATCACCTCGATATACCGGATGCCGCAAAAATATAACCTTGGTTTTGACGCAGAAATCGGGTTTATGATTTCTACTTTCGGCGTCTTCGGACTCGTAGCTTTAATTTTATTTTACGTCAGGCACATGCGGTCGCTCAATAAAAAATACCTGTTGATCATTACGCCATTTATATTCTGGCCGGTGACTTCAACGATTATATTTTCGTTCAAATCAGGTATGGTTTATTTGGTTTGCCTGGGCTGGTGCGTATCCAAATCGAATATCTTAAACAGCAAACCAAAAGTCAGCGATGATCTCGCCTAAAGCTATGGAAATATTTATTTTTGATTATGCAAAGGATGCCGGTTTTGTAGATTCATTTCTCGAAACTGCAGCGCTATCGCACGGTGAAGATAAAAAAAGCAACGACTGGTTTTTCTGGAAATTCCGCGATAATCCTTTTGGCGAATCAGTGCTGGCATGCGCCAAAGAAAACGGCATTATCGTTGGTTGTGTGGCGATGGGGATGCTTGATTTTAATTACGAAAGCAAGTTGCTAAAAGGCGCGATTTCATTTGAAACATTCGTACATCCCAACCAACAAGGGAAGGGGCTTTTTAAGAAACTGATAACCGTTGCAGAACAGAATGCCGCAATCGCGGCGTGAAATTCCTGCTCAATTTTCCTAACTCCAACAGCCTTCCGGGATTTTTGCGAACAGGCTGGGCACAGCTTGACATTGCTGAATATTGGATAAAAATCAATCATTTATTCAAGACGATAAAGCATTTTAAAGATATGAGAAGTCCGTTTAAGGGCAATCGGTCTAATTTATCCGGTTTAAAAATGCCTGAGTCGGATGTTTCGCAGCAATTTTCGGACACAGATTTCAGTTCGGTAATCAATCCAGATTATTTGAAATGGAGGTTCTTTGGTTTTCCTGTCACCGAATATAAAGTTATCGATGACAAACAGGCCATTTCAATCGCAAGAATAGGGAAAAGAGGCGTGCTTACCGAAGTACAAGTTTTATTTATTTTACCTAAATCAGCGGAATTCAGACTAAAATTGCTGATTAAATCATATAGAAAAATTACTGATTTTGACATCATAAGTCTTCCGATTTCAAAAAACCATTCGCTGACACGCCAATTACTACCGAATTTATTTCTGAAAGTGCCCAATAAAGCAAGTGTCACCTACAAAATCCTGGAATTCGGAAACGCAAATCGATTTCAGCAAACTGGAATTGTCAGCCATAAACTATCATACTTATTGATGAGAGCATTTATCCGGAATAGTTTTCTGTCATTATTTGGTACTTTCAAAGCGCCGAAACCCGGTATTCATATCATCAATGCGCATTATGTAACGCCGAATTTCGTCGATGAAAATGACGCTAAGGTATTTGATAAATTCCTGCAGCACATCAGCAAAAATGCTAAATTGATTACCATTCAGGAAGCAACACGTCTGGTGGCCGAAAAACAATTCGACCAAAAAGAAGCACTTGTGGCCTTTACATTCGACGACGGTTTTGCAGAATGTTTCGATGTCATAGCGCCAATTCTGGAAAAACACAAAACCAACGCTGCTTTTTTTATCAACGCCAATTATGTGCAATCTGACGAAGATTACCAAAAAAATTATAATGAACGCGTCAATGTCTTCACCAAACGACCAATGAACTGGCAGCAAATCAAAAGTTTGCACGATCGTGGGCATGTCATCGGTTCGCATACGCTTGATCATATGAATTTGGCAGCGATCAGCGAAGAAGAGCAATTTTCTCAACTGGATGCCAATAAAAAAATCCTTGAAGAAAAACTCAATTATAACTGCGAATACTTTGCGTGGACGTACGGTCAGATGCAGCATTTCCCGGAAAGTGCACTAAAAATAGCACAGCAATTTCACCCTTATATTTTTAGCGGAACGAATTATAAGCACTATTTTTCTGCCAACGAAGCCATTATCAACCGCAGGCATATCGAGCCATTTTGGCCAAAATCGCACGTCAATTATTTTCTTTCCGTAAATAAAAAACCATGATATTAATTGATGCTTTATACATAAACAACAGCGGCGGAAAGGTTTTGCTCGATTACCTGATGGAAGCCGTTGAAGCATCAGCAATTGAAACGACTTATCTGCTCGATGAAAGAGTGCGCGATAACCATCCGGCAATTTCAAAAAATAAAATAATTTACCTGAAAGCAGGAATTACTGCCAGATACAAATTTTACAAAAAGCATAAAAACGATTTTTCGACCATCTTATGCTTCGGGAATTTAGGCCTGCCGTGAAAACCAATGCAGTTGTCTATACCTATTTCCATCAGAAATTATTTCTCGAAATCCCGAAAACATTTTCCTTTAAACAAAAATTGACATTTCAGATAAAAAGCCTGATTTTTAAATTTTTATTGAAAAATACAGATTACCTGATGGTTCAAACCCAGGTTGTAAAGGATGATTTTTCAGCAAAAATAAATGTGTTGAAACCGGAAAATATTCTGCTTTTGCCTTTTTATCCGCAAATAAATTCAACAATTACGGGCAAAATTGACAGAAAAAAACATAGTTTTGTATATATCAGCAGCGGAAGTCCGCATAAAAATCACAAACGACTTTTAACCGCTTTTGTCGATTTTTATAATTTGCATAAGACAGGCGAACTGCGGTTGACGGTAAGCGAAGATTATTTGGATTTGCTGATGGAAGTTCAGGATTTGCAGCGAAAAGGTTATCCAATCGTCAATTACGGATTTATGGAACGTGAAGCGCTCGCTGCAATTTACAGCAGTTCAGAGTATTGCATTTACCCTTCATTGTCAGAAAGTTTCGGCTTGGGCATTATTGAAGCCGTAGAAAGCGGATGTAAAATTATCGGCGCCGATTTGCCTTATACGAATGCAGTCTGCAAGCCATCGATTACTTTTAATCCGCTCGACGAAAAAAGTATTACAGAGGCGTTTGAAAAAGCCATTAACAACGAAGACGCCGCTACAGAGCAAAAAGTTTTTAACGAAATCGACAAATTAATAGCAATACTAAAAACAGGTACATGTTAATACAGAATAAAACTTTATTGATTACGGGCGGAACTGGCTCCTTCGGAAATGCCGTGCTTAACCGTTTCCTGCATACCGATCATTTTAAGGAAATCCGCATTTTTTCCCGCGACGAAAAAAAGCAAGACGATATGCGTAATCATCTCAAAAGCGATAAACTCAAATTTTATATCGGCGATGTAAGGGATTACAACAGTATTGAGCAGGCCATGCGCGGTGTTGATTATGTATTTCATGCGGCAGCGCTCAAGCAAGTGCCTTCCTGTGAATTCTTTCCCTTAGAAGCTACTAAAACCAATGTTTTCGGAACGCAGAATGTCATCGACGCTGCCGGAAGGAATAAAGTCCAGAAAGTGATTTGCCTCAGTACAGACAAAGCCGCCTATCCAATCAATGCCATGGGAATCTCAAAAGCATTGATGGAAAAAGTGGCGATTGCCGCTTCAAGAAATCTCAATGATACAACCGTTTGTTTAACGCGTTACGGCAACGTGATGGCGTCAAGAGGTTTGGCAATTCCACTGTTTTTGAAGCAAATCAAAAACGGTCAGCCAATTACGATTACAGATCCGAACATGACGCGTTTTTTGATGTCATTGGAAGAAGCTGTAGAATTGGTATTATTCGCTTTTGAACATGGCAATGCAGGCGATTTATTTGTGAATAAAGCACCTGCAGGAACGATTCGTGATCTGGCGCAGGCATTGAAAGAAATGTGCAATTCTGACAACGAAATCAAAATCATCGGCACACGCCACGGCGAAAAATTATACGAAACCCTTTGCACGCGCGAAGAAATGATCAAGGCTGAAGATATGGGCGATTTTTACAGGATTCCGTCTGACAACCGCGACCTGAATTATGCCCAGTATTTTTCAGAAGGCGAAAAAGACGTTTCAGCCATAGAAGATTACCATTCGCACAACACAGAACAACAAGGCGTTGAAGGCATGAAGGTTTTATTGTCGAAATTGCCTTTGATAAGGAAAGAAGTTTTTGGCGAAGACGTCGCACAATATACAGAATAATGAAACCGGAAGTTTTTGCAGGCAATTCGCATACAGACCACCGCGGAACACTGTTTTTTAACAATGATTTCGACGCCACAGTAATCAAACGGTTTTATGTGATTGAAAATGCAAACACTCAATTTATAAGGGCGTGGCAAGGACATAAAATCGAACAGCGCTGGTTTTCGGCTTTAAAAGGGAGTTTTGAAATCAAGCTTATTGAAGTTGATGATTGGGAAAGTCCGTCTACAAATTTACGGCCTTACGAATTTACGCTCGACGAAAAAAAAATGAATATTTTACATGTTCCAAAAGGCTACATAAGTTCAATACAGGCACTTGAGACTGGTTCAAAACTGCTCGTAATGGCAGATTATCTTTCAGGTGAAATTAAAGACGAATACCGCTACGACGCGGCTTTTTTTGAAAATAAAATTTAAAGTATGTTAAAAATTGGCGTTACGGGACAAGCCGGATTTGTCGGAAAACATTTGTACAATACACTTGGGTTGTTTCCTGAAGAATTTCAGCGAATTGATTTTCAAAAGGAATTTTTCAGTGATAAAAACCAGCTCGATGGGTTTGTTTCTCAATGTGATGTGATCGTGCATTTGGCTGCGATGAACCGCCATCCTGATCCGCAGGTCATTTATGATACGAATGTAAATCTGGCGCAAAAACTTGTCGATTCATTAATTAGAACGAAAAGCAAAGCGCATGTTCTATTTTCGTCGTCAACGCAGGAAGAACGCGACAATCTTTACGGAAAATCCAAAAAAGAAGGCCGCGAACTGATGGCGGAATGGGCAAAACAATCCGGCGGAAATTTTACCGGAATGATTATCCCGAATGTTTTCGGGCCATTCGGATTGCCGAATTATAATTCTGTCGTTGCCACTTTCTGCCACAAATTATCACATGGAGAAACGCCGAAAATTGATGTCGATGGCGACCTGAAATTAATTTATGTCACTGAACTCGTCAATGCAATTATCGCTGAAATTAGAAATGGCGACAGCAAATCAGAAGTGTATGTTCCGCATACTTCTGAATCAAAAGTGTCGCAGATTCTCGCATTACTCCAAAATTACAAAAGCCAATACCAGGAAATCTGGAATTATTCCTGAACTGAATTCGAAATTTGAAGTCAATCTCTTCAATACGTTCCGCTGCTATATGGACATCGCCAATCATTTCCCGGTGAAATTCACACAGCATACGGATCCGAGAGGCGCTTTTGTAGAAGTAATTCGTTTAAATGTGGGCGGACAGGTTTCGTTCTCAACCACCGTTCCCGGAATCACGCGCGGCAATCATTTTCACACCAGAAAAATCGAAAGATTCGCTGTCATAAAAGGAAAGGCATTGATTCAATTGCGATTGATCGGCACAGATGAAGTGATGGATTTTTATCTTTCCGGAGACGAACCAGCCTATGTTGACATGCCGGTCTGGTATACGCACAATATCAAAAATATCGGCGAAGAAGAATTGTACACCATTTTCTGGATCAACGAATTTTACGATCCGAATGACCCCGATACTTATTTTGAAAATGTTTAATGCAATCCGACAGGATTTGGATAATACACAACAATGAAAGCAAAACTGAAAGTAATGACAGTGGTCGGCACAAGACCCGAAATCATAAGATTATCAAGGGTTATGGCCGCTTTGGATGCTTCCGACGCGATTGAACACATCATCGTTCACACCGGACAAAACTACGATTATGAGCTGAATCAGATTTTCTTTGAAGATCTGGGCATCCGCAAACCCGACCATTTTCTCAATGCTGCGGGCGCAACAGCTACAGAAACCGTTGGTATGATTTTAATCAAAATCGACCCGCTTCTGGAAACTGAAAAACCGGATGCGTTTTTAGTTTTAGGCGATACGAACAGCTGTCTTTGTGCGATTCCGGCCAAGAAAAGACACATTCCGATTTTCCACATGGAAGCCGGGAACAGGTGTTTTGACCAGCGCGTTCCTGAAGAAACCAACCGCAAAATCGTCGACCACGTTTCTGATATCAACTTAACTTACAGTGATATCGCCCGTGAATATTTGCTTCGCGAAGGATTGCCAGCTGACAGGATTATCAAAACCGGTTCGCCGATGTTTGAAGTGTTGAATCATTATCTGCCGGAAATCAACGCTTCAGATATCCTGAATAAACTGAATCTCGAAGAAAATAAATATTTCGTCGTTTCGGCACACCGCGAAGAAAACATCAACAGCGAAAAGAATTTCAACGGTTTGATGGAATCGCTGAATCTTGTCGCAGAAAAATACGAGCTATCCAATCATCGTCAGCACGCATCCGCGCACGCGAAAAATGATTGATTCCAAAAATGTTCAAATGCGTCCTGAAGTACAGTTTTTAAAACCGATGGGTTTCAACGATTACAATGCATTACAGATGAAATCTTTCGCCGTTTTGTCTGACAGCGGTACGATTTCTGAAGAATCATCAACGCTGAATTTTCCGGCACTCAATATCCGCGATGCACACGAAAGACCCGAGGCGATGGAAGAAGCGTCGGTAATGATGGTCGGATTAAACCCCGAAAGAATCATGCAGGGACTGACGCAATTGCAATATCAAAAACGCGGTACCGAACGTAATTTCAGGCCGGTTGCCGATTATTCAATGCCGAATGTTTCTGAAAAAATGGTGCGCATCATCATAAGCTATACCGATTATATAAAACGCGTGGTCTGGAGCGAATAAAACCGTTATTATGAAGTTACTTTTCCTGACGATGGTGAAAATCGATTCGGTCGCCGAGCGCAATCTTTATACAGATTTGCTGCGGAAATTCCGCGATGAAGGAAACGAAGTTTTTGTTGTCAGGCCTTCCGAAAGAAGGGAGAAAAAGAAAACTGCGGTCAATAAAGTGGATGGCGTGACCATTTTGAATGTGAAGACTTTTAATCTCCAGAAAACCAATGTCATCGAGAAAGGAATTGGTACACTGGCCATAGAATACCAATATTTATCGGCAATCAGGCAATATTTTTCAGATGTGAAATTTGATTTGGTTTTGTATTCTACGCCGCCAATTACATTTTCAAAAGTCATTTCGTATATCAAAAAACGGGATGGTGCATTTTCGTATTTACTGCTCAAAGATATATTTCCGCAAAATGCCGTTGATATGAAAATGATCAAAAAAGGCAGTGCAATCCACAAGCTTTTCCTTAAAAAAGAGCGTAAGCTTTACGAGGTTTCAGATGCTATTGGCTGTATGTCAGAAGCCAACAAGCAATTTCTTTTACAGCATAATCCGGAAATAAATTCGGAGAAAATTGAAATCAATCCGAATACAATTGAGCCAATCGTTTTCGAGGAATCTGCGCAAGGAAAAGCAGAAATGCATGCGAAATTCAATATTCCGGAAACTTCAAAAGTGTTTATTTACGGAGGCAATTTGGGCATTCCGCAAGGCCTGGATTTTTTACTCGAAACCATTACGGCCGCAAAAAATATCCCGGATGTTTTCTTTATCATAATCGGCACCGGAACAGAGTTCAACCGCATACAAAGCTGGTTCAATCAGAATAATCCTAAAAATGCAATGTTATTGGCCGGACTTCCCAAAAATGAATACGACCAATTGTTGATGGCCTGTGATGTCGGCTTGATTTTCCTGAGTAAAGATTTTACAATCCCGAATTTTCCTTCGCGGCTTTTGTCGTATCTTAATTGCAAAATGCCCGTAATTGCCGCCACTGATCCTAACACAGACATCGGAAATATAATTGAAGATGCAGGTTGCGGATTTCGTATCATTTCAGGCGATACAAATGCAATGCTCACTGCAATCCAAAAGTTGATGTCAGATGAAGATACCTTTAATAGAATGCGCGAAAATGCATTAAAATTGCTTCAGAACAATTATACCGTTGAAAAATCTTATGGTTTAATTCAAAAAAAAGTGACCCATGTATAAACAGGTTTTTAAACGTTTATTTGATTTCCTGATTGCGCTCGTAGCGTTAATTGTACTGTCGCCGATTTTTATCATTGTCACTATTTTATTGTTTGTTGCCAATCAGGGAAAGCCGTTTTTCTTCCAGTTGCGACCGGGAAAAGGCGAAAAGATCTTCAAAATCGTCAAGTTCAAAACGATGAACGACCGGAAAGATTCAGACGGAAATTTACTTCACGATTCCGAAAGGCTTACAGCTGTAGGTGCTTTTGTCAGGAAAACTTCGCTGGATGAAATTCCGCAACTCATCAACGTTTTGAAAGGCGATATGAGCCTGATCGGACCGCGTCCGTTATTGCCGCAATACCTGCCGTTATACAGCGAAACCCAGAAAAAACGCCACGAAATGAGACCCGGAATTACAGGTTGGGCGCAAGTGAACGGAAGAAATGCCATCAGCTGGCAGCAAAAATTCGAATACGATGTTTATTATATTGAACATGTTAGTGTTTTATTAGACTTAAAAATAGTATTTTTGACAATAAGTAAGGTGTTCAAATCAGAAGGCATTAATGCTGCAGATTCAGCAACGACCGAAGCTTTTAAAGGAAATTAATATGGGTGTTACCATAAAAGCAATTGAATACGTTTATCCGGAAAACAAGGTCACCAACGAAGATCTTGGCAAGATTTTTCCCGATTATGATTTCGCCCAGTTCGAATCTAAAGTTGGTATTTTCAGCCGTTATTGGGTAGGGGAGAACGAAACCGCTTTCGACCTCGCCAAAAAAGCCTGTGAAAAATTGCTGCAAAACCACGACAAAGACACGGTTGATTATTTGATTTATTGTACGCAAAGTCCGGAATATTTCCTTCCGACAACCGCTTGTATGCTGCAAAACGAACTTGGACTCCCGAAAACCGCAGGCGCTTTCGATTACAATTTGGGTTGTTCGGGTTACACTTACGGATTGAGTCTGGCCAAAGGACTTATCAATTCCGGACAGGCGAAAAATATACTGTTGGTAACTGCCGAAACTTATTCCAAATACATGCATCCCGGCGATCGCTCCAACCGTGCGATTTTTGGCGATGCGGCAACGGCTTCACTGGTTTCATTTTCGGAAGAAGAACATTTTGGTGATTTTCTTTTCGGGACTGACGGCGCCGGTTACGATAAATTAATAGTAAAAAACGGCGCGAGCAGGTTTCCATTCGATCCAAAGGCGGAAGAAATCACTTACGGCACCAACAACACTTACACAGATAACAATCTGTACATGAATGGTCCGGATGTTTTCAATTTCACCAATACCGTAATTCCGGCATTTACACGGGAATTATTAGTAAAAAACGGAATTGCAAATGAAGACGTACAGCAATTCATTTTCCATCAGGCGAATGCATTCATGCTCAATTTCATGCGAAAATCACTCAAAATCGCACCTGAAAATTTCTATATCGATTTGAAAGAAGGCGGCAATACGGTTTCCTGCACGATTCCGATTGCACTCAAGGATTACAGCCAAAACATTAATGAAGCGCAGAAAATCATGCTTGTTGGTTTCGGCGTCGGCCTTTCATGGTCAGGCGGTCTCATCACAATAAAAAACAAATTATAAATACGAATATCATGACACAACAGGACTTTATAGCAGGATTACAGGAAGAACTTGAGTTCGATGCGCAATTGGAAAACGGCACTAATCTGAAAGATTTAGATGAGTGGGATTCTATGGCTGCAATGGTACTAATCGGATACGTTTCGAATGAATTTGGCGTGACCTTGACTGATGCCGACTTAAAAAATGTGACCACAGTTGATTCATTAATCGAAAGAATCGGCGCTGATAAATTCGACTAAATATGTATCAGGAATTTGATGGTGTAGCGATAAAAGCACTGGCGACCTGCGTTCCGAAAAACAAAGTCGGCAACGATTTTTTCAATGAACTGCTCAGCCCGAAAGAGTTGCGGATTTTTGAAAAAACTGTTTCGATTCTGGAAAGGCGCTGGGCTGCAGACAATGTTACCGCTTCCGATTTGGGATATGAAGCCGCTTTGAGTCTGTTTGACGAATCGATCGTTGAACGGGATGACATCGACTGCTTAATATTCCTGAGCCAGACCCCAGATTATAAAATTCCGTTTACATCTAATATTCTTCAGGCCAGATTGGGCTTGAAAGAGAAATGCTCTGCCTTGATATCAACGCCGGTTGCGCCGGATTTATACAAGGATTGAGCATTGCTTTTTCAATTGCAAAGACAACCAAAGGCAAAGTACTTTTTATCGTCGCAGAAACGCTTTCAAAGATTTTATCGCCGAAAGACCGTGCCACGACAATGTTGTTTGGAGATGGTGCTGCCGCGGTTTTGATCGATAAAGATGAAAATGCACAGCCATCATTCTTTAATTTCTTTTCAGATGGCGCCAATGCCGATGCAATAAGAATTCAGGATGGTGGTTACAGAAATGCCGCTACCGCTGAAAGCCTGATCTTCAATGAAGATGAAAACGGCAATGTAAAAAACCGCACCAATCTTGAAATGGATGGCCCGAAAGTTTTGATTTTACATTGAGGGAAATCTCATCCGGAATTGAAAAACTGCTCGAGAAATCCAGCGTGAATAAAGACACGATTGATTACTTTTTACTGCACCAGTCGAATCATTTTATCATCAGGCAGATTGCTGCACAGTTAGGTGTCGCTGCAGATAAAATGCTGGTGAATATTGCCGATTTTGGAAATACGAGCGGCGTTTCGATTCCGTTAGTGATGGCTTCCTACAGCGAAAAATTCGATTCGGCACAAAAAATTATATTAAGCGGATACGGCTCCGAACTCAACTGGGGCAATGCCATCATCAATACACAAGGAATAAAAATAGTACCAATGCGCGAAATCTGATTCGCGTCAGGAAAATGCAATTTCATGATTCACGACAAAAAAATTCTGGTCACAGGCGCTACTTCCGGTTTGGGTTTGGCCTTGTGCGAATATCTCATACAAAATAACTGCAAAGTCGTTGCCATCGGCAGGGATGAATCCAAAATAAAAGAAGCCGGAATCAGCCATCAAAACTTCAGGTTCCTGGGTATTGAGCTGACCGATTTTGATACTTATGAAACAATTTTTGAAAATGATGATTCTGAAAAATTCGATGGCTTCGTGCATTGCGCCGGCATCGAAGAAACACTTCCGTTGACACTTTCCACGCATGCTGCAATGGAGAAAATTTTCGATATCAATGTGTTTTCAGGAATTGAATTGCTTCGTTATTTTTCAAAGAAAAAATATTCAAACGACGGCGCTTCTGTGGTTTTTCTTTCTTCTGTGATGGGAGAATTAGGACAGGCCGGGAAAGTAGGTTATTGTGCTACGAAAGCTGCGATTATAGGTGTTGTCAAAGCTTCTTCACTCGAATTGGCGAAAAGAAAATTCCGTGTCAATTCAATTGCTCCCGGGTCGTAAATACACCGATGACACAAAAATTATTTTCGCAAATCGATGCCGAAAATATCGAAAGAATCAAAAATATGCATCCGTTGGGCATTGGTGAAACGACAGATGTAGTCCCGCTAATCGCCTTTTTATTGTCTGACGGAAGCCGCTGGATTACCGGCCAAAATATCAAAATCGATGGTGGATACTCCGTTCAATAAAAAAGACCTGTATATGATTGGCGCAGGCGGATTGTCGCGCGAATTGGAATCCTGGATGCAGAAATCAAATTTGTCTTCCGAATATGCCCTGAAAGGCTATTTAGACGATGATGCCGAAGCGCTTAAAGGAATTAAGAACGATTTCAATATAATCGGTCGATTTTTCAATGATGGTGACTGGAAAGGAAAAAACCTCCTGCTTGCCATTGCATCTCCAGAAATCAAGCAAAAAGCATTGGATTTAATACGTCAGAATGATACTGTTTTGCTATCAATGGTGCATGAGTTTTCTGTTATCGGCAACAACAGCCATTTAGGAATTGGATATGTATTGTGCCCGTTTGTAGTGGTTTCCTGTAATGTGACGCTTGGTGATTGCGTGACTGTCAATTCCGGATCGCAAATCGGTCACGATGTGATTGTGGGAAATTTTACCAGCATTATGGCCAATGTTGATATTGGTGGTGGCGCTGTCATCGGTAATAATGTTTTCATAGGTTCAAATGCTGTTGTTTTACCGGGCGTTAAAATTCCGGATAATACCAGGATTGGTGCCGGAGCTGTCGTGCTCAGGACAATCAAAAAACCGGGAACTTATTTTGGAAATCCCGCCAATAAAATCTTCTAACGGATGCGCACCAATCAATAATTCCATCCAATGAAAAAAGCCAGTAAGCGCATATTCGATATTGTAATGTCCGGAATTGGCTTGTTGTTTTTTTTACCAATTATTCTTTTTTTTCTGATTCTTGCGGCCATTGATACGCGTTCCGGCGGACTTTTCATGCAAGAAAGAATCGGCCAATTCGGAAAACGTTTCAGGATTTATAAATTGAGAACAATGCGGGAAGAAGCAGGAAAGAATGCAGTTATTTCTGCTTTCGGCAATTTTTTAAGAAAATCAAAAATCGATGAAATGCCGCAGCTTTTAAATGTTTTTACAGGCGATATGAGTATGGTATGACCACGCCCTGATATTCCCGGATATTATGATTTGCTCGAAGGCGATGACCGGAAAATTTTAGAATTAAAACCCGGAATCAGCCTGTCGGCAAGCCTGAAATATGCCAACGAGGAGCAGCTTTTATCCGAACAGGAAAACCCGCAGCAATACAACGACAAAATTATCTTTCCCGATAAAATCAGGATCAACTTATTATACCAACAAAAACAGTCGCTTTGGCTGGATATTAAAATAATTATTTACACTATTTTTGGCAAAAAAATGGACGCCGATTTTGAAAGTTAATAGGGCATATGCCTTATTGTGTCAAAATCCGTAATTCTTAATTTCACGTAATTAAAAGCAACATGAATAACGACAAAATCTGGCTCTCATCGCCGCACATGGGTGGAAACGAACAAAAGTATGTTCAGGAAGCATTTGATTCGAACTGGGTCGCACCGCTGGGCCAAATGTTACAGGATTGGAACAAGATCTTGAAAAATATCTTGAAAAAGAGGTATTTGTGGGTGCATTGAGTTCAGGAACGGCCGCATTGCATTTGGGTTTGATCTTACTCGGAGTAAAAGCTGGTGATGAAGTGATTTGCCAAAGCATGACTTTTTCGGCTTCTGCCAATCCGATTATGTACCAGGGCGCAACGCCGGTTTTTATTGATAGCGAACCTGATACATGGAATATGTGTCCGAAAGCGCTCGAAGAAGCCATAAAAGACCGCATTGCAAAAGGTAAAAAGCCAAAAGCAATCATTCCGGTGCATTTGTATGGAACGCCTTATAAAATCGAAGAAATTCACGCGATTGCAAAAGCCTACGAAATTCCGGTCATGGAAGACAGTGCAGAAGCGTTGGGGAGTCGTTATAAAGGACAAATGTGCGGTACTTTCGGCGATATTGGCGTTTTATCTTTCAACGGAAATAAAATTATCACGACTTCAGGCGGAGGCGCTATTGTAACGCCAACAAAGGCTTTAAAAGACCGTGCCGTGTTCTTTTCGACGCAATCTCGTGACAATGCACCGCATTACCAGCACAGCGAAATCGGTTATAATTACAGGATGAGTAACATCTGCGCAGGAATCGGAAGAGGACAAATGGAAGTGCTGCAGGCGCATGTCGAATTAAGAAGAAAGATGCATGAATTTTATATTGAAATCCTTTCAGGAGTTGAAGGAGTTTCAGTATTTTCGGCACCTGACAATGATTATTATTCGAACTATTGGCTAAGTGCAATCTTAGTTGATCCGATTAAAACAAACGGCAAAACACGTGAAGATTTGCGCTTGTTTTTAGAGCAGTTCAATATTGAAAGCCGCCCGTTATGGAAACCGATGCATTTGCAGCCGGTTTTTGAAAAATATCCGTTTTATGGCGGAACGGTTTCAGAAAAATTATTCGAGAACGGCTTGTGCCTGCCTTCAGGTTCTAACCTGACCGAAAATGAAAAATTGAGATTGAAATCGGCTTTTGCCTCTTTTTTTTCATTATAAATAAAACCTTAAGCGGTTAATTTCATTGGTTTTTTTTGTAGTATAGGATGTTTTTGGATTACTTTTACAACGATTAAAGAATAAATTCAGTTAAGTTGAGCAACGATAAAAAAACAAATTTTGTTCCTTCTTTTTCCCAAAGTTTCGACAGGCTTAAAGCCATCGGGAATATGAGAAACATAAGCTATCTGCCAAGGTGGGTCATCCTGTCAATCGATATGATGATTGTTTCGTTCTGCGCGCTCATCACTTATAAAATGCTTGACGAAATGGGCCGTAATTATGTGCACGGCGGTTTCCTTTATTTCATCATTCCCGCATTTATTTTCCTGAACCTTTTCTTTTTCTGGTTGTTCAGGACGTATTCCGGAATCATCAGGCATTCTTCCTACATTGATGCCGTAAAAATATTCATTGCGCTCTTTCTCACGTTGATTTTCCTGGTGCTGATCAATTACACCAGCTATATTTTTTACGACAGGAAACTCTTCATGAATGCCGGGCTTTTCATTAATTTCATTTTTACATTTTGTGCGCTGTTCATCTATCGAATTGTGGTCAAACAGAGTTTTGAGATTTATTTTTCCGAAAGCCAGAACAATGAATTGATAAGGGCGCTGATTTATGGTTCGGATGCGAATGCTATTTCTGTTGCCAATGCGCTTAAATCTGAAAAACCATCGCGCTTCCGGATTGTTGGTTTTGTTGATAAAGAAAATCAGAATTCGTCAAAAAGGATTTTAAACCTTCCAATCCTCAACCTGAAGAAAAAAATTCCGGTTTTGATGCGTTCTGTTGAAGCGGAGGCATTAATTATCGCCGATAAAAGCCTTTCTAAAGAAGAGCAATTGATTATCGTGGATGAATGCCTCGAATTCAATTACAAAGTCTACACGGTGCCGTTGATTTCTGACTGGGAAGACCGCAATGAAATTTCCCAAAAAGTAAAGAATTTTCAAATCCAGGATTTATTGGAAAGAAAACCAATTGTACTCGACGACCAATCGATTTCATCGCAGCTTCAGGATAAAACCGTATTGATTACAGGTGCTGCCGGTTCCATCGGAAGTGAAATTGTTCGCCAGGTGATTAGTTTCAGTCCCGGGAAAGTTATCATACTCGATCAGGCAGAAACGCCGCTACACCACCTGACGCTTGAAATGAACCTGCTTGAAGCGGGGATCAATATGGTTTCTGTGATTGCCGATATCAGGAATAAGGAATCGGTAGAGGAAGTGTTTAAAAAATACCGTCCGAATGTCGTTTTTCATGCCGCAGCCTATAAGCACGTACCGTTGATGGAGGAAAATCCGGCGCAGGCAATTTTTGTAAATGTAGCCGGAACGAAAAATATCGCTGATTTGTCCTGTACTTACAATGTCGAAAGTTTTGTGATGGTTTCTACAGATAAAGCGGTAAATCCAAGTAATGTAATGGGGGCAAGTAAGAGAATTGCCGAAAAATATGTGCAGGCACTTCACCATCAGTTTAATGTCGAAAACCACCAGTGCAATACTAAGTTTATTACAACAAGATTTGGAAATGTATTGGGTTCAAACGGCTCTGTGGTGCCATTATTTACCGAACAAATTGCCAAAGGCGGTCCGGTAACAATTACACATCCAGAAATCATCCGCTATTTTATGACGATTCCTGAAGCCTGTCAATTGGTACTTGAAGCTGGAGCGATGGGAAAAGGTGGCGAAATTTACATTTTCGACATGGGCAAGCCGGTTAAAATTATCGATTTGGCGAATAAAATGATCAGGCTTGCAGGTTTTACGCCTGGTAAGGAAATCAAAATAGAAATTGTCGGATTGCGTCCCGGTGAAAAATTGTATGAAGAACTTCTTAATGATTCTGCCAAGACATTGCCGACGCACCATGAAAAAATAATGATTGCACAAGAGGCTGGCGAAGATTCAGAACGCGTCTTTACGGCTGTGAATGAATTGATTACGACTGCAAATGCCTATTCAAACCACGCCATTGTTTCGAAAATGAAAGCGATTGTACCTGAATTCGTGAGTATGAATTCTGATTTTCAGGTGCTCGATAATTCGCCAAAAAGTCAAATTATCGAGCAATAACGCTTGTATTCGGCGTTTGTTTGACAGAAATAATTATATTTGCAGTGCTCTTAAATAAACCGGAAATTCAACAAATCCGGCTTTTTTATAACCAAAAATGATATGATAAAAAGGATATTACCATTTTTTTCTCTATTTATAATTCTTTCAGCATGTGCCCCAAAAGAGAAACTGATTTATTTTCAGGGCATACAAAACGCTAAATCTGGAGACGCCAAAACACAATATGAGCCACAGCTTCAGGCGGATGATTTGTTATTAATCATTATCTCAGCGCCTGATCCTGAAGCGGCAATTCCGTATAACCTTATCAGTTATTCTACTACTGAAGCTGATCGTTCCAATACGTCTCTTCACTACCAGACTTACCTCATTGATGCTAACGGCAACATCGAATTTCCCGTTATTGGCAGTATGAAACTGGGCGGCCTTACTAAAACTGAGGCGATTGATAAGATTAAATCAGAATTAAAAAAATACATTAAATCCCCGATTGTTAATCTCCGTATCATGAATTACAAGATTTCTGTTATGGGTGAAGTGGCGCGTCCGGGAACATATCCTATTGAAACTGAAAGGATAACACTTCCGGAAGCTTTAAGTAAAGCGGGCGATTTAACGATTTACGGCGACCGTAAGCAGGTGCTCGTTATCCGTGAAATTAACGGTGTGCAAACGCATAATTTTATCGATATTACTTCGGCAGATTTTATCAACTCGCCTTATTATTATCTTGATCAGAATGACCAGATTTACGTGCAGCCGAATAAGACCAAAATTAATTCTTCTGTAATTGGGCCAAATATTACTGCCGGTCTGACTGCTATTTCGCTTGTCATTACCGTAATCGCTTTATTAATAAGATAATATGGAAAATAATTTTAAGTCCATTGAACAAACTGAAGATTCTTCCGATCGTCAGATAAATCTCAAAGACCAGATTGCAAAATACATTTATCACTGGAAATGGTTTGTGCTTTCTGCTATTATCTGTCTTTTCGGAACCTATTTTTACCTGCGTTATGCTACTCCGGAATATAAAATGGAAGCCACAATCCTTATCAAGGATGATAAAAAGGAGGGATTACATCTGAATTATCAGCTTTTTCTGATCTTCTCGGCCCGGTAAAAAGTAATGTTGATAACGAAATTGAAGTCTTAAAATCAAGAAGGCTTGTAAGAGCTGCGGTCGATAGTCTTAACCTGCAGGTCGCTTATTATACGGAAGGCCGTCTTAAAACTTCGCGTACCTATTCAAATACGCCAATCCATGTAAGTTTTATTGAAAAGGCTGTTGATTTTGATAAGACTGATACCACATTTACGGTGCACCTTATTTCGGGCAATAAGTATGAATTACTGGATTCTAAGTTGTCAAAAATCGGCACGCATTATCTAGGGGAGACTGTTAAAAGTAAACTTGGAAGTCTTATTATTACTAAGAATATTCCGAAACCAGGTACGACACTTGCCAGCACCGTTACAGTAAAGCTTACCAAAATTGAGAGTGCTGTTAACACCTACCAAAACCGTCTGAACGTTGAGCCGGTGAACAAATTATCAAGCAGCGTTCTGACGCTTTCAATTGTCGATCCTATAAAAGAAATTGGTGTTGATTTTCTGAACACGCTTATTAAAAAATACAATGAAGACGCTGTTAAAGACAAGAATCAGGTAGCGGCGAAGACTGAAATATTTATTAATGCCAGGCTCAAAAACATCGCCCGTGAACTGGACAGTGTTGAGAGCGGTATGGTAAGTTTTAAAACGACTAACAAGCTGATGGATATTACTTCGGAAGCTAATGTTTTTCTTCAAACTGCCAGTGATTATCAAAAGAATATTGCAGCAATCGCAACACAAATTGAAGTGGTTGAGTCAATGGTTGATTACATTTCAAAAAGTACGATTGCTGATATTATTCCTACTAACGTAATTCCGGAACAAAGCGATGCAGTCGGACTCATTGCCACTTATAATGACCTGGTTACACGAACTGCGAAAGTAAGGCAAAGCGCAACAGACCTGAACAGTACGGTGCTAAATAACCAAAGGCAATTGACTGATTTGCGTTCCAGTATTATTAAAAGCCTGTCAACGCTGAAGTCTTCATTATTGATCAAACAGAAAGAGATTGAAGGGCAAGGCAGGATTGTGAATGGCAAAATAAGCGCTGTCCCGGGTCAGGAGAAAGAATTTACAGGTATTGTAAGGAACCGCGACATCAAGCAGACGATTTATTTGTATTTGTTGCAAAAGCGTGAAGAAAATGCCATTACGCTTGCAGTTACGGCCCGAATTCGAAGATAATTGACTCAGGTTATTCTAATCCGATACCGGTTTCGCCAAAAAAGCAAATTATCTACCTGATTGGGTTAATACTTGGATTGGTAATTCCGTTCTCAATAATTTACATCAGAGAATTGCTTGACAATAAAATCAACAACAGATTTGACGTTGAAAGCCGCGTTACAATTCCATTTATTGGTGACGTGCCAAAATCTGAAACGCACGATGAACTTATCAAAGTTAACAGCCGTTCGAGTTCAGCTGAGGCGATGAGGATTGTAAGAACGAATCTTGATTTTATCCTCAACCAAGTACCGGAAGGACAGGCAAAAACGATTTTCATGACATCAACTTTCCCTAAAGAAGGAAAGACGTTTATATCTGTGAACCTTGCGGGAACATTTGCGCTTTCGGGTAAAAAAGTACTGCTTGTTGGTCTTGATATTCGTAATCCAAAGCTGGATGAGTATATGAATTTACCCAACAGAGGGGTTACGACTTATCTTTCTTCCAAAACTGCGAATATCAAAGATCTTATTGTAAAGCTTGACGGTTACGAAGATTTTTATGTATTGCCGGCAGGTATCATTCCACCAAATCCGGCCGAATTATTATTAAGCAGCAAAGTTGATGCAATGTTTGAAACCCTGAAGAAAGAGTTTGACTATCTTATTGTGGATACGGCACCAGTAAGTCTTGTAACCGATACATTATTGATTGCAAAACATGCCGATTCATTTATTTATGTGGTAAGGGCCAACTTCCTTGATAAGCGAATGCTGAGGATTCCGCAAACTTTATACGAACAGAAAAAACTACCGCACATGTCTATCCTCCTTAATGATACCGATGCTACTAAAGGTTATGGTTATGGCTACGGTTATGGGTATGGCTATGGTTACGGCTATGGTTATGGATATGGCTACGGCTATGGCGTTGAAGTCAAGAAAGTGCCATGGCATGTTAACCTGATGAATAAGTTGAGAAGGAAGTCGTAAGACTTCCTTTTTTTATCTGAAGAAATTATTGTTTGCAATTGCAGTTTTGAGCGGAGACAAGTCTTTAATTTCTAACTTGTTATTGAAACGCCTGGATATGGTTTTTGTGGTGCGCATCCGAGCCAACATAATCTATCATTCCCAATGATAGCAGCTCTTTAGCGGTCTGAAAAACGGCTTCTCCATAATAACCGACAGAAGACAGCAAGTTGAGTTGAAAATGACAGCCAGCCTTCTTTAAGCGCTTGTATTCAGCGATGTTGTTGTGGTAAAAGACATATCTTTCAGGGTGCGCTAAAACAGGAATATAATCTGCATTCTGTAAATCAAATAGGATGTCATACAATTGGATTGGGGCATTCATATAAGACATCTCAACCAATACATAATTGTCTTTTAGGGTAAGCAAGGGCTCTCTGTTGAATTGGGTCACGAAATCAACATCCATAAGATATTCCGAAGCCGAACGAAAAGGGATATTGACGTTGTTGCCGCTCAGCAATTTAGTTGTTTCATCATGTTTTGCAAGGATGCCTTCACGCGTATTGTCCCAAACATGATTGATCGTATGCGGCGTAGTAATAAATGCATTAGTGCCAAATTCCATTAATGAATTGGTCAGGAATAAGGTGTCTTCGAAAGTTTTTGCGCCGTCGTCGATGCCAAAAAGCAGGTGGGAGTGAATATCAATATAATCTGTAAGCAGATCACGAAGAAATATTTTTGGCTTTTTGAAGAATAACATCGCTGCTTATACTGTGAATATTTAGATGTGATTGACGCGTTTATCCGACAAAAACAATTGGTTTAATTAATAGAAACAAAAAAAGCACCAAGTGTAAATTTGGTGCGTTTTTTATGCAGGAAAAATTGATTTATGCAGTTTTTCTTTGCGCTCTGAACTGGTAGTAAGCAAATGCGATACCAACGATAGCAAGGTAAATCAATTTTGTATTTATTGGTGCAGGCGGGTCACCACCTCCAACTTCTTCATCCGGATCCGGCGCTTGTGCAAACGTTGCAAAGCTTACTGTCAGCATCACAATTGATAGCAAGAATTTTGAGTAATTAAATTTCATAATAATATAATTTAGATTTTAAACTTTTTGTAAATGTAACATTTATTTTAATAAATCAAATTAACAAAACGTTTTTTTTGCTTTAAATCCCACGTATTCGTGTTAAAAAATGTTAACGAGACTACAAATTTAATGCTTTTTGTTGAATATTCTAATTTTTATTAAAAAAAACGCAATATTTTTTTCTTGTAATACTTTTCTTAACTAGTTTTAATCGTATTCTGAAGTGAAAAATAACTTCACATTCGGGTACTTGCTTTGCGTCATCTGAATCGTAAAATCCGAGTCAGCCAGAAACACTAATTGGTCATATTTATCTTTCGCCAAAAACTTCTGCTTGATGCGTTTGAACTCTTTAAATTCCTCGCTTTTTGCATCATCAGGCTTTACCCAGCAGGCCTTGTGAACGGGAAAATTTTCATAGGTACATTTAGCACCATATTCATGCTCAAGCCGGTATTGAATGACTTCATATTGCAGCGCGCCAACTGTCCCGATAACTTTCCTGTTGTTCATTTCGAGTGTAAATAATTGCGCCACGCCTTCGTCCATCAACTGGTCAATTCCTTTATCAAGTTGTTTGGCTTTTAACGGATCGGCGTTGTTGATGTACCTGAAATGTTCCGGTGAAAAACTCGGAATTCCTTTAAAGCTCATCAATTCACCTTCGGTCAGAGTGTCGCCAATTTTAAAATTCCCGGTATCGTGCAATCCGACGATATCACCAGGGTAGGAAATATCGACAATTTCTTTTTTCTCGGCAAAAAATGCATTCGGACTTGAGAATTTCAGGTTTTTATTTTGGCGTACGTGCAAATAAGGTTTATTCCTTTCAAAAGTGCCCGAAACAATTTTCACAAATGCCAGACGGTCGCGGTGTTTCGGATCCATATTGGCATGGATTTTAAAAACAAAACCCGACATTTTATCTTCGGCCGGATCAACAAGCCTGGTTTCTGATTCTTTTGGTCGGGGAGAAGGTGCAATTTCAACAAAACAGTCGAGCAATTCCCTCACGCCAAAATTATTCAATGCAGAACCGAAAAACACTGGTTGTAATCTTCCGTCGAGGTAATCCTGACGGTCAAATTTCGGATAAACTTCATCGATCAGTTCGAGTTCTTCGCGCAGTCTTTCGGCAGGTTTTTGCCCGATGATTTTCTCCAGCTCCGGATTGTTCTGTACGTCTGAAAAAGCAATTGTTTCTTCGATATTTTTACGGCTGTCACCACTGAAAAGATTGATGTTTTCTTCCCAAAGATTATAAATTCCCTGAAAGTCATAACCCATTCCGATCGGGAAACTCAATGGTGTAACGGTCAATCCGAGTTTCTGTTCCACTTCATCCATCAAATCGAAAGCATCTTTTCCTTCACGGTCAAGTTTATTTATAAAAACGATGATCGGGATTTTGCGCATGCGGCAAACTGCAACCAGTTTTTCAGTTTGTTCCTCGACACCTTTTGCAACGTCGATAACAACGATTACGCTGTCGACTGCTGTTAAAGTTCGAAACGTATCTTCGGCGAAATCCTTGTGGCCGGGCGTATCAAGAATATTGATTTTTTTGTCTTTGTAATTGAACGCCAGCACCGATGTTGATACCGAAATTCCTCTTTGGCGCTCGATTTCCATAAAATCGGAAGTCGCGCCTTTTTGATTTTGTTATTTTTTACGGCACCGGCTTCCTGAATCGCACCTCCGAAAAGGAGAAGTTTTTCCGTAAGCGTAGTTTTTCCCGCATCGGGATGCGAAATGATGCCAAATGTGCGTCGTCTTTTAATTTCTTCTGTAAAACCCATAATCCTGATAAATCAGCTGCAAAAGTACGCTTAATAATTAAAATTTCAACAGTGGATTTGTTTCAAAATGTTCGTAAAATTTATTGCCGAAACTTGGAAAAGTCGAAAATTGTAATACATTTGGAATAACTACCAACCAATTAAAAAATGATTACTGATATTAAAGTCCTTCTGGCTGACGACCACAGCGTTGTCCGGCAGGGAGTCTATCTTATACTCAAAGAAGATTACAAAAACCTGGCGATTTCTCACGCGGAAGATTTCGGAAAAATAATGACGAAAATCGAACAGGAAGCTTTCGATTTTATTGTTCTTGACATTGCAATTCCCGAAGGTAAAGGCATACAGATGATAAGCCTGATTAAGGCGGTCCGCCCCAATATTAAAATTCTTATTTTTTCAGCTTACGACGAAGATTTGTATGCGGTACGCTATTTAAAATCCGGCGCTGACGGTTATTTGAATAAATTGTGCAGTGAAGCCGAATTCAAGCTGGCATTCTCTTCCATTCTGGATGGCGGAACTTACATCAGTGAATCAATAAAGCAAAAAATGGAGGAAAACCTACTGAACAAACATGCTGCTAATCCGTTGGGTGTACTTTCTGCAAGAGAAATGGAAATTGCAAGGCTTTTGATCAAAGGCGAAGGTAATCTTGAAATTGCCAACAAGCTTTATTTGCAAAACAGCACAGTAAGTACTTACAAAAACCGGATCTTTGAAAAACTTGAAGTCAGTAATACCGTTGCATTGGCTTTGTTGTTCCGGTCGCATGACGAAGCTGCTTTCAACTAAAAGATAAGCGTTACTGTCGTGCCATAATCTTCTTTGCTGTCAATCTGCATTTTTCCGTTGAGGATCATTAACAACTCGAGTACGATATGCAGGCCAACCCTGTCTTTATTTTTGCTTCGTTTTAAATCAAAATTATCCGACAGCGATTGGTAATAATGCAGCAAAATGGCATTTATGCCTTTTCCGGTGTCTGTTATTTTGATGAGTGTACTATTTTCACTTGTCTCAGAAGAGAAAGTGATAATGCCATTCGTTGTGTTCTTTACGGCATTGTCAAGCAGGTTGTGCAATACAATCCGGAATAATTGCTTGTTCTTTTTCAGCATTACCTGATCAGGAACCATATTTTTTATAATGGTCTTTTTTGAACCGGCGATGCCTTCAAACAACGAGATTTTTTCATTGATTACATCATGCAGTACAAATGGTCTCGCAGATAATTCATCATCTTCAAAATTTACTTTGGAATATTCAAGCAGGTTTTCGACAAAATTATACATCTGCGAAGACGAGCTGTAAATGGCATGAATGTTATCTTTGAGGTCTTCGGTATCTTCTTCAAAAGTGTCATACATGTATTTGCTGGCCATCGACATAAATTTGAGCGGACTTTTAATGTCATGCGTAATGATCTGGATGATTTTGGTGTTGTTTTCTATTTGCAGGTTCAGCGTATCTTTAGTTTTCCGAAGTGTACTGATGGTGTTGCGCAAATCGGAGGTTTTTTCGTTTACCGAACGTTCGAGCAAAATGTTGCGGCGCCTGATGTATTTCGTACGGAGTTTGTAGAGCAATAAAATAAAAAATACAACCAGTATCAAAATCAAAATCCGGAAACAGACGGTTTGCCAGAATGCCGGCGCAATGACAATTGCCATTTTTTTATAAATGTAAATATTGTTGAAACCTGAAAGTTTCCGGATCGTCAGTTCATAAACGCCCGGATAAAGATTGGTGAATGAGATTTTATTGTCAGGCGAAATTTCCGTCCAGTCTAAAGCATCCTGGCCGTCAAGTTTTACCTCGAGATTTTGGTTGTTGGCATTTCCGTAATAGGGGCTGCTGCAAAAAAATGTAATGCGCCCAAAATTCCTGTCGAGTTTTAATGTGTCAGTAACTTGAAGTTCTTTACCGTCAATTTCTGCCTTGTCGATAAAAATGGCGTTATAGGATAAAATCGGATGGATATTATCAGGATTAAAAGTCACAATTCCGTTAATCGAAGGCAGGAAAATATTCTCGCCGTTGAATACGCCGCAAGGCTGACAGCCGCCATTGAATTCGTTTGTTGTAAATTCGGAATCTTTGTTATAGTAATGATAATAAACAGCTTTTATTTTCTTTTCGGCATAATCAAGCAGGCTTTTTTTGCACATCTGGAACAAGCCTTTGTTGGTTGAAATCCAGAAAAAACCATTTTTGTCTTCGATAATACAATGCGAGGAGAGCAGGTATTTGTTCTTGTCTGTCGGGAAAGTATATTTTTTTCCATTCCTGAAAAGAAAAAAACCTTTTTCATAAGTCGTTACCCAAATGTCATTTCCGGATAGGAAGACATAGCGAACTTTCAGATCTTCGCTGCCCGGAATTTGAGAATATTTCCGGGTTTTTAAATCGAGTTTGTAAACGCCGGCTCTGGTTCCCAGCCATAAAACATCATTCCGGCTTTGCTGCAGGCAGGTAACCATAAGATTGTTGTCTGAAAATTTGTGAAAAACCGGATTTTCTTCCGGTAAAAAATAATAGAGTCCTTTGGATTTGTATAAGAGGTCTTCGGTGCTGAACCAGATTTTTCCGTCGGGCCTGGCAAAACGTTGAAATGATATTGCCGATTTTCCAGGTTTCTTCTTTTGATATCCGGATGATTTTTGTAGCGATAGATATTTTCACCCGATTTGGTCCAGGCATCTTCGTTTTTGTCAATGACAATTGCATAGCCGTCGCTTGAAAAATTGTGCCTTTCCTTTGCGCCATTTTTATCGAATACGGTTCCGTTGGAAGTAATTATTCTGTTGCCTGAAATGCCGTGAATTGCATAATAAACTTCATCTTTTTCGGATGTTTTTTCCTGTGCGTGCAAGCTTTTAAACGGCAATATTTTATATATTCCAAGTCCTTTTGTCTGACTTCCAAAATAAACTATGCCGTTTTTTATATCGTGATAAATCTGGACCAACATTATCTGCAATGAGATTTTCGCCGGTGATTAATAAAGATTTTTGCAAGGCGTCATTTTTTGCTGAAATCGTATAAACATTGTTTTTTGAATAAATGAAGACTTGCTGTGAGATGATATTCCAGATCAATCTGCCTTCTGCTCCGATTGAAATATCGAGATGCTTCCATAAAACGCCATTGCTATCGATGCGCGCATAATCACCATTATCTTTCAGGTAAAAAAGCGTTTCGCCGAATGAAAAAAAACGGGCATTCGATTCGTATTCGAAATGTTGAGAAACCATTATTTTTCCTTCCGGATTGTAAAAACTGATGGTATCATTTGCAATGACATAATAATATTCTGACGGAAGCGGAATTTTATAAGGCATCTTTGGCAGTCCGAAAAGAACACTTGGAATGCCATTTGCCGTAAAAGGGATATTGGTTATGCCACGCACATATTGCCGGGCTTTTGGGAATTTTGCCGGATCAATTTTTTTAGCAGTATGGCGGTTAATGAGGATGTAATCATCTTCAACATCGGTATTGATATAAAGGCTGTCTTTTTTCGCGTTGCCGATGATATAAAACAAGCGGTTGTTTTTTATGCCGATATTCTGGCTATTGAAAATTTCAAAATCCTTACCATCGTAACGTACGAGCCCGTTTTCAGTACTCATCCAAATAAATCCGTACTTGTCTGGCGCAATAGATTTGATGCTGTTTTGTGGTAAATCATCGCTGTCGGTAGCCCAGCTGACCCGACTTTGCGATTGTACTAAAAATGTTGAGAAAAGCAGCAGCAATTTAAAAGCTGTAATCCTTTTTTTATGTGTAGTCATTATTGTAATTTTGTTCAGTGAAAATAAAAATAGTTTAAACAAAAGTTAATGATTTTTTAACCTTTGAAATTTAATTTTGTAGCGTGAGGGGAGTGGTTGAATTTACAGATTATTCTTTTTCGGCAGATTTTTATTTTGTAGTATTAATTCTACTTTATTCGCTAAACACGTAGTGGTAGTTAAATTTCTACAGGTTTAAATTTGGAAAATTTTTATTTTCTTTTCATCTTTGTTAACAAAAAATTGTTGAAAACATTTAGATATACAGCGTAACAATTTAACGGTTTTAGGGGAGATCCTGATTTGGATGTTTTGCGTATATATCAAACGCGAAGTTAAATTTTCCTTAAAGACCAGAATTTTAACAGATGATGTAATCGGTGAAAATGTGAAAAAACGCAGGTGTATTTCATCGATGTTATTTCACAACATATCGAAAACATTGAAGTTTTAGAAGTACGCCTGCTGTTAAAGGGCAGGTTTTAACATATTTTTGTGCGCTGAAAGCCATAATTGGCTGCGCCCCATTTTTATTAAGAGATTTATATAATTTACATAGACACATATGCGAGAATTATTACACTTCAGAAAAGTTTATTTATTATTATTTGCTGCGACGGTCTTTTTGCATTCTAATAATGCGAAAGCACAGGTTGTAGCGGTTGATGATAACGTAAGTACGATTCAGGGAAAACCTGCTACTTTCAACGTGCTTACAAATGATACCGGGAACTACAATCCCGGCTCTGTTACGATTATCAACCTGCCAGTGGCGGGAACAATCCAGCAGGGTCTGAATGGAACGATAACTTATCTGCCAAACGGTAACTACATCGGTCTTGATGAAATTGTTTACCAGGTTGTGACTATACGACCCCAACGCCTGTATGTGTCCAGGCCACGGTTCACATTGAAGTTACGCAGACTTTTGTTAATCCTTGTTCAGAAGCTACAAGGGCTAAGACTTTCTACATGCCCTTCCCGGAGTATAATTTATGGACGGCTTTGCGTCGTGCTGCGAATGCTACTGGAGCCAATGCACTGGCTTATTCTGTAAGAAATATTACAAGTATCAAGAGTCCGTATCCCGGAGCTGTAATGACCTACGATCACTGGGAAGATGGATATGAAGCTGATATTACAAACCCTACACAATCAACTACTTTGATTTGGGGTGATGGTGATTTGACAAATGGTGTTGCTCCCGGTTATCCGACAGATCTCTTGCCGGCTGGTGCCAGTATCGTATTGGATAATACTTTTGGCTATGGTGATCTTAGGGGCGATGTAGCTCCTATTACCGATATACAATATGATGGTAAAGATAAATTATATAGTACCAATGATATTGCGGTATCCAAAGTAACTGGTGATACGGGGCAGTTTGCGCTCCAATTAGCTAAGTCTGACGTTTATGATACGAGTCGTTTTGGAAATTTATTCGTTGTAGGTTTTGGAGAGGATTTAGCAGCAGCGAATCCTGTTTTTCGTTATGCGTCTCTTTTGGTAAGGCTCGCAAAATGGAACAAATGTAAATCTCGACTACGACGGTAACGGTACTGTCGATGCTACAAAAGTCCTTAATGAAGGTGAAGTCTGGTTTTATGACGGTAACGAGGTTGCTGTCGCGGGCGCTACCGATGCCCAGAAAAATGCCGGTATTAATACTGCAGTCGATATTAAGGCAGGGGCAACTGTTACGGCAGACAAGCCTGTCGGTGTCGACGTATTATTTGGTGCATTGGATAATTATGGAACTAGGAATATTAACATATTCCAATCTTTGTTTTATGGAAGTACCTATTATACTCCGGTATCTCAAACCTGGACTGGTGCCAATCCGGCGCCTACAAAAGTATATTTCTACAATCCGCTGCCAAATCCTATTACAATCAATTGGACCAATACTGCAACTACGGGAAGTTTGGTTGTTCCGGCATCAGGAAGTAATTCCATATCATTAACGACAGTTTCCGGATGGAAATTTCAGAGTGCGGGAGGCGAGGCATATACGGCTATTCAGATTATGGATGATGACGCTGCCGGATCTACTTATGACTGGGCGATAACACTTCTTGCTTCTGAACGTCTCACAGATTTTACAAGTATTGCATGGGCACCCGGCTCGATAAATAATGGTACGGGCAACAACTATAACCCGATTTGGGTTACGCCAACAGCCAATGCAACCATCTATGTAAAATTTGATGGTAACCTTACTGCATTGGCCGATTTATGAGTCCATGTAATGTTCCCTATGATGTATCTTATACATTAACGGCTTTACAGGAACAGCGTATACGAAATGCTACTACTGGTGACCAAAGTGGTATTGCCATTTTCAGTTGCGGAGTTCCATTCGCTGCTGTTTATGGTGAAGATGCTAACGGTGCTTCGACAGGATCTCCTGCGATTGACGTTGGAACCGTTATGCAGCCAAAATGTTTGACCAATCTTATTTTGGCCAATGACGACATGGAGGTTACCGAACCCAATACACCTATTATAGTAAGCATACTTTCAAATGATTCCGGTTTCCTTGCAACTGTAAATCCGGCTTCTGTGATTATTACCAGCCAGCCGACTCACGGTACGGTTCAGGTTAATAATGATGGTACTGTTACCTATACGCCAAATACTGGATATCTGGGAACAGATACTTTCAACTACCAAGTTTGTGCGAAAGAGTATGTGACTACTTGTGATGATGCGAAAGTTACCATCACGATTACCAATTGTAACGCAAAGGCTAATGAAAACCTGATTTCAGGTAAAATTTTCGTGGAGTCTTTACCTGATGACGGCGTCTATAATCCAGGTGAAAAATTAACCGGAGGTGTAACGGTCAACCTTTACAGGGATGCAGATTGCAGCGGAACAGTTAATGGAACCGAGTTTATTCAGGAATCTGTAGTGTCAGATCTTGTTCGGAAATTACGAATTCAGCGTAATTCCCGGATTTTATGCATTAGATGGATTTCCTTCTGCTGGCGCTGTTGGCGGAAATACCGGTACGCAAAACTTCAGTTCCAACTGGATTGAGTCAGGAACCAATGATTTCAATACCTCACCGGTAACTATTGCCAGTGATGGTGGAAACTTTGTCCTTATAATGAATGGTGCCAATAAATCGGCTTCGAGAGGGGTACTGTTCAGTAATGCAACAGATGCAACGTTATCGTTCAGATTTAAAAGAGGGGTTTTAGATGCCAATGATGCATTGGCAGTAACAGTAAATGGTACTACTGTATATACGATTACAAGGATATTAACGGTTGCTGAAACGACTTATACTTCTGTAATTATCACTATTCCTTCTGGTGTATTTAATGCAAATGGCAATAATATTATCGCATTTGTCAATAATGGTAACTTCAGTAATACAAATACTGTTAATATTGACGATGTTAAAGTCAGCTATACGCAATCGACTGCTTGTTATATTGTAAGAGAAGATGTTTCGGCAACTGGCGGAAGATTCACGACCTCGTCATTAAATACCCGTACAGCAACGGTTACCGGATTTGGTACTTGTGTGAAAAACTTGTATATGGGTGTAATTGCTCATTTGACTGCTTCAAATGATTCTTATAACATCATCACGGATGTTCCGCAAACTTTATCTGTTTTGACAAATGATGTTGTGGGTATTCCTGATCCGGCAACGGTAACGATTACATCTGCGCCGACAAATGGCAGCGTAGTGGTTAATCCTGACGGAACAATTACTTATACGCCAAATACAGGTTATAACGGTGCAGATTCATTCCAATATACTGTATGTAGTAAAGACGATCCTACCGTATGTTCGCCTGCCACTGTTACGCTCAACGTTGCCTGTACTTCAATACCTGGACAAAATACTGTAGTTGGCTTTGTTTACAATGATACCAATAATAATGGAACCCGTAATCCTGGTGAAGCGGGAATACAAAGTGTTTCTGTTGACTTATTGAGTGATGCAAACGGTGATGGTTTAATCAACGGAGCAGATGCGGTAGTACAAACTACTTCAACTGTTTCCGGAGGAACATACCAATTCAATATCACGCCGCCACAAACTGCAAATACAGTGCGTGACCAATTCAGTTCTGCTGCTTATAATCTTAATAATGGTACAGTAAACTGGGCATCGAACTGGACAGAAACAGGCGAGGCGACAAATGCTACAGCTGGAAACATTACAGTAACAGGAAATGCATTGAGAATTTCCGGAGCTTCTGTGCGAAGCATACAAAGGTCTGCAAATCTTACAGGCGCCATTTCTGCTACTCTGACCTACGACTTTACTAAAACCGGCGGTACTGCTGCCACAGATATATTGAATGTACAGGCTGCACCGGATGGTGCCACCTGGACGACAGTTGGAACGATAGGCCCAGCCAATTCAACAGGAACAGGCAATATTGTTCTTCCTAATACCTATTGGACAGCCAATATGGCGATTCGTTTCCTTATTCCAAATGCATCTAATACAGGTGTGTATGTTTTGGATAATATACAAATAGCTTATAATACTTATGCCCCGGCCAGTTACATAGTTAGACTGACTACACCTTTAGCAAACGGTTATGTGCAGACTTCTACGCCTGTTCTTTATCCTGTTAGCTTTACAGGAGCAGGAGCAGCACAATGTTCTAAAAATTACGGCATCGTAAAAAATACTGATCTCAGAATTACCAAAACGACACCAAATATGACCCCGGTTGCCGGGTCTAATATAGTATTCACATTAACGGCAACTAACCTTGGAGCTGCTAATGCTACCGGTGTTGTCGTAAATGATTTGTTGCCAGCAGGATATACTTTTGTTTCGGCGACACCATCTGCGGGTTCTTATAATTCAGGTACGGGAGTCTGGACGATTGGTAATCTGAACAACGGATCAAGTGCTACACTCAGCATGACCGTTACAATTTTAGAGACAGGTAGTAAAGCTAATACTGCAACTATTTCAGGAAATGAAATCGATCCGGTTACTACTAATAATACCGTTATTACAACTCCGGCACCGCTTCCGGTTGCACCGACGGGTAGTGTTACTGTTCAGCCAACTTGTGCAGTTCCAACTGGCACTGTTGTGATTTCGTCACCGGCTGAAGGAACTGGTTTTCAATATAACGTTGATGGCGGAACTTATCAGGCATCGGCAACCTTTACAAACTTAACTCCGGGAAGCCATGCTTTCAGGGTAAGAAGAGTATCAGATAATACCAGCGTTTCATCGCCGACGAGTATATCTGTAAATGCTGCGCCGACACCGCCAGCCACTCCAACTACATCAAGTACAACAAATCCTACTTGTGCTGCTCCGAATAGCGGTTCGATTGTGTTCAATACACAAGCAGGAGTAGAGTACAGTATTAATAATGGCTCTACATATCAGGCATCAAACACATTCAATGGTCTTAGTGCCGGAACATATACTTTAAGAGTAAGAAGAACAAGCGATAACACTTGTACTACACAAGCTGCTAGTACAGTAACTTTGACACTTGCCACACCGGCAGTACCAACTACTTCAAGCGTTACACAACCTACATGTGCTGCCCCATCGGGTGGTTCTATTGTTTTCAATACACAATCAAATGTACAGTATAGTATCAATGGTGGTACAAGTTATCAGGCATCTCCAACATTCAGTGGATTGAGCGGAGGTACTTATAATTTGAGAGTAAGAAGTACAATTGATACAACTTGTTCTACTCCGGCAGCAAGTACAGTAACTTTAGTTACTCCTGCTGCTCCAGCAACTCCTACTACTTCCAGCGTTACACAGCCTACTTGTGGAGCACCAACCGGGGGTTCGATTGTTTTTAATACACAAGCAGGAGTAGAGTATAGTATTAATAATGGTACGAGCTACCAGGCATCCAATACATTTAGTGGACTAAGTGGGGGGTCTTATATTTTAAGAGTAAGAAATGCCACCGATAATACTTGTACGACTCAGGGTGCTACAGTCAATTTGACTACGCCTGCTGCACCTTCAGCACCTTCGGGTTCTGTTACCACGCAGCCTACATGCGCCGTACCTACGGGGCCCGTAACGATCACCGCACCGCTGGGTGCTGGATTCGAATATAATGTAGACGGAGGCACCTACCAGGGCATCGACCGTATTCTCGGGCTTGTCAGCCGGTGCATCGCATGCCTTCCGCACAAGGAGCACCGCGGATAATACGTGCGTCTCCTCGGTAACTAATATCTCTGTCAACGCGGCACCGACCGCACCTTCAGCACCTTCGGGTTCTGTTACCACGCAGCCTACATGCGCCGTTCCTACGGGGACCGTAACGATCACCGCACCGCTGGGTGCTGGATTCGAATATAATGTAGACGGAGGCACCTATCAGGCATCGACCGTATTCTCGGGCTTGTCAGCTGGTGCATCGCATGCTTTCCGCACAAGGAGCACCGCGGATAATACGTGTGTCTCCTCGGTAACTAATATCTCTGTCAACGCGGCACCGACCGCACCTTCAGCACCTTCGGGTTCTGTTACCACGCAGCCTACATGCGCCGTTCCTACTGGAACGGTAACTATCACCGCACCGCTTGGGGCAGGATTCGAATATAATGTAGACGGAGGCACCTACCAGGCATCGACCGTATTCTCGGGCTTGTCAGCCGGTGCATCGCATGCTTTCCGCACAAGGAGCACCGCGGATAATACGTGTGTCTCCTCGGTAACTAATATCTCTGTCAACGCGGCACCGACCGCACCTTCAGCACCTTCGGGTTCTGTTACCACGCAGCCTACATGCGCCGTTCCTACGGTGCACCGTAACGATCACCGCACCGCTGGGTGCTGGATTTGAATATAATGTAGACGGAGGCACCTACCAGGCATCGACCGTATTCTCGGGCTTGTCAGCTGGTGCATCGCATGCCTTCCGCACAAGGAGCACCACGGATAATACGTGTGTCTCCTCGGTAACTAATATCTCTGTCAACGCGGCACCGACCGCACCTTCAGCACCTTCGGGTTCTGTTACCACGCAGCCTACATGCGCCGTACCTACGGGGCCGTAACGATCACCGCACCGCTTGGTGCAGGATTCGAATATAATGTAGACGGAGGCACCTACCAGGGCATCGACCGTATTCTCGGGCTTGTCAGCCGGTGCATCGCATGCCTTCCGCACAAGGAGCACCACGGATAATACGTGTGTCTCTTCGGTAACTAATATCTCTGTCAACGCGGCACCGACCGCACCTTCAGCACCTTCGGGTTCTGTTACCACGCAGCCTACATGCGCCGTTCCTACTGGAACGGTAACGATCACCGCACCGCTTGGTGCAGGATTCGAATATAATGTAGACGGAGGCACCTACCAGGCATCGACCGTATTCTCGGGCTTGTCAGCCGGTGCATCGCATGCCTTCCGCACAAGGAGCACCACGGATAATACGTGTGTCTCTTCGGTAACTAATATCTCTGTCAACGCGGCACCGACCGCACCTTCAGCACCTTCGGGTTCTGTTACCACGCAGCCTACATGCGCCGTTCCTACGGTGAACCGTAACGATCACCGCACCGCTGGGTGCTGGATTCGAATATAATGTAGACGGAGGCACCTACCAGGCATCGACCGTATTCTCGGGCTTGTCAGCCGGTGCATCACATGCCTTCCGCACAAGGAGCACCACGGATAATACATGTGTCTCTTCGGTAACTAATATCTCTGTCAACGCGGCACCGACCGCACCTTCAGCACCTTCGGGTTCTGTTACCACGCAGCCTACATGCGCCGTTCCTACGGGAACCGTAACGATCACCGCACCGCTGGGTGCTGGATTCGAATATAATGTAGACGGAGGCACCTATCAGGCATCGACCGTATTCTCGGGCTTGTCAGCTGGTGCATCGCATGCCTTCCGCACAAGGAGCACCGCGGATAATACGTGTGTCTCCTCGGTAACTAATATCTCTGTCAACGCGGCACCGACCGCACCTTCAGCACCTTCGGGTTCTGTTACCACGCAGCCTACATGCGCCGTTCCTACGGGGCCAGTAACGATCACCGCACCGCTGGGTGCTGGATTTGAATATAATGTAGACGGAGGTGCCTACCAGGCATCGACCGTATTCTCGGGCTTGTCAGCTGGTGCATCGCATGCCTTCCGCACAAGGAGCACCACGGATAATACGTGTGTCTCCTCGGTAACTAATATCTCTGTCAACGCGGCACCGACCGCACCTTCAGCACCTTCGGGTTCTGTTACCACGCAGCCTACATGCGCCGTACCTACGGGGACCGTAACGATCACCGCACCGCTTGGTGCAGGATTCGAATATAATGTAGACGGAGGCACCTACCAGGGCATCGACCGTATTCTCGGGCTTGTCAGCCGGTGCATCGCATGCTTTCCGCACAAGGAGCACCGCGGATAATACGTGTGTCTCTTCGGTAACTAATATCTCTGTCAACGCGGCACCGACCGCACCTTCAGCACCTTCGGGTTCTGTTACCACGCAGCCTACATGCGCCGTCCCTACGGGGACCGTAACGATCACCGCACCGCTTGGTGCAGGATTCGAATATAATGTAGACGGAGGCACCTACCAGGGCATCGACCGTATTCTCGGGCTTGTCAGCTGGTGCATCGCATGCCTTCCGCACAAGGAGCACCGCGGATAATACGTGTGTCTCCTCGGTAACTAATATCTCTGTCAACGCGGCACCGACTGCACCTTCAGCACCTTCGGGTTCTGTTACCACGCAGCCTACATGCGCCGTTCCTACTGGGCACGTAACGATCACCGCACCGCTTGGTGCAGGATTCGAATATAATGTAGACGGAGGCACCTACCAGGCATCGACCGTATTCTCGGGCTTGTCAGCTGGTGCATCGCATGCCTTCCGCACAAGGAGCACCACGGATAATACGTGTGTCTCTTCGGTAACTAATATCTCTGTCAACGCGGCACCGACCGCACCTTCAGCACCTTCGGGTTCTGTTACCACGCAGCCTACATGCGCCGTTCCTACGGGAACCGTAACGATCACCGCACCGCTGGGTGCTGGATTCGAATATAATGTAGACGGAGGCACCTACCAGGGCATCGACCGTATTCTCGGGCTTGTCAGCTGGTGCATCGCATGCCTTCCGCACAAGGAGCA
This sequence comes from Flavobacterium sp. 3HN19-14, assembly GCF_051373205.1. NCBI lineage: Bacteria > Pseudomonadati > Bacteroidota > Flavobacteriia > Flavobacteriales > Flavobacteriaceae > Flavobacterium > Flavobacterium sp. 3HN19-14. Next base: position 1,481,184 of record NZ_JBPPZT010000001.1, read on the forward strand.
CCGCGGATAATACGTGTGTCTCTTCGGTAACTAATATCTCTGTCAACGCGGCACCGACCGCACCTTCAGCACCTTCGGGTTCTGTTACCACGCAGCCTACATGCGCCGTTCCTACGGGACCGTAACGATCACCGCACCGCTGGGTGCTGGATTCGAATATAATGTAGACGGAGGCACCTACCAGGCATCGACCGTATTCTCGGGCTTGTCAGCTGGTGCATCACATGCCTTCCGCACAAGGAGCACCACGGATAATACGTGTGTCTCTTCGGTAACTAATATCTCTGTCAACGCGGCACCGACCGCACCTTCAGCACCTTCGGGTTCTGTTACCACGCAGCCTACATGCGCCGTTCCTACTGGAACGGTAACTATCACCGCACCGCTTGGGGCAGGATTCGAATATAATGTAGACGGAGGCACCTACCAGGGCATCGACCGTATTCTCGGGCTTGTCAGCTGGTGCATCGCATGCCTTCCGCACAAGGAGCACCACGGATAATACGTGTGTCTCTTCGGTAACTAATATCTCTGTCAACGCGGCACCGACTGCACCTTCATCACCTTCGGGTTCTGTTACCACGCAGCCTACATGCGCCGTTCCTACTGGGCACGTAACGATCACCGCACCGCTTGGTGCAGGATTCGAATATAATGTAGACGGAGGCACCTATCAGGCATCGACCGTATTCTCGGGCTTGTCAGCTGGTGCATCGCATGCTTTCCGCACAAGGAGCACCGCGGATAATACGTGTGTCTCTTCGGTAACTAATATCTCTGTCAACGCGGCACCGACTTTAAGCTTTTGTAGTCCATTAGCTGATAATGATAATGCTTCTACAAATGAAGATACTCAAGTGATCATTAATGTTCTTGATGGAGATAGTTTTGGGGGATATGGCCCTAGTGTAGGTTCGATTATTGTGGAAACCCAGCCTGCCAACGGTAGTGCATTGCTTAATAATAATGGCACACCAAATGATCCTACTGACGATACAATAACTTATATTCCAAATCCAAATTACTTCGGACCTGATAGTTTTACTTATACTATTACTGATTCTAATGGAGGCATTTCTACCGCGACAGTTACGATTAATGTAATATCCGATCCATCAGACCTACCGGCTGCGGTGAATGACCTTGCCACGACCCTTGAGGATACGCCTGTCACCGTCAATGTGCTTGTGAACGACAGCTTCGGCGGGGACGGCCGGGTGTGGGCACCATCTCTGTTACCCAGGGCGCAAACGGCACCGTTACGGTCAACGACAACGGTACGCCTAACGACCCTACGGACGATACGGTTACCTATACCCCGAATGCGAACTTCTTCGGATCGGACAGCTTCACCTATACCATCACCGATGCCTCCGGGGATACGGCCACCGCTACGGTGAACGTGACGATCAACCCTGATACTACCGATGTACCGGCTGCGGTGAATGACCTTGCCACGACCCTTGAGGATACGCCTGTCACCGTCAATGTGCTTGTGAACGACAGCTTCGGCGGGGACGGCCCGGGTGTGGGCACTATCTCTGTTACCCAGGGCGCAAACGGCACCGTTACGGTCAACGACAACGGTACGCCTAACGACCCTACGGACGATACGGTTACCTATACCCCGAATGCGAACTTCTTCGGATCGGACAGCTTCACCTATACCATCACCGATGCCTCCGGGGATACGGCCACCGCTACGGTGAACGTGACGATCAACCCTGATACTACCGATGTACCGGCTGCGGTGAATGACCTTGCCACAACCCTTGAGGATACGCCTGTCACCGTTAATGTGCTTGTGAACGACAGCTTCGGCGGGGACGGCCCGGGTGTGGGCACCATCTCTGTTACCCAGGGCGCAAACGGCACCGTTACGGTCAACGACAACGGTACGCCTAACGACCCTACGGACGATACGGTTACCTATACCCCGAATGCGAACTTCTTCGGATCGGACAGCTTCACCTATACCATCACCGATGCCTCCGGGGATACGGCCACCGCTACGGTGAACGTGACGATCAACCCTGATACTACCGATGTACCGGCTGCGGTGAATGACCTTGCCACAACCCTTGAGGATACGCCTGTCACCGTCAATGTGCTTGTGAACGACAGCTTCGGCGGGGACGGCCGGGTGTGGGCACCGTCTCTGTTACCCAGGGCGCGAACGGCACCGTTACGGTCAACGACAACGGTACGCCTAACGACCCTACGGACGATACGGTTACCTATACCCCGAATGCGAACTTCTTCGGATCGGACAGCTTCACCTATACCATCACCGATGCCTCCGGGGATACGGCCACCGCTACGGTGAACGTGACGATCAACCCTGATACTACCGATGTACCGGCTGCGGTGAACGACCTTGCCACGACCCTTGAGGATACGCCTGTCACCGTCAATGTGCTTGTGAACGACAGCTTCGGCGGGGACGGCCCGGGTGTGGGCACCGTCTCTGTTACCCAGGGCGCAAACGGCACCGTTACGGTCAACGACAACGGTACGCCTAACGACCCTACGGACGATACGGTTACCTATACCCCGAATGCGAACTTCTTCGGATCGGACAGCTTTACCTATACCATCACCGATGCCTCCGGGGATACGGCCACCGCTACGGTGAACGTGACGATCAACCCTGATACTACCGATGTACCGGCTGCGGTGAATGACCTTGCCACGACCCTTGAGGATACGCCTGTCACCGTTAATGTGCTTGTGAACGACAGCTTCGGCGGGGACGGCCCGGGTGTGGGCACTGTCTCTGTTACCCAGGGCGCGAACGGCACCGTTACGGTCAACGACAACGGTACGCCTAACGACCCTACGGACGATACGGTTACCTATACCCCGAATGCGAACTTCTTCGGATCGGACAGCTTCACCTATACCATCACCGATGCCTCCGGGGATACGGCCACCGCTACGGTGAACGTGACGATCAACCCTGATACTACCGATGTACCGGCTGCGGTGAACGACCTTGCCACGACCCTTGAGGATACGCCTGTCACCGTCAATGTGCTTGTGAACGACAGCTTCGGCGGGGACGGCCGGGTGTGGGCACCATCTCTATTACCCAGGGCGCAAACGGCACCGTTACGGTCAACGACAACGGTACGCCTAACGACCCTACGGACGATACGGTTACCTATACCCCGAATGCGAACTTCTTCGGATCGGACAGCTTCACCTATACCATCACCGATGCCTCCGGGGATACGGCCACCGCTACGGTGAACGTGACGATCAACCCTGATACTACCGATGTACCGGCTGCGGTGAACGACCTTGCCACGACCCTTGAGGATACGCCTGTCACCGTCAATGTGCTTGTGAACGACAGCTTCGGCGGGGACGGCCAGGGTGTGGGCACCATCTCTGTTACCCAGGGCGCGAACGGCACCGTTACGGTCAACGACAACGGTACGCCTAACGACCCTACGGACGATACGGTTACCTATACCCCGAATGCGAACTTCTTCGGATCGGACAGCTTCACCTATACCATCACCGATGCCTCCGGGGATACGGCCACCGCTACGGTGAACGTGACGATCAACCCTGATACTACCGATGTACCGGCTGCGGTGAATGACCTTGCCACGACCCTTGAGGATACGCCTGTCACCGTTAATGTGCTTGTGAACGACAGCTTCGGCGGGGACGGCCAGGGTGTGGGCACTCTGTCTGTTACCCAGGGCGCGAACGGCACCGTTACCGTTAACGACAACGGTACGCCTAACGACCCTACGGACGATACGGTTACCTATACCCCGAATGCGAACTTCTTCGGATCGGACAGCTTTACCTATACCATCACCGATGCCTCCGGGGATACGGCCACCGCTACGGTGAACGTGACGATCAACCCTGATACTACCGATGTACCGGCTGCGGTGAATGACCTTGCCACGACCCTTGAGGATACGCCTGTCACCGTTAATGTGCTTGTGAACGACAGCTTCGGCGGGGACGGCCGGGTGTGGGCACTGTCTCTGTTACCCAGGGCGCAAACGGCACCGTTACGGTCAACGACAACGGTACGCCTAACGACCCTACGGACGATACGGTTACCTATACCCCGAATGCGAACTTCTTCGGATCGGACAGCTTCACCTATACCATCACCGATGCCTCCGGGGATACGGCCACCGCTACGGTGAACGTGACGATCAACCCTGATACTACCGATGTACCGGCTGCGGTGAATGACCTTGCCACGACCCTTGAGGATACGCCTGTCACCGTTAATGTGCTTGTGAACGACAGCTTCGGCGGGGACTGCCCGGGTGTGGGCACCATCTCTGTTACCCAGGGCGCAAACGGCACTGTTACCGTTAACGACAACGGTACGCCTAACGACCCTACGGACGATACGGTTACCTATACCCCGAATGCGAACTTCTTCGGATCGGACAGCTTCACCTATACCATCACCGATGCCTCCGGGGATACGGCCACCGCTACGGTGAACGTGACGATCAACCCTGATACTACCGATGTACCGGCTGCGGTGAATGACCTTGCCACGACCCTTGAGGATACGCCTGTCACCGTCAATGTGCTTGTGAACGACAGCTTCGGCGGGGACGGCCAGGGTGTGGGCACTATCTCTGTTACCCAGGGCGCGAACGGCACCGTTACGGTCAACGACAACGGTACGCCTAACGACCCTACGGACGAGTACGGTTACCTATACCCCGAATGCGAACTTCTTCGGATCGGACAGCTTCACCTATACCATCACCGATGCCTCCGGGGATACGGCCACCGCTACGGTGAACGTGACGATCAACCCTGATACTACCGATGTACCGGCTGCGGTGAATGACCTTGCCACGACCCTTGAGGATACGCCTGTCACCGTCAATGTGCTTGTGAACGACAGCTTCGGCGGGGACGGCCGGGTGTGGGCACCATCTCTGTTACCCAGGGCGCAAACGGCACCGTTACGGTCAACGACAACGGTACGCCTAACGACCCTACGGACGATACGGTTACCTATACCCCGAATGCGAACTTCTTCGGATCGGACAGCTTCACCTATACCATCACCGATGCCTCCGGGGATACGGCCACCGCTACGGTGAACGTGACGATCAACCCTGATACTACCGATGTACCGGCTGCGGTGAATGACCTTGCCACGACCCTTGAGGATACGCCTGTCACCGTCAATGTGCTTGTGAACGACAGCTTCGGCGGGGACGGCCCGGGTGTGGGCACTGTCTCTGTTACCCAGGGCGCAAACGGCACCGTTACGGTCAACGACAACGGTACGCCTAACGACCCTACGGACGATACGGTTACCTATACCCCGAATGCGAACTTCTTCGGATCGGACAGCTTCACCTATACCATCACCGATGCCTCCGGGGATACGGCCACCGCTACGGTGAACGTGACGATCAACCCTGATACTACCGATGTACCGGCTGCGGTGAATGACCTTGCCACAACCCTTGAGGATACGCCTGTCACCGTTAATGTGCTTGTGAACGACAGCTTCGGCGGGGACGGCCCGGGTGTGGGCACCATCTCTGTTACCCAGGGCGCAAACGGCACCGTTACGGTCAACGACAACGGTACGCCTAACGACCCTACGGACGATACGGTTACCTATACCCCGAATGCGAACTTCTTCGGATCGGACAGCTTCACCTATACCATCACCGATGCCTCCGGGGATACGGCCACCGCTACGGTGAACGTGACGATCAACCCTGATACTACCGATGTACCGGCTGCGGTGAACGACCTTGCCACGACCCTTGAGGATACGCCTGTCACCGTCAATGTGCTTGTGAACGACAGCTTCGGCGGGGACGGCCCGGGTGTGGGCACCATCTCTGTTACCCAGGGCGCGAACGGCACCGTTACGGTCAACGACAACGGTACGCCTAACGACCCTACGGACGATACGGTTACCTATACCCCGAATGCGAACTTCTTCGGATCGGACAGCTTCACCTATACCATCACCGATGCCTCCGGGGATACGGCCACCGCTACGGTGAACGTGACGATCAACCCTGATACTACCGATGTACCGGCTGCGGTGAATGACCTTGCCACGACCCTTGAGGATACGCCTGTCACCGTTAATGTGCTTGTGAACGACAGCTTCGGCGGGGACGGCCCGGGTGTGGGCACTATCTCTGTTACCCAGGGCGCGAACGGCACCGTTACCGTTAACGACAACGGTACGCCTAACGACCCTACGGACGATACGGTCACCTATACCCCGAATGCGAACTTCTTCGGATCGGACAGCTTTACCTATACCATCACCGATGCCTCCGGGGATACGGCCACCGCTACGGTGAACGTGACGATCAACCCTGATACTACCGATGTACCGGCTGCGGTGAATGACCTTGCCACGACCCTTGAGGATACGCCTGTCACCGTTAATGTGCTTGTGAACGACAGCTTCGGCGGGGATGGCCGGGTGTGGGCACTATCTCTGTTACCCAGGGCGCAAACGGCACCGTTACGGTCAACGACAACGGTACGCCTAACGACCCTACGGACGAGTACGGTTACCTATACCCCGAATGCGAACTTCTTCGGATCGGACAGCTTCACCTATACCATCACCGATGCCTCCGGGGATACGGCCACCGCTACGGTGAACGTGACGATCAACCCTGATACTACCGATGTACCGGCTGCGGTGAATGACCTTGCCACGACCCTTGAGGATACGCCTGTCACCGTTAATGTGCTTGTGAACGACAGCTTCGGCGGGGACGGCCCGGGTGTGGGCACCATCTCTGTTACCCAGGGCGCAAACGGCACTGTTACGGTCAACGACAACGGTACGCCTAACGACCCTACGGACGATACGGTTACCTATACCCCGAATGCGAACTTCTTCGGATCGGACAGCTTCACCTATACCATCACCGATGCCTCCGGGGATACGGCCACCGCTACGGTGAACGTGACGATCAACCCTGATACTACCGATGTACCGGCTGCGGTGAATGACCTTGCCACGACCCTTGAGGATACGCCTGTCACCGTTAATGTGCTTGTGAACGACAGCTTCGGCGGGACGGCCCGGGTGTGGGCACCATCTCTGTTACCCAGGGCGCGAACGGCACCGTTACGGTCAACGACAACGGTACGCCTAACGACCCTACGGACGATACGGTTACCTATACCCCGAATGCGAACTTCTTCGGATCGGACAGCTTCACCTATACCATCACCGATGCCTCCGGGGATACGGCCACCGCTACGGTGAACGTGACGATCAACCCTGATACTACCGATGTACCGGCTGCGGTGAATGACCTTGCCACGACCCTTGAGGATACGCCTGTCACCGTCAATGTGCTTGTGAACGACAGCTTCGGCGGGGACGGCCCGGGTGTGGGCACTATCTCTGTTACCCAGGGCGCAAACGGCACCGTTACGGTCAACGACAACGGTACGCCTAACGACCCTACGGACGATACGGTTACCTATACCCCGAATGCGAACTTCTTCGGATCGGACAGCTTCACCTATACCATCACCGATGCCTCCGGGGATACGGCCACCGCTACGGTGAACGTGACGATCAACCCTGATACTACCGATGTACCGGCTGCGGTGAATGACCTTGCCACGACCCTTGAGGATACGCCTGTCACCGTTAATGTGCTTGTGAACGACAGCTTCGGCGGGGACGGCCGGGTGTGGGCACTATCTCTGTTACCCAGGGCGCAAACGGCACCGTTACGGTCAACGACAACGGTACGCCTAACGACCCTACGGACGATACGGTTACCTATACCCCGAATGCGAACTTCTTCGGATCGGACAGCTTTACCTATACCATCACCGATGCCTCCGGGGATACGGCCACCGCTACGGTGAACGTGACGATCAACCCTGATACTACCGATGTACCGGCTGCGGTGAATGACCTTGCCACGACCCTTGAGGATACGCCTGTCACCGTCAATGTGCTTGTGAACGACAGCTTCGGCGGGGACGGCCGGGTGTGGGCACCGTCTCTGTTACCCAGGGCGCAAACGGCACCGTTACGGTCAACGACAACGGTACGCCTAACGACCCTACGGACGATACGGTTACCTATACCCCGAATGCGAACTTCTTCGGATCGGACAGCTTTACCTATACCATCACCGATGCCTCCGGGGATACGGCCACCGCTACGGTGAACGTGACGATCAACCCTGATACTACCGATGTACCGGCTGCGGTGAATGACCTTGCCACGACCCTTGAGGATACGCCTGTCACCGTCAATGTGCTTGTGAACGACAGCTTCGGCGGGGACGGCCCGGGTGTGGGCACCGTCTCTGTTACCCAGGGCGCAAACGGCACCGTTACGGTCAACGACAACGGTACGCCTAACGACCCTACGGACGATACGGTTACCTATACCCCGAATGCGAACTTCTTCGGATCGGACAGCTTCACCTATACCATCACCGATGCCTCCGGGGATACGGCCACCGCTACGGTGAACGTGACGATCAACCCTGATACTACCGATGTACCGGCTGCGGTGAATGACCTTGCCACGACCCTTGAGGATACGCCTGTCACCGTTAATGTGCTTGTGAACGACAGCTTCGGCGGGGACGGCCGGGTGTGGGCACTGTCTCGTCTACCCAGGGCGCAAACGGCACCGTTACGGTCAACGACAACGGTACGCCTAACGACCCTACGGACGAGTACGGTTACCTATACCCCGAATGCGAACTTCTTCGGATCGGACAGCTTCACCTATACCATCACCGATGCCTCCGGGGATACGGCCACCGCTACGGTGAACGTGACGATCAACCCTGATACTACCGATGTACCGGCTGCGGTGAATGACCTTGCCACGACCCTTGAGGATACGCCTGTCACCGTTAATGTGCTTGTGAACGACAGCTTCGGCGGGGACGGCCGGGTGTGGGCACTGTCTCTGTTACCCAGGGCGCAAACGGCACCGTTACGGTCAACGACAACGGTACGCCTAACGACCCTACGGACGATACGGTTACCTATACCCCGAATGCGAACTTCTTCGGATCGGACAGCTTTACCTATACCATCACCGATGCCTCCGGGGATACGGCCACCGCTACGGTGAACGTGACGATCAACCCTGATACTACCGATGTACCGGCTGCGGTGAATGACCTTGCCACGACCCTTGAGGATACGCCTGTCACCGTCAATGTGCTTGTGAACGACAGCTTCGGCGGGGACGGCCAGGGTGTGGGCACCGTCTCTGTTACCCAGGGCGCAAACGGCACCGTTACGGTCAACGACAACGGTACGCCTAACGACCCTACGGACGATACGGTTACCTATACCCCGAATGCGAACTTCTTCGGATCGGACAGCTTCACCTATACCATCACCGATGCCTCCGGGGATACGGCCACCGCTACGGTGAACGTGACGATCAACCCTGATACTACCGATGTACCGGCTGCGGTGAATGACCTTGCCACGACCCTTGAGGATACGCCTGTCACCGTCAATGTGCTTGTGAACGACAGCTTCGGCGGGGACGGCCAGGGTGTGGGCACCATCTCTGTTACCCAGGGCGCGAACGGCACCGTTACGGTCAACGACAACGGTACGCCTAACGACCCTACGGACGATACGGTTACCTATACCCCGAATGCGAACTTCTTCGGATCGGACAGCTTCACCTATACCATCACCGATGCCTCCGGGGATACGGCCACCGCTACGGTGAACGTGACGATCAACCCTGATATTACCGATGTACCGGCTGCGGTGAACGACCTTGCCACGACCCTTGAGGATACGCCTGTCACCGTTAATGTGCTTGTGAACGACAGCTTCGGCGGGGACGGCCGGGTGTGGGCACTATCTCTGTTACCCAGGGCGCGAACGGCACCGTTACGGTCAACGACAACGGTACGCCTAACGACCCTACGGACGATACGGTTACCTATACCCCGAATGCGAACTTCTTCGGATCGGACAGCTTCACCTATACCATCACCGATGCCTCCGGGGATACGGCCACCGCTACGGTGAACGTGACGATCAACCCTGATACTACCGATGTACCGGCTGCGGTGAACGACCTTGCCACGACCCTTGAGGATACGCCTGTCACCGTTAATGTGCTTGTGAACGACAGCTTCGGCGGGGACGGCCGGATGTGGGCACTATCTCTGTTACCCAGGGCGCAAACGGCACTGTTACCGTTAACGACAACGGTACGCCTAACGACCCTACGGACGATACGGTTACCTATACCCCGAATGCGAACTTCTTCGGATCGGACAGCTTCACCTATACCATCACCGATGCCTCCGGGGATACGGCCACCGCTACGGTGAACGTGACGATCAACCCTGATACTACCGATGTACCGGCTGCGGTGAATGACCTTGCCACAACCCTTGAGGATACGCCTGTCACCGTCAATGTGCTTGTGAACGACAGCTTCGGCGGGGACGGCCGGGTGTGGGCACCATCTCTGTTACCCAGGGCGCGAACGGCACCGTTACGGTCAACGACAACGGTACGCCTAACGACCCTACGGACGATACGGTTACCTATACCCCGAATGCGAACTTCTTCGGATCGGACAGCTTCACCTATACCATCACCGATGCCTCCGGGGATACGGCCACCGCTACGGTGAACGTGACGATCAACCCTGATACTACCGATGTACCGGCTGCGGTGAACGACCTTGCCACGACCCTTGAGGATACGCCTGTCACCGTCAATGTGCTTGTGAACGACAGCTTCGGCGGGGACGGCCGGGTGTGGGCACCATCTCTGTTACCCAGGGCGCAAACGGCACCGTTACGGTCAACGACAACGGTACGCCTAACGACCCTACGGACGAGAACGGTTACCTATACCCCGAATGCGAACTTCTTCGGATCGGACAAGCTTTACCTATACCATCACCGATGCCTCCGGGGATACGGCCACCGCTACGGTGAACGTGACGATCAACCCTGATACTACCGATGTACCGGCTGCGGTGAATGACCTTGCCACGACCCTTGAGGATACGCCTGTCACCGTTAATGTGCTTGTGAACGACAGCTTCGGCGGGGATGGCCGGGTGTGGGCACTATCTCTGTTACCCAGGGCGCGAACGGCACCGTTACGGTCAACGACAACGGTACGCCTGAACGACCCTACGGACGATGAACGGTCACCTATACCCGAATGCGAACTTCTTCGGATCGGACAGCTTCACCTATACCATCACCGATGCCTCCGGGGATACGGCCACCGCTACGGTGAACGTGACGATCAACCCTGATACTACCGATGTACCGGCTGCGGTGAACGACCTTGCCACGACCCTTGAGGATACGCCTGTCACCGTCAATGTGCTTGTGAACGACAGCTTCGGCGGGGACGGCCTGGGTGCTGGGCACCATCTCTGTTACCCAGGGCGCAAACGGCACCGTTACGGTCAACGACAACGGTACGCCTAACGACCCTACGGACGATAACGGTTACCTATACCCCGAATGCGAACTTCTTCGGATCGGACAGCTTCACCTATACCATCACCGATGCCTCCGGGGATACGGCCACCGCTACGGTGAACGTGACGATCAACCCTGATACTACCGATGTACCGGCTGCGGTGAACGACCTTGCCACGACCCTTGAGGATACGCCTGTCACCGTCAATGTGCTTGTGAACGACAGCTTCGGCGGGGACGGCCCGGGTGTGGGCACCATCTCTGTTACCCAGGGCGCGAACGGCACCGTTACGGTCAACGACAACGGTACGCCTAACGACCCTACGGACGATACGGTTACCTATACCCCGAATGCGAACTTCTTCGGATCGGACAGCTTCACCTATACCATCACCGATGCCTCCGGGATACGGCCACCGCTACGGTGAACGTGACGATCAACCCTGATACTACCGATGTACCGGCTGCGGTGAATGACCTTGCCACGACCCTTGAGGATACGCCTGTCACCGTTAATGTGCTTGTGAACGACAGCTTCGGCGGGGACGGCCGGGTGTGGGCACTATCTCTGTTACCCAGGGCGCGAACGGCACCGTTACCGTTAACGACAACGGTACGCCTAACGACCCTACGGACGATACGGTTACCTATACCCCGAATGCGAACTTCTTCGGATCGGACAGCTTTACCTATACCATCACCGATGCCTCCGGGGATACGGCCACCGCTACGGTGAACGTGACGATCAACCCTGATACTACCGATGTACCGGCTGCGGTGAATGACCTTGCCACGACCCTTGAGGATACGCCTGTCACCGTTAATGTGCTTGTGAACGACAGCTTCGGCGGGGACGGCCCGGGTGTGGGCACTATCTCTGTTACCCAGGGCGCAAACGGCACCGTTACGGTCAACGACAACGGTACGCCTAACGACCCTACGGACGATACGGTTACCTATACCCCGAATGCGAACTTCTTCGGATCGGACAGCTTCACCTATACCATCACCGATGCCTCCGGGGATACGGCCACCGCTACGGTGAACGTGACGATCAACCCTGATACTACCGATGTACCGGCTGCGGTGAATGACCTTGCCACGACCCTTGAGGATACGCCTGTCACCGTTAATGTGCTTGTGAACGACAGCTTCGGCGGGGACGGCCTGGTGTGGGCACCATCTCTGTTACCCAGGGCGCAAACGGCACTGTTACCGTTAACGACAACGGTACGCCTAACGACCCTACGGACGATACGGTTACCTATACCCCGAATGCGAACTTCTTCGGATCGGACAGCTTCACCTATACCATCACCGATGCCTCCGGGGATACGGCCACCGCTACGGTGAACGTGACGATCAACCCTGATACTACCGATGTACCGGCTGCGGTGAATGACCTTGCCACGACCCTTGAGGATACGCCTGTCACCGTCAATGTGCTTGTGAACGACAGCTTCGGCGGGGACGGCCGGGTGTGGGCACTATCTCTGTTACCCAGGGCGCGAACGGCACCGTTACGGTCAACGACAACGGTACGCCTAACGACCCTACGGACGATACGGTTACCTATACCCCGAATGCGAACTTCTTCGGATCGGACAGCTTCACCTATACCATCACCGATGCCTCCGGGATACGGCCACCGCTACGGTGAACGTGACGATCAACCCTGATACTACCGATGTACCGGCTGCGGTGAATGACCTTGCCACGACCCTTGAGGATACGCCTGTCACCGTCAATGTGCTTGTGAACGACAGCTTCGGCGGGGACGGCCGGGTGTGGGCACCATCTCTGTTACCCAGGGCGCAAACGGCACCGTTACGGTCAACGACAACGGTACGCCTAACGACCCTACGGACGATAACGGTTACCTATACCCCGAATGCGAACTTCTTCGGATCGGACAGCTTCACCTATACCATCACCGATGCCTCCGGGGATACGGCCACCGCTACGGTGAACGTGACGATCAACCCTGATACTACCGATGTACCGGCTGCGGTGAACGACCTTGCCACGACCCTTGAGGATACGCCTGTCACCGTTAATGTGCTTGTGAACGACAGCTTCGGCGGGGACGGCCCGGGTGTGGGCACTATCTCTCGTTACCCAGGGCGCAAACGGCACCGTTACGGTCAACGACAACGGTACGCCTAACGACCCTACGGACGATAACGGTTACCTATACCCCGAATGCGAACTTCTTCGGATCGGACAGCTTCACCTATACCATCACCGATGCCTCCGGGGATACGGCCACCGCTACGGTGAACGTGACGATCAACCCTGATACTACCGATGTACCGGCTGCGGTGAACGACCTTGCCACGACCCTTGAGGATACGCCTGTCACCGTTAATGTGCTTGTGAACGACAGCTTCGGCGGGGACTGCCCGGGTGTGGGCACTATCTCTGTTACCCAGGGCGCAAACGGCACCGTTACGGTCAACGACAACGGTACGCCTAACGACCCTACGGACGATACGGTTACCTATACCCCGAATGCGAACTTCTTCGGATCGGACAGCTTCACCTATACCATCACCGATGCCTCCGGGGATACGGCCACCGCTACGGTGAACGTGACGATCAACCCTGATATCACGGGCGATTTCCCAATTGCGGTTAACGATACGACCTTAACGGGCGAAGGTTTCCCAATTATTGTGAGTGTATTGAATAACGATACGTTTGGTGGCAACGGTTCGTCAAATGGACGAATTACCGTTCTGCCTGCAGCCAATGGTGCGACTACAGTCAACAACAACGGAACGCCTAACGATCCGACAGATGATACAATTACGTATACGCCAAACCCTAATTTCAATGGTACAGATACATTTACATACACAATTACTGACGCAAACGGACAAACTTCAACTGCGACAGTTACAGTTACAGTAACTCCGGATAATCCGTCTAATGATCCACCATTTGCAGTTGATGATTCGGAAACTACGAATGAAGATGTAGCAGTTGTAATCACTGTGCTTGTAAATGATGATTTCGGCGGAGACGGTCGTGGTATCGGACCAATTACTGTGACACAAGGTGCTCACGGTACCGTTACGGTAAATACGAATGGAACTCCTTTCGATCCAAAAGACGACACTGTTACATACACGCCAAATGCAAATTATCATGGCAATGATACCTTCACTTATACAATCGCTGACAGTGACGGTCAAACTTCTACTGCAACAGTAAGCATAACGATTATTCCTGATAATCCAATATTTGATACGCCAACTGCATCGGCAGATATTGCAGCGGTACAAGAAGATTCTTCTATAACAATCGCTGTAACATTGAACGATAATTTCGGTGGAGACGGAACTTCTTCGACACCTATCGTTATCGCATCACAACCAGCACATGGTGTAGCAACGTTGAACACCAATGGTACGCCAAATGATCCGACGGACGATACGATAACTTATACGCCAAACCCTAATTATCATGGTATTGATAGTTTTACTTATACCATTGCTGATGCTGACGGACAAACGTCGACAGCTTTGGTTACGATAACAGTAACACCTGATAATAACGGTATTGATATGCCATCGGCAGTTGATGATGCGGTTTTCACACTTGAAGATACGCCGTTAGTTGTACTTGTACTTAACAATGACCTCTTCGGTGGAGATGGCCCGTCTGTGGGTACTATCCAAGTCACACAACCGGCTAATGGAACTGTTGTAGTCAATAACAACGGTACACCATTCGATCCGACAGACGATACAGTACTTTATACGCCTAATCCTAATTTCCACGGTACGGATACATTTACTTATACTATCGCAGATTCTGATGGGCAGACTTCAACGGCTACGGTTACTGTAACAGTAGATCCAGATGATGTTATTGTTGATATGCCTGTTGCGAATAACGATGCTACGGGAGTATTGGAAAATAACCCTAAAGTAATCAACGTACTTGCAAATGACAACTTCGGTGGAGATGGACCTGGTGCTAGCCAATTACGGTTACACAACCCGCTAACGGAAGTGTAGTCGTGAATAACGGAGGCACTCCGAACGATCCGACAGACGATACAGTAACTTATATGCCTAATACGGATTTCCACGGCACAGATACATTTACGTATACTATTTCTGATTCCGACGGACAAACCTCTACAGCTACCGTAACGGTGACTGTAAGTGCGGATGATCCGGGTATTGACATGCCACACGCTGTTGATGATACCGCTAACGGAACAGAAGACATTGCAATCACAATTCCTGTTCTTGGTAATGACGACTTCGGTGGCGACGGAGCGGGGACCTGCTCGATTACTGCAACACAGCCAGCAAATGGCTCGGTAACAGTTAATAACAACGGAACTCCGAATAATCCTATAGATGATACAATAATCTATACGCCAAATCCAAATTTCCACGGTACAGATACGTTTACTTATACCATTGCTGATTCTGATGGACAAACGTCAACTGCAACAGTAACAGTTATTGTAGCCCCTGGTGATCCGGGAGAGGATTTCCCAATTGCCAATAACGATTCGGCTATAACAGGTGAGGATACTCCGAAAACTATCAATGTACTTGTGAATGATACTTTTGGTGGCGACGGACCTTCTACAGGTGCTATTGTAATTGCGTCGAATCCGATTCATGGAAATGTAACTGTTAATACTAACGGTACACCAAATAATCCTTCAGACGATACGGTAACTTATACACCGAATGCGAACTATCACGGAACTGATACTTTCAGTTATACGATTGCAGATTCAGACGGACAAACTTCGACTGCAATTGTGACAATAGTAATTGACGCCGATAATCCGATTAACGATCCGCCTTTAGCCGTGAATGACAATGCATCTACTCCGGAAGATGTTTCGGTTGATATCCCTGTACTTGCAAATGATGATTTCGGTGGAGACTGGCCAAACTCGGGAACAATTACTGCAACACAACCAGCTCATGGTGTGGCGGTAGTATTGAACCACGGAACGCTCAATGATCCGACAGACGATACAATTACTTACATTCCGAACGCTGACTATCACGGTACTGATACATTCACGTATACGATTACAGATGCAGACGGACAGACTTCGACAGCTACTGTAACTGTAACCGTTGGTGCGGATGATCCGATTAAAGATATGCCGATCGCCAATAGCGATACTTACTCGACTTTAGAGGACAATCCGATAATACTTACTGTATTGAACAACGATACTTTCGGTGGAGACGGACCTGAAGTAGGGGCAATCATCATTGCTACTAATCCGGCACATGGTGTTGCTGTAGTGAATACTAACGGTACACCTAATGATCCAACGGATGATACAATTACGTATACTCCGGCTGCGAACTACCACGGTTCCAGATACTTTCACTTATACAATTAGTGATTTAGATGGTCAGACTTCAACGGCTACAGTAAATATTGCCGTTATCCCTGGCGATCCAATCGAAGATACGCCGACTGCGAATGATGACAGTGTCACTATCACTGAAGGCAACAACGTGAATATTCAAGTGCTGGCGAATGATAATTTCGGTGGCGACGGTCTATTCAAATGGTGCAATTTTCGTAGCAACGACTCCGACAAACGGAATTGCTACAGTAAACCTTAACGGTACACCGAACGATCCTACAGATGATTTCATTACTTATATCCCTAACCCGGGTTATCACGGTAATGACAGCTTCACGTATACTATCGAAGATGCTGACGGACAGACCGCTACGGCCACAGTATTTATCTTAGTGAACCCGAACGATCCTGGTATCAACACGCCATTAGCGCTTAATGATAGTGAAACGACTCCTGAAGACGTTGCTGTTATCATCAATGTACTGGTTAATGATAATTTTGGACTTGACGGGCAGCTTCAACAGGTGCGATCACTGTTGCTTCACAACCTGTACATGGTACGGCTACTGTGAATACAAATGGTACGCCTAATGATCCGACAGATGATACGATTACGTATACACCAAGTCCGAACTACCATGGTAATGATACATTCAATTATACGATTGCTGACTCTGACGGGCAAACCGCTACAGCTTCAGTAAGTATTATCATTACTGCGGATCCTGATTTTGTTGATACACCGACTGCTCAGAACGATACTGCAACTACTATAGAGGATATTGCGATCAATATTCCTGTATTGATTAACGATACTTTCGGTGGAGACGGGCACCTTCAACAGGTGCAATCTCAGTGACTACAGGTCACTTTACATGGAACTGCAGTTGTTGATACGCATGGAACTCCGAACAATCCGACTGACGATACAATCTTGTATACGCCAACTACCGACTATAACGGTTCCAGATTCTTTCACATATACCATTACAGATGCTGACGGACAAACTTCAACAGCTACTGTAAACATTACTGTTAATCCGAATGACCCAGGTATCAATACACCAACTGCTGCGAACGATTTCGTTACTGCACATGAAGACGTAGCTATTGTCATTCCGGTATTGGTAAATGATTTATTCGGTGGAGACGGCCCATCAAATAGCGCTATTGTAATCGCTTCAGCTCCATCAAATGGTACTGCAGTTGTAAATGACAACGGCACGCCGAATAATCCGACTGACGATACGATTACCTATACACCGTTCCCGAATTTCCACGGTAATGATATCTTTACTTATACCATCGCCGATGCTGACGGACAAACGTCAACTGCGACTGTACTCGTAAATGTTGTTGCAGATCCGGATATTGCTGACGGAACCTACAGCTAATGACGATACTGCGACAGTACAGGAAGATTCTTCAGTAACAGTGCCAGTATTAATAAATGATTTATTCGGTGGAGACTGGTCGATTCCCTGTCCGATCTTCGTTGCAACTTCACCATCTAATGGTACTGCACTGGTAAATAACGGCGGTACGCCAAACAACCCGCTTGATGATACAATCGTTTATACGCCAAACCATGATTTCCATGGTACTGACAGCTTCACTTACACAATACTTGATGCTGACGGACAACCTGCTACGGCAACGGTTACAATTACTGTAACCCCGGATAATCCAATATTTGATACGCCTACAGCGAATAATGATGTGGCAAGCACACTTGAGGATACTCCTGTGTTGATTCCGGTATTAGTAAATGATTTATTTGGAGGCGATGGCCCTTCGGCAACAGCTATTGTTGTAGCAACGCAGCCTGCAAATGGTGTTGTTACTTTAAATGATGGCGGAACTCCGAACTATCCGGTTGACGATACGTTCACTTATACACCGAACCTGAATTTCCACGGAACGGATGTATTTACGTATACAATCGCTGATTCAGATGGACAGACTTCAACCGCTACAGTAACCGTAACAGTGATTTCTGACCCAACTGGTGATGTTCCTTCTGCTGTAAATGATACCAGAACAACAGACGAAGATGTTGCGATTTCTATCGATGTATTGACGAACGATGATTTTGGCGGAGACGGCCATAGTACAGGTGCAATCATTGTAGCAACACAGCCAGCTAACGGTACAGCTGTACTTAACAACAATGGTACACCGAATAACCCGGCCGATGATACGATTCTGTATACACCGAATCCGAATTATTTTGGTAATGACAGTTTTACTTATACCATCACAGATGCTGACGGACAAACATCTACAGCTACAGTAACGATTACTGTAAATCCTATAAATGATTTGCCGGTAGCTGTTGATGATCCGAATACTGTTATTGCGGAAGATTCTGCAGGCGTTACAATTGCGGTTCTGGCTAATGATAACTTCAATGGCGATGAGCACTTCAACAACTGTTCCTGTGTCAATTGCTGTTCAGGCAGCCAACGGAACTGCGACTGTAAATACAAACGGTACGCCATCACAAGCTGACGATACAATCACTTATGTTCCTAATGCTGACTTTAATGGTACAGATACTTTCTCTTATACCATTACAGACAGCAACGGAGATACATCAACAGCTGTAGTAACAATTACAGTAACCCCTGTAAATGACCTTCCGCTTGCGGCAAATGACTCGACATTTACAAATGAAGACATTCCGGTTACAATCACGGTAATGGGTAATGACACTTTTGGTGGAGATGGTCCTGCAGCGACAGATCCTGTAACAATAGGAACGGCTCCGTTGCATGGTGCGGTTGTGGTCAATCCAGATAATACGATTACGTATACACCTGCTGCAAATTACAACGGAAATGACAGTTTCACTTATACGATCACTGATAGTAACGGAGATACTTCGACTGCTACTGTAACGATTGTGATTAATCCTGTTAATGATGTACCATTGGCGGCTAATGATACTGTTTCATTGCCGATGAATACTAATACAGTAATTGCTGTTTTGGCGAATGATACCTTCGGTGGAGACTGGCCAAACTTTGGTTCTATCATCGTTGCTTCACAACCATCTAACGGAATTGCTACATTAAATACAAACGGTACGCCAACGAATCCTACAGATGATACGATTACATATACACCAACGACTGGATATTTTGGCAATGACAGTTTCACTTATATCATTATTGATGCTAATGGAGATACATCAACAGCGACAGTATTTATTACTGTAACTGGTCAAAATGCAATTGTTGCTGCAGATGATGTAAACCCAACAACAATCATCAGTAACATTGGAAATACAAATGCCTTCAACGTATTGAGTAATGATACCATTAATGGTGTTGCTGTTCTTGCTTCACAAGTTAACATCAGCTTGACAAGCGTACTGCCAACTGGAATTTCATTCAGTACTGCTACAGGTGTTGTTGGAGTTGCTCCGGGAACTCCGGCGGGTGTTTATACTTTCACATATTCAATTTGTGAAGTATCTAATCCGACAAATTGTGATCCTGCAACAGTTACTATAACTGTACAAGCTGCTAATACAATCATCGCTAACAATGATACCCCAGCTCCGGTCAACGGTGCAACGGGAGGCACTGCGGTGAACGTTCTTGACAACGATACATTAAATGGCGTTGCTGTAACTCCATCACAGGTGACCATTACGGCTACGACGCCAGTACCAGCGGGCATCACATTCGATACTGCAACAGGAGTCGTTACCGTTCAGCCTAACACACCGGCGGGAACCTATACATTCGATTACTCGATATGTGAGGTATTGAACCCTACTAACTGTGATACCGGAACTGTAACTGTTGTGGTTAGCGCTCCGGCTATCATCGCCAACAACGATACCCCAGCTCCGGTCAACGGTGCAACGGGAGGCACTGCGGTGAACGTCCTTGACAACGATACATTGAATGGCGTTCCAGTTGCACCATCACAGGTGACCATTACGGCTACGACGCCAGTACCTGCGGGCATCACATTCGATACTGCAACAGGAATCGTTACCGTACAGCCTAACACACCGGCAGGAAGCTATATATTCGATTACTCGATCTGTGAGGTATTGAACCCTACTAATTGTGATACCGGAACTGTAACTGTTGTGGTTAACGCTCCGGCTATCATCGCCAACAACGATACCCCAGCTCCGGTCAACGGTGCAACGGGAGGCACTGCGGTGAACGTCCTTGACAACGATACATTGAATGGCGTTCCAGTGGCACCATCACAGGTGACCATTACGGCTACGACGCCAGTACCAGCGGGCATCACATTCGATACTGCAACAGGAGTCGTTACCGTACAGCCTAACACACCGGCGGGAACCTATACATTCGATTACTCGATCTGTGAGGTATTGAACCCTACTAACTGTGATACTGGAACTGTTACGGTAGTAGTTACCCCACCTGCGATTATCGCCAACAACGATACGCCTGCGCCGGTCAACGGATTGACAGGTGGTACAGCTGTGAATGTCCTTGACAACGATACATTGAATGGCGTTGCGGTGGCACCATCACAGGTGACCATTACGGCTACGACGCCAGTACCTGCGGGCATCACATTCGATACTGCGACAGGAATCGTTACCGTTCAGCCTAACACACCGGCGGGAACCTATACATTCGATTACTCGATCTGTGAGGTATTGAACCCTACTAATTGCGATACTGGAACTGTAACTGTTGTGGTGAATGCTCCGGCTATCATCGCCAACAACGATACCCCGGCTCCGGTCAATGGTGCAACGGGAGGCACTGCAGTTAACGTTCTTGACAACGATACATTGAATGGAGTTGCTGTAACTCCATCACAGGTGACCATTACGGCTACGACACCAGTACCTGCGGGCATCACATTCGATACTGCAACAGGAATCGTTACCGTACAGCCTAACACACCTGTGGGAACCTATACATTCGATTACTCGATCTGTGAGGTATTGAACCCTACTAATTGCGATACTGGAACTGTAACTGTTGTGGTTACACCACCTGCGATTATCGCTAATGTTGACAACCCTGCTCCTGTAAATGGTGCTGATGGTAATCCTGGCACTGATCAATGTGTTGGATAATGATACGCTCAACGGAAATCCGGTGACACCATCACAGGTGACCATTACCACAGGAACACTTCCTCCGGGAATCACTGTCGATACGGCTACAGGTGTTGTCGGTGTTGCTCCGGGTACTCCGGCAGGAACATATCCTGTAACCTACACGATTTGTGAAGTGATCAACCCAACGAACTGTTCTACAAATACGATCAATGTTGTAGTTACCGCACCTGCGATTGTCGCAAATGTTGACAACCCTGCTCCTGTAAATGGGGCTGATGGTAATCCTACACTGATTAATGTATTGAATAACGATACGCTCAACGGAAATCCGGTGACGCCATCACAGGTAATCATTACCACAGGAACACTTCCACCGGGCATCACTGTAAATACCAATACCGGTGTAGTTAGTGTAGCTCCGGGTACACCGGCAGGAACATATCCTGTAACTTACACGATTTGTGAAGTGATCAACCCAACGAACTGTTCTACAAATACGATCAATGTTGTAGTTACCGCACCTGCGATTATCGCTAATGTTGACAATCCTGCTCCTGTAAATGGGGCTGATGGTAATCCTGCACTGATCAATGTGTTGGATAATGATACACTCAACGGAAATCCGGTGACACCATCACAGGTGACCATTACGACAGGAACGCTTCCTCCAGGAATCACTGTCGATACGGCTACAGGTGTTGTCGGTGTTGCTCCGGGTACTCCAGCCGGAACATACCCAGTGACCTACACAATCTGTGAGGTTATCAATCCGACGAACTGTTCAACAAGTACAATCAATATAGTGATTAACCCACCTGCGATTGTCGCAAATGTTGACAATCCTGCTCCTGTAAATGGGGCTGATGGTAATCCTGCACTGATTAATGTATTGGATAACGATACGCTCAACGGAAATCCGGTGACGCCATCACAGGTAACCATTACCACAGGAACACTTCCACCGGGCATCACTGTAAATACTAATACAGGTGTAGTTAGTATAGCTCCGGGTACTCCGGCAGGAACATATCCTGTAACTTACACGATTTGTGAAGTGATCAACCCAACGAACTGTTCTACAAATACGATCAATATTGTCATTACGGCTCCAATTATCGATGCTGTAAACGATATCAGTGCTTCTGCCGTAAATACATTCAATGGTGGAGTGGCGATTGCAAATATTTTCGCAAATGATACTCTGAATGGGGCACAAGTAATTCCATCGGCAGTCAACCTTACAACAATCGGAATGCCTGCAGGAATCAGTATCAATCCGGCTACCGGAGCGGTAGTAGTTGAACCGGATACTCCGGCTGGGTCTTACACATTCCTATACACTATTTGTGAGGTTGTAAATCCGACGAATTGTGATACAGCATTTATAACTGTATTAGTTAACGGTGCTTCAACAATAAACGCGGTTGATGATGCTGCTCCGGCTACAATTATAAGCAATACTGGCGGAACAGCAATTACGAATATTTATGGAAATGATACGCTGAACCTTGCACCATTTACACCGGCTACAGTCAATCTCACCTACACATCTCCGGTTGCGGGTATTACAATTAACCCTGCAACTGGTGCTGTGAATGTTGCACCGGGTACTGTTCCTGAAACATACAGTTTCCCTTATACAATTTGTGAGGTGGCGCACCCAGGCAACTGTGACACAGCGACAATTACATTGACGATAATTTCGCCAATTGATGCTGTAGATGATGATATTACTGGGCAGCCAATAGTAAGCAGTGGCTCAGTGACAACTGCGATATTAAATGTATTCACTAATGATACGCTTAACGCGGCGTTCGTGAACCCAACCGATGTCACATTGACACTTGTTACAGCAGATCCAGCCAATTCAATTACTTTGAACCCTGATGGAACAGTTGATTTGGCTGCCAATACGCCGGCAGGTACGTATAATCTTACATACTCAATCTGTGAGATAGCTAATCCGGGTAACTGTGATACGGCTTTGGTAAGTGTAACTGTAATTTCACCAATCAATGCTGAAGATGATGCAAACACAACCCCAATCTTCAATAACGTTGGAGGAGTTGCTATTGCAAATATCTATGGAAATGATACATTGAACGGCACTTCATTGGCTACTACACCTGCACTCGTGAACCTTACTTACGGAGCGCTTCCGACAGGTATAACTATCGATGCTGCTACTGG
Source organism: Flavobacterium sp. 3HN19-14 (assembly GCF_051373205.1). NCBI lineage: Bacteria > Pseudomonadati > Bacteroidota > Flavobacteriia > Flavobacteriales > Flavobacteriaceae > Flavobacterium > Flavobacterium sp. 3HN19-14. Next base: position 1,505,281 of record NZ_JBPPZT010000001.1, read on the forward strand.
TGCTGTGAATGTTGCCCCTGAACAGCTGCCTGTCCGTACAGTATTCCTTACACTATCTGTGAGGTTGCCCATCCGACTAACTGTGACGGTGCAATCATAACGTTTACTGTAATGGCGCCTATTGATGCTATCGTTGATAATAATCCAACACCGATAAGCAGTGTTGCCGGAGGTGTTGCGATAGCGAACATCTACGCAAATGATACATTAAACGGTTCTTCACTGGCAGCTACACCGGCACTCGTGAACCTTACCTACGGAACACTTCCTGCGGGTATCACAATCGATGCCGCTACAGGCGCTGTGAATGTCGCTCCTGGAGCAGCTTCAGGTTCATACAGTATTCCTTACACAATCTGTGAGGTTGCTATACCAACTAACTGTGATTCGGCTACGATAACATTTACGGTATTCGCACAAATCGTTGCGTCTAATGATACGGCGCCATTCCCTGTTAGCACATTTAATGGTGGAACTGCAATTGCCAACATCTACACGAACGATACGCTGAATGGAGTTTCGTTAGGAACTACACCATCACTTGTAAACCTTACTTACGGAGCTCTTCCAACAGGTATTTCGATTGATGCCGCTACAGGTGCTGTGAATGTTGCTCCGAATACTCCTGTAGGTGTTTACACATTCCCTTACACAATTTGTGAAGTGGCCAGCCCGTCTAATTGTGACAACGCAATTATCACGCTTACTGTGGAAGATACACACACTATTGTGGCTGAAGATGATGCAAACACAACCCCAATCTTCAATAACGTTGGAGGAGTTGCTATTGCAAACATCTATGGGAATGATTCATTGAACGGCACTTCATTGGCTACTACACCGGCACTGGTGAACCTTACTTACGGAGCGCTTCCGACAGGTATTACCATCGATGCTGCTACTGGTGCTGTGAACGTTGCCCCTGGAACAGCGGCTTGTCCTGTACAGCATTCCTTACACCATCTGTGAGGTTGTCCATCCGACTAACTGTGACGGTGCAATCATAACGTTTACTGTAATGGCGCCGATTGATGCTATCGTTGATAATAATCCAACACCGATAAGCAGTGTTGCCGGAGGTGTTGCGATAGCGAACATCTACGCAAATGACACATTAAACGGTTCTTCACTGGCTGCTACACCGGCACTCGTGAACCTTACCTACGGAACACTTCCTGCAGGTATCACAATTGATGCCGCTACAGGCGCTGTGAATGTCGCTCCTGGAACAGCTTCAGGTTCATACAGTATTCCTTACACAATCTGTGAAGTGGCTATACCAACTAACTGTGATTCGGCTACGATAACATTTACGGTATTCGCACCGATAGATGCTGTTGACGATATAACGCCAACTACATCGGGCACACAAGTTGTGAGCACATTCAACGGTGGGGTAGCAATTGACAATATTTATGCAAATGATACACTTAACGGTGTTTCGTTCTCAACTACACCGTCACTTGTAAATCTAACTTACGGAACACTTCCAACAGGTATTTCAATTAATGCCGCTACAGGTGCTGTGAATGTTGCTCCGAATACCCCGATAGGTGTTTACACATTCCCTTATACAATCTGTGAGGTGGCTAATCCGTTGAATTGTGATACTGCAATGATTACTGTTATTGTTGAGGATACACATACGATTGATGCTGTTAACGATAACAATCCAACTCCAATCTTCAATAACGTTGGAGGAGTTGCTATTGCAAATATCTACGGAAATGATTCATTGAACGGCACTTCATTGGCTACTACACCTGCACTCGTGAACCTTACTTACGGAGCGCTTCCGACCGGTATTACCATCGATGCTGCTACTGGCGCTGTGAACGTTGCCCCTGGAACAGCTGCCTGTCCGTACAGCATTCCTTACACAATCTGTGAGGTTGCTCATCCGACGAACTGTGACAGTGCTACCATAACGTTTACTGTTATAGCTCCAATCGTAGCTGTTAATGATACAGCCGGAACTTTCACAAGTAGCCCTGTAGAAATGCCTGCGGTATTGAATGTATTCACGAATGATACGCTTAATGACCTTCCGGTTAACCCTGCAGCTGTAATACTGACTGTTGTAACACCGGATCCTGATGGATACATAACATTGAATCCTGATGGAACGGTTGACTTGGCTCCGAATGCACCAACAGGTGCTTATACAATCACTTATTCAATCTGTGAAGTGGCAAATCCTACGAACTGTGATACTGCTTTGGTTACCGTAACAGTAATCGCTCCAATCGTTGCGGTTGATGATAACGCAGGGCCTTTTGTAAGCAGTAGTTTAGTGATGACGGGAGTATTGAATGTATTTACAAACGATACGCTTAATAGTCTTCCGGTTGATCCTTCAGATGTAATTCTGACAGTGGTTACGCCTAATGCCGGTGGATACATCACACTAAACCCTAACGGAACAGTAGATGTTACCGCTGGAACACCAGCCGGAGTTTACACGCTCACTTATTCAATCTGTGAAATTGCAAGCCCGACAAACTGTGATACAGCTATTGTTACCGTAACTATTACAGCTCCAGTTATCGATGCTGTCGATGATACGGTTCCGACTACTGCCAATACAGCTGTTGTTTATACATTAACTGGAGGAACAGCTGTTGCTAACCTTTATGCAAATGATACGTTAAACAACGCTTCGTTAGCAACAACGCCTGGACTTGTGAACCTTACTTACGGAACGCTTCCAACTGGTATCACCATTAACGCAGCGACCGGAGCAGTAAATGTTGCACCTGGAACTCCTGTAGGAACCTACACATTCCCTTATACCATCTGTCAGGTATTGAACCCGACAAACTGTGATACGGCCTTGATAACTGTGATAGTTGTTAGTGCACCGCAAATCGGTTTGGTTAAAACAGGGGTTTATGTCGATAATAATCTAAATGGAGTGGTTGATTTGGGAGATACGGTATCGTATACCTTTGCTGTAACAAATACTGGCGGGGTTACTTTGTCGAACTTATCGCTTTCGGATCCATTAATCGGTATTGATTCTTCTTCAGAAATTCAGTTCGTTAATAGTGCCAACGTAATAGTTACTTCAGTTGCTCCGGGCGAAACCGTTACCACCATTGCATCATGGGATTTGACCCAGGCGCAAATCAACTCCGGTCAAGCTATCAATACAGCAACTATCGAAGGAACTGCTCCTGGTAACATCACTGTAAGCGATACATCTGACGATAATAGTCCGCTTCCGGGTAATGATGACGTGACGATTACGCCGCTTATTATCAAAAAACAAATCGGACTTGTGAAAACCGGTGTATATGTTGACGCCAACAATAACGGGGTACTTGATCTTGGCGACAGTGTTGATTATACTTTCACTGTCAAAAATACAGGTAACACAACTGTATCTAATATCATTGTGACTGACCCAATGTTAGGATTAGGCACTATTACGCTTGATGTCACAACATTGGCTCCTGGTGCAATTGCTACAAGCGACGTAATGCACTATGCAATCACTCAGGTGAATATTACAAATTGCCAGGTGGTTAATACTGCATCTGCAACTGCATTCGGTCCTGGTGATACCACTACGCCTAGCATTAGTGACATCTCCGATAACGACAGTTACGAGCTGAACAGCAGTGATCCAACGGTTACGGCGCTTCCTTGTTCAACTTTGGCACCACAAATCGGTCTCGTAAAAGCTGGTGTCTATTTTGACTTCAACGGAAATGGAATTGTTGATGCAGGTGATACTATCAATTACACATTCACTGTTACTAACACTGGAACGGTTCCGGTAAGTAATCTAGTGATTAATGACCCAATGCTTATACCATCAACGTATAATGTTGTGCCAACGACTCTCAACCCGGGCATAACTGTTACAGTACCGGCTTCTTACACAATAACTCAAGCCAACATCAATACTGGCTTTGTTATCAATATTGCGACAATCAGTGGTACACTAACCTGGAGGTACAAGCGTTAGTGATACTTCGGATAACAACAGCAATCAGCCAGGCAACGACGATCCGACGATTACGCCGCTTACGCAGAATCCGTCGATTGAGTTGATTAAGCATGGTGTGCTGAATGCAGCTACAGGTATCATCACATATACCTTTGATGTAAGGAATACTGGTAACATTACATTGTATAACCTGAGTATCAATGACCCATTGATTACAAATGGTACTGATGTTGCAGTTACTAATCCTGCAAACCTGGTATTGGCTCCTGGCCAACTGGCAATCGGAGTGTTATCATTAACTTATCCTGTCACTGCTGCAGATTACGAAGCAGGAATGGTAATCAATACCGCTACCGTATCAGCTGATCCTGACAACGATCCGACAACGACTACACCGCCGATTAAAGATGTATCAGATAGTGACGACCCATTGTTGCCGGGTAATGATGATCCTACAGTTGTGTACTTGAATGCCAGTTCAATCACCATCCTGAAAACCGGTTACTTTGAGGATAACAACCATGACGGTTTTGCCTCACCAGGTGAAACGATAAGGTTCGACTTTACTGTTCACAACACTGGTCATACAACATTATTTGATGTGACTGTTGAAGATACGTACATCGACGGCGTTGAGGTGTTTGGTGAGCCGATAACATTGGCTGCTGGTGAATTTGCTCCGGATGGTCACTTCTACGGTATCTACCACATCACTCAGGCAGATATCGATGCGGGCTCTGTAACCAACCAGGCTTCTGTAAGAGGTTATACTTCCAGCGGACAATTGGCTGCAGAGGATGCTTCCGATAACCTTGATCCGTTGCTCGACAACCCTACAGTTGTAGACTTGGTTGATGGATGTACGATAAAAGTTTATAACTTAGTATCGCCAAACGGAGATGGCTATTACGATTCGTTATACATTCAGGGAATCTCATGTTACCCTGACAATACGGTTGAAATCTACAACCGTTGGGGTGTACTGGTTTATGAAACCAAAGGATACGATAACGAGAATAATTCTTTCAAAGGATTCTCCGAAGGAAGAGTAACGATAGACAAATCTTCCGCATTGCCAGAAGGTACTTATTACTGGGTAATCAGGTACAAATCGGATAACGATACGAAAGAGAAAGCAGGATTCTTACATTTAACCCGATAAAATTAATTCCGGAAGCGCAAACTTCCCGGATTAAAAACTATAATATGAGAACAAAATTTGTATTTTTTGCCTTGATGTTGATGAGTGGCGTTTATGCTCAGCAAGACGCACAGTTTACACAATATATGTACAATACCATTAACGTCAACCCCGCATATGCAGGTTCAAGAGGAGTGATGAGTGCATTTTTGCTGCATCGCACGCAATGGGTAGGGCTTGACGGCGCGCCGGTTACGAACACTTTCTCAATTCATACGCCTATAGAAAACAGTAAAATCGGGTTAGGGCTTTCGATAATCAATGACAGGATTGGTATTTCGGATGAAAATAATATTTCTGCCGACATCTCTTATTCTATCAAAACTTCAGAAGACTGGAAACTTTCCTTCGGGTTTAAAGCAACTGCGAGTTTGCTAAGTGTTGACTTTAGCAGATTGACGCTTAGAAATCCGGGTGATTATGCTATCAGCCAGCAGGACAATATCGATAATCGTTTTACACCCAATATCGGTGCCGGTATTTATTATCATTCTGACAAGATGTATTTCGGGTTGTCAGTTCCTAATTTTTTGGAAACCAGGCATTATGAAGACAATACAAGTTCAGTGGCAAGCGAAAAAATGCACTTTTATTTCATCGCCGGACGCGTTTTCGATTTGAGTGAAAGCGTAAAATTTAAACCAGCATTATTGACCAAACTCGTTAAAGGTGCGCCACTTCAGGTTGATGTTTCAGGTAATTTCCTTATCAACGAGAAATTCACAGTTGGTTTGGCTTACAGATGGAGTGCGGCGTTCAGCGCTTTGGCAGGATTCCAGGTTAGTGATTCATGGTACATTGGTTACGGCTATGATCTTGAAACTACTAAGCTGGCCAACTACAATTCTGGATCGCACGAAATATTCCTGAGATACGAATTGTTCAAAAACTATACAAAAGTTATATCTCCAAGATTCTTCTAACATCCTACTATCATGAGAAAACAAGTATTATTTATTCTGGTATTGGTGAATTTGGGCATGATAAACGCCTATTCACAATCAGGATCGCTGAAAAAAGCTGGGAAGAAGTATGATAATTATGCTTATATAGACGCAATCAAGATATATGAAACCATTGCCGCGAAAGGATATAAGGACGAAAAAATGTTCCAGAAATTAGGCAATTCGTATTATTTTAACTCTGAGTTTGATAAAGCAGAAGCGGCTTACACCGAGCTATTCAACATGAATCCGAACCAGAATCAGGAATACATCTTTCGTTATGCGCAATCGCTAAAGTCGGTTGGAAAATATACAGAAGCCGACGCGATGATGACCAAATTCAATGAAAAAGCAGGTACTGACAAAAGAGCCATACTTTTTGTTGATAACCGAAATTATCTCGATGTAATCAAAACCAACTCAAAACGTTTTTATATCGAGGATGCTGGAATCAACTCAGAATATTCAGATTACGGAAGTTCGATGATAGGCAACCAGCTTATTTTCGCTACAGCACGTGATACAGGAAATTTCGCCAAAAGACGCCACAAATGGAACAACAAAGCTTTTACAAACCTTTACGGTGCAGAAGTGCAACAGGATTTTGATGCCGCTTTAGGGAAGCCAAAAAAATTCTCTTCAACGCTCAATACCAAATTCCATGAGTCAACCCCGGTTTTTACAAAAGACGGCAAGACCATGTATTTTACGCGCAACAATTACAATAAAGGAAAAGAAAGACATGATCGCTACATGGTCATCAGGCTTAAGATTTTCAAAGCGACTCTCGAAGACGGAAAATGGACGAATATTACCGAACTTCCTTTCGACAGTGACGAATACAACACCGCGCACCCAACTTTAAGTGCCGATGAAAAAACAATGTACTTTGCCTCTGATATGCCCGGTTCTTATGGTGATTCAGATTTGTATAAAGTGGAAATTAATGATGACGGCTCATTCGGAGCCCCAACCAATCTTGGCACAACAATCAACACGCCCGGGAAGGAAACTTTTCCTTATGTAACAGATGAAAATGAACTGTATTTTGCCTCTGATGGCCACCCTGGTTTGGGTGGATTGGATGTTTTTGTAACGAAAATCAAAAAGGATGGCTTTTTTAGCAATATACAGAATTTAGGGCAGCCGCTCAATTCGCGTAAAGATGATTTTGCTTTTCTTATTGATACAAAAACAAGTGACTGGATATTTCACATCCAATCGCGATGGTGGAAAAGGCTTCGACGATATCTACAAATTCACAGAGTTACGAAAACTAAACTGTGAACAAACACTTGAAGGTGTTGTGACAGATTCTGAAAGCAACTTGCCGATCGCCGGAGCACAAGTCGTTTTGTATGATAACGATATGGAAAAACTCAGGACTGTTGATACTGACAGTGAAGGGCACTATAATTTAGGTACTGTAGATTGCGATACCAAATACCGCATCCGCGCTGATAAAACCGATTATGAGACTAATGAGTTGCCATATACGGTTCCGAAGACTACCGGAAACACCTATTTACCACTCATGCTGAAAAAGCGTATTGTTAAGATTGAAGAAGGAACAGATTCTGGCCCGTCCTGATGTGCTTGATATTCCAACAATCTACTTCAACCTTGATAAATCATTTATCCGTAAGGATGCAGCCTTCGAACTCGAAAAAGTATTGGCTGTAATGAACCAGTACCCGACCATGAAAATCGATGTTCGTTCGCATACAGACAGCCGCCAGACACATAAATACAATCAGGCGCTTTCTGACAGAAGGGCGAAATCTACGATTGCTTGGCTTGTCAAAACGGAATCGACCCGAGCAGGCTTACAGGCCGTGGTTATGGCGAATCGCAACTGGTCAACAAATGTGCCGATGGTGTACCTTGTACCGAAGCGGAACACCAGATGAACAGACGAAGCCAGTTTATCGTCGTTGAATTTTAATCAACGCAACTGACATGGTTAAGATTCTGATTTTTAATGGTCAACAACTGTTAAAAATCAGAATTTGACTTTTAAAATGAATGTGATTATTGATTTTTGCATTCCTAAAATTTACGGAACGTTATGAAAAATAAAATAATATTCGTTATCGCACTTGTGATTTTTTCAGGGAACGCTTTTTCGCAAAAAGGCGAAGTAGATCGCGCCAACAAAAAGTATGACGATTATTCTTATATCGACGCAATCGCTATTTATGAAAAAGTGGCAAGGCAAGGTTATAAATCTGTTGATCTTTTTGAAAGATTGGGAAATGCTTACTATTTCAATTCAGAATTCAGGAAAGCGGTTTTATGGTATGCAGAATTAATGGATTTGCATCAGGAAATCGAACCGGAATATTACTATCGCTACGCGCAATCGCTTAAAACAAGCGGCGCTTATGAAAAGGCAGATGAATATATGAAGATTTTTGCTGAAAAATCTGCTAATGATGTCCGTGGGAAAATTTTCACTAATAATACTGATTATCTTGAAAAAATCTGACGCAATTCCGGGCGTTTCAACGTAATTGATGCAGGTATCAATTCTACTTTATCTGATTACGGAACTGCTTTTTTCGGAAGCCAACTGGTTTTTACTACAGCACGCGATACCGGAGGCGTCATCAGCAGAAAATTAAAATCTAACCAATCAGGCCTTTTCCAATTTATACACTTCAGAAGTAAAAGTTGATGGAACTATGGCGCCGCCGGAAAAATTTACCAAAAACCTGAATTCAAAATTCAACGAGTCGTCTGCAATTTTTACGGCCGACGGTAAAACGATGTATTTTACACGCAATAATTATAACAATGGCAAGAAGGGCAAAGACGACAAAAATGCCATTTTGCTGAAACTCTACAAATCAACTTTTGATGGTGCTTACTGGAGCGATGCCGAAGAATTACCTTTTAACAGCGACCAGTACAGTACGGCACATCCGGCTTTAAGTTCGGACGAGCGGACTTTATATTTCGCTTCAGACATGCCCGGCACTTTTGGTCAATCTGACTTGTATAAAGTTGCGGTTTATACAGATGGTAGTTTTGGAAAACCTGTAAATTTAGGCCTGGAATCAATACAGAAGGCAAGGAAACTTTTCCGTTTGTCTCAAATGAATATGATCTGTATTTCGCTTCGGATGGTCATCCGGGATTGGGCGGACTTGATGTTTTTGTTTCTAAAATTGATGTAAATACCGGAAGTCCTGTGAAATTGAAAATGTCGGTGAGCCAATAAATTCAAGATTTGACGATTTTGCATTCCTGATTGATACACAAAGCCGCAATGGTTTTTTCAGTTCCAACAGACCGGAAGGAAAAGGCTCTGATGATATCTACAGATTTACCGAAACCAGAAAACTTGCTTGTGAGCAAATGATTGCCGGAAATGTCATCGACAAGGAAACGGGTGAGCTTTTGGGTAATGCACAAGTTACGCTCTTCGATGCGAAAATGAACCCGATTGATGAAATGTATGCCAGCGAACAAGGCTATTACAGTTTTAAAGTGCCTTGCAGCGCCAAATACCATGTGCGTGCGGCCAAACCAAAATATGAAGGCAATGAACTCAGCATTGATGTGCCGGGCGAAACAGGTTCAACTACACTAAACTTGCCGTTATCAAGAACTTTGATTCCATTTAAAAAAGGTGATGATGTCGCACCGAAACTCGGTATAAAAATGATTTATTTCGATTTGGATAAGTCAGATATCCGACCGGAAGCTGCAGTAGAATTGCAAAAAATTTCCAACCTCATGCAACTTTATCCAAGTATGAAAATCGATATCAGGTCGCATACAGACAGCCGCCAAACCGCTAAATACAACAGGAAACTTTCTGATGCAAGAGCTAAATCAACAATGAGATGGCTGATCGGGACAGGAATTTCTGCCGACAGGCTTACAGCAAAAGGATATGGCGAATCACAGCTCGTTAACAAATGTGCCGATGGTGTCGATTGTACTGAAGAAGAGCACCAGCAAAACAGAAGAAGCGAATTTATCATCACAGAAATCGGCGAAAAATATAAAAAGTAAACTTTTGCGAAAGCTTTTATTTTCAAAGGTTTCAGCGTTTTCTTAATATCTCATTTAATTTTTTGTTAATAGTATACAACATACTTGCATAATGTATTTGAATTGTTAATTTTGTTGGCGTTATTGACTAAAAATAAATCAATTATTATCGGTTTCCCGATGTTGATTTCCCTGTAAATATTAATAATACGCTTTAACTTTATTTGAAAATATTGTAATAATGAAAATGAAACATTTGTTCTTCGGTCTGTTGTTAGGCCTGAATGTTGCAGCCCACGCGCAAAGCATAAAAAAAGAAGTCCTTTTCTCAATCGATGACAAACCGTATTACACAGACGAATTTGCAAGGGTTTACAAAAAAAATATTGATCTTGTTAAAGACGAATCCCAAAAGATCTCAACCAATATCTTGAACTTTTCATTGGTTACAAATTAAAAATCAACAAAGCCAATAAACTCGGGCTTCAGAACAATCCGAAATACCAGACGGAATTAAAATCCTACAGAACCCAGCTTGCCAAAAATTACCTTACCGATTCAAAAGTCACCAAGGAATTAATGGAAGAAGCTTACCAACGCTACAAAAAGGAAATTAAGGCTTCGCACATTTTATTAATGGTTGACGAAAATGCTACTCCGGAAGACACTTTAAAAGCTTACAGGCAAATTCAGGATATCCGCAAGAAAGCAATTGCCGGTGAAGATTTTGGAAAATTGGCAGCACTATATTCGCAAGATCCTTCAGCGAAAGACAACAAAGGCGAATTGGGCTGGTTTTCCGCATTCAGAATGGTGTATGCTTTTGAATCAGGTGCTTTTAAAACCAAGAAAGGCGAAATTTCAAACCCGATAAGAACGCGTTTTGGCTACCATTTAATCAAAGTTGAAGACGTTCGTGACAACAGAGGGGAAGTTAGCGTAGAGCACATCATGATCACTAAACCTTCTGATGCTACTCAAGGCACTAAAGCTAAATCAACAATTGATGATATCTACAAAAAAGTGCAGCAAGGCGAAAATTTCGAAAGCCTCGCGCAGCAATATTCTGAAGACAAATCATCTTCATCAAAAGGAGGTTCGCTTGGCCGATTTGGGTCGGGTGACTTGAGTTCTGAAGAATTTGAAGATGTTGCTTTTTCACTTACGAAAGAAAATCCGATTTCTAAGCCGTTCGAAAGCCAGTTCGGGTGGCATATTGTGAAATTAACGGATAAATATCCGCTAAAAACTTACGATGAAATGGAATCTGATTTGGATGCGAAAATCAGGAAAGACGACCGTTCGCGATTGATTACGAATTCAATGAACGAAAAATTGCGCAAGAAATTCGCCATAAAAACAAATGATAAATTGTTTGCCGCGACTTCAAAAGCAGTTACTAACGATTTTTATACCGGTAAATGGAATGTTCCAACAGATACAAAACCTTATGATGCGCCATTATTCAAAGTAAATGATAAAGCCGTTACCGGAACTGATTTTCTTAAATACCTGAGTACAAGGCAAAAAGGTGCCGAAAGCGAAATCAAACCAATTAATAAATTGGTCGATAAATATTACCAAACTTTCATAGATGATCAATTAACGGCTTATTACAACGATAATCTTGAAGGAGAATTTCCGGAATTTGCCGACGTGATGGAAGAATACAGAGACGGACTTCTACTATTTGATTTGATGGAAAAAGAAATCTGGGAAAAGTCTAAAACCGACACGCTTGGTCTTGATAATTTCTACAAAGCCAACCTGAAAAACTATAAATGGAAAAACAGGGTTGATGCAATAGTCGCTTCTTCAACAAAAGAAGATATTATCAAAAAGACAGAAAAAATGCTGAAACAAGGCAAAACACCTGCCGAAATTAAAGCAAAACTCAACACCAAAGACAAAGTTGAAGTCATGATCAATGAAGGTGTTTTTGAAGAAGGCGCCGAAGTATTGCCGACCAACGTAAAAGCGGCAACAGGCGTAACAGAACCAATCAAGAAAGGCGATTACTTTTTTGTAGCCAAAGTGAACAAAGTCATTCCTGAAAGTACAAAAACATTGGAGGAATGCAAAGGAAAAGCCATCAACGATTATCAGCAATATCTTGAGCAAAACTGGGTTTCTGACCTGAAAAAAGAATTCAAAATCAACGTCAACAAAGATGTTTTTGAAAGGGTAAAGGCAACCATTAAATCCTAAATGATCCGCAAAGTATATATACTGATAATTTTCATATCCGTTGCTTCATGCAGTTACTTCAAGCCTGAAGCAAAACCCGAAGCCATTGCGAGAGTTGGAGATTCCTATTTATACAAAACAGACATTGCTGATTTAATTCCGGCCGGAACCAAAAAGAAGACAGCGTTGTCATCGTCAAGAATTTTATCGACCGCTGGGCATCGCAAAAATTGCTCATCAATAAAGCTGAAATCAACCTGAGCGAAGCTATGAAAGCCGAGTTCAATACGCTCATAAAACAGTATAAAATCGATTTGTATACGAAAGCTTACATCGAAGAAATCGTAAAACAATCAGTTGATACTTTGATTCCGGAACAGGAATTAAAAAAATATTACGACGAGAATAAGGAGAATTTCAGGACAAACGGAATGCTGGTGCGGCTTCGCTACATTAACCTTCCAAAAGACCACCCGAAGTTTTCAACGATAAGAAGCAAATTTTTTGATTTCAGGAAATCAGACCGCAAATTCTGGGCGACTTATCAATTACAATTTAAAAATTCAGCACTCAATGATTCAGTCTGGGTAGCGATGAACGAAATATACAGGAAATTGCCTTTTATAACGCCTGAAAATCGCGAAGCCTACATGTCGGCCGGCGCATCTTTCCAGAAACCGGAAGGGAACGACATTTATCTGGTGCGCATTATTGATGTTATAGACAAAAATCAGGTGAGCCCGTATGCTTATTTAAAACCGACTTTGCAACAGGTGATTTTAAACCGGCGAAAATTAGAATTAATTAAAAAATTTGAAAAAGAGATTACTGATGATGCAATCAAAGACAATAAATATGAAATTTATAAATAAGACGACCTTACTTTTTCTGTTTTCTACGTTGGCGATTTTTACCGCCAACGCGCAGGAAGTCATTAAAGACGCAGTTGCTGAGACCAAGACAAACGTGCAGCAGAAAAAGCAAAAAGTAGACGGAATCGTCGCCACTGTTGGAGATTACCTGATTCTCGATTCAGATGTTGACAAAGCATTGCTTGAAATTTCCGCGCAAGGAAATTCGGTAAAGATATCGACAGGTGCCAGATTTTAGGAAGCATCCTAGAAGACAGGCTCTATGCGCATCAGGCAGTTCAGGACAGTATCGTGGTTTCTGATGCAGAAATCAACAGCATGATGGATGAGAAAATCAGCAGCATGCTCGAGCAGAGCAACAAGAACATGAGTGATCTTATTGCGTTTTATCATAAAAACACGGAAGAGGAGTTTCGCTCTTTTTTCTTCGAAATCTTAAGGATGAATAAGCTTTCTTCAGATATGAGAAAGAAAATTGTCGACAAAGTCGAAATCACGCCTGAAGAAGTACGCAATTATTTTAAGAAAATTCCACAGGAAGATTTACCAGTTTTTGGTGACGAACTCGAAGTTTCGCAGATCGTTATCAAACCGAAAGTAACGCAGGAAGAAGAACAAAAAGTAATTGATAAACTCAACCAATTCAAGAAAGAAGTCCAGGAAGGTGCGAGTTTCTTCAGTAAAGCCGTTTTGTATTCGCAGGATCCGGGCTCAAAATCCAACGGAGGATTTTATAAGATGAATAGAAAAACGCCATTTATCAAAGAATTTAAAGATGTGGCATTCAGTCTTGCGGAAGGTGAAATTTCTGCACCATTCAAGACGATATATGGCTGGCATATCATTTATGTTGAAAAAATCCGCGGACAGGAAATCGACCTTCGCCATATTCTTTTAGTTCCTAAAATTTCTGATGAGTCATTAAAAGAAGCAAAAGAAGCGATCATCAATGTGCGCAATAAAATTGTTGGTGGCGAAATCTCTTTTGCTGATGCTGCCAGAAGTGCTTCTGACGAAAAAGAAACCAAAACCAATGGTGGTGCTTTGATCAATCCGAGGACGCTTGATACGAAATTCGAGCTGACAAAAATGGATCCAAGCCTTTACGGACAGGTTTCCAACTTGCAAACCGGAGAAATTTCGCAGCCTTTTATGGATGAAGATGAAACCAATCAAAAAGTATATAAGATCATAACAGTAACGAACAGGATTCCGTCGCATACCGCAGATTATGCCAAAGATTATCTCAGGATTAAAGATTTGGCGCTGAAATCAAAACAAATCGAAGAAATCGGTAAGTGAACCAACGAAAAAATCAAGGAAACTTACATCAAAATCAATGGCGAATACCGCGATTGCGTATTCACAAGCAATTGGTTGAAAAAATAATACTTACATTTATCAGTTAGCAGTAACTTATAATTCACAATTCATACTCATACAATATGTCTGACGTTGCAGCAATAGAAAATTTAGTTCAGAAAAGAAACGAACTCAAAAGAGAAATCTCCAAAATAATCGTAGGCCAGGAAGAAGTCGTAGACCAGATACTTTTAAGTATATTTTCAGGTGGGCACGCGCTTTTGGTTGGTGTTCCCGGATTGGCGAAAACATTGATGGTCAATACGATTGCGCAAGCTTTGGGATTGAATTTCAAGCGCATCCAGTTTACACCTGATTTGATGCCTTCTGATATTTTGGGAAGTGAAATTTTAGATGAAAGCCGTCAGTTCAAATTCATAAAAGTGACCTATTTTCTCCAACATTATCCTTGCCGATGAAATCAACAGGACGCCGCCAAAAACGCAGGCTGCTTTGCTTGAAGCGATGCAGGAAAGAGCTGTGACAATCGCAGGCCACAATTACAAACTCGATTTGCCTTACTTCGTTTTGGCGACCCAGAATCCGATAGAGCAGGAGGGAACTTATCCGTTGCCGGAAGCACAATTGGACCGTTTCATGTTCTCGATAAAATTGGATTATCCTTCTTTTCAGGAAGAAGTCCAGGTTGTGAAAAGCACCACTTCTGATACGAAAGTTGAGGTTAATCCGCTGTTTTCAGCACAGGAAATCATCGATTTTCAGCATTTGATCCGTCGTGTTCCCGTGGCTGATAACGTAATCGAATATGCCGTTACATTGGTAAGCAAAACCCGTCCGGATAATGCATTGTCCAATGATTTCATCAAAAATTACATCGATTGGGGCGCAGGCCAAGGGCATCACAAAATTTAATTCTTGCGGCAAAAGCCCACGCTGCCTTCAACGGGAAATTTTCTCCGAACATTGAAGATGTAAAAGCAGTAGCAACCGGAATTTTGAGACATCGTGTCGTGAAAAACTACAAGGCAGATGCAGAAGGCATTACGATTGAAAAAATCATCGCTTCTTTATACTAAGCTTTAAAAATTACTATAAAAAAGTCTGTTGAGAATTGTCTTAACGGACTTTTTTAATGATTTAATTTTGCGTCAAGTTCAGCGTCGTAAAAGAATAAAAACATACTGCCCATCATGTCCTGGTTTTCATTTGTTGTATTGTTGACATCGAGAATTAACTCATAATCGTGATTTCCGTATAGCCAAATACCTTTTTCTGAACTGAATTGAGGCACACTTTCCAAACCAATTTTAGTGGTGTAATTTTTAATATTACTTGTAAAAACAGCTTTGTTGGCCGTCTTGTCAAATAAACGAATAGCCGTCGCAAAAGGATGCACATGAATAGCAGCAGCATGTAAACGAAGGCTGTCTTTAATTTGTAACTGCCCGTTGGCGGAACTTCTGTAAGTGTTTTTTCCAACCGGAATTACCCAATGACCTGATAATTTATTGCCCTTGCCATCTTCATAAGTATGGTTCTTGGTTTCTACCGGAATGCACGAATTGCTGCCCGGATCAAGCGGATCTTTGTATGGATCTTCCTTGTCAAAAGGCAGCATGATAAAAACAGTTCGGCTCATCAACGGCTTTTCTGTTTGGGATGAATAACTGATGGTTACTTCATGTTTTATCCATTTGGTAATATCTTTGATGTTATGGTTCAGTGATTCCGTCGTAACGAAAAGCAAATCATTTCCTCTCATCGGAACACCGAAACCTTTCGGGAACTCGAAATTTTCCATGCCATTAGATAACGAAGTAAGCCGAGGATATTGGGAACCTATGCGTGCATTCAGATTGAAATTACTGTAATATTTTACATCGTTAAAATCAATATTAGTATGGCAGATAAAATCATTGGAGAGTTTCTCTCCGGTTTTCGCATCCAGCGCTTCAACATTAAAACCGGTCATCCACAATAGAGTTGAATCTTTTGACAATTGCACATAATTCGAAGATTTTGGTCCCTCCATCGATTTGTAAATGCCATCGATAAGAAATGTCGGCGAAACCATCGCATATTTTCCGAAAGTATCAGTCACATTCCATTCGCTGTCGACCAACCCGGTTTTATATAGGAATGTGGTTTTGATAATGGCTTTATGGCGGTTTGTAAGTTGGGAATATACGATACAGCTGATAAGCACCAGTAGCAATATTCCGAATGCAAAAAATTTCAATATCTTCTTTTTACGTGCCATTCTGAACAAACTTACAATATTGTTTTCTGTTGAAAAAATCCAAACTAAAAATCCGGAACTTACAAAGCAAAGATTTAAAGCTCTTTTTTGCGAACTTCACGAAAAAAATCGCGCCTTTGCGGTAAAAATGACAGCGTAAACCTAATTTAGAAAGGTTCTTTTTATTTTAAACCACCAGAAACATTTCCCAAATTCCGAATTTGATAAAAAAAATACTTTAAATTAACAATTACCTAATATTTTAATTTAAATCAAAAATTTATTTAATAATAATCACTAAAATTCAATTTTTGACAATAATAATCTTTTGAAACGTGTCTTTTATTAAAAATAGTTCAACTATGCAGGGAAATGCTTAAATTTGCACTGCAAACAAACAATATATTAGAATATGGCTTTTGATATTGAAATGATTAAAAAAGTGTATGGGAATATGACTACTCGTGTCGACATCGCACGCGAAATTGTCGGTCGACCACTTACACTCACAGAAAAGATTTTATACAACCATTTATGGGAGCAAACACCTTCGCAAGCATTCACCCGCGGTAAAGATTACGTAGATTTCGCTCCCGACCGTGTTGCCTGCCAGGATGCGACCGCACAAATGGCTTTATTGCAATTCATGCACGCCGGAAAACCAAAAGTGGCAGTGCCGACAACCGTTCATTGTGACCACCTAATTCAGGCAAAAGTTGATGCTGTCACTGATTTGGCACGTGCTAAAACACAAAGCAACGAAGTTTTTGATTTTCTTTCCTCAGTATCTAATAAATACGGAATCGGCTTCTGGAAACCGGGTGCAGGAATAATACACCAGGTGGTTTTGGAAAATTATGCTTTTCCGGGCGGAATGATGATTGGAACCGATTCGCACACTGTAAATGCAGGCGGACTTGGAATGATCGCCATCGGAGTTGGTGGTGCTGATGCCGTTGACGTAATGTCGGGTATGGCTTGGGAATTGAAATTTCCGAAATTAATAGGTGTAAAATTGACCGGAAAATTATCAGGTTGGACAGCGCCAAAAGACGTCATCCTTAAAGTTGCCGGAATCCTGACTGTAAAAGGAGGAACAGGAGCTATTGTTGAATATTTCGGAGAAGGCGCCACAGCAATGTCATGTACCGGAAAAGGAACGATTTGTAATATGGGAGCTGAAATCGGCGCAACGACTTCAACTTTCGGATACGACGAATCAATTAACTGTTACCTTCGTTCAACTGACCGCGCCGATGTAGCAGATGAAGCCAATAAAATTAAAGATTACCTTACTGCAGATCCGGAAGTTTATGCAAATCCGAAGCAATATTTCGATCAGGTAATTGAAATTAATCTATCAGAATTGGAGCCATATTTGAATGGTCCTTTACCCCGGACTTGGCTACGCCGATTTCTAAAATGAAAGAAGAAGCCATCAAAAACAACTGGCCTTTGAAAATTGACGTCGGTTTGATTGGTTCTTGTACGAATTCATCTTACGAGGATATTTCCCGTGCTGCTTCGCTTGCCAAACAAGTGGCCGATAAAAATCTTGTTACCAAATCTAAATTTACGATTACACCAGGTTCTGAACTCGTGCGTTATACAATAGAACGTGACGGATTTATCGATACTTTTGATAAAATCGGCGCGACTGTTTTTGCCAATGCCTGCGGAACCGTGTATCGGTATGTGGGACAGGGAAGGTGCTGAAAAAGAAGAGCGCAACACAATTGTGCATTCTTTCAATCGTAACTTTTCTAAAAGAGCCGACGGTAACCCAAATACACTTGCCTTCGTAGGTTCGCCAGAATTGGTTACTGCCTTGGCAATCGCCGGAGATTTATCTTTCAACCCACTGACTGATACGCTAATCAACGAAGATGGAGAAGAAGTAAAACTCGACGAACCAACCGGAGATGAATTGCCGCCAAAAGGTTTCGACGTTGAAGACGCAGGTTTCCAGGGCACCGGCTGTTGACGGCTCAGGTGTTCAGGTTGTGGTGAGCCCGACTTCGGAAAGACTGCAGTTACTTGCGCCATTCTTACCGTGGGATGGCAAAAATATCACAGGCGCTAAATTACTCATCAAGGCTTGGGAAAATGTACAACTGACCATATTTCGATGGCAGGTCCGTGGTTGCGTTTCCGTGGACACCTCGATAATATTTCGAATAATATGCTGATTGGTGCTATCAACGCATTCAACCAAAAAGCCAATTCAGTGAAAAGCCAATTAACAGGCGAATATGACACGGTTCCTGCTGTTCAGCGTTCTTACAAAGCTGCGGGAATTCCGTCGATTGTTGTAGGTGACCATAATTACGGTGAAGGTTCTTCGCGTGAGCATGCTGCTATGGAGCCACGTTTTCTTGGTGTGAAAGCGGTTTTGGTGAAATCTTTCGCCCGTATCCACGAAACGAATTTGAAAAACAGGGAATGTTGGCGCTTACATTTGCCAATGAGGCCGATTACGATAAAATCCAGGAAAATGACACCATCAATTTCACGAATCTTGTTGATTTTGCTCCGGGCGTTCCATTGACATTGGAATTCGCACACACTGACGGAAGCGTCGATGTGATTTTGGCGAATCATACTTATAACGAAGGCCAGATTGGCTGGTTTAAAGCTGGATCAGCACTCAACCTGATTGCAGCCGCAGGAAATGCATAAAATTTAATATTCAAATCAATAAAAACGCCTTATGAAAATAAGGCGTTTTTGTTTATAACAATAATCAAATAAAAATCAAGGAAGATTGAAGATATGCACCGACTGGTCTTTGTAATCCTGATAAGAAGGCTGGTCAGATTTTGCCTTGTCTGAAACTACGACGATTTGCGTTGCAGATATAAACGAAATACCTTCAATATTGCCGTAAAGTACATTGCTTCCGGCACCAACCACACCGCTGCTGCTGCCTTTTGGTAATTCATAAGCCGTTCCGCCTGTGATTGTCCAGGAAGTGCTGCTTAATGTGCCAATCCAGATTTGGGAATCTTCCTGCGAAGTGATGGCGACTTTATTTCCGTAAACCGCAATGTCTGAATAATCATTGAAAGTCACAGAAGACGGCAATGTAATTTCAGCAACCAATTCCCATTTACTGCTGGTTTTCTTCAGCACGGGAATTTTTCCTGTGCCTTCAACTAATCCCAAAAGATAATCTTCGCCACCGCGAAAAACCCAACTGATGCCTTCAAAAGCCTTATTGCTGTTGGAAGAAGTGAAATTATAATCCGCCCACATATTGTTCTGGTAAGTCATTGATGAATTATATTCGCGGATGCGTGGCTGGTAAACACCGCTTCCTTTGCTGACCGATTCTTCAACTACGAAGAAATTTGGCGTACCATTGCTGTCGTAAGCGATACCTTCAAAGTTTGAAGTGCCAGAACCCGAACTGAGCATGCTATTCTGAGAACTGTTTTGCGGAAACGTGCTTTTGATTTTCGCAATCTTATACAAATTGTCACACGGAATGTAGAAGTAGCCGTCAAGATAATAAACGCCGCTTGCCTCGAAATCGTCGTCGCTGTCGTAACCCGGTAAAAGTTTATAGAGCTTGGCTTCGGCAACAGGTGCTGATAAAACTGTTGCTCCAGCGATTTTTGATGCAGATTTTAGATTTTGTTCATTGCTGTCATCGTTGGTTTGGCAGGAAATTGCTAATAAAAGCAAGGCCGCTGCAGTAATAGATATTTTTTTCATAATAGGTTAGGAATTTGGTTTTCCAAAATTCCGTAACATATTTGAGCTGCAGGTTTCCCTGGTGTTACTATTATATTATGAAAGAAATGGGTTTGTTAGGAAGTGGTTATGGATGCTTCGCCAACAATACAATCTGCCCTAAATGATAAGCATCATGCTGGATGATACCGTGGATGTGTTCGTAATGGGTGTGTCCGTTCATAGGATGTACGGTTTCTAACTGGTCGTTTTTCATCTGGTTCAGAAAAGTTTCCCATTCCGTTTCTGAAACCTTTAAACGCTCGATTGTATTTTTCCAGGCTGTCGCCGATGTATCTTCAACAGGAAGAAAATAATTGTGTTCAGGCGTTTTCAACGTCTTTCCGTGAACGCGTTGCAGTACGTTTTTACGCCATTCGATAATGTGATTGGTGATTTCCCAAATCGAATTCCGGTTAACGACTTTCTTTTCAGCAGCTTTTTCTGCGGTGATATTTTCGAGCGTTCCGATCAGCGTGACATCCAGCCACGGGTCACCATCGAAAAGGTTTTCAAAAAGTGTCAGTATGCGTTTCGGTTCTTTCATCAGTGTTTTTGTTTTTCGATTTTTTCATGCACTTTCAGGTATTCTGGCAGTGCTGCCGAGCCGTACCAGGTATACATTTCTACATCAAGAATTTTTGCTTTTATGGCCGGATCTGTTTGCAGTAGCGCTTCTGCTTCTTCGGTTGTTTTTACATTGAGAATAAAAATCCCGCGATAGGTTTTGTCGTTTTTACCTAAAGGGCAGGCCACAACTAATTTCCCTTCAGTTGCAAGTCGACCAATATTGTCCATGTGGCCGCGGAATAATGTGTTGCGCTTTTCCTTGTCTTGCGTAGTATTGCTTCCGGTTTTTAAAATGACGAGGACATAGGCTTTCATCCCATATTCATCGGCGCCAAGCGATTCTGCTAATGCCTTGTCGTATTTTGGATTATCAGTTTGTGCTTTTACACCTGAAAAAACCAACAGTAACAGACTGATATATAATAATTTTTTCATGCAATATTTAATGTGTTACCTCAAATTTACATAAATTATATAAAAAATCCGTCCCGAATTAACGAAACGGATTTTTCAAAATCTAAAATCTGAATCCTAGTAATAAGTATATCTTCTTACTTTTGCGATATATTTCGCCAAACGAATCACCTGATGGCTGTAGCCGAATTCATTATCATACCAAACATAAAGTACGATGTTCTTCCCGTCTGCAGAAACTATTGTGGCATTGCTGTCATAAATCGACGGGGCAGAAGTACCCACGATATCAGATGAAACAAGCTCATTGCTCAGTGAATATTTAATTTGCTCAACCAATTCGCCTTCCAATGCATATTTTTTCATGATGGCATTGACTTCCTCGATTGAAGTTGGTTTTGATACTTCAAGATTTAAGACGACCAATGAACCGTTAGGAACAGGAACACGAATTGCATTCGATGTCAGTTTTCCGGCAAGGCTTGGCAATGCTTTTGCGACGGCGCTTCCGGCACCGGTTTCGGTAATGACCATGTTAAGTGCAGCGGCTCTTCCGCGGCGGTATTTTTGTGCATGTTATCAACGAGATTCTGGTCGTTAGTATAGGCGTGGATGGTTTCCAAATGTCCTTTTACAACACCCAAAGTATCTTCAACAGCCTTTAAAATAGGCGTAATGGCATTCGTAGTGCAGGAAGCGGCTGAAAAAATAGTCACTTCGTCCGGATTGAAATCTTTCTGGTTTACGCCGTGAACGATATTCGGAATTCCTTTTCCTGGTGCGGTCAAAAGTACTTTTTCAACACCTTTTGAAACCAAATGCCTTTCTAAAGCTTCTTTTGTCGTAAAAGCGCCAGTGTTGTCAATTACCAATGCATCGTCGATTCCGTATTTGGTATAATCAATGTCTTCGGGAGCATTTGCAGTGATGATGTGAACGGTCGTTCCGTTGATAATCAAAGCGTTATTTTCGGGATCAGCAATCACAGAACCCTGAAAATCACCGTGGATAGAGTCATAACGAAGCAATGAAGCTCTTTTTTCAAGGCTTGATGCGTCGTTTTTATCTCTTGTGACAATTGCTCTCAAACGCAGTTGATTGCCTTTGCCCATTTTCGACATTAATTCTCTGGCGAGTAACCTTCCGATCCTTCCAAAACCGTATAACACAACGTCTTTTGATTGTATTCCTTTGGTGTCTTTCGCATTTTTTAATTTATCAACGACGAATGATTTCGCGTCGTGGTAACGGTCGTCCTCAAGGTGAAATTCATAAGTAAGCTTCCCGATATCGAGCTTTGAAGGTGGCAAATCCAAAGAAAGAATCGCTTTGGCAATCTCAACTGAATCAAATACAGAAATCGGTTTTCCGACAAATTCACCCGCATATTCGTGCAGGTTGATGATGTCGCTTACATTGCGGTCAATCAATTGGTTCCGGAAAAGCACCATTTCGATGGATTTTTCATACCATAAATCGCTTACGATTTTAATAAATTCAACGCCGGCGCGCCTTCTGTCAGCCTGAAAAGACAATTCTCTTTCGTACAAAGCGGTATTGTTCATTCGTTTGAAGATAAAGTAGTTAGTTGTTTATTTTTAATTTTAACTCCGTTCAGTTCGGCCTTTGGCCTCGGGTGGTGCAAAAGTAAACAACTATAACGTTTTCGTAAAATATTTTAAGTAATATTTGATATAAAAATTTAAAGCCACGAATTGCACGAATTTCCACAAATGTAATTCGTGAAAATTCGTGCAATTCGTGGCGAAAAAAACCTGCCCACTTGAGCAGGTTGATTGATATAAATTTATTTTCTGATTTTATAAAATGAAACGTACCCGCTGACCGCCAGCCGTAATCATATCAATCTGAACGCCTTCATCATCACCGACATTTGATAACAATTTCGATACTGTTGTCAAATCTGTCGCATCATCATTATTGATGTGAAGGATGATGCCGCCTTTCAAATCATTGGCATAAGCGCGCAAACGGTCATTGTCGACATCGGTAATTTTTACGCCAAAAGGAATTCGGAATTTTTTCTTCTCAACTGCAGACAAATCATCAAGCTGCAATCCTTTGAAAGAAGTATTTGACAATTCATTTTTGGTAAGCGTTACGGGAACCGTCATTCGTTTTTCATCGCGAATAAAAGTTACCTGAACCTTATCGTTCGGGCGTTTCGTACTGATATAAGCATTGATGTCGGCGAAAGAAGAAATGTTGGCATTATCGAGTTTTACAATGATGTCGCCTTTTGTCAAGCCGGCTTTTTGCGCTCCTGAATTTCTTTCTACACCGTTTACGTAAAAGCCTTCGGTTTCAGGAATGCCAAGTTCTTGTGAAGTTGGCCCATTCGATTCTGCACCTCTTACGCCTAAAATGCCGCGTTGCACATTGCCGAATTCCATAATATCTTCGATAATTTTTCGGGTAACATTCGACGGAATGGCAAAGGAATAACCTACATAAGAACCGGTTTGCGAAGAAATCATCGTGTTAATTCCAACTAATTCACCACGTGTATTGACAAGCGCGCCGCCGCTATTTCCCGGATTTACAGCAGCATCCGTCTGGATAAATGACTGGATTCCGGCAGTGTCTAAATTCCTCGCTTTGCCGAAACAATTCCGGCCGTAACCGTAGAAGTCAAATTATATGGATTTCCAACCGCCAACACCCATTCACCAACTTTTACATTATCAGAATCTGCAAAAGTAGAGTAAGGCAGTTTTTCATCCGTATCGATTTTCAAAAGCGCAATATCCATTTTTGAATCGGTTCCGATGAGTTTCGCTTTATAAACTTTTTTATTATTTAAAGTAATTTCCAAATCTGAAGCATCCTTTACGACGTGGTTGTTGGTAACAATATAACCATCTTCAGAAATGATTACGCCTGAGCCTGTACCAACTTGTTCCTGCTGTTGTCCGCCACGGTAACCAAAATAGTAATCAATCGGGTTATAAACCGTTCGATATGAAACGTTCTTTACGTGAACGACCGAATGCACAGCCTTATCAGCAGCTTCAGTAAAATCAACAGTTTCACCTGAAAATCCAACGGTTTTCGAATAATTTTCTGGTGCAACAGTAACAACAGGATGCCTTTTTGCCATCAATCCGCCATCATCAAATAATAACTTGTAAGCGCCGAGCGTTGTGGCGCCGCTTAACAAAGAGACTAAAAATAAGCTCGAAAATCTTTTCATTTTGATAATAATAATTTAGTTATTTAACGTCAAAATTATACATTTTGCATATTCATAAAAACAGTTTAACACACGATTAACGGTGATTAACTTTTCATTAATATTTGTACCTTTACGACAGTAATTTCTTTGTAATGAAACTCCAGTTTTTTAAATACCAAGGCACCGGAAACGACTTCGTAATGATTGATAATCGCGATGGAATTTTCCCAAAAATGATACCAAACTTGTCGAAAAATTGTGCGACAGGAGATTTGGGATTGGCGCTGACGGCTTGATTTTACTGGAAAATGATGTAACGAATGATTTCCGAATGGTTTACTACAACTCCGACGGTAACGAAAGCTCGATGTGCGGTAACGGCGGAAGATGTTTAGTCGCTTTCGCGGAAAGCCTCGGCGTTATCAACAATGAAACTACTTTTATCGCTACTGACGGATTGCATTATGCCACAATTTCAGAAGACATTGTCTCATTGCAGATGAAAGATGTCGATAATATTAAAATTGCCGAAGGTTACGTTTTCCTCGACACCGGTTCGCCACATCATGTTTTAATGACTGACGATTTAAAAAAAGTGGATATCAAAATTGAAGGGGCAAAAATCCGTTATTCGGAATTGTACGGTGAAAAAGGCAGCAATGTCAATTTTGTAAAGCAAAAATCAGAGGATACTTTCTCGGTACGTACCTACGAACGCGGCGTTGAAGATGAAACTCTATCCTGCGGAACTGGCGTAACAGCTGTTGCCATCGCAATGAAAGCATTAGGAAAAACGCAATCCAATACTATACAATTAAATGTAGAAGGCGGAAAACTCGAAGTTTCGTTTACGCCGATTGAAGGAAGATACACCAATGTTTTCCTCAAAGGTTCGGCGACTTTTGTATTCAAAGGAGAAATTGATATAAATTCGAAACCCTGAAATTTCAAATTCTAATTTTTTGATGATAACCCTCCACGGACAAAACATTCACCTGCGCGCACTCGAACCTGAAGACCTCGATTTTGTCTACGCAGTTGAAAATGATGAATCAATTTGGGAAGTCAGCAACACGCAAACACCCTACAGCAAATTTCTCATCAAACAGTATCTGCAGAATGCACAGCAGGATATTTATGAGGCGAAGCAACTGCGGCTGGCGATTTGTTACAACAAGCAATTCACACCCGTCGGTTTAATTGATTTGTTCGAATTCGACCCCAAAAATCACCGTGCCGGAATCGGGATTTTAATCAAAAGCAGCAGTGACAGAAACTCCGGAATCGGGACGGAAGCGCTCGATCTGCTCATCAATTATTGCTTTACAAAACTCAACCTGAAGCAAATTTTTGCGAATATCGATCCTGAAAATGAAGCAAGTGTCAGGCTTTTTACTAATTTTGAATTCGAAAAAATCGGTATAAAAAAACAATGGAATCTCGTTCGCGGCCAATACAAAGACGAAGCGATGTTCCAATTAATCAATCATTAGTTATAAATCAGTTATGAAATTTAAGAAAATCGCCATCATCCTTTCGCTCGTCATCGTAGTCGCCGCTTCGGTTTACGGTTATATGATTTACAGGAATATATTCGCGCCAAACACCAATTTTGATAAAGAAGAAATTTACATCTATGTTCCGACCGACGCTAATTTTGATCAGGTTGTCAGTATCGTAAAACCTTACGTGAAGGATATTGAACGCTTTAAAATGGTAGCCGAAAAGAAATCCTATCCAACCAA
This sequence comes from Flavobacterium sp. 3HN19-14, assembly GCF_051373205.1. Lineage (NCBI taxonomy): Bacteria > Pseudomonadati > Bacteroidota > Flavobacteriia > Flavobacteriales > Flavobacteriaceae > Flavobacterium > Flavobacterium sp. 3HN19-14. Next base: position 1,531,664 of record NZ_JBPPZT010000001.1, read on the forward strand.
CGTAAAATCTGGAAAATTCCTGTTGAAAAACGGAATGAACAGCAACGAAATCATCAATTCGATGCGCCAAAATGTTCCGGTGCAATTGGCTTTCAACAATCAGGAAAGGCTTGAAGATTTTGCAGGAAGGATTGGAAGCCAAATCGAAGCCGACAGTCTTTCGCTATTAAACGCCTTCCGTGATCCGGAATTTTTAAAGGAAAATGGTTTTACTGAAGACAATGTTTTATGCATGTTCGTGCCGAATTCCTATGAATTTTTCTGGAACATCAATGCGACGAAATTTCGCGACCGGATGATTAAAGAATATCGCAAATTCTGGAATGACGAGCGTGTTGCTAAAGCCAAAGCACAAGGGTTGACACCAATTCAGGCAACGATTCTCGCTTCCATCGTACACAAAGAAACCGTAAAAAAAGACGAACGCCCTAAAGTCGCCGGAGTTTATTTGAACCGCCTCAATACCGGAATGAAGCTCGAAGCCGATCCAACCGTGATTTACGCAGTAAAGAAAAATTCAAATGATTTTACACAAGTCATCAAACGTGTATTGAATAAAGATTTGGCGACGAATTCCCCATACAATACTTATATGTATGAAGGTTTGCCACCCGGACCAATTGCCATGCCCGATATCACGGCCATCGATGCTGTACTTAACCCGGAAAAGCACAATTATATTTACTTCTGCGCGAGCATGACCAATTTTGGTTACCATGAATTTGCGGTTACGGCTGCTCAACATGCTGTAAATGCCAGAAAATATAGTGCCTGGATTAGTGCGCAGGGCGTAAAGCGTTAAGTTGAAATTCCCTTTATCCATATTGATTTTTGCTGCTTCATTTCTTGGAAATGCGCAAGGTAAAATCAATCAATTTTTAAAACCTGCCGATTCTTTAAGTTTCCAAAGAAGAAATTTTGTCGTCGGAACCGAAGCTGTTGTCGCAACTGGCGCAATCGTCGGATTAAGCGCACTTTGGTACAACGGCTACCCGAAATCTGATTTCCATTTTATTAATGACAACGCCGAATGGCTGCAAATGGATAAGGCGGGACACGTGTTTTCGTCTTACCACATGGGACGATTCGGTGCTGAATTGTTGCAATGGAGCGGCGCGAATAAAAAATCACAGCTGATTTACGGCAGTACGATTGGTTTCGCTTTTCTTTCGGTTGTTGAGGTAATGGACGGTTATTCTTCTGAATGGGGCGCTTCCTGGGGTGATGTTGCAGCAAATGCAACAGGAACCGTTTTATATGTTTCACAAGAATTAATTTGGAAAGAACAACGCATCACTCCGAAATTTTCATTCCATAAAACCGTCTATGCATCGGCACGGCCAAATGTGCTCGGAAGTTCATTGCAAGAGCAAATCCTGAAAGATTATAATGGGCAGACTTATTGGCTTTCCGCAAATATTCATTCGTTTTTCAAAGAGTCAAAAATTCCAGGTTGGCTGAATTTTGCAGTCGGCTATGGAGCGGAAGGAATGGTAACGGGAAAAGAAGGTCTGATTAACACGATTTTTCTTCCTGAAAAGGAAAGAATCAGGCAGTTTTATTTGAGCTTTGACGTCGATTTGACGAAAATTAATACAAAATCTAATCTTTTAAAGTCCGTTTTCTCGGTTTTCAATACCATCAAGATTCCCGCTCCCACCTTTGAAATCAACAGCTTAGGGAAAGCAAAATTCCATGCTTTGTACTTTTAGAAAACATTAACGTGCTGATTTTCAGATTTCTATTTTAAATCGTATATTTGCAACGTAGAAATTTTGGTGGTGACAGACCCGGAAGAAAACCCAAGTATGATTAAAAAATGGATATATTACACAAGCATCGCATTAGTAGTAGCTTTTATAAGCTCAGGTTTTAAACCAAATCAACACGAAAACCAATCCTGGTTTTATCTTTCTGAAGACAACGAAACGCCACAAATGTTTCCTTCAGCAAAAGTTTCAGATTATCCTGTTGGCAACTTACTTTATACAGGAAAATCTTATACAGGCTTCAAAGAAGCCATCGCATTCAAAGAATCACAAGGTCAGTACAAATTAATCAATTCGTTAGGTTATATGGGCAAATACCAATTTGGTGTAAGCGCATTGAAAGCTATCGGAATTGCCAATTTACCGGCATTTTTAAACAATCCGTTATTACAGGAAAAGGCTTTTAAAGCCCTTCTTGAAAAAAACAAATGGGAATTAAAAGATGAAATTTTACGTTACGAAGGCAAAATCATCGGTGGCGTAAAAGTAACTGAATCCGGAATTTTAGCCGCAGCCCATTTAGGCGGTGCAGGTTCTGTAAAAAAATTCTTCAAAAGCAACGGCACAAGATTTATCAAAGATGATTTTGGGACTTCCATCAGAAGTTATATGAGGGCTTTCGGAGGTTACGACACCTCTTTTATCGTAGCAAATGATGCGCCGACTGTGATTCACTAATCGGTATAATTTATAAAAAAACAAAACTGCTTTTCGGAGCAGTTTTTTTATGTCTTACATTTTGTGAATGATGAAAATCGCAGGCCTGTTGTGCAGATCTACTTTTGTTTTTTTCCAGTCGGAAACGCGCATTGTTTTGATATATTCTGTCGGAAGCGTAATATCTGCAGCCACACACAAATAAGTTGAAGGCTGCAATGCAGCTAAAATGTCTTCAAGCATTTTGTTATTCCGATAAGGCGTTTCGATAAACAATTGTGATTGATTTTTAGTTGCAGAAAGATTCTCCAGGCTTTTCAATGCCGACTTTTTATCAGATTTATCAATCGGCAGATAACCGTTGAAAGCAAAACTTTGCCCATTCATTCCCGAAGCCATAATTGCCAATAATATAGAAGACAGCCGGAACCAAAGGCACGACCTGAATCCCTTTTTCATGCGCAATTTTCGCAATCGCAGCACCGGGATCGGCAACTCCGGGACAACCAGCTTCGCTCATCAATCCGATATTTTTGCCTTCAAGGCAAGGTTTGATCATTTGCTGGTGCTCGGAAATTTCGGTGTGCTTGTTTAACGTGCTGATGCGAAGAGTAGATTGTACTTTTTCAGGCGCGATGCTTTTAATGAATTTTCGCGCCGTTTTCTCATTTTCTACGATATAATCGTCAATGAGATCAATGGTTCTCCTGACCGTTTCAGGCAAAACATCCATAGGATTGGATTCTCCCAATGTGGTCGGAATTAAATATAGTTTTCCTTTTGGCGTCATTCGGTTTCTTTGAGTAATTTCTCGGCAATCAAAGTGCAGGCTTCATCGAGCATCTGGTAAACGGTCACGAATCCATTGTCCAATCCGAAGTAAGGATCCGGAACGTCGACATTTTCTCCGGGAAATAATTCGTCGAGGATCAATTTGACTTTTCCTTTTGCGGTTTCATTTGGTGCATGACGAATGACGTCACGATAATTTGAACCGTCCATTACATAAATATGGTCATAAATTGCAAAATCATCTTTGCTGAAATGACGCGCCCTTTGAATGGAAATATCGAGTCCATTTTTTTTAGCAATGGAAATCGAACGGTGATCAGGTTGCTTACCGACATGAAAATCACCAGTTCCTGCAGAATCGATGCGGAATTTATTTTTTGGAAGTTTGGAGGCTAAAATCCCCTCGGCTAACGGCGAGCGGCAGATATTGCCCAGACAAACCATTAGGATCCTGACTGGCATTTTTTAGAGTGATAATTTCTTGTGGATGTCGTCCACGAATTTTTTGAATTGCTTGTCCGTCGACACTAAATTGTCAACCGTTTTGCAGGCGTGTAAAACCGTTGCGTGGTCGCGATCGCCAATTTGTGAACCGATGTTGGCCAATGACGCTTTCGTGAATTTCTTCGCAAAAAACATCGCCAGTTGTCTTGCCTGAACGACGTGGCGTTTTCTGGTTTTGGATTGCAAAGTATCAATGTCAAGCTGGAAATAATCTGAAACGACTTTTTGGATGTAATCGATAGAAATTTCGCGTTTTACGTTCTTCACGAATTTCTCAACAACTGCTTTCGCCAAATCCAGAGTTACTTCTTTTTTATTGAAAGAAGATTGGGCGATTAACGATATGATAGCGCCTTCAAGTTCACGAACATTCGACTTGATATTTCTAGCCACATATTCGATGATTTCTTCCGGCATATCAACACCGTCACGGTACAATATATTCTTTAAGATAGAAATCCTTGTTTCATAGTCCGGTTGGTGCAATTCGGCTGAAAGTCCCCATTTGAATCTTGACAACAAACGCTGTTCAATGTCCTGCATGTCAACAGGCGCTTTGTCAGAAGTTAAAATTACCTGCTTGCCGTTTTGGTGCAAGTAATTGAAAATATGGAAGAATACATCCTGCGTTCCGGTTTTTCCTGAAAGGAACTGAACGTCATCGATAATCAAAACATCAATCAGCTGATAGAAGTGAATGAAATCGTTGCGATTATTTTTCTTTACAGAATCGATGTATTGCTGCGTGAAGATTTCAGCAGAAATATATAAAACGGTTTTCTCGGGATATTTGTCTTTGATTTCAACGCCGATTGCGTGCGCCAAGTGTGTTTTTCCCAAACCGACACCGCCGAAAATCAACAGCGGGTTGAATGAAGTGCCGCCTGGCTTATTCGCGACAGCCATACCTGCAGAACGTGCCAGTCTATTCGAATCTCCTTCAAGGAAATTGTCAAAACTGTAATTCGCGTTAAGTTGCGATTCAATCTTAAGGTTTCGGATGCCCGGAATAACGAACGGATTTTTTAATTCAGGGTTGAGGTTTTTGAAAGGTGCATCAACTTCCTGGGTTTTCATCGGCGCGCGGTGTGCACTCGGCAATTGTTCCGTAAACGGCTGTTTGTTGCCATAAGTGTTCTCCATTTTGATTTTATAGAGTAACTTTGCGTTTTTTCCGAGTTCTTTGGTAAGTGCGACTTTTAACAATTTGACGTAGTGTTCTTCGAGCCATTCGTAGAAGAATTTACTAGGAACCTGAATATACAATGCGTTATCGGTTAACTCAACTGACTTAATCGGTTCAAACCAAGTTTTGTACGCTTAGTTCATGGATATTATCTTTTATAAATAAGAGACAGTTTTCCCATACTGATTGCGCAGTTTTGTTCATATATTCGTCTAAATTATTTTGTTTGTTAAAAGGTTATCTTACAAAAATGGAAGTGAAACTTCTACTATTATTCGGGAGAACAAATATGTGAACAAATTTCTTTAAAAAAAAATAAATCGGGGTTGATTTTGTAAAAAAAATATCGTAAGTCTATAGGGATTTTCGAAATGTTAAAATAAATAAACAGAAAATGAGAGAGCACCAGTATGAAGTCCGCGTAAGATACTCAGAAACAGACCAAATGGGTGTCGTTTACCACGGAAATTATGCGCAATATTTTGAAATGGGCCGCGTTGAATGGCTCAGAAACCTTGGGATTTCGTATAAATGGATGGAAGAAAACGGCATCATGCTTCCGGTGGTTTCGCTCAGTTTAAATTACAAAAAACCAGCGCGTTACGATGACCTTTTAATTGTTAAAACTATTTTTAAATCGCAGACGTCCGTTAAGATAGAATTCGATTATGAAATTCGCAACGAAAAAGGTGAGTTATTAACAATTGGTGATTCAATGCTCGTTTTTGTCGATATGAAAACAGGTCGTCCGACGGCCCTTCCGGATTATATCCATGAGAAACTTTTGCATATCGACAGCTAAATAAAAATCGGCTGATTATTCCTTAATTTTTATTCCGATTTCGAACATCGAATTAAAGATTTCGAAAATCGGCTCAGCATTTTTTTTACGGATGGAAATCTCGATTTCGCAATTTTCTTCCATTTTCTGACCGACGATATTTAGGTTTTTTTCCTTGATGACGCGCATCACTTTGTTCATGTTCTTGTAATCGAAAGTGACCAAATAATGAATGTCGATTGTTTTTTCGATAATCTCAGAAACCTCTAAAGCTATTTGGGCTGCGGTTCGATAAGCGGAAATCAATCCGCCGACGCCTAATTTCACGCCACCGAAATACCGGACAACGACAATCAGCACATTCGTAATTTCAAAAGATTGTATTTGCCCGTAAATCGGCATTCCTGCACTGTTGCTGGGTTCGCCGTCATCATTGGCTCGAAATTTAATTTTTTCAGTACCGATTTGCCATGCGTAACAAAAATGCCGCGCAGCAGAGTGTAATTTCCTTAAAAGCTCCAAATTTTCTTTGATTTCAGTTTCGGTTGAAACCGGAAAAGCATAACCGAAAAATTTGCTGCTTTTTTCCTTAAACAATATTTCTTCCGACGGAAATGCCAGCGTTTTATAAGTATCGCGGATTTCCAAATTACAATTCTATGATTTTCTTGTCAAATAAATCGACCACATCTTCTTCGCCAACCTGCAGGTTCCAGACTTGTAAGCCTAATTTTGCTGCGGCGTCGGTATTGTCTTTTCTGTCATCAACGAATAAAGTGCGTTTCGGAGACAATTCGTGTTTATTGATAATGTAGTTGAATACTTCTTCGTCAGGTTTTCTCAGTCCGAGTTCAAATGAAAAATAGGCTTTTTCAAAACATTGGTAGAAATCGCTCATAAATGACGGTCAGGACCATGTTTTCGAAATGATCAAGGTGAATTGCATCGGTATTGCTCATCAAAAACAATCGGTATTTCTGCGAAAGCAATTGCAAAAACTCCAACCGATACAACGGAAATTCGCCAAGCATACTGTTCCATGCATTCCGAACTTCGTCAATTGTCGCTGATGGCGCGTGATTGCGGAGTCCGTTCAGAAATTCTTCTTCAGAAATCTTCGCGGTTTCAAACTGAATATTGAGCAATTTTAAATCGTCGCCCCATTCTTTCATCCCCAAATTCGTAAACGCTTCCTCAACGGCGCGCTGGTTCAGATTGATAAAAATATCGCCAAAGTCAAAAATTATCGTATTGATCATGAGTTCCTGAATATTAATAATTCGTCACCTTTAATAGGGTGTTTTTCGTAAAAACTGGAGCTTAAGTCCGGCGCCTTTGTTCCGTTATTTAATGTCACATTTCCGCGAAAAACCCTCGCTTCATCCCAAATGCCATCGTCAATAAAAGATTGGAGCGTTTTTCTGCCGCCTTCAATGATGACTGACTGTATGTTGTTTTTATGCAGGATTTCCATAATTCCGGAGGTAAAATTGCTGCTGAAATCCATCTTTTCATAAGATAAATTTTCATTTTCAATTCCTGATCTCGTTCCTGAAACTACTATTGTTCGCTGTTTACCATCAAAGATATGGCTTTCTTTTGGCAGTCGGTTACAATTATCCAATACAATTCTTACAGGATTTTCACCTTGCCAGTCACGGGCATTTAACATTGGATTATCGTCGATTACGGTTTGTGTCCCAACTAAAATTGCCAGTTCTTCAGTGCGCCATTTGTGTACTAATTGACGTGAAAACTCATTGGTGATCCAAACCGGGTTTTGTTCCTCTTTTGATTCGGGAGCGATGAATCCGTCAGTACTTTCGGCCCATTTCAGGATGACGTATGGTCGTTTTTTTTCATGAAATGTGAAAAATCGCTTATTCAACTCGCGGCATTCTTCTTCCAAAATACCAACGGTTACCTTTTTTCCGGCTTCTTTCAGTTTTTTGACTCCATTTCCTGAAACTTCTGAAAAAGAATCGATTGTCCCGACAACGACATCTGGGATTTTATGATGGATAATCAAATCACAACACGGCGGTGTTTTCCGAAATGGCTACAGGGTTCCAGACTGACATAAATTGTTGATTTTGAAAGCAATGATTTGTCTTTTACGGAATTTATCGCATTGACTTCAGCATGTGGCCCTCCGGCTTTTCTATGCCAGCCTTCACCGATAATTTCATCTTCATATACAATCACGCTTCCCACCAACGGATTAGGGTAAGTCGTTCCCAAGCCATTTTTGGCAAGTTCGATGCAGCGTTTCATGTATTTTTCATGTACCTTCACAGCACAAAAATACTACATTACTTTCAGAATGGACGGCATAATAATCAGGGAAATTCAGGCCAATGACGACAAAGCTGTCGCTGCATTGATCCGGCAGGTTCTAATCGAATTTGATGTTCCGAAAGTAGGAAGTGCCTATGCTGATCCGCAGTTGGATTGCATGACGGAAACCTATTCGGCTCCGAAATCCGCTTATTTTATAGCCGAAATAAATAGCGAAATCGTCGGTTGTGCCGGAATCGCACTACTTGAAAATTCCACTGAAAATATATGCGAACTGCAAAAAATGTATTTCCTCGAAAGAGCACGCGGAAAAGGCATCGGTGCCAGAATGATGCAATATTGTCTTGAAGCGGCAAAAGCTTTTGGTTACGAAAAATGTTATCTCGAAACCATGCCGAATATGTCAGCTGCCCAAAAATTATATAAAAAATCCGGGTTTGAAAATGTTTGCTCGCCGATGGGTAACACAGGTCATAACGCCTGTCCGGTCTGGATGCTTAAAGATTTACGATAATGAAAATCAAAGATTACAGGAGTTTTTTCATTGAAAATCTGACGCCATTATATGATGCAATGGAAGCGGAAAGTTTTTTCTATTTGATTTTAGAAGAAAAAAAGCAGCTCAAACGAATTGATTTAGCATTGAAGCCTGAACTGGAATTTTCTGAAGCAGAAATTTCAGCATGGAGCGAAATCATCGAAAAACTCAAACTACAAATTCCAATACAATATATTTTAGGTAAATCTCATTTCTTCGGACTCGATTTCATAGTAAACGAAAACGTCCTGATTCCACGCCCGGAAACCGAAGAACTCGTCGATTGGATTATCAAAGACAACGAATTCAAACCTGATTTGAAAATCCTCGATATCGGTACAGGAAGCGGCTGTATCGCGATTGCACTCGCCAAAAACTTACCTTCTTCCGAAGTTTATGCCATTGATATTTCTGAAAAGGCATTAGAAACTGCAAAAAAGAACTCAAAACTAAATAATGTAAATATAAATTTCATCCAAAAAAATATTCTTGAAGCAGATGATTTAAATGAAAAATTCAATATAATCGTCTCCAATCCGCCATATGTAAGATATCTCGAGAAAGAAGAAATGAAGCAAAATGTCATCGATAATGAGCCGCATTTGGCTTTATTCGTTGAGGATAACGATGCGTTGGTTTTTTATCGAAAAATCGCTGAACTGGCACAAAAGAATTTCACTCCTGAAGGAATTCTCTATTTCGAAATCAATCAATATTTAGGAAAAGAAATGCTGGAATTGCTTGGTAATATAGGTTTCAAAAACGCCGAATTGCGAAAAGACATTTACGGCAACGACCGCATGACAAAAGCCACTCTCTGATTATTCGTAACGAAGCGCCTCGATCGGGTCAAGTTTTGCCGCCTTCACCGCAGGATATAATCCGGAAACAAGTGCTACAATAAAACTTACGACAAAAGCCGCAATAATGGCGCCCAGGGCACGACAAACTCAAATTCAAAAACCAACGAGGAAAATGCCCAGCCAATCAATAACCCAAAAAGCGTCCCGACAAATCCACCCATCTGCCCGATTACCATCGTTTCAATAAAAAACTGAAAGGCAATCGTAGATTTTTTAGCACCCAAAGCTTTCCGGACACCAATCTCTCTCGTACGTTCTGTTACCGAAACGATCATAATGTTCATCAAAGCGATCGACGAGCCCAAAATCGTAATCACGCTAATCACAATCGCAGCAATATCAAGGTATCCGGTAATCGACATGATTTTATTGATCAAATCGTCGCTTCGTGAAATCCCGAAATTATCATCCTGAACCGGACTCAGTTTTCGCACCCTTCTCATGGTAAGTTTGGCGTTATCAACTGCATCATTAAGCATATCTTTTCGTGCCGTCATCACGCTGAGGCCGTAATTAATGCTCGGCGCCGTAAAAATCGAACGCGCCACCTGAATCGGGATAATCACCTGCAAATCCTGGCTGCTGCCAAATGTCGACCCTTTTTCCTTCAATACGCCAATCACGCGGAATTTCGCCCCGCGAATTGAAATCACCTTGTCAATCGGATTCAAATCTTTCAGTAATCCTTTCTCAAAATCAGAACCCACAAGGCACACATAAGCGTTATTCTGAACATCAAAACGAGTAAAATTGCGCCCTTTCGTAGTCTCCATGCCCGAATTGGGCAGGTAATTTTCATCAGCACCGATTACCGTAATATCCGGATCGGTTTTTTCAGATTCAAATTTCACCTCCGCAGTAGAAGTCGCTGTAAAAGATAAAGATGATGTCGTTAAAGGATAAGTATATTTGTCGATAAACTCCTTCGCCTCAGGATACGAAATAATCGGATTGATAACCTCGCGTTCGCCACCGCCATGCCGCCTGATCTCAAGTTCATATTGGTTGATGTTAAAAGTATTGGCGCCCATCGAGGCAAAATTGGTCGAAAGCCGGTTTTCAATCGCCGAAACCACCGTCAAAATTCCCACCAAAGCCGTAATCCCGATGGCGATAATCAGCACTGTCAGTGTCGTCCTGAGCTTCTGCGTTTTCACAGAACCAAGTGCAATCCGGACATTCTCCCTGAAAAGTTTAAACATAGTGGTAATTTGACACGAAATTACAATTTTTGTTACAAGTTTAACCCTGCGCCAGGTTAATTTTGGATTTTTCAGGAGCACCGGCATTGGCTGCTTCCGGAACCATAAGCCTGCTCTCGGCTCAATCTTTTTATACGGAACTGGTTTAGTCACCGGAAAGTTCCATGAAGTATAAAAAGGATACCGCCTCCATCAGGGCTAACAACAACGTTTTGGCGCATTGATGCACTTGAAATTCGTGCACACCATCGGCAGTTTAGTTAAAAAGCGGTAATATTGTAGTTATGAAATCAAATTTTGTGCTGTAAAGTCCATCGACTGCGCTCGGGATGACAGTGTAAATGAAATTGTGATTCTATATGTTGTCACCCCGAGCGCAGTCGAGGGGCTTTTTAAAATAAAATTTTCTCAAATGAAACTATCAATTTATAAAATTGTACTACTAATCCTCATTTCCATTACCGCAAGCGCCCAAACCACAATCTGGAAAACACCAGATTACGAAATGACTTCCAATGGCATAAAACAGGGCAAATTTTCAGCAACTGCCTTATCTGATACTGAATTACAGTCAGATTATGTGAGTCCGCAAAACGAATTCATCTCCTCGAAACTAATTTTCAAATTCAGTATTAACGGGAAAGACAACGAAATGAAACCCAATGTGAACCATTCTTTCAATTTAGTTTCCGGCGTCACAGAAACGCCGCTAATTCCTTTCGGCACACCATTAAAGGAAAAAAGCACAGATAAAGAAACCGCAGTTTTGCCTGACAGTCCGCTCAAAATCAGGCTCGATTTAAGAGAAGTGCTGAACCAGATCAAAACCAAAGGCTTTTACACCACTTTCAATGGTGATAAAATCTTCAAACAGGATTTTAAAAAAGTCTATGTAGCCGGAGCCACCGCACCACTTTCATGGGATTTCGACAACCTGCACCAAAAACCTGAACTCGAAATGAAAGACCCCGACGGCGATGGGATTTATGAAACGACCCTTGTCTTCAATTCCAAAAAAGACAAAAAGCAAACAGATACGAACTGGAAACTGACCAAAAATATCACCGCTTTTCCGCAGTATAAATCGGCTTATACGCTTTCAAATGCCTTATATAATATGTCACTCGAGGAAATGGAAAAAGCCGTTGAGCCCGACAGCACGTTCCGCACCGGAAAAGAATGGGCAGGCGTCTGGACCGTGACATCAGCTACAGCATCATTCTTTCAATGGCTTATATGCAACCGAAAGTAGCGATGAACAGCCTGATGCGAAAAGTCAACGGCAATAAACGAATTATTCAGGATACGGGAACCGGCGGTGCTTATCCGGCTTCGACCGACAGGATGATCTGGGCGGTCGCCGCGTGGGAAGTTTACAAGGTAACCGGTAATCAAAGCTGGCTGGAGCAATCGTACACCATTATCAAAAATTCCATTGAAGATGATATGGTAAATGCCTACGATAATGAAACCGGAATGGTACGCGGCGAATCTTCATTCTTAGACTGGCGCGAGCAAACCTATCCGAAATGGATGCAGCCCGCAGATATCTTCGAATCTGAAAATCTCGGAACCAATGCCGTGCATTTTCAGGCCAATATCGTTTTATCGGAAATGGCAATGCTCTTAAATCACAATGATGTCGCCGAAAAACACAAATCAATCGCAGAAAAAATCAAAAACGGCATCAACAAATACCTTTGGATGCCGGAAAAAGGCTATTATGCACAGTATTTATACGGAAGGAATTTCAAGATTCAATCGCCAAAGTCAGAAGCTTTAGGAGAAGCTTTGTGCGTTATTTTCGATATTGCTGATGCAGAACAAGCTGCGTCAATCGTGTCAAAAACGCCTGTGACTGCTTATGGAATTTCTTGCATCTACCCACAGATTTCGGGAATTCCGCCTTACCATAATGATGCGGTCTGGCCGTTTGTACAATCTTTTTGGGCACTCGCATCTGCAAAAGCAGGAAACGAAACTTCGGTTATGGAATCGCTCGCAGCAATTGCGCGTCCTGCTGCTTTATTCCTTACCAATAAAGAAAATTTTGTTGCTGGTAATGGCGATTTCGCCGGAACGCAAATCAATTCAAGCAATATGCTGTGGAGTTTATCAGGCAGTATAGGACTCTTGAACAAAGTACTTTTCGGGGCGACGTTTTTGAAACACAGATTGGCTTTCCACCCGTTCGTGCCTTATCAGTTAAAAGATGTCAGAACGCTCAGCAATTTTAAGTATCGCGATGCAGTTCTCGATATCACAGTTGAAGGATTTGGCAATGAAATCAAGACTTTTTTGTTGGATGGAAAACCTTCGGCAGCTGAAATTCCTGCGACTTTGAAAGGAAAGCATTCCGTCAAAATGGTTTTGAACAATCTTCCTTTGCCGGAACCGATTAATAAAATGCCAAATCTTTTCGCACCTGAAACGCCTTCGGTTACGTTGAAAGGGAATGAAATTTCATGGGCTAAAGTTGAAAATGCGGTCGCTTATGAAATCTTTAAAAATGGTGAATTACTCGATAAAACCATGAAAAGCCAATACACAGTTGACACAAGTAGTTATGGCGAATATCAGGTAATCGCTGTTGATTATAATTTTATGGAATCTTTCGCCAGCGAGCCTTTGATTGTCGGTGCGGCAAAAAATACCACAGTTTTTGAAGTTGAAAATTTTCTTCCAAAAAGCACACAATCTTACAGTGGCTATTCAGGAAAAGGATTCGTCGAAACTTCAAAAACGGTGAATGTGACGATTAATTTCCCTGTAAATGTTAGTGTTTCCGGAATGTATGCAGTTGATTTTCGTTATGCCAACGGTAATGGGCAAACCAATACCGAGAACAAATGCGCCATTCGAAGTCTCAGAGAAACCAATAAGTTTTTAGGTGCTTTTGTTTTTCCACAGCGCGGTGTACAGGAGTGGAGCAATTGGGGTTTCAGTAACAGCGTGAAAGTATATCTTGAAAAAGGACAGCATACTCTGGCTTTAACGTTGGATACAGCTAATGAAAATATGAACGGGCCGTTAACCAGGCGATGCTCGATTATTTTAGGCTCACCAAGATTGATTAGCATAATTTTAAATTATCAATGGCTTGCTGATGCATTAATTATGTAAGGAACGTCTAGAACGCCAAAAATAACGCCCTGGATGCCATCAGCCACGCCGGGAACGCCAAATATGACGTTGACAACGCCAAGAATGACGTCCGGGATGCCATCAGCCACGCCGGGAACGCCAAATATGACGTTGATACCGCCAAAAATGACATCCGGGATGCCATCAGCCACGCCGGGAACGCCAAATACGACGTTCAGGATGCCCTTAACCACGTTAAAAACGCCATCAGTTAGTTCGGCAACGCCATCAGCCAATTAATTGAGATGCCCAAAGTCATCAACAGCCGATTACGCTATACAGCAAATATCACGGTTGTGCTTGAACTTCCCTTAAAAAATAAGATATTTGCACCTTAAATAATCAGACCCAATGGCACAAAAACCATCTATACCAAAAGGAACCCGCGATTTTTCACCGGCAGAAGTGGCGAAAAGGCAGTATATCATCCAGATTATGAAAACGAATTTCGAAAAATTCGGCTACCAGCCAATCGAAACGCCTTCGTTTGAAAATTCTGAAACCCTGATGGGTAAATATGGTGAAGAAGGGGATAGGCTGATTTTTAAGATATTGAATTCCGGGGACTATCTGGCGAAAGCAAATGAAGTTGTATTATCTGCAAAAGACAGCCAAAAACTAACTGCTACCATTTCCGAAAAAGCGCTTCGCTATGACCTTACAGTTCCATTTGCACGTTACGTCGTGCAGCACCAGAACGAAATAGAATTTCCATTCAAAAGATACCAGATTCAGCCGGTTTGGCGCGCTGATCGCCCGCAAAAAGGACGTTTCCGCGAGTTTTATCAATGTGACGCAGACGTTGTTGGATCGACGTCTTTGTGGCAGGAAGTGGAATTGGTGCAATTATATGATTCGGTTTTTTCAGAATTAAGACTCGAAGGCGTGACTATTAAAATCAATAACCGCAAAATATTGTCGGGAATTGCTGAGGTAATCGGTGCATCTGACAAGCTCATAGATTTTACTGTAGCATTAGACAAACTCGACAAAATAGGCGAGGAGGGCGTTAAAAAGGAAATGACTGAAAAAGGCATTTCTGCTGCGGCGCTTGAAAAAGTACAACCGCTGTTCAACTTTAGCGGAACAATTACGGAAAAGCTTCAAAAATTATCGGTTTTGCTGGCTTCATCTGATGAGGGGAAAAAAGGCATTGAGGAATTGAGTTTTATCTGTGATAATGTTCTTAAGCTTGGTTTGTCAGCCGCAACTTTGGATTTAGATGTGACTTTGGCGCGTGGATTAAATTACTATACAGGTGCCATTTTTGAAGTTTCGGCACCTGAAAAAGTAGCGCTGGGCTCGATTGGCGGGGGTGGAAGATATGATGACCTTACAGGAATTTTCGGATTGAGGAATATGAGTGGTGTTGGTATCTCGTTTGGATTGGACAGGATTTACCTTGTACTCGAA
Organism: Flavobacterium sp. 3HN19-14; assembly: GCF_051373205.1. Lineage (NCBI taxonomy): Bacteria > Pseudomonadati > Bacteroidota > Flavobacteriia > Flavobacteriales > Flavobacteriaceae > Flavobacterium > Flavobacterium sp. 3HN19-14. The sequence continues at coordinate 1,546,811 of NZ_JBPPZT010000001.1, forward strand.
GAATTGAATTTATTTCCAGAAACGGTGACCGCAACTTCTGCAGCCTTGTTCATTAATTACGGCAATGAGGAAGCTTTTTATGCTATGAAAGCCATAACCGAGTTAAGAAAATCAAGCATCAAAGTCGAAATGTATCCGGAAAACGCAAAGGTTGGCAAGCAATTCCAACATGCTGATAAACGCGGTATCCCGTTTGCAGTTATTGTTGGTGCAACAGAAATTCAATCAAAAAAATATTCGCTTAAGAATCTTGTCACGGGAGAACAGCTTTTGGTTGACTTTGAAGAATTAAAAGAGAAATTGAGTTAATCGAAACGCTTACAAATAAAAAAGCTTCCGTAATCGGAAGCTTTTTCTTTCTATATCAGGGATTGATATATAATCAATTAATGATTATTTTTTTCGTAATAATACCAGAAGTAGTGTTTACATTTACAATATAAACGCCTTTGCTGAAACCGGTAACAGGAACCGCGATTGCTGATTGGTTTTGGTTTTCGATATTCCAAACACCAACTTGCTGTCCTGTGATACTGTATAGGTTTACGGTTTTTGCCGTTGTTCCTGAAAGATTATTTTGAATGTTCAATACGCTGTCACCATTTGTATAGGCAACTTTAATTCCGGTATTTAAGGACGGATTGTTAACACCAAGTGTTGTTTGTGCAAATCGCAATGAAAAACGGTCATTAAAAACGCCATCGGCTACAGTTGCTGTAAAATTACCATTTTTAAGGTCGAAATAAGAATCGTTTTGAGCGTCGTATATATATATAGGCTGGCTTGGATTCATGTTTTCGAGGGCGTCAATTTTTATGATGATGCTACCGGTGCCGTTTGATCTTACACCAATCGGATAAATAGCTTCTGCACTCCAGTAACCAACACCCTGAATGAATAATTCAGTATTGGCAGTCCAAAAATACATATCATTTGGAAGGTTAAGTGTGTTTACAGCATCATAACCGTAATCAATGCCTTCAGTAGCATTTTCATTTTCAAATCCTAAAAGGATCTGACGATATGAATTGGCATGAGAATAAAATCCTAAACGAATTTTTGCATGGGTATCAACTGCAGTTTCATCATCACCTTCATCATCCTGAGCGAATGCATTTGCGGTGTTAAAGAGTAGTATAAAACAGAATAGTAAACTGCTTAAAGATAATAGTTTTTTCATGATAGGTTATGTTTAAAGATATATGGGGATATATTTCTGATGTAAAAGTATAGTGAATATTTCGTTACTAAAATTCTTTTCGTTGACCTGCACAGATTAACGTTATAATGCAGGTTTTTGTTAAAAACCACGTATAAATACCTGATTCACTATAAGTTGCAAATTGCTCGATAAAAAAGCATCCTCGATGAAAGGATGCTTTTTATCTATAAAGTGTAAAGTAACGGTTATTTAATCACAACCTTTTTGGCGATGTTTCCGTTGTTTGTTTTAATTCTGAAAATGTACGTTCCGGCGCTGATTCCGTTTATCGGAATTTCGATCCTTTGCTGGTTTTCATTTGTTAAATCCCAGTTATTGATTTGTTGCCCGATCATATTAAAAAGACCGGCAGATTCAACAGTAGTGCCAGTAACATTATTTTCAATAGTAAGGATGCTTGTCTTCGATGCATAAACCACTTTAACGTTTTGTGCAACTGGATTTTCTACGCCTAAGGTACTATCCTGGAACCTTAATGAAAAACGGTCGGTGTATGTGCCTGCTTCAAGTGCCATTTCATAAGGGCTTTCAGAAATATTGTGGTATTCATTTGTTACAGCATCGTAAATAAGCGCATCATATCCGTCAAAATATTTTGTTTCGTCAAGCGTAAACTGTACATTTCCGGTAGTAGCTGTTTTTACGAATAATGGATAAACCGCTGCAGTCGAAAATGATCCTACACCTTGTATGAGCAGGTTTTTTCCTTCAGTCCTGAAGGCCATATCTTCAGGATAATCATCAAAAATTTCAGCGTCATAACCAGGATCAATAGCATCGGTAGCATTTTCGTTCATGAAACCTAATACGATTTGCCTGTGGAATTGGTCATTGGTATTAAAACCAAGACGTATTTTGATAAAGTGCTCTTCTTCATCCGATGATTGATTTTCATTGGCGTTAGAAGAACGAAGCATATAATTAGACTCAGAATTATTTTCTTTCTTGAAAATCCTGTAGCTGTTTTTGAAGCTTACATTTCCTGAATTGGTTCCGACGACAAAGAAACCTTGTCCAACCGGAATATATTGTCCCGGAGCCGGATATGTTGTTGTATCTCCAGCACCGCCGACCTGAGTAGGTGAGACGATACCTACAGCATCCGTTTCATTTCTCGCTGCATAACCGCCAATATATCCTGACAGGTTATGGGTGTTATTGCTTACATTGTGTTGCCAGAAATATACGGTACCGTCAATAGTTTTATTAGTTCCCGTGCCTCCTGCTTTATTATCTTTGATAAATTCGTTTGCGTCGATTGCTGATGGATACGGATTGCCAATCAATACAAGATTACCTGCAAGAATTGGAATATTAATTGTCCCATTATTAGGTTTCCCTACAAAAGTATAATTTTGCGCGGCACTTCCTACGCTTGCACATCCTTTAAGTGTATAGCCCAAACCTGCTGACAGTGATCCGTTTTGACCAATTTCTGTCCAGTTGGCATATTCAGTTCCGGTTTGGAATTTATATATCCATTGATTGCTCAGCGTAATGGCAACGCCTGTAGATCCCGGAGCGCCATCGTTTGTAGTTGACCAGTTAAGATTCAGGATGTTTGAAGGGTTGGTGCCGTCTTTCATAACCCCGGCTACTGTATAAACACCTGTTCGGCAGGATCCTGTTGTGCTAACAGGAGAACTCCAATAATTGTAATTGTATTTGTTGCCGGTACCTTGTTGATCTCTTTCGAGTGATGCAAACGTACCTAATGCAAGGTTACTGTTGGAACCCTGGACCAGACTGTGATTTTCCGACGAGATCAATTTTTCCGTTCAGTTCCAGATACCATGTGTTCTCGATTTTGTTGTCGTTGTTTACAGAAAGTGTTTTCCCTGGGTCAACAATTAAACCCAGATTTGTCAGGTCATTACCCAGAGTTACATCGTGCTTTACCTGTACGATTGAAAAATTATTGGCGGTTACGTCCGGGCAATTGATGAAAGTCGTGGTATTAGTAATTGCCGCAGCATCTAATACACCTGCCTGTTTTGTTACAAATGGCATCGGCGCAGTTTCGGTTTTGATGTATTTGACGTTGTAAATCCTGCAATAATTTGTATTTGTCGCAACAAATGTAGAGTTATCGGTACCTGCAATTATATAGTCATCGGCAACATTGCCTTTATAATCATCCAATTTATAGTAAGCTTTAAGGCTGCTCCAGCTTGAAGACTCGATGTCTCTTGGAATAGTAGCACCTCTGATCGCTGTGCCATTTTGAGAGATTTTCTGATAAACCATTTTCTGAATCTGATCGGCAGTAAGGGAGGTGCTGAAAACACGTACTTCGTCGATAAACCCTCTAAAATGCTTACTGGCTACTAATCCCGCTGTTGCGCCTGGTGTTTTTGCAATCGTGAATTTTGCAGTGTTGGCAGGTATGCTTAAAGATACGGGGGTTGTCGTTACCAGCGTACCATTGATGTATAGTTTTAATCCGCTGCTGTCAAAGCTCGCGGCAACGTGATACCATCTGCTTACATCGAGCGTTGTTGCATAGGTTGCGGTGTAAGTGCCAGCGGTTACTGTAATTTTTCTGGTGGGACTTCCGGAAACGGTAATGTAAAATTTGTCTTGTCCGAACAGGACACCATCAGTAGCAGGAAAATTCGCGTCAAGCTTAAACCAACCCATCATAGTTGCCTTGTCAGTTGTGGAAGAATTACTGAATAAATAATCGCTTTCGGCATAATCATTACGTCCGTCAAAATCTATAAGGTAGTTTTTATTGGTAATGTCTCTTGGAGATCCAACTGATTTATTGCGTTGTAAAGGGTCGACCAGGTTGATGCTGTCAAAAGTGTCCATAATACCGTCTTTGTCAACATCTGCTGTGCCGTCTATTTTTCCATCATTGTTCGCGTCAAGATTTGCATAAAGTGTACCTGCGATATCTTTTGTTGAACCGTTCGAAGTCAAATCCTGATAATTTGGAATACCATCGGTGTCGCTGTCTGCCGGATAAGCCTTAAAAGAAGAACCGTATGCACTTGAATCGTCATTCAGGTCAAGAATACCATCGCCATCGGTATCGACACTGTCACCTTTTCCATCACCGTCAACATCACCGTCACCATTATAAGAAGCATAAGAGTTGTTCACATAATAGCTGTCAACCTGCGCTTCGTCGATATCAAATATACTGTCGTTGTCACTGTCAAGATCCATAAAATCAAATATGCCGTCACCATCAGTGTCTGTTGGTGTAACATAAGGTTCTAAAGTATCGTTAAATCCATTTTCATTTACATCTTTCCACACTGTACTGTCAGAAATGTCCATTCTACTCTTGTTATTGCTAAGGCTTTTGAAGCCTGCTTCAACAATGTCCGAAATACCATCGTTGTCGTCATCAAGGTCAACAACGTCTGCATCGTTATCATGGTTGATATCGCAATATTTTTGTGAAACGGTAATGTCGTCGATGGCGATATCATTTCCGGTTCCTCCCGGTGCGTTGTTGATAAATATTACTTTGAAAGTAGTTTCTGAAGTTGTAAAAGTAAGTGCATAGTTTATCCAGTCGGAAGCTGTTGCCGTACCCGACGGGCTAAGACCGATATTACCTGTTGATAACGAACTGATTAAAGTATTGTCGCTTACTTTTCTAACTTCAATACGAATGTTCGGACGAATACGGTTTGCGGCGTCTGTGGCATCAGTTCTGTCAAGGTTAATGGCATAAAAACTAAAGGTAACTTCAACGTTAGGCGTAACCCCTGAAATCGTATTTGTATAGAATTTTTCAGGCGTATAGTTGGCATTAAACAGTGCCATTTTGCCGTTTGTATCACCTGTATGGTCAGTACCTCTGTACCAATACTCATCTGCCCATGTCGTAATTTGTGCGCTGTTGAATACCGTATAGTAGCCATCATTTAAACTTGAACTGCCATAACTGTATGTCGTTGCAGCATCAGGGTTATTGGCGTTGATTTGTGACCTTGAAGTCCCTGATCCGAAAGTCTCATTAAGGAATACTTTTGATGAAGTTGTCGATGTTGTCAATGAAGCACATGCTGACTGCTCAAAAGTATCCAGGATTCCATCATTATCATCGTCAATATCTGCATCATCAGTAATACCATCAAAATCAGAATCGGCGTAAGTCGTTCCGTTTCCTTCAATATAAAATGTGAAAGGGCTTTCATTCGGATCGCCATTTGTGATGCTAACCATAGCAGAACGTGTTCCGGTAGCGCTTGGATTGAAAGTAATTGTGAAATTGGTTGAGCCCGAAGTGGCAGCAACAGGACTGCTTGGATTTGCCGTTATGGTAAAGTCTGCTGATCCGGTTCCGCTGATTACAGGAGTTGAAACAGAAAGCGACGAAGCTCCCGTATTATAAATTGTAAAGGTTTTCGCTACAGTACCGCTGATGACATACATTCCCCCGAAATCTGTGCCTTTAGACGTATTGGCAGGGTCATACATATTGATTTCGGTCAATGGCGAACCTCCTTTTATGCTTATTTCTCCGGCACTTGTATTTACTGATGATCCCGTAAGGTTTATCTTAAAAGCACCTTCATTGGTGTCATTATTGTTAATTGTAATCAGGGCAGTTTTAGTTCCTGTTGTTACCGGGTCAAATGTAATTGTAAATGTCGTTGATCCACCAGCCGGAATTGGAGAAGTTATTGATGAAACAGTATAATCTGTGGTATTGCTGTTTACTACGCTGCTGATGGACAACGGAACGTTTCCGGTGTTATAAAGCTTGAATGTTCTGCTCAGATAACCAATACTGTTGTTTTGTGTCCCGAAATTTGTTCCGTAAGTAGTTCCGTAAGTTCCCACTGCACCATTGTCTACCATCATTGTAGAAGGATTTCCTCCATACAAATCAAATTCCGGATTTGTTCCGGTTCCTGTAACATAAAAGCTATAACTGCCTTCATTGCTGTCGGATGATGCCACTGTTACAACAGCAGTAACTGTACCTACAGTGCTGGGGTCAAATTGAATGGTAAATGTTCCGGAACCACTTGGTAAGATTGTTCCAAGCGCCACAGTTGAGGTAACAGTAAAACCCAGACCGGCAGTTACGGTAACGGAAACGCCGGTTAAAGATTGCGGCAAAGGCAGTAGCGTAGATGAATCATTTTTAATTGTAAACGTAGCACTAACCGGAGTGTCAAGCGTATTGATTGATCCAAAGTCTGTACTGTAGGTTGAGCTGGCCGCAGCAAACATGGGAACTTCAGTAGCAGTAGCATTATATATGCTGATATCTGCGGCAGTAGAGGTATTGTTTGTGCCCTGAATATCAAATTTAAATGTACTGGAATCATAAGAAATGGTTGTCGTTGCTTTTCTGACAGCCCCGGAAGATGGGTCAAACTTAATCGAAAAAGTCGTTGAAGCACCAACAGCAAGTGTTGCCGAAGGACTTTTTACAATCGAAAAATCAGCGGCGTGTGATCCGGTGATGGTTAAACCCGTAATAGTCATTAAGCCTGTTCCTGTGTTGGTAATTGTAAATGTTTTTGTAACCGATCCTGCTGTTACCTGCGTTCCAAAATCCGTACCGTCAGTTACTGTCGGTGTAGTATCATTATTTGGAATGCTTACAGGCGTTGGAGGCCTTCCGGTTACTGACATTGTCGGAGCTGTTCCTGTGCCCTGTAATGAAAAACCAAAAGGATTTTCGTCTGCGTCATTTGTCGAAAAATTGATGTCTGCCGTGCGCGATCCTGTACCCAATGGAAGAAATTTAATCACTAAAGTAGCTGTACTTCCTGCCGCGATTGATGTTCCCGGTGAAGTAAGTACTGTAAATTCTGAAGCATTTGCGCCTGAGAAAGTTGGTGTTCCCAATGTAAGTGCAACGTTACCGGTATTCATGATGATAAATTCACTCGTAAGGAAACCGCCTGTGTTGACTGACCCAAAAAGTGTTCCCTTGTCAGTAGCAGGAGAGGCATCGTTGTCGGCGAGATTGATTCCGTAAGCGCTGAAAACATTAATTTCGGCAATTCCGTAAGTAACAGTTATTTTACCATTGGAACCATTGGCACCATTGGAAGTCCCTGAATTGCTATATCTTATCGCACCGCCACCACCGCCACCTGGCGTTGTTCCTGCTGAACCGCTTCCTGAAGTTGTTGTGCTTGAAAAACCATTTCCACCATTTCCACCACCGGTAGGAGCTGTAGCACCTGTTGCAGTATTAGAGGCTGAAACACCTGCAGTTGTTGCGTTACCAGAAGAACCGCCGCCGCCGCCATAAGTATTGGATTGACCGCTTGAACCATTTCCTCCCGCACGGGTGACGACATTTCCGATAGATCCTGTGGCAGTTCCGTTAGCACCGTTTCCATTGTCGTTAGAGCACTCGCGCCCCCTTTAGCAATCATTGTCGATGTTGAGCTGAACCAGCTGTCGCTGGAACTTCCGGTAGTAGTACTTGAACTTCCGACGCCGACATTCAGGCTGTAATTTGTTCCCGGAGTGACTGTCATCGTGTGTTTTGAGTAAGCACCACCCGCTCCGCCACCTGCAGGGCCATTGCTGGTCCTGGTACCACCTTTACCGCCGCCGCCCCAGGCTTCGATGGTGATGCTGGTCACACCTGCAGGAACGGTAAATGATCCTGAACCGGTCGTTGTGTAAGTGACTGTTGTCTGCCCGAAAGAGTACTGGCAATATAAAAATAAGCTTAGAAAAAGCAGCGTTATTTTTGTGTGAAATGTAGTTTTTTTCATGATTGGTCAGATTTTGATTTGGGATTAAAATCTCGGGCGAAAATACCTTGAAAAATTTAACATTTAAAACTTTTTCGTTAACAGGTGCATTTCGTCGATAAAGTGCACATTTTTCTGGTATTGGCGAGGTGTTTATTCTCCTAATTTTTAAAGACATACGATTTTAAAACAGTATTGGATTCGGAATTTTTCAATTTTTTTAATGCGCTGAAAATGAATTCCTTTTGTAAGAAAAGTTCCTAAGCCGAAAATCATCAATCAATGCTAAAATTAGCATCAAAATGCACAAAAATATTTACAAATAAATCAGTAAAAATTGCATATTTCTAAAAACAAAAAAGACTGCCGTAAGACAGTCTTTTGATTGGGGAAAAGGGCAAATTTATTTGATCACGATTTTTTTAGTCATCGTTCCGGTTGTGGTTTTTAACTTCACAATGTAGGTTCCGGCACTGATGTTTTTAACAGGTATCTGGATCATTTCCTGTGTTTGGTTTTCGATATCCCAGTTTTGAACGTTTTGCCCAAGGATATTGAATAATGCAACTGACTCGACAGTCGCTTTAAGGCTTTCATTTTTAATGGTCAGTGTGTTATTGCTGTTGGCAAAAACCACTTGCAGGTCATTATTGACAGGTGTATTGCCTGTGCCAAGCGTACCGGCATTGAATCTCAATGAGAAACGTTCCGTATATAATCCTGCCGGCACATTGATTTCGAAAATACTGTCTTTGATGTTGTGGTAAGCTGTCCGTTTCGGCATCGTAGATATAAACCTGTTGGTTGTCATCGAAATTTTGAATGTCGTCAAGTACAAACTGGATGTTTCCATCTTCAGCAGATTTTACGCCAAGCTTGTAACTGTTCTCAGCATTGAAATAGCCTTCTCCCTGAATAACAAGTGGTGTTTCGCCGTTAATGAAGTACATATCGCTCGGGAAATCATCAAAAAGAACCGCGTCAAATCCGGGATCTATAGCGCTTGTGGCCAGATTATTCATAAAGCCTATCAGAATTTGCCTGTGCCAGTTGTTTACAGAGTTAAATCCTAAACGCACTTTCATGAAATTACTGCTTATTTCCTGATCGTCTTCATTGTTGCTGTTTCCGGTAGCATCGGCATCTGTAGTCGGACTTGCATTCCTGAACATTCCGTAAGATGACGTATTATTTTCTTTGAAGAAACCTCTCTGGCTGTTGTCAAATTTGATGGTTCCACCAGAAGTACTTCCGGTAACAAAGAACCCTTGTCCAACCGGTATATATCTTTTCGGTGTACGGGTACTTGAACCCAATCCGCTGATGTTTGCTGGACTTACCGGAGGTGTTCCTCCTGTAAGGTTGTAAGCTGCGTAACCTCCCTGATAATCTGCAAGGTTATGACTGGCATTGGTGCTGTAATGTTCCCAGAAATAGATGGTTCCGTCAAGTGATGAGGCATTGTCCAATAAGAATTTATTAGCATCCAATGCAGATGGATATGGATTTCCTGTTAAGTTCAGGAAACCGCCTCCGATTGGCAATGTTATTTGTGCATTATTCGGTTTTCCGACAAATGTGTAATTCTGAGTATCGTTAGCGGTGCCGCTGCCTTTCAGTGTGAACGCTTCGCCCGGAAGCAAAGTGCCTGATGCACCCATTTGCGACCAGTTGGCATAGTCATTTCCTACGTTCTGGAATTTGAAAATCCAATATTGTGCAAGGCTGATTGGGTCTCCGGGAGCACTGTCGTAACCGTCGATCCAATTGATATCCTTGATGTTGTCAGAATCGGTTCCGTCTTTAAAAACATCTGAAACTGTAAACCCAAGATTGTTAGATGTTGCGCTTATGCTACTTACCGGCGAAGACCAATAGTTGTAATTGTAAATGTTTTTTGTGCCTTGCTGGTCTCTTTCGATAGAACCTGCACTCGTAGGGTCGAGGTCGCTGCCTAAAGTCTGAACCAATTGTGATTTTCCTTCAAGGTCGATTTTTCCGTTTAAGTCAAGATAGTGGGAAATCTCAATTTTGGTATCGTTGTCGGCAGTAAGTTCTTTGTTCGCCGCCAATTCCATACTCAATACAACTTTGTTACCTGTTGATTGTACGTTGTGGTTGATCTGAACGATATTCCATGCAACCCTGCTTGTACCGTCAACAATTGACAACGCATACGGAAGGTCCTGAACATCATTGTTTTTCCATGTTGCAGGAGTATACCACGGACCGTCGGCATTCGTTTTATAAGGCACCGGTGCGGTTTGGTAATTCACCGTAATCAGGTTTTTCAATGCAGCAGTATAATCATTGTCTGATTTGTCTTTTGCGTTCGTATAAGTATAAGTTGACATTGGATAATAAGCCTTCAATGTTGACCACGGAATGCTTTTCACCTCATTTAGCGTTACAGTTTGCGGAACGATTTTTCCGTTTACAGAATTGTCGGTGTGTTTCACTAATTCCTGATTCATCACATAACGCAACTGGTCAACAGTAAGCGCCGCGCCCCAAACTCTTACTTCGTCTATTGTTCCTGTGAAGAAAGAAGTTGTACTGGTGCCATCTGCTGCTGCAATAAGGAATGATTGTGTATTGGTCAATATCGCTGAAAGCGGAGTTGTTACGTCCAAAATACCATCGATATACATTCTTGCATTCGAACCATCATAACTAACGGCGATGTTGTGCCATTTGTCAGCAGGGATAACCACACTTGAAGTGATGGTTTGTTTGGTACCATTCATCCAGCTCATTTCGGCATAACCGCCTGCATTGATGCTTAAATCGTAACCGGTCGTGAAAGCCGCATTTCTTTTAGAAAGGATGGTGCGGTTTGTAGCAGTCCTTTTACCCACGCAGAAACGGTGAAGTTGGTGTTGTTGAGGTTCAGTACGTTTCCGGCATCTAGGTAATCGTCAGTTCCGTCAAAAGAGATAGATCTTTCGAAAGTCCTTTCAGGTGCATAACCGAAAGTGATGTAGGTTGTGCCGTCGAAATCATAAGTCGTTTCCAATTTTGAACCATTCGCTTTCATGATCCTGTATTCTGCTGTCGGGCTGAAGATCGGGCTGTTCGAAATGAACATCAGGAAGTCTCCCGGAGGCGTGATTGTAGAAGTCAATAGGGTAGAAGGTACAGAAATCGTTACAGTTTTCACATCGCCGCCATTTTCAATAACTTTCCATGTTCTTCCGATTGAAACGAAATCAACTTCGGTTGAAAGTCCGGGGATTCCTGCACTCATGTTCACCAAAATCGGAGCCTGTGCACCTAAAGTTCCATTGTTACTTCCCCAGATAAGGAAGTTTTTATCGTTGTCGAAAGCACTTGTGTTATCAGAATTCCTTGTTTCAATAGTGGTCAATCCCATAGTAATATCGTTAGACGTATTTTCTGTTTTGGATTGTTTCTGGTTCAATTGCGATTTGTCGTCTCTTCCGATTCCGGCAATATTGTAGTTGAAACCGTTTGAGGATGGGTAGATCGTATTTCCGTCAGAATCAACATAGTCCTGACTTACGCCGTTTACACCTAATGTAATTCCGTATTTAATGGCAAGGTAAGATTGGATTTTGCTCATGTCAGCATCTGAATTTTTAGCGCTGTAATTGATGATTTCTAAAACATCGCCTTCATAACTTGCATCGAAAAATTCACTTCGACCTAACCAGTATCTTGAATTTACGATATTTTTATAAGGATAATAAGTGTTCGGAGGTGTCGGATTAGTAAGGAATTCTGTTGTTGTAAGCACGTTTCCGTTACACAATAACATCATCCTGTTGTTTGGCGCCGGACTTCTTCTTGGATTAAAGATATTCACACCTGAGTATGATTTTGTTGAGTTGATTTCAGCAACTCCGTATGAAGTTTGCGCTCCCTGGTTATAAGCAACAACGTCTGCTGCAGTAGTCCCGTATCTTACTGACGTATTTCCCATTTCGAAACCGGTTACGTCCTGGCTGTTTTTATTTTGGGTGATATCATCTCCGCAGTAAATGTCCTGTGGACTTGAAGCATAGGTGATAACGTTCTTCGGGCGAATTACGATAAACATGTCCTGGTTATTGAATCCCTGGCTTCCTGACATAGTGTTAGAGCCATTAAAGTTGATTACCGGATTAAAGTTGATATTGCTTGTCGCGTTATTTTGAAATTTAGGCTCTTTTGCGAATTTTGCCACCGCATTTTTAGTGCTTCCAGTAGTATTGTCTTCCCAGGTATTTACGGTGTCGCCATCTGAAACACTGCCTATCTCGCTATTGGCTTTCAACCAAAATTCCAGATTTGAAGTCACACCACCCGGAGCATTTGTAAGTGCTGGAAAGTTTTGCACTTCTGCTTTCACTGTAAAAGTGTATGTCGATTTACTTGACGGATTATTTGCATCGCTGTTCACGGTAACCGTTGCGGTTTTAACGCCAATTACCGATGGTGTAAATGTTACCACAAATGAAGTAGGAACGGTCGAAGTTACGTTACCAGAAAGCGCAGTGATGGTAAATCCCTGTCCGGCAGTAATTGATGTCGAGTTTATGGATAAGGTTTGGCTTCCGTATGAATAGATGTTAAACGGAATTGAAATTGGCGTGGTAAGATCGGTAATGCCAAAATCAGTCTGGTCGTTGATATTGGTAGTCGTCGCGCCATCAGCAATAGTTACTTCGTTGCCTAATATACCGATGTCTCTTCCCGATACAACACCACTTCCCTGAATCGTAAAGTCATAGATGCTTTCATCATCATCATTGTTATTGATGCTAACAATCGCTACTGCACTACCTGTAGCCGTCGGATTAAATCTTACTACAAAGGTAAGGCTGGCGCCGGCGGCAATTGTGCTGCTTGATGGTTGTGTTAATACTGTAAAGAAACTGCTTCCTGTGATTACAACTCTTGGTGTCCCGGTAAGTGAAAGTCGTGCCCGTTCCGGTATTTTGAATTGTAAAGGTGATGTCTTTTGGAGTTCCAACCGGGGTTGTTTGAAAATCTGTATTGTCAGCAGTACTCTGGCCTGAATCGCCATCAATAATGGTCACGCCGTTTCCACGTACGTTAATTTCAGGTGTTACACCAGTTCCGCCGGTTCCCCTGATATAGAAATTAAACGGATTCTCATCCGAGTCGTTCGTCACGAATGACAAAGTAGCATTTCTAACACCGACGGCTGTTGGTGTAAACTTTATTGAGAATGTTGTTGAAGCGCCTGCAGCCAGGGTTCCTGAAGGCAAAGTCGCTACCACGAATTCAGATGCATTTGCGCCTGCAATGGTGAAGGCACCAATTGTAAGCGGCAAAGTGCCGATATTCTGGATGGTATAAGTTCTTGTTAACGGAATTGAAACGTTAGATGTTCCAAGATTGGTATAATCCGCTGTATCGGAGTTGTGTCCTCATCAGAAATGTTGAAACCGTTACCAGATACTGCAATTTCAGGTGCGTTAACTGTAGCAAGGATTCCTGTTCTCGGAGACGTGGTACATGGCCCATTAGCCACATCGATATAAAATGTTGTAGAAGTGGTGATGTCAGGAGTAGTAAAAGATGTTCCTGTTCCTAATGCCACACCGCCTGTCGCGGCAGCATACCAGGAGATTGTTCCTGAAGAGGCTGTAGCGCCCAATACAACCTGGACCTGCACCTGTTCTTGATCCCGGCGTTGTTGTCAATACAGAAGGTGTAACGTTAGACGTTACTGCCAAAGTTCTGGCCGTACCGCTTCCGCAGGAAATTGACGGCGTTACTGTAATGTTTCCTGAACCGCTTCCCACAGTAACTATTATCGAACTTGTTGTAGTTCCTGCTGTTTGCGTCCATCCTGAAGGGAATGCCCATGTGTACGTTACGCCCGGTACGTCGGTTACACTATAGCTTTGCGAAGTTCCCTGGCATACAGATGTGTTTCCTGTAATGGTACTTGGTTGTGCTGGTCCGTGCAAGCGGCGATACCGATAGGGTCTGTGCACTAGAAGTGTTGCAGCTATTTGTAGCTGTAACGCTGATTGTACCTGATGTCGAGCCAACCGTAACTGTAATGGAATTTGTTGTTCCTCCGGCAGTTTTTATCCACCCTGAAGGCAATGTCCAGTTATAAGTCATTCCGGCAACATTCGTAACAGAGTAAATAACTGATGCTCCGATACATGGCCCGGTTGCTCCTGAAACGGCCGATGGCTGTGTAGCCAACGCTGTAGGAGTAACGGCCAATGTACGTGCAGTTCCTGTGCCGCAACCATTAGAAGGCGTAACTGTGATGTTACCTGAACCGCTGCCAACTGTAACTGTGATGCTGTCTGGTTGTTCCTCCGGCAGTTTGTGTCCAGCCTGTTGGGAATGACCATGCATAATTTATACCTGCTGTATTCGTTACAGAATAAGTTTGTGAAGAGCCCACGCAAGGTGTTGCACTTCCTGTAATTGTACCCGGTTGAGCCGGAATAGGAAGAACTGTAAATGATGCTGTATGCCCTGCTGAAATATTTGAGCTGCAAGGCGTGCTTCCGCTTGACAAATTTGTAATCTGAATGTTAGTAGCGCCCGCAGTTGCAAGTGTATTGGTGTTGAATGTTGCAGTTCCTGCAGTGCTTACGGTAAAACCTGTTGTAATTCCGGTTCCGCTGTTAACGCCGGTTAAGTTATAAGTTACAGTATAATTTCCTTTTGGTAAACCTGCGGCTGAACCAGTCAAAGTTATAGTTGTCGCAGCGCCCTGGCAGCTTGTCCCTGCCACGGTTGAAGTCAGGCTGTAAGTTGGACATGTCCAAGTAATGATCATTTGCCCGTTTCCGCCATTCCCGCCTGAGCGATCGGTATTGTTACTTGTACGTGCACCAGCACCTCCTGCGCCTATATTTGTAGCGTCGGCTCCATCTGCGGATGCAGTAGAACCATTTGGCCTGCGTAACCACCAGCAACTGCGGCTCCTCCGGTTAATCCGAAAGCATTACCTCCGTTGGATCCTGTTCCGGCAGTTCCTCCACCGCCGCCGCCAGAAAGTCCTGCTAATGTTCCGGTACCTCCTGCGCCTCCATAATAGTTGAACGCTCCTGAATAGCCAACGTTTCCTGTAGTAAGGGCAGTTGCTCCGGCAGCAGATGTTGCAGCTGCAGTTCCTGCGTTACCGCCTCTTCCGCCTATCGCGAGTAAAGTACCTGTAGTATTGAACCATGTATTGCCGCCATTGGCTCCGGCTCCGGTTGTTCCGGTTGCTCCGGTTCCGATTGTCACTGTATATGTTGTGCCCGGAATGACTGCTAATGCGGTATTTTTCACATAACCACCTCCTGCGCCACCACCGCCACCGGCGATATTTCCCGTTACACCACCACCTGCACCACCTGCACCCAGGCTTCAACCTGAATGCTGGTAACACCTGCGGGAACGGTAAAAGTTCCTGTTGTAGTAAAAGTTTGGGATTGGGCAAAGCCAAGAGCCGTGAAAGCAAGGCAGACTATTGTCAACAATAGTCTACCTTTTAGTAGGTAGTTTTTTTTCATATCCTTTGGGGTTTAGATATTACTGGTTTCGATAAAACGCTGAACAAATATTCAACGTGATAAAACTACACTTAATTTCGAATAAAAAAAATTATTTTGAAAGAAATTTTAACAAAATCATCGATGAACGGTTTATAATCGTCGCTAAAGTGCATAAAACAATGGGTTTTTAAGGTTTTTTTAGTAAGGCGAAAAAAGTTGATTTTTCTCAAATTTTAACATATTTTAATAGTTGAAAAGGTGTGTTTTAGATTTTTTTACAGAAGTTATCAATAGATTTTTGACATAAAAAAGCCAGACAAATCGAAATTTGCGTTTCAACTCATCTGACTTGTGAAAATCCAGCCTACTTTTTGGCTTTAAATTTTTATGTTTTTAAGAAGAAAAAGAGATCTTTTTTATCATCACCTCTGTCTTTTTTTGAAATATTTTTCAAGTCCAATCAAAAAAATTATCTTTTTTTAAGTTGTAAAAGATTCTGATTGGATAAAAACTTCCAAAAAATCCTAAATTTTCTCTATTATCTGACGATTTTAAAATTAATAAACTACTTTCTTAGTAACCACTTCACCATTTTCAGAAGTGATCTGAACTAAAAGCACCTCTCTGTTCCGCCCTTAAATCCTTAAGTGCTGTTGCTGTTGCGTTGATGTCGTTCTTCTCATAGATGAACCTTCCGCGCATATCGAACACCTTCACTGATTTCATGGCGATGCTGCCCGAATTGATGTTCAGTACGCTGGCATTGTTGAAGACGATCACGTCATTGGCTGTGAATGCCGGATTCCCGACATGAAGGTTCGTGTTTTTGAATACGATGCTGAAACGGTCTGCCGTCGTTCCCGCTTCCGCTGCGAATCCGTAGCGCCTCTGCTTCACGCTGTGGATGGTCCTGTGAGGTTGTCCTTGATGAAGACATCCTGTTCTCCGGCGAACAGCCCGTCGGTATGGTCAAGGCTGATGGTGAAATCGCCCGGGCAAGCGCATTGAAGCTCATCGGGATCTCATCTGTATCTGCGAATGGCGCTGCAAGGGCCTGGATGTTGAATTTCTCATCGCCGATAAGCGTCGCGATGTTGTTGATGCCGCCCTCGATCTGTTTGGCATCGACCGATACGTCGACACCATTGGTAGCCCCATCCATGTAACCTACAAGGATCTGGTTCTGCAATCCTACTGAATTGCTGAGGTTCAGCCATATCCTGTGCTTATCAATATTGGCATTCCTGAAGAATGTCGCCGAGTTGTTGCCCGTACGCATCGAGTTCATGAACGTCGCGGTTGCAGAAGGCGAAGGCGTCTTCAACAGGAATCCCTGTCCAACGGCAATCGTACCGTTCGGAACCGCGCCGCCTGCCGCGGATGCCGTACCGAAAGTGCTGTAGGTGGCATAGTTAGCCCCTGATGGCGCATCCTGGTTGGTGTGCGTCCAGAAGTACAACTCACCCGGGTTCTGTGCAAGGAAAAGGTCGGCACTGATGGTCGACGGATAAGGGTTACCCAGCATATTGAATCCCTTCCCAGCACCGGTATTGGTGATCGGAAGCGATGAATTACCATTATTAGGCACCCCGGTGAACACACCGTTGAAGGTGGCCTGCGTCCCATTGGACGGGAAGTTGTTCGGTGCGCGCAGCATATAACCCTTCGCCTCTGTAAAGCTTACCCCGAGAGGCTCTGCGATCACGACGAATGCGTTGGTAGGCTCGTTGAGCGTATAGAAGCGCGAAGTACCTGTCGGTGTCGGGAATCCCGGTGCATTGGTAAGCGATACGGTGTATGGGGAGAACAGTTTCAGGTCCTGCCCGCCACCGGGGAACCCCAGTAGACGTAATCCAGTCTCCTCATCGTTGCATTCCTCTTAACCGTGATGAGTCCCGTATTGTCCACATCGTTCACCTGTACAAGGTTGGCGTTGTTCTCGAATGTCAATGAGCCCCCGTTGACGGCCACAGCACCGGTGATGTTGAAATCATGCCCGGGATTGACCACTACTGGCCCCGAGGTCACTGTCAATGAACAGGCAGACAGGGCCCTGTCGAGGAGTAGTTCCCGTCGATGACGGCCGCCTGCGTGGCGATAGGCGCAAATGGCGCCCATGCGTTCCCGTTCCATGTCGTGGTGAGGCTGCATGGCGCAGGGTTCAGCAGCAATGACAATGGCGCCGCCTGCGTATAACCCAGTGTCACGCCCGGAGTGGCAGCCGGTGCTGTAGGTGTATAGGCGTAGGCAGGTGTGCTGGTGCCGTTCTTGAGTCCTGATACGATGGCGTTGGTGGAGCCGCCAAAATTTCCTGTGTTCACCCAGAGCTGCGCATTGCTGCTTACGGCCCAGGTGGTGGTGTTGGTGAATCTGTATCTTCCTATCCTGTAGGCCCGTTGGGAACCAATGGCGCGGTGGAGTTGCTGAGTGTCCCGACCACACGCAGCATCCCGTATGTCATAGGGTCTGCCGATGTCGCCTGGAATGTGGCGCCCCTGTAGTTGCCCTGTCCGCTCACTCCTGTAAATACCGTTCCCGCGAATATCGGCTGGGTACCGGCAAGGATGGTGAAACTCTGGTTCTGTGTAGTGGAAGGCGTACCCCCGTTGAGGATGTCCTTGTTGAAGTTGATCCCGAACTGTATCTGCGAGATCTTCGATGCCCCCGTCGCTGAGTGCCGTGGAGGTATGGTTCACGACCAGGTTGACATCGAACTCCAGTGTAGTGGGGGTCGGGTTTGTCGCATTGGCGATGGTGTAGGTGAAACTGGCGCCGTCAACCTGTGCGGATCCGAAATAGGACAGCATCAGCGTGCACAGCAGCAGTAAGTTCTTCAGGTGATAGTGATTGGTGGTTTTCATATTCAATATAGTTTATTTTATTAATTAAGGGCGTTGTGAGTATACCGATGCATCGGAATTGTTGCTGACCAGTACGGCATCGGATCCGTCCACGGCGCCATCCCCGCTGAGGTCGGTCGCTATGACCCCGAAAAGGGAATTCTCAGCGTCGTTGGATACGGTAACGGCATCGGAACCATCGACCACGCCATCCTGGTCACGTCCCCGGAATACATCGCCCATACGCCCGGCTCAACCTCGATCACGCTTGGCTGGCTTCCGTCGGTGTAGGCCTTCGCCGCAGATGTGGTGAAATCATAGGTCAGCGGCGCGGCGCCTACCGTCTGTGGCGTGGCGCTCCAGGTCTCCACAAGGTTGGAGCCCTTCACGGCGATGTAGAACGATCCGCTTGGCGCGCCGGCAAAGGTGCAGCCCATCGTCCCGTCGGTATGCAGCGTGGCGGTCGTGGTGGCGACAAGGGCATGGGTGGTCGCATTGTGCAGTTCCACGGTAAGCTCCTCCACCTGGTTGAGCGGTGATACGAAGTCCTGGTTGTTCTTCACCGAAGCCATCGTGCCAGAGCCGGTGTAGTACCCTTCCACGAACACCTTCACGTTCACCACCGATGAGCAGCTGTTGACGGTGATGCCGATGGCATTTGATGTCGCAGGGGAGCCCGTAAGGCAAGGCGTTGCGCTGGATGTCATCTCCACGGTGACCGAATTGCCGTTGGCCAGGGTCGAGGTCGTGAATGTCGCAGCGGTCTGACCCGGAACGTTGACCCCGCCGATCTTCCATTGGTAGCTCGGCGTTCCGCCGTTGGTAGGCGTGGCGGTAAAGGTCACGCTTGTTCCCGAACAGATCGTCGTGGCCGTGGCGCTGATACTTACGCTGGCTACTATTGGAGTAGCAGGCTGTGTAATGGTAAAGCTGAACGAACCCGTACACCCTTTCGAATCCACGACAGAACAAACCCAGGTTCCGGCGGTAAGGCCAGAAGCAGAAGCAGTCGCATCGCCTATAGGCGTTCCCGTCCAGTCATAAGTATAAGGGGCAGTTCCGCCGGTAACGGTCACAGAAGCCGCACCTGTATTTCCGCCGAAACAGGAAACATTAGAAGAAGTATTGGCAACTACAGAAAGCGCAGCAGCAGGCTGTGTAATGGTAAAGCTGAACGAACCCGTACAACCCTTCGAATCCACGACAGAACAAACCCAGGTTCCGGCGGTAAGGCCGGAAGCAGAAGCAGTCGCATCGCCTGCAGGAGTCCCCGTCCAGTCATAAGTATAAGGTGCAGTCGCCACCAGTAACGGTCACAGAAGCCGCACCAGTATTCCCACCAAAGCAGTTTACGTTAGTTGAAGTATTGGCAACTACGGATAAAGCAGCCGCAGGCTGTGTAATGGTAAAGCTGAACGAACCGGTACAACCTTTCGAATCCACGACAGAACAAACCCAGGTTCCCGGCAGTAAGGCCGGAAGCAGAAGCAGTCGCATCGCCTGTAGGAGTTCCCGTCCAGTCATAAGTATAAGGAGCGGTCCCACCAGTTACGGTCACGGAAGCACTACCTGTATTTCCACCAAAGCAGGAAACATTAGTCAAAGCATTGGCAACTACGGATAAAGCGGCCGCAGGCTGTGTAATGGTAAAGCTGAACGAACCCGTACAACCCTTCGAATCCACGACAGAACAAACCCAGGTTCCGGCAGTAAGGCCGGAAGCAGAAGCAGTCGCATCGCCGGTAGGCGTTCCTGTCCAGTCATAAGTATAAGGGGCAGTTCCGCCGGTAACGGTCACAGAAGCACTACCTGTATTTCCGCCAAAGCAGGAAACATTAGTCGAAGCATTGGCAACTACAGAAAGCGCAGCCGCAGGCTGTGTAATTGTAAAGCTGAACGAACCCGTACACCCTTTCGAATCCACGACAGAACAAACCCAGTGCCCGGCAGTAAGCCCCGAAGCAGAAGCGGTTGCATCGCCGGTAGGCGTTCCCGTCCAGTCATAAGTATAAGGAGCGGTCCCACCGGTAACGGTCACGGAAGCACTACCTGTATTCCCACCGAAGCAGGAAACATTAGAATAAGTATTGGCAACTACAGAAAGCGCAGCCGCAGGCTGTGTAATTGTAAAGCTGAACGAACCGGTACAACCTTTAGCATCCACGACAGAACAAACCCAGGTCCCGGCAGTAAGGCCGGAAGCAGAAGCAGTCGCATCGCCTATAGGCGTTCCCGTCCAGTCATAAGTATAAGGGGCAGTTCCGCCGGTAACGGTCACGGAAGCACTACCTGTATTTCCGCCAAAGCAGGAAACATTAGTCGAAGCATTGGCAACTACAGAAAGCGCAGCCGCAGGCTGTGTAATGGTAAAGCTGAACGAACCGGTACAACCCTTCGAATCCACGACAGAACAAACCCAGGTTCCGGCAGTAAGGCCGGAAGCAGAAGCAGTCGCATCGCCTGTAGGCGTTCCGGTCCAGTCATAAGTATAAGGGGCAGTCCCGCCTGTAACGGTCACAGAAGCCGCACCTGTATTTCCGCCAAAGCAGGAAACATTAGTCGAAGTACTAGCAACTACAGAAAGCGCAGCCGCAGGTTGGGTAATTGTAAAGCTGAACGAACCCGTACACCCTTTAGCATCCACGACAGAACAAACCCAAGTCCCGGCGGTAAGCCCGGAAGCAGAAGCAGTCGCATCGCCTATAGGCGTTCCCGTCCAGTCGTAAGTATAAGGGGCAGTTCCGCCTGTAACAGTAACAGAAGCACTACCTGTATTTCCTCCAAAACAACTCACATTCGTAGAAGTATTCGCAACGACAGAAAGCGCAGCAGCAGGCTGTGTAATGGTAAAGCTGAACGAACCCGTACATCCTTTCGAATCCACAACAGAACAAACCCAGGTCCCGGCAGTAAGGCCGGAAGCAGAAGCGGTCGCATCGCCTGTAGGCGTTCCTGTCCAGTCATAAGTATAAGGGGCAGTTCCACCGGTAACGGTCACAGAAGCCGCACCTGTATTTCCGCCAAAGCAGGAAACATTAGTTGAAGTATTGGCAACTACAGAAAGCGCAGCCGCAGGCTGGGTAATTGTAAAGCTGAACGAACCCGTACACCCTTTAGCATCCACGACAGAACAAACCCAGGTTCCGGCAGTAAGCCCGGAAGCTGAAGCGGTCGCATCGCCTGTAGGCGTTCCTGTCCAGTCATAAGTATAAGGGGCAGTTCCACCGGTAACGGTCACAGAAGCCGCACCTGTATTTCCGCCAAAGCAGGAAACATTAGTTGAAGTATTGGCAACTACAGAAAGCGCAGCCGCAGGCTGTGTAATGGTAAAGCTGAACGAACCGGTACAACCCTTCGAATCCACGACAGAACAAACCCAGGTCCCGGCGGTAAGCCCGGAAGCAGATGCAGTCGCATCGCCTGTAGGAGTTCCCGTCCAGTCATAAGTATAAGGTGCCGGTCCCGCCTGTAACGGTCACAGAAGCACTACCTGTATTTCCGCCAAAGCAGGAAACATTAGAAGAAGTATTGGCAACGACAGAAAGCGCAGCCGCAGGCTGTGAAATGGTAAAGCTGAACGAACCCGTACAACCCTTCGAATCCACGACAGAACAAACCCAGGTTCCGGCAGTAAGGCCGGAAGCAGATGCAGTCGCATCGCCGGTCGGTGTTCCCGTCCAGTCATAAGTATAAGGGGCAGTCCCGCCTGTTACGGTCACGGATGCACTACCTGTATTCCCACCGAAGCAGGAAACATTAGAAGAAGTACTAGCGACGACAGAAAGTGCAGCCGCAGGCTGTGTAATGGTAAAGCTGAACGAACCCGTACAACCCTTCGAATCCACGACAGAACAAACCCAGGTTCCGGCAGTAAGGCCGGAAGCAGGAAGCAGTCGCATCGCCGTTAGGAGTCCCGTCCAGTCATAAGTATAAGGTGCAGTCCCACCGGTAACGGTTACCGACGCACTACCTGTATTTCCGCCAAAGCAGTTTACATTCGTTGAAGTATTGGCAATCACAGAAAGCGCAGCGGCAGGCTGGGTGATAGTGAAAGATCTTGATGTCGTACATCCTTTAGCATCCGTGATATTACAAATATAAGTGCCCTGAGTTAATCCAGTGACTGATGCAGTTCCATCACCAGTTGGAGTACCTGGTGTCCAATCATAAGTATAAGGGGCAGTTCCGCCGGTAACGGTTACAGAAGCAGCACCCGTATTCCCACCAAAACATGAAACGTTTGTTGAAGAATTCACAGAAGCTGAAAGGGCAGAAGCAGGCTGTGTAATGGTAAAGCTGAACGAACCCGTACACCCTTTCGAATCCACAACAGAACAAACCCAGGTCCCGGCAGTAAGGCCGGAAGCAGTCGCAGTCGCATCGCCTATAGGCGTTCCCGTCCAGTCATAAGTATAAGGGGCAGTTCCGCCGGTAACGGTCACGGAAGCACTACCTGTATTTCCGCCAAAGCAGGAAACATTAGAAGAAGCATTAGCAATCACAGAAAGCGCAGCGGCAGGCTGGGTGATAGTGAAAGATCTTGTTGTCGTACATCCTTTAGCATCTGTGATGTTACAAACATAAGTGCCCTGAGTTAATCCAGTGACTGATGCAGTTCCATCACCAGTTGGAGTACCTGGTGTCCAATCATAAGTATAAGGGGCAGTTCCGCCGGTAACGGTTACAGAAGCAGCACCCGTATTCCCACCAAAACATGAAACGTTTGTTGAAGAATTCACAGAAGCTGAAAGGGCAGAAGCAGGCTGTGTAATGGTAAAGCTGAACGAACCCGTACACCCTTTCGAATCCACGACAGAACAAACCCAGGTCCCGGCGGTAAGCCCGGAAGCCGAAGCAGTCGCATCACCTATAGGAGTTCCCGTCCAGTCATAGGTATAAGGAGCTGGCCCACCAGTTACGGTCACGGAAGCACCACCTGTATTTCCGCCAAAGCAGTTTACATTCGTAGAAGCATTGGCAACGACAGAAAGTGCAGCTGCAGGTTGCGTAATTGTAAAGCTGAACGAACCGGTACAACCCTTCGAATCCACGACAGAGCAAACCCAGGTTCCGGCAGTAATTCCGGTAATTGAAGCAGTCGCATCACCGGTAGGCGTTCCCGTCCAGTCATAAGTATAAGGAGCGGTTCCGCCTGTAACAGTAACAGAAGCGGATCCTGTATTCCCACCGAAGCAGGAAACATTAGTCGAAGCATTGGCAACGACAGAAAGTGCAGCCGCAGGCTGTGAAATGGTAAAGCTGAACGAACCCGTACACCCTTTCGAATCCACGACAGAACAAACCCAGGTGCCCGGCGGTAAGCCCGGAAGCCGAAGCAGTCGCATCACCTATAGGAGTTCCCGTCCAGTCATAAGTATAAGGAGCGGTTCCGCCTGTAACAGTAACAGAAGCGGATCCTGTATTCCCACCGAAGCAGGAAACATTAGTCGAAGCATTGGCAACGACAGAAAGCGCAGCCGCAGGCTGTGAAATGGTAAAGCTGAACGAACCCGTACACCCTTTCGAATCCACGACAGAACAAACCCAGGTCCCGGCGGTAAGCCCGGAAGCCGAAGCAGTCGCATCACCTATAGGAGTTCCCGTCCAGTCATAGGTATAAGGAGCCGGCCCACCAGTTACGGTCACGGAAGCACCACCTGTATTTCCGCCAAAGCAGTTTACATTCGTAGAAGCATTGGCAACGACAGAAAGTGCAGCTGCAGGTTGCGTAATTGTAAAGCTGAACGAACCGGTACAACCCTTCGAATCCACGACAGAGCAAACCCAGGTTCCGGCAGTAATTCCGGTAATTGAAGCAGTCGCATCACCGGTAGGCGTTCCCGTCCAGTCATAAGTATAAGGAGCGGTTCCGCCTGTAACAGTAACAGAAGCGGATCCTGTATTCCCACCGAAGCAGGAAACATTAGTCGAAGCATTGGCAACGACAGAAAGTGCAGCCGCAGGCTGTGAAATGGTAAAGCTGAACGAACCGGTACAACCCTTCGAATCCACGACAGAGCAAACCCAGGTTCCGGCAGTAATTCCGGTAATCGAAGCAGTCGCATCACCGGTAGGCGTTCCCGTCCAGTCATAAGTATAAGGAGCGGTTCCGCCGGTAACGGTCACAGAAGCACTACCTGTATTTCCGCCAAAGCAGGAAACATTAGTCGAAGCATTGGCAACTACAGAAAGCGCAGCCGCAGGCTGTGTAATTGTAAAGCTGAACGAACCCGTACACCCTTTCGAATCCACAACAGAACAAACCCAGGTCCCGGCAGTAAGCCCCGAAGCAGAAGCGGTTGCATCGCCGGTAGGCGTTCCCGTCCAGTCATAAGTATAAGGAGCAGTTCCACCGGTAACGGTTACCGATGCACTACCTGTATTTCCTCCAAAACAATTCACATTCGTAGAAGCATTCGCAACAACACCCAACGCAGACGTCGGCTGTGTAATGCTAAAGCTGAACGAACCGGTACAACCCTTCGAATCCACGACAGAGCAAACCCAGGTCCCGGCAGTAAGTCCGGAAGCAGAAGCAGTCGCATCGCCGGTAGGCGTTCCCGTCCAGTCATAAGTATAAGGAGCAGTCCGCCTGTTACGGTCACGGAAGCACTACCTGTATTTCCGCCAAAGCAGGAAACATTAGAAGAAGTATTCGCAACTACGGATAAAGCAGCCGCAGGTTGGGTAATTGTAAAGCTGAACGAGCCCGTACATCCTTTCGAATCCACGACAGAACAAACCCAGGTTCCGGCAGTAATTCCGGTAATCGAAGCAGTCGCATCACCTGCAGGAGTTCCCGTCCAGTCATAAGTGTAAGGAGCGTGCCCGCCTGTAACAGTAACTGAAGCACTACCTGTATTTCCTCCAAAACAATTCACATTCGCAGAAGCATTCGCAACAACACTCAACGCAGACGTCGGCTGTGTAATCGTGAAATTCTGAATAGAAATACATCCTCCGGCATCTTTAATGTTACAAGTCCAGTCACCCGCAGTCAAACCTGTCGCGTTCGCTGTTCCATCGCCGGGAGGCGTTCCCGGTGCCCAGTTGTAAGTATATGGAGCAGTTCCGCTCGTTGGTACGACAGTAGCCGTTCCTGTAGCTGTGCCATAACAATTCACATTGGTTTGTGAAGTCGTACTCGTAATAGAACAGAAATTAAAGTTAAGTGTCTGCCCACCCAAAAGCGCGGTGTTATTTCCTTTTACCGAAAATTTAATTTTATCAGTATAAGTTGGCAAGGCAGCGTTGTGCACATAAGTCAGCAAATTATTATTGATATCTGCCTGCGTGAAAGTACTTCCAAGTACTAAAGTCGTACCGCTTAATTTCAGCGCACCTTTTGCAGGAAGTTGTGTAAGCACATATATAAGTTGAGCAGTAGTGGCCGATGGCTGCGCCGCGAGTAATTTTGTCTGCGGAATGGCAACCGTAGCGCCTTGCTGTATGCTTGAAATATCATTGATGGTGGCAGTAACATTATTGACGATCTGCAATTTGCCGCAAATCTGGATGCTTAAACTTGTAAATGTCCCGCCATTTGTGTTAGAAACCCTGTCGGTTGCCAGTAATGTCCATACACCAAGAGACGAAGAGCCGTTGAATTTAGAAAGCAACTGGCTTGATTGTTTTGTTCCCGTAAGACCACCCGTACACGGCACAGGGATCGCAGTTCCGCTGTCATCGAAAGTCACGTTGGCATTCGCACCCGAACAATCCCTGTTGTAAATCTCGGCGAATATTCCAGTCGGGTTGCTGAATTGCATCTTGATTTCATTCATATTAGCGTGTGTCGCCACCATCGTGAAATTGACATCGCTAATCTGAATATTATCCGTTACATTAATCTTCGCTGCAACCGCGTTATTCGAGTTGGTTTCCCAAACGTTATTGCTGCTCGCATCGATATTATCGTAATAAACAGAATTGTATGTTTTGCACAAATCATTAGCAATCTGGAAAGAATACACTTCCGAAAAAGCACCTTGAAGACAAGGATTAATTGGCTTAATTCTCCAGTAATTGATCGTCCCTTGCGCAAGTGAAGTTGTCTGGTAAGAAGTCGCATTGACAACTGTAGTGGTTTCTGTAATCGTAGCAAATGTCGGATCTGTTGAAATTTGTACCAGATAGGAAGAAGCACTCGGCAAATCACTCCACTGCAATAAGCATGAAGTCTGCTGGTTGCCCGCACCATTGGT
Source organism: Flavobacterium sp. 3HN19-14 (assembly GCF_051373205.1). Taxonomy (NCBI): domain Bacteria; kingdom Pseudomonadati; phylum Bacteroidota; class Flavobacteriia; order Flavobacteriales; family Flavobacteriaceae; genus Flavobacterium; species Flavobacterium sp. 3HN19-14. Next base: position 1,573,250 of record NZ_JBPPZT010000001.1, read on the forward strand.
CGGACTCGTAAGTGTAACAGTTGCAATATTATTGTCGAAAACTTTCAGCGTAAGCGGCAATGTAATAATTGTCGCGCCGGAAGTTGCTGTAAAAGTAAGGCTATAAGTCCCGGCATTCACGCTTCCAACTCCATTTACGGTCATAACAGTACTTCCTGAAGCACTCAGCGTCGGATTGGAAAAAGCTGCCGTCACTCCGGAAGGAAGACCAGTCACTGTAAAAGTTGTAGTACCCGAAAATGTTGGCGCCGGAGTATAATTAACTGTAAACGCAGCACTTGCAGGCTTACAGGTAGAAACGGTTGCCTGTGTTGTTGTAAGTTCAAAAGTATTGGCTTTGATTTCAAAATTAGCATTCGAAATATCAAAATAGATATTATTGACTGCCTCAACTTTTACTCTCATCGTTTTACCGATATTATTCGGAACCGTGATCACTTCACTTCCGTCATTAGGCGTACTGGCCAAAAGCACCACCGGATAAGTAAATCCGCCATCAGTAGAAAGCGAGATTTTTACATTCGCGGTTGAAACCGGCGAGGCAGTTGTATTCGCAACATTCCAGGTTACGGTTCTCGTAGTTTCGCCCACATACCAAATTTCTGTTCCTGCGTTCGGAGCCGTTACCAAAAACGGTCCAGGCGCTGGCATTAACGGTAACGACACTATTGGCCTGATTGGTTTGCCCGCCAAGCGCATTGTTGTCGCGAACGGTCATTCTAAAATTCAAAGTTCTCGCCACACTAGGCAAAACTTCCCAGGTCGGAGTGGTGTTGGCTACAATCGCAGCCATATTCGGGAAAGTACGCGACGGACTCGAAGTGAAAAAGAACGACCTGAAGTTCGGGCTGCCTGTATTGGTGGCAACCGGAGGCATCGTACCAGTTGTCTCATTGTTCATTTGTTCCCAGTCGTAGGTCAGTGCATCATTATTTGCATCTGTTGCACTACCGGTGAGCGTAAATGGTGTTGATTTTGGGATGGTAAAATTACCCGGACCAGTTGCAACCGGAGCGGTATTAGCTATAGTTGTCTCGGTCTCGCAGGTATGCCCTGAAATCGCGCTACTCATTTGTTGGATACTGATTGCATGAAAATAGGCATCACTATTTCCTTGTACATTCGGCGCACAAATTCCTGCATACCCCATAATAGTCGAGGCGCTACCAGGCTCCATGGCAGAGGTGGTCGCTCTTTGGCAATTGTTATTTTGTGTATGGCCGGCACCAAATTGGTGTCCCATTTCATGACATACATAATCAATATCGAAAGGGTCGAATTGCGGCGTTACGATTCCGGTAACACCTTGCCCTTTTGTACTGGCACATGCTGCCGGTGCCGGCAATACCGCCGCCGCCTGTACTAAAAACGTGCCCGATATCATATGCTGCTGATGTAATCAACCCGCTGATGTTTGCCGTGTTGATGCTGAGCATGCCGCTTCCGTCAAAATTATCATACGGATCAGGATCCGGAGTTGGCGTATCTTTATTGACGTTATTGATGTAAATCAGCCTGTCTTCAGCCGGAACAAGTTGGAAAACCACAGCAAAATCCCTTCTGTAAACACTGTTCACGCGGGTGATCGTTGTATTAATCGCTGCAAGTACACCTGCAAGCGTGTTTCCATAGTAATAAGAGTATTCAGAGGTACAGGCAACCGCAAGCTCGTAAGTACGCAATTTACTGTCGGTGACATTTGGCCGCAACATTTGAATGTGTAGCTGCATCTATGATTTTCGTGTCGACGTCAGCATTACATACGAAAGTATCACCCGGATTCCTTACGCAGTCGCTTCTGTCATAAACGATATAATCGTTACCGTTGTTACGGAAATTATATGGGTCGATGTAAATGGTCTTGTCACCGGTAATCAATCCGGTAAATCCACCCGGATCCATACTGATGTAAATTTTGTTCAATGGATTTTTGCGACTGACACCATAGTACGACCTGATTTCGGGATATTTTAATTCGAGCGAAGGCGCAAGGACGCTTACTCTTTCAATGCTGAAAGTTTCAGTGTTCCCGTCGTCAAACGGAAAATCCAGCAGTAAAGTCTTTGAAAGATTGTTATTTGCATCTCTTTTTTCAGCCAAAGCTAATTTTGATTTCAGCGCCTGAATGTCCAAAGTAAAAACCTTGTACTTATTAGGTATTGTTTTACGCTCTGGTTTTACTCTTGAATTTTTTTCCGTCAGGCCTTTATTTGACCATGGATTTGTAGTTTGTGAAAAAGCAAGCTGACCCCAAATCAATACCATCAGAAATGGTAAAAAAGTAATTTTTTTCATGAACTTTTAGATTTTAACGTGTCAAACATATAAAATGAAAATTCAACCACCAAACTTTTTATCGATTAAATGCATTATTTTATCGATTAAGTGCATTAAAATATGTTAAAATAAAAAATTATGACTTTTTGAGAATTTTTTAAGTGTGAAATGCACCTTAAAAAACTAATGAGGAGGTTAACAAAAATTTTGGAAGGTAAAACCTAAAATGAAATAATGAGTTACTGTAATCCTAAACCATTATCCGTATAATAAAAAGAGGTAAGAAAAGTAATAAAATAAAAAGGCCGTCATTTCTGACAGCCTTTTGTAGCGAGGACGGGAGTTGAACCCGTGACCTCAGGGTTATGAATCCTTATTTATTGGTTTTATATGTACCGATATGAATTAAAATGCCTTATTTTACTGGGAAAATACAAAATATGAATCCATCAAAAAACACAAAAAAACGCCATTTGTTGTACCTATGTTGTACCTAAATTTTGTATCTTTACAATACATTAAAACTTATACGCCATGGCAACAATTAAAGTAGTATTGCGTAAGAAAGCCAATAAAGACGGCACTTACCCTCTTGCAATACGCATAACGAAAGACAGAAAAACATCATTCATTCACTTAGGCTATCATCTTAAAGAAGATGAATGGATTGAGGCAGAACAGCGGGTAAAATCTTCGCATCCAAATTCGAAGCGACTAAATAACCTTATACTTGCTAAGAAAGCGGAGGCAAGCGACAAGTCTATTGAGGCCGAAACTCAAAAAGGTGAAGTATCGACACGCGCTATTAAACAGAAAATTAAACCGCAGGGTGGAAGTCTATTCTTTTCGCAGGCTGAGTTATACTTAAAAAATCTTCAGGCGACTGGAAATTATAACTGTTATATCGCTGAGAAATCTCGCGTAAAAATCTTTCAAAAGTTTATCTGTGGTAAAGATATAACCAAAGAGAAGCCGACCGGAATCAAAGATGTTAAAGAAGCAGGCCTTAGCGACATTGCCTTTTCGGACATCACGGTAGGATTGCTCAATAGATTTGGAATTGAATTAAAAGCAAAACGTAAATCCAGTGATAGAACGATTGCCAATTATCTAATGGTCATTCGCTCAGTATTTAGTCAGGCTATCAAGGACGGTGTGACTGAAGAAAAATATTATCCATTTGGAAAGGGCAAAGCGTCAATTGAATTTCCTGAAAGCACAAAGGTTGGTATTTCTTCGGAAGATGTTGCCAGGTTGGAAGCTGTTATCTTGGATAATCCCATTCATGACCATGCCAGGAATCTTTGGCTTGTCTCTTATTATTTTGCTGGAATGCGTATTTCGGATGTTTTGCGCTTGCGATGGTCAGACTTCAAAGAGATGCGCCTGCATTACACAATGGGGAAAAATCAAAAGTCAGGTTCATTGAAAGCACCTGAAAAAGCACTTGCAATTTTGAATAAGTATATCGACTCAAAAAAGAGAAAAGACGATTTAATCTTCCATGACCTCAAAGTGGTGTCGGATTTAAATGATGATTTTGAGGTCAAACGCAAAATAGCGCAAACCGTCAACCGTTACAATAAAATGTTTCATAGTTTAATTATCCCGGCGGCTGGAATAGAGGGAAAGGTCACGATGCACATTTCGCGGCATACCTTCGCGACTTTAGCAGGAGATAAAATTCCTGTACAAATGCTTCAAAAATTATACCGGCATAGCGATATAAAAACGACGATAGGCTATCAAGCCAACTTCGTTTATAAAGACGCAGACGATGCTTTGGAAGCTGTGATAGGTTTGTAATTATTCATGACATTAAAATACAAAAAAAGGCAATCAACTGATTGCCTTTAAATTTATCTATTGCCACCTGGTTCATGATCTGGTCGATCATGCTCGGGTTTTTCAGGAGCTTCATGATCGGATTTTTCATGAGACTCGTGCTCTGGTCTTTCAGGTGCTTCATGCATAGACTCAATTTTTGCGTCTCTTATGATACGCTCTCGCTCACCTGCTGTTGTCCAACCAGCGTTATTAATATCTTTAGTAGCAATTTGATTTGCAACTTGCTCTCTTTGATTTGATTGTTGAGCATTTGCAAGCATAGTCAGCATAAAAGCTGCTGTAGTCATTAATGTTTTCATGATAAAAATTTTTTGTTACGTTTATATAATTTTCAATTTTTATGCCATTAAATTAATGAATTATTGACTTTTTAATATTTTAACTAATAAGTCCGATGTAAATAGCTTTAAATTCGCCCAACTACGATATTTTAAGTATTATTTAGGAATTCAAGTATTTCACGGTGTGGCAGTTTTTCTTCTCCTAACATTCATATCCGAGTATACCATCAAATTAAAAGGCTAAATTTTTTAGTAAATGTTATTCAATAAATAGACAATAACTGGCTTTTTGCATTCAAATGGTTCAAAATAATTGTAAGAAATTTCAATTTTTATTGTTAAATTTCTTTCATTTTGGTGCATTTAGACGAGTTAATTTTACAGCATATCGATTGACCGCAACTTTCGTATGATTGCATACTTTATGAACGGAATATTTTAGGTAATTTTATCATATCAAATTCCAAAACATGGAAACTAAATTTAAATATATCTCCTTAATTTTTGCACTCAAAATTGTAGACCATATACATCATTTTTGTTTTACAATTTCTTCTCAAACTATTGCGAAAAAATCTTTTCGCATTCTCCCTTTTTAATCTCGCTTTTAAAGCACACGTTCTTTACATTTTCCACTAACCAATATCTTTAAAAATCATGGAAGTCATCTGCCTCCAAGACCAGGCTTTCTATGCCCTGATCGAAGAAGTCGTCCATAGAATTAGGGGCGACACCAACGAAGAAAGTTGGAAATGGGTTAATGATATTGATGCAATGCGCATGCTCAATACAAAGTCCAAGACCACGATGCAAAAACTCCGCGATGAGGGGAAAATCCGCTTCTCGCAACCGCAAAAGAAAATCATTCTGTATGATTGCGACAGCCTGAATGAATATCTTGAAAAACACAGCAAAAACACCTTTTAAAAATGGAAACACTTTACCTGAAAGGGTTCAATGAGGGCTATCTCGTAGCCCTGCACCATCCCGCCCTTGCCGAAAAATTATCAGGCATTCGGAGCCAACTTCCCCGCATCGAGGGTTTCAAAGATGGACACAGGCAATTTCTGCTTGAAAAACTCCGCGATTTGCAGCCTCATTGGATGCAGGAAAAGGATTATGGACTGCCGCCGCCATCGCGAGAAATCGACCGCGATATAGCACCAGACCGTTAGATTCTTTTTCTTTCACCAACACCTATTTTTATGAATCCATTTGATTTAGATAGGCCGCTCCTGAATTTGAGCGGCAAGGATGTCCACGGCCGAAACTGGACAATTGGGGATGCCGTTGAAGGCGTCCAAATCTTCGGCGGCATAGGCTCCGGCAAGACCTCCGGTTCCGGGCGGACGCTGGCGCTCAAATACCTTCAGGCAGGCTTCGGCGGGCTTGTCCTGACCGTCAAGACAGACGAAAAGGAACTTTGGGAAAAGTACTGCATCGAAGCCGGACGCATGAATGACCTCATCATCGTCGATCCCAAAGGCAATAACTTCTATAACCTCTTGGATTTCGAGAGCCAGGGCGAAACGATGACGGGAAATATCGTCGAATATCTCAAGACCGTTATCAGGGCAAGTGAGGAGAAATCCAGCGGCAGCAAAGCAGACCCGTTTTGGGAGAATTCCCTCGATTTGCTTGTCCACCATGTCATTGACCTCTGCCGCTTGGCTTATGGTGAAGTGTCCGTGCAACGCATGTATGATATTGTGCAGACCATCCCCAAGCAGGGCAACCAATATGGACATGCGAAAGAAGCCGATAGCAAGAGAAAAACGCCTTATATGCTCGCGTTGGACGCGGCAGCGGCAAAGGCACGCCAGTTGACTCGTGAATGGCAGGAAAAGCTCCCGACATCGGAAATGATGCGCCTGCAAGCCGAAGGCACTGAGGCTTGCGATATGGCGCTTCATGATGCCCATCCCGAAGTCCGACTTTTTGATCATATCGACCAGTTCTTTCTTGAAAGCTATGTGAGCCTTGCTGAAAAAACGCGGTCGATTATTGACTTCTCTTTTTCCAATTTCTTGTTTCGGCTTTTGCAAGACCCTGTTTATCGATTATTCTGCCGTAACAAGTCGAATTTTACGCCTGAAAGCTCCCGGGATGGAAAAATCATCCTGCTTAACCTGCCCGTCAAGAAGTATCATAAAATTGGCCGTGATAGCCAGGTCATGTTTAAGTTCATCTGGCAACGGGCAATGGAGAAAAGCGTCAATTTCGAAAGGCCGGTTTTCTTGTGGGCAGACGAAGCGCAGAATTTCATTCATGAACACGATCCGGATTTTCAGGCAACCGCCAGAAGCAAGAATATCGCAACGGTCTATATCTCGCAAAATCTGCCTAACTACCTTGCCAATATGGGGAGTGCGAAATCAGAAGATAAAGTCCATAGTTTTTTGGGTACGCTTAATACGAAGCTCTTCCATGCAAATGCGGACATCCAGACCAACCGCTATGCTTCCGATCTCATCGGCGACGCCGGATATGAAGAAAAATCGTCCAATTCCTCAATCGGCGGCAGTTTCAATTTAGGCCAGACCCGCTCGTTTCGCATCGATAAGCTGGAAAGGCCGGAGCGGTTCATGTCTCTTAAAAATGGCGGCCGCGGCAATAATGGGGTTACTGAGGCCATCATGCACGTACTCGGCAAACCAATCGCTCCGCCCTTTAATTATGCCTTAATTCCCTTTAATCAAAATTTCACTTTATAACTTTTAAATTTTACAATCATGAAAACACAAGACAATTCCCATTTGCAAAAGCTCAACATCCGCAGAACGAACGGCGGCAGAGTCAACCTTCTTAAATACAATATCTTTGGCATGCTGACCGGCTTTGCCAGCTATCACCGCCTTATGATTGAAGTTTTTACCCGCAAGAACTTTGGCGAGCGTTATTTCAATCTCGCCAGTGCGCTCACCGTCGCGATTTTTCTGGCGATGCTTCCTGTCGCCTTTACTTACATTCAATATGGCATCCATATAAATACCATGCGTGTCTATGGCGGTCTTGGAGGAATGGTCGAGCCGCAGGAATTTAAGGTTAAATGGTGGGCATATATATCATGGTATGCCTTTATAGCTTTGTTCTTAAAGTATAGTTGGAAGCATAAGAAGGCGCAGCGACCTACAAAATCGCTGTTTGATTTCACCAAATACAGCCAATATGACGGTGATATCCACCCGATTTTCAGGGAGCAAAAGTTTTCCTTTATTGAAACCAATACAAAAAATATTGAATGCTATTTCGAGCCTGCGCCGTTCTTTATCTGCGGCTTTTTCCTTGCCCTGATTGGTCAATATTTCGGGTGGTTTCTGATGTTAAGCAGTATCGTATATTGCGTCAGCTACATTGCCGCCTACGAAGCTTCCAAGCATGATTTGCTCAGCCAAATTGATCAAATTATCTTGAATGAAGATATGGAGAAGGTCTTCGTCAAAGGTATGGCTGGCAGGGTGAAGTATCGGGGCATCGTTCCTGACTCTGAAGATGAAAGAAGACAACTTTTACCGTTCGTGGCCAATGTCACGCCGGTCTTAGCTGTGAGCTGATATCCCCTTAGCTGTGCTAAGGGAAGATGTCTGTAGAAATTCCTGGGGCGCCGGGTGGGGGTTTGTGAGCATAGCTTTGGCGATTTGCCAGCACAGCTCCGCGCTTTTTTCAGCACAGCCTTGAACACTTCTCAACACAGCTTTTAGGTTAAAAATCATTATTTGTAGTTGACGGTCTGCGAAAGCGACCGTCAATTTTAAAAAGTCATTTTATCTTCCACGACATGATCAGGATGATTCAAAGCCGCTCGGCGGCAAAACAGTATTTCAAGGAAGCCCTTTCCAAGTCCGATTACTTTCTGGGCAATCAGGAACTGCCCGGGTTCTGGCAGGGCAGATTGGCTGAACGGCTGAATCTTGACGGCGTATCGATGCAAAAGGCGTTTGATGCCCTCTGCGACAACCTTAATCCGCATACAGGCAAGAACCTGACTCCGCGCACCGATGAAAACCGCACGGTCGGTTATGACATTAATTTCCATTGCCCGAAATCCGTTTCCATCTTCCACGCCTTCAGCGGCGATAACCATATCCTGAATGCTTTTCAGCAAAGCGTGACCAAGACCATGCATCTGATTGAGGCCGATACCCAGACGCGGGTGCGGCTTCAGGGGCGATATGAAGACCGCCAGGCACATGAACTCGCCTGGGCGCACTTTACCCACCAGACTGCGCGACCAGTTAACGGCATGTCTCCTGACCCGCATTTGCACAGCCATTGCTTTGTCTTCAACGCTACCTATGACGAGACCGAAGGACGCATCAAGGCGGCGAAGTTTCAGGACATCAAGCGGGACATGCCCTATTATCAGGCGCATTTTCATAAGAACTTCTCGGATAAGCTGGCCGAACTAGGCTACGGCATCCGCAAAACCGGACTTTCCTTTGAGCTTGATGGCGTGCCAGAAGCCGTTATCGGCCATTTCTCCAAGCGTACCGATGAGATAGGCCGCATTGCCGAGGAAATGGGCATTACAAGCGCCAAAGGCAAGGATGCCATAGGCGCGCATAGCCGTGCGAAGAAGCAAGCCGGAAGCACGATGGAAGCGCTTTGCGAGGCTTGGCGGGAGCAAATTCAGGATTTGGAGGTCGGGAAGGAAGCGAGGCAGGAGCTGCGCGGCACGGAAGCGAAGGTCTTAACCCCTTACGAGGGCAAGGACTGCATCGATCAAGCCAAGCACCATAGCTTTGAGCGGGCTTCGGTCATTGCCGAGCGCCGCCTTCTGGCAAAAGCATACAGCCAGGCCATCGGCACGGGTTTGTCGAGCAAGGAAATCGACGATGTTCTAGCAAGTGATAAAAGCGTTATTCGCGTCCTTGATGGCGGGCAGATGAAATGCACGACAAAGGAGGTCTTGCTCGAAGAAAAGCAAATGGTCGAATTGGCACGAAAAGGCAAAGGCGCGATAAAGCCCCTTTATGCCGAAGCGCCGCAATTGGGCGTGACTGGCAAGCAAGCCGCGGCGGTTGCCCATGTCCTGACCACGGCAGACAGGGTTTCGATTATTCGCGGTGTGGCGGGAACGGGCAAAACCACGCTTATGGTCGAAGCGGTCGAGAAAATGAATGCGGCGGGAAAGCAAGTCATTGTTGCGGCGCCTGGCACCGATACGGCGAATAATACCCTCCCCAAAGCCGGTTTCGGAAACGCAATGACGGTGGCGCGTCTGCTCTCCGACCCGTCAAAGCAGGAGCAACTAAAGAACCAAGTGCTTTGGATTGACGAGGCAGGGCAATTGGGCACGCAGGACATGCTGAAGATCTTGCGCGTGGCGCAGGAAAGTAATGCGCAAGTTATTCTTGGCGGCGACACGCGCCAGCATGCCGCTGTGGTGCGCGGCGATGCCCTGCGCGTCCTGAACACGGTTGCCGGCATCAAGGCGGCAGAAGTCAACAAGATTTATCGACAGCAAAACCTCGTTCACAAGGAAGCGGTTGCGGAACTGGCGCGGGGCAATGTCGCGACGGCTTTTGAGAAGCTCGACCAGATGGAGGCGATTAAAATGACCGATCCCAAAGACCCGACGAAGGATTTGGTGGATGATTATATTGCCAGTGTAAAAAACGGCGAAGAGGCATTGTTGATTTCGCCGACGCATGCCCAAGGCGACGAGGTCACGGCGAAAATCAGGGAGCGGCTGCGGGAAGAAGGCTTGCTCGGAAAACGGGAAACCATGACCCGTCAATTGCGTAATCTTAACATGACAGAAGCCGAACGGCAGGACGCGCGGAATTACACCGAAGGCGATTTTGTGAAGTTCAACCAGAATGCCAAAGGCTTCAGGCGCGGCAGCCAGTGGGAGATTGTTGCCGCTGGAGAAGACATTGTCCGGCTCCAAAACCGTGATGGCGAAACCGGCATTCTGCCGCTTGCCAAGGCCGGTAAGTTCGGCGTCTATCTGGCGCAGGATATCGGCCTTTCAAAGGGCGATAAGATGCGCTTCACCGATAACAGCTTTGACCTGAACGGCAAGAGGCTGAACAACGGCACCATTGCCGAGGTCGTCAAGGTTGCGGAGGGAAAGATATTCCTGCAAAACAAGGTCAGCGGCAATAATTACGAAGTCCGGCAGGATTGCGGGTTGCTTGCTTATGCGCATTGCATGACCTCCCACGCATCGCAAGGCAAGACGGTCGATAAGGTGTTCATCTATCAGCCTGGCTCGACATTTGGGGCGACCAATGCCAAGCAGTTCTATGTGTCTGTGTCCCGAGCAAAGCAGGGCGTGACGGTTTATACCGACGACCGCGAAGAACTGCTGGAGCATGCCATGAAGCTCGGCGACAGGCAGGGCGCTTTGGAACTGGTCGGCAGGAACCGGATGCATCTGGATTTTGTGATTGCATCGGAAATTGAACAATACCGCCATTTAGAAAATGAAAGAGAACTGGAGCGATGAATAACTATGACAGACTATACGGCGACAAGGCAGAAGGTGACGGCGGCAATTCCTTTGTCGAGCATGACCGTAGCGGGCATGTGCGAAAGCTCATTATCAACATGGCTGACGGATCGCGACACTTCTTCAACTACGCGCATCTAATGGATGGCGAGTATAATCCGGCGGAAAACTGCATTCGGCTGACTTTTACGACAGGTACGATTTATTTGCGTGGATTGCGTCTGGAAAAACTGTCTAACAGCCTGACTTTTGATATGGTGAAGATTATCACTGTGACGGAAGAAAGATATGTGAAAACTCTTCCTTGTGATGAAGCAGTCATTATTACTTTTGAATTTGTAAGAAGTTGATCTATGTAATATGTTTTAGGTATCAATTTAATTGATTTGAAAGTTTTGATTGAAATATATTAATATGATATTTGATTATTTAGAAATATTTAAGGATAATCTCCGAAAATTTTTAATTAAACGTTTCTAAATAAAATGTTAAAATTTACAAAGATTTATAATATTTATATTATAATATAAAACTTTCTAATTGCTTATTTACATTGATGATTCAAGTCATTTAATGAATTTTTTAAAGAATTAAATGAAATTTATTTTTTCAATATAAATCTCTAAATGCGATTATTTAAAACTATCAAACTCTTAATAAAATCTTAAAAATTTGTTTAAAATCGTAAATTGTAACAAAAAAATTTGTTTTGTGTCGAAATGAGTATTAACTTTACAATGAAGTTTTGCCGCTAAAAGCTATGTGGCGTAATAATTTTGTTATGTTAAATGATGAGAAACGTTCTTCTTTGGTAGCTGTTGGAGCTATGCCGAAACAAGAGTCTCCGATTTATCGGAAAGTAATTAGGTCTGTAAATAAAAAGATTCACAGATTGAATTATGACTTTGTTTTGGCAGCAAATTACATCCCAATCGTGTCATACCTAGCTTTAGAGACTGCAGCCTTTATTTCAAGAAATAGAAATTTTCGATCGACAAAATCCGAAGATATGGTCAGACTAAAACGTCATATTAGAATAGTAAAAGCTAAAGCAGGAAGAGAATCTCAAGTGAATTTAAAAAACAAAAAGACTTGGAAGGAAAGTAGCTTATATAAAATCTTAACAGGAGATACGGAGACTAAGTTGTCATGCTGGCCCGGCAGAAGTTTTTACTGATAAGTATCTTTCGAATCAATTTTATCAAGAATCTAAAAATAAAGATGTGTTTACTATTAAATCTGAAAATGGCGACAAAACATATACTTTTAGAAAATTTAAGAGTAAGTGAATTTAGCTATTAGTAGTTTAATTATTTTTATTTTAGTAAGCCCTGCGATTATCGCAAGAAGGGTGTACTATACCAAAGAATTATCCAAAAATCATATTTCTAGAAATACTCTTCAAGAAATATTTAGTGCTATTTTTTTGTCATTTATAATTCATTCTACATGGATTCTTTGTGTTGGAATTTTTGGATTTAAAATTGACTTTGTAATCACATTAAAATTATTGCTAAATCCAGGAGATATAAAAGATTACTCTGATATAAGTAATAATGTTGGGCAAATTTCATTATATTTTATACTACTAACTCTTTTTTCTGCGATAATTAGTTTTATTATCAGGAATTATATACGATCCAAGAAAATTGATCGCAAGAACAAATTTTATCAATACGACAATACTTGGTATTATTTATTCTCTGGTGAAGTTCTAGACATTAAATCTTATAATGAGGGCACTATTACTTCCGAAGATGTAAGTTATCAATTTGCCGATGTATTAGTAAAATCTGACGAAAGTATCCTATACTCTGGACGTATAGCAGGTTATCAACTAAACAATGATAATTCAGTGGATTTTATTGTTTTAGCAGAACCTAAAAAGGAAAATAGAAATTTTGAAATTAAATCAAAAGTAAAAAATGAAATAAAAGATTTAGATGGTTATTTAGTAATTCCGTACACAGATATTTTAAATATTAATTTGAGATATATATTGCACTAAAATTTACTTTTCTTATTACTTTAGTTCTAAATTTTATTCACCTAGACTGAGCCCCTCAAGTAAATCAACTGGCTTTACTTTCAAAGCGGCCGCCATTTTAAACAGAAGATTCACGGTCATTCCCTGCTCACCACGAAAAAGCTTACGTACAATCTTCTCATCACAACCCACAGCCCGTGCAAATTCGCGCTGCTTTCCATCGAACTTTTCTATGAAAAGCGTGTGAACCCGTTGCGTCAATTCTGCCTTTAATTCGTCTAGCTTTTGTTGCATCGAACAAAAGTCATCAACAAAATGAAAAAAAACGTAAAATTATTGCGGTCTTAAAACCGCAATTTATTATTTTAGCTGTAAAATTAAAATCTACTATAGGCTTGCAAGCACCTTTGGGAGAAATCATTAACGACTAAAATCCAAATTATGTTTCAAATTTTTAAAGACAGTCGCGCTATCTACGGCGCGTTAAAACAGGCAGACAATGCCGACACAGTATACACCATGAAGTCCGGGCTGGAAAATTCTGGCGGATTCAGAAAATTCTTTGCATGGGGGCTTATCATTGGCGGCATCTTCATGACAATTACGGTATTAGGTGCCATCTTCGGCATTCCGATGATTATCCTCGGCATTTATTCTCTTCGCCAAAACAAAAAGTTCAAAGCGAACTTAGAAGAGGCCTATCAAAAAAGACTGGCAGAGTTAAGTAACGGCTCGTTAGCCTAAATCCGCAAATCATGAGAAAGCAATATTTTTTAAGCTATCTATCAGCAACTCTACTGTTTCTGGCAGGGTGCAGCAGTAATGATGACAATTCATCTAACAACAATTCTAATGTTACCGCTGAAAAGTTCAACGATATTTCATCGAACACGCTTCAGACAATCGCCATTAAGGCAGACGGCACGCTTTGGAGCTGGGGCACGGATGCGTTCGGTCTGCTTGGCAATGGATCGGCCGGAACGGACACCACTATTGCCCCGGCGCAAATCATGGACGGCTCCTGGAAATCGGTTCATGCCGGAGAATATAATTCTTTTGCTATCAAATTTGACGGTACGCTATGGGCATGGGGCGTGAATAATGGTGGCCAATTGGGCATAGGCACAATGGAGGATGCGCTTGCTCCCCATCAGGTCGGCAGCGCGACTGACTGGAAAAGATCGATACGGGACAGGGATTTACATTAGCCATCAAAAACGACGGAAGCCTGTGGGGCTGGGGCGATTATACATGGCTTGGCTTGGGCGTCGATCCTGACATTCTTTATGTGCTTTCGCCCATCCTGATTGACAATAGCCATGTGTGGGCTGACATTTCTGTACAGACGGGGCATATTCTTGGCCTGCGGGCAGACGGCACATTATGGGCTTGGGGCAGCAATAGCGACGGCCAAATCGGAAACGGAAGCAATCTTGCCGCCTTTGTGCCGCAGCAAATCGGTTCTGGCCATGACTGGAAATCCATATCAGCAGGCGGGAATTACAGTTTTGCCATCAAAACTGACGGTAGTTTATGGGCTTGGGGTTATAACGGATTCGGCAATCTCGGGCTTGGCAATAATACGGATTACGCTATTCCAACCCAAGTAGGCACAGACCATGACTGGAAAGAGGTAAAAGCCAGCGCGATGTTTTTTGGATTGGCTTTGAAAACGGATGGAAGCTTGTGGGCCTGGGCGATAATGTTGGCGGAAATCTTGGCAATGGTACAGGTACGAGCGTTACATCATTTCCGGCGCAGATAGAAACAGCGACAGATTGGAAATCCATTGCTGCCGGTTATGCTTCTTTTGGCATCAAGCAGAATGGGGATTTGTATGGTTGGGGCCTATACGTTTATTTGGGATATCCTGATGGTTATCCTGCCGATAATCCTTATGAAACCTATTCGCCTGCCCCGTTGGGATGGCAATGATGCAACAAGTCATTGAATAAATGTAGGGCATTTTATTTGTGACCTTGTAAAGAGCCGCCTTGTTAGGCGGCTTATTTTTTTAACCAAACAAAGTCTATTTTTTCTTGTTAAAAAAATCTTAAAAACAGGTATTTCTACGTAGTTATAGTCCAAAAAATATTAATATATTTCCAACCGATAAAAATACTAATGATGCTAAAAAAAATATTTCTAATTCTGTGTCTTGTTAGCTATTCAGCATTTGCACAAGACATTCAATGGGAGAAATCCTATGGTGGCCGACAAGCCGAATATCTTTTCGACGTACAGCCTACGGCTGATTACGGCTTTATACTTGCAGGCAGTTCACTCTCCAAAAAATCAGGTAACAAGACTGAAGTCGCCAATGGCGACCTCGATTTCTGGGTTTGGAAAATGGATGAGAATGGCAATGAGGACTGGCAGAAAAGTTTTGGCGGCAGCGGTTCCGATTTGCTCGTCAGCATCAAGAACACCAATGACGGAGGTTTCATTTTGGGCGGTATTTCTAATTCGCCCAAAGATTTCAGTAAAGGTGAAGCCTGTCGAGGAGGCAATGATTTCTGGATTATTAAGTTGAATGCCAAAGGCACAGAAGAATGGCAAAAGACATTCGGCGGCAGCGGACAGGACGACCTCGTGAGTATCAGCCCGACGCGGGACGGCGGTTATATTGTGGGCGGCAGTTCTGCATCCGAGAATACCGGCGACAAGAAAAACAAAAGCCGCGGCAATTTGGACTACTGGATCATAAAGCTTGACAGCCAGGGTAAGGAGGAATGGCAAAAGTCTTTCGGCGGCAAATATGCCGATATACTCAAAACCCTTATCCCGACGATCGGCGGCGGTTATATTTTAGGTGGCACTTCCAATTCGCAGGATCGGTGAATAAATCCTCTGAAAATTATGGTGTCGGCAATGATTTTTGGATCATCAAACTTAATGGCAAGGGTGAGGTTGAATGGGATAAGTCATTCGGCGGCGATAAAGACGACCAACTTTTTGCCTTAAAGCAGACCTACGACAAAGGCTACATCATTGGTGGAAATTCTGCCTCAAGCACGACCGGCAATAAAAGCAAGACCAACAGGAATGGTACGGATATCTGGGTCATCAAGCTATCTGAAGATGGACAGATTGATTGGCAGGAAACCTATGATTTCGGGAAAGTGGATGTGCTAACCTCGCTCGTTGAAAATCATGGCCACAGTTTTCTTGTGGGCGGTTATGCCGATACCGACAGCGGTGACGGCGATTACATAGCCATGAAGATTTCAGAGAAAGGCGAAAAGCTTTGGGACAGGACGGTTGGCAGTAAAGGTGACGATGTCTTAAGAAAGGTCATCGAAACCCGTGACGGCGGTTACCTGATGGCGGGAACGTCCAATCCCGAAAGCGAGAATAAGAGTAAAAAATCATCCAAAAAAGGAATCGTAAAAAACAATATTCAAAATGGCAATATTGCCGCTGCCGATAAACTCAACGATACAGTCGGCGGTAATGTCAAGGAGGCGAAAGATAAAGCCAATGGCTTCGTGAATGAAAAGACACAAAAACTGACCGACGGCTTTAATGAAAAGACGAAAAATGATAGCCCATTGAAAATGAGTGCCGGCGATATATCGAATCCATTAGATGCGAAAAAGGCGCAGACGGCAACCTGCTTGATGGTGTAGGCGATGCGATGTCGCAAAGCGGCCGAAGCCTGGCGCGAAAGCTTCAAAGGATAAAAAGACCAACTTGGGCAATAACGACTTTTGGGTCGTGAAGCTGAAGGACAAGGATAAAAAGATAAAGGAAGAAAGAACTATTGAAGCCTTTCCAAATCCTGCACAGCAATACACCAATGTCATTGTCGGCTTCGATTATACCAAAGGAAATGTTTCTGTTTACGATATTTCCGGCAGGCAATTACAGGATTTCAAGGCGACCGATAGGACGATTCCGGTTGACCTCAACAAATATCCGGAAGGTATTTATATCATCAAGGTGGCTACCGATAAGGGCGACGCCAGTATGAAGATCATTAAAAGCATTTCAAAATAAAATCAGTTTCAACTATGGATTTTAAAGTTTTAAAAAAGGGTAATGCAGGTTTTACATTTTTTCTACTACTAATTTATTTAAAAAGTTTTTCTCAGACAACGAATGATTTTAAACCAACCAATACCTATATCCCATCTTCGCCAGAAGCTGCGCTGTTGGACAGATTCGGTGATATTCCTGTGGGCTATTATACCGGCACGGCAGATATCTCAATTCCGCTTTACAAGGTTCAGGTGGATGGTGAGGAAATTCCAATCACCTTGAGATACCAAAGTTCCGGCATAAAGGTTGCCGACGAAGCGACATGGGTCGGGCTGGGTTGGAGCCTGGAGCCGGAAGGCACGATCATACAGGAAGTACGCGGTAAGGAAGATTTGGAAGATAACTGGAGTAATTATCTGGGTGGTGACCAATATCAATATGCATCTTTTATGAATAGTGTGGGCGGAACTGCATTTTACCATGACGGATTTCAGCAAGGGGATTGTACAAAGATGCCTGAACCACAAACCGGAGCTGAGTGGGCAGGATATAGGTGTGGAACGCTGGCTTGGGATGCAAGCATAATTATTAATAGTTTGAGCCACGGGCATGGGCAACCGGACGTTTTTACTTATAATTTTGGCGGGTATAGCGGTAAATTCTATAAAAATCCCTTAACGCAGGAGATTGTCCTGATGGGCACTAAATCCAATATTTCTTTTTATAACACTGGACAACAGGGTACTTATGCTTTGACACCGAACGGCACTAAATATTCTTTCAATATTGTAGAGGTTAATAATTTTAATGGCCTTCTGTCCGGCAAGACCTATAAACTGACAAAAATTGAACTCTCAAACGGAAAGATAATAAACTTTGGATATCACGACGAAAATTTTGGTTCAATCATAAAACAATCTAATCTTATACTTAACGATGATGGTGGGCCATTCGCAATGCAAGGCAATGCAAATGGTTTCAGCTCTGGTACCAGACAAGTACTCGAAAGCATTACGACCGATGATACTCAGGTCATCTTCAATCGTGAAGGCAGAAGTGATTTATATTATTCAAATTCCTCAAGGCTTGCGTCCATAGATATCAAATCAACGCTCACAAATAAAAAAGTAAAATCATTTCTGTTTGGATATGAGTATTTCAATGCGCAAGACAATTACCTGAGAAAAAGGCTTAAGCTTAATTCAGTCAAAGAAATCGGCTATGATCCCTATTCCGGGGTTGAGACCACGGATAACAGCAAGCCTCCTTATTCTTTTGGATATGATACTTCCATTAACTTACCCGCAAAAAATTCCTGTGATGTAGATTTTTGGGGTTATTACAACGGTCTTAATGGCAATACGACACTCATTCCTGACCTTGATTATTTCGAATATCCATATCTTCCTGCCTACATGAATTTCGGGCATGTCCTATTTGAATATCGTCAGGATTTGAAGGCTTATAGATATACTGATAATACTAAGGTAAGTGCGTGTATTTTAAACAGGATTAATTATCCTACAGGCGGATATACAACTTTTGAGTATGAACCCAATTCTTTTAACAATCAGTTTATCCCCAATGCTGCTGAACTTTTTGAAGCCACACGGCATAAATCAGTCAGCAAAGGGCGATTACCTGTTCCTGAGAGTCAGTCAATCCAACTCCTCGACATTGGCGATGATTGTACTTTAAGAATTGCGATTGCGTTCTCTCACGGATCACCTATGTCGGGTGGAGCGCTTGATACCTCGATTACAAGTGCTATTTACAACGGTGCAAGTATCGTGCTTCGGAAAAACCATATAGCTGTAAAAACATGGACGCCATCCCTTTATAAAACAATGCAAGAATTTAATTCTAATGGCAGTATCGATAAATATGAAGAGATGCGTATGATATATGAGCCAGATGCTACATATGAGATAGTTGCTAACTTTCCTAATTTTACATACCCATATCCATACGATAACATGGCACAAGCATATTGTAGTGTCGATTTTTATAACGATACGAACATCGATAAGTCAACAAGCCACCAATGCGGTTTAAGGATAAAAGATATAAGGAGTTATACAGGTTCCAATATTATCAGCTCGCACAAGCATATCAATTATTTCGAAGGCAAGCTCTTGAACAACTTTGAGCCGATAGAAAAAACAACTGCGATGTATGCAAACCGTAGTCAAACGCCAGGTACCATTAGTTGGAATGTTGGATACTATTATAGGTTTACCATTTCGGGCAATGATTTCGGATCGAGCGGAGGTATGCCTGTAGGCTATGGCAGGGTCGAAGAAATCGAACTTGCCGCCAACGATGTAGATAATATTGGAAAAAAAGTATTCACCTATCACAACGAAATAAACGGAGGGCGCAAGGGTTTTCCTAACGACCCTTTTCCTAAAAACGGCTTCATTGCTAACGAAAAAACTTATGATAAGCAATTGAATAAAGTGGCTGAAAAAAGCTACAATTACGTCAATATCATGACGAACAATATTTTTTTCGGAATCATCTCGGCAAATCATTCCTTTGGAAATACCGATCTAGTAGGAAGCGGTAGCGGGCCATCGCCAGGAGACCCACTCCAGATAGCGCCATTTCAATATAAATGGACATATGGGGTTTACCCGATGGCATCTTATGCCTACGTCTTGGAAAACGTGGCCTCCACAGAATATTTTGCTAACGGGAATGTTTCAACCAACGAAAGCTACACCTATAATGCAAAAGGAGAAAAATCCACTGTCGTAACCTCCGGTTCAAATGACAATACCAATACGACTAATGATCATACCTATACGACCATGTATTTTTACCCGAAGGAGCATAACGACTTCCTTCCGATAGAACAACAAATGGAATCAGCACATATAACGAATGCCCCTGTTCAAACCGTCACTAAAAAAGATTACACTGTTACCTCGATTAGCGACATCATTTTTGAAAAAGATGCCAGTACGGCACAGCATATTATGCCCAAATTTGCTTATAGCCAAAAAGGTGCTGTTCCTGATGTGGATAGCGAAAAAAGGCTTACTTACGATAAATACGATGATAAGGGCAATATACTGCAATATACTCTTGAAAACGGTGTACCCGTGTCAATCATCTGGGGATATAACGGAACAAGGCCAATCGCCAAGATTGAGAATATAGCTTACGACAGTATCTCGACAACGGCAATCTCCTCTCTTAAAACCCTGTCTAATACTGGAACGGAAAGCCAGCTTCTTGCCGCTTTGGAAAGTCTCCGAACATCTTCGGCACTTAATGATGCCATGTTTGCAGGGTATGCCTATAAGCCTTTGGTTGGCGTAAGCGTTATCATCGATGCCAGAGGCTTAAAAACCAGATATTACTACGACAATTTCGGCAGGCTCAAATATGTCGAAGACAATGACGGTAATCGTCTGTCGGAGAATGAATATCACTATAAATAATTAGGAAGGATGAGAAAGCTACAATTATTTTTTGCGACGATATTGCCAGTTCTCGCGTTTGCACAAAGCCAGAACCAGAATTACATCAAAAATCTAATATATAAAAAGCCAACCCTAAACGGAATGACCATCAATCAGTCTGGAGGCGGAAGCCTTACAGCGAGCGATACTACCGTAACCGTCACGTATTTCGACGGTTTAGGTAGACCGATACAAAAAATCGCACACAGGCAGGCCGGAAACGGAAAGGATCTTGTCCTCCATATGGAGTATGATGATTTTGGAAGGGAAACATACCAGTACCTCCCTTATACCGATGCCACTGCTACCCTGAATTTTATAACGACTGCAAAGATCGATACGCACAGCTTTTATAATCAGGTGGAGTTTGAGAATACCTTGAATCCTTATGTTCAAAAGCAATTCGATGAATCTCCGTTGGAAAGGACTTTAAAGATTGCCTCGCCTGGCAATGATTGGACGATGTCGGGCGAACATACAAAGAGATTGGAATACCTTAACAATACGTCTGCTGATAATATTCATTTCTACAGCGCGACTGCCACTTGGAACAATACTGACAAGATATTCGATATCTCCTTTGTTGATGATGGCTATTACGATGAAGGAGAGCTATATAAAACAGTCACATATGACGAGAATGCCTCTGTTGCTGCGGTGGAAAAAGAAGGAAGCACGATTGAATTTACAAATAAGGAAGGCAAATTAATCCTGCTCCGAAAATACATCAACCAATTACCAGTAGATACCTATAGCGTCTATGATCAATTTGGCAATCTTGCCTATGTCGTGCCGCCGATGGCGACAGACCCTGTCAACCAGATGGAAGGATATTGCTACCAATACAAATACGACAACCGCAACAGGCTCGCCGCAAAAAAGAACCTGGTGCGACTTGGCAGTTTATAGTCTACGACAAGCTTGACAGGATTGCTGCTTCAGGCCCGCAAATTCACCTTTTGGTGAAGACAAAACGGGATGGCTGATAACCAAATACGATAAGTTTGGCAGGATTGCATATACCGGATGGCTACAGGAAGAAAATGATTACGCACAAAGGCGCGTATCGCTCACCGATCTTATTTTTGACAATACGTCAATGTATGAATCGCGCACTGTCTCTGGAACGATAGACGGATTTAATACACTTTACACGAGCAATATTGTGCCTGCATCGGGATACAAGCTGCTTACCGTCAATTACTACGATGACTATAGTTTTGCCGGAGCGCCAACATTCCCTGTAACGGTAATCGATGAGCCTGCGACTACAAATGTGAAAGGATTGCAGACCGGCTCATGGGTAAGAGTCTTATCGGAACCAAACACAATTTCCGCCGAAACACATTATATTTTATACGATAAAAAGCTGAGACCGATAAAGAATTATATAGGAAACTATCTGGGTGGTTACACCCAAACGGAAACCGCACTTAGTTTTACGGGTATGCCGGTTACTTTAATCACAAAGCATAAAAGGACACCAGCCTATGACACGATGTATACAAAGGACAGCTTTTATTATGATGCCCAGCAGCGATTATCGAAGCACCTGCACCAAATCGGCGTGAATGGCACGTCAGAACTGATGTCGCTGAACGGTTATGATAAGCTGGGGCGTGCCATTTCAAAAAAGACCGGCGGGCAAGACGTCTCAGGCAATACCTATTATCAGAAAATCGATTATGCCTATAACGCGCGCGGGTGGCTAACATCAATAAATGATGTCTTTGGGCATAACAATGACAATCCTGTAGATCTGTTCTCATTAAATCTGGAATACAACAGGCCACGGCAGGAGGTAAATGGTGTCGTGGCACTGTTTGATGGGAATATTTCAGAGGCCTATTGGCGAACGGATTCAGACAATAAAATCAGGATGTATGGTTATCAATATGACGACCTGAATCGTTTCGAGCGTGCGACCTACAAAAAACTGCTTTCAGACACTGAATTGATTGCGCCCGAACTGAACTCCTATGATGAAGCAGTAAGCTACGACAACAATGGCAATATCATGTCGCTGAAACGAAATGGCTTTCTAGATTCGGACTCGGTAAGTGAGTATTATGCGATTGATCAGCTAACTTATGATTATGTGCCGGATACGAATGTTCTTTTAAAAGTTACTGATAGCACTAATAGCTATGACGGCTTCAGGGATGGCACGAATACGGATGCCGATTATAATTATGATGTTAATGGCGATATGGTTTCCGACAAGAACAAAAAAATCAGCCTGATTACTTATAACCATCTGCATCTACCGGTGAAAATAGAAATCGGAACCAATTCGGAAATTGATTACCTTTACGACGCGACGGGTAAGAAAGTTGAAAAAAAGGTCAATGACAACGGCGCCTTAACCACAACCTATTATTCCGATGGGTTTCAGTACAACGGGAATGACCTGGCATTTTTTCAGACTTCCGAAGGTTATGTAGATGGCGAGAAAGGTTCTTATCACTATGTTTATAATTATCTCGACCATCTTGGGAATATTCGTCTGAGCTATGGCAAGGATTCGGAAGGAAATCTGAAGATAATAGAGGAAAACCATTATTACCCGTTCGGGCTCAAGCACATGAATTACAATGCGCAGAAGTTTGATTATATAAAAGAGGATGATGGCGTTTTGGTAGTTCTGACGCCTGTGGAGCAGAACGATTATAAATACAAATTGAATGGGAAGGAATTTCAGGATGAATTGGGACTGAATATGTATGCGATGGATATGCGTCAATATGACCCAGCGATTGCAAGATGGGTCGTGCAGGATCCAATCATTCATCATCAATATTCGCCTTACGTGGCATTTGATAACAATCCTGTGAGGCTCGCTGATCCGACCGGTGCGGCTACTTATGATGGAATGACCGAACTTGACTATGCGGGCAGGGTTAAAAGGGATGAAAATGGCAAGTACATTCCTCCAAATGAAAGGGGGCAGATCACTACGGAGAGTATGAATGCTATGTCACAGCAATGGGCGGATGAAGGCGAGGCAGAAAGTGACCCAAAAACTAAAGGAGACCCTCAGAAAAAATCGGATATCGATCCACAAAAAAAGAAAGAAAAAGCGCAGGGAAAAGAAAGGGAAAAAAATTTCATGAAGCGTACTGGTGATAATTCGGAAATCTTGATGAGTATTGATCCCGAACATTCTGCTGCTGATAGATTTGATGATTTCGAATTTGAAGATAATACTGTTATATGGATTAGCCATGGAAGTTTTAACGGAGCGTGTGGGCAATTAACTTTAACAAAGTTTGATAAATTTTTACAAGAACACAGCGAGATGTATAAAAATGCCGTCAAAAATCACACTCCAATCACAGTAAAATTATTTGCTTGTGATACAGGAATTTTGGGAGGACTAGCTCAGAATTTATCAAATTTACGTAAGGAAATGACGTTTTGGGCTCCAACAGCCTATATAACATGGCCTCCAGTTGAAACGGGTGGGAGAACACATATTTTAAACGATCAATTTAACCAACCTGGTGTTTTCAATATTTATAAAAATAATACTAAAATTGGTGAAGGAAATTTTAAAAAGAAATAGACGTATGGCTAAATTAAGTTATTTGTTTTTGCTTACTGTGTTTTTTATTTCATGCAAGGAGCAACAAAAAACCGAAGTGAATAAAGAAATTATATTAATGGAAAAATATAAGAAAAAGGCGTTGGCAACAGGTAACGACTACGATTATGGGACATATTTGGAATATGCTGAACATAACAAATATCCATTTGAAAAACTTTCCGTTTCGTTACTTGTGAACCATAAATATAAGACGCCGCTTTCTTATTATCAGATTTTTGCAAGTACAATCGAGCTTTATAACAATGATGTTTTTAAATTGAAATATCTAAACAATCTGGATGAAGCAAATCGCCAATTTGCAATTCATTATCTAAAGCAAGGTGCAAAAGTTGACGACATCTCATGTCAATGTGCATTAGAGGCTATATATAGAAATGGATATGGTTTGGAGAAAAATGAGATGAAATCCGACAGCCTTTATTCTGTTTTAGAAAAGGACGAATCGATGGGAAGTTTTTATAGAGAAAACAAAAACGATAAATCTAAAATTGATGATGTAATTAAGTGACTTTTAAATTCAGAAATTTTGAATTTGTAACTCTCAATCGTTTGGATAAAAAAAACTGGGGTCAAAGCCCCAGTTCTTCTGCAATATAACGCGCAGTCTCTTCAAACGCCATCCAGGCGTACCAGTTTTTAAGATCGCCTTTTGGCTGAAGCGGTGCGCCTAAATCGTCTTCTAGTTCTTCACGCAAAGCATCAATCTCGTTGTAATGAGTGTTAAAGAAACTGTGAGTGTCGCAGTAATAAATCAATTTGCTAATCATACCCGACTGGCAGCCATAGCTGAGAAGATTGGAAAAGAAAGTTTCAATATCGCCCCTATAACTCAATGCCTCGATAGCAACTTCGGCGCGGATTGAATTTGGATTGGCTTTGATGATTTTGTTAAGCTGTTTTTTGAGGAATTTTTGTTTTGTGCTCATGTGAATTTACCTTTTTAATGGCTGCTTTATTGCAGTCCGTATGAGGAACAACAAAACGGCCTTTAAGTGGCGCAGCGCATTAGTCAACCGAAACTCGGAGGATGTCCGCTCGCGGAAACCGTGTTGGCAGGTTGACTGACACGGGGCTGTTTTAACTTTCTCATTAAGGATTAAATAAGCAGTTTTAATAAATGGAAATGAGTCTAAAAAAAACAAATATGATAAACGCTATAATTCCAGAGCTGTCTAATTACCATTGCTTTGAGAGATAAGAACAATAGGTGTAAAGCAAAACAACCTCTGCAATTGCAAAGGCTGTTAAATAAAAAATTTAATAATTCTTATTGCACAAGTAATTTTTTGATTTCGACATTTCCCTTATCATCGATTACTTTTATGAAATAATTTCCGGCTTCCAGATTATCTCGTTTGATAGTCAATAATTGTCCTTTAAAATCATAAGTTTTGATTTTTCTTCCAAGAGCGTCAGTTATAATTACTGTCGCCGAAGAGACAGAAGGCTCATCAAGATAAATATTTGTTTCAGAGCCCATTGGGTTAGGATAAATAATAAAACTATTAGATTGGGGTACTTGACTTACACCTAGTACTCCAGTGCCCAATTTCGCAAGAAATATATCATATACACCTGCACCCTGATTAATTGTGTGGTCGCCGAAATGAACTGCCGCACTGACATATAATCCAGGCGCAATCACGTTATTTTCGGTGTCGGTCGCGATTTTAAATACATACTCGCCCTGGTCTTCACCTGCAAATGCGCCCATGCTTCCGAGCCATCATTGTTATATTTCAGAATTGCAATATCCCCTAGTTCAAATTGATAAGTAAGGCTTTCACCAAACGAAAAACCATTCAGCATATCTCCGGCAACATACAGATTTTTATTGGAATCAACCGCTACAGATTTTGCCAACACTCGGCTACTCGCGCAAATCTTTGCCCATGCAACGGAGCCGTTAGGATTATATTTGACTACCGTCGATGCACCGTTAACATCAGAATAAAGTGTTGTCGTTTCAAAAGTAATGTAGCCTCCTTGATATTGTGCGATAAAATATATGCCGCCTTCACTATCAACTGTAAGGTCTCTTCCAACATTGGCAAGACTGCCTGACCATTTCCTTTGCCAAAACAGTTCGCCTGAAGGATTACATTTAATAAGGAATATTGAGCTTTCGGTGTTTGTATCTGCCGTCAGTCCACTTGAGCCGTCTCCGATAGAGGGGCTGTGGAAATATCCCGTAAAAATGATATTGCCTGAAGCATCGACAGCAACATCATTGGCCATATCTTCGGCTGTGCCATTCCACGATTTCGCCCAAATTGAATTTCCGGCATTGTCGTATTTGGCGATGAGTATATCTGAGTCGTCGTTAGAATTTGCACCATTGTTAAGCGTTATGCTTCCAATCGTTAAGGTCGGGCTCTTATAGCCGCCCGCGATTATGATGTTGCCGTTGATATCCACCGCGATACCATTGCAATATTCGTCGCCAGTGCCTCCATCACTTTTAGCCCATATTACATTTCCATTCGTGTCGTATTTGACAATAAAGATATCGTTACCACCTGCGTTGGTAAGTACATTGCTGCCGATTGTCAAAGAAATGCTGTCGAAAATGCCTGCGACATAAAAGTTTCCAACAGAATCAACTGCGATGCAGCTTGCCTTTTCGGCGCCTGATCCAGAAATCTTCTTTGCCCAGATTATGTTTCCCGAAGTGTCGTATTTCGCGACAAAACTTTCAAAAGTGTTTATTGGAAAAGTATTGGTCAAATCGTAATCATATCCGGGAAAAGTCAGTGTGTTGCTGGTAAATTGACCTACAACAAATATGTTGTTGTTCGCGTCGGTAGCGACAGCCATAGCTTTGTCAGTTTCGTTACCTTCGCTGCCAAGGATGGGTTTGGCCCATAACCATTGTTGGTCTTGCGAGAAACAATTCACGCAAAATGCAATAAATAAAATTAAAGTAATTTTTTTCATGATAGTAATTATTAAGGGTTAAAAAAATTCTCGTTTGGTAATGTTGTTTAATATATAAAAAAGACTAAATAAATGCTAATGCCAGACTATCCGTGATGTACTGTATTTAAGTGCAGACAAACTTTTTAAGATATGCGTTTAAAACAGAAAATATATCGTTATATTCTGTTTATCAGTATCAAATGATGTACCAAAAAACGAATTAATTTATAAGAATTTTAAAATTTAATGTGATTTTTTTAAATAACTAGAAGCGACTAGGTATAAACGGAGACTAATGAATAATTGGATTTTAATATAAAAAAATAATAACAATTTCAGACTATGTAATTTTTAAATTCACTAATCTGATTTATAAAATGAGATTTAAAAAATAAATATTCGCTAAAATTGAAAAACAGGTATTTCTACGTGCTTAAATATTGTTCTAGTTGATTAATTTTGAATTAGTTAAATGTGAAATATTTTCACGACGACTATATTCTACTAACCCTAAAACCTTATGTCATGAAGTACGCAATTATTTTACTGATGCTATTACCGAACTTAAATTCAACTTCAAAAGCTCAGCCTTCGGGAACCAAAAGGTCACGGTATGGTCGCCGAAGTCGCATTCAATTATTTAGATGAAACTACTAAGAAAAACGTTTTAGAATACCTTGGAGATGTTTCGATTGAAGATGCAGCTAATTGGATGGACAAGATTAAAAGCAATCACACATATGATTACATGAAGCCCTATCATTATGCAGATTTTGCTAAAGGAACTCCAGCCTCCGAAACGAATGAAAAAAACATTATCAAAATCTTAAAGACTATACTTAAAGATTTTGAACACAAAGAGAGAATGACCAAAGAAAATATTAAAATAGAGTTAATGATGCTCTTTCATTTAATAGGAGATTTACACCAACCCCTACATGTAGGATATAGCGGTGACCATGGTGGAAACGACATAAAAGCAGACTTTTTCGGAAAGAAAACTAATCTACATGCAGTATGGGACTCGGAAATTATATCAAAAAAGGGAATAAGACTCGATGCAATTTTAAGCGGAAACACATATAGTCCGAATGAAGTTTCAGATATTCAAAAAATTGATGTTGTAGCCTGGGCTAATGATTCAAGAAAAAACTTAGATGCAATTGTCTATGACTACAAACTTAAAGGAACAGAAGCCAACATTAATCAGGCATACATAGACAAAGCTGCCCCGCTGGTTGAAAAACAGGTATTAAAGGGAGGCTTACGACTTGCTGCGATTCTTAAATTATACTTTTCGAATTAGTATAATTATAATGTCGTTTTCAAATTAACATGACTTTATATTAAAACTGACTTTATGAGCATCGCAAATAATTTCGAGGCATATGGAACTAATGCCGCGGCGCCTTTTAAGCTTAAGCTTTATAGAGGAGAAAATATGGTTCTCCTTGCAATGAATTGGAATGCTACCACGCCACCATTGAATTTTGTTGGCTTTGCCATTGAATATTGTGAGCCAGGAAGTTCAGTTTTTTATCCTCTAAAAAATCGGCTGTCCTTTTTGGCAAATGATGGTTCAGTCAATCCAAACATCTACTCATCAAAACAATCGCCGATTCAAAAATTCCGATGGGCGCATTTCCCTTATCACCCTGAAAAAGTAGGTTTGTATACTTATCGGGTAACCGACGTCTACATGGATGATCACGGTGTGTTAGGTTACGGAGAATCACAGCTTGCACAAATTGCGCTTGGCGATGAAACTTATTCAGGTCTATTAAACATTGCTTTTACCAGAGGTTTTGTAGCATCACAGGCCTTTGCAGACCGATTTAATAAAGATGGGAAATCAGGAAATATACTGCCTACAAGAGGTAAAGACCCTCTAAAATATATATCGCCGAACCTTTTGCAAAAAGACGCGTTGGAGTGGATGGGCTATGAAGCCCGTCAAGTAATCAACGAGATGCTGCAAGAGGCGTTGAATGATACTCACGCCGAAGTGCGAGTGGCTGCATATGATTTGGATTTACCTGAAATGGTGAATGTACTCGAGCAATTTGGCTCAAGATTAAAAATTATAATAGATACCTCTGATAAGCATGGGAAACCGACTTCAGCCGAGAGTCATGCGGCAGCCCGGCTCGTCACTTCAGGAGCTCATGTGCAGCGTCAGAAAGCAGGCGGATTACAGCATAGTAAATTTATCGCAGTTAAGGGGGTTAAAAATGTAGTGCTCGGTGGTTCTACAAATTTTTCGTGGCGTGGTTTTTTTGTGCAGAACAATAATGCTATAATAGTCAACGGAGCCGCACCGGTAGATATTTTCTTCAAGGCGTTTGATGATCTTTGGAATTCACCTGATGATAAAAATGCTTTTTCTGCGACTGACAGTGCGGATTGGAAATCGTTAGATATTCAAGGTATTGATGGGAAAGTTACATTCTCTCCTCATAATGCCACAAATGCCTGCTTAGATTTAATTGCTGAAGATATTTTAAAAACTAAATCAAGTCTGATGTTCTCTTTGGCTTTCCTTTATCAAACCGAAAGGCCAATAAAAAAGTCAATCGTTAATATAACGTCTCAAAATGATCGATTTGTCTATGGTATCTCTGACAAAGGTGTAGACGGACTTGATATTAAGAAACCAGACGCAAATGCGCCCGTCGCCTATCCCGCAACCTTATTGAAAAATGTGCCTCAACCATTTAAAAAGGAAGTTTCAGGAGGTGGCGGTATCAGGATGCACCATAAATTTGTGGTAATTGATTTTGATACGGAAGATGCGCGTGTATATACAGGTTCGTACAACTTTTCAAATGCGGCAGACCGCGATAATGCAGAAAATTTATGGGTTTTCCGTGACCGAAAAATTGCCGTGTCGTATATGATTCAGGCCGTTACAATGTTTGATCATTATGAATGGCGCGACAGTCGGCAAAAAGCGTTAGATAGAGGAGAGGGTAAACTTTACCTGAAGCCTGCCGCACCGACGGCCGAACAAAGTTGGTGGTACAAGGATTATAACGAATCGCAACGGATTAAAGATAGAAAATTGTTTTGTAAATGAATAAGCTAACGCGTAACGAACAATTGCTGCTGGGTGTAGTAATTGTTTATAATTTGACTTTATTTATTTTTTCAAGTCTTTGGATTTTTACAGGTTCTTTCCCAAGCCTTAAAAGTACATTAGTCGATTTGACTGAATTACAGGTAAATGAGAAGGTTACTTATACAATGTTTTTTGCAGGTGCTCTTGGCGGAAGTTTTTATTGCCTGCGTGGTATTTACCAACATTTAGCAGACGCTGCAAAGCCAGAACCAACTGTAAGATTTGATATCATGACGTGGTTCTTCTGGTATCTTTTTCGACCATTGCAAAGCGGTGTCCTCGCATTGATTACGCTTTGCTTAGTCAAAAGCGATTTGATGAGTGGGCAGAAGCTAACGGGCGACAATTTAAAATCTTATTATACGCTCATAGCCGTCGGTTTTCTCGTCGGTGTCGGAACGCATCAGGTTATGCAGAAGATTGAAGAATTGATCTCTGTCCTTTTTGCTAAAGCACAATTAAAGGAAAAGAATCCTAAAGAAGATTAACATGCTACAGCAGTTTACAATTCATCCGATTGGACAAGGTTTGTTTTATTCCGGTTTCCTAGAGCTACGGGGCAGCCGATTTGATATGGTCTTCGATTGCGGTAGTAAAAATCCCAGTGATTTAAGCAGGGAAATCGAAAGATTTAGGTCAGAACGTGAAATTGTTACTTACGGCTTAGATTTGTTGGTCATTTCTCATTTTGATAATGATCATGTGAGCGGAATAGATGAACTATTACAAGGCGTCACCGTTCGTCGTCTAGTTATGCCCTTTCTGACTTTTGAACAAAGGCTTTATTTAATCGCGCGTACTTTACTTGTAAGTCGAGGTTACAGACCGTCACTTGATTTTACTTTGCGGTTAATGATTGACCCTATAGAAACTTTAAACGAATATCTTGATGGGGATTCAGAAGTATTTTTTGTTCAAGATGATCCCGATCCAATATTGCCCAGCGAAGAGGGCGATTTTGAAAGATCGGATTTTAATAAAGATAAAGAAAGAATCGATTTCGAATACGACGGAAAATTAATATTGGAACCGACAGGATTTATCAAACTTACGACTAAGTAAAACTGCAGCATCATTGTTTAAAGTTAAAGATAGTAGTAAAGGAAAGACGATTCAAAGTCATGATTACTTAATGGACTTCTTGTTTTACAAAAAGTCATTAGCGGCCAAACCGGATGAAGATGCTTTTTATAAAGAAGTTACCAAGCTGTTCCTTAAGAAATATGGACTAAGCGAGAAAAGTACATTAGATGAAATCTTGACTTGCATACGTGGGATCAGAAATGCCCCTCCTATACGTGAAATATTTAATAAAGCCAAATCTAAATACCTATCGCGTAATATTGTTGTAGATAATTTAAATATCACGGCACTTTGCTTATTGCACTTAAACAAACCCGCGCTGTGCCGAATGAGTGGTCACCCAGACTCTTGGTTTATGTGTAGAGTCGATAACATATATCATTTTAAGTCACACGCTAATACTCTTGTAAGTCATTCGTGGAAAGGCTATAGATATAGCGGTTATCATGGTGATTTAGATTATTTTGGATTTCCAAATGTGTTATTGACGTCAGACATAGCTTTGTTGAATCCAACTGATGTTTCAGTTTTTCGACTTAAGTATCAAAATTTCCTAGGGAAAAATTGGTTGACGCAAATTCCGCATCACGGATCACGCCATAACTCTGGCGAGGAATTTTTTAACCTTGTCCAACGTCCTTACAATGTCTTATTTGTTAATTATGGACTAAACAACGGATTTAAACATCCATCTCAAGATATAATGCCATGGATTCAAGATTTCTTAGTGCCAATCCATGAGCGTCAAGGAATGAGGTTTCATATCAGCCCTTAATCACCATGGCAATTCAAAACATCTTGCGAATCTCGTTTAACGATTAAAGAGATGGTTAAGAACGAGAAGGTGCAAGAAGAACTTTCCTACAGAAAGCCAAAGGTTATGCGATAGATTTATTAAAGTTAATTAGAGAAAAATTTGCTAAAGAGGCTAACAAAAACGATTAGTCTAAACTTAAGCGTAACAATAGCGTTATTATAAAATATAAAAAAGCATCTTATTTAAGCTGTTCCTAGGGACAGCTTTTTTTAGTTAGGGATATTAAATACGCCAAAGAATGTAATCTAAAAAGTAGAATTATAGATAGGTTAAAGCAATTGCGCAAAATTGTTAATTAAATTGTTTATAACTTACAAGAATAAATTATATTGTAAGAATTTAAACCTATAATTTTACCAGTCCCACCTAAGACTTCATAGGACTGATTGAAGAATCCACTTTGTTGAAAAGTGTAATTGTTAAAATGTTTATTACAAAAATAAAAAAACCGAAGCTAATGGAATTGAAGCTCCGGTCAGAAGGAATTAATGGTTGAGCCCCTTAAGATTCCTTCTGCAAAAGTATAAGAATTCTTCTTATTACCTAATTATTCCACATTTTTTTTCTGAGGAAATATTATTTCTTCATTTGGATTGTAGTTTAATGCGTACTCTGTGCGCTTTAAACTGTATCAAATTATTTATTATTAATTCCATTCAATGGTTACCATTGTTTGACAAAATTCATTTAAATGGCAAGAGAACATGTAGGGCATAACGAGATTGCCCAGTTTGCAAAAGACCGAGTCAACCTTCCGAAAGACAAGGCTGACGAATACCGTGCCCAAGCAGGTAGATTAAGAGAGAAATTAACCGGATATCTCGCAGAGCATCCTGACTTTACCTTGAAAAAAATGCTACTTTCAGGAAGTTTAGCAAAAGGAACTGCACTAAAATCGCTTAATGATATTGATGTAGCATGCTATATAAGTGGCTCAGATGTCCCAAAGGACATTAGCGCATTAATAGATTATCTGGCCGAAAAACTAAGAAAGGCTTTTCCGAATTTTACACCCGATCAGGTTCAGCCGAAAACCTATTGTGTGACGGTTAACTTTAAAGGATCAGGATTGGATGTGGATATCGTTCCGATATTATATAGTGGTGATCCTGATTGGTATGGAAATTTAGTAAGCCAGGAAGACGGTTCGTTTTTAGAGACATGTATTCCTAGGCATTTAGAATTTATCCGGAACCGTAAAAAGCTACAAGATACGCATTTTGCCCAAGTAATCAGGCTCGCTAAATATTGGGTAAGGCACATGAAATCTGAACGTAGCGGTTTCCGCTTCAAGTCTTTTATGGTGGAACTGGTGATGTGTAAACTGATTGATGAAGGGAAGGATTTCCGGGATTATCCGGAGGGCTTGCAGCACTTCTTTTCTTATCTCGCACAATCTGATTTGCGAGAGCTTATTTACTTTGAAGATTATTATTCAAAGTCAAAATTGCCGACGTTTAGCGAACCGGTAAAAGTTATTGATCCGGTCAATCCGAACAATAATGCGGCTAAATTGTACACTTCGGCACAAGCGGCAATGATTGCAGACGCTGCCCTTGATGCGGGCGATGCGATTGATGCAGCGCTCGCTGCGACTAATAAGGAGAAAACGGTTTACTACTGGCAAAAGGTTTTTGGTACAACATTTCAAATATAATTATCATGAGTTCAAGTTTTACAAATTCGAATACACAGACTTTCACAGTGACGCATGCGAGACACTTAGCGTCGAAAGTGGCAACAGATTTAAAAAGAATTCAAAGGTTCTACGGCTACCCATCCGATTCCAGTATTTCAGATTACGAAGGAGAATTAATCGAATACCTTAAAAATGGCTATCTTGAGAAAGTTACTTACGGCTTTCAAAAAGATGGCAAATGGATTGAGCCTTCTTTACAATATACTGCAAGAGACCTGCAAAACATGTATGGAGCAGATGACGACCAGGACGTATTAAAGCAGGCGCAAACATTTCCGGTGCATCATTTACATCTTTTTAACCCATAGCAGTAAATATTCTAATGTTTCACAAGATGAAAAAGACAAATTCAAAAGGACGCTTCCATTCCAAAGGGGAACTGGAACTGAGCCTGGTGTTACGGGTTACATGAGTACAGACAAAACATATTCATCAGGAGGCAGGGCTTTAGAGCGTGCAATCGTAAAATCTTATTAAGACATGGAAAATCATAAACCTTCATTCTCAGAATTATTCGAACAAACGATTACATATCCTGATGTCGATTATAAAAGTCGTTATGACCTGTTAGTTGGCCTTGACAATAAAAAAGTCAGGCTTGCAAAAATACTAGGCTTGCTAATAAATTCAGCTGCCATAAAGACTTGGACGCAGAAATATCATCCTGACGCAAACAATGTATTTAATGCTGTACTGCGCAGGCCGCCGCTTATTATTTTAGCAGGTGATGTTGGTGCTGGTAAGTCTGAATTGGCATATACAATTGGTGATGCCGTTGCGCGACAAGAAAAAATTGCCATTGAGCTATTGCCGCTAAGTTTATCAACCCGCGGTAAGGGGATGGTTGGCGAAATGACGCAATTAGTTTCAGCGGCTTTTGATTATACGGTTGAAAAAGCAAAAAAATTAAAGAACGATGATGCAAAGTCTAATGGCGCTGTTATTCTTTTGGTTGATGAAGCTGATGCCCTAGCGCAGTCCAGAGAAAATAGTCAAATGCACCATGAGGATAAAGCCGGCGTCAATGCTTTTATAAGAGGTATTGACAGCCTCGCTAATGGGAAATTTCCCGCTGCGGTGATTATGTGCACAAATCGTCCAGATTCCCTTGACCCTGCAATTAAAAGACGTGCTGCTGAGATATTTATTTTCGAACGACCAAATGTAGAGCAGAGAGCAGCAGTTCTAAATCAACCACTAAAAGAGTTAGGTCTTAACGAGGAGTCAATTGCTACAATAGTCGATCTCACAGGGGCAAAAGATGGACGAAAATATGGTGCAACATATTCGGATTTAATGCAGCGTCTAATACCGTCGATTGTACTGGATGCTTTCCCTGAAAAGGCAGTCACAGACGAAAGTGCTGTCAATATAGCTAAGTCACTTGTTCCAACACCACCATTTAACGAAAACTAATTATGTCAGACTGGTCATTATCAACTTTATTAGAGAGTCTCCATGATGAGATTCATCAGCAATTAGAAATAGCGCGAAAATCATTCTCGCATCCTGGAACAAAAGGAGACGTTAGTGAAACTATCTGGCTACAACTTTTTGAATCGTACTTGCCGAAAAGGTATCAAGTATGTAATGGTTTTGTGGTTGACAGCCAAGGAAACTTTAGCCAACAGATGGATGTGATTATTTTTGACAGGCAATATTCTCCTTTCATTTTCAATTATAAAAATGAGAAAATTGTTCCTGCTGAAAGTGTATATGCGGTCTTTGAAGCAAAGCAAACATTGACTGCAGAGTATATTAAGTATGCCAGCGATAAAGTAGCTTCAGTATCGTCATTAGTTCGTACAAGTCTGCCGATTCCACACGCAGGGGGAACATTTCCTGCAAAAGCACCACATCATATTATAGGTGGCATCTTAACATTTGAGTGCGATTGGAAACCGGCATTTGGCAATCCATTAAAAACCGCTCTTAGCGCTGCAACAAACATAAATATGGGATGCGTGGCGGCACATGGTTTTTTTTATCAGGAATCCATGCCAACAAATTCATATCAATTTGCTTCAGGAGGTAAACCTGCTACGTCGTTTCTTTTTAAACTCATTTCTGAATTGCAGTTTAGAGGTACGGTTCCGATGATCGATGTTTTGGCATATTCAAAATGGTTAAATCAAATTTCTTAAATAACAAAAGTAAAACAAATGAATTATTTTTTTATATCAGGTTTTTGGACTGATACACACGGTGTAGTGACTGATTATGCTGTTCATGAAGCAAGACTAAATAATGGGGGTGGATACTCATTTTGGGAGGCGAAAAAGACTTCCAAAGCTAATACATTTTCGCTTGTGTCAAATGAATTAAATAACGTAAAAACCTTAGTTTGGAATTATTCTGGGACAGGATGGATTCCAGGATCTGAAATTCATGTAGTAAATGATACGCCAAAGTATCTTAGAACAAACCATGATGGTTCTGTAAGGGATAATTTATTACATTTAATTAATTATAACGGGATATTTTAGTTGCTTAAGGAGTATGTTTCTGGGGGCAAATTTGGGGGCACTAACAATTCTAAGAATTTAAATTATATTTTAATTCAATTACTTAAGTAGATGAAATGACCGCCACCGTCTCCGCCACAATTCCCTTGATAAGCATTCTCAATCATTAATAAAACCCGAAAAAACTTGCAAAATCAGGCTTTTTCGGGTTTTATTCATTTACGCCCATTCGTCTTAAAAAACTTAAATTCACCGTTTTTGGGGGCGATTATGGGGGCAACAACCTGAACATGGGGGCATTGAATGAGCCTGTCTGACACGACCTGTAAAAGCGCAAAACCAAAAGAGAAGCCATACAAGCTTGCCGACTCCGGTGGTCTTTATCTTGAAATTATGCCAAATGGCTCAAAGCTGTGGCGGGTCAAGTACCGCTACCTGAAAAAAGAAAAACGCTTATCCCTTGGCGCTTACCCATTGACGACTTTGGCAGAAGCCCGAAACGGGCGCGATGCCGCAAAGATAAAGCTCAAACAGAATATCGACCCTTCCGATGCACGTCGTGACGGGCGTAAGCAGGCCGAACGTGATGCTGCCAATAGTTTCATCCCCATGGCGCTTGAATGGCACGCAAAGCAAAAAGGACGCCTTAGTGAGCGCTATCATGCCGAAGTATTGCATAATTTGGAAAAGACGTATTTCCCTTTATCGGAACTCGACCCATATCCAAACTGAAGGCACCTGACATTTTAGAGGTGCTGACCAAAATAGAAAATCGGGGTGCTTATGATATTGCAAGGCGCATTAGGAATTTATGCAGTCAGGTATTCCAATATGGAGTGAATGCAGGCAAATGCGAATATAATCCTGCAAGGGATTTACAAGGAGCGTTGACTGCCCGCAAGCGAAAGCATTTTGCGGCTTTGGAACCAAGCGAAATCCCCGATTTATTGATGGCATTGGATAAGAACGATGCCCGTCTGTTTGCCCTGACACGCCGGGCCATAAAATTATCGATGCTGACCTTTGTCCGGCCAGGTGAAATCCGTCAAGCCGTCTGGGACGAATTCGATTTGGAAAATAAGGAATGGCTGATACCGGCTGAACGGATGAAATCCAGAAAGGCTCATATCGTTCCTCTTTCTAAACAATCAATAAATGTCTTGAAAGAACAGAAAGAAGAAACAGGTCATTTTAAATCTGGCTATGTATTTCCAGGCCAAAATAACCAGTCAAGACCTATGAGCGAAAACACTGTCTGTGTTGCGCTTGTAAAGTTGGGGTTTCAGGGGAGAATGACCGCGCACGGTTTCCGCGCCCTTGCCCGAACGACTATCAGGGAGAAACTGGATTACGCGCCCGATGTGATTGAGATGCAATTAGCCCATAAACCGGCAGGCCGCTGGGTGCAGCTTATGACCGTTCCCAGTTTTTAAAGAAGCGTCAGGAAATGATGCAGGAATGGGCTGATTATTTGGATAGAGTGTTAGTCGAAGAAAAGAAAAAGCGCAGTTAATGCGCTTTTTTGAATACAAATAGTCATTTCTTTATCCATTCAACTAACAGTTGATTACAAAATTTTACAGTCATTAAAATTCGTTAATGAAAAACAAGAAATCATTGGATTTTTAAATTCCGAGCTATATAAATCTCCGTCGCGATGCTGTGACAATGCAATCAAAAGTTGATAAGGAGAACCATGTATAGATGCCTGACACTTCAAGTGATATCCTTGAGCAATCTCCCCTCCAGACTAAAAAGAATGACCGGCTCATGAATCGAAAGCTTGCCGCCAGATATATTGGCGTTTCCAGCGGCTCTATGTCCGTCTGGGACTGTACCAAGAAATATGACTTCAAGCCTGTGAAGATCGGCGGTCGTGTCTATTATTGGCAATCCGTACTGGATGCCTGGCTCTCAGAACAATTGACTCCCTAAAGCTTAAAAAAAATTAAACCCAAAATGAAGGTGTCCTATGAACATAGAACAAGCCAACGCCATACCTATGCCTGAAATCTTGCAAAAACTTGGATTTGTGCCGGAAGAGCAAAAGGGTAGCGAACTTGCATACAAATCACCGTTTCGTCAGGAAAAGACTGCCAGCTTCAAAGTGAACACTTTCAGAAATGTTTGGTATGACCACGGAGAAACGGCAAAGCGAGGCGGCAAAGCTTTCGACTTTGTACTCGCTTGGCTGAAACATACCGGTGAAGACGATAAGCCCAAAGACGGACTTCGCTGGTGTGAAAATATGGGATTTGCACCAAGCCATGTCAGAATCGAAGAACCAAGCGATCCGTCAAAAGGCTTTACCTTGAAAAAAGTCTCAGAGATTCACAGCAAGGGGCTTGAGCATTATTTGACCTCGCGGGGAATTTCAATGGAAATCGCCAAGCGGTACCTGAAGGAAGCACGGATATTCAACGGCAATACAGGAAAGACATTTTACGCTTTAAGCCTTGAAAATGTTGATGAGGGACACGAATTGCGCAATGCGGCTTTCAAGGGCTGTATCGGCTCAAAAAGCCTCTCATTCTTTCGCGCCGCAAAAAACCCGGCAACTGAAATACACGTCTTCGAAGGAGCATTTGATTTCTTGTCTGCCGTCGAGAATGCGAAGGACAAAGAGCTCAAAGGCGATGCCATTATCCTCAATACCGTCAATCGTCTGGAGCAAGCCATCACCTACATCAAAACCAATCCTTATAAAAAATTGAACTCATGGATGGATAATGATACGGCAGGGAAAAAGGCAGAGGAACGACTCAAAAGCATTGCCCAGGAATGCAACCTTGCCTTTCAGCGCAAGAACAAGACCTATGCTCCTCACAAAGATGTCAATGCCTGGCACATGCACAAACTAAAACTAGACCCGAAATCGGAATAACGCAAAACAGAAAGGTAAAAGCATGCAATTTAAAAAAATGGAAGTGAAGCCGGTGAAACCACCCGCGCCCTGGTTGGGTGGCAAAAGCAGGCTTGCGCCAACGATTTTGTCCATCATCGACGAAATTGACCATAAATGTTACGCAGAGCCTTTTGTAGGCATGGGCGGAATCTTTCTACGAAGATCGAACAAATCCAAGGCTGAAGTTATCAACGATTACAATCAAGATGTTATTAACCTTTTCCGCATACTGCAAAAGCACATCAATTGTCTTCTCGATATGTTTCAATGGCAATTGACAAGTCGTGCTGAATTTCAGCGGTTAACAAATACCAATCCTAAACTGCTTACCGACATTGAACGCGCGGCGAGGTTTCTGTACATCCTAAAAGCAAGCTTCGGCGGTATGGGTCGTAGTTTTGGTGTCGACAGCTCTGCGTCTGCAAGATTCAACATCGTAAAACTACGCGCAACGCTTGCCGAACTGCACGAAAGACTTACAGGGGTTTCAATTGAATGTCTGCATTATGCCGATTTCATCGAAAAGTATGACAAGAAATATACATTGTTCTACTTAGACCCGCCCTACTATGGGCATGAAAACGACTACGGCAAGAATATGTTTGACAAGGCAGACTTTGACCGTCTTGCAGCAATTCTTAGAGGAATTGAGGGTAAATTCATTCTCTCATTAAACGATGTCAAACCTGTCCATGAAATCTTCAAGGACTTTGCCATCGAAAAGGTAAAGACGACTTATACCGTCGCAAGAAATGGCAACGCAAAGGCAAACGAAGTTATCATCCACAATCTCTCCTCCAACCTGAAACCCAAAATCAAAGGAAAGTAAAAATGGTGTCACACAATATGGACTTCACAAAAAAAGTTGCAGAAGTGGAATTGGTTTACAAAAGCGATTTACAGCTTACGGATCGACCAAAAATCAAATCTTCAATCGATGCCTACGAGATTTTCTATGAAAGCTGGGATATGAATAAAATAGAGATGCAGGAGCAATTCAGCATCATGCTCTTGGATAATGCGAATACTTGCCTATGTGTTTCTACAATAGCAACAGGCAGCATTAATTCGTGTATGGTTGATTTGCGTTTAGCTTTCGCTGCCGCATTGAAAGCCCGGGCGACAAGTATGATACTGGCGCATAATCATCCTTCAGGAAATACGACATTCAGTGACAACGATAAATGGTTGACACGAAAGTTTGCAGAAGCTGGTAAGATTCTTGACATTAAAATCCTTGACCACATTCTTATAACAAATAGTCGACATGCATCACTGGCTGATGAGGGGTTGATGCCAAGTTAAGACAACGCTAATTTATGGTCTGCGAATTTTCGCAGACCATAAATCAGGTATTTATACTCTATGGACGGCAGATAAAAGTTTTTATATTTGACTGAACCTTAAACTTATACATCATGAAAAAAATAATAATATTGGCCGTTATTTTTGCGTTCCCTAAAATTACAGTTGCTCAAACCCAGGAAGAGATACGATCTAGGTTAAATATCCTTAAATCTATTTTGCAAGCTGAAATTAATCAGCGTGATCCGTATAGCCCGGGCTTTCAAAAGCCTAACGATAATGCATCTTTTGCAGAAGTTTTCAAAAGAGTTTTTAGTACGGTTGTATTAGGGAAGACGGATGCAATAGCAAATGGATCTGCGTTTTCTTATTCGCAAGATAATAACAAAGGGATTTTTAGTATTAATGGTACAGCTTTAATCAATGAAAATACATTATTTGACGGTGGAGTAAGTTTAAAAAGTAAAGATAATAATTACACATACTACCAGAAAGGGAAATGGTCGAATGATATAACTTTAAAAGCAGGTGTGGCTTTAAGAATAACTGCTAAGAA
Source organism: Flavobacterium sp. 3HN19-14 (assembly GCF_051373205.1). Lineage (NCBI taxonomy): Bacteria > Pseudomonadati > Bacteroidota > Flavobacteriia > Flavobacteriales > Flavobacteriaceae > Flavobacterium > Flavobacterium sp. 3HN19-14. The sequence goes on from NZ_JBPPZT010000001.1 coordinate 1,614,025, forward strand.
GGGATATTGGGATAATGAAAATGCTTCGGAAGCTAATAAGTTACGAGCTGAATATTTTAAAAAAGAGTATGAGAAATATAAACAATTATTAAATGAGGATAGTGGCGTAACATTGGACGAAACACAATTAAAGGCTTTAAACGACGAACTTAGCAATGTCTTTCAACTTTTAACAAAAATTAAAAGCGGCTATGGCAAGACCGACGATCCGGCGAGAGCATATCATGGATATAATATTCAGTGGTTGAACTTAGCTTTAAGTTATAACAATAGTTCATTTGCGATTTTAAATGATTCAATAATGTTAGATGACATCCATAAAAAATATAGTTCTGTTTCCAAAGGTTCAATAGATGTTAACTGGAATTGGCATTTAAAGGGTATTATTTTTAAAGGTCGCTTAAAAAACTTTTCTATTCTCCAGATTTACGGACGATTTAATCGTATGAGTATTCTTGATAATGTTGATTTAGTTGATAAAAAGATAAAAGTTTCAACTATACCTGGAGAGAACAACTATTCGTTATACTATACTGAAAATAGCGCGGTTAAACACTTTGCTAAGTATTCTGATATTCATGCACCGGTACTTACAGTTGACTATGGCCTATATTTTGCTGATCTTTTTGCTTTTGATCAAAAATTCGGGCTCAATACTAAGATAAACTTTACAACTGCCTATGGCGATAATGAATATAATTTTGAAAGAAATTACTCAATACTATTTGGCCCGATTATTCGCCTAGCAAAAGACAAACTCTTTAGTGCCGCTACGTTTACAATTAATGGCGGTTTTGAAAATGCAAAGTATAGTGAAAATGCTTGGAATAAATTTGTTGTCAAAGTTTCAGCGGCGATTCCATTTAATGTTTTTGAAAAATCTAAGTAGTATTTTTCATCGTAGCTTTAATGTTGTACCTATGTTGTACCCAATCAAAAAAGGCTCTCAGAATATCTCTGAAAGCCTTTATTTTTACTTGTAGCGAGGACGGGAGTTGAACCCGTGACCTCAGGGTTATGAATCCTGCGCTCTAACCGACTGAGCTACCTCGCCAAATTTCGGTTATATGCGTTCTTGAACGCGGGTGCAAATATAAAACTAAATTCATAGGCTGCAAATTAATCCTGAGAAAAAATTTTATTTTTCAAAATGCTTTTTTATTGAATATTATTCTATATATTTCCAAAAAATTAACCAAATCGCAATGGAAGTTAAAGTAAAATATGAATTAGAATTTCCGATAAATTCTTCCCCCAACTCTTATATCAGTATATATCAACGCCTTCAGGTCTTTCTGAATGGTTTGCAGATAATGTCAATTCACGGGGCGAATATTTTACTTTCATCTGGAATGATTCCGAAGAAAAAGCACGTGTCGCTTCTAAAAAAACCGGCGAGAAGATTAAATTCCGCTGGATCGACTTCAATAATGCCGATACCGACTATTTTTTCGAACTCAGAATCCTCGAAGACGAAATCACAAAAGATGTTTCTTTAATGGTAATCGATTATGCGCCGAAGACGAACTCGACGAAGCCGCACAGCTTTGGGAAAACCAGATTTCCGACCTGAAACATGTCATCGGTTCCGTATAAAATTTATTTATTCGACTTATATTTGCCCTGAATTCAACAGGGCTTTTTTTTATGATCAATTTTAACGGAACGATTTCGGCAGACGAAAATATATTGACAAACAACCGCGCTTTCCTTTATGGCGACGGCGTTTTCGAAACCTTAAAAATAGTCGATGGCAAAATCCTCTTTTTCGAAGATCACTATTTCCGGTTGATGTCGTCGATGCGGATTGTCAGGATGGAAATCCCTATGACCTTTACGATGGAATTCCTCGAAGAACAAATCCTGTCACTTGCTAAATCTGTCAATCTTACCGCTTCTTCGCGTATCCGTTTTACAGTTTACAGAAACGACGGCGGATTCTATCTTCCCGAAACCAACAAAATTTCCTACCTTATTAATATAGCTGAATTACCCGATCAACTGTACCACTTCGAAACCGGAAATTACGAAGTCGATTTGTACAAAGATTTCTATGTAACCAGACAATTATTGTCCTCAATAAAATCAACCAACAAAATCATCAACATCACCGGAAGTATTTTCGCAAAAGAAAATGATCTGCAAAATTGCCTTCTGATCAACGACAGCAAAAACGTCATCGAAGCCCTGAATGGCAATTTATTCATGTTAATTGGAAATAAGCTCATAACGCCACCGCTAAGTGAAGGTTGTCTCAACGGCATCATGAGAAAGCAAATGCTAACGCTTGCGCGAAAGTTAGAAAGGCTTTGAGGTAGTTGAAGAAATCATTTCGCCATTCGACCTTCAAAAAGCTGACGAGTTGTTTATTACCAATGTCATCAAAGGAATACAGCCAATCACGAAATACCGCAAAAAAGAATTCGGCACGAAATTGTCTGAAGAATTACTGCAAAAGTTAAATACTTTGGTAAGATTGGGTTAATTCAGAATCGGATTCTCCGGCGCATTCGACCAAATCACATAATCACCACCCAATTCCATAATTTTTTCTTTCCAGAAATGGGTTGTCGATTTTCCGATGATCCGGTTTTCATAAGAATTTTTAGTGATGATCCAGGAATTGGAGTTCATCTCATTTTCAAGCTGTTCCGCCGCCCAACCGGTATAGCCTAAAAAGAAACGGATATTGTTTTTTCCGATTTCGCCCTGATTGATCAGATCTTTAGTCGATTCAAAATCACCGCCCCAATAAATGCCGTTGGAAATTTCAATGCTGTCAGGAATCAGTTCAGGAATATTGTGGATGAAATAAAGATTGTCCTGCTCAACAGGCCCAGCCATTGTAGATTTTAAATCGAGCGGAAATTTCAGGAATCAGGTCGTTGATAGTATACTTCAATGGTTTGTTAATGATAAATCCTACAGAGCCTTCTTCGTTGTGGTCGGCTAATAAAATCACAGACCGGTTGAATGAAAGGTCGCCAATTATCGAAGGTTCTGCTATTAACAGGTTGCCTTTTTTAAGTTTGTCTGTTATCATTTTCCTGAAATTTTAATAAATTTAACGAAATAAATTTTAACGACCTAACATTTTGTGTCGTTTTAGGCAAAAAAAAAGTCTCCGGCTAGGGAGACTTTGATTTTATATCAGCTAAATAAATTAGTTCATTCCGCCTTCTAATTCAGCTCCAGCTTTAAATTTAACTACTTTTTTAGCAGCAATTTTAATTGTAGCACCAGTCTGTGGATTTCTTCCGTCTCTTGCAGCTCTGTCAGATACAGACCAAGATCCGAAACCTACCAAAGATACTCTTCCTCCTTTTTTCAAAGTAGCACCTACATTGTTTAAAAATGACTCTAAAGCTAGTTTTGCAGCCGCTTTTGAAATTCCTGAATCTGCAGCAATAGCATCGATTAATTCTGATTTGTTCATAATAATAGTTATTAATTGTTGGTTAAACATTACGTTAATATAACAAATTTAGGAGGAATTCCTTACTGCGCAAGCGTTTTCGACGCTTTTTGTATTTTTTGTTGATAACTTGAATTATTTGTTGATAAAGTAAGTTGGATTTTATGAATTTGCGCTCAAATCAGTAATGACGCAGGGTTAAGAAACATTAGCGCCTTCAGAAAATTGAATTCCGTTCAGCAATTCGGCAGTTGTCATTTTTTTCTTTCCCGGAAATTGAAGCGAAAGGATTTGCATGAATCCGTCTTTCACAGCAATTTTCATTTCCTTTTTAGTGGTGATCATTTTTCCTGGAGTTTCATCCTGATTTTCTGAAGTGAATTTTGCCTCATAAATCTTCACATTCCATTCCTGCCCATTATCATTGAAAAAGCACCAGGCCGCAGGATAAGGTGAAAGCCCGCGAATTAAATTGTGTATCTCCTTTCCCGGTTTTGTCCAGTCGATTTTGCAATTGTCGCGGTTAAGTTTGTAAGCGGTTTTGATGTCGGCTGAATCTTTCTGAATTGTCGTATCGACATTTCCGTTTGCAATCAGATCCAGCGTTTCAACCACGGTTTTGCTGCCCAATTCCATCAACCTGTCGTGTAATCCGCCTGCATTTTCATCTTCCGAAACCGGAATTTCCGCACTCAAAATCATCGCGCCCGTATCGATTTTATCATCAATAAAAAAGTCGTCACGCCGGTTTTGGTTTCACCGTTAATAATCGCCCAGTTGATTGGTGCCGCGCCGCGATAATTCGGCAACAATGAAGCGTGAAGATTAAAAGTTCCGAATTTGGGCATTTCCCAAACCGCTTTCGGCAACATTCGGAATGCAACTACGACTTGCAAATTGGCATTCAACGCTTTCAACTCAGATAAAAATCCTTCGTCTTTTAAATTCGTCGGCTGCAATAATTTCAGATTGTTTTCTAATGCATATTCCTTCACTGCAGAATATTTGATTTTTTGGCCGCGACCCGCAGGTTTGTCCGCTGCCGTAATGACGCCAACGACTTCGTAATTATTTTTGATGATCGTATTAAGGATTCCGACTGCAAATTCAGGCGTTCCCATAAAAACTATGCGTAATTTTTCCATTAAGATTTGATGCTGTATTGGTTATTAGGTTTGACGAAAACCGCGTCGTCTTCGAGCAATTGTTTGAGCGCAAAGATAACATCATCCGACGTATGCCGCGTAATATTTTGTATCTGCCGCGAATTATAATTGCCGGTTTTCAATAATTGTAAAATATCAAAAGCAATTGTTTTTTTGTCGGAAGCCGCTTTATTTAATGTAATACAATAAGAACATATCCCGCAATTTTCTTTTTGACTTTCCCGAAATAAGCCAGAATGAGTTTGCTTTTACACGTTTTTTTGTCTTCGATATAATGTAAAACCGATCGAAGCTGCGATTTTTTCAAATCGTTTTGTTTCTCCAGATATTTGGAAACGCGGTTGATGGTGCGTTCGTCTTCGCGTACTTCGTTGAAAGCCAAAGTAGCGTCGTTACTTTTGGTATTGTATTCAATGATGGCGCGTTCCTGTAATTTCTGTAAAACCGCTGCGACTTTTGTTTCCGATGCCCCGGATTTTTTGGCGATGAGCGAAAGATTTAATGCTGAAGGTGATTCGTAAATCCCGGAATAAGTGCGCAGAATCGCCAGGATTATCGTTTCGTCATCAGGATTCAGGCTGATATAACGAATCACTTCTTTCGATTCGATGATGAATTGAACGGTGACTTTTTCTGAAAATTCCTGTGATAAAGTCAAAATTCCCTGTCGGTCTAAAAACTGGATGGCATTAAAAGTCTTCAAAACCGGAAATTGGTACTGCGCGCAGAATTGATTCAGATTGAATGAAAACTGCTCATCAATGCCTTCTCCGTAAGCAATCTGAAAATAATTGCAAAGTTTCACATAAACGTTCGTGAGAAAATTTTTATCCGGCAAAATTGAAATAAACTGGCTTTCTGCCATCATCACATCGGACGAATTGGTGAGCAAAACCGCAAAAGCTTTCTCGCCATTTCTTCCGGCGCGACCGGCTTCTTGATAATAATTTTCGAGGTTTTCGGGCAATTGGATGTGGATTACAGTTTTGACGTTGGCTTTATCGATACCCATTCCGAAAGCGTTTGTGGCAACAATGACCTGAACTTTTCTTGCATCCAGAGTGCCATATTCTTTTCTTTTTCTTTGGAATGTAAGCCGCCGTGATAGTAAGTCGCTGAAAATCCGAGCGAATTCAATTGCGAAGCGACATCAAAACAGGATTTGCGGTTGCGCACATAAATAATCGATGGCTGCTGATTTTTCTTTAAAATCTGCTCGATTTTGTGCAGTTTGTCTTCAGTTTCAAAAACCATGTAGGCAAGATTTTCACGCGCAAATGATTTTGTGAAAACAACAGTATTTTCAAGCTTTAACTGCGCAATGATATCTTCCTGAACACGATTTGTCGCCGAAGCAGTCAAAGCCAGAAACGGCACTTTCGGAAACGCAGTTTTAAGATTGGCGATTTTGAGGTAAGCCGGACGAAAATCATGGCCCATTGTGACACGCAATGCGCTTCGTCTATTGCAATCAAATTGATCGGTAAAGTTTTTAATCGATCAAAAATCCAGTCGGATTGCAATCGTTCAGGCGATAAATACAGGAATTTGTAATTCCCGAATTGACAGTTGTCAAGCAGTTCAATGATCTCATCTGAATTGATGCCGCCGGTTAAGGCAATTCCTTTAATGTCAATTTTCTGCAAATTAGCCACTTGGTCTTTCATCAAAGCGACCAACGGAGAAATCACAAGGCAAATCCCGTCTTTCATCATCGCAGGCACCTGAAAACAGATTGATTTTCCGCCGCCGGTTGGCATCAAAGCGAAAGTATCGCGCCCGCTTAAAACAGAATCGATGATTTCCTGTTGCGGCGAACGGAATTGCTCGTGCTTCCAGTATTTTTGGAGAATGCTTAGTGCTTCTGACATTCAATTGCAGATTTTAGATTTTAGATTTTAGATTTCGATTCCAGATGGCAATCTAAAATCTAAAATCTGAACTCTGAAATCATTTCTTAAGTTCGTCTAATATAAAAAGAATCCTGTTATCCACCGAATCTTTGGGCACCGGAATCAGGTTATAGCCATAATTCCCGTAAGTTTCGGTAAGATGGTTGTAGATGAGTTTTGCCTGTTCGTAATTCTCGTAACGGGCATCATCGCTGGTATAAATTTCTTCCCAGGGTGGAAGGATGAAGATTTTTGTATAAATATTTTCGCGGCAGGCGTTGTCGAAGTGCGCCGGATAACTGTCGCCGATATAGTGCATATAAGCCAGGACATCAGGAATGCCACGATCTAAGAATACGACGTCATGCGGTTCGCTTGTCGCATTGACAAACTGTCTCTTTCGGCCATTCAAGCAATAATTCGCTGAACAAAAGCGGGTTTTCGAGAAATAATTGCTCGATGCCCTGTTTTTTGGCTTCCATTGTGACTTCGCGCGAGATTTCGGGATAGCAGCAATAACCTTTTGCTGTCAGTCCGTCGATGATGGTGGTTTTTCCGGTTCCGGGACCGCCGATGATGACTACGATTTCTTTTGGCACTTTTTGAAAATAAAGGCGCAAAGATAATTGTTAGAATTGAGATATTGGTACTGAAAAGCGAAAAAGCAGACGGCAGACCGCAGATTTCAGGCTCAGTTTGTGTGTTAAAGTTGTTTAACGAGATGATGTCCCAGCCCCGATAGCAACGGCTATCCTTTTTCTTGCTTCTTTAGCAAGAAAAAGATAGTAGCTGATAGCGGGAATAGCTTCAAAAATAAAATAATGAAGAAAAGTTATAGAAAATCCTGAAATCTGCCATCTGAAATCTGCCATCTGAAATCTTTCCTCTATATTTGCGTTTATTTGATTAGAATGGACAAAAAGACCGAAGAATTTTACGTCAGGCTGAAAGAGGAATTAAGTACTACATCTGAATGGCCGTCTGAATATTTATACAAATTTATCGTACCGACAGACAAGCAGAAAATTATTGAAGTGGAAGACGCTTTCGATAATTTGGGCGCGGTGATCAAAACAAGCCAGTCTAAAACCGGCAAATACACCAGCGTTTCGGTGAATGTGAGGATGGAAAGTCCGGAAGCGGTGATTGAAAAATACATTGCCTTGTCAAACATCGAAGGCATAATCTCATTATAAAATGACAGAAAAATATATCAAGGAGAACGCGAACGACGTGGTTTACCAACTGGAATACAATGCGGAACGATCGCATTTGATTATTCCGGAATACGGCCGTCATTTGCAAAAACTGATCAATCAGGCGACTGAGATTGAAGACCGCGAAACGCGTAATAAAGCGGCAAAATATATCATCCAGGTGATGGGAAGCCTGAATCCGCATTTGCGTGATGTGCCGGATTTCCAACATAAGTTGTGGGACCATCTTTTATCATGTCTGATTTCAGGCTCGATGCTGATTCGCCATATCCGATTCCGTCGCGGGAAGTTTTGCAATTGAAACCGGATCCGCTCGAATATCCGCAGCGCATGCCGAAGTACCGATTTTATGGCAACAATATCAAGTATATGATTGATGTGGCGAACAAATGGGAGGAAGGTGAGCTCAAAAGTGCTTTGGTGAAAGTTATCGCCAACCACATGAAAAAATCATACCTGAGCTGGAACAAGGATACGGTGAAAGACGATGTGATTTTTGAACATTTGTATGAGCTTTCAGGAGGCAAACTTAACCTTACGGGAAGTGAGGAAGAATTGCTCAATACGACAGATTTGATGCGTACCAATAAACGCATGACGAATAAAATTCTTCCGAATAACGGTGGTCAGAAGCCTAAAATCATCAAGAATAAGCAGAATAACCAGCATAAGAATCAAAACAGGAAACAACAATAAAGGATTTAGATTTTGTTCAATCTAAAATCTGTAATCTAAAATCTTAAATCAAAAAGATGGGAACTTTTAAAATTGAAGGCGGTGTTGCGCTGAAAGGAGAAATTACGCCGCAAGGCGCAAAAAACGAAGCGTTACAGATTTTATGTGCTGTTTTGCTTACGCCGGAGAAAATTACGATTAACAATATTCCGGAACATTATTGATGTCAATAAACTCATCACGCTTTTAAAGAATTTAGGCGTTAAGATTGAGAAAATCGGCAAAGGTTCTTATACTTTTCAATCGGATGAAGTGAATGTCGGTTATCTCGAAACCGAAGCTTTCAAGAAAGAAGGCGGTTCATTGAGAGGCTCGATCATGATTGTTGTGCCGCTTTTGGCGCGTTTTGGTAAAGGATATATTCCGAAACCGGGCGGTGACAAGATTGGAAGAAGGAGATTGGATACGCACTTTGAAGGTTTCATTAATCTCGGAGCGAAATTCCGCTACAACCGCGAAGACCATTTTTATGGCGTTGAAGCGACTGAAGGTTTAACGGGAACGGATATGTTATTAGACGAAGCGTCTGTAACCGGAACGGCAAATATCGTCATGGCAGCGGTTCTGGCAAAAGGAACTACAACGATCTACAATGCAGCTTGTGAGCCTTATCTGCAGCAATTATCAAAAATGCTGAATTCGATGGGTGCGAAAATCACCGGAGTAGGTTCGAATTTATTGAAAATCGAGGGCGTTGAAAAACTCGGCGGCTGCGAGCACAGGATTTTACCTGATATGATTGAAATCGGTTCATGGATTGGCCTTGCGGCGATGACAAGAAGCGAAATCACTATTAAAAATGTAAGCTGGGACAATTTGGGAATCATCCCGAATACATTCCGTAAACTTGGGATTACATTAGAAAGAAAAGGAGACGATATTTATATTCCTGCACACGCTGACGGTTATGAAGTGAAAACTGATATTGACGGTTCAATCCTTACCATTGCAGATGCGCCGTGGCCTGGTTTTACGCCGGATTTATTGAGTATCGTTCTGGTTGTGGCGACACAGGCCAAAGGCGATGTTTTAATCCACCAGAAAATGTTCGAAAGCCGTTTGTTCTTTACGGATAAACTCATTGATATGGGCGCAAAAATCATGTTGTGCGACCCGCACCGTGCGGTGGTTATCGGGCACGATTTCAAATCGCAGTTAAAAGCTACGACAATGTCATCACCGGATATCCGCGCAGGGATTTCGCTTCTGATTGCGGCACTTTCTGCAAAAGGAACGAGTACCATCCAGAACATTGAGCAGATTGACCGCGGGTATGAGGATATTGAAGCGCGTTTGCGTGCGATTGGCGCTAAGATTAGCCGTGAGGATTAATTAGCGAATTAGCGAATGTGAAAATTAGCGAATCGATATCAGCTTAAATATAAAAATCCCGTCTTGTTCAGAGACGGGATTTTCTTTTTATATCGGAGTGTAATTCGCTAATTCGCTAATAAACTCATTCGCTAATTATTCCAGAATATTCAAAAACTTCAACCCAAACACAACGCCATCACCGATATAACCATTTTGATAAGAACGCACATAATCAACGCGCAATACCTTGAATTTTCCGAAACCTAAATTGTCAAGACCTACTGTAAATTCGTTGTAAGGCTTGATTTCAGGTGTCATTAATCGGTGGAAGCCTAAAATTAAATTCGATTTCAGTAAATTTAGCAGTGGGATTTTGTTGATGATAAATCCACTGTCGTCATATTCAGAATGCAATTCAAAATAAGAATCATTCGTGCTGTAAGCATAATACGGCAAAAGATTGAATACGTTTAAATAACGGTCGCTTTGCCCGATATGCGTCTGGTTGCCGTTGAAATGTTTGTAGTCAATAAACGAAATGTTGTCGCCGTTGAAGAATTTCCCGCCTTTGAAATTGGCTGCAATATTTCCTTTATTGCCAATCGTTACATCATAATATACGCGTGCGCTGGCAACCTGAAATTCGTAATTCTTCTCACTCGCGGCAAATGAATTCTCGTAAGCTAAGAACAACGTTGGATATTTGCCGTTCCTGAAATTGACTTTTCCGTCAGGTCTGGAAATATATTTGTTGGCAAAATTTATCCTTGCGTTAAGTCCGGCCTTCATCATGTGGTGCGTGTCAAATGCCGGTAAATCTGAAAATGAATTCTGCGGGTTGTTTGACGTATAAGCGTCGTCGTCTTTTACGATAGATTGATCGGTGTTATTCACCAAAGGCTTTCTTTGTACATATTCGATTCTTCCTGTTAAGTTGACGCCATTCGCTACATTCTGGCTGTAGACAATCCGCGCAAATTCCTTGTTGTACAACTTCATATAATTGTCCTTGAAAAACAAAGTACTGACGCTGTTTACAATTTTACTGATCGGATTTTCAGGATTATACTGACTTACCGTACTGCCACCCGTAATATTCAGCATGGCATAATTCTGGTTGTTGAAACGGTGGAAATAATTCCCTAAAACGCGCAGCCTGTCTTCGGCAAATCCATAATTAAAAGTCGTGCTGATAGAAGTGTATTTCCCTTTGTCGTCTTCTTTCATTTTGGTGTATGAAAACCCCGAATCGAGGTTCCAGCCCTGAACCGTGTTAAAACTCAGCGACGTAAGTTTCATCAGTCCGTCGTAATTGAAATTGGTTCCCTCAAAGCTGTTCCTGTAATTATAACCCTTAATGATATCCAAAACTTTAAATTTGTTGTTTTTGCGGTCGACAGAATCAAGATAGGTTTTTGAAGAGCGAACCGTATGGATGCTGTCTTTGCGCACATAATCAACGCTTTCTTCTTCTGTTAGCGGAATCGGACGGTTGCTGTTCCAATAGGCGTCGTCTTTTTTATTGGAATTTTCCTCGAAACTCACAATTTCATTTGTGAAAGTCTTCTTCGGAAATTTGTCCTGAAATTCGTAATTGCTGTAGATGTACGAGAATTTTCCGCCGAATTTAATTCCGAAAGTCCTGCCGAAAATTCAATACTCTGCAAATTTTTCGCCCAGATGTTATTGTCTTTATTGTAACTGAAATTCTGCACCAACTGCAACTTATCCAGAAATTCCTGGTGCATCCTGCTTCCGGTCGTCTCTAAATCGACGGCATAAATCGCCCAGCTGTCCTCTACAATATAAATGTAGCCTTCGAAAACCGGCTCGGCATCGCGTTTGGCGGTAATCTTGATTTTATTGATCATCTGGTTGCTTTCGTCATTGAAAGTCCCTTCGAGTTTGTATTTGTAATAACCGAAAGCATTGTCGGCTAAAGGCGAAATCATGTTCATGCCGAGTTTCACCGTGTTGTCATAAAAATCAAAAGTCGTCGACATTGCGGTGTTGTAACTGAAGCCTTTGTCGTCGCCGCTCACTTTCGATGCGATAATTCTTTCCTTCAGGTTATTCGGTTTTTCGAACGTAATTTTCGAAACGGTTTCAGAGAGGTAAACGATTCCGGTTCCGGTAGAGTCGAGCATTCCATCCAAATCGCCAATTTCCTGCCCATGATTTTCTTCGGAACATCCTTCACCTTGAAAATGCCCCGCGAATAAAAATCTGCCGTAAATCTTCCGGTACGTTCAGAGTTTTCTTTTTTTGCTGCAATTGCCTTGCGGATAATGCCATCGGCCAGATTGACTTTTGAATTGATGACGACTTCCGATAGCGCCAGGTTTTCATCTGATAATTTTATATTTTGCGTGAATGGGAATTTGTCGATTTTCACGGTTACTTTTTTGGTCTTGTATCCCAAAGACTGGAACACAATCGTATAGCTGCCCGGCGTTTTAATGCTGAGTTCATATTGTCCTAAATCATTTGAAGAAGTGCCCGTATAAGTGTTCGCAATCATAACGCTTACAAGCGGTAGTGGTAAATTTTGCTCGTCGGTTATAGTTCCTTTGATTTGCGCCAATGCGGAAAAGCCCGAAGCGAGCAGTAAAAAAGTAATTAATTGTTTCATGGATGTATGGTTAGTTATGTAGAGAAGACGATTTAAAGCGGCAAATGGTTGCATCAGTCATTTTTTAAAAACGAAAGCAGCGCCAATTCATAACTCTGCAGGCCAAAGCCAATGATGATCCCTTTGGTATTTGGCGAAATAAAGGAATGGTGGCGAAAGGTTTCCCGCGCAAAAGTATTGGAAATATGCACTTCGATAACCGGAGTTGTAATCGCTTTTACCGCATCGCCGATGCCGACAGATGTGTGCGTATAAGCCGCAGCGTTGAGGATAATGCCGTCGAATGAAAAACCATATTGCTGAATTTTATCAATCAATTCGCCTTCAATATTACTTTGGAAATAAGTCAGTTCAGTTTGCGGGAATTTTTCCTGAAGCGAAGCAAAATAAGCCTCAAAATTCTGGTTTCCGTAGACTTCCGGTTCGCGTTTGCCCAACAGGTTCAGGTTTGGCCCGTTGATGATGATGATTTTCATTGTATGATTTTTCGTAAATGTAGAAAAAAAGAAGGTAAGAGTGTAAAGATTTTAGGCGGTAAGAATTAATGTGACAGTTTTTAGCAATAAAAAAGCGCCGAATCATTTGATTCTGCGCTTATTTCAATCTTGCGGTTTTATAGTCTTTCGGCCTGAATTAGAATTTATATCCGACTGAAAGTTGTGCTGTCATGTTTTTAACCTCTGCATTTTCAGTAGTATCCGTGAGTCCGACAACATAACGCCCTGAAGCGAATAAGCCTCCAAAAATATCTACTGTCACACCACCGGCAACAGCGAAATCAAAATTCTTTGACTTGAAATCATCGTCAATATCGCCATAGTTGCTGTCATTGATAAGGAAACCAAATTGAGGTCCGGCATCAATACTCAACCTGTTGGGAAGGATATAAAACCTTGCCATTACAGGAATGTTGATATAGTCTAGCTTGAAATCATCAGAGCCTTCAACTTTTGCACCTTGTGATGAGTATAAAACTTCAGGCTGGAGTGAGAAGCTTGGCGTAATGTTCAATTCTACAAAAGCGCCTGCGTGAAAACTTGTGATATTGCTGGTGTCGAAATTAGAATCGTCCGATTTCACGTTGGCGAAATTGGTCGGCTTTAACCCCGAATTTAATTCCCTGTGCATTAACTGACAATGAGCCTAAAGTCAGGAACATTGTTAATAAGATTACTTTTTTCATGATTTGAGTTTTTAGTTATTGTAAATTAATTGTTTTAGTTTACCCGAAATTAATACTTAATTACTTACAGGTTGTATAAAAAAATGTGAATTAACTTTTTTTTAAACTGTCAACAAGTGTGTTTAAAACCTGTTAATAGTCGGTTGATAACCTGAAATTTTATTTCTTTTCGCGTAACGAAATAAAAAAGCCTTCCCAAATTTGGAAGGCTTTTCATAATATATCTGTTGATTAAAATTTATAACCAACACCAATTTGAAATACAGAGTTTTTAGCATCAACATCACCTGTTCCAGGCCCAAAAGCATCTTCTTTAAAAGCGTTTGTTAGTCCGTAAGTATATCGGCCTGTTGCGAAAAGTCCAATGCTGGTTTGAAATGTGACACCACCAGCTACGGCAAATTCAAAATTCTCTGCGCCGTCAGTATCAATTCCGCCTGCTGCGCTTTCATCGTCTAGCTGCTCATTCACTTTAAAGTTGAATTGTGGACCTACTTCAAAGCTTAATCCGTCAGTAACATAAATTTTTGCTAAAACCGGTACGCTGATGTAGTCAACTTTGGCTTCAATTTTTCCTTCGGGACCTTCCCTGATCGAATTGGAATCCCTGTCCTGAATAAAGCGCCTCAGTTTGTAATGAAAAGGCGTCAGTCAACGGAAATTCCACCAATGCACCTACGTGGAAGCTGGTTCTTGCATTATGCCGTCAAAATCATCGCCTCTTACATTAGCGAAGTTTACACCACCTTTTACACCAAAGCTAATCGTTTTAGCAGTGGAAGTTGTCGTCGTCGTTTGTGCGTTAATCGTTGTCATAAACAACATTAATGCGGCTGTTGAAATAAATTTGATAGTTTTCATAACATGTTTTTTTAATAGGTTATTGAGCCAAAATTACCCCATTAAGTATTCGGGGCGGCTTAAAAAAATCTTAATTCACACAAGATTAACTTTTGTAAAAAATTGATTTTATTGAGAATAATATTTATAAATGTCATAATTAATTAGATTTTATTCAAAATATATGTAATTATGTAACGATTTATTGTTTAAATGATAATTTGATTTTTTTGCTTTTTATACCTTTTGCGCAGAAGCCCATAATTTTTTTTTGCTTAAACTTGTATATGGAAAAATGGAGAAGTTTTATCAAAAATTTTCAATCTTATCTCAAAATCGAGCGTGGGTTATCGAAAAATACGATTGCCAATTATTCGTTTGATATTGAAAGATTGTGCCTTTTCCTGAATGAAAACAATATTGATATTTCTCCAATAAAAATTTCCGAAGAAACAATCCAGCAATTCATTTACCATGTTTCAAAAGAAGTCAATCCGCGGTCACAAGCACGGATTATCTCAGGATTGAAGAGTTTTTTCAGTTACCTTATTTTTGAGGATTACAGAAACGACAATCCGCTCGAGCTAATCGAAACGCCCAAGACCGGACGAAAACTTCCCGATACTTTGTCTGTCACTGACATTGATAATATAATTGGAGCGATTCGTCTCGATACTGATGAAGGAGAACGCAATCGCGCCATGCTGGAAACACTTTACGGCTGCGGACTACGCGTTTCTGAACTGGTAGAATTGAAGATTTCAGACTTATTCTTTGATGAAGGTTTTATTAAAGTCACCGGAAAAGGCAACAAACAACGCTTTGTTCCGATTGGCAGCGCGACCCAGAAATTCATCAATATTTATACAAGTACAGATCGAAATAAGCTCAAAATAAAAAAAGGCCACGAAGACACACTTTTTTTAAATCGCCGCGGAAGCCAGCTCACAAGAGCCATGATTTTTACAATTATTAAGAACTTGGCTACAAAAATTAATTTAAGTAAAGCCATTAGTCCTCACACATTTAGGCATTCGTTTGCGACGCATTTGTTGGAAAACGGCGCCGATTTGCGTTCGATTCAACTCATGTTGGGCCACGAATCTATCACAACTACAGAAATTTACGTACATTTGGACAGGAAACATTTGTCACAAATTATCAATACTTTTCATCCGAGAAAGTAACAGGTTTTGTTTTAATTTGCATATATTCGTAAAATATAACAATACAGGCAGGTTTTGTGATAATCTTGTAGAAATAAGAAAATGAAGTTAGATATCATTCCGAATTCATTACAACTCGACGATAAAATTATTTTTTACAATAAGCTTTTATCACAAATCCCCGACCTTATTTTTCAGATGACGATTTCGGCTGAAGGGCGCATCAAATTTCCTTATTTGAGTGAATCGGTCATCAATCACTTCGAATTGACACAGGAAGAAATCGATTATTACACCATTGATGTTTTAAAAACCAAAATCATCCCGGAAGACTTTGAAGCGTTACTGCATTCGATTGAAGAATCGAAAAATACGCTGCACAACTGGCATATGGAATTCCGCTGTAAATTGCCTGTAAAAGGCTTGCGTTGGTTTCGTGTCAGGGCGACTGTGGAAAAAGATGCCAACGGGAATTTCGTTTTCTACGGGCGCGTCAACGATCACACGGAAACAAGAATTCAGGCGCTTAAACTTAAAATTTCAGAAGAGCGATACCAATTTGCTCTCGAAGCTTCTTCTGAAGGCATTTGGGATTTAGATGTAAAAACCAATCGCGTTTTCTTTTCGTCTCAATCGATGAAAATGCTGCATTTTGAAGAGAAAGATACAATCTTAACGATTGATAAATGGGACGACCGCATTCATCCGGAGGATAAGGAAAAATATGAAAAAGACATCAAGGAACACCTTGAGAATAAGACGCCGTTTTACAAAAACCTGCAACGCGTACTCAGCAATGACAACCAATATAAATGGGTTTTAAGCCGTGGGAAAATCATTGATCGCGATGAAAAAGGAAATCCACTACGCGTAATCGGAACGCATTCTGATATTTCAAAACAAATAAAAAAGGAGCAGGAGTTACAGCAAACGCTCGATATTTTAAGCGAACAAAATAAAAAACTGCTCAATTTTGCACATATTGTTTCTCATAATTTACGTTCGCACGCCGCTAATTTTCAGGCATTACTTGATATCGTTGAAGGCGAAAATGACGCTGATGTCAAGGAAGAAAGCATGAAATACCTGCGCACCAACTCCGACGATTTGATGGAAACCATCGATAATTTGAAGGAATTGGTTGAAGTACATTCAAATTTAAAACCAACGAAAGAACCTTTGAATTTGTTACAGTATTTGCAAAAAATGCTGAGTTTGCTGAGCGAGGAATTCACGCGTCACGAAGTAGAATACCGCATCAATATTCCCGGGGATGCGACCGTTTATTTCAATCCGGCTTATCTGGAAAGCATTTTGCTGAATTTTTCTACAAACGCCGTTAAATATTCCCATCCGGATAGAAAGCCATTAATTCAGTACGATTTTTACCATCAGGATGGCATCGGTACTTTATCGATTTCCGATAACGGAATGGGAATTGATTTGGCAAAACACGGTGAAGCGCTTTTCGGAATGTATAAGACTTTCCACAAACACCAGAACTCCCGCGGCCTCGGATTATTCATGTCGAAGAACCAGATTGAAGCGATGGGCGGACGGATTGCCGTTGACAGCGAAGTCGGCCTTGGAACGAACTTCCGGATTTATTTTGGAGAATAGCTGTTTCACAGAGATTCACAGAGGAAACAGAGAGATTCTCAAAGTTTTTGCTTTGTGTAATAAATATACTTCGTGAATCTCTGTGTCTTCTTTGTGTGCTTCGCGTAACTTTTACAAACAAAAAATCCCGTCTATCGAACGGGATTTTTTTATGGATTCTAAGGAAATTATTTCGCAATATTTACTGCTCTGGTTTCCCTGATTACGGTAATTTTCACCTGGCCGGGATAGGTCATTTCTGTCTGGATTTTTTGAGAAATATCAAAAGAAAGACTTGCGGCGTGTTCGTCTGAAACTTTTTCGCTTTCTACGATTACACGCAATTCACGCCCAGCCTGGATCGCATAAGCATTTTTCACACCGTTAAATCCAAAAGCAATTTCTTCGAGGTCTTTCAAACGCTGGATGTAAGAATCCAAAACCTGGCGCCTTGCACCTGGCCTTGCACCTGAAATCGCATCACATACCTGAACGATAGGAGAGAGCAATGATTTCATTTCAATCTCGTCGTGGTGTGCTCCGATGGCGTTGCAGACTTCTTCTTTTTCGCCGTATTTTTCAGCCCATTGCATACCCAAAAGTGCGTGTGGCAAGTCGCTTTCCGTGTCCGGCACTTTTCCGATATCGTGTAGTAACCCGGCGCGTTTTGCAAGTTTTACGTTCAATCCTAATTCTGCAGCCATAATACCGCAAAGTTTCGAAACTTCACGCGAGTGCTGCAATAAATTCTGCCCGTAAGAAGAACGGTATTTCATTCTTCCCACAACTTTAATCAATTCAGGATGCAAACCATGGATGCCTAAATCGATAACGGTTCTTTTACCAACTTCGGCAATTTCCTCGTCGATTTGTTTGGTTGTTTTCGCAACAACTTCCTCGATTCTTGCCGGGTGAATACGGCCGTCAGTTACTAATTTGTGTAAAGACAAACGTGCAATTTCTCTTCTTACAGGATCGAAACATGAAAGGATAATCGCTTCCGGAGTATCGTCAACGATGATTTCAACGCCTGTTGCGGCTTCAATCGCACGGATATTCCTTCCTTCACGACCAATAATTCTTCCTTTTACATCGTCAGATTCAATATTGAATACGGAAACGCAATTCTCAACTGCTTCTTCTGTTCCGACTCTTTGAATGGTGTTGATGATGATTTTCTTGGCTTCCTGCTGCGCGGTCAGTTTCGCTTCTTCAACAGTGTCCTGAATGTAGGCCATTGCGTTGCTTTTCGCTTCTGCTTTAAGGCCTTCGATCAGTTGGTTTTTAGCGTCTTCAGTTGACAATCCTGAAATCACTTCCAATTGCTCCAACTGGCTTTTGTGCATTTTCTCAACTTCCTGTTGCTTTCTGTCTAAAACCTCGATTTTATTGTTGTATTCAGAAGTTTTTGCCTCGAAATCGTCATTGACTTTTTTCGCCCTTGATAATTCGTTAGAAACCAGTGATTCCTTATCACGCGTTCTTTTTTCGACTTCCTGGATTTTCTTTTCGCGGTTCAGGATGACTTGTTCGTGTTCGGCCTTAAGCTCGATGAATTTTTCCTTCGCCTGAAGCATTTTGTCTTTCTTGACGCTTTCAGCTTCAAAATTGGCGTCTTTTAGGATAGAAGCGGCTTCTTTCCTGGCATTTTTGATCAGGTTGGAAACGTTTTTCTTCTCTAGTTGTTTCGCAATCAGGAAACCTATTCCGGTGCCCACGATTACGCTGATGATTATTATTAAGATGTCATTCATGGTGTATATAAAAAAATTAGGGATAAAAAAAGCCTACATTAGTGAATGAATAAACTCGAAAAGACAAGTTTTGAGCTAACTCGCTGTTCAAGGATCTGCTCAAAGGCAGCTTGCTTTAGTAGCGATGATTTGCTCATTCTAAATTGTTAGTGTTGAGTTTACCAAATGTGAACTAATGTAGGCAGTATCTTAGTTATGTAAAGAACGTATTTATTTGTCGAGATAATCGGCCAGCAAATTGTTGATTTTCTTTAATCGTTCGTTCGTTTCGACATTGTCTGTCGATTTGTCGATTTGCTTTTGCTCCAGTTGTGAAGCGAATTGCAGGGCACACATGGCCAGAACATCCTGTTTGTCACGAACAGCATAGTTTTCTTCGAATTGCTTGATCATCAAATCGATTTTTTTAGAAGCGGTCCTTAAACCTTCTTCCTGAGAGAATTCAACCGTTAACGGATAAACCCTGTCTGCAATCGATATCTTGATTTTAAGCTTTTCGTCCATGTTTTTAATCGGATAACTGCGCAATGCAGTAATCAATTTCCCGGATTAATGAATTTATTTTAAGCTTTGTATCTCTTTTATTGTCGTCACTGCCAAGCAATGAATTGGCTATCTTGAGCGTATCGTTTTGCGATTTCATGGCCTCAATTTCCTGAGATTGCTTGTTGATGATGGCTGCAGCATGTTTCAACTCGTGTTTTTGGTTGACGGCGGTTTTTTCCAAACTTTCCAGTTTCAAAAAAAGCTTTTCAAGTCTACCTTCCAGAGTATCAATAATTTCTGCAATTTCACTCATAAAGTTACTTTCATTACTTATCCCACAAAGTTAGTATTCTATTTTAGTATTGCAATACTTTTTGCCGATTTTTGAAATTTTTATTCCGCAGCTTCGTAATAAACGCTGAAATGCACAGTTATAACTTCGAACATAATTTTTAAAATCAACGCTTTATTTTTACCTTAGCCGAAAACCATTTACGCCATGAAGCAATTTTTATTTATGCTATTCGCCACGTGCGCCCTTTCGGCCCAAAACCAGTATCCGAAAGATTATTTTCGTTCACCGCTTGACATTCCGCTTTTCCTTTCGGGAAATTTCGGGGAATTAAGAGCCAATCATTTCCACACCGGCCTCGATTTTAAAACCCAGCAAAAGACAGGTTTTCCGGTTTTCGCTGCCGCGGATGGCCATATTTCACGCATCAAGATTTCGTCTTATGGTTACGGAAAAGCCATTTACATCGACCATCCGAACGGTTACACGACGGTTTATGGGCATCTTTCGCAAGCTTCGCCGGAAATCGAAGCCTACATAAAAGCCGCCCAATACAAGCAAAAATCGTTTGAAGTTGAAATGTTTCCGAAACCTGATGAATTGCCCGTAAAAAAAGGCGATACGATTGCCTTTTCAGGAAATACAGGCGGTTCGGGCCTGACCGCATTTGCATTTTGAATTCCGCGATACAAAAACCGAAAAAATCATCAACCCGATGTTTTTCGGATTTGACACACAGGTTGCCGATACGAAAGTGCCTGTCATCACCAGTATTATGGCTTATCCGATGGATGTTTTTTCAAACGTCAATCAGTCGCAACGTCCATTGGTGCTGAATCTTTCATTGCAGAAAGACGGGTCTTACATCGCTGATAAAATCACCGCTTCCGGAAAAATCGGTTTCGGAATCAGCACTTATGACATGTCTGATTCCAATTACACAAAAACAGGCGTTTATAATGTACAGGCTTTTTCAAACGGAACGCCGGTTTTCGGCTACCAATTCGATACTTTCGGATTTAATGAGGCGCGATACGTGAATGCACTTTTGGATTACGACCGTTTCAAAAGAACCGGAATGCGCACGCAGGAATTGTTCATGACAACGCCCTATCCGTTGAGCATCATTCGTACAACTCCTGAAAACGGCATCATCAGTGTTGCTCCGAATCTGACGCAGATGTACAAAATTGAAGTGTCGGATTTTAATAACAATAAAGTCGATGTGATTATTCCGATTGATTATTCTACGTTGCCGATTACCGTTTTAAATACGCCGTCGAAGCAGACGAATTACCTGCTGAAATCGAAAAACGACAATAATTATGCGAAAGACAATGTTTCGGTTTTCATTCCCGCCAATACTTTTTACGAAGATTTTTATCTGGATTTTGATGTAAAAGACAATGTGCTGACACTTCAGGACGATTATACGCCGGTGCATTCAAATTTGACAATCACTTTTGAAGACACCACTTCAACCGAAGCTGAATTGGAGAAAATGTTCATTGCTTCTATCGACGGCAAAAAGCTCAGTTATAATCCGACGACACGAAAAGGGAATACCTTCGTCAGTTACACCAAAAACCTCGGGAAATTTACCTTGGCAAAAGACACAATCGGCCCGCGAATCACGCCGGTTAATATCAAGGAAGGCAAATGGCTCAGTAAACAGACCGATTTGCAACTGACTATCAGTGACAACCTTTCAGGCATAAAAGAATACAACGGTTACCTAAATGGCAATTGGATTTTACTCGAATATGATTACAAAACCAAGAAGCTCGTTTACAAATTCAGCGACAACATCGCAGCCGACGGGCGCAATGATTTAAAGGTTGTAGTTTCTGATAATGTTGGAAATTCTACTATCTTTGAAACGCATTTTTTCAGGAAGAAATAATATAAAATAAGCAATTTGAAAGCAAAATTCATAGTCCTACAAATATTTTTATTGTGCATTGGTTTTAGTGCGTGGGCACAGACAGCGAGGATTCAGGGCATAATTCTCGACGAAAGCAATAATCCGGTTGAAGGCGTTAATGTAAAATCAAAAAATACGTCAACCCGCACAGATAAAACCGGCTCTTATATACTTTCGATTCCTGCAAATGAAGATGTCGAAATCAGTTTTACCCACGTCACCTTAAAACGTGTCGTGGTAAAAGTCAACCTGAAAATTAATGAAAATTACGAATTGAATCCGGTCTTAAAAAGTAACGAAGAGCAATTGCCTGAACTTGTTATTAATTCGCGTGAAAGAAAGCGCATGGAAGGTATTTCTACAATTGAGCCGCAACAATTCGTAAAATTCCCGGAGCAATGCCGGGTGTCGAAAATATTATCAAGATTTTATTCGGTTCAGGAAATAATGAATTGAGTTCGGCTTATTCTGTAAGAGGTGGAAATTATGATGAAAACCTCGTGTATGTTAATGAAATTGAGGTTTACCGTCCATTTCTTATTCGTTCAGGGCAACAGGAAGGATTGAGCTTCACCAATTCTGATATGGTCAGTAACGTTGATTTTTCTGCCGGTGGATTTCAGGCGAAATATGGGGATAAGCTTTCGTCAGTTTTGGACATTACATACAGACGTCCTACAAAATTTGGTGCAACTGCTGAAGCAAGTTTTCTAGGCGGAAGCCTGACTTTGGAAACCGCATCCAAAAACCAAAAATGGACGGGAATTGTCGGCGCACGTTACCGCGATAACAGCCTTTTGGTGAACAGCCAGGAAACGCAGACGAATTTCCGACCGACATTTGCAGATATCCAAGCTTATTTCACTTATCAACCGACGACAAGATTGCAGTTGAGTTTTCTTGGTAACATCGCCCAAAACAAATACAATTACCAACCATTAACGCGCCAGACCAACTTCGGGACAATCGACGAACCAATTGCATTGGGGATTTTTTACGAAGGACAGGAAAAAGACCGTTATGAAACCTATTTCGGCGCATTCAAATCGGTTTATAATGTGTCGGAAAATTTCACTTTGAAGCTAATCGCTTCGGCATATCACACGGTAGAAAAAGAATATTTCGACATTTTTGCGCAATACCGCCTGGCGAAGTCAACAGCAATATCGGTTCTGAAGATTTTGGTGAAGTTGATTTTACCGAAGGCATCGGTTCGCAGTTGAACCACGCGCGAAATGACCTCGATGCATTTATCGTCAACACAGAATTAAAAGGTGTCCACACTATCAAAAACGCCGGAACTGTAGAATGGGGTTTCAAATACACCCGCGAAGACATCCGCGACAGGGTAGTGGAGTGGGAAGTGATTGATTCTGCAGGTTTCAAAATCAATCCGCCGATTATCGATTTGCCGCATAATGACCAGCCATACAATCCTTATGTTGGCTGCTGGTGCCATACCAAAATGTGCGTGCAACTAATTTTGTAACGATCGACCGTTTTTCAGGTTATGCACAATGGAACCGCAAAACTAAATTAGGAAACAGTGATTTTACTGTAAACGCGGGCATTCGCATGCACCAATGGAAAGTTTCAGGTGACAATATTATTTCAAAAACTCAGACAACATTCAGTCCACGCGTCCAGTTTGCCATAAAACCCGAATGGGAAAAAGATATGGTATTCAGGCTTTCAGGCGGATTTTACCACCAGCCGCCGTTTTACCGCGAATTGCGTGATGCCGAAGGTGTCGTGAATCCGAATGTCAAGGCGCAGCAATCCATTCATATTGTTTTGAGTAACGATTATAGTTTCAAGATGTGGGATAAGAAGTTCAAGCTTGTTTCTGAAGCCTATTACAAATCATTAACCGACGTTAATCCTTATACTTTGGATAACGTCAGGATTCGTTACGCCGCCACCAATAACGCAAAAGCTTTTGCACAAGGACTGGATTTAAGATTGAACGGGGAATTCGTACCCGGAACCGATTCGTGGCTTAGTTTCGGTTATATGAAAACCGAAGAAAATATTGAAAATAAAGGTTATATCGCACGTCCGACAGACCAAAGATTAAAATTTGGTATCTTATTCCAGGATTTTATGGAAAAAATCCCAAGTGTAAAATTATACCTCAATCTGGTTTACAATACCGGATTGCCGGGCGGTTCGCCTTCTTATGCTGATCCTTATTCTGTACCAAACACGTTTGCGCGATTACCGCCGGGCTGATGTCGGTTTTTCTTATGTTTTGACCGAAAACAACCCAAAACGTCCTGACGGGCACTGGCTCAAGAAATTTGAGGATTTATCAGTCGGATTTGAAATCTTCAATCTCTTTAACAACCAGAATTCCATTACGAATACCTGGGTGCGCGACGTTTATACGAAAAATCAATATGGCGTGCCGAATTACCTTACGACAAGGGTTTTTAATGTGAAACTGACGGCAAAGCTTTAACATAAAAGAGATTTCAAAAATGACTATATTTGATAAAATATTCTTTTGAAGATGAAAAAAATATCGACTTATATCCTGCTTTCAATATCCATTGCAATCGTGAGCTGTAAAAAAGAGCCGGAAACTCCAAAAGTGATTTATGAAGATGCTTCAAAAACACAACCTAAACCTGCAACCGCAGATTCGTCTCAAATTAAAATTGCCGATTTGCCGATACAAATGGAAGGCACAAAATACCTGATCCATCCGATTGGCGATTACCGCATTTATGAAGGAAGGTCAAAAACAGGTTACGGTTCTTCGAATACAGACAAAGTGAGTTTTTCGATTTCGAATTACAACCGTTTTGAAATTACGGGTTTTTTGCAGAATTTGAAATTCCAGCACATTGATTCTACCGAAATCAGGCCGCTTACCAATGAAAACGTCATCATACAAACTGCGAGTTACCTCAATACGATTTTCGATAAGACCAAACAGCAATTTATGGTGTATTCTGTTATTGATATGGATACAAATAAAGACGCGAAACTCGATTCAAGTGACATAAAATCCTTATACATCAGTGAGATTTCCGGAAAAAGATTCACGAAGTTGTCGATTGATTTTCAGGAATTGATTGACTGGAATTTAGTCGAATCCAAAAACCGATTGTACTTTAGAAGCATCGATGATACCAATAAAAACGGGCAATTCGATAAAGATGATTTGATTCATTATCATTTTGTCGATTTAACTTCGAAAGACTGGAAAGTTGAAAATTATGATCCGATAAATAAAAAAAGGGCTTGAAATTATTCAGGCCATTTTCGTTGTTTTTAAGCAGATAAGCTTTTTATTAGCCATGAATTTCACGAATTGGCACAAATTCATTCGTGATAATTCGTGGCAAAATTATAAAGAATTTATAAACGCCAGCAAATCACTTCGCTGTTGTGCATTCAACTGCTTGTATTTGTCTTTTGCGGTTTTCGCTTCGCCATCATGCCATAAAATTGCTTCTTCGACATTTCTGGCGCGGCCGTCGTGTAGTAAATTCGTATGTCCGTTTACGGTTTCAATCAGTCCGATGCCCCATAACGGCTGCGTTCTCCATTCTGAACCACTTGCGGCAAAATCAGGAGAATTGTCGGCTAATCCTGTGCCCATGTCATGCAAAAGCAAATCCGTATAAGGCCTGATGGTCTGGTTTCTTAAACCTGTAATCGAATACGTATTTCCGGTTTGCATTTTCGGTGTATGGCAACCGACGCAGTTCAAGGATTTAAATAGTTCTTTTCCTTTCAATACGTTTTTATCATCGAAGTTACGCCTTGCCGGAACGGATAATGTACTCGAATATAAAACCACGCGATTGAATGCAATATCAGTAATTTCCGAACTTCCGCCATTCGGGATGCTGTTGCAATCTACGCCGGGCGGGCAATTCTCATTCGGAAAAAGATAAGACGTAATGCCCAAATCTCCCGAAAAAGCCGCCGCAACCTGTTGCTTGATACTTGGCTGATTGGCTTTCCATCCAAATCTCCCCAATTTTTGTGAATGGCTTTCGATGTCGTAAACGTAATTTGGTTTTCCTGAAATTCCGTCACCATCGGCGTCATTCGCATCTGCAAGACTCAGAATGTGAGAATCAGGCACAGCTTCCAGTAAACCAAGGCCAACCATCTGATTGGCAACTCTTGGAGAAACCATCAGGTTTCCTGACATATTTCCATACGCTAAATCCGTGAAAATATAAGTTGGTTTGCGTAAAGTAACAACAGTTCCGTCGGCAAGCGTTTCAATGATATTCTCGTAAGTGATTTTGTATTTTCCTTTCGTCGTTTGCCCTAAAATCGCATTGTCCTGCAATTGCCCGCCATAAACCGGATCCGGCATCGGAAATCCGTTAGCATCTGTTCCCGGAATCGAAAGGCGCAATAAAAGGCCGTGACCCAATTCGCCATCAAAAGCCGGTGGTCTGCCGCGACCATCCTTGAAATGACAGGCTGCACATGAAATAGCGTTGTAAAAGGCCCAAGCCCGTCTCTTGCAGTGGTTGACGAAGGTGCTGAAATCCAGCTTTGCCTGAAAAATGAATTCCCGATTCCGAAGTCAGAATCTTCTTCAAAAGTGATGGCATTCGACGCAAATCCGAAAGCCTCTTCGGAAATATTAAAAACTGTTGAGGTGCCACCGGAATATTCTTCGCCTTCTTCCGCTTTCAATTCGACGTAATCGTCGCCTGAGCAAGCCGCGAACTGAAGGCAGGAAATCAAAAAGGCAGCTTTGAGTAAATTTTTCATCAGCATTTATAAACGTGAAAAAGTGCCCCAAAGGTAGGGACACTTTTATATTGTTTCAAAATTAAAACAGCATTAACCGTTGTTAACTGTAAGTCCTAATTTTGAAGCGCCGGCGATAAGGTTGGCGCCTAAGTTCTTCAATTCCAATACAGCGGTACGCACTTTTTGCCCTTCCGCAGAACCCAATCCACCTGAAATCGCAAGGTCAAACGGTGTTAAAATTGCAGCTACTTTCGCTTTTGCAGCTGTTATTGAAGCATCTGTAGCAGTTGCGGTAGTTGCATCTGCTTTTGTTACCAAATCTTCTAAAGACGACCGTCAATCGTGCCGTATTTTCCTTGGTAAACATTAATTACACCTTGTAAATTCAAGGCAATGTCTCTGTGTGTGTTGTCGCTGAAGCAAGAGTGCTCGTCTTCCTGATTGGCATTTCCAAGTGCTACGTCCATTCTTTCTACTGCCAATTCAGCAGCGGCTAAAGTAGCGATTCCGGTGTAAATGTTTGTCAGCGCTTCATTTACGGGCATAGCAAGAAAGTAGTTCTGTATGTTCCGCCAACTTTCCATTGGTCAATCAGATATTGCAAATGATCGGTCAATAAATCAGCACAAACTTTAAGATAATCGGCCTTCTCGCCTGGTTGCTTGCAGTTCCGCCCACTAAGTAATCTGTGTAAGGTCTTTGCCCGGGTAAGTTAGCAGCGGGATCAGTCAAATCTTGTCCCCAAAGCAAAAATTCAATCGCGTGGTAACCTACGCTGATGTTTTTCTCGCCACCATCTTCGTTCAAACCTTCGAGAACAGATTTTGTGATTGATGGGAATTCAGCAACGTGATTGATGATTCCGGCACCGGCTTCAGTATCAACATAATCGATGTAATTTTCATCCAAAGGCCATGAATTTAAGAATCCTTCAGGTTAGGTTAGCGTCATCAATCGGGCCGTTTGCAAAGCGAAAAGCTTCGGTAGTTCCGTAACTTT
Organism: Flavobacterium sp. 3HN19-14; assembly: GCF_051373205.1. Lineage (NCBI taxonomy): Bacteria > Pseudomonadati > Bacteroidota > Flavobacteriia > Flavobacteriales > Flavobacteriaceae > Flavobacterium > Flavobacterium sp. 3HN19-14. The sequence continues at coordinate 1,641,370 of NZ_JBPPZT010000001.1, forward strand.
CTCTTGCCAGTTTCCATTTGTCTTTTGCAATGGTGAAATTAGCATCTGTCGGTGTTGCAGTGAACGTATTGATAGCAGTTTCCAGTACTACCGCATCATCATAAGCCTTCTGGTAGTTAGCCAAAACGATGTCTGCATAATTGGCAACAACCTGTTTTTTTGTTACGCCTGACGAATTACTGTCGTCGTCATTGTTACAGGAAATAGCCAAAACCGCTCCTAAAAGCAAAGCAAATCCGGCTCTGAATGAAATCTTATTCATGTGTATTTATTTAGATTGATTAAAATTAAGGCAAAAATATTGACTTTGTTTTGAACGGGCAAATTTTATTAAGATTTATTTTAAATAATGAATAAATAATTTAGAATTAATTTAGATAAGAATGTGAGCTTTTGTATTTTTGTCGAAATTTTAAAAAGAATGAAAAAAGTTTTTCTGATTTTGAGCTGTGTTGCGATGATTTATGCCTGTTCTTCAAGCGGAGATGGCGGCAGTGAACAAGAAAGTTACGACCGCACATCGCTATTGACGGATTGGGCTGATAATATCATCATTCCTTCTTACGATAATTACAAATCGAAAGTCGAAATTTTGTCTGTTGATGCGGCTGCTTTCACGGCTTCACCAACCGAAGCCAATCTGCAAACGCTCAGAACTTCCTGTTGGAGGCCTACAAAGCTTATCAATATGTGGCAATTTATTACATCGGAAAAGCCGAAGAAGTCAGTCTCAAGGAAAGCAGCAACACATATCCGGCAAGTGCTTCAGGCATCGATTCGAACATCAATACAGGAAATTACAACCTCTCGCTCTTCGCACAATTCGACAAACAGGGATTTCCTGCTTTAGATTATTTAATTAATGGTCTGGGTGTAAATGACGCTTTAATTGTTGGATTTTACACGACAAACCCGAAAGCAACTGCCTACAAACAATATTTAACTGATGTCACTGCAAGATTGAAAACCAATGCTGAGGCAGTTGCGGCAGACTGGCATGGCACTTTCCGTGATGAATTTATTGCAAACAACGGCACTTCAGTAAGCAGTTCGGTCAACAAAACTGTAAATATTTTTGTAAAGAGTTTAGAGCGCGATATCCGTGCGGCGAAAGTCGGCATTCCGGCTGGTGTTTTGTCGAATGGCACAACTTTTCCAAATAAGGTCGAAGCTTATTACAAAGCTGATGTTTCCAAAGAATTACTGAATACTGCCGTTAAAGCGGCCCAGGATTTCTTTAATGGAAAACATTTTGACAGCGCAACGACAGGCCCGGACTGAAATCTTTTCTTGATTTCTTAAATGCAGACCGCGACGGACAAAAACTCAGCGATATCATCAACGCACAATTCCAGAATATTTATACCGCGAATGATGTTGTGAATAATAATTATGCACAGCAGATTTTTACAGATAATTCAAAAATGCTGGCGCTTCACCAGGCTTTGCAGCAGGAATTGATTTACACGAAATTAGATATGATGCAGGCGCTCAACATCACGATTGACTATGTCGACGGCGACGGTGATTGATTATGAGCCGCCTTAAAAATTATCTTCATAAAAATACAGAAGCTGCAACGCTGGCCTTTTTCAGGCTGGCGTTTGGCTTTATGATGCTGTTGAGTTTGCTGCGTTTTGCGGCTTACGGCTGGATTGATAAATTTTACATCAAACCGCAATTTCATTTTACGTATTACGGATTTTCTTGGGCGAAACCTTACGGAAATTTTACTTATTTTTTGTTTGCAGTATGCGTCGTTGCTTCAATTTTTGTTGCAATTGGATATAAATACAGAATCGCAATCGCAACTTTTTTCCTGACATTCACTTACATCGAATTTTTAGACAAGACGACTTACCTCAATCATTATTATTTCGTGACCATTGTCAGTTTCGTGATGATTTTCCTGCCCGCGAATGCTTATTTTTCTGTTGATGCATATAAGAATCCGAAACGTGCTTTCCAAAAAATCCCCAAATGGAATGTTGACATTTTAAAACTTTTGTTAGGAATTGTGTATTTCTACGCCGGACTAGCAAAGTTAAATTCTGATTGGCTTTTGCGTGCGCAGCCTCTGAAAATCTGGCTTTCTACGCATTATGATATGCCGGTTATCGGTTCATTAATGCACGAAAAATGGGTACAATTTGCTTTCAGCTGAACCGGAACGATTTACGATCTGAGCATCGTTTTTTTATTGCTGAACCGAAAAACACGCGGTTTTGCCTTCATTCTCGTCGTCATTTTTCACTTGCTGACCTGGATTTTATTCCCAATCGGCGTATTTCCATACATAATGATTATTTCAACATTGATTTTCTTCGATGCTGGATTTCATAAAAAATGCCTTGCTTTCATCGCCAAAATCTTCAATTTCAGTTTGGAAATCTTCGAAAATTCTAAAGAGAAATTCCAGCAATTCAACCCAATTTCCAAATTAAAATTGTCATTGCTGTCGATTTTCATAGCTTTGCAGCTTCTTTGCCGTTCCGTTATTTGCTGTATCCGGGCGAATTGTTCTGGACCGAGGAAGGTTTTCGGTTTTCATGGCGCGTCATGCTGATGGAGAAGGCCGGTTATACCCAATTCACCGTTACAGATGCTATTACAAAGCAAAAAATAGCAATAAATAACGAAGCATTCCTGACACGTTTTCAGGAAAAGCAAATGTCGTTTCAGCCCGATTTTATTCTGGAATATGCACATTATCTGCACGATTTTTATCAGCAGCAAGGCGTAAATGATCCCGAAGTGCGCGTGCAAAGTTACGTCGCCTTAAATGGAAGGCTGAGCAAAATATACATCGACCCAAATATAAATTTGGCCAAAGAACATGAAACATTCCAACACAAAACCTGGATTTTGCCTTTCGGCGATTCGATTCAGGGATTTTAGTTTTTTATTGATTTTACTGACTTCGCTTAGCGGATTCGCGCAATTTCGCATTTCCGGGAAAACAACAACGCCTTCGGGCGAAAAGCTTCCTTTCGTTGAAATTTATAATAAGACGAATTCCGTAAGGACGAATTCTGATGGGAACGGAAATTTTTCATTCGAAGTAAAATCCGAAGGAGCTTACGAATTGAGTTTTTATAAAGATGAATTTCAGGTCACTTGAAAAATCAGTTTCGACTTCAGATTCAAATATCGTCATCGAACTCGAAAAAATGACCAATCTTTCGGAAGTCGTCATCAACGCCCAACGCGACAAATTTTCGGCAGTCACCAAAATGAAAGACATCGATGAAACCGCGATTTACGCCGGCAAAAAATCCGAAGTTATTTCCTTAAATAAAATTACGGCCAATAAAGCGACAAATAACACACGTCAGGTCTTCGCTCAAATCGTCGGGTTGACCATCAACGAAAGCTCAGATGGAGGCTTGCAGCTTAGCATTGGTGGCCGCGGATTGAATCCAAACCGAACCTCCAATTTCAATACACGCCAGAACAGTTACGATATCAGCGCAGATGTTTTGGGTTATCCGGAAAGTTATTATGCAACGCCAACCGAAGCACTCGATCAAATCCAGATTATTCGCGGCGCGGCTTCGTTGCAATACGGGACGCAATTTGGCGGATTGGTGAATTTCAAGATCAAATCGCCTGCGAAGAAGCCGTTGGAAATCGTAACCCGAAACACATTAGGTTCTTACGGATTGTATACGAATTTTACGAGTTTAAGCGGCACTAAAGGAAAATTCAGCTATTATTCTTTCTTTAATTATAAGCAAGGGGCAGCTTCAGACCGAACTCTGATTTCAACAGCCGGAACTTTTTTGCAAACCTGAATTATCAGTTTACCGAAAAGACTTCATTGCATTTCGATTACACCTATTTCGATTATTTAGCGCAGCAGCCTGGCGGATTAACTGATGTCCAATTCAATGAAGATCCGTCGCAAAGCAATCGGAAACGCAATTATTTTGCTGTAAACTGGAATTTATTCGCGCTTCGTTTCAAACACAAATTTGCCAATGACGCCGATTTTTCCCTTCAACTATTCGGATTGGACGCCAGCAGGAAAACGGTCGGTTTTCGTTCCAATCGTGTTGATATTCCCGATTCAGAAGGCAATATACGCGATTTGATTATCGGTGATTTTGTAAACTGGGGTGCAGAAGCGAGATATTTACAAAGCTACAAACTCGGAAATAATAAAAGTACCTTTTTGATTGGCGGAAAATATTACCAATCCAGAAATACGGCATTGCAAGGCCCGGGAAGTGCAGGCAGCAATCGCGATTTTCATTTGGCAACTGCTGATTTTCCTACTTACGCTAACCAATCGGGTTATGCCTATCCGAATTTGAATTATTCCGTTTTCGGAGAAAATATTTTTAAAATAAGTCCGAAATTCTCGATTACACCAGGTCTTCCGATTCGAAAAAATAAAAACCCAAGCGGAAGGAACTTACCGGAAAATCAATGTAGACCAGGCCGGAAATGTGATCTTGGATGAAACGGTTCCGGAAAACGTGATTAAAGACCGTAATTTCTTTTTATTCGGTGTCGGCTTAAGCTACAAGCCAAAAGACCGCATTGAATTCTACGGAAATGTTTCGCAGAATTACCGTTCGGTGACTTTCAACGATATCCGGACATTTGTGCCAAATCAGGAAATCGACCCGAATATCACCGACGAAAAAGGATTTACGTCAGACATTGGCGTGCGCGGGCAATTGGGAACGGCGCTGACTTTTGATGCAAGCGTTTACGGACTTTTATACGACGATAAAATCGGAGATGTATCGGTTGTTACCAGCACCGGAACGCCCGGAAAAATCAGAAAAAACATTGGAACTGCATTGACTTATGGTTTTGAAACAATGTTCGATTGGAGTATCAGCAAATCGTTTTTCGAGCAAAATGAAAACTTTTCATGGCATTTGTTTTCAAATGTAGCGCTTACGAATTCTGAATATACAAAATCTGAAGACCCGAATATTGAAGGCAATGAAGTAGAATTCGTGCCGAAACTGAACCTTAAGACCGGTACCGGCGTAGGTTATAAAAATTTGATGATAAGCCTCCAGTTCACGTATTTGTCTTCCCAGTTTACGGATGCGAACAACAGACCGACCGATTCTGCAGACAACAGTTTTGGAATTTTTGGTGAAGTTCCGTCTTACTATGTCGCGGATATTTCAGCTTCTTACAAATGGAAAAACTGGAAACTCGAAGCCGGAATCAATAATTTTACGGATAACAGTTACTTTACCAGACGTGCGACGGGTTATCCCTGGCCGGGAATTATCCCGTCGGATATGCGGACGTTTTATACGACTTTGGAATTTACATTTTAAGATAACACAGATTGCACGAATTTTCAGAATTGATTTGTGGAAATTTGTGCAATTCGTGTTGAATTCTTTTAAATCAGGATATCACTTTCCAAATCTGATTTTTCAATGATAAAATCGAAACCTAATCGTTTCACGAGTTCAATCACAAGGTTTTTATACCAGTTTTCAGACTTCGGATGGATGTAAATCTTTTCAATCAATTGCGATAAATCGACATCGATTTTAAGGCCGTTGTCGATTTTCATACCGTAAGAAGTCATGTCGGAAATAATGCGGATTTCTCGTTCGTATTGAAAACTCTTTCGCTTAAACAAGAACGGAAAAAACGCATTATCAAACGGAATATATTCTTTTTTATAATCGATATAATTGACTTCGCCGATATGTTGTTCGTAATCTTTTTCAGTATGAAGTGCTTTCTGCAATCGCCCTAAAGTCGACTGAATCGCCAAACCTTCACTTTTCTGTGTAAAAATCTGCCACATTGCAAATGATTCATATTCATTGATGTGCCAGCTGCTGATGACGACATTCTGGCGGTGGAATTTGTAATAATCAAGAAAGTTCGGATTGTCAATCGAAAGTTTCCGGATTTCCTCAAAAGTAGGCTCGCTGAAAGTGCCCTCATATTGGTCTTCAAACTTATCAGACCGCGACATGAAGAGTTTTCGGTACAAAAGCAAATCGACGAATTTCGACAAATCAAGGTATTTCCAGACAATCGTTCCAGGATCTTCGGGAAGCTTGATATTGTCGTTGACGATGAACATTTTAGAATGCTTTTGGGAATTTCATTGAATATTGTCCTGCATAAAAACCAATCAGCAGCCAGATTACGATGAACCGCGTCAGGTATTCATAGGCTTTTTCTCCAAAAATGTAATCAGACAAAAAAAATCAGTCCGACTGAAATCACGAGGAACAATATTCCGATATATTCTCTTTTCATAATTATTCGAGGCTTTGCATCTCGACTAGTTTTTTATAAGTTCCGTTTTGCGCTAACAATTGTTCGTGCGTGCCTTGCTCGACGATTTTTCCTTTTTGCATCACTACAATAGTATCTGCTTTTTGGATGGTTGAAAGTCGGTGCGCGATTACAATTGACGTCCGGTTTTGCATCATATTTTCCAAAGCCACCTGAACGAATTTTTCGCTTTCAGTATCCAAAGCAGAAGTCGCTTCGTCTAAAATCATAATCGGCGGGTTTTTCAAAACTGCGCGCGCAATGCTGAGACGCTGTTTTGTCCGCCCGAAAGTTTGTTGCCGCTGTCACCGATATTCGTATAAATGCCGTTCGGAAGTTCATTCACGAATTCATAAGCATTGGCGATTTTCAAAGCCTCAATGATTTCATTGTCAGTCGCATCGAGTTTCCCCAAAGCGATATTGGCCTTTATGGTGTCGTTGAAAAGAATGCTGTCCTGCGTGACCAATCCCATCAATCCGCGTAATGAATGCAAATCCATGTCTTTGATGTTGGTGCCGTCAATGGTGATTTCGCCTTCATTCACATCGTAAAAACGCGTCAGCAAATTGGCAATCGTGCTTTTCCCGCTTCCGGATTGTCCAACAAGTGCTACGGTTTTTCCTTTTTCTATGCGAAGTGAAAAATCTTTCAGGACGTTTTCTTTTTCGTATTTGAAATTGATATTTTGGATGTCGATGCCGTTTTCGAATGTCGATTTTTGTACGGCATTTTCTTTACTGGTGATTTCATTCGGCTGTTGCAAAATCTCCAAAACCCTTTCTGCTGCTGCGTTTCCGCGTTTTACGCCATAAGTTGCTTTTGAAATCGCTTTTGCCGGTGTAAGTATATTATACGCCAATCCCATATAAGTAATGAAAGCGGAGCCTTTGAGCGTTCCTTCGACCAAGACCATTTGTCCGCCGTACCAAAGCAAAATCCCGATGATTAAGATTCCGAGAAATTCACTCACGGGCGAAGCCATATTTTGCCTGTTTCCAATCCTGTTTGACAAATTGAAAAACCGCGTCGTTGAATTTTGAAAAACATTGTTGAAATAACTTTCTGAATTATACCCTTTTACAACTTTTAATCCGCCCAAAGTTTCTTCAATCGTAGAAAGGAAAATGCCCTGTTCCTGTTGCGCTTTTGTCGAAGTTTTCTTCAGTTGCTTCCCAATCAGCGAAATGATATAACCTGAAACCGGAATAAAAACGAACACGAAAAGCGTCAGTTTCACACTGATAAAAAACATGGTTCCAATCGTAAAAACAATCGTCAGTGGCTCTTTTACGGCGATTTCCAAAATCGATAGCATTGAATTCTGGACTTCATTCACATCGCCTGAAATACGCGCAATCATATCGCCTTTTCGTTTTTCGGAAAAAAAGGCAATCGGCAGTTCAAGTGTTTTTTTGTAAAGTGCATTCCGCATGTCTCGTAAGACGCCGTTTTTAAGGAAAGTCACGAAAAACATGGCGAGATAATCGCAGAAATTTTTCAACAAAAAAATAAAAATAATTCCGAAAACCAACAACGATAAGGTTTGAACAATGCCATGCTCTTCTGTGAAAAGCGTAAGCTGATAGCTTAATGAATCCTGTAAATAAACTTTGATGTCGCCTATTCCGGTATAAACGGGTTTTGTGATTTTTGTTTCATTTTGCTTAAACAAAACATCAAGCATCGGCATCAGCGCCACAAATGAAAGCGTGCTGAAAAGCGCGTACAATACGTTGAAAAAAATGTTGAGGTAAGCGTATTTTTTGTACGGCTTAACAAATGGGACAATCTGTCTTAATGGACTCATTAATTGATTTTAAGGTCTGCTAAAATATTCTTGATTTTGGAATCGAGATACGCTTCGGCTTCGTCGAAATTTTCGACGGAATCGAGTTCGGCGTTCACGCTCACGTAAAATTTGATTTTTGGTTCTGTTCCGCTTGGTCGAGCAGCGATTTTCGAGCCGTCTTCGGTATAATAAATCAAAACGTCTGATTTCGGGATTTTCATCGTTTCGACTTCGCCAGTCAGTAGATTTTTAGCTGTTGAATTTTTGTAATCTTCGAGCATAATCACGCGTTGCCCATTGATTTCTGAAACCGGATTTTCGCGCATATCGACCATCATCTGGTTGATTTCTGCCAAACCTTCGATGCCTTTTTTAGTCATAGAAACCAGGAATTCTTTGTAAAATCCGTAATCGACATACAATTGCTGTAATTCTTTGTAAACTGAACTTCCTTTGGCTTTTGCCAATGCGGCAATCTCACAAACCAACAAAGTTGCGGCAACGGCATCTTTATCTCGAACGGCATCGCCGACCATGAATCCGAAACTTTCTTCGCCACCGCCGATGAATTTGAGTTCAGGGAAATCCTTGATCATTTTGGCAATCCATTTGAAACCGGTTAATCCGACTTTGCATTCGACGCCGTAAGCGGTCGCCAATTCCATGATCATCGGTGTTGAAACGATTGTCGAGCCGACAAATTGTTTTCCGTCGATTTTTCCGGCTTTGCGCCATTGCTCTAAAAGGAAATGCGTCATCAAGACCATGGTCTGGTTGCCATTCAGCAAAATCATTTTATTATCGTTGTCACGAACGGCAACGCCAAGTCGGTCGCAATCGGGATCAGTTCCGACTACGATATCTGCATTCAGTTTTTCAGCCAAAGCCAAAGCCATTGTAAGTGCTTCAGGTTCTTCGGGATTTGGGGATTTTACGGTCGGAAAATCGCCATTAGGCTCTGCCTGTTCCGGAACAATATGCACGTTTTTGTAGCCGGCTTTTTCTAAAGTTTGCGGCACGGCGCGAATCGAAGTGCCGTGTAATGAAGTGAAAACAATTTCAAGATTGTCTTTAGCTTCCTGAGGCGTATTGAAACTGGCGTTCTCTATGGAAGATTTCACAAATGCATCATCAATTTCCTTGTCGATATATTCGATTAAATCATCGTTGGCTTCAAATTTTATCTGTTCGTAAGAAAGGCTTTCAATTACTTTAATGATTTCACCATCCTGTGGCGGAACAAGCTGCCCGCCATCTTCCCAATATACTTTGTAACCGTTATATTCCGGCGGATTGTGTGAAGCGGTGAGTACGATTCCGGCCTGGCAACCGAGGTGTTTTAATGCGAAAGACAATTCCGGCGTCGGGCGCAAATCTGAAAAAGATAGACGTGAATGTCATTTGCAGAGAAAACATCGGCTACGACTTTCGCCAAAGTATGGCTGTTGTGGCGGCAATCATAAGCGATAACAACTTTTATTTTCTGGTCAGGAAAAGACTGGTGCAGGTAATCTGAGAGTCCCTGCGTATTTTTCCCTAAAGTATATTTGTTGATGCGGTTGGTGCCAACGCCCATGACGCCGCGCATGCCGCCGGTTCCGAATTCAAGGTTTTTATAAAAGCTTTCTTCGAGTTCTTTTGGCGAATTGGCCATCATTTTTCTGATGGTTTCCTGCGTCTGGTTGTCGAAAGTCGGCGTAAGCCAGATATTTACGCGGTCTTGCAATGTTTGTTTGGTATTCATATGCTTGTATTTTGGTAACTTTTGGGAGATTGATTTTTCCCGTTACATAAATATACTATTATTTTTTGTAACCGATTTTTTGTCTTTCGGTTTTATTGTGAGAATTATTTTCTTTATCAACAAGAAAGTTCAATGCTTTATAAATATCAGGAAACTGTTGCTCGATATTTTCTATACGTAATTTTAAATCTTCATATGTAAGCGAAAATTGTCTTATCAATACAAATGCCCTAATAATTGATATGTTAATCGCTATCGCAGTTTCGCTGTTCAAAACACTCGAAAGCATTGCTACACCTTGTTCTGTGAAAGCAAACGGAAAGGCGCCGCCTAAAGCTTGTTTTGAAGGTATCACAAATTGTGATACCATAGCGTCTATTTCTTCAGCAGTCAAGGCAAACATGAAATCAGAAGGAAATCTATTAATATTTCTTCGGACTGCCTGTTTTAAAATTCTCGTTTCAGTTTGATACAATACTGCTAAATCAAAGTCAAGCATTACTTTTTGGCCTCTGATTTCATAAATTTTGTCTTTGATAATTTCTGGTGTTGTCATGGCGTGTAAAAATATTTAGGTTGGATTATATTCAGGAATTGTCTAGATTAATTTCTTTCGAAATCTTATAACGCTCCTCATTATTCTTAGTCCGAAGGATAATTTCCCCTAGAAAACCAGCCAAAAACAACTGTGTTCCAATGATCATCGTAGTTAAAGCGATATAAAACAAAGGATTTTGCGTCACGAGAATCGTCTGTAAACCGGAATAAAGTTTAATCAGTTTCACAGTAATAATGACGCCTGTCGAAATAAATCCAATCACGAACATCACAGAACCCAACGCGCCAAAAAGGTGCATCGGCCTTTTTCCAAATCGTGACAAAAACCAAATCGTAATCAAATCGAGAAATCCGTTGATGAAACGTTCCATGCCGAATTTGGTTTCGCCGTATTTTCGTGCCTGGTGTTTTACGACTTTTTCACCGATTTTTGAAAACCCGGCATTTTTAGCGAGAACCGGAATATAGCGGTGCATTTCGCCCGAAACTTCAATGTTTTTTACGACGATATTTTTGTAGGCTTTGAGTCCGCAGTTGAAATCGTTGAGCTGAACGCCCGAAGTCCTTCTTGCCGCCCAATTGAATAATTTCGAAGGCAGATTTTTCGAAACGACAGAATCATATCGTTTCTTCTTCCAGCCTGAAACCAGATCGAAATTGTCTTCGGTAATCATTTTGTACAATTCTGGAATTTCGTCAGGATTGTCTTGTAAATCGGCATCCATCGTGATGATGACATCGCCTTCTGCTTTGGCAAAACCTGCATGAAGTGCCTGCGATTTTCCGAAATTTTTCAGGAAACGAATGCCTTTTATGTGTTGGTTTTCCAATGAAAGCTGTTCGATGATATTCCAGGAACGGTCGGTGCTACCGTCGTCAATAAAAATGATTTCGTAGGCATAATGGTTGGCTTGCATTACGGAGACGATCCATTGGTGCAACTCCGTTAAAGATTCTTCTTCGTTGAGAAGTGGTATTACGATGGATAAATTCATCCTAGAAACTTTGTGGTTGGTCTTTTTTTACGAAAGCGCCGATGATCAGTGAATAAATCAATCCGAAAAAGAAAAAGTAATCAATATTAAAGGAATTGAAAATAAAGGCGAAGAAAATTTGCGTGTTATCGACAATCCCATTTCTAATTGTTCCGCAGTCATGTTTGGATTTTGTTTGATCATGATTTCCTTACTTTGTTGCAGCATTTGTTCCGCATATTCAGGAAATATAAAATTGAAAACAACATTAAATACAGCAAAAATCAAAGCCGCAAAAAAGACTGTCCCAACGCCAACTTTCAGGGATTTTCCGTAAGATAAAAAGCCGTTGTTTTCTTTTTGTAAGCATTACAAGCTAAAACGATAAAAATAATAGGTAAAACGAGATTGCTAAGGCCGGATGAAATTGTTCCGGCTATGCGATTTTCTGCCACATTTATATTCAACACATACATCACCACAAAACACAGGATAAGAAGAATGCCCAGAATTACGCCGAACTGAAGATAGGATTTTGAAGATTTTGCTGTTTGTTCCATAAAATTTCAGGTTTGTTTGAATTAATCTACAAATATAACAATTCCCGTTTTAACAAAGGCAAAATATCAATCGGTAAATCGATGAAAAAAAAGCCGCTAAAGATTTGATTATTGAAAAAAAGATGTAAATTTGCAGGCTCAAATAATAAAGTAAAAACAAAAAGTTATAAGTCGTTTATACCTTTTCGTATTGAAAAGCTTCAAAGCGGATTATAATCAACAAGAAAAATAAATTTACAATGAAAAAAGGTATCCACCCGGAAAATTACAGATTAGTAGCATTCAAAGACATGTCGAATGACGAAGTGTTCATCACTAAATCTACTGCTGATACAAGAGAAACAATCGTTCACGAAGGCGTTGAATATCCAGTTGTGAAAATGGAGATTTCAAGAACTTCTCACCCTTTTTACACAGGTAAATCTAAATTGATCGATACTGCAGGACGTATCGATAAATTCAAAACCAAATACGCTAAACACGTTAAATAATAGTTCAAGTGTTCAAATTATTAGAAGCCTTTCAGTGATGAGAGGCTTTTTTTATGCATAACACTTTGCCGCTAAGGCACGAAGTTTTTATTTGTTAATTATGTAATTGAACTAGCTCCGAAAACGAAATAAAACTTTGTAACTTTGGTACTTTGTAACTTTGAACCTTACCAAATGAACTATATACTTTTCGACGGCACCGTAAGAAATGCTTTATTACCTTTCACTTTCACGCGCCCGGTGGCCGATATCCGCATCGGAATCCTTACCATTCGCGAGAAATGGGAAAAATACCTTGGCTCAACGACGACGACTTTAACGGAAGAATATCTTTCTGAAAAATTCCCGATGGTTGAAATGGAAGAAAACGTTATGATCAACGCTTCTTTTTTGCCGAATGACGTTTTATCTGAAATGGTCAAAAGCCTCGAAGCCAACCAGGCATTTTTAAAGGCGAAGAAGTCATCGCATTTTACACGAATGACAGTCAGGAAGAAGTCGATTTTGATCAATATGAAATCATCGAATACAACGAAGATTGTCTTTTCATTGCCAACACCTGGGATATTTTTGCCAAGAATGACGCCGCTTTGCGCGAAGATTTCGAATTGATTACCGAAGACAGGATTTCGCAGCCGATTCCGAAAAGCGTGAATGTCATCGCCCCTGAAAATGTATTTTTGGAGGAAGGAGCAAAGCTTGAATTTGTGACTTTAAATGCGTCTACCGGCCGATTTACATTGGCAAAAATGCGGAAATTATGGAAGGTTCTGTGATTCGCGGACCGTTTTCATTAGGCGAAGAAGGTTTGGTGAAATTATCTGCAAAAATCTACGGCGCGACGACTGTTGGTTCGGCATTGCAGGATTGGTGGCGAAGTCAGCAATTCGGTGCTTTTTGGTTATTCGAATAAAGGGCATGACGGATTTTTAGGGAATTCTGTGCTTGGCGAATGGTGCAACATCGGTGCCGACAGTAACAATTCCAACCTCAAAAATAATTATGAGGAAGTGAAATTGTGGAGTTATGAAAAAGGTAATTTCGCCAAGACCGGATTGCAATTCTGCGGCCTGATGATGGGCGACCACAGTAAATGCGGCATCAACACGATGTTCAATACCGGAACGGTTGTCGGTGTAAGCGCGAATATTTTCGGCAGTGGATTCCCGAGAAATTTTGTGCCGAGTTTTTCATGGGGCGGCGCTTCAGGGTTTACGACTTACATGACCAAAAAAGCTTTTGAAACCGCGAGGATCGTGATGTCAAGGCGTCATATTGATTTTGATGAAAAAGAGGCCAGAATTCTTGAGCACGTATTTGAGGAAACGAGAAAATGGCGGCGCGAGGAATAATTAAATAATTTGAAAATTAGCGAATTAGCGAATGCATTGAACCGGAAACTATTAGGAAGTAAAAAACATTTTACTGAAATTTTTAGGTTATAGTCAGCACATTCAAATCTTTAATCACAATCCCCAATCCGTTCATTCGCTAATTTTCTCATTTTCAAATTATCTAATTATCTTATTCCAATTTTCTTTGTAAATTTGCACCCTCAATTTTAGCACTGAGCGTTAGGGATGGAGGCGGTATCCTTTTTATCTGAAATATAAGTTCCGGTGAGACCGGAAAGTTCCGATAAAAAGATTGAGCCGAGAGCCCGACCCGCAGGGGAACGCCCAAAATAATATATGGAAAAGAAAAAAGTTGCATTTTACACACTCGGTTGCAAACTGAATTTTTCGGAAACTTCTACGATTGCGCGCAGTTTTCAGGACGAGGGTTTTGAGCGCGTGGAATTTGAGGAAGTGGCTGATATGTATGTCATTAACACGTGTTCGGTGACTGAAAATGCAGACAAGCAGTTCAAGCAAATTGTTAAAAAGGCGATGAAACTCAACGATAAGGCGTTTGTTGCTGCGGTGGGTTGTTATGCGCAATTGAAACCCGAAGAACTCGCGGCTGTTGACGGCGTTGACCTGGTTTTGGGTGCTACAGAAAAATTTAAAATCACAGATTATATCAACGATTTGTCGAAAAATGACATGGGCGAAGTGCATTCTTGCGAGATTGTCGAAGCTGATTTTTATGTCGGAAGTTACTCGATTGGCGACCGCACGCGTGCGTTTCTGAAAGTACAGGATGGTTGTGATTATAAATGTACTTATTGTACGATTCCGCTAGCACGTGGGATTTCACGAAGCGATGCTTTGGAAAATGTGCTTCAAAATGCAAAGGAAATTTCGCAGCAAAATATCAAGGAAATTGTACTGACCGGTGTCAATATCGGCGATTACGGAAAAGGCGAATTAGGCAATAAAAAACACGAACATACATTCTTAGAATTGGTTCAGGAACTGGACAAAGTTGAAGGCATCGAAAGGCTTCGGATTTCTTCAATCGAACCTAATTTACTCAAAAACGAGACGATTGATTTTGTTTCAAAAAGCCGCACTTTTGTTCCGCATTTCCACATTCCGCTGCAATCGGGCAGCAATGAGATCCTGAAGAAAATGAAGCGCCGTTATATGCGTGAATTGTATTCGGAGCGCGTGGCGAAAATCCGCGAAGTGATGCCGCATGCTTGCATTGGCGTTGATGTGATCGTTGGGTTTCCTGGCGAGACAGATGAATTATTTCTGGAAACTTATAATTTCCTGAACGAATTGGATATTTCTTATTTGCACGTTTTTACTTATTCCGAACGCGATAATACAGAAGCTGCAGCGATGGATGGCGTAGTTCCGGCGAATGTTCGTGCAAAGCGCAGTAAGATGTTACGCGGTTTGTCGGTGAAGAAACGCCGCGCTTTTTATGAAAGTCAATTGGGCACAAACCGCACTGTCTTGTTCGAAGGCGAAAATAAAGAAGGTTACATTCACGGATTTACTGAGAATTATGTGAAAGTAAAAACGCCCTGGAATCCTGAACTCGTGAATACTTTGCACGATATTACATTGACGAAAATTGACGACGACGGCTCTGTTCGACTTGAATTTACTGATATTTTGGTTTAGAAGAAAGACCGCTTCGCTGAACGAATCAATACTGCTTCGCTGAAAGATATGAATATCAACAGATAATGTTTGAGTCTTTCTTCTTGCAGCGCAGCGGTCTTTGCTCTTTCATCTAATATTTATAATGGAATTTAATCTTCGTAATCCGGAAAACATTAAATCCGTATTGCTCGACAAATTCATAAGTATTTCTTCCTGGCTGCTTAAAATCGATGATGATTTTGGCTGAAATTTCATAGTACATCTTTTCGCCTTCGATCATAAAACGGTCGCCTTTTTTGCGGTAAGCGGAACGGATTAAGGTGAATTCCGATAAATTCCAAGTCGTCATCGTTGCATCGAAATCTTCTGTACGCGAATACAAACCTTCGGTAATTTCGGTTTTACTGCCGTAATATTTATCAATTTCTTGGAAAAAGGCGATGATTTTAGAATTGGTTTCGTCAGTCATTGGATAAAGATAGGAATGTTTGAGATTGGATGCTACCCAGCAATTGCAAAATGGCATTTAAAACAAAAAGCCGCTTCTTTCAAAACGGCCTTTTTACAAAATAATTATATCTTAATGCCCGGCGGCAGTAAATCCTTGTAAGTTGGATTTTTCCGAAAGAAAGCCGCGATTTTCGGTAAAATCGGAACGACTTTCAATTTACGTTCATAAGCATTCGCCATAATCGTGCGCAGTAATTCGTTGATAAATTCCTCGTCAGAAAAGCCTTCAGGAGTGTTGATGCGCGTCAGGAAAATCTTCTTTTCCTGGAACGAATATTCTACGGTAATCAGTTTTCCGTCAACTGTAGTTTCAAATTGTCTTGAAAAAGCATTGTCTTTGATTTCCATTTTTTCTTCTTGTTAGTTTTGTTGCATCGGAATTTCGATCAATAATATTTTCGATTGTTGCCGGATTTTTAATTCGATGGTTTCGGTTTCAGTAATTCCGATGGCATCTCTTGGCAATAAAGTAGTTCCGCTAACAGCAGTTTCGCCTTCAATAAGGAAAATATAAACGCCATTTCCGGCTATATTGATTTTGTATTCGATGGTTTTTCCAGCTTCGAAAACACCTAAATTGAAAAACGTCTGTTGGTAAACCCAAAGCGCATTGCCGTCGTTCTTGTCGTAAGGCGACACAACATTCACAAATGAATTCAGGCTATTCTTTAAATCGAATGATTTCTGGTCGTAACGCGGCGCGACATTTTGCTTTTCAGGAAAAACCCATAGTTGAAGTGTTTTCGCAGGTTCGGTGCCACTCGGATTCATTTCAGAATGTAAAATTCCGGTTCCGGCACTCATCACCTGTACTTCGCCAAACCTTACAACGGCTTCATTGCCCATGCTGTCGCGGTGTTTCAGTCCGCCTTCGAGCGGAATAGTGATGATTTCCATATTATCGTGCGGATGTGTGCCAAAGCCCATTCCGGCTGCAATTGTATCGTCATTCAAAACGCGCAACATCCCGAATTGTACTTTATCGGGATTGAAATAATTCCCGAACGAAAAAGAAAAATTTGCCTTGAGCCAGCCAAAATCTGCTTTACCGCGCTCGGATGATTTGTAAAGTTGCTGCCTCATAATTTATTTATAATTTAAAGGTTGAAAGGCTGTTTCTTCCCTCAAAAAAATTAATTTTATACAAATTTCGTAATAAAATGCCTGCATTGCTGTTACGATATAGTTAAAACAATTATGAGCCAGAAGATACCGGTTTATTTTATGCCCGGATTGGCGGCGAGCCCGTTGATTTTTGAGCGGATTGCATTGCCGGAAGACCAGTTTGAGATGATTCTGTTAGAATGGGAAATCCCTTTGGATAATGAGACTTTGCCAGATTATGCCAAACGGATTACGGAGAAAATCCATCATGAAAACCCGATTTTGGTTGGCGTCTCTTTTGGTGGAATCCTCGTTCAGGAAATGTCGAAATTTGTCGATGCAGGAAAAGTCATTATCATTTCAAGTGTGAGAAGCAACCAACAGTTCCCCAAACGCATGAAATTCGCCAAATCAACAAAGGCATACAAATTGCTGCCAATGGATTTGGTACTGAATATTGAAAAGTTGGCGAAGTTTTCATTCGGCAGTAAAATCAACCAAAGGATTGCGCTCTACGAGAAGTTTTTGGCCGTTCGCGACAGGCGTTACCTGGATTGGGCAATCGAACAAGTGATTATGTGGGAACGTACAGAAGCCGATGAAAAAGTCATCCACATTCACGGCGATGCAGATGAGGTTTTTCCGATAAAATATACTGACAATTGTATCGTTGTTAAAGGAGGAACGCATATTATGATCCTCAATAAATTCAGGTGGCTGAATGAAAATCTACCGAAAATTATTACACAATAAAATATAAAAATCTATGAATACGATTAAAAAAGCCGGAATCATTACTGCAATTGCTTTAGCGGCTAGCCTTGGCATTTACGCCGTTTCAGGTGAAAGTAAAAGCTATTTCATCAATCATGGCACTTCACAGTATTATATCCCGACAGTGGTTGATTTTGCAGGCGAAAGTGCGCCGTTAAATATTTCAGATGTAAGGGAACGCTTCGAAAGGGAATTGCTTGTAAATGCGAATTTGGACGCGACAACTTTATTGATCATTAAAAGGCCAACCGCGTTTTTCCAATCATTGAACCAATTCTACAGCGCAATGGCGTTCCGGATAATTTTAAATACCTGGCGGTAATTGAAAGCGGACTCGTAAATGCAGTTTCTCCTGCGGGAGCTCGCGGCGTTTGGCAATTCATGCCAATAACCGCAAAAGAACGCGGCATGGAAGTTAATGATTTTGTCGATGAAAGATATCATTTGGAGAAATCAACCGAAGCTGCCTGTAAATATCTACTCGACGCCAAAGCAAGATTCGGTTCATGGACATTGGCTGCGGCTTCCTACAACGGCGGTGTAAGCGGCGTCAACAAGCAAATCGACATGCAGGGCGTTTCGAGTTATTACGATTTATTACTCAATGATGAGACGTCACGCTATGTTTTCAGGATTCTGGCTTTAAAAGAAATCATGAAAGCACCGGATAAATTCGGATTTGTGCTAACGCCTGACGAATTGTACAAAAATATCCCAACACGCAAACTCGAAATCGACTCGACCATCAATGATCTGGCTTCTTTCGCGAAAGCGCAAGGCATCAATTATAAGATTTTGAAAATCCACAACCCGTGGCTGCGCGACAAAAAGTTATTGAATATCGGCAAGAAGAAATATATTATCGAAATTCCGACGGAAGGGTATTGATTATTGCGTCGCGAGTGTTTCTTTTTTAATGTCTGATTTCAAAAGCAATTCGGTCAGGCCCTGATTGTAAGCGTCATAATTAACTTTAATCGCTTCTTTAATCGGAGATTTCTTTGGCGCTGCCGGCGGCTGGTCTTTTTTAATGTCGATTACTTTTAAGTTTTCATCAAGGAAATAGGAAGTAAGATAGCCGATTGAATATTTTAGTGTAGAAACGACTTCTTCGTCACGCGTGTTATTTTCATTCGCATAACAAACTTCGATGTAGCCATTGAATTGAGAAGCTATGTTTTTTGCATTCTGCCTTTTATCCCAGAACACAACAACGATTTTAAGGTCTTTGCTGTATTTTTTCGCCAATTTATTCAAAGCCGGAATCTCGCCTTTGTTCAAAACGCACCAGGAAGCATAAGTACGGATCATGACTGGTTTTTTTATGGAACTCAACTTGAGTCTTCCGCCGCTGATTTTCTTTAATGAGTAATCCTGGAATTTTGTTCCGACAAGTTGGTTGTTCACCAAAGTATCAAAAAGGAACTGTCCTTTCTCCAAATCGCCCTGACGGTAAGCCTTTTCGCTTTCGGAATTGTATTTCCTGAGATTTTCCTTCACTGCCTGCGGAAACAGTTTTTCTTCCTGTTGCGCGAAAGCAGAAAGTGAAAATGCAAGAAATAAAGTCAAAAGTAAAGTTGTTTTCATCGCTTATCGGTTAATAAAATCCGTTTAACTACATCAAATATATAAAAAGCAATTTTAACATTTGCATTTTTTGTTAAAAATATTCTTACGATAACAAAAAAAGCCATCCGGTTAAGATGGCTTGATGTTTATTTTACGATTTTGTAAACCAGTAACTTATATTTTCTTCAGCTGGTCTTTCATCATTTTGATCTGGTCTTTCAGCAATCCCTGCTTGTCGAGCTTCTTGGCTTCGTTTAAAAGATTGGTTGCCTCGAGCTTTCTTCTTCTCGACATCGCAACGCCGGCAAGGTTCAGCTTCGCAATCGCAATGTCAGTATCCATCGACAATCCCAGCGTAAGCGCTTTCTTGAAATGCTTTTCCGCCTGGATGATATTCGTCTGCGAAAGCATCAGTCCGTGCAAATATTCATAATAACCTTGTTGTTTTTTTACAAGCGCCGATTCTGGATTTTTGATGTAAGCCAGCCACTTCTGTGCGCCCGGAAAATCCTGTTTTCTTAATTTAAGGAAAGCCAGCAGGATAAATTCATTCTTAAAATATAAAAAGATGAAAATCAGCGACAACAGCAACAGGAAAATCCCATTCCCGATTTCACCTTCGGTAAACTGCCAGATACCGGTTCCGATAATCAGTGCGGCAATGGCAAGCTTGATATTTTTATTGTACATAACGGTAGTTTTTATAAGTGCGCAAAGATAGTAAAATCAATTGAAGATAACTATCCGGGCCAGTTGTCTGATAAGTTTTTGCTTTTTCTCGCAAAGCCGCAAAGTTTCCATTTAATAATTTATAATTCTTTGCATCTTAGCGCCTTTGCGAGAAAATTAAATATGTTTTTATCTTAATCGAAACTACCTGATTTAAATAAAAAATATTTTTACAAAACCACTTGCCAGAAAAAAAAGACTTTGTATATTTGCACTCGGTTTCAGAATAAGCGAAACAAACCCGAAAGATACATATAATAAGTTTAAAGATACGAAGCAATGAGCAAAAGAACATTTCAACCATCGAAAAGAAAAAGAAGAAATAAGCACGGATTTATGGACAGAATGGCTTCTGCTAATGGAAGAAAAGTCCTTGCGCGCAGAAGAGCAAAAGGAAGACACAAATTGACCGTATCTTCTGAACCAAGACACAAAAAATAATGACTAGCACTGCTAATCAATATCAAGCCGTTACTTTTACTAGTAGCGGCTTTTTTTTAAACCTGTTTATAAATATTGATAATTTTTAGAAGCTATTTCCCGCTATCCGTTGCAATCTTTTTATTTTTAAAGAAAAAATAAAAAGGATTTCCACTTCTATCGGGGCTAGTCCAGAATATACAACGAACTAACTGCACAACAACAACTTACAATGCCAAAAGACAATTCCATCAAATCGGTTTTAATTATAGGTTCAGGTTCAGATCGTCATCGGTCAGGCCTGCGAATTCGACTACGCAGGTTCGCAATCGGCGCGTTCCATCCGCGAAGAAGGCATCGAAGTCATCCTGATCAACTCGAATCCGGCAACCATCATGACCGATCCTTCAATGGCCGATCACGTTTATTTACTGCCATTGACGACAAAGTCAATCATCCAAATCTTAAAAGAACACCCGCAAATCGATGCCGTTTTGCCAACAATGGGCGGACAAACCGCACTAAATCTTTGCCTGGAAGCTGATGAAAAAGGCATCTGGGAAGATTTCGGCGTAAGATTAATTGGCGTCGATATCAACGCCATCAACATCACCGAAGACCGCGAACAGTTCAAGCAATTGCTCGAAAAAATCAATGTGCCGACCGCACCTGCAAAAACAGCGACTTCCTTCTTAAAAGGAAAAGAAATCGCACAGGAATTCGGATTTCCACTCGTAATTCGTCCGTCATTTACTTTGGGCGGTACCGGAGCGGCTTTCGTTCATACAAAAGAAGAATTCGACGAAAAACTCACTTACGGACTCGAAATGTCCCCAATCCACGAAGTCCTTATCGATAAAGCTTTGATTGGCTGGAAAGAATACGAATTAGAACTTTTACGCGATAAAAACGACAACGTAGTCATCATCTGTTCCATCGAAAACATGGATCCGATGGGCATTCATACAGGAGATTCGATTACAGTCGCGCCGGCAATGACATTATCCGATTCGACTTTCCAGAAATTGCGTGACATGGCGATTTTGATGATGAGAAGCATCGGGAATTTCGCAGGAGGTTGCAACGTGCAATTCGCTGTTTCTCCCGACGAAAAGAAGATATCGTTGCCATTGAAATCAATCCGCGTGTGTCGCGTTCTTCTGCTTTGGCGTCTAAAGCAACAGGTTATCCGATCGCAAAAATCGCATCGAAACTGGCTTTAGGATATAATCTGGATGAATTACAAAACCAGATTACCAAATCAACTTCTGCGTTGTTCGAACCGACTTTAGATTACGTCATCGTAAAAATCCCGCGTTGGAATTTCGATAAATTTGAAGGTGCCGACCGTACTTTAGGACTTCAGATGAAATCAGTAGGCGAGGTGATGGGGATAGGGCGTTCATTCCAGGAAGCGCTTCACAAAGCCACCCAATCGCTCGAGATCAAAAGAAATGGTTTGGGTGCCGACGGAAAAGGCTATAAAAATTACGAGCAAATCATTGAAAAACTGACTCATGCGAGCTGGGCCGTGTATTCGTGATTTACGACGCCATCCAAATGGGAATTCCGCTTAGCCGCATCCACGAAATCACGAAAATAGATATGTGGTTTTTGAGGCAATACGAGGAGTTATATGCTTTGGAAAAAGAAATTTCCAATTACAAAATCGATACTTTACCAAAAGAATTATTGCTCGAAGCCAAACAAAAAGGTTTCGCCGACAGGCAAATCGCGCACATGATGAAATGCCTTGAAAGCCAGGTTTACAAACTGCGCGAAGAGCAAAAAGTCAACCGCGTTTATAAATTGGTAGATACATGTGCGGCAGAATTCAAAGCGCTTACACCTTATTATTACTCGACTTTCGAAGCTGAAATCGAAACTGCCGACGGAAAAAAATTCGTAGATAATGAAAGCATCGTTACCGACAGAAAAAAAGTCGTCGTTTTAGGTTCAGGTCCGAACCGCATCGGTCAAGGAATCGAATTTGATTATTCCTGTGTCCACGGTGTTTTAGCGGCAAAAGAATGCGGTTACGAAACCATCATGATCAACTGTAACCCGGAAACCGTTTCTACAGATTTTGACACGGCGGACAAATTGTATTTCGAACCGGTTTTCTGGGAACATATTTACGATATCATCCGTCACGAAAAACCCGAGGGGGTAATCGTGCAATTGGGCGGGCAAACGGCCTTAAAATTAGCAGAAAAATTATCCAAATACGGAATCAAAATCCTCGGGACAAGCTTCGATGCATTAGATTTAGCCGAAGACCGCGGAAGATTTTCAGAGCTTTTAACCGATTTAAAAATTCCATTCCCACAATTCGGAATTGCAGAAACCGCTGACGAAGCTTCTGCTTTGGCGGATATTCTCGACTTTCCGTTACTCGTTCGTCCATCGTATGTTTTGGGCGGGCAAGGCATGAAAATCGTCATCAACAAACAGGAGCTCGAAGAGCATGTTATTGATTTATTAAAGAATATTCCGGGCAATAAATTATTGTTGGATCATTATTTAGATGGTGCCATCGAAGCAGAAGCTGATGCGATTTGCGACGGTGAAAACGTTTACATCATCGGCATTATGGAGCATATAGAACCTTGCGGCATCCATTCAGGTGATTCAAATGCGACTTTGCCTCCGTTCAATCTCGGGCCATTCGTAATGCAGCAAATCAAAGACCATACGAAGAAAATCGCGCTGGCTTTACAGACTGTTGGTCTGATCAACATCCAGTTTGCAATAAAAGACGATACGGTTTATATTATTGAAGCGAATCCAAGAGCTTCGAGAACGGTGCCTTTCATCGCGAAAGCTTATGGAGAACCGTATGTAAATTACGCGACGAAAGTGATGCTCGGCGTCAATAAAGTAACAGACTTTACCTTCAATCCACAGTTAAAAGGATTTGCAATCAAGCAGCCGGTTTTCTCTTTTAGTAAATTCCAGAATGTCAATAAAGCGCTTGGCCCAGGAAATGAAATCAACAGGCGAAAGCATTTTGTTTATTGATGATTTGAAGGATGATCAGTTTTATGAGTTGTATTCCAGGAGGAAGATGTATTTGAGTAAGTAATCGGTGGTCGGTGGTCAGTGATCGGATTGCAGATTACGCTGATAAAAATAAAAAATCCCTTTCGGTTTCCGGAAGGGATTTTGTTTTGAGTTACGATTTTACAAACTTAATCTTCTTGGTTTTATTGTTTGTCTGAATTTTTAAGATGTAAATTCCTGTTGCTAACCGACTGGTATCGATCTTTTCGGTTTGAACAGCCATCAAAATAGTTTTTCCATAAATATCGATAATCGTAATGCTTTTTATTTCGACGTGTTTTTGATTTTGAACGAATAAAAATTCTTTAGCTGGATTTGGGTAGACTGCAAATAAATCATCATCGGCGGCAGGTATGTTTAAATCGAGACAACTTATCATTCCCGGTACGCTGGTATTCTGGATATCATGATTCCCAAGTTGGCCTTCAACATTTCGCCCGAAACTCCAGAGCGTGCCATCTTCTTTTAAAATTATGGTGAATTTACTGCTGCCACCGCTGATTTTATTCCAATCGGCAGCAGTTTCAAATTGCGTAGGGATACTTAGATCAGTCGGGACATTCGGGTTGCCTAATTCGCCATAGGAATTGTCTCCCCATATCCATAAGGTGTTGTCATTTTTCAATGCAACAGAATGATCGAAACAGGCTTCTACTGTTTTCCAATCAAATGAACTCCCCACTTGTGCAGGTACGAAATAATCGTAACTATTATATTGTGTACCATTCCCTAATTGCCCTTCAGAATTCGAGCCCCAGGTAACCATAAACTGCCGTCATTACGTATTGCCATGTTGTAGCGGTGTCCTGAAGATATTTGTTTCCAGTCAGATGAGGTGCCAATTTGTGTAGGGACAGCATAATAGTTAATCATTCCTGCGCCCAGCTCACCGTTGCCAAAGCTGGTTCCCCATCCCCACAATGTGCCGTTCGTCTTTATCCCGAAACTAACTGAGCCGAAATGATCTACTTGTTTCCAGTCATTATCTGTCCCAATTTGTGTAGGAGTTGCGACGGTATCGGCTCCATAAGAGGGCATTATCCCTATTGTTGTGCCCCAACCCCATAGCGTGCCGTCGTTCTTTAAAGCGAGCGTACTTCCGCCTGAATCTGCAGAAACGGTTTTCCATGTGTTGAGTGTTCCGACCTGTTGCGGGGTTGTATAATAAAGCGAGCCTTCACCGCTGGTGCCCAATCCGAGTTGACCGGAATAATTGTAACCCCAACCCCACAATGTACCATTATTCTTTATCGCCATTGAAAATGCTCCTCCGGCATTTACCATTTTCCAATCATTTGAAGTTCCCACCTGAACAGGTACCACAGAATTATTTTCTGTACCGTCTCCAAGCTGGCCAAATTGATTAAATCCCCACGCCCATAAAGTCCCGTCTTCCTTAATGGCCAATGTGTGGTACATACCAGTTGAGAATTCTTTCCAGCATTGTGCCTTTAAGGCCGAAGATGCCAATATTAAAAACAGGATTAAAATTTGTTTTATATAGTTGAATCGTGATTTCATAAATGCATTTTAAGTTCAAAATTGGTTGTAATATTCTCGCAATATTAGCTTTACAAAAGTAAGAATATTAAGGGTGTGATCTTCATTTGAACATCAATTCCTTTCCGCCCCGGAAAACACTTTGCATCCAACGGCAAAGACCTCGCATTGCACGACAAAGGCCTCGCATCGTGCTGCAACAACCTTGCATATGCGAGAAAGCATCTCGCATTGCGCGACAACTATCAAACATCTTATTGAAGACATCTTACACAACGCGGCAATTATTTTGCAACAGGCGGCAAGTGGTGCGCATCGGAAAATCTGTTTTGGGCAATTACAGTATTGAGGTGGAACAGTAGGAACAGGCCGTAACCTGTCTTTAGTATAATTCAAAATAAAAAATCCCTTTCGGCTACGGGAAGGGATTTTTTATAATTGTCAATTTCTTCAGCTTATTGCTTCACCACCTTAAAAGTCTGCTGTTTGCCCATCGACGTTACTTTAACAAAATAAGTTGCGGCGCTTAAATCTGAAGTGTTTATTGAGACTTCGGAAGTATTATATTTTTGAGAATATACGATTTGCCCGCGCAAATTGCTGATGCTGATATTTTGTATCGCTTCTTTCGCCTTGACAACAAGATTTTGAGAAAAAGGATTTGGGCCGAATTTCACATCTGAAATATTCATATCTGCGACACCTAACATAGGTTGAGTGACCAAACAACTTGCGATGCTTTGACAGCTTGTTCCGATAGCATTTACGGAAACAGTATATTGCCTTGGATTTTCTGAATCGGAAACAGTATTTACCAAATAAGTTGCGCCAGTTGCGCCTGCAATAATTTCGCCGTCGAGATACCATTGGAATGTGTAAGTCGATTCTGAAAGCTGTGTGTCTAAAAGGACTGGGCTGGTTACCGTTCCATTTTGAACTCCGATAGTATATTGAGACGCTAATTGTATTTGCGGCAAAGCATTCACATTAACCACTGCTGTACCGGATAATATGCTGGTGCATGATGGCGTGCCTGAAGATGTAATGCTTATAAGTTCAATGACAATTGAACCGGAATTTGCGATTACCACAATACAAGCTGTGCCGGAAGGGTCAAGTACCACTGTACTCAGTACACCGTCAATTGAATAGGTCACATCTGCAAACGGAGTTCCTGATATGCAAAATGTTGCGGTATCTCCGAAACAGATATCGCCGGATGTTGATACAATATAGGCGGCAGGCATTGGTACTACCGTGATCGTTGTTGTTGCACTTACAGCAGGATTTCGCCACTTGCCATAACGGTGTATGTGATATTGTAGGTTCCCGGAGCGCTTGCCGAGGGATTGATTTCACCTGTAACCGGATTGATTTGTAGTCCGAATTCCGACGAAAAAATACCGCCTAGAAAGTCACCGGAGCCGGTTACAATTGGAATCATCGGGATGCCATCAGCACAAGTTGCCAAAGCCGGATAGCTTATCGACACGGTCGGCGGATCCATTTTTGCGAAAGTATTAGCAAATGATTGTTGCAGGATAAGAAGAAAAAGGATTACGTAATGTTTTTTCATGGAAATCTATTGTTGTGAATATGCGGTATTATTGACTTTTAAACCCGTTAATTTTGTAGCAAAGTGACTTCCTGAAAAATCACGCATTGATTTTATCCAAAGGCGTACCGCTTTTCCAGACAATACCTTCTTTCGCATCAAAATTGAAATTGGCATAGTAGCTTTTTGCGGCTTTGCGAAAGTAGAGTCCGTAATGTTTCGGGAAAACCTTGACTTTTTTAAACAGCAGGTCGTGCTGCCTGCAATAGGATTTTGCAGCTTGTTTTGCCCTGATATCGCGGGCTCTGTTTCTTCCAAAAATCAGAAAAAGTAGGATTATTACAACAACGGCCAGGATGATCTGAAGTGAAGGCGACATAAAACGAAACGATTAATAGATTGTGAAACGATTATTGTTTTAGGTTTTATGACGCAAATATACTTTTTTGAAATTATAAAAGGCGGTAAAAATTGTAATTTACTTTGCTAATTAAGAAATAGTTGCTTTTTCCGGAGCTTTGAAATTTCTGTAATTGCTTTTTAATTTTCGAAAAAGACTTTAATAATATCATAAGCGTTGGCCAGTATTACTAAAGTGAATGCCAGTAATATCAACGAGATGATGGCGTATTTGAAGCCTTTATTTGATGCTTTATTTGTCATTTTTAAGGTAAAGTGTAGTCAACGTTCTTGCCCAGTACCGCGGGACATTGTATTGAGATTGCAGGTGTGCCACGACATCGTTTGTCTTTTTGCCTGCGGCTTCATAAGCGTCGAGGATTTTTATCCAATCAGCAATGGGTTTTCCGGTTTTTTCAATAACCTGAGCGTCTTCAACGTCCCAATATTCTTTTTTCATTTCATGACTTTGTTGGTTATTTTTCTTGCAATGAGTATAAGATCGGTGACTTTCGAGCCGTCTTTTGCCGGAAAATACTGATGGTTTTCGCTGATGATTTCAAAACCATGTTCCTTCAATGCTTCCGAAAGATAACCGACTTCATGGAAATACATAAATAGCGTGTAATCGCCATTGCTTGAAGTCTGCAATCGTGACTTGCCGTAATCATCTTCCATTGTACTGATGTACAAAATTCCGCCTTCTGTCAATAACGCCGACGCATCTGCAATCAATTGTACAGCTGCTTCTTTTGAAAGATAAGGCAGGCAAAACCCGCACATAATGGCGTCAAATTTTTTGTTGAGTGAAATGATGTCACGCGCATCAAGCACTGCGAAATCAGCATTCGGATTATTGCGCTTGGCCAGTGTTATCATATTAGGCGCCAAATCAGTCCCGAATAATTTGAAATCCGGAACACCTTTCGAGCAAATATTTAGTGATATTCCCGGGCAGCAGCCCAATTCAAGTACTTCGGCATCTTCTTTAGCATGGTCGCAAAACACATTAAAGGAATGCTCATACAGAGACACATCCATATATTGCCTTTCGTAATCGGCGGCGCAATCGTTAAATACAGCGTCTGCAGTTTGTATTTTAGTCATTTTTGCTTCTTTTCCAGACGAAGTTAATGAAAAAAACCAATAATTTTTCCAGTATCATTCCCGATAAAATTATCGCTTTTATGCCTAAATGAATATTATTCTGTTTATTAAATATTTCAAATGACATCTTTTACGAAAATATTTCTTTTTAAGAAAATAATTAACTAAAAATATATTTTATATTCTCAAATTGTGTAATTTTGAATATAACCTTTCTAATTAATCAAAACATGAGAATTATGAAACAACTTGCCATTCTTTTACTGTTGCCATTTTTTGCAACCTCACAGGTCGAATCGGGCCAGCATCTCCTGAAGGTGCACTCGATATTAAAAACTTCTCAAAACGGAGTGCTGATTGTACGTACTTCGCTTACATCGGCTACAGACACCACAACTATTGTCAATCCGAATGGAGGCGCATTGGTAATTAGTACGATTGTTTATAACGACGGCGTTTCCGAACTCAAACCTGCCGGTTATTATTTCTGGAACGGCGCCAATTGGACGGCCATGAACAGTCTCCACGAAGTTGGGGATTTGAAATATGGTTTGCAACTTACAGACCACAGTGGTTGGTACCTGCTTAACGGAAGAGCTGTCAGTACACTTCCTGCTTCAGCGCAATCGAGTGCCGCAATGCTTGGTTTTGCGACCAATCTGCCTGATGCGACTGATAAATTCCTGAAAGGCAAAGGATCTTCAGAAACACTCGCCGCAACTGTCGGCAGCAATTTGGTGACCATTACCCAAGCCAATCTGCCCAATTTTAACATGTCTGCTACGACAAGTTCCGACGGCAGCCATACACATACCGGAACCACAACAACCGATGGTGCCCACACACACAGTTATGACGGATATACCGGGACAGGCCAATCATTGCTGAACTTACTTGGTGTGACGCTGCAGCAGCCTAATGTAATTTCAAAAACTACCGGTTCGGCTGGCTCTCATTCGCATACTTTAAATGTAACTGCCGCTGGCGCGCATTCGCATAATGTCACAATAAATAGTGGTGGAAGCGGTACAGCCACAAATAATGTACCTTCAAGTATCGTTACGAATGTATTTATTTATCTTGGAAATTGATTAAAAAGCAAGCAATGCATCATAAACCCCATCGATTGCTTTTGCCATCCTGTTGAGGTCTAACGTTCCCATCACATCGGTTTTTTCGTGATAATTGTTGTTGCGAAAGAACGAAGTATCAGTCAGCATAAGGGCACTGAAGTTGAAATTCCAGTAATTCATATGATCTGAAAGGTCGATTCCGGCTGATTTCGGACCGTGAATTTCTTAGTTTTCACCTTCGATGCCCTTTTGTAATTCCGCGAAAATTCCCTGGCGAATTTGCCTTTTCCAAATTTATTGACAAGTGTAATATAATTTCCTTTATTGCCATAAATCAATGAAAGTATGCCAATCGGATATTCCTGTGATTTCTTTTTGTCGCTGAAATAACCGATCATTTCGAGGGAAACCATTCCGAAAACATTGACATTGTTTTCTTTTAATGATTTTGCATGAATGAAACTTCCCATGTTTTCAGTATCAAAATACGGAGGTTCTTCCAGCGTGTAAGCTACAATTTCAATATTGTTTTGAAGCGTCTTTCCTTTTAATTGCCTCGCCAATTCCAATAATCCAACAACGCCGCTTGCATTGTCATCAGCGCCTTCCTGATCGCCGCACACATCATAATGCGCACCGATTATAATCACTGGCTGGTTTTTGGGCCAAAATTGCATACTACATTTTTGTATGTAATGCCATCAACCTGATATTCCTGATAGTAGACGGTATCTGCGTATTTTTTAAATTCGTCGTAAATGTAGGCGGCCACTTCATTAAGCACTTTTAAATTTTTATAATTCCGAAAACCTTCGTGCCGGGTAATTTTTGTAAGATGATTTTTGATAATCAGCGTATCGCTTTGGGCTTGAATTGTGCAGGAAAATAAGGCAATCAGCAAAGTAAATAGGAATTTTGTCATCTTTGTTTTTTTGTAAAACGATAATTTTACCGGATTATTTCAATCTAAAAATAATACAAATTCACATCAGAATGTTAATTCAGGACTGTTAATGAAGCCGAATTTTACTTTACATTTATAATCCGAAAAACAATCAAAACATACCCGGATGCGAAAATTTATATTCCTTACACTGCTTTCTGTCAGCACGTTTTCTTACTCACAAACTTACAAAGACCCCAAAGCCGCGGTTGAAGAACGTGCAGAAGACTTACTTTCAAAAATGACGCTCGAAGAAAAAATCGACTACATTGGCGGTTACAAGGATTTTTACATTCGTGGAATAGAGCGATTTGGACTTCCTGAAATCAAAATGACCGATGGCCATGTAGGAACTCGTAATTACGGTAGCACAACTGCTTATCCCGCATCAATCCTGACTGCCGCAACCTGGGATAATGACCTGGCGATGCAACTCGGAACCGCATTGGGAAAAGATGCCCGTGAAAGAGGTGTGCACATATTATTAGCGCCTGGCGTAAATATTTACCGCGCTCCAATGAATGGCCGAAATTTTGAATATCTGGGTGAAGATCCGTTTCTTGCCGGAAAAATGGCGTCGGCTTACATCAAAGGTGTACAAAGTCAGAGAGTGGTTGCGACAGTCAAGCATTTCGCAGCAAACAACCAGGGAATGGGCACCGCAACAACGTGAGTTCAGATATGGACGAAAGGACATTGCAGGAAATTTACCTTCCGGCATTCAAAATGGCGGTTCAGGAAGGACAAGTGGGCGCAGTGATGAACAGCTACAACCTCGTTGACGGCGTTCATGCTACGCAAAATAACCATCTGAATAGCGAAATTCTCAAAGGCGACTGGAAGTTTGACGGCATACTCATGTCAGATTGGTCTGCAACTTACGACGGCGTCGCTGCGGCTAAAGGCGGACTCGACCTTGAAATGCCTTCAGGTGCATTCATGAACCGCGAGACGCTTTTGCCGGCAGTAAAAAGTGGCCAGTTATCAGAAGCAGTCATCAATGATAAAGTACGCCGCATTCTCCGGATTATTTTCAGATTTGGTTTTTATGATGCGCCCTATACTGCTGTTGCCGAATTAAAACCTAATCCTGAAAATGAAAAAATAGCGCTTGAACTGGCCAGGAGTGGAATCGTACTGCTTAAAAATGAAAACAACATTTTGCCATTATCGAAAAATACCAAAACGATTGCGTTAATCGGACCAAATTCTGATGGAAATATCGCAGCCGGCGGGAGTTCATTTACACATCCTTTTCATTTCACATCTTTGCTTGATGGTATCAAAAAAGAAGTTTCGGCGAAAATCATACATGTAAAAAACGCAGTGCCGACTATGGAATCGCATACTTCAGAATCGCCATTTTTTACAGAACCTGGTTCTGAAACTCACGGACTCAAAGCTTTTTATTTTGCGAATCAAAACCTGGAAGGGCAACCTGAAAATACTGTTGTTGATGCAGATATTAATCACGATTGGCAGGGCGCTCCTGAAATAAAGAATATTCCTGAAGACCATTTTTCAATTCGTTTTACAGGGGTTGTACGTCCGCAGAAGACCGCTTTGTATAAAATTGCCGTTCGCGGAGACGATGGTTTCAGGCTCACTTTCAACGACGAAAAAATCATTGACATGTGGTCAGATCATGCTGCAACATTACGCGTAATTGAAAAACAACTTGAGGCCGGAAAAGAATACAAAGTCAACCTTGAATTTTACGAAAATGGAGGCGATGCCAAAATTGCATTTGCAGTTTATAACGAAATCGTCGATTTTTCTGAAGCGGTTAAAGCCGCGAAAGCTGCCGATGTCGCCATAGTTTCAATTGGTCACAATGAATCGTCTGAAGGCGAAGGTTTTGATCGCACGTTCGAATTGCCGCCCTATCAGGAAGCGTTGATCAATGCTGTCGCGAAAGCCAATCCGAAAACAATTGTTGTGCTTAATGCCGGCGGAAATGTATATATGCAAAAATGGCTTCCATCCGTAAAAGGCCTCATTCACGCCTGGTATCCGGGCAGGAAGGCGGAACTGCTTTGGCTGAAATTTTATTCGGCGATGTCAATCCGTCCGGGAAATTACCGGCGAGTTTCGAGAAGAAATGGGAAGACAATCCGACTTCAGAAAATTATTACGATGCAGACGGCGATAAGCGCGTATTTTACAAAGAAAGCTTAAATGTCGGCTATAGATATTACGATAAGGCAAA
Organism: Flavobacterium sp. 3HN19-14; assembly: GCF_051373205.1. Taxonomy (NCBI): domain Bacteria; kingdom Pseudomonadati; phylum Bacteroidota; class Flavobacteriia; order Flavobacteriales; family Flavobacteriaceae; genus Flavobacterium; species Flavobacterium sp. 3HN19-14. Next base: position 1,673,719 of record NZ_JBPPZT010000001.1, read on the forward strand.
GGTAAAACCTCAGTTTCCATTTGGTTTCGGAATCTCATACACAACTTTCGAATATACCAACCTGAAAATCTCCGGAGCCGGAACTGCCAATGTAACAGTAACTTTCGATATCAAAAATACAGGAAAATATGACGGATCAGAATCGGCGCAGGTATATGTACACCAAAATAACGCGCCAGTTGAAAGGCCATTAAAAGAACTCAAAGGCTTTACGAAAGTTTTCCTGAAAAAAGGCGAAACCAAAACGGTTACGGTACAGCTCGATGCGTCAGCTTTTTCGTATTACAAAGTTGAGAAAAAAACATTCGGATATGATGCCGGAGAATTTGAAATCATTATTGGCGCATCGTCTGAAGATTTGCGCCTGAAAGGTTCGGTAAATATAAAGTAATGAAGATAAACAAAGGAATCAACGCCAAAGCTATAGCCGATAATAACACAGGATTCGGAACAAATCCCGGCAGTTACGGCGGTCGTTTCGTCAACAAAGACGGTTCGGCGAATATTGAAAAACGCGGACTTGGATTAATAAATCGCATCAGCTGGTACCATACCATGCTCGAAATGCCGCGCTGGAAATTCTTCCTGATATTGTTTTCATTTTACACCTTTGTCAATTTTATTTTCGCGTGTATTTATTACGGTGTCGGCATACAATACCTCGATGGAATTGAGACCACAGGCTCAGAATGGATAAAATTCGGGAAAGCCTATTTTTTCAGTGCACAGACTTTTACAACGGTTGGTTACGGGCATATCAGTCCGAATGGTTTCCTCACCAGTGCGGTCGCGGCAACAGAAGCACTTGTAGGTTTACTGAGTTTTGCCATTGCAACCGGATTGTTTTTCGGAAGATTCAGCCGCCCGAAAGCGTATATTAAATTTTCACACAATGCCGTAATTGGGCCATATAAGAATGGAAAGGCGTTGATGCTTCGGATGACGCCATATAAGAATACGAATTTTACAGATGCTGAAGCGAAAATTACGCTCGGAATGATTGTTGAAGAAAACGGAAAGATGACCAACAAATTCTTTTCGCTTGGACTCGAAATGAGCAAAATTAACGCCCTGACGCTGAGCTGGACTTTAGTGCACCCTATAAATGAAAGCAGTCCGTTTTATAATTTTTCGAAAGAAGATTTTGAAGACGCTGAAGGCGAAATTATTGTTTATGTTAAGACTTTCGATGAAATGTTCAGCAATACGGTTGCTGCGCGCACATCCTACACATTGAATGAATTTGTTTATGGCGCAAAATTTGAATTGATGTATACTGAAAATGAAGATAAAACTTCGACGATTTTGCACCTGAACCGGCTCAATTCATTCTATAAAGTTGAGATTTAGGGAGAAAGTGCCTGAGTTTTTTAAGGTGCGAAGTGGCAAAGTTTCAGAGTTACAAAGTTTTCGTTTTGCGTTAAAATAAAAAAAATCCGCAGCTGCGGATTTTCTGTTTTAAGAAACTTTAATTTTAGTCAGGTACTCATGCACTACTTAACCGTAAACTCAGTTTTCACATTCACCTTATTAGAAACTTTGCTTTTTACAACTGATGGGATTGCAATCCCGAAGTCATCTGCATTTACAATAAAATTAGAGATAATTTCAATTCCGGCGTCCGTTTTACGGATTTTAGCAGTGATTGTGATGTCTTTTGTTTTTCCGTGAAGATCGAGTTTTCCTTTAATCGTATAATCTTTTGCAGTGCTTATAAGTGCTGCCGCATCAAAATTGTCGATTTTTCCCTTGAAAGTCGATTTTGGATATTTGTCGCTTTCCACATAATTTTCATTGAAATGCTCTTCCATCAATGCCACTTTAAACCTGAAACCTTTGAGCATAGCCTGGCTGGCCACTTCTCCGGTTTTCGGATTCAATACGAAAGTAACACCACTGTTGACGCCTTTTACTTCTTCAAATGCAGGAACTGAAGCTTCAAATGTAATTTTGCCTGTCTTTGTAACAAGCTTTTCCTGTGCAAAAACCGAAGTTGCCGCAATCAGGATTCCGAATAATAATAACTTTTTCATAGTAATTTGATTTATAATTGGGTGCAATTTTATTCAGGGAAATTGGCATCACGCCATGCGATAATCTGGTCAATTGTGGCTTGTGGTAATCTCAGCCAGCCCAATGGCATGAGTCCGTCTTCTCCATTTTCTTTTGAAATCTTACCGATTAGGTTACGGTTCATCACTGCTTCTTTAACTGCTTCGTAGGAAGTCATCGACATTGGCGCGCCATTCTGCGGCGTAGCCCCATGACAGAAATAGCAATTCGTTTCAATAATGTGCTGGATGTTTGCCGTGTAGGTAACATCGGCTACAGGCACGCCGACAAGATCGTCCGTGCTGTCATTGGCGCAGCTTGCCAGGACAAGGCAAATTGCGGTTGTAAGTAAAATTTTTTTCATAGCAGTTTTGGTATTGCGTTATTCTTTTTTAGGAAGAATCTTTCGGATTTTTATCAAAAATAAATAATAAAGTTAAATAAAGTCGTACTAAATAAATAATTATGTTTGTAATACAAAAATTGAACCAGTAAGAAATTGGTTATACTTTAAACTTAAAAATTGCTGTAATGAAGAAAAAAATTATCCTTATCGCCGTGTTCGTTATTGCTGTTGCGGCCAGTGTTTATTTGTATGCAATGTACAAACCGCACCGTGATATTACAGCAGAAACGGCTGATTTTACGGTTTCTGTAAAGCAACTTCAGGAGGAATATGCCAAAAATGATACGATGTTCAATAAGAAATATATGGACAAAACCATTGAAGTAAAAGGTGTGGTTTCTACAATAGACGATGCTGAAAACGGAATTGTCATTGACGAAAAATTATCAGTAACCTTCAACGATTCGACCAAGAAAGAAATCGCTGTCGGCAAATCAATCAAAATCAAGGGAAGATTGCTTACTTATGACGATATTCTCGAAGAATTCAAAATGGATCAGGCCTCGGTAATCAAATAATCTAAATTAACCCAATTCAAATATGCTATGAAAAAAATTACCTTACTATTATTATTGTTGTTGCCACTTTTATCTTTCGCACAGGAGGATTTGTTGTCAGGAATTGATTCTGTCGCCACAAAAGAAAAAGTCGCGTCGGCTTTCAAAGGCCTAAAGATCGTTAATCTGGAATCTACAAAATTAGCGGCGAAAGGCGATTTCTATTTTATTGTTGCGCACCGTTTTGCTTCGATTAAAACCGGTTTCGAAGGTTTCTTCGGACTTGATAATGCGGTCACTCAAATCAAATTTTTATATGGTTTGAATGATTGGGCGACGGTAAGTGTTGCCAGAAGCGAACTTGCTTACGATGTTTCGGGAAAATTCAATTTGCATTCCCAGATAGAAAATGGTTTTCCGATTGCGATTGTTGGATTTACCAGCTTGGCTTTCAACAATACTTTAAAAGAATCTAATTACCCAAATATGAGATTTGAAGACAGGATGACGTATGTGGCGCAGTTGCTGATTTCGAGGAAATTTTCTGAAAAATTATCTTTGGAAGTGGCACCGACTTTCTTTCATGAAAATTTTGTCGACCTGGATGCGCAGGATAACAGCCAGTATGCGATTGGAGTAGGAGGAAGGTATAAAATTGCAAAACGCTGGTCGGTTAATGTCGATTATGCTGCGCACCTGAACAGGGCTTCGGGTTCGCCATACAACAACCCGCTTTCGATTGGTGTTGACCTTGATACCGGCGGGCACGTTTTTCAAATGCACTTTACCAATTCGCAGGGCATTCACGAAGCAGGATTTTTAGGCCAAACTACCGGCGACTGGAGCAAAGGCGATATCTTTTTCGGATTTAACCTGATAAGAGTTTTTTAAGAATCAACAAATATTTAAGCCAGAATATAAACTAAAAAATCCCGCTTCAACAAGGCGGGATTTTTGTTTGATTTTAAAAGGCAATTAAGATTTCAGGAATTTCTGAGTGTGCTTTTTGCCATTGTTGTCTTTCAATATTAAGATGTAAGTTCCGGTTGATAAACTTTGCGCGGAAATCATCTGGTTTTTGATTGCTTTAGTTGCAACCAATCTTCCTGTCAGGTCAAAAATGTCTGCAGTTTCAATACCTGTAATGTTACCTGAAAGGTTGATGGTTTCTTTAACAGGATTCGGATATATCACAAATTCACCAACTTGAGCATTGTGTACAGCCAAAGGCGAAGAATTTTCTACTACAGTCAGCGATTGGTTGATGGCTGGGTTCATGATTTCGTCAACGGCACCACTTGGCCATCTTACAATCAGTTTGCTGATTTCCAAAGCTGTTCCGATGCCAAAATGCGTTGTTATCGAACTCATATTGCGGAAACCCGTTCCGCTCTGCACATCCCTGATTTGCATTCCCCACGCACCATAAAGTTCAAGACGCGCGCCAATTCCGTTTTTGTTGCTTTGAACACCTTCAAGATTGACTTTTATATAGTTATTTTCGTTTCCGTTATTGAATAATACAGATGTTCCGTTTTGGATGTCAAGAAATCCATCATTGTTTAAATCGCCTATAGGCCTATCGTAAGGATCTACAGCATAAGTATTTGGGTTTGGTGTAAAATGGAAATTTCCATCCCCGAACATAATCGTATTTCCTGCACCTAAAACGTCGAGAAAACCATCGTTATTAAAATCCGCCGCAACAAATTCCCTACCCATCGATGTAATCAAATCATAGCCTGAACCTGCGGTAACGCTTGTAAATGTACCGTCGCCATTATTCCTTTTAACGTTTGTATTACCGTCTGAAATCGAGTTGATTCCTTCAATAACATCCATCCAGCCATCATTGTTAAAATCGCCAACTGCACACGACCAGCTTTGTTCCGGAGCAGCCATATTGGCTTCGGCTGCAACGTTTGTGTAAGTTCCGTTACCATTATTTCTAAATAATTGATCAATGTTTCCACCTACGCCTGAGCCGCCTTGTCCGCATTTTGCCAGAACCATATCGATGTCGCCGTCGTTATCATAATCAAACCAGGTCGAAGCATAATTTCCTCCGGTAGGAAAATCACCAATACCGCCCTGAGTATGCGTCATTGTTGTACCGTTGTTGATGTAATATCTGTTTGGCGCATTGTCATCACAAGCAAAAGCATCCAGTTTCCCATCATTGTTGATGTCTACGAAATTCGTGCGTTGTACGAGATAAGATTGTGGTTTTCTATCTACCGTAAAAGCCGTGCCGTTACCATTAGCCTTAAGAAAAGTCACACCGCTGCCTGAACCATAAATCAAATCGTTGTAGCCGTTATTGTCATAATCTCCGGCAGCGATGCTCCATGATGGTTGTACCGTAGTATTTGCAACGGTAAACGTGGTTGTGCTGAATGAGCCGTCTAATTGCTGGTATGATATCGCTAAATGTGTATTGTCGATTGCCGATACGATGTCGTCCATATAATCGCCGTTCATGTCTACAACACAGTTGTTGTAATCGCCGGTAATTCCGGCAATAGTTTGTGAAGTAAATGAAAGCATGTCAGGAGCTGGAGGAGGAGTTTCGGTAACTGAAAAGTCAAAACCGGAATTCGAATACTTATTGTCAAAAGCAATCATATAAGTCTCGCCCGAAGTTGCATCAAATGTTACTTTGCAACGGGTACCTCCATCAAAATCATCATTGGCGGTAACGCAAACCAATGCTGCACAGTCGCCACTAAACACCACGACACGTGTGTCTATATTTGGGCTGTTTTGTGCTAAAATGGTTGAAACGGTAACATTTGCAGTTACGGTTGCGCTAAATTTGTACCATTTCCCTTTGGTAGCCGCACCGTTATTCATTCCGCAGACATTCGATGGTGGCGTTCCGTTTTCTGCTGTAAAACTAGGTGCGGTGGTCGTGGTGTTAAGCCCGACTGATATCGGATTCTCGCAGCTTGTTTGTCCGCTTACTATCGCTACGGTCAAAATGAACAGGATAGTTGTAATTTTTTTCATAGTTGTTATATTTTTAGTTAGTTGCATTCGTCTGTAAGGGAATCAATCCACTCCTGAATTAATGCCAGTCCTTCGTCATGAACAATCGTTCTGCCGAGTAATGGCATTCTTTGGCTTTCTTCAACTGAAGCTACTCTGTAGTTCAGTACAGATTTGCCGTGATTTCCCGGTGAAACCAGTTTTTGTAATGATGATGAAATAGGTTCATCAGCAACCACGCAAACACCGAGATTTGCCGGATTTAGCGTTTCTGCAAAATTAAATCGAAGGGCACGATAATCACAGCGCCCCTGATCCTGGTGGCAGTGCGCGCAATTGGCATCTACATAAGACCTGAATCGCAAATCTATCGGTTGCGATGTGTCGTGATAATCAACTGTCGATGTGATGGTAGCCGGAAAGCTTTCCAGGTAACCCTGGTCTAAAAGTTGCTGCAACTGGTTTTTACTTCCGTCGCTGTATGCAAAATTGTGGTTGATGTTTTGTGGTTTGATTCCGATTGGTGTACGCACTTCATTGATTTTGTGACAGGCGTAACATTCTGATTCAGAAGGAATTCTGTAGTCAATCGTGATTACTTCATTGTTTGGCTTTTTAAAACTGAAAGTCTCAACACCGCCATTTTCAAAATCGGCAGCCTGAACCAGATTCGCTTCAGTTTGCTCGGCATTCCACAGGTATTCATAAAAATACCAGCGATCTGATTTTCTTACCATCAGGCGGGTTTCAATGATTCTGGTGGTATTTCCGGGTTGCACCGTGGTGTAATAAAAGCACTTGATCAGCACCGTTCCTACAGGAAATTCGAGGACTTTGTTGTCTGCGGTGTAAGTTGCTTTAACTCCGGCGGGCATCCATACGAAACGTTTCTTTTCTGCATAATCGGTGAAAAGCCCGCTGGCAGGTTCGTAAGGAATTACATTCATAGAAGGCGAAAGGTTTTTTATGTCGCCATCGAAAAAATGATAATCAGAAAGTTTTTGGTATGGAACTGTTGTAAGGTCGACTGTGACAGGAGAAACCGGAATGTATTCTTCGTCGTCTTTGTCGCTGCAGGAAACCATCGCGAAAACCAGTAACAAAAGGGTTGTAATTGATAAGTAATTGTATTTCATAGGAATAAAAAATGCTGCCCAAAAATAGCAATTATTTAATAACTTTCACAAAAAGTTGGCTATATATATTATGGTAAAATCAAAATAAAGGAGATAATTCAAAAAACAATTTTTTTTTATGCGCAGAATGTTTTTTCAGATTTCACAAATCACAAAATTATCCTACAAAATCAGGGTAAATTCAAATGAACTTTGTAATCTTTTAGCGCTTCAATAGCTTCTATTGTTTTGTAATCGAAAATTTCTTCGTGAAGATTGCGGTCTTTTTTCAGAGAAATCTGTTTAAGGCAATTATAAAAACGACGCACTTCGTCATAATTTGAAATGATTAGTCCGGGAACTTCGGTATTTTTCCCATCTGCGTCTTTTGCAACCATCGTAAAATAAGAAGAATTACAATGTTTGACTTTTCCAGTTCCAATGTTTTCAGATTCTACGCGAATGCCTACAATCATTGAGCTTTTACCCACATAATTGATACTGGCTTTCATCGTCACCAATTCGCCAATCTCAATCGGATTCAGGAAATTCACAGTATCAACCGAAGCCGTTACACAATAAAATCCCGAAAATTTTGAAGCACAGGCAAATGCAATCTGGTCCATGAGTGATAAAATATAACCGCCATGAATCTTTCCGCTGAAATTAGAATGCGAAGGCAGCATCAGTTCAGAAATAGTGACTTTTGACGATTTTACGGTTTTGAATGCTCCCATAATTTAACTTTCGATTTCTTCGTTTTCTGCCCTGCGGATGATATTTTCAGGCAGTGATTTTTTGGCTTTGGCGCCCATTTTCTTGAGTTTTTCAACACTTGTGATGAGGTTTCCGTTTCCGGTATATAGTTTTTTCATCGACTCTTCATAGGCTTTTTTTCCTTCATCCATTTTTTTGCCGACCAGCACCAAATCAGTTACAAAACCTTCAAATTTGTCGTATAATGCACCGGCCTGACGTGCAATTTCAAAGGCGTTTTCCTGTTGCTTCTGGTTGGCCAGCATGCTGTCGATGGTGCGCAAAGTCGCCAGCAATGTAGATGGTGTTACAATTACAATATTTTTTTCAAAAGCTTTATTATACAAGGCAGTGTCTTCATTGAGCGCAATCGCAAATGCCGGTTCAAGCGGTATAAAAAGCAATACAAAATCCGAACTTTCAATCTGATATAAATCGTGGTAATTCTTCTCGCCAAGTTGCTCTACGTGACGTCTTATAGAATTGACATGCTCCTTCAAATAAACATTTCTCAGGGAATCATCTTCTTCATTAATATAACGCTCATACGCAGTCAAAGTCACTTTCGAATCGACAATCATCTTTTTCCGTCAGGCAAATTGATGACAACATCAGGATAAACGCGGTTGCCGTCTACAGAAACGTGGCTTTGCTGCACGAAATATTCGCGGTCTTTTTCCAAACCTGATTTTGCCAAGACGCATTCAAGTACTAATTCGCCCCAATTGCCCTGCATTTTACTATCGCCTTTAAGTGCCTTGGTCAGGTTGATGGTTTCTTTGCTCATCTGTTCGTTCATTTCACGAAGGCCTAGAATCTGCTGGCGTAAGGCGGCGTGATAATCGATACTTTCCTTGTGTGTATCTTCGACCTTTTTCTCAAATAGATGAATTTTATCCTGTAATGGTGAAAGGATATTTTTAAGATTCTCTTTGTTCTGCTCGGTGAATTTGGTGGTTTTTTCCTCAAGGATTTTGTTGGCAAGGTTTTCAAATTCTTTCGTGAATTTTTCCTGCAACTGCTCAACTTCCTGTTTTTGCTCGGCACTGCGTTCCCATAAATTGTGGTAATCACTTTCTTTTTTCGACAATTGGATGGCCAAATCGTCTTTTTGGGAGCGAATTAATTCCCGGTCAGTGCAAATTTTGCAACAGTCGTTTTTCATAAGAAATGCGTTCGTCAGCCCATTGGTCTTTCACGGTATTTAATTGCGCGGTTGCGGCGATGAGTCTTTCTTCAAGGCTGATTTTATCGGCTTTGGAATTAGCGGAAAATATCAGCTTCCCGATAAAAATTCCAATAACAAGTGCAATGATGAAAGTAATAATTGTGATAATCGTGCCGTCCATTCGGTTGTATTTTATACTTCCAAATGTACGCAAAGAAATCAAAACCCGATTACGGGAATGCCGTAGAAAAACTTAAAAAAAAACGGCCACCTGAAGTGAACCGTTTTTAAACAAAACATATATAAAGGTATCCTTTACAGGATTTCGAATTGCCTGTCGAAGCTTTTGTTGGCAATACGTTTCTTAGAATAACTGTTGTAAATGAGCATGCGCATTTTTCTTCTTTCGCGGATGATTAACGGCAGGTTGATCATTACGCCGACTACGCAGATCAGCATCAAGACAACCAATAAACTCATATATATAAGGTAATTCATTTCAGTGGAATTTCTAAAATCGACCACGAAAAAGTAACCTGCGATTGCAAAAACGGTTCCGGATAATATTAATGATAGTACTTTCATGACGTTCGGTTTTTAGGTGTGAAACTTTTTACTAAATTACTCCCAATTTTAAGATTTCATTTACATGATTTTAAGATATTATTGTATAATTACAAACGCGATTTTGCGAAAAGATTGCTTAAGTGTAATAAAAAAGCACCACCCATCGACAGTGCTTCAAAATATTTACAATCAGCATTTTAAACTTTAATCGTTTTCCATCGGCCTTTCTTAAAAAGTGAATAGCTCGCTATTGTGATTGCAGTTTCCGAAACCGGAATTGCGATAAAAACACCCAACGTGCCCAACCCAAAATAATCGGCCAATAAGTAAGCAAGCGGAATCTGGAAAAACCAAAACCCGAATAAATTCACATAAGTTGGTGTCTTCGTATCACCTGCGCCATTGAACGCATTGATCATCACCATTCCGATGCCGTAAAAGACATAACCGCAGGCGATAATACGAACTGCTTTCACGGCTACCTGTTGTACTTCAGGGTCATTGGAGAAAAAATCAACGAGAATTTCTGCACCCAATAATGAAACCAGCATCACAAATCCCATGTAAATCACATTGTATTTCGCGGTTTTCAATACTGATTCTTCAGCACGTTCAACTTGTTTGGCGCCTAAATTTTGCCCGACCAAAGTGGCTGCTGCATTACTCAATCCCCAGGCAGGTAAAAGGAAGAACATCATCAGTCGCATTGCCGTTTGATATCCAGCCGAACCGTTGTCGCCGCCTGTTTTCGCTACCAGTTGTGCCATAAAAATCCAGCTGCATGAAGCGATTACGAATTGTAAAACTGCAGGCGATGCAATATTGATCAGGTTTTTTATCTGTTCCCAATCGGGTTTCAAATAGGCCAGAGTGACTTTCAATATATTTTTCCATTGAAAAGATGGAATAACTGATACAACACGCCGATACTGCGTCCGATGGTCGTCGCGATTGCTGCGCCAGTCAAGCCAAAGGCCGGAATCGGACCAAATCCGTTAATGAAAATCGGACATAAAATAATATTACTGAAATTCGCAATCCACAAGCTTTTCATCGCAATCGCAGCATTTCCGGCACCACGGAAAATCCCGTTGATCAAAAACAGCAACATTATTGAAATGCTGCTTCCCATCATGATACGGATAAATGGCGTTCCGTGTAAAGCGGCTGCCGGTGACGCACCCATTAGTAATAAGATATCATTCCCGAAATAAATCCCGAATGAACTTATTATTAAGGTAACAAATATCGCAACGCCAATGGCCTGCATCCCGGATTTTGCCGCTGCATCCGGATCTTTTTCGCCAATTCTGCGCGCTACGACTGCCGTTGCTGCCATGCTCATCCCTATGGCTAGCGAATAAATGATTGTTAAAACCGATTCGGTTAGGCCGACGGTTTGTACGGCGAAACTGCTTTCTTTCAAATGGCCGACGAAGTAGAGGTCGACGAGTGCAAAAACGGATTCCATCATCATTTCCATCATCATCGGAATGGCCAATAATATGACGGAAAGCCTGATGCTGCCTGTGGTGAAATCGAGTTCTTTTCCCTGAAGTGATTTTTTGATTACAGAAAATAAAAGGGAAATCTTACCCTTTAGTTTGGTATTTTGTGACATTATGATAAGTATTAAAATGGAGAATGCGGAACGGCAAATGGCCATTCCATATAAAAAAATCGAAAGGTAATTTGTCCTGTTTCGTTAGAAAGGGAGGACTCCAGATACTATCATAGTCCGAGGAATTATGTCACAAATATAAAAATTTTGACGGCAATTACTTTGCTACAGCCAATTAATTATTCTTCATCGAGTTTTAAATTGCCGCGATTGTGATGATTATCAGGATGGGATTCATCATATCTTTCAGGATTTTCATCGTAATTCCGGTCGCGGTTTTCAACATTTTTTTCGGTTTCAGAACTGTTAACGTCACGGCTCAGGCTTTCATTTTCATTCCAGTTACGATCGCCTTTGTCAATATTTCGCGCACGATTGACAATTTTTTCGTCACCGTCATTTTTCTTTTCGAGTTCCTGATGGAGTTTCGTGCCTGACGGATTATAATTTTCTGGTAAATTTCCACCGCTGAAGCCTTCATTTACTTCCTGTTCATTGTTTATTTTTTTCGAGCCTAAATCTTTATTTTCCATGATGATGTAATTTTATGTGAATGTATGCTTATGAAATTACGCAGAAAACCTTATAAAAGCCAGTCATTTAACTTAGCATTGAGAAACAATCGTTAACATCTCATTTACTCAATTCTCACTACTCAGTTCTATTAACTATCTTTGCAGCCATGCCTGAACACCGACATTTCATCATTTATAAACCTTATGGTTACCTGAGCCAATTCGTTTATGAACTGAAACGGAACAAGAAATTATTAGGTGAATTATATGATTTTCCAGAGAATACCATGGCAATCGGTCGTCTCGACGAAGATTCCGAAGGCCTGTTACTGCTGACAACCGATGGCATGATGAGCGAAATCGTCCGAAGCAAAAAAGTAACGAAAGAATATTATGTGCAGGTTGACGGCGTCATCAATCAACAAGCTGTAGCAGAAATGGAAAAAGGCGTCCTGATTGGTTTTAACGGCAAAAAATATAAAACCAAACAGGCTAAAGTTTTTATTTTAGATGAAATTCCGATTTTCCCCAAAGGGGTAAAAAAATCCGCAACGAAAGACATGGCCCAACAAGCTGGATTTCAGTAACAATCAGCGAAGGAAAATTTCGACAAGTCAGAAAAATGACCGCTGCGGTTGGGTTTCCGACTTTGCGACTGGTACGTGTTCGGGTTGGTAACGTGAAACTTGATGGATTACAATCTGGAGAAGTGAAAGAAGTTTTGGAATTTGAATTGTAAATAATAATTGCAGCCCACAAAAACAATAATGAGCCATGAATTTCACGAATTAGCACAAATTAATTCGTGTAAATTTGTGAAATTCGTGGCAAACAAAATTTAATGTCAATATGCTTAACATAGTTTTGGTAGAACCCGAAATACCCAACAACACCGGAAATATCGGCCGTTTGTGCGTAGGCACCGAAAACCGCCTGCACCTGATCCATCCGTTTGGTTTTCAGATTACAGATAAGAATCTCAAACGTTCCGGGCTTGATTATTGGGTACATCTGGATTGGAAGGAATACCAGAATGTTGCAGAATGGATGGAACAAATTCCTGATAAATCGCGTGTTTTCCTTTTCAGTTCACACGCCCAAAAATCCTATCTTGAAAATGAATTCCGCGATGGTGATTGGCTCGTTTTTGGCAAGGAAAGCGTCGGTTTAAGTAAAGAAGTTATAGCGCTTTTCGACAATCACCTGACCATTCCGATTTCACCATTGGTGCGCAGTTATAATCTCGCCAACTCAGTTGCATTTGCCATTGGAGAAGCCAAAAGGCAAATCTGGCAACGTGGTTTTGAATAGAAAATTCCTATATTTGGTGCGGTAGATTTTTAATTTTTTACGAATCCGACATTAATTTATAGGTTTTATGATTGATAAATCAATTTTACGCAGCACGATTTTTCGCCATCTTGACGGATTGGTAATGGCACCAACGGCATTCTCACTAAAGAAAAAAGGTATCCTGGATTTCATTCTGGATAAAAAACAAGTAAGCCTTTCAAACTTAACTTCAGAATTTAAAGCCAATGAAGGTTACCTCAATGTCGCACTTCGTGTCCTTGCTTCCAGGGATTTTTAGATTATAAAGTGGATAATGCGACGGATGAAATTATGATTTCGGTCAACGAAAAAAGTGCCATCGCTTTTCCATTATTTGATTTATATGATGATGTTGTTGATTTGTTGCGGTTTTCGATGCAATTCCATCCGCGTATTTTTGAAGAAGCCCCTTTTGAAAAGCTTAATGCTATTTTTGAAAAATATAAGCAGCATTACGGAATTGTATTTTCTGAAAATCCGCTTGTTTCAGAAGTACAGCATCAGGTTTTAAAACACATTGAAGGGCATTTGGTCGGGCCAACTTTAGTGCGTTTGGGCATGATTGGCATGTTCCATAAATATTTCATGGAAACATCATTTCGTCCCGAAGAATTTCATAAATCGCCTGATCAGTTTCAGAAAATACTGGATTTCTTTGTGTTTTTGGGATGGTTTACTGAAAAGAAAGGCAATTATCAATTTACGGAAGCTGGTTTGTTCTTTGCCAAAAAGGCGACTTCATATGGCGTAACGGTTTCTTATCTGCCGACTTTCGCCAAAATGGACGATTTGCTTTTCGGAAATGCATCAGTATTAAGAAATACCGGAGACGGCGAAGACGAAATACACGTTGATCGCGAGATGAACGTCTGGGGCAGTGGCGGTGCGCACGATACTTATTTTAAGGTCGTAGATGAAATCATCGTCAAATTGTTCAACCTTCCAATTCACGAACAACCGAAGGGAATCCTCGATATGGGCTGCGGAAACGGCGCTTTTCTACAACATATTTTCGAAGTCATCGACAGGCAGACTTTACGCGGCAAAATGCTCGATGACCATCCGTTATTCTTAGTTGGCGCCGATTACAATCAGGCAGCACTGAAAGTCACACGCGCTAATTTAATCAAAGCCGACATCTGGGCAAAAGTGATTTGGGGCGACATCGGCAGACCGGATTTATTGGCAGAAGATTTAAAAGAAAACTACAATATCGAACTCACAGATTTGCTCAATGTGCGCACTTTTCTCGACCACAACCGCATTTGGGAGGAACCGCAAACAATTACTAAAGAAAGAATCAGCGATTCAACAGGTGCATTCGCCTATCGCGGCAAAAGGCTGAGCAATAATCTTGTGGAAGACAATCTGCTCGGGCATTTGAATAAATGGTCGCCTTTCGTTAAGAAATTTGGCTTGCTGCTGATTGAATTACATACAATTGCTCCTGAATTAACTGCTGGGAACATGGGAAAAACGGCCGCAACAGCTTATGACGCAACACATGGATTTTCAGATCAGTATATTGTAGAAATTCCCGTTTTGCACAAAATCTGTGCGGAATCAGGGTTGTTTCCGGACATGCATTATTTCAGGAGATTTCCCGATTCAGACCTTGCAACGGTGAGCATTAATTTGCTGAAAGGCTGATTTAATTATCTGTTGATGTATTTTGTAAAAGATGCCAGAATTTCGTTGGCAGTTTTTTCGAGTGAAGGTTTAACTTCTTCATAATCATCTTTGAGTGTTCCGTCGGAAGCAAAATAATCTGAAATGCCTGATTTCTGGATTTTATCGTTGTTGTAAATTTCAAGGACTGTAAATTTCAGCACACATTTATTATCTACAAACTCAATTTTCAGGCTGTATTTTATCTTGAAAACAATCTGCTGCCCAACGTTCATGAAGTAAAATGCATTTTTCCGCATCGCGTCAATGGTCAGGGAATTAGCGGTCACATTATAAGTGTCATGCCCTTTTTTATTGTAAAAATAACCCCATTCGTCGGCAAGTGCCATAAGGTCTTCCATTGGCCTGTCAGGTTTCGGGATTTCAACCGCAGCAAATCCATTTTGCGTAAGTTCAACTTTCGGTTGCGACCAGGCGGCAATTGTTAAAAGCAGGAATAATAAGAGGAATCTTTTTTCATGGCGGCATATTTTCTACCTAAAGATACTCGATATCCTATTTATATTAAAGCGTTTTAAATATAAATTTGGATTTTTCCGTATCGAAAATAATATTCCCGTCAGCAAAAATTTGATTCAGAAGGCCGGAGGCGATTAATTCCTGCGGCGATTTTTGAACGATATTTCCTGAAGTCATCACAACCATTTTATTGCAAATCTGTAATGCAGCCTCGATATCATGCGTTGAAAATAAGATGCATTTTCCGGTCTCGAGGCTCAATTTTTTAAGCAATTGCAGTAGTGAGATTTTATGCCGTAAATCAAGATGTGTAGTGGGTTCATCAAGAATGATCAAGGGCGTGTCCTGAGCAATGGCGCGTGCAATCAACACTTTTTGTAATTGACCGTCACTGATTTCGTAATGTTTCTTTGAAGACAAATGCCCGATTTCTGTCAGTTCAATTGCAGTTTTAATTTTAGAAATATCTTCTTCGGTCAATTTACCAATCCAGTTGGTGTAAGGCTGTCGGCCCAGCGCAATAAGCTCATAAACGGTTAAATTATTTGGAGGCAACTTTTCGGTCAAAACAACACTTAATTGCTGCGCCAGTTCAAGCGGATTGTAATCAGAAATATCTCTTTCACTTAGTAAAACCTTTCCGGATAATGGTTGTTGTATGCCTGTAATTGTGCGCAGTAAAGTTGATTTCCCAATACCATTTTCACCAATCAGCGCAATTAATTGACCGGTTTCCAAAGACAGATTGATGTTTGCCGCAATGATTTTTTGCTGCTTTTTATGGCTGTAGCCGATGCTTAAATCGCTTGCTTTTAATATTTCCATCAGTGCATTACATTGCGTTTTTTTACTAAAAGCCAAATCACGACCGGCGCACCAATGATTGATGTAATGGCGTTAATCGGCAAAATCACATCGCTTCCGGGAAATTGGCAGATGATGTCGCAAACCAGCATGATGATTGCGCCCGACAAAACCGTCCCGAAAAATAAGACGACATGGCTGCTTGTCTGGAAAACCAATTTAGCGATATGCGGCACTGCCAGTCCGACAAATGCAATCGGTCCTGCAAAAGCGGTTATGCTTCCGGCGAGAATACTGGTTGCGAAAATCAGAATATATCTTGTCTTGTTGAAGTTGAGTCCGAGGCTTTTGGCATAATTTTCCCCTAAAAGCAATGCGTCCAAAGGTTTGAGGCAGATAATGCTTAAGGCGAGACCGATGACTACACAAATCAATAAAATCAAAATGGATGTCCACGATAAATTGCCGAGATTTCCCAACGACCAAAAAGTGAATTTCTGCAATTGTTCGGCTGTACTGAAATACGTCAAAACGCCTACAATCGCGCTTGCAAAACTGCCAAACATCAGACCGACAATCAAAATAGCAGTTGTGTCACGAAGTCGTTGTGAGACGAATAAAACCGCCAGTAGAACCAAAAAACTGCCGATGCATGAAGCAAGAATAATTCCGTAAGAAGACAGTACAAAAGCTCCTAAAAATCCTGGCAGAAATCCGGCGCCCATAATCAAAAAAGCAACACCGAGACTGGATCCTGAACTCAAACCAAGTACATAAGGCCCGGCAAGCGGATTTCTGAATAAGGTCTGCATCAGCAAACCGCTGACTGATAATCCAATTCCCGTAAAAACTGCTGTAATCGCTTTTGGCAAGCGATAATTGACAACGATATAATCCCAGCTTTCTTTTGCAACAGGCTGTCCGAAAAGGCTTTTAAAAACTTCTTTTACCGGAATGACAACCGATCCGAGGCTCACATTCAATACAAATAAGGCCAGCGCAGCAGTAAAAAGCAGTCCGTATAAAATTGTATTTCGCCTTGATTGCTGCATTATTTCAAAGGCGTAAAAAAGTACAATTGGTGATCAGGAAGCAACTCCGGATGTAAAATTTTCAGCATATCTTTTAAAACCAAATCCGGGCGATTGGGCGCTAATTCATAATAAACGATGCCGCCGGTTTTGCCTTTGAGGTTCGTAAAACTATATACTTTCTTGTTTTTAAATGCGTCAAATTGAGCATAATGCGGATTTTCGGCGCTCATTTGCTCTAATGATGAAGATTCGTTGATCCAGAAATCGGCGTGCTGCGCTTTGTCAAAAACGGCTTCAAAAGATAAAGACAAACTTCCGGTGCCGCGTGCGTCTTTCCAGAGATAGTCACCGCCGGCATCCTTTACAAACCGGCTTCCCCATGAAGTGCCGTTGGGAATGTACCATATATCCTTATACATCGCGCCGATTAAAACTGTCGGTCTTGTCGTAGCTTTTTTGGCGATTTCAACAGTCGCTTTGTATTCTTTTTCGATTCCGGAGAAGATGGAATCGGCTAATTTTTCCTTTCCGTATAAGGCGCCGAAAAACTTAATCCATTCTGCTTTTCCAAGTGGGTTTTGCTCGTTCCAGTCGCCGTTGAGCATCACTTTCAATCCGCTTTTTTGTAAATTATCGAGCGTCGGATTGTTATTGTCGATTCCGAAACCGATAATCACGTCAGGCGCAATATCAATTAAAACTTCAGTATTCAGGGTTTGGTTGGAACCGAGTTCACGCACTTTTCCGGCATCGATTAAGGCCCTTACTTTTGCTGAGGAAATGTAATCGGTATTTGGAAAACCTTTCAATGTATTTTCAACACCAAGCATTTCAAGTGACGGAATATGCGTTGTTGAAGTGACGACAATCGACTGAATCGGAACGTTAATTGTTGTAAAAGACTTCAGGCTGTCAGGAATAATACCGGTTTTTTCTTTTAAGATGTAAGTGAAATCTTTTGATGCATTCGGCCACGGATTCTTAATCTTTACAATTGAAAAGCCTTCATGTTTATAAATGGCGAGCCCTGACGCATATTGCACAGCGTTTTCAACTTTCGCATCTGCAAATTTTTTGGAATGCCCGTCTTTCTTACATCCTGACAAGGAAATCACAAATGCAACCAACACAATCGAACGCAACAAATGACTCATGGAAAAGTTTTTAAGAAACGCAAAGGTAGAAGTAATCTGCTTTTTTAAAACATTTCTCCATTTATTTAACCGATAAACTTATATTTGCACCGAATTAGGTTGTGCATTCTGATTTTTTTCAGCATCACATTAAAAGGGAATTTGGTTCAAAACCAAAGCTGTTCCCGCAACTGTAAGCTATCCAAGCTTGTTGTTATCTGCATACCACTGTTCGTTGTAATTGCAGATTTCTGAGTTTAGATTTTAGATTCCGTGTAATCTGAAATCTGCAATCTGAAATCTACAATCAGGATGGGAAGGTCAACAACAAGACGCAAGCCAGGAAACCTGCCTTTTTCATAACGAATATCGAATCTTCGGGAAAAAGATTCTGAGATTATGACTTGTAGAAAGCTGTTTTTATTAGGTTTCGTTTTGATGTGCCAATGTATTTTCGCGCAACAAATTCCTGTTGGTCTGGATGAAGTGGTCATTTCTGATACGCAACTCAAGAATTTCAGCAATTCGCAATCGGTTTTGAAACTCAGCGATTCGATTATTAAGAAAAACCAGCCTTCGCTGACGGCGCTTCTCAATTACAATTCGGTTGTTTATTTTAAAGAGAACGGACTCGGAATGGTTTCTTCGCCATCATTTCGTGGAACGACCGCTGCGCAAACCGCAGTAATCTGGAACGGCATCAATATCAATTCCCAAACGACAGGACAAACTGATTTCAACACGATTACGACTTTTGATTTTAGTTCGGTTTCGGTGAAAGCCGGCGGCGGAAGCGTCATTTACGGCAGCAGTGCGGTCGGTGGAACAATCCATTTGAACAATGATCTTGATTTTGGGAAGCACTTCAGAAATGAAGTCAACGCGCAATATGGCAGTTTCGAAACGTCAGCTTTACATTACGGAATCGATGTTTCAAACGGGAATTTCAGTTTGAAGGGAAGTCTTTCGGCGAACAATTCCGAAAATGATTATCCGTATCCGAAAGCCGGAATGAAGAATGAAAACGGGCAATTTCACAACAAAAGTTACAATCTCGCTTTCGGTTACCAACTCAATCCAAAGAATTTCCTGAAATTGTATAGCCAGGTTTTTGATGACGAAAGGCATTTTTCATTGGCAACGCCGTCAGATTCGAGAACAAAATATTCTGATTTTAATACGCGGCATTTGGCGGAATGGGATTTGTATCAGGATCATTTTGTTTCAAAAATAAAACTAGCTTATCTGACGGAAGAATACAATTATTTCGCTGATATCGATTCAGATGATTTTTCGTTCGGGAAAATGAAAACTTTCATTGCGAAATATGATTTCCTTTATCATTTCAATGAAAGAACGAGCGCTAATGTGATTGCTGATTTTACGCAAAATGATGGAAAAGGTTCGGATATTTTACACGAAAGACGACAGATTGCAACCATTTCTGCTTTATTCAAACAGCATTTGACGGATAAATTCCTTTATGAATTGAGTGTAAGGAAAGAAGCTACGTCGAATTATAAAAGTCCGCTTTTGTTCTCAATCGGAGGCAGTTATGCATTTGGTTTTTATACGCTTAAAACGAATTTATCACGCAACTTCCGCATTCCGACGTTCAATGATTTGTATTGGGAAGGCGCCGGGAATCCTGAGTTAAAACCCAAGAATTCCTATCAGGGCGAAATCGGTAATGCGTTTAAATTTGGGAATTTTGTACTGACAGCGGCTATTTATCACAGTGAAATTTCTGATATGATTCGCTGGATTCCGAACAGCAGCGGGATTTTTTCACCTGTGAATACAACGAAAGTTTCAGTTTACGGCTTGGAAACCATTTTGAATTGGAAAAAGCATTTCGGTAAAAATAACATCGAATTCAGCGGAACTTATGCCTATACAGATTCAAAAAATAAACAACTTGACAAGCAACTGACTTACGTCCCATTCCATAAAATCACCGCTGCAATAGGTTACGGATTTAAGAAATTCTCAGCCAATTACCAGCATTTATTCACCGGAGAAGTGTTTACGCAAGCCGATAACAACCCGGCGAAAACCGTCGATATGTACAATGTTTCCAACATCAGCGCCGATTATGATTTTGGGAAAACCAATGTTTATAAAATAGGCTTTCGCGTCATGAATCTTTGGGACGAAAATTACGAAAGCGTAGAAAACCGCCCTTTGCCCGGCCGCAATTTTAATGTGTATCTAACCTTAAATTTTTAATATAATGAAACTCAGAAATTTTTTATTTTTTGCTGCATTCAGCGCTGTTGCCCTTACTTCCTGTAACGATGACGACGGAACATCGGCACCGCTTGGCGATTACGATAACGGCGTTTTGGTGTTGAACGAAGGGAATTTCACGACTGGTTCTGTGACTTACATCGGCGATGATATGACCACGACTTTACAGGATGTTTATGGCGCAGAAAATCCCGGCGATAACATTGGTGGCTACGTACAATCGGTTTTCTTTGACGGCGATCGGGCGTTTATCATCTCGAATGGCTCCAATAAAATTACCGTTGTGAATCGCTATACTTTTAAATTGATTGATAAAATCGAAACCGGATTTATAGTGCCGAGATACGGCGTTGTCGTGAACGGAAAAGCTTATGTTACGAACCTTAACACTTTCGGCGACTTGACAGATGATTTTCTTACCGTAATCAATTTGGAGACTTTGGCAGTTGAAGCGCCGATTCAGGTACACGCAATTGCAGAACGCATTTATGCGAAAAATGGAAAAATTTATGTGGCGAATGGAAGCTTCGGTGACGGAAGTTCATTGACAGTGATCAATGCTGCAACCGGCGCAATTACGGCAACTGTTGATTTGGGACTTTCGCCAAATTCGATGGAAGAAAAAGACGGCAATCTGTATGTGCTATGCAGCGACAGCGATAATGCGAAAATTGTAAAAGTGAATTTGTCGAACAATACAATTACCAATACCGTTACTTTTCCTGCTGCCTTGACCGATGCGCAAAACCTCGATATAGAGGGCAACAAGATTTATTTCACGAATCTTTCTAACGTATATGCTGTCGGATTGAATGAAACGACGGTAAGCGAAACGCCATTATTTGCCTCAAATGCGACTTTCCTTTACGGATTTTCTGTACATGACGGCAATATATTTGTAGCCGATGCAAAGCAATTTGATACTGATGGCGAGGTAAAAATTTACGGGACTGATGGTGTTTTTAAGAAGCAATTTACTTCCGGATTGGCACCTAACGGGTTTTACTTCAACGATTAAATTTCGTTTAGGAGAATAGAAAAAGGCTTTCAATTGAAAGCCTTTTTTGTTTGAAACCATTAAGGGATTAAGAGCCATTAAGGGATTTGTAATAAAAATACTTAATGGCTCTTAATCTCTTAATGGTTCAAAAATCTTTTAATGGTTCAAATTTATTTTACCTAAATCTTCGGCGTATCGACATACATATCATTTCCGAAACGCATCATACTTTTTGAAGTCCTGAAATCCTGGAAAACTTTCTCCGAATTTCTTTTGAGCATTCTTCCGCTTGACGAGATTAATCCGAGTGCTGTGCTGAGCAAAGGCTCGTTGATATCGCCTAAAACACCCATATTTTCTAAATCTTCTTTCAGTAAAACGGTTGGCTGTAATCCGTCCTGATAATCGCCAAAGCCATCTTTGTTGGTCGTTTTCAAAACCAGCGGCTGCATTGCATACGTGTGGTTCGGGTTGCGGTCTTCGGTTCCGAAAGTCGGCGAATCATAAATGGTAATCGAAGCCACATTCTTACCAATCGTCACATCTCCGATTTGCACGACGTTGATGTAAGGTTTCAATCCGTTGATAACCAATTCGCTTGCAGAAGCTGTGCCGTGTGTGGTCAGGATGTATACTTTATTCAAATTTAATTTATTGATGGCAACGTTGTTATCGATGGCATCGGTAAAATTATTGACGAGCGTTCCCGGATTATTTTCTTCAAAATCCACCTGACTTTGCATTCCACTGCTCTTTTGCAAAAAGCTGCCCGGTAAACTGCCCGGTAATCATGCTGGCCAATCTTGTTGCCGTTTTCACGGAACCGCCGCCGTTGTATCGTAAATCGAGTACCAGATCGGTTGCGCCTGCTGCGGTAAATTCGCCGAAAGCGGCATTGAGCTGGCTGTCGAAATTGGCGGTGAAACCGTTATACATAAGATAAGCCACTTTGTGCGTGCCAACCGGGATAACCTTTTTGATGAACACCGGATTTTCTGTCAGTTCGGTTTTGGTAAGGTTTACTGATGCGCCGTTCGGTGTGAAATTTCCACCGTCATAATCGGCAAAATTCAAAGTATAAGAATCGTCATTGTAGAGTTTTCTGTAATTGTCAACCGTTAATGGATCGCCATTAATCGCATAAAAATATCGCCGCGGTGGATATTTTTTGTAGCCGCGTCTGAATCCGGAATGATATAATGCACGACGCCGATAAGGTCGTTGCTTCCTTCGGTTTTGCGGTATACGGTGAATTCTGCGCCGTGACTTTTAAAGACACCCTGGAACAGGTTTTCGAGATACACATAATCATCAACCAGGACGCTGAAACGGTCTACTGCGCCGCCATTGGGGAATTTACTCACGGGTTTGTACAACAAATCCTGAAACAGATTTTCGGGAGTTCCTTCAGATTGAAGAAAAACGTTGAGTTGTCCCTGATTGCTGAAAGCGTTGTCTGCGAGTTCAGGAACATCTGCCTGCCATAAATAATAGAGGTTGAGTCCTTTCCAGATGAAATTCTGCACCTGTAAGTCCGAAGGCACGTTTAATTTATCGTCCTGGTCTTCGCAGCTTACAAAACCGAATGCGGCAATCACGAAAAGCACAAGTAGTTTATAAGTATTTTTCATTGTAGCAATTTTAATTAGAAACGTAAATTTAATGACTTTAGTTTGATTAGATAATGAGAAAATCCGATAATTAGAAAATTTAAGAGTGCTCAATTTTTAGGCCCATTATCTAATTTTCTCATTATCCGATTATCTAATTAATTTTCTTTGTAACAAAAAATAATGTGGTTCGTCTTGCCTATATACGACCAGTTCAACCAACCCATCATGAACCAAAACGAATTCGTCAACTTAATCAATCCGTTCAGGGATAAACTCTTCAGGCTTGCCAAACGATTGTTGGTGAGTACAGAAGAAGCTGAAGATGCGACGCAGGAAGTTCTGGTGAAATTGTGGAATAAGAACGAAAGCCTCGGCAATTACAACAGCGTTGAGGCACTGGCGATGACAATGACCAAAAATTATTGCCTCGACCAATTGAAGTCGAAAAGAGCCGGAAACCTCAAAATCGTCCATAATAATTTTACGGACGGTGAAGCGGGATTACAGCAGAAAATGGAAGATGTCGATAGCCTAAGTTGGGCAGAAAAAATAATAGAGCAATTGCCCGAACAGCAAAAACTCATCGTCCAGATGCGCGACATCGAACAATGTGAATTCGAGGAAATCGCCAAAATCCTCGATATGAACGAAACCGCGATTCGCGTCGCGCTTTCAAGGGCACGGAAAACGATAAGGGAATTTATGATCAAAACGCACAGTTATGGAATCAGATAAAATAGAAATACTATTAGAAAGATACTTTGAAGGAGAAACCTCGATTGCCGAAGAGAAGGAGTTAAAAGCTTATTTCGCTTCACCGGATGTTGCGCAGCATCTGGAGCAATACAAACCGATGTTTGGTTTCTTCGCCGCCGCAAAAGAGCAAAAGCCGCAGCAAAAATTGACAATCCCGACGGATCGGACCAAAAACGCAACCGTGCGTGGCTGTCAATTGCCGCCTCAATAGTTGTTTTGCTGGGCATCGGGACATTTACTTACTTTAATTACAGCAATACGCCATCAGAGGATTTGGGCACTTATGATACCCCCGAAGAAGCGTTCGCAGCCACACAAAAAGCGCTGTCGCTGGTTTCAAGTAATGTAAATGCAGGCGTAAAAGGTGTGCAGTACCTCAATGAATACGAGGCTGCAAGGAGTAAAGTGTTCAATTAAATCAATCAAAAAAAGAATAGGAATAATGAGAAAATTAGTTTTTACAATCGCGTTGGCTTTAATGCCTGTATTATTTTTCGGACAATCTGCTTTCGATAAATTCGACGGCCAGAAGAAATCACAACGGTAGTCGTTACCAAAAAAATGTTCAGCATGATTGGCGGCCTTGACAGCAAAGACAAGGAATCGCAGCAATACATGAATCTTGTTAAGAAACTCGATAATTTAAGAGTATTCACGACCGACAATTCAAAGTATGCTGCCGATATGAAAGCAACTGCCGACAAATACATCAAATCTGCCGGTTTAGAAGAACTGATGCGCGTTAACGACAAAGGACAAAGCGTCAAAATCATGATCAAATCGGGTTCAAAAGACAGTCAGGTTAGAGAATTGCTGATGTTTATCGAAGGCGCAGGCAAGAATAACCAAACGGTTTTACTATCTTTAACAGGGAATTTCGACCTTAATGAATTGTCGACCCTGACTGATAAAATGAACCTTCCCGGCGGCGACAGCCTGAAAAAGCCAGTAAGGGCGCAAAATAAAACCAAAATGAAAAAGATTTATATCCTTGCACTGATTTCCGGCCTGTTTTTAACGGGTTGTAATTCAGGTCCGTCACTGCAGAAATATTTTGTAGAAAACACCGAAAACAAAAACTTCATCGTCGTTGATGTCGCACCCGGAATCCTGCAGCTGGACAAGTCGAAACTAACGGTTGAACAGGCGGAAGCACTGGCTTCTTTCGAGAAAATAAACGTACTCGCTTTCAAGCTTGATTCCACGAATGTGGCGCAATATGACGTTGAAAAAACAAAAGTGAAGGAAATCCTCAAGGACAAAAATACCAGGAGCTGATGAAATTCGGTTCCGGGAAAATGGGTGCTTCTGTAAGTTTTGTCGGCGATGAAAAGCACATTGATGAGTTCGTGCTTTTCGCTTATGGCAGGGACAACGGCTTCGGCGTAGTCAGGATTTTAGGGAAAGATATGAATCCGAATGGCATCATGACACTGATGACAGTTCTCAAAAGCTCCAATATCGATTTGGATCAATTAAAACCACTACAACAGTTACTGAAATAAATCGTGATTTTACTTTTTTAAAGGTTAAGTAAATGAAAAGCGTCCCAAATCGGGACGCTTTTTTATTTTAGAGTTCAGATTTTATATTGTAATGTCAAGAACGTAAAATCTGCAATCTAAAATCTATAATCTCAACCTGATTCCACCATTAAAAACAAACCCTTCCGTATGGTTCCAGATATCATCAAAAGTTGGATTGCTTTTGGGCGGATTCACGACACTCTTGTAATTGCTCTGCCGCTCATCTGTAAAGTTTTCAAAATTGACAAAAAACGTGATTTTGTTGAATGTCTTCTCCGCTGAAAATCCGAATTCCCAGAAAGTAGGCGTCTGCGTGCCATTGTACAAATATTGCCTGTCGGTAAAATAACCTTCGAGTCCGAATTTGAAATTGCGTTCCTTCTCATACAACAACGTCATGTTCAGTTTGTTCTTCGGCAATAACGGCAAAAACTGATTTGATGTAAGGTACTTCGCTTTGGCATCCGTAAAAGTATAACCTACGAACAGCTTGAAATCTTCACGGTAAATAAATTTCAGGTTCGTTTCAAAACCATGGCTCACAACCGGATCTTTTTCATTTACAAAAAATACATTTCCAAGTCCGTCATTCTGCAAAACCAATGGATTGTTGATTGAAGTGTAAAAGAACATCTGGTTCACACTGAATGACAATTCGTCAAGAATTCTTGATCTGTAATTGAAATCTGCTGTTCCGCCGATACTTTTTCTGCAGTGACATTGTCTAATGCCAGCACATTTCGGTATTGGATTGTTTCGGTTTGTTCTGTAAATGCAGTCGGGATTTTGTAACCCAATCCACCGCCAATTCTTGTTGAAAAAGCACTTGTGATTTTATACAAAGCCGAAATTCTAGGCAATACAAAATTCTGGTTTCTGTTGAAATTTACGTTTTCATAATTGACATTGTCTACACGGATTCCGGTCTCTATCTTAAATAAATCGCTGATGTCCCAAGTGTCCTGAACGTAAATTCCTGTTGTAAACGAGCGATTGTCAAGGTCATAAACCGATGCTACATTTTCCTGTTTGAATTTATCGAAAACAACATTCAAGCCGCTAATGATGGTATGTTTTTTTCGGTTGAAAAGATAAGACGCATCAGTAAAACTATTCGTATTCGCGCCTGAAAAGTCATAATTCGGAATGTTGATTTCACGGTCGAAAATACTCAGGCTTTGTTTCAATTTGAAATCAGAATCGCTTTCGAATTTTTTATTGAGCTCGAAAGTTGTCGTATTCCGGATGGTTTTGTTCTTTTCGAAATAAACGTTGTCAATTCCGGGATTACCATCGATGACGCGCATGTCGCCGCCGGTATTTTTGCCTTTTGTAAAGCTGTTGCCCAATTGCAATGTCAGCGATTCATTCGGATAAAAAAACAACCGTGGATTGACCGTAAAATTATCCGAATCCGGAAGTTCGGAAAATCCGTCATCGTCAACATCATAAGCATTCTGGAAATTGATCAGTCCCAGAAATGTGTAACCGAATTTGCCTTTTTTGTGTGAGGAATACAACCCGAAATTCGTCTGTCCCACATTAGATTGGTTCAGCATGAAATTGTATTCCGCTTCTTCTTTCGGCATTTTTGAAATAAAATTGACCACGCCCGCAATCGCGCCGCCGCCATATAAAGTTGAAGCGGCAGTTTCGATGACTTCCACTTGCGCCAAATCTAATGGCGGAATTTCAAGAATGCTGAGTCCGCTTGCGAAATTCCCGAAATTGGGATAACCATCCTTTAAAAGCTGTGTGTAGCGGCCGTCGAGTCCTTGCACGCGAATGCTGGCATTTCCAGAAGTCGCTGAGGTTTGCTGCACTGTCAATCCGGTACTTTCGTGCAACACCATCGAAACATTCGCCGCTTTCATATTGGCTTTTTCCTCGAGTTCTTCCTCGTCGATCGTTTCGACTCTTGTGGGTGTATTTTTAATCGTGCGGCTCGTTCTGTTAGACTGGATGATGACTTCCTCCATTTCCTCGGCCTCTTTTTAATCGTGTCCTGCTCAACAGGTTGTTGTGCGAAAAGCAGCGTTATATTGCATACAATCGCAAAAAAAGTCAGTACTTTTTTCATCGTAATAAATTAAGTTCAATAGAAAATTGACATCCGTAGCAGGATGTGATTTTGTAACCAAAGCATTTGGTCTAACTTAATTTCGGCGGCTGCCAGATCGAAAACGACATTTCTTCTGCGAAAGCAGAAACATAAAAAGAAGGTTGCCTGTCAATAATTACAGGTTCATTTTTCCGAAGGAGGAAAACGTGCGGTGAAAATTGTGCAATTTGTACGCCGCAACAGGCACAGCTGCAAAATGGCGAGCATTGTTCATCTTCGTCAGAATGGCTGTGGCTGGCTGCGATTTTGGTTTTACCAACGCTGCATTCGGCGCTGTCGTGGCATGGAAGCACAGTCAGTGAGATGAGGTAAATTGAAAAGATGGTGAGCAGCCATTTCATGTTGCAAAGCTAATCAAATGAAATTCCAAATTGCAAATTCCAAAAAACAAATAAATTCAATTTTAAAAATTTCAAAATTCACGTGTTTTAAAATTGAAATTTGGAATTCATTTGGAATTTGTTTTTTGAGATTTGGAATTTAACAAAAACTCCTGCCTGAAGTATTTAAAAGGCACAATCAGCATCCCAAAACACTCACCGTGATCTTTACCAAGATGTTTATGATGCATTTTGTGGCCACGCCTGACAGCACTGGCGTATGCATTATTTGCATTGCGGAAGAGCTTAAAGCGTTGGTGAATGAAAATATCATGAACGATAAAATACGTCAGTCCATATGCGAAAATCGATAAGCCAATGGTCAATCCGATTTCAAGGATGTCAAAACGCCAAAGCAGGAAAAATCCAATGCTGACTGCGGCATAGAATAGGAAAAAAGCATCATTTCTTTCAAACCACGAATCATGGTCTTTACGATGATGGTCGGCGTGCAAATACCACAAAAAGCCGTGCATGATGTATTTATGGGTGAACCACGCCATGAATTCCATGAAAAAAAAGATACCGAGAAATACCAAGATGTGAATCCAGATCATGATAAAAAGTTTAAGCGGTAATTAACATAACACTTTGCAAACAGGCTGATTTTCTGGTAATCAGAAACGCGTATCCTTGTCGTTTTAATTTCAGAAGAAGGCGTTTTCTTTAACTTCGACAGCAGTTTTTTGTAATATACATAAGCGGTGTAAACGCCGAATTTCGCCTCGAGCGGTAAATTCCGGATGCCTTCGAGACCCACTTTGAAATCGGTTTCAATCTCATCGATTATTTTAATTTTTGAAGTCTCGTCGAGTGCATTCAGGTCGGTTCCGGGAAAATAAGTGCGGTTTAAATCTTCGTGGTCGGCTTTTAAATCGCGCAGGAAATTGACCTTTTGGAAAGCTGAACCCAATCGCATCGCGGATTCTTTTAAGACATTATATTTATTTTCATCACCTTTCACAAAAACTGTCAGGCACATCAGTCCGACCACATCGGCAGAACCGTAAACGTATTTTTCGAATTCTTCTTTTGTCTGATACGATTTTTTGGTAAGGTCGGAATCGCATGCTTTCCATGAATGAATCAATCAAATCCTTTGGAATACTGTATTTATGGACGGTGTACTGAAATGCATTCAGCACCGGATTCAGGCTGATTTTGTTATCAATCGCACGCTTCAAATCGTCTTCGAATAAATTGAAAAGTGCTTCCTTATCATAATCGTGGAAGCTGTCGACAATCTCATCGGCGCAGCGAACAAATCCATAAATATTATAAATGTCCTGTCGGATTCCGGGCGCGAGCATCTTCACAGCCGACGAAAATGAAGTGCTGTAAGTTTTCGTGACGTTCCTGCTGCAATCGAACGATATGTTGTCAAAAATAGATTTCATATTGCCGGAGATGTTTTTGGTTCGTGTTTTTTGATCAGTTCCGAAACGAGTTTTCCTGAAATCAGCGCGGGCGGAACTGCAAGCGGAACGGTAAGCTGTCCTGTGAAATAGAGGTTTTTGACTTTACTGCTTTTCAATTTTGGTCTTAAAAAAGCGGTTTGTAAGAGCGTATTCGCCATTCCGTATGCATTTCCTTTATACGAATTGTAAACACTCACAAAATCATTTTTGCAGAAAGATTCCTTAAATACAATGCTGTCTCTCACGGTTTGGTTGGTCAGTTGCTCAAAACGCGTGATGATTTTTTCGAAATACAATTCACGCAATGCTAAAGTATCTACGATATCCGGCGCTAACGGGATTAGGAAAAAACCGGTTTCTTTGCCTTTTGGTGCTGCCGATTCATCTGTTTTTGATGGAAAATTGGCATAAAACAACGGCGATTCCGGCCAGTTTGGATCATCATAAATTGTCGCGGCATGTGCATCAAAATCAACATCGAAGAATAAGGCGTGGTGCGTAATATTCTCGATTTTCTTATCAAAAGCGACATAAAAGAGCAGGGCAGAAGGAGCAAAGACGCGGCTTTCCCAGTATTTTTCTGAATAAGCGCGAAATTCAGGTTCCAATAAATTTTCTGTGTGATGGTAATCTGCGCCACTTAAAATGACATCTGCTGCGATATATTTTCCATTTGCAGTTAAAGCGACGGCATTTTTATTTTCAACGATGATTTTATCGATTGTGGTGTTGGTTTCGAATTTTACGCCAAGTTCAATTGCCAGATTTTCCAGTGCTTTCACGACATCATGCATTCCGGTTTTCGGATGCCAGGTGCCAAGCCCGAAATCGGCATAATTCATGAAATTATAAAACGAAGGCGTATGGGAAGGCTTAGCACCGAGGAACAGAACAGGGAATTCTAATAGCTGCACCAATTTTTTATTTTTGAATTTCCTGCGGATATCTTTGCTGATATTTCCGAAAAATTGGTTTAGTTTAGAAATCGTTTCGGGTATAATCAATTCCAGCGGAGAAACGCCCGGGCGGTAAACCAAATCTTTTATGGCGATATCATAATTGCTTTTCGCCTGTGCCATAAATTGTTGTAATTCATAGCCGCTTCCTTCTTCGATATTTTCAAAAGTGCTGATTATTTCAGGAAGATTGTCAGCAATTTCGACAAAATCTTCGGCTCCGAAATAAACACGATAGGCGGGTGAAAGTTTTATTAACTCGTAATAATCGGAAGGTTTTTTGCCGAAATCTGAAAAAAATCGTTCAAAAACATCGGGCATCCAATACCAACTCGACCATGTCAAACGTGAATCCGTCGCGTACAAATTGCCTGGCACGGCACCCAATGCTGTCATTTTTTTCGTAAACAGTGACATTGTTTCCATCTTTTGCAAGGTAACAGGCTGCAGATAGTGCCGAAAATCCCGAACCGATAATTTTAATATCCTGTTTCATGATGCGCTGATTAAAGTTTGTCGGCTAAATCAGCGATGCTGCTAAATACGGTAGTTTTTGGCGATAATTTTCTGCTGTCAATAAACATGGTTTTTTTGCCGAAGAGCCACAATTCAGTATCATCGGTAAGAATTTCGGTGTTTATTTCGTCAAGATAATCGTTAAGTTCATTGGTTGGAGGCGTTATCGTCATATAACTCACGAACGTAATGTTGTCAAAGTAATTCTTGATTTGCTTCAGGTTGTCAATCGGCAGGCTTTCACCGAGATAAACCGATCTGTAGCCGTTGAGCATGATTTCGTAGTTGAGGTACAACAACCCGAGTTCATGAATTTCATCCATCGGGAGATACAACACGAAAGTCCTGTCGGTTTTTACCGGCTTGATGATTTGCAGTTTCTCAATATTGGTAAGCAGTTTTTGTTTGATGAGATTGCTCAGGAAATGTTCGTGTGCAGGAGTAATCGTTTCTGTAAGCCATAAAATCCCGAGGTCTTCAAGCAACGGCATAAAAACATTCCGGAAAATTTCCCGGAATGATTTGTCGGCTAGCAAAGTATTGTAAGTGGAGAAAAATAGCTGCTGGTCAAAATTCATCATTGCCATTTTAAAGGCATTGACGGCGTGGGTGTGGGCGCTTTTTTCAGAAACAATCCCTTTCACCAAATCCGGAAATTTCTCCGGTTCAAATTTCGAAATCTTTGAAATTTTGTAACCGTGATTGTGCAGCAGCGTGATATTGAGTAGCCTTTGAAGTGCAGCGGTGTCATAAACGCGAATATTCGTGTCTGTCCGCATCGGCTCCAGAACATTATAACGTTTCTCCCAAATCCGGATGGTATGCGCTTTTATGCCCGAAAGGTTTTCGAGGTCTTTTATACTGAAAACATTCTTTATCCTGCTCATGAAATCATTTTGTTTAACAAATATAAAAAAATAATAAACAAAAAATGTTATAGTGATGCTAAATAAGATTACAACCCGTCGAACATACTTTTTTGGGTTTCCTGTTTCGCCGGAACCGTAAGCCCGATTTCAAAGCGCTGATTGAGATTGCGGATAAAATGATCTGCCAGTAATGGCGATTCAATTTCTACATTCTGGTGTACGAAGAAATATAATTTCTGAAGTCCCTCTTTACGCCATTTTTCGATGCGTTCCGCCCATTCGTCAAGTCGTGTAACATCAGATGGATGATTCGCGCCAACATACCTTATAAATGCTACCGGACTCGTCAATCGCATGTGCAGCATGTCGCGTCTTCCGGCGGTATCAACGATGATGTTGGCCATGTTATGCTCCTCGAGAAGCGAACAATAGGCATCCAGAATTTTAGCGTCGCTGAACCATTCGGCATTGCGCACTTCAACTCCTAATGGAAAATTGGCGGGAAAATCTTTCAAGGCTGTAGTAAGCCTCTCAAAATCTTTCGGTTTGAAATCGTCTTTAAGCTGCAGAAAAGCCATGCCGAGTTTGTCTTCGAAATTACTGACGGCGTTGCAGAAATCGGCAATCGGCTCTCTGACATTCAACAATCTTTTAAAATGACTGACTGTGTTGGTTACTTTAGGAAAGAATTTGAAATTGGCAGGTGTTTTTGCGCCAGGTTTCGACCTGTTCCCATTTGGGCATGCCGTAAAATGTGGCATTCAACTCAATAGAATTGAACTGCGTGGAATAATAAGCCAACTCGTCTTTCGTGCCTCGCGGATAAAATCCTTTAAGCTCGGCGCGGTTCCATTTGGCGCAACCCACATATACTTCGAAAGGTGCGTCTGTTTTGTGTTTTTCGAGCAATTGCCTGGTTTGCGGTGCATCTGGCGGCAGGGTAAAATCAATAATGCCCGGATCGGGTACTTTTCCAAAATCCATAAAAAATCTTTTCTTAAAGGTAAGATAAGTTTTGGAAATGCAAAAGCGATCAGGGCATTATCATTAATTACGATTTACTTCGCCGGAGCCGCAACGCCTACAAATATCACAGCACCATCGCCTCCCGGATCAGAATGAATGTCAGTATAAGCCGAAGGTTTCCAGTTATTCGCCGCCCAGACATTGCCGGCGCGATCAGGTGTGCATGCGGTCAGTCGCATCAGCGGTTCATAACAAGGTGTTTCGATTGCGACCTGTTTTTCTGTTGCCGGATCGGTAGCATTATCGGTTACGGTAATGTAACGCGTACCATACAATGGAAATCCGTTGGCGAGCATCACTTCATCGCCGCCCGTTGGAAGTGTCATAAAAAGCGAATTGTCAGTATATCCCTGTTCAATAATCGTAATCCCGAAAGGCCAGTTCCATATCAAGGCTTTCCGAAGTTTTTCTATATTTTTCCTGTCCGAAAGCAGCAGAATAAATCGTTCCGTTATTGTCAACCGTTACGCCCAGGGCGAATTGACTTTGTCAGTATAACTCGGCGTAATTTCAGTAAGGTCGTCGCTTTTCAAACGGATAATGCGGTTTTCGACGATACTTCCGACTAAAACTTCTCCGCTCGGATGCACCCAAATCTGCCGTAAAGATTCGTTGGTCGAACTTTGCCAGTGCGCCAGTTTTACGATTTCGCCGTTTTGATAAGCGAATTTATAAACCGAAGAAACCGGAGAAGGATTTTTATCGGCGTCATTATGGCCCATATTGGCGACATAAATATTATCTTCTGAATCTATTGCAACGTCAAAAGTGCCGTGGTACGGACTCGGTGCGTCAAGAAAATTGTGGTAAGCTTTCGCACCTTCAGGTGTTCCGCCGGGATAAACGACCACGGCACTGTCGGCATCGGCAAAATTGAAAACCGGAGACGGAGTGCCGGGTGCCATCGGATTCTGCATTCCGACAGAAGCCATCCAAAGGTTGCCTTTGCTGTCATAGCACATGCCCTGAACACGCGATAATAAAGGCGTAAAGCCATTTGATGGGCATTTTACTTCGCCATCAGAACTAAAGACAGCCACACTCCCGAATTGCGGATTGTATTCTTTCGGACCCCAGCCATAACTTCCAATAGCAATGCGGTCTCCGGCTGGATTGACTGCAGCGCCAAAACCGGTGCCCAAAAGGCCGCCACCGGTCAGCGGCGAGAATTCCACCGGTTTTCCGTCAGGATACAATACCATGCAATGCGTTCCTGAATTCGGCGTTCCTGCGCGGAAATTATTGGTAATCCAGGCCTTGTTGTCTTTGTCAAAAACGATGTAGGCAAGGCCGCTCATCAGGAAATTGTCTGCTCCGGAGCGGTTTACTTTTATGGTCAATGTCCATTGATTCGGAATCGGAGATCTCTGTTTTCCCGGAATATGGCTTAATTTCATCGTCTTAAGTGATGGCGAAAATACTTCAGGATCATCGCTGATGAGGTCGTAAATATCGGCAACATTATCGAAAGGATGCTGTATCAAATGAAGCAATCCACCCATCATTTTATAAGAATCATGCGTCGTTTTATCAAGGAATCGTGCATAAATATCATCATTGATTGAACAATAATAAACCAGCGCCGAAAGATAATTGAACATCGGATAACTGTTGGTTTCAAGCGCGTTCGGCGAATTGGAAATGACTTCTGAAAGCGTTCCGTCGTCTTTGATGAAATTGTTTTTCATGCCATAAGCCACCGAAGTTCCCGGCGTTTCGGCGATATAGATATTCTGCGGAAGCGTCATCATTTTGTTAAACGCGAACGCAGAAGCCACAGTCGATCTGGCGCCGATTGATACTTTTTCTTGTTGCCCGTTGAATACCGAAAGCAACGAAAATCCCCTTGCCTCACCATCAATTTTTACGGGCGTATTACTGCCTTTCTGATAAGCATCAATTCTGGCAACGGCATAGTAATACGCCTCTGAATCGACGTCAAACTCAAGTTCAGTACTAGTTTGCGTTAGAAATGACGATTTCACAACGGTTGGCGTATCGCCGGTAATCTGGTACACGGCCATATATCCCGATGTGATAGTAATTTCCGAACCTAAATCTGTTTCAAACAGGATTTTTTTTGAAGAAGTGCTCATGGTTTTCAGTGGTTTAAGATTTGAATACTCCAAAATTAACTGTTGCAACCCGATTTTTTCAGCGTAGAAATACCTGATTTAAGGCTACCGCCAAGATTAAGTAAAGCCGATGATAAAGCGTACATAAAGCGTATTGAATGCGTATATGTTAAAACCTTGAAGTTAAAACCGTATCAACGAGATAAAGCAATTGAGCAATCATTAATTGCTACATACAGAAATGGAGTTCGTTTTCTTCACTGCAGATTTATCTTTTCAAAGCAAAATGGCCCGGTAAATAATCTCCTTATTGGTCACGCGGATGATCCTGAACCAATAATCGTCGGCCGGAGTTCGTGGCCTGGTAAGTGCCGTCCCAGCCTGCGCTGGTTTTATCCAGGATAGTGATTATTTTACCGTATCTGTCGTAGATTTCTATGTCGAATGAAACCTGCAATTGGGAATATTTGACTTTCCAGGTGTCGTTTGTGCCGTCGCCGTTGGGCGTGAAGAATTTTGGGTAATCCAGTACGTAGACTTCTTTGGGCGTTCCCAGACAATCTCCGTTTTTGATGTACAGCTTGTATTCGCCTGCGCTTACATTTTCGAAATAATTGCTGTTCCGGAATGTTATCCCGTCTAAAGAATAAGAATAATTGGCATCGAAAGGTAAAATCGTGATTGAATTATTTTCTGCTAAATCAACGATTTGAACTTCATCTATAACGGGCGGACTGAAAAGTTCAATTTTTAACGTGGCAATCCGAAAACACGAAGATTGCCCTGAAAATATCCTGATATAAACCGTTTGCTGACCGACCGGATAGTTATGCAGGCCAGCTATCGGATTTGCATCTGCATTCGCATCTTCGTAAGAATTATAATAGCTGAATGTATAATCTGACTGTGAAGCATCACTCGCCAGGAAATATCCATTGTAATCCGATAAATCAATCCTTCTGTTGCTGCGATCGTCACAGAAACCAACAGAATATTCTGTTATTCCGGAACCCTGACCATCAGAAAAAATCACCGGAACTTTGGCACTGTCACAAAGCGCTGTACTTTGCGTTACATAATACGTAATTCCAGGCACAATAAAGGTGTCAGCCGGAATAATTTCGCCTGTATCGGCAGTATAAAATTTCAGGTTTTGGCCAATTACATCCACATCTGACAATCTCATGTTCTGGAAATAACAAGGTTGTGAATTTGTGACTACAGGTGGGGCAGGTGAAGGCAATATTTGTATTTGTAATGGAAATCTACCGAGATTTGAACAGTTTTCCACAGGATTATCGTAATAATAAGTTGCTCCGTCAACCAATGCGAAATCGGGATTCAATTTTGTTGTCGAGACTGAAGAAGCATACCAGCTGACGTTTGACCCAGCTTGTTCTATATCGCCAATTGCAGGATTCGGATATTCGCCTGCACAGAAATCATAATGATCGTCATACAGGGGAAGTGCATCACAATTTTCAAGTTTTAATATAAAGCCTTTCTCTTCATAATGAGACTGTTCAACACCATTTACGGTATGGAAATAAGTAGATGGCGTTTCGATATGCGCTTCATAAAAGTTGGGGTCGAAGTCGGTTGGGGTTGTAAAATAACCTCCAGGATGATGTCATCATGCGAATCGGTACAAATTGGGAGAGAAAACACGCTTTCCTCTGTTGTAGTTACATCATAAAGCCGCTTAAAATCAGATAAATTTCCATCGGGTTTTATCTTAAATAATGTGACTGCTGATGTTCCTGTTGCGATTGTAGTATTTTGATTAGCATAATGCAGTTCGGTATTTCTTTCAGATGTTACCGGAACAATCACTTCGCCTAAGCTATTGATGGCGAATTCATTGGATTTCTGTCTTTCCAGCCCGAATATCGGAAAATCCCAGATGAGGTTGCGGTTGCTGTCTATCTTAAATAAAGCCAATTCAAAATCGTTCATGACCGGCAAATTACCGGTTGTTGCATTGCCGAACTGGACAGGAGCGCCAATTTGGTACGAAGTAAGAAAATAAAGATTATCCGAAGCATCTGCCTTCAGATCAGAAATGAAATTATCAGACAATTCGACAATCCATTCTTCGGTACCGTCAGCGGAGAATTTGCATATGAAATTTGAAATGTCGGGCGCGTTTGTCAAATCCTGCTGCAGCACGGAATTACCAAATGCAAAAGTTTTGCGATAAGAACCCGAGCAGTATAAATTGTTCTGGCTATCACAGGTAACCTTGGAAAAGCTATTCTGAGAATCGGGGTTTGGGTTGTCGAAATGCTTTTCCCAAAGTGTATTGAGATTATGGTCGAATTTGATGGCGTGGCCCTGTTCAAATCCTGGAAAGCTAAAGGTGCGGTGGGATAATATCGGCCACAAACGGCCACAAAATTGTTATCATGATCTTTCACCATTCCGCACAAAGAAATATCCGGGAAAATAACGCTGTTAATGTAATTTCCCTGGGCATCTAATTGAATGACAAAACCATAAACATGGTCGGCCGGTAAATTTTCATGAGTGGGCGAATAGGCATTTGGGATGTCCGGATTTGTCGGATTCGGATTCAGGTACAATGATACAATATTCACTGATTCATTATGGTCGACCGTTGCACTTCCGCTGATATATATATCACCGTTATCACCCAACACAATTGCGGTAAAACCCAGATTAGTTGCAATATCAAAATATTTTATCCATAAAACGTTTTTATTTTCATCGAGTTTTGAGATAAAATAACTATTGACATTAAGGAGCCTGCTGTAGTGAATCATTCCCTGCTGCCCGTCTCCAAAATCATGCTGGCCATGATGGTCTCCTATTGCATAAATTTCATTATTGCTGTTTGTTGTCAAAAGACGGATATGGCATTCTAATGGGTCATGTATTTCATTATCTACTGATACAGGGGAATATAGCCACTTGAAGCCCTGGCCGGAAGTTTTTACAGCAAAGCAGCCAACCAGAAGCAACAGCATAATTGCTTTTAATCTAAAACCGGAGCTTCTTGTTGGTAATAAACCCATAATATCATTGTGTAATATACAATAATAACTAAAAAAAACCGATTAATGCCTTAACAATTTATATATGAAGTAAATACAATTAAAATAGTCAATATTTTTATGATATTCTTTTTGGACTGAGACCTGATTTGATTATCATCAGGCTTGCCAACAGATTGACCACGAAAACTGCTGTCAGGAATATTTTTATTTCAATATTTTATCTTAATAAAAACCGCTATTTTGAATACGCTGTTTTCGGGTATAGTTTTTTAAAAGCGTCATAAACTGCCTGGTGCATTACGGTGGAGTGGAGCTCATCGGGCAGGTAATCAAAAAATGATATGATTTCCGGGTTTTGTTTCAATAACCTGTAAAAAGCTTTTGCTTCACGATACATATTCCTGTCTTCGGTTTTTTTGGGTGCGGATATGCAAACTTTTACCGGATTTTTCAAATTGGCAGTTAATAATTTACCAGCATCTTTTAATAGCTTTTCATCGCCCCACCAAAGGCTTGGACTGATGATTATATAAGTGTCGAATAATTCCGGGCGGCGCAATAAAATTTCCGCACCTAACAAGCCTGCCAAAGATTCGCCTATGATGGTACGGTTTCCGCCAGCTTTATATTTCTCTTTGATATAAGGCAGCAATTCTTTTTCCAGAAAGGAAATATAATTTGCTGAACCCCCATAACTTGGCATGTCCTCTTTCCTGAAACCAACCTTATCTAAAAAATCAAGGTTTGGAACCTCAAATGTAAAATCCCTTTTCCGGTTGGTGTTTTCAATGCCAACGACAATTGATTTTGGAAAACGGTTGACCCACGGCTGTGTGTTAAACCTGACGATGCCGGTAATGTGCATGAAATCTTCTTCAATACCGCCGTCAGGAATGTAGACTACCGGATATTTCACGGTATCGCTCACATTGTAATCTTCGGGCAGATAAACGTTGATTGTCCTGGTTTCTCCTAAAATTGCGGAACGAAATTGTTCTGTTATACCAATGGTTATGGGCTTGCCTGATGTTTGCGCAGGCATTTGGGCATTCCAGAAAGTTATGAGGAATAGCTGTAATATGGGTGTTAAAAATTGTCTCATTTATTTAGAATTTATGCTGATTTTCATTCAATTTCCTCAATCGGGTTTTTATACTTTCCCATTCATTTTTAATGATGCTGTAGCAAAATGTATTGCGCCTGAATCCGTCATGCATCAGCATATGTTCCCGAAGCACGCCTTCAAACTTCCCGCCCATTTTTTCAATGGCTTTTTGTGATTGCATATTTCGCGCATCAGTCCTGAACTCTACCCTGTGGCCTGTAGCGTTTCGAATGCGTATTGGAGCAAAAGGTATTTACATTGGCCGTTTAATCCTGTGCCCTGAAATTTTTTGCCGATCCATGTTGCCCCAATCTCTATCCTGTCATCGGCGTCGGAAATATTCAGGAATGCCGTACTTCCTGCATAACAATTATCAGTCTTGGAAAATATGCAGAAAGAATACCGGATGCCATTATGCCTTGATTCAATGGCTGTTGCCACGAATTCTGCCAGCAAGTTTTTGGTATAAACCTGCTTTGGAGAAAATTGAAGCAGTGTTTTATCTGATGTTGCAACAGGCAGCAGGTTGTCAATATCATCAACCGACATCGGCCTTAAGCTTACAAACTCATTTTCGAGGATAATGTCATTTTCAAACGGAAAATCCATAGGGTCAATTTTATATTTTGAACAATTAAGCCTTATCGAGCAATCGCCTGTGATAATTAACCTGCCCTAAATGATAGGCCAGGTGTGTGGCCAGGTGTATCAGCAAATAACCTGTCGATGTTTTTTCATCAAAGACCAGCACAGGATATTCGTTTTTTAGTACCAGGTCATCGATTTTTTGCAGCGAAAGGTTTACAACCTCAATCGTAGATTTTACCTTTTCAAGTAATGTTGCACGCGGGATATCTTTCGATGAGAATTCCAATTCCCGGTCTCGGATATAATTGGTATGGCCGATTTCCTTTCCGATATAGGTGTTTAGATTGCCGATCAAATGCAGGCATAAATTGCCGGCGGAATTGGCAATTTCCTTCTGTGTTTTCCAGGATGCCTGCTCATTTTCGTATAACGCTATTTCATCGTATAACCGGTTAAGGTCACGGGTAAACAAAGATCGCAAAATTTCTGTCGTCATATGTTCTTGTTATAATGTAAATTCAAGCAATGCCACGTTGAGGTTCCTGTGCTGGACAGGCAGCTCTTCGGTATTTGGCGTTACATAATTTTCAATGAATGAAAAGCCATAACTTTTATAATAAGCGATGATTTTTTCATTATTTGCCCACGTGTCCATCCGTATGTGTTTAAGCTTCCGGCTTTTTGCAAACAAGATCGCCCATTCCAAAACTTTGCCGAACAACTTTTCTCCGGTGAAGCTTCTGTTCAATACGATACGGTGCAGATAAATGGCATCGCCCGCTTCTCTTTCACGCCAAATCAGTTCATCGCTGTAACAGATACTGAAGATACAGCAAATTTCTTTACCGCATGTTACCTTAAATAAAAGCCCGTGCCTGATATCTGATTTGATAAACGCCTTGTCATAACTTTTCCAGCCGATATAATTATTAACCTTCAGGAATTGTATCGCTTGTTCAAAAAGATTGTAAATCGTTGGCAGATCATCATCGACTGCGGGTATGATTTTATATTGCTTCATTACTCATCATTTAACGCCATTAAGATTACTTTTTTTAATGCCATAAAGAAAATAGACGATTATACCCGCAAGACTCCACAATAAGAAGCGCAACCAGGTTGATGCATCCAGGCTGAACATCAGAAATATATTGAAGGAAAACCCCAACACCGCTATAACAGGTAAGTTTTTTACCTTATAAGGCCTGTCGATATCGGGCTGTCTTTTCCTGAGGATAAGCACTGCGATACAAATCATTGCAAAAGCAAACAATGTACCGATGCTCGTCATTTTTGTAGCCTTTTCAATTGGTGTGAAAGCCGCAAGTAACGAAGCAATAAAACCAAGCAGAATCGTGCTTATCCATGGCGTCCTGAAACGCGGATGTATGGTCGCAAAAACTTTCTTCGGTAACAGGCCGTCTTTTGCCATATTCAGGAAAATCCTTGTTTGCGAAAGAAGCATGACCAGCATAACCGATATAAGTCCAACCACTGCAGCAATCGTGATCAGGAGCGATGCCCAATGCAGGCCAACAGCACTGAATGCCGATGCGACCGGCGCGCCCAGATCTATTGCGGTATATTTTTCCATTCCCGTGAGGGTAAACGAAACAAGTATGTACAAGGTTGTACATATTACAAGCGAGGTTATTATGGCAAACGGGATATCTTTTGTGGGATTGATTGCCTCCTGTGCCTGGGTAGAAACCGCGTCAAATCCAATAAAAGCGAAGAATACAAGGCCTGCAGCGGTTACCACGCCTGAAATACCGAAATGGCTGGCTCCCGAACTGTCTGTTATGCGCTCCGGGATAAACGGCAGCCAATTTTCAGGATTGATATAGACGATTCCTGCTACGACGACAAACAAGACTGCCGCCACTTTAATAGCAACGATGATATTGTTGGTCTTGGCAGATTCTTTTATACCGCGGACAAGGACATAGGTGACTACCCAAACGATTATGGCTGCAGGAAGATTGATTGAAAAAAACGGCGGACTTTCCCCGGCCGCCAAAGCTTCCCCGCGTGCGGTTACCGGATCGTTGATCAGCCAGGCCGGTAAATTGTGAATGCCTGAAAGCTGCAACAACTTTACAAAATATTTAGACCAGCTGACGGCAACCGTTGTAGCGCCCATTAAATATTCCAGTATGAGGTTCCATCCGATTATCCAGGCGAAGAATTCACCTACTGTTCCATATGAATAAGCATAGGCAGAACCCGAAACCGGTAAGATACTTGCAAACTCAGCATAGCATAACGCTGCAAGCAGGCAACCAATTCCCGCCAATACAAACGACAACGCCAGCGCCTGGGCCTGCATATTGATTGGCTGCAACTCCGGTTAAAACAAAAATGCCACCGCCAATTACCGCCCCGACACCAATGGCAGTGAGCTCCCATTTGCCAAGCGTTCTTTTTAGTTGGCTCGTCTTGATGTCTTCACTGTAAGCGGAAATGGGCTTTTTTCTAAATAACTTTGCTATATTCATACTATTATTGAATTACTGGAGGGCATGGTCTACTGCTGCCTGCACGTGAATTAATGTTGTATTAAAAACCGGAACATCAAAGTCATCCTGGGATATGATCAGAGGGATTTCTGTACAGCCCAATACGATTCCCTCAGCGCCCTGCTGAAGTAATTTGTCGATTATTTTTTTATAAACTGCTTTTGTTTCAGGCAGAATAATGCCTTTGCCCAATTCATAAACCAGTGAGTTTTCAATATACTGCCTGTCAGCATTACTTTCGGGGATAATTACTTCAATGCCATATTCTGAAAGTTTGTCTTTATAAAAGTCGAGTTCCATAGTGTAGACGGTACCAAGCAGTCCGACTTTTTTCAATCTTTTGTTTTTTATTGCAGCTGCGGTTGCTTCGCGGATATCAATTAAAGGCAAGCCTACGGTACCGGCAATTTTTTCTGCAACGATGTGTGCCGTATTGGCGCCAAGCATTAACAATTCTGCTCCGGCATCTTTTAAACTAAATGCCGCATCTGTGAGTAACCGGTATGTGGCATCCCAATCATGTTGCGCATTAAAATTCCTGAAATGCTCGAAATTTACAGAACAGATGATACAGTCGGCAAAATTTAAGCTGCCCAGCTTTTTGTTCGTTTCGAGATTGATAAAGCGGTAATAATCTACTGTTGATGTCCAGCTTATACCGCCAACAAGTCCAATTTTTTTCATATCGTATTTATTTAATTATTTTTAAGAATTCTTTGAATGTACCTACTTCTCCTTTATACTGTTGTGCCATAACCCTCGAAATTTGTGCAAGATGACTAAGGTCGTGGGTCACCCAGGCAGCGATGAGTTGCCGCAGGTTCACTTCAAGGATCAGTGGATGAAAGGCTGATTTCTCAAAATCATTTTCCTGAAGATTGAAGCCTTTTAATGCTGTAATGCTGCGTTCGCGGAGCATTTTAAATTCAGTAAGCAGTGTTTCCGTTGAATTGTCTCTTGCAATTGCAAAATCGGCCGTCATATCGATGCGTTCAAGCGTCCTGTCGGTTTTGTCTGACAGCATTATTCTTGCCCGCGGCAACCA
This sequence comes from Flavobacterium sp. 3HN19-14, assembly GCF_051373205.1. Taxonomy (NCBI): domain Bacteria; kingdom Pseudomonadati; phylum Bacteroidota; class Flavobacteriia; order Flavobacteriales; family Flavobacteriaceae; genus Flavobacterium; species Flavobacterium sp. 3HN19-14. Next base: position 1,716,636 of record NZ_JBPPZT010000001.1, read on the forward strand.
ATCTGTGTTTTCGCAAACGATCAGATGGGCTACGACTTCTTTTGCCGGTCGATGTGTTGCCGCCTTCATTCCCGTTAACCCATTCTTCCGACAAACCCGAAAGCATTGTGAAGAGAACATTGGGTGTTTTTTCGATAATTTCTAATGATTTAGCTAAATTGAATTGCATCGTTTCCTTTTTGTTTGTTAATGAATTTTCCGTCTTCCAAAATCAGATAAGGCTGTTTGATATTTTTTGCCATAACTATAAAATCTTCATCGTCAACTTCTTTTGGTTGATAAAATGGCGTTGAGAATTTTCCGTAGTGAATAGGGACTAGCGCTTTAGCGTGCAATAATTTAGCCGCGTTAAATGCCTCTTCCAGCGTAAGCGATGCAGGGATGGTGCTGTATTCCAATCCAATTATCCCGAAATTCACGATGGCTCCGTTTATTGGAAGAAATGCAAAATCTATGTCGGGGTTTTCCCTTCCCAGCTTCCAAAACTGATTGTGCCAGATCGTATCGCCGCCGTGAAAAATTTTGGTATTCTTATAGGCAACAATCCAGGCGGTTTGCTGCTCGCCAATTCCGTCAAGCGAAAACACCGATTTTATTACTATGTCATTGTCCCGGAAGGTTTCGTCATTGTCGAGGTATACCACAGGCCTGTTGAATTTAGCGATGGATTTTTCCAGCTTTTTATACCCAATAATTTTTCCATCGGGCTTCAGGCATTTATCGATAACTCCGATATCAAGATGATCGAGGTGAAGATGGGTGAATAAGATATAGTCTGCCTGTGTTGTGTCTGCAAACCGAATAACAGGCGTTTTTGGGTCGCCTAAAACGGCAAAATAAGGTTTAAAGTCTTCTACGGCGTCAATCAGGATGGTTTTCCTGCCGCATGCTAACTTTATGCCTGCCCAATTTAATTTCTGGATTTTCATTGTGGTATTTTTTAAAATCTCGGATAGGTTATTTTACTCGTACTCAGGTATGTTGCTGCTAAATCTTAAAATATACCGTTCGGTATATTAATAATCAAAAAAATTACACTTTCAAATCATTAATAAATTTTTCCAGGAAGCGCATAGTAATCCACAATTCTGTTGGCTTCCCTGTAGTTTTCGCCTGCATCGCAGCACCTTCAATCAGCGACATTAAAATTACCGCTGTGTCTTCAGGGTTACAATCCGGTCTAATTTCACCGCGCGTGATGCCTCTTTTACCTGGTTTTCAACTGAAGTTTTCCAGAATTCAAGGGCTTTAGCCGCGCGTGCGCGCAATTGAGGGTGCGTATCGTCTGCTTCTGTTGAGGTGTTTAAGATTGGGCAGCCGGGTTTCAGGAATGGGATTACCAAAAAGTCACGATACACTTTCGGGTAAACCAAAAGCCGTTCTATCGAATGCTCTGTACCTAATATACGCTCTTTTATATAATTGGTAACGCGGTTAAAATTATAGTCGAACGCTGCAAGGGCCACTTCGTCCTTGTTTGCAAAATTTCCATAAATGCTGCCTTTTGTGAGTCCGGTAACGGTAGTCAGATCGGTGAGTGATGTACCTGCATAGCCCTTTTCGTTGAAAACAGCTGCGGTTTTTTCAATGATAAATTGTCTTGTGCGTTCGCTTTTTGATAAAATTTCTTTCATATAGACAAAGATATAAAAATATACCGAAAGGTATAATTTATTAAGTGAAAAATTTTGAAAATGTACTTAATAAAATAACGGCCCATTGTAATTTATTGATTTATAGTTGCTTGTATTCAAGTGTAAGCCCGATGGGATTGCTATGCACAACACAAAATATAAAACTAAAAAAGCCCGCACTCAGGTGCCGGGCTTATATTCTTAAGTGACCACGATGGGATTCGAACCCACACGCCATTACAGCACCACCCCCTCAAGATGGCAAGTCTACCAGTTTCTCCACGTGGCCGTGAATAAAAAAAGCCAAGCAAATGCCCGACTTTTCGTGACCCGACTGGGGCTCGAACCCAGCACCCAACATTAAAAGTGTTGTGCTCTACCAACTGAGCTATCGAGTCTTTGCGTTCATGAAACTGGTCAATTTGTGACCCGACTGGGGCTCGAACCACTAACCCAACATTAAAAGTGTTGTGCTCTACCAACTGAGCTATCGAGTCATTTTTCATTTCCTGAACGCGGGTGCAAATATAAGGCGTTATTATTTATTTTTCAAAGCAATTTTCCTTTAAATTTGTCTTTTTTTCACAATTACCCTTAATGCCTTAATTTATAAGGTTTTATTTCGATGAGCAAAATATTTTTAGTAGGTTATATGGGTCCGGCAAGTCAACAATTGCCCGTTTACTGGCTGAAAGCACCGGTTTAAACAGCGTAGATTTAGACCATTTAATTGAAAAAAAGGCAGGAATGACTGTTCCTGAAATCTTTCAATGCAAAGGCGAAATTCATTTCAGGAAACTCGAACATGAAATGCTCAAAGCAGTTGCCGCCTCGCAGGATGACGCGATTGTCAGCCTTGGCGGTGGAACGCCATGCTATGCGAATAATCACGAATTGCTCAATGGGAACGGGATAATTTCGATTTACCTGAAAGGTTCGGTTGCAACGCTTTGTGAAAGGCTTTCAAAATCAAAAACAAAAAGGCCGCTTATTGCCGGCCTCAGTGAAAATGAATTGGGGAAATTTATTGCTAAACACCTTTTCGATCGCAGTTATTACTACAATCAGGCGACATATAAAATAAACATAGACGGAAAATCGCTGTCAGCAATCGTCAACGAAATCACAGATTTATTAGCTTAACCAGGCCGAATTTTCTTCGTTACCAAAGTCAACCTGAACGTGTTCTAATAACGAAGTTGACAAAGAAATGCCTTTAAAATCAGCTTTTACAGGATATTTTTTATGGTTTCGGTCAACCAGAACTGCAGTTTTAAATTTACCCAGCGGCACATCAAGGAAATGCCTTACGCCATACACCAAAGTCGTTCCTGAATTCAGCACATCGTCTACCAAAACCAAACCTTTGTCCTTATAATCTTCAGTTTTTAATGAAGTAGAAATTGGCGATTGGGGTTGCTGCTTGTTGATTTTCACTTCGCAAAGCAAAACTTTGATTGGCGAAATTTTCTCGACAGCAGCAGCGATTTTTTTAGCGAAAATAAAGCCATTGTCAGCAATTCCGGCCAAAACAATTTCTTTTTCATCGACAAAAGTCTCGTAAATCTGATAAGCAATCCGTGTGATTTTATGCTCGATTTCCTGATGGGTCAAAATGATGTTCCTGCTCATAATGGTGTTGTATGCGGTAAATTTAGGGATTATATTTCGTCTTCGTCAATAAAATCGGTGCTGTAATCTTCCAGATCACGGCGGTCTTTTTTTGTCGGGCGTCCGTCACCGGTTTTGCGATAATGGTCTTTAGAGAGTTTCAGTAATTCAAGATGTTCGAATGATTCAGCCGGCGTTTCATCCTTTCGGTAAATATCAACGAGTTTAGCGCCGACACGATTCGGCGGAATATCAAGAACGGTAATAATTCGTGTAATCTGATCCTTTCGGAAAGTGATTTTATCAGTCGCAAAAACCTCCTTGGAAGGCTTGGCAACGTTGCCATTCACGGTAATCTGGTTCTTTTTGCAGGCCTCTGTAACCATATTTCTGGTCTTGTAATACCGCACGCACCACAAATATTTATCTATTCTCATATTTTTCCAAAAATGCCGTTAAATTGTATACAAAAATAAATCAATATTGTATCTTGCACGCTCAAAAATCAGTACAATAATGAACAAATTTAAGCTTTATTTTATTTTATTTTTTATCTCTGTAAGTTTATTTTCCTGTAAGCATGACGACGATGTTACCGTTGCTCCGCCAAGGGACTGCCACGTTCAAAAACTGGCAGATTTAGATTCAATCAGGGATTATTTAAAGACGCATTCCCTTCAAAAAGTTGAAGTTGATGGCCTTACTGATGTGGTCATTACTGATTTGGTTCCGGGTGGTGTTTCTATTTGGGATAATACGCAGTATCCTCTTGATTCCCTGATGGTTAAAAATGACGTTCGCGTTACCAATCTTACCGATGGCCCGTCAACAGATGAAGAAATATATCCACTATATTATGTTGTCCTGAATGAAGGCGGTGGCGCCAGCACAACTACAACAGACTCCACTTTTGTGAGTTACAGAGGATGGACGTTGACAGATAATGCACAGTTCGACAGAAACGATGTGCCTTTCTGGGCTACTTATCCGGCGGTCACGACAGCTGAAGTTACATTGATATCAGGATTCAGGCAATTTACGACGGTTTTGAAAGCTGCCTCAAGTTATACTTCCCATGACGACGGTACTTTTACTTTTGTTGATGCAGGTGTAGGTGTGGTTTTCATACCTTCCGGACTTGGTTATTTTAATGTGTCGCGTACCGGAATTCCCGCCTATTCGCCGATTGCTTTCACTATAAGGCTAGACAGGGTGAGGGAAAGGGATCACGATCAGGACGGAATTCTTACCAAATATGAAGACATGGATGCCAATGGTGTTGCCGACGGTGATCCTTTTAATAATGATACAGACGGCGATTTGATTTCGCATTTCCTTGACATGGATGATGACGGCGACAGCTTCCTGACCAAATTTGAAATCAGGACAAATCAGGCAGATGAAAACAGTCCGCTATACCCATTTGCAGATATTCCGAATTGCACTGGCGGTAAGAAATTACACCTTGATAAGAATTGCCATTCGAGCAATTAAATTATAAATTGTTCCAATAAAAAATCCCGCTCTCTTTTGAAAACGGGATTTTTTATTGAAGTGAAATTAATATTATTTTCTTTGGATAACTTTCTCAGCAGCGGCAGCAATCGCCTGGTGATTGAGCTTGTATTTTTCCATCAGTTGTTCCGGAGTTCCGCTTTCGCCGAAACTGTCCTGACCGCAACAAATTCCTGTGGCGCCGGATTATTCAATGATAAAACCCTGGCAACGCTTTCGCCTAAACCGCCCAAAATATTGTGTTCTTCGGCAGTGACGATGCATTTTGTTTTTGCGAGTGATTTCAAAATCGCAGCTTCATCCAATGGTTTGATGGTGTGGATATTGATGACTTCAGCAGAAATGCCTTTTGCTTCCAAAGCTTCTGCAGCAATCAGCGCTTCCCATACCAAGTGACCTGTCGCAACGATCGTTACGTCTGAACCTTCATTTAAAAGAATCGCTTTCCCGATTTCAAAAGGTTGGTCGGCCGGCATGAAATTCGGCACCACCGGTCTTCCGAAACGAAGATAAACCTGTCCGTGGTGATCAGCAATCGCCAAAGTCGCCGCTTTTGTCTGGTTGTAATCGCAAGTATTGATGACGGTCATTCCCGGCAACATTTTCATCAAACCGATGTCTTCAAGGATTTGGTGGGTTGCGCCGTCTTCGCCTAAAGTCAAACCGGCATGCGAAGCACAAATCTTCACATTTTTATCCGAATAGGCCACCGACTGGCGGATTTGGTCATAAACCCTTCCGGTTGAAAAGTTCGCGAATGTTCCCGTAAACGGAATTTTTCCGCCGATGGTCAATCCGGCTGCGATTCCGATCATATTCGCTTCTGCAATCCCAATCTGGAAGAAACGCTCCGGATGGTTTTTCTTGAAGTCGTCCATCTTTAGCGAACCGATCAAATCGGCGCAAAGTGCTACGACATTTTCGTTCTTTTGGCCCAGTTCCGTCAATCCGGCACCGAAACCTGAACGGGTATCTTTACTTCCTGTATTTTCGTATTTTGTCATTGTGTGTTTAGAGTTTAGAGTTCAAAGCGGCGTCATCGTGGCAACTGACCACTGATTTCTGACCACTGGTCACTTTTTAATAATCGCTTTCGCCTTCAGAATAATTCTGGCTCAAAGCCGCTTCGAGTTGTGCATCGTTTGGCGCTTTTCCGTGCCATGCGTGGCTGTACATCATATAATCTACGCCGTTGCCCATTTCTGTGTGCAATAAAACGCAGACCGGTTTTCCTTTTCCGGTTTTCGATTTGGCTTTGGTCATTCCGGCGATGATGGCTTCGATGTTGTTCCCTTCTTTAATATCAAGCACTTCCCAATCGAATGCTTCAAATTTTGCGCGAACGCTTCCCATATATAAAACTTCATCCGTAGTTCCGTCAATCTGTTTTCCGTTAAGGTCGATTGTCGCGATGAGGTTATCGACTTTTTTCGCAGAAGCATACATGATGGCTTCCCAGTTCTGGCCTTCCTGTAGTTCGCCGTCACCGTGCAAGGTATACACCAAATGGTTGCAGTTGTTGAGTTTTTTCGCCTGTGCAGCGCCGATGGCTACCGATAATCCTTGTCCGAGTGAACCCGAAGCGATGCGAACGCCCGGCAAACCTTCGTGGGTTGTCGGATGTCCTTGCAAACGCGAATTGATGTGACGGAAAGTCGCCAATTCCGAAACCGGAAAATACCCGCTTCTTGCCAAAACGCTGTAAAAAACAGGAGAAATGTGACCGTTGGAAAGGAAGAAAATGTCTTCGCCAATACCGTCCATATCAAAACCTTCTTTGCCTGTCCATGAGGTTTTGGTAAAGGGCTACGAAAAATTCAGTACAGCCAAGAGAACCGCCCGGATGTCCCGAGTTGACGGCGTGTACCATACGAAGAATGTCTCTTCGCACCTGGATGGCCAGGTTGTTGAGTTGTTGTGTGTTGCGCTTCATGTTGTGTGTTAGAGTTAAAACTGACGCAAAAGTAATCGTTATTTAAAGGAGGTACAAAATATTTTTTCAATAGTTATTAAGAATGCGATTGCGAAAAGAAGCAAAATATTTTATTTTCTCATCTGCTTCAGAAACCCCTGAAATCCTTCTGCATATTCAGCGATAGTTTTCGTTTTGATTTTTGCCCATTTCGATTTCGGCTCCGTCATTTTCTTAGTTTCGGCTTTTTCATCCATGCCATTAAGCAACGCGTCCATGCCATGAAAATTGATCCATCGGTGGTCGTATTTTTCTTCATTGTCTTTCACAAAAGCGACGACTTTCGCAATAGTAGCTTCAAGTTTTGGGAGATCTTCGACGGCGTATTTGTTGATTTCCAGTTCCGTAAACATTGCTTAATTCTGAAGCCGCACTTTTAGCAGTTTCATCAAGGCAAAGATTGGCATCATAACGCGCCCGCAATTGCGCTGTGTAAAACCAAAACATAGCGTCATCTTTTTTGTCCCTGTCAAAAAGTATTTTAGAATAAGCAAAAAGCACCGCCGGATTGTAACCATGCGGATTGGCGGCAACGGCATCCATCGCTTTATTGCGGATATTGTTGTCGTCGTCATTAAGCGCTTTGATGGTTTCAAATTGTGGTTTGACATCAATTTTTGCATATTCGCCTTTTGGTGAAACGACAACTTTTTGGGTCTGTGCACAAATTGGTTGAAGTGCCGTAACAGACAATAATAAAATGTAAAATAGATTTTTCATAGTTGTAATTAAATATCATAAAAATCGCAATTCCTTAAAAATATTGAGTTTTGCCTGCGTTTCAAACTTTTCCTGAAAATGTTTCGTTTTGTAAATTTTGTCCATTTCCAAAAAATGCTTCAGTACTTTTCGGCGGCCGGCATTATAAACCATATCGGGATAAATCGCATATTCTTTTCTTACACTGGCAGCATAAGATTCGTATGTTTCCCAATCCTGGCCTAAAATCGCGAGGTCGGCATCAGTAAAATAATTGGTGTCGGAATCTGCACTTTCTGCATGCTTTTTGGTTGCGAGGATTTGTAACTTGCTTTTTTGGATTATTTCGGCTGAAATGCCAAGTGATTGCATTCTTTTCCCTGCAAGTTCCGCACTTTGTTCTTCGTTGTCGGATTTTACAGCGTTGTAAATAATGTCGTGATAATACAACGAAAATAACATTACATCCCAATTTTTGATGTCACTTTTAACAGCTTTCAATTCCTGTAACAAATGCTGAAGATGCGCCAGCGTATGGTAGAATTTCTTTTTACCCGAATATTGTTCTTCGATTTCCGCTGAGAATTTGCTTATGATATCAGGTGTTGCATTATATTTTGTAAGCAGCTCAGTAAAAGTTTCTTTCAGCAAAATGGATGGTTTTATTTTCAAAGATAAAGTTTCTCAACGGATTTCTGTAGAATCAAAGCCAACGATTGACTTTCAACCACTTTTTCAGATAATCAGTCCACTCATCAGTCGTAGATTTGTTGTGCATTCCGAAACCGTGATCGCCCTTCGGATACAGGAATAATTCACTGACTGAGCTCATTTTGGCGTAATGCCCTGTCATAAGCAATACTGTTGCCAACGGGAACGAGGCTGTCGTCTGTACAATGCACTAAAAATGCGGGAGGTGTTTGTGAAGTTACCTGCAATTCATTCGAATAATACATGATTTGTTCTTCTGAAGGCTTTTCACCAATCAGATTGTCACGGCTGCCCATGTGCGCGAGTTTGTCTGTAAAACTGATGATCGGATAAATCAATATCGAAAAATCGGGGCGCAACGAAGTATTTTTTGGATTATCAATCAATGCCTTTTCATAATGCGTCGATGCCGATGCAGCGAGGTGTCCGCCTGCAGAGAATCCCATGATGCCGATTTTTGCCGGATCGATATTCCATTTTGCAGCATTTTCACGTACCATCTGAATCGCTTTTTGCGCGTCCTGCAATGGGCCGATTGATTTGTCAATCATGATGCTGTCATTCGGCAACCTGTATTTCAGGACAAAAGCAGTGATGCCTAAATTGCTGAGTTTTTGCGCTACATCTGCGCCTTCATGCCCGGCAGCTAAAATTCCGTAAGCACCGCCCGGACAAATAATCACAGCTGTATGGTTAGGTTTTGAAATTTTCGGCTCGAAAGCCGTAATCGTCGGCACAGAAACGTCACTGAGGATTAAAAAACCGTCTTTATTGATTTCTGATTTTTCTTTGTCAACCGATGCTTTGCTGTTCGGAATTTTACCTTCATACAACAGCATTTCCTGCTGCGCCTTAGCTTCGAAACAAGTGATAAGTAAAAATAGCAGCGACGAAATATAAATTTTCATGAGGCAGATTTTGGTTTTTTCTTTTAGACGCTTTCGCGAAAGGATTAAAGTCGAGGCAAAGCCGGATCCAATTGACGAGTTCTGAATTGGTTTTGAAACCGCTTTCAGAGATGAAAATAAAACCGCTCATTTTCCGTTCGGCATTGCCCATCGGGATGGCGTCTTCTCGTTTTGAAGCCATCACATAATCTGTTTCGCTGAGTCGGCAGAGCAATAAATCTTCGCCGTTGTTTTTGTCGATTCGGGTGGCGCAGCAAATTTTTTCATCGACCATAAAACAAATGCCGCCGAACATTTTCTTCTCGAAAAAATCGACTTCTTTTTTTTGCAGAATTGTTCTGATGCGCTGTACCGTATTTTCGTTGTAAGCCATAATCAGAAGAATTTTACTGCTGATATTCCCAGAAAAGTTGCAAGAAGCCCGACTAATACGCTCGAAACAGCATAACCTGCAGCAACCAGAAACTGTCCGTCACGCAACAGATTCACTGTTTCCATCGAAAAAGCTGAGAAAGTCGTAAAACCGCCAATCAATCCGGTGGCAATGATGAGCTTCAATTCTGCTGAAAGGCTGCCGCGATCGGTAAGCGCAAAAACCAATCCGATGCAAAAACAACCGATGATATTAACAGTAAAAGTTTCCGGACGGAAAAGCAGTCGTCATTTTCGACTGGATGAATTGCGAGAGCAGGTAGCGCATTATGCCGCCGAAAAAACTGCCTGCTCCGATGGCCAATAGTAATTTCATGGAAATGGATATTGTACGAAGTTAAGCAAATGCCAACTAAAAATCCCTGCACGAACAGGGATTTTATTTAAGCGATGCTTTCGGTATATTTCTTAAAATTATCAAGTATGTTCTGCCAGCCGCCGCGCTGCATTTCAATTGGATTCTGGTTTTCGGCTTCGAAAGTTTCAGTTATCGCAACTGCGTCGTCTTCGACTTTGAAATCGATAGTTACTGTGCGCCCGTCGTCCATTGTATAAGCGATGTACTCATTTTGGCGGACTTCATCATAAGTTCCCCCGAAATCAAAACCCATGCTGCCGTCTTTGGCTTCCATCCGCGTTGTGAATCTGCCGCCAGCGCGCAAATCGTTTTCGGCATTCGGTGCATGCCAATCGTCAGAGGCGTTGCACCATTTTGTGATGTGTTGCGGTTTCGTCCAGGATTCCCAAACCTTGCCGACAGGTGCATTCACAGTTGCGTTGATGGTAATTTTTGTTTTGTCTGTTTCCATGAAATTGTTTTTAGTGTTGTATTGAAATTTAATATTATAAGAGCGTCCGGCTTACTTTTTATCAATTTTTTTCTTTGCCTTTGAGGCTTTCTTCAACAAGAAATCCTTAAGATTTTCTGCAACCGCAAATTGGGTAATATCGGTAACAAGTTTTTCGGGAAGCGGTTTGCCATACAAAAAATGAACCGCCGATTTTGTTTGTTTATAAGGTGCGAGTTCAGCAGCAAATGCCTCGTGAATTTTAGGCCTGACGTAAATCGCATAATGATTTTTATAAGCCGCAAACCAAATCGCGACACCATTTTGCTTATAGCCGGGCATTGCATAACTGATTACTTCTTCTGCATCCGGAGCTGCGTTTTTGATTGTTTTCCGGAGTAATTCCATCGCCGCCTTTGCGTTTTCAGGAAATGCATCGATGTAGGCATCGACATTTTGGAATTTTTGTTCTGCTGTCATAATTACTGCGACAATTTAGCTACTTTAGGCATGCGAAATGCAAAATTAAATTTAATGAAATTATTTGTAAAAAACGAATGGCTGCTTTTCGGAATTGCATTTTTCTGGATGATTACGCTTGTCTGCATCATGCAAATCATGAATCAGCAATATGTTTTTAACGACAGCAAATCGTATCTTTTTGCGGCACAGCAGTTATATCAGGAAGGCATTTTCAATGACCATCGTCCGTTTCTTATCAATTTGATTAACGGATTTCCTTTATTGTTTGGCGGTTCTGCGGATGCTGTTTTCAAATGGGCAGTAGCAGTAAATCTGTGCTGCTGGTTTTCGACGGTATTGCTTGTATATAGAATTGCAAAAATGCATTCGGACGAAAAAAACGCATTCATCGCCGGATTGCTGTTTATATTTTGCATCAGCAATTTGTTTTTTGCATTTCATTTGCTGTCAGAAAGTATTTTTGTCTTTTTGCTGATTTCCGCCTTTTATCTGGTGCAGCAATATTTTAATACGAACAGGATCGGCTATTTGTCATGCACAATTGCGTTGTTGCTTTTAATGGTTTTGGTCAAGCCGATATCGTCCGAACTGGTAATTTTGTTGCTGCTTTATTTTATCAGAAAAATAAAACACCTTTTTTGGAACAGAGGCGCAATTTTGATGCTTTGCAGCGTTTTGCTGATAAGTATTCAGCTATTCGCCATGAAAAAACAATATGGCAGCTACGCTATTAGCTATGTCAACACTTTCACTTATTACAATTACCTGAGCACCAAAGCCGATTGCCTGAAAAATAATATTGAATTTAAAGAAGGCAAAAATGAACGAGCCGTCATTTTCAATGAATTGTCCCACAGTGCGCAAAAAAGTGCAGCAGCAGCAGATTTCGGCCAACAATTAAAGCATAATTTCATTAATCTGATAAAAGCTTACTGCGTCAATTTTTATTCGAATACCACCAAAGGAAGTGTTGCAGTTGCCGTCTGCGAAAATAAAAACCAGGCGAATTATTATGATTTTGCAGTATTCTTCTTTAAGGCACTTTCAAAATTGCAGAACATAATCCTGACTTTTACCGGAATTTTGCTTTCATGTTATTGCCTTTTAAGAAAAAAGATTGTGTCTTCCGATAAACTGCTTGGTGCTGCAGTATTGTATTTCATAGCCATGTCTGCGATTTCCTGCAATCAGGGCGACAGGTTTCACATCGTCATTTTTCCTTTTGTGATTTTGCTTTTGGTGAATCAGGGAATCCAACTCAAAAAGCGTACTTTTTTTACCAGACAAATGTAGCCACCGAACCGCTGTCAAGGCGCGCAGCAAGATTTTTTCCGTTACAGCGAATATTGAAATCGCTTGTTTTCTTACCGGAGTTCAATACAATCAATACGATTTTCCCATCAGGCCTTTTAAAAGCTACATTTGGCAGGTTTTCTATGGCATTACTTGCGATGCGCAACGATCCGGAGCTTACGAATTTCGAAGCATGCCCGATCACATAATAAGCAGGATTTCGCGTCACATCTGAGCCGTCAATTGTGATTGCGCCTAGACAAGTCGTGCATCCGCCGGGTGTAAATGGTCTGTATTGCGGGTCTGCAGCCAGATTCCACTGTAAAACAGTCTTTGCCCAGTTGCGCGAAGCACCGATGACCAGATTTTCAACGTTCCATTTGAGGTCGTTTGGGAAATCGCCCGACCGCCCGTCCACTGTTCTGTAAAATAAACGTTTTTGTCGGGATGCGCATCGTGTACTTTTGAAAGCGCCGTGATTTCGCCTCCATACAAATGAAAAGCAGAACCATCGACATATTTTTTTGCTTCAGGATCATTCAGGATTTCAAGCGGATATTGCGGTTTGTCGCAATTGTGGTCGTAAACAATGATTTTCGTGTTGATTTTTGCCGCGGCAAATGCAGGCCCGAGATGCTTTTTGACAAAAATCAACTGGTCTTTCGCCTCCATGTACATACTCGGATTATTGCCGGGATGCAACGGTTCATTCTGCACCGTAATCGCGTCAATTGTAATGCCGTGGCTTTTCATCGCTTCAATATATTTCACGAAATATTGCGCATAACTATCGTAAAAACGCGGTATGAGGCTGCCGCCTTTTGAGTTGCTGTTGTCTTTCATCCAGGTTGGTGCCGACCATGGAGAACCTAAAATTTTAATGTTCGGATTAATGGCGAGTATTTTCTTCAAAACCGGAATGAGGTCTTTTTTGTCGTGAGCGATGCTGAATTTCGAAAGTGGCGGATCAAATTCGTCATCCTTTAAATCATCGTATGAAAATACAGCAGGATCAAGGTCGGATGCGCCGATGCTGACGCGCAGGTAACTTACGCCGATGGCATTTCCGTTGGTTTCAAACAATTCCTTCAGCAAGGCTTTTTGTTTTTCAGGCGCCATATTGTTGATGAGTGTAGCGCTTCCGCCGGTAAGACAATATCCGAAACCGTCAATTTGCTGGAAAGTCTGGCTTTCGTCGACAGTTATTGTCGGATTCGAGTTGCTGTTATCTGCAAAAATGATTGGAGCTTGTTTCGCCAGCAATGAAGATTTATCAGCAGTCGTCAGCCAGTATTCTGCATTGGGAAAAGTCGCTAAGGAATCAGGTTTTACGCTGCTGCAAGAAACGATTAAAGCAATAAAAACAGCATTAATAATGCTTTGAAAGAAGATTTCATAAAAGTCGGTTTGTCATGGTTGTTACAAACTTATCAAAAAATCACCTTTTGGGAACAGGAAATACGGAATTTTTAAATTTAAGAACGGGCTGAAATAAAGACGTTCCGCAAGAATATTGTGGAACGTCAGAAGATTCTCCCGATTGATGATGTGTTTTTGATTGACTTACTATAAAGAAGAATGGATAGCGAATTTGTTACAGTTTTATTGAAAATATTTTTTCAATAATTGAAAATCAGGTATTTCTACGCGTATCCGGGTTGTTTATAAATTGTTGCTTTACATAACGAAAAATTTTATTAAACCCCCTGAAAAAACATTTTATGGAAAATTCAAACGAAAATCTGCTACAAGGCAGTATTACAGACAACATTCAGCCAATGATGCGCGTGCATTATCAGCGAACCGATTCCAATGACAAGACAGTCATTACGATCAAAAACGATGGCCCGGCGAAGTTAAGTACAATCTTTTCAATCAGGGAAGAGAGGAGTCATGGCGCGAACAAACTTTGCAGGCTGGCCAAACCGCACAGATCAGGGTCGGCGATTACGGCAACGGCAATACCCTGCAGCTTGTAACAAATCACCGACAGGCAGCAATCACGGCAGACAACGTAAAAAAGCCATGGTAATTTAAAACTGTCCCTGGAAATCAAAACTTCCGGGGATTTTTTTGCCCTGTAGCGAAGATGTTAAATAAAATCCTAAATTCGGATTGAAAAATCCTAAATAAATTATCTTTGCGGCTGATAAAAGCCATATGAATTTCGAATTACTAAAGACAGATCCGCAAACCAAAGCCCGTGCCGGAACAATTACTACCGATCACGGCACTATTGAAACCCCGATTTTCATGCCAGTTGGAACGGTTGCCTCAGTAAAAGGCGTGCACCAACGCGAATTAAAAGAAGAAATCAATCCGGATATCATCCTCGGAAATACTTATCATTTGTACCTGCGCCCGCAAACCGAAATCCTCGAAAAAGCCGGCGGATTGCATAAATTCATGAATTGGACCGCAATATCCTTACTGATTCGGGCGGTTATCAGGTGTACTCGCTTTCAGCCAATCGCAAAATCAAGGAAGAAGGCGTGAAATTCAAATCACATATCGACGGCTCTTATCATTTCTTTACGCCTGAAAATGTAATGGAAATCCAACGCACTATCGGCGCCGATATCATCATGGCTTTTGACGAATGTACGCCTTACCCGTGCGATTATCGCTACGCCCAGCGCTCGATGCACATGACGCACCGCTGGCTCGACCGATGCATTTCACATTTGGATAAATTACCATTTAAATATGGTTACGAACAGACGTTTTTCCCAATCGTACAAGGAAGTACTTATAAGGATTTAAGGCAGCAATCTGCAGAATATATCGCGAATTCAGGACAGCAAGGAAACGCCATCGGCGGATTGTCAGTAGGTGAACCGGCTGAAGAAATGTACGCGATGACCGAAGTCGTAACCGCAATTTTACCAGAAGACAAGCCGAGATATTTAATGGGCGTTGGAACTCCGATTAATATCCTCGAAAATATCGCTTTGGGAATTGACATGTTCGATTGCGTAATGCCGACCAGAAACGCCAGAAACGGAATGTTGTTTACCTCGCAAGGTACCATCAACATCAAAAATAAAAAATGGGAAGCCGATTTTTCGCCGCTTGATGAAATGGGTCACACTTTCGTGGATACGGAATATACCAAAGCCTACTTGCGCCATTTGTTTGCTGCCAACGAATACCTCGGCAAGCAAATCGCAACAATACACAATCTTGGGTTTTATATGTGGTTGGTTCGTGAAGCCAGAAAACATATCTTAGCAGGAGATTTCCGCGAATGGAAAGAAAAAATGGTAAAACAAATCAACCAGCGGCTTTAGGTGCAAGGTAAAAGGTGTAGGGTACAGGGTAGAACTTGTGCCATTCGCCGCGACCCTGAACCCTGAACCCAAAACCCTGAACCTTTATGAGCATCATAGACAAATACATCCTCAAACGCTACCTCGCCACTTTCTCGGTGATGCTGTTGCTTTTTATTCCGATTGGAATTGTTATCGACGTTTCTGAAAAGGTCAATAAAATGCTCCAGAACAAAGTGCCGTTTTCGAAGATTGCTATTTATTATTATGATTTTACGGTTTATTTTGCTAATCTGCTGTTCCCGATTTTCCTGTTTTTATCGGTGATTTGGTTTACATCGAAACTCGCAAATAATACGGAGATTATTGCTATCCTGAGTTCCGGAATCTCATTCACAAGATTTTTAAGGCCTTATATTATAGGCGCGACAATGGTTTCTGTTTTTGCATTGCTGATGGGATTTTTCATCGTGCCCAAAGCCAGCGAAGGCTTCAACAACTTCAGGTACATGTATCTTCGCGGCAGCGGACGAACGGAAATGCGCGAAACAACCAATGTATTCCGTGAAATCAGTAAGGGCGAGTACTTATACGTTCAGAATTTCAACCAGAATTCCAAAACAGCTTTCCAGTTTTCACTCGAAAAATTCAACAAGGAGAAAATGCTGTTCAAAATCACAGCGGACAAAATTCACTGGAATGCGACCAAGAAAAACTACACCATGACCAACTACAAAAAACGTATCGTTGGTGAATTGGGAGACCGCATCGAATCTGCCGAAAAAAAAGACACCGTTTTCAAATTCGATTTAGACGATTTAACGCCGACGGTTTATGTTGCAGAAACGCTGAGTCTTGGCGAACTTAACAAATTCATCAAAAAAGAAAGGGCGCGTGGTTCTGCCAATATCAACACTTACCTGGTGGTTTTGTACAAAAAGTACAGCATTCCTGTTTCTGCATTTATCCTGACGATTATTGCTGTTGCCGTTTCTTCGATGAAGCGTCGTGGCGGAATGGGCGTTAATCTCGCCATCGGGATCGGATTGGCTTTTACCTATATTTTCTTCGATAAGATTTTTGGCGTATTGGCAGAAAAGTCAAGCATTCCGCCACTGATTGCCGTTTGGATTCCGAATACCGTTTTTGGCATTTTGGCGATTTACCTCCTTCGCAATGCCAAAAAATAACAACATAAAATCCTACCTTCATCTTCATTTAATCGTATTCATCTGGGGATTTACGGCTGTCTTGGGTGACCTCATCACCGTTCGCGAAGCATCTTTGGTTTGGTACAGAATGGGATTAGCCGGAATTTTCCTGCTCGTTTGGCTGCTGTTTACCAAAAGAAGATCCAGCTGGCTTCAAAAGCAATTTTCCAGCTTATTATGGTTGGCTTGCTCATTGCGATCCACTGGATATTTTTCTTTAAGGCAATTAATATTTCCAACGTTTCCATAACATTGGCGATGTTTTCGATGGGCGCATTTTTTGCCGCGATTCTCGAGCCACTGTTCTTTAAACGAAAAATGCTGTGGTATGAAGTCTTGTTCGGGCTCATCATCATCGCAGGTCTTTTTACAATCATGCAGGTCGAAGTGCGTTTTTTAGACGGAATTTTATGCGCGCTTTTCTCCGTATTCGTAGGTGTATTATTTACTATTTTTAATGGGAAATTGATTCAAAAACACGATGCATCGGTTATTGCGCTATATGAATTTTTCGCAGGATTTATCTTCGTTTCCATTTATTTGTTGTATGAGGGAAAATTTACGCCGCAATTTTTCAGCGTTTCCGGAAAAGACTGGATGTACATCATTATTTTGTCATCCATTTGTACTTCTTACGCTTTCACCGCCGCGGTCCAGGTAATGAAAAAATTGTCGCCCTACACTGTGATGCTCACCACGAATCTCGAACCGGTTTACGGCATCATCCTCGCATTTTTCATCCTCGGTGAAGAAGAAAAAATGAGCATTCCATTCTACATCGGCTCACTTGTAATCCTGGCAACGGTAATCCTGAACGGCGTCATTAAGCATTACAAAAAAGAAGCCTGATATTTTCGAATCTTCATAAACGAATAAAATCGCCAATCTCCAAATCGCCGCTGTTCACAATTAAACAAAAAAACACTTTCAGCAACGGTTTTATATTTTATCTTTGCTGTTCCAACTTTAATCAAAAATGCACCAATCCTATGGAATATTTAGATTTTGAGCTTCCCATTAAAGAGTTAGAAGAACAACTCGAAAAATGCGCGATCATCGGTAAAGAATCAGACATCGATGTGACCAATACCTGCAAACAGATTGAGAAAAAACTTGAGGAAACTAAGCGAAAGATATACAAAAACCTGACCGCCTGGCAACGTGTCCAGTTGTCGAGACATCCAAACCGCCCGTATACAATGGACAGACGTCAATGCCATTTGCGGCGATTCGTGGCTCGAGCTTTTCGGTGACAGGAATTTTAAAGACGACAAAGCCATGATTGGCGGCCTCGGTAAAATCGACGGACAGTCATTTATGATTGTCGGACAACAAAAAGGTTTCAACACAAAAACCCGCCAGTACCGCAATTTCGGAATGGCAAATCCGGAAGGCTACAGAAAAGCGTTGCGATTGATGAAAATGGCAGAGAAATTCGGCATTCCGGTCTTAACACTGATTGATACTCCGGTGCTTATCCAGGTCTGGAAGCTGAAGAGCGCGGACAAGGAGAGGCCATCGCAAGGAATATCTTTGAAATGGTAAAATTAAAAACCCCGATCATTTCTGTAATCGTCGGAGAAGGTGCCTCTGGAGGCGCACTCGGCATCGGCGTTGGAGACAGGGTACTGATGATGGAAAATACGTGGTATTCAGTAATTTCACCGGAATCCTGTTCATCCATCCTCTGGAAAAGCTGGGAATACAAAGAACAGGCTGCGGAAGCACTCAAACTGACTTCCGCCGATATGAAAAAGCAAAAGCTTGTCGACGACATTATCCCGGAACCACTGGGCGGAGCGCATTACGACAGGACAACTACATTCAAAACCGTAAGCCAGTATATTTCCAAAGCCTACAACGAGCTCAAAGACTTATCAACAGAAGAACTTGTGGCGCAAAGAATGGACAAATACAGCAAGATGGGCGAATATAAGGAGTAAATTCTTACAAATTTATATCAAATCCGAAGCCCTGTGGTTTCGGATTTTTTTTTGGTTATCAACATAAAAACACTATTTATCAACAAGTCGCCGTTATAACTCTAAGCCGATTTTAGATACATTTTTATTTACATTCGCAACATGGAAAATCTCAGAAATATTAACCCGGTAAGAGTAGATAAAACTACCATCATCAACCTTGAGAAAGGCAAGCTGCCACCGCAGGCACTCGAACTCGAGGAGGCCGTTTTGGGCGCCATGATGATCGATAAAAAAGGGGTAGATGAGGTAATCGATATTTTACAGCCCGACGCGTTTTACAAAGACGCCCACAAATACATTTTCGAGGCGATTGTACAGTTGTTCACCGATACACAGCCCATCGACTTATTAACAGTATCATCGCAGCTTAAAAAGAACGCCAAGCTCGATTTGGCAGGAGGCGATTTTTACCTGATTCAGCTTACGCAAAAAATCTCTTCTTCGGCGCACATTGAATTCCACTCGCGGATTATTTTGCAGAAATTCATCCAACGAAGCCTTATCAAAATCTCTTCTGAAATCATTGAAGAATCTTACGATGAAACGACTGACGTTTTCGATTTATTGGATAAAGCAGAATCGCGCCTATACGAAGTAACGCAGGGCAACATCAAAAGAAGTTCTGAAACCGCGCAAAGTCTTGTGATACAAGCGAAGAAAAGAATCGAGGAAATCGCCGGAAAAGAAGGTTTAAGCGGCATCGCGACAGGTTTTGAAAGACTCGATAAAGTAACCTCTGGCTGGCAGCCAAGTGACCTGATCATCATCGCGGCACGTCCGGGTATGGGTAAGACCGCTTTCGTATTGTCGATGGCCAGAAATATTGCGATTGATTTTGGGCAGCCGGTAGCTTTGTTTTCTTTGGAGATGTCATCCGTTCAATTGATTACGCGTCTCATTTCATCTGAAACCGGACTTTCCTCCGAAAAATTGCGTACCGGAAAACTCGAAAAACACGAATGGGAACAGCTTTCCATCAAAGTAAAAAACTTAGAAAAAGCACCATTATATATTGACGATACGCCATCGCTTTCTATTTTCGATTTGCGGGCGAAATCTCGTCGTCTGGCATCACAATACGGTATCAAACTTATCATTGTCGATTATCTTCAATTGATGACAGCAGGTGGCAGCAACGGAAAAGGCGGTGGAAACCGAGAGCAGGAGATCTCAACAATTTCGCGAAATCTTAAAGCATTGGCGAAAGAATTAAGCGTTCCGGTGATTGCGCTTTCACAATTATCGCGTGCCGTTGAAACGCGTGGCTCGAGTAAAAGACCGCTACTTTCAGACCTTCGTGAATCGGGGGCGATTGAGCAGGATGCGGATATCGTTTCGTTTATCTATCGTCCGGAATATTATAAAATCGATGAATGGGATGACGACGAACATTCTCCAACAGAAGGGCAGGCAGAATTCATCATCGCAAAACACCGTAATGGTAGTTTGGAAAATATCAGGCTGAAATTTATCGGAAATCTTGGTAAATTCGACAACCTTGAAGATTTTGGCGGCGGTTATGACGATCTTCCATCAAAAATGAACCATGATGACAATCCATTCACGACAAAACATTTACCATCGCCAAATGAAGCTTTCGGCAGCAACATCAACAATGCTGACGACGACAGCGATGTGCCTTTTTAATTGTTAATTCACTATAAAAACCTTCGGTAATCCCGGAGGTTTTTTCGTTTTAACAATATCACAAAAGTAAGTTGCGGAATAAATCCTTACATTAGAAATCCGAAATCTAATCCCATGAAAAAATCAATTTGCTTTTTGCTTTTATTATTTCTGTGCAATCTTTCGCCAACTTTCGCCCAAGACCAAAACGTCAGTAAATGGCCACGCAATGTCAATTATGAGATCTTTGTGCAGTCTTTTGCAGACTCGAACGGCGATGGTATTGGCGACATCAACGGCATGACCGCTAAACTCGATTACCTTAAAGATTTGGGCGTTGAAGGCATCTGGCTGATGCCCATTAATCCGTCGCCATCATACCACAAATACGATGTTACCGATTATTACGGCATACACCCAGATTACGGAACGATTGAAGATTTTAAGAAATTTATCGCAGAAGCGCACAAGCGCAACATCAAAGTGATTATGGATATGGTGATCAACCACAGCAGCAGCAAACATCCGTGGTTTTTGGATGCTAAGGACAATAGCAACAGTCCGTACCGCGATTATTATGTCTGGACACACAAAGATGATCCGCAAACGCAAATGGCTGCAAAAATCATTGCAGGTGATTCTGACAATCGTAACCGCTGGAACAAAGTCGAGGGCAGCGATTACCTATTTTATTCTTATTTCGGAAGGAATATGCCTGATTTGAATTATGACAGCCCGAAATTGCGTGAGGAAATGTTCAAGGTCGGCAAATTCTGGCTGACGGAAATCGGCGTTGACGGATTTCGCCTCGATGCGGCACGCCACATTTTTCCTGACGATCGTCCGACCGACAATCATAAATGGTGGGTTTATTTCCGTAGTGAAATGCAAAAAGCCAATAAAGAAGTGTATCTCGTTGGGGAAGTCTGGGCGCCGGCTGATGTGGTTGCAGGTATATGAAAGGACTACCGGCATTATTCAATTTCGATATGGGCTTTGCGATTACAAAAGCGGTAAACGATGAAAATGCAAGTACGCTGATTGCCGAACATTTAAAAATACGCGATTTTTACAAATCTGTCAATCCTGATTATGTTGATGCGACTTTTCTAACCAACCACGACCAGGTCAGGATTATGAGCGCGGTTAACGACAATCAGGACAAGGCGCGAATGGCGGCGGCGATATTGCTGACGCTTCCGGGTTCTCCGTATATTTATTATGGTGAAGAATTGGGGATGCCGGGCAAGAAACCGACCAGGATATCCGTGAGCCGTTTTTGTGGGATGTTCAGGCGAAAGATAAATTCCGCACCAAATGGATGGAACCAAAATACGACACTGATGCCACGGTGGTTGCAGCAGCGACGCAGATTAAGGATAAGAATTCAATGTTCAATTTTTATAAAACTTTTATAAACCTGAGGAACAATAGCAAAGCGCTTACTTATGGCGAGATGCAAGCTGTAGCTGTTGAAAATACTGCTCTGCTTGCGTTCCTGCGCGTTGCTGACACAGAATCTGTTTTGGTATTGCACAACCTTAGCGGAAAAATAAGTGAAGTTAAACTACCGGCTAAACTTGAAGTGTATAACAAAATATATTTTTCCAACAAAAAAATGTCAATTACAAAAGGGGTTAACATCGAAATGCCAGCTTACAGCACGCTGGTGTTAAGTCGGGAAGTTGTAAAATAATTCAGCAATCAAACCGGAAAAACTGGTTGTAGCCACAGCAATCTGCGAATCTGCAGCGCCGTAATAAATGTAAATTATGTCATCAATAACCAAAGCGCCAGTCGGAAAGCACACTGAATTTACTTTTCCATGCAGTTCCCATTCCTGTCAGGAACTAAAATCGGGTAGGGCAGCCGCACGATTTCTTTAGTGGGATTTTCTAAATCTAAAAGCGCCGCGCAGCCGGTGTAAATGAATCCGTTGGAAGTAGGCTGGACCGCGTGATAAATCAAAAGCCAGCCATGTTCTGTCTCAATTGGAGGACAGCCACAGCCGATAAACGCTGATTCGTGCGCATATTTTGGATCGATTACAATATGCTTTTCGAAATCTTCGATGTATTTTTTCCAGTATTCCTGAGTAAGATTTTCAATGGTATCAACAGTTGCGAATTGAATTCCGGGACGAATGCGATGCAGAAAAGCGAGTTTCCCGTTTATTTTCCTTGGGAAAAACACCAAATTTTTATCCCATATATATTGGCTTCCTGAATTTAATGTAAAATAACGTTCGTCAATCGATTTTCTTTTTAAGAAATCCTGCCATTCATCTCCGGTAAATTTAGGGACGATAATGCCGTGTTTCCGGAAATTTTTAAGATATTGAGAAGTTGCAACACACCCAAACGCACTCGTTCCGTCAAAAGCGGTATAGGAAATACAATAATCATCTTCAATTTTGACGATTCTCGGGTCTTCAATGCCTTGCTTTTCAAAACCATATCCGGGAAATAAAACAGGTTTTTCAGAACGTTCCGCAATTTTAAATGGAGTGGCGACATCTAATCTGCAATAGCCAATCGTAGATATGTTGCCTTTCGCGACAGCGCGGTAAAAAAGGTGAATGTTTTCGCCTTCGCGAATTACAGCCGGATTCAGCACGCCTTCCCGTTCAAAATCGAGATGGCGGCTGCGCAGCAATATGCCGTGTTTGTTGACTTTAATCATAAATTTTAATTGCCGCTAAAAGAAAAAGCATCCCGAAAGATGCTTTTAATATAGTGAGGTGAACAAAATTATTGTTTTGTCCAGGGTATAGATATAATGAGAGCCGTCACCATTGACAACTTTTGTCGTCAGCGTACTTCCGGAGATTACAACCTCAGTCCACGCAAGGCTTATCGTATTGTTGTTGTAAAGCATATAATAATTGTCATCTTCATGACCCCATCTTCCCATAAGGTTTTCGGTGCTGCAAGCTGACGTTGTGGTATGATAAGTACTTTCGGCTCCGGTAAATTTCGCACCTTCCGCTTTAAAAGTATAAGCGGTTTCCAGTTCACAAGGTTTTAGTACGATAGGTGTATCGATGTCAGTTGTAGGATTGTGGAACGTTTTTGAAGCGAGGCTCCAGGTGCCCAAAATCGGATCGTCTTCATTGGCATTTGATTCGTTTTCAGAACCATTACATGCGGATAACATCAGCGAAAGCGCAAAAAATAAGATTACTTTTTTCATTTTAAAAGCTTAAAAGTTAAAGCGAATATAAAAAAATTAAACGAATTGGAATGTAAATCCCGTGAAGATGGAAAAATTTCCGTTGTAAAGCACCAAATCTCCTATAGTATATTGAGGCGTTTGATGAGTTCGTCGGCATAACTGCGCGTAATCGGAATGCGGTCTGCGGCAATCGTAACGGTGTTGGTTTCGAGCTTCACAAGGTAATCCAGGTTGACAATATAAGATTTGTGGGTACGGAAAAAATTTGCTCCGCTCAGCCTTTCCATAAAATTGCTCAATGAACCACGTATGAATTCTGTACTGCGGATGTTGTGGATTTCAAGATAATTCCCTTCAGATTTAATCCATAAAATATCCGAGGTGAGCAGTTTGGTGTATTTGAATTTGTCTTTAATGAAAATCGCATCTTTAATAATCAGCGTATCCGTTTCGGCGGAAGCGCATTCTCAGGTTTTGCCGGATTATCGAGCCTGTGGAAAGCCATTTCGATAGCCGTGAACAATTGTTCTTTCTTGAAAGGCTTTACAAGATAATTGATTGGATTGGTTTTTTTCGCCCTTTCCAGCGTCACCGCATCAGAATAAGAAGTCGTAAAAATAAACGGCACTTCATAATTTTGGTTGATGATTTCAGCCAGATCGATACCGTCTTTTTTTCCGTTGAGGTTGACATCTAAAAGTATCAGATCGGGTTTTTCTGCATCGAGGAAAGCGATTGCTTCTTCATAATCCATTGCATTCCCGACAACGCCATAACCCATGTTCGACAGCACATTACACATATCTTCTGCAATTATGAGCTCATCTTCTACAACTAAAATCCGGATCATCAGTTTCTTTTATGGCATAAAGTTACTAAATCAGTTGCTCAAAAAGGCCTTAAGATCTTTAAATTGTACCGAAAAGACAGTCAATCCATTTGCCGATGTGACCGAAAGCACGCCTCTTAATTGCCGCGAAAGGATTTTTACGAGTTTGAGTCCGAGTGATGTGCTGTTTTTTGCATCGAAATCTTCCGGAAGGCCTTTTCCGTCGTCACTTACGCAGAGTTTGTAATCAACATCGTTTATGTGTTCAATCTTAATATTGATGTTGCCGGTTTGCCGATTTTCGAAAGCATATTTGCAGGCGTTTGAGACAAGCTCATTTACGATAAGTCCGAGTGGAATTGCAGTATCGATGTCGAATTCGATTCCGGATGCTTCAATGGAAATAGCGATTTTTTTATCGCTTTCCCTGAAGATATCCGAAAGATATTGGATTAAATCCTTCAGGTAATTTTCGATATTGACGTTGTTGATGAATTGAGACTGGTAAAGATTTTGGTGAATCAGGCTCATTGCCTGTACGCGGCTTTGCCCTTCCTGTAAGGAAGAAAGCACGTTTTCATCCTGTATGCCCTGCGCCTGGATGTTCAGAAGGCTCGAAATAATCTGAAGGTTATTCTTTACGCGGTGGTGGATTTCCCGCAACAGCGTTTCTTTTTCAGTTAAAGAAAGGCTGATTTGCGCATGTTGCTTTTCAACGAGGTTTTTCTGTTCGTTTATAATGGCTTTTTGTTTCTGGTTGCGTTTCAGGTTATAGAAGATCCCGATTGCCAGAAGGCTGACAAAAATCAGTCCTGCCATGAATGCATATTTGGTATTGCGCTGTTTTTGGGTTTCCATTTGCAATTGCGCATCCTTTTTTTCCTGGATTGATTTGAGGTGTTCCTGTTTTTATCGAATTCGTAGGAGAGACGGAATTCTGTAATCTTTTTGTCTTTTTCTTTGTTGAAAAGCGAATCGTTTAGTTTCTTAAACTGGATGTGATTTTCGTATGCCAGTTTATAGTTTTTGGTGCTGCCATACATTTCCGCAAGGTTTTCATAAGCGTTGCGCTGCCATTCCAAATAGCCTGTAGACTGTGCCAGTTGTAAACCTTTTTTGGTTTCTTCGATGGCTTTTGCCGTAAATCCCTGCTTGAAATTGCTGAAACCGATATTGATGATGCAATTGGCTTCCCCTGCAACATCGCCTATTTTGCGCAAAGCTGCCATCGCCTTGAAATAGAAACCTGCTGCCTGATGGTAATTTTTCAATGCAGAATAGGAGTTGGCGATAGCAATACAGATGTTGGCGTTAAGATAATCGTCCGTGAATTTTCCGGAAGCTTTCAGTGCCGGCAAAAGGATTTTGAGCGCGTTGTCATATTTGCCTTGTCTCAGGTTGATTTCGCCGATTTCATTCTGAATATAACAGCCAAAATAATTGCTTTCGGTATTTTTTACTTTTTGGATGATTTTCATCGCCGTTGCATTTGTCGCCAAAGCTTCCTTGTATTTTTTCTGTTGTTTGTATATGATGGCGATATTCGAATAAGCCTTTATGATGAAAAGCGTATTTTTTTCTTTTTCATACATTTTCAGCGCAATGAGACTGAATTTCATCGCTTCGGGGTAATTGCCCATTTCAGAATATATAATGCCGAGTTGGCTGTATTCGTCGGCGAGCGCCTTCTTGTTTTTGTTTTCGACGTGGATGGCAATACTCATTTTGGTATAATCAACGGCCTGTTGGTAATTGCCTTTAAAATCATTGATTTGCGCCTGTGCAATATAAGCATAGGCAATTCCGTCTTTGTAATTGATTTTTTTTGCCAGCGCCAATGATTCGTTGCTGTAAGCGATTGCCTGCTTGGAATCGCTCATGAAATAACGGAAAGACAGGGAATTCAGGAGATTCACCTTTGTAGAATCGGCTATAGAAAATCCCTTTCGTCCTGATTTTGTCTTTTGGCGATTATAATTTTCGAGCGCGTTTTTAAGACTATCGGTAGCAGACGCCGTTTGCCCGGATGCTATTGTAAAAGTAAAAAGTAAAAAAAATGCAGCCAGTTTTTTGAACATGTTGCCGAGGGGGATTTTTTTTAATGGTTTAGTAAACTTACTGATTTACATCGATAAAATGAAGATTGCAAATAAACAAAAAAGGCCTCCCGGTTTCCCGGAAGGCCTTAATTTATTTAAAGCGCACCTATTTAGTAAACTACTTTCTTAGTTACGACTTTATTGTCGGCAGATGTAATCTGAACCAATAACACTTCCTGTGCAGCGCGAAGGTTGGTCAAAGCCGCAGTGTTTGCGTTGATTCCTGATTGCTCAAAAATCAATCTTCCGCGGATATCAAATACCTTAACGCCAGACATTGTCATGCTTCCTGAGTTGATGTGCAATACATCGTTGTTTTTGTAAACGACGACGCTGTTTGCATCAAATGCAGGGTTTTCGATTCCAAGTGTAGTACTTTGGAATACCACGCTGAATCTGTTAGTAGTTGTTCCGGCTTCAGCAGCAAAAGTATAAGCACTTTCTTTGATGTTATGGATGATTCCGGAAACATTGTCTTTAACGTAAACATTTTGGTCACCAGTGAACAATCCGTCAACGTGATCGATTCCGATTGAGAAAGTTCCTGCAGTAAGCGCATTGAAGCTTAACGGAATCTCATCTGTATCAGCGAATGGCAAAGCACGCGCCTGGATGTTATATTTCTCGCCACCAATCAAAGAAGCGATGTTGCTGATGTTGCCTTCGATTTGTTTTGCATCTACAGATACGTCAGCATCGTTGGTAGCGCCATCCATATATCCTACAAGGATTTGGTTTTGGGTGCCATTTGCATCAGAAAGGTTCAACCAGATACGGCTTTTATCAACAGTAGCGTTTCTGAAGAAAAGGGCAGTATTGTTACCTGTACGCATCGCATTTGTAAATGTAGCAGTTCCGGAAGCAGCTGTTTTCAACAAGAAACCTTGTCCGACAGCAATACTTCCATCCGAAGTTGCGCCGCCTGCAGCAGCAGCTGTACCGAAAGTCGTGTAAGTAGCATAATTAGCTCCAGACGCAGCATTTTGGTTAGCATGTGCCCAGAAATAAAGTGAGCCCGGGTTTTGTGCAAGGAATAAATCAGCGCTTACCGTCGATGGGTAAGGGTTTCCTAACATGTTGAAACCTTGTCCTGTTCCCGGTGTATTTGTGATTGCAATAGCAGCATCACCGTTGTTCGGTACGCCATTAAATTCACCGTTGAAAGTAGCTTGTGAGCCATTTGTAGGGAAATTGTTCGGAGCACGAAGCATGTAACCTTTAGCTAACGTAAACGTAGCATTTTCTGGAGTTGTAATAGCGCTAAAGCTGTTGGTCGTCTCATCCATAGTATAAAAACGTGAAGCACCTACCGGAGGAGAAACGGTCTGTGGAGAGAACGCTTTCAGGTTTTGAGCCGCTACCGGAGAACCCCAGTAAACATAATCCAATCTTCTCATTGTTGCATTGCGTTTCACAGTAATTGCACCTGAGTTAGCAGCATTTGTAGTTTGCAAAAGGTTGGCATTGTTCTCGAAAGTCAATGAACCGCCACTTACTGTAACAGCATTAGCAACAGTAAAATCGTTTCCTGAATTAATCGTAACCGCACCACTGTTTACCAATACGCGGCAAGCTGATAAATCCCCTGTTGAAGAAAAAGCACCCTCAAAAATCGCTAATGTGGTAGAAGTGGGTGCACTGTTACTCCACGCAGCGCCATTCCAGGTTGTTGAAGGAACAGTAATCGTAAGCGTTGTAGAAGCAGCACATTGTCCTGCATCAGGTGTAAATGTATAAACCGTTGTAGCATTCGGGTTGATTGCAGGACTCCATGTACCAGTAATATTGTTGGTAGAAGTTGTAGGCAAAGCAGCCACTGTTCCGTTACAAACCGGAGCTACAGCGCTAAATGTCGGGACAGTTAAAGCAACTTCAGTAATAACGATAGTTGCAGTACCTGTACTGCTGTATCCGTCTAATTGTACATAATAAGTATTTCCCGGAACCAAACAGATAGCATCGATATAAGCTGAATCTGCTGTTCCGCCGTGACCGCTTTCATCACCGCTGTCATCATTCGCGGCTAATAGTGTAAATGTTGAATAATCAGCACAGTTGGTAGCAGAATATAACGCTAATTGATCATCAAAACCACTGGCCTGGATGATTACACGTCCTGAAGCAGGCGCTGTGAAAGTTCCCAGATTGTGTTGTTCAAAGTGTTATTACACCATCCTGTCTGGATAGAACAACCAGTTCCGGGAGGAACAACTTCGCCTGTATCAATCGCAGCACCTGCATTTGAGTATGGCCCAGTTTGAACCAACAACCAAAGCAATTGGTGCACAAGGCGTATCACCCTGAACAGATACCACTACAGTAAGTTCGTTTGAAGTGACAACTGTACAGCCGCCAACCGTACGGGTAGCAACTATATAATAAGTGCCCGGACTTGCAAATGAAATATTTTGCGGGTTTCCGGTAGCAGTAGCGATATTGCTGTAAGGACCACCTGTTACGGTAGCAGATTGCCATTGTAATGTACCGCCAGTACCGCCAGTTTCAGAGAAGGAACCACTTTGAGCAGTAAACAATGCAGAAGGTCCGCTGATAGTTCCGATTACCGGTTGACTTTCAACACTAAACGTCCATGTGTTACAACCTGTCGCTGCACCTGCGTTGTTAACCGGAAATACAGACCATGTGTGTCCGCCAAGGGCTAATACACCCGCATTATAGCTGGTTCCTGCCTGGTTAATTGGAGCACCACCGTCAAGAACGATGTTATAGCTTGTAGCGCCTGAAGCTGCTGGCCATGTCAAAGTTACTGGGACAGCCTCACATGCCGTTCCTCCGTTTGCAGGAGTAGTCGGGTTACCTATACATGCCGGTGGAGCGGCAGTTACGCAAACGGTGAAAGCACCTGTTCCTGTTCCTGAAGCTGAATGGTAAATACGAATGAAGTAAACATTTCCGGGAACAAAACTTGTTCCTGTGAAAGTCTCTGTACCTGCAGTTGATGTATTGTTAACACAAGTTACAGAAGTTAGTGTACCTGTACAAGTATTGTCAGATGAACTCCAAACTTGAAAGTGGGCGTTAAAACCAGCGCCAGATTGTACGGTTATAACATCAGTTGCCGTAGAAGCTGTAAAGCTGTACCATACATCATCATCTGCTGTACCGCCACAAACTGCCTGAGCGCTTGCAGTTGAATTTACTGTTGAACCAGCTGTTGCTGAACAGCTCGTGCCTACTGATAAATTCACAGCGCCACAAATGTCATCGTTTGCAGGGGGAGGTACGATTTCATTCACACAGATAGAAAAATCTCCGGCACCTGCAGCTGCAGTTGTAGTTCCTAAAGTTGGAGTTGAAGATGATCCTGCAGTTTCGTGGTAAACGCGTACATAGTAAGTTGCGGCAGGGGTAAGTCCTGTCGCGTTGATAGTTTCAGTAAGTCCGGCACCTGTTGCGTTAACACAGTTAAGTGGCGTAATACCGGCGTCAGAGAACAATTGTACTACAGGATTGTAACCTGCACCACCGCGAACAGTAATGGTTTGTTGTGACGTGCTTGCTACGAAAGTAAACCAAACATCGTCGTTCGGAGTACCTGGAGTACCGGCACCGCAAGTTGCAATTCCTGCAGAAGCCGTTGCGTTTTTGCTGCTGTAATAAGTACCGCAGAAGCCTGTACACGGAGATGGATTAACAGTCAATCCGATTGCAGTACCTGGCTCGTCATTTGTCAATGCTGCCGGAGCTAATGCACCGCTGTATGTTCCAGGCGTAAATGTATAAGTCGTGTTACAACTCATTACCGCTGAAAGCGTATTTTAGCAACATTTGAAAATGCCTGAGTATTTTCAATCTGTTGTGTTTGTAATTGATTTACAGTTGGAGAGGCAGCTACAGTTGCACCGTTAACTCCGACTGTATAAGAATAACCATAGTTGGCAGTACCTGCAAATTGTTCAAACGTACCGTAATTATATTCGATTACACCTGTAGTTTCATATAATTTAACCTGGAAATTCAGGTTTAGTCAGGCGTTGTTGAAAGTTTCCATTCCAATCCACTCGATAGTTGCAACCCTGTTAGGCGCTGTACCATTAAGTGCATATTTGAAAGCAGCGTTCAAACCGGCAATGTTTCCAGGGTTGCCCGGCGTTACCAAATCTTCATAATAAGGAGCTAAAGACAATAAAGTTCCCGAAGTATTTGTAAAGTAGGAATTATCATATCCGTAGGCGCTCAGACCAGAACCGGTTGCAGAAGTACCAGTATTGAAAGTCAGGTATCCGTTTGTAGACACGGAGAAAGTGCTGTAGTTACCTCCCTTGTATGGGAAGTTAAACCCGATATTCTGTGAAGCACTTAAGTTGTCATCAGTGTTAGTATTTCCATTTCTCCATGTTCCTGTCAGGCTTGATCCGGTACCGGCAATTGATACGTAAGAAGAACTTGATTTTGTAATGTCAAAAGAACAGTTAATCGGTGAAACCAGCGAAGCGTTCGTATAGGCATCCGATCCGCTGCAGGTCACTTTCAAGCGGTAGTAAATATTAGCAACTACAACCGGGGTTGTATAAGCTGCTGTAGTTGCACCGCTTCCGCCAACGGCATTAGCCCATGCATCTGCAACACCATTGTCATCAGACTCTTCCCACTGGAACGTAATTCCAGTAACACCGGAAGTGTATCCTGTAGCAGTTAGCGTCGTGCCGGTTGTTCCGCCGCTACATACACCTGCCGTAGCCGGAATAGAGCCAGGTGTTGGTGTTCCTGCACACGGAGGAGGAGGTGTAAAAGTAAATTTCTTACCAACTAACGCAGTAGTAGAAGATATACTGTTGTTGGCAGTCGTTGATGAAACTGTAGAAGGCGAACCTGGTGTGACACTAAGGTAAGAAGTTGTGTCAGCTAGACCAATAGATGCCGAAAGTGTTCCGCAGCTCCCATTGTTCCATATATAAAGTCAATGGCATTAGTTGTTTCGTAAAGCCTGATTTTATAAGAAGCGGTCGAGCTGCCACTTGTTGCTCCGCTACCGCCAATGTTAACACCTGTCCATGATACTTCAAGGATTTGGTTTGGAGAAACGCCTGACGTCAGGTATTGGATTGAACCGGCATTTCTGTGGTTATCGTCCCAAAAAACACCCAGCAAAGGATTATTGGTTGCGCTGTTTGAAAGCCCGTTTGAAAAACCTCCGGTTGAAGTGATTGCAGCACCACCCAATTTAAGGAAACCATTTGTGGTAAGTCCGAAAGTTGTGTAATTAACACCTCCAAAAGTGAAGGTAAATCCAATATTGATTGGTGATTGCGTTCCATCGTCACCAGTTGCAGTTGAATTGGTTCCGACTACAGCAGAAAAAGCCTCGGTAGATTCGCTGAAAGTATAACTGCTGGCAGATTGTGAAAATCCGCTGAAATTCATCAACAGTACCATCGTCATAAAAATCCCTAAAAGCCAGGATTTTTTATTGGCTTTAAAGAAAGTTGAAGGCGGAGATTCCGTACTTCCCACATCTTCTTCCTGAACGAAGCATCCCTACCTCCTTCAAAATGATTGTAATTGTAATTCATAATAATAATTTAAATTAAGGGCATAAAAATAGCGATTTTGAAGGAGGAATTATCACAAAAATCATAAAAACACCTATATCTATAACAATAATGCAATAAAATCCATAAAAATAAAGATTTTAGTTATTTAATATAATTATTAAATTTTTCGTAAAATATTATCTTAAAAAAATCCTAAATGACATTTTGAAATGTGAAAAAAATATTCAATTTTCGATTAAATGTTAATGTTAAAATTTACGTTAAGAAAACTTTAACGCATTGTCATTGGGTTTAGGTTAAGGAATTGCTAAAAAGGGTTTCAATTTTCTTAATTATTGAACATTCACTTTTCATTATTTTATAAAAAAAAACTCCCTCGGTTTCACGCAAGAGAGCTTAAATAATTTTTATGGTCTTAAAGTCTAGTATACCACTTTCTTAGTGACGGTATAATTGTTTGTATCTTTTACCTGAACCAGTAATACATTTTTACCAGATTTGAGGGTGTTTAGTGCAACAGTGTTTGAGTTGATCCCGGATTGCTCAAATATCAATCTGCCGCGTGTATCGAATACTTTTACGCCAGACATCATAGTACTTCCGGAGTTGATATTTAAAATTTGATTCTGTTCGAAAACAACCACATTATTGGCTTCGAAAACAGGATTTTCCATACCAAGCGTTAAATTCTCGAAAACAATACTAAACCTGTTAGCCGTTGTACCCGCTTCTGCAGCAAAGACATACGGACTTTCTTTTATATTATGAACAATCCCGGAGACCTCATCTTTAATGAATATATCCTGTGCTGAATCTTCAGTTGCTGAAAATAGTCCGTCGGCATGATCAAGCGAAATCGTGAAAGTTCCGGCTGCAAGTGCTTTAAAATTCAACGGAATTACATCTGTAGGAGCAAAAGGCAATGGGCGTCCCTGAACTGTGTAGTTTTCATTGCCGATGATACTTGAAATGGAACTTCCGTCATAATTCATAATCCCGTCAATAGAAGCATCGGCTTCGTTGGTCGCGCCAGTTATATATCCGACAAGCGCCTGATTCATCATATTTTCGCCATTATACAGGTTCAGCCATATACGGTGTCTCTCAATATTATTAGTTGTCCTGAAAAACTGTCCGTCATTATTGCCGCTGCGCATGTCATTCGTAAATATAGCGTCTGTATTTGTTGCTGTTTTAAGTAAAAAGCCCTGGCCAGCCTGAATATAGCCATTAGGCGTTGCTCCACCCGTAGCAGCTGCGGCGCCCATTGTAGTATAAGTCGCATAATTGGCGCCTGATGCGGCTACCTGATTGAAATGTGTCCAGAAATATAAAGTGCCCGGATTGGTTGTCAGAAATGAATCGGCATCGATCGGAGAAGGGTAGGGATTTCCAAGAAGGTTAAACCCTTTTCCTGAACCGGAATTGGTAATCGGGACAGAATACGACCCGTTATTGGGAGCGCCTGTAAAAATACCCTCAAAAGTTGTTACCGTCGTAGGAAAATTATTCGGGGCAGGATCATATAACCGTTTGCGGGAACAAAATCGTTCAAAGCCGGATCGATTGCTGCGAAGCTATTCGTTGTTTCATTTAATGTATAAAAACGGGTGGTTACGGTTTGCGGAGAAAAATCGCCAAGATTCTGGTCTAAAACCGGAGCGCCCCAGTATACATAGTCAAGACGTCGCATTTGCGCATTGCGTTTGTAAATGATATTGCCCGCATTCTGATTGGGTACGGTTTCGGAAAACTGTAATAGATTGGCGTTATTTTCAAAAGTCATTGTCCCTGACTGAACGTCAACTTTTCCTTTTACATACAAATCATCGCCTGAGCTTATCGTAACATCTGCATTATTAAGAACGGTAAACGAACAACTGTCCAGATTACCTGCAGAAGTATAGTCTCCGGTAATTGTAACGCCGGTATCCGCGTTCGGAACACCATTGCTCCAGCTAACGCCATTCCAAGTGGTATAACTTATGCAATTCAGGCTGCAGGCGTATGATATCTCCGCAGCACTGTTACAGCCGTTGGCATTGTTGGCAACCAGAACATTGAGCGATCCATTATCGATGTAAA
Source organism: Flavobacterium sp. 3HN19-14 (assembly GCF_051373205.1). NCBI lineage: Bacteria > Pseudomonadati > Bacteroidota > Flavobacteriia > Flavobacteriales > Flavobacteriaceae > Flavobacterium > Flavobacterium sp. 3HN19-14. Next base: position 1,750,476 of record NZ_JBPPZT010000001.1, read on the forward strand.
TACAGATACTTCCGGGAATATTACAAACAGCCAGATTTGGATTGTTATTGATGTGTACGCCCGTAAGTAACAACGGATTTACATTTTCCAATCCTGAAAGGTTAGCAATGGCATCATTTTCTTCAATTTGTATATAAGCGGTTATCGCCGTTAGATTTGAGAATGCTGTAATTGATGTCAACAGTGGAATATTGGTAATGTCGAAATAGCCATTCACCGTTTGCAGATTCGAAAATCCCGACATATCAGTTACGCTGTTATTCTCTTCAAAATAAAAATTCCCGGTCGAATTGAGGCCAGAGAAATCAAGATTTGCCAATACATTATTTTGGTATACAGTAAAATCAGCAGATACAGTTGTGAGGCTTGGCAACGCCAAAGTCGTCATATTATCATTGAGCCCCACCTGCACACCGCCAGCAGTTTGCAAATTAGCAGCAGTAAAACTCGTTAGTCCGTCGCAATCATAGACAACAAAATTGCCACCCACGGTAGTCAGTGCCGGAAACGCATTTACAACAGCAATTGCAGGATTCTGAAAATAATAATAAAATGCACCACCAATAGTAGTCAGATGATCAAAACCCGAAAGATCATTTAATAAAGGCGTGCTTGAAAAATCAAGGTCTCCGCCAATTGTATATAAATGTGAAAGTCCTTCAACATTTGTAATGTCTGGCCCCGACAATGTCAGATTACTGCCAATATTATTACAATGTGCATAAGTAACACCAAAATCATCAACTTCTGCTTGCGTAGAAAGTGTTACGTTTGTTGGGCATGGTATACTGCAAGCTGTCGAAATAACCGCAGCACTTTCGCAACCCTGGTGCATTGGTATGGATATCCGAAAGGCAGGCTCCACCAAGTAAAGCACATATAGGTGCCGTATTACAAACCGAAAGCGTTGCATTATTTCTGATATTAATGCCTGTAAGTGTTAAAGGATTTAAATTGTCAAGGCCTGAAAGGCTTGTCAGCGCCGGATTGTTATCAATTTGGATATATCCGTTTAACGTTGTAAGGTTACTGAGTCCTGAAATATTTGCGAGAATCGGATTGTTCGAAATATCGATATAAGTATTAATCGTTGCAATTGATGAAAATCCGGAAAGATCAGTAAGGCTGTTGTTATTTTCAATGTAAAAATAACCGGTTGATGCCAGACTATTAAAAGACATTTGCGGCAAAAACGGATTAGAGCTTACCGAAAATGAACCGCCAATGCTTGTAAGCGCCGGAAATGATAATGTTGTCAGCCCCGAATTAAGCGTAATGTCAACGAAACCGGGCACAGAAGTGAGTGCAGGCAGCGTAATGTTTGGCATATTATCGTTCCCGTAAAACTGTACATTTCCTCCTAACGGACTTATTGCCGTAATCGTTGAAAGATTGCCAAGTGCCGACAAATCTGAAAGCGCTGTTTCAAAATAGAGATAAAATCCGCCCGCAGATGTCAGGTTGTTAAATCCCGAAAGGGATGTCAGCAAAGGCGTTGAACTAAAATCAATATAGTCTGTGACGGTTGTGATATTGGCAAACCCATTGAGGTTAGTAATGTCAGATCCTGACACCGTCAGAACTCCGCTGATCGTTGTACAGGCAGGGTAGGTTGTTCCGAAATTATCAATATCGGCCTGATTTGTAATGGTGACGTCACCAGCCGGGCATTGTGAAAAAACAACGGGGCTGCTTAAAACTGTCAATAAAAGCGCTAAGTAATGTAATGTTCTTTTCATAGATTATCATTTAGGTAGGTTACATGCTTCTGAGCACTCACAAATTTACAAATTTTTATTTTAAAGGATTTTAACAAATGATTACTTATATGCGTACGAGAAAAATTGTATTTCAGATTCGTACTTTGTGCAAAACAAAAAGCCTCCCGATTTGCGGAAGGCTTTTCTTATTTGATTTAGACACTCTTTAATAAACTGCTTTCTTAGTGATTACTTCACCATCGGTTAATGTAACCTGGACCAATAGCATTTCCTGCTGTGCCTTCAGGTTGTCTAATGCAGCGGTATTCGCGTTGATTCCGGATTGCTCAAAAATCAGCCTTCCGCGAATATCGAATATTTTCACATCAGTCATCTCCATACTTCCTGAATTGATATTCAATACATTATTATTGTTGTAAATCACAAGATTGTCTGCGTTCAAAGAAGGATTCCCGATTCCAAGTGTTGAATTTTCAAATACAATACTGAACCTGCTTGTGGTCGTTCCTGCTTCGGCAGCAAAAGTATAAGCACCTTCGCTCAGATTATAAATGATATTCGAAACATTGTCCTTAAGGTATACCTCCTGATCATTAGCAAATAACCCGTCAGCATGATCAATACTGATACTGAAAGTTCCTGCAGCAATTGCATTAAAACTCAACGGAATCTCATCCGTAACGGCAAATGGCATCGCACGCGCCTGAATGTTGAATTTATCCTCTCCGATTAATGATGCAATATTGTTGATATTGCTTTCAATCTGTTTTGCGTCGATAGAAGTGTCAATACCATTGGTTGCACTATCCATATAGCCTACTAAAATTTGGTTTTGCATACCCGTTTCATTAGAAAGATTCAACCAAATCCGGCTTTTGTCAGTATTCGCGTCGCGAAAGAATGTGGCCGTATTGTTCCCGCTGCGCATGGCATTGGTAAATGTGGCAATTCCGGATGTTGCCGTTTTTAATAAGAATCCTTGCCCGATGGCAATTGTTCCGTTAGGCGTTGCGCCTCCTGCTGCAGATGCAGTTCCGAAAGTGGTAAAAGTTGCATAATTCGCGCCTGAAGGTGCATCCTGGTTCGTATGTGTCCAGAAATATAATTCTCCCGGATTTTGCGCCAAAAATGAACTGGCGCTTATCGTTGAAGGATACGGATTTCCTAACATATTATACCCTTTTCCCGTTCCGGGTGTGTTGGTGATAGGGATTAATGCATTGCCGTTATTGGGTACGCCATTATATTCTCCGGAAAAAGTAGCGGTCGATCCGTCATCCGGGAAATTATTCGGTGCGCGCAGCATATATCCTTTTCCGGGCAGGAACAAGACACCCAATGGATTAGGGATAACTACAAAACCGTTGGTAGATTCATTTAAAGTATAGAAACGCGATGCGCCAGTAGGTGTAGGAAAACCCGGTGCATTAGTAGGAGATACCGTATACGGCGAGAACAGTTTCAAATCCTGCCCGGCAACCGGAGCACCCCAGTATACATAATCAAGCCTTCTCATGTTGGCCTGGCGTTTTACCGTTATATTTCCCGTATTGATAAATCCTTCCGTTTGTAACAGGTTGGCATTGTTTTCCAAAATCATCGCTCCCGGTGAATTGACTGTAATTGCACCAAGAACATTAAGGTCATAACCGGAATTAACTGTCAAAGTTCCTGAATTGACCGTGATATTACAAACTGTCGTATCAGCTGTATAGGAATAATCAGACGAGAATGAAGCGCCTTTATTGCTGTTTGGTGCACCCGCGCTCCACGCAGACCCATTCCAGTTGGTGGTGATGGCACATGGCGCTGTCTGCGAAACGCAAAGCGCAAACGTACCTTCACTACCCGGATTCGACCAGACAACGATATAATAAGTCGTATTCGGAATTACCTCGGCAATATTACCGGAGTAACTCGTCGAAGAGCACACATTCGCAAATCCGGTTCCGCAGGCGGTATATAAACCAAACTGGCAGACACCCGTAAGATTAGTAAAATTAAGGCTGATTTCAGTATTATTCCCGCTGTTGAATTTATAAAAAACATCTTTATAAATGCCCATGTCACAACTCGTCTTTGCTATTCCCGCAGAAGGCGTAGCACCAATTGTCGTACCTAATGCCGTATTGGCAAGACAGCTTCCAAAAGCACCCAGCGTCAGGGTTTCAGCACCGGCACAATTGTTATTGGCAGGTGGCGCCGGCAGGATATTTACAATATAATCTTCGGTTTCGCCATACACACTATTGGTAGCACCGCAAGCCTGGGCAGTAGTCAGGGCATTGTCGTCACCACCTCTGATGCGCATTTTGGTATTCCCCGAAAGGGCGTTTTGCGGGATAGCGATATTAATTACAGATGTTCCGTTCGGACAGGCATCACCACTACACAAAGTCCCTTCCGAAGCATCAAATACACCATTATGGTTGTAATCTATCCATACGGCGCAAAACTGTGCACCGTCCGGACCGTAGCTTACCGACAGCGTACTGGTCGTAGATGCCGTTAAATCCGGAATGGCAACATTGCTGAAGAAAGTATAGAACGGTGACGGACTCCGCCTGAACTATTATTAAGGGTTTCAAGTGTCACATTCGTAATCTGGTCGCCATTTCCTACAATCCCGGTCTCGTAAGTCGGGGTACAATAACAATTGGAAAATAAATCCATCGGAATGTAAAGCGGTGTGCTATACGCTATATTGCCACTACAGCTTACTCTTGCACGGTAGTATTTTGCAGAAGGTTGGTTGGTAACCAATTTATAACTCCCACCACTAAGCGTTTCAAAGTTGGTTGTAAAGTTAATATCATCTGCACGCTGCCACGAATAGCTTAAACCTGTTTCAGCAGCCGGGAATTGTACGCCCAAAGTAAAATTTACACCCGGGCAGGCAGCGGTTGGCCCGGTAGTATTTCCGGGAGTTGGCGTCCCCGGGCATAAGGTTATCTGATGGAAAGTCAGTGATCCTATAAAGCCCCTCGGTGTAAAGCTCGGATTGTCTGCAGTTCCGGCATATCCATTATTAGCGCTCACGATAATACTGCAACCTCCACTCGTAAAAGTGGTAGACTGGCTGTTGATGGTACTGTAACGCAGCGAAGCCGACAATGTAAAGGCCAGTCGCATATAAGAATTCGCTGGTACCGTCAGCAACATTCCCGAGAGCATCGGTTGGGTTACAGAGTTATCCAGGTTTCCTGTCGTAGCCACTGTTGCTGTTGCGACAGATGTCCATCCGTTGACAACGCTGATCGCTCCGGGAACACCCGGATTTGCAGTCGAGGTCTTATACCACAACTCCGCAGTTTGTGTAGCGGTTGAACCTGCCACAGCCGCCAGATCTGTAATGACAACATCATAGGCGTTGGCATTCCTGAATGTAAAAACCGCGGTTGTACTACCGTTGTTGTTAATAAGGTTGGATGTTACCGTGGTTTGCGCATTTCCAAACCAGGTGATAAGCATAGTGACGAGGAATAATACACTGTACTTAAATCGGTTACACAATTTTGCTTCCAAAGAAAAAGGATAATTTCTTTTCATATTTATCTGAGATTGAGGCTGCTAATTTTCATATTAAAAATTGTATTCGCAATGAATTATCAATAAGTAACCTAAATTTCCGTCGAAGTGCAATTTTTGGCAGTTTTTGACTGTAATTTTATGGAAATAGAAAAAAATGACCTGCTTAATTGCTCCATCTGCGGCGGCCATTTTTCAGCAAACACCCCGTTGTTCCAACAAAAGGATTACTTATTGCTGATACCACCAACTACTGACCACCGGATACTAACTACAAAAACAGGTATTTCTACCTAATCGATTTAAATTTTAATATAATATATTACCGCCATAGTAACCATAACCTTTAAAACCAGATACCTATGGCATCAACATCAGAAGTCGGGCATGCAAAGAACATTGCCAATCTCAATCTCCTCAACACACACATTGCCGCACTCGGGGCACTCACAATCCCGCCAATCCCAACCTGCGCCTTCCAAATCTAAAGACGCTCTATGCAAACGCTGCGGCGCAACAAAAAAATGTAAATGACCTGGTTGCCCCTTACACGCTTGCCGTAGACGAAAGGGAATCGATTTTCAAGCCGCTCAACAGAGAACTGACCAGGCTCCGCAAGGCCTACAAAGCTACCGAAGGCGTCACCCAGGCACAGCTCGAAGATTTCATGGCCGTTGTACGGAAGCTTAAGGGCGTCAGGAAAATTTCAGCAACAGCGGCAACCGATCCCGATAAAGAGCAATCCAACTACTCCGTATCACAAATGAGCTATGACCAGCGTACCAATAATATGGACGGCCTGATTGCCCTGCTGCAAAGCACACCCAACTACAATCCCAACGAAACCGAGTACAAAATTGCCACCTATCAGGATAAAAAGGCAGCAATGCTCGAAAAAACACAAGCAGTAGCCGATGCCTACGTGCCGCTCAACAACGCCCGGAGTATCAGGAACGACACCGTTTACAACACACAGGATAATCTTGTAGATACTGCCAATAAGGCCAAAGACTACCTGTTCACAATACTCGACAGCGACTCAGTAGTATACAAGGCAATTTCAAAAATCAGATTCAAGCACTGGTAATAAAGCAAGCCTGCTTTCAATTCGAACAAAGCTCTGGCAAAATCGAACAAGCCTCTGGCAGAATCGAACAAAGCTCTGGCAGAATCGAACAAAGCTCTGGCAAAATCGAACAAAGCTCTGGCAAAATCGAACAAGCCTCTGGCAGAATCGAACAAGGCTCTGGCAGAATCGAACAAAGCTCTGGCTGAATCGAACAAAGCTCTGGCAAAATCGAACAAGCCTCTGGCAGAATCGAACAAGCCTCTGGCAAAATCGAACAAGCCTCTGGCAGAATCGAACAAGCCTCTGGCAAAATCGAACAAGAGGTTGTACAAATCGAACAATAAAAAAAGCCTCCCGATTGGGAGGCTTAATTATTTAAACTTAGCGGGCTAAATTAGTAAACAACCTTTTTAGTAACCACTTTGTTATCTGTAGAAGTAATCTGAACCAGCAATACTTCCTGTTCTGCCCTTAAGTTGGTAAGTGCAACAGTTGTAGCATTGATGTCTTTTTGTTCAAAAATCAACCTGCCGCGGATGTCAAAGATCTTAACACCTGCCATGGTTACACTTCCTGAGTTGATGTTCACAACATTGTCATTTTTGAAGATAACGATACTGTTTGCATCAAACGTTGGGTTTTCAACACCAAGGGTTGTGCTCTGGAATACAACACTGAACCTGTTGGTTGTAGTTCCTGCTTCTGCAGCAAATGCATAAGCGCTTTCCTTAATATTGTGTGTAAGTCCGGTTAGGTTGTCTTTAATGAAAACATCCTGGCCTTCAGTGATATCGAACAATCCGTCAGCGTGATCCAATGAAATTGTAAAGTCGCCCGCTGTCAAAGCATTGAAGCTCATCGGAATCTCATCAGTATCAGCAAATGGCAATGCACGTGCCTGGATGTTGAATTTCTCCTCACCAATCATCGATGCAATGTTGTTGATGTTGCCTTCGATTTGTTTCGCATCTACTGATACGTCAGCACCGTTGGTAGCACCATCCATATAACCGATCAAGATTTGGTTTTGTAAACCTACCGAGTTGGTAAGGTTCAACCAGATTCTGTGTTTCTCGGTGTTTGCATTTCTGAAGAATGTCGCACTATTATTACCTGTACGCATCGAGTTCATGAACGTTGCAGTTCCTGAAGCTGATGTTTTCAACAAGAAACCTTGACCAATAGCGATTGATCCGTCAGGAGTTGCGCCACCTGCAGCCGAAGCTGTACCGAATGTGGTATAAGTAGCATAGTTCGCTCCTGAAGGTGCATCCTGGTTGGTATGCGTCCAGAAGTACAATTCACCCGGGTTTTGTTGCAAGAACAAATCAGCATTGATAGTCGATGGATAAGGGTTACCTATCATGTTGAAACCTTTTCCTGCCGGTGGTGTAAATGTAATACCAATTGCAGCATCTCCGTTGTTCGGTACACCTGTAAATACCCCGTTGAAAGTGGCTTGTGTGCCATTCGTAGGGAAATTGTTCGGTGCACGAAGCATATAACCTTTAGCAGGCGCAAATGGCGTGCCCAGTGGAGCAGCAACAACTGCAAAACTGTTTGTAGTCTCATCCATTGTATAGAAACGCGATGCTCCTGTCGGAGTAGGGTAACCTGGTGCGTTAATTGGTGATACGGTGTAAGGAGAGAATACTTTCAGATCCTGTCCTGCAACCGGTGAACCCCAATATACATAATCCAATCTTCTCATTGTTGCATTTCTCTTCACCGTGATGGCGCCTGAGTTGGCAGCAGCAGTTGTCTGGATAAGGTTGGCATTGTTCTCGAAAGTCAATGAACCGCCTGAAACTGTTACACCATTTGTAATAACGAAATCGTGTCCTGGATTAACGGTTACCGTTCCCGAAGTTACAGAAAGGCTGCAAGCAGTCAAGTCTCCGGTTGAAGAATAATTACCGCTGATAACAGCTCCTGTAGTAGCATTCGGCGTACCGTTGCTCCATGCATTACTGCTCCATGTAGTAGAACTGATGGTTACAGTTGTTGCAGTTGAATTAGCAGTAGCACATCCGTTGTTCTGAATTACAGCTCTGAATTGAGTTGTCTGAGTCAAAGCACCGGAAGTATAGCTCGCAGTGGTATTTGCAATCGGCGTCCATGTTGTAAATGGCGCTACTGAACTTTCCCAACGTACAATCGAACCTGTATGACCTGATAATGTTAACAAGCCACTTGTCGATCCTGAACATACCTGAGTTCCGCCACTTACTGCGCCACCTACTGATGGTGCATTTACTGTAAATGTGAAAGTTGAACAAGCCGAAGCTGCACCGTTAACACTTTTAGGAATAACTCTCCAGAAATAATTTCCGGCAGCAAGAACACCTGCATCATAAGTTAATCCAGCTTGATCCGGCGATACAAGAGTTGTACCGTCAACCATATCAAAATATACATCATATGCCGAAGCATTTGCAACCGCAGCCCATGATAGGGTAGTAGCAGTTACTGACGGACAAGATGAAGAGGCGTTAACCGGAGCCGTCGGTGAAGCAACACAACCAGGAATTGGAGCGGTAACACAAACAGTGAAGTTACCTGAACCGGTACCAGCTAAAGCGTGGTAAATTCTGATGAAATAAGTATTGCCCTGAACGAACGGAACTGCATAAGTTTCAACCCCTGCAGTTGCCGTAGCATTCGTACAAGTCATAGACGTAAGCGTACCTGTTGCAGTATTGTCAGATGAAGAGAATACCTGTAGGTAAGCATTATAACCACTGCCTGATTGTACAGTTACGGTGTTAGCGGTAGATGTTGCAGTAAATGAATACCAAACGTCATCATCTGCAGTACCACCACAAACAGCTTGCGGAGAAGCAGTCGCAGCCAAAATACTTGGTTGCGGAGAAGCAGTTGCTGAACAAGTTGTATTTACTGTCAATGGAACAGCACCACCAATATTATCATTCAGTGGAGCACTGATCACTTCACTTACGCTCAATGAGAATTCACCGCTGCTGGTTCCAATAGTGGTACCATTATGGAAAACTCTTACATAGTAATCTGTTCCTCCAGATGTAAGTGCAGTTGCTGTAATCGTTTCGATTGCACCTGCACCTGTAGCATTAACACAAGTAATTGGTGCCAAAGAAGCATCAAGCAATTGTAAGACACCATCGTAATTTGGTGAAGTACGAAGTTTTATAACATAATCAGTTGCAGATGTAGTAGTGAATTTAAACCATACATCATCATCTTCATTACCGGCTGTAGTAGCACAAGCCTGACCGGCGGCTGAATTCGTTGCGCCTCTTGAAGTGTAGTAAGTACCACAGTAAGAAGTAGCAGGAGATCCAAGAACCGGAAGCGTAAATGCGCCTGCTGAGTTATCGTTACCAGGAGCAACTACTGTCGGAGCTGATGTCAATCCTGTGTAAACGCCTGGTGTAAATGTAATCATAGTATTACAAGCAGGCATGATGATATGACTTGCAGGATCCGTAGTTGCAGAGAAATGATTCGCATTTGGTGTTTGCAAAGCAAAACGATCCAATTGTGAAGTTCCTGCCGGATTAGTACCATTATAACCAGTACTGTATGAATAAGCAGAAGTTAAAGTTCCGTCGAATCCTTCAAAGTTACCATAGATGAATTCGATATGGTTATCGCTTTCATAAAGTTTAACCTGGAAGTTGAGGTTTGGACCAGGGTTGTTGAAACGCTCTAATCCTGCCCATTCCATTGTGATCACCGCCGAACCTGAACCAAGTGTGCCAGAAATCTGGTAACGGAAGTTACTGTCACGGTTAGCGAAATTCGTACCTGTCATCACCAAGTCATCCCAGAACGGTGCCAAAACTTTGTTTTGAGCAGTGGAAACAAGACTGTTAGTAAATGCAGTAGATGTATTTGCAGTATTGAATGTTGCCCATCCGTTAGAACTCATCTGGAAACCGGTTACCGAAGTACCGATATATTTGAATGTAGTTCCTGCTAGCGATACAGTAGTCGATACGTTATCATCACCAGCTGTTGTACCAAGATTTTGCCATCCCGGAAGCACAGTACCTGTAGAAATAATTGAGGTATAAGTTGCCGGAGCAATAGCAGTATCATAAGTACATTGGATAACACCAACCTGAATTGGGTTACTGGTACCGGTATTACCACTACATGTAACATTTACACGGTAGTATTTCGCAGTTGTCTGGCTTGTCACCTGAGTAGGTGATGTGCCAAGTGCAACAACATTGGTTGTAAATCCTGCGTCGTCTGCACTTTCCCACTGATAAGTAACGCCGCTTCCTGATGTAGCATTTTGCGCACTTAATGTAAAGTTAGAACCTGCACAAGTAGCACTTTCTGTACTTAATGTATTTCCTGGAGTAGGTGTTCCTGTACAAGCAAATGTAGCTACGATGTTAACCAAATAGTCTTCAGTCTCACCATAAGTATAAGCTGTAGTCGCATAGTTGGTTGCAGCAGAGCCGCCTTCAACGTTAACGATTCTCATACCGGTTGTACCAGGAACGGCATCAATCGGCACTACGAAAGAGCCGGTAATGGTTTGGTTTCCTGAAACAGTAGCGGGTTGTGTGTACACTTTTTCATTAGCTTCAGCGAAGCTTCCGTTATGGTTAAAGTCGATGTAAATCTGGAATAAATTGCTGAATGTACCTCCGCAAGTTGTCTGAGTCAACGAGAAGTTATAGCTCTGAAGCTGCTCAAGGTTTGGAGCACTTACAGCAGTAAAATTAGTGTATCTGCCCAATACAGATCCAGCACCTCCAACAGTTGCACAGGTACTTGAATTGTTAAGGGTTCCGACAGTTACATTACTGATGTCTTCATCGTCTGGATCAGACGCATATACCGCAGGGTAACAGTTGTAGAATGGATTCATGGTTACCAATACCGGAGTACTTACTCCGATACCGCCACCATTTGAACATGTTACAGTTACACGATAGTATTTATCAGATGATTGATTTGTAGTCTGTGTAGCGTTGGTTCCAAGTGCAGTAACATTGGTTGTGAAACCAGCATCGTCGGCACTTTCCCATTGGTAAGAGATACCAAAATCTGTAGTCGTATTTTGTGTACTCAAGCTAAAATTAGCACCGGAACACACGGAAGCTGCAGATGATAATGTGTTTCCTGGATCAGGTGTGCCTGAGCAGTTATTGCTAAGGGAGATATTTACATTATAATCTTCTGTTTCTCCAAATCCGCTTGAAGAAGCGCCACAAGCCTGAGCCGTAGTAAGCTGGGTATCGTTTCCTCCACGTACCCTCATTCGGGTAATGCCTGGAACAGCATTAAGCGGAACTGAAACGTTAATTACAGTTGTGCCGCTTGCGCCTGCGCTTACAGTTGAAATAAATCCTTCGCTTGCCTCGAAAGTCAAGTTATGGTTAAAGTCAATCCATACTGCTGCATACTGATTACCATCTGTACCGAAAGATATGGATACAGGATAAGTAACGCCTTGTCCGATAACAGGTGCTGCAAGAGCATTATAATAGGTATAGTATGGCGTAGTTGAAGCACCGCTGTTGTTGTTTAAAGTGCCTAATGTTACATTAGTAATTTCGTCACCAGAACCTGCCCCGCTTGTATAAGTAGGAACACAATATCCTGTATAGAAAGTTACAACTGATGTCCACGTACTAAATAAGCTTGACCCAAGGTTACAGACCGACCTTACATAAATAGAGTAGGTAGTATTGGCTGCCAATGACGACAAAGGCACACTTAAAGAGTTTGTTGTACCAGAGGCTGTAAGTCCTGTATTGCCACTTCCTGCAGCACCAGAAGTACGCACTTCATACTGATATCCGTCAGCAGGAGCACTCGGAGAGGCAGCCCACGAAATGTCAGCAGATGATGTAGTGACATTAGTTGCCAATACATTAGTTGGTTCAGAACATGAAACAGTTGTAAAGCTTGTTTCATTCGCAACACCGCAAACTGCGGTACCATTTGTGTTTTTAGGCACAACATACCAGTAGTAAAGAGTGCTGGCTGCCAACGCAGGCGTAGTCACAGTGTAGCTGGTGGTTAATGAATTTGCGAATAATGTTTCTGCTCCTGAAGCAGTTCCAACATAAAGGTCATAATTTGTAGCATAAGTTGCCGCTGCCCATGTAAATGTTGGCGTCATTGAGATTCCTGTAGCAAGATTTGCCGGTGTACTGTTCGTTGTACATACCGGTACAGGAGAAGTGATACAAATTGTAAAGTTACCTGATCCGGTTCCTGATGTAGCGTTGTAAACACGTACAAAATAAGTGTTGCCAGGAGTAAGGCCAGTTGGAGATATTGTCTCGATTCCACCGCCTGTTGTATTGTTTACACAGCTTAGTGAAGTCAGCGTACCTGTACAGGTATTGTCTGAAGAACTTAAAAGTTCTACATAAGCATTGAAACCTACTCCTGATTGTACTGTGATGATATTGGTGTCTCCCGCAACGAAAGAATACCATACGTCGTCATCAGCAACACCTCCACAAGCTGCTTGTGGTGAAGCTGTAGCCGTAAAAGTATTTCCGGCAAGCGGAGTACAGTTTGCAGCCGGTACGATAGAAGTTGCAGTACAAATGTTATCATTTGCAGGCGGTGCCGGTGTTGCATTTACGATGATTGAGAAATCACCAGTAACACCAAAGCTTGATGGTGCTATTGTTACAGTAGGTGAAGTATATCCTGCACCTCCTTGCGAACCTTGTATTGCAATTCCGGTTACAGCACCACTCGTGATAGTCAATTTTGCTACAGCACCTGCTCCTGTTGGATCTGTAATGTAAACAAAAGGAGTTGCAGTAATTCCTGCACCACCGTAACAAGTGATATAACCGCTACCAGGAGTCGTAACTGTAAATCCTGTAATAGCTCCACTTGAAACAGTTGCAGTTGCAGTTGCTTGTGTTCCCCACCCGCATGGTATACACGGATTTTATATACCTGACCGATTACAGTTGTAAAATCTGTTTGTGTAATGGTTTCGGTTAATGATGTGCCAGCCATATTATTCGCATTTTTTTGAGCTAATACAGTAAGGTAATCACCATCGTTGAATAATTGCATTGCTGCGTCATATCCTCCAGCACCACGTAAAGTAATTGTGGTATTGGTAGAGTTTGCAGTAAACTGGAACCAAACGTCGTCATCTGCAATCGTACTCGCGATAGGAGCCGCTACACCTGCACTTGGTGTTGCAAATGCTGATGTATAAAATGAGCCGCAGAAATTAGATGGAATAGTAGGTAATGCAGTCAATGTTATCGCTGTACCAGGCTCATCATTTGAAGGAGCTGAAGGTACACCCGGATAAGCATCGTTTGGTCTTACTGAACCAGCTGGTGTAAAAGTATACATACTTGAACACTCAGGAAGTACTGACAGCTTATTCAGACCTTCGTTTTGGGTAATACCTCCAAGACTTGAGAAGCTAAGAGTATTAGCCTGTTGTAATCCAATTGCTTCGCCGGCTAAAGCAGGTACGCCCCATGTTGATGCTGTCATACCCATAGTGTAGCTAAATGCAAGTCCGTTGGTCACAGTACCGTTATTCGGATTTGTTCCGTCAAAACCTTGCATTACGCCATATACATATTCGATATGGCTATCAACCTCGTATAATTTAACCTGGAAATTCAAACTTGCAGCAGGATAATTGAAAAGTTCTACATTTTCCCATTGTACCGTAAGCACACGATTAGGTGTAGTACCTGTAATCTCGTACTTTACGAATTGAGAGTTTGGTGTAGCATTATTCAGGTACAAATCTTCCCAAAAAGGTGCTAATACAAAATTATTACCTGTGGCATTTGTAAGTCCGTTGTTGAATGAAGTATTTGTATTGGTACCATTCAAAGTCATGAAACCGTTAGTTACAGGTCTGAATGAAGATATAGTTGTTCCCGCATAATTGAACGGGAAGAACGTAAACGACCGTAATTGGTATCATCCGATGTTCCTGTTGTAGCACTTACCGTAATTGCCGATCCTGAAACTGGTGTATAGGTGATACCTGTATTTCTTGTGATAGTATATTTCAGTTTGTCAGCAGTGCCAATTCCAACAGGGTTTGAAACGGCAGTTGTGGTATTGTAAAAGTAATTAGGTGATGTACACTTTCTGCTTTCATACACTCTGAAATAATAAGTTGTACCTACTGTCAAACCGGTTACCGTTACTGAAGTTCCCGTTCCGTCATAAACAAGTTTTTGTCCTGTTCCTGAATAAGCTGCGCTGGCAGTTCCAGGAGAAACACCGTTTACAGGATCAGTAAATGAGTTTGTATCGCTTACAAAAACTGAACGGTTATTACCGTTACCAATCGTCCATGTAGCTGTGATGCTTGTTGTGGTTGCATTTGTTGCCACAATTCCAGAAGCCTGGGTTGTAGGAGATGCAGGCCCGCTTATGGAAACGACATTCGAATAATCGAAATCCCCTGTCGCAGTACAGGTACTTTTCATTCTGTAATACTGAGTTCCACTTGCATAAGCTGCTGTAGTGTATACTTTTGTTGTAGCTCCGGAGCCTGTGGAAACATTTGTCCATCCGGTTAATCCATCTGCCGATGTTTCCCATTGGTAAGCTAAATTTGAAACTCCCGACGTACCGCCTGTAACAGTGAAAACCTGTGTCGATCCGGTACAAACAGTAGCAGCTATAGGTGTAGCAGGTCCGTACGACAGGTGTGCCATTACAAGGTGGCGGTGGCAAAAAGGTATACATCGTACCTGCTGCCGGCCAGTTGGAAGAGGTAGCAGTAGCTGAAACTTTAGAGCCATCAACACCATTTACAAAAGTATTGGCAGGGTCTGTAATACCGATTACACCTGCCGTTGCAGGGGAACCCAGACGAGATCCATATATGAAATCAATTCTTCCGGGAGTTGCACTTGTTGATCCCCATAATACGATTTGCATCGTAATATAAGCAGTAGCACTTGCGCCTCCTCCCGATCCACCGGAATTATTTACAAACTGAAATACATATAGACCTCCTGTCGCAGGGCCATGCGTCATGGAACCGCCATTGGCCGTATTCAGGTTAGCATCCCTTTCGAAAGCAACAGCAGCATTTGCGGCAAAACCATTAATGGCGGTTGGCCTTGCTGTTGTAGGGGTACCACTTCCAAATTGGATCCATCCATTCGTAGACATACCAAATTGGGTGTAATTTGTGCCATTGTAGGCAAATGTAAATCCTGCGGGGCTAATGATGTTAGAACCATCATCTACAGATCCGGAGCTGACGGTTGTTAATACTACCGGGGAGGTAATCGTAACCAACGCGTTGCCCGTACTTGCCGAATAACTGTAGTTATTAGCTTGCGCAAAGGCCGATTGTCCTGTGAATGCAAAAAGCATCAATACAAAAGCCGCCATCAATACCATTTGCTTTCTTACTGAGCATACTGGTGGCGACCCGACAATGTCTTTTCTGAGCCAGGCACTCTTGCCCGAACTCAGGGGTTTGTAATTTTTGTACATAAAATTTCATTTAAATTTAAGAGGAGCTAAAGTTAGTTAAAAACCTTAATTTTTTCCTAACATTTTCTTAATTTTTGTAAAAGAGTAGTTTTTTATGAGTGTAATTCCCCCATTTTCGGGCGTTATCTAAGGAAAGTGTTACAATTAAAACAAAATCGATTGTTTTTTTGATATTTATATGGTGATATTCATAATAATAAGATAGTAAAACCCTTACTTTTTAATAAAATATTATAGATAAACTATAGAATTTAATCAATTACAAGATATAATATAAGAAAATTAGTAAAATCAATCTCGCAAAATTGTTTTAAAACAAAAAAGCCTTTCGATTTCCCGAAAGGCTTTTCTGCTTAAAATAAAACTATGTTTAATAAACTATCTTTTTGGTTACAGTTTGATTATCCTTAGAAGTGATCTGAATCAGCAAGACCTGTTGTGCTACTTTAAGATTATCGATGCTTGTAACTGTAGTATTGATATTGCTCTTTTCGCTGATCATTCGGCCGCGCAAGTCAAAAACCTTTACGTCTTTGATAATCGTGCTGCCTGCATTGATGTTCAGGATATCATTTTTCACATAAGCAACTACATTGTCAGAATTTAAAGTCGGGTTTTCAATACCTAGATTAGTATTCTGGAAAACGATTGCAAACCTGTTCGTAAAAGTTCCCGCTTCAGAGGCGAAGCTATAATTACTTTCCTTTATATTATGTACAATTCCGGTAATGTTGTCCTTTATATATATAGCTTGGTCGTCAGCGAACAATCCGTCAACGTGATCGATACCTATTACATAGGTGTCAGCTGAAACAGCCTTGAAATTTAACGCAACAACATCGGTATTTTCAAAAGGCATAGGACGACCCTGAATCGTGTAGGTGTTATTATCGATAAGGTTTGAAAGGGTAGTGCTGTTGTCATCAATCAACTTTCCATCAACAGATTGGTCAACACCGACTGTCGCACCTTCAAGGTAACCAACAAGCATCTGATTCATGAATGCTGTTGAAGATGATAAGTTCAGCCAGATACGGCTTTTGTCATTGGTAGCAGTTCTGAAAAACTGGTTGGCATGGTTATCAATACGCATCGCATTTGTAAAACTAGCCGTGCCTCCCGTTGTTGTTCTCAGCATAAAACCTTGACCGGTCTGAATAGTTCCGTTTGGTATTTCACCGCCACTGCCCGCAGCAGTCCCGACAGTTGTATAGGTCGCATAGTTCGCAGCACTTCCGGCATTTTGATCAACGTGCGTCCAGAAATAAAGTGTTCCGGGATTCGAAGCCAGAAATAAATCTGCATTAATTGGCGACGGATAAGGATTTCCAATCATGTTATATCCTTGTCCTGAGTTGTTGGTAACCGGCATGGAATAATTCCCGTTATTCGGAGTTCCCGTGAAGGCACCGTTGAAAATTTGCTGCGTTGTGTCGGTAGGGAAATTATTCGGGAGCTTACCATGTAACCTTGTGCGGCTGCCATGGTGGTGTTTTCAGGGTTGGCAATTACGGCAAAAGCATTTCCTGACTCGTTAAACGTATAGAAACGAGACGAACCGGTTGGTGTTGGAAAACCCGGTGCATTAACAGGAGATACAGTATATGGCGAGAACAATTTCAGGTTTTGCCCTGCCACCGGAGTCGACCAATATACATAATCCAGTCTTCGCATCAGCGCGCTTCTTTTAACAGTAATGTTTCCTGAGTTGTTATTAGAAGTCGCAGTCTGCATCAGGTTCGCATTGTCTTCAAAGGTAACAGATGCGTTCGCCTGTGAAATTAGATTTCCGCCCAGATTCAGAGTAGAACCATTTGCGAAAGTAGTCGGCGATCCGGCCTGAACGGTTACATTGCCACTGATGTTGAGCACATCGCCGGAGCTGATAAAGACGTTGGCTCCGTTACCAATGATAAGGCTGCAGGCAGAGAAACCACCTGGATTGACATCGGATGAAACGTAATCGCCGCTGATGATTGCCGGCTGCGTTGCAATCGGATCCCCGTTTGTCCAGAAAAGACCATTCCAAACGGTATTCTGAGAACACTGCGCTACATAAGCCATACTGAACTGTGCCGCGGCAAAATTATTGTTTCCTGCAGCATCAATTGCCTTATTTTGTGCAATATTGAAAGTTTTGTTTCCATTACCACTTGCTGTGAAATTGACAGAGTAATTAGCGCCGCTTCCGGAAAAGCCCGAAAGCGAACCAGAACCTGTAGTCGTAATATCTGATACGTCAAAACCAGTAACGGATTCGCTGAACGTAATATTTATAGTAAACGGATTGGTGCTTGTAGGAGAAGTTTGTGGTGAAGAAATCGTAACGGTAGGCCTTGTCCTGTCAGAAACGATATTGAATGATGCGAAAGTGTTACCGTTTCCGGCAACATCGACAGCGCTGTTCTGAAATACGAATAGCGTAATCGAGCCATCGCCCGAAGGTGTAACGGTTGCCGTGTAAACTGAACCGGAACCTGAAAATCCTGAAAGTGAACCTCCGAATGTCGTTATATCAGTAACATCAAATCCTGTAACGCTTTCGCTGAAAGTAAAGGTCAGTGGAATAGTACTGGCGTTTGTCGGACTTGACGCCGATGATGTAATCGACAATGTCGGTTGAGAACTATCATAAACCCTGCTTAATTGTGTGGCAGCTGTATTAGTATTGCTGGCAATATCAGCGGCAACGCCAGCGGCAACATCTACTGTTACAGTTCCGGTACCAGCCGGTACGAGATTGAAGGTATAAATAGCAACATTGCTTCCTCCGGAGAAACCTGTGATTGATCCGTTTGTAACAGTAATATCCGATTGAATGAAATTTGAAACAGCTTCGCTGAAAGTAATTGTAACCGGAATAGGATTCGAATTTGTAGTTGCACTTGTCGAAGAGGTGATACTCACTGATGGACTCGTATTATCATATAAATAAGTGTAGCTGAAAGTAGCAGTGTTCGTATTTCCTGCAGCATCACTATAGGCATTTGCCCCAACATTTACAGTTACATTTCCATTTGCCGCAGCACTTACTGTTACGGTGTATGATGATCCGCTTCCTGAAAGCGATACTACTGAGCCATTTACAACTGATATATCTGATGCATCAAATCCGGTGACAGATTCTGTAAGGCTTATATTTACTGTACTAGGGTTCAAATTTGTAACACCTGGTGGTGGTGGTGGAGTAGTGAAAGCCGGGCGAACATTATCGTAAGTCCTGCTGAATTGTGCCGCTGCCGTATTGCCGTTGCCTGCCGCGTCAAACGCAATCCCTCCTACGATATTGGCCGTAACCGTACCGTTTGATGATGCCGTAAGGGTGAAGGAATAGCTGGCTCCTGATCCTGAGAAGCCTGAAATCGATCCGTTGCCCGGGGAAATGTCACTTGAATCAAAACCCGTTACGCTTTCGCTGAAAGTAACCGTCACGGGGATGGCTGCAGTATTCGTTGGATTTCCGGCAGCCGATGTCATAGAAACCGTTGGCTGCGTGTTATCGAAAGTACGTGAAAGTTGTGTTGCGGCCGTGTTGTTGTTCCCGGCAGCGTCATTGGCGACGCCTGAGGCTACATTTACTGTAACAGTTCCGTTTCCGGAAGGCACAACATTGAAAGTATATACAGCAACACCGTTTCCTCCCGAAAATCCGGAGATTGTCCCGTTTCCTATTACAACGTCGCCCGCCACGAAGTTGGAGACGGCTTCGCTGAAAGTTACCGTTACTGGAATCGGATTGGTATTGGTCACTGAACTGGCTGATGACGTGATACTCACAGTAGGAGAAGTCCTGTCTGATGTCCTGCTGAATTGCGTCGCTGCCGAATTGCCGTTATTTGCACCGTCTGCAGCGACATTCGAATTGATATTGAGGGTCACATTTCCGTCGACGGTTGGGTTAACGTTGACAGTGTAGCTGCTGCCGCTTCCGGAAAAACCACTAAGTGAGGCGTTAGAAGCTGTGATGTCGCCCACTACGAAACCTGTAACCGATTCGCTGAAAGTAATCGTAACTGCAAATGAACTTGAATTGGTCGGGTTGGCTACTGCTGATGTAATGCTTACCGTAGGTTGTGTCCGGTCTGAAGTAATCGTAAAATTCGAAGCTGCATTGTTGTTGTTATTGGCTGCGTCAATCGCAACGTTTGCACCAACCGATACGGTAACAGTTCCGTCTGCAGTTGGGGTAACTAATAAAGAGTAACTGGCACCACTACCTGTAAAGTTACTTTTACTCCCGTTAGAAACACCAACGTCATTGATGTCAAATCCGGTAACAGATTCATTAAATGTTATATTGATAGTAATACTCGCTGCATTTGTAGGGCTTGACTGTGGTGAAGCAATTGATACAGTCGGGTTATCACGATCAGCGGAGTGGATAGTTCCGTTAACAGCGTTGACGAAACCGTTTGTTCCGTTTCCGTTACCAAAAGAATCAACAATGTTAGAATTGCCATTAAGATTGAGTCTCAAAGTTCCCGTTCCGGTAATACTGCTAACTGTAACCGTATAGGATGCACCACTGCCACTAACACCACTAACGGTACCTGCGGCAGTTCCTGAAACGGTTGCAACTGTAAAATCATCTGTACTTACATTAGAAACCGTTTCGTCAAATGTTACTGTATAACTAACAGATGCCGAATTAGCAGCCGGTGTTCCTACAAGCGTTATTGACTGGCAGACCGGTTTTATGTTATCAGACCCATTAACAGTATAATTACCACCTAGAAAATTAGTCCATCCTGCAGTAGTATTAGTGGCCAGGTCAGGAAATTCTGCTCCGGCAGTACCATCATATCTTTTCCAGTTGCTCATTGTAGAAACACGTGATAAAATCACCGCCTTACTGGCAGCTGTTGAAGGCTGCACTTCATAACGGGCGTTGTCTGATTCGTCGATTTCTCCGTGACCAGTTCCGATTGCCATCGCATTGGTACCGTTTGTAAGCCCGGGAACAAGATTAGAAACATTATTCCTCGTAGAACTTGTCGGATAAGAAGCCGTATTTCCGGTTGCCGATGCCCAGTTCGTGGTAGCAAGGGTTGCAGCATAAAGCGGCACAAGATTTCCCCTAAACCATTTCCTAATGCGCCAAAGTTAGCATCGCCAGTTGCAAGGTTACTGGTAAACGCAGTAATCTGATCTCCTGAATTTGGCAGTGTAAGGGCGGTATCGCTACCGCAACGCGTACCGGTAATGACCGTATAATTACTTCCGGCCAATGTCATATTTTCATTAACAGTCTGTACTTGCCCGGCAAGAATTCCTCCTGTAGGAGTTGTAAATTTATAAAGACTTTCACCAGCTTGTCCAGACCCCATAAAAGCGGCGTCAACTGTATTCCATCCGGCGTCGGTAAAATAAATGACAGTACCGGCATTGAGGTTAATCAACAGCATCCAGGAAAATTCATCTCCGTTGGTATCTACGGCAAGTCCGATGATAACGATGTCGCCGGGAGCAAGTGTTTGGCCTTCGCCTTAAAGCCAAAGCTTAAAAGCAGCAATACGGTTAATAATTGTAATGTTTTTTTCATAATCCCAGGGGTTTTTAAGGTAAATGCTTGGTTTTGATGTGACTAAATATCAAGGTAATGTAGTCATAATTCTACATAAACGCCCGATGATGCGAATTTAATTTAAAAAACCGGAATAAAACCACGTAGAAATACCTGTTTTTCAATTCGCGTAAAAATACCCGTTTTTTTAGTAAAGTAATATTTGTATTTTTTTTATCGTTAGTTTTATCACGAGTAAATGAAACAATTTTAAAAACCCCCTAAAATTTTAATTATGACAAACACAAACACAATTCCGTTAGCAACCGCACAAGACTGGGCGAAAAGATGGAGAACAAACCCGGTGAGTTCAGTAAAAGCTTTTCTGATTCCTGAAGAAGATACCGTTCAGCTATACAACGAACCGGAAGTTGCCAATGTTCGCGCTTACATGGGTGTTGATCCCAAAGGTGGGGCACACCTTATGTTGGTTGGAGTTAATGCAGATGGTGAAGATCTTATCGATGAAGGTAAAGGATGGTATATTTATGATTTTACAAAGCCATGTCCAAATACATGCGATCCATCAAGTCCATTATATAATGTATAAATAATAATGAACGAATTACTTGCTAATATTGGTTACTTTTTTTTACTAGTTAATCTAATATTACTATTAAAGGGCTTTTCTGTTAACGGAAAAGCCTTTAAAATTTTTGCTTTTTATACTTTAGTAATCTGTGTCATACAAATATTTTCTAATGTATTTTATTACCGGCATTTAAACAATTTATTTCTTTCACACTTTTATCTTATTCTACAATTTATTTTGTTGAGCTTTTTTTATCATAATCTTATGATTAATCAAAAGCAGAAACAGGTGGTTTGGATATTTACATTATTAGGTTTATTAGCTTTATCGATACAATATGCTATTAACCCGGAGTTGTTTAAGATTTTTAATTATTTTGAAATCTTTTTAACCTCTTTTTTGATTACAATTTATGCTACATTTCATTTTTACAACTTACTGAATGAAAAAAAGCAGTTTTATTATATCAATATGGGGGTTTTTATTTATCTTTTTGCGAGTACCGTTTTGTTTCTTGCAGGTAATCTTGTTACAAAACTGAGTTCTAAATACAATACATTACCATGGACACTCAATTCTTTTTTATATATAGTATATCAAATATTTATTTTTTATGAACTTCAGCTTTTAGTATTGCAGAAAAAAAAATCCGGAAATGAAAGTTATTCAGGAAAATGATATTATCGCCGTAATTATATATACTTCACTAGCATTCGT
Organism: Flavobacterium sp. 3HN19-14; assembly: GCF_051373205.1. Lineage (NCBI taxonomy): Bacteria > Pseudomonadati > Bacteroidota > Flavobacteriia > Flavobacteriales > Flavobacteriaceae > Flavobacterium > Flavobacterium sp. 3HN19-14. The sequence continues at coordinate 1,773,077 of NZ_JBPPZT010000001.1, forward strand.
GCTTATGACAGTATTGTTAATTATGTTCTATTATTTCTCCAAAAAGAAAATCGTACAGCACGAACTCGAAAAGAAAGACCTCATAATCAACCACCAACGCGAGATGCTGCACTCCGTAATCCTGACGCAGGAAGAAGAACGCAAACGCATTGCACAGGATCTTCACGACGATATCAGTTCAAAACTCAATATCGTTTCACTGAACAGCCATTTGCTGACAACACCCAATTTATCGGAAAAGGAATTATCAGAAATCACACTTAATATCATCAATCTCACCGCTAAAGCACTCGAAAATTCACGCAGGATTGCCCACGACCTTTTGCCCCGGTGCTTGAAAAATTTGGTTTACAGGCGGCTGTTGAAGAATTGTGCCTCGAATTCAAGACGGCCAAAAGGGTCAATATCCATTTTACAAATGACATTGTTTTTAATAATCTCGAAGAAGATCTGCACCTGCAGATTTTCCGGATTTTGCAAGAGTTGATGAATAATTCGCTCCGACACGGAAAAGCAACACTTATTACCATTCATTTTCATGAGGTAAACGGAGTGAAAACCTGCGATTATACTGATAACGGCATCGGCTTTGATGTAGAAGAAGCAAAAAATAAAAAAGGCCTCGGTATGAAAAATATCGAAAGCCGTGTAGAAATATTCAACGGAAACATTAATTTTAACAGTTCAAAAGACAATGGATTAAAAGTAACATTCACATTCTAATAACCTTAATTTCAATTTTATGGCCCATAAATAAAATTAAAATAGCCTTAGCCGACGATGAAGTATTGTTCAGAAAAGGAATCTCATTCCTGCTGCAACGCGAACAAAATTTCGAAATTCTTTTTGAAGCCTCCAATGGTTCAGAGCTGATTACCTATCTGACCGAACAACCCGAGCAACCTGACATCATTATGATGGATTTAAAGATGCCAATGCTCAATGGCGTCGAAGCCACAAAAATCATCCACAAGAACTGGCCGAATATTAAAATTATTGCCTTGACCAGTTACAATACAAAACCTTTCATTGCAAATATGATCCAGGTTGGAGCCGTATCTTTTATAGTGAAGAATGCCACGCCACAGGAAGTCATCCATACCATCAACGAAGTAGATGAGAAAGGTTTTTATTATACCGATTATGTGATGAAAATCATACACGATGATATGCTCCTTAATAAAACGACAAAAAGCAGTCTGGATACCAATTATCTCACCGCAAGGGAAATACGAATTCTGCAACTCATCTGCGAACAATGGAACAGTGCCGAAATCGCAAAAGAATTATTTGTAAGTCCGCGCACCGTTGAAGGTCACCGCAACAACTTACTGCTCAAGACAGACTCGCGTAACATTGCCGGTTTGGTGGTTTATGCCATTCAGAATAAAATCGTACAATTAAAAATCGAGAACTGATTATTGCACCACAATCCTTTTTATAGCCGAAGCATCGGCAGTGCTTAATTGTAAGAAATAAATTCCCGAAGCCAATCCGGAAAGGTCAATGGTATTGTAAAAACCGTCGTAGGTTTGAATAACCTGGCCAGTCGCATTGATAATTTTCATCATTTCTATTTTCTGCCCTGAAAGATTATTAAGATTCAAAACACCTTTTGTCGGATTTGGTGCAACTTTCAAATCGTCTGCAAAATAATGGTCTCTAACCGAAAGCCCTATTGAATAAGTTGTAGCTCCATTTGCGCTCCAGCCGGTTACTGTCGTATCAAAGTCGATGTCATTTCCAAAGGCGACATCATAGCGCCCCCAATTTGACAATTGCGAAACGGCGAATAAAATTTCATCCCTTGAACCTGAAGTCGGTCCTGGTAACGTGCATTATCGGTTTCATCCGCCTCAAGCGGCCCGGTTCCAACCGCAACTGCATTGACAGCATTTGTCAGTCCGATTGGCAGATTGGTTACGTTATGTATATTTGAAACAGGAAAGATTTCTGCCGTTGTCGAATTTAAAGCCGTAAACGATAATGAGCTTCCGTTAACCATAAAAAGCGGGTTCAGATTTGTAGTGCCGAAAGTTGCCGGCGCATTTTCGTCATCAGTTGATTGAAAGACGAAAATCTGATCTTCCGGAATTGGCAAGTGTGAGCAGTGAATTATAATCGGTGCCGAATTGCGTTCCGTTGATGACAGTATAATTGGCAGGTATTGCAGTTTCAGTAAAAGTCATTACTGTTCCCGCGGAAAGGCCTCCGGCAGGCACGATGTAACGCAGCAGGATTTCATCATTGAGTCCTGCGCCCATAAATTTATTTTCAATAGCATTATAACCGGCATCGGTGAAATAGAGCTTTGTGCCTGCATCGAGATTGACCAACGGCAGCCAGCTGAATTCGTCGGTAGAAGGAGTAGCGCCTATATCTACGCCATATCCGATTACGACTACATCTCCGGTATTGAGTGTTTGTGCAGTCATATTTTTAATTGTAAGTAACGTCAGTGCTAGACTGAAGAAGTAAATTTTTTTCATGATACTTATGTGTATTAAACAGAAAAATCCCTGCATTGCTTTAGGGATTTTTCTTAATTGTATTTTTTTGTTTAATTCCTTGAAGGGAAAATACCTTGGAGTGCGATACAATAGTTCAATCCCAAAGAAGCTGCTGTATTGTATTTACCGGCTGGTTTGCGCCTGCATTTTGCACGGTTACATTGGCATTTACCACGCCCATTAGTGCATTTGCAGTTCCCGCATAAGTCAGGTCGGCGCCTGTATTGTGAAGATAAGCGCCTACCGGGTTTTCAATATCGGCATCATCAGTGCTTGATACCGGAATTGCAACTGTAACAGGTGTCGGCAATGGAAAGTGAGCGTGTGGCGGAATATTGCTAACGTTCAGGGTAACAGATTGTTGTCCGTAAACCTCCCCTAAAGTAACCGGAGTCAATCCAGTGCCCAGGGATTCCATTATTGGCGTGGATAGCCAATCTTCCCCTTAAATCGGGAAGTGCAAAATTAGTTGTGCCATTACCTCCGTAGGTCGTGCCCTAATAGCGAAAATAGTGCAGAGTTCTGAGCGATTGGAAGAAGTTGGCCATTACACATTGCCCATCCTTTCGGCGAAATTACCTGCCCATAACATCAATTGTCCTAAAATTTGGTCCATTTTTTTATATTTTTAAATTAGTTTGATTATTGTCTTGCTGGGTAAGTTCCATAGATCGCGATGCAATAGTTCAGGCCTAATGATGGCTGAATCACATTGAAAGGTACGCCCTGCCCGGTGACTGATGTCATCTGACCCGGCGTTACAGTTGAGTTGCCCATTACCGCGTTGGTCGATTGTGCATATGCCTGATCAGAAGTTGCGCTAAGATAGTTGCCTACCGGAGTGTCGGCCGCCAAATTTACAGCCGAGTTAGCACCAATTCCGACAGTTCCTGTAACTGCATGCGTGTGGGCAGGCATGTTTGCGCTAAGCATTGTAACATTTTCGACACCGTATGATTCACCCAGAAATCTTTGTGTAAGTCCGGGTCCTGTTCCGGCGTTCACCGGCGTTCTTCCCCTTAAATCAGGAAGGGCAAATGTTGTAGTGCCGTTTCCGCCATAAGTAACTCCCAAAATTGAGAATAAAGCTGTGTTTGATGCTATTGCTAAGATTGATCCGTCGCAGAATGCCCATCCTCTGGGAGGGAAGTTTCCTGCAAATACCATTATTGATCCTATTATTGGCTCCATAAATATATTTTTTTATTAGTTATTAATTTTGTGATGGGTAAATTCCGGCGCTGCAAATGCAGAATGTCATTGCTAACGATGGTTGTGTATTTTCTAAAGGAAATGACGCGCCGGCTGCCATCAAATTAAGATTGAATGGTGCTGATTGTCCGGTTTGTCCGTTTTGAGTGTTCGAATAAGTGTTGGTATTCGGAAATCTTCTCAAGAAATTTCCCGCCGGATCAGCTGAGGTTTCTTCATCCGAATTGTTACATGCCGGTGCCACCGTTGCCGTAAACGTATGGCCGTGTGAAGGCAGTTGCGATGTACTCAGTGTATTGGTCTCCGAACCGTTAACCTGACCAAGGGTCACTGGCTGAAGTCCGTTTCCTGTCCCGAAATGCTGAGGCGCTCTTCCTCTTAAATCCGGCATACCAAAAGTAGTCATGCCATCTCCGCCATAAGTAGTACCAAGTAACATATACAAAGCTTGGTTTTCGGCAATCGACTGGAGCGACCCGTCGCAAGGCAGATAGTTTACCGGGACGAAATTCCCTGCAAATAACATAATTTGTCCTAAATAAGGTTCCATAAATTATAGTTTTTAATTGGTTAATAGTTATTCAAATATAAATTGGTTTTTTGTCATGAAATAGCGTATTTATACCTGTTTTTAAAAATCACGTATATATACCTAATTTTAAAAGCCGCTGTAAATCAACGGCTTATTGTTATTAACGTAACTATGCTGAATTAATAATGGAATAATCGGAAGACCATGAAAAAGTAAAATGCAATCATCATAAATAAAGTAAACAATCCTAATTTTTTGAAGAAAACTGTGATGATGGTAATGCTGTTCTTTTCGTAGATTAAATTTCTGTTCATGATAGTCTGATTTGGTTATTCCAAAAATAAAAAGGAAAATAAAACTGGATACACGTAGAAATACCTGTTTTTTAAACCGGCGCTAAATTTTTTCAAAAAAAAAGCCTCCCGGTTTCCCGGAAGGCTTTCAATAGAATTTTTAAAGTATTAGTAAACTACTTTCTTAGTAACTACTTTGTTATCGGTTGTTGTAATCTGAACCAATAATACTTCTTGTTCTGCTTTCAAATTAGTCAATGAAGCAGTATTGGTGTTGATTCCGTTCAATTCGTCAATCAATCGGCCTCTTACATCAAATACTTTAACTGAAGCCATTGTGTTGCTTCCTGAATTCACCTGCAATACATTTTGTTGTTTGAAAACCACAATGCTGTTGGCATCCAATACAGGATTTTCAACCCCAAGAGTTGTGTTTTGGAATACTACGCTGAAACGGTTTGTTGCAGTTCCTGCTTCGGCAGCAAATGTATAGCCGCTTTCTTTCAGGTTGTGCGTAATTCCTGTTACAGCATCCTTGATGTAAACATTCTGCTCACCTTCAAATAAGCCGTCAACGTGGTCAATAGCGATCGTGAAAGTTCCTGCAGCAAGTGCATTAAAACTCATCGGAATCTCATCAGTAACTGCAAATGGAAGCGCACGTGCCCTGGATGTTGAACTTCTCACTTCCAATCATTGTTGCAATGTTATCGATGCCGCTTTCGATTTGCGTAGCATCGATAGAAGTATCAACACCATTCGTAGCGCCGTCCATATAACCTACAAGGATTTGGTTTTGTAAGCCAACTGAATTAGTAAGGTTCATCCAGATGCGGTTCTTTTCAACATTTGCATTTCTGAAGAAAGTTGCATTGTTAACCCCATTACGCATCGTGTTAAGGAAAGTAGCAGTTCCCGTAGAAGCAGTTTTCAACAAGAATCCTTGTCCGATAGCAATCGTTCCGTCAGGCGTTGCACCACCGGCAGCTGAAGCTGTTCCAAAAGTGGTGTAAGTTGCATAATTCGCTCCTGAAGGGGCATCCTGATTGGTGTGTGTCCAGAAGTACAATTCACCCGGATTTTGTGCCAGGAACAAATCAGCATTCATGGTCGATGGATAAGGGTTACCCAACATGTTATATCCTTTTCCGGTTACAGCTGTATTCGTAATTGCGATACCGTTATCACCATTATTTGGTACACCCGTAAATACCCCGTTGAAAGTTTGCGGAGTACCGGCAGCCGGGAAATTGTTCGGTGCACGCAACATATAACCTTTCGACAATTCAAATGAAGTGTTGAGTGGATCAGCAATAACTGCAAAACTGTTAGTAGTTTCATCAAGCGTATAGAAACGCGATGCGCCGGTTGGAGTAGGGAAGCCCGGAGCATTTACAGGAGACACGGTGTAAGGAGAGAACAATTTCAAAGACTGTCCCGCAACCGGTGATCCCCAGTATACATAATCCAATCTTCTCATCACGGCATTGCGTTTAACGGTAATTGCGCCAACGTTATTATTGATACTTCCTGTCTGGATAAGGTTGGCGTTGTTTTCTACTACAAAATTAGCAGCGCTGAGGTTGTTGGTTACATCTTCGATTACAGAAATATCTGTTCCTGTACTGATTGTAAATGAACCAGAATTAACACTTAAGTTTTTAGCAGTGAATTCTCCATTTGCAGCGGTATTGTATGTGCCTTCGATTCTGGTATTTAAAGCTGCTGTTCTGTCCGGTAATATTAGACCATGCGGTTCCGTTCCAGGTAACACCTTCGGTAACTGTTCCGAAAATCGACACGTCATCAACCCTGAAAGTTCCTGAAGCAGCAGCTGCAGCAGCAGTCAAATCGGCACGTTGTGTTCCGTAAGGGTAAATCCTGAAATATACCGTTGCGCCTTCCGGAGCAATAAAATCGGCAAAATCCCAAGTGGCTACAGTTCCGACAACCGGAGAAACCGGTGCAGCGCCCCAAGAAGTTGAGGTTGCGAAATTGTCTGTACTGTAACGTACTTCCATACGGTTTGGCGCAGAATTACTTGCCTGCCTGAAGAATGAAACCGAAGTCAGGTTCAATTGGTGGCCCGCAGCCGCCTTGATTGAAAATTCTATATAAGAAGTATTACTTACGACAGCTGTGTTATTAAGCGTTGTCGAGTTGAATACATTTCCTGTAGACTGACAAGTTGTTGTACTTCTTGTTAAAGGCGAACCTGTAGCATTGGCGGCAGTAGTAGGCACATTTCCTTGTGTCGGACAAGCTGTCGCACCTGTAAACTGGTTCAGGTATAACGCATTTACAACAACCATTGACTGGTCAACGCTGGTAGCAGCATTGTAATTCTGGCTCATTGCCTGTGAAGCTGTGATAATAGTTGTTCCGGTTCCAACGACATGAACCATATTCCCTGTGACAGTGGCCACATTTGTATCTGAACTCGAATAAGTAATCGGATTTATGGCAGATGTAGCCGAAGTAGCCGTCAGTGCAAAATCTATATCGAACGTTGTTTTTTGAGAAATTGGGCGAAATGTAATCGTTTGGCTGGCTTTGTTGATGTCACCTGTCAATGTTGGTTGTGCCAATGTATATTTCGCCGCATCAGCACCGCCAAGCGTATAAGTTGTAGTGACATTTTTGCCTATTCCTGCGTTGGCATCGTCAAAAGCACCACCGCCGTTTAAAGTCACAACATCAGAACCTACAACTCCGAAAAGCGTAGCTCCGGTGATTGTAGCTGCTGTTGTGGTATCATAAGTTTTAGCAGTTACCGAAGCACCTGTTACGGTAAGTTGTTTTGCTGTAACTGTCAATGACTGAATAACGTTTGGAGCCGGATTGTAACTTCCGTCTCCTGCTTGTGAAGCCGTGATGTTGGTTGTTCCGATTCCGACAACTGTTACTGTGTTTCCGGAAACTATTGCAACTGCAGGGTTTGAGCTGATATAACTCACTGTCAATCCTGAAGAAGCTGTCGCTGTCAAAGCAAAGTTAGCATCGCCGTAAACCGCATTCGGTAAAGTGTTGAATGTAATGGTTTGGTCTGAAAGTCCGCCGTTCGTTACATTCAAGATTTGTGGTACATCCGCAGCAGCATTATAGTTCGCATTTCCTGCCTGGTGCGCTGTAATTGTAGTTGATCCTGAACCAACGATGTGAACCGTATCGCCAGTAACTGTTGCTACCGCCGGATTTGAGCTTGTATAAGTAATCGGGTTCACTGCTGAAGTAGCAGAAGTCGCTGTCAATACGAAATCAGGATCACTGATATCTTTGCCTGGTAATGCGTTAAAAGTAATCACTTGGTTTGCTTTTGCAACGGTGATTACTAAAGTGGCCGAACCTGTTCCTGCGCCGTTTGTTGCAGAAATCGTTACGTTGAAAGTTCCTGCAACTGTTGGTGTTCCGCTGATGACGCCAGTAATGCTGTCAACCGTTAATCCGGCGGGTAAACCTGTAGCATCATAACTGTCAGGAGAATTTACTGCAGTGATCGTGTAATTGCTGAAAGTAGCATCAACAGTTCCTGAAGCAACCAATGTAGTGTTAGAAATCGCCGGAGTAAGTAATGCCGGAGCAAATGCAATTCCTCTGAAGAAAGTATTTGCAGGAGCCGTTGCAATTACAGAAGCTGTTCCTGTTATGGCTGCATCAAAAAGCGCGGTATCTGTCAATTTAATGATCACCGGCGCAACCGGCGTTGTTCCTGCAGTTCCAGCAGAAGTTGCGTAGATATCTACATCTGAACCATTTACCTGTGCGATGATGCCGGCGATAGGAGTAGTGGTTACACTTCCGCGGGCCGTCCATGTTGCACCATTGTCGGTTGATGACCATTTGTAGATTCCCGGTACCGTTACGTAAGCAACATAAGTGTTCCAGTTGGTTCCACCTCTGTTGACCATATAATAAGCATATGGATCACCACCGGCTAAATTAACGGTTGAAACCTGTCCGGTTGTAGTAGGCAAGCCAGTTCCTACTTTATAAACACCTGTTGTTCCTGAACCTGTACTTACATACAATTGGTTGTTGTAAACTGAAACCGTACGAAGGTTAGTAACTGTCGATGAAATTGTAGTTGGCGTAGCCGTAGTCGTATTTCCCTGGTGTGTTAAAGAGGTAACACCGGTTCCGTTTCCGCCAGTCCAGTAGCGTGAACCGTCAACTGTAGTAACCGATCTGAAACCACTTCCGTGGATGGTACTCGGCATTACGCTCGTCGAAACCACACCAGAGTTATTGATACGTGCGATAACCCTTCTGATGTTGGCTGTACTGTTAACGCTGGTTTGTCCAACAGCAGCATCGTATCCGCCAAGAGTAAGGTATTGTCCGTCTGCAGAAAGATTCAATTGTACTTCTGAAGTTGCACTTCCACTATCTGTAATCCTGTTTACAGTTGCATCTGAAGTTGTCGGCAATGCAAATGAAACACCTGCAGTTCCCGAAGTTGTATATTCATCCAAAAATACAGGGTTGGCAGCACTTGTAGGCGCAGTTCCTGAACCGGTTGCACCAACACGTGTTACAACGATTCTTCCCGGTGTAAATTGTGGTACATATGCATTTACTGTCAATGTACGGTCAACATTTGGTGCAGCGCCATAAGTGGCGTCACCAGTTTGTGAAGCGGTAATAGTTGTTGTACCTGTACCTACAATCGTAACAGTATCACCTGCTACGGTAGCTACTGCCGGGTTCGAACTTGCGTAAGTAACGGTAAGTCCTGAACTTGCGGTAGCAGTCAACGCGAAAGGCGCATCATTTGTTGTTTTTGTCGGAATCGGAGCAAAAGTAATCGTTTGTCCTAAAGCTGTAATATTAGCTGACAACGTTGGTTGCGTCAAAGTATAATTAGCAGCAGTTGTGCCAGAAAGGCTGTAACTTGTAACGTGTACCGGAACTGCATTCGCAACAGCGGCACTGTCGAAAGTAGCAGCTGGTGTTCCTGTAAGTGTCGTATCGTCAGAATTTACAACGCCATTCAATACAGCAGTTCCGCTTAAAGTAGCAGTTGTATTGCCGTCATATTCCTTATTATTGGCAGTAAGACCTGTAATGGTCAATTCTTTTGTATTTACTGTACTTGAAGCGGTAGCAACATTTACTGTCGCAGCGCCTGTACTTGTCAATACGATATCTCCTGAGTAAGGGGAAGCGATAGGTGTAGCAGTAGCTGATAAACGCACGTAAACCGGAGTTGAAGCAATCGTGCCGGCAGCACCAACTGTAATCGGTGAACCGTTGCTTCCTGTATTTGCAGAAAAATCTGAAGTTGTTGAAACCTGGAATCCAGCAGGTGGATTTACCGAAATTCCAGCAGTCATATCTGCACCTGAAACGTTGAATGAAGTTGTAGTTGATGCAGTTCCGTAAATTGTTGAAAGCGCCGCAGGCGTTCCGGTTGATGCAATCACCGGGGTTGGAACAAGTGTTGCAGTTCCTAAAACCGTCACATCATCCAATCTGAAAGTTCCTGATGCAGCAGCAGCGCCGGCACCTAAATCTGCACGTTGTGTTCCATAAGGATAAATTCTGAAAGTAACTGTTCCGCTTGTAGCAGAACTGAAATCGGCAAAATCCCACGTGGCAACTGTACCTGCAGTTGGCGTCAATGGCGCAGCGCCCCATGAAGTTGAAGTAGCGAAATTGTCTGTACTGTAACGCACTTCCAGACTGTTTGGCGCTGTGTTGCTGCCTTGTCTGAAGAAAGAAACTCCGGTCAGGTTCAGCTTGTATCCTGTAGCCGCTGAAACAGAGAATTCGATGTATGAAGTATTGCTTACAGCTGCAGTATTATTTAATGTGTTAGAGTTGAATACGTTTCCTGTAGAATTACACAAAATTGTAGTTCTTGTCAAAGGAGTTCCGGTAACATGCGTAGGAACTGAAGGCGTATTGCCTTGTGTCGGACAAGCAGCAGTTCCCGTAAATTGATTCAGGTACAATGGGGATATGACCACCAATGCCTGATCAGTGTTAGCAGCATTGTAATTCTGGCTTGATGCCTGAGACGCTGAAATCGTAGTTGTTCCGGCACCTGTAATATGCACAGTGTTTCCGGTAATAGTTGCAACAGCAGGATTCGAACTTGAATAAGTAATTGTATTTGTTGCCGAAGTTGCAGATGTAGCCGTTACTGTATAATCGGCATCGAAAATTGTTTTCTGTGCCAGAGCACCAAATACAACAGTTTGTGAAGCTTTAGTGATATCTCCGGTCAAAACTGGTTGTGCAACAGTATATTTCGCAGCATCAGCGCCATCTAAAGTAAAGGCTGTTGTTACGTTGATTCCGGTATTTACATTCACATCATCATAAGTACCGCCGCCGTTCAGTGTAACGACGTCGCTTCCTATTGTTCCGGATAAAGTTGCGCCGGTGATGGTAGCAGCATTTGTTCCGTTATAAACTTTTGGCGTAACGGCGGCATTGATTACAGTCAGTTGTTTCGCAGTAGAAGTAAATGGCTGGATTACATTCGGAGCCGGATTGTAAGTCGCATTACCTCCTTGTGAAGCGGTGATGTTAGTTGTTCCAACACCAACGATAGTTACGGTTGTTCCTGAAACTGTCGCAACAGCAGGATTTGAACTTGAATAACTAACGGCTAATCCTGAAGAAGCCGTAGCAGTCAATTCAAATGTAGCATCACCGTAAACTTTATTGGCTAACGCGTTGAAAGTAATCGTCTGATCTGCCAATCCAACAACAGTTAAAGTCTGAGGTACATCCGCAGCGGCGGCATACTCAGCATTCCCAGCTTGTGAAGCTGTAATGACTGTATCTCCAACGCCGTGAATCGTAACTGTATCGCCACTTACTGTTGCAACCGCTTCATTCGAACTGGCATAGGTTACAGTCAAACCTGAACTTGCAGTAGCCGTTAAATTGAACGGATCGTCGCTTACAGACTTAGAAGGCAATGCTCCGAAAGTAATCGTCTGACCTGAAGCTGTAATATTCGCAGCCAATCCTGTTGGTTGACTAAGCGTATAGTTTGGCGCAGTGCTTCCTGTAAGGCTGTAACCTGTAACCGTAACCGGAATCGCAGTACCCACCGCAGAACTTGTAAAAGTAGCCGTTGGCGTACCGGTCAATGCTACGTTGTCAGCATTTACAACGTTAACTAAAGTTGCAGTTCCGCTTAAGGTAGCAGTATCGTTTCCGTCGAATTGTTTGTTATTCGCAGTAATTCCAGTAATAGTAAGCGCCCTTGTGCTAACAGTACTTGAAGCCGCAGCCACATTTTGTGACGCAGCACCGGTACTTGACAATACGATATCACCTGAATAAGGTGAGCTGATTACTGTCGCTGTTGAAGATAAACGTACATAAACCGTAGTTGAAGCGATAGTTCCTGCAGCGCCAACCGTAATCGGCGAACCGTTGCTTCCAACATTGGCAGAAAAATCAGAAGTTGTAGAAACCTGGAAACCAGCCGGTGGATTTACAGAAATTCCGGCCGTCATATCCGTTCCTGAAACGTCAAATGAAGTTGTTGATGAGGCAGTTCCGTATGTTGTGGAAAGTGCAGCTAATGTTCCTGTGTGTGCAATAACCGGAGTAGCAGCAGTTACAAATGTAAGTGCGTTTCCGGTTGGTGGCGTAACACCAATAGTGACAAAACTTCCTCCTGCGTTGACAACATTTGAAGTATAGTTAATCGAATTTAAGGTTTTGTTTGTCGCTACAGAAGGAATGAATGTTCCTGTAGCCGAAGCCGAAATATTAGCAACGACTAAATAGTTTTTGCTGCTGCTTTCGGTAATATAAGTTTGAGAAATTCCGTCGAAAGTAATATTTGAACCCGAAACTGTACCGGTTGACAATACTGTTTCGCCTCCGTCAAAAATACCATTTCCGTTAGCATCGTCTATGAGTCTGATGCTTGTTAAATCTGAAGCGATATTAGAAGTTCCGGTTTGCGCAACGATTAATTTCTTAACGGTTGAGTTTCCTTCATCCGCAGTAAGCGTGAGTTGGAATAATACTTTGTCATTTGTTCCCTGAAAAACATTTCCTGCTACTGGTGTCGATGCACCCAAGTTGATGGTTTCCTTAACAGGAGAAAAAGCCAATCCGCGGAAAGCGTTATTACCGGTTAAAGTGCGCAATGTCGTTGTCGTAATTGCAGCTGTTCCGTTATCATTACCAGAAACTAAAGTTGTGCCGTTACAAGCATAAATTTTGGCGCCATTTGCACCTGTTGAAAAAGAATAACCATTCCAGTCAACGGCTAATCCAGTTGCGGCATTAAGTGTAAAACCAGCCGATGCTGCACTCCATACTCCACCTGAATTAGTAAAACGTACGATAGTGTTGGCAGAACCAAATGCATAAATCGTTAATCCATCAGGGCTTACAGAAAAACTGTAAGGAACTGTACTTGGCGCAGTGATTACTGAAGTTGCTGTAGTTGTCGGTTTCCCGGTGCCTACCTGATAAATTCCGTTTGTTCCCGAACCGGTAGAATAGTACAACTGGCCGTTAAAAATATGAGTAACACGTGTATTCGTGCTTGTTGTAGAAATGGTCGAAACAGTAGTTCCGTTATTAGAATATCTGATACCAAGACTTCCTCCCGTGAACCAGTAATTTGTTCCGTCATCACTTGTTGCACCGCGAAGGTCGTTGTTTGTACTGTAGAAAGAGCCAACAATTCCGGTTCCCAATGTACCGGAAGCATTTAAAGTCCGCGCAGTTCCATTGGTATTGAATGTAGAATTGGCAGCGCCAATTGCGGCAGCATAACCCGGAATAATCAGGTAACGGCCGTTCTCAGACCTGCTGATTGCACCGGCTGAAGAAGCGGTTCCTGAAACAACAACGCCACTCGCCCCTGTTGGAAGTGTAACGCTAAAGTTTGGTGAAGCCTGAGCGGCACCAGTCGGAAGATACTCCTCGGTTACGATTTGTGTTCCCGTGTTCCCTAACGCTGCGCCGGAAGTCACTTTAAAAACGGTAAGGTAACCGTCGTTAAATCTGCTGGTCGTCTGCGCGTTGGCAGCAGTTCCTAGAACCAGCAGTAAAACCGGAATCAGGAGTTGTTTCATTTTCATCATTGTCCGCCCAAAAGCGCTTGATTCAGATGTAGTTTTTCTCATAATTTTTTTAATTTGATAGACTTTAATTTATCAGGCCGTAAAATTACTTCTAAAGGCTTTAGCGATAAATTAATATATGTTAACTTATTGTTAGGAGATATTTAACATTGGTGTATTTTCGCTGAATTTGATGTTGTAAATCAAGTAATTTTTTATCTAAATTCTATATTTTTGAGGCCAATGCCCGCAATGCATCGGTCAATAAAAAACTCCCTGCAGTTTTAGCTACAGGGAGTTTTTAAAAATGTTTTTTTGAAAATTATTTCACCATTTTCAATACTTTACCTTCATTATTTCTGATAAAATAAACACCCGAAGTCAATGCGCTGACATCTAAATCAGTTGCGTTTTTTGCAGAAATGATTTGTTTTCCGCTGATGTCAGAAATACTAACATCTGAAGCCACATTAAAATGAATCATATTGCCATTTACCGGATTTGGATAAAAGCTGAAGCGATTGTTCAATTCGAAATTTTCAGTACCCAAAACGATATTGCTGATGCTGATGTCATCTAAAGCCAACTGTGCACGGCTTCCTGTTCCGCTGATGTAATAGTAAACCCAACGCAACTGAAATCCGAATTCTTCATTCAAAAGCTCAGCTGGTAATACGGTTACAAAATCCTGTGAAGTATTGTCTTCACCACTGGTGTAGCTTTGTGTGGTTGCAAATTCTGTCCATCCTTCATTCGGATTGACATTGTTAGTTGTACCGTTGCGGTATTGTAATCTCAATCCGTAAACGCGGTTGTTTTTCAAAATAGTTCTTGCCGTCCAGTGCAAATCTGCAGAAACATAAGAGCCGATTCCGATTGGCTGGTCTGCCATAAGACTCAATACAACTGCTCCTGAACGCCCGTTTTCGATAGTTGAACCTGTTGCCTGTGCCGGATCTGAACCGTCGCAAACACCTGTGTATTGCGAGTTTCCTGTATTGACAAATGAAACGCCATTATCCCCTTCGCCTGCAAAACGCGACCTGTTTGTCAGGTTATAAAGACAGTGCCAGTCTTCAGTGAAAGGCGTTGTCAAATCAGGATCTGTAACCGCATGTGTCCAGAAAGCCATGTAGTCAGGGAAAGTATTGATTGCAGATGCAGGATCCCAAGCCGTAAAAATACTTGCAGGCCCAGGCGCCGATATGTAACGGCTCAGGGTTGGTAAGATTCACCGCTGTATTAGTTCCCGAAAGGGCGACAACAGCACTGGTCACTCCGGCAGTAGTAACAGTTACAGTTCCGGTATAATCTCCGGCTGCAGCGGCATTCATTCTTACATATACAACCGTTTCGGCTACAACGCCTGCAGCTGGAGTTAATGAAAGTGAAGGACCAGATCCTGTCGTGGCAGATAATGAGATTTCAAAATCTGTAGTTGCAGTAAGCGTAATATTTCCGGTCAAATTGCTTCCTGAAACATTTACCGTGTGGTTTGGTGATGGTGCTCCCACAACCTGTGTGAATGTCATTGAAGTCTCGTCAACGGCCAATTGCGGAGTTGAAGATTGTGCGATATTGACATCGTCAATGATTAGTTTTCCTGCAGTTCCGCTTCCGTCGCCTCTTGTCACGCGGAAACGAACCAATACATTTGCCTGGTTGTTAGCGGCAGCCGGTAAAGCATAAGTAAAATCACTAAAATCATCCTGATCAGCATTTGGAAGTGAAGCTACAACCTGAGTGCCAATCCATGTAGTACCGGCGTCGATTGATGTTTCCATGTTCAAAACAACATCTCTTGTTCCGGTTCCGTCGCCGTTTAACATCGATTTTGCTTTGAAAGAGAAATGCCAAAGAAGATGCGGTTGTCATGTTAAGGCTAACGCGTACATCGCCAGTAAATCCGCTTGTCGGGATAATGCTCAAAGCTGCCGGAGCAGAAAAGTAAGTGGTTTCGTCACGGAAAATCCTTGTAGCCGTAGCGGTCGGATTTACGGTATTTCCGGTTAAGTTCGGGATGAACGCAACATCGGTACCTTCTGTGAAAACAGCATCAAAGCTTTCCGAAGCCGGAAACGAGCTGATCTGCGCGAATGCATTGGCCGAGAAAACCAGCAATGCCGTAAGGAGTAATTTTTTAATCATGTCTATTTATTTAATTATTTAAAGTTCAATTGAATTCCGATTCTGTATTGCTCGCGCCATTTTAGCGGGTCGACGCTTTCTTCTTTCAGTACATTGAAATACTGGAACTTGATCATTGCGTCAAATCCGTCCAGTTGGTAAGCGATTGCCGGCGAAAAACGCTGTGAATTTCCGGCAACCAGGTCATTCAGATCAAGTTCTTCATATCGCGCAGAAAAAACCGTTTTGATTTTCTTTGCAAAATAATTCACCTGTGCCACATAACCTCCAGCCAAAAAATAACCTCCTGTCTGTTCCGAAGTCAGATTGTGCAATAACGGGTCTGTCGGCGATTTCGGTTCTCCTTTGATCTGGTGCAATTCGAATTGTCCTGAAAAGCCCATATATTGAAAAGCCGCGTCAAATCCGTACACATATTTCTTGCCATTAATTACTTTAATGCCGTATTCTCCGGTTGAATTCGGCAACATTTCTTCTCCGTCAGGAATCGCTTTGTTCGCATATCTTCCATTGATTCCAATCGAGAACATGGGTATCGGCGTAATCCTGTCGTCAATCTCGCGGTAACGGTATCTTGACGGATACGAAAAATCGACTCTTCCGGCATATTCCGGTTGTCCGCTCGCGTCATTATCGCCGTTGAGCGTCAATTCGCCCAAGCCTGTATAAACGCCAACATAAGCGTTGATGCGCTGGTTCCAGAAGCTTTTCATCAAAGTCACACCCACGTCACGTGAACTGAAAATATCGCCCTGGTGAGTTCCGCACGTTGCCAGTAAGTCGAATAAGCGAAAGGCACCAAAGAACTTCTCGAATAATACAACTTTCCGTAACCTGCCTGAATATCCATGAATCCGAGGCCTTTGTAAATCACGTAAGCATCCATCAAACCCGGGTTTTCAGGATCCGGCGTGCCGTTATTGTTGTTGGCGGCCATGTCGGCAAAATCAACCTGGACTTCATATTCCCAAATATTTCCGATTCTTCCTTCCAATTGCAATTGTGCGTCGCGCAGTTTGAAACGGTCTTTGTCCCTTTCAACTTCCCTGGTTTCAAAGCCCTGTAATTGTAATAACTCGAAACGCTTCCGCTGATTTCAAGCGTATGATTGCCATTGGTCAGCGTCAATTGTGCGAAAGCAGTCGAAGTTACAAATAAAAATAATGTGAATGGTATGTAGAAATTATTTTTCATCTTACTGTTTTTCAGGATTTTTAAAGAAATACAAACGCTTCATATCGTCTGACTGGATCAGCAGGTTGCCGCTTTTGTCAAATGCGATGCCTTCCGGGTTGATGATTGGCACTTTCCATTTTGCAAGTACTTCGTAAGTATTCGGGTCGAGTTTGAAAACCGTCATGTCTTCATCGCTTAACAGCCAAAGTGCATTGTTGTAGTAAGTCGCAGCTGAGATATCGCGCGCAATTTTACTCATGTTGATTTCATTAACGACTTTTAAATCTGCGTCCAGTTCGAACAAATAAACCGGATCTTTTTCAGTTAAAATCACGAATTTATTTTTGGCTTTGTTGAATGTAAGCGCCTCGTATCCTTTGTTGCGTCCGCCGGAATACGGAAGATTTACAGTTCTTTCTAATTTCAATGTATTGACGTCGAAAATTTTGATTTTACGCGTGACTTCTTCAACGGCATAAACGTATTTTTCATCCACATAAACGGCTTCATTGTCGAGTCCGGCATAATCGGCCTTGCGGATGATTTTGCCTTCGGTGTCGGTTTCGAATAAAAATCCGTTGTCGCTTACGATGAACATACTTTTTCCGTCAGGGCGGAAGCAGACATCCGATGGCTCCGGAATGTCGAGCGAAATATATTTTTCAGGTTTGATGCTGACGGCTTTCTGCGCATAAATTGCAACCGAACCCAAAATGATGGCTGCAATGCTGTATTTCAAATTTCTCATAAATTATTGCCTTGGATGGTTAGGTTGTCAAAACGGTTGTTGCCGCTGGTGCCCGAAGCTGCCGTTCCGCCAAAATTGATGCGGAACACAAAATTCGGGTTGTTGTTTACACCTGAAATGGCCGATAAATCTAAAGTCACGATGTCAAAATTTGGTTCGACAGTCGGACTGTAAGTCGTCACAGGAAGTGAAGTCGTAATAAAGTTGATTCCGTCAAGGCTGTAGGAATAATTCTGTTCCGTAGCGCCCGATCCGGTTCTTTCGGTGGCGAATTTGATGACAATATTTTTGTAACCGTTTGTTGAAGCTTTGATGTCTAATGTACGCGTGTTGCTTGGGTTTCTTACGCGGAGTCCTAAACCTTCGGCATCGCCGTTTTGCGCGTTTAATGTCGATCCCGGACTTACCTGGTCGATATAACCTGCTCCTGTTCCCGGATAGGTGATGTTGGCTGTAGCAGTCGTAATCAAAGACATATCGGCATTTATAGTCGTAAGATTTCCGGTTGGCAATCCGTTGAAATTCCAATAATGAATTACCGCTGCAGCCGGCACCGGATTTACCGAAATCACTACAGCTGCCGTTGTACTTCCGGCAGTATTCGATGCGGTAACAGTATAAGTTGCTTCTAAAAATAAAGCCGTCGGAGTTCCGCTGATGATACCTGTTGCAGCATCAATCGCCAAGCCGTCAGGAAGGGCAGGGGATACGGAATATGCAACTACATTTCCTGTAACTGTTGGCGTTAACGGTGTGATTGGCGAATTTACAATGAAGGCATTCGGAGAAGTATAACTCAATCCGCTTGGTGCGGTTCCGGCAGTTAATGGAATTGCTTCCATTGTCATGTTGTCAAAACGGTCATTTCCATTAAGCGCTGAAGTAGTATCTCCCGCAAAGCTTATTTTTACTTTGAAATTCGCATTATTATCAGCGCCTGAAATGTTGCTGAAATCTAATGTCACAACATCTATTGTTGGGTCTTCCGAAACCGTAAATGTCGTTGTCGGAAGGTCAGTTGTGATGTAATCTGTACCATTAATGGTATAACTGTAATTCTGAGTTGTCGCGCCCGAACCGCTTCTTGCTGTGGCGAATTTTACGATTGGTTTTTTAAATCCGAATGTCGAAAGGCTGATGATCAGATTACGCGTGTTACTTGGGTTTCTGGCCATCAATCCTGAACCTTCAGTATCACCGTTACGGGCATTTAAACTATATCCAAGGTCGAAACTATCCATACGACCATCTCCTGTACCAACATAATCAATTCGAGCTCCGTTTGGAATTAAAGTCATGTCTGGTGTGACATTACTCAAGTTAGGGTCGCCCGGCAAATCATTGAAATTCCAATAATGCACCAAAACCGCATCCGGATTCGGAATTACGACATTTTCGGTGATATCCCTGTCGGTCGTACAGGAAATCATCAGTAATAAAAAGGCAGTCAGCGATACGTAAACTTGTTTCATGTCTGGATATTTTGCGCAAAGGTACTTCGTAATGAAAGGGTTAATGTTAAGGGTGTATTAACTGATTGTTACGTTAACTTTGATTTCAGGCATAAAAAAACCTCCCGTAAAGGAGGTTTTAAAATTATAAAGTTGAAAAAAGTTTTAGAAAACGACTTTCTTGCTTACCGTTTTATTATCTGCAGCAGTAATCTGCACCACCAAAACCTGTTGTGCCACATTTAAGTTCACTACAGTCGAAGCCGAATTCACATCATTATTATTGTAAATCATTCTTCCGCTGATGTCGAAAATTTTTACGCTTTGCATTACCGTTGCGCCGGCATTGATGTTAAGTGCATTGTTTTGTTTGTAAATCACAATGCTGTTGCTGTCCAAAGTTGGGTTTTCAACGCCAAGTGTTGCAGCCTGGTAAACGATTGCAAAACGGTTGTTGAAAGTTCCGGCTGCAGAAGCGAAAGTATAAGGTGCTTCCGTAATGTTATGGATTGTTCCGGTAAGGTTGTCTTTTACGAAAATCTGCTGTCCGTTTTCAAACAATCCGTCGAAATGGTCTGCAGAAATCGTAAAATTCCCGGCAGTTTCGGTCATGAAACCTAAAGCCACTTCGTCTGTATTAACAAACGGAAGCGCTCTTCCCTGGATTACATATTCGCTGTTGTCAACAAGATTGTACAGTTTACTTCCGGTAGTTTCGATTAATTTTGCATCGAAATTGTTGTCAAGGCCATTGGTTGCATCGGTAACATAACCTACTAAGATTTGATTTCTCGGTGTTCCGTTTTCAGATAAATTCAACCAGATGCGGTTTTCTCAACTAATGCAGTTCTGAAGAATTGCCCTGCTGTATTATTGACACGAAGTGCATTCGTAAAATTCACACTTCCTGCTGATGTTACTCTTGCTAAGAAACCTTGTCCTGTCTGAATCGTTCCGTTTGGTGTTTCGCCACCAGTTGCGGCAGCTGTACCAACACCGTTGTAAGTAGCATAATTAGCCCCTGAAGCGGCATTCTGGTTTACGTGCGCCCAGAAATAAAGCGTCGAAATATTGGTATTGGCAGCCAATAAAGCGGCGGCGTCAATTGTTGAAGGATAAGGATTTCCAATCATGTTGAAACCTTTTGTTGCACCTGAATAAGTGACCGGAATTGAAATATCTCCGTTGTTCGGTACACCATTGAATGAACCGTTAAAGGTTTGTGGAGCAGCATTTGGATTCGAATCGAAGTTATTCGGAGCACGCAGCATGTAACCTTTAGCAGCATCAAAATTTACGCCTAACGGCTGTGGAATTACCTGATAAGCTGCAGTCACTTCGTCATAAGTGTAGAAACGGGACGCGCCTGTTGCAGTTGGATAACCCGGTGCATTTACTGTCGATACAGTGTATGGAGAGAACAATTTCAAATCCTGTCCGGCAACCGGAGAAGACCAGTATACATAATCAAGGCGTTTCATCAACGCATCTCTTTTACGGTGATGTTCCCTGAATTGTTATTGACAGCACCTTTCTGGATCAAATTGGTATTGTTAGGGATGATGAAATCACCGCTTCCCTGAACAGTAATGGCATTATTTACCGTAACTGAACCGGTTGCAGTAAGTGTTCCGCCAAGGACGTTTACAGAATTGTAATTTCCGGCTGTGATGTTAGCATTGCTTCCATATTGCGGATTTCCTAAAGCCGCACCCCAATTGGTTGCCACACGAACGCCGTCAACCTGAATGGTTGGTGCAGCAGCAGCGCTACCTTGTCTTAAAACGATTGCATTTAATCCGACAGCCACTGTTGAAGCGATTGAATTACTGGCACTGGCTACCGCAGGTTCTGAATAAACAGATGGATTTACGTAAAGATAAGCGGTAGAAGTTGTTGCAGAAAACACATATTTCACAGCCAATAAGATAGGCGTGTTGATGTCATATTCTGTAGTGTCATAACTCACCGGAGTCGTAGAAGTCGCGATACCAAAAACTACTTTAGAAGCTGAACTTCCCTGTTTGGCATACAATCTTCCTCTGAAAGTTGCTGAACCTGCAAACGTAGAAGATTCTCCCAAAGTCATGAAATAATCACCACCGGTTGTTGGCGTAAGCACAGCAACTACAGTTGCATAATAAGTTGTAATTGTTCCCGCTTCCGGATTCTGAGAAGTGAAAGTATGATAAACGTCCTGACCTGTTGTCATCGCAGCAGCGTTTCCGACATTTGTAGAACCGTAGTCAGTGTAAGACAAACCGGTTGTTGTTGAAATAGGATTGGTGGCAATGGCAGCAATCTGTGTCCATCCGTTAGCCGTTAATACACCTGAAAAATTAAAGTTTTCTTCAAACAATAATTCTCCTGCTTCCTGAACAGTTATATTGAACAAAGCGGAAGTTGCGTTTGAAAGTCCACTCGCAGCAGCCGTCAACTGAACGCCGTTTTGTACGACAGAATGATTAATTGCCGGGAAAGCAGCAATTCCATTTACCGCGTTGACGTTTTGAGTACTTGCAAGCGTTCCTGTAGAAGTAATGCTTACAGTAGCTGTGAAATCAAGATCTATATTTGAATTGGTATCGATTGCTTTTACAGTTGGTGCAGGAACCATATTTACATCAACATTTGTGTTGGTAGCATCCTGAACGAATTGCAAAGCTGTCGCAGTGACTTCAATTTTATTGTCATTATTCGACGTTGACGAACTTGCACCGCCGGCATTCGCATCTGCAAAAAATGAACCGTTAGAATCGGCCGTTGCAGCTGTGATGGTCAATTGTGGCTGAACATTATCTGTAACGATAGTTTTGAAAGTCGCTCTGACGGAAAAGCTTTTTGAGCTTCCCGAAGCAGCAGTAATGGTCAATGCTGTGAAATTAATTGCAGCAGCCGAAGCCACTTCCTGGATTTCAGTATTCGTATCATCATATAAAGCGATTTTTTCGAATTGCTCATATCCTGAAACCGAAAAAGAAAGCGCAGTTAAAGTTGTTGAAAGCGTGTCATCCGGAGCGCCTGTTACATCATTCAGGTTGAATTTCGCAACTTCAAGGCTTGTCCCTGTTACGTCAGTTCCGATGTAGGAAAGGTAATTCACGTTGGATGTTGGCGTAAAGCCCAAATCTGCAGTAATGGTCGAAAGTGAATTGCTTCCGGTGCTGATCGGAACGAACATACGAACTGTAAACTTCCGCTCCCGGAGATGCCCCTGTTGCAGCCACAGGCGTCACGCCAAACCTGATGAATTTTCCGGCATCGGCTAAACCGAGCAGGTAAGTTGTTGCAGTTTCACCCGGAATCGCAGCTTCATTCAATCCCGAGCCGTTATCGGCGCGTAACCATCTGTAAGTCGATGTGCCTTCTAAATCTCCGTCAGCATCATTATATGTATGCGAACCCGTCAAAGTCTGTCCTACAGTTGCAGTTCCTGAAATTCCGGCTGTTGCGGTTGGCGCTGCATTCGATGGCAATAGATTGGCATATTGGATGTCGTCTAAGTATACCGTTCCGGGCGTAGTAGCGCTCACCTGGTGGTTGAAAGCGAATGAATCGAAATTGGCATTGTTGGCAAGCTGTCCTGAAGCCAATGCGGTGCCGACTCTTGTCCCGTCAACCCATAAATCCCATGAATCTGCGGGAAGGCTGTAGCTTGTTGAGCTTCTGGTATAATTTGTAGAAGCATTGCTGTTATTCGCGTAAATCTCTACCTGATAAACCGTAGCAGTATTTTGAACGAATAATGTCGTCGGGTTGGAAATCCCGGTTGTGCCGTATGTTCCGGCGTTCAATACATTGTAAGTTACGGCATTTGATGCGCCTAAACTCCATCTCAATCCTGCAAAAACCTGTGAAGTAGCTACCGCGTTATTATCGCTGAAAGTAGCGCCATCACCCAATGAAAAATTGTAAACGCCGTTGGTTCCGCCATTAAAAGCGATTTTGAATTTTACGTAACCTTTATTAGCGGTAACATAATCGTAAATTGAAAATTTAGAAGTCGATGTTGAACCTGTGTTAGACGTAAACTGAAGCTCACTGTCAGCGCCTAAAGCCGCGAGACCCGGATTGGCAAGTACAAATGAACCAGGATTCGGTTCCAACCCTCACCCTCGATGTACCCGAAGTTGGCGTTGGTAAAAATGATGTCGAAGCAGTGCTCGAGGTAAATGAGCCTGTGCCGGTGCCGAAGTTATAAGTCCACTCCTGTCGACCAGGCTGTATTTTGCACGCTTAAGAAAGCCACGCAAAACATCAGAAACTTATACTTGTTTTTAAGTAAAAATGATTTCATAGATTATTTTTTTGAATTTCCTGCAAAGTTAAATCTAAATCTCAAATTGTTAAAATTTAAACCGTGAAGATATTGTTAATGTAAAGTATAAATCCATGAAAAAACCTCTTATCTACAATCAGGTAAGAGGTTTTGTAAGAATTGTAAAGCAGTTTAGAAAACGAATTTCTTGCTTACGGTTTTATTATCATCAGAAGTGATCTGTACAACCAAAACCTGTTGTGCAACATTAAGGTTTACAACGGCAGTTGAAGCATTGACAATTTTGTTTTCGTAAACCATTCTGCCACGAATATCAAAAACCTTAACGCTCTGCATTACAGAAGCGCCGGAATTGATATTCAACGCATTATTTTGTTTGAAAATCACAATGTTGCTGGCATCAAGCGAAGGCTGGTCAACACCAAGCGTACTGTTTTGGTAAATCACTGCAAAACGGTTGTTGAAGGTTCCGGCAACAGTTGCAAATGTATAAGGCGTTTCCTTGATGTTGTGTGTGATTCCGGTAACGTTATCTTTCAGGAAAATGTCTTGTCCTTCTGCAAAAAGCCCGTCGAAATCTGCCCATTGTAATTGTGAAATTACCATCAGCAATAGCCTTGAATCCTAACGGAACAACATCTGTTGCGGTGAATGGAGTGGCTTTCCCCTGAATTACGAAACCTTCATCACCAATAAGATTGTATAACGCACTTTTCTCAGTTTCAAGTAATTTACCGTCAAACTGAACGTCAACATCATTGGTAGCACCATCGATGTAACCTACCAATAATTGACTGAAAGGCTCAGTTTCATTGCTTAAATTTAACCAAAGACGGCTTTTGTCTGTATTCGTATTGCCGTCTCTGAAGAATTGGTTCTGGTGGTTATCGACGCGCATTGCATTATTAAAAACTACATTTTGCGCAGAAGGAGTTTTTACAAGGAAACCTTGCCCGATTTGGATGGTTCCGTTCGGAATAGCGCTTCCGTTGGCAGAAGCAGCACCAGTTCCGTTGAATGTAGCATAATTCGCTCCTGAAGCCGCCACCTGGTTGGTATGTGTCCAGAAGTAAAGCGTACCGATAGTTGGGTTCGCAGTCGCGAAAGCAGTCGCGCTGATTGGCGACGGATAAGGATTCGAAATCAAGTTATATCCTTGTCCGGTTTTCGTTACAGCAACATTTACAGTTCCGTTATGAGGAACACCTGCAAAGAAACCTAAAAAGGTCTGGATTGATGTATTGAAATTATTCGGCGCCCTGATAGAATATCCTTTTCCAAGTGCAAAACTCGTAACGGCAGGATCAACCGCTGCAAAAGCGTGCGTAGCTTCGTTAAATTCGTAAAACCTGTTCGTGACGGTCAGTGGTGAGAACGATGACAACAATTGCCCAGTAACCGGAGATCCCCAATAAACATAATCAAGACGTCGCATGCTGGCGTCTCTTTCCATCGTAATGTTACCGGTGTTCGTGGCAGTATTTACCTGAATCAGGTTGGCATTATTGTCAAAAGTAACAGTTCCGCCATTTACGGTAAGTTCATCTTCAAGATGCATGGTGTCACCTGAATTGATGCTGACATTTCCGGTTGTAACCGTAAGGTTTTTAGCGGTAATCGGTCCGTTCGATAATGAAGAATAATCGCCTTCAATTGTAGCAATTACATTCGCATTTGGCGTACCATTTGACCAGGTAAGTGCCATTCCATGTTGTAGTATTCAAGATATAAAAATCACGGAAACGCGAAGTGTTGGTTCCGGCAGTCATCTGTACCCTCAATTTTCCTGTTACAGAAGGATATGAAGCAAAATCGATATTCGTTTTATACACCACAAAAGTAGCAGATGGTAAAACAAATGTTGCTAACGGCGTATAATTCGCTCCATTATCAGTAGAAATCTGCAACTGAAGTGTCTGTCCTGTAATACCATTAAATGTAGCCGAAGAGAACGCCACCTGCATGGTGCTCAATTGCGTAAAATCAATCGTTGGTGTTTCAATATAACCGCCATTGGCAATCAATTCATATCCTGTCAGATTGAATGTAGTATTGTTGATTACGAAACCTTGCGCAACAGCATCGTTCACGACAGCCTGTGTCCTGAAACTGTTTGTATAAGGTACAGTAAAAGGCGTTCTTACAATTCCCTCCAGATTTACCGTAGCTGTTGGTGCAGTTCCGCCACTCAGGGCAACTGAGCCGGTATAAGTGCCAACTCCTAAACTAGCGATTGTACGTACATAAACCGGAATGTTGCTAATCGCCCCGCCGGTGTAAGCCAATGTTGTACTGCTTGAAAATGTGGCATTGTCTGTCGAAACTTCAAAATTTCCGGTAGCTGTGATGGTAATATTATCTGCCGTCGGGTTAAGGCTTGCAGCATTGATATTGAAAGATTGCGCTGCCGAAGGCCTGCATTTACAAAATAATCAAGTGTGGTAATGTTGCTTGGCAAAGCCGAAATCGATGCAATCGGACTCACCGTGACGCTTCCGTTAAAAGTAAATCCATTCACACTGAATGTTCCACCAGCTGCACTTGCTCCATAACCGTAAATACGGAAAGTAATTGGTGCGGCGATATCCTGGTAAGCTGCCGCGGCAAGGCTGATGTTAGCGCCAACCGCAGCTGGCGTTCCAATTTCAGAAGCATAGTTGTCTACGCTTGAACGGAAAGAAAAAGCTGTCGGTCTCGAACCTGAAGCCTGGCCTGTGTAGATGAAATTTGAAAAGTCAATTTCATAACCCGGATTCGGCGTGATTGTAAACTCAAAATACCTGGTTGCATCATAAGAAGGAGTATTGAATCCGCTTGCGGCATAACGATCGGCGGCAGAAACTGCAGTTAAGGCAGCACTTCTTCCGATACCGGAAACGGTTAAATTCGTATCAACAATTTGTCCTGTTGTAAACGGATTCAACGCACTTGGATTCGTAGCTGTAATCTGGTTGACAAAAATCGGATTGTAAACATCAAAAAGTGCACTCGCAATAGGCGTGAATGCCCCGGAAGAAGCCGTAATCTGTAATCCTAAACCTGATTGTGTGTGCGTTAAAGCAGAAAAAGTTGCCACACCGGCTACAGCATTTACCGTTGTTGGAGTAACTGCCAATGTACCAGTTGAAGTAATATTGACGTCAGATGTGTAATCTAAGTCAAGGTTATTGTTCGCATCAAGTGCTCTTACTGTTGGTGAAGGTGTCATTGCAACATTTACAACCGATGTAGCTGCATTCACACCGTAAACGATTTTTGAAGCAGTAACACTGATTTTGTTGTTATTTCCTGCAATATTAGACGATGCACCACCTGCGTCTGTGCCTGTAAAACCTGAACCATTAGGATCGTAAGTCACGTTGGTTATCGTGAATTGGAAATTGCTATGGTCGGTCACCGTAGTGTTAAATGTAGCACGTAATGTGAAATTTTTAGTTCCGTTGTCAACAGCAGTTAAAGTGAGTCCTGAGAAATTAACTGTGGCTGCAGCACTCACTTCACCTAATTCTGTCGCACCATCATAAAGTGCCACTTTTTGCAACATGGCAAAATTGCTAAGCGAAAAAGTAATACTGTTCAGCGTTGTTGAAGCGCCGTCGAGGTTAGAAGGGTCACCTGATGCATCATCAACTATCGTAAAACCTGCCACTTCAACGCTGTTGGCAGCGGTAATGTCTGCCGATTGATAATCAGCATATGGAATATTGGTCGTATATACAAAAGCCGGATTTTCTGTAATCGTTGATTCGTATAAGTTATCGACATACACTGTACCAATTACAGCAACTGTTTTCGTTACTGCATTTAATGATGCAAAAGTGATGTCGCCGCCAAAACTGCCCGGGAGGATAGGAGAAAAACGGGCATATACTGTTATATTGGTCACTGCTCCGGAAACCGGAGCGATGTTTAGACTTGTTGACCAGTTGGTACTGTCTAAACTCACCTCCCAATACTGTGGTGCAGTTACCACAATATTGTTGCTGTTAAGATCGGTCCATTTACGGTGATATTGGTCGATGAAACTGCGTGATCGCCTATCGGACAACCAATCGGAGGTAAAGTCGTCGGGTCAACCGTAATCACCGGAGTCGCACCAATTAAAGTTGAGGTAACGGCAATATTATCAATTGAAAACTTAGGCCTGTTACCGGTAGTTCCAACCGCGTTGTCAGTGCTCAGATAAAACCTGATTCTTGCGTCAGCTTTATTATTAAACCCTGCCGGAAGTGCAATCGTAGTAAGCGTTCCGCTTGATGCAACACCATTTACTACAGAAACGCTTGAACCCGGTAAAATCACAAAAGCACCTGATGTTCCTGTATTGGTTTGCAATGTAAAGGTCGAACCACGATTTCCTGCGGGATTACTCAGTTGTGCCCAATCTAATGTAATTGTTCCCGCATTCCTGCCGGTAAAATCAAGATATAAATCAAAAGCGGCCGCATTGGTAGTACTTCCCGTCGCCAGTAAAACAATATTTCCTGTACCTCTTTGCACGCCGCCACTTGTACCCGTCTGGAATACAGTAACCTGGTTAGGTGCATTAGGAAGTGCCGTTAAGGAGCAACCGCCACACCATAAGGATTGTCGTCTGTACCGCTTCCGGCAAAGCTGTTGCCGAAATTAGTTGTGTTGGCAATGTTCGCAAAATCCTGCGTGTAAGTCCCGTTGCTCATCGCATAAGGCGTCTGGGCAAAACTTACTGTCGAAACAAAGCAAAGCATAATCAAAGCAACTGTTTGAATGATACTTCTGTGTAAAATTGTTTTCATAGGTTTTATTTTAGAATAAACAGGCTACAAATTTAAGCACAATATCAGTAACATAAGTTCTTTTGCATTAACAATTTGTTAAGGATTTCTTGTGAATTGTTAATAACTACGACGGAAAATGAAATTTTCGGGTCTGATTTTAAATATTTTTATACAAATCGCAAAAACATATTTAACAAATTTTATGTTTGATGATAGGTCGTAATTGCATTATCTTCGAAATCAAATTAAGCATTGAAAATGAAAGTGATAAAATCTAAATATTTTCTTTTTTTGCTGCTGTTTTTCTTCGGATTAATGGCACGTGCATCGTTTATTTTATTGCCGATGGACGAAGCGCAGCAAAATCACCTCAAGGCCTACGGAATCACCTATTGGTGCCTGGACAAACAATACAAGGCAAGTTGGCTGCTCAATTACCGCGGCGGTTCTTTCCTGCTTCCTGACGCACCCGAAATCCGCAAGGAATGCCAGATCCGCGGCGTGACTTCAGAAGTGCTTTCCGATGGTGAAGCGAACTCGATCCTTGAGGAAATTTCAAGTCCGTCTCAAAATATGGAAACAGTAGTACTCGAAAAAGCGCCGAAAGTCGCGGTTTATACGCCAAAAGGCAAACAGCCGTGGGACGATGCGGTGACCTTGGTTTTGACATATGCAGAAATTCCGTTTACGCCGATTTATGACGAAGAAGTGTTGTCTGACGGTTTGTTGTTATACGACTGGCTGCACTTACATCACGAGGATTTTACCGGCCAATACGGAAAATTCTACGGCTCTAACAGAAATTCCCCATGGTATATCGAGCAGAAAAAAGACGCCGAAGCACTTGCCGCAAAATTAGGTTATGCCAAAGTTTCTGAAGAAAAACTCGCTGTTGCGAAAAAAATACGTGATTTCGTGATTGGCGGCGGATTCATGTTCGCCATGTGTTCCGCAACCGACAGTTTCGATATTGCGCTTTCCGCAGATGGTGTCGATATCTGCGAACCGATGTTCGATGGCGACGCAAGCGAAGGCAATTACCAATCAAAAATAGATTACTCAAAAACATTCGCTTTTAAGGATTATATTCTCGAAAGAAACCCGGTTGTTTATGAATTCTCGGATATCGACATGACTACAAAACGTACAAATGTGCCGATGGAAAAAGATTATTTCACGCTAATGGATTTTTCCGCCAAATGGGATCTTATTCCAAGCATGCTTTGCCAGAATCATACAATGCTTGTAAAGGGATTTATGGGGCAAACCACCGCTTTCAACAGCGATTTGATAAAGTCAAATGTGCTGGTAATGGCCGAAAACCAAATCAATGGCGAAGCGCGTTACATCCATGGTCAAATCGGAAAGGGAATGTTCACCTATTACGGCGGACACGATCCCGAAGATTACCAACACCGCGTTGGCGATGCACCGACAGTTTTAGACCTGCACCCAAACTCACCGGGTTACAGGCTGATTCTTAATAATGTATTGTTTCCGGCGGCAAGAAAAAAGAAGCAGAAAACTTAATTAATTGATAATTGACAATTCAAATTACGAATAAAAAAAGCCGGAACTATTCCGGCTTTTATTTTATAAATCAGTGTTGATTAACCTTAATTCATTTTCAATTATCCATTTTCAATTAAAAATTACTTATTATTTTCAATTACATAATTCAAAACCTTCGTCATCAAATGCACGCGGTCTTTACCGATTACATTGTGCTTGTGCATCGGATAAGCGAAGAAATCAACCTGTTTTCCGGCTTCGACGAATTTTTTAATCAGAGAAAAATTGTTCTGCATCACCACGACATCGTCGCTTGTCCCGTGAATCAAAAGTAATTTCCCTTTGAGATTGTTGACATAATTCAACGTACTGGCTTCCTCAAATCCTTTTGGATTTTCTGCCGGCGTGTCCATATAACGTTCGCCGTACATGACTTCATAATATTTCCAGTCGGTTACAGCTCGCCCGCAACGCCAACTTTAAAAACATCTGGTTTTCTAAGCATGATTGAAGTCGTCATGAATCCGCCGAAACTCCAGCCGTGAACAGCCAAACGATTGCCGTCAACATAAGGCAAAGATTTCAAATAATCGACACCTTTCATCTGGTCGTCGATTTCGTTAACGCCCAATTTTCCGTGAACGACACTTTCAAAAGCCACGCCGCGATTGTCAGAACCGCGTCCGTCAACGGTAAAAACGAGATAGCCTTGTTCTGCCATCCAGTACATCCATAAATTCGCGCCGTCAAGGAAAGTATTCGTTACCAATTGCGCGTGCGGCTCGCCATAAACATAAACCAAAACCGGATATTTTTTCGAAGCGTCAAAATTGCTTGGTTTGATAAGTCTTGTGTATAAATCTGTTGTTCCGTCTGCAGATTTGATGGTTTTCACTTCGGAAGTGCCCATTACGTAACCGTCGTATTTATTGGTACTTTCGAGAAGTGTTTTCGCTTTTAGATTTTTATCATACAATAAAGATTTTGAAGGTGTTGTATGGTTCGAATATTCATCGAAAACCCAATTCCCGTCAGTGCTGATCGCGACTAAGTGTGTTCCTTCGTCTTTTGTAATTAAAGTCTGCTTTCCTTTCAAATCAACTTTGTAAGCCAGTAAATTCGTGGGATTTGCGCCTGTCGCAGAAAAATAAATTTCAGTTCCGGCAGCATTTGCGCCCAAAATATCACGTGTGATGAATTTATTCTGCGTCAGTTTTTTAATGAGTTTTCCGTCAATCGAATAATAATAAAGGTTATTGAAGCCATCCGTTTCACTGATCCAAACAAAATTATTCGATTTTTTACTTGGGAAGAATGCAGGATGTTCCGGCTCAACCCAATTGTCGCTTTTCTCTTCCAGTAATGTTCTTACAAATACGCCGGAATCCGCGTCATACACATTTAAATGCATATCATTTTGTCCGCGATTCAGTTCTGCGATAACTACGAATTTTTCGTCAGGCGTCCAGGAAAGATTGGTCAGGTAATCGTCGACATTGCCTTTAGGCGAAATAAAAACCGTTTTTCCCGAAGCCAAATTATAAATACCAACTTTAGGTTTTTCACTTTTTTGCCCAATCATCGGATATTTGATATTCTGTAATTTTCCCGGAGTTTCTGTGATATCAAGCAACGGATAATCTGCCACTTCGCGTTGGTCTTTTTGGTAGAAAGCTAAGAAGTTTGCATTTGGCGACCAGAAAATACCATTTGTGATTCCGAATTCATTCCTGCGAAAAATTGCCCCGAAACAATGTCTTCGTCAGTTTCGTTCGTCACTGCAATTTTTTGCCCGTTTTTCAGGATGAAAAGGTTGTTTTTTTCGGTGTAGGCGATGTTATTCAGATTGTCATCAGGAGTTGCATTTTCGCCAGTTTCGCTTAATTCAGCGATTAATTTCCCAGACTTTGAAACGAAGTTATATTCATAATATTTATTCCCGCTTGCGATTACGAAAGTTGAAGCATTTTTCCATTGAATGCCCGCGAAATTCTTAAATCTGCGCCAACTGCTTTGTTCAAATCAGCTAATGTCACCAATTCCACGGCTTTCAAATCTGCTGAATTCGCGGTCATCAGTTTCCGCGCATTGTCAGCGAGGTAAACATATTTATTCGTTTCAGGAATCCATTGAAATCCCAACATTTTATCAGCACGAAAAAGCCGTTGCTGTTGCATTACAGCATCTTCCAGTGATATTTTTTTGTTTTGTCCGAAAGCGGAAACAGCGATAAAAAAGCTAACAACAAATGTGATTTTTTTAGTCATGATCGGTTGGTTTTTATGAAAACATATAAAGTTGTAATCTGGTGGCAAATGTAAATAAAAAGGACAACGCCAACAGATTAATCAGTCTGTTAACATTGTCCTTTGTTACAATCTAAAGAAAAATTTACAGCGAACCGCCTTCGTTTTCCTTGTCTAAATATTGCTGTACGATTTCGATAGCATTTGTAACGACATCGCTCAAAGCGGTAATAAAAGTGCCTTCTTCAGCGATATTGATGGCATGTTTGATTGCATCAATTTCTTTAGTGATGATTTCGTAAGTGACATTTCTTCCTGATTCGGAGATGCCTTCGAGAATCAGATTGACGATTTCCTCTTCTGTTCTGCCGCGCAGGTGTTTTTCCTGCGGATGATAATGTGGTCGAACATTTCTCCGGCCAATTTTGCACATTCCTTGATATCTTCGTCGCGACGGTCGCCGACACCGGCAATGATGCCGATTTTTTTGTTGGCCTCGACACTGCTCAGATAATCCTGGACACCGCGATAACCGGCTGGATTGTGCGCGAAATCAATTAAAACCTTAAATTTCCTGAACTCGAAAATATTCATATGGCCGGTGTTTGCGCCACGCTCGGTATGAATGTCTGCAGCGAAAGACTGATGTCTTCGGTTTTAAATCCCCATAAATAGGAAGCGAGTGTCGCAGCTAGTGCGTTCGCAATCATGAATTTGGCTTTTCCGCCTAATGTTAAAGGTACGTGCGTCGCCCTTTCAACGCGGATTTTCCATTCGCCTTTCTTCACAGTGATGAAACCATTTTCGTAGACGCAGACAATTTTGCCTTCTTTTGACAATTTTTTAATCAGAGGGTTTTCCTCGTCCATGCTGAAATAAGCGACGTTGCAATTCAGTTCTTCACCGATTTTGACGCAATGTTCGTCTTCGGCATTCAAAATCGCCCAACCGTCTTTCTTGACGCTTTTCACGACAGTGCTTTTTACACGTGCCAAATCGTCAAGTGTATGGATGTCGCTCAAGCCCAAATGGTCTTCCTGGATATTGGTAATTACGGCAATATCGCAACGGCTGAAACCCAATCCGGAACGTAAAATTCCACCACGTGCGGTTTCAAGTACGGCAAATTCTACTGTTGGATCTTTCAGGATATATTCGGCGCTGATTGGTCCGGTCGTATCGCCTTTCTCCATCATGTGGTTTTGGATGTAAATACCGTCTGAAGTGGTAAAGCCGACTTTATAACCGTTATTTTTTACGATGTGCGCCAAAAGCCTTGTCGTTGTAGTTTTTCCGTTGGTTCCCGTAACCGCTATAATTGGAATACGGCTTGGTTTTCCCGGAGGGTATAACATATCGATTACCGGTGAAGCGACGTTCCTCGGCAAACCTTCAGAAGGCGCGAGGTGCATCCTGAATCCCGGAGCAGCATTGACTTCTAATATACAGCCGCCATTTTCTTTTAATGGCTGTGTAAGATTTTCTGCCATGATATCTACACCGCAAATGTCGAGGCCAATAACCCTTGAAATCCTTTCACAAAGGAAAATATTTTCGGGGTGCATCATGTCGGTAACATCCACGGAAGTGCCGCCAGTACTTAAATTTGCGGTTGACTTTAGATAAACAGTTTCGCCCTGATTCGGGACAGATTCAACAGTATAATTGAGTTTTTCAAGCAAATCAAGCGAATCCCGGTCGATGTCAATTTGTGTCAATACATTTTCGTGTCCGTAACCACGTCTTGGGTCTAGATTCGTAACGTCAATCAATTGCTGGATCGTGCTTCTTCCGTCACCAACTACGTGTGCCGGAACTCTTTTCGCAGCGGCGACAAGCTTATTGTCAATCACCAACACACGAAAATCAAATCCGGTGATGAATTTTTCGACAATCACGCGTCGGCTGTATTTTTGGGCGTAGGCCAATCCTTCAACCGCATCTTCCCAGGTTTTTACATTGATGGAAGCGCCTTTTCCGTGATTGCCGTCGAGTGGCTTCAATACGATTGGATACCCAATTTTATCGATTGTATTTTTCAAATCTTCTTCATCAACACAAATACTGCCGCTCGCCACAGGAATCGACGCATTGTCGAGCATGCGTTTGGTTTCTTCCTTATTACAGGCGATGTCTACCGCGATGCTGCTCGTTTTTTGCGTAATGGTCGCCTGGAAACGCATCTGATTGACACCATATCCTAATTGTACAAGAGAATTGGTGCCTAAACGAATCCACGGAATATCACGCGCAACGGCTTCTTCAACGATACTTCCGGTACTCTGGCCGAGGCGAACGCGCTCCCTGATTTCACGCATTCTTTGAATATCGGCATCTAAATCATATGGTGTTCCGGCAATGAGCGCTTCGGCAATATGTACGGCGCTTTCGGCAGCGAACATACCGACATTTTCTTCTGTATAACTGAAAACTACGTTATAGATTCCGGTGTTTTAGTTTCGCGCGTCCTTCCGAAACCGGTTTCCATTCCGGCAAGCGTCTGGATTTCAAGAGCGATATGTTCAATGACATGTCCCATCCAGGTACCGCGTTCAATCCTGTGGAAAAATCTGCCCGGAACACCTTCGGAACAACGGTGCTCATACATTGTAGGGAACATTTTTTCAATACGCTCTTTGAAGCCCGGAATTTTATTGGTTGGAGATTGTTCCATTTC
Organism: Flavobacterium sp. 3HN19-14; assembly: GCF_051373205.1. Classification (NCBI taxonomy): domain Bacteria; kingdom Pseudomonadati; phylum Bacteroidota; class Flavobacteriia; order Flavobacteriales; family Flavobacteriaceae; genus Flavobacterium; species Flavobacterium sp. 3HN19-14. The sequence goes on from NZ_JBPPZT010000001.1 coordinate 1,807,668, forward strand.
TTCCAGGTCAAGGCGCATCTGGATTAATTTTTTTCTTTGGACGCTCCAGATATTGGCTGCGAAGCGCCTGCACTTTTAGTATTTTCATAAAGTTTTGGAAAGTTAGTTCTTGGTGGTTTGTTTTAATGCATTGATTGTAAATGGCTTACTTCTGAATTCGATATTGAGAATTGCAAATCAACATCGAATTTGTTAAAATATTCAGAATATAATGCAACTAAAATAATTTTTTTAACCAACTAATCAAAATTTATTCAATTAAATGTGGAATATATTTTCGGGTGGTAAAATTTTCAAAAATAAATCAGGCTAAAATTGCGAGTTTTAAGTTTTTGTATATTTTTACAAAATGAAGATAAAAGGAAAATTGATTATAATCGGCGGTGCCGTTGACAAAGGCAGTTTTACTGAGACCGACCTCGATAAAAATGTTGCCAATAACCTGAATTTTTTTGAAACAGGCATTCTTAAAAGGATATTAAACGAATCGAAACACAAGCAGGATTCCCGCATTGAAGTTATCACAACAGCTTCCAAAATACCACGCGAAATTGGCCCGAATACGTAAAAGCTCTTCATTATTTAGGTGCTAAAAACGTTGATGTCTTACATATTGAAAAACGTGAACAGGCCAGCGATGCTGCAGTTCTCGAAAGACTGAAAGCCGCAGATGTAGTAATGTTCACGGGCGGCGATCAATTGCGATTAACGTCAATTTTGGGCGGAACGGAATTCCACGACATCATTCTCGATAAATACCATAACGAAGAATTCATTTACGCAGGCACTTCAGCCGGAGCTGCCGCAGCTTCTAACAATATGATTTACCAGGGCAGCAGCAGTGAGGCTTTGCTGAAAGGCGAAGTGAAAATCACAAGCGGACTTGGTTTGATCGACGGCGTGATCATCGATACGCATTTCGTGCAACGCGGCAGAATCGGAAGGTTATTCCAGGCAGTTGTGGGAAATCCGAAAGTGCTCGGAATTGGTCTTGGAGAAGATACCGGTTTGCTGATTACCAATAATTCTGAAATGGAGGCAATTGGCTCAGGACTGGTAATTTTAGTTGATGGCCGTGAAATCAAAGACACGAATCTTACAGAAGTGGAGTTAGGGCAGCCGATTTCCATCGCACACCTTGTAACGCACGTTATGAGCATGTATGATACCTACAATCTTGAGTCGCACAAAATGCACATCCGGTCTTCGCAATATGCTGAAGAACTCAAACAACCTACGGATTAATTAATAATGAATAGTTAATAATTTTGGATTGCCATCCCGAGCGCAGTCGAGGGAACTTAAACCCTATACCCAGAACCCTGTACCATGAAAGTAATTATCCACGGCGGTTTTTTCTCAGAATCATCCACCAACCACGAAACTAAAGTTGCCAAGCAACAGGCTTTAGAGCGTATTGTAAAAGATTCGCATGAATTCCTGAAAACACATTCTGCACTCGAAACTGTAGTTTTCGCCGTTTCAGCGTTGGAAGACGATGCGCTTTTCAACGCCGGAACCGGTTCGCAAATTCAAAGCGACGGGAAAATCCGCATGAGCGCTGCTTTGATGGACGGCTCAACGTCTAAAATGAGCGGTGTCATTAATATTGAAGAAACCAAAAACCCAATTCAGGTTGCGAAGGTTTTACAGGATTATGACGATAAGGTTTTAGGCGGAAGTGGTGCCACAAATTTCGCCAGAAAGCACGGATTTGAAGCGTTTTCAACTGAAATTCCGCAACGGCGGGAAGAATACGAAGCCAAATTAAAAGCAGGCAGAACCGGAACTGTCGGGTGTGTCGCTTTGGATAAAAACGGAAAAATTGCAGTTGCCACTTCAACAGGCGGAAAAGGTTTTGAAATTCCGGGACGCATATCTGATTCCGCTACCGTTGCCGGAAATTATGCCAACCATTTTTGCGGTGTAAGCTTAACCGGAGTAGGCGAGGATATCGTCAGTAACGCCACTGCGGCAAAAATCGTAACGCGTGTGACAGATGGGTTTTCGCTCAAAGAGGCATACGATAAAACTTTCGCAGAATTAAAAGAATACGACGGTTTCGCAGGTGCGATTGCCATCGATTCACGCGGCAATATGTACCATCAGGATTCTTATCCAAGCATGGTTTTTGCCAGTTTTGACGGTGAGAATTTAGAGGTTTTCGAGTAGATTAAAAGAATAAAAAGGCCGCAGATTCACTGATTTAATCTTTGAATCTGCGGCTTTTTAATTTGGCTTAAAAATCAGTTGAAACACTAACTTTCTTCCATTCTTCCAACTCTGAAGTCATGCTTTCGATTTTGTTTTTTGCCAAAGCGTAAGCATCACTTCCCAGGAATAAATGCAAAGGCGGATTTTCTGCGGCAGCTGTTTCAATAATCGCAGCGACACCTTTTACCGGATCTCCGGGCTGGTTGTTGTTGATGGTTTTTTCGTGTAATTCCTGCGAATCGCGTGTCGATTGGTAGGCGTCAATTTGATTTTTCGGAATTGACAAAGAATCCGGATTAAGGAAATTCGTGCGGAAATATCCCGGAAGAATTGCGGTCACATTGATATTGAAATCCTTTACTTCTTCGGCAAGTGCTTCAGTAAATCCGATTACCGCAAATTTAGTGGCGCAGTAAATTCCGAATCCCGGAAAATTCCCCAAATAGCCGCCGATCGACGAAATATTAAAAATGTGTCCCGATTTTTGGTTGCGAAGATGCGGCAATGCCTGGCGGATAACGTTCAAAGAACCGAAGACATTCACATCAAAATTCTGGCGTGCTTCGGTATCTGACAATTCTTCAACAGCGCCAAATAATCCATAGCCGGCGTTATTCACAACAACGTCAAGATTTCCAAATTTTTCGATAGTTGCTGAAATCGCTTTGGCGACATTAGCTTCATCAACCAAATTCATTTCGAGCGGCAGGAAATTTTGGTTTTCGCCAACCAATTTTTCAAGTTCACTCTTATTGCGGCTGGTCGCAGCCACATTTTCGCCTTTTGCCAAAAGCTGGGTTACTAATTCTAACCCGAGGCCTTTTGAGGCGCCGGTGATAAACCATGTTTTAGTTTGTGTCTTCATAATAAGTATTTTAATTATGAAGCAAAATTAGTTTCGTTTGAAGCGTTCGGGTTAACCGGATTCAAACCAATAATTACGAAATTCAAACATTTCGAAATCCGGAAGGCGTGAGCGTAGTTTGCTTACGAAAGAAATTGTTGAAATGTGAGGCTTCCTCGAAACCGAGGCTGTAGCCAATTTCTGCAATATTCCAATTCGTGTGGCGCAGCAATGCTTTGGCTTCACTGGCAATGCGATCGGCAATTAAAGAAGTTGTTGTTTTCCCGGTTGTATTTTTCACGGCACGGTTTAAATGATTGACGTGTACAGAAAGCTCTTCGGCATAATCTTTCGCAGAACGGAGCGCAAATCTTTGTGAAATACTTTCAATCGGGAATTGCCTTTCGAGTAGTTCCATAAACACCGCGGTGATTCTTGAATTCGCATCAGGATGTTTGTAGATCGTTTCTGAAGGCTGGCGTTTCAAGGCAAAATGCACCAGTTCCATCAATTGATTCGCCAGTAAATCAAATTTGTAGGCATAATCGGAGTTGAGTTCCGTTTCCATCTTATTGAAAATTGCAGCTATCTGTACCTCTTCGTCAGGTGTAAGCGGATATGCCGGAATGCCGCCAGGCGTAAACATCGGCAATTCATTTAACGCTGTGCGGATTCTCTCCGCAAAAAAGAATCCGTAAAAATGCAGAAAAAGCCACCAAGTTCACCGGCCGTCAACTCCCATGTATACGGCACATGCGGATTATGAAACATCAACGTCGAACCCGAAACCGCAATACTTTTATCGGCATAATGGTAACGATAATCGCCACGTACCAGACTGATTTTGTAAAATTCGCGCCGGCTGTACTGCACATTCTTCTTGCCGTTCTGAAAACAGGCTGAGGTATCAAATACATTGAAATGCCCAATTCCTTTGTGAAAATATTGCGGAATGATGAAATTGTTTTTGTAAAATGCTTCTAGTGTTTCTGTTGCTTCCATTTTGCAAAGTTACATATTTCAAACATATATTAATGTTCGATGTTCAGTATTAGTAGTCTGAATACTGAACACCGATCACTGAATACTACAAAAACTGCCCGCCGGAAACTTCGATTCTTTGCGCGTTGACCCATTTAGCATCATCGGTACACAGAAACGCCACCACACTACCTATATCGTCAGGAAGTCCGACGCGGCCTAAAGCGGTTTGTGATGCGATATGTGCGTTAAGGTCTGCATTATCGCGAACAACTCCACCACCAAAATCGGTTTCAATCGCGCCCGGAGCGACAACATTGACGCGGATTTTTCTTGCACCGAGTTCTTTCGCCTGGTATTTTGTAAGCGTTTCAATCGCGCCTTTCATTGTCGCGTAAGCGGAATAACCCGGCAAGCTGAAACGCGCCAATCCGGTTGAAATGTTGACGATTCCGCCGCCATCGGCCAATATCGGTAAAGCTTTTTGTGAAAGGAAAAATGGCGCTTTCAGGTGGATTTTCATTAGTGTATCGAAGTTTTCTTCGGTGAATTCTGCGTAAGGCGCATAAAGTCCAATGCCAGCATTGTTCACAAGAAAATCGATTTTATCAGTTCCGAAAGTGGACTGCAATTCCGATTTTACATTCATAAAGAATGCATCAAAACCCGCCGAATCATCAACGCTTAATTGTATTGCGGCTGCTTTTTGCCCTAGTTTTTCAATTTCGGCAACAACTTCCGAAGCCTCATCTTTTTTACTGTTGTAAGTCAGGATTACATCAATCTCTTTTTGGCGAGCGCCAAGGCCATGTTTTTTCCAAGTCCGCGGCTTCCGCCGGTTACGAGTGCAATTTTATGCTGTGTCATTTTTAAGTTATTTAAGATTAACAGCACAAAGTTACAGTCCGAATGGCATTCAAAAATGGTGTACTCTTCAGAATTTTCCGGAGACCGCTTTGCTGATTGATCGCTGCGCTGCAAGACGCAAGACCGCTGCGCTGCAAGATAGATTCTAAGTCATTATTAATCGTTAACTTTTTGCTTCCGAAACTGCAATGGCGTCATTCCTACCATACTTTTGAAGAATTTAGTAAAGTTCGTAGCTTCATCATAACCAAAAACCTGTCCGATATCAGCGACTGACATTTTAGTCTCAATCAGCATTTTTTGTGATTCGGAGGCGATTCTTCTTCCATAAAGTCACATGGCGATTTTCCGGTTGTGAGTTTTATGGTATTGGTGAGGTGTCCCGGATGTATGAACAATAATGCTGCAAAATCTTTCGAATGAAATTTCCGGCTGATTTTCCTGTTGAGTAAATCCTGAAGATGAACATCTACCAGTTTAAGGAAATCTGAGGTGATTTCGTCTTTTCGGGAAAGTAATTTTTTAGGAATGGGCATTCGGATTGTTGTGTTTGGGTAAATTTTAAAACACAAATATATGGATTTCCCAGGTGTGAAGGAGCTGCTAAGAGAGGCGGTTCGTGCTATAATAATCGTAATTTTATAGCACGAAGTCCGTTAGGTTTCCTCTCATTCAAAACCCCCGTTTTGATTTGTTTGACCGATAGCTAGAAGCTTGGCCTTGTATTTTTAGTTGTTATTTTCGGTCTGGATGTAACCGGATGATTGTAGATACTTTCGTTTGGATAGTAATCGTCTGCAAATTTTTTGTATTCCGATTCATTCATGACAGTTTGCAGCTCGGCAAGCCCTTCTTGTGTAGTATATGGAAACTCTGCTTCCAAAAGCGAAATGGCATCCATAGCCCAATCGCCAAGATCAGATTGGGAAGTTGCCACCATATTGTCCCATACTTTTGGCACTTCTACATTAAAGTATGCTTTGCGCTCGTTGATTGTATTGTCATTCCATTCTTTACCCCGATAGGTTTTATGCGATGAATATAAATTTCCATTACAATGCCCCATATCAACATCAACGTGGAGTATTGTATTTTTACCCGGTTCGTTCCCGAAATAGGAAGTTACGCTAACGCTGTTAATTCGCTCATTATAAACTCTTGAAAGTGCCACGCGGGCAAAAGTGCAGTAAAGCATTACGCTATTTCGCAATAATATTTTATTGGCTTCATCCTTGCGTAGATTGTAAATTTCCTCCTTATCGTAAGATGTAAGAGCGCGAGACCCAAAAAGTCGAAAAAGCCGATTCAGGTGCGCCATGAACAAAAGACGGAATGCATTGCGTGATAGTGGTATCAATCGACTGGAGCGAATTCAACCTTTGGTCGAGATTAGTCAATTGGTTGTAATCTTTTACAGATTTTCGGATACCCAAAAGTTTGTCTTTTAGTTGCTCAAGGTTGTTTTGGGCGATTTTTTGATCGACTAATTTTTCTACTTGTTCCTTAATCTGGTCCAGAGTGAAACTTCTGTATTGGCCAGAATACACCAATTAGTGCAGAAACGATGCCTCCGACTTCCGGAATTTTTCCGGCGACCATCTGGGCAATCTTCTTCGCGGTGTTGTTATCAATCGGAAGTGCAGCCAGTTGCTCGCGGAAGAGTTTTTCCTGGGCTGTAAGTATAATTTCTTTGGTTTGCGGGAGCGCAGATTCTTTTCCCATTCGGGGGTTTGGTTTGGTTTGAAAAATATCGCACAATGTAGTTCTTTAAAGATTCTGGTTTATGCGTAAAAATACCTGATTTTAAAAGCAGGTATTTTTACGTGGTTTTCGTCGATAAAAAATCCCGGCTCAGCTTTTTTCGTAACTGGGACTTAAGCCTTTTTTATGAAATCAAGATTATATCGTCACTACGATTTTTCCACGTGTTTTTGCTTTTTCAATGCTTTCGTGTGCTTTTGCCATGTCTTTGAAATCATAAATTTCTGAAACGGTCGCTTTTAATTGTCCGCTTTCTAACCATTCGGCGAGTTGCTTCATGTCTTCGCCGTTGCTTTCTACAAGCTGGCCTTCTACTTTTACACCGTTTTGTTCGGAAAGCCATCTGGCTTCATCAGTAATTACATTCGACGGAAGTGAAAGTACTGTGCCGCCTTTTTTCGTGACGCTTACAGATCTTACGAGTTGTTCACCCGAAATTGAATCCAATACAAAATCGAGGTTATTGATTTCATCTTCAAAATTGGTTTTGGTGTAATCAATTACCTGATCTGCACCAAGTGATTTTACATAATCAAAATTTGTTGCTGAAGCTGTTCCTGCGATTTTTACATCCATGATTTTTGCGATTTGTACTGCGAAATGCCCAACGCCACCGGCCGCTGCGTGAATGAGAATGTGGTCGCCAGATTTTACATGCTTTTTCAAAACCTGATAAGCGGTCAGAGCTGCAAGTGTTGCGGCGGCAGCTTCCTCATGTGAAATATTGGCTGGTTTTTTGGCGAACTGATTGGCCGGTGCAGCGACATATTCAGCGTAAGCGTTGCCGTGCCCTGGAAAATTGACCATGCTGAAAACTTCATCGCCGGGTTTGAAAGCGGTGACTTCTGAACCGACAGCTTCAACGATTCCGGAAATGTCCCAACCAAGTATCAGCGGCTTGCTTTCTTCTTTTAGTTTTGTGTAGAAGGCTTTGCCACTGCGGGTTTTGACATCTACAGGATTAATGGAAAGTGCTTTTACTTTTACTAAAATTTCATTGACCGCAGCAATTGGTTGCGGAATTTGTACGAATTGAAGCTGGTCACTTCCGCCGGCTTCGTTGATGATTATTGCTTTCATATTTGTACTATAAAAATTATAGTTGCAAAATTAAGTATAGTATAATAACTTTGCAATAACTATCCAAATGGATAGGCATAAAATTATGGCTTTAGATTTTGAAAATGAACTGTTTAAGGTTGAAAATAAATTATATCCTTGTACGACGAGCATCACGATGGGCTTTATTGGCGGAAAGTGGAAAATGGTGATTTTGTACCATTTACGTGACGGGATGAAGCGCTACAATGAATTACGGAAAATCATGCCGGTGGTTACCGAACGTACGTTGAGCATTCAGTTAAAGCAACTGGAGGAAGACGGCATTGTGAAACGTGAAGTTTTTACAACGAAGCCGCCGTTGAAAGTGGAGTACTCTTTGACAGAATTTGGAAAGACTTTGATTCCTGTGATGGTGGCGATTGCCGATTGGGGCAGGATGGTAGCGGTTGAGAAAGGTAATGTAGTGAAAATTAAATAAGGGATTACCGCTCAAAAGTGAGTATTGGTTAGTCTTCCGGAACCTGAATTTTCACTTAGTTTAAGTTCACCATCAACAATAACGTAAGCATATTTTCTTCCGCCTATGATGATTGTCGTATTGTCGCCCGCAAGTGGGTAACTTCCTGTTTTTTTTATAAAAGGATAAATGGTTTCGACGTAGTTACGGATTACGACGCGTTTGCTGTCGACATCGAAATGATAAATGACGTCATTGCTGCCGAGTATGGTCTGCGTGTCCATTAAAGAGATATAGTTGGTAAGGCGCCAGTTGCCGTTGACGTTTTCGCTTATGGTGCTGGTTTCGTCTGTTGAACAGCAGAATAAGGTGGTGAGCACGAATAGGATGGCTATCTTTTTCATTTCCGGGGATTTTGAATGGAGCAATATACGAAATTTATTTATGCTACGTGGTCAGTTCAAACGTTTGCGTTAGGGATAAAAATGGAAAGCCCGCAGCGAGCAGAGCCCCGGAGGGGCGGAGCGATGCGAGGACTTGGAATGGATAGCCCGACGCTGTTGCGGCAGATTGGTTGCGGTTTATCGGGAAGTTCCGCAACAGGGTAACGCCCTAACAGTGACTGAGTAGCTGAGTGCCTTAGTGCCTGAAAAAGGGACACAAAAAAATCCGCTGTGAAAAGCGGATTTTAGTAAGTAAGTTCAAAAATGTGTTAAACGTTTATTTTACTTTTTTAAGTATTGCTTTGAAAGCTTCCGGGTGGTTCATAGCTAGATCGGCAAGAACTTTACGGTTCAATTCGATTTCGTTCGCTTTTACTTTACCCATGAATTGAGAGTAACTCATTCCTTCTAACCTTGCTCCGGCGTTGATACGCTGAATCCAAAGTGCGCGGAAGTTTCTCTTTTTTGCTTTTCTGTCGCGGTAGGCATAAGTCATTGCTTTTTCTACTGCGTTTTTCGCAACTGTCCAAACGTTTTTACGACGACCAAAGAAACCTTTGGCTTGCTTCATTATCTTTTTTCTTCTTGCTCTTTTAGCAACTGAATTTACTGATCTTGGCATAATTTTGTTGTTTTTTTGTAGCAGGCGTCCTGAATTGAATCGAAGGAACTTATTGGCCGTACTCCAAGGTTATTAAATCTTTTAACCGGAGAATTTATAAGTCTAAAGTTAAAAGTCGAAAGTCGTAAAGAAAATTCTTTTGACTTTGGGCTTTAGGCTTTTGACTAATTAGATGATTCTCAATTGTTCTTTAACGCTCTTCATGTCAGTTTTGTGAACCAAAGCTGAATGCGTCAACGCTAATTTACGTTTTTTCGACTTTTTAGTCAGGATGTGGCTTTTGAAAGCGTGTTTCCTTTTGATTTTACCAGAGCCGGTCACTTTGAATCGTTTCTTAGCGCTGGATTTTGTTTTCATTTTAGGCATAATTTCCCTAATTTATTTAATTTGAACTTACTTACTTTTTGTGAGTCGAAAGTTTAAAGTCGAAAGTCGGAAAGTCCTTAGAATTCTTTAGACTTTCGACTTTTCACTTTGGACTATTTTTCTTCTTCGGTGCGATGAAAATAATCATCCTCTTCCCTTCAAGTATCGGCATCGCTTCTACTTTTCCGAATTCTTCAAGATCCTGAGCCAGTCTTAATAAAAGGATTTGCCCTTGATCTTTGTATATGATAGAACGTCCTTTGAAGAAAACGAAAGCTTTTAATTTCGCGCCTTCTTTAAGGAATTTCTCTGCATTTTTGCGTTTGAACTCGTAATCGTGCTCGTCTGTCTGCCTGTCCGAAACGGATTTCTTTTACCACCACCTGAGTTGATTTGGCTTTCAAAGCCTTGTCGCGTTTTTTTTGCTCGTAAACGAATTTTTTATAATCCATTATCTTGCATACAGGCGGATCTGCATTGGGAGAAATTTCTACCAAATCCAGTTCCTGCTCATCGGCAATTCGCAGTGCGTCGGCAAGTTTAAAAACTCCCGGCTCGATATTTTCACCTACAAGTCTTACTTCCTGTACGCCGCGAATCAAGTTGTTGATCCTGTGCGCGTCTTTTTTTTCTACTCTGGGTTGATAACCCTTGTTGCTTCTTATTGCTATGACTTTATAATTTTAAGTTAAACGTTAAATGTTTTTAATGTTTTATCGATTTCTTCCTGGACAATCGTTGCGAATTCGTCGATTGAAACGGTGATATTGCCTTTTCCTTCCTGTCCGTGACGGCGGATGGAAATGGTGCCGTTCTTCTCTTCTTCCTCGCCGACAATCAGCATAAACGGGTATTTCTGCGTTTCAGCATCCCTGATTTTACGTCCGATTGTTTCGTTTCGGTTGTCAATTAGGGCGCGAATTTCGTGATTTTCCAGCAATTCTAAAACTTTTTTGGCATAATTTTCATATTTCTCGCTCAAAGACAATATTATAGCCTGTTCGGGCATCAGCCAAAGCGGGAAATTTCCTGCGGTATGTTCAAGCAAAATCGCGATAAACCTTTCCATTGAACCGAATGGTGCGCGGTGGATCATTACCGGTCGATGCAACTCGTTATCAGCACCTTTGTAAGTCAGTTCGAAACGCTTCGGAAGGTTGTAATCTACCTGGATGGTTCCCAATTGCCACTGTCTTCCGAGCGCATCTTTTACCATGAAATCGAGTTTCGTCCGTAGAAAGCGGCTTCGCCATATTCAGTAACGGTTGTCAAACCTTTGTCTTTCGCAGCATTGATGATCGCGTTTTCAGCTTTTTCCCAGTTTTCATCAGAGCCGATATATTTTTCGCGGTTTTCCTGATCCCTCAAAGAAATCTGTGCCGTAAAGTTTTCAAAGCCTAAACTTCCGAAAACATACAATACCAGATCGATTACTTTCTTGAATTCCGAATCCAGTTGGTCTGGCGTACAGAAAATGTGTGCATCGTCCTGAGTAAATCCGCGAACGCGTGTCAATCCATGTAATTCGCCTGATTGTTCGTAGCGGTAAACTGTTCCGAATTCAGCGTAACGTTTTGGTAAATCCTTGTATGACCAAGGTTTGTTGTTGTAAATTTCGCAGTGGTGCGGGCAGTTCATCGGCTTCAGCAAAAACTCTTCGCCTTCGGCAGGCGTGTGGATTGGCTGGAAGCTGTCTGCGCCATATTTCGCATAATGGCCAGAAGTCACGTATAATTCTTCTGCCCGATATGAGGCGTTACCACCTGCTCATATCCGGCTTTCTTTTGTGCTTTTTTCAAAAATTGCTCCAAACGATCGCGCAACGCAGCGCCTTTCGGTAACCATAACGGTAAACCTTGTCCGACTTTTTGTGAAAAAGCGAATAAATCGAGTTCTTTCCCTAATTTTCTGTGGTCACGACGTTTTGCTTCTTCGAGCAATTCGAGGTAATCCGTCAAATCTTTTTGTTTCGGGAAAGAAACGCCATAAACACGTGTCAGCTGCTTGTTTTTCTCGTCACCGCGCCAGTAAGCACCGGCAACGCTCATGATTTTCATCGCTTTGATAATTCCGGTATTCGGAATATGTCCGCCGCGGCAAAGATCGGTGAAAGTCGAGTGGTCGCAGAACGTAATCGTGCCGTCTTCAAGATTTTCAATCAATTCAATTTTGTACGGATTGTTTTCCGCTTTATAAAATGCCAACGCATCTGCTTTTGTAGACGAACGCATTTTGAATTCGTGTTTTTCACGTGCAATTTCCAATACGCGGTCTTCAATTTTCTTGAAATCGGCATCGGTGATCGGCTTATCGCCAAAATCTACATCGTAATAAAATCCGCGTTCAATCGCAGGCCCGATAGAGAGTTTTACGCCCGGAAATAATTCCTGTAAAGCCTGCGCCAAAACGTGTGAAGTCGAGTGCCAGAAAGCTTTCTTGCCTTCAGCATCATTCCAAGTATATAAAACCAATGAACCGTCGGTCGTTAAAGGTGTTTCTGTTTCTACAGTTGTACCATTGAAGGAAGCGGAAATCACGTTTCTCGCCAGGCCTTCGCTAATGCTTTTGGCAACATCCATTGGTGTTGCGTTCTGTTCGAATTCCTTTACCGAACCATCGGGTAATCTAATCTTGATCATTGTTTATAAAATTTGAACGGCAAATATAAAGGATTACGAAAAGACATACAATATATATGGATTTAATCGCCGATTTATTTTGGATTTGGCTCGGCACACTGCAAATTGTTTTTTGACAAAAGGCGAAAATTGAAAGATTGCCAGCAAATTGATTTATTTTATAAATAAATAGCTCAAAATCACGTAGAAATACGTGTTTCTTTTTATGATATTACCGACTGTGTTTTTGTAATTTGTTACTTATTTTCGAATATTAAATTATTAATTAAAAAAACAATTATTATGGCTAGTGATATAAAAATAGATATTATCAATAAATCACAGGATCCCAGCAAAGGGGATATCGTAATCTTTCAAAAAAATTACCCAACGGGAGATCAAATGATGGAAGATGACAAATTATTTCCCGTAGTCTGGGAGGTGAAACATTACTTCGAAGTCCTCAATAAGCACCTGATTATCCATCAAGATGATTTGATACTTTATGCTTTTAATGAAAAAGGGATTGCTGCGCCGGAAATTCCTGTCTATGGCGGACAGGTTTTTGACGTGACGGGAAATGACGATGCTATCGAAACGCAATTATCGGCTGAAACAACTGACAAAAAAACTGAGATAACTGTAAGGAACAAGGTCTTGGGGAGCTCAATACGTATTGACTTGAAAAGGAGGGATTCGGTTTCCCATTATTATGCAATGAAAACACTTGCTGCCGGGCAAAGTAAAACTTTTGATTTCGGGGCGAAACTATATATCGGAACCGTGCCGGGGCTCAGAGAAGGCGATATTTTGGATGGGGAGCTAAAATCGAAAGTCAAGGAAATAGATCTTTATGGTATTAAAAGCGCAGATGTCGTAATAACAGGAGGCGGTGCTGAGCCTTTTGTATTCACTCTTGAAAATATTGTGAGGTAATAATATTGTATCATAATAAATACCAAATAAGAATTCCAAATTCCAACTTTCGTCATTGAATTGTTGGAATTTGGAATTTCGATATTAGAATTTACGTCAGTTAAAAATCAAATCGCAACCCGGCAGAAATATTATGCTGTTCCTTTTCTGCGTTTTTGAAAAGCGGATTCAGGTCGTATCTGATGTACAGTGAAGTCGAACCCATTCCGATGTAACCGCTCAATCCGTAAACGAATTTGGTCGCATTGAAATTCTGCCTCGTCTTGTCGACAACCCTTTCACCGTCGACTTTGTAGCGCATTCTCTGTGTAACGCCTGTGTTCATTCCCATAAATCCGCCAATTCCGTATTTGAATTTATAATTGATATTGTAGCGGAAATAATCTTTATGCTCAACCTTGTTCGATGGCCAAATTCCAGATGAAACGGCACAACCAAATAGTCAAAACGCGCTTTCGATTCCTTTAAATCAAGGCCTGTATTTTCTAAAACGGTCTGGTCGCCTTTGTCTACAAAATGTTTGTTGTCCCTTATCGAAAGCGTGTTGAAAAGGAATGACAAGCCATAAACCAACCGCATGTGATTTGTTTTTTTGAAGACCCGTGTGCGAAAGGCGATTCCGAGTTCATAAGAAGCGCTTCCGGCAAAATAATAAGGCGATTTGCCCAAAGACTCGCCTTCGCGGATTGTGTTGTTCATCCCCATCCCGATAACGATGTCTGAGGTAGTGCGTTTATCATATTTATATTTTCTGTTCGAATTGTGGTAATGTATGCCGAAAAGTGCGCTTCCGCCTTCATCGTAAGCATTTCCGACGCCCAGTTCAACGTAGGAACTGCGGTCGTATTTAAGCGGAAAATATTCATCGCGTTCCAAAAGTTCTATCTGGCTTTGAACGATTGCGGTTTTACTGTCGATGTTAAGCGCGGCATTTTTTGCGGCTTTTTCCTTTTGGGAGGTGGCTTCTGCAGCAGTAATTTTTCCGTCAGAAAGTAAGGTGTTGATGCGTTCAACTTCAATGGTGAGCTTGTATTTTTCTTCGACAGGAATGTCTTCAAGCTCTTTTTTCAAATCTTCCAAGCGTAGTTTTTTCAGTTCTTCCGGCGCAATTTTTTCGGGATCAACGTAGTTGTCGCTCGATAAAATGCCCTGAGATTGAATGCCTTTGTCTCTTATCTGGGCGTTCGCAAATTGCATGCAGAATCCTGTCGCCGTTAAGGCGAAAATTAAAAATAATCGTGTCATGATTGTTGGGTTTTAGTGGGTAATTATGATCATTCGTCGCTGAGGGCGATTTTTATGGTCTTGAATTTTTTGTGGAATAAATCGAAAACTTTGTCTTTAAAAGTGCGGTCGACTTCTTTTCGGCAGTTTCTAAAAGCTCGGAACTGTTGGTTGCCAGTTGTTTTTTATTGGCGCGTTCGAGTGCGATATCTTTTTGCGCTTTTCTGAGTAAGGCATCAACATCATTTTCATCAATCGTTTCGCCGGATTGTACCATGGTTTCGAGTTGCGCGACGACTTCTTCGATTTTTTGAGGTTCAGGTGCAGTTTCCACGGATCGCTGTGTATAATTCCTGTAACCGTTACAGTTTCAGTTGTTTCGGGTTTCATTGGTTTTACAATCGCTTCAGAAGATACAATGGCAGTTGGTATCTCTTTTTCGATTTGCGGAAGTACTTGCGGAGCAACCGGAATTTCTTTCACGACAACATTATTTTCAGGAAGAATTGTTTGCTGCCGGAACAACAACGAAAAACTTCCGAATGCAATAATAGCTGCTGCCGCAACCCAGTAAATGATTGCTTTTCTTTTCTTTTTCACCTGGATTTGCCTGTTGTAAGCGATCCTTTCCCAGGCATTTCCTGTCGGCGCAATCGCGCGCTGGTTGAGTTTGCGCTGCAGTTGTTCTTCAAAATTATTGGATGCCATGTTCTTTGTTATTTTTTGTTGATAATTGCTCCTGAAGCATACGTCGCGCCTTAAAGAGCTGTGATTTGGAAGTGCTTTCGCTGATGCCCAGCATTTCCGAAATTTCCTTGTGGTTGTAACCTTCGACGGCAAACATCACAAGAACTGTTTTGTAACCATTCGGCAGATTGTCAATCATCATCTGCAATATTTCAGTGTCATAGTCTGCTTCTTCCGATTGGATTGTAAACGTTTCGGCTTCTTCGATATCAGAAAAATGCAACTGGCGCCGGCTTCTTAAAAAATCAATCGCTTCACGCACCATGATTTTCCGGATCCAGCCCTCAAAACTGCCTTCATTCCTGAATTTTCCGAGGTTTTCGAAAACTTTCGTAAATCCCTGCACCATCACGTCTTCAGCATAATGCAAATCGGAAATATAATTCCGGCATACACTCAGCATCCGCCCTGAATAACGGTTGTATAAAGCAAATTCTGACTTGCCGTCGTGCTGCAGGGCCTTTTTGATCAGCGATTCATCGGAAGTATGTAATTTGATGATTTTCAATTTCGATTGGTTAGGTTCTATTACATAGACGTAAATAAATTTTCAGAAGTTGCCTGAAGCTTAAATTTTTTTTAAGGGTAAAATTAAGTTATTGATTATTAGGAATTTAAGTAGGAGAAATAATTCGCTAATTCTCCCATTCGCTAACCCGCTAATTATAAAAATCAGGTATTTCTACGCGCATACAGCAAAAATATACATAATATATTTGAACTCGGCTAATCAATAAATTATGAGCAATACAGCAAATCATTATGATGTGATCATCATTGGGGGCGGGGCGATGGCCTTGCGACCGCTTATCATACAGCAGAAAGAAAGGCGAAAACGCTGGTTCTTGAGCAATTCACTTTCGTCAACCAATTGGGAAGTTCCGCAGGCGTTTCTCGGCAGTTCCGCATTCCATATCCGGATGAATATATGGTAGAGATGGCATTGGATTCGATGCCGTTCTGGGACGAATTGCAAGCGCACACGAACAGGAAATTGCTCGATAAAGTCGGCACGCTGTGGTTTGGTGACCCGACGGTTGTATCTACTGAAGGCAATATCGCCGAAGCGGAAGCCGCCATGACGGCACTTCATGTAAAATACGAAGAGCTGACTTCAAAAGAAATCGAGGACAAATTCCATTTCAGGAATTTGCCGGAAGATTACACCGGATTATTCCAAGCCGACGGCGCGAGCATCGATTTCAAGGCGACGATTGAAACGCTGTTGGAAATCGCAGCAAGAAGTCCGTATGTGACTTTAAAAGACAATTCGCCAGTGATTGATGTCCGTCAAAGCGGAAAAGTAAACGAAATCACTACGCCAAACGGCGTTTACACGGCAGACAAAATCGTCATCGTTCCCGGACCGTATGTCAACAGCATCATCAACCTGCTCAATTTTAAGATTGATGCGACGTATTGGAATATGTCATCGGCTTATTTCAAGAAAACCGATCCAAAAATCCAATATCCGACGTGGTTTGTGTTCCAGAATAAAATTAAGGATACCAATAACGGCAACCAGTTTTACGGATTTCCGGGCGTTTCGTGGACCACCCGGATTATATTCGCGTAGCGCCGGATTTTGTCGTTGAACCGCTCGATGAACCGCACGAACCAACATTAATTCCGAACAAGCAGGAACTTGAATATACTTCAAATTGGGTGCGCGACCACATGACCGGATTGGATCCGACGCCGCATTTTACTTCAACGTGTTTGATTGCACTCAGTACGATTCCGAATAAAGAATTGCTGATTGATTTTGCACCACCTTATGTAAAGAATCACAAAAGCATTGTCGTTTACGCGACAGGCTGGGCAGCTAAATTTACACCTTACCTCGGTAAAATCTTATCAGATATGGCGATTGACGGGCATACAGATTTCGATATCGAGCCATTCGCATTAGGAAATAAATTCTTTAAAAAATTCAGACAAAAATAAAACCATGAATAAAAATACACCTTTAAATTCAGGTATGAAGGACGGATTGAAAATCGAAGTCGCTATCGTTGGCGGCGGTATGTCCGGACTATATTCTGCTTTCCGCCTGACGGCAGACAAAAAATACGAAGCCTCACAAGTGCAGATTTTTGACATGAATGAGCGAATTTGCGGCCGCATCGAATCGGTCGTAATGCCCGGGATGAATTTCTGGGGAGAACTCGGCGGCATGCGCTACCTGACTTCACAGGAAATCATCACAGCACTTATTGAAGGTTATCCGGTATCGGAAAAAGACCAGAAAAAACGCAAGTTAGTGCTGAATGACAAAATGACGAATGTTGATTTTCCGATGGGCGATACTTCAAAATTGTTGTTCTATATAAGGAAGGAGCGCATGAAACAAGATGCGTGGAATCTCGCGCAATCAAAAGGTGAAAAACTCGTCACGCGATATTATTTAAATGACGACGATTTAGGCTATAGTTCCGACCAGCTTTTCAGCAAAATAATCTGTGAAGTTTTGATGGCCGACCCGTGGTTCGTGAAAAATTATAGCGATAAGGTAATTGACAAAGATCCGTATAACATCCAGTTTCAACTGACAAGCCGCGATTGGGATGATATCAAACCGCGATTGACTTATAATTTCCCCGATTCGCCTTACGATGGAAGACGCGTGAACGACATCGGTTTCTGGAACCTGATCAAAGACCGCATTTCTCAGGAAGGCTATGAATTCGTCGCCAATGCCGGCGGTTATTATTCCAATACCATCAACTGGAATTCAGCAGAAGCCTTTCCTTACATGGTTGGCGATTTTTCTGCAGATGTGAAGTACCGCACCATCGAAGAAGGTTTCGACAGCATTGGCTACGCTTTGGCGAACCAATATATGGAGCAGAATGGCGCATGCATCTGGTCTGAAAACAAGCTGATTACTTTTACAAAAGAGCATCCTGAAAATAAAGCTTATAAGTATCAACTGACTTTCCTCAATGCCCAGACCAATAAAAAATGGCACGTTTACGCCAATTCAATTATCCTGGCAATGCCGCGAAAATCACTGGAATTGCTAGACCAGAACAATTTCTTTTTTGATGTGAATGAAAATACGGTACTCGATAAAATCCTGCGTTCGGTAATTATGGAGCCATCGTTCAAAATATTAATGGGATTCAAATATCCATGGTGGAAAGACCAGCTTGGCATCGATTGGGCCACTCCATCACCGATTTACCATTGCGCCAATGTTATTATTTTGGCACCGATCCCGAAACCAACAACTCAATGTTACTTGGAAGCTACGGCGATATGGAAACGGAAACTTTCTGGAAAGCGCTTTCAGATGACAAAGTCTTATTCAAGCCAAAAGTCGCAAGGTCAGCCTCTAAAACAGAACTCAATGCAATCAATGACGTACAGGCCACAAAACTCATGGTTGACGAAGTTTTAAAAGAATTGCGCGAGCTGCACGGAACTGATGTCGAAATTCCGGATCCTTATGTAACGTGGTTCCGCGATTGGTCTGACGATCCGTTCGGTGCCGGTTACCATGCATGGAAAGCCGGCGTTTCGGTAAAACATGTGATGCCATACATGAGAAAACCCGATGCCAACGAGCAAATCCATATTTGCGGCGAAGCCTATTCCGACCAGCAAGGCTGGATTGAAGGTGCCTTTTGCGAAGCGGAGAAAATGCTGCGCGACCATTTCGGACTCAAACGCCCGGTCTGGATCGACAAAGACTACTATTTAGGATGGTAATAACAAGGCTGGACTTAACCGTTCAGCCTTCTTTTTGCTTAAAGAACATATAAATCAATGCAAGAATTGTGATAATAGCAGTGCAATACATAATGACAGGGATCTTCGAAATGACATCGTGGTAATACCAGCCCGCACCCAAAGCACCCAATCCAATTCCGGCTTCGAGTGCAATATACATCGTCGCCATAGCTTTTCCGCGATGTTCGGGCAGGCTCATGTCGACTGTCCAGGCGTTAAGGGCGGGCGAGAGGATTCCGGTTGCTATCCCATATATTACGGCGCCGAAAATCATTCCGCTAACAGTGTCCGCATATCCAACGATAGAAAGTGCAAAGACAAGAAGTGTCAATCCAACTACAATTACGCGTTTCCGTCCATAACGGTCAGATGCCTTTCCGGCAACAAATCGTATTAATAAGGATGAAAGCGTAAAAACCATAAAGAACAAACCTTTGTTAGCAATACCGAGATGCGCACTCCAGTCCGGAATCAGCGTCAAAATCGCGCCATAAGAACAATACGAAAGAAAAGTCACGACGGCAGCCGGCAAAACTTCAACGGCGATAATATCTTTGCGGGAAATCTGCAATGCTTTCCAACTGAACTTTTGTTTATCAGCCAGCGTCTCGTGCATGTTCATCAAAATCAAAATCGAAAGCAGCGCAAAAGCAGAAGAACAATAAAACAACATATTAATAGAGTGATGCATAGTAATGGTGCTCCCAATCGCAGGCCCAATCGCCATTCCGATGCTAAAACACAAACCATGAAAACCCAGCGCTTCGCCCAACGTTCCGCCGGAACAATATCAGCTACATAAGCAGCAGTTGCGGTCGGCTTAAAGCCTGTCGAAAATCCGTGCAGCAATCTCAGCAGTAAAAATCCCGCGACAGTTCCAAGCACCGGATACAGAAATCCACAAATAAAACAAACAATAGAACCGGTAGCCATTACAGGAATCCGCCCAATCGTATCAGTCAATTTCCCTGAAAATGGTCTTGAAATTCCAGCCGTCAGCGTAAAAAGCGCAATGATCAGTCCTTTATATTCCGCCCCACCGAGACTGCTCAGATACGCCGGAAGCTCCGGAATCAGCATATTAAAACTCGCAGAAAAGAGCAACGAACTCAGGCAAACCAACCCAAACCGGACATTATATATAGGATGCATTGGTTTTGTTATTTTAAATTTTGCGCAAAGTTACGCTTTCAATTTCAAAACATGAATTTTTAATATTCCGGGCGTGTCGCTGCTGCTGAGGGTTTAAATCCGCCGGAAGCATTCAGTAGCAGCACCGCCGGGCTGTCCTTCCAAGTCCTCGCGGGAGCTATCGGTGAAACCCGGGAACAGTTGTTTCGCTGCGGGCTTTCCATCCCATCCCTCACGCGTCTGGTTTCCAGAACGCCTTAACCTGCACAATGGGCGCTGCCTTTTCCAAAACCCAACAAGAGCTTGTACAAACCCAACAAGAGGTTGTACGAATCGAACAAGAGGTTGTACGAATCGAACAAGAGCTTGTACAAACCCAACAAGAGCTTGTACGAATCGAACAAGAGGTTGTACAAACCCAACAAGAGGTTGTACGAATCGAACAAGAGCTTGTACAAACCCGACAAGAGCTTGTACAAACCCGACAAGAGCCCGGAAGGCAAAAAAACTTTCCCCTCCAAAAAACACCCTTTCAGCGACTTACGCAAAACCGATGAAATTCCGTAAAAAAAAGTTGCGTAAAAGTTTGCACAACCCGAAAAGCGGTGTACTTTTGCACCCGCATTGAGGCAGACGTTCCTACTTATTTACTGAAAAGGCGGTTGAAAAAAAGATTACAGAAATGTGCCCTTAAATTTGCCGGTTTTGAAATAAGTCTTAACTTTGCCGTCCCGAAAGGGGAGCGACAGGTTCTTTTGAAATGATGGAAAAAGCGCGGAGAAAATAAAATTAAAATTTATTTTCAAAAATGCTTGCCGGATAAAAAAGAAGTTGTACTTTTGCACCCGCTTTGGGAACGAAGCGGAGAAGAGAAGAAGACACGTTCATAGACATATTGGATTGACAGCCGTTACGGGAGAGATTCCGTAACAAAGAAAAAAAGAGTAAGGTGAATCGGAAGATTTACGAAAAACGTTAGCTATTCGTCTAAAAATTAGCTGAAGAGATTCAGCAAACAATATACGATGAAGAGTTTGATCCTGGCTCAGGATGAACGCTAGCGGCAGGCTTAACACATGCAAGTCGAGGGGTATAGTTCTTCGGAACTAGAGACCGGCGCACGGTGCGTAACGCGTATGCAACCTACCTTTCACAGGGGGATAGCCCAGAGAAATTTGGATTAATACCCCATGGTGTATCAGAGTGGC
This sequence comes from Flavobacterium sp. 3HN19-14, assembly GCF_051373205.1. Taxonomy (NCBI): domain Bacteria; kingdom Pseudomonadati; phylum Bacteroidota; class Flavobacteriia; order Flavobacteriales; family Flavobacteriaceae; genus Flavobacterium; species Flavobacterium sp. 3HN19-14. The sequence continues at coordinate 1,828,884 of NZ_JBPPZT010000001.1, forward strand.
ATCACACAGATACTAAAGTTCCAACGGTGAAAGATGGGCATGCGTCCCATTAGCTAGATGGTAAGGTAACGGCTTACCATGGCAACGATGGGTAGGGTCCTGAGAGGGAGATCCCCACACTGGTACTGAGACACGGACCAGACTCCTACGGGAGGCAGCAGTGAGGAATATTGGTCAATGGGCGCAAGCCTGAACCAGCCATGCCGCGTGCAGGATGAAGCATCTATGGTGTGTAAACTGCTTTTGTACGGGAAGAAACACCGGTTCGTGAACCGGCTTGACGGTACCGTAAGAATAAGGATCGGCTAACTCCGTGCCAGCAGCCGCGGTAATACGGAGGATCCAAGCGTTATCCGGAATCATTGGGTTTAAAGTGCCCGTAGGCGGCCAGGTAAGTCAGTGGTGAAAGCCCATCGCTCAACGGTGGAACGGCCATTGATACTGCCAGGCTTGAATTCTCGGGAAGTAACTAGAATATGTAGTGTAGCGGTGAAATGCTTAGATATTACATGGAATACCAATTGCGAAGGCAGGTTACTACCGGTGGATTGACGCTGATGGACGAAAGCGTGGGTAGCGAACAGGATTAGATACCTGGTAGTCCACGCCGTAAACGATGGATACTAGCTGTTCGGGGCAACCTGAGTGGCTAAGCGAAAGTGATAAGTATCCCACCTGGGGAGTACGGGCGCAAGCCTGAAACTCAAAGGAATTGACGAGCCGCACAAGCGGTGGAGCATGTGGTTTAATTCGATGATACGCGAGGAACCTTACCAAGGCTTAAATGTAGATTGACAGGACTGGAAACAGTTTTTCCTTCGGGCAATTTACAAGGTGCTGCATGGTTGTCGTCAGCTCGTGCCGTGAGGTGTCAGGTTAAGTCCTATAACGAGCGCAACCCCTGTTGTTAGTTGCCAGCGAGTCATGTCGGGAACTCTAGCAAGAACTGCCAGTGCAAACTGTGAGGAAGGTGGGGATGACGTCAAATCATCACGGCCCTTACGCCTTGGGCTACACACGTGCTACAATGGCCGGTACAGAGAGCAGCCACCTCGCGAGGGGGAGCGAATCTACAAAACCGGTCACAGTTCGGATCGGAGTCTGCAACTCGACTCCGTGAAGCTGGAATCGCTAGTAATCGGATATCAGCCATGATCCGGTGAATACGTTCCCGGGCCTTGTACACACCGCCCGTCAAGCCATGGAAGCTGGGGGTGCCTGAAGTCGGTGACCGCAAGGAGCTGCCTAGGGTAAAACTGGTAACTAGGGCTAAGTCGTAACAAGGTAGCCGTACCGGAAGGTGCGGCTGGAACACCTCCTTTCTAGAGAAAGACGCAATACTAACGATGTTAATCGGAAGTTCAAATTACTCTTTGCTGTTGATTCAAATAATACAATCCAAGAAAAAAAGTACAGAGTCTCGTAGCTCAGCTGGTTAGAGTACAACACTGATAATGTTGGGTCCCCAGTTCGAGTCTGGGCGGGACTACTATTTTTATTTAAGATTTTAGAATTCAGATTTTAGAATTGAAAAGGCTTGGGAAAGGAAATTCTGGAAGTTGAGGGATTCAATCAATCTGAATTCTGAAATCTAAGATCAGAAATCAATTGGGGGATTAGCTCAGCTGGCTAGAGCGCCTGCCTTGCACGCAGGAGGTCATCGGTTCGACTCCGATATTCTCCACTATCCGAGAGACGGATAGATAAAAGACACATAGATAAAAGACACAGCGTCTATCATCTTCAGGTCTGTCATCTATCGTCTGAAGGAAAACGTTCATTGACATATTGGGATAAGAAAATATTTAAAAAGTAGAAAGACACAGTTTTTCCATATTCGTATGGAAGAACAAAAAGTACAATAAGCAAAATAAGGGCGTATGGGGGATGCCTAGGCTCTCAGAGGCGAAGAAGGACGTGATAAGCTGCGAAAAGCGCCGGGGATGAGCACACATCAGTTGATCCGGCGATATCCGAATGGGGCAACCCAATGCATTGAAGATGCATTACCCGATAGGGGCAAACCCGCTGAACTGAAACATCTAAGTAGGCGGAGGAGAAGAAAACAAAAGTGATTCCGTAAGTAGTGGCGAGCGAACGCGGATTAGCCCAAACCAATGTTGTCACGGCAAGATTGGGGTTGTCAGGCACGAGATTGAATGCAAAGTGAACCGGAAGGGCCTGGAAAGCCTCAGCCATAGAGGGTGATAGCCCCGTATGGGTAAGCGATGATATTCATAGTGGTATCCTGAGTAGGGCGGGGCACGTGAAACCCTGTCTGAATCTGGCGGGGCAGCATCCGCTAAGGCTAAATACTCCTGAGAGACCGATAGTGAACCAGTACCGTGAGGGAAAGGTGAAAAGAACCGTGAATAACGGAGTGAAACAGATCCTGAAACCATACGCCTACAAGCGGTCGGAGCCCATTCGTTGGGTGACGGCGTGCCTTTTGCATAATGAGCCTACGAGTTAACGTTGCCGGCAAGGATAAGGACTTCAGGTCCGGATCCGTAGCGAAAGCGAGTCTGAACAGGGCGCTTTAGTCGGTAGTGTTAGACGCGAAACCGTGTGATCTACCCATGGGCAGGATGAAGCTGTGGTAACACACAGTGGAAGTGCCGAACCGGTTGACGTTGAAAAGTCTTCGGATGACCTGTGGGTAGGGGTGAAAGGCCAATCAAACTCGGAAATAGCTCGTACTCCCCGAAATGCATTTAGGTGCAGCGCTGGATATAGTTATATAGAGGTAGAGCTACTGATTGGATGCGGGGGCTTCACCGCCTACCAATTCCTGACAAACTCCGAATGCTATATAATGTTTACCAGCAGTGAGGGCTTGGGTGCTAAGGTCCAAGTCCGAGAGGGAAAGAACCCAGACCATCAGCTAAGGCCCCAAATATATGCTAAGTTGAAAGAACGAGGTTTGTCTGCCCAGACAGCTAGGATGTTGGCTTGGAAGCAGCCATTCATTTAAAGAGTGCGTAACAGCTCACTAGTCGAGCGGACGAGCATGGATAATAATCGGGCATAAGCATATTACCGAAGCTATGGATTGATAGCAATATCAGTGGTAGGGGAGCATTCCATCAGGGTTGAAGGTGTGTCGTAAGGCATGCTGGACCAGATGGAAAAGAAAATGTAGGCATAAGTAACGATAATGCGGGCGAGAAACCCGCACACCGAAAGACTAAGGTTTCCTCAGCTATGCTAATCAGCTGAGGGTTAGTCGGTTAGTAAGGCGAACCCGAAAGGGACAGTCGATGGCCAACGGGTTAATATTCCCGTACTACTCATTACTGTGATGGGGTGACGGAGTGATGAAAGCGCCGCGAACTGACGGAATAGTTCGTTGAAGGCTGTAGCTATATTCTTTACAGGCAAATCCGTAGAGAATGGCAAAGGCCGATAGTACACGGAGTCTTCGGACAAAGTGATAGTGCGCCTAAGGGCTTCCAAGAAAAACCTCTAAACTTCAGGTAGTGAGTACCCGTACCGTAAACCGACACAGGTAGTCGAGGAGAGAATCCTAAGGTGCTCGAGAGATTCATGGCTAAGGAATTAGGCAAAATAGACCTGTAACTTCGGGAGAAAGGTCGCCCGTGCAAACGGGCCGCAGTGAAAGGTGCAGGCGACTGTTTATCAAAAACACAGGGCTCTGCAAAATCGTAAGATGAAGTATAGGGCCTGACACCTGCCCGGTGCTGGAAGGTTAAGAGGAGATGTTATCTTCGGAGAAGCATTGAATTGAAGCCCCAGTAAACGGCGGCCGTAACTATAACGGTCCTAAGGTAGCGAAATTCCTTGTCGGGTAAGTTCCGACCTGCACGAATGGTGTAACGATCTGGACACTGTCTCAGCCATGAGCTCGGTGAAATTGTAGTAACGGTGAAGATTGCCGTTTACCCGCAGTGGGACGAAAGACCCTGTGCACCTTTACTATAGCTTAGTATTGACTTTGGATAAGTGATGTGTAGGATAGGTGGGAGACTTCGATCCTGCGTCGCCAGGCGTAGGTTAGTCATTGTTGAAATACCACCCTTTGCTTATCTGAAGCCTAACCCCGTGCTGCGGGGACATTGCTTGGTGGGTAGTTTGACTGGGGTGGTCGCCTCCAAAAGAGTAACGGAGGCTTCTAAAGGTTCCCTCAGTACGCTTGGTAACCGTGCGTAGAGTGCAATGGCATAAGGGAGCTTGACTGAGAGACATACAGGTCGATCAGGTACGAAAGTAGAGCATAGTGATCCGGTGGTTCCGCATGGAAAGGCCATCGCTCAAAGGATAAAAGGTACGCCGGGGATAACAGGCTGATCTCCCCCAAGAGCTCATATCGACGGGGGGGTTTGGCACCTCGATGTCGGCTCGTCACATCCTGGGGCTGGAGAAGGTCCCAAGGGTTGGGCTGTTCGCCCATTAAAGTGGCACGCGAGCTGGGTTCAGAACGTCGTGAGACAGTTCGGTCTCTATCTACTGCGGGCGCAAGAAATTTGAGTGGATCTGATTCTAGTACAAGAGGCCGAATTCGACCGACCGCTGGTGTATCTGTTGTCCCGCCAGGGGCACCGCAGAGTAGCTACGTCGGGAAGGGATAAGCGCTGAAAGCATATAAGCGCGAAACCCACCACAAGATGAGATTTCTTTTAAGGGTCGTGGAAGATGACCACGTCGATAGGCTATAGGTGTAAAGGCAGTAATGTCATAGCCAAGTAGTACTAATAACCCGTAAGCTTATGTACGCTCCTCCCGCCCGCAAGGGCGGGAGACTTTCTTTCAAATGAATATTTACTTTATCCCAGTACGTCAAAGATATTAGTGATTGTTGGCAGATTCAATCTGCCACCCTTCGCAAAACGACTTAAGGTGGTTATTGCGGCGGGGCTCACCTCTTCCCATCCCGAACAGAGAAGTTAAGCCCGCCTGCGCAGATGGTACTGCAGTTTGTGGGAGAGTATGTCGTCGCCTTTCTTTAGTGAAGCCCAGCTTGAAAAAGCTGGGCTTCTTTTTTATAGGTGCGACGCAGTTCGGGCATAGCCCTCGGGTCGTCGCCTTTCTTTTGAAAATCCTCATCATTTATTTGATGGGGATTTTTTGTTTTGTATTCTTGCAAACTGAAGTTAGCGTACCTGAAGTCGACTGGGCTTCCTCTATATATCATATGCTCAGTTATGGCAAAGCCCTCGGGTCTTTTGCAAATCCCTCATGGAAACATGCTTTTTTTGTTTGTGTATTTCATAAAAGCAATAATAAGTGAACTATTTCTGCATATGGACTTCCCCCTAAATTCTTATATGTTCCGCTCTGTTGAATTTCTAACTTGATTTTGTTGCACTATTAGTTTTACTTTTTTTAAGTTTTGGTAATGCTTAGTCTTTTTTGGCAGAAAAGAATAAGGATGTTAATCAGTTTCTATCAATTGATTTATATCAGAATATCTCAAAATAAATTGCAGCGATAACTCAAAAAGTAAATTTAAGAAACAGAAATGCATTATTGCGGCAATTATATTTTAAAAGTGTTAAGTTTTGATTTTCAAATTTTTTATTAATGAATTCTGTATTTTTTGTTAAGTTTGTTTGTTATAAAGCCAGGAAACTAAAAATTATAGATATCAAAATAAAAAGCCTCCTATTCAATATGGCAAGTATTTTCATGAGTCACCGGATAAAAGATAATGATGAAGCAGAAAACCTTGCTAACCATCTGCGCAACGAAGGGCATAATGTCTGGCTTGACATATGGGAAATAAATATTGGAGATTCGATTTTAAAAAAGATGAACGAAGGGTTGCAAAGTGCAAATTATCTTATACTTTGTTATTCCGATGAAGGCGTGGAATCGGAATATATAAGCCGTGAATGGTATGCAGCTTTGCATATGCAATTACAAGGAAAATCTATTAAGATCTTGCCGGTACGGCTTACAGGTGGTACTGCGCCTGCAATTTTGCAAGACATTAAGTATGCAGATCTGGCTAAAGATTATGATATAGGTTTGTCTCAACTTTTAAAAGCTATAAAATGACTTTGACCAGAAAGATATTAATAGCCCATGCTAAAGACGAAGAAGCAATTGCTCAAGAAATTGCAACACCATTATTGGATGCGGGTTACAATATTATCCACGGTGGAACATTTACGATAGGCGAAAGTATTATCGGAGAGACTTCTTTACTTTTGGCGCAAAAAGTCCCTGTTATTTTATGTGCAACCTATAAAGCGGTTTCTTCAAGATCTAACCGTAAGCTTATAAATGCTGCCAAGGCATGCGGATCAATGATTTTTGTATTGCAGATGGATGAAGATATTTATATTGAACAATTGACCTTAGATACAAAAAATGGAGAGTACTGGAAAAATCCGATAGGTACAATTAATGAGTTGATTTTATCGTTGGCTCACTATTATCCGCAAACTACAGATGGTCGTGAAATAAAAAATACATTAAAAATTGTTTTTTTACATGATTATATTTTGCCTAAAAAATTTATAGCAAGAGAGAACGAAATCAAGAGGTTAAAAAATATTATTGCAAATAAGTTCGATACGACCACCCAGGAAAAGGTTAGTCTTTTAAACATCGTAGCGATTGGAGGCACCGGAAAATCCTGCCTAGCACGTAAAATTGTTGATGAAATCGAAAAACAATCTTCTTTTCGATATATCATTTGGTTTTCTTTCTATGATTCAAAAACGGAAGACGAATCATATTTTTTCAAAAAGATCCTTGAAGTTATTGACGATGATTTCTCGGTCTATTATAAAAATCTTTTAAATGAAATCTCTTTAGCTAATGAGCTTTCCGATGGTGGGATAGATTTAAAAAATAATGAAATCAGGTATTTAAGGGATCGCACATGTAAAATTATCGATGAAATTGAAACGCTATTTTTTATTGATGGTCTTGAAATTATCCAGAACATAGTTGATGAAAAAGCATACAATTATGGTAATTTATCAAATAAATTCAGCCATTTGGAATCCTTTTTACGGCATGTCTGTAACAATCATTTTTCAATTGTTATCATAACGAGTAGGGTTGGTATTTCTAATTTTCGCGAGTCCGAAGGATATTTAGAGATGGAATTAGATACCTTTTCAAAGGAAGAAGGGGCAGAGTACTTAAAATCATTTAATGTGATAGGTACAAAAAAAGAACTCAACGAATGTTCAGATTTTCTTGGAAATCACCCGCTTTGCCTCAAAGCTGCAGGCTTATACCTTGGGCGTATCAGAATACCTTGTACGGAGCTAAAAAAAGAGTTGGATAAAAAAAATATCTTATACAATAGTAAAGAAGGGGAAAAGCTGGTACGCATACTCGAATTGTTCAGACAGCAACGTTTATTAACTACAGAAGAGGAGTATTTTTTGAAAATGCTCAGTCTCTCTGACAGACCGGTAACCAATAGCGATTTTAAGATATTGGTAGCAGACTATAATAATGAAACTAAAGGCGATATTTATACCAGAATTGAAATAATTGAACCACTTTTGAAGCTGGGCCTTATCGATGAAATATTCCAGTTAGACACTGATGCATTTTACTATTCCGTACACCCACTCCTAAAATTTGCTTACCGAACATGGTTTGATGATTCTCCATTGACTGATGCCTATGAAATTTGGGCTCAAGCTGCAGAAGCAAAAGGAATGATGCGCAACCTTGATGATGTCAGATTGATAGAACATATACAAGACTTCATCGATGCAGTCGATTTTTATTCTAAAGCACAAAATCTGGTAGGAATAAAAAAAATATTTCTTACAGCAGAATCGTTTATCCCTGTGAATGCTATACTCGTTCAATCCATAAAATGGAAACCCTTATGGAAGGAATATATGGTAAAAATAGAAAATGCTATTGAGGAAAATCAAATTGTTTTTTCAGACTCTGATAAATTCAGATTTTATTTTATGTCATCGTTAGGTGCTGAAGTACTTCAGAAAAAATTAATATTCCTTGAAAAAGCCCTAGCAATTGACAATACCTCCGATATTTATGCTGAAGAGCCTATATTTATTCACATGATAGGCACTTATATACAATCAGGACTAATTAAAAAAGCACATAAATTTCTTAAAAAGCATTATTCAGTACTTAAATATCATGAGGATTTTAAAGATACATTATGTATGCTGGAATTCGCAAAAGGAAATTATAAAAAGGCGGCAGATTTGTTGAATGCGCAACTAGAATATGCTTATGGTCATGAAAGAACGAAATTAGCATGGAAACTTGCACCCTGTCTTATAAGGATGCAAAATTACTATACTGCGGAAAATATATTAATGAATGCTCTCCAGGACAATACCTGTCAAAGTTGTAATTCTAACATTTTGCGGATTCTGGTTATGCTGGAACTTAGAAAAAATAATAATCAAAAAGCGACAGAATATCATGCAGCGTTTTCAGCATTGCATAACGATTACATAAATCCGTTGGATTATTTAAGTTTTGAGAATTATCTGCCTGAAGATCTTATAAATCTTGCAACCGGACATCACAAAATGATAATTGCTGATAAAGAAAAAAAATTAGAGTTTGAATTTAATAATCAGGTGCCTTCGGAAAAAGTTCTAGATTTAGTTTTATTAATCAGAGGATACATTTATGATGAAAACTACACGGATGCAGCTTATTATTATCATTTGGCTAATGAATTGATGGAAGAGAATAATTTTTGGAAATATAAAGATGAGATTTTTGAAATCCGAGATATATTATCCCTTAACAATTACTGAAACCAATTTAGAACAAGAGTATGGTATAGAAAATAGCAGGGATTTCACAATTACCTCACTCAATATCCTTAATATATTCATCATATTCCCGATAGAATAACTCTAAAGCCGTCATCTTCTCTTCAAAAAAATCAAAAATCACATCCCAGTAATTTCGGTTGCTGACGCTTACATTTTCCTTTTCAACCCAAATCCGGCTGATGGTTTTGCCGTTTTCGAGATGGAAATTTTTTTCAAAAACCAGATTCTTTACAAATTCTTCTTCCAGAATGCTTTTGAGCGATTCCAATTTTTCAAAATACTGTAGCCTTTTTTCCTCGTTTCGATGCTCAATGTCAATCAAAACCTGCGCTTTGCGGTTATCAACATAGAATTTAAAAGAAAAATCCTTGATTTTCGTATCATACAACATCCATTTTCGCGGATATTTCTCCGCAAAAGCAATCCAGAATTCGCGTTTGAGTCTTTGGGTTTCTTCTCTTGAATACATTTTGGGTGCAAGGTATTGGGTTCAGGGTTTAGGGTTCGCAGTAAGTTTTCACATTGTATTAACTTGCGGAAACCTATTTCTGACCTATATTTATCTTTTGCAAAAATAAACTTTGCTTATGGATTTTGATGCATTTCTCGCCCTGGTTCCGAAAATAATTGAGGCAAAACTTCCCGATGACGTTTCGCACCAGAAAATGGCGCCGCTCGAACGCATGGAAATCATGAAAAACCTCGACCTTGAAAAAGCCAATCCGAGAAAGGCAGCTGTGATGATGTTATTTTACCCGAAAAATAAGAAGGCACATCTAGTTAGTTATCATAAGGAATACTTATCCCGGCGTACACTCGTCTCAAATCGCATTCCCCGGAGGTAAAGTGGAGTTGTTTGATGCCGATTTTGAACAAACTGCCTTGCGTGAAACCCATGAAGAAGTTGGGATTTTGCCTTCACAAATTACTGTCGTACGCGCTTTTTCCGATGTTTACATTCCGCCAAGCAATTTCTTGGTTTTCCCGTATTTAGGTTATAGCAAAGAAGAATTACAATTTATTGCGGATCCGGCGGAAGTAGCAGGAATAATTGAGTTACCGCTCGACGATTTTCTCGACGATACGATTGTAGTTTTGAAAAAAATGGCGACTTCCTATAATTCTTCCATCGATGTTCCCGGATTTAATATCGACGAACAGATTGTCTGGGGCGCAACTGCAATGATGATGAGCGAATTGAAAGATGTTTTGAAGAAAGTGATTGGTGGTCAGTAATTGGTATCCAGTGATCAGTGGTTGGTGGTCAGTCGACATTCGAAACTCCCGAAAAATTTCGTAAATTCGCTGTTCAATCAAGATTTAAAATATGGGATTATTCAAAAGAAATCCTTTCGGGCATATACTTTTCATTAAAAAATGGCTCATCCGCATTTTCGGCGCAATTACACACAGGCGTTATCGCGGATTCAATAAACTGCACATTGACGGGTCAGAAATCATTCGTGATTTGCCGCAGCAAAATGTTTTATTTATTTCCAATCATCAGACTTATTTTGCAGATGTAGTTGCGATGTTTCATGTGTTCAATGCCAGTTTAAGCGGCCGCGAAGACAATATTAAGAATATCGGCTATTTATGGCAACCGAAGCTCAACATATATTACGTCGCCGCCAAAGAAACGATGACCGAAGGCTTATTGCCGCGAATTTTATCTTATGTAGGCGCCATCACCGTTGAAAGACCTGGCAGGCCAAAGGAAAAGACGTGCAGCGCGAAGTCAACCCAAATGATACCGAAAATATCCGAATTGCCTTAAATGACGGTTGGGTAATCACCTTTCCGCAAGGAACAACAAAATCTTTCAAGCCCGTCAGAAAGGGTACTGCGCACATTATCAAAACCTATAAACCGGTTGTTGTTCCAATCGTAATAGACGGTTTCAGGCGTTCATTCGATAAAAAAGGATTGCGGATGAAAAAGAAAGGCATCCTGCAATCGTTCATCATAAAAGAACCTTTGAAAATCGATTACGAGAACGCTACTATTGAAGATATTGTAGAGCAGGTAGAATATGCCATTGAACAGCATCCTTCATTCCTGAAAGTTTTATCACCCGAAGAATTGCAGGCGCAGGAAGAACTCAACCGCCTTCGCGAATTCCACGTTGATAAAAACCTCGAGAAAAATCTTGAAAAAGAAGAGGATTAGAAAACCGCTTCGACTTTATAACCTTGCTTCCTGAGCAATCTGATCACACCATTTTCACCGCCTAAATGCGCCGCGCCAACGCCAAAGAATGTCGGTGTCGTTTTGATGATTTTCTCAATTCTCGGAATCCAGTTCTGGTTGCGGTTCGTCAATAACTGCGATTCAAATTTTGACGTCAGTTTGTTCTCTGCCGTTGCCGAAAATTCGAGCATTTTATTAAGGTCATGCGTGTTGTAAACGGCAAGCATTTCCTGAAATTCCTTTTTGTCATTCGCCAGATTATCTTTTGCCGATTTTACGAGTTCGTCCATTTGGTCTTTGTACGGAATGTCGTCAAAAACGTGCATCTGCTCTTCAACAGTTTCGAGTCCGAACACTTCTTCATTATACCTTTTACCGATTTTCATCAAATGCTCTTCGACAGACTGCATCGGACAATCCAAAATTTTCGGGATAAACATCGCACTGATAAAAAACGGCTTGATGGTTTTGATCATTCCCAATGGGACGCCAACATTTTCCTGTATGAAATTCGACAGCATATCGTAATCTTCTTTCGTGGTCAGTTGATCAAGCGTTTGCCCGTCTTTCATATTCATATCTTTCATCATTGCCATCTGCATGCCCGGATCGTCCATGTCGAGTTCGAGGTATAATTGCTTGGTTTCCTTCAGTGCATTTTCAACTTTTTTATCAAGCAAAGAATCACAGGTCGCGTGAATTGTCCCGTACAAATAAGACGTTTTCGCGCCTTTACCCGAAATTTTCCACAACAATGATTTCTCCAATTGCTGTGCATTCGAACTGACAAAAAAGAAAGCAATAATTATCGATAAAAGATATTTCATTATAAATCGATTTTTTTAAGTTCTTCGTAATTTTTCCGCAAGCGTCTCAGCAATATACCATACAACAATCGATAAAAAAGCCAGATCAATCCGACAAAAACCGCAATAAAAACAATCGACATCGCCGCAACAATCGCATAATAAGCCGTGCTGCTGCCGTGCTCAATGAATTTATTCCGTATCGCAATCGTTTCTGCGTCATAATTCAACTGCAAAGTCAGCACGACAATGGCGCCGATAATTCCAAATACAATATTGAACCAGACATAGTAATTAACTGTTTTCCTAACTTTCAAAATGCTTTTTATCAGCGTTTTCGCGTCGTCGGTAACCGATATCTTCCTGTAATTCATATAAAAAAGATAGAAAAAATACACAATCACGACATTCCCGACAACAGTCAGCGTGAGCATAATATTCTCCACATGCATGCTGTCAAAGCGTTTCATCAAATCGCCGTCTTTAAGGCAATAATTAATCGCCGCCCAAAAAACGAACTCCAAAATACTGATAATCAAAATCCACTTCACAATCGAAGATGATTTCTTATGCAGCATCTTATAAATCTCGTTTTCCGACACCTGGTTAAAGGAATGCTCGTCCTTCTTCAGGCCTTTTTCAATAAATCCAATTCTTCCATAACTACGGATTTAATATTTTTTTGAGTTTCCCCTTAATTCTGTTCATTTTTACCCTTGCATTCACTTCGCTGATCCCCAAAGTCTCCGAAATCTCCTGGTAATCCTTATCTTCCAGATACATAAAAACCAGCGCTTTCTCAATGTCATTGAGCTGATGCACCGCTTTATACATCAATTTAATCTGCTCTTCCTCTTCATAATTATAATCCTCGTCCTTCAAAAAATGACGCGAATTGTCATATTCTGTCGTCGCGACAGAACGCTTGCTTTTTCGGTATAAAGTAATGGCGGTGTTAAGTGCGACGCGGTAAGCCCAGGTTGAAAATTTGCTTTCACCGCGAAATTTCGGAAACGCTTTCCATAGCTGGATCGTGATTTCCTGAAACAAATCCTTATGCGCATCATCGCCATTGGTATACAACCTGCATATCTTGTGAATGATATTCTGGTTGGTCTGCAATTGCTGCACAAACGATTTTTCTAAGTCGTCACTCATATACCCGTTAGTAGCATATTTATTGGTTTTGTTACATTTTGAAGCAGTAACATTGGCTCATTTTTCAACAGTCGTCCCGCTTTCTGCACTATCTTTTGCGCCGAACCCCGGCACAAAAGGATAGCTGCTGTCAATCGGGGCTAAAGATACTATTTTTTGGTTTTAAGAACTTTTAAGCAGGAAATCAAAACCCTTCCAGTTAAAGGCTGCAAGGGTTGTAAAAGATCACAGCTTCTCCAGCTTATAATAATTCACCATCAAATCAACGAATTTACTATAACTGTCCATCCCTTCCTTCTGCTGATTCGCTTTCAGAAAACTATCATAAACTACTTCAAAACCATCATCGACAAACGACTGGTATTGCTTCCAGAACTGCCGGCTTTCCTTATAATTCTGCAAAACCCCAACATTAATCAACGGAATGAATTCGTCGCTTTTGCATTCCTCAATCCGCTCCAAAGTATTCAGGCAATATTTCAGCGCAAATGAATATGCCGCATATTGAAAATACAAATCGTCATTTTTCGTACAAGCCAGAAATCCAATGAAATTCGCTTCACTTTCCGACGCATAACCCATCTGGTGCGCCATTTCATGCGTCACTGTCACGGGAAAATTATACATCGGAATCATATCATTCACCTGCGCCTCACCCGTAAACGGATTCAGGTAACCCGCAAATCCCATATAAGTCAACGGCAAACTGATAATCGAGTTCTTCACACTCGGATTCGTGTAAGTAAAATATGGATAGACCGCCGCGAGGTTTTTATAACCATTCAGGTTCTTTTCATAAACCTGCTGTCTCGAATACGGAAAAACAATTTTTTCGGTATCACTTTTGGTAATTTTAAACTGAATCGCATTCACTTTTACAATTAGTTTTTTAGTAAATGCACTCAAATCTTCAACAGAATATTCCTTTTTAATTTTCATTTTTTGATACAAAGGCACGCGGTAATAATTCGCCGCCCACAACAAATGAAATGCAAAATAAGCAACTGACAGGAAACTTAGGATTTTCAGTAAATTGTCTTTCCACAAATACCGCCACGTTTTCCTGACTTTAAAAAACCACCAAACGATAAAAAATCCCAGCAAAAAATAAAGTACATCACCAAACGAAAACGTAATCCAGCCAAATAGCGCCCGCATAAAATTGGAAACCCATATATATAAACCATTGCTGTAACAGTTTTCCACTGCTTCCGGAAAAAACTTCAGGATTTGCAGCGCGATAATCTGTACCAATAAAAATACGGGAAGAATAAATTTTTTTTTCACGGATATGTTATTAAACACGAATTTCACAAATTTTCACTGATTTGATTGAAATTCGAAATGTAAATATAATTCATAGTTTCAGATTTAACCGCAAAGCACGCTAAGATTTACGCTAAGTCTGCTAAGCAAAGTCAGCCAAAGCTTGGCGAACCTTACGAAGACTTTGCGTGCTTTCGGTTAAATTTTCTTGGGCTCAAATAAAAAGAAATGTTTCAGAAACTTTGTAACTTTATCCCAAAGTTTCAGGTACCAAAACCCTGATCCCAAAACCATAAACCTTAAACCCAAAAATCAGCCAGGAAATAAGAAACCTCGAACCAAAACAACTTTGGAACAAATTCGCCGACTTGAACGCCGTGCCACGCCCGTCAAAAAGAGAAGATAAAGTCATCGCTTTCATGAAAAACTTCGGCGAAAGCTTAGGTTTGGAAACTTTTGAAGACGATATCCGCAACGTCATCATCCGCAAACCCGCAACTGCCGGAATGGAAAACCGCAAAATGGTTGTCTTGCAATCGCATCTCGATATGGTGCACCAAAAAAACAACGACACCGTTTTTGATTTCGAAACACAAGGCATCGAAATGTATGTTGACGGTGATTGGGTGCGCGCAAAAGGAACGACTTTAGGCGCTGATAACGGACTAGGAGTTGCCACAATCATGGCGATTCTTGAAAGCAAGGACATTCCGCATCCCGCGATTGAAGCACTTTTCACAATTGACGAAGAAACCGGAATGACCGGCGCGCTCAATTTAAAAGGCGGTGTCCTGCAAGGTGAAATCCTATTAAATCTTGACACAGAAGAAGACGATGAAATCGACATCGGTTGTGCCGGCGGCGTTGATGTAACGGCTTCTGCAGTTTATGACGAAGAAGATGTTCCTGCCGGTTCAGTTGGTTATACAATTACTGTAAAAGGCTTAAACGGCGGCCATTCCGGAATGGACATCGATAAAGGCTTAGGAAATGCCAATAAAATCATGAACCGCGTATTGTTCGGCGGATTTGAAAACTTCGGATTGCAGGTTGCAGAAATCAACGGCGGAAGTTTGCGAAATGCAATTCCGCGTGAAAGCGTCGCCAAAATCATCATTGCCGGCATGTACGACGAAGCTTTCGTTTTCGATATGCAGGAAGTCATCAGCGACATCAAATCCGAATTCAAAACGACAGAACCAAAACTCGAAATCCTCATTGAAAAATCTGATTTGCCTTCAAAGGTAATGTCGGTTCCGGCGCAGGAAGGATTTTTACGTGCCGTTTATGCTGCACACAATGGCGTTTACAGAATGAGCGCTGATATGGAGAACCTTGTTGAAACTTCGAATAACATTGCCAAAATCACTGTCAAAGGCGGTGAATTATCAATTCAGTGCTTAACGCGTTCATCAGTAGAAACTTCCAAATTTGATTTGGCGAATGCTTTGCGATCGGCATTTGAATTGTTCGGTTGTGAAGTGACTTTCGGCGGTTCTTATCCGGGATGGACACCAAATGTCAATTCTCCAATCCTTGAAGTATTGAAATCGATTTATGAAAAGCAAAACGGAACGCAGCCGCACGTCGTTGCCTGTCACGCCGGACTCGAATGCGGGATTCTCGGAACCAATTATCCGGATATGGACATGATTTCATTCGGCCCGACCATCAAAGGAGCGCACAGTCCGGATGAACGCGCAAGCATTTCTTCGGCACAGAAATACTGGAAATTCGTGTTGGAAATCCTTCAGAATATTCCATTGAAGAATTAAATTCAGATTTCAGAAATATTTTAAATCCGCTCCCAAAAGCGGATTTTTTTACGTGTATAATTCAAGTAACAACTACATTCTTCAAAGAAGAAGATAATTATTTCTTTTTCATTTTAAAAGTTTCAGCACTTTGCGTGCCTCCTTTAATTCCGGAAATTTCGGCGATTAGGCTGTCTTTTCCAACGAGATTGTAAGTAATCTTCTGCGGAAAATCATGCGACGGATTTTCAAAAATCATTTGGTTTTTTGTCGAAGAAGTCATTTTGAAGGCAACCGGTTTTCCTTCATTCTGTTCAGAAACAGTCGGAATGTACGTTAGTTCGCCATCGCGTTCTTCGAGCGCAATTTGTTCAGCAAAAACCGTGTCTTTATTCTGAATGAAGAAACTGCTGCCGATGAGCGTGCTGTCGTTTTTCTTTTCCAGGATTCTAATAAAATACCTTCACGCGAAGAGTTTTCCCAGTTGCCAATAAACCAACTTGCTTTTTCAATCTGTAGAAATATTTTTTGAGGAATTATCGCTGTTTCTTTTTTGCAGCCAGCTAAAATCGCCCCGACAGCTAAAACCGGAATTATCTTTTTCATCATTGTGTTTTGTCTTCAGCATTAAAATAGCGATGAAGATAAGGAATTTTCCTTTTAAACCAACCGTGCTTCTTCGCAGGATATTGGCGGTTTGGCGTCAGGTTGTTGAAGATCAAAGCCACAATAAGTAAGACGGATGCACCAGTCAGAACGGGCGCAATTACATACCAGTAACCAAGATTTTTAATCGCCGGGGAAGCCGTCACCGCAATCAATGCCGTTGCCCCGCCAGGAGGATGCAGCGTTTTGGTAATTTGCATCAATACAATGGATAAAGAGACCGCCAATGGAGCCGTAATCCAGATAATATCGGGGACGAATTGCTGTACAGTCACGCCAACAATCGCCGAAACCAAATGTCCGCCGATAAGATTTCGCGGTTGCGCAAGCGGACTCTGGATTACACCATAAACCAATACACTCGACGCGCCAAAAGAGCCAATCAGGAAAACAACATCTGAAACCGGAAGTGACAGCGATTGCGACCAGGCGATAATCCCGATTCCGACAAAAGAACCCACAAAAGCCCAGAAATGCTCTTTAAAATCAACCAAAGTTTCCTTGTAAAGAATATAGCGTGTCTTGCGGTAGCCGCGTTTGATTTTCTTAATTGGCATCAGTAGCTGGTTTTTGGCTGAAAAGTATAAACGGTGTACGGAAAAATCAATTTCGAAGTGAATTTTGCAATCAAACAGACTGCCAAAATCGGAAAGAATAAAGTATAATCACCGACAATGCCACAGACAAGAAATAAAGCAGTAAACGGCGCGTGAATGCTCGCACTCAAAACTGCCGCCATTCCGAGAATGATAAAATTTACCGGAATTACATCTGCATTGAAAAATGTATTGAGACAAATTGCCAGAAAAAAACCTAAAAACCCGCCAATGATCAGGCTTGGAGCAAAAACACCGCCATCGCCACCTGCTGCTAAAGTCACAGAAGTCGCAATCGGTTTGAAGATTAAGATTCCGAAAAGCGTAATTGCGACCGGAACGGTAAGCTGTAACTCGTCCGCATGATAAAAAGTCGATTTTAATGCGCTGTAACCATCGCCGTAAAGTTGCGGAAAGAGCCAGATAAAACGGCACTTAATATCACAGCTCCAATGATGATTTTATAAAAATGCAAGTCGATTTTTCCGAATAATGCTTTTGCGAAAACGACACATTTTGTGAGGTAAACAGCGTTCATTCCGGCTAAAATTCCAAGAACGATAAACCACGGAATCGCATAGTAATGCCAGGTTTCAACGCAAATTGCAAACAATGGTGCTTCGTTCATCACATAAACCAAAACAGATGCTGCAGTGACGGCGAGCAAATTTATGGCGAAAAAAAACCGGTTTGTACGTTTTGCGATGACTTCAACGGCGAATAAGATTCCGGCAACCGGACTTCCGAATAATGCTGTAATTCCGGCAGCTACTCCGGCGCAAATAAGTTCGGTTTTGTATTTGTGAAGCGTATTTTCTTTTTTGGATGCCACCGAGCCTATCGTTGCGGACGCGACAACTGTCGAAACTTCAATGCCTGTTGTACCACCGAAAGCCACGGTAATCAGGCCATTTATAAAATGTGAAGGAATCTTGTAAGCGGGCAAACCTTTAGATTTCGATTGAATGTCATCGAAGATTTCCTTAATGCCTTTGTTTTCTTTTTTGCGAAAAAAATAATGCCGCAGCAAATAAATCAATATCAATCCGGTAAACGGAAACAACAAAACATAGATTACATTTTCAGAAGCTTCGAGCGATAAGATACTTTCAAAATGTTCTGTGATTATTTTTAACGCAATTCCGGTCAAAGCGCTGAAAAGACCAACCAAAAGTGATGCAAGAATTAATTTTTTCGGAAAATCAATAGCGGAATTTTTTTTGTAATTCATTATAAAGGTGATGTAACTACAAAATTAGGCAAACTAAAAGCAAACTTCGATGCCTGATGTGATTTTACGAGGAATTTAACGCAACAAAAAGGCATCCAAATTTGAGCTGGACGCCTTTTCCTGACCTGTAAGGTACGGGTCTTAATAGTTGTGTTCCTTTTTATAATCCTGGATATCTTTGTCGATATCGTCTATGCTTTTCTGAACGCGGTTTTTGAATGCGTCCCATTTTTCTTTTCCGGTATCGGCATAAGAATCGAGATCAGCTTTCAATTCGTTGTTTCTAGCCTCAAGTTTATCAATTCTGGCTTGGAATTTTTTCTGATTGGCAGCACTCTCTGTTTTCAATTTTACCTTGAATTCTGCAATCCGTGTTTCATTGTCGGCAATCAGTTTGTCAGTGCCGGCTTTGAGTTTTTGATAGTCAGAAACTGCGGTGTCATTTTTTACAGCGTCGTATTTTTCTTCCGCAGCGGCTTCATTTTGTTTGGCATCAACGACGTCTTCTTTGGCGTCTTCGATTTTGTCATTCGAGGTTTTGCACGAAGTGAAAGTGAATCCTGTGAGCAGCATCGCAGCAGTAATTCCGATTAACTTTTTCATGTTGGTATTATTTATGGGTTAATAATATTTACAAATTTCTGGAAATTCTGCACGAGAATATTTACATGATTCCGATTACTTTTCATACAATTTTAAGGCGAAAAAAAAAGTCCGATAAAATCAGACTTTCCTACTTTAATGCTTTTCTCCCGAACAAAGGCCAACGATTTCATGAAACGTATCGTGAATTTCATTAAGCTGTTTCATAATCGTTGCGTCATCGGCATTTGTAGCCATTTTTTTCTGTAAAGCCTTTGTTTTGATCTGAAGCCTTTCTGCAGAAGCAAGGATTTCTTTGGTTTGATATTCTGCTGGAATTGTCGATTTCAACACATCTTCTGCCTTTAAGGCGAGCTCTTCATAACGCGCCTTGATTGGTTTTAAATCGCCCTTTTCAGCCGGGTGGAAAGTCGCCGAGAGCACTTCATGAAAAGCCTTTATAGACGGCCATTTTTCAAAAACCGACTGCGATTGGGCATTTCCTGCAGCCAATAATACGAATAAGAATAATAAAGATTTTAGCGTTTTCATATATGGAATTTTAGAATTTAGATTAGAAATTTATGCTTTTTCGCCTTCAACAATCCACCAATGGTTGCCATTTGGGTCTTCAAATCCACCGGTGTAACCATAATCCTGCTGTGCGGGCGGCATTAATGAAACTGCGCCGTGCGCCAAAGCAGATTTGTAAACTTTATCGACATTGTCAACATAAATGAACATTCCTGCGGTTTTAGCACCCCAGTTTTCATTGGCCTGTGAAAACATGATGACCGCATTGTGAATGCGAATTTCGCCGTGTTGTATGCGATTGTCCTCTGTGCGGCTGATGAATTGCTCTGTTGCACCAAATGTGTTTTTTGAAAACTCAAGGAATGCAACAGAATCATTGACAATCAGGTAAGGCATTACGGGATTGTAGTTGGATGGGATTTTCATAATTTAATTTTGAAAGCCTAAATTACAAATATTTGGAATAAGATGTTTTCCAGATGAGCGTTTTAGCTTTATTTTAATATTTCCCAATTCGATTCTTTACAGAGAAAAGCCGCATATTCTTCTGCTTTTTGGGCAATAAGTTTTTGATGTTTATTGGAAATTGAAAGGAATGGATGAATTGTAATATTTACCACATCATTTTTAATAACCCGGCTCCATGTTCCGGCGACTTGCCCGTTAATGATAAGGATCGGATTGAAAATTCCGTTAACGGATACGGCTTTTCCGTGATACAGTTTGTCCAGTACGGCGCTTCTGTCTTTATAGCTTATGATGTATTCATCGAAAGCGGGAAGCAGTTGCACCACATCATTTTGGGCAATTTCATGAACCTTACAATTATTCGGGAACCAATATATTTTCCCTTCGATTGTTTCTGGAACAAAATCAGATTGCAGCGATTCAATTCCTTTTCTGGCATCGCGAACCGGCAATCCCGACCACCAAACGAAATCTTCGAGTGTGGCCGGAGCATGGCTTGTAAAATATTTTCGCGCCAGTTTTTCAATAGCTTCACTGCGGTCAATCGATTTAGGTCGCTTCACCCGGTTTTCAAGGAGTGCGTATGATTGCTTGTTACCCATCATCGGCCCGCTGCAAATCAAACCTTCCATTTCGGCTTCCATCAATAACAAAGAAGAGCGGTATTGACCCACGGCAATTTTATTACCAGCCAACGCTGCTAAAAGATCCTCGCGGCTTGCATGTGCTTTTTGCAGCACTTTTTCCATAACGGCAAAAGATCTGGTCAATATTTCAGGCGTGATTTCGAGCGATTTTTTGTGCGCTTTCATTGCTGATCTTATTTGCGGGGATGTAAGTTCAAGCATCCAGTAAATGTCTTCTGCAGCCACCAGATGCCAGGTGGGCGCATTAGGTGGGTGCGCAATATTTTGCCATCATCGAGTGCTTTTCTGATTTCTTTTTCAGTAGCGTTCTGCAAACGGCTGGCAATAGCCCATTTTGACATTGCAAAATCTTGTGCCTGCATGGCGCCCATGTGACTTACAAGCCTTTCCGGAGATAATGATCTTTTTTCAATGATTGATTGGTGCTGAAGCCTCAGATTGACCAAAACATCAGGATTCATCGTTATAGAAATTTACAGCTTGCCTTGATGCCGATTGCACTGTAGCTCGCTTCTACACCATTATAAAATCTAAGGACTTGCGACTTAACGTCGTATCTTGCTTCAATCGCAAAACGACCATTGCTAATGCCAAAACCCGCAAAAACTCCGGAACGCATTTTGTATTTCAAGGTTAAGTCCCTGGAAACTTATTGCTGACCCTGTCGGAATGGCCAACCTATAACCCGCATCTGCAAATAATCTCAGCTTTTTATTTAAAAAGAAATGATGCCTGACACCGGCTGGAATTTCAATAAAATTATAGGAAACGGAGTAACTATTATTTCCTTCATTGCCTTCAATTTTACTCATCACCTGATAATTCGGCGCAGCAAAAAACGACCATTTGTTTTTATTGAATGGGAAAACCGCTTCAACTTCAACACCAAACCCCAAAGCAGGTTTTGATTCGCTAAACGAATAACTACTATTGTTTTCCTGATAATTAAAGTTAACCAAACTGGCGCTGGCCACTGCCTTAAAGTTGATAACACTTTCACCATGCTGTCCTGATAAATCTTTATAGGTTAGCTGGCCCGTGGCTGAAGTGCTATATTTTGCGATAAGTGCCGTAATATCTTTTTCTGTGTATTTCAATTTATCGAAATCGCGCGTTGTAGATTGCCCGGGCGTCAAAATCAAAAGCAATTGCTGACGAAAATAATTGTTCTCATAAATGACAGATTCGTCTTTGAGGTATTGTTTGTAAATTAATTGTTCAACCTTATCGTGAGGCGAAACACTTATGAAGTAACGAACAAGGTCTGAATTTTCATATTTATACAAATAGACGTCGCCTTTTGTAATTACTTTCAAAAGCGCAGTCTGTTCTTCCCAAATGGGTTCTTTTTTGTGGCTCATATCATAAAGGGAAACGCCTGACACGTCAACATTAAATTTGAAACGTTTATAAAAACTCTCTTCACCCACGCCAAATTCTGCTATTTCAGCAACTTTCGCTGTCTGCGTATCGCCATCTTGGGTAAATCTATAGAGTATTTCCGACGGATTGTTCTTCCAGTCTAGATTTTTAATCAGACAATCTTTTCGTACGCCTTGATTATTAATGAAATATCCTGGTTCATAATTGATTTGCGAGAAACCGTAAACTGAGAAAAGAAGCAGGAATGCGTGTACAATTGTTTTCATAATTGGGTTTTTTCTTACGGCCAAAATAGTTTATTTTTCAATCCGTTTGCAATTCATCCACAAAATTCTACAATTCGGCACAAATTAGTTTCGTAGTTTTATGGCGCGCCGCATCTTTGCCTCACCAAAACCAACATCATGAAAGCATTTTTTAGTTTTTTCTTATTTATTTTTGTCTTGAATGCGACGGCCCAAACCACTGTTTCCGGTAAAGTCACCGATGCGAAAGGGCAGCCGCTTCCGGGTGCGAATGTTTTTTTAGACGGCACTTACGACGGAAGTTCAACCGATGCAGAAGGAAATTTCTCATTCACGACCACAGAAACCGGCGTTCACCTGTTAAAAATTACTTTCCTGACTTATGAAGACTATTCAGAAGAAATCGACGTCAGTGCCTATAAAAATAAGATGATTAAACTCCGCGAAAGCGTCACCAGCCTGGATGCCGTTATCATCACTGCCGGAACTTTCGAAGCCGGCGATAAAGCGCGCGTTTCAGTCTTAAAGCCTTTGGATATTGTCACCACGGCCGGTTCTGCCGGAGATATTGTTGCCGCATTGCAGACTTTGCCCGGAACACAAACCGTGGGCGAGAGCGGCAGGTTGTTTGTTCGTGGCGGAGAATCAGATGAAACGCAGACCTTTGTTGATGGTCTCCGCGTGTCGCAGCCTTATGGCGCTTCTGCAAACAATATTCCGTCGCGCGGCAGGTTTTCTCCTTTTTGTTTAACGGAATTTCATTTTCAACCGGCGGTTATTCGGCAGAATATGGCGAAGCTTTGTCGAGTGTTTTGCTGCTCAATACAATCGACGAACCGGATCAGGAAAAAACAGATGTGTCGCTGATGACTGTCGGATTGGGCGTCGGCAATACGCAAAAATGGGACAAAAGTTCCTTCAGCATCAACACGGCTTACATCAATCTTGCGCCATACCAGGCGGCTTTCCCACAGGAAGTCGACTGGAACAAGCCGTATCAGGCGCTTTCGGGCGAAATGGTTTACCGCTATAAATTCGTCAGCGGATTGCTGAAAATATATGCTGCTTTTGACGCTGCGGCTTTGGATTTGAACCAGGAAGACATCAATCAACCCGAAAAAGTGCGCTTCGACTTGCACAACAACAATTTGTACCTGAATTCGAGTTACAAAGGATTTTTCGGTGAAAACTGGGCGATTACGACAGGATTAAGTTACGGTTACAGCAACAACAAAATCGGCATCAACCTTGATAATGTTGACAATACCGAACATGCGGCACACCTGAAAATGAAAATCAGGAAGAGTTTTTCAGAAAGAGTCAAGCTGACATTCGGTGCAGATTATTTTATCACGCAGTTTGATGAGCATTATAAAGTATTTCAAGGCGATACTTTTCCGGACGGTTATAACGCTAATATTGCGGCAGCTTACACGGAAGCGGATATTTTCTTTTCGAAAAAATTTGCGGCAAAAATCGGTTTTCGGGCTTCCAATAATGATTATTTGAATGAATCGAATATTGCGCCACGTGCTTCAATCGCCTATAAAGTCAGTAAATTCGGCCAGTTTTCATTTGCTTACGGCGAATTTTTGCAGGCGCCGAAACAGGATTACCTGAAATTCTCTGACCAATTCGAAACGGAGAAAACTTCGCATTACATCCTCAATTACCAATACAGCAAAAACGGGCAGACTTTAAGGGCTGAAGCGTATTACAAAAAATATGACAATCTTGTAAAGTATGATTCCGACGGCATTTTTAAGACCAATTACAGCAACACAGGTTTCGGCTATGCGAAGGGACTCGACTTGTTCTGGAGAGACAATTACAACTTCAGGAATTTTGAATATTGGGTTTCGTATTCATTTATCGATACACAACGCAATTACCAGAATTACCCGGTAGAAGCGACGCCTTATTTTGCGGCGAGCCACAGCCTTTCCATCGTGACTAAATATTTCATTACCGATTGGCGTTCGCAACTCGGATTGACAAATAGCTTCAGTTCAGGCCGCCCGTATAACAACCCGAATGAAGCGGTTTTTATGAATGGCCGCACAAAATCCTACAACAGCCTGAGTTTCAGCTGGGCGTATTTGCTGAGCCAGCAAAAGATTTTGTATTTTTCGGTTTCGAACGTTTTGGGTGCGCACAATGTTTTCGGTTACGATTACGCCAATACGCCCGACGCCAATGGATTTTACAAAAGCAAAGCAGTGACGCCAACCGCCGACAGATTTTTCTTCGTAGGTTTCTTCTGGACAATCAGCAATGATAAGAAGAGCAATCAGTTGGATAATCTGTAGGTGTCGAAAGCCTAAAGTCCAAAGTCAAAAGAGTAGAATCAACAACGGACTTTCGGCTTTCGACTTGCAACTTTCGACTATTACGATTCATCCCCAAAATTCAACAGTTCAGTCATAATAAATTTTAAACCACTGAAAACCACCGTAAATTTGACCTGTAAATAAAACGTTTCAATCATCAAATAACCATTTAAAAAATAAAATCATGACAAAAATTATCATTACAGCGACTTTATTCATCTGTAGTTTACTAACCGCACAAACCAAATACGATGACGGCATGAAGAAAGCCTTCGAACTTTGGGGACAAGGTAAAAACACTGAAGCTTCGGCGCTTTTTGAAAGAATCGCTTCCGCGGAAAAGAACAACTGGCTTCCGAATTATTATGTTGCTTTGGTGAATACAACCACGGCTTTCCAAACCAAAGACAAAGAAACCATCAGCGCATTGCTTACAAAAGCGCAGGCTGCGTTGGATATAGAATTAGACAAAGAACCCAACAATGCCGAACTCATGGTGATGCAGGCGATGATTTATACCGCGTGGATTGTTTATGATCCGATGGTAAATGGCATGAAATATTCACCGAAAGTAATGGAGATTTATACCAAAGCTGCCATCATCGCGCCTGAAAATCCAAGGGTTGTTTTCGGTAAAGCAGAATTCGAAATCGGTGGCGCCAAGTATTTCGGGAATGACACTAAACCAATGTGCGCGCAGGTTGATAGGTCTATCGAGCTTTTCGGAAAATTCAAATCTGATGTTCCGTATTTCCCAAGTTGGGGATTGGACGGTGCTTTGGAAACACAGAAAAGCTGCAAAAAATAATACCAGAACTGATTGAATCAATTGACATGCAAACATTCATCCGATATATTTTCAAGGCAATTTTGCGGGGCATTTTCATCAGTGCCGTCATTGCCGCCGTGTTGATTTTTATTGAGATTGTGTATGGCAGGAAAGTGATTTTCAATCAGGAATTTCTTGAAGAATTAGGTTATTATTGCCTTTACGGCGTAACATTGACGCTCGTCAACAGCGCGTTTTTCCAATACCTGAACAGAAAAGTAGTTTGGGAAAAGTATTCCAAATACAGGATTCTCATTGGTGCTGCCGGAAGTATTTCGCTTACAATGGCGGGAATTTTCTTCATCCGGATGTTTGTCGATACGGTTTTGCACGGGCACGACATCACGGCTTTTCTTTATGGTGAAAGATTCGAATATTATGTGGTTTCGCTGATTATCACGCTCGTAATTTCGTTGTTTTTTCATGCTGTTTATTTCTATAAATCGGCACAGGAAAAGAAAGTAAAAGAACAAAAAATCATCGCCGGAACTGCATCAGCGCAATTTGAAAGCCTGAAGAACCAGATTGATCCGCATTTTCTGTTCAACAGCCTGAATGTATTGAGTTCACTGATAGAGGAAAATCCGGAAAATGCACAAAGATTCACGACTTCGCTGTCAAAAATCTACCGATACGTCCTTGAGCAAAAAGACAAAGACCTGGTTTCTGTAGAAGAAGAAATGTCGTTCGCAAAAACGTATATGAATCTTTTAAAAATGCGTTTCGAGAACAGCGTTTTCTATGAATTGCCCGAAAAACTCGAAAATCCGGAAGCTAAAGTCGTTCCGTTATCCATGCAATTATTACTTGAAAATACGGTAAAGCACAATGTCGCCAGCGAAAGTAAACCGCTCTATATAAGGATTTTTGAGCGTGGCGATTACCTCGTCATCGAAAATGATTTCCAGAAAAAGGAAGTCCTTCAGGACCGCAAAGGCGTCGGATTGCAGAACATCATCAACCGCTACTCGATCATGACGCGGCGCAAAGTACAAATTGAACAAACAGACAAAATTTTCAGTGTCGCGCTGCCGATGCTGACCAAACAAATCGCTATTATGGAAACACAATTCAATGACCAGGAAAGCATTTACATCAAAGCACAAAAAAGAGTAGACGATATCAAAGGATTTTACGGCAACCTGATTTCGTATATCGTTTTTACCATTGCATTTGCCATATTAAATCTCACTACTTCGCCCGAATATCTCTGGTTTTTATGGCCGGGATTGGGCTGGGGATTTGGCGTAGTCGTGCACGGAATCACCGTTTTCAATCTTGTTCCATTCCTCGGAAGGGATTGGGAAGACAAAAAAATCAGGGAACTGATGGAAAAACACAAATCGGATAAATGGCAATAATTAAAGAAATGCATCATGAAAAATTTCAATAATCCCGAAGAAGAATTAGAATACCGGAAAACCAAAAAACGCGTGCGCGAAATCAGGAATTTTTATTATAATTTAGCGTGCTATTGTATTATAATCCCGGTTTTGATTGTGATTAACCTGGTATTCGTACCTGAATTTCACTGGTTTTATTTCTCGATGGCGGGCTGGGTATAGGGCTGATTTTTCACGCCACATCTGCCTTCGGATACAACCCGATTTTAGGGAAGGATTGGGAAGATAAAAAACTAAAAGCCTTCATGGAGGAGGAACGAAACAGAAGAAACAACTTTAACCAATAAACCAACAATCATGGAAAACCTGACAGAAAACGAAAAAATGAGATACGAAAGGGCTGCAAAAAGCGTAAAAGCCATTTCCGGATTCTACAAGCACTTGACAGTTTACATTCTCGTGAATTTATTTCTCATTGCTACCAAATATTTTACCCTCGATCCGGGCGAGAAATTCCTCGAATTCAATACTTTTTCGACCGCGTTTTTCTGGGGAATTGGCCTCGCCTTTCATGCCGTAGGCGTATTCGGAAAGAACGTGTATTTCGGGCGTGACTGGGAAGAACGCAAAATCCGTGAAATCATGGACAAGAATAAAAGCAAAGGAAAATGGGAATAGTTTAGTGATCAGTATTCATTGATTAGTTTCAAAACCCTGTACCAGAACCCAAACCCTGTACCAAAATGGATATTCTCATCATCGAAGATGAAAAACCCGCTGCGCGACTATTGCAAAGAAAAGTTGAAAAGCTTGGATTGCAGGTGAATACAATGCTGCATTCTGTAGAAGAAGCATTAAATTGGTTTGGTGAAAATCCACATCCGAATTTGATTTTCCTCGATATTCAACTTTCTGATGGCCTTTCATTCGAAATTTTTGAGAAAGCAGAAATCAAAAGTGCGGTTATCTTTACGACGGCTTACGACGAATATGCATTGCGCGCCTTCAAACTCAACAGCATTGATTATTTGCTGAAACCGATTGATGAAGATGAACTTGAAATCGCCGTCAATAAATTCAAAGCCAGAAATATCGCCGCGCCAAACCTTTCGCTCGATTTTGAAATGATCAAGAGAATGTTCGTCAATCCTGCTGAAAAAAGTTATAAAAAACGCTTTACGATCAAACTAGGGCAACAGCTCAAAATGATCAACACGGAGGAAATCGAATGTTTTTACAGCGAAAATAAAGGCACTTATATCCATACTTACGACAACCGCGATTATCTTCTTGATGTTACATTGGAACAATTAGAAACCGAAATCGATCCGGCAGATTTCTTTCGCGTCAGCCGTAAATTTATCATTCCGATGAAAGCGATTAAGGAAATCGTAATGTACAGCAATTCACGCCTGAAAGTCATTTTGCCGACATACAAAAACGACGAAATCATAGTAAGCCGTGAACGCGTCAATGAATTTAAAGACTGGCTTGACTGATTTCCTGCAGAAGATTTTTACAAATTCCGTTGTTGTTCATGCTATATTTCTTCTTATATTTAGGCAACGATTGAAATGCCATGACAGAGACAGAAATTGAACAGGAAAACAAAGCCATAGCCCGCGAATACAAAGAACTCCTGCGCATCAGCTACCAAACGCTCAGCGAAGAAGACAAAAAACTGATCCGCAAGGCTTTTGATGTGGCGGTTGATGCCCACAAAGACCAGCGCCGCAAATCCGGTGAAGCCTATATTTTTCATCCTATCGCCGTTGCGAAAATTGTTGCCTCAGAAATTGGTCTGGGCGCGACTTCTATTGCTGCTGCGTTAATGCACGATGTCGTTGAAGATACCGACGTAACGGTTGCCGACATCGAAAAAATGTTCAATCCGAAAGTCGCGCAGATCGTTGAAGGATTGACGAAAATCGCGCAGGTTCAGAAAGACCTCAATATTTCAATCCAGGCAGAAAATTTCCGCAAGATGCTGCTGACGCTCAATGACGATGTACGCGTAATCCTCATCAAACTCGCCGACCGCCTTCACAACATGCAGACGATGGATTCGATGGCAGAGCCGAAACAGCTCAAAATCGCATCTGAAACCTTATACATTTATGCGCCGCTGGCACACCGTTTAGGACTTTACAACATTAAAAGCAAACTTGAAGACCTCGGCCTGAAATATACCGAACCGCAGGTTTACAATGATATCGTCAGTAAAATCAAGGAAACGAAGGAAGAACAGGACGAATATATCAAGACGATTTCTGATGTGCTCAAAAATTCGCTTGATACTGAAAATATTGACTATGTCATCAAAGGCCGCCCGAAATCCATTTATTCGATCAGGCGCAAAATGAAGGCGCAGAATGTAAGTTATGACGAAGTGTATGACAAATTTGCGCTGCGCATCGTTTACAAATCGTCACAGCACGATGAGAAATTCATCGCCTGGAAAATTTATTCGATTGTAACGGATCATTATCGCCCAAGTCCGAGTCGTTTGCGCGACTGGATTTCTTCACCAAAATCAACCGGTTACGAAGCATTGCACATTACCGTCATCTGCCGAAGGCCGTTGGGTAGAAGTGCAGGTGCGCAGCGAACGGATGGACGAAATTGCTGAGCGCGGATATGCTGCCCATTACAAATACAAACAAGGCGCGACCGAAGAAAGCGGACTCGACGTTTGGCTGAACCTGCTCAAAGAAGCGCTTGAAAACCAGGAATCCAACGCCGTAGATTTTGTCGAGGATTTCAAGATGAATTTATATTCGAAGGAAATTTTCGTGTTTACGCCAAAAGGCGAAATCAAATCATTGCCGAAAGGCGCGACTTCACTTGATTTTGCGTTCAGTATTCACTCGGCAATCGGTGTCAGGACGAGAGGGACGCGCGTTAACGGGAAATTGGTTCCGCTCAATCATGAACTCAAAAGCGGCGATCAGATTGAGGTCATTACATCGGCCAATCAAAAACCCAATTCACACTGGCTTGATTATGTGACCACGGCGCGCGCGAAGAATAAAATCAAAAGTGTTCTGAATGAGAACATGAAGAAAATTGCCGAAGACGGGAAAGAGTTGCTTACGCGAAAACTGCGCCACCTGAAGCTGACCGTCAATGAAAATACAATAAATGAACTCGTTGTTTTCTTCAAATTAAAAACAAGTCTTGACCTTTTTTACCGCGCAGGATTAGGTTCTATCGAAAATGCGCAACTGAAGGAATATGCGGCCTTGAAGAGCAATACGTTCATGAATTTCTTCAAGAACAAAATCAAGCGAACGCCAACTTACCAGCCGGAACAAATCCAGAAAGAAGAGCTCAGCAACAATTATGACATGCTCGTTTTTGGTATCGACCAGGACAAGCTCGATTATAAATTGTCGACGTGCTGCAATCCGATTCCGGGCGACGAGGTTTTTGGTTTTGTGACGATTAACGAAGGCATCAAAGTACACAAAAAGACTGCCCGAATGCCATCAGCCTGCAATCCAACTATGCGTATCGCATCATTCAGGCCAAATGGATTGATTCTTCACAGCAGGAATTTAAAGCGATTCTCGATATTACGGGAATGGACAGCCTCGGCTTGACGAATGAACTTACTAAAGTGATTTCGAGCAATATGCACGTGAATATCCAGAGCATTTCACTCAGCAGCGAAGCCGGGATTTTCAAAGGGCAGGTGAGTGTGGTGGTGCAGAACAATACAATCCTGAAAAGGCTTATCGATAATATCAAGAAGATTGACGGGATTGATAAGGTGACGCGGGTTTATAAAAACTAGTGTGCGAAAAACTAAAAACAAAAAATCCCGCCTTATCGCTAAAGCGGGATTTTTAATATTGTAAGATTTGCTTAGTAACGGATATCTAAAGTACCGTTGGTTACAACAACATTATTTTCAAGACCATTTAACGTTCCTGAAAATGTACCTTTCAGTCTTCCGTTAGCCGTATTTGTAGTTATTGATGACGTCATGCTGCCGCTGTCAAAAAAGCCAACGTTGTTTTTGAGGTAACGGAAATCGTAGATTACATCTGAACCCGTATCTTCCTGGTCAAGATAAAAAGTGAATCCCTCTGTTGCAGAAGTACTTGATGTAGCCACTACAGTAAGCTCTTTGTAAGTTTCTCCCTGCTCTGTAATGGTTTCTGCATTTACTACAACGACGTCGAAAGTCTTGGCAACGCCATCGACGGTTGCAGTAACTTTTCCACCTGTTCCACCATCGTCATCATTTGATGAACATGCACTGATTGACATTGTAAGGGCGATTGCCGATACGAATAAGATAATTTTTTTCATTTTAGATTTTGTTTTGTTAGCGGCAAACATAAAATTAAAAAGTTAACTGAGCAACTTTAATTGCGGCAGTACAAAAAAATCCCGCCTTATTACTAAAGCGGGATTTTTCATTTAATGAAAATCTTAATATGAAAATCTTAATATGTAATCTTAAAAGAACCGTTGTCAATCACTTTTCCGGAATTACTCAAAGACTTGAAGTTGCCTTGAAATGTACCTTTTATTTTATGATCGGCGCCATTTGCCGTGACATTCGTTGAAACGTTATTACCAATCGAACTGTAATATTCAACATTGTCCTGTGTAAAAACAATTTCCTGAATTGCACCAGTGCCGGTGGCTTCTTTGTAAACGTTGATCCTGATGGTTTCGACTGTTGAGCCGTTTACTTGTCCGTAAATAGAAACGACACTTGGGTCAGTTGAGGTGATGGTCACGTAGTTGATGATTTTCGTAAATCCGTCAACAACAAAAGTAATGCGGTTAACATTGGTATTTTCGAGGTCTCCAGAACAGTTGGTAGAACCGAAAGCAACAAGTGCAAGTGCGGCGAATAAGAGTATTTTTTTCATTTTTTAAATTTTTGTACGCAAATCTATTGAATTAATAAGACATATCAAATTTGCCATTGGTAACAACAACCATATTGTCGTTGGCGGCTTCAAAATTACCTGAAAAAGTACCTTTGAGGCGGCCATTGCTGTTAATTTGCAGGTTTGATATCAGGCTGCCAATGATGCCCGCATGGAACCAACGCGTCTGGGTCTTAAAATACATGACTTCATAAACCGATTCGGCGCCTGTGTCATTCGTATTCATTTTTAGCTGAATATATTCTTCGGTCGGCTCGACGGTTGTCGCTTTTACGATTACTTCAGGTCCGTTTCTTTCGATGTCAATCGCAGTATAGGTTTTTTTGACGCCGTCAACAGTGAAGGTAATTTTATTTTCAGGAAGCCCATCATCCTCGGAAGCACAACTTCCGGCGGTAAGGGCAGCAATAGAAAATGCTGCAAATAAGATTAATTTTTTCATATGTAAATCAGTTAGTTACAGCAAACCTAACCATTAAGTGCCTATCGTGCAAATATTTATTATTGATAAGTGCTAAGATATGTCGATTGCATTGCTGCCGACCGAATACTGAGCACTGAATACTAAACTTTGCCACTTTGCTACTTTGTACCTCCTAAACTTTTCCTTATATTTGCCGCATGACATTAATATCCGTTGATAACAGCAAAAATCAGGAAGTTGTAAAGAACGTTTTTACAATGTATCTTGAAAATAAAGGACACCGAAAAACTCCTGAACGCTACGCCATTCTTCAGGAAATCTATGACAGCGAGGAGCATTTTGATATCGAAAATCTGTATATCAAGATGAAGAATAAAAATTATCGCGTGAGCCGTGCCACTTTATACAATACCATCGAATTACTGCTCGATTGTGCGCTCGTTCGCAAACACCAGTTCGGACAAAACCAGGCGCATTATGAAAAATCTTATTTCGATAAGCAGCATGATCACATCATCATGACTGATACCGGAGAGGTTTTCGAATTCTGCGATCCGCGCATCCAGATGATTAAAAAAACCATCGAAGAGATTTTTGACATCGATATCCACAACCATTCGCTGTATTTATATGCGAATAAGAAAAAAGCCGCAGCTGAGGAAAACGCTTCCGCGGAATAACACAAAACAACACAAACACACATAGAATGACCGTAGATTTATTATTAGGATTGCAGTGGGGCGACGAAGGCAAAGGAAAAATTGTTGACGTACTCACTTCAAAATACGACATTATTGCCCGTTTTCAGGGCTGGGCCTAACGCCGGGCACACATTGGAATTTGATGGCATCAAGCATGTTTTAAGGACGATTCCATCGGGAATTTTCCACAAGAATTCCATTAATGTGATTGGAAATGGCGTCGTAATCGATCCGGTCGTTTTCCAGAAAGAAATCGAAGGTCTCGAAAAATTCAACATCGATATTTATTCAAGACTAATCATTTCGCGTAAAGCGCATTTGATTTTACCGACGCACCGTTTGCTCGATGCGGCCTCTGAAGCGGCAAAAGGTAAGGCGAAAATCGGTTCGACCTTAAAAGGAATCTGGACCGACTTATATGGATAAAACCGGTAGAAACGGACTCCGCGTTGGCGACATCGAACTTGAAGATTTCAAAGAAAGGTACCGCGCACTGGCAGACAAGCATGAAGCGATGATTCGTTTTTATGACGTTGCGATCCAGTATAATTTATCCGAAATGGAAAAAGAATTCTTCGAAGCCATTGAAGAATTAAAGAAATTATCGTTCATCGACAGCGAAGAATATTTATACAAAGCGCAAAAAGAAGGAAAGTCGATTTTGGCTGAAGGCGCACAAGGTTCTTTGTTGGATGTGGATTTCGGAACTTATCCTTTCGTAACTTCTTCCAACACGACAGCAGCCGGCGCTTGTACAGGATTGGGAATTGCGCCCAATAAAATTGGCGAGGTTTTCGGAATTTTCAAAGCGTATGCAACGAGAGTAGGAAGCTGCCCGTTTCCAACAGAATTATTCGACGAAGACGGCGCAACAATGGCGCGTGTTGGTAACGAATTCGGTTCTGTAACCGGAAGACAAAGACGTTGCGGCTGGTTGGATTTGGTGGCGTTGAAATATGCGATTCAAGTCAACGGCGTCACGCAATTAATGATGATGAAAGGCGATGTATTGTCTGGATTTTCAACGTTGAAAGTTTGCACGGCTTACAATTACAAAGGTGAAGAAATCACGCATTTACCATACAATATCGAACCTGAAAATGTAACACCTATTTTTAAGGAATTCAAAGGCTGGAAAGCTGATTTGACAGGATTGACGACTTACGATTCACTTCCGATTGAATTAAAAGAATACATCGATTTTATTGAAGCTGAAGTTGAAGTGCCGATTAAGATTGTTTCTGTTCTGCCCTGACAGGAAACAGACGATTATGAAATAAATTAAAAGGCTGTCAGATTTGGACAGCCTTTTTTATTTTTTGTTTTTACTTTTTTTCTTCGTTTTCTTCCTGCCACGCTTTTTACGTTTCCCCCAATTGTTTTTTAGTTTGGAATAGGATTTTTTGGAAATCGTCGATTTCTTTTTACTTCTCGATTTTCCTTTCTTTTTGCGCGCATTGATGTTGTTGACGAGCGAATTTTTTACGCCGAGCTTATTTTTCTTTTGCCGCTTTTTGGCTTTGTGGATGCGTTTGCTCATGTGTTTTTCTTTTAGCGCTATTCTGAATTATACAGTGATTGTAAACTATGATGCAAGCATCAAAATTTAACAATTTTTACGGCAATCCCGTATCCGGATAATCCGATTTTTTCGTAGGGATGGAATTGCCCCTTCCCTTAAGGTAAGTTACGATTTTTTTCAATACGTTATATTACGGGAAAACCGTAGAAATTGTTAAACTTTCAGAAGATTCGCTTCAATAATTATCTCGAAGTATGGTTTTTTATTCTTTGATTATCAGGAAAGTTGCGCTAAAACCAGTCGCTAAATTCCATGTGTTTTCAACCAAAACCTTTCCGTTTTCATCGAATTCGATAATTTTGAACTCTGCAGTATTCTGGACCTTCAGTCCCCTGATTCAGCGCCAAAAAGTCAATCTTATTAAATCCTTTCACCAACGCAAGATTATAAACCTGATAATTGCCGCTCAAAGTCGCTTGTGAAATCAATGGCGTCATATTAACTGACAATTTAATCTGGTCGCCATCAATCGCACCAAAATCCCTGAAAAGGATGTAAACATTCGACGCTTTAGTGGTAATCTGGCCGTAATCCTGATTCCTTTTCATCGCCGGATCGTTTTCAAAACCGCCCGTACGTTTGTTTAATTTTGTCAGGTATTTTTCGTTCGGATTGACAAAACCATTCTGTCCGCTGAGGTTGATAGGCTTATCTTCCGTCGGAAGTGGCGAAGATGTGTTTGATTTCGGAATGTTCAATGCATCGGTTTGTTTTGGAGGCGACAACAATGGCGGTTTGATATCGGGCGTCGTAGGATTTGAAATTCCCGTGAGCTTTGTCGGCTTCGAAGTATTCAATTCCTGCGCATAAATGCCCGTTGCACAAAGCGTTATTAAAATAAAAGTAAAAAATTTCATGCCCTTATGCATTAACCTGAATTTTGGATAAAAGTATCAAAACCTCCTGATGTAGCGTAAAAAATAACATTTTATTGTGTTATTGCTCAAGCTCGTAAATAAATGATTCTGATGGTTCGACAGTTATATTCGCTCTACCTTCGCCGTTTAAAACTTTGAATTCAATCCTGCTTTTTCCATATAGTTGGTCTTTCAGAAAATAAGTGCCGTCTTTGAGCTGCCATTTTTCAATAACCGCTTTTGGAATTGCCAGGTCAAAATGGCTTTTCGTAACCCAGGAAAAATTCGCAATCACAACAAGTTTCTGATGAGACGACCAACGAACGAATGAGTAAATTCCGGCATCATAGCCTTTGGTGATATTGCGGTTTTCTGTCTGGATTTCCTGAAATTGTCCCATCAATGCATCACTCGAAATGGTGAAATTCAATAACCTTTTATAAAAATCCCTCAAATCTTTTTGAGATTGAGAAAGCTGCCCACCATCAAATTTCCCGCCGTTCATCCATTTTTGGTGGTTAGGAACGCCGATGTAATCAAAAATCGAAGTGCGCGAATGTGTCCCGAAACCGGCATTTTCATTTCCGGCTTCACCAACTTCCTGCCGAAATAAACCATCGTCGGTGAAGTACTGATCGTAGCAGAAACCACCATTAAAGGTTTTCCTTTTTCAGGAGTTCCGGCAAATTCCGGACTTGCAAGCCTTTGTTCGTCGTGGTTATCGAGGAAATGCAGCATGTGATGTTCGATATCCGACAAATCATTTTGGATATCTGAAATGCCATCCGGCAAACTTTTGCCCTGAATTACATCTTTCAATTTGTCGTAAAACTGTACCTTATCATACAAATAATCCATTTTTCCGAGTTGGATATAATGACGATATTCTTTCGGATTGTACACTTCCGCCATCAAAAAGGCATTCGGATTTTTCATTTTTATGGCAGAATTCATATAACTCCAGAATTCATAAGGCACCATTTCGGCCATATCATAACGGAAACCGTCAACGCCTTTCGCAGTCCAGTACAATGCAATATCTCGGAATTTCTTCCATGAAGAAGGTACGCTTTTATCTTTCCAGAATTCGAAGTGTTCTTTGTATGATTTTTTGTCGAAACCTTCCGGCAATTCCGGAAAATCCTTCGTTCCGTCAGGTTTTACGCCATAATTGATTTTTACGGTTTCATACCAGTCGTTGATATCCGGTTTGGCCAGTCTCGAGCCGTTGCCCGTCCATTTTGCCGGATTTTCATCAAAAGTGCCATCAATCATCGGATTTTTTTCGCCATTTAATGGTTTGTAAGAATCTGATGTCGGCACCTGAAAATGCTGTCCCGGAATATAATAAAAATTGTTGTCGCGCTTGTATTCCACGGAAGTGTCATCGTCTGCGCCAAAATCACGCACGCCTTTCGGGTTGGTTTTTCCCTCATATTTTCTGGCAATATGATTCGGAACGATATCTATGATGACTTTGAGTCCATTTTTGTGGGTTCTTGCAATCAACGCCTCAAATTCCTCAAGTCTTTTCGCTGGATTGACCGCCAGATCCGGGTTTACATTATAATAATCTTTCACGGCATAAGGCGAGCCCGCACGGCCTTTTACGACTTCGGGATCGTCGTTTGAAATGCCAATCGATGTATAATCATTCACCAAAGCGTGGTGCGGAACGCCGGTATACCAAATGTGTGTGACGCCGAGCTTTTTGATTTCCTGCAACGCGGTATCGGTAAAATCATTGAATTTCCCGACGCCGTTTTCTGTAATCGTCCCCCACGGCTTGTTGTTGGTGTTTTTGTTTCCGAAAAGCCTCGTAAAAACCTGGTATACAACTGCTTTCTTCTCCGAAACTTTTTCTTTTTTTGGATGAACCATTACTTTGTGCTTTTTATTTTGTGCGTTGGCGGTCAGTGTAAGGCTGATCATTGCGGCCATTATAATTTTTTTCATAACTGCTGTTCCGTGTCTTTTTCGCGGCGCGGATTTTACAAATATAAAAATTTGAAGACAGCCTTTGCCTGCGCTAATAAATATTTCTTAATTAATCCTGAAAACGCCACATTTTCCTTAAATTTGACGAAAATTTATCCGTTGAAGAACTACTTTTTTTTTCTCATAAGCTGCTGTTTTTTATTGGTTTCGAATGGCATTTCGGCACAAACGAAGCCGGCGGTTCTCAAAAAATCCGTTGTTACCAAGAAAATGACTGCGCAAAAAGCGCCGGCAAAACAAAGTGCAAAACCGATTATCGTTGAAAATGCAGATTTTTTTCTTCGGAATGAAGCAGAAGTTCCGGGTGCGGCATTATTGACAGGAAATGTTCGCGTGAACCACGATGGCGTTATCATGACTTGCAAAAAGGCTTATTTCTTCGAAAAGGAAAATTATCTCAAGGCCTTTGGTGATGTACAGATGGTTCAGGGAGACACACTGTATTTGAATAGCAGTTACGCCGAATATAACGGGAATGAAAAGCAAGCTTTTGCTACCGGAAATGCGGTTTTGCGTTCGCCGGATATGCGATTGTCAACCGATACAATTTACTTCGACCGAAACATCCAGCAATCTTACTACAACTCTTATGGACCATTGTCAATAAAGAAAATACGCTCAAAAGCAAATCGGGAAGGTATTTTGTAAAAGAGAAGAAATTCGTGTTTCTGACTGCTGTTACATTGACAAATCCGAAAACAGTCATTAAGTCGAATCACTTGGATTATTACTCAAATTCAGGACATTCTTATTTATTCGGACCATCGACAATTACCAGTAAAGAGGATTATATTTATACGGAAAAAGGCTTTTACGATACGAAGAAAAACGTTGCGCATTTCCTTCGAAAGTCTTACATCCGCTACAAAAACCGTTTGATTGAAGGCGACAGTTTGTATTATGACCGCACGCGCGAATTTGCTTCGGCAACGAGAAACGTAAAAATCACAGATTCCATCAACAAAGGTTTGGTAAAAGGCCATTACGCAGAAATTTATAAAGCAAAAGATTCGATGTTCGTGACAAAACATGCTGTTGCAATTAATCTTGTTGAAAACGATTCGGTTTATATCCACGGAAAAATCCTGATGGTAACAGGAAAACCCGAAAACCGCATCATACGCGCTTTCAAAAATGCCCGTTTTTATAAAACCGACATGAGCGGTAAATGCGATTCGATTCATTCTGACCAGAAAAAAGCACTGACCCAATTAATAGGAAGACCGGTGATGTGGAACGGCAAAAATCAATTGACAGGCGACGTCATGCACCTTATCGGTAACAATCAAACAGAAAAAATCGACTCGCTCAAGGTGCTTAATAACGCTTTTATTATATCGCGCGATACAATAGGCGAAGGTTTCAATCAGGTCAAAGGACTCAATGTCTACGGGAAATTCAAAGACAACAAACTCTCCGAAGCCGACGTCGTCAAAAATGCCGAAATCCTGTATTTCTTCAGGAACGATAAGCAGGAATTGGTCGGAATCGATACGGGAACCTGCGGGCAAATCCACCTGACGCTCCAAGACAATAAAATCGAGGAAATGACCAAAATGGACAATCCCGAAGGGCAATTGTATCCCGAAAAAGATTTACCCGCAAACGCCCGGAAACTACGCGGTTTCATTTGGCGCGAAGACGAAAAGATAAAATCAAAGGATGATATTTTTCCCGCAGAAGAAAACGAGGAAAACGACAAAATCATAAAAGAAAGCGAAGCGGAAAAAGCCAAGGAAAACGTGCCGATGAAACCTTTGAAAGAAACTACAGATTATGATAAGAACCATCCGCAACCAAAAGCTAAAGTTGAGTGATCGGTGCTCAGTGTTCGGTGCTCAGATCGCGGGTTGCAGATGGCAGTTGACAAAATAAACGAATAACAAATTGAAACAGGATTTTTTAAAATACCAGGCGCAGACTTCGCCATATCCTTTGGGAATGGAAGTTTCTAATGCCGAAGGTTCTTACATATACGACACCAACAATAAAAAATACCTCGATTTTGTCGCCGGCGTTTCTGCCGTTGCAGTCGGGCATAAGAATGAGCGCGTCAATAATGCGATAAAAGATCAGCTCGATAAATATTCCCACGTGATGGTTTATGGCGAATACGCACAAGATCCTGCGGTAGAATATTGCAAATTACTCGTTGCAAATTTACCTGAAAACCTCAATAAAGTTTATCTCGTCAATTCAGGAACAGAAGCCACGGAAGGCGCCTTAAAACTAGCCCGCCGCGTCACCGGAAGAAGCCAGTTAATTTCCTGCAAAAATGCCTACCACGGCAACACGATGGGTTCGATGAGCGTCATGGGGTTCGAAGAGCGCAAGCAGGTTTTCCGCCCGTTAATTCCCGATGTTGATTTCATCACCTTTAATAATGAAGAAGATTTACAGAAAATAACTACCAAAACCGCTGGAATCATCCTCGAAAGTATTCAAGGCGGCGCCGGTTTCATCCAACCCGAAAATGATTTCCTCAGAAAAGTGCGCGAACGCTGCAATGAAACAGGAACCATCATGATCGTCGATGAAATCCAACCCGGTTTCGGCCGCACCGGAAAACTATTCGGATTCGAAAACTACAACGCCATTCCGGAACGTAATTATAATAGGTAAGGGGATGGGTGGCGGAATGCCGGTCGGTGCCTTCGTAGCCAACCAAAAGCACATGGATTTGCTCGCCGACAACCCCAAACTCGGGCACATCACCACTTTTGGCGGCCACCCTGTCATAGCGGCAGCCTGCCTGGCGACTTTACAGGAAATCCTCGACAAAAACCTGATGCAACAGGCGCTTGAGAAAGAAAAACTGTTCAGAAGCCTTTTGGTACATCCTTTGATACAGGAAATACGGGGCAAAGGCTTAATGCTAGCCGCGATGACCCCAAGTGCAGAAATCACCAACAAGGTGATTTTCAAATGCCAGGACAAAGGTTTGATTTTATTCTGGTTATTGTTCGAAGGTTGCGCCATCAGGATCACGCCGCCGCTCACGATTTCTAACGAAGAGATTCAGGAAGGCTGCGCGATAATCCTTGAGGCGATGGATGAAATACTAAATGAGATGGATTAGAAGCTGATCCGGCTATGCGCTCTTATCTTTTCCCGCCTAAAGAAGGCGGCAAAAGGATAACCGCTTCTATCCGGGCTAGTCAGTGCTACAAATAACTTCAACGCAATAATTACACGCGATTATTGTTAATTAAATTGTTCACAACAATTACTTTTTTTTACCACGACAATTACAACGTTACCTACTTTTAGAGTAGGATAATTTTAAAGATATACAGTATGCAATTAAGCAACGAAGAAGAAGACTACAATTTATCCTTGTCTAAATTCGAGTCAATGCTCAAAACCAACAAAGTTTTGTTTTTTGATTCAGAGGAATTTGAAGAAATCATACTTCATTACCTCGACATGGGTAAAGCCAATCTTGCCAAGAAAGCCTTAAAATTAGCACTCGAACAGCATCCCAAATCCACCGGCCTGAAGCTGGTGCAGGTAGAAATGCTGGTCTATGATGACAAACTCGATCTGGCCGACAAGCTCCTCAACGAACTTTTCGCCATCGAACCTACAAACGAAGAAATTTACATCCAGAAAGCCAACATTTTTTCCAAACGCGACAACCACGAAAAAGCGGTTGAATTGCTCAATACCGCATTGTATTACACCGATGATTACGCCGATGTATATAACTTGATCGGAATGGAATATTTGTTTATGGACAACCTTGAAAAAGCCAAAGAAAGCTTTATCAAATGCCTTGAAGAGGATACCGAAGACCAGGCCGCATTATATAATGTGGTGTATTGCTTCGAATTTTTCGGACCAGAATGAGGATGCGATTGCTTTTCTCGAACAATACATAGAGAAAAATCCGTACAGTGAAATTGCCTGGCACCAATCCGGCAGATTGCATTACGGACTAAAACAATATGAAGAAGCGTTGCGCGCTTTTGATTATGCGACTTTAATCGACGACGAATTTCTCGGTGCTTTTATGGAAAAAGCAAAAGCGTTCGAAAGGCTGAAACAATATGAAAATGCCATCGAAGCCTACAACCGCACGCTCGAACTCGACGACC
The DNA here is from genome assembly GCF_051373205.1 of Flavobacterium sp. 3HN19-14. Classification (NCBI taxonomy): domain Bacteria; kingdom Pseudomonadati; phylum Bacteroidota; class Flavobacteriia; order Flavobacteriales; family Flavobacteriaceae; genus Flavobacterium; species Flavobacterium sp. 3HN19-14. Next base: position 1,870,240 of record NZ_JBPPZT010000001.1, read on the forward strand.
CGACTTCTTATGCTTTATTGAGAATCGGAAAATGTCACGAAAAACTTGGAAACAAAGCACTGGCGTTAAAATATTTCAACAAAACGGTGCACGAAGATCCGCTTTTAGACAAAGGCTGGATTGCCATTACTGATTTTTATGTTCGCCTGAAAAATTATCAGAAAGCGTTGTATTACGTCAACAAGGCGCTCAATATTGACAACCAAAATCGCTTGTACTGGAAACGTTATGCGACCATCAACCGCGAAATGAATTTCTATGAAGAAGCGGAATTCGGCTACAGAAAAGCGGTAGAATTCGGCGACAGCGAACTTGATACGTGGTTATTCTGGGTAGATATTTTGCAGTTTTTAGGTGAATTCGACAGCGCAATTGAGACGCTATTACAATCAACAGAATTTTTTCCTGAAAGTTTTGAAATCGAATACCGCCTCGCCGGATTGTATTTCATGCTCGGGAAAGACATCAAAGGAAAATTCCACATTGCCAATGGTCTACGTCTGAGTTTTGAAAATCACGTGATGCTTGAAGAATTGTTCCCGGTAATCTGGACGCGAAAAATGGTGCAGAATGCCATTAACAAGTACAAAAAATAATTAAAATACAGCGCCTGAATGAAAAACCCTAAACACTTCGGGCTCATCGGGCGCAATATTTCTTATTCCTTTTCCAAAGGCTATTTCGCTAAAAAATTTGAGAAGGAAGGTTTTGAAGGCTACACCTATGAAAATTTCGACATTCAGGATATTGCCGAATTTCGTGATATTACTGAGAAAGATTTGAGCGGATTGAATGTTACGATTCCCTATAAGGAAAGTGTAATTCCGTATCTCGATAAATTGTCGAAAACTGCAAATTTCATTGGAGCAGTCAATACCATAAAATTCACCAAAAAAGGCAAACTCAAAGGTTACAACACCGATTTTTACGGATTCAGGAAATCGCTGAAGCCGTTACTTCAGGAACACCACAAAAAAGCACTGATTCTCGGAACCGGAGGCGCTTCCAAAGCGATAGCCTTCGCATTCGACCAACTCGGAATCGCTTATAAATTTGTATCGAGAAATGCTGAAAAACAGATTTTGTCTTACGACGAAATCAATGCTGAGATTTTCAACGAATATCAAATCATCATCAATTGCACGCCATTGGGCACTTTTCCCGATGTTGACGCCTGTCCTGAAATTCCTTATGAATATTTTACTTCTGAACATATTGCTTACGATTTGATCTACAATCCGGCGGAAACATTGTTTTTGCAAAAAGCAGCAGCAAATGGCGCCGTTACCAAAAACGGTTTTGATATGCTGGTTTTTCAGGCGGAAAAGGCCTGAAGATTTGGAATGAATGAGTCGAAAGTCGAAAGTCAAAAGTTGAAAACCCGCATGTATACACAGAAAAACTTCAAACTTTTTGACTAAATCTTTGGAAACTTTAACCTTTCGACTTTAATCTTTCGACTTTTTTCGTACCTTACGCCCTCAAATTTTATAAACCTTACACATTTAACAAAATGTCTGAAGAAAAGAATGATAACCTGCATGATGCAGACGGAAATTTAGAAGGAACAAATCAACCTGAAGCGCAGGCTGAAAACCAGGTAGAAGAAACGGAAGTTGCAGCAGAAAATGCCGATGTTTCGGAAGAAGTGAATGCGGAAGAGGCTGCAATAACTGAGGTTGCGCCTGAAACGGAAACCGAGGAAGTTACTGAGGAAACTTCTGCCGAAGTAGAATCTGATGTGCCGGATAATACGCTTGAAGAAGCTTCGCCTGAGACAAATGAAGCCGAAACCGCTGATGAAGCTGAAGAAAATCCGGAAGCAGCACCTGTAGTTGAAGCGCCAACAGAAGCACTTCCACTATCGGAAGTTGCGGAAGAAGTTTCAGAAAATGAGGCCGTTGATGCGATTGCAGAAACGAATGCCGCTGAAAGTGAAGATGAAACGATTCGCGAAGAAATTCCGATGCAGGATTACCACGGACTTCCGATGGATTCATTAATTGGTGCGCTTGAAAAGCTTGTTACTGTTGATAAAATCATGTCTGTTCGGGAACACGTAGAACAAATCAGAGCGGCGTTTCTGGAAAAATACAATCATTTTATAGATGAAAAAAAGCAAGAATTTAATGCAGAAAACCCTGAAACTACTGAAGAATTCCATTATCATTTTCCGTTAAAAACGAAATTTGATCAATTATACAACCAATACCGAGATAAGAAAAACGTTCATTTCAAGAGTCTTCAAAACAATTTGCAATCTAATCTTGAAACGAGATTGGCGATTGTTGAGGAATTGAAAGAACTGATCAATCCGCAAACCAACATCAAGGATACGCTCAAACATTTTAACGATTTGCGCGAGCGATGGAAAAATGCGGGGCCGATTCCGAAAGACAAATACAACCACGTCTGGAACAATTATCATTTTCACGTAGAGAATTTCTATGATTACCTGCACCTTGACCGTGACGCGCGTGACAAGGATTTCAAGCACAATTTAGAGCTCAAAACAAAAATCATTGCACGTGTTGAAGAATTGGTGAACGAACCGGATATCAACAAAGCGTTCCGCGAATTGCAGGATTTGCACAAAATCTGGAAAGAAGATATTGGACAGGTTTCGAGAGAAAAGCGTGATGAAATCTGGAACCAGTTTTCGGCTCTTACGAAACAAATGCACGATAAACGTGAGGTCTTGTTCGAAGCACAACGCGGAAAAGAAAATGAGCATTTAGAAAAGAAAAAGAGATCATTGCGCAAATTGAGGTTTTGGCGCAGGAGAAAGTCAGTGCGCACTCTTCATGGCAAGGCCAGGTGGAGAAAGTGGAAGCTTTGCGAAATGCTTTCTTTGCGATTGGTAAAGTTCCGGCTGAGGTGAATGAAGCGACCTGGGCATCGTTTAAAACGGCTGTTCGCGACTTCAATGCACTCAAAAATTCTTTCTACAAAGACATTAAGAAAGACCAAAACGATAATCTTAGTAAAAAACAGGCTTTGGTTGAAAAGGCGAATGCAATAAAAGACAGTGAGGATTTTGCAGCATCGACGCCAATCATGAAGCAAATACAGGAAGAATGGAAGCAGGTTGGACACGTGCCGAGAAAGTTTTCTGATAAAATCTGGAAGGAATTCAAAGATGCCTGCAATCATTATTTCGAAAGGCTGAAAGCGCAGAAAAATGAGGCTAATTCTGAAGAGATTGAAGCTTTCGACAAGAAAAAAGCCTACATCGAAACGTTGAAAGATTTTGAATTTACCGGCGACCACAAAACCGATCTGGACGCTATCAAAGCACATATCGAAGCATGGAAAGCGATTGGGAAAGTCCCTTTTTCAAGAAAGCACATTGATGGCAAATTCAATAAAGTACTCGACGGATTGTTTGAAAAACTGAGCCTGAGTAAAAAGACTCAGATATGATGCGTTTCAACAACCGCATTGACCAGCTTTCTGAATCAAATGACACAAGAAAACTCGACAATGAGAAAATCTTCCTGATGCGCAAGATTGATGAAGTTCAGGGTGAGATTTTCCAATTGGAAAATAACATTCAGTTTTTTACAAATACGAAAAATGCCAAGAAAGAGAATTCTATTGTATTGGAAGTGCGCAAAAGCATCGAAAAACATAAAGAGGAGTTGGTTGTTTTGAAAGACAAATTGAAACAACTCCGTAACCTGAATCAGGAGTAATTTCCTGAAATCCTATTTCCAAAATCCAAATTCTGATTGTCTTAATCAGGATTTGGATTTTTTTATGAGTATTAACATTTCTTCATTGATTTTTAGGGATTTAGTTTCACAAGCCCTAACTTTGCCGCGTGAATGTTTTAAGGAAATTTATATTTAGTCTGTTACTTTTGCTGCTGCCGGCTTTGGGTATTGCGAATGTAAAGGCTTCTCATGCCTATTTTGTAAAGCACGAATCGCAAACGCAATTTATTAGCAGAGACAGCCAGGAAGCGGCTTTTCTGCAACCTGAACCGGGGCATACGCTAATTGCCAACCTAAAAGACCTGGCCGACACTCACGGCCAAATGCGCAGATAATTTTATTTTACCAATCAGGAGGTTTACTGTTAAGAGTAATTTTTCGGATGTATATTTTCACTGCGATTGCCGCGCCTCCAATATAGCGCGTCTGCTTTTTCCTTTTCATTTTTTCTGGTGATTTGATGCTGCTCTGAATTATATTTTCCCTGAATATTCGGGGTTTCCTGCATTAAAAATCATTTAAAAAACAATATGGATACATCAGTAACTATCATTGGGGTCGTTTTCATGGCCCTGATCGCGATTCCCTTATACTTTGTCATGAAAGGGCAAACCATCAATAAAAAAGACTAAAAACGATTATGGCTGGTTATCAGCATTACCGCTTTCATATTACAGACAGGCAGCATTTAAAAGTATTTCAGCTTGACAGTGAAAAAAAAGCTTTCCTTTTGGTAGATTTTAATTACAAACCCGAAGATTACCTATTTCGTGAATCTTGCAGAAGTCGAAGATGTTGCGCTTGATATCACAGCCGATGGGCCGGATAACACAATTACATCATTGGCATTTGAATTTCAAAAACGTGACAACGGCAGGAAAAAACGGGTTTCTTTTTACAGTGCCAAACACGACAACAACCTTATGAAACTCGATGAAGACTTCAAATTAGGGCAGAAGTGGCAAAAGCTATTATCGGATTGCCTGAAATTCTAGGTAAAAAAGAGGCCTCATTTTTGAAGCCTCTTTCTTTTTTAATTCCTACTGAAGTGTCTGGTCTTTTTTAAGCGTGAGGTAGTATACCGGAATTCCGAGCGCTACAATTGCTAACCCTAAACCAGTATTTAAAGTATCATACACCAATAAAGCGACGCAGATTGCAGTCGTTACTATAATATAAAGCACCGGAATTACTGGATAACCAAAAGCTTTATAAGGTCTCTCGGCATCAGGTTCGCGTTTTCTAAGGATGAAAATTCCACCAATGGTGAGCATATAAAACAATAAAGATGCAAATGTGGCATAAGTCAGTAAATCGCCATATCGACCTGAGATACACAATATGCATGCCCAAAAACACTGGAACCATAACGCTTTTGCCGGAACGTCATGTGCGTTCAATTCGCCTGCGCCTTTGAAGAATTGCCCATCTTTTGCCATGGCATAGAACGATCTTCCGCCTGATAAATGAGTCCGCTGTTGCAACCGAAAGTAGAAACCATGATCAATCCAGCCATTACGAAAACGCCGATATTCCCCATAAATACGCTTGCAGCTGCGGCGCCAACCCTGTCTTCAGCGGCGAACATGATCCCGTTTGCCATTACGCCACCATCGCCGGGAGCGCCTTTCATTGGCAGTAAAGCCAAGTAAGCAATATTTGCCAAAATATAAATGATAGTGACGATCATCGTTCCTAAAAATAAACTTCTCGGTATGTTCTTTTTCGGCTCGCGAATTTCTCCGGCGATAAAAGTCACGTTATTCCATGCGTCACTTGAAAACAATGAATTGATGATTGTGGCTCCGGCTGCGCCCAGGACAGCAATTCCGACGAGTTTTGTTACGGTAACGGTTCCGTCAGGATTGACTACGGTTTTCGAAGCTTCCCACATATTGCTAAAATTCTGAGAAAGCACATCTGATTTTAAGCCAACATAAAGTCCAAAAATAATGATTGAAAAAAGCGCAATCAGTTTTGCAGAAGTGAAAATCAATTGAATTGTTTTTCCGGTTTTGACACCTTTCGTATTAATGTAAGTCAGCATAATAATAATCGCCATCGCCAGTATTTGCTTATAACTGAAAACCCAGCTGTCGCCAACTTTGAATATTTCGATGTTCAAATCGTCAAAAAATACGGCTGTATATTTGGCGAAAGCTACTGCGACAGCGGCAATTACGCCGGTTTGAATTACCGTAAAAACCGTCCATCCGTAAAGGAAAGACAACAATCTTCCGTAAGCCCTTTGTATGTACACGAATTGTCCGCCTGCTTTCGGCATCATTCCTGCCAATTCGCCATAACTCAAAGCCGCAGTCATCGTAAGGAATCCCGTAATGAGCCAAAGGACTATAATCCATCCGGCAGACCCGATGTCGCGCGCCATGGCAGAAGTAACAATAAAAATACCGAACCAATCATGGAACCGGCAACTACACTTGTGGCATCAATCAGGCCGAGGGAACGTTGTAACTCGTGTTTTTCAGACATATTTTGGTTGGTTTTGGTCAAATATAGTTAAAAGAGTTTACAGTTAATGGTTTACAGCGAATTCTTATCGAAACTGTATTCGCGTTCTACTAAAGCGATTCGCACGGTATAATTTTCATACCAAGTGTTTCGTCCTTTTTGCTGTGCGGTTTTGTGCTCGATAACTTTCTTCCAGTTTTTGATGGATTCGAGGTCTTTCCAGTAGGAAACAGTGATGCCGATTTCATCTCGCGCTGATTCTACGCCTAGAAACCCGGGTTGTTCTGCGGCCATTTTGACCATTAATTCAGCGGTTTCTCCGTAGTTTTCATCGGCTTCTGTTCTTGTGGAAGTAAAGATTACGGCGTAATATGGCGTTTGCATATCGGGTTCAGGGTTTTGGGTTCAAGGTTCAGGTATTTGAGAGATTAAAGCTTTTTCGCTTCATTCCAGAACACGTCCATTTCTGCCAAAGTCATATCCGATAACGGTTTTCCGATTTCGCTTGCTTTACTTTCGAGATATTGAAAGCGTTTGATGAATTTCTTGTTGGTGCGTTCCAAGGCATCTTCGGGATTTACATTCAGGAATCTCGCGTAATTGATCATCGAAAATAAAACATCGCCAAATTCACCTTCGATTTTATTCTGGTCGCCTGATTTGATTTCTTCCTGCAATTCTTCGAGTTCTTCCTGAACTTTGTCCCAAACCTGGTGCGGTTCTTCCCAGTCAAAACCAACACCTTTAACTTTGTCCTGGATCCTTGAGGCTTTTACTAATGCAGGCAAGCTTTTGGGAACGCCTTCTAAAACAGATTTTTTGCCTTCTTTCAGCTTCAGCTTTTCCCAATTCTGCTTGACTTCTTCTTCATCTTTCACTTCAACATCGCCATATATGTGTGGATGGCGGTGGATGAGTTTCTCGCAGATTTCCGTGCAAACGTCAGCGATATCAAAGTCGTTGGTTTCGCTTCCGATTTTCGCGTAAAAAACGATATGCAGTAATAAATCACCGAGTTCTTTCTTCACTTCAGAAAGGTCATTATCAAGAATGGCGTCGCCGAGTTCATAAGTTTCTTCAATCGTCAGATGGCGTAAAGTCTGCAAAGTCTGCTTTTTGTCCCACGGGCATTTCGCGCGCAAATCGTCCATGATGTCGAGCAATCTTCCGAAGGCGTCGAGTTGTTGTTGTCTGGTGTTCATTTTTTGGAGTAGCTAATTTGTATAAAAATAAAAAATCCCGTCGCTCAAATGAACTAACGGGATTATATTTTGTAAAAAGATGTTAACTATTCTTCAGAAACCGTTTCAGACTTTGCAGCCGGTGCTTCTTTAGAAACCAATCCTTTTGCCTGCAGCATATTGTACCAGTTAAGCACTTTTTTAATATCGGAAGCATAAACGCGGTCTTCGTCGTAATCCGGTAAAATTTCTTTGAAATAAGCGATCAATTTGTCATTGTCTTCTTTGTGAGAAATCGCCGGCTGTTGTCTTCTTTCACGGCAATGTTGCGCATTACTTCAGCTAAAGGTTTTTCTTCAGAGTGGGTGTACATTGAGATTTCAGACAATAAGCTCACGTTGCTTCTTAAACCGACAGTGATTTTCTTTCCGTCCAATAAAGATTCTGCGACAAAACCTGTGCGTGTTTGTACTTTTAAGGCGTATAATCCCGGTTTTCCTGAAATCGCTAATATTTTTTCTAAATTCATTATATAAAGTTTATTCGTTTTTCTTTTTTATCGGCCTTTTTTTCCGCCGAAGAGTTTCATTTTATAATCGGGATTGATTTTGCCTTCCATGATTTTCGACAGCCTTTTTTTAATCATTTGCTTTTTCAGCGTCGAAATATGGTCGGTAAATAAAATGCCTTCGATATGGTCATATTCGTGCTGGATGACGCGGGCGACTTTTCCGTCAAAAACATCTGTATGCTTTACAAAATCAAGGTCATAATATTCAATGGTGATTATTTCTTTGCGGTAAACATCTTCGCGAACATGCGGAATGCTCAGGCAGCCTTCGTTGAAACTCCATTCTTGGCCTTCTTCCTTCAACATTTTCGCGTTGATGAATACCTTTTTGAAGCCGTCAAGCCTTTCGCGTTCTTCGTCAGTCAGGTCATCGTCTTCGCTGAAAGGCGTGCCATCCATGATGAATAAACGTATCGGCAGGCCTATTTGTGGTGCCGCAAGTCCAACGCCGTAAGCATTGTACATCGTGTCATACATATTTTCAACCAGTTCTTTCAGGTTCGGGTAATCAGGCGTAATCTCTTTGCAAACTTCCCTCAGTACCGGTGCACCGTAACCTACAATCGGTAAAATCATCTTTCAAATATTTAATTGATAACGAAATTGCGCAGCGGTTAGTATGCGAATTTCGAAGCGCAAAAGTATTAAAAATAGTCGAAAGTCGAAAGTCAAAAGGCGAAAGAAGTGCCGTAAACAACTTTAGACCTTAAACTTTAAACTTTCCGCTTTCGACTATTATCGTTAACTTTGTATAAATGATTGCAAAAGTCAGGGCCTTTACCGACAGCACCAATTTTTCCAATGCGCTCAAAGTGACATTGGCGGCTGTGATTCCGGTTTTGGTTAGCTCGGCGATTGACCAATTCCAGCTCGGATTTACGATTGCAATCGGCGCTTTTCTGACTTATCCGAGCGACATTCCGAGTAATTTAAAACACAAGGTGAAAGGCGTTCTCGTTGCCGCATTTATGGTTGCTGGATTCAATTTGGTCATGAACCTGATTTATCCGTTTTCGTGGCTGCAATACCCCGTTTTGGGATTGATTGTCTTTTTCCTGGCGATGATTTCTGTGTACGGACAACGTGCGACGATGGTTTCATTTTCGGGATTATTGTCGGTTTGCCTTGCGTTTGCACACATTCATTCGGGGATAAAAATGCTGGAATATTCAGGATTGATGCTGCTCGGCGGATTGTTTTATCTGCTGATTTCATTGCTTTTTGACATACTCAGGCCGTACCGTTATGTGACTCTGCAGATTGCCGAATGCATGCGGCTTACTTCGAAATACATGAAATACCGAGGTGATTTGTGGAATATCGATGCCGATAAAGCAAAAATCATCGAGAACCAATTACACCTTCAGGTTGAAATCAATGTAATTCATGAAAATTTGCGCGAAATTTTAATCCGAAACCGCACCAATTCAGGGAGTTCGAATCAAAACCGGAAAATGCTGCTCGTTTTTATTTCTTTGGTTGAAATCCTCGAACTGGCGCTTTCGACTTCATTCGATCATAACAAATTGCACCAAAGATTCAAGGAACATCCGGAAGTGCTTGAAACGTACCAAAATCTGGCATACAATTTAGCTTCAACTTTGAGAAGAATATCGAAAAGTCTGGCGAAAGGGAAAAAATATGTTTCAGGACATTCACTGAATTCAGATTTGGAAGCTTTGATTACTGTTATAGAAGCTTATGAAACAAAACTCGGAAAAGCCGAAGCATCCGAAGGCGTTTTGATGTTAACCAATATGGTTCATTACGCCGAAAAACAAATCGAAAAAATCAAGATTATCGAACGCGCCTTCACTTCAGGGAAAGAAGTGAAATTCAAAGACCGTGATCGTGACCTTGAAAAACTGGTTGCACCGCAGTATTATCCGTGGCAGACATTTCGTGAAAATCTCAGTTTTTCATCGGCATTTTTCAGGCATTCGTTGCGGCTTACACTGACGATTTTGATTGGATTCACTTTAGGAAATTTACTGCTTTTCCAGAATTCTTATTGGATTTTGTTGACCATCATCGTTATCATGCGACCAGGTTACGGACTTACGAAACAGCGTTCTTATCATCGGATCATCGGAACGGTTGCAGGCGGTATCATCGGTTTTTTACTGCTTACTTTTATTTCAAATCACGTTGTAATCGGTGCGCTGGCTATTTTTTCTATGCTGATGGGATTCGCCTTTACGCAAATTAATTATAAAGTCGGTGCTACATTTGTCACGATGTATGTGATTTTAATTTATGGATTATTGGCGCCGAATAACAGTCAGGTTGTCGAATACCGAATTGTTGATACGCTCGTTGGCGGAATCCTGCTTTTACCGCGAATTATTTTTTGTGGCCGTCGTGGGAATTTGTCAGTTTGCCGCTTTACATCCGAAAATCAATCGAAGCCAACCGCAATTACCTCAATGAAATTTCACTTTTTTATAATGCAAAAGGCGATGTGACGCCATCTTATCGTGTTTCGAGAAAAAATGCTTTTATTGAATTGGGGAATTTAATGGCATCGTTCCAGCGCATGACGCAAGAGCCGAAATCAAAGCAAAAACAGCTGCAGCAGTTGTATAAATTGGTGGAGCTTAATCATACTTTGCTTTCCGCGTCGGCGTCTTTAGGGACTTACGTACAAACGCATCATACAACAAAGGCTTCCGAAGCATTTAATGTTGTAGTGAATACAGTCATTCGGAATTTAAACCTTGCTATCGCGGTACTTGATGATACTGAAAGTGAAGTTTCAATCGAAAAGAAAGAAAACCTGGAGTTACGTTTTATAGAACTCAAAAACCTGCGTGCACGCGAATTACGGGCGAATAACACAATTGATGAAACGGAATTTCAACTCAAAATGCAGGAAGCACAACTCATTATCGAACAATTGGTCTGGCTGATTAATCTTTCTGAAGGAATTTTAAAAGCGACTAAAAAAATTGAGATTGCGGCGTGATTGCATTAAACTTTCGCCTTTTTAAACTTTCAATAGCTTCTCAATTTCTCTTGAAACGCCATTGTTATCATTATCGAATTCAGTAATAAAGCCCGCCATTTTGATGATTTCCGGATGCGCATTTTTCATCGCATAATTGTATTTCGCGGTTTGCATCATTTCGACATCATTCAGGTAATCGCCAAAGACAACGGTTTCATCATAAGTAATTCCTAATTGCTTCTGGATTTCGACAATAGCTGTCCCTTTGTTGGCGTGAAAATCGGTAATATCGAGCCAGATATCGCCGGAAATTGCAACCTTGAAATCAGTTTTATATTTTTCGAAATAGGAATAGCTGTTTTTTTCGATATCGTTGAAATCGCAGACCGTAAATTTCAGGATGGTATCGTCAACTTTCGTCAAATCATCCACTATTTCAACGCGGTTGTAGTGTTTTCGTACTTCGGTAACAAATCTTTCATTTGTACTTTCCAAATAAGCAGCATTTTTTCCGCAGACAATCAGGTCGGCATTTTCAATTTTGCGGCCAATTTCTATAAAATGTATTGCCGCTGCTTTATCCAATGGCCTTACGAAGATTTCTTTTCCTTTATAAAATGCATAAGTGCCATTTTCTGCAAGGAAGAGCGTGCGGTCTTTGATTGGAGCTAAAACCGCTTCGAGGTTGTAAAATTGCCTGCCGCTGGCAACGGCAAATAAAATCCCGGATTCATGCATTTTTGATTCAGTTGCCCAGAAATCAGTGCCGACTTTTTTATTTTTATCGAGAAGCGTGCCGTCCATATCGGCGATGATGAGTTTAATCATATTGATTAGCGAATTAGCGGATGTGGTAATTAGCGAATGAAATTGAAAACCGGAAAATGAAATAATTAGAAAATAATCGGAAAGTATTAAACGCAAAATAAGCATTCGCTAATCCGCTAATTATCTCATTCGCTAATTAACCAATTTCAAAACCTGTGAAGTATAAGTCCGAATTTCTTCAAGCAACTCCGGTTGTGCATTTAATTTCTGTCCGTATGAAGGCACCATTTGTTTCAGTTTTTGCTGCCATTCCGAACTTTCGGCTTTGTTCTTGAAACAACGCCCTACCAGATCAATCATTATTGAAGCTGCAGTTGATGCGCCCGGAGAAGCACCTAACAAAACCGCAAGTGTGCCATCAGCTTTGGTAACCACTTCTGTTCCGAATTCTAAAATGCCTTTTCCGTGTTCGTCTTTTTTGATGACCTGAACGCGTTGTCCGGCAGTTTCGAGTTCCCAGTCTTTCGGGTCGGCATTCGGAACGTAATCTCGCAAAGCTTCCATTCTGTCATCTGTCGATTGCATGACCTGGTCGATGAGATATTTTGTGAGTGGAAGATTATGAAAACCCGCAGACAACATCGGAATTACGTTATTCGCTTTTATCGAAAGCGGCAAATCGAGATAAGAACCGTTCTTTAGGAATTTGGTGGAAAAACCTGCGTAAGGGCCAAACAATAATGCTTTTTCGCCATTGATCATTCGACTGTCGATATGCGGAACCGACATCGGCGGTGCGCCAACAGCTGCTTTTCCGTAAACTTTTGCAAAATGTTTTTCGATAACTTCAGGATTCGTGCATTTGAGCCATTGTCCGCTTACCGGGAATCCGCCAAAACCTTCGCTTTCAGGAATGTGTGCTTTTTCCAGCAATGGCAATGAACCGCCGCCGGCGCCGATGAAAACGAATTTGGTTTTTATTTTTTTCTTCTGGCCGTTTGCAAGATTTTTGACTTTTATTTTCCATTCCCGCGTTTCGGTCTGCTCGAGTCTTTTGACTTCGTGGTCGAAATAAACCGAAACGCCCGGAAGTTGGCGCAAATGGCTGAACATACTGCGTGTCAATTCGCCGAAATTCACGTCGGGCCCCAAAGGCATGAAAGTCGCTGCAAGATTTTCATGCTGTTCGCGTCCCTCCATCACCAAAGGCATCCAGGATTGCAATTGTTCGAAATCGGTGCTGAATTCCATTTTTTTGAAAAGAGGGTTTTGCGTGAGTCCGTCATATCTTTTCTTCAAAAAATCGACATTTTCTTCGCCCCAAACAAAACTCATGTGCGGAATGCTGCGGATGAATTTTTCCGGTTCGCTGACAAGATTTTGCTTTACCAAATATGCCCACAATTGCCTTGAAACTTCAAATTGCTCGGCAATCTTTACTGCTTTTTCAGTTTCGACAGAACCGTCCGGCAATTGCGGCGTATAATTGAGTTCACAAAAAGCCGAATGTCCTGTGCCTGCGTTATTCCACGCATCAGAACTTTCCGCAGCAGCGTGGTCGAGCCTTTCGTAAATTTCTATTTTGAGGTCGGGTTGTAATTCTTTGAGGATGACGCCTAAAGTAGCGCTCATGATTCCGGCGCCGATAAGAACGACGTCGGTTTCCGGTATGGTAACGGTTACAGGCATGGCAAAAATTTTGTACTGCAAAGATACCGCTTACCGTGCTAAATTTATCTTAATCCTGTTCAAGAAAATCATGAAATTACGAAATCGTTAGAGGGGAATTTCAAATAGCAATTCCAAAAAACAAATAAATCTCAAATGTTTAAATATTAAAAATTCCAAACTCCATGCTACGTATTCTTCGCGCACACCAGGTTTGAAAATTTAGAAACTGGAACTTATTTGTTTTTTGGAATTGCTATTTGGAATTTGTATGAAGATAATCCTGCAACATAATCGTCGCCGCGATTTCATCGATCAAAGCCTTATTCTGGCGTTGTTTTTTAGAAAGCCCGCTGTCAATCATCGTTTGGAATGCCATTTTAGAAGTAAATCGTTCATCGACTCTCACAACCGGGATTTCGGGAAATGCAATTTTAAATTTTTCAACGAAAGTATCAATGACAGCAGCACTTTGCGATGGCTCATTGTTCATTTGCTTCGGTTCGCCAACAATAACTTTTTCGACTTTTTCTTTTTGAAAATACGAAGTAAGAAATGCAATTGCGGTTTCAGACGGGATTGTAGTAAGTCCGGAAGCGATGATTTTCATTTCGTCGGTAACGGCAATTCCGGTGCGTTTTTGTCCGTAATCAATGGCGAGGATTCGTGGCATTTATTTTTTTGACAAAGTTAAGATATATTGATTGTCAGATTCTTTTTACCAGTAGAAAAAAAATCAAACCATTAAGAAATTATGATACATTAAGCACATATTCTTAATGCGCCTTAATTTCTTAATGGTTCAAGCTTTTAATTTCCCGATTCGCAACAGCATTGGAAAACTGACTTTCTTTTCGCTTTTCTCCCACGATTTTTGCAAATCTTCGCGAATCAAATCAATTGGATTCTGGTTGTGATGCGCTTTGTAATGTTCGGTCGCCGACCAGGTTTCGAGATAACCGACCAATTGGTCGAATGTCCAGGTAAAATGATTTGCGAATTTTTTAGCAGGAATTTCTTCAAAAGGAAAAGGTATCGTTTCATACATTTCGTCAAGATACCTGCGCTCTGAATCCCAAAACGGTCCGACGATATTATTATAAAAATCAAGCAGGATTTTATCGGAATCGTCATTCGTAGAAAATAATCCGTAACCCAAGACGGCAAAAATACCATCAGGTTTCAGGATTCTGCGAATTTCATTGTAAAACAAATCAAAATCAAACCAGTGAATGGCTTGTGCGACGGTTATTAAGTCAAATTCATTATCACCGAAATCGGTATGTTCAGCGGAAAGTTTTTTATAAATGACATTGAGGATTTGGGGCGCATGCAATAACTGGTTTTCGCTGATATCAGTTGCATAAACAGCGTGAAAATGTGCTGAAAGCTGCACGGCGACCTGGCCATTTCCTGTGGCCACATCAAGTGCATGATTTTTATTTTGGGCGAAAGAAACGATATAATCAATCATTTCTTTCGGATAATGCGGACGGAATTTTGAATAATCTGATGCCTGCCCGGAGAAATTGTCTTTCATAGCTGGTAATTTGCTACAATTTACAACTTATACAAAACAATATCAAGCGCATTAATATATCATTAGCTTTAATAGGCGGCGACGATTCTTTTGCGGGCAGATAAAATGTACAATATGCCTGTTATAAAGTTGAAAAACAGGAAACCGATGAGCCACATCAGTTTTTCAGTACTATTGATTCTGCGCGAATTGAAAATTTCGAGAATCGCTGCGACCGTATAAATAAAAGTAAATATCAAGCCGATTGTCAATAGTGCATTGGCTGCAGGCATATGATTGATTTTAAACAACGCGCCAGTTATAACTATCAATAATGAAAGAGAAAAACTGTACTTTAAAATGGTGAACGTGTTGGTTTTCATGATGATGCGGTTTTGGTTTGGTAGAGCTAATATAATAAATTTTGCATCAAAATCAAATGCATAAATCTACTTACAAACGGCTTTTAGCTTTTCGGCAATCGGCTAAAAAAACTATATTTGCTAAAAATACCTTACCATGAAAGATTTGCAGCCCATTATCGAAAAAGCCTGGAACGACCGCAGTTTATTACAGGAAGCCTCAACCATTTATGCCATCAGGGAAGTCGTTGATTTGCTCGATGCCGGAACTTTGCGCGTAGCAGAACCAACCGCAAATGGCTGGCAGGTGAACGAATGGGTAAAAAAAGCCGTAGTGATGTATTTCCCAATCCAGAAAATGGAAACGCTTAATTCCGGGATTTTTGAATATCATGATAAAATTCCGCTCAAGCACAATTATGCGGATAAAGGGATTCGGGTAGTTCCGAATGCAGTGGCGCGACACGGCGCTTACATTTCCAAAGGCGTAATTTTGATGCCGAGTTATGTCAACATCGGCGCTTATGTTGATGAAGGTACAATGGTCGATACATGGGCGACAGTTGGGAGCTGTGCGCAAATCGGCAAAAATGTGCATTTAAGTGGCGGCGTCGGAATCGGTGGCGTTTTGGAACCATTGCAAGCCGCACCGGTAATCATCGAAGATGGTGCTTTTATCGGTTCAAGATGCATCGTCGTTGAAGGTGTCCGCGTAGGAACCGAAGCGGTTTTAGGCGCGAACGTATGTCTTACAGCATCCACAAAAATCATTGATGTAACGGGCGATGAGCCGGTTGAAAGAAAAGGTGTTGTTCCTGCACGGTCAGTAGTGATTCCGGGAAGCTATACGAAGAAATTTGCTGCAGGCGAATATCAGGTTCCGTGTGCTTTAATTATCGGAAAAAGAAAACCGTCGACAGATTTGAAGACAAGCCTGAACGATGCGTTGCGTGAATACGATGTGGCGGTATAAATTTCCTGAGTGAAAAAATTATGAAAATACTGGTAATTCAGCAAAAAATGATTGGCGATGTGCTGGCTACCAGTATCGTCTATAGATAAACTGATTTTGTTTGAAGATCGTACAGAAAGGATAAAAAACAACTTTTCAAATTCCTGAAATGCATCAAAAAAAAGAAAAAATGAAGAAAGGCCAGAAATTATACGAGAAATTTTTGCCTGAACTCATTATCCCTGAATTAAATGAATATTTGGATAATCTTTCCGTTCAGAATAAAATCGAAGCCTTACACTAAAGCAGACTCTTTGGCAAGTGCATAGATCTTGCCGATCTGATTTTTTTGCGTGTAGTTTTCGATGATATGCGAACGTCCATTTTCGCCCATTTTTTTTGCTTTTTCAGGATTTTCCAAAAGCTGCATCATGAAATCTGCCATCGCATCTTCCTCTTTTTCAGGAACCAGATATCCTGTTTCGCCATGAATGACGGCTTCTTTTTATGCCACCGTGCAATGTACTCACAATCGGAAGTCCGGAGGCACTGGCTTCTAGAATCCCAACCGGCGTTCCTTCCATATCGCCGTTTGGCGCAGTAATCGAATGCTGTACGAAAGCCAGAGATGTCTGCATCAGATTGGCAATTTCTTCAGAATTTTGTATTCCTGTAAAAATGACGGAATCGCTTATGTTTAATTCTTTGACGCGGTTTTCACATTTCTCAAAAAGGCCTGATTTTCCACCGACCATTATCAATTTTGTGTTTGGAAATTTCTGAAGCACCTTATTAAACGCATTTATTGTATGCAAAGGCCCTTTCCTTTTCCGTAAAACGGCCAACGGCGAGAAAATTTTTTCTTTCCGCATCACCATTTCCGGGTTTGAATTTTTCTGGGTCAACTCCGCACGGAATAACTCTTATTTTACTTTGATCGGCACCCATAGCCATAAGTTTGCCTTTCATATCTTCTGAAACCGGAAGCAGGTAAGCCGCGTCTTTAAAGAGTTGTTTGTATTTGCTGTCGTATTCTTTCAGCAACTTTACATCGGTAGCATCATGCCCGTGGAAAATCGCGAGCAGCGGAATATTAAGCGCTTTGCATATCGGCGCCATGTGCGAAGCCGGCATTCCGTAATTGGCAATGACAGCATCAATTTTATTGTCTTTGAGGTATTTTTTTACACCGTAATTCCCGAAAAAGTTATTTCTTCCCGCAATTCCTTTTACGATTTTATGAAGTAACCAGAAAGGTTTTGAATTTAACAACGTGCCATTTTCTTTCTTTTCAGGAAGCCGTCCGCTGTAAATCGTATGCACTTCTGCCAGTTTTGAAAATTCTGCGATCTGGTCGCGTATGAAAGTTTCAGAATAGGCATTGCGGCTCGAACGGGTGATACATATACGCATTGTCGTCGGATTAATTAGAATCGATGCCGATTGGCGTTTTGATCACCTTATTTTTCTTTGTATTCTCGCGAATCGCGTAGTTTTTCTTCCAGGTTTCCTCGTTTACATAACCACGGGCATGGTCAGAATGCACGCAAATCGCACTGTAACGGATCTGTTTCGATTTCAAGCCGGAATTAAAAAGCCTTTCACCCAATTCCCTGTCTTGTCCGCCATACTGCATTTCCTGATTGAAACCGTTAATGTTTACCAAATCGGTTTTCCAGCCTGAAGCATTGTGCCCGTTCCAGGTGGGTTTCGTAGGTGTAATAAAGTTTAGAAAAGTTTCGATAAAACCGGAAGCAATGAATTTGACGTTCTTGTAACTGCTTTTGAATCCGTTCGCTGTAAGCCACTTCAGGTCGAAACAACGTTGCTCGATGATGTCTTCTTTCGAAATCAATTCAGAAATATGCATCGGCAGTTTGATATAACCGCCCGAAAGGAAGTAGCCTTTTTCTCTTCTGTCAACATGAATTTTCAGGAAATCTTTCCTCGGAATGCAATCGCCGTCAGTAAATACAAGGTAGTCAGAACTCGCGGCCACAATGGCTTTATTAAGGATTTGTGATTTTTGGAAACCGTTGTCCTCGTGCCAGACATGCACAATGGGAATTTTGATTTCACTGCGCAAACGTTCAATCAATTCGCGTGTAGTATTGCGTGAACCGTCGTCGGCAACAATGATTTCAAAGTCTGTTTCGGTTTGCACACTGAAACCCCACAGCACTTTTTCGAGCCACGCTTCTGCGTTATAGGTGCTCATGATCACAGAAACTTTCATATCGTTGCCTTACTAGTTGATTTTGTTTCATTTAAACAGAAAAAACGATTGCATTTATTGTGCACAGTCTTGCGTGAATGCAAATTTTTCGCGTTTTTTTTTGATTTAAACCTTTGCAAAAATACTAAATAAATTATATTTGTTGGATATTTAAAAATTAATGGAAGAAAAGCCAAACAACAACATTTCTGTATTGATTATCACGTTGAACGAGGAAATCCATATGCAGGAACTTTTAAGTGATTTAGATTTTGCTGACGAAGTAATTGTTGTCGATTCCTTTAGTACAGACAGGACAAAAGAGATTTCAGAATCCTTTTCGAATGTAAAATTTCTTGTAAATAAGTTTGAAAATTATACCTCACAACGCAACTTTGCCATCGATAAGGCCCGCAATAACTGGATTTTATTTATAGATGCCGACGAGCGTCTAACTCCTGAATTAAAAGCCGAAATCCTCGAAACTGTTGAAAGACCCAAAACGGCAAGCGCTTATATGTTCCCGAGAAAATTCATGTTCAAAAAAAAACCGTTGCACTTCAGCGGTTGGCAAACTGACAGGATTTTCAGGCTTTTCAGAAAGGACAAAGCGCGTTACACTGCACAAAGACTGGTGCATGAAAAACTCGACGTTGACGGACAGGTTGGTTTTTTTGAGAATGAACTGATCCATTTTTCCTATTCCGATTACCAAACCTATAAAGGGAAAATGATTGCTTACGGGAAACTAAAGGCGATGGAGAAATTCCGCGTTGGTTTCAAGCCGACTATTTTCCATTATATGGGCCACGCATATTTACAATTTTCTGTACCAATATCTTGTAAGATTGGGTATTCTCGACGGAAAAAAAGGCATTATCATTTGTTACCTGAATGCCCTGAGTGTTACTGCAAGATACACTGAATTAAGGCGTTTATACAGCGAAGCGAAACAGGAATCGCTATAAAATTCCATTGTTTAACCTAAAAACGGCTTGTTATGTTTGATCATTATCTGATGACACGGTTCAACCTGAGGTATAAAAAATGGGAATTTACCAAAAACAACGAAAGCCTGCTGACTGACGAATGGATGGAAGACCGCATGTGGCTATTTGAAAGTTTCTGCTTCCCGTCGGTCATTTCGCAAACGAATAAAAATTTCAAGTGGCTGCTTTTTTTTGATATTACGACGACAGAAAAATTTCGCGCACGTATTGAAAACCTTATAAAACCTTACGATTTTATTGAATTGTATTATGTTGACGGAATGCCGTCATTCATTCCTGAAATTGTCAATATTATTGAAGGGCGTAAGCAAAATCCATACGTCATCACAACAAGAATCGATAATGACGACACCATTCACCGGAATTTTATCGATGAAGTACAAAAGCAGTTCGATTCGCAGGATTTCCGCGTGATTGACATTGCTGCTGGCTATTCGCTCAATTTAAATCCGTGGATGCTCGGCAAAAAAGAACAGCTTTTCAACCCGTTTGTGAGTTTAATCGAAAAACACGACCAACCGAAAACCGTCTGGTCGACAGCGCACAACATCTGGAAAAAAGAAAACCGTATTACGCGAATCAGCGACAAGCGGCTCTGGCTTTCCATCATACACCAAAAAAATAAAGTCAACGAATTTGATGGTTACGGTGATGTAAAATGGAACGACATCAAAGCAGATTTTATCGTTTCAGACGAAGTTAGTGCGCTCATTTCGCAAAATCAATTGCCTTTAAAAAAATGGTGGTTCTTGGGACTTAAGAATAAAATCAGCATTAAATCTACCGTCTTCAGCAAAAATTTCAAACGTGCTTTAGGCATTTATAAATTCAAAAAATAATGGGCGACATCAATCAGGAAATTCACAACGCGTTTGAAGTCATCAAAAATGGCGGCATCATCCTTTATCCGACTGATACGGTTTGGGGAATCGGATGCGACGCGACCAATGCCGATGCCATCGCCAAAATCTATAAACTCAAGCAGCGCGAAGAAACCCAAAGCATGATTTGCCTTATGAACGGCGAAAAAATGATGTATAATGTTTTCAAGGACATTCCCGAAGTCGCCTGGCAAATCATCGATTTTTCTGAAAAACCAACGACTTTGATCCTCGATGCGCCAAGAAATGTGGCAAAAAATGTCATCGCACCCGACAATACTTTAGGAATCCGCATCGTGAAAGAACCTTTTTGTTTCAAGTTAATGGAACGGATGAAAAAACCGCTTGTTTCGACATCAGCCAATATTTCAGGCCAGCCGACGCCGAAAAGTTTTAAAGAAATCAGCCCGAGATTATAAAAGGCGTTGACTATGTTGTAAATTTGCACCACGAAAGAATCTCGGGAACGCCATCGACAATTATCAAGCTGACCAACGATTCGCAAGTGAAAATAATACGCAAATAGCGTAATAATCAGTAATCTGTGGCCATAAAAACCAACTACAAAGAAGCCCTCAACAATAAAATTTTTGAAATCATTTCAAAAGCCGCGCAGGAATCAGGCGTTGATTGCTATGTCATTGGCGGTTTTGTAAGGGATTTGCTTCTGGACCGGCGATTCCAAAAAAGACATAGACATCGTCGCCGTCGGCAGTGGCATCGAACTCGCCTTAAAGGTTTCAGCATTATTGCCAAAGAAACCAAAAGTCCAGGTTTTTAAAACTTATGGTACTGCGATGCTGCGTTTTCAGGACATCGACATTGAATTTGTGGGTGCCCGTAAAGAATCTTACACCTTTGACAGCCGAAATCCATTAGTAGAAAACGGCACGCTCGAAGACGACCAGAACCGCCGTGATTTTACGATAAATGCTTTGGCACTTTCCTTAAATGCAGTTAATTACGGTGATTTGTCAGATCCATTCGGCGGATTGGCAGATTTGGAAAACAAAACCATCAAAACGCCTTTAGATCCTGATATTACGTATTCTGACGACCCGTTGAGAATGATGCGCGGGATCCGTTTTGCAACACAGCTCGGATTTCAAATCGAAGAAAATTCACTGCAATCCATCGCAAAAAATAAAGACAGGATTAAGATTATTTCCGGCGAAAGAATCGTCGAAGAACTCAATAAGATACTAAGTACGCCAAAACCGTCCATCGGTTTCTTATTGTTGTACAAAACCGGATTGCTCGACATCATTTTGCCAGAATTAACGGCTTTGAATAACGTCGAAGAAATCGAAGGCCATACACACAAAAACAACTTTTACCACACGTTAGAAGTCGTAGATAATATCTGTCCGAATACCGATGATGTCTGGCTGAGATGGGCTGCGTTACTGCACGACATCGGGAAAGCGCCAACTAAACGCTTCAATAAAAAACAAGGCTGGACATTTCACGGACACGAATTTTTGGGCGGAAAAATGGTCAAAAAAATCTTCGAAAGACTGCACATGCCATTAAACCAAAAACTCAAATTCGTTTCGAAAATGGTGATGATGAGTTCACGACCAATTGTTTTAGCGCAGGATATCGTTACCGATTCTGCCGTGCGCCGGTTGGTTTTTGACGCCGGAGAAGATGTTGAAGACCTGATGACGTTGTGCGAAGCCGACATCACCACTAAAAATCCGAATAAATTCAGGAAGTACCACGATAACTTTAAAATCGTAAGGCAGAAAATTGTTGAAGTTGAAGAGCGCGATCACGTTCGGAATTTCCAACCGCCGATTACCGGAGAACAGATCATGGAAATTTTCGATTTAAAGCCTTCGCGCGAAATCGGGATTTTAAAAGAAGCGATAAAGGAAGCCATTTTAGAAGGTGAAATTCCGAATGAATACCAGGCTGCTTATGATTTTATGATGAAAAAGGCTGCGCAAATTGGACTTGTGAAAAATTAAAACACGATTTCACTGATTTGCACAAATCCATACTTTTAATATTTGTGAAAATCGTGTAATCTGTGTAAAATAAATCAAATGAAAAAATATTTCCTCAAAACCGCCAAAATCGCACTTGTTTTAGTTTACGCCGTTATCATTGCCGGTGCTTTGGTGCGCATGACCGGCTCCGGAATGGGTTGTCCCGACTGGCCGAAATGCTTCGGTTATTACATTCCGCCTACAGACATCAAAGAATTAACATGGACACCGAACCGGGAATTTGAATCGGGGCAAGTCATTATCAAAGACGAGGCTTTATGGGTTGCAAAAGACAATTTTACAACAGGAAGCACTTTTGATGTAACACACTGGCGGCACTATACCAAGCACGATTACGCGATTTTCAACCCTACACACACCTGGATTGAATACCTGAACCGATTGGCCGGCGCGCTAGCCGGAATAGTGGTTTTTGCAATGGCAGTTTTGTCAATTTGGTTTTGGAATAATAACAGAAAAATTACATTATTGTCATGGCTGACGGTTTTCCTGATGGGATTTCAGGGTTGGCTTGGTGCTACGGTTGTGTATTCAGTTTTGAATCCAATAAAGATAACGCTGCACATGATTGTTGCACTCGTGATTGTGGCGGTGATTTTATTCATTATCCGAAAAGTTTCAGTTGTAAATACAACTTTAAAAACTGACAGTACTTTTCGTAATATCATCATTTTAACCCTGGTTCTGACATTGGTACAAATTGCTTTAGGTACGCAGGTACGTCAATTTGTTGATGAACAGGTGAAAGTTCTGGGCGATGGGCAAATGAGTTTGGTATTGGAAAATCCGCCTTTGAATTTTTATGTTCACAGGTCATTTTCGGTATTGATTTTCGGATTGAATTTCTTCCTGTATTTCAGGAATAAAAAAATGTCACTCGGTTTTAATAAAGTAAATTGGGTAATGGCGCTTATCGTCGTTGAGTTTTTTACAGGAATGCTGATTTATTATTTTGACTTTCCGTTCGGCACGCAAACCGCACATTTATTGATCGCTTCGCTGTTATTTGGAATTCAGTTTTATTTGTTGATGGAAACCAGAAAACAGAATCCTGTAACAGTTTCATAAAATCCTGTAAAGATTCTTTGAGGGATCGAAAGTAAATTTGATATTATCAATTTAAAATAATATTGCGATGCCAAATTCAACTGAAATAAAAGGAGCCTGGAAAGAACTTAAAGGAAAAATCAAGCAAAAATTCGCCGATCTCACCGAAGACGATTTACTTCATGAAGAAGGAAAAGACGACGAATTCTGGGGAAGATTGCAGCAAAAACTCGGCAAAACCGAAAAAGAAATCAAAGCTTTACTCGATTAAAATAAAATGAATTTATGACCTTTGGCTTTTCCGGCAACTAAAGGCGTTCAAAACCGATAGTTGGCGCAGCCGAAAAAAATGAATTCAACTGCTTCATGCGTGAAATAATCTTTCGCTCCTGAAGCAGTTTTTTTATGGGCTTTTTTAGTTTTTTGTGAATTCCAAATCCTGAAAATCATAACTGAAATCAGTGTCAGGCCCAATCGGCAGCATTTTTATCGTTTTGTTGTCATTTTCGTAGAAAATATGCGCGTCTGCGTGAAAATATGGATTGTCCCATTTCACTACGAAATTATTTTCCTTGTAAAAAAACACTTCGCCTTTGAGTTGCGGCGAACGTTTCGAGGCGAAATACATTTTCCCGTTTTTCTCCGAAATCACAATATCGCCAAACCAATTGTCATGAAAAGTGCCGGTGTATTTTTTGGCGTCGGTTTTGATTTTCGTTTTTTGGTTTTTGGAAACGATTTCCCAAACTGCATTGGTTATTTTGTTGTCTTCTACGGCATTGTTTCCGGCAGTTTTACTGTATTGTGCCACCAAATCTTCAGCCGGAATTCCCATGTAAGAATTCTTAACCGTGTTGGTTATCGCACGAAATGCCGCTCCTGATTGCTGGTTGGTCAGGACGATAATCCCAAGGTGAAGTTCAGGAATCAACGTTACTTGCGTAACAGTGCCTTCAAGGCCGCCGGTATGCGAAATCTGCTTGTATCCTTTTACATCGGCCAATCCCCAACCCAATCCGTAAGCAGAAAAATGGGTATTGTAAGGAGGCATTGTATTCACCGGAATAATAGTTTGCGGCGTCCACATTTCCGCCTGGCGGATTTCAGAAAACAATTGGTTACCATTGCCGTATTTTCCTTTGTTGAGTTGCATGATGGCCCATTTGCTCATGTCATTTACATTCGAATAAATGCCGCCGGCAGCGTCTAAAATCCGGTTTTGTAACGTGAGATTACTTTCAGTTTTCCGTCAACAGGCACGTGCGGCGCAATCACATCCGAAGTGTCTTTGAGGCGTTCCCATGTTCCGGCACTTTTGTCCATTCCGAGCGGCTTCATAATGCGGTTTTCAATAAATACCGCCCATTCCTGGCCTGTAACCCTGTGAATGACTTCTCCGGCTACGATATACAAAAGATTGTCATAATCGTACTTGGTTCGAAAGGCAGAAACGGGTTTCAGGTATTGTAAGTTCTTGATGATGTCATTCGCAGTAAAATCGGCTTTATCGGGCAGGATCATCAAATCTCCGGCACCAAGTCCGAGGCCGCTGCGGTGGGTGAGGAGGTCGCGGATTGTAAATTCATTTGTTACATAATCGTTGTACATCTTGAATTCCGGAATGTATTTCACAACTTTATCGTCCCAATTTAGTTTTTTCTCATCAATAAGGATGGCGATTGCCGCAGAGGTGAAAGCCTTACTATTAGAGGCAATTCCGAATAGAGTATTGGCATCGGTCTTTTCTTTTGTGATGATGGAGCGTACGCCGTAACCTTTTGCCACGACTACTTTTCCGTCTTTTACGATGGCGACTGCGATTCCTGGAACATCGAACGTTTTCATCGTGTTTTCGACCAGATCGTCGAGTTGCTTTTCAGGGATTTGGGACGATGCAAAAAAAGAAACGAGTAAAATAAGAGGTAAAAAGTATTTTTTCATTTTTCTATTTTTAAGATTTTTTTGATGAATGCCAATGCTTGTCTGCTTTCGAGATTAAAAAAGTAAATATCAACAAAATATGTAAATACAAGTAAGCCCAAAGGTACAGTAAAATTAACGTTACTACTTTTGCCTCCCAAGAGGAAAATTATGCTGAAAGCGATGCAGATTAAAATTGTGATGCAAAAGCCAATCATCGTACGATAGGGCACTTTAAAAATAAGTGTTACAATCGATTGCCCATCATTACTAATAATTTCGCCATTAATTTGTGGGGTAATGGATCGTAGATAGACTACATTTTTTTGTATTCCAAATTTATAATCGTGAATTGTGCCATCGAAATACCTCGATTTGTCACTCAAAAAGCTATGGAATTCCGTTTGGATATTGTTGCTCAATAATGCGGAGACTTCATCTGCGGTAAGTTCAGGAAGTAAAATAACCTTATTATGAGGAATCAATCTCATCTATTATAAATTATTCAAATCCGCGCTGGCGTTTCGCCTCAAAAATCAATACCGCCGCAGCGACAGAGACATTCATCGAATCTATTTCGCCCTGCATTGGAATAATGATATTTTGTGTTGCGGCATCACGCCATTCCTGTGTAAGTCCGGTTGCCTCAGTTCCTACAACTAAAGCGGTTGGTTTCGTATAATCCTGCGTATGATAAGAGGTTGAATTCTGCAATGTCGCGCAGTAAAAATTAATCTTTCGGTTAGTGTAAAAATGCAATGATTTCTGCCGTGGTGCCGACAGCAATATTATTCGTAAAAAGACAACCGACACTTGAGCGCACGATATTCGGGTTGTACAAATCGCCTTTCGGGTTGGCAATGATAACGGCGTCGAGTTTTGCAGCATCGGCGGTACGAAGCATGGCACCGATATTTCCTGCGTTTTCGGGTGCTTCGGCAATTAAAATCAACGGATTTTTTGAGAGTTTTAAATCAGAAAGCTGTAGGTTTTTACTTTTCGCAACGGCGATAACGCCTTCAGTTGTGTCGCGGTAAGCTAGTTTTTCAAAAACCTCTTTGTTGATTTCGATGAGTGGAACTTGGTTATGCGTTAATTTGGTAACTTCGGATTCTGAAATCAATTCCGAAAAAAAAAGTACCGTTTCCAATTCATAACCGCCATTTTGCGCCAATGTGATTTCACGCTGTCCTTCGATAAGAAAAGTGCCGGTTTGCCTGCGCATTTTCGCTTTTTCCTGCAATTGCACGAGCGATTTGATGAAGGGGTTTTGAACGGAGGTAATTTGTTTCAACGGGGTATAAGGTTTATGGTTCAGGGTTCAGAGATATATACCTGAACTTATGAATGCGAATTTACGACCTTTTATGTAAATTTAATTATGAATTAAACCCATGCGCCGCCATGAACCTTAAACCCAGAACCCTGCACCAATTACAAAATTCCGCGTGCCTTAATTTCAAGATATTTGTTAATCGTATCCAAAGTCAGGTTTTCGGGTTGTGTCAGCACAGAATAAATGCCGTATTTCTTCAATTCATTAACAATAAGGCGTTTTTCGAAAGCAAATTTTTCAGCAATTACTTTGTCATACACTTCCTGAATATTGTCGGCTTTTTTGTTGATGAGTTCGTTGAGCTCGGTGTTGTTGAAGAAAACCACGACCAATAAATGGCTTTTTGCAATTCCTTTTAAATAAGGCATTTGACGGTATAATCCATCCAAAGTTTCGAAATTTGTATACAACAAAATCAGGCTGCGCTGGTTGATGTTCTTTTTGATATCTGCATACAAACGACTGAAATCGCTTTCGAAAAAATCGGTTTTAATGTTATAAAGGCTTTCGAGGATCTTATTCATTTGTGCCGAACGTTTCTCAGCAACAACGCGATTGGCCACTTTTTTTGAAAAGGCAAACATTCCGGCTTTGTCCTGTTTTTTAAGAATGACATTCGATAAAACCAAAGTCGCGTTGATGGAATAATCGAGCAAACTCAGCCCGTTAAAAGGCATTTTCATTACACGCCCTTTGTCAATCACCATATAAATGGACTGCGATTTTTCGTCCTGAAACTGGTTGACCATCAGGCTGTTTTTCTTCGCGGTAGCTTTCCAGTTGAGCGTGCGGATGTCGTCTCCGGGCACATATTCCTTTATTTGTTCAAATTCCATTGAATGCCCGATTCGTCTTATTTTTTTTACGCCATATTGGAAGAGATTGTTCGAAAACGCAATCAAATCATACTTTCGCAATTGTATGTAAGACGGATAAACCGGCACCATTTGGTCTTTGCTGAAAATGAAACGGCGTGAAATCAGCCTTAGTGGCGAAGAAACGTAAATGTTCAGCAATCCGAAATGGTATTCGCCGCGCTCTGTCGGCCTCAGATAATAAGCGACATCGGTTTCTGAAGCATTCCTGATTTTTCTCGAAATCTCAAAATTCCGCACCTGAAACTGGATCGGAATTTCATCGATTATTTTTACGTTAATCGAAAAAGTATAATAATTCCGGATATTTACCGTAATCGGGTTTTCATCGCCGTTTGATAGTTTTTCCGGTGTGACGCGGGTGCCTTCGATGCCATTTTTCGCCGAGTAAAGAATCAACATATCCAAAAACACAAAAGCGCCCAAAACCAAAAACCAGGTATTTGACAGCAGTCAGCAAAACCGGAAAAATAAAAGCACATACAAACAATACCACGATGCCCAGGAGCAGGTAGAAGAAAAAATTGTTGATGTAAAGGCTTTTTATGAGTTTCAAAGTTTAAGAGAATTTATCTGGGAATTTCTACTGATTCAATAATCTGGCGGATGATTTCTACACTTGTAATACCTTCCATTTCACGTTCCGGCGTAACAATGACACGGTGCTGCAAAACCGGAACAGCGGCGTCTTTGATGTCTTCAGGCGTAACGAAATCGCGTCCGCGGATGGCGGCAAAACCTTTCGCAGCATTCAAAATTGCAATCGACGCACGAGGCGAAGCACCCAAATACAGAAATGCATTTTCACGTGTATTCACGACCACTTTCGCGATATATTGCAGCAATTGCGGCTCGATGATGATTTGCTTCACCTGGCTTTGGTAATGCCTGATTTCGTCTGCTGAAAGCAACACTTTGATATTGTCAAGTTTACCGTGGTTCTGAAGCGTATGTTCTCTTTGGATGATAGTGATTTCTTCGTCGAGCTTTGGGTAATCAATCGTGATTTTGAAAAGGAAACGGTCGAGTTGTGCTTCAGGCAAACGATAAGTTCCTTCTTGTTCAATAGGATTTTGGGTAGCAATGACAAGGAAAGGTGTATCGAGAATGTATTGTTTTCCGTCAATCGTAATCTGGCGCTCTTCCATCACTTCAAACAAAGCAGCCTGCGTTTTTGCAGGAGCACGGTTGATTTCGTCAATCAAAATCAGATTCGAAAAAATCGGGCCTTTCTTGAATTCGAATTCAGATTTTTTCAAATCGAAAACCGAAGTTCCCAAAATATCCGAAGGCATTAAATCTGGCGTAAACTGAATCCGGCTGAAACCGATATTGATGGTTTTCGCGAGCAATTTCGCTGTAATGGTTTTCGCAACACCCGGAACGCCTTCGAGTAAAACGTGTCCGTTGGAAAGAATCGCTACCAAAAGCTGGTCAATCATCTTGTGCTGGCCGACGATTACCGAACCTAATTCTTCTTTAATGGCAGCAATGCTTTCCTGTAGTTTGCCCAAATCAATCCTGAACTGGAAATTTACATTTTCGTTTGTGGTTTCCTGCGTATTTTCAGGGTTTTCAAAGTTTTCCATATTGCTTCTGTTCGGCATTCTTAACGGAATGCCCGGTTAGTTGATAATTTTTTCAATGGCGTCGTTCATGTCAATCAAATCGCTTTCGACACCTTTATAATTGTGCTTGCGATAGTTGTTAATCAGGTAAACGACCCTTTGGATATCGTGAATCGGTTTTCCTGATTTGAGATGCAGCCTTTTGATGAACGCCTCGTCGAGCACATTCGTATCCATCAGGTAATCCTGGCGCATTTTTTCAAGGAAATATATGATTTTTTTCTCGATTATATTGTCGTGGTCGCCTTCCTGGAAATAGAGATTCCCGATGGTTTTGGCGAAATCTATCGTCGTATTGGTCAGAGGTTTTACGATAGGAATGATGCGTTGTCTTCGTTTCGCATTGAAAACCATGAAAATAACCATTCCGAAAATAAAAATGTACCATGCCCAGGTCAATGCCGGCTGGCTGAAAATATACGATAATGACGAATTCGAAATGACTTTTCCATTTTGGAATTTCACATACCAATACAAATCTTTTTTCGGAAGATAGGAAAGTACTTTTTCGGCATATTCAGCTTTATTGCCATCCAAAAGATGAAAATTGGTGAAAGCTGTCGGTTGCGTATGCAGATAAAAATTACCCTTTCTATAAGGCACTTTTATAAAATTGACGCGCACCGTATCAATGCTCTGGTAACCCAAAACAATTGTCTTGAGCGTGTCAATTTTAGAAAAATAACTACCGCTGGCGTCCTGAACGAGATTGTATTTTTGCGTTCCTAATTTCGGGTTCACGAGCCAGTTTTGCAGGTTCTTCTCTTCAAATGTAAACCCGCCGCCGAGTTTAAGATGCAGGCTGTCTAACAATTGTTTCGGAAAATCTTTCATCGACAGGAAAATATCATTTCCGTGTCCGGCAAAGTAAAAAAGCTCCTCGACTGATTTTTCGTCAAGATTGTAACTGTCCTGTGCAATATCGATAAAAGTTCCGTGCACTTTATAATCGTCAACCAGCGAATCGTAATCGTATTTCGGCTCAAAATATTCATAAGGCGTCACCTCGATTTTATGGATTTTCTGATTTTTGAGCATGGCAGGCATTTCGTGGTCGAGCACATACAATCCAAGCGGAATTTTATCAGAAGTATCATAAGTCGGCCGCCAGTCGATTGGCTCAGGCTTGTTCATATCGATGACGATCAACAGTCCGAAAATGAACACGAGAACGCCAATATATATCTTGATTGTCTTGTCCATTATACAGATTTGATTGTTTGTTCGAAAATGGCGCGCGTCTTCTCGAAAGTGGCGTCGTCGACTTCAAATTCGCCATACCAGATATAATTGTAGATGTGCGAAAGGTAACCGAAATTGTGCTTCAGCTTTGCATTTTTGATTTCGTACAGGTAATCGGAATTGGTTTTTTCAACGTCCCATTCGATGATTTCTTTTTCTGAGAAAATCTTCAGCAGCCACAAATAATAATAGCGAATCGTAAGCCTTTTCTCGCCGGATTGTAGTGTTTCTTTGATTAATTTTTCAAAATCGACGAGATGTAAATTCTTTTCGATGTCGTCGTAGCGGATGATTTTTTTATCGGAATTCCGTCCGAACACCCATTTTCCTTCTTTGTTCAGAATGGCTTTGACGATGAGGTAAATCATGAAGATAATAATCGCAATTGCGAGAATTGTAAAAATCCATCCGATAACGGTCATAGTGGATTCACCGCCTGTGCTGAAAAGCGATGCCAGAAGATTTTTCAGCCATTCCAAGAATCGCTGCCAGGCATTTTTCTGCTTTAGTTTTTCTTCGTAGACGAAATCATCTGATTTGTATTTTTCTTTGAATTTCGGAGAAAAATGCGCGTTTTCAATGGAATCATTTCGGTCGATGACGATGTCAGTTTCTTTCCATTTCTTGCCTTTTACAGTCTCATTTGAGGTCATAACCTTAGTCGTATCCACGAAAGTGGTATCCTGTGCAAAAATGTTCGTATAGCAAAAAAATAAAAATATGTAAAAGAATTTACTCAAGATTAAGGTCGGCTTTTTTGCAATTTGCGGTGTACGAAATGCGGGAAAATAAGGTAGTACCACGAAATCAGCGAAAGTGTTGAAAGGATAATGCCAACGCTGAGCCAATTCGGCATATCGACGGAATACCGCGTAATGAAACCTTCGAGGAAACCCGCAGCAATCGTAAATGGCATCGTGCTTAAAAATATCTTGAAAGTATCGATGAAACCAATTTTAAAAGAATCGAGGCGCGAATAGGTTTTCGGGAAAAGTATGGCGGCACCGAGTGCAAATCCGGCAGCAGCTTCGATAACAATAGCGAAAATTTCCATCGAACCGTGAATCCAGATCCCGCGTACGCTGGCCCAGAATACGCCTTTTTCATAAAAGAAATACTGGAATGAGCCGAGCATGATGGAGTTTTGCGTCAGTATATAAAAAGTTCCTATTCCGGCGGTAATGCCAAAGAAATAATTCATGACGCCCACTTTCAGATTGTTCATCGTAATGCCGATAAAACTGCCCCAATTGCTTCCGGATTTGTAAATGGCAACCGGATTTCCGTCTTTGATGTTGTCTAAAGTCCGGTTTACATAATCGTCGCCCAGAATCAACCTCACGAAATCAGTATTGTATCGCGCCGAAATTACGCCAATCGCCACAAGTGCAAAAAACATCGTGAAGGCATACAAAAGATATCGTCGGTATTGGTACAGCAGCAACGGCACTTCAATCGAAAAGAAGTAAACGATACGGTTGGTTTCCTGCCTTTTGGTTTTATAGATTTTCTGGTAAATGCGCGCGGCAAGGTAATTCAGGTAAGTAACCGTCTTGCTTTTAGGGTAATAGGTCTGCGCATAAGACAAGTCGTTGACCAAATGTATGTAAAGACTGGCCATTTCATCAGGATTTTTTTTAGCTTTACCAAAAATTGCCTGCTCAAATTCGAGCCATTTTGCTTTATTTTGTTTTATGAATGCAACTTCTCTCATTGAAGGCTAAAATATAAAATATGACGCAATTATCTATTAATACGACACAAAATGTAAATATAAATTTCACTGCAGCTTCGTTGGGTGAAAGACTTGTGGCGGCGATAATCGACGTGGTCCTTTTTGTTGCTTACACCATTTTATTGTTGTGGCTGGTTTACAACGAATTAGGTTTAGGAGATGCAATGACGCATTGGGACAGATGGTCGGCGATGGCGGTATCGATAATTCTGTTTTCACCGGTAACGTTTTATACGCTGGTGATGGAAAGTATTTTCGAAGGCCAGACGGTCGGAAAAATGATCATGAAAATAAAAGTCGTAAAAATCGATGGCTATCAGGCAAGTTTCGGTGATTACCTGATCCGCTGGCTTTTTCGGCTGATTGAAATCTGGACCACCTACATATTAGGCCTTATTGTAATTGTCGTAAGCAGCAAAGCCCAGCGTTTAGGCGATATGGCGGCGGGAACGGCGATGATTACGTTGAAGAATAAAGTCAACATTGACAGCACCATTTTAGAAGAAATAGATGTTTCTTATGTGCCAATTTATCCGGGTGTAATCAAACTTTCCGATAACGACGTCAGGATCATCAAAGAAACGATGTTAACGGCGATAAAAGCCGGCGATTACGCGATGTTGAGCAAACTCCGCCATAAAGTGGAAACCGTTGCCGGAATTAAAAACCAATCGGGCAACGACCACGATTTTATTCGAACTGTAATTAAGGATTATAACTTCTATACACAAAAAATGTAAAGTAGTCGAAAGACGAAAGTCAAAAGTCCAAAATCAAAACAACGAATGTCACACCGAACGCAGTCGACGTGCTTCGCCCTAAACCTTAAACCCAACACGCTGAACCCCTATGTTCCACCTTCTAGACATCATCGGAACCATGGCATTCTCTATGTCAGGCGCGTTAACGGCGATGAACAAAAAACTCGATCCGTTCGGGGTTTTCATCATTGCATTCGTAACGGCTGTTGGCGGCGGTACCCTGCGTGACATCCTGATTGGAAGGACACCGGTAGGGTGGATGCTCGACCTGAATTATGTTTATATTATTATTGTGGGATTTTTCCTGGCGATAATTTTCAGAAAGAAACTCGACCATTTACGGACTTCCTTATTTTTATTCGACACCATCGGACTTGGCGTTTTCACTTTAATTGGCCTCGAAAAAGGCATCGGAATTGGTCTTCATCCAGTGATTTGCATTGCGTTGGGAACAATGACGGCTTGTTTTGGTGGCGTCATCCGTGATATTTTATGCAATGAGATTCCGATAATTTTCAGGCGAGAGATTTACGCAACATTGTGCATTGCAGGCGGCGCCGTATTTTTCGGACTCAAATCGCTGCAATTAGACAAAGATTTGGTTTACCTGATTACGTCGGTTGTGATTATCGTATTGCGGCTGATGGCAGTAAAATTCAAATGGTATCTGAAAGCTTTGGAGCAAAAATAATTACCGTTTCAGGTATAAAAAACCGTTCATCGGCTCCGGAAAATCCGGGTCATTCAGCTCCAGGATATAAAAATAAGTGCCTTCGGGCAAATCGCTTCCCGACATCCTGAAGCCTTTCGTGGCTTTTCCGTCCCAATCGGCGGTGTTGTTGTTGCCCGTCCAAACTTCATCGCCCCAGCGGTTGTAAATATTGAGCCTGAAATTCACGAAAATATCCCTGAGCCCGTCAATTAAGAAAGTGTCATAGAAATTATCGGTGAATGGCGCAACAAGATTATAAATTTTCGGCGGACAATTTTTTACAGTCAGCATAAAAGAGGTAGTGTTGAAGCAGCCTTCCGGCGTTTCAATACGCGCAAAAATCTCTTTCGGCGTAATCGTATTAAAATTATCACTATTCGTAATCGGATTCACTTCCGCGGAAGCGTCTTGCTGCGAATTATAAAAAGTGACAGTATCGCCCGGGTTGTTTTTGATTTGTGTTTCATACGAAGAAAAATCAAAAGTGCCTTGTAAAAGACCTTCATTACAGGCAACAAGCGGAGGAACGAGATTAAAAGGCGGCGAAACAATCAGCGAAATGATTTCAGCATTAGTGTTATTGTTTTCGTCGATTTCTGCCACAAAACCAACGCCGATTTGGTTGCGATCGGCTACAAACCGCAATTCAAACTCATTGGGGATCTCATCCGGAATTATTAACGTTACTGACCCGCTTTCGCTACCGCCAATCGCAATAGGTGCTGTGGTCTGAACCATCGTGAGGTACGAATCTCCAGCATAAATAGCGACATTTATAACAGGAAGAATTTCTGTGCTGTTGAAGTTGCGAACCGTATAATCCACATCAATTGTCCGGGAATTACAGGATTTTTCGACGTTATCAATAGTGACAGTCGCATCTGGCAACTGGCTGTTGAGTTTGGTCACAATCGTACTGATAAACACCACATCGCGGCCGAAGTCATCTGAATCAGCGCACTCGTATCGCCAACGGCAATATTATCCTCGATGTCGTAAATATCAAGATCCATGTTGTAAAGCGAAGACGAACCGGTAATCGTATTGGTGCCGTTAAAAGCATTCGTAGGCGGATTCAAATCGTTACTGAGTACATGGTCATTGATCATAAGCGTTTCATCTATATCAAGCGAAACATCGCCTTCCCAGGCTATAAATCCGATCTTTGCGCCCGTGCTGTCGATTACGTTGAGGCTGTCGAGCGTGATGTTAATCGAATCCGGAATGCCTTGTAATCCGTCATAAACATTAAGTTGATTGAGCGGAAGCGCGTCATTTTTATAAACGATAACCATCGCCCAGCCACCAAAATTCGTTCGGTTGTTGCAATATTGGGTCGGAGTGATAAACGGATTCAAATCGAGGTCAGATAATGTGTAATCGCCATTTCCGGTGCTTTGCACAAGCTGCGTCACATCCGCGAAAGCGCTGAAATAATTAAAAGTATTGAGAAAAATACCAAAAGTGCGCGAAGCCGGGACGTTTGTACCATTAAGTTTTACGTCGAAATCTCCCGTTCCCGAACCTGCCCAATAGAGGTAGGCTTTTTCTATCGTATCGCCTGAATTGAGTGTAAGACTGGCAGTAGAACTTGTGAGTATCGAGCAAAGCGTATTGCTGTTATTTTCGGAAGTATTTAACGTATTTCCAACGAAAGTAAAATCATATTTGCCGTTGAATTGCTCCCAAAGCGCAACATCCTGCGCAAAACAACAGTTGGCCATGAAAATTGCGAGGGCACAATAAAAACATTGCAAATGGTGTTTCACTTTAAGCCGATTTATTTCTGAGCTAAAGATACTAATACAATTGAAAATGAACAATTGATAATTGACAATTGTGATTGGTGTTGTTCAGTAAAAAATCAGTAATTTTCCGATGTTTTAAAAACCCAATGTGAAAAATTTTACCATCAGGCAATACCAATCAAGCGATTTTGAACAATGGAATGCGTTTGTTGCAGCTGCAAAGAATGCTACTTTTTTGTTCCATCGCGATTTTATGGAATACCACGCCGAGAGGTTTAAGGATTTTTCGCTGCTGGTTTTTTCGGAAGGAAAACTGCTCGCGATTTTGCCTGCGAATGTCATTGAAAGCAAAGTTTATTCCCATTCCGGGTTGACTTATGGCGGATTGGTTTATCAGGAAAAATTGCGATTAAAAGAGATTATTTTTATTTTTCAAACAATTTTATCGTTTCTTCATGAAAACAAAATTGATGTGTTACAAATTAAGCTTTTACCATCGATTTATCATCAAAAACCTGCGCAGGAACTCGATTATGTTCTGTTTTTAGTCGAAGCGAAATTGATTCGCCGCGACACCTTATCGGTAATTGACTTGTCTGAAAAATACAATTATTCCGAAATCAGAAAACGCGGTATTAAAAAAGCAATTGCAGCAAAATTCGAAATCCATGAAGACAAGAACTTCGACGGTTTCTGGAATGAAATCCTGATTCCGAATTTGAAAAAGCAACACGACGCTTCGCCAGTTCATAGTTTGGAAGAAATCAAATTGCTGCAACAGAATTTCCCTAAAAATATTCGCCAGTTCAACGTTTATGACAATGAAAAAATTATCGCCGGAACAACAATTTTCGAAACCGCAACGACCGCGCATGCACAATATATTTCAACCGATGAAAATCGCGAAGCTGCCGGAAGCCTTGATTTTTTATACGATCATTTGCTGAAAAATGTTTTCAAGGACAAGCAGTATTTTGATTTCGGAATTTCGAATGAGGAAGGCGGAAAGAAACTCAATTCCGGTTTGTCTTACTGGAAAGAAAGCTTCGGTGCAAGCACAATCGTTCACGATTTTTATGAAGTGGAAACCGCCAATTTCAAGCTTTTCGACAATATTTTACTATGATTAAATTTCTTGACATACAAAAGATAAACGCGCCTTATGAAACTGCATTTCAACAGAAACTACAGTCAATCATGGATAAGGGCTGGTACATTTTAGGCGATGAAGTCAAAGCTTTCGAAAACAATTTTGCCAATTATTGCGGCACAAAATATTGTATCGGCGTTGGGAATGGCCTCGATGCGCTTTCGCTGATTTTCAAAGCTTGTATCCAGTTAGGAAAAATGTCAAAAGGTGATGAGGTAATTGTTCCTGCAAATACATACATCGCAAGTATTCTTGGGATTTTACAAGCAGATTTGGTTCCGGTTTTGGTGGAGCCTGATGCTGCGACTTACAATCTCAATCCGCAATTGATACAACAGAAAATCACTCCAAAAACCAAAGCAATTATGGCGGTTCATTTGTACGGACAGCTTGCCGATATGAATGCCGTCAACGCTGTCGCGAAAGCCAATAATTTGTTTGTTATTGAAGACGCGGCGCAAGCGCATGGCGCTGAAAATACGGAAGGAGTTAAGGCAGGAAATTTATCTTACGCGGCAGGTTTCAGCTTTTATCCCGGAAAAAACCTTGGCACGCTGGGTGATGCAGGTGCTGTTACGACTAATGATACCGAACTCGCAAGAATGGTTAATTTGTTGCGCAATTACGGTTCAGAAGTCAAATACCATTGTGATTATGCAGGAACAAATTCACGTCTGGACGAATTGCAGGCCGCTTTCCTCAATGTGAAATTACCGAATCTTGATGCGGAAAACAAAGCGAGAAAAGTCATCGCTAATCATTATTTCACCAATATTTCAAATCCGAAAATCACTTTGCCGGAATACAATGGCGGCAACCACCACGTTTTTCACCTTTTTGTCATACAAACCAAAAATCGCGGTGAATTGCAACAATTTCTTTTGGAAAACGGCATTGAAACTTTAATCCATTACCCAATTGCGCCACACAAGCAAAAAGCTTTGCCGCAGTTCAATGATTTATCGTTTCCGGTTACCGAAAAAATCCATGAAGAAATTCTCAGTATTCCGATAAGTCCGGTCATGACGATCGATGAAGCCGATTTCGTAGTTAAAATTTTAAACCGGTTTTAATTGAATTTCATCAAATCAATAGTAAAAACGCCATTATTCAGGATCAGTTCGCTTAACAGCCTGAGCGTTATGATCAAGCTTGCCATTGGTTTGGTGACTTCAAAAATGATTGCGGTTTTTGTAGGCCCGTTCGCAATGGCACTTTTGGGAAATCTGCGAAATTTTATGGCTTCACTTGAAACCATTTCAACTTTAGGATTTCAAAATGGCGTTGTAAAATATACTGCCGAAAGTGACGCTGATGAAATGGCTTTGAAGAAAGTAGTTTCTACACTTTTTTTTAGCCTTGGCGCTGTAGCGATTGTAATGAGTGCGGTGCTTTTTTTCTTTTCCGATTTCTGGAATGCCACAATTTTCGGCGTTACAACAGATTATGGTTATGTCTTTAAAGCGTTGGCAATTGCCATGCCCTGGTATGCAGCTTCCCTTGTTTTAATTGCGATAATCAACGGTTTAGGGAAATTCAGGGAAGTCATTTACACGACTATCGCAGGCAATATCATCGGGCTTTTGGCGTCGGTTGTATTGATTGTAAAATACCACACTTTCGGGGCATTATTGGCGATTGTCATTTCACCTTCGCTGTTGTTTTTGGTGTCATTCGTGTATGTAAAAAGGGAGATTCCGATGCTGCAATACATTTCACCGAAATGGTTCAGCAGCGATTTGATGAAGAAATTATCGTCTTTCTCACTGATGGCTGTCGTTTCGGCGGTGATATCGCCATTGGTTTTTTTGGCGATACGCAATAATGTAATCGAAACGGAAGGCATTGAACAAGCCGGTTTTTGGGAAGCGATTTCAAGGATTTCGACTTATTATCTGATGTTTATCACAACAGTTTGCGGTGTTTATTTCCTTCCGAAATTGGTAAAAGCCATTGATAATTCCGAAACCAAAATCGTTTTGCGAAGTTATTACAAAGGCATTATTCCGATTTTCGCATTGGCTTTAATTGTATTGTTTTTTTTAAAAGATTTTGCAGTCAGAATGCTTTTTACAAATGACTTTTTACCAGTGAAAAATTTGTTCTTCTGGCAGCTTTCAGGCGATGTATTCAAGGCATGTTCACTGATTTTAGGATATAATCTTGTCGCCAGAAAACACACAATTGCTTTCATCGTTACCGAATGCATTTCAATGGGAATTATGTTTTTTGGAAGTAAATTCCTTGTGCCTGCTTATGGAATTGAAGGCGTAGTAATGGCACATTTTATAACTTACGCGGTTTATTTTCTCATTCTTGTAATCTATTTTAGAAAAACATTATTTGGGATTAGATAAATATTTCCCGATTTCAGTAGAATCGTAAATTAAAAAATGCTCTGTTTCGCCAATCGGATGGCAATGGTCAAAAATGAACAGGGCATAAGCACTAAAATTTTCCTGCTCAGACCGATTGGTCAGAAACTCCTCGCCGCCAAGGGTCACAAACGATTTTTCAAGTAAAATATAATGTTTTTTCTGTGCTGAAAATCTAAGTAAATCAGGAACTCTGTTGGCCAAATCGAAGTTCAATATCCAGTCAACCGGCAGCGGACTCTCATCATCAAACAGATAATGCGACATCGGAATTGACGGTGCGGTGATGTAATTGTGCCTGTATTTTTGCGCCAGGATTTTCAAATCGGCATATTTTTCAAAATTGGCTTTTGTCGTTTTTATGAATTTTAATTTTGGAGAGATGCTTTCAAGCGAAGTATTCAATTGCGTTACCGGTTGCTCACGATACGGTCTGTAATTCAGTAAAAAAGCGCTAACGCTAACCATAATTCCAATAATGACATAAACTTTTTTAAGCCGCAATACGTTAATTTCATCAATCATCAGGTATGTCCAGCATAAAATCAATGCACTTCCAAATAAGACCGGTGTAGCATAACCAAGACTTAAAGACACGCACCATGCAATACCAATCAACACTATCATCGGTAAATAGTGCTTTATTGATTGCCATTTGAAGTTGATTTTGTATAAAAGTGCAACAACTACAGCATTAAAGAAAACCGTCATTGCGGTCTTGATCCCGGCCACATACAACATGACAATTGCTGATAAAAATATCGTAAAAGCCAGCCATTTCAGATAATTACTGATGGTTGGAATTTTTCGTTTTTCTGTAAAAAAAGCAATTATGGCCGGTAACAGGATGACGCTTCCGAAAATATATTTGTTATGATAAGCCCGCACATATTCACGTAATCCTGCGTAATATAAATCGCCGAAACTGGTTCGCGATGTCATCTGCGCTACAAATTCATCATAAGCGCCATTTGTATAAAGCCATCCGATGAAAAATCCGGATAAAAGTAAAAGGCTGCCGATGAAAACAAAACTTTTTCTAAAGCCATTTTCGATGAAAATCCAAAACCCGAAAAGCATCGGTACGAAGTAAAATGATTGCTTCGTAAGTGCCGAACAAAAGCAAAACAGCGCAATGAAGGATATCCTGACAAAACCGGGATTTCGGTTTTTAGACATCAGGAAAAATGCAATCGACGCGAAAAATATCCCATCATTGTTATACCAGGGATTTCCAAAAAAATTATGGATTGAAATGACGAAGCAAGCGATCATCATTCCCCATTTTGAAAACCCGATTTTTTTCAAATCGAATAAATTGTCAAAACCCGAAAGGCACCAATAGACCTGACAGGCAAATAACAAATAGCCAACAATCCGGAACATAAAAAACTGACCGTTTTCCGGCAATAAATA
Organism: Flavobacterium sp. 3HN19-14; assembly: GCF_051373205.1. Lineage (NCBI taxonomy): Bacteria > Pseudomonadati > Bacteroidota > Flavobacteriia > Flavobacteriales > Flavobacteriaceae > Flavobacterium > Flavobacterium sp. 3HN19-14. The sequence goes on from NZ_JBPPZT010000001.1 coordinate 1,910,462, forward strand.
CATAAATAATGCGTGAAAATAAATCGAAAGCGGTGGTCTTACATGGATAAAATCCCGGTAAATCATATCGCCATTAACCACTCTCCATGAAAATCCCGATAAAAATCCTGTGTCCCAGTTTTCAAATCCGTATTGCGAAACAACCAGGCAGTAAAATGCGACGATGAAAAAGAAAAAGTACTTATAAAGGTTTTCTTTGCTGCTATTTTTTATAAATGACTGCTCCATTTCTCGGTATATTTTTGGGCAATGGTTTTGTAATGGTGTTCTTTTTCAATGAAATGCCGTGCACGTTGTCCGATGGCAATAATTTCATCCGCATTTTCAATCAGATGCGACAATTTTTCAACCAGATCATCTGCATTTGGTTTTGCATTGATATTTACGGAATTTTCGATGTGGTAGTAAGCCTCAAATTCCTTCTCAGCACCCGTAAAAACAACTTTTCCCTGCGCCATTGCTTCCAATGCATTGTAACCCTGATCAATGGCAAAAACCTGATCTAACAAGATATGAGCAGCTTCATAAGACACGATATAATCTTTATAACTTAAATTCTCGGCAACAACGAACGTCACTTTTACTTTGTACTTTTCTGCAATCCGTTCAATGGCCTCTTCAAAATAGGAAATGCCCTTCGGATAATAATTCCAACGGTTGATGCCCAGAAAGACAACGATTTTTGATTGAATTTCAATCGGCTTAAAAACCAGTTTATCGATATTGACGGGATTTGGAATCAGGCCGATAAATTTCAGATTTCCTTCCAAAGCAGGAACATAATCCAAATCTGATGCTATAATTCCTTTGCAATTTTCCAATACAAATTCATGGATTTTCTGTTGTCCTTCAGATAAATATTGCAATGGTGTCGCGTAATATTTTTCTAAATGCGGATTTTCAATATAAGGATTCATCATCGATTTGAATCCGGGATTTGCCATCATGAACTGCATGTTGTTGTAATCCAATCCACACGAAAGGACAAATATATTTTTGTGCTGCGAAAACAATTTGCGAAGCAGGAAAAGTTCCAATTTTGGAGTGGTCTGTACCGGACTTTCATTAATCAACTGAACGACATCGAAACTCCGAAATCGCTTCAAAAGCTTCCAAAAACGGAATCCGCGCTCGAGTTCAGCCACATCAAACCTGAAAATTTTAAAAATAATCTGTCGTGGAATATTAACGATTTTGTTCTTACACCATTTCGCCTCAAAAGAAATATCCGACGAAAACTGCTTGAATCCGTCGCCGCTGCTCACCAAAACAACTTCATGCCCCAATGCCAGCAAACCTTCCTTGAGGCTGTTGTGCAATCGGCTGTATTCACCAATGAGTAAAATCCGCATGAATGTTTATATTTGTTACGAAAATAGTGATTTCGAAATGATACAACAACAACGGCCTTACAAAATAGCGTTGCTCGGCGACAGCCTTGCCGGCGGTGGTGCTGAAAAGGTACATGCCTTGTTATCCGTGTTTTTTGTAAATCACGGCTTTGATGTGCACAATTGCATTTTAACCGACATCATTGGTTATGAATATGCCGGTTCGCTGTTTAATTTAGGATTGATAAAACCGACAACTGCCGCGCCATTGCGAAGGGCAATCCGTTTTCGGGCATTGCGTAATTTTATAAAACGCAATGATTTTGATTTCGTAATCGATTTTCGGATGCGCACCAGGTTTTTGATGGAATTGATGCTGTCGGAATTTACTTTTCCTGAAAAAACATATTACACCGTTCACCATTTTTTACTCGAATATTATTTCCCGGAATCAGATTGGTTGGCACGGATGATTTATAAGAACCGCAATATCGTAACGGTTTCGGAAGCCATTAAAAATAAAGTCATTGAAAGGGAAATCGCCGGAAATGTGCAATGCATTTACAACCCGGTTGATTTGAAAACTATTCAATCCGGTTCGCCAGAAACAGAAGATGAAAAATTCATCATTTCCGTCGGGCGGATGGGCAATAATATCAAGCAGCAAGACCGTTTAATTCGCGCTTATGCAGCTTCTGAATTGCCAAAAAAAGGCATTAAACTCGTTTTTTTAGGCGATGGCGATAACCGAAAAAACTATGAAAACCTGGCAGCTAATTTCGGACTTTCTGAAATGATTTTGTTTAAAGGTTTCGTCAATAATCCATTTGAATATTACAAAAGGGCTTTGTTTTTTGTGCTTTCAAGCAAGAATGAAGGATTCCCGAATGTCATTATTGAATCGCTGGCGTGCGGAACTCCGGTAGTTTCGTTTGCGTGTAAAAGTGGTTCGGATGAAGTAATTATCGACCGCGAAAACGGACTTTTAGTTGAAGACCAAAACTTCGAAAAGCTAACATCGGCGATGGAAGAAATGGCTTTTGACGAAAAATTATATTATCATTGTAAAGCAAATGCCGCCAAATCTGCCGAAAAATTCGATATCGAAAAGATCGGCAAACAATGGCTCGAGCTTCTTAAAATAAAATGATGGACATACAAATCATCGAAATTCCGAAGAAACAAAACCCAAAAGGCAATATCGCCGTTATCGAAAACGACGTCGTTCCTTTTGAAATCAAACGTGTTTATTATTTGTACGATGTGCCGAGTTCAGCGCAACGCGGCGGACATGCGCATAAAAATCTAAAGCAGGTTTTGATTGCGCTTTCCGGAAGTTTTGATGTGGTTTTAAAAGATGGAAAATCAACTGAAGTCGTTACGTTGAACAAACCCGATAAAGGCTTGTTAATCCAGTCAAATATGTGGCGCGAATTAGAGAATTTTTCGTCTGGTGCGGTTTGCCTCGTAATTGCTTCTGAAGTGTATGACGAAAGCGACTACATCCGCAATTTCCGTGAATATACGGCTTACCTTAAATCGAGCCAAAACTCGTAAGGCGGATTCCTTTTTTTACGAATAAAAGCTTTATTTTCCGGATTAATTTTAATACCGGAATTGGCAATCTCAACAATGTTTTTTGTGTAAAATTGAGATTTTCAGGCGCAATTCCGTCAATCATTTTCTGTGCATTTCCTTTGTCATTTCCCAGAAGGTAGAACTTCGCAAGTACATAACGATTTGTATCGAGGTATTTTTTCAGCGATGGATTTTTGCGCGCCATTTCCTCATATTTGTCAAGATTCACTAATCTTTTATCCGACAATTTAGAAGTCGTAATCTGATTTTCAGAAAAAACATTCACAAGTACAGGCGCTTCCTTTGAATACGCCAATTTAAAGACTGAATTCGCACGAATATTAAAATCGACATCTTCGCCAAAAGTGATGTTTTCATCATATAAACCAACGGTTTCAAACACTTCTTTATCGGCACAAAGGCTGCAGCAACAATAAATATGCTGGTATAAATTGCTTGCGAAAAAGTCTGGAACCAAACCGTCTTTTTCAAAATTTTCAAGACTTGAAGCAGGCAAAACGGATTGGTTTTGGTATTTTTCAGCGTAATTCGTAGCGAACAAACGCGCTTCAGGAAACTGCTGAATGAGTGAATATATTTTGGCGAGATATTCCGGTTGCCACGCATCGTCGGCATCGAGAAAGCACAAATATTTTGAAGTCGAATTTTGTATTCCGGTATTGCGCGAAGCAGATAAGCCTTTGTTCTTTTCGTGCCTGATGATCCTGATTTTCGGGTCATTTATGGAAGTGGCTATGTCAAGGCTGTCGTCTGTCGACCCATCTTCCACGACCAGGATTTCAAAATCCGTAAAAGTCTGTGCCAATACACTTTTCAGCGCAATTTCAATAAAATTGGCTTTGTTGTAAAGCGGAATAATTACAGAAAAAAACGCCATTTTAATGCTTTTTTATGGAACAAAGATAACCAAGCCTGTAAATGTCAAAAATCAAAAGCGAAGGCTTTTCGCCCAGGATATTTTTGAGCAGCATTGGTTTTGTCCATTTATAAAATCGCGACATCAATTTGTCGAGATGTAATTTGCTGAATCGCTGCTGCAGTTTCCCAATCCTTACATAATCAGTGTCGATGAGGCGATTATCAGTTAGGAATTTCAGGTTGTCAAGCGCTTCTTCAGACTTTTCAAGAAAAACCGCGCTGCTTTCGAGTCCGTGATGATAAACAGGATTATCAATATGAACCATCTTAATATGTTGTTGCATCAATTCAAATGAAAACAAGGTGTCTTCGTGCCTTGAATTGGGAATTTCCTCATTAAACGTCACTTTTTCAAAAACACTTTTTCGAATCAGGAAATTTAAGGTTAAAAACGAAAGATAGGGCGCCTTATTGCGTTCTTTAGCCGGAAGTGATTCTCTCGAAATACCATAAACCCACCGCAATAGTTGTGTTTTTGAGGGTTGTTCTTTTTGGTAAATAATGCCGCCGTATACAATTTGCGCATCAGAATTTATATAACCAAGGTATTTTGTAATGAAATCATCGTGCGCCGGAAAAGTATCAGCATCAAGAAACAATAAGTTCCCATATTGCGCTTTTCGCGAAAGCAAATTCCGAATGGCACTTCGGCCAATATTTTTTTCAAGGATTTCATAGGAGCAGTTTTCAAGCGAATTAATCGCATTATTTTCATTTAAAAATCGCTCCGAAGCATCGTCTATTGTGATAATTTCAAAAACAATTTCAGCCTCTTCTGCCAGTTTCTTCAGACGGGAAACCAGCGGAAAAATATTGTAATTGTATGTCGGGATTACGATTGACAGCATAATCAGAATTTAAAAAGCCCGTATTTCAAAATGCAGAAAATTGCACGAAAACCATCTTTCCAGTTGATTTTCTTGCCTTCATCGTAAGTTCTTCCATAATAGGAAATTCCGACTTCATAAATCCGCACTTTCGGAATCCTCGAAATTTTTGCCGTCACTTCAGGCTCAAATCCAAAACGTTTTTCCTTCAGCGAAAGCGACTGCAGCATTTTAGTGTTGAACATTTTATAGCACGTTTCCATGTCCGTCAGGTTTAAATTACTGAACATATTGGATAACATCGTCAGGAATTTATTGCCAATCGTATGCCAGAAAAACAAGACGCGGTGCGCATTGCCGCCCATAAACCTTGAGCCGTAAACGACATCGGCGTAACCGTCGAGAATCGGCTGCAGCAGATTTTTGTATTCGTTTGGATCATATTCCAGGTCGGCGTCCTGGATGATGGTGAACTCGCCTGTCGCCTTTGAAATCCCGGTATGGAGCGCGGCGCCTTTTCCCATATTTTTCGGATGCTCGAAGAACCGGATATTTAAATCTGAATTTTCGGAAATATATTTTTTAATCGCTTCAGAAGTGCCGTCACTAGAACAATCATTGACAATAATGACTTCTTTCGCAATTCCGTTTGGCAATACTACAGCCTTCACTTTATTGAGCAAAAGATGCACAGTTGCCGCTTCATTGTAAACCGGAATGATGATGGAAAGTTGGTTCATTGATGAAAATCTATCTGGACACAAAGCTACATTTCTATATCGGAATTGCAATAATTTGGCTATTTTTGTTTAAACCGCAACCATGAGGCAATTATTTTTCAGACTGAGATTCCATATGCTGCTTGTCGTTTTTGCGTTGCTGTGGCTCAATATTTTCGATTTTATTTCGCAAATGAGTATTCAGGGCGTTATTTACCCGGATTGCAGCAGTTATCTTTCGGCGGCAAAAAGTTTGTACCAATTGCATATCGGTAACCAATATAGACCGATGGGAATTGCTGCGATTATTGGTTTTCCTTTACTTTTTGGCTTTTCAGATGATGCGGTTTTCGAATTTGGTTATTTTGTAAATGTTATATGCTGGATTGGGACGACTTTGATAATATTTGAAATCGCGAGGACTTTTCTGAAACAACAATACGCTTTTATTCCGGCGTTGATTTCAATATTTTTCATAGGAAATACTGCCTTGGTTTTTCAGTTGATGTCTGAAAATATTTTCATGTTTACCATTGCGATTTTTTTCTTTTTACTGACGAAGTATTTCACAACAAAAGCATTCAGTTATTTATCTGCTGCACTTGCGTTAGCCATTTTTGCCATATTGATAAAACCCGGAATGTTTTTCCTGGCGATAATTTTCTGCTTGTTTTTTATACGGGAATTGTTTCAAAACAGAAAGGCAAAATCGACATTACTGCTTTATTTTTCAACGGCTTTGGTTTTGGTGCAATGTGCGGGTTTGCGCTATCAATTCGGCAACTTCACGGTCAGTTACATTGACGCGGTAACTTATTATAATTATCTCGGAAGCAAATCGTGGTGCCTGAAAAACAATGTAAAATTCGACCAGCAGAACAACCGCCGGCATGATTATATGTTCAGTTTTGAACCAAAAATGCAAAAGCAGATTGCGGCTTCAGATATGAAATCGCAGTTGCAAAATAATACAATTCCACTGCTAAAATCGTATGTTGATGATGTCAAAGGAAATATGGTTTCGGGAAGTGCTTACATCGAAGTATCAAAGGATGTACGTGGCGCAAATTATTTCGAAGATTCTAAAAAAATACTGCTCGCAATTTCAAAATGGCAGAATATCATCTTTACAGTTCTTGGAACAATAACGGGTTTGTGGTTTTTATTCAAAGGCGATAAAAAATTACGGATAATGGCAATTTTTGTGCTGTATATTTATACTTCGTCAGGAATTTCATGCGATCAGGGCGATCGTTTTCACGTGATTACTTTTCCTTTTGTACTGCTTTTGGCAGCGAATTTTTTGGTTAAATTCCAAAATATAAATCCCAAATGACAAATAATTTCCAAATTTCAAAAAACAAATCCCAAACCCTGAACAACACATTACTTTGCGCAAACAAAGTTTGAAATTTTAAAAATTGAAATTTATTTGGTATTTATAATTTACTTCGTCAGTTCGCTGCACTCGGGTGCTATTTGGATTTCCGCTTACACCGCGCGCTGAACCACCTCAAACATCGTCCCGTTCTCACATTTCAGCGTTTTAGACGGGAATTTCAAAATGACCGCATAATCATGCGTCGCCATAATAATCGTCTTTCCGTTTTCGTTGATTTTTTTGAGCACGCTGATGACTTCGGCGCTGGTTTGCGGATCCAGGTTTCCGGTTGGCTCATCGGCTAAAATGATTTCAGGATCGTTCAAAAGCGCACGTGCAATAGCAACACGCTGCTGTTCTCCGCCCGAAAGCTGGTGGGGCATTTTGTGGGCAAAGGCTTTCATGTCGACTTTCTCAACTAACCTCATTGATTTTGAACTGCATTTCCTCGGCGTCTTTCCATCCGGTGGCTTTGAGTACGAAAATCATGTTTTCATTCACTGTCCTGTCAGGCAGCAACATGAAATCCTGAAAGACAATCCCGATTTTACGTCGCAAATAAGGAATGTTTTTTTCTTTCATCGTCACCAAATCATAATCGACAATGCTCGCTTGTCCTTCCTGAATCGGCAAATCCGCGTAAAGCGTTTTCATCAGACTACTTTTTCCCGAACCGGTTTTTCCGATGATATAGATGAATTCACCGCGATTGACCTCGAGATTCACATCGGTTAAAACGGCTTTTTTATCCTGGTAAATAGTAACGTTGCGAAGAAAAAGTACCTGTTGCGACATAATGGGTTTGTTTATGGGAGTAAAAGTAATAAGTTAACGCTGGGATTCAAAATAAATTTTTGATTGTTGTGAAGTTTAGAGTTGCAAAGTTTCAGAGTTGCAAATTTTGACAAAACTTCTAAACTCACAACGCATAAACTTTGCCGCTTTGCCACTTTATAACTCCAAAAGTTTGGTTTTCTTTAACTTTTAAAATGATACTAAACTCCAATTTACATTCGTTATACCCAAAGGAATTTGATATATTTGGATTTTAAAAAACAAACCCATGCGTAAACAATCATTGCTATATTTATTGCTGCTCGGAACAGGTTCAGCCACAACTATTTCGGCCCAGCAATCGGCAATTTATACCAACGACCTCAAGGATTTTAACCGCGCCGTCGAGCTTTACAAAGACAAGCAATACCAGGCATCGCAAATTCTTTTCGGGAAAGTAAAAGACGAGAATAGCAATCCCGATGTTCAGGCAGATTGTGCTTATTACATCGCCATTTCTGCAATTCGGCTTAATCAGGCTGGCGCCGATGGACTCGTAGAAAAATTCGTTTCGGATTATCCGACGTCGACCAAACAAAACAGCGCATTTATTGAGGTTGCCGAATATTATTTCGCCAACGGCCAATATGCCGATGCTTTGGTGTGGTTTGACAAAGTGGATGAAAATGGGCTCAGCAGCGAGGAAACCGATAAATTCAATTTTCAGAAAGGCTATAGTCATTACACCGCAAAAAATAAAAAAGATGCAGTGAAATATTTCAATATGGTGGGTACCGCTTCCAAAGAATATCACTCGCAAGCGACGTATTATTTGGGTACAATCGCTTACGAAGGCGATGATTACAAAGAAGCGACGAAGAAATTCGACGAAATTGCAGGCGAAGAGAAGTACAAGAAAAAAATGTCTTACTTCCAGGCTGACATGAATTTTAAAGCCGGAAATTTCCAGAAAGCAATCGACGACGGAAATACCGCAATGGCGCAATCATCTGCCGCCGAAAAATCAGAACTCAATAAAATCATCGGCGAAAGTTATTTCAATCTGAAAGAATATGATAAGGCGATTCCGTTTTTGAAGGAATACAAAGGCAAGAAAGGCAAGTGGAGCAACACCGATTATTACATGCTCGGTTATGCGTATTACCAGCAGAAAGACTACGAAAATGCCATTGCGCAGTTCAATAAAATCATTGACGGAAATGACTCGGTAGCGCAAAATGCCTATTATCATTTGGGAGAAAGTTACCTCAAAACCGACAGGAAACAACAGGCTCTGAACGCTTTCAAAAATGCCTCTGAAATGGAATTCGACCTCAAAATTCAGGAAGATGCGTATTTGAATTATGCGAAACTGAGTTATGAAATCGGAAATTCCTATCAAACAATTCCTGATGTTTTATCGGCTTTCCTTGAAAAATACCCGAACAATCCGAACAAACCTGAAATCGAGACGTTGCTGATCAATTCGTTCATCACATCTAAAAATTACAAAGGCGCGTTGGCTTTGCTTGAAAAGAACAAAAGTTTCGCGAACAAGCAGGCGTACCAGAAAGTAACTTTTTACCGCGGATTGGAATTGTACCAGGATGGAAGTTATCAGGAAGCACTCGCGATGTTCAAGAAATCAATCGCCGAACCGAGAGACGCGAAATTCTCAGCGCGTGCGACATTCTGGAAAGGTGAAACCGAATACAATCTCGACAGTTTTTCAGAATCGCTGATCAGTTTCAAGCAGTTTATCGCTTTCGCAGAAGCAAAAGACACACCTGAAAACAAAAATATCAATTACAATCTGGCTTACGCTTATTTCAAGTTAAAAGAGTATGCGAACGCTGCCGAAAATTTCCAGACTTATGTTGGTTCAGCTGCTGCGAAAGCGGATAAAGTGCGTTTGAATGATGCTTACTTAAGATTGGGCGACAGTTATTTTGTTTCAGCCAAATACTGGCCGGCAATGGACGCTTACAACAAAGCCATTGATTTAAAAGGCGTCGATGCAGATTATGCGGCATTCCAGAAAGCCATCAGCTACGGGTTTGTGGCGAGAAATGACCGTAAAATTGAAGACTTGAGCAAATTTGTAACTGCTTTCCCGAAATCGCAATACCGCGACGATGCGTTGTTTGAACTTGGAAATACTTATGTGACCGAAAACAAAAACGACAACGCCATCCAGACGTACGACAAATTAATCGCCGATTACAAAAACGGAAGTTACGGTGCCAAAGCGATGCTTAGAGAAGGACTGATCTATTATAACAGCGACCGCGACCAGCTGGCTTTGACGAAATTCAAAAAAATTGCTGCGGAATTCCCGAATACACCCGAATCACTTGAAGCGGTTTCAACTGCGAGATTGATTTATGTCGATTCCGGAAAAGTCGATGAATACGCAGCTTGGGTAAAAACACTTGATTTTGTTCAGGTTTCTGATGCTGAATTGGATAACGATACTTACGAAGCGGCTGAAAAGCAATATTTGCAAAACGATGCGAAAAAAGCGATTTCAGGATTTTCAGGCTATATCGCGAATTTCCCGAACGGAATTCACGCACTGAACGCCAATTTCTATCTCGGTCAATTGTATTTCGCCGACGGACTGACAGAAAACGCGACGCCGAATTACGAATATGTCGTGTCGCGCCAGCGAAATGAATTCACAGAACAGGCTTTGGCACGCTTGTCTGAAATTTACCTGAAAAGCAAAAATTACGATAAAGTTATTCCAATACTTAAAAGACTTGAAACCGAAGCAGATTATCCGCAGAACATCACTTTTGCGCAAGCCAATCTGATGAAATCATATTACGAAAAAGAAGATTATCCGAATGCGGTGATTTCTGCAGAAAAAGTGCTCGCCAATCCGAAAACGGATGATAAAGTGCGAAGCGATGCGCAAATCATCGTAGCCAGATCAGCGGTAAAAACCAATGATGATGTGAAGGCGAGAGCCGCTTATGCAAAATTACTCACTATTGCAAAAGGTGAAGTAGGAGCTGAGGCGCATTATTACGACGCTTATTACAAGAATAAAGACGGCAAATTTGAATTGTCGAATACAGCGGTTCAAAAACTGACGAAAGATTATTCCGGATATAAATATTTCGGTGCAAAGGGACTCGTGCTGATGGCGAAGAATTTTTACGGGCTCAAAGATGCATTCCAGGCGAATTACATCCTCGACAGCGTCATCAAGAATTTCACCGATTTCCCTGACGTGATTGCCGAAGCGAAAGCCGAACGCGATATCATACAGACGGAAGAAGCCAAGACCAATTCATCGATACAGAAATAGAGAAAAGAACCAAGAGACAAGAATCAAGAAATTAGAATAGAGAGAAGATCACGAAAAGGGATTAAAATTAGCAGTTACTGCAAATATCTTGGCTCTTGATTCTTTACTCTTTCTTCTCTTCCAAATAAAACAAATATGAAAATCAATTTCAAACATACATTAGCATTCATAATCACCTTCGCAGCTTTACCTGCTTTTGCGCAGAAAGATCCTGAAAATATCGGAACCGAAGTCGTAAACGTTGTGAAACCTTACACACCGACGATTTCTGACGCTTTTAAAGTAAAGGAAACACCGTCGCTCGATGACGAAGAAACCTTGAAGAAAGAAACGATTACTTATAATATATTCTCATTTCCGGTAGCGTCGACTTTTACTCCTGCAAAAGGAAAGGCCGTCGGCGTTGACAAGGAAGAACAGGAGCATATTTATAAAAATTACGCAACTTTAGGTTTTGGGACTTACGCTGCCGTTAACGCTGAATTGTTCATTACGGAAAATCTAAGCGATACCGATTATGTAGGCGGAATGCTGCGCCACCAGTCGTCACAAGGTAATATCAAAGGTGTCGAATTGGACGATAAATTCTACGATACTTCGCTTGATTTGACTTACGGAAGCCGCACGCCGGGATTTTCATGGACGGCAGATTTAGGTTACCAAAACCAGGTTTATAACTGGTATGGTCTTGAAGAAGGCGTTTTGACTGAAACGCAGATTGATGCGATTGATCCGGCGCATACTTTCCATAATTTTTATATTGGCGCAAGATTGAACAGCAAAGACGGATTTTTCAGTGAAGCTTCCATAAAATATAATCGCTTCTGGGACGCTCTGGGTTCTGCGGAAAACAGGTTTTACGTGAAGCCAAAATTCAGTTTTGACATTATGGACACGAAAGTCAATACTGATTTTGTGGTTGATTATGTGGGAGGCACATTTGAAAAAGATTATTACCGGATAGATACGATAGACACGAATTACGTTGGTTTGACTTCGTTAGAATACAGCTATGTCAATTTTGGCGTGCAGCCATCGATTTTATATCAGAAAGACGATTTATCGGTAAACCTTGGTGCCGGGATTTTCTACAGTTCAGGAAAACAAAATGGCAGAACCGACGGCAAATTATTCATTTATCCGGCCATCAAAGCTTCTTATAAAGTTGTCGGTGACTTGATGATTTTTTACGCTGGCGCGGAAGGCGGATTAAGGCAGAATTCATATCGTGATTTCACGAATGAGAATCCGTTTCTCTCACCAACTTTGATTGTTGCACCGACAGATAATCAATATGATATTTACGCAGGTTTAAAAGGAAAACTTGCTAATAATGTGAGTTATAATATCCGTGGCGGTTACAACAGCGAGAAAAGCAAGCCATTATTTACAGCAAACGCTTATGATGCGGCAAATACAAATACGGAAGGTTATGCTTACACAAATTCCTTTCAGGTGGTTTATGACGATGTGAAAACGTTGAGTTTCTTCGGTGAATTAAAAGCTGATTTCTCCAAATCCGTGACTTTCGGTATCAATGGAACTTTCAATAGTTATAAAACAAGTATCTACGATGAAGCCTGGAATCTTCCGGGAATTGAATTAGGCTCAAGTCTCGATGTTGCCATTACCAAAAAATGGTTTGCAGGCGCGAATGTATTTTTTGTTGGTGAAAGAAAAGATGTTTTTGCATCCGACTTGTCTGTGCAAACTTTAGACAGTTATTTCGATGCCAATCTTAATGTTGGCTACAAATACAACGAAAGATTGACGGCATTCCTGAAAGCAAATAACATCGCCAATCAGGCTTACGAAAAATGGATCAATTATCCGGTGCAGCAGTTTCAGTTGATGTTGGGAGCGAGTTATAAATTTGATTTTTAAAAATAGACGCAAAGGCGCAAAGGCTCGAAGGCACAAAGCAATTATTTGAAAAGGTATATCTTCGAGCCTTTGTGTCTTAGTGCCTTCGCGGTAGAATTATGACTTTAAAACAAAAAATCCACACGCATTACCAACAACAAGTCCAGGATAAAATCGATGTTTTCCGTGACATGATTGCCGCATTGACAGAAGATTCCAAAAATGATGCGAAAGGTTCTGCCGGCGATAAGCACGAAACCGCATTGTCAATGATGCACATCGAGCAGGAAAAACTCAATCATAAATTATCTGAAATTCTCGAGCAGAAAGCGATTCTTGACAGGATTGACGCCAATTCAAATCACCAAAAGATCGCTTTAGGAAGTTTGGTTCAGGCCAACGGTATTTTACTTTTTGTAAGTGCAGCTTTGCCGAAAATCAACATCGATGGCAAAAATATCATCGCACTTTCGCCGCAATCGCCGCTTGGTACAAAACTGATGGGAAATACCGAAGGTTTTAAGTTTGAAATAAACGGCACTAATTACCTGATTGAGAAAGTACTATAAAATCAGACTGAAAATTATCAATTCACCTGCCTCGGCGGGTTTTTTTATGCCCGATTTTTACAGATTACAATTTAGGGCTGTATTTGATGTCGATATGCTTTAAAATTATCTAAAATAATTGTATTTAAGTTTTAATTTATAACTGAAATATGATTTATCATTTTACAATCGAAACATAAAACTCAAATTTGCTATATCAAAATAAACAAAAACAAGATTTAAAGCAACAGATTATGTGCGGGATTTTAGCCATCATAGGAAAAGGAAAAGATGAACAACTGGTAAAGCAATTGTCAAAAAGAATGTCGCACCGCAGCCCGGACGAAAGTGATATCCACATTACTGAAAATGGCCATATTTTAAGCCACGAACGTTTGTCGATTATCGATTTACACTCAGGAAAACAACCTATAAAAGGAACGAAATCTGCTTATATGGTGCACAATGGCGAAATCTACAACCACCAGGAATTACGCGACGGCATTTTAAAAGACCATACTTTCAGGACGAAATCTGATTCAGAAGTCATCGTGCATCTGTATGAAGAATTCGGTTATGAATTCCTTCATTTATTAGACGGCGATTTCGCTTTCGTAGTCGTAAACGGCGATGATTTTATTGCCGGACGCGATCCGCTTGGCGTAAAACCTTTATATTACGGATTGGATGAAAGAGGCCGTGTGTATTTCGCTTCAGAAATGAAACCGATTGCCGACCAATGCAAAACATTCTCGACATTTCCTCCCGGACATTATTATACACCTGAAACCGGATTCGTAAAATATTACAAACCCGAATACGAAGATTTCAAAAAAGCGACCAATGCACTCGATTTGTCCCAAATCAGAGAAGCTTTAACAGAAGCTACCAGAAAAAGATTGATGAGTGATGTGCCAATCGGCGTACTATTATCAGGCGGATTGGATTCATCTTTAACGTCATCAATCGCTGCAAGATTGTTGAAAGAAAAAGGCAAAAAACTACATTCTTTCTCAATCGGATTGGATGAAGAAGCACCAGATGCTAAAGCTGCGAGAAAAGTAGCAGAATTTTTAGGAACAGAACACCATGAAATCCATTTCTCGGTGGAGCAGGGAATTGAAATCCTTGAAAAATTAATCTGGCATTTGGAAACGTATGACGTAACTTCAGTGAGAGCAAGCACGCCGATGTATTTCCTTTCAAAAGCTATTACCGATTTAGGAATCAAAGTAGTGCTTTCAGGCGAAGGCGCCGATGAGGTTTTCGGAGGTTATTTGTATTTCCGCAACGCGCCATCAACCGAAGATTTCCAGAAAGAAACCATCGAAAGAGTCCAGAAATTATTCACCGCCGATTTACTTCGTGCAGACAAATCAACCATGGCGCATGGCTTGGAAGCAAGAGTTCCATTCCTTGACAAAGCGTTCTTAGACGTTGCGATGTTGATCCAATCAGAAGAAAAACAGCCGAAAACTTACGATGGCGTAGAAAAATATATCCTGAGAAAAGCTTTCGATACGCCTGAAGATCCATATTTGCCGAGCGAGGTTTTGTGGCGACAAAAAGAACAATTTTCCGACGGCGTCGGTTATAACTGGATTGACCAATTGATCGAATATGCAGCGTCAAAAGTAACCGATGAGCAAATCGAGGCCGCGGCAGAAAGATTCCCATACAATACGCCAGCCACAAAAGAAGCTTATTTCTATCGTGACATTTTCCACAAGCATTACCCGCAACTGAGCGCGGCGCAAACCGTGAGAAAATGGATCCCGAAATGGCAGGAAAACCAAGACCCGAGCGGACGCGCCAATGCCGCACACGTTCAGGCCGATACCGAAATCGCAAAATCGAATATTTCAGTATAATTTTAATGTAGTTATAGTAGTTTGTTTGTATTTTTAGGCGTCGGGAGTTGTTACCCGGCGCTTTTTTTATGGCATTGACACTCACTTTCCAAGCATTTGAATTGCCGCTTCAGCATCCGTTTACGATTTCGAGATATACCGTAAACATTCAGAAAACGATGATTGTTTGTATTTCTGACGGAGAATTTTCGGGATATGGAGAAGCAACGGCAAATCCATATTACAACAGTACAATCGAAACTTTGTCAGTCAGTATTTCGAAGGCAAAACCTGTTGTCGAAAATTTTTCCGGAGAAACGCCTGAAGATTTATGGCAAATTCTAGAACCCCTTCTTCACAATAATTATTTCGCACTTTGCGCCATCGATATTGCCTTTTGGGATTATTATGCCCGTCGCAGCGGAAGAACACTCCGCAGTTTCTGGTCGGATGAAAATTCAAAAACACCGTTGACTTCTTATACAATTGCTATCGATTCGATAGAAATGATGCAGCAGAAAATCATCGAAAAGCCATGGCCAATCTATAAAATTAAATTGGGGACAAAAGATGATTTGAAAATTGTTGAAGCTTTGCGGAAAACTACAACTTCCATTTTTCGAATCGATGCGAACTGTGCTTGGAATGCAGAAGAAACCATTGAATTTTCCAAAATCCTAAAAGATAGGAACGTCGAATTCATCGAACAGCCTCTAAAAGCTGATGATTTCGAAGGAATGAAAAAAGTCCGCGACGAATCCTGATCTTCCCATAATCGCAGACGAAAGCTGCCAGAAAGAAGCTGATGTTTTGAACTGCGCACCATTATTTCACGGCATCAACATCAAACTGATGAAATGCGGCGGTATCACGGCGGCACTTCGCATGATAAAAACCGCAAGAGAAAACAATTTATTGCTCATGGCGGGCTGCATGACTGAATCAACAGTCGGGATTTCTGCATTAACGCAATTGGCACCATTGCTCGATTTCATTGACAGCGACGGAAGTTTGCTTTTGGCAAAAGATATTGCGAGAGGTGTCAGTTTTGATTATGGAGAAATCATTTTTCCGGAATTGAATGGAAGCGGAGTAGTATTAAATTCCAAATAATTCCAAAAATAAAATTCCAACATTTGAGGACTTAATCTTAGGTTTGAAATTGGATTTTTCAAATTGCAGTTTATTTGTAATTGGGATTTGCTATTGGGAATTTAACAAACAATGTTGATAACTTCCACTTAAAATAAGCCGTTTTAAGCTAAAATCAACCTCGATTCGACTATATTTGTTCGTTAAACAAAAAATCATTCAGAATACCACTTAATATGAGCGAAGAAACGAAGAAAAATAATTATTCAGCAGATAGTATTCAGGCATTAGAAGGAATGGAACACGTAAGAATGCGTCCTTCCATGTACATCGGCGACGTCGGTGTAAGGGGTTTGCATCACCTTGTTTATGAGGTAGTTGACAACTCTATCGATGAGGCGATGGGCGGCCATTGCGATACAATCAGCGTTTCGATTAATGAGGATAATTCCATTACCGTTGAAGACAACGGCCGTGGTATTCCCGTTGATATGCACAAAAAAGAAGGTGTTTCCGCACTCGAGGTTGTTATGACCAAAATTGGTGCCGGTGGTAAATTCGACAAAGATTCCTATAAAGTTTCCGGAGGTCTTCACGGTGTTGGGGTTTCCGTAGTAAATGCGCTTTCGGTTCACATGAAATCAACGGTTTTCCGCGACGGAAAAATCTATGAGCAGGAATACGAACGAGGAAAAGCGATGTATCCGGTAAAGCAGGTTGGTGAAACCGAAAAACGCGGTACACGCCAGACGTTTTATCCGGATGATACGATTTTTACACAAACAACAGAATTTTCTTACGATACGCTTTCTGCGCGTATGCGTGAATTGTCGTTCCTTAATAAAGGTATTACGATTACATTTACGGATAAAAGGGAAGTAGATAAAGACGGAAATTTCGTTTCAGAAGTTTTCCATTCTGACGAAGGTTTAAAAGAATACATCCGTTACCTCGATGGCAACCGCGAGCCGATTATTTCGCATGTTATCAGCATCGAACCATGAAAAAGGCGAGATTCCGGTTGAGGTTGCGTTGATTTACAACACTTCTTATACCGAAAATATTTTCTCTTACGTCAATAACATCAACACCCACGAAGGCGGGACACACTTACAGGGTTTCAGAACCGGATTAACGCGTTCGCTTAAAAAATATGCCGATGCTTCGGGAATGCTCGACAAACTGAAATTTGATATTTCGGGAGACGATTTCCGTGAAGGATTGACTGCAATTATTTCTGTGAAAGTGGCCGAGCCGCAATTCGAAGGCCAAACAAAAACCAAATTGGGTAACCGCGAAGTTGTTTCTCCTGTTTCACAAGCGGTTGGCGATATGATCGAAGCTTATCTCGAAGAGAATCCAAACGACGCAAGAATCATCGTTCAGAAAGTAATTTTAGCAGCCCAGGCGCGTCACGCAGCGAAAAAAGCGCGTGAAATGGTACAACGCAAAACCGTTATGGGCGGCGGCGGATTACCAGGAAAATTATCAGATTGTTCTGAGCAGGATCCTGCAAAATGTGAGGTATATCTTGTCGAGGGAGATTCGGCGGGCGGAACTGCAAAACAAGGCCGCGACCGTAACTTCCAGGCGATTTTACCTTTGCGTGGAAAAATTCTCAACGTGGAGAAAGCCATGCATCATAAGGTTTTCGAAAACGAAGAGATCAGGAATATCTTTACTGCACTCGGAATCACTATCGGGACTGCCGAAGATTCAAAAGCATTAAATCTTGAGAAACTGCGCTACCACAAAGTCATCATTATGTGTGATGCCGACGTCGATGGAAGCCACATTTCTACCTTAATATTAACGTTCTTCTTCCGATTCATGAAAGAACTGATTGAGCAGGGACACGTTTACATTGCTGCGCCACCTTTATATTTAGTGAAAAAAGGCACGAAGAAAGAGTACGCGTGGAATGATTTACAACGCGACCAGGCCAACGAAAGAATGGGCGGAAGCGCAGCCATCCAGCGTTATAAAGGTCTTGGGGAAATGAATGCGGAACAATTGTGGGAAACGACGATGGATCCGAATTTCAGGACTTTGCGTCAGGTGAACATCGACAGCCTTGCAGAAGCCGATCAGGTTTTCTCAATGCTGATGGGTGACGAAGTACCGCCGAGAAGGGAATTTATAGAAAAGAACGCTGTTTACGCCAACATCGATGCGTAAAACGGTCGGCTTAAAAGGAATCGCAATGGTGTCTTTGCTTTGCTTCGGCAAGGTGAAGGCACAAACCGACGAGCAACTCCAGCAATTGGGTAATCTCATCAATGACGCGATTTTTTTTACTGATCAATACATTACGCCGGCTACAGATGCGGCAGTTTATCAGGCGGCATCAGGCTGGATTGCGACTCCGAAAGAAGCAAAAAGATGGGATTTCACACTTGGGCTTCACATGAATACATTTTTTGTGCCGAAGTCTGACCGTTCGTTTCATATTTCTAACAGTGATCTGTCGTTCTTTACAATTGATGGCGCGACCGAAGCAGAAACGCCAACAGCCCTCGGGAATGCCAATTACGCAACATTGACGGGAACTTTAGGCGATGATCCGGTGACTTTGAAAACACCAGAAGGTATTGACAGGGAAAATATTATTTATCCGTCTTTGCAGGGTGCTTTAGGAATTGGATTTGGTGTTGAGGTTATTGGAAAGTTTTCACCAAAAATTACGCTGAAACACGTCGAATACCAGGTTATGGATTGGGCGTGAAATACAATTTCAGTCATTATATAAAGCCATTGGAAAAAAAGAAAATCCATCTTTCTGTTATGTTTGCCTATTCAAAAGAAGATGTGACAGTTGAGTTTCTTGATGTGGAAACTTCTTATGGCAATTTAGGATTAAACGGATTGAACAGCAAAATCAATACCTTACAATTACAGGGTAATGCCTCAAAAGAATTTGGAAAATTTGAATTGGCGGGCGGATTGATTTTCAACAGAAGTGAATTCGAATACACAGTTGAGGGCCGAAAGGAGAAATTGAAAATATAATTCCGCTTCATCAAGTACTAAACCAACGCCTCGAATCCATTTACAAAACCAAATACAATACCATCGGCGAAGTTTCAGGAAGATATGATTTCGGGAAGATTTACCTTCAGGGAATTGTTGCTTTTGGTAAGTTCGTCAATACGAATATTGCACTTCAATATGAATTTTAAAAATAAAACCATACAAATATGAAAGTTACTATAGTCGGCGCCGGAAACGTAGGCGCTTCATGTGCAGATGCAATTTCCTACCGTGGTATCGCGAGTGAAGTTGTATTATTAGATATCAAAGAAGGATTTGCGGAAGGAAAAGCGATGGACATCATGCAATGTGCCACCAATACAGGCTTCAATACGCAGCTTTCGGGCGTAACCAATGATTACAGCAAAACTGCCAACAGCGACGTTGTGGTCATCACATCGGGAATTCCGAGAAAACCGGGAATGACACGCGAAGAATTGATTGGCATCAATGCCGGAATCGTGAAATCTGTGGCTGAAAATGTATTGACACATTCTCCAAACGCCATTATAGTGGTGGTTTCAAACCCAATGGATACGATGACTTACCTCACTTTAAAAGCGACCGGAATTCCGAAAAACCGCATCATCGGCATGGGTGGTGCTTTAGACAGTTCGCGTTTCCGTTACTATCTTTCAAAAGCATTGAATACGCCTGCCAACGATATTTCGGCAATGGTTATTGGCGGTCACGGCGATACGACGATGATTCCGTTGACACGTCTGGCTTCTTATAATGGTATTCCGGTTTCAGAATTCCTTTCTCAAGAGCAATTGGATAAAGTTGCGGCTGATACAATGGTTGGTGGTGCGACACTTACAGGGCTTTTGGGAACATCGGCTTGGTATGCGCCGGGCGCTTCAGTAGCTTATCTTGTAGACAGCATCCTGAACAACCAAAGAAAGATGATTGCGTGCTCTGTTTTCCTTGAAGGCGAATACGGTCAGCAAGATATTTGCATCGGTGTGCCATGTATAATAGGTAAGAATGGAATCGAGCAGATTCTCGATATCAGCCTGAATGACGCCGAAAAAGCATTATTTGCCAAAAGTGCCGATGCTGTAAGAAACATGAACGCTGATTTGAAGTCAGTTTTAGCATAATATTTATGCAAATACATAATAAGACTGCATTTTTTGCAGTCTTTTTTTTGAGATTAATCAGAAATTAATTGGTTAATCTTTCGGTTAATTATATATTTGCTCGGTTTAAAAAATCACTAACTCACTAAGATGTTGATTTATATTTAAATAAGTATAAATTTTCGTCTTTTTTGAGAATTACAATAAAGAATACACAAGAAAAATTAATTAATTTTAGTAATAATGCAGAATAGAGGACTCGTTAAATTTTTTGCAATTTTGTTTGCATTGGTAAGTATTTACCAACTTTCATTCACTTTTGTTGCCGACCATGTTGAAAGTAACGCTAAAGCTTATGCCAAAGGCGATTCAGAAAAAGAAAAAAAATACCTTGATTCCATCGGAAAAGAAGATGTGTTTTTAAATTTCTTTACTTACAATGAAGTTAAAGGAAGAAAGATCAATAAAGGTCTTGACTTAGAAGGCGGAATCAACGTAATCCTCCAGATTTCAGTAAAAGATATCCTTAAAGGATTGTCGAATAACTCAAAAAATCCTGCTTTCAACAAAGCATTGAACGATGCTACCGCGAATCAGGAAGGTAATGAGGATTATATCGACGCGTTCTTCAGGAATTTCTACGCCAATAACGGCGGTACGGTTTTGGGCTCACCAGATATTTTTGGTAATCAGCAATTGCGTGATGAGATCAACTTCCGCATGAGCGATAAAGATGTTGAGAAAATCATCAGAAAGAAAGTAGACGAGTCTGTTGCCAGTGCTTTTGAAGTATTGAGAAAACGTATCGACCAATTTGGTGTTACACAACCCAACATCCAGAAAATCGGACAGTCAGGAAGAATCCTTGTGGAGCTTCCGGGTGCAAAAGATGTTGACCGTATTAAAGATATCCTTTCTAAAACGGCTCAGTTAGAATTCTGGGAAACTTTCACAGGCCAGGAAATCGGTCAGTTTTTAGTAAGTGCCAACGAAGCATTGAAGAAAACCGAAGTTAAAACTGAAACTGCTGCCGCTGCAAAACCAGAAGATTCACTTAAAAATTTACTGACAACTGAAGACAATGCCGCTGGTGCTAAGAAAATCTTGGTCCAATCATCGACAAAATAGTTTCTCCCGGAATGGGCGGAGCTGTGTTGGGTGTTTTCAATGCAAAGGACAGTGCACTTATCGGTGGTTACTTGAGAAGACCGGATATCAGGGCTTTGTTGGCACCAAACCAGCGTTTTGCAAAATTCTGCTGGGGTAAGATTGTAAAATCTGTTGATGAAAAAACCAAAAAAGAAACCGAAACAGTTGAATTATATGCTTTAAAAGGCAATAAAGACGATGTTGCTCCACTAAGCGGCGGTGTTGTTACTGATGCTGTTGACGCATTTGACCCAATGGGTAAACCATCTGTAAGCATGCAGATGAACGGTGCAGGTTCAAGAAAATGGGAAGAAATGACCGGTAAGGCTTACACCGATAAAGGTTATATCGCCATTGCACTTGATAACGTTATTTATTCAGCTCCGGGTGTATCGAAAGGTGCAATTGCAGGCGGGCGTTCTGAAATTACAGGAAATTTTGACGTAGCAGAATCTAAAGATTTAGCGAACGTTTTAAGAGCAGGTAAATTACCGGCTTCAGCAGATATCATCCAGTCAGAAGTGGTTGGCCGATCTTTAGGCCAGGAAGCGATTGACCACGGTATCACATCTTCTATTGTCGGACTTCTATTAGTTTGCGTTTGGATGATCGTTTATTACGGAAAAGCGGGTATTTATGCTAACGTAGCGCTTGCAGTGAACTTATTGTTCCTTTTTGGTTTCATGGTAAGTTTCGGATTCGTATTGACTTTACCTGGTATCGCCGGTATCGTTTTGACAATGGGTACAGCGGTAGATGCGAACATCATTATCTATGAAAGGGCGAAAGAGGAATTGCGTGCCGGGAAAACACTCGAAGATGCCATCACAACTTCATTCGGTTGGAAAGGTGCAATGCGTTCTATCATCGATGCGAACGTAACCCACATCTTGACAGGTATCGTATTGGTGGTATTGGGTTCAGGGCCAATCAAAGGTTTCGCTGTTACTTTATTAATTGGTATTGTTACGTCGTTGTTTACATCAATCTTCATCACAAGAATCCTTTTGGATTGGAGTGTTGCAAGAAAAAACAACCTTACATTTGTTACTTCAATTTCTAAAAACTGGTTCACGAACTTCCACTTTGATTTCCTTAAAATCAAAAAATGGACGTATATTTTCTCAGGTACTGTTGTAATCGTAAGTATTATTTCGTTATCAACAAATGGCGTTAACTATGGAACAGATTTCCTTGGAGGAAGAACTTTCCAGGTGCGTTTCGATAAAGCGTTGCCTGCTGAAGAAGTAGCGGCAGAATTGAAAACTGTATTCGGAAGTGCCGAAGCAAAAGTTTTCGGAGAACCTACGCAACTTAAAATTACAACCAAATATGAAGTTGAGCAACACGGAACCGAAGCCGATCTTAAAGTAAACCACATGCTTTACGACGGATTGAAAAAACACTACGGTTAGGACATGACTTACGATAAATTCATCAACATCTACAGCGGTAAAAAACTGGGTGTGATGCAGGCAACAAAAGTTTGGCCATCTGTAGCTGCAGATATCAAAACCAACGCTTATTGGGCAGTTTTAGGTGCAATGGCGATTGTTTTCCTTTACCTTATGGTAAGTTTCAGAAAATGGCAGTACAGCCTTGGTGCGATTGCCGCTGTTGCGCATGACGTTATCTTCGTATTAGGGCTTTATTCTTTATTATGGAAAGTTATGCCATTCGGAATGGAAATCGACCAGCATTTCATCGCTGCAATCCTTACCGTAATTGGTTACTCGATGAATGATACCGTAATCGTATTTGACAGGGTGCGTGAGTTCCTTGGCGGAAAAGCAAAAGGTACTTTCAACCAGATCGTTAACCAGTCGATCAACTCTACTATGTCAAGAACCATCAATACATCATTAACGATGATTATGGTATTGTTGATCATGTTTATCTTTGGTGGTGAATCCATCCGTGGATTTATCTTCGCGATGCTTGTTGGTATCGTAGTAGGAACTTACTCGTCATTGTTCATCGCGACTCCGGTATTGTGTGATACTATTCCGGATGCTGAGCACAAAAGAATTGAAGAAGAGCACAACGCATAATCTTCATTGAAATATATTTAAAAGGCCCGATTTTGTCGGGTCTTTTTTTTGCTTTGTTTTGCAATAATGTGGCATAAATTCTGAAGAAAACTTTAAGAATTTTTACGGCGTTCCCGCAATACAACGTGTCGGAAAAATTTGTATTTTACCTTCAGGGAAGGGGAGGATGCATCCCTACAAAAAAATAAAATTTCTACAATACGGGAATGCCGTAAAAATTGTTAAAATTTCGGTATGAATCCAACTGATAATTTTCGCAAGTTTTTTAGAATATTGATTTGTTTGATGTATTTCAGAATAGGACAACATTCCAGCAAAGTAGAAATAACAATTCTTAGTGTAATTGTCATAAGTCCGCATTTTATAACAGGATTACCGATACTGCCGTTTAAAAGAACATCCTTTGTTGAAGGAAGTTGGTTTTCAGTTGGCGGAAAATTGCTGATACAAGACGGAACATCATCGCTGGACGACGGAAGACAATTTCGATGATAAGGACGACCGTTTCGACAACACGTACGACCGTTCTGATAAGACGGAAGATAGTTTCAATAAGACGGAAGACCATTCCGACAAGACGGAAGACCATTCCGACAAGACGGAAGACCGTTTCGACAAGACGGAAGACCATTCCGACCCATTTTTGGCACCTTCCCGAAGGTTTTTTAAAATATCCGGGAATAAAAAAGCCCGAAGAAAACTTCAGGCTTAATCAGATTTTCAGAAAATTATTTACAAAGCATTCGGATATTTCCTCGCTCTTGCTACAAACACAATTCCGATAATTATAAAAGGAATGCTGAGCCATTGTCCGTCAGAAAAAATGCCCAAAGTCGATTCCAACCAACCGTCCTGGCTTTCTTTGAGGAATTCTACGAAGAAACGCACCGACCATAATAAAATCATGAACAGACCGAACAAAAGTCCCGGTTTTAGTCTCGCATCGGTTCTCCAATACGCATAGAATAATATTAGAAAAACGAATATATAACAGAACGCTTCATACAATTGGGCGGGATGTCTTGCAGGCACCATTTGCAGGAAATTTGCGAATTTCGGATTTGTAGCAATGGCGTCGTAGGCTTCTTTCGGCGTTTTCATACCGGTAATCTTCATCGCTTCTGATTTACCAAATTGATCGTGCAGGAACCTGATGCCGAATTTTGAAGTAGTCATGTCTCCTAAAATTTCTGAGTTCATGAAATTGCCTAACCTTACGAATACCGCGCCACTTGCAACGGTAATGACAACCCTGTCGAGTACCCAAAGCAACGGTCTTTTCATTATTTTCCGGCTTACATAAACCATTGCGATAACAATTGCAACTGCTGCGCCGTGACTTGCCAATCCGCTGAAACCGGTGAATTCGAAAGTCGGTTTTGTCCTGAAAGGTAAGAATACACTTAGAATATCCTGGCTGAAAAGTTCAGGTTGATAAAATAGCACATGTCCTAAACGCGCGCCGATTAAAGTCGCAACTGCTGTCCAGATAAAAAGGCTGTCGAGTTTGTCAATTGGTTCGCCTTCGCGGTCGAATATTTTTTTCATGATGTACCAGCCGAGTCCGAAAGCCACGACGAACATCAAACTGTAATAACGAATCATGAAGAAGCCCAGATCTATTCCTTCTGACGGATTCCAGAGCATTTGTAAAGGATGTGTCATAATTTTGTGCGTATTTTTTGAAGTGTAAAAATATAGATTTACCGTTTAAACCCTCTAAAATTGAAGTTAATTTAATGTTTATGATAATGTCTTCTCGGCGGTACGGGATCGTAACCTTGTCCGCCCCACGGATTGCAGCTGATAATCCTTTTTGTTCCTAAATATAAGCCTTTAAAAAGTCCGTGTTCCTGAAGTGCCTGAATCATATAAGTCGAGCAAGTTGGTTCATAACGACAAGCAGATGGCAAAACAGGGGATAGCGCCACCTGATAAAACCTTACCAGTGCCACAAAAGGAAAAATCAATATTTTTTTGAGAGACATCAGCTTAGAAAGTAAAACTCGTGCCGTCTTTTCCGTCTTTGAGCTGAATGCCCAAAGCGGTCAACTGGTCGCGAATCTGGTCTGAAAGTGCAAAGTTCTTATTGCTGCGGGCTTCGTTGCGCATATCAATTAACATGTTTACCACACCTTCGAGTTTATCATTATTGCTTTCTGATTTTTCATTTTCAAGTCCGAGTATGTCGTATATGAATGCATTCATCAAACTTGTAAAATTTTCCAAATCTGCGGCGGTTAATGTGGCCGATTTCTCTTTCAATAAATTGATGAAACGCACGCCTTCAAACAAATTCGCAATTAAGATTGGCGTGTTAAAATCGTCATCCATTGCTTCATAGCAAGCATTTTTCCAGGTTTCGATATCCAAAGTCGAAGAATTTCCGGCTTCAATTGCCGCCAATCCGTCCATCGCTTCCATCAAACGATTAAATCCCTTTTCAGAAGCCAGCATCGCATCGTCAGAAAAATCAAGGATACTGCGGTAATGCGCCTGCATCATAAAGAATCGTGCCGCCGAAGCCGTAAATGGTTTGCTCAAAAATGGATTATCGCCGGTAAAAATCTCCCCGGGAAGAATATTATTTCCAGTAGATTTTGCCATTTTCTTGCCATTCAGTGTCAACATATTAGCGTGCATCCAATAATTCACCGGTGCTTGCCCGGTGCAGGCTTCATTCTGTGCAATCTCGCATTCGTGGTGCGGGAACTTCAAATCCATTCCACCGCCGTGAATATCAAAATGATTGCCGAGGTATTTCGTGCTCATCGCTGTACATTCCAAATGCCAGCCCGGAAATCCGTCGCTCCACGGCGAAGGCCAGCGCATGATATGTTCAGGTTCTGCCTTTTTCCAAAGCGCAAAATCCTGTGAATTGATTTTATCCGATTGCCCGTCTGTATCGCGCGTATTGGCCAGCATGTCTTCGATGTTGCGGCCGCTGAGTTGCCCGTAATGATGGTCTTCGTTGAATTTCACTACATCAAAGTACACAGAACCGTTCGATTCATACGCAAATCCGTTGTCAATAATCTTCTTTATGATTTCGATCTGCTCAATAATGTGTCCGGTTGCCGTCGGTTCGATACTTGGCGGTAGAAAGTTGAAGCGGTTCAGGATTTCATGAAAATCAACGGTATATCGCTGTACGATTTCCATCGGCTCCAATTGTTCTAAACGCGCTTTTTTCGCGATTTTATCTTCGCCTTCATCCACGTCATCCACGATATGCCCGACATCGGTAATATTCCGCACATAACGCACCTTATAATCCAGATGCCTGAAATAACGCAAAATCATATCAAACGACATAAAAGTGCGCACATTCCCGAGGTGCACATTGCTGTAAACCGTCGGCCCGCAAACATACATCCCAACATTTCCTTCGTGAATGGGGGTAAAAACTTCTTTTTCGCCTGAAAGCGAATTGTATATTTTAATCGTATGTTTTTTGTATAAAGGCATTTTTTTATTTTTTAGAAGCCAATCCCGCTATCCGCAGTAGTTTTTCGGCCGAACCCCGGCCAAAAAAGCTACTTGCTCCTATCGGGGCTAGGGCAGTCTGCTTTAAATTAAAATCTTGTTTCCATTTTGATGTAATCCAAAAATTCGCGTCTGGTTGTCTCGTCTTTGAATTTTCCACCGAATTCTGAAGTGACCGTACTGCTTTCAATATCGCGGATTCCCCTTGAATTCACGCACAAATGCTTCGCGTCAATCACGCACGCAACGTCTTCTGTATTCAGCACGCGCTGCATTTCCTGAACAATCTGCATCGTAAGGCGTTCCTGCACCTGCGGCCTTTTCGCATAATAATCGACAATGCGGTTCATCTTGGATAAACCTACGACTTTTCCGTTAGAAATGTAAGCGATATGTGCCCGGCCGATAATCGGCAGCAAATGATGTTCGCAGGTGGAGTAGAGGGTAATGTTCTTTTCGACGAGCATTTCGCCGTATTTGTAGTTGTTATCGAACGTTGATGCTTTTGGTTTTTTGCTGGGATTGAGTCCGCCAAAAATTTCCTTCACAAACATTTTCGCCACGCGGTTCGGCGTGCCTTTGAGGCTGTCGTCTGTCATATCCATCCCCAAAGTTTTCAGGATATTTTCGACATCCTTTTTAATAGATTCTATCTTTTGTTCGTCTGAAAGTTCGAAAGCGTCCTCGCGAATCGGGTTTGTGGCGCCTGAAGCGATGTGGTCATCGCCAATTTCGTCTGAAAAATCTTCGTTTTTATTCATAAATGCTATTGGCCTGTAGTGGCGATTTTTTTTCTCGCACAAAGATAATTAATAAAACGCAAAGAAATTCTATCGTTTTGCAAATAAAATAATCAGCTTGAATGCCCGAAAATAAAGGATTGACCTGATTTTTTTACAAAACGAAAAAAAAATCAAAAAACGATGAGGGTAAAAGCAATCTCAGCTGTTGTATGTTAAATAACATTTAACAGCTATTAAGTTAAAAAAGAATTTTGGGTTAAATGTTTATGATTTTTTTGTAAATTTCGCATCTTTAAAAATCCTCCGAAATGAAGTTAAAAAACTTACTTTTATTAATATTTGCACTGTTTTTAAGTACGCTGAATGCCAATACTTTACTGTTAAATGACAGTTTTGTAAAAGACAACAGTATTTTGTCTGCAGGTGCATTTTTACCTACCGCTACAGTAACGACAACGACCCGACTGTTTGCCAGAATGGGACTGCTGAAGTTACTTTTACCGGTTTTAACGGAACGGCACCGTATACTTTCACGTATCATATCAACAGTGGTCCAGGATATTACCGTTACTACTACCACGGGTGATAGTGTGACTGTTACTGTAGATACGTCTGTTGATGGTGTTTTTGACTTCAATTTGACCAATGTTGCTTTCGGAACAAATCCTGGAGACAGTCAGGCGCAAGCACAAACGGCAACCGTAACGGTTAAACCGCTTCCGACGGCTGCAGCTACAGGTAGTATTACTGTTTGCATTAATGCCTTGGCTTCGGAGGTTACTTTTACAGGTACAGGCGGACTCATTCCGTATACTTTTACTTATACCATTAATAATGGTTCGGAGATAACGGTTTCGACTGTTAATACCAATAGCGTTAATGTTTCAGTTCCGACAGGTACACCAGGGACTTTCGCTTATAAAATTGTAAAGATTTCAAGCGGCGGTACCTGCGAACAGGTTCAGTCCTCTACTGCTACCGTTAAGGTTTTCGGTATTCCAAGTGCCGCAGTTTCAGGAACTGCAACCGTTTGTATGAACGATGATAAGCCTAACATTACTTTTACAGGAACAGGCGGTGAGCCTCCTTATGCTTTTACTTATAACGTCAATAACAGTTCCGACCCAAACAATTACCACTTATCTTAATAGTGTCAATATTCCGGTAAGCACGAATGTTTCAGGAACTTTTACTTATAATCTTACGGGCGTTTCTTATGCCGGCGTGAGTGGTTGTTCGCAGGTACAGACAGGAAGCGCCGCCATTACTGTAAACAAGCTGCCAACGGCAACTGTTACACCTTCATCTAATACAGTATGTGTTGGTGCGCCAAATCCGACTGTTACATTTACCGGCGCAGACGGAACGGGCCTTACACTTTTACTTATAATGTCAATAATGGTCCAGGATCAAACTATTACTACAACAACAGGAGACTCCGTTACAGTTTCGGTACCTACAACGGTTGCCGGTGTTTTTAATTACAACCTGATTTCGGTTTCTTCGGGAACAGGTACTAGTGTCTGTGAACAACCGCAAGCGGGCGTTGCAACAGTATATGTTGGGGTTTATGCTGAAGTCAGTGCGCCGTTTACGGCAATATGCCCTGGTTATTCGGTAACGCTTAAGTTCAAGGGAACGCCGAACGCTGTTATCAATTTCACTTCTGCGCCAACTGTTGGAAGTTACAGTGTGACGCTTGACGCCAGCGGTCAGGCAACTTATACTCCTTTTGTCAGTGTTACAAATACCTTTACTTTGACCAATGGCTCAATTGCATCACCACTATGTTCGAACACGCTTTCGGATTCTGCAACGGTTTTGGTGAACAGTACTATTGCATGTACGCAAAATACAAAGGCTGAAATCGAGATAGAAGACCCAATTGCGGTTTGTACGCCTGGCGATTGTACACAGCTTACGGCCAGTTATTACAACCTCAGGGATACATCGGCATATCATGTTATCTCGACACCTTATCAGAATTTATATGATTACACAGGTGGTACAATTTTAAATGCGCCGTGTGATGACGCCTGGACAAAACCCTATACGATGCCATTTAATTTTTGTTTTTATGGCGTTACTTACAATCAGGTAAGGGTAGGAACTAATGGTGTAATTACATTTGATATTTCAGGTGCACAAACCTATGCAGGTGCTCCTAACCCAGTATGGCCCGATGCTTGTCCTGATCCGGAACTTCCTACAGGTTCGCCGCTTAAATATTGCCCTTATGCTCTAAATGGAACAATACCTAGTAGTACTTTTGTGATAAAAAACGGTGTTTTTGGTGTATATCAGGATACAGATATCCGTCCAGTTGGGAACGACGGTGGTGTAACAGATCCGTTGGTACAAAATGTAAACTATTATGTTCAGGGTATTGCGCCAAACAGGTATTTTGTTGCGAATTTCAATGAATTGCCTCAATATCGAGGTAGCCAAAGTGCATCTGCTGGCCTCCAGACAACACAAATCGTATTGCATGAAACAACCAATATCATTGAAGTTTATGTCAAAAGAAGAAAGCACTACCAACCTTGGCAGGGTGGTGTAGGGGTCATCGGTATTTTAGATGCTACCGGTTTAAAAGCGGTCACTCCTCCAGGAAGAAATACGGGTAACTGGGATGCGAACAACGAAGCATGGAGGTTTCTTCCGGCCGGTTAGTCAGGATTTGGTATCTGTTGAATGGAAAGACCAAAATGGTGTTGTAGTCAGTACTGAAAATTCAATTCAAGCCTGTCCTGCCGTTTCAACGCCTGCGAATTATACTGTTGAAGTATCTTATACAAAATGCGACAATACTATCGTCACTCCAAAGCCTTCTGATTCATTTTCAGTTAGCGTCGAACCGGCATTAGCTGTTTTAGATCCGAAACCTAGCGTATTCATGTGTACGAATGCTGCGCCATTTCATTTCAACATTAATCAGGATACCTATATTCTTAACGGGGCACCCGCTTCGAGTTATGAGATTCTTTATTATGAAGATGAGCAATCTGCTAAAGATTACGGCAGCAATGACATTTTTACAACATATGGCTCTATCAATGATTATGTAGTGGCTACAGCTGCAGCGTTGCCTAAAACGATATGGGTAAGGATTACTGATCTTGTATCCGGAACAAGTTGCGCCAATATTCGTTCATTTGTAATAGATGCGGCCCAGCCTGCAGGCTCTATATCTTATCCTGATGCTACTTATTATGTGGGCGGTCATCCGGTTCCGGTTATTGGTTCTACAGATTTGACAACGGGAGGTGTTTATAGTGCTGCTCCGGTCGATCCGACAGCAACTCCGCCACAGTCGATTACCATTGACCCTGTTACGGGTGAAGTTGATCTTACGCAAACCACACCGGGAGATTATATCATAACTTATACAGTTGCTGCTACGCCTGACTGCCCGCAATATGTCACTACTTCGACATCGCCGAGTCCTTTCCGGGTATTTAGGGATACTGCCTGTACAGTGAATGCTACGAATGATTTTGCCATTTGTCAGGGAACATCTTTCAACCTGACTGCGACCGTAAGTCCGGATGACAGCATGCCAACTTTTGAATGGTCTGGACCAGAAGGTTTTGCCTCAACGGCTCAAAATCCGATGAATGTGCCTTCGCCTTCTGTAGCCGGAACTTATACTTATACAGTTATTAAGAAAAATGACGGTATTGAATGTGCTACAGATTCGCTCACGCTAACAGTTTATGCGTTACCGTCAGTAGGATTTGTGACGCCATCGTCATCAATTTGCACCAATGCAAGTACAAATATTAATTTTTCAGGGACGGCTGACTCATTTGTAACTTTCAATGTTTCAGATACGAACGGAGCAAATAATAATGTAACAGTTCAGTTAGACGCGTCAGGAAATTATTCCTATCCGGCGACATTACAATATGATACGACTTATGAGCTTGTAAAAGTTGAAAGCAATACCGTGCCGGTTTGCAGTATACCTTTCCCTCCCGGAAACGATATCACGATTACAGTTGGTTTGCCTGATGCTACTGTTAGTATTACCAATCCTGTAATTTGTGCTTCGGATACTGCACATTTTGTCATCAGCGGAAATCCGGGCGCTACAGTTGATTACAACGGCGCAGCTACTGGTTCTGTGATTTTGGATGCAGCGGGTACGGCTCCGATAGATTTGACTGGTCTTTCCGGAACTGCAACTTTAAATTTGACAAATATTACGAGCAACAGCACGCCTTCGTGTTCAAAAGCGTTGAGCGTATCGGCTTCTGTGACGGTTAGCCCATTACCGGTTGTAAATACTTTCACGGCGGCGGTCAACCCGATATGCGCCGGAACGAGCCCTTCATTAACGATAAACGGAACACCTAATGCCACTGTTAATTATACCGACAGCGCAAATACGGTTTATCCGCCGGTATTGTTGGATGCATCAGGAAATGCTACGTTTACGACCCCTGCCTGCTCACAGACTTACACACTTGTCAATATAACCAGCAGCGGAACTGTTCAGTGTATCAATTCCTTATCGCAATCAATTACAATCGGTATTGTTGATTTACCAGTAATTGTCACGCAACCGGCAGCTCAAACTTCGGTTTGTCCGAACAGTCCTGCAATCTTCACTGTTGCAGCTACGGGAACTGATATTCATTACCAATGGTATGACAATAATAACCAACCTATTGCCGGTAACGATCAGAATACTTATACAATTGCAACCCCGTCTACCGCAGACATTGGTAACTACACTGTTGTAATAACCAACACTTGTGGTACGGTAACTTCACAGCCTTCAAGCCTGTTGGTTCCTGATCCGATTGCAATAACTACACAACCTCAGGGAAGTACGGTATGCGAGGATGATCAGATTACAATCTCTGCGACTGTTACCGGAGACGGACTTCACTTTCAATGGTTTAAAGATACTACTACACAATTGCCAGGAGAGACCAATTCTACCCTGATAATTAATCCGGCTACGTTGGCTGATGGGGCAACTTACTATCTGGAGGTAACTAATGACTGTAATGAAACTGTACTCTCTGATAACGCTGTGGTTGTGGTGAATGAAAAAATAGCTATTGACACACAGCCAACAGCTGTAACCTTGTGTGAGTTAGAACCTTTTACTTTAAGCGTTGTGGCTTCGGGCACGAATCCGACTTACCAATGGTACAGAGGCGGCGTGTTGATTTCGGGTGCTGTTAATGCAGATTATACAGTAAATTCCTCGCAAAATCTTCCTGATGATAATGATTATTATGTTATTGTAGGTGGAACTTGTGCGCCTCCTGTGACTTCAAATACTGTCCATGTAACTGTAAACAAGCAACCTGTTATTCTTACCCAACCAGTCGGTATGACAATTTGTGAAGGCGAAATGATTACGCTCAGCGTTACTGCAACCGGAACCAATCTTGTATACCAATGGCAACAAAATGGTGTCGACAAGCCAGGCGCTACATCAAGCACATTAACCATAGGAACATCTGTATTAAGTGATGCCGGAACTTACACATGTTTTGTAAGCAATAGTGTTTCTTCATGTCCGCCGGTGGTTTCTAATCCTGCTGTGGTTGTAGTAAATGTTGCTCCGGTAATTGTAACACAGCCTGTTTCGAGAATCATTTGTCTTGGCGATGGCTTTGACTTCACCGTTGGAGCAACAGGCAACAACCTTACTTATAGATGGTATTTCAATGGTGCGCCAATCATGACGACAGGCGGCGACCTTGCCAGTTATGGCAATACGACGTCACAGCTAACTGATAGTGGTAATTATTATGTTGTGGTAAGCAGTCCGTCTTGCCCTTCTGTAACATCTGCTACAGTTTATTTGATTGTCAATCCACTTCCGGAAGCAACGATTAAAGAAGGTCTTGAACAAAATATTTGTGAAGGCCAGGCCGCTGACGTGATTTTCACAGGAACGCCTAATGCTATTGTAACTTATACCATCAATGGTGGCGAAGAATTGACCATCATCCTTTCCCCATCAGGAAGCGCAATACTTCCTACAGGCGTATTGGAAACTTCTGCAACATATACATTGATCAGTGTTGCCACAAATGACACTCCGGTTTGTACCAAATCTTTAGTGGGTGAACCAAATACTGTAGCTACAATAAATGTTACGGAATTGCCTGATCCGAAACTTCCTCAGGATGGATATATATGTATTGCTCCGGATACCAATACTGTTACAAGGACTTTTAAATTAGACAGCGGTTATGCAAATGACGGTCAGTTTACATTTGAATGGTCTTTAGATGATGTAGTAATCCCGACTGAAACCTGTTGAAGCATAGTAGCTGATACTATTGGTATTTATAAAATTAAAATTACGAGTGTTCTTACGGGATGTACACGTTCTGCTACAGCTCCGATTGTCTCTTCAATCCAACCTATAAGGATTCTTTCTGCAGATGTAATCACAGGCTATTTCGATGATAATGCAACGGTTGTAGTTACTGTCGATCCTCCGGGTGAATATGAATATAGCCTTGATGACGGACCATATCAGGATAGCAATACCTTTACGGGTGTAAGAACATTAATTAACTTTGACGAAAGTGGCCATCATACGGTTCATGCACGTGATAAGAAAGCATGTCATAGCGTGCCAAAAGATCTTACAATTGTTGATTATCCGAAATATTTCACACCGAATGGCGATGGTTACCATGATACATGGAATATCACTACGTTGAAGAACCAACCGGATACTAAAATCTTCATTTTTGACCGTTTCGGTAAACTGTTGAAAGAAATCAGCTCAACCGGTACAGGCTGGGATGGAACTTTCAACGGTAAGCCAATGATCGCCGACGATTACTGGTTCCTGGTGAAATATTCTGAGCAAGGCATTACAAAAGAATTCAAAGCACACTTCGCTATTAAACGATAAACGCTGCAATAATCATAAACAAAAGAGCTTCTCATTTGAGAAGCTCTTTTTATAGTACAATAAGGTTTACAATTTATTATAAGCCGCAATCGCATCTTTAAGGATGGCGACACTTTTAATGAGGTCTTCTTTCTTCAACACATAAGCAATACGCACTTCATTCAATCCAACGCCAGGGTGGAATAAAATCCGGCAGCTGGTGCAACCATCACGGTCTCACCATTCAAATCATAAGATTCAAGAAGCCATTGCGCAAATTTATCGGCATTGTCAATCGGCAATTGTGCGATACAATAAAAGGCACCTTTCGGGCTTCCAACTTTCACGCCTTCGATTTTTTTCAATTCAGATATAAGCGTATCCCTTCTGTCTCTGTATTCGGTAATGACTTCATCAAAATAACTCTGAGGTGTTTCTAAGGCAGCTTCGCTGGCAATCTGGGCAAATGTAGGCGGACTCAATCTTGCCTGCGCGAATTTCATCGCAGTAGCCATAACTTCTTTATTCTTTGAAACTATGCAACCGATTCTGGCGCCACACATACTATATCTTTTAGAAACAGAATCAATCATGATGGCATTTTCTTCAAGTCCGGGAATGTTCATTACCGAATAATGAATGTCACCATCATAAGTGAATTCGCGGTAAACTTCATCAGCAATAAGGAATAAATCGTGTTTTTTTACCAAAGCTGCCAGTTGCTCCATTTCTTCTTTTGAATATAAATATCCTGTTGGATTTCCCGGATTACAAATCAGGATTGCCTTGGTTTTTGGCGTAATCAATTTTTCAAAATCAGCAACGGGAGGTAAAGCAAAACCGGTATCAATAGTTGAAATCACAGGCACAACTTTTACGCCGGACGCAGTTGAAAATCCGTTATAGTTAGCATAAAAAGGCTCCGGGATAATGATTTCGTCATCAGCATCCATAGTACTTCCCATCGCAAAAAGCAAAGCTTCAGAACCTCCTGTTGTAATGATAATATCAGCAACATCAATCGGAAGTCCGTGGTTTTTGTAATACTGCGAAAGCTTCACGCGATAACTTTCAAAACCGGCAGAATGACTGTATTCCAAAACCTTGATGTCAAGATTTTTGATGGAATTCATCGCAACTTCAGGCGTTTTGATATCAGGCTGGCCGATATTCAGGTGGTATACTTTATTTCCTTTTTTCTTTGCGATATCTGCATACGGAACCAGTTTCCTTATTGGCGATTCCGGCATCTGTTTTCCTTTATTTGAAATTTTCGGCATGTTTTTCTTTTTTAAGTGTCACAAAATTGCAACTTTTTTCATAGAGCGCCAAATCTTTTAAAATTTCAACTTTCAATATCAGTATCAATTTCAAAATCAATTGTAAAAATTATATAGTGAAAGA
Organism: Flavobacterium sp. 3HN19-14; assembly: GCF_051373205.1. NCBI lineage: Bacteria > Pseudomonadati > Bacteroidota > Flavobacteriia > Flavobacteriales > Flavobacteriaceae > Flavobacterium > Flavobacterium sp. 3HN19-14. The sequence continues at coordinate 1,946,502 of NZ_JBPPZT010000001.1, forward strand.
GATTTGAAATTTAATACTGATTTTTGATATTGAACTTGCCATTGCTATTGCTATGAATTTCATTGAGAATTTGTCATTATATCAGCATTATTTTATAATTTTAATAAAAATTTGCAATGAAAACCTTTCTGTTGACAGTATGTTTGATATTTTGCTGAACCTGCATATCAGCGCAGGATGCATTTATATTTACATCTAATAAAAAAAAGGTTGCAATTCCATTCGAACTGGTCAATAACCTGATTATTTTTCCCATTGAGGTAAATGGCATCAAGCTGAATTTTCTGTTGGATACTGGCGTAGAAGAAACAATTTTGTTCAGCCTCAGGGAAAATGACGAAGTCCAGTTATACAATACCGAAAGAATTATGCTGAGGGGTTTGGGTACACAGGATGCTGTCGAAGGCCTGAAATCCAAGAAAAATACCTTATCACTTCACGGGCTTGAATGCAAGAATCAGGAAATATTGGTAATTCTTGACGAAACATTTAATTTTTCCTCCAGTCTTGGTGTAGTTGTTAACGGCATTATCGGTTACCATTTTTTTGAGAATAATTTTGTGAAAATTGATTATATCAGGAAGAAGTTATACGTGTACAACCCGCGAAAACTAGATAAAGAAAAAATCATCAACGGTTACAAATCATATCCGATTACAATCGAAAAATGCAAACCCTATATCAGTTCAGAAGTCGGAATGAACGAACAGCCAATTCCGGCAAAACTATTACTTGATACCGGAAACAGTGATGCGGTTTGGCTTTTTCAAAACAGGAGCAGTGCAATTGCTGTGCCTGAAAAAAACTTCGAGGATTTTCTCGGCCGTGGTTTTAGCGGAGATATCTTCGGAAAAAAAGCCCGTATCTATAATTTTGCAATCAGCAATTTTGAGTTTGAAAAGCCTTTGGTTGCATTTCCTGACACGCTTTCCATAAAAAATGTAAAAATGGTTGATAAACGACTTGGTTCTATCGGAGGTGAAATTTTCAGGAGATTTTCGGTCGTATTCGATTACAAAGAGAAGCAACTGTACCTGCGTAAAAATAAGGATTTTGACGATCCATTTCATTATAACATGAGCGGAATCGTGCTGCATCATGCCGGATTGCAATGGGTGCAAGCCGAAAGGATTGACAATAATTCGAGTGCCAATACCGTGAAAATCGATTTTGGATCTGCGCCGCTTGAGATGAAGTATAAATTTGAATTAAAGCCGGTTTATGAAATCGTATCGGTCAGGAAAAATTCTCCTGCCGATAAAATCGGACTCAAAAGCGGTGATGTCCTGATTGCTATCAATGGTGTTCAAAGTTATAAATATTCCTTGCAGGACATCAACGAAATACTCAAATCTGAAGCCGGCCGTAACATCGTGCTCGAAGTAGATCGGAAAAGTACTGTCATCAAATACAAATTCAGGCTTGAGAACATATTGTGAGTGTTTGGTAAACTTTAAACATTAAGCTTTAAATTTTAAACCTTTAATGTTACCTTTGCCCGACAACAACACAACAAGATTTATGAGTTCCGACAACAGCAAAAGATATGCACTTCGCGGTGTTTCTGCATCCAAAGAAGACGTTCATAATGCTATAAAAAACATCGATAAAGGACTGTTTCCGAAAGCTTTCTGCAAAATAATCCCCGATTTCCTTACTAACGACGACAACCATTGCCTCATCATGCATGCCGACGGTGCAGGTACAAAGTCGTCTTTGGCTTATATGTACTGGAAAGAAACCGGTGATATTGCTGTCTGGAAAGGCATAGCACAAGATGCCTTAATCATGAATATTGACGACTTGCTGTGTGTGGGTGCGACGGATAATATTTTGCTTTCATCTACAATTGGAAGGAATAAGAACCTCATTCCGGCAGAAGTGATTTCGGCCATCATCAACGGAACTGAAGAGTTGATTGCGGAATTGAAAAACTTCGGTGTCACGATACATTCAACGGGCGGTGAGACTGCCGATGTAGGCGATGTTGTGCGTACTATTATTGTAGATTCTACCGTAACGGCAAGGATGAAAAGAGCCGATGTGATTGATAATGCCAATATTCAGGCCGGCGATGTGATTGTTGGTCTGGCCTCGTTCGGTCAGGCTGAGTATGAGAAAGATTATAATGGCGGTATGGGCAGCAATGGGTTAACGTCTGCACGTCATGATGTTTTTGAAAAGTACCTTGCGGAAAAGTATCCGGGAAAGTTTCGATGCTGCGGTTCCTGCTGAATTGGTTTATTCCGGACAAATAAAGCTTACTGATAAAGTTGAAGATGCTCCGATTGATGCCGGAAAACTCGTGCTTTCACCAACGCGTACTTACGCACCAATCATCAAAAAAATACTCGAAAAATACAATTCTGAAACCATACACGGAATGGTGCATTGCAGTGGTGGCGCGCAGACCAAAATTCTTCATTTTATTGATAATCTTCACGTTATAAAAGACGATTTATTTCCGGTTCCACCTTTGTTTAAGCTGATCAGGAGCAGTCAAAAACCGATTGGAAGGAAATGTACCAGGCTTTCAATTGCGGCCATCGCATGGAATTATATATTCCTGAAAGTGCTGCAGAAGACGTCATCAATATTTCGAAATCATTTGGTGTGGATGCGAAAATTGTGGGCAGGGTGGAAGCTTCTGCAACTAAACAGCTTACGATTGAATCCGAATACGGAACTTTTGAATATTAGCACAAGATTTAATTAAATGCGTCAGCATCAAATAATAGCCTAATAAGACAAATTTCGTCCTTTTAGGTTGAGAATTAAACCATTGAGCATGAAAATTCAACCTCAGAGGCTGGAAATTGAACCTTTAAGGTTGAATTTTGAATGTCAAAGGGAGAAAATTCGACCTTTTTGCATGAATTTTGAGCCTTCAAGGCTGAAATTTAAAGGTTGGATTTATGATACTTAACCGACTGCCATTCGGTTGAGGTCATTTCAAATTTGGTTTCCTTACCATACATCCCGGCTTTTCTCCAACCAGATTTTTCGTAGAAAATTTCTGCTCTTGTTCCCGGAGCGGTGCCGAGCCAAACATAATCCTGTTTTGAAAAATACCAATCGAGCATCATGTCGTGGAGTTTTCTGCCAATGCCTTTCTTTTCAAAATCGGGATGCAGGAATAATGCCCAGATGTTGCTGTCGACTAAATCTGCGATAGCAAATCCGACGATTGTCTTGTCAATCTCGCAAACCCAGCCTCTGCCTCTTTCGAACATAAAAATTTCGCAGTCTTTATCGGTCACCAAATCCGGGTTGGATAGTGGGTTTTCTGTGACGGAATTCCTTACGATTTGAATTTGCCTTATATCATCTATAGTTGCTTCCCTGAAAATCATCCTATTCATTTTAACGTACAAAAATAATTTTTTCCTGATAAGAATTAAAAAATAATACGGTTTGCATTAAGAAGCGGATTCTGTACCTTCGCTAAAAACATGAATTTCGACTTTAACCAGAATCTCATTCTAGAAGATGATTACGTTCAACTGAGACCTTTACAACGAAGCGATTTGGATAATTTATTGCACTTTTCAATAAATGAACCTGATATCTGGAAGTATTCACTTGTTCGTGCCAACGGAAAAGAAAACCTTGAAAATTATATCGACATTGCTATTAAAGCACGCAATAATCATACGGAATTCCCTTTCATCATTTATGATAAAAAACAACAAAAGTATGCCGGGAGCACTAGGTTTTACGACATACAGTTTCCATTCAAGACCTTACAATTAGGTTACACCTGGTATGGCGGAGACTTTCAGGGAACAGGATTAAACAAACATTGTAAAATGCTTTTATTGACGTATGCTTTTGAAACACTGGGAATGGAACGCGTTGAATTTCGTGCCGATAATAACAATGCCAGGAGCATTGCGGCGATGAAAAGCATTGGATGCAAAGTAGATGGGATCCTCCGCAATAACATGCCTACTTATGAAGGGAAGGCGCGACAGCATTGTATTAAGTATTCTCAGAAACGAGTGGGAGGAAAGTGCTAAAGAAAATCTACAAAATAAATTATAAAACAAAGGCCTCAACATTTCTGCTGAGGCCTTTGCACTAATTAACCAAACCAATTTATCTTCCTATCACAAGTTTGTGAGTTTCTGTGTAATTGTCTGAATCGAGTTTCAGGATGTAGACACCGGCTGCGATGTTACCCATGTTGAATTGATTCATTGATGTGTTGGTGCTGAAAGTTTTTACAATTTTCCCTGAACCGACTTCGACGATTGAAGCTGTCGTTTCAGAGTCATGTGCATTTGATAATGACACATTGATGATTCCATTAGACGGATTTGGGTAAATTGTACTTTTAGTTTTTATTGCAATATTTTCAACGCCAAGTTCAGTTTGCGCTTCTGAAGCTCCGATATCTCTTCTTGAACCAAAAATAGATTGGTCATTCTGGTCATTAAAGTTATCGTTCGGGTCGCCAGCATTGTAAGCAGGACTATTTAAGAGCAATGCGTGCGTAAATGTTAAGCCTCCGTTCGCTGCTAATTCTCCAAAAAGTGGATTTAAAGCAGTAACTGTACCCTCTATGTCACCGGTTTGTGCGGTGAAAACATTTGCAGTGTCGTGACCAATCAGGTTGTATCCATTTGAAGTATAAGAACCTGTGTTGTTTGAAGATCAATTCCGGTTGTTGCTGCATTGGTAGCAACAATAGTGTTTTTCAACACAACTGAAGAGGAATTATTGGCTATTCCACCGCCATTTGCTGTCGCTGCATTATCTGCAATTGTTGAAGCATTTACGTCTAAAGCTGCATTATTGTAGATTCCACCACCATCATTCAAAGATGAATTTCCGGAAATTGTTGTCAATAAAACAACTACAGTTCCGTTTTTCACGTGAATACCGCCGCCGTTTCCTAAAGTTCCATCAGCAGTATTATTTGAGACTGTTGAATTGCTTAACGAAAGGCTTCCACCATTATTGAAAATTCCTCCACCGCCGTGTGTTGCATTCCGGAACCACTTGCAGTATTCGAGTCGATTGTACTTGTTGTTACTGTCATCGTACTTCCGGTCTGGTTCCATAAGCCACCGCCTTCGCGACGCGCATCGTTTCCTGTGATTGTTGTCGCTGTAATAGTAGCCGTTACAACACCTGTTAAGTGCAATCCACCACCATTACCCGGATTTGGAGTTCCGGCAGTTCCGTCAACGTCATTATTAATCAAATCAGAATCGGTCATGGTAAATACACCGGCTACAATTTCAACGCCACCACCTGCACGATTAGCTGAATTGCCATCGAAAACAGTGTTTGTAACTGTGACAGTTCCCGCCAGACTGAAAAGTCCGCCACCGCTGCCGCTTGTTCCTGTCGCGTTGTTATTCGAAATTATAGAATCATTGATATTAAGTGTTCCTGCAGTATTGAAAACACCGGCTCCGCCATCATCAGCTGCGGAACCACTCGAAGTATTTCCGTTAATTTCTACATCTGTAATGGTCATTGTTCCTGAGCCATTCCATAAACCACCACCTTCTAAAGTTGCAGTATTGTTGTTGACTGTACCGCCTGTGATTGTAGCACTTCCTGCACCTGTGATGTGCAATCCACCTCCATTACCCGGAGGCTACGTGAGACGGAATTTCCATTTAAAGTCACATCGGTAAGGATGATGGTGCTTGTGCCTGAATTATCTTCAATTCCACCACCAGCTCTAACAGCTGTATTACCTGAAATTACTGAATTGGTTACGGTCAACTGCGAACCTACATCATTCAAAATTCCGCCACCGCTGCCTAAAGTTCCTGTGGCATCGTTATCAGTAATAGTCGCATTTGTAATACTTAAAGTACCGCTGTTAAGATTGTAAATTCCGCCGCCGCCCTGATCTGCCCCGGCTCCGGCTGCGCTATTTCCGGAAATTGTTGTTCCGGTAACGGTCATTGTTCCGGTACCGTTCCATAGTCCGCCGCCTTCTGATGAAGCGGTATTGTTGTTAACGGTTCCGCCTGTAATTGTTGCACTTCCGCCACCGGTGATATGCAATCCGCCACCATTACCCGGAACTGCCCTGATACAGAATTTCCATTTAAGCTTACGTTAGCTAAAACAATCGTGCCTGAACCAGAATTGTCTTCGATTCCTCCACCGGCGCGAACAGCTGTGTTGCTGCTGATTTCTGTGTCTGTGACTGAAAGATGTGAACCAACATCATTTAAGATTCCACCGCCGCTGCCTAAAGTTCCGTTAGCAATATTATTGCTGATTACAGCCGTTTCAATGGTTAGAGTCCCTCCGTTGAGGTTGTAAATTCCGCCACCGCCTTGATCTGCTGCAATTCCTGAAGCTGTGTTGCCTGAGATAGTAGTTCCGGTAATCAACATTGTTCCTGTGCCGTTCCATAGCCCGCCACCTTCTGAAGAAGCTGTGTTATTGTTTACGGTTCCGTCAATGATTGTCGCACTTCCACCACCAGTGATATGTAATCCGCCGCCATTACCCGGAATGTCGCGATACGGAATTTCCATTGAGGTTTACATTATCCAAAATGATTGTACTTGTACCTGAATTATCTTCAATTCCGCCACCGGCACGAATCGCCGTGTTTCCAGTGATAGAAGTGTCAGTAACAGAAAGTTGTCCGCCGGCATCGTTTAAAATTCCGCCGCCGCTTCCTGCAGTTCCGTTTGAAACGTTATTAGAGATTGAGGAATTTAATACTACAAGCGTTCCGGCATTGAAATTGTAAATTCCGCCACCACCTTGATTGGCAGCTGCACCTGAAGTCGTATTTCCTGAAATCGTTGTACCATCAACCGTCATCGTTCCGGTTCCATTCCATAATCCACCGCCTTGATTTCCTGCTGAATTTGTATTGACAGTTCCGCCATTAATTTGGGCAGTTCCGGCGCCGGTGATGTGCAATCCGCCACCATTTCCCGGACTTGTAAAAGTTGTATTTGCGTTGAGATTCACACCTGTTAATGTAACAAAACCTGCATTATTTTCAATTCCGCCTCCGGCTCTGTTTGATGTGTTCCCTGTGATGAATGTATTGGAAACCGTTAATGTCGCGCCGACATCGTTTAAGATTCCACCACCACTTCCTGAAGTTCCATTCGCATCGTTGTCGGCAATATTGGCGTTGCTGATGATAAGTGTTCCGCCATTAAGATTGTACAATCCACCGCCACCATTGTCTGATGCGGCACCTGATGCATTGTTGCCAATGATAGTTGTTCCGTTTACGGTCATCGTACCTGTGCCATTCCACAAACCGCCACCTTCTGCGGCAGCATTGTTTTGGTTGACCGTTCCGCCGGTAATTGTGGCAGTTCCGTTGCCGGTTATGTGCAATCCGCCACCATTTCCGGGAGCAGCTGTTGCTGGTGCTGTTCCTGCATTGTTGTTGTTGAGGCTGACGTTTGTAAGGGAAGTAGATGTTCCGTCAACTGCTTCAATACCACCACCAGCACGGTTCGCGGTATTATTTGTAATCGTACAATTTAATGCACTTAACGAAGCACCAGTTCCAATGTAAAGCGCGCCGCCACTTCCGGATGTGCCGTTGGCAACGTTTCCAAGCAATGAAACATTTGTGAGTGTTAAAGAGGCATTTGATACATAGACAGCGCCACCGTTATCAGCGGTTCCATTTGTTAGAATTAAATCTGTGAAGGAGACTGATCCATCAGTAACAAGGAAAATTCTGCCGTTGTCGCTGCCATCTATCACGGTAGTTCCAATGCCATTTCCAATAAGCGTTAATGATTTGTCAATCGTAATCTGACCATTTGTAAGCGTTACGCTATTGACACCAGGAGCAAAAAGAATGAGTTGTCCGGTTACCGCCGCGGAAATTTGGCTTCTTAATGAACCAGCTGAACCGTCATCGAGGCCCATGGTTACCAATTGTGCGTTTGCAGCCAACGTTCCCGAGAGGAAGGCGATCAAGCAAACAATTTTTTGAATCGTAGAGTTTCTTTTCATAATTAATTTCGGTTTTAAGAAAGGTTTATTGAAGTGTGTACGTTAAAGTTACCTTTAAGGTTCGTTAACAAACGTTAATTAAAAGCCAATTAAATTATTGAAAATCAGATAAATGGTAATTGTGTAACATAATAGTGTAATTGTACAAGGAATGAAATTGTTGATTTCAAATTTGAAAAAGATTTGGATGGTTTATCTTTGTCAAAAATCCAATTTAAATGAAAATAACGCCAAAATTCGGAATCGACCAATTGGTTTTCGGAATGCAACAGGAAAATGTCACCGCGATTTATGGAATGCCTGATAAAATATATAAGGATGAAGAAGAAAACCTTGTTGCTCTATATAATTCAAAAAAACTGAGACTTACTTTTTATATGGAAGAAGGTTTCAGGTTAGGATATCTGATAGGTTCAAATGATAATCTGGAAATCTTTGGACAGAAGATTATCGGAATGGAAATTGGCAAAGCCAAAGCAATGCTGATAGAAAACGGCCTTAAAAAATGGACGTTAGAAGCTTTCGACAGTTATGAAAATTATTTCAATGAAGACAACTGGATCATCCTTCAGACTGAGTTTGGAGAAGTAACGAAGTTTGAAATCGGTGCTATTATCAACGATAAAGACGAATTTGACTGGAAGTTTAAAAAATAAAAAAAGGCACGAAATAATCTTCGTGCCTTTTTCAATATTACATATTTGAATTAATTTCCTGGCATCGTCTCCAGCAGTTCAACCTCAAAAATAAGATTAGCATTTGGTGGAATGATACCTCCGGCGCCACTTGCACCATATCCGAGTTTAGATGGAATAAACAAAGTTGCCTTGTCGCCAAATGACATCAAATTGATACCTTCAAGAAATCCCGGAATCAATCCGCCTTTATTGCCATATTGAAACGGGAATGGCTGATAACCTTTTTGGTCAGCACGTGCCTGGTCAAATTTCCCGAATTGTTTGCTGACTTCTTCATAGCTGCTGTCAAACAATGTTCCATCTTCAAGGTATCCGGCATAATGAATGTAAACGGTTGCACCATCAGCAGGTTTTTGGCCATTGCCTTTCTGGATGCTGTAAGTCAATCCGAATTCAGTTGTAGTACCTGTCGCTTTTATTTTATTCAAAGCAGCGAGTTTAGCCGCTTTTACGGGAGCAAACTTAGCTTCTTCAGTCTTTTTTTTTTCGTCAGCAATCTTTTGGTTCATGTGATTTGTTGTTGAAATAATCAGAGAATACTTTTGGCGCGTCGAAAGCTTTTGCCTCAGCGCCTTTTCTGATAATGGTTACTTTATCCATCACATCATTCTGGGCGATAGCGTTTACAACATCCTGACCAGTAACAACATGTCCGAAGATGGTGTGCTTTCCATTGAGCCATGGTGTGTCTTTGTGCGTGATGAAAAACTGGCTTCCGTTGGTGGCCTGACCTGAATTCGCCATTGCTAAAATTCCGGGCCTGTAAATTTATCGTCATTGAATTCATCTTTGAATTTATAGCCCGGATCTCCTGAACCGGTTCCGAGAGGATCGCCGCCCTGAATCATGAAATCGGCAATCACGCGGTGAAATTTAAGACCGTTGTAGAATGGTTTTCCTTTGTATTGTGACGACACAAAATCGTTTTTGCCTTCTGCAAGCGCAACGAAATTCGCCACCGTTACCGGTGCTTTTTTGTATTCCAATTGTACAAGGATTTTTCCTTTTGAAGTTTCAAATTCTGCAAAAAGGCCATCACCGGCTGCCGGTTTTGCTTCCAAAGCTTTTTTTGCAGTCGTGACTTTTGGAGCAGCAGCTTTTTTTGCTTTCTGCGCGTAAATACCAGATGTCATTGTTAAAAACAAAAGACATATTACTTTAAATTTCATTTTTTTTGTTTTAAATTCCTTACTCGATTTGCAATTTGCCGGGTTTTCAGGATTATTCCCTATTGTTGTTATTTAATTTCGATTTCAAAAACCATGTTGGTATTGGGTTTAATCGGACAGTTTCCGGCTTCACCATAACCCAATTCCGACGGAATGAAAAATATCGCTTTGTCTCCGTGCGACATTTTCTCCAATCCTTCTATAAGTCCGGGAACAAGTCCAACTTTGTTGCCAGCCTTGAATTGCATCAGCGAATACCCTTTTTGCGCCGCCTTTTGTTCGTTGTATTTTCCGAATTTCTTTTCAACATCAGCGATGTTGGAATCAAACAGCATACCGTTTTCAAAATAACCGGCATACCAGATGTCCATCATTTGACCGTATTCAGGTCTTTTGCCGGCGCCTTGTTTGATGATTTTGTAAATGAGACCGCTTTTGGTTTCAGAGCCTGAACTCTTCGCGGCAGCAAATAACGCCACTTTTTCATCCATGAATTTTTTGTATTTCAGCAACTCCGTTTTTTCTTTTTCAGCTTCAATAGCGGCCATTTTCTTTTCATTTTCAAGCTGAAGGGATGCTTGTTTCTTCTGGTTTTCGGCTTCTGCGGTATAATAATTATTGAAGGTTTTCACAGCATCAAATTTCTTCGCCTTTTCGCCATTGCGGATAATTTTTACAGAAATAATGCCGTCATCCTGTACAATTTTATTGACGGTTTCCATACCATTTCCAACGACATGGCCAAAAACTGTATGCCTGCCATCGAGATATTCTGTCGGAACATGCGTAATAAAAAACTGGGAGCTATTCGTATTCGGACCTGAATTCGCCATTGATAAAGTTCCTGCCTTATCATGAGACAAATCGGTAAATTCATCCTTAAATTTATAGCCGGTATCACCTGCGCCTGTACCTTCAGGATCGCCTCCCTGAATCATGAAATTCATCACTACACGGTGAAATTTTAGTCCGTCGTAAAACGGTTTTCCTTTGTATTCAGGCTTTACGAATGTATTTTTTCCTTCTGCAAGCGTAACGAAATTCGCAACAGTAACTGGCGTTTTTTCATATTCGAGTTGAACGATTATTTCTCCTTTTACAGTTTCGATTACGGCATAAAGCCCGTCCGGCAGATCGCTGTGGTCATCTTTGCACGAAAAAAGGGTAAATGCTAATGCAAAAAATAAAATCAGTTTAGTTTTCATTCTTAGTAATTATTCTGTTTTGGTTTTGTCTTCAGGTTTGAAATCATTGAGTGTTACTGTCACGATTAACGGCACATTCGGACCAATTTGCTTGTTGTCTCCATGAAATCCGTATGCAACGTGTGATGGAAAAAGAAACGTGATTTTTTCGTTTTTCTTCATCATTTTAATACCATCGCGCAATCCGGAACATGATGTTTTCTTTATCCACACGGTATACTTGCGGTTTCAATTCTATATCAGAATAAATCACGCTTCCGGCAAGATCTTTCACTTCGTAATCAAAGTAAGCGATATCTCCTTTTTCGGACGAAGCGTGTCGGAGCCGGTGTTTTGCTTTTCGTAATAATACCAATAGCCTTTTTGAGAGGCGATATATTTGTGCGCCGTGTCTTTAGTGATTACGAACTGAATGTCTTTTTCTTCTCCGGCAACGAGCTTTTTATTGCGCTCGACAGATTCCTTCATAAAACTTCCCGAAGTCTGCGAAACAGGCTTTCTTGCCTGTTGCTGCGAACACGAAATCAATACAACGCCAATGATAAGAGTTAAGATGTTTCTTGCGATTTTCATATTATTCAATTGAAGTTGTTTTTAAGATATTTTCAAAGCGTTTTACCGTTTCGGTGAGCGAAAGATACGATTTTCCGCCGGCTGCGTTGATGTGTCCGCCTCCGTTAAAGTGTTCACGCGCAAATTTATTCACATCGAAAGCACCTTGCGAACGGAAAGAAATCTTGATGATATTCTCGTCTTTATGCTCGATGAATATGGCTGCAAAAATAATTCCTTTTATTGAAAGGCTGTAATTGACAATGCCTTCCGTGTCGCCTTTTTTATAATTGAACTGGTCGAGTTCTTGTTGTGAAAGCGTGATATAAGCCGTTTTAAATTCAGGCCGCAGTTTCATATTCTGCAAAGCACGTCCCAATAAAAGCAGACTGTCGTAAGAATTATTGTCGAAAAGTAAATTGTGTACTTCGGCATTATTGATGCCTCTTTCAATCAAATCAGCGACGACATTATGTGTAATTGCAGTCGTCGAAGGAAAGCGGAATGAACCAGAATCAGTCACAATTCCCGTATAAATGCAAGTCGCAATGGTTTTGTCAATCTTAGATTTTTCTCCTAAGAAGCCTATAAAATGATACAGCATTTCGCAAGTCGAACCGTAATTCGTATCCGAAAACATATAAGCTGCATAGCTGTCAGGTTTCTGGTGATGGTCGATCATAATGAAAGGAACTGTCAGTTTGTCAAGCACATGTTCCATCTCGCCTGTGCGGTGTAAGGCATTGAAATCCAGCGTAAAAATCAACTCAGATTCTTGTAAAACTTTAGTTACGGCTTCTTTGTCTTTTTCGAAAATCAAGACCTTGTCTGAAGCTGGTAACCACGCCAGAAATTTCGGAAATTCATTCGGCGCAATAACAACCGGATTATGGTTGAGCGCTAATAAAAAGTGGTAAAGGCCTAATGTTGACCCCATTGCATCGCCATCCGAACTCCTATGCGGAATGATCGCTATTCTTTTTGGTTCGGCGAGCAGTTCCTTTATGGCGAGAATATCTTCGTTTTTCATTGACAAATCGTTGTTGGCGCACGGCCAAACGGCTTAGTATTTTTTAAGTAAATGCGAAATTACATTATTTTATGAATGTTACGATTAAAATTGGCTTAATGATAGTTAAGATTGTCTAAATTTTCGGGTTTGATTTTCAGAAGCAATGCAAAATCCGACTGCTTTTCTTATTTTAGCATTCAAATACAAAGACATGATTTCTGACCAACAGTTTGCAGCCGAATTACAATTGATCATCGAAAATGCTATTCGCGAAGACGTTGGTCCCGGCGATTATAGTTCACTCGCATGTATTCCCGAAACCGCTGCCGGAAAAGCAAAACTGTTAGTCAAAGAAGGCGGCATCATTGCCGGAGTCGCATTCGCCAAAATGATTTTTGAATATGTCGACGCCAATTTGAAAGTCGAAATTTTCATCAATGACGGCACTGAAGTACAATACGGCGATGTTGTATTGCACGTTTCCGGAAGTTCGCAATCTATTCTGAAAGCGGAAAGAACTGTTCTCAATTCAATGCAAAGAATGAGCGCTATAGCCACCAAAACCAACAATTACGTAAAGTTGCTCGAAGGTACCAAAGCCAAAATCCTCGACACCAGAAAAACAACGCCGGGTTTTCGGGCAGCAGAAAAATGGGCAGTAAAAATCGGTGGTGGCGAAAACCATCGTTTCGCATTATACGATATGGTGATGCTTAAGGACAATCACAATGATTTCGCTGGCGGAATAACAAATGCCATCACCAAAACCAAACAATATTTAAAGGACAATAACCTCGATTTAAAAATCATTGTTGAGGCGAGAAATTTAGATGAAATCCGTGAAATCCTGCAAAACGATGGTGTCCACAGAATTCTTATCGACAATTTCAATTTTGAAGATACTAAAACCGCTGTAGCTCTAATCGGTGACAAATGCCAGACAGAATCTTCGGGAAATATCAATGAAAAAACCATACGCAATTATGCAGAATGCGGCGTAGATTATATATCTTCGGGTGCGCTCACGCATTCGATTTATAACATGGATTTGAGTTTAAAAGCAATTGACAATTAATAATGAATAATTGAATCTAAACCGGAACTTGTAGATGTCACAAGAAATAGAGGCCAAAATCGAAAAAATTCCAGTGCTTCGCACCGCAGCGCGTTTTCTCAAGCGCGTCAAATTGCTCGAAGAACTCTCGCTCTACGAACTCCTTGAAATCTACATCATCGGCGTCGGAAAGGCAGCGCTCGGCAATCGCGCCGGTTCTATTGCTTTCAGTTTCTTCATGGCATTATTCCCATTTGCACTGTTTATTCTGAACTTAATTCCGTACATACCAATACAAGGTTTTCAGGCAGATTTTCTAAAATTCGTCTCCGAAAGCGTACCGCCAAATACTTACGAAGCCATTCATGCCATCATTTTAGATATTCTTAATAACAGTTACCAGGGCTTGCTTTCGTCGGGATTTTTACTCTCAATTTTCCTTCAGGCCAATGGACTCAACGCCATTCTAACCGGTTTTGAAAATTCTGTCCGCGTCAAACACAAACGCGCTTTCGTGCACCAATATCTCGTGGCACTCGGAATGTCGCTGACATTGACCATAATTCTCATCGCTACGGTCGCCATCATCGTCATCTCCGAAGTATTCCTCCAAAGCATCAAAAATCAGGATGTGTTAAACGACAATATCCCGATTCTTGTCGTCAGCCGTTACATTTTTGTCATACTGATGATCCTGATCGTCATTTCGATATTGTTCAAATACGGCACGATTCGGACAGAAAAACGCGCTTTCATCTCCATCGGTTCCGTTTTCACTACCATATTAATCATCCTTTCGTCTTACGGATTTGGCATTTGGGTTGTACGGTTCTCAAAATATAACGAACTTTACGGTTCTATCGGAACGCTGCTCATCATGATGTTCTACATCTGGATCAACTGCATGATACTGCTTTTGGGTTTTGAACTCGACGTCACCATCCGCGAGCACAAGGAAAGCATCCGAAAACGAAAAGGCTTAATTTGATTTTTTAGAAGCTATTCCGGCTATACGCAGTAGTTTTCGGGCCGAACGCCAGCCCAAAAGCTACTTGCTGCAAATGCGAAGCATTCACTGAACTCAAATAAAAAATAAAAGCTTGTGAAGTAATCCGGGCTAAAACCATATCCACATGAAAAAATATTTGTCACTTTTACTTCTCCTTTTCACAATCAGCGGGATTGCCCAGCACACCATCATCGGAAAATGGAAAACCATCGACGATGAAACCGGAAAAGCCATGGCCGTCATCGAAATCTACGAATTCAAAGGCAAGATTTACGGCCGCATTCAGGAAGTCATCAATCCGAACAACCGCAAGCACAAATGCGATAAATGTCCCGGCGAAGACAAAGGCAAAGGCCTCATCGGACTCAACGTAATCAAAGGACTCACCAAAGACGGCGACGAATATAACGGCGGCAAAATCCTCGACCCGAAAAGCGGTAAACTCTACAAATGCTACATTACGCTCGAAAATGACGACAAACTCAAAGTACGCGGTTATATTGGCATTTCGTTGATTGGAAGGACACAGTACTGGCATCGGGTGAAGTAGCAGGTTGCAGTCGGCAGATTTCAGATAGCAGACTGCAGATTTAGAAATAACTAAAAAAAGAAATTAATAAATTTGTAGCATAATTATCCACAAACAAAATCACTGCTTTCTGCCATCTGCAGTCTGAATCTGAACATGTTCTACGCCGAAGTAATCCTCCCGCTTTCTCTTTCAAAAACCTTTACCTACAGGATTTCTGAAGCAGAATTCGATTACCTGAAACCCGGTATGCGCGTCGCAGTTCCGTTCGGGAAAAGCAAGATTTATACGGCTTTGGTGATTGAATTGCACCAAAACCAACCGATTTTATACGAAGCAAAAGAAATCCACGAAATCCTCGACGACAAGCCAATTGTCACGCAAATTCAAATCGATCACTGGTTCTGGATTGCGTCCTATTATATGTGCGCGATTGGCGATGTGTACCGCGGGGCAATTCCGTCGGCGCTATTACTCGAAAGTGAAACCATAATTTCCCAAAAAGCTGAAGTTTTCATTGATGAAATCGCTTTAACCGACGAAGAATTCCTGGTATACCAGGCGTTGCAACAGCAATCATCTTTACGAATTCATGAAATCGCGAATATCTTAAACCGAAAGAATATTTTTCCTGTCATCCATAAAATGATCGACAAGAATATCCTGGTTTTACAGGAAGAAGTTTCTGAAATCTATAAACCAAAATTAGTGCGTTACATTCGCCTGCGCCCGGAATACAACAATAATGACCTTAATAACCTGCTGATTGAACTCAAAAATGCAAATAAGCAAAAGGATTTGGTTTTAAGTTATTTTCAATTATCGGCAACCGAAAAAAAACCCATTACATCAAAGCAACTGATTGAAACTGCCGCTTCTTCAGCTGCAATCGTCAAGACCTTAATTGATAAAGAAGTTTTTGAGGAATATTTCATTCAGGACGACCGCGTCATCTTCGCCGATGCCGAAGACAAGAAACTACAATTAAGCCCGGCGCAGCAAAAAGCATTTTCAGAAATCAATGCGGAATTGAATAACAAAGATGTCTGCCTTTTGCACGGCGTAACGTCTTCAGGAAAGACCGAAATCTACATCCAATTAATTGAACAATATATAAAGGACAAAAAACAGGTTTTGTATTTATTGCCAGAAATCGCATTGACGACACAATTGGTCGGAAGATTGCGCGAATATTTCGGAAATAAAGTCTCAGTTTTTCATTCCAAATACAGCAATAACGAACGCGTTGAAGTCTGGAATCGTGTGCTTGAAAATTCTGAAGCTGCACAAATCGTCATTGGAGCGAGGTCGGCTTTGTTTTTGCCTTATGCCAATCTGGGCTTAATCATCGTCGATGAAGAACACGAACAGACTTTTAAACAGCAAGATCCTGCACCGCGTTATCATGCGCGTGATGCCGCGATTGTTCTGGCGAATGCGCACGAGTCTAAAGTACTATTAGGTTCGGCGACGCCAAGTATTGAAACGTATTTCAATGCGACTACGGGAAAATTCGGTTTGGTTGAAATTTCAGAAAGATTCAACAATGTGATGATGCCGGAGATTGAACTCGTCGATTTAAAAGACAAATATTTCAGGAAAAGAATGTCAGGCCATTTCAGCGATACTTTGATTGAAAATATCACAAATGCTTTGTCATTGGGTGAACAGGTAATCTTATTCCAGAACCGCCGTGGGTTTTCGCCGGTTGTGGAATGCATGACTTGTGGGCACGTACCGCAATGTCCGCAATGCGACGTCAGCCTGAC
Source organism: Flavobacterium sp. 3HN19-14 (assembly GCF_051373205.1). Classification (NCBI taxonomy): domain Bacteria; kingdom Pseudomonadati; phylum Bacteroidota; class Flavobacteriia; order Flavobacteriales; family Flavobacteriaceae; genus Flavobacterium; species Flavobacterium sp. 3HN19-14. The sequence continues at coordinate 1,963,473 of NZ_JBPPZT010000001.1, forward strand.
ATATCATAAATTTAAAAACCAATTGCGTTGCCATTACTGCGGTTATTCGATGGCGAATCCGACGAATTGCCACGTTTGTTCGAGTGTAGATTTAACAACGAAAGGTTTCGGAACTGAACAAATCCAATTGGAACTGAACTCGCTTTTTCCAAATTCAAAAATCGGAAGAATCAACAGGACACGACGCGCGGCAAATTCGGTTTCGAAAAAATCATCGACAGTTTTAAGAACCGCGAGATTGATATTTTAGTGGGAACACAAATGCTTGCGAAAGGTTTGGATTTCGATAATGTTAGTCTCGTTGGAATTATGAACGCAGACAACATGTTATATCATCCGGATTTTCGGGCTTTTGAACGCAGTTTCCAGATGATGACACAGGTTTCAGGCCGTGCCGGACGTTCGGAGAAACGCGGGAAAGTTATCATCCAGACTTACAACCCAAATCATAACACAATTCAGCAAGTCGCCAACAATGATTTTTCGGGAATGTATAAGGAGCAGCTGTACGATCGTAAGATTTACAAATATCCGCCGTATTTCCGTTTGATAAAACTCACGTTGAAGCACCGCGATTTTGATAAATTAAAGGAAGGCTCGATGTGGTTGTACCAAGTGATGCAACAAAATTTGTCGATGCCGGTTTTAGGTCCGGAAGAGCCGCCCATCAGCCGCATCCGCAATGAATACATCCGGACTATCATGGTGAAAATTCCGCACGACAAGCCCATCGGAAGCACAAAAAAACTATCCAGAAGATGCTGAATAGTTTTGAGAGTGTCGCACAATACCGCGCGATAAAAGTTATGGTGAATGTTGATTTTTATTGAGGCACTTCGAGCGCTTTTTTCAAATCTTCTTTCTTGTTGCGGCTTAGCGGGATTTTCGTAGCACCGATTTCTGCAAATTTGCTGTTGAATTTGTCTACCTTATCTATATTGACGATAAAAGATTTGTGCACGCGCACGAATTTTTCCTTTGACAAATCATTTTCAAAAGATTTCATCGTAGAAAGCACGAGATGATTTTCGTCTTCGGTAACTACTTTTACATAATCGCCGTAAGCCTCGATCCATTTGATTTTTGAAGTAAAAATCTTTAGTTTTTTGAGTTTGCTTTTGATGAAAATATGGTCGCCGTCTTCTTCCTGGCTTTCGCGCATCATAATGTGCATGTTGATGGCGCGTTTGATGGCGGCCTCGAACCTTACATTATTAATAGGTTTCTGCAGATAATCGGTCGCATCATAATCGAAAGCCTTCAAAGCATATTCAGGTTTTGATGTGATGAAGATAACCTGTGGCTTCACTTTTAGTCCGTCAAGCAAGTCAAAGCCACTAACGACGGGCATTTCAACATCTAAAAACAGTAAATCGATAGAGTTGTACGACATGAAGTTTTTGGCTTCAAGCGCATTGGAAAATTCGCCTACTAAGTTGAGGTTGATGTGGTTACTGACCAGTTTTCCAATAATCATCCTTTGGATGGAACTGTCATCTACTATTACGCAATTCAATTTCATAAATCTCGCCTTTTCAATTTGGGAAAAATAAAAGTATATCAAAAAATATTAACAAACTAATTTTTAAAGGAAAAAATTGCAATTCGTCGATTATAATTGCACTTTACTTGCAGGTTAAAATAAAATGTTTACTTTTGCACCCTTATTAATAAATAATAAATATTTATATGAATCATTACGAAACTGTTTTCATCTTGAATCCCGTTTTATCTGAAGTCCAGGTAAAGGAAACAGTAAGCAAATTCGAAGATTTTCTTACGACTAAAGGAGCAGAGATGGTATCTAAAGAGGATTGGGCCTGAAAAAAATGGCTTACGAAATCCAGAACAAAAAAAGTGGTTTTTACCATTTATTCGAATTTAAATTGGCAGGTGAGCACTTGCTTGCTTTCGAAACTGAATTCAGACGTGACGAAAGAATCATGCGTTTCCTGACTGTGAGTCTTGATAAACACGCGATTTCATGGGCTGAGAGAAGAAGAGCAAAACTTAAAACCAAAGCTTAATTATGTCTACAATAGAGCAATCAGCTAAAGGAAAAAAAGACGGAGATATCAGATATTTAACGCCTTTGAACATTGAAACCAATAAAATCAAAAAATATTGCCGTTTCAAAAAATCAGGAATCAAGTACATCGATTATAAAGATGCAGATTTCCTTTTGAAATTCGTTAACGAGCAAGGGAAAATCCTTCCGCGTCGTTTGACAGGTACTTCATTGAAATACCAAAGAAAAGTGTCGGTTGCCGTAAAAAGAGCACGTCACTTAGCATTAATGCCATATGTGGCGGATTTATTGAAATAATTAAAAACACAGTTGTTGGTTTCCGGAAACGGAACCTAACTTCTATAAAAAGGACAACAACATGGAATTGATCTTAAAAAAAGACGTTCAGAATTTAGGTTTTAAAGATGATATCGTAACGGTAAAAGCCGGTTACGGACGTAACTTTTTAATCCCGCAAGGACACGCGCATTTAGCAACACCTTCAGCTAAAAAAGTATTGGCTGAGAATTTGAAACAAAAAGCGCACAAAGAATCTAAAATTGTTGACGATGCTAAGAAATTGGCTGAGACACTGAAAGGCATCGAAATCAAGATTGCTGCAAAAGCAGGTGGTGAGAAATTGTTTGGTTCTGTAACCAACATCGACATCGCTGAAGCTTTGGAAAAAGCAGGTCAGGTAATCGACAGGAAATACATCACCAGCGGAATTGTTAAACGTACCGGTAAATATACTGCTACTGTGAGACTTCACCGTGATGTGATTGTTGAATTGCCTTACGAAATCGTTGCTGAGAAATAATATTTTTCAGATATTTGAATATAAAATCCCGGCGAAAGTCGGGATTTTTTTTTGATGATTTGTAAATTTGCACGATATGTCACCCCGAGCGCAGTCGGGGGCTTGCTTATCTAAATCAGTATCATAAATATAATATGAAATACTCCAGATTAACCAAGGAACAATTCGAAGAACTACACCCGGAATTTATAAACTTTCTGGCCACACAATCAATTGATAAGTCTGAGTGGGATAAAATAAAATCGGAACAGCCGCAAATTGCCGAGCAGGAACTCGATGTTTTTTCAGATTTGATATGGGAGGGTGTGCTTACGCGTGCTGAATACCTTGAGCATTTCTCTAAAAATTATATTTTCTTATTCCATTGCAATGAAACCGTCATTCATTCGATTGTACTTAAATCAATGGATGCTGAAATTGATTTCCTTACCCAATCAGGACTCGAATGGCTTGGCGATAATTTATTTACTGATAATATCGAAATGAAGCGTGGCAGTAAAGTTTTTGACGCTGATCGTAACGTTTCTATTTTTGAGCTGATCCGTCAGGGTGCGTTCTTGAGCGACGGACAGTTGTATCTTCAGATTGTTTCTGTATTGGAATCTTAATACGACTTTTATTCTTTCTTCTGTTCGAAATGCAATATGGTAATTCTGAAATTATCTATTGTGAAATATTTATTTTTGCTTTGTCGATTTAATTTAACATTTGCGAACTTAAAATATCAACAAATCTAAATATTATCCTAAATTTTTATTTAAAATCTCATTTAGCGTCTTTTTTATTTTGTAGTTCACGAAATGTGTCCTAGCTTTATATGACAAAAGTTTCTTGTTAATTGTTTGTGATAAAAAATTCTGCCTGAATTGTTACCCGAAATTCAGATTTATCATTAAAAATTAACTCATTTAAAGTTTACTGAAAGGTGTGATTTTTTTCCATGCCTTCTGAAAAAATTGGATACAATTTGTGTCCCTGTAAACTATTGTCTTTTCTGAAATAAAGTATAATAATTAAAATCAGGCTTATGAAAAACACTACCATTTTTTGCAGAAAGTCCGCGCTGAATCTTTTCTTTATTTTATTCCTGTTATCAGTGAATAACACCGCGGCACAGTCGGTTCCGGTATATGCGACAAGCATTTCAAGCCAGGATCATGTCGATTTTTCATCAAATGCAATCGACGGAAATTTAACCACACGGGCAAGGATTCGCGCCAGTTCCGGAATTGCTTTGGGGATTGGTGATTACGACGGTCATGTTGAGCTCGAATTTCCTTCACTTTTACCCGCCAACACCACTTCATTTGTAAAAATACAAACCGACGACAATCTTTTGCCTGCCATTTTAGGCGGTAGTTTGGGCGGATTGCTTTCGGATGTTCTCGGAGGAGTATTGATTGGTAACCAGGAATTCACAGTACAGGCAAAAAATAACAATTCGATAGTTTTATTTGGAAATAGTCAGACAATAAGTGAATTTTCAACGCCAAGATTGCGTGTTGTGGTCAATGGTGCCGGAGATTATTTCCTCGCATTGACACCATCGCAAGCCTATAACCGAATCCGGCTTACCAATCGTTTAGGTTCATTAGTAGGATTGAACAACACCAAGCGGCTCGACGTTTACGAAGCTTTTTACATCGGAACGCCTGATCCATGCGGTGGCGCTTCCTATACTTCGTTTGACGGCTCTGGCTTAAGTCTCGATTTATTGGGGTTGGGCGGTGCAGGGGTGGCCAATCCGCAAAATGTCATCGATGCCAATCCGAATAATTTTTCAAGGCTCAGCTTGGGAATCCTGAATGTAGCGGGCTCAATCGAGCAGACCGTTTACTTTGACGATTTGTCTGCGAGCACTGATCAGTTTTTTATAAGAATGAAAATTGACCCGTCTTTACTGACGCTCGGCGTTGTCAACAATATCCAGGTTATTGCTTACAATGGCCCTGATTTGGTACAAACTGTAAACTTAAATTCGTTGCTTAATCTTGATTTGCTTACCTTATTGCAGGGAAATCAGGTAGCGAGAATCAGGTTTTCGCCTGGCTCACCGGTTAGCAGGATTACAGTCAGGTACAATTCACTGTTGAATGTGCAACTTACACAAAGCCTGGATTTGTATGGCATTGTTCGCGCGCCGGCTAATCCAACGATTACAGATTCGTTTACTTCAAATCCGGTGATTTGTGCTGGCTCAACGGCTTCTTTAATCGCGCAAACTGTCGCAGGAACCGAGTTGAATTGGTATTCACAAGCGCAGGGTGGAACGATATTGGCCACGACAACTTCCGGACAGCCATTTGTCACAGGAATTTTAAATGCAGATACTTCTTACTATGTTTCAGCCAGAAAAATTGGTTGTACAGAAGAATCGTTAAGAATAAGAATTAACGTAGATGTAATTGCATTACCAACCGCGACGTCAATCAATATTGCGAATGAATTGAACGCCTGTAACGGCTCAGTTGTTCTGGCACCGACGGCTTCTAACGGAGGCACTGCTTTCCGATATTATAAAGATCAGGCAAAAACCAGGAAATCACAACAGGATATTCGGGAGATGCCGGCGTTACTTACACAAAAAATAACACCACCGGAACTTTAACCATCACCGGACTTAACGCGGCCGCATCGCCTTACGTTTATTATATTTCCCTTACTGTGAATGGCCTTTGCGAAAATGCCGTAAATACTTTAAAACCTGTAACTGTCAATTTTTCTTCGCAACTTATTTTAAATGTCCAGGCATCAATTCAAGGTTGCGGAAGTGTAAATCTTCGCAATGCGATCCTGAATTTTGACAGTTCGGATGATATCCAATATAACTTTTTCAATAGTGCAAATATGCCGATAACTGCTGATGCGGCTGCAAATATCCAATCCAGCGGCACTTATTTTATCCAGGGCACAAAGTCTTAATGGCGGTTGTTCTTCGACAATGCAACAAGTTGTCGTAACTGTAAATCCACAGCCGACGTTAACAATCAATAACCCAAACGTGGTTGTAAATACAGGAAGTTCTGTAACGCTCGACGCGACTTCAAATGCCTCGATAATATGGTATAATGCTGCGGGAACTGCACTTCCGGGAGATACAGCCGGACCATTCCCAACGCCGGGCTTTTATACATTCACAGCAGTAGCTACACTTGGCAGCTGCTCTGTAAGCCGTAATGTTTTTGTAAGTGTAATTGATGCTGATGAATGTCCGCCGCTCACCGAAAGAAAATACGCAGACACCCAAAGCTGGAGTTCCATCATCACTGGCGGCGTTGCAGATGCACCTGCAGCAGTTGACGGAAATCCGCGTACGTTTTCAACAATCGTCACCGGACTCGGGTTACTCGGAATTGGCACCACATGGCAAACTTTACAATGGAATCAAACCATCGCAGCGGGAACTCCGGTAACCGTAAAATTAGGTTCTGAATACAGCGGATTGATTGTCGCCGGCGCTTATTCAATCGTAGGTACAAAACGAAATGCGTCGAATATACCGGTTGATATCGGGAATATTCAGCCGGTATCAGGTTCTTTAGTTGATTTATTAACGGGACAAAATACTTTTGAATTTACGTTCGTTCCGGCAAACGGAGCAGGGCCACAGGCGTATGACGGTGTAAGGATCATAGTCGGCTCGCTCGTGAGTGTTGCACAGAATGTAAAAGTTTATGAAGCGTATTACGATAGAAATGTAACACAAATTGCCTGCAATTCTGATGATGCTGAAGATGTTTTCTACGGTGCTGTCGATTTGGGTGTTGGTGTTGCCTCAGCTACAGTTGGCGTTGCCGACCCTTATGATGCGGTTGATACCGACGTAAATACTTATGCAACAATGTTCAGCGGTGCGGGAATTTTGGCTACAGCCGAATTGACAGTAGATTTTCATACGCCAACATTTTCTGGTGATACAACACAAATAATTGTTTCAAGACCAGCAACAATTCTAGATTTAAACTTATTGGCTGGAATTTCAATTCAGCTTTTCCTTGGCAATTCCCCTGTTGGGGCACCAATTGTAAATAACTCGAGCTTATTAAGCCTTACTTTGTTGGGAGGAGGTGCGCAGGCAAGATTGACAATTGCTCCGCAATCACAACCGTATGATCGTATAAGGATCAGGTTTGGGGGCGTTGCTTCGGTCCTGGATTTACTACGAGTGAATGATATTCGTAGAAGTGCGGACACTTCAGTCGTTGGTGCCGATAATACAAATACCGTCCAAGCGTGTCAGGGAACGAGCATTCAATTGACAACTACCCAACAGGATTGCAGCAGCTATATCTGGTATGACGCTGCGACAGGTGGTAATGTGGTTTCTACTGGGAATAGCTTTACAATTCCTGCGACGTTGGCTGCCGGCACTTACACTTATTACATTCAGGCGATTCGCTATGGCTGTCCGACTTTTGATCGCAGAATAGTAACCGTTGTCGTTGGAGCAACAGCACCTTCAACTGCCATTGCATCGGTGAGCATCAACGGCGGTGCTGATGATACCATTTGTACACCAACCGGAACAGTAACATTAGCCGCAACTTTAGCCGCTGCACCGCCCATTACGAATCCGATATTTTATTGGTATAATGGAAATACGCTTGTTACAGGCCAGACAACTTCAAGTTTGGTATTGAACGGATTGGCTCCCGGAACTTACACCTATTCCGTAGGCATAAGTTCAGATGAATATTGCCAGACTGCTGTTGCCGACAGGACTCAGGTGACGTTTACTATTTTGCCATTTTCTACAGTTGCCAATATAACCGCTTCAAATGCGTTGATTTGCACCGGAACAAATGCTGTGATTACGCCTTCATCTGCGTTGGCAAATCCGCAATTCTATTATTATTTTTCAAATAATAATACGCAGCCAATTACAAACGGAACAGTCGGCGGCGTGACTTACACCATTGCGCCAAACGGAACGCTTACAGTTTCGGGACTGACAGCATTGGGAAGTCCATACACCTATTATATCGGATTGGTAAGTGACGCAAGCTGCCTCAACCAATCAGGAAATTTCAAACCGGTTACAATTACCGTAATTGATTCCGGCATACCGACAACAACAGATACCACACAGGATTTCTGCGTTTCGGAAAATCCGACCGTTGCTGATTTGCAGGTCAATGAACCGAATGCTGTTTTTTATGATGCCGCTTCAGGCGGAAACTTGATTCCCGCAAATACTGCCTTGGTAAACGGAACTACTTATTATGCGGCTTATGATGCATCTGTCGGATGTGCGAGCACCGCAAGATTGGCTATTACAGCAACAATCAGCAATACTGCAACGCCAACCACAATCGATACTACGCAAAATTTCTGTATTTCAGCAAATCCAACGATTGCCGATATTCAGGTGAATGAAACCGGCGCAATATTTTATAGTGCTGCAACCGGCGGAACAGCTTTGAATCCGACTGCGGCTTTGGTCAACGGCGCAACGTATTACGCGGCTTTGGTGAACGGCACAACAAACTGCGAAAGTTCAGTAAGACTTGCAATTACAGTGACACTTGACGATGTTCCAACGCCTTCAACAAATGATACCACGCAACAATTCTGTTTTTCAGAAAATGCGACCGTTGCTGATATTCAGGTCAATGAATCGAATGTGATTTGGTATAATTTGGCGTCGGGTGGAAGTCTGCTGCCGGCAACTACAGCTTTAACAACCGGAAATTATTATGCTGCTATTGCTCAAAGTGGCTGTGAAAGTTCTGTAAGATTGTTAGTCGCTGTGACCATTATAAATCCGGCAGCGCCAACAACTACAGATACCACACAAGACTTTTGTTTGTCTGAAAATCCAACGATTGCTGATATTCAGGTCAATGAAACCGGCGTAGTTTTCTACAATTTACCAACAGGCGGAACTGCTTTAACTGCAACAACACCATTGACAAATGGCATTTATTACGCTTCAATTACTGAAGAAGGTTGCGAGAGTTCAGTAAGACTTGGCAATCACAATTTCAATATCAGACCCGGCTGCGCCAACTACAAATGATGCCACACAGGAATTTTGTGCGGCTAGCAATCCGACAGTTGCTAATTTACAGGTCAATGAAAGCAATGTTGTTGTTTATGCGACTGCTACTGGCGGAAGCGCGTTGCCATCTTCAACGCTTTTGACAAATGGAACAACTTACTATGTTTCCCAAATTATAAATGCCTGCGAAAGCTCCGTGAGATTAGCCATTACCGTAACATTAAGCACAAACGGAACGCCGACAACCAACGATGCAACGCAAAATTTCTGCACGGCACAAAACGCAACAGTTGCTGATATTCAGGTCAATGAACCAGATGTTGAATTCTTCACTACAGCTTCAGGCGGAGCAGCTTTAGCAACTACAACGCCGCTTACCAATGGCATTTATTATGCGGCTTTTAGCACAGCTTCGGGATGCAGTGGTGTTACACGTCTCGAAATTACGGTGACAATCGGAAATCCGGCAACGCCAACAACAACTGATGCAACTCAGGATTTCTGTACTTCAGACAATCCGACCGTTGCAGATTTGCAGGTGAATGAGCCGAATGTGATTTTCTACGTTTCGCCAACGGGCGGAACTGCATTAGCTTCAACTACCAGTTTGTCCAACGGAATTTATTACGCTGCGATTTCTGAAAATGGCTGTGAAAGTTCGACAAGACTGGCAATCACGGTTAGTTTGACATCTCCCGCAACGCCTACAACAAATGATAATTCACAAAATTTCTGTCAGGCGAATAACCCAACGATTGCGGATATTCAGGTGAATGAAACAGGCGTTATATTTTATGACGCTGCCACAGGTGGAAATGCTTTAGATCCGACTATAGCATTGGTCAACGGGGCGACATACTATGTTTCGCAAATCGTAAATGGTTGTGAAAGTTCCACTCGTCTTGCCATATCCGTCACTTTTGGAACACCGTCAACACCTACAACCGGTGATGATACGCAATCTTTCTGTAAAATTGATAATCCGACGGTTGCCAATTTACAAGTCAATGAAAGTGGCGTGCAATTTTTCACAACTGCTTCAGGAGGAACCGCTTTGGCGTCAACAAACGCGTTGGTTTCCGGAAATTATTATGCCGCTTTCGACGGAACGAACAATTGCCCGTCGGCAACAAGGCTTTTAATTGCCGTTACCGTGAATGACGCTGCGACGCCTACAACCAACGACAATACACAGGATTTCTGTACTACTTCAAATCCGACTATCGCAAACATCCAGACGAATCAGCCGAATGTGATTTTTTACACGGCTGCAACAGGTGGAAGTGCGCTGGTTTCTTCAACACCGTTAACATCCGGAACGTATTATGCCGCATTGCTCGATCCGGTTTCTGGCTGCCAAAGTTCGATAAGACTGGCGATTACCGTAACCGTTAATAATGGCGGCACTCCGGCAATTACCGGTGGCGACGGCGACGCCTGCATCGGCGAAAGCGTTACTTATACCACCAATCCCGGCAAAACCAATTACGTTTACACAGTCGTGAATGGAACGGTGACCGCTGGCGGAACAACAACTGATAATACCATCACGATTTCGTGGACAAATAACGGAGTTGGAACTGTCACAGTTGTTTACACAGATAGTTGCTCCAATACAAATACCGCAATTGCAACGGTCAACGTCACAACTTGTTCTGATATTACAATTACAAAAACCGTCGATAACCCAACGCCGTCAGTTAATGATAATGTTGTCTTTACGATTACCGTCAGCAATGTCGGTTCAGGGCAATTTACAGATTTGGTTGTGACTGATGTTTTACCTTCGGGATATGCTTTCGTCAGTTCAAACGCTTCGATTGGAAGTTATAGCAACATAACCGGAATTTGGAATATTCCGCAACTGAACGCTAACCAGACCGCAACACTTGCGATTACGGTGAAAGTACTTCCGACAGGCGATTACCTGAACACCACTTCAATCATTTCGTCAAATCCTCCTGATTCCGATCCGGGAAATAACCATGCTGAAGTGACGACTGATCCGTTATGCTTAATCGTTTACAACGAATTCTCGCCAAACGGTGACGGCTCAAATGAAACGTTCCGTATCGACTGCATCGAAAATTATCCGAACAATTCTATTGAAATCTACAACAGGTATGGTGTTTTGGTGTATACGAAAAAACAATACATGAACGATTGGGATGGCACGCCAAACGTCGGAACTTTCGGTAGGCAAGATAAGCTGCCTTCAGGGACTTATTACTTCATTCTTAATACAGGTGTCGACGGAATTGTCAAACAAGGCTGGGTGTACCTCGCCAGATAATCGCACCAATTTATCAATCTAAAAATAATAAGTATGAAACCATCTATAAATTTCAGAAAAACAGGGTTGCTGATTGTCTTTTTAACCGCGATGAACATGACCGCGCAGCAAGATCCGCAATATACGCAATATATGTACAATACGATGACCATTAACCCGGGTTATGCCGGTTCGACCGGTTCGCTTGACGCCGTTTTGCTGCACCGCTCACAATGGGTTGGGATAAGCGGCGCACCGGCAACACAGGCTTTCGGGATTCACGCGCCATTGGCCAATGAACGCGTCGGACTCGGATTCAGTGCCGTAAACGACCGCCTCGGGCCATCGAATGAACTATACGTCGACGGAAATTTTTCCTATACCATTAACTTCGATTATGATAAAAAACTCGCGTTTGGTTTAAAAGCCGGCGCGAGAATCCTAACATCGATTGGTCGAAAGGGATTTATTACGACCCGAATGACGCATTGCTCAACACCAATGTTGACAATAAAGTCAATGCCTCGATTGGTGCCGGAATTTTCTTTTATACCGATAACTGGTATGCCGGACTTTCTGTTCCGAATTTCCTTCGCGGCGATTATTACGATGATGTACAGGAATCGGTAAACACCGAAAGGCTGCATTATTATGCGATTGGAGGTTATGTTTTTACTTTTTCAGATAATTTCAAATTCAAGCCCGCAGTGATGCTCAAAGCTGTCAGTGGTGCGCCGGTTTCGGCAGATTTTTCTGCGAATTTCCTTATTCAGGAAAAGTTGACTTTAGGTGCTTCTTATCGATTGGATGATTCCGTAAGCGCGCTCGCCGGTTTCCAGATCACGAACAGCATTTTCGCCGGATATTCCTTTGATTATACGGTCACTGACCTCAATAAATACAACGACGGTTCGCACGAAATCATCATTAGATTTCAGTTGATGAAGGCAGCAAAACGAATTAAATCACCAAGATTTTTCTAAAACAAGAAGCCATGAAAAAAATATACTTTCTCAGTTTATTGTTGTGTTTTACTGCCGCTTTAGGCCAGTCGAAACTCAAAAAAGCCGACAAGCTTTTCAAGGATTATTATTATCTGGATGCGATTAAAGCTTATGAAGATTATCTCGTGAAAAACGATAAGCCAACGGCGCAAACGGTCAGGAATCTCGCCGATTCGTATTACTTCAGCGATGACAGCCGCAACGCTTTGAAATGGTATAAAAAGTTATACGAAATGCAGGGCGATAATCTCACTGATCAGTATTTTCTCAGGTATGTGCAGTCGCTAAAAGGTGTAATGGATTATGACCAGGCGAACAAAGCCATTAAGGAACGCCTCGACAAGAAAGGCGACCAGAAGGAAATCGACCGCTATGTTTTTCAAAAGCGCGTCAACGACAGCCTGGCGAATGCGAAACCTTTGTATAAGGTAAGAAATCTCGAGATCAATTCGACGAAATCAGATTTCGGAACCGCTTTTTACGGCGATAAAGTCGTCTTTGCCTCAAGCCGCGACACGATGAAATTCGCCCAAAAGCTCTACAGCTGGAACAAACAGCCGTTTTTAGATTTGTATGTTGCCGAAAGAAATGCCGCCGATGGAAGCCTATCCAATGCGACAGTGTTTTTCCCTAACGTCATGACGCGCTATCACGAAGCAACGATTACTTTTACCCCCGATCTGAAAACGGCTTATTATACAACCAACGTCGTCAACAAAAATGACAAACTCATCGTCGATAAAAAACTAACCAACAATTTTCAAATCGTAAAAGGAAAAATCGACGGCGAAAAACTCACGAAACTCGAAAAATTATTCTTCGACAGCGATAAATATTCAGTCGGTCATCCTGCTTTGAGCGAAGACGGGAAATGGCTGTTTTTCGCTTCAGATATGCCCGGCGGTTATGGAGAAACGGATTTGTATGTTGTGCAGATTGCCGAAGACGGAACGATGAATTCTCCGCAAAATCTCGGGCCGACGATTAATACGATTGGAAATGAATTGTTTCCTTTTTTCAGAAACGGTACTTTGTATTTTGCATCCGACGGGCATTACGGTTGGGGTGATTTGGATGTTTACGAAAGTAAATTCAGTGGCGGACTCAATTTCTCAGAACCCAAAAACCTCGGCGCGCCCATCAACAGCAACAAAGACGATTTCTCTTATATCGTTGATGCGAACGACACTTACGGCTATGTTTCCTCGAATCGTGCGGGTGGAAAAGGCGACGATGACATCTATTATTTTACAAAAGGCAAACCTGACTGTAACCAGATTGTTTGGGAAAAGTCATCAATTCCAAATCAAAATTACCGATTGCCGACGCTTCGATTACTGTTTATGACCCTTTCGGGGATTCAAAAGCCGTCGTGAAAACTGATGCTGATGGAAAATATAAAGTCACCTTGCCATGCAGCAAAAAGTACCGGTTTGTCGCCTCGAAACTCAACCACAGCAGCGACGAAAAACCTGTTGAAACGAAGGATAAAGATGGTGATGAAATTCCCGATGTCAACTTCGAACTCAGCAATTATGCCGATTTGGTGAAAGTTGATAACGGCCAGGAAAAATCATCGTGAACCCGATTTTCTTCGAATATGACAAATGGGACATCACACCGCAAGCCGCTGATGAACTCGACCGCGTGGTTTATGTGATGCAGAAATTCCCCAATGTAAAAATCAAGATTGAATCACACACCGACTCGCGCGGAAAAGACGCTTACAACTTAAAATTGTCTGACAAACGCGCCAAATCGACACAGCAATACATCATTTCAAAAGGCATCGATTCATCAAGAATTGAAAGTGCCATCGGTTATGGCGAAAGCCGACCTGTCAACCGCTGCAAAAACGGCGTCAAATGCTCAGAGGAAGAACACCTGAAAAACCGACGATCCGATTTTATCGTGATACAAAAATAAATGGTAGTTTTTATTTTCATGGAAAGCCACTTCTCCGGAGGTGGTTTTCCTTTTTTTAAAACTTTGCGTCTTCGCGCCTTTGCGAGAATAATGCATGCAAAGGCGCGAAGACGCAAAGAAAATTTGGCGGGAAGTATAAAATTTCAATAAGAATTATTACTTTTAAACGAAATAAATTCCCGCATTTTACAGCATTTCTATGGACATCCAACAGCAAATCCAGGCATTACGCGAAACCCTCAATACACACAATTATAATTATTACGTACTCGATAATCCGACGATTTCAGATTACGATTTCGACCTGAAACTAAAGGAACTCCAAAAACTCGAAGATGAAAATCGCATTTCTTCGACGAAAATTCGCCAACGCAAAGAGTAGGCGGAATGATCACCAAAAATTTCCAGACCGTTGCGCATGATTACCGCATGTATTCGCTCGATAATTCCTATTCAAAAGAAGATTTGATCGATTGGGAAAAACGCATCCAAAAAGTTTTAGGCGATGTGCCGCTTGAATATACCTGCGAATTGAAATATGACGGCGCATCCATCAGCATCACTTTTGAAAACGGAAAATTAAAACGTGCCGTAACGCGCGGCGACGGTTTTCAGGGTGACGATGTGACGAATAATATCAAGACGATTAAATCGATTCCGCTTGCGCTGAAAGGCGATGATATTCCGGAGAAATTTGAAATCCGCGGCGAAATCATTTTACCGCTCGAAGGTTTTGCAAAAATGAACCAGGAACTGATTGAAAATGGTGAGGTTCCTTATGCCAATCCAAGAAATACTGCTTCCGGGAGTTTGAAATTGCAGGACAGTTCGGAAGTGGCAAAACGCCCTTTGGAATGTCTTTTGTATTTTTTGATTGGAAATAATTTACCGTTTTCTACACAATTTGATGGATTAGAATCCGCCAGAAAATGGGGATTCAAAGTCCCGAAAGAAGCCCGGCTTGCCAAAAATCTCGAAGAAGTTTTTGCGTTCATTGACCATTGGGACATCCATCGTCACGATTTGCCTTATGAAACCGACGGTGTTGTCGTAAAAGTAAACAGTTTTCAATATCAGGAAGAACTTGGCTATACCGCCAAATCTCCGCGTTGGGCGATGGCTTACAAATTTAAATCGGAACAGGTTTCGACGCGATTGAATTCGATTTCTTATCAGGTTGGAAGAACAGGCTCGATTACGCCGGTCGCGAATTTAGCGCCTGTTCAATTGGCAGGAACTGTTGTAAAACGCGCCTCTTTGCACAACGCCGACCAGATTGAAAAACTCGATATCAGGGTAGGAGATGAGGTATTTGTAGAAAAAGGCGGCGAAATCATTCCGAAAATTATTGCTGTAGATTTTACCAAAAGACCTGAAAATACAGCGCCAACACAATACATTACCCATTGTCCTGAATGCGATACCAAACTTGTCAGAGGTGAAGGCGAAGCCAATCATTATTGCCCTAATTTCTACGGTTGCCCACCGCAGATTATCGGCAGGATACAACATTACATTTCAAGAAAAGCCATGGATATCGAAGGTTTGGGTGGAGAAACGGTCGCTCTACTATATAATAATAACCTCGTCCATAATTATTCAGATTTGTATGAACTCACGATTGACGATATTTTGCCACTTGAAAGAATGGCGCAGAAATCGGCAGAAAATTTAGTGAATGGCATAAAAAAATCAAAGGAAATTCCGTTTGAACGTGTTTTATTCGCGCTCGGAATCCGCTTCGTTGGTGAAACCGTTGCCAAAAAACTCGCCAAGCATTACAAAAACATAGAAGCTTTAAGCAAAGCCACATTAATGGATTTGATTTTAGTAGATGAGATTGGGGAAAGAATCGCCTCAAGCGTCATTGAATTCTTCGAAAATGAAGAAAACCAGCGCATCATCGAACGTCTGAAAAACTTTGGCGTCCAATTCGAAATCGTCGAAAAACATAATCCCGACGCCACCAATTTACTCGAAGGCAAAACATTCGTCGTCTCAGGAGTTTTCGAAAAATTCTCACGTGACGACCTCAAAAAAGCCATTGAAGACAACGGTGGAAAAGTCGGAAGTTCAATCTCAGCCAAAACCGATTATGTGGTTGCAGGGGATAATATGGTGCAGGCGAAACTGGAAAAAGCAGTGAAGTTAAATGTGCCGATCATCACTGAGGACGATTTTATTAACATGTTATCCTGATAATATTGAACCATTAAGACATTAAGGTTCATTAAGTTTGTTCTTAACTTTTCTTAATGTCTTAATGGTTTTAAAAAAAACTAAACGGTTATCGTTCTCGCAGCATGAACCTTCGATTGATTGCTATCAAAAGTAAAATCAATCCTGCCCAGATTAATCCCATAACAACCCACCTGGTTCACCAAAACATCAACACCTTCAATATTTTTAACAATAGTAGGTTTGTCAAGAAAAGTATGCGTATGCCCGCCGATGATCAAATCAATGTCTTTCGTTTTCGCCGCTAAAGTCACATCGCAGATTTTATCCGGCTCATTTTTATATTGGTAGCCAAGATGCGAAAGACAAATCACCAAATCGCATTTTTCTTCGTGTCTTAAAATTCGCGCCATGTCCTGGCTCACAGAAACCGGGTCGTTATAAACAGTTTCCTTATAATTTTTCTTGTCGACCAAACCCTGCAGCTCTACGCCAAGTCCGAAAACGCCAACCTTAATTCCGTTCTTATTGAAAATTTTATATGGCTTTACAATCGTGTCAAGAATCGTATTCTTAAAGTCATAATTTGCAGAAACAAACGGAAAATTCGCATTCGGCAATTGCTTGTAAAAACCTTCAATCCCGTTGTCAAAATCGTGGTTGCCCATCGTGCAAAGGTCATAATTCATCATGCTCATCAACTTGAATTCAAGTTCGCCGCCATAATAATTAAAGTAAGGCGTTCCCTGAAAAACGTCGCCGGCATCGAGCAGCAAAACATTTGAAGCCTCTTTTCTAATCGATTCAATCAAGGCTGCGCGCCTTGAAACGCCACCCATATTCGGGTTTTTCGCATCCGTCGGCGGAAACGGGTCGATGTGGCTGTGCACGTCGTTCGTATGCAAAACCGTCAGTTGTTTTACCTGACCTGCACCAAATCCCATCCCGAAAACCGGAATATTCGGCAACGCCAGAAGTGCTGAAGTTGCCGCTGTTTTTTGTATGAATTCTCTTCTTTTCATAATAGTTGCCACAAAGGCGCTAAGTCACAAAGTTATTTAGATGTCATCCCGAGCGCAGTCGAGGGACGTCGTTGGCAGAATAGTTCTTAATTATTCTACAATTATCCTCTTATCACTAATAAGAGGAACAATTTTCACTTCCTTAAAATAATCAATCAAAATATCCCTCAATTTGTATTCCATGTCAAAACTGCCGGTATTTTTTTTAAAGAAAACCATATTATCGCCGCCATTTGACAGATAATCGGAGGTCGCCACATAATATGTTTTTCCCATTTCCAAAGGCTTTCCCTGTACCAGAATATTTTTCGACTGCCCGCTTTTGTCAATCGTAAATCCCATTCCTGACAGCGGATGCGGTTTTTTCTCCTTAATAATATAATCGGCAATTTCCTTAATTTGTTCGCCTTTCATCGCAATTACGATCAGGCTGTTCTCAAACGGCATAATTTCAAAAGCGGTTCTTGTTGTGATATCACCTTTCGGGATGATGGCGCGGATGCCGCCATGGTTTAAAAGACAAATATCGATATGCTTGTTTTCTCTTTTGATAAAAACCGAATCGCCTTTTTTAAGTGTCACATCGGCCATAAAATTGCCCATCGGGCTTTGCCATTCACCAATTTTGTCAATGGTTTCGGGCGCAATGGCGAGTACGGTATTTAAGTCGGCATCTAGTTTTTCGCGATACGGTTTTACAAAATCTTCAATCGCAGGCGTCTGGGAACTTTTATCGGTAATGCCGATTTGCTTTCCTTTTATTTCTGTGATGGTGTTGTGCTGACTTCCGCAAGCCGCAAAAACCAGAAATGTTAAGAATAAAACAAAATGACGCGATAAAACGTTATACTTTTTTAGATTTACCATCGAAAATACGGCTGAATTTAATTAAATTTGTAATCCGGTAAAAGTACTATGTTTCTGAAATTTTTTAAAGATTTTTTCTTAAAAAGAAAGTTAAAAAAAAGCCTGTCCAATGTTAAGAATGAATTTTCAAACGAAAGCATCAGGACGGTCGGGATTTTAATTGATGAAAGCTATTTTACTGAAACAGAAAATCTTATCAGTGAATTAATCGCCAACGGAATCCATGAAGCTGATGTTACGCTTTTAGCTTATCGCGACAAAATCAAAAAAAACGAAACTTTTGCACATACGACTTTCAGTCTTAAAGATTTAAGCTGGGACGCCGAAATCATAAATGAAGATGTGAAGGCTTTCATGAAAAAAGATTTCGATTTGCTCATCAATTATTATGATGTCGAAAAAGCCGCATTGCTATTGGTAAGTTGCACGACAAAAGCCGGATTTAAAGTCGGTTTTTCAACCATAGACAAAAGGCTGAACCACTTTATGATCAGTACGATTGCCGAGAATTACAAAGTTTTTACCGACGAATTATTCAGATACCTCAAAATTTTAAACAAAATATGACCATGCCATCATTTTTCGGAACCGGAATTGCACTCGTTACGCCTTTCAAAAAAGATTTTTCCGTAGACACGGAAGCCCTGACCAGAATCGTCAATTTTGTCATCGATGGCGGCGTTGAATATTTGGTCGTTTTAGGAACAACTGGCGAACCGGCAACACTTACGAATGATGAAAAGGAATTGGTTATTGACACCATTGTAAAAGCCAACAACGGCAGATTGCCACTCGTTTTAGGCGTTGGCAGCAACAATACCGCACAAGTGGTTGAGGAATTGAAAACCCGCGATTTCACGCATTTTTCCGCGATATTATCCGTTTCTCCTTATTATAATAAACCAACACAGGAAGGTATTTACCAGCATTTTAAGGCTGTCGCCGAAGTTTCGCCGCTGCCGGTGATTTTATATAATGTTCCGGGAAGAACGGCGAGTAATGTTTTGCCGGCTACAATTATCCGTCTGGCGAATGATTTCAGCAATATTATTGGTGTAAAAGAAGCTGCCGGAGATATCGTCCAGGCGATGAAACTGATTCAGGACAAACCGAAAGATTTTCTTGTAATTTCGGGTGACGATATGGTAACGCTTCCGATTGTACTGGCTGGTGGGGCAGGAGTAATTTCAGTAATTGGCGAAGGTTTTCCGAAAGAATTCTCAGAAATGGTACGCCTCGGATTGGCTAAAAAAGTTGATGAAGCATACGCTTTACATTACAAAATCGCAGATTCAATTGACATGATTTTCGAACAGGGAAATCCGGCTGGTGTGAAAGAAATCCACAAAGTTTTAGGCCTGTCTGAAAATACCGTCAGGCTGCCGTTGGTTTCGGTTGATGATGAATTGGCCGGGAGAATTCATTCATTCGTCAAAAAAAACCATAATTAATAAAAATCAAACACGGATTACACAAATTTCTGCGAATTAATTGGTGAGAATTTGTGCAATTCGTGTTAATCAATTTTCCATAAAATTTTAGCAATTCTTTAGCAACTTATATCTGTTTTAAACCCTTTATTTACAACAGAAAAAAAATGTTTTGTAGTCTGCAATTAATAACTAAATTTGCTCCCGTGATTTCGGGATTTTTTTTCAATCGGGAATCTGCATGAAATCAACAAAATCCAATACAAAAAATGAAGAGAATTTTTGCCTTATTGCTTGTCGTCGTTGCGCTAAGTGCCTGCAGTCCATACCAAAGAGCATTGAAATCTGAAGATGTAGGTCTGAAGTTTGACGTAGCTACAAAAATGTACGAAAAAGGCAAATACACCAAAGCGATACGACTTTTCGAGCAGATTGCGCCGGCTTACCGCGGAAAACCGCAGGCAGAAAAGATGTTTTATATGTATTCCAAATCATTTTACAATACGAAACAATATTATTCTGCAGGTTTCCAGTTTGAAAGCTTTGCATCGAGTTATCCGAAAAGCGAAAAGATGGAAGAAGCCTCGTTTTTAGGAGCAAAAAGCTATTCTTACTTGTCGCCGAGATACAGTTTAGACCAAGTTGATACATACAAAGCGATTGATAAATTACAGTCTTTCATCGACAATTACCCGAATTCACAGTACATGGGCGAAGCAAATGAACTTGCAAAAAAATTGAGAGAAAAACTGGAGAAAAAGGCTTTTGAAATCGCAAAGCAATACAATACGATTATGGATTATCCTTCGGCTTTAGTAGCTTTTGATAATTTCATTGCCGATTTTCCGGGAACACCTTACAAGGAAGACGCGCTTTATTTAAGATTTGATTCGGCCTACAAATTGGCGATCAACAGTATTCAGGCGAGAATGGCGGAAAGGCTTACTTTAGCCAAAACGGCATACAATAACCTGATAAAATTTAAAGCAGACACCAAATACAAAGCAGAGGCTGACGAAATGCTGGCCAAAATTGAAACAGATTTAAAACAATATTCTAAATAAAAAGTCATGGATTTAAAAAAGACGAATGCACCGGTAAACACTATCACTTACAACAAAACCGTAATTGAAGAGCCAACCGGCAATGTATATGAGGCAATCACGATTATGGCTAAAAGAGCAAACCAGATCAATTCTGAAATCAAGAAAGAACTGACAGAAAAACTGGAAGAATTTGCGACTTATAATGACAGTCTTGAAGAAATCTTCGAAAATAAAGAGCAAATCGAAGTTTCTAAATTCTACGAAAAATTGCCAAAACCACACGCTTTGGCAGTTCAGGAATGGCTAGACAACAAAATCTACCACAGAGATTCTACAAAATAAAAACTATATGTCAGTTTTAAGCGGAAAAAAAATATTACTGGGCGTTTCTGGTGGAATTGCCGCTTACAAAACTGCAACATTAGTGAGACTTTTCATAAAAGCAGGCGCACATGTCCAGGTGATCATGACGCCTGCTTCTAAGGATTTTGTAACGCCGCTTACATTGTCCACGCTCTCCAAAAATCCCGTTCATTCTTCGTTTTATAATGAAGATGACGAGAATGCCGTCTGGAACAACCACGTCGATTTAGGCCTTTGGGCAGATTTGATGGTCATTGCACCGGCAACGGCTAATACGATGTCGAAAATGGCCAACGGCACCTGCGACAATCTTTTATTAGCTGCTTATTTATCGGCGAAATGTCCTGTTTATTTTGCTCCGGCGATGGACTTGGATATGTACAAACATCCGTCGACTTTGGCGAGTTTCAATGCATTGAAAAGTTTCGGAAATATTATCATTCCCGCTGAATCCGGTGAACTTGCAAGCGGACTTTCAGGAGAAGGCCGAATGGCAGAACCAGAAAATATCGTGGCTTTCCTTGAAGCCGATATCGAAAGCAAATTGCCCCTGAAAGGAAAAAAAATACTAATTACTGCAGGTCCGACATACGAAGCCATAGATCCTGTGCGTTTTATAGGAAATCATTCGTCCGGGAAAATGGGTTATGATATTGCCGAAAAGGCTGCAGCACTTGGTGCTTCTGTGGTTTTGATTTCAGTGTCCGACACATTTGAAAATCAGCAAACCGCACATTGAAATTGTTCATGTAACGTCAGCTTTAGAAATGTACGAAGCCTGTCACGCGCATTATAATTCCTGTGATGTGGCTATTGCCGCTGCCGCGGTTGCAGATTACAGGCCAAAAGTTGTGGCAGAACAGAAGATAAAAAAAACGAAGGCAGATTTTACAATCGAACTTGAAAAGACAAAAGACATTCTGGCATCGCTGGGCGAAATCAAAAAGAATCAGTTTTTAATCGGATTCGCGCTCGAAACCGAAAACGAAATTGAAAACGCAAAATTGAAAATCCGGAAAAAAAACCTAGATTTGATAGTTTTAAATTCACTTCAGGACGAAGGCGCTGGTTTTGGGAAACCAACCAATAAAATCACATTCATTGACCGCGCTGAAAATACCGAGCCGATGGAGTTAAAATCGAAGGAAGAAGTAGCCGCAGATATCCTAAATAAAGTAATCAATCATTATGCATAAAATACTGGTTTTCTTTTTGTTAATGTTTTTCGGAATCGCAAATTCCAGGAACTTAATTGCACTGTCCAGGTCAACGCTGACCAGATTACGACAACCAACAGGCAGATTTTTAAGACACTTGAAAAATCACTTAACGAGTTCGTCAACAAGACAAAGTGACCAACCAGACTTATAAACAGAAAGAGCGTATCGAATGTTCAATGTTTATAAGTGTTTCTTCTTATAGCTCAGACCAGTTTGTAGCAACAATTCAGGTGCAATCGTCGCGCCCGAGTTTTAATTCTACTTATTCTTCACCGGTTTTTAATTTCAATGACAAGGAGTTTTCTTTCCGTTATACAGAGTTTGAACAACTTATTTTCGACCCGAATACTTTTGATTCCAATCTGGTTTCGGTGCTTGCTTTCTACAGTTACATTATAATTGGAATGGATGCCGATACTTTTGCTCCAATGGGCGGTTCTGATTTTTACGCACAGGCGCAAGCCGTTGCAAGTACAGCACAAACAGGAGGATTTAAGGGATGGAGCCAGATTGACGGCAACCAAAACCGTTATTTTTTGATCAATGATTTGATTTCGAATACTTTTGCGCCAATCCGTGAAACTTTATATTCTTATCATTCTGAGGGTCTGGATATCATGAGCGAGAATGTAAAAGGAGGAAAGCAAAAAGTCAAAGACGCCATCATGAACCTTGAAAAAATATATGCTTTAAGACCGAATGCATTCCTTACCAGGGTATTTTTTGACGCCAAAGCAGATGAAATCGTTTCCATTTTTTCAGGAAGCCCGACAGTTGATATTGCCGATTTAACTCAGGAATTAGGCAAACTTTCTCCAATCAACAATTCAAAATGGTCGGCGGTAAAGCTTTAGGATTTTTTTCCTAAATTGCTGCAGTATTGAATTTAAAAACGCACCATGCTTACTTCGTTGTCTATCAGGAATTTTGCGCTGATTGAAAAATTATCCATTGATTTTTCCGGCGGCTTTTCCATTATTACCGGTGAAACGGGAGCAGGAAAATCAATACTTCTGGGCGCATTGGGATTGGTTTTGGGAAAACGCGCCGATCTTTCATCCCTTAAAAATAAAGAAGAAAAGTGCGTCATTGAAGCGCATTTTCAGATTTCAGCCTATCATTTAAAAGGTTTTTTTGAGGCGAACGATCTCGATTACGAAGACATTACAATCCTTCGCCGCGAAATCCTTCCGACAGGAAAATCCCGCGCATTCATTAATGACAGTCCGGTAAATCTGCAGGAATTGCAGGATTTGGGATTGTTCCTGATTGACATCCATTCGCAGCACCAGACACGGGAATTGTCAGACGAGAAAATCCAGTTTGAAATCATCGACGCGATTGCCGGAAATCAGCAAAATGTTGTTGCGTTTGAATCGCTTTTGCGAAAATTGAAAGCTGATAAAAATGAACTCGAAAATTTAAATGCTGATTTAAAAGATGCGAGAAAAGAACAAGATTACAACACTTTTTTATACGAAGAATTAGAAAATGCCAAACTTGTTTCAGGTGCACAGGAAAACCTCGAAAGCATTTATGAACAGCTCAATAATGTCGAATTTATTAAAGAGAATTTAAGCAAATCGTTGTCTTTTGCAGACAATGAGCAATTCGGTGTTTTACAGAACCTGAAGGAAATTAAAGCTTCACTGCAGAAAATTGCTTCGCTTTCACCGGAATTTTCAATTTTATCGGAACGCATCAATAGTGTGTTGATTGAATTTGACGATGTAGTTTCAGAATTGAATCTTACAAGCGAAAAACTCATCGATGACCCAACGCAATTGGAATTGGTCAACAACCAGTTGCAGACGATTTATAATCTTCAGAAAAAGCACCAGGTTGCTACGATTGATGAACTGTTGCAAATTCAGAATGAACTCGAAAGCAAAGTCGTTTCTGTCGAAAATCTTGAATCAGCCATTAAAAATCTTGAAACACAGATTTCCGGGAAGAAAGCCGATTTAGATGAAAATGCAACTATAATTACACAAAATCGTAAAAATGCCATTCCGGTTTTATCGGGAAAACTTATTGAAATTTTATCAGAATTAGGTATGCCGAATGTGCGTTTCAATATTGAATTATCGCCTTCTGAAAATTATTTTTCCAACGGAAAAGACGAACTCAAATTCTTATTTTCTGCTAATAAAGGTTCCGATTTCGGCTTGCTGAAAAAAGTCGCTTCGGGCGGGGAAATGTCAAGAATCATGCTTGCCGTAAAAGCGATTCTCTCCCAATATTCAAAATTGCCGACAATCATTTTTGACGAAATTGATACGGGTGTTTCAGGCGAAATTGCCAATAAAATGGCAGAAATCATGAAAAATATGAGTCAGGACATGCAGGTTTTCGCGATTACGCATTTACCGCAGATTGCTGCAAAAGGCGATGAACATTTCAAGGTATTCAAATCGGTTTCAGGCGAACAAACCGTGTCAGAACTGAAATTATTATCGAGAGAAGAGCGCGTTTCTGAAATCGCCGAAATGCTTTCCGGAAAGAACATTTCCGACTCTGCCATAAATCATGCAAAAGCCTTGTTGAACTGAAAAAACAGGCTATCTTTGTAATACCAGATTCGTTTTATATAAAATAAAAAAACAAATTTATGATCATAGAACCAAGAATGCGCGGCTTTATCTGCACGACTGCACATCCCGACGGAGCGGCACAAAATGTGAAAAATCAAATTGATTATGTGAAATCAAAAGGTGCTATTGCCGGTGCAAAAAAAGTACTGGTTATTGGCGCTTCAACAGGATTCGGCTTGTCATCAAGGATAACTTCTGCCTTTGGTTCTGATGCCGCTACTATAGGCGTATTTTTTGAGAAGCCGCCAATGGAAGGCAAAACGGCTTCTCCGGGCTGGTACAACTCTGCCGCTTTTGAAAAAGAAGCGCATGCAGCAGGTTTATATGCAAAAAGTATCAATGGCGACGCTTTTTCGAATGAAGTAAAACAACAGGCAATCGATTTGATAAAAGCTGATTTGGGTCAAATTGATCTTGTGATTTACAGCCTCGCTTCTCCGGTAAGGCAGCATCCGGTAACGGGCGTCCTGCACCGTTCGGTTTTAAAGCCGATTGGCGATACATTTACGAATAAGACTGTTGATTTTCACACCGGAAAAGTCTCTGAAATTTCAATAACATCAGCCAACGAAGAAGACATCGAAAATACGGTTGTCGTAATGGGTGGCGAAGACTGGTCGATGTGGATGAAAGCTTTGAAAGACGAAAACCTGCTTTCGCCGGGCGCGATTACGGTTGCGTATTCGTATATCGGGCCTGCAGTGACTGAGCCGGTTTACAGAAAAGGAACTATCGGCCGCGCGAAAGACGATCTGGAAGCAACTGCTTTTTCGATTACGGATGATTTGAAAGATATCGGCGGAAAGGCTTATGTTTCGGTAAATAAAGCGTTGGTGACGCAGGCGAGTTCTGCAATTCCGGTGATTCCGTTATACATCTCGCTTTTATACAAAATTATGAAAGAGAAAGGGTTGCATGAAGGAACAATTGAGCAAATCCAGCGACTTTATCAGCAAAGATTATATTCAGGAAATGAAGTGCCGACAGATGATAAAGGCAGGATCAGGATTGATGATTGGGAAATGCGCGATGATGTTCATGACCAGGTCCTCTGCTTTATGGAAAGAAGCAACTACAGAAAATCTCTCCGAAATTGGTGACCTTGAAGGTTACAGGAAAGATTTTTACAATCTGTTTGGTTTCGACGTAAATGGCGTCGATTATAAAAAAGATGCCAATGAATTGGTTGAGGTCGAGAGTATCAAATAGTCAGAAATCATTGAAAACAATTCAAGCCTTTGATCATTCAAAGGCTTTTTTTATGATAAAACTTCTTTTATTTTGATTATGTCTTAAAAAGCAGAGAATTATTTCTATAATTAATAAAAATGCACCTAATTTGATTGATGTTGAAGTAATTATTTAAGATTTTTTTGTAGTTTAGTCCACTATAACTTTAAACGAAAAACTAATGAAAAAAATTACTTTAATTTTATTGTTTTTGCTTGCTTTTACCAATTGGAGTGCACGGGCACAATCTGGTGAAACCTGCGCAGAAGCAATCGATTTGGCAACGCTGTCATCACCGTTTTCGGGTACTACGGTCGGTGCAGCAAATGACGAGCTTACCTTTTGTAATAATTCCGGTGCGATAATAGATAATGTTTCTCCGGATTTGTTTTATTCCATTTTAGTACCGAATGGTTCTACAATTACAATAGGCCAGACTGCAAATGATTTCGATTCTGCCAATAAGGCTTTTTATGGCGATTGCGACAATAGAACTGAAGTCGCTTGTTTCGACGACAGCGACTTCACTACAGTCACCTGGAAAAATGAAACAGGAACTGACCAAACATTTTATTGGCTTGAAGACGGTTATACTAGTAGTTTTAGCCCAGTACCACTAGAAGGGACATTTACATTGGCTTGGTCAGTTATTGCATGTTCACCGGCAACGGCCACTTATACAGTAGTTTCTGATTGCGACAATGGAGAGCAATTTAATGTAAGCGTTGAGGTTACCGATATGGGATCTGCAACTTCTATCGCAATTTCTGATGACCAGGGTAGTGCGCCTCAGATTGTTACTGCCCCGGGAGCTGTACTATTTGGGCCTTTTGCGAACGGAACTCAGGTTGTTTTTTCAGTAGCCAACGAACAAGATTCAGATTGTACTTTAACGAGCCCGGTACAAACTCAGGCAACATGTCCGCCAAATTGTGCGAACGCGACTGTCATTGCAACTTGTAATGAGCCGACTACTGCAGAAATTGTAGCTGGTAACGGTGCCTGGAACCCATTTAGCTGCGGATGGAATACGCCGGAAACAGAGTTGATTTACAGCTTTACACCGGCAGAAACCGGCGATTATACATTGGAAGTGCTTTCAGCTACCGGAGGTTACATCGATTATTTTTACAAAGAAGCTTCAGGGTCATGTGACGCAACCGGGTGGATATGTATTGACGATAATAATGGAGCGGGAACTGATGCTATCGGTACATTAACAGCAGGAACAACTTATTATTTCTTGCTTGATGGTGAAGGTACAGATGCTAAAACCCATACTTTCCAAATCCAGTGCCTTCCTACCTGTACAGATGCAACGGTAACTTACACTGTTGTTTCTGACTGTGCCAATGGCGAGCAATTCAATGTAAAAGTTGAGATTACCGATATGGGAACTGCCGTTTCTAACACCATTGCTGATGATCAGGGAAGTGCGCCACAAACACTTACAGAAGCAGGAGCGGCGACTTTCTGAACCTTATCCAAATAATACACCTGTCATTTTTACTGTATCAAATGATGATGACAATACATGTGTATTGACAAGTCCGGCTCAAAATCAAACAGCTTGTCCCCCAATAAATGACAACTTTGCAGATGCAATTCCGGTAGAATGTGCAATGACTTATACTGGTAATACCACGTTGGCTACCATTGATGAAGCTTCTGCTCCGGTTGGATTTGGTGTTACAGGAACCAGCAGGAATGTTTGGTATAAATTTACCGGAAATGGTGAACCATCAACGGTTACTTTAGGCTTTTGTCTTTCAGGATACGATACTGCGGTATTAGTTTACACAGGCGAAAGCGGTAACCTTACTGCTGTTGCGGGTAACGACGACTCATGTCTGTCCATTGGGCAGACAGTCGTATGTCAACTTTCATTCCGATGGAACTACAACTTATTACATTGATGTAAGAGGTTATACTGATTTCAGTAACGGAAGCTTTGCTATGGAAATTACCTGTGCTCCGGTTACGCCACCGGCTGTTGACAACCAGACTTGTGATTCTGCCTTAAACGTCCCGACTGACGGTTCTAACACTACTTCAGACAACTCTTTCGGAGATGTAAGTCCGTTTCAGCCATCATGTGATACTTTCGGAAGTATTCAGGATGTATGGTTCTCATTCGTAGCTGGTGCTGATACAGCTGATGTTACTTGCGAAAATCAAACGATGACTTCATTAAACTTCAACATCTATTCAGGTACTTGTGATGCATTAGTGCCGGTTACAGGTACATGTAATTCGAATCTTGTTGCAGCTACTACTGAAAACCTTACTGGCTTGACAGTTGGAACTACTTACTATGTTCAGGTTTGGTCTAGTGCTACTGAGCAGGGAACTTTCTTACTTAGAGTGCTTTCTGCTGAAGCAGCAGTTGGTGATACACCATTCGCAGGATTCTCTTATTCTCCGAATCCTGTAAAAGATGTGTTGAATTTCAATCACACACAAAACATTACCAATGTTGCGGTTTACAATCTGCTTGGGCAACAAGTGATTGCCAAAACTATGAATGCAAATCAGACCCAAATAGATATGTCGCAATTATCTGCCGGAACTTACGTAGTAAAAATTACTGCAGACAGTCAGGTTAAAACAATTAAAGTTATCAAAGAATAACCAAATTGGCAGACGATATGAAAAGCCATCCTTCGGGGTGGCTTTTTTATTTTATAAGGTTTATCTTTGCTGAAATTTCTGCGAATGCAATTCTCACTCATCATTCCGGTATACAATCGCCCTGACGAGGTCAGCGAACTGCTGTCGAGCCTGACAGGATCCGATTATGGGAAACCTTTTGAAGTTGTTATTATTGAAGACGGTTCCACAATTACCTGTGAGCATATCGCGAAAGAATTCTCCGAAAAACTGCAAATTTCCTATTATTCCAAACCCAATTCTGGTCCAGGGAGATTCAAGGAATTTCGGTATGAAAAAAGCCAAAGGCGATTATTTTATCATATTTGATTCCGATTGCATCATTCCGAAAGAATATTTAAGTGAAGTTGACCGCGCACTTTCTGGAAACTACGCCGATTGTTTTGGCGGTCCAGACGCGCACTCGATTCTTTTTCAGACGTTCAGAAATCTATCAATTTCGCCATGACTTCTTTTCTTACTACTGGCGGAATTCGCGGTGGATCTGAAAAAATACATAAATTCCAGCCGCGGAGTTTCAATATGGGACTTTCTAAAAAAGCATTTGAAGCATCCGGAAGGTTTTGGAAATATCCACCCCGGTGAAGATCCTGATTTATCAATCCGATTATGGAATCTTGGCTTTGAAACGAAATTATTGCTGCACGCCTACGTTTACCATAAACGCAGAATCGACTGGTCTAAATTTTATAAGCAGGTTAATAAATTCGGTAAAGCCCGGCCAATATTGAACAGTTGGTATCCTGAACATCGCAAACTCACGTTTTTCTTTCCAACGGTTTTTGACTTGGGATTTCTTGTTGCATTGATTTTGTTAGCAGCAGGAAGTAAGATATTACTTTTGCTTTACGGATGCTATTTCGCATTACTTTTCCTTTCGTCAATTATATCCAACAAAAGCGTTAAAATAGGATTTCTATCTTTAATTGCAGTCGTAATCCAGTTTTACGGTTATGGGTTTGGTTTCCTGAAATCCTTCGTTATGGTTGGATTGTTTAAGAAAAATCCTGAAAAAGTTTTCCCTGAATTATTCTTTAAAAAATAATTTAGCGGAAAGAGATATCATAATCGATTGCGCAAAAAGATTTAAGAATTTTTACGGCTTTCCCGCAACACAACCTGTCGAAAAAATTTGTATTTTGCCTTCAGGGAAGGGGTAATTGCTTCCCTAATAAAAAAATGAATTACTTGGTTACGGGAACGCCGTAAAAATTGTTAAAGCTTTGATTTTGTATAAGAGACGGTATTTTATACAATTCAAAACAACGATTAAAAAGAAGCCATGGCAAAAATAATCGGACTTACAGGCGGTATTGGCAGCGGAAAAACAACCGTTGCACAACTGTTTGAAGCACTCGGAGTTCCGGTTTACATTGCAGATGCTGCGGCCAAAGAAGTTTCTGAAACTGCTGAAGCCATTGCGCAGATCAGAGAAAATTTCGGTGAAGAGATTATCGAAGACAACCGCATCAATCGTTCGTTACTCGCCAATATCGTTTTTAATGATCCCGGAAAACTACAACAGCTCAATCGCATCATACATCCTTTAGTTAAAATCCATTTTGGAGAATGGCTTGAAAACTTCAAGAAATTACCTTTCGTCATCCGCGAAGCCGCCATCCTTTTTGAAAGCGGCAGTTACCTCGACTGCGACAAAATCATCACCGTTACCGCACCTTTAGAAATCAGAATCGAAAGGGTCATGCACCGCGATAACACTTCCCGCGAATCCATCCTGAAACGCATTGAAAATCAATGGTCAGACGAAATGAAAATCGCCAAAAGTGACTTCGTTATCGAAAATATTTCCCCGAAAATACTAAGCTACAGGTAAATAAAATTTACCAGGAATTACAGATTCATTAAAACTTCTTTAAGATGTTAATGTTTGGTTAATGTATTACACGAACAAATGTTAAAATGTTAATTTTGTGATTGATGAATAAAACCTTGTTTCGCTTACTTGTTTTTCTGATGAGCCTTTCCCTGATTGGGATAATTCTGGTTCAGCTGTATCTGATAAATACTTCCCTGAAAAACAACGACGAGCAATTCAAATATCACGTAAAGCAAGTCATTGACAATGTTGCCGAAGACATACAGCAGCAGGAAACATACAGCCTGATTAACGAATATAACAAGTTAAAAGATAGTATCGGGAAGGATCCGAAAACTACAGAGCTGCTCAATTTTATGCTCGTGCAGAACAACCGGATGACCAACGAAACCATCATTTATTCGAGCAGCATCATCGCCGACGATTACCAGATGCCTTCGTTCTTTGACAAGAAAAAAGATTCTATCCTGAAAGCCAAAAGTATTGTTTCAAAAAGCAAAACCGAAATCTATTCAGGAAGCGCCATTGATAAATCTGATATACAGCATAATGTAAAACCAGACGTGACCATCCGCAGGGTGAAAATCCTCGATAAGGCACAATTCGATATGTTCTTCAGGGAAATTGCAGAAACCAAATCACTGAAAGACAGGATTTCAAAAGACAGGCTCGTGAAAATGCTGGCGAAAGAGTTAAAGCAGGCCGACGTTAATACGCCATTCGAATTTGCCATTTACAGCAACGGACTCGCAACGAAAATCAAATCAGATAAGTTCAAGCTCGATAAAAACGCAACTTTCTCTATCCCGATTTTAGTCGATGCAGAAGGCAACAGCAAATACCGACTACTCGTCAGTTTTCCGGAAAAGAAGAAATTTCTTTTTTCTGAGCTGATTTCGATAACAATTTTATCAGTCGTTTTTACGTTGATTATTATCATCGCCTACAGCAGCGCACTGAGCCAACTCATCAAGCAAAGGCAGATTTCAGAAATCAAGACCGATTTCATCAACAACATGACGCACGAATTCAAGACGCCGATTGCAACGATAAACCTGGCTTTAGATGCGATAAAGAATCCGAAAATTATCGAAGACCGCGAAAAAACACAGCGCTATCTTCAAATGATAAGAGATGAGAATAAGCGAATGCACGCACAGGTTGAAAATGTCTTGCGGATTTCAAAACTCGAAAAAAGAGAACTCGAAATCACCAAAGAGCCAATCGATATCCACGAGATCATCGAAGACGCCATGGAGCATGTCAACCTGATTATTGAAGACCGTGAAGGTGTTATCAATCCGCACTTCAATGCCAAACGCACAACCGCATTGTTGAATGATGTACACTTTACCAACGTAATCGTAAATATCCTTGACAACGCAATAAAATACTCGCCGGAAAGGCCGATAATCGACCTTTACACCGAAAATGTAAAAGATTTTGTCATCATTAAAATAAAAGACCACGGCGCCGGAATGAGCAAAGTGGCACAAAAAGAATATTCGAGAAGTTCTACCGCGAACACACCGGCGATCTGCATAATGTCAAGGCCACGGACTCGGGTTAGCCTACGTAAAACGAATCGTAGACGACCACAATGGTCAGATATCAGTAGAGAGTGAAAAGGGGAAGGGCAGTACCTTCATTTTAAAAATACCATTAATAAATTAAAATATGGAAACAGAAAACAAGAAGATTCTTTTAGTTGAAGATGATCCGAACTTCGGTTCAATCCTGAAAGATTATTTAATTCTTAACGATTTTGACGTCACTTTGGCTAAAAACGGCATGGAAGGTTTCGAGAAATTCAAGAAAGATACTTACGACCTTTGCATACTTGACGTAATGATGCCGTACAAAGACGGTTATACGCTTGCCAAAGAAATCCGTGAAAAAAACAAAGATGTGCCAATCATTTTCCTTACCGCGAAATCCATGAAGGAAGACGTGTTGAAAGGTTACAAAGTCGGCGCAGACGATTATCTCAACAAGCCATTCGATTCTGAAGTTTTGTTGATGAAAATCAAAGCCATCATCCAGAGAAAAGCATCAGACAGCAAAACAGACGTAACGAAATTTGAATTCACAATCGGAAATTTCCACCTGAATTCAAAACTGCGTTTCCTGACTTTCAAAGACGAAGAGCCGATCAAATTGTCGCCAAAAGAAAATGAGCTATTGAAAATGCTCGCCATTTACGAAAACGACCTAATGCCGCGTGAACTGGCACTGACCAAAATCTGGAGAGACGACAACTACTTCACTTCCAGAAGTATGGATGTTTATATCGCTAAACTCAGAAAATACCTCAAACCAGACGAAGATGTCGAAATCCTCAACATCCACGGCGAAGGTTTCCGTTTGGTAGTAAAAAACAAAGTTGCAGAATAAATCAAAAGCTTCGGGGAAACCGGGGCTTTTTTTTTTGAAGCCAATCCGGCTATCCACTAATATCTTTTCCCGCCTAAATAAGGCGGCAAAAGGATAACCGTTGCTATCCGGGCTATGGGAGTAGTGGAATTATAAATTACTTTCAACGTAAAGCTTTGCGAACTTCGCGGTAATCTTCGACGCCTTTGCGGTAAAAAATTACTTCCAGTTTAATTGCAGTGCAAAACAAGCCTTTTCATCCTTTTCAATCAAAAAGACATCGCTATTTTCAGTTTCTGAACCATAAATTAAAACGTCATCTTCAAACACCAATTCCTTCATGAAATTCATATCGAAACTTTGTAATTCTTGCATTAAAATCCAATCAGGTTCTACCAAATCAAGAATCCATTCCAAATATTTTACATTATTTACGTGATTTACAATATCTAAATCAGAAATTACAACTTCACGTTGGCCAACGAGTTCATTATTTTCTGCAATCACTACTTTTTTCACTCTTTCAACTGTAGAAAAAATATCAGGATATTTCTCAAAATGATCACTTGGTAAAGCGAGTGCTTCCGGCCGCCTCAATTTCGTATTGAAAACCGCCCAGAAAGTTTCACATCCAACGATTTTTTTACCATTCACATACATTTCCAGAGCACGCACCGAACGCGAATTTTCGAGAGAAACAATCCACGTTTTTACAGTTACGATGTCGCGCCATTTCGGTAATTCCAGGATCTCAACCCGCATCCGGCTCAATACCCACGCCTGATTGAATTCCTGCATATCGCTGAAACTGATGCCTCCAATTTCAGAGTGATAACCAGCTGTCAACTGCAGCATATTGCACAAATCGGTATATTTCAACAAGCCGTTCGGCGTGCATTGCGTGAAATTGATTTCCCATTCTTTTGAAAAAATCGAGGTAAAGTTTTCGGCTATTGGCATGTTTAGATTTTAGAATTGAGATTTTAGATTTTAGATTGAATGAAATCAATAATTTCCAAAACATCGGTTTTGTAATCAAACCACTTGGCATTTTCAGTTCGCCTGAACCATGTCAACTGGCGTTTTGAAAATCGGCGCGTATTTTTTTTAATTTCTTCGATGGCAAAATCAAGATTTGTTTTTCCATCGAAATGATCAAAAAGCTCCCGGTAACCAACAGTTTGAAGGGCATTTAGTGCTGCATGCGGATATAATTTTTCGGCTTCAGGCAACAATCCGGCGGCTGTCATCAAATCGACACGTTGGTTGATCCGGTCGTACATGATTTGCCTTTCGGCCTCGAGTCCGATGATGATTGGTGTAAAATTCCGCTGGTTTTTCTTCTGTTTCAAAAACGAAGAATAAGGTTTTCCGGTGCCAACACAGACTTCAACAAACCGCATTAACCGCTGTGGATTTTGAAGCGTTTGCGGGTTTTCTTTCACAATCGATTCATAATAAACCGGGTCAAGCTCCTTTAGTTTATCCTGCAAATATGAAATCCCGGAGATTTCATATTCCTTTTGAATTTTCTCACGAACGGCAATATCAATTTCCGGAAAATCGTCAAATCCTTTTAAAACAGCATCAACATACAACCCGGAACCGCCAACCATTACTGCGAAATCATTCGTTTTAAACAATTCGTCGAGTTTCACAATGGCTTCTTTTTCAAAATCGCCAACCGTATAACAATCAAAAATCGATTTGTTGTGAACGAAATGGTGCGGTGCTGCGGCTAATTCCTCAACAGTCGGAGCGGCAGTTCCGATACTCATTTCCTTAAAAAACTGCCTCGAATCACAAGAAATGATTTCACATTTAAAATGCTGCGCCAATTGAATGCCCAGTGCAGTTTTTCCAATGGCGGTCGGCCCGATGACAGTGATTAAATACTTCATTTTTTTTCGAGTGAATGGCCGCAATGATAGCAAAATTCTGCATCATCGCGATGGTGGTCGGCACTGCAATTCGGGCAAACCTGCGTGTTGTTGTCAGCTGTTCTTTTTGACATAAATTCTGCTGTCACTAATCCGGTCGGAACAGCGATAATACCGTAGCCCAAAATCATAATCACCATTGAGACAAATTGCCCGAATGGCGTTTGCGGCGTGATATCGCCAAAACCGACTGTCGTTAAAGTCACAATTGTCCAGTAAACTGCTACCGGAATGCTTGTAAATCCGCTTTCAGGGCCTTCGATGATATACATCACAGTGCCAAGAATCACGCAAAGGATGATAACGCTGAACAGGAAAACGACGATTTTCATGCGGCTTTTCTTGAGTGCTTCAACAAGTTGGTCAGAAGCACCGACGAATTGCCCGAGCTTTAAAATCCTGAAAATGCGAAGCAGTCTGATCGCGCGTATCGAAACAAGAAAATGCAATCCCGGAAAAATTAAATCAATATAAGCCGGAATGGTCGCCAATAAATCGAGAATTCCCTGTAAACTGAAAATGTATTTAAGTGGTTTTTTTACTGCGATGATGCGGCCTATGTATTCTAAAGTGAAAAATACGGTGATGATCCATTCGACGATTTCGAGTTCATTGCCGTATTTAGCCTGAATTGAAGCGACACTTTCAAGCATTACTGCTGCGATACTGATTAAAATCAGGAAAATAAGCACGAGATCAAATAATTTGCCGGGCAATGTGTCGGCTTCATAAATGATTTCGTGGAATTTCTTTCTCGCCTTTTCTGTTTTGGACGTATTCAAGCTGCTTTTTTCAGGTATATTCAAATTTACGAAATCCTTTAAAAAGAGATGATTTTGTGGCCTTTATTTCTTTGCAGGTAATAATGGATGATGTTTTTGGTATCGCGATTCGCCTGCATTGGAATAATAAGATTTCGCAATATTTCGACATTATTGATCTGGTAGTTGAGGTCGTAAAAGCAATAACCTCTGAAAATGCCGTTTTCAATCAGGATGGCGCTGCGCTCGTTGACGTTTCTGCCACGGTCGGAAACCACAATATTCTGGTTCTGGAATTGCTCTTTTTCGAGAAATTCTGTTACGCGCAAATTGTATTCTTCAGGCGATTCCTGCCCAATGCACGCACCATTACACGCTTTCATCTGAAATGGAAAGCAATTCGTCTTCACCTCTTCCAAAGCGTTGATTTTCTGGCAGAGTGTATAGCGCTCAGTAATCTTGAACAATTCCCGTTGTGCCTGTTGCTGGCTTGCGAACAACGCAATTTCTTTTTTACGGGCGTCTGTTTCTGCATTTTCAGCGAAAGATATCCGTTCCGAATTTTGTCAAGGTAAATGCCCAGGTAAAAACCGTCTTTTTAAAGGCACGGTTGTAAACGGGTTTGTGGATTTTTATTTCCTCGGATTCCTTAAGCGTTGCAATGAGTTCACTGCCGGTTTCCTCAAAAGTTACCCTGAAAACTTCGGCCTGTATGCGTTTGCACTTGCTCGTCGTTCCTGTAAAATGCTGGTTGATGCGCTTGCGGATATTGCGGCTTTTCCCGATGTAGATGATTTCGCCTTTTTCGTTATGGATGTAATACAATCCGGTTCGCGATGGCAAACTTTCAGACGATATCGAGCAATTTCGGGGCAATTCCTTTTTCGATTTCGAATTTGATGAATGTGGTTACGATTTCTTTGTCGATGTCTTTTTCCAAAAGCATTTTGAAGAGCTTGACGGTTGCCAAAGCATCTCCGCTTGCACGATGCCGGTCTGCCATCGGAATGCCCAAAGCGCGCACTAATTTCCCTAAACTGTAAGACGGTTGTTCCGGAATTAATTTCTGCGCCAATTCAACGGTACAAATGGTTTTTGATTCGAAATTATAACCCAGACGACGGAATCCGTACGCAAAATACGATAATCAAAAACGGCATTATGTGCTACCAAAACGCAATCCTGAGTGATTTCTATGATGCGTTTTGCAACTTCATAAAATTTCGGAGCCGAGCGCAACATCGCATTATTAATCCCAGTCAATTTTACCACAAAAGGTTGAATTGGTTTCTCAGGGTTAACAAGACTAATGAACTGGTCGACCACTTCGTGCCCGTCGAATTTGTAGATGGCGATTTCAGTAATGCCTTCTTCGTTGAATTGCCCGCCGGTGGTTTCTATGTCGAGTATTGCGTACATATAAAATATCAATATCAATTTCAAAAATCAATTTCAATAGGTTCAAAAAGGAATATCATTTTTAAAAATAAAATCACCTTATCATTGATATTGAAGCTAATAACTGACTTATATTATTTCTTTTTATTACTAATCATCTTAGAGGCAATAGCGATTATTTCCTCTACTTCTTTTAAAAGCCATTGCCTTTCATCGTTGTCGCCTTCTTTGATGTATTCAAGAATTTTCAGTGAATTTCTAGATTCTTTAAGTTCTTTAACAGTGAGCGACAGCTTAAATATAAAATCTTTGTCGGAAATACTCCCTTGACGAAGAAAATACACTCAGCTGCAAAGCAAACAAGTCGATTTTCAAAATTATAAATCTTATCAAAAGTTGGTTCAGCTAATTGCATAGGCGTATATAGAAGTTGGTTGGTTTTGATTTTTGATATTGCAATTGATTTTTGATATTGTGCAATTATCGATTTCCAAAGATACTACTTCCAATCCGAACCATGTTACTTCCACATTCAATTGCGAGTTTGTAATCGCCTGACATACCCATTGACAGGATTTCGAGATTGCAGATTTCAGATTTCAGATTTTTGTATTTATCGAAAATTACTTTCAGATTTTGGAATTCCGTTATGATTTGCGCCTGATTTTCTGTAAATGTCGCCATTCCCATCAATCCGCAGATTTTTATATTGTTAAGTTCTTTTAATTTTTCAGAATTTAAGATTTCGTCGAGTTCTCTTTCATCCAAACCAAATTTAGTGTCTTCTTCAGCGATATGTATTTGCAATAAACAATTGATAACGCGATTGCTTTTTAAAGCCTGCTTGTTGATTTCTTCAAGCAATTTTAAACTGTCAACGCCGTGCACCAAACTTACGAACGGCGCCATAAATTTGACTTTATTCGACTGAATATGACCAATCATGTGCCATTCGGTATCTTTTGGCATCTGTTCCCATTTTTCGGTCATTTCCTGGATTTTGTTCTCGCCAAAAATGCGTTGCCCGGCATTGTAAGCTTCCATCAAATCTGACACAGGCCAGGTTTTGGAAACGGCAACCAGCGTAACATCCGCGGGAAGTGCTTTTTTTTATGAAAAGCAGGTTATTTTCAATCGACATTTTTTTCAATTTTTTTATTCAGTCTACAATTCATAAACTACCAAACCACTTCTGAATTTCGGTCGATATAAGTACTTTTCGGCGGCATAATCAGGTTTTGGTTCAGCCAGTTCCTTGATTTCTGAAATTCCGGTTGGAAAAAGCATAAATCCGAGTTCAAATTCGCCTTCATCAACGACTTCTTTGATGGTCACAATTGATTGTTTTCCGGGGATATAATCGATGCGCTCGTCATTGCGTAAATCTTCAATGCCTAAAATTGGTTTGAGCACCTTTTCGTATAAAATCTGCGCGTCAAAGTCTTTCTAATACAGAAGAAAAACTGTATTCATCCTTTAGTGTAAGACTGTAAAATTCGCCATCGAAATACATTCCGAATTCGAATTTTTTAGTGGGTTTCCACAATTCCTGTTCCTTGTTTTTAAGCCAGAAATGCTCGCCCAAAAGCTGCAGGAATTCTTCTTTTGGATGTCCGTTCAAATCACGGATGATACGATTGTATTCATAAATTTTCACGTTGCTTTCGGCAATCAGGAAGCTCATGAAATATTTGAGGTTTTCGTTGCCGGAAGCTTTATCCTGTTCATACAATAACTCTGCTGAGGCGCTTCGATGGTGTCCGTCGGCGATATACAAATCACCAATAATTTCAAATTGCTGTTGCAGCCATTGGATGTCTTCGTTACTTTCGATTTTCCAAAGTGAATGTTTTTCTTTTTGTTGTCGAAAATTCATACAATGCCGGCATTGACTTTTTTGCCATAATCCAACCGCTTAAAGCTTCATTGTCGGGATAAGTTACAAGAACTGGTTCTGTATTGAAACCAATTTGGTGCAGATAATCCTTAAATAATTCAACACGGTATTGCAGCGTATCTTCGTGTTTTTTGATGACGTTGGATTTGTAATCATCAATAGTAGTTCCGGCGATAATTCCGGTGAAAATGCGCTCTTTCGATTGAATTTCGTATAAATAAAAAACCGGTTTGTCTTCTTTTATCAGGATATTCTCTGACTTAAAATCGTTGTATTTCTGGGCGACAAGCTTGAATCTTTTTTCGAGCCCGATTTTCTGCTGGTTCACATAAGCCGGATTCAATACATGCAAAAATGAAAACGGGTTAAAGTCGAGTTGCGACGCCAATTCTGCAGCCGAATATTCGTCATAAGAACGCGAAGTTACAAGTGAAACTTTATCTGACGATGGTCGGACTGCGCGAAAAGGAATGATTTTGGCCACTTATTGATTGTTAATTAAGAGAATTGCTTCGCAACTTTCTCTGCTTTTTTGCTTTCGGAATAATCATAAAAACCCTCGCCGGATTTTACGCCGAGTTTTCCTGCGCGCACCATATTCACCAAAAGCGGGCAAGGTGCATATTTCGGATTCTTGAAACCGTCGTACATGACATGCAAAATCGCAAGACAAACGTCGAGTCCGATGAAATCTGCGAGTTGCAACGGCTCCATTGGATGCGCCATTCCGAGTTTCATTACGGTATCAATTTCGTAAACGCCGGCAACGCCGTTGTATAAAGTTTCAATCGATTCGTTGATCATTGGCATTAGAATTCTGTTGGCAACAAATCCCGGATAATCGTTCACTTCAACCGGAACTTTACCTAATTTTTCAGACAAATCCATGATTAATTTCGTGACTTCGTCTGAAGTATTGTAACCCCTGATGATTTCAACCAGTTTCATAATCGGCACCGGATTCATGAAATGCATGCCGATAACGCGTTCCGGATGCGCCACAACGGCACCGATCTGCGTGATTGAAATCGATGAAGTATTGGTAGCCAGAATGGTATTATGAGAACAAGCGTCGTTGAGCTGCCTGAAGATATTGAGTTTTAAATCGACATTTTCTGTAGCAGCTTCAACCACTAAATCAACGCCAGCAACGCCATCTTTAATGTCTGTGTAAGTAATGATATTCCCGATGGTTTTAAGTTTATCATCTTCGGAAATGGTGCCTTTTGCAACCATCCTGTCTAGGTTTCCGGCTATTGTAGCCATGCCTTTATCAAGCGATTTTTCTGAAACATCGATTAGTTTAACGATAAATCCGCTTTGCGCGAAAGTATGTGCGATTCCGTTGCCCATTGTCCCGGCTCCGATTACGGCTATGTTCTTCATATCTGAAATTGAAATTTAAATTGGAATTTATTTTTTGAAGCAATCGATGATGCGGTAAGCGACTCTCAGGGCTTCGGTTCCCTGTTCTAAAGTCACAACTGGCGTTGTATTGCTGTTGATGGCATCTGCAAAAGTTTCGAGCTCGTCTAAAATGGCGTTGTTTTGCTCGACTTCGGGATTGGCAAAGTAAATCTGTTTTTTTACGCCTTCTGCATTTTGTAAAATCATATCGAAATCGCCTGGATTTTCAGGCGCGTCTTTCATCTTCACTACTTCGCATTTCTTTTCCAGAAAATCAACAGAAATATACGCGTCTTTTTGGAAGAAGCGTGATTTTCTCATGTTTTTGAGTGAAATCCGGCTTGCCGTTAAATTAGCAACACAACCGTTTTCGAACTCAATTCTGGCGTTAGCAATATCCGGAAGTGTCTGAAATTACGGAAACGCCACTCGCATTGATATTTTTCACAGGAGATTTGACTACGCTTAAAATTGCGTCAATATCGTGAATCATCAAATCTAAAACCACCGGAACGTCTGTACCACGCGGATTGAACTCTGCCAAACGGTGCGTTTCAATAAACATCGGATTCTCGATCATGTCTTTGGTGGCTTTGAACGCCGGATTAAAACGCTCAACGTGGCCGACTTGCCCTTTTACTTTGTATTCGTTGGCGAGCGCAATGATTTCTTCGGCTTCTTCGACAGTGTTCGAAATTGGTTTTTCGATAAAAACGTGTTTGCCTGATTTGATGGCGACTTTTGCACATTTATAATGGGAAAGCGTAGGCGTCACGATATCGATTACATCAACGGCGTGAATCAGCGTAGCGATGGTATGGAATTGCTTGTATCCGAACTCTTTCGCAATCTTTTCGCCATTCTCGTGGTTTTCATCGTAAAAACCAACGAGTTCATATTTTTCAGATTGTTGAAGCAAACGCAAATGAATTTTTCCAAGGTGGCCTGCACCCAAAACTCCCACTTTTAACATATTGGTATATTTTCAAACAAAAATAAGATTATTTGTTTAAAAGCGTAAAGTTTACCATTTAAAGTTTGACGGATTTAAAATTTTAAATTCACCTTTCATAATTCATTTACTTTACTATTTTTACCAAAATTAATCACCGCCAATTTTGAAAGATACAGCCAAACATCAGGGACTTCGCAATCAACTCATCAGCGTTTTGCAGGAAAAAGGAATTACAGATAAAAACGTGCTCGAAGCCATCAAAAAACTCCCGCGCCACCTGTTCCTGAACTCGAGTTTTGAAGACTATGCGTATCAGGATAAAGCGTTTCCGATTGGCGCCGGGCAAACAATTTCACAACCTTATACCGTTGCTTTTCAATCGCAATTGCTTGAAGTAAAAAAAGAAGATAAAATCCTAGAAATTGGTACAGGTTCAGGTTACCAGACAGCGGTTTTGTGCATGATGGGCGCAAAAGTTTACAGCATCGAAAGACAAAATGAACTTTTCAAGCAAACGTCTGTACTGCTTCCGAAATTGGGAATCCGCCCGAAACATTTATCATTTGGAGATGGTTATAAAGGTTTGCCGAATCATGCGCCGTTCGACAGCATCATTGTTACCGCCGGTGCACCGATAATCCCCAAACCATTGATGGCGCAATTAAAAATAGGGGAAGGCTCGTCATTCCGCTTGGCGAAGAACACCAGATCATGACACTTTTAATCCGCAAAAATGAAACGCAGTTTGAGAAGCATGAATTTGGGGAATTCCGGTTTGTGCCTTTACTCGAAAATAAAAATTAGATTTATGAAAAAAATACTACTCTTTTTATTGTTTCCAATTATCGGATTTGCTCAAGGTTATACCAGTTATTTTACAGGAAATCCGGTTAATGTCGATACAAATCCATCTCCGGGATTCTGTCTTATGGGTGGCGCGACCGAGCACGATAATGCGATGGTTTGGCTTTTGAAACAGGCAGATGAAGGTGATGTTTTGATTTTACGCTGTTCCGGAAGTGATGGTTATAACGATTACATTTACAGCGATTTGGCCAGCCAGGTGACGGTCAATTCAGTCGAATCGATTGTGATTACTTCAGCGGCAGGCGCTACGAATCCTTATGTATTGAACAAAGTTGCCAATGCCGAGATGATTTGGTTTGCAGGCGGAGATCAATACAATTATGTTTCCTATTTCAAAGACAATGCACTCGAAGATGCCATCAATAACCACATCAATGTGAAACATTATCCGGTTGGCGGCACGAGCGCGGGAATGGCGATTTTGGGCGATCATTATTTTTCTGCACAAAATGGTTCGGTAACTTCTTCGACGGCTTTGAGCAATCCTTACGGCAATACTGTTACGATTGGCGCTTACGATTTTATCAATATTCCGATATTGAACCATACGATTACGGATACGCATTTCGATAATCCCGACAGGAAAGGCCGTTTGATGACTTTTCTTGCCAGAATCGCGACTGATGAAGGCATCCGTTCGTTCGGGATTGCAGCCAATGAATATGTTGCCGTTTGCATTGATGCGGCCGGAAAAGCAAAAGTTTACGGCGATTATCCGAATTATCAGGAATTCGCCTATTTCGCACAGGCCAATTGCGACGACAGTTATTTGCCTGAAACCTGCCAGTCTGGTTCGTCGCTTACATGGAATCAGGGCGGACAAGCCGTAAAAGTCTACAAAGTGCCCGGAACTGCCAACGGCACGAATTATTTCAATCTCAGCGATTGGCAAACCGGATCTGGTGGCAGCTGGGAGAATTGGAAAGTTATCAATGGCGTTTTCTCTTCGGGAGCGGGAACAGCATCGACATGCATTTTAGGTGTTGAAGATTTTACAGGGCAGAATGTCACGGTTTATCCGGTGCCGTTTGATACCGAAATCCGCTTCAACGGTCTTGATAAAGCTACAGTAATAATTACCGACAGTCAGGGCAGAAAAGTGTATGAAAATAAGGCTGTGAAAGAAAACGAAACCATAAATACCAGCAATTTTGCTTCAGGAATTTATGTGATTTCGATTGAAAAAGACGGCAAAAAAGTAACCCGAAAAATCGTCCGCAATTAACGGAAAGCTTTTTTAAGCCTGTCGATATCCCTTTTTGTATCCTGTTCTTTAAGCGATTCGCGCTTGTCGTAGGTTTTCTTCCCACGGCAAAGTGCGATGTCAAGTTTCGCCATTCCTTTTCGTTGGTGAACAATTTCAGCGGCACAATCGTCAATCCTTTTGCCTGCACGTTTTTCGCCAGGCCTTTCAGCTCGCGTTTATTGAGCAAAAGCTTGCGTTCGCTTCGGGCTTTATGGTTGAATTGGTTGCCGAACGCATATTCATCGATATTGGTGTTGATCGCGAAAAGCTCTCCATCTTCATTAAATTCGCAAAAACTCTCGGTAATATTGGCTTTGCCGAGGCGGATCGATTTGATC
The DNA here is from genome assembly GCF_051373205.1 of Flavobacterium sp. 3HN19-14. Classification (NCBI taxonomy): domain Bacteria; kingdom Pseudomonadati; phylum Bacteroidota; class Flavobacteriia; order Flavobacteriales; family Flavobacteriaceae; genus Flavobacterium; species Flavobacterium sp. 3HN19-14. Next base: position 2,007,143 of record NZ_JBPPZT010000001.1, read on the forward strand.
TCGGTTCCTGCCAAAACAATTCCGGCCGTATACGTTTCGATGATTTCGTAATCGAAACGCGCCCTTTTGTTTAAGATATTTACAGTTTTCAGCATAGGAAGGCAAAGGTAATCACAAATGTTCGAAACCGCAATTTTAAGGATGGATAAGTGTGTCGTTGATGGTGTTTCCCTGGATTTTGATGCTATAAAGATTACCGAATTCAGATTCGTCGATGTCTTTGTATTTATCAGTGCCAAGCAACTGATTGATGTGTTTCGGAATCGTATTGCTGTGTCCGACAATTACAATGATTTTTCCCGGATTGGCTGCCGCAAGTGCTTTTAAATCTAATGTTGCAGGCGAATAAGCGATTAATTCGAGTCCTTTTTCGATGCCAAAGGAAACGCTGTCGACTGCGTTCTTTTGTATTGCGTGCTGTAAATCAGGTCAACAGGAATATTTTCAAAATACTGCATCCAGAATTGCGCCCGTTGTTTTCCTGCTTCTGATAATTCAGGATCGGCCGCCATTGCTGCTTTTTCCGCATGACGGAACAAATAAATTGTAGTTAGGGGTTCGTTTTGGGCATTCATATTCTGCATAAAGATTGAAATCAGGATAAAATATATTTTCTTCATTGCTTTCATTAATGTACGACTTCTAATTTACGTATTTTTGCCGGATGGAACATAAGAACAATCCGCTGCACGGCATCACTTTGCAAAAGATGCTCGAACAACTTGAAGCACATTACGGTTTCGATACGCTTGGCGAACTTATCAAAATCAAGTGTTTCAATGAAAATCCGAGTATCAAATCGAGCCTTGCCTTTCTTCGGAAAACCGATTGGGCAAGAAGAAAGTCGAAGCGCTTTACATAAAAACATTACCAAAATTTCAATAAAATCAGCTTTCAGCCAAACCTTTCCATTTCTTAATCACAACCGACAGATACAACATCATAAGGATTACTACCGGAATATTGATAAGAAAAACCAGTTCATAACTCTCGATCAGCATCGTAATGGTCGGGAAAGCATTTCTTCTCATCTCATAATCGAGGTCATACGAATAATAGCCGCTCGCGTATTTTGCAATTTCAAGTCCGGTGTAAAACAACAACGGTAAAATTATCGGCAAGATCCACAAAATCACATTGAGTACAACTCCGGAAATGTTTTTTCCTTTTCCCGAAGCGACAGTGGCGAAAAAATAAATTATGATGGCAATTGCAATGATACAACTCACATAAAGGTAGAGTTTTTCGGTGCCGGCCATCGCGCTGAACAATCCGGTTAGCATATTGAGCACGCCAAATGAAATAAGGGCAATCAGCCAGTTTCTGCCGGATGTGGCGCGGAAAGAAAATACGGCGATTGAAAACGCGAGCGCTGCATAAAATATATTTCTCAACATACCGGCATCTGCGGTCGGATTGACCCAGCTTCTGGCGATTGTATCGTAAGAATGGTTAAGTTGCTCGGCCGGAACAAAATATTTGTTATAGATATATTGGTCGTTGCCAATAACTTTCAGGTATTGATTGGCGGTGTCGATTTGTGTCCTTCGGTTTTCATAATCATATTGATTCGGGTTGTAATACTCGCGTTCTTCGGTTCCGATTTCCTTATAGCGCATAAAATCAGGATAGTCGTATACGAGGCCTGTTGATTGTTCAGCCGTAATATTTGCAGGCAGGTAATGTTCTTTGGCGATTTTCATGTATTGCTGCAGCGCGGCTTGCACCGAATCTTTCTGGTTATGAACAAGCCAGTCTTTTATGCGGACTCTTAAAAGGGAATCCTGCTTTTGATTGGTAAACTGGAATCCCTTAATGTTTTTATTCATCAATGAATTGACGTGGTATTTATGCCCGCGGTAATTAAAACTATCAACCCGCACGTTTACAATAGTTGACGCACTGTCTGCCGTTACATATTCATTGAAAACATAGCCGCTTTTGTTCATAAAGAATGCGCCGACGCTTAAAACTTTACAGCGCCTTACAGCTTCATCTTTGGTAAAATAGCTGCGGACTTTCGTATCTTTTCCGTAAAAATAACTAAATGAAAACGTGCAGATCAGCAAGGCGCCACACAGCAATAATGCCCATTCACTGAAAAGCGAAAATTTCTTTATTGGATAAAATGATTTATATGCATTATTCTTAAAATAAAAAACCAGCCAGATGACAGCAATCAAAAAGGCTAAAAGCACACCGAAGAAAACGGCGGTTCCGTCATTTCGATTTGAAAGGTAATTGTCGTCGGTTTCAGTAAAATCGATCGCGCCGTTGGCATATCCTATTATAAAAAACAAAATATTGAAGGCCAGTGCGGTCGCGGCAATCGGCACGATTTTCAGGTTCCATAACAACGAATAGTTGATCAACAGGTATTTTTGGATGTTTTTGAACATAATTTTTGGTTTTAGGAAACGAAGAATCTGCGCGTCGAATTGGAAATATCCCGCAAGTAAAGTACCGGTACCTGTTGTGCGACAAGCAACGCCATGAAGTTGTAAATGGTAAAAGTTTCGGGGAAAGTTGCGATGTAAGTGCCACCGTTAAATTGTAAAGAAATCAGGTTTTTGTCTTTGAAAATTTCACCCAACTGGCTTTGCGACCAACCACTTTCAAATTCTATTACGAGATGATTTTGCTGAATTTCTTTAAATTCTTCTGTCGCCGAAACCTTATTATGTAAATTCTTCTGAACGCCATTTTTAAGGAAAATAACCTGGTCGGAAGTTTTTTCGACTTCATACAACTGCTGCGAACTCAATACAATTCCGATAGGACGGAAAGGCGATTTGGCAATCGACCTGAAATCTTCCAATATCGTTTGCTGCGCCAGAATGTCAAGGTTCGCGAGCGGCTCGTCAATCAGCAAAATTTTAGGTTTTCTGAGTAACATCCGCGCGAGTTCAAAACGCATTTTGTAGCCGGATGAAAGGCTTTTCCAGCTGTGGTCGCGGAACTTTCGCAACCCCAAACGCGCTATGATTAATGTTACAACAAGTTCATTTTCTTCAGGTTTATAGCCGTAAGAAGCCGCAGTAAACTGCAGGTTTTCATACATCGAACCATACCAGGTATCTGTCCTTTGCGGAATATACACCAGTTTGGTGCGCAAGTCGTAAGTGTCCCCGTAATCAAAATGGTATTGCAATTTGCCTGAACTCGGAAATAGTTCGCCGCACAAAGCGCGCAACAGAGTAGTTTTTCCATTCCCGTTTTCGCCGACAAGGCCGAGGATTTCACCTTCGTGGATTTCCATATCAATTGGGCCGAGTGAAAAGCGCGACATGCCGTATGACTTTTGCAGTTTTTCGGTACTGATAAGGATTTTTTTCGGCGGAATCGGTTTTGCAGAAAGTTCGTTGTAAAGTGCAGAAAGCATTGCTTCAAAACGCACTTTTCTGCCTTCGGCATCGGTTTCGTTCTGATCAATCCAGTTTAGGAAATCGCAGGTTTGCTTATAAAAAGTGATATTTTCGGTGTCGAGCGTAAGGTCGATGATGCGTTTGGTAAGCAGCGAAAAATCCTCAAATTTGAGGTAATCTTTTATTTGCTCAAATTGTTGTTGAAATTCATTCATTACAAGTGATATTTAGCCAAATGTAAAGAATTACTTATTGCAATGAGAGGAAAGCAAAAAAAAAAACCCGACTATTTCATCGGGATTTGAATTTATTGAACGGGTATTAAGAAACTACAATTGTATGGGTTAAGAAAGTACCGTCGGCTTTTTTAAAATTCAGTACATAAGTTCCGGCAGTAGTTCTGTTAAAATCAAAATTCTTCGATTCTGTCACCGACTCTTCGTTCACACAGGCGCAAGGGTCAACATCAACCATTACGGTTACATTTTGGGTACTCGTACCATTTATGGTGGAAAATTCTGAAAAAGTCGCACAGGACGACCTCAGATAAGTCACATTTAGTGTAATGGTTTGGTTAACGGAGGCAGTATTGGGCCAGTTACAGCAGTAGTGCCAATGCCGATAGTTTGCTCGCAGCTCGCGGAAGAAGAACTGTGAAGGTCGCAAGCTGTAAAGGTTACGGCTGCAAATAAGATAAAAAGGATTGATTTTAACTTCATAATTTTAGTTTTGTTTATAAAATAAAGATGCAATTTTTGCGAAAAGGTTGCTCCTTTAACGGTTCCATGATTTCTTCAGCAGCGAATACACAACTGTATCTAAAAATTTTCCATTAAAAAATTCATTTTCCAGAAAGTGCGCTTCTTTTATAAAACCGTTTTTTTCAAGGACTTTCGCCGAGGCAATATTTTCAGGATCGATGACGCCTTCGAGAGAATTCAGCTTTAAATCTTCAAACCCGTATCGTACAATTGCTGCAACCGCCTCGGTGACAATGCCTTTTCCGTTGTATTGGGGTAAAATCATATAGCCGACTTCTGCGCGGTAATTCCCGGGTTGAATCCTGTAAATGCCCATAATTCCAATGCATTCCGGATTGCCTTTTATCGTCACTGCCTAATTGATGCCTTCGTTATTGTCAATCTTTTCATTGATCATTGCAATGTGCGCGAGCGTTTCTTCATCGTTGGTGACAAGCGGGCGCGGAATGTATTTCATAGTTTCCGGATCAGACCGCAATGCAAAAACGTTCCTGATGTCACTGTTTTCAAGCCGTCGCAGCAAAAGTCTTTCTGTTTCAAGAATTGGAAAAGGCGTAAAATTGAGTTCTAACATATCAATATCAATTACAAAGGTCAATTACAAAGGTCAATTACAAAGGTCAATTACAAAATCAATTACAATTACAAAAAATCAATTTCAAAAATTAATATCAGGTTTGATTTTTGAAATTGAACTTGACATTGATTTTTTATAAGATTTCGATTCGGAATGCAGCTTCAAAAATACCATTAATTCCGATATTTTGGATGCCTTGTTTTTGCGTAAAATCACCATTGCTGTCAATTGCATCTGAATGACCAAACCAAGGTTCAATGCAAAGAAATGGCGCGTTGGCCTTCGTCCAGATGCCCAAATGAGGAAAATTTCCAAAATGTACTTTTAAAAACGGATTTGCATTTTTCAGGATGGAAAGCCCTTTAGATTGCAGCTTTTTAAAAATCAGGGCATCATTTTCAAACATCGAATAATTTAAGCCATTTTCACCGTTTTTCGTCGTCAATAAGGAAGTTTTTGGCGAAATCAAATCGCTTTCAAGCAAATGATATTCCGGATTTTCATCATTATCGAATACAATGGCATAATCCTCAAAATTGCCAGGAAGCGCAAACGCAGGATGTGCGCCCAAAGAAAACCACATTGTTTTTTCGTCATTATTGAAAACCCTGTAACTGATGATAAGGCCTTTTTCTTTAAGCGTATAACTAATTTCGAAGATAAATCTGAACGGATAATTTTTTATCGTTTCTTCTGTCGACGTTAATGAAAAAGTAACGCTGTCGGCCTTAGTTTCCTTCGCAGAAAATTCCATATCGCGTGCAAACCCGTGGCGTGAAAGCGAATAATTTTCATCCTCAAAAATATACTCATTATTTTTTAGCGTACCCACAATCGGAAACAGCACAGGCGAGTGCTTGCCCAAAAATCAGGATTGCCTTCCCAGATGAATTCTTTACCGGCGGTATTTTTAAGTGAAATGAGTTCGGCGCCTTTCGGGTTGATGACGGCGGTAAGATGGTTGTTCGAAATTGTTATGTTCATTCTTAAAGAAATATTTGCTTCACAACAAATTTAGCAGATTAAATCTAAATCATAGATTTCACGGTGCTTTTTTGGGCGTTCCCCTGCGGGTTGGGCTATCCGCAGTATCTGCCATTGCGGAAAGTTTCATTCAAAAGGAAATAATAATGTGCAATGTCAGGATACTTGCTGCTATCCCTAACGCGTGTGTGTCGCCTGAACTTTTACTATTTCAAATCATTTTCAATGAATAACAGAAAATCCGCGGATATCTGTATAATCCGCGTCATCTGTGTCCCATCATGCAATACCCTGAACCCAACACCTGAACCCAACTTTTAACGAATATTTATCAACCCCAACTCCTTCATTTTAAACCCCGCATCTTTTTTTTTCTTTTATTTGCCAAAGCAATTCTATAGATATGACAAAAAATGTTCTTAAAGCCGCGTGTGTGGCTTTGTTTTCACGGGTTGGAGCGGCAATGCACAACAAGCACCGGCAACATCCAACTACAATTACCACGATGCCTTCGCACCTGGGTTTTATACTTCAAACGGTACCGACACGCGTTCGGCAAGCGGGCAGCCCGGCTCAAAATACTGGCAAAACCGAGCCGATTACCAACTTTCTGCAACCTTAGATGACAAAAAGATGAGGTCACCGGTTCAGAAATCCTTACTTACACCAATAACAGTCCGGAACAAAATTGGCTTCCTTTGGATGAATGTCGACCAGAATCTGTTTTCAAAAGAGGCACGAGGCGAAGCCATCATTCCGCTCTCAGGAAGCCGCAATGGCGACAAAGGCCAGGATTTTGATGGCGGGCACAAGATAAAATCTGTGAAGTTATTGTCAACTTCCAACGGAAAAACCACCGAAAAAGAACTCAAATTTGAAGTCAATGATACCCGCATGCAGGTTTTCCTTCCACAGGATATCAATGCCAACGGCGGAACGGTAAAACTTAAAATTGACTTTTCATTCATCTCTCCAATATTCGGTTCCGACCGAATGGGCATCCAGGATACCAAAAACGGAAAGATATATGAGATTGCGCAATGGTATCCAAGAATGTGCGTTTATGACGACATCCGTGGCTGGAATACTTTGCCTTATCTGGGTGCAGGAGAATTCTACCTCGAATACGGCGATTTCGACCTGACCGTTACGGCACCTGCCAATCATATCGTTGTTGCTTCAGGAGAATTGGTAAATCCAACTGAAGTATATACAGCAGAGCAGCAAAAAAGATGGACTGAGGCTGCAAAAAGCGACAAAACTGTCATGATTCGCAGCGAAAGCGAAGTTACCAATCCGGCTTCAAGGCCTTCAGGGAAAACGACTTTGACCTGGCACTTCAAAATAAAAAACGCCCGCGATGTTTCCTGGGCTTCATCGGCATCTTTTATCATCGATGCTGCAAGAATCAATCTTCCAAGTGGTAAAAAATCAATGGCGATTTCAGCTTATCCTGCAGAAAGCAATGGCAATTCGGCCTGGGACGTTCAACGGAATATACAAAAGGCTGCATCGAAAATTATTCTAAAAGATGGTTTGAATTCCCTTATCCGGCGGCCACCAATGTTGCGGGTATCGTAGGCGGAATGGAATATCCGGGCATTGCGTTCTGTGACTGGCAGTCGACAGGTGAAGGACTTTGGGGTGTAACAGATCACGAATTCGGCCACAGCTGGTTCCCGATGATTGTGGGCTCGAACGAGCGTTTATATGCATGGATGGACGAGGGTTTTAACACTTTTATCAATTCAATTAGCGGCGCTGATTTCAACAATGGCGAATATAAAGACAAAACGAAAGACCTGCAGATGATGGCTGATGCATTTACGAATCCTGAATTGGAACCAGTCATGACCGCTCCTGATGGTTTGAAAGAAGAGCATCTGGGCATTTTAGGTTATGCAAAACCAGGCGAAGGACTCACGATGTTACGCGAGCAAATCCTTGGGAATGAGCGCTTCGACAGGGCTTTTCGCACTTATGTGGCAAGATGGGCATTCAAGCACCCAACTCCGGATGATTTCTTCAGAACTATAGAAAATGTCGGTGGCGAAGATTTAAATTGGTTCTGGCGCGGCTGGTTCATCAACAATTGGAAATTGGATCAGGGCGTTGCTTCTGTAAAATATAGAAAGAATGACCCAAAACAAGGCGCAAAAATTACTATTGTCAACCTTGAAAAAATGGCAATGCCGGTAACTGTTGAAATCAAATTCAAGAGTGGCGGCGCCAAAACGATAAAACTGCCTGTGGAAATTTGGCAGCGCAATGAAAAATCTGAACCTTCGCCAGCAATACAACCGAAGAAATTGACACGATTACCCTCGACCCTTCACACGCACTTCCTGATTCAAATCCGGGTAATAATGTCTGGAAAAGCGGCATTAACACGCTTGAAACAGAACCTGTGCTTGATAATTATGTCGGGACTTTTTCAAGTAAACTGCTTCCGATAAAACTTGAATTCTCAGATGTCGATGGCATACTGAATTTGCAGGTAACCGGCTATCCGTTGATTCCACTCGAAGACATGGGGAACGACAAATTCGAATTCAAACAAGCGGGGCTAACTGCACAGTATAATGCGGATAAATCTCAGGTAACATTCCATGCACAAGGGCAGGATTTTGTATTTACAAAAGATAAAAAGTAGGATAAAATAGTTAAATTGCTCGACTTAATTCAAAATCAAAGCAATTTAACAAGAATTATATTTGCGCCTTAACATCTTATTATTGAAGATGCTAAGGCGCAAGTTTTTATAAGACAACTGCTTTCTTTTTCAGGATCAAAGCGCTTATTAAAGCTACGATAATGCCAAGCGGAAAAATCTCCATATAGGTATACATGATCCGCATAAACGGATTTTTGTAATCTTCTTTCATCTTCATAATTTCTGCAGTTTTTGTCTGTACTTCTCCAGCACTCAATCCGGATTCTGAAAGGTGCTTCAATTGCAAAGCGCTGTATTTCTCCATAAAATCCGGATATAAAAAATGATGTTCCAGCATCCATACGCCGGTGTAACAGGTTGCAGAAATCAATGCAATTAAAATACCGATCTGCAAGGCTTTTCCGAAACTTACAGTGCCTCCGTTTTGCTTGTCGCGAAAATTTTTAATGCCAAGGAATATGAATGAAAAGGCAATCAGCATTCCGCCGAAGCCCATAATCATACTGCCATGGAAATTCGGGTCGTTGTGCATCATCACCGATGCGATAACCATAAAAATTGTTGCGATTGCACCGGAAATGAATCCGTACTTAATGATAATTTTTTTCATGTTGTATGTATTTGAATTAGGCAGCAAATTTGGAAAAACTGCCGTTATCAGCGGTCATCCTTTCGGATGATTTTGCAATTAAGGCAATAAATTCAGCGCTTTTGCGACGGCAATTGCCTGTAATCTTCTTTTGGATTCGAGTTTTTCAAACAGATTTGATGCGTGGGTTTTTATTGTGTTGACAGAAACAAAAAGCTTGTCGGCAATTTCCTGGTCGATAATCCTGTTTCCATCAATGCTAAAACTTCGAGTTCGCGTTTACTGATGTTGCGGATTTTGGCTTCGGCTTCATTGAAAATAAAAGGAACTTCAGTAACGGGAATTTCAGGTTTTCCACCTTTCGGCAACAACGAATAAACGAGCCATCCGCCCAGCGCAGCAAAAATCAGCGCGATGATGCCAACGTAAATTTCGAGCCGGTTGCTGATGACGACAAATCGAAATTCCATCCATTTTATCAAAGCGATAAGCAACGCAATCGAAATGCCGTAAATGATATTTTCCCTGTTCGCCTTTATCCTGTCGACAAGCATGATTTTTTTGGTAAATATAAGAAATCAATAAAATCCAAATAAAAAACACCGCCTAAAAGACGGTGTTCTAAAAAAGTAATCTAAACAAATATTATTAACTAATTGATACCATGTATTGTTTGCGAAACTTTTTAAGCATGGGATTAGTTGCTTTGTTTAATTAGATGATTTTTCTTGCAAAAGGTTGCTTTGAATTTGAAGATTTGATTTAATTAAATCAGCACTTTACTGTTTTCTTCTTTTTTCCAATCGCACCTTTATCAGCAACTTTTTTAATATATCCCGCGGCGTCAGGAACTTTACAGGATGTCCTGCCCATATTCACTTCTACGTCGCCAATTTTTGAGGCCACCTTCAAAGCTTCTTCTGTTAAATCCTTAATGTAGGAACCGACGGAAATCACAAACCCGTTCATGGCATAACGCACGCGGTTTTTAGCCGAGTGAATGTCGTTTTCAACGCGCTTCAGCAGGTTTTTATAAGTTGTCAAATCCAGTTGGTCGTCTGCTGTTAAGGCTACGAGTCCGCTTAAAGTCGCCCAGCCGGAAACTGCTATGCGTTCTTCATCTGATTCAATCCATTGCATGGCAAGCTCAAAACCGAAATTGCTTCCTGCCGCAACCCAGGGCACCGTATATTCATAAATATTGGTAGAAACCGCCAAATCTGCCCACTGCTGTAAATCTTCTCTGGTCATTTTTTTGTCGTCGGCTATGAGTCCGGCGAGATACATCGCATCAGCATTTCCGGTCAGAAAAAGGCCTCGTGATAACTCGTAATCCATTTTTACTTTCTTCTGGATAATCTTTAAATATTCCACTTTCACACCGAAGAATGGCTCTTTTACGCCGTGCCTCAGCAATATCTTTTTGATATTTTCACTTCCGTAAGAAGCCAGTTCGGCCATAACTTCATCTACTGTCATATTGCTTTATTTTTCGTTTAATAAGATTTTTTTAATCAGCACAATCTGCCCGAGGTGATAATAACTGTGCTCAATCATCGCGTCGATGTTGCGCAGGTAAGTGCCATATTTTTCGTCTGTAAATGGCGCGTTGAATTTTTCTCCGGGCAATTTTTCGATGAAAATAGCAAATGCTTCCGCATCATTCCAGAATTTCGCCAAAAAATCATCCCATTGTTGCTGTGATTCGATTGGCGGAAAATCAAAACTGAATTTGTCTTTTATATCCAGCATTCCACCGCGAAACACATTATTGACGCCGCTGATGTAATAATGGATATGCTGCGCAAGAACGGCAATTGTATTGAGATCACCTACTTTTTCAGTCGCCATTTTCCAATCTGATCCGTCCAATTGCGCTTTGTAATTGGTATTGGCAATGAAAGTTCCGTTTAAAATGACTTCCCGAAATCGTCCGGCAGTTTGATGCATAATTTAAGATTTTTATTGAATTCGTTTTTGTGCTGCGCTCGCCTGTATCATTTTTTCTAGCCGCGATTCTCTTGTTTTTCTTGCTTGCCATTCATAATCCAGTGGATCATAAGCCTTTTATAAGAAGGCGCTTGTTTTTCAAAGAAATCCCATGCGCTGTTATTCGCCCGAAATATTTTTCGTAAGCCGGATCGAGTAGCGCCGGTTCTTTTTCGTAAGAATAGATTTTCGATTTTTGTTCGGTGCGCTCGCTGAAAGCTTTTTCTCCATCGGTTGTCATTAGTCCGGCTTTCGTCAATTCTTCGATTTTTTTAATGTTGATGGCACTCCAAATACTCGTTTTTTTTCGAGGCGTGAAGCGGATGCTGTAACTTTCAGCGTCAATGGATCTTCTGACACCGTCAATCCATCCGAAACAAAGTGCCTGATCGACAGACTCGGGCCAGGTGATTGAAGGTTTTCCGCTGCCGATTTTGTAAAAACCGACAAGCAGTTCTGTTTCCGAACGGTGGTTCTTTTTGAGCCATTTTCGGAAATCGGCAGGCGTGGGGAAGAAGGTTGGATTCATTTCAAACAAATTTTAAAAAGACATTTTCTCCAATTGCCTTGCAAACCTTTTTTTCAATTCATCCGGATTTTTCGAAAGCGTGTCACTAACTTCTGCTTTAACTTTCAACAATAAATATTCTTTCGTAATATCTACAATCGTATCGTTCTCGTCTTCAACGGAATGGTCATAAGAATAATAATCATACATCAGCACTTTCAGTCCGTTGTCCTTTTCAGAAAACAACCAGGAATTATAAACGTCGAAGTCGCCGGCATCGCCGAAAATATTTGACAATCTCATACTTCGGGTTATCGTTTGACTTTTATCGTTGTATATCCATAAGGAAATCATTGAAGAATCATATTCTCCGGGCGTTCGCGTAATCAATCCGGTGTTGTTTTTGTCGAATTTGAAGGAGTAAATTCCGTAGAAGCCTTCCGTCCAGGTGTCTGCCATCTGTGACGCTTTTCGGAAGGCTCGCGCAGGTCAGCGAATCAATCATCTTGCCTTTGAAAAGGTATTTTGATTTCCCGTAGGTCGTATCCGGATAAACATACAATTCAGAAAACGTTGTATCCCTGTAGAATTGTAAAAGCGGATTTTCTTTCACCATAGATTTAATGGTTTCATTGTCCTTACGGTTACAGGAGATTATCATCAATAACGCGGTAAAAATTAAGACGGTTTTTCGCATCGTTAGAAATTTTAACGAAGTTATGAAAACTTCCATAAACAAAAAATGCGATCCATCAACGAATCGCATTTTTATAATTAGATAAGATGTTTAAGATTATTGGTTTCGAAATACCAATTTCCCATCGAAACTGTCAAGCAATATGATGCTGTCGGTCGCCACTTTTCCTCCCAAAATCTCCTTTGACAATTCATTCAGAACTTCTTTCTGCACCACACGTTTCACCGGTCTCGCGCCGAAATGCGGATCATAGCCTTTTTGCGAAAGGTAATCAATCGCTTCCGGAGTAGCGTCGAGCGTAATGCTTTGCTGTGCGAGCATTTTCGTAATGCCTTTCAGGTGAAGACTGACGATTTCGCGGATATTATTTTGCGTAAGCGGCGCGAACATCACAATGTCGTCAATCCTGTTGATGAATTCCGGACGCACGGTTTGTTTCAGTAATCCAAGCACTTCTGTTTTTGCGGCTTCCGTTGCAGCTTCGACGCTGCCTTTGAGATTTTCAAATTTCTCTTGTATGATTTCACTTCCCATATTGGAAGTCATGATGATAATCGTATTCTTGAAATCAGCTACACGGCCTTTGTTGTCGGTCAATCGGCCTTCGTCAAGTACCTGAAGCAGAATATTGAACGTATCCGGATGCGCTTTTTCAATCTCATCGAGCAATACGACAGAATACGGTTTTCTCCTGACGGCTTCGGTCAGTTGCCCGCCTTCGTCATAACCAACATATCCCGGAGGCGCACCAACCAGGCGGCTAACACTGTGTCTTTCCTGGTATTCGCTCATGTCGATACGTGTCATCGCATTTTCATCGTCGAATAAATAGGAGGCAAGCGCTTTGGCTAGTTCGGTTTTTCCGACACCGGTTGTTCCCAAAAATAAGAAGGTCCCGATTGGTTTTTTCACATCCTGCAAACCCGCGCGGCTTCTGCGAACGGCATCACTAACGGCTTCAATTGCTTCTTCCTGCCCACAACGCGTTTGTGCAGCTCTTCTTCAAGTTTCAGCAGTTTTTCGCGTTCGCCTTGCAGCATTTTCATCACCGGAATTCCGGTCGATTTGGCAACGACTTCAGCGATGTCTTCACGCGTAACTTCTTCTTTGATGAGGTTTTTGCCGTCTTTTTCCTGTAATTGTTTTTGGAATTGATCCAGTCTTTCCTGTGCTTCCTTGATTTTTCCGTAGCGCAATTCGGCTACTTTTCCGTAATCGCCATCACGTTCTGCACGTTCTGCTTCGACTTTGTAATTTTCGATTTCAAGTTTTGCATTTTGTACATTGTCAACGATGTCTTTCTCGCTTTTCCATTGCGCGAAGATTTCGTTGCGGTCTTCTTTGAGGTTGGCGAGTTCCATGCCGAGCGATTTCAGCTTCTGGTCATCGTTTTCGCGTTTGATGGCTTCGATTTCGATCTCTAACTGCATGATTTTGCGGTCGAGTACGTCGAGCTCTTCAGGTTTAGAGTTGATTTCCATACGCAATTTTGAAGCCGCTTCGTCCATTAAATCAATTGCCTTATCTGGAAGAAAGCGATTCGTAATGTAGCGCTGTGATAATTCTACTGCTGCTAAAATCGCCTCGTCTTTAATACGGACCTGGTGATGCGTTTCGTATTTTTCTTTAATTCCGCGAAGGATTGAAACCGCACTTTCAGTATCCGGCTCATCAACCATTACTTTTTGGAAACGACGTTCTAATGCTTTGTCTTTCTCGAAATATTTCTGGTATTCATCTAAAGTTGTGGCGCCAATCGCACGCAATTCGCCACGCGCCAATGCTGGTTTCAGGATATTGGCCGCATCCATCGCGCCTTCACCGCCGCCGGCACCAACAAGGGTGTGGATTTCGTCGATGAACAATACGATATCGCCTTCGGCTGAAGTCACTTCTTTTACGACAGATTTCAACCTTTCCTCGAATTCACCTTTGAATTTCGCACCGGCAATCAGCGCGCCCATATCAAGAGAAAATACGATTTTATCTTTGAGGTTTTCAGGAACGTCACCATCAACGATACGGTGGGCGAGACCTTCGGCAATTGCGGTTTTACCAACGCCTGGCTCGCCAACGAGCATCGGATTATTTTTTGTTCTTCGCGTCAATATTTGCAGCACACGACGTATTTCTTCATCGCGGCCGATTACAGGATCAAGTTTACCATTTTTGGCGAGCTCGTTGAGGTTTTTCGCATATTTGTTTAATGCATTGTAAGTTTCTTCAGCGGAAGCTGAGGTCACGCGTTCACCTTTGCGAAGTTCGTCGATGGCGGTACGAAGTCCTTTTTCAGTCACGCCCTGCCTTTTAAGATCTGCGCGACTTTACTTTTTGAATTGAAGATACCAAGCAATAAATGTTCAATCGAAATAAATTCGTCGTTCATTTTTTGTGCAATCGAAACCGATTCGTTCAAAGCTTTCGAAGCTTCACGCGACAATTGGATATCGCCGCCCGACACTTTCGGGAAACTTTCGAGTGTGCTGTCTAATATCTTTTGGAATAACGGCACATTCACGTTGAGTTTCTTCAGGATAAAAGGCGCCACATTTTCATCGACATCAAAAATCGCCTTGAAGATGTGCTCATTTTCTATCTGCTGGTGCCCCATTTGCTGTGCAATCTGCTGCGCTTTCTGGATGGCTTCCTGTGATTTGATTGTGAAATTATTGAAATTCATATAGTTTTCTTAATGTTTTTAAAGTTGTATTTTTTAATCGTCGCTTTTCGCTAACTTTGGGTAATTCTCAATTTATGTTCCAATTCAGAATTCAGGACAAAATGACCGTTTAAGTTGTAATTCAACGAATTAAATCAGACAAAATGTCTTAAAACCCGACAAAAATGAGCTTTTTTAAAAATATATTTGGCGATGATAAGCCGGAGGAATTACCGAAAGTACATTGGTATTATTTAGAATCCATGGCTGAACTTGACGACATCGACAACATTTCAATGCAGAAACCCGTCGCCATTTTCAAGCATAGCACGCGTTGCAGCATCAGCCGCTTTTCGCTGAAGCAGTTCGAGAACGAGCACAATATCGAAACTGAAAAACTCGAGTTATATTTCCTCGATTTACTGGCACATCGTGATATTTCCGATGCCATTGCAATGCGTTACCAAGTGCAGCACCAATCGCCGCAACTGATTGTAATCAAAGACGGAAAAGCCGTTTATAATGTTTCCCACAGTGATATCGATGCGGAAAAACTCAAAGAATTCGTCTGAAAGAAGATAGCAGACAGCAGATTTCAGACAGCAGCCAATTCCTGAACCTTAACCTCAAAACACTGATCCAAATGAACTTAATCCCGATGTTCCTTAAAGAAATGGAGAAAGAAGCGCTCATAACACGGAAATTCCTTACAATAGTACCCGAGGGCAAATTCGATTTCAAGCCGCATGAAAAAAGCATGACTTTGAAAAGTCTCGCCACGCATTTAGCCGAATTACCTGCCTGGGTAGAAGTTGCACTCACAACCGAAGGCCTGGATTTCGCCAAAATGGATTATAAGCCGACAGAAATTAATTCTGCAGAAGAACTCGTAAAGCTTTTCGATGAATCGCTAGTAAAAGCCCGCAAGCAACTCATTCCTGAAAACGAAGGCAAACTCGAAGAAAAATGGACTTTGCGTTCGGGCGATCAGATTTTTTCCGAAGACACAAAAGCGGAAACAATTCGCCATGCCTTCAATCAAATGACGCACCATCGCGCACAATTGGGCGTTTATTTCAGACTGCTCGATATCAATGTGCCGGCAAGTTATGGGCCTAGTGCTGATGATATGGGTTTTTGATTTGGAGACGCTGCGCTATGGAAACGGCTGCACCTTTGTATTTTCAGACTTCATAAGCTTTGAAAATAAGAAATGCGATTCATTGACGAATCGCATTTTTTATGCTTAATGTTTAAATTGCACGTGTTCAGAATTCCATAGTCAGCGTTTCCTTAGCCGAAGGCGTTTCCAAAAAAAACATTATTTTTGCCGACCTAAAAGGCGCCAAATGTTTTCCAGACTTTTGATTTTTACACTGATAAGACTTGCATTGCTTGTAATTGGCGGAATTATAATTTCCGTTTTTCACGACCGCGATATCATCGTAATGGCAATTCTTGCAGTTGGTGCCGGCGTGATTTATTTCATGAAAAGAAAATCGCCAGGGCAGAAAACTCTATTTTCTCGGATTCGTAATTTCGGCGGTTTGCGGCATCTTCGCAGAAAATTTTGGCATTCAAAGCGGCTTGTGGACTTATCACGATCTTTCCAACGGCAGAGAATTTCCATACTGGCTGCCGTTCGCATGGGGACTGGCATTCGCAGTGCTGCATGATTTTGAGAAATATTATATAAAGGAATTAAAGATAAAACGCCTCGAAAACAAAATCCTATTGACGTTGCTGGCAACGGCTGTCCTGCCAACAATTGGTGAAATAGTGGCTGTTAATCTTGGTGTTTGGAGTTATGTAGGCAATTATAAAATATTAGAAATC
Organism: Flavobacterium sp. 3HN19-14; assembly: GCF_051373205.1. Classification (NCBI taxonomy): domain Bacteria; kingdom Pseudomonadati; phylum Bacteroidota; class Flavobacteriia; order Flavobacteriales; family Flavobacteriaceae; genus Flavobacterium; species Flavobacterium sp. 3HN19-14. The sequence continues at coordinate 2,023,782 of NZ_JBPPZT010000001.1, forward strand.
CCGTTGTATGCAATAGGTTTATTGATGTTATTTCACACAACGGTTTTTCTTTTGCTCTGCGCCATCAACCTCCGCTGGAAAACTTCGGACCTGGTTTTTGCGATTAATCTTAAAGGTTTCGAAACAGAAACAAACCCGCAGTAATTATTTTGTAATACGATTGCGCGTAATGATGTCTTTAAGTTTGGCTTTCAAATCCTCGCCGGTATCATAAACCATTTGCTCATCGGATGGAAACGGGACTTTTACCCTGTTGAAATTTTGATAATATTCCTTATCAACCGCGCGTTTATCGCCTTTTATTCTTGCATAAACATTTTCAAACGCAAACTGGCTGCTTAACGGAAATGTCTGCAACAATTGGTTTGTCCTGAAATTTATGTAGTCAATTTTCGCTGTAACCTGGCTGGTTTTGAACTGTCGTACTTCGTTCACTTTCGCTTTGATCAAACGCATATCGTCAACCATAACCGGTTTTCCCAAACTGTCCAGGACAACATGGCCGCGGTTGTCGAGTAACTTTTTTGTACCGACTTTAATCTGCTTTTCGTTCGTAAATTCCTTTTCCTTAATCTGCTCCGGAGACACGTTGATTTGGCGAAAATTAACGATAATTCCGTAATCATAATCAATGCCTTGCTGGCGATTACTATGATAAACTGTCCATTTGTCGTTAAGTCCCATCGTACTGAAATCAAGCAAATCGCTTTCCAATCGCGCCGGAATGATCAGATTCGTTTCGTTTTTGGTATAAACGCTAACGAAATCTGTTCCTTTAAAAAGCGCTTCTTCAGTGAGTTTTTTTACATCTTTATAATCAGGATCGAGCGAATTCAAATACACCAAATCGTCATAAGCGCGTCTGTAATTCTGCTTGACTTTCGTGCCCAACAAGCCGCGTGAATTGTCATATAAATATTTCGAAAGCGCCTTTTTGCTGCTTACAATCTGATCAGAATAATCCTCAAATTCAAACTTCGCCTCGCGGTTTTCCTTAATCACTTTCAACGGCAAAAGCGGACGCACATTCTCCTGCCTGCTGTTCAGATTCACATAAGCCTGGTAAATTTTCTCGAGATTAGACGGATTCGCATCCTTAAACCACAAATTGATATTCGCCATGTCGCGTGCCTTCGCTTTCGCAAACGCCTCCTCAAGCATAAGCACATAATCCTGTTTTCCTTTGGCATTCATGTTGCCCTGCAGGCCACTTACCGACATTTCAATTGCGCCGTCATAATCGCCCGAAGTCAGCATGCTCTTGGTTTGTTTGACTGCACAGGCAGCAACTAAAACGAAAGCGGCAAGTAATAAAGTAATTTTTTTAGTCATGATTTGGTTTTGTTTTTGGTTCGACAAATATATTTTTTTTGAAGCTGTTTCCGGCTATCCGTTCCAATCTTTATTTTTTTGGCAGCAAAAAAAATAAAAGGATTTCCTCTGCAAATGCGCAGCATTCACCGAACACCTATATGATAAAATTCTGTGAGGTAATCCTGGCCAGGGCATCCGCTTCAACCGAAACAATCCAAAACACATACCACATTTGCCAAATTGCTATCCACAAAACTTAAGAATTAATTAAAAAATTAACAAACCAAAAACTTAGTGCCTTCGCGTCAAAAATAAAAAACCCGGAACTTTAATTTCCCGGGTTCAATTGAATTTATAATTAACAAAGATTATTTCCTCACAAACGGCGGCAGCAGCTTATTGCAAACTTCGCCAAAGCCAATGCGCACTTCATTATTCTTGCACCAGCCTTTTATCGTAACGCTGTCGTTATCATTGATGAATTTACGCTCGGTTCCGTCTTTTAATTTAATCGGATTTTTTCCGCCCAGGTCAACTCCAGCATCGATCCGAAACTATCCGGCGTTCGTCGGAAATCGTTCCTGAACCCATCATATCTCCAGAATTCACGCGGCATCCGTTCGAAGTATGGTGCGCCAGTTGCTGGTTCATCGACCAATACATGTACTTAAAATTCGATTGCGAAACCACAGTCGGCTCGCCGTTTTCAGGCTCAATAGAAACTTCTAAATTGATATCAAAAGCGTTTTTCCCTTTTTGTTGTAAATACGGAAGTGGCGTCGGATCTTGTTTCGGCCTTTTCGTACGGAACGGCTCCAAAGCATCCATCGTCACAATCCACGGTGAAATCGAAGAAGCGAAGTTTTTCGCCAAAAACGGCCCAAGCGGCACATATTCCCATTTCTGGATGTCGCGCGCGCTCCAGTCGTTAAGCAAAACCATCCCGAAAATATAATCTTCGGCTTCATAAACCGGAATGTTTTCGCCCATTACATTGGCGTCTGTCGTGATGAAAGCAGTTTCGAGTTCAAAATCAATCAGACGTGATGGCCCGAAAACCGGAGTTGTCTCCCCATTCGGAACAGTTTGCCCCATCGGCCTGTGAATCGGAATTCCCGACGGCACAATCGAAGAACTTCTTCCATGGTAACCCACCGGAATGTGCAGCCAGTTCGGTAAAAGCGCATTTTCCGGATCGCGGAACATCTTACCGACATTCGTCGCATGTTCCTTACTCGAATAAAAATCGGTGTAATCGCCAATCAGGACCGGCAATTGCATTTCTACATCTTCTATATTAAAAACGATAACGTCGCGGTGTTCTGTGTTGTCGCGCAATTCGGCATTTTCGGCATCGAAAAGATCAGCAATCCTGTTACGCACCAATCGCCAGGTTTTCTTTCCATCGGAAATAAAATCATTTAATGTGTCCTGCATGAACATATCGTCTGTCAGTTCGATACCCTCAAAATAATTGAGCTGCTGCAAGGCGCCGAGGTCGATGGCGTTATTGCCGATTCTGGTGCCGATGGTGATGACATCATCTTTGGTCAGGAAGACGCCGAAAGGTATATTTTGTATCGGAAAATCACTGTCGGCGGGGACGTCAAGCCATGATTTTCGATGCGGATTATTTGCGGTTATGGCCATTATAAGGTTTGTTAGTGTAATTAAATTGATTGAGTAAATATAAAGTTATCATTCATTTTAACAAACGAATTTAGTAATTTTGCATTCAAATTAACGAAAAATTAGCAAATGCAACACGACGAACAAATTTTTGACTTAATTCTTGAAGAACAGGACAGACAAATCAACGGACTGGAACTTATCGCTTCAGAAAATTTCGTTAGCGACCAGGTCATGGAAGCTGCAGGTTCTGTACTGACCAACAAATATGCCGAGGGTTATCCGGGCAAGAGAGATACTATGGTGGCTGCGAGGTCGTTGACGTAGTCGAGCAAATCGCGATTGACCGCGCGAAAGCACTTTTCGGTGCAGCATATGCCAATGTACAGCCACATTCAGGTTCACAGGCCAATACCGCAGTTTACGCGGCTTGTCTGAAACCCGGCGATAAGATTTTAGGTTTCGACCTTTCGCACGGCGGGCATTTGACGCACGGTTCTCCGGTGAATTTCTCAGGAAAACTATACAATCCGGTATTTTACGGTGTAGAAAAAAGAAACCGGAAGATTCGATTACGATAAAATACAGGAAATTGCGACGCGTGAACAGCCGAAAATGATCATCGCTGGCGCTTCTGCTTATTGCCGTGACATGGATTTTGAAAGATTCCGCAAAATCGCCGACAGCGTTGGTGCTTTGCTTTTGGCTGATATTTCGCATCCTGCAGGATTGATTGCTAAAGGATTGATGAACGATCCGGTTCCGCATTGCCATATCATCACAACAACTACGCATAAAACGTTGCGCGGCCTTAGAGGCGGTATGATTTTAATGGGCAAGGATTTTGAAAATCCGTGGGGATTGACAACACCAAAAGGCGAAATCAGGATGATGTCTTCGTTATTGGATCTGGCGGTTTTTCCAGGGAATCAAGGAAGCCCGTTAATGCATATCATCGCTGCAAAAGCTGTAGCATTCGGCGAGGCTTTATCAGATGAGTTTTTCCACTATGCGATGCAGGTGCAAAAAAATGCAAAAGCAATGGCAGAAGCATTTATGAAAAGAGGCTACAATCTTATTTCCGGCGGAACAGACAATCACATGATGCTCATCGATTTAAGAAATAAAAATATCACAGGAAAAGAAGCTGAAAACGCGTTGGTAAAAGCCGAAATCACCGTCAATAAAAACATGGTGCCTTTTGATGACAAATCGCCGTTCATCACTTCAGGAATCAGAATCGGGACACCGGCTATCACAACAAGAGGCCTTGTAGAATCTGATATGGAAGTGATTGTTGAAATGATTGACCGCGTTTTGATGAACCACACGAATGAAGAAATCATCGAAGAAGTTGCCGATCAGGTAAATGAAATGATGGGCGAAAGGGCGATTTTCGTTTTTTAAATTGACTAACACAAATTTCACAAATTTCACGAATTGAATTTGTGGTAATTTGTGCAATTCGTGTTAAAATATAAGTAAACCCACACTTTTTCCGGTGTGGGTTTTTTATTACATAAAATTCAGGTTTTAACGTTTGTAACTGTAACAATAACCTTTTTCGGTCAACAAACCTGTAAACCTAATCATCAATCATGAAAAATCAAATCGCGCTCGTTGGCATTTTAATGCTTTTTACGGGCTTCCTGAATGCACAAAACACGTTTTCCATCAGCGGAACAATTAGCAATGCAACGCATCAAAAACTCGAAGCTATTGTAATTTCATTGCTTTTAACCTCCGACAATTCTCTTGTGAAAACGGCGCTTTCTGAACCTGACGGCAGCTTTCAAATTGGAAATCTTTCCGGTAATAATTACACTTTGATCATTGAAGATCCGGCTTATAAATTATATAAAAGCGAACCGATCATCATTTCAAAAAGCAATATCCAATTACCTGAAATCAAACTAATTCCGTTAGAAAAAACGAGCTTCAGGAAGTTGTCATCCAGAAAAAGAAGCCGTTTGTAGAGCAGAGAATTGATCGCACGGTCGTGAATGTCGATGCCATGATTTCAAGTGCAGGTTCAGATGCGATGGAAGTTCTCGAGAAATCTCCGGGCATTTTAATCGACCAAAACGGAACGATTACGTTCAAAGGAAAAACCGGCGTTTCCGTTTTTATCGATGACAAACCAACTTATCTTTCAGGCGCAGATTTGGAAGCTTATCTCAAATCGCTTCCGGCGTCAACGCTCAGTCAGATTGAATTCATGACCAATCCGCCCGCAAAATATGATGCTGCCGGAGGCGGAGGTGTCATCAACATCAAAACCAGGAAAAGTAAAGTGAAAGGCTTCAATGGCAGTTTTACTTCGCGGGTTTCCAAAGGAAAAAGAGCTGTGAACCGCAACAGCCTGAACCTGAATTACACCGACGGAAAAATCAGGTTGTATGGCAATATCGGTTATGCGGCGCAGGAATCAGTCACAGATCTATACATTTTCCGACGTTATAAAAATGATGACCAAAGCACGAAAACATTGTTTTACCAGAATACGATGATTTATGGAAAATCCAAATCCGCGAATGCGAAAATCGGATTGGATTATTATCTTTCGGATAAAACGACTTTGGGCATCAGCCTGAACGGACTTTCGCGTAACGGCAACAACAATTCCAAAGGCAGAAGCGAACTAACAAATGCAGCTTCAGTGCTTGATTCGACGATTGTCGCCGATAATAATGAAGACAAAACCTTTAAAAATGGCGGCGTTACGCTCAATTACAGCCATGAATTCAATGGCGGAAAAAGGCTCACTGCCGATGCCGATTTTCTTAGTTATTCTGATGAAACGGCACAGCGTTATCGCAATTATATTTATCAACCGGACAATTCTTTAAGCAGCAGTGATGAGTCGAAAGGTAATTTGCCGTCGAAAATCTCAATCTATACTTTCAAAACCGATTATGTGCAGCCGATGAAAAACGAGGCGTCGTTTGATACAGGCTATAAAGTGAGTTTTTCTAAAACCGACAATGTTGCCGATTATTCGGATATCATCAATGGGAATGCGGTTCCGAATTACAACACGAGCAATCATTTTAAGTACGATGAAGTCATCCATGCCGCTTATTTCAACTTCAATAAAAGCTATAAAAGATTGTCATTTCAGGCAGGTTTGCGTCTTGAAACCACGATTTCGAAAGGCAATCAATTGGGCAATATCGAAAAGCCGGCTTCGAAATTTGAGCGCAATTACACCAATCTTTTCCCGACGGCTTATGCGATGTATAAACTCGATTCGATTGGGAATAACAGCCTTGTGATTTCTTATGGAAAACGCATCAACCGCCCGTATTATCAGGATTTGAATCCGTTTTTGAGTCCGCTGGATAAATTTACTTTTTACTCCGGGAATCCATATTTGAATCCGTCTTTTGCGCACAATGTTGAATTCTCCTATCGCTACACAAGCCTTTTCAGCACCACTTTGAGTTATTCCAAATCGAAAGACGAAATCAACGAAACGATTGAAATCGTCGACGAAATTTATTACAGCCGCCCCGGAAATATCGGAAAAAGCGAATACGTCAGCCTTAACGCGCAATCCGATTTTAACGTGACGAAATGGTTAGCCACAGGTCTTTACGGCGAAGTCACGCACACCGATTACAAAAGCGATTTGTATACCGAAGGCTTGAATTCATCGGGAACATTCTTTTCATTTTCAGGAAATACACGTTTTATGATCGATAAAAGCTGGTCGGCAGAACTGGTCGGACGCTATACTTCTGAAATCACTTCGTCACAATTTACGCTGGGCGCACTTGGCATGGTTAATATTGGTGTTCAGAAAAAGATTTTCCACGATCAGGGCTCTCTGAAACTCGGTGTCAACGATATTTTCTATTCCGGAATCAGGAATGGTATCATCAATAATTTGCAGAATACTGACGCGACATGGAAAAATAAACCCGACAGCCGCTTCGTTTCACTGACTTTCGTTTATGGTTTCGGAAAGGCATTCCAGCCGAAAAGCCGCGAGCGTTCGGGTGCTGAGGAAGAGCAGGGAAGGGTGAAGGGATAATTCAATGGCAATGTCAAATTTCAATTGCAAAAATCAACCTCAATATCAAAACTCAACCTCAATATCAAAAATAAATTCCAATTTGAATTGCCATTGATTTTTGATATTGTGATTTTCATTGATTTTTGATATTGCGATTGTCATTGATTTTTGAAATTGATATTGAACTTTGTTTCGTAAATTTGCACATAAAATTACCACTCATGATGTTACGCCTGCAATTGCCAACCGATCCGAGATGGGTCAATATCGTTGAAAAAAATATCGAAGAAATCCTGACTGATCACGCCTGGTGCGAGCAGAAGGCGGCTTCGAATGCAATCACGATCATCACCATCAATTCAGAATATCCTGATTTGGTGACCGATATGCTGGCTTTGGCGAAGGAAGAAATCGAGCATTTTGAAATGGTGCACGAAATCATCAAAAAGCGCGGACTGAAACTCGGTCGCGAGCGCAAAGATGAATATGTGGGCGAACTCGCGCAATACATGAAAAAAAGCAATAACGGCAGCCGCGTTTCCGGATTTGTAGAAAGGCTATTGTTTTCTGCGATGATTGAAGCCAGAAGTTGCGAGCGTTTCAAAGTGCTTTCTGAAAATATCAACGATCCGGAATTATCCGCCTTTTACCGCGATCTGATGGAAAGCGAAGCCGGACATTATACGACTTTTATCACTTACGCCAGAAAATACGGGCAAGGAATAGACGTTGAAAAAAGATGGCGCGAATGGCTTGATTTTGAAGCTTCGGTGATTGCGAAATACGGAAAAGGCGAGACGATTCACGGATAGAACTTCAAAAATCAATTTCAAGCTCAATTTCAAATTTCAATTTAAAATGGTGATTGTTACTACGGGTTCCATTGAAGATTTTCCTGTAATCAGGCAGATTGCGCATACAACCTGGCCAATTGCTTACGGCGCGATTTTACCGATGGAGCAACTCGATTATATGCTTGGGCTTTTCTATACTGACGCTGCGCTTACACAGAATCTGGTTGAAAAAGGGCATTTGTTTCTGTTGGCGAAAGAAAATGAAAATGTGCTGGGATTTACTTCTTTTGAGCACAATTACAGCAACAAAAACGTCACACACATCCACAAGCTTTATATTTTGCCGGAAACGCAAGGCAAAGGAATCGGGAAATTGCTGATTGAAGCGGTTGAGAAATCAGCGCGCCATAATAATTCTGATGCGATTACCCTGAACGTAAATCGTTTTAACAAAGCACAGGAATTCTACAGGAAATCAGGATTTGAAATCACCGAAACCGTCGATATACAACTCGATCACTGTTATTTGATGGAAGATTTTATCATGACCAAACCGCTTTAGGAAATCACCAAATCGTGTTTGAAAAGCAATCCTTTTACGCCTTCTAACGCAAAAACTGCTTTTTTCAATTTTGTTTTTTCAGGATCAATCGTATAATTTCGGCTGGTTTTGAAATTGGCTTTATTCGCAATTGCGCCCGAAAATTCTGTACGGTATAAATCGCAATGGTCAAACAAAACACCGGTCAAATCGGTTTTCATAAAATCAACAGCGATAAGGCTGCAGTGTTTGAAATCGGTTCCTTTGATTTTCAATGTATAAAATTTAGAAAAATCCAGGATGCAATCATCAAAATGGATTTCAAAAATAAGCTTGTCGCACATGGCGAAATTCACGTCTTTTATTTCACATCCATTAAAATAAACAGTGCGAAAAGCAACGTAATTAATTTTAGCGCCCGAAAAAATACAGTTGTTGAAAGTACAATCAATGAAAGTTACTGCGAGAAATGTACATTTTGAAAAGTCGCAATCGTTGAAAGTACAGCATTCGAATTCTTTAAAATTCGCTCCGTCAACTTTATAAGTGACTTTATTAAAATGTTTTTCAAAAATGTAATCGACGTTTTGCATCTTCAATTTTAGCAGCAATGCAAAGATGGATTAATTTATTTTTTTGACATTATTATAACGTATTTATTTTGGTGATTGCCGTAAATTCGCGACAATATAACCCTGCGCCAAAAAATGGAATCAGAAAATCCAATGCCCATTCCGCCAACAGGCTTTTTCGGAAAAAACCCATCGCTTAAAATAAAAGAATTTCAGTCTTACCTGAGCTTGCGACTTGGTATTATTTTCGGGCTGAACATGCAATCGACCGTCATTTATTATTGGGTTTACCATTTGACGAATGACAAGCTTTCACTCGGATTGGTTGGACTTGCAGAAGTAATTCCGGCAATTTGCTGTTCTTTCTTTTCAGGCCATGTAGTCGACCAGAACGAAAAAAGAAAAATGGTTTCGTTATGCCTTTTCGGTTATATTTTGGTAGCGATTTGCCTGTTTGTATTGGCACTTCCGGCGGCAGAGATTAACCTCGAGCAACAGACTTTATTATATCTGATTTATTTCTTCGTATTCCTTGGCGGCGCATTGCGGTCATTTTACAGTCCGTCGATGTTTGCCCTTTTCGGACTCGTTGTCCCAAGGCAACATTACCCGAATGCGACAAGCTGGAGCAGTATGGCGTGGCAATTGGGTTCAGTTTTATGCCCGTTGGCTGCCGGATTTTTTATCGCTTCGTTCAGTATTCCAACCAGTCTTTTCGCGGTTTTGTGTTTTGAATTGCTGATGCTGTTTCCGCTTTTTTCAATTGCGGTCAAACCAATCCTGAAGAAGGAAAAAGAGCCGGTTTTGCAAAGTGTCACAGAAGGATTGAAATTCGTCTGGAAAACGCCTGCATTGCTTTCGGCACTTTGCCTCGATATGTTTTCGGTGCTTTTTGGCGGCGCAGTTGCCTTGCTTCCGGTGTATCAGAAGGAAATTTTACATGTTGATGAAATGGGCTTCGGAATTTTGCGTTCCGCTCCCGGAATCGGTGCTTTGCTCACGCTTGGTTTATTGGCATTTCTTCCTTTAAAAACTTATCCCGGACGAAAGCTTTTCTTTTGTGTAGCCGGTTTTGCGGTTTCAATTATAGTTTTTGGAATTTCTACTAATTTTTATCTGTCGTTTTTAATGCTGCTTTTTTCAGGAATGTTCGATGCGGTGAGCGTTGTCATTCGCAGTACGATCCTGCAATTAATGACGCCCGACCATATGCGCGGCCGTGTTTCAGCGGTAAATACGATGTTTGTTAGCTCGTCAAACGAGCTCGGCGATTTCGAAAGCGGCGTAATGGCGAGTTGGCTCGGAACGGTAACGGCCGTAGTGACAGGTGGTTGTATTACGTTAGGTGTCGTTGTGTATACTTTTTTCAGGGCGCCACAACTGCGTAATTTCACTTTCGACGAGAAAAAGAGGAACTTCCGAATTGATGTAGAATTTTTTCGATGCCCACAAAATAATCAGTTTCTAATTGACTTTGGTGTCGAAAAGTGAATTATATTTGGTGAACCTAATCATTAAAAAACAACATTATGTCATCAGATTTAAATTCCGGAGAAGTTATTTTATTACAAGATGCAAAAAATTTAGTTAGTGCCTACAGAACTAAATTTCTAAATGAGATTAAAGCGCATTACGTCAGCGCTGATAATGTAAAAGCGATATTACAACAGGACAATTGCGCCGGTATCAGGATGTATCACGGTCATGACGATAAATCGGGTCAGCAGACACTTGTGCTTGTTGGCGTTGATAACGACGGAAAAGACATGACAAGCGGTATTATTATGGACAGGTTGAAACCTTGCCCGCTATTTTGTGATATTACGAGCGAACTCTTTTAAAAATGCCGCTACTTCAACTGGTTTTCTATTTTACTGTGCTGTTGGGAATAATCCCGATTTTGCTTGTAAAACTGCGACGAAAAAAATTTACAGCAGAAGTAGCTTACCTGGCTCCGTTTTTATGGCTGAGTTGCTTTGCGAGTGTTTATGAAGGCGTAATAGAAGATATGTTCGAGATTTATTCGAACGTCTGGTTTCGGACTTATATATTTTTAGAATTTTACTGTCTTTGCTACTTTTTTTACAGGTTGGTGAACAAGCGGTTCAAGACTGCTTTTATTGGTTTTGCGTTAGTTTATTCTTGCAGTTTCGTGTATATTTTCTTTTTAGGGCCTGAAATTCAGAATCAAACAACAGAGTTGCAAATGGAATCCTATATGTCACTGATAGAAATTCTGTTTGTATTCCTATTTTCATTCATTTGGTTGAAGGACATTTTTACCAATCTTACCACCGAATCTTTGTTGTTAAGTCCGGTATTTTATTTTATTTCGGGTTTAGTTATTTATTTTTCCGGAACACTGTTTTTGTTCTTAATGAGTTCTTATATATTTGAAGACAAACAGCTCAGTCTCCAGGAATATTGGATGCAAATAAGCCTGGCGATGACCATTATACTCAGAATATTCATAATTTTAGGCATTTGGAAGGGACAAAAGAAATAGAAACGGTTTTCTGGATTGGCACTACGGTCATGCTTTTCTTTGCGTTCGGATTGATTTTCCTGGTGATGTTTTACCAGAATCATTTCTCCAAAATCAAAAGGAAAGAAGCTGAATTGCTTCTGAAAGCCTCTCTCGAAAGTGAAAAAAATGAGCGCCACCGCATTGCCGCCGATCTTCACGACAGTGTTTCAAGCGATTTGAGTGCGATCCGGAATTACCTAGTCATCCTGCACAACAGCGAAATCGATCAGGAGCGCAAGGAACTCTTTCATGAACTTCGCGATGGTGTAGAAACGGCGATTGAAAATACCCGAATGGTTTCCTATAACCTGATTCCGCCATTACTCGAAATTTCAGGATTAGCGGCTACAATCGATGATTATTTTGAACGATTAAGGAAAAAAACTGAAATCGATTTTCAGTTGAAAAGCATCGGCGATCCGGTTCATTTTCCTTCACAAATTGCTTATGAACTGTTCCGGGTTATCCAGGAATTCATCACCAATATGCTGAAATACGGCGCCATAACAAAATGCACGGTCACCATTTCCTGCGAAAATAAAAAAGTACAAATCGCTGTAGAAGATAACGGAAAATCCTATAACTTTAAAAACCTGCTCACTACATCTAAAGGTACCGGATTGAAGAATATCAATTCGCGTGTCAAAGTGGTCGAAGCGGAATTAATACAAAAAGAAACCACTAAAGGAAATCATTTCTTAATTGTCTTAAAAGAGCAGCCATGTTAAGAATCGGAATCGTAGACGACCACAAGCTTTTCAGGAAAAGCCTGTCTTTGCTCATCAATTCATTCGATGGGATGGAAGTCGTACTCGATGCCGATAACGGAAAAGTATTCCTTGAAAAACTAGCCGACACACCAATCGATATTGTACTTTTAGACATTCAAATGCCCGAAATGAACGGCTTTGAAACCTGTAAGATTCTTCATCTTCAATATCCTGAAATCCTGATTTTGATTGTTTCGCAACTTACATCGAAAGAAAGCATTCACAAAATCATGGAGATTGGCGCACACGGTTATTTCACTAAAAATTCCGATCCAAATTTGCTGGAATCGGCCATTCGCAGTCTTGAAGAAAAAGGTTTTTTCTTCGAAATGGAATTCGGAAGCGTCATGCGCGAAGCCTTGCGCTGGCAAAGCGATGAAATTCCCAAAGGAGAAGATTTACCCGAAATGATTTTATCGGATCGTGAATTGCAAATCATCAAAATGACTGCGGGTGAACTCAACAGCACCGAAATTGGGGAAATATTGTGCATTACCAAAAGAACCGTCGAAGGACATAAAGTGCGGATTCTCGAAAAAACCAACTCTAAGAATTTTATCGGCGTGGTCTTATATGCGCTGCGCCACGGCATATTGATGATTGAGGAGCTATAGCATCAAATCGTCTTGATTGCCATTATTTTTTCCTCAAAAGATTCTTTGTAATCTGATTTGCTTTTGATTCTCGCTTTATAAGTGTAAATCGTTGATACTGAAAGTTCCATAAAATCAGCAATCTGCGTTCCATCCTGAATTCCTAAACGATACAATGCGAAGATTCGGAGTTCCGTATTTAAAAGTTCTCCTTTTTTTATCGTGGTCTTATGATCAGCCGGAAATAATTGGTTAAAATCGCTTACAAAAGTCGGGAAAAGCTTCAGGAAGATTTCGTCGAACTGATGAAAAAGCTGCTCTCTTTCCATCCTGACGTCGTATTTTTTAAGGCTCGCCATCACTTCATCGGTCTTCTTCGAAATGATTTTCTGGATGGTACTTTTCTGGATATGATCGATTTTATTGATAAGATCAGAAGTCGCTTTGATGAAATAAGTGATGTATTCTTCCTTAATCGTATTGGCTTCACTGAGGCTGACGTTCATTTCCTGTAATTGGCTGTACGATTTCGCCATTACTTTTTTAGCGGCATTCTTTTCTTTCAATTGCTTGAAGATTATTATCAGGAACAAAATGATGATACACGCTAAAATTGTCAGTAAAACCACGATTTTTTCGAGTTTGTCATTCTTATCGCGCACTTTATTCAACTGTGCTTTTTCGATGATCGGCAATATCGAAGAAATCTCGATTTTCCGATGTCTTGCATCATAAAAAGTCGCGTCATCCATGGCCAGATTGATGTATTCATTGGCTTTTTCGAGATAACCAATTTTGAAAAGTTCATTGGCGAGATTGCGCAAAGCGACAGTTTCTTTTGTGGCGTTTTTTACATCTGCGATGGCGGCCAAAGCCAGATATTCAATGGCTTTCTCAGTAAATCCGCGCTCTGAGTAAATATAACCAAGGCTCGAAGTTGCGATGCCATAGTAATCAGGCGGCAAAGTGAAATTATTGATCCAGTAACTGAAGGCGAATTCTGCACCTTTCCAATCCTGCTGCTTCATGCGCTTTAAGCTTTCTGTCGCCCAGTATTCATTGGTGTTCGGTGTAATTAAAGCCAATGCCCGCTGCAAATATAAATTTCCCTTTTGTACATAATTAATCTGATAGCGCTGGTCTTTGTTATAATCGGCTAAATCATAAAAGGCGCGGGCTTTAATCGAATAGTAATCGAATTGATTTTTTTTGTCGAGCTTGTTGATGTCGATGCTGCTCAACGTATCAATCGCCTCTTTGAAAAGCCCGGATGAAAGCAGCACAAATCCTTCCTTGATTTTCGTTTTCGACAGCAATTGCTGGTCTTTCAGGATGATTGCAGTCGATTTTGCTTCTTCCAGATAATAATAAGCCGAGTCATATTTGAATGATTTGTACTCGTCAAACAACGACATATAATTGGTATAAAGATTCCGGTTGTCCTGACTTAAAGTGAATTGTGCACGTTGTCTTTGAGTGCTTTTATCTTGCCGTATTTCTGTTTTACATACAAATCTTTATTCTGAAGGGCTTTGTCGAGCTCTTTCAGAATCGGATTGATGTCTTTCGCAAAAATGAATGTAGAAGTCAACAGTAACAATAAGACGGTAAGCCTTCGCATTTTTTGTGGTTTTGAATCGGAATGATAGGTTTGAAAATTCACTCTTAAATGGCCTGAAGTTGGATTGGCGTGTTAAATATAATGTAAAAATTTTCAATTCGGCAAAAAAGAAACTGTATAAATATGCTATTCAGAAAAATATCGGATAATTTTTTTAAATCTGTATTTTGATGTGTTAAAATCTGCATTTTTTGACCTCTACAACTACTTGATTTTTATTTATACACTTATTATTCAATTTGTTGAAAATCAAATTTTTAAATAGAAAGAAAACGTTATAGTACCTTGATTTTTAGTACACATTTTTTTTTAGAATTTTTTAACGTTTAGCTTCGTTCCAACTCTTTCAAAAAATATTATTTAACTAACAAAAACCACAAAACTTATGAAACGCAGAATTATTTATTTGCTGGCGGTCATCGGAATGTTATCCGCAGGTTGCAACGAGACCGACGACGGCGATCACGTTGATGCCATCACGTTGTACGAAAAAGTCGGTGGCAGCTGGAGCCTTTCCAGTTTAAAAATGGTCGACGAATTTGCCAAAGCCAACGCACTCGAACCGCACGAGGAAAATTTAAGTTCCCAATTCAATTATGCCGATTTCAAAATCAACCTCAATGTTGACGAAAAGATGAAACCGACCAGTTATGAGGTAACAGGAAACGTTCCTCCATTGTTCGCGCCAACAGGATTTTGGGCATTAAGCACCGATTTCCAGCCGACGAACTCCGGTTCCGTAATGGTACTGCTTTATAGTGACGCCGCCAAAACACAGTTAACGGATTCTTTAAGGCTGACTTCCGTTCCGGGAAGCAATGAAGAAATGGAATTCCAATTGGTTCGTACTTCAGGCGGAACGCCGTTTATTTCTTACGTTTTCAAATTAACCGCAATCAACTAAACTGCCATGAAAAAAATACTATATACAATCTTATTTGCAATGCTGCTGTTGCCGAACCTAACGAAGGCGCAGGAAGCTGCAGGTCCGGTGGGCACCATTTGGTCGTTCCCGGTGATTTATAATTATGATGAAGAAGTGACCTGGTATTTCGATTTATCGGGACCACTTTCGCCGCCGAATCTGACATTTACATCTGGATTTGGTCGCCGTCTGAGCCGGATGCAGGCCATTGGGAAAACTC
This sequence comes from Flavobacterium sp. 3HN19-14, assembly GCF_051373205.1. Classification (NCBI taxonomy): domain Bacteria; kingdom Pseudomonadati; phylum Bacteroidota; class Flavobacteriia; order Flavobacteriales; family Flavobacteriaceae; genus Flavobacterium; species Flavobacterium sp. 3HN19-14. The sequence goes on from NZ_JBPPZT010000001.1 coordinate 2,039,306, forward strand.
TTCTGAATTCGCCAAATTGCATTATGAAGGAAACATGGTGTGGAGTTTCAAACTGACGCCAACGGTTTATTTCTCTATGACTTCGGATGCCATCGCGGCAAGCGCAGGTTTCTGGTTCAGATTGAAAGACAAAACCGGCACGAAACAGTCTGATGTTGCGAACGTGGGTTATACGCCGTTTTCTTCTTTCTACACCGCCAATGAAATCAAGCGTTCGTATCCGGAAGCACCGAGTCTGGATAAAGGTGTAAGTATCTTATTCAACTCGAATCTCGTTCCCGGATTTGCCGATGCAACCAGCGTGCACTTTCACAGCGGACTCAACAATTGGGCGGTTTTGCAGGAATATCAAGCTTGGTTACCCGAAATCGTTGAAAAAACAAAACTCAAAAACCTCGGTAACGGTTTCTATAAAATGGATTTGGTTCCGAAAACCTATTATCCGGTTCCCGACGGTTTCATCATGGAAAATATGGTTTTTCTTTTCGTAAAAGACAATTGGGCGGGTACTTCTCCGGATCAGATTATTTACGCTGCTGAATATGTTGCGCCGCCGCCGCCGGAATTCAGGTTCTATCCATTACAAATCAGTAAAAAAGATTTCCTCGGAATCGCCAGAAAAAACAACGAGCCTGGCATCAACAAACTGATTTATACCGTTACGGCCGGAACGACTGTATTGAACGGGGAATTCACGGGCACTATGAATGAAATCAAAGGATTCGTAAATCTGCCATCTGCGCTTCAAAATGTAAATGTGAGTGAAATTCATGTTTTGGTAAAAGACAATGCCAACCATACGATTTCCGATACGACGATTCCGCTCAAGACACTCGACTAACAAAACACTATCAACTTAAAACCAATAAAATGAATAGTAAAAATAAAAATGTCGTCCGGCCGCAAGTGCCGACTAATGCGCCATGGCTACTGCTGATTGTCATGTTGTTACTGTCGGTGGGATTGTATGCACAGGACAAAAAACTGATATCAGGCGTTGTTTTTGACAATATGGGCGTGGCGTTGCCGGGTGTTTCCATTCAGGAATCGGGCACAACCAATGGCACTTCAACAGACGCAGACGGGAAATTTACACTTGGCGTAACTGCCGGAAATTCGATTACCGCTTCTTTCTTAGGTTTCACAACGCAAAGTGTGGTAATTTCTGCCACGACAAAATCCCCGATTGAAATCCGCCTCGCAGAAGATGCACAGCAACTCGACGAAGTTGAATTGGTTTCCGTAGGTTACGGCACCATGAGAAGATCAGATCTTACAGGTTCTATTTCGACAGTAACTGATAAAAACCTCGTAAAAGGCGTAATTCCGTCAACGGAATTGGTATTACAGGGAAAAGTGGCCGGTTTGGCCATCTATCGCAGTTCAGGCGATCCAAGCGCAGGTGGTTCTTTAAGATTACGAGGAGGAACATCATTAACGGCAAATAACAGTCCGCTTATCGTTATTGATGGGATCGCGGGTGTAGACATCAACATCGTACAACCCAACGACATCAAATCAATTGACGTTTTGAAAGACGCTTCGGCAACCGCGATTTACGGTTCAAGAGGCGCGAACGGTGTTATCATCATTACCACCAAAAAAGGAACTGCCGGAATGAACGTGACTTACAGCGGTTTCACCGGAGTAGGTGAGGCTTCCAACAATCTTGATATGCTTTCTGGCGACCAATGGCGCGGTTATGTGCGTGACAACGACCTTGCTGATGCAATTGATTTTGGTGGGAATACAGACTGGCAGAAATCATTGCAACAATCTGCTTTTACGCAATCGCACACCATTAGTATTGCTTCAGGAAATGAATTGAGCGGATTGCGTACTTCATTCTCTTATTTCAACAGCGAAGGCGTAATCAAAACGACAAGCCTTGAAAGAATCACCGCGAACATCAATACCTATCAATATGCTCTAGGAAAAATCCTCAAATTCGACGCCGGCATCAACGCGAATATGGACAAATGGCATCCGTTCGAATTACCGTATTTTCGAACGCTCTTTCAACCTCAATCCGACGATTCCGGTTAGAAATGCCGAAGGTGAATTCACTTCCGTTGGCGGAACATTGAACGAAAATCCAGTTGAAATTTTAGAAAACCGCACAGCCGACAACAAACGCACAAGGCTTTTGGGTTATTTCAAAACCGAAGCGACTTTGTTCAGTGATTTGAAAGCCGTCGTGAATCTTTCGTTAGAACACAATGCGATGACGGGAAGCACTTACAAACCGTCTTACGCTGTTCTCGAAGGAATGACCGAACACGGTTACGCCCAAAAAATCTACGGAGAATACACCACAGGGCAACTTGAAGCTTACCTGAATTACAACAAGATCTTCGGAAAACATAGTGTTGGTGCTACCGCCGGATATTCTTTCCTTGAAAATATTTACGAAGGTTTCGGTGCACAGCGAAGCGGATTTGAAACCGATTTGTTCGGATATAACAACCTCGGTGCAGGATACAATTTCCGTCTTGGTGATGTATATTCGTATAAAGGAAAATCAAATCTTGTGTCGTTTTTCGGGCGTGTAAATTACGCTTACGACGGAAAATACATGATCACAGGAACAGTAAGACGTGACGGTTCAAGCCGTTTCGGAGCCAATAACAAATGGGGCGTTTTTCCATCGGCGGCAGTTGCATGGAAAATCAGCGATGAAGATTTCATGAAATCGTCAGAAAAATGGATCAACAATCTGAAACTTCGTGTAAGCTACGGTGTTACCGGAAACCAGGATGGCATCGGCGAATACAAATCGCTTTCCATCTTAGGCGTTGGAAATGACAGTTATTACGATCCTGCAACGGGAAGCTGGAGTTCGGCCTATTCACCAACGCAAAACCCGAATCCGAACTTGAAATGGGAATCGACAGCAACGACCAACATCGGCGTTGATTTCAGCCTTTTCAACCGCATCACCGGTAGTTTCGAATGGTATTCCAAATACACAAAGGATTTATTGTACACATATCAGGTGCCGCAACCGCCATATTTGGTTGGAACGATGCTCGCGAACGTAGGCGAATTGTCTAACAAGGGAATCGAATTGACTTTAAACGCGAACATCGTCAAAAAAGGAAAATTCACCTGGGATGCGAACCTGACTTTCGCTAAAAACAAGCAAATCATCGAAAAATTGTCGAATCAGGTGTATCAGACCGACGCGATTTACAGCGGTTCATTACACGGTCTTTCAGGAATGTCGAACCAATTTTCGCAAATCATCGCCGAAGGGTATCCGCTAGGGACTTTCTGGGGTTACGAAAGCAAAGGATTGGATGAAAACGGAGAATTCATTTTCAGGCACGGAAGAAAAAGCCATCGGCAGCGTACAACCAGATTTTACTTTAGGACTCGGAATGAATTTCTCTTATGGTAATTTAGATCTTGGCATTTCCGGTTACGGAAGTTTCGGCCAAAAAGTACTCAACGCCACTGCAATGATGCTCAACGACCCGAATAGGTTGCCGGCTTACAATGTTCCGGAACACGTTCCTGAACAGCGGCATCACTTCGGCACCAAAATATTCAAGCTACTGGATTGAAGATGCGTCTTTCTTCAGGTTGCAGACGGTGACTTTCAGGTTACAACGTCCCATTCAAAAAATCAGGCCCAAATTGCGCGTTTACGTAATGGGAGAAAACCTCGCAGTGTTTACCAACTACAGCGGCGTTGATCCTGAACTCGACCTTACGGGATTATCAAATCCGGGAATCGACAGGTTTAACAACTATCCGAGACCAAGAACTTTTTCGCTAGGACTCAATTTCACGCTTGACAAATAAGCGCACTGATAACCATAAAATTCAAAAAAATGAAAGTCAAAATAACAGCATTAGTATTGACCGCGGCGCTCACTTTTCGTGTACAAATCTCAACGAAGATTTGTATGACAGGGTAGAAGACGGCAATTTCGGTCAAACGCCAAGTGAAGTCCAGGCAGGTTGTTGGGCAGCGCTTATTCTTCATTAAGGGGATTTGGCGATGCGATTTCCAATTCGTACCCGACCTGCGAATATGTGTTCTTTTTAAATGAAGTCGCCTCAGACGAAGCCACGATTCCAACCAGAGGAACCGACTGGTACGATGGTGGCCGCTACCAACAGGTGCAGCGCCACCAATGGACTGCCGATAATGGCATGATCCTTTCGGCGTGGCGTTATTGCTACACCGGAATCGCGAAAGTGAACTCTATTATTTATCAAATCGATAAATCGTCGTTGTCTGCTGAAGCGAAAGCACCGATTTATGCAGAATTGAAGTCGATTCGCGCTTACTATTATTACCAATTGCTCGACATGTTTGGGAATGTACCGATTGTAACCAATTTCGAAGACACCGGATTACCGACTAATTCGACGCGTCAGCAAGTTTATGATTTCGTTGAATCGGAATTATTGGCTGCTTTGCCACATCTGCAATCGAATGTTGTGTATTCGAAATTCACTAAAAATGTTGCCTACGCTTTACTCGCAAGATTATACCTGAATTCACAGGCTTTCGTAGGAACACCGCGTTGGCAGGATTGCATCGACATGTGCCAGAACATTTCAGGTTACAATTTAACGACAGATTATTTTGCGAATTTCGCCACTGAAAACCAGACTTCACCTGAAATCATCTTATCGATTCCATACGACGGAGACGCGGGAACTTTAGGGAATTATCTGTCATCGATGAGCTGTCATTACTTACACAGATTCACCATTTCGGCAACCGGCGATTATCCTTGGAGTGCCAATGGAATCTGTGCACAACCGGGCGTTTACTCCTCTTTTGAAGATGTCGACAAGCGTAAAAAATCAATGCTATCAGGCGACCAGATCAGTCTTGCAACCGGCCAGGTCATCATTATGGATAGTGGGCAGCCGCTTTCCTACACCGAAGACATCACGAATTTCACCGATGCCAAGCAGAATGAAGGCGTTCGTCTCGTAAAATACCAGATGAAAGCAGGGGATAAGTGGGAACGCGATAACGACTGGGTACTCATTCGCTATTCTGAAATACTGATGATGCAGGCAGAATGTTATGTGCGTTTGGGTTCTCCGGATCTTGCGGTGCCGTTCATCCAACAGGTGACTTCGCGTGCCGGAACTGCAATGCCGGCAACCATCGACCTTGATTTCATCAATAAGGAATTGCTGCGCGAATTTTGTTTTGAAGGCAGAAGGCGTACTGACAACGTTCGTTTCGGGACTTACTTCCAACCGTGGTGGGAAAAAGGAACGACTGAGGCTTACAAAGCGATTTTCCCGATTCCGGCGACGGTTTTGAGTACGAATTCCAATCTTGTACAAAATCCAGGCTACTAATATTATTGCCGGCCTTCTAATTTTGTTTAGTTAGCGGGCCGGTTTTTTGCATTTAACTCCATTTCTCCATGAACAGATATTTATTTTTATCGGCCTTATTTTTAAGCCTTGCGATGTCAGGCTGCAGCAAAGATTCCGATGCGCCCGTTGAAGAAGAAACCAACGAACCTGTAATTCTGGCTGCCGTTCCGGTTACGAAAACCAACAATACCAAAATTTATGTGCACTATATGCCGTGGTTTGAAACTAAGGAAAGCAGCGCCGACCACCAATGGGGTTATCACTGGAAAATGAATAACAAAAACCCTGATAACGTGGATGCCAATGGAAAAAGGGAAATCGCGTCGCATTATTATCCGAAAATCGGGCCTTACCATTCAGGTGATAAGGACGTCATCGAAAACCATTTACTGTTGATGAAATATGCCGGAATTGATGGCGTTTTAATCGATTGGTACGGTTCATTCGACGTATACGATTACAAATCCAATAAAGAAAATACCGAAGCCCTGATCGATATGCTCGATGAGGTCGGATTGCAATATGCCATCGTTTATGAAGACCAGACGCTGCCGAATGTCGTAACCGCCGGCTTGGCTGCAACGAACGTCAACGGGGCGAAAGCGGATATGAATTACCTGCAAAGCAATTATTTCAACGACGCGGCTTACATCAAAATAAATGGAAAACCATTGTTGCTTGATTTCGGTTCGCAGGCTTTGACAACGCCCGCCGATTGGACTTCCGCGTTCAGCAACCTGAGCACAAAACCGACTTTTCTAACGCTCTGGAACGAATCTTCCGAAGCCGGAATGAACGCTTCAGGAGAATTTGCATGGGTGTATCAAAACAATAATTACCTGACGAATTTCTATAACAATAATGTGCCGAACCTTGCGGTTGCGATGGGAAGCGCTTATCCGGGATTCAACGATTTTTATCAGGAAGGAGGCGCCGGTGCAGGTTTAGGATGGACGATTGATCACAATAACGGCGCGACCTTAAGCACAACGCTCAATATGGCAGCTACCGCCAACATCGACTATTTGCAGCTCGTAACCTGGAATGATTTCGGCGAAGGTACGATGATTGAACCAACCAATGAATTCGGTTATTCTTACATTGAAAAAGTAAAGACTTTTGCAGGCGTGTCCGGAGCTAACGTTTTCAGTGACATCGGTCGTCTTTATGATTTGAGGAAACAATACAAATCCAACACCGCCATCCAGAAAAAACTCAACGACGCCTTTAATTATTTTGTTGCGATGCAGCCAGATAAGGCCGTTTTGATTCTTGATGCAATTCAATAAAATTGATAATTCTACAATTAAAAGTTTACATTAAGAAATTAAGATACATTAAGCCTAAATGACCCTTAATTTCTTAATGGTTTAAAAATCTTTTCTTGTTTGAATTTACACAGCCCAAACACAACACCAATAATGCCAATAAAAATGAAACAAATACGCTACAGTTACTGCATCGCAAGCTGCCTTTTATTAGTGCTCCTGTCGTGCGGTACAGCCAAAACCTATAAAATCTCTTCACCCGGCAAGAACAACGAACTCATCTTCGCACTTACCGAAACAGGTCAGCCGCAATATCGCTTTTCGTCATTCGGAAAATCGGTAATCGAGCCATCGTTGCTGGGATTTGAATTCCAGGATATCAAAAAAATGACAGATGGTTTTAAAGTCGTCAAGACCGAACAGCATACCGTCAATGAAACGTGGGAACAACCGTGGGGTGAAAGCCGAAAAGTGCACGACAGCCATAACGAATTGATCGTACATCTTCAGGAATCGAATGGCGAAAAACGATTGGTTGACGTAATTTTCAGGGTTTTTGATGATGGACTAGGCTTTCGATATTCATTCCCGAAACAACCGAATCTCGATAAAGTGAAGATTTCAAATGAAATCACGCAGTTCACTTTCCCATTCGATAATGACGTATGGTGGATTCCGGTGCACTCTGAAAACAGTTATTACGAAAGTTTTTACCGCAAAACCCCGATGAGTAAAACAGATACGATCAACACACCGGCAACTTTCGAAACCAAGGACGGACTTTATGTAGCTGTCCATGAAGCTAATTTAACCGATTTCGCCTCGATGACGCTTACTAAAACCCCGAGTAACCAATATAAAAGCGAACTCGTGCCCTGGGCTGATGGCGTGAAAGTGTATGCGCAGACACCATTTCAAACACCGTGGAGAACCATTGTAGTAGGCAAACAACCGGGCGATTTAGTAACGTCTACAGTAATGCTGAACCTGAACGAACCATCAAAAATCGACGATCATTCCTGGATTGCACCATCAAAATACATCGGCATCTGGTGGGGCATGCACCTGGAAAAATACACTTGGGGACAAGGAGAAAAACACGGCGCTACAACTGCCAACACTGAAAAATACATTGATTTTGCAGCCCAAAACGGCCTCGACGGCGTACTTGTAGAAGGCTGGAACCAAGGTTGGGACGGTGATTGGACTGCCGATGGCAACGTATTCAGTTTTGTAAAGCCTTACAATGATTTCAACCTTGACGAAATCAGTAAATATGCTGCGATGAAGAACGTGCGCCTTATCGGGCATCATGAAACTGCAGGAGCAACCAAAAATTACGAACGCCAACTGGATGATGCTTTTAAATTGTATAATAAAATGGGCGTCAATACTGTAAAGACAGGTTACGTCAACAAATACCTTGATAAAAAAGAATGGCACGACAGCCAATACGGCGTTCGCCATTACCGTAAAGTAATCGAAACTGCTGCCAAATACCACATTATGATTGACAACCATGAACCGGTAAAAGGAACAGGCATCCAGCGTACTTACCCGAATTTCATGACGCAGGAAGGGGGTCGCGGACAAGAATACAACGCCTGGTCTGCCGATGGCGGCAATACACCTGAGCACACCGCAACGCTTCCATTCACAAGAATGCTGTCAGGTCCGATGGATTATACGCCGGGGAATTTCGACTTCAATTATAAAACCCCTCAAGGCGCAAAAGTGCAGACAACTTTAGCCAATCAACTCGCCCTTTATGTAGTTTTATTCAGTCCGTTGCAGATGGCATCAGATTTACCAGAGAATTATGTTGGCAAACCTGAATTCAAATTCATAAAAGAAGTGCCCTGCATCTGGTCTGAAACAAAGGCTTTGGATTCGAAGATAGGTGAGTTCACAACCATCGTCCGCAAAGATTGGGAAGGCAGGAACTGGTATTTAGGCGCAGTAACCAACCGCGAAGCACGCGTGATAAAAGTACCGCTTTCATTCCTTGAAAAAGGCAGAAATTACACTGCCGAAATTTACACCGATCGGTCCAGGCACAGATTATAAAACCAATCCGTATCCTGTAACCATTTCAAAAAAAGAAGTCAACAGCACTACAGTTCTCGACCTGAATCTCGCTCCGGGCGGAGGAACGGCAATAAAATTTAGTTTGGAGTAATTTGAGTTAATTTTTTGATTTTAAGAAGGAAGTCCCCTGATAGCAGCAGGGGATTTTTTGGTTTTTGAATGCTTTTAGAATTTTGAATTTCCCCTCCTTTGGAGGGGGTGCCTGAAAGGCGGGTGGGAATTGGACGCAGATGACGCGGATGGGTGCAGATTTTCGCGGATTTATAATTGATTGTCATTTTGAAACGAATCAATCATACCCATTTTACCTTAATTATTCTTCATAGCCCGGATCAATTTATCATTGCGTCGCTCTGCACGCGCATTCTGCAATGAAATGACTGCCCACACGGCCGCCGGAATCCAGCCGATCAATGTAATCTGCAGGATGAGGCAGATGATAGCGGTAAAAATCCTGCCGCGCAGCAAAAAGGATAAAGCCGGGAAAAAGATGGCGATTAGTGTCATAACATATTGATTGATGAGATAGAGAAACTTTCGTTTGCAAGCTTATTCCGCAGCAGGAAATTTCGTGATATCCATATAAAAAATCTCCAGGTATGCCCGTCGAAATCTTCAATGGTGCGCTGTTGCATGAAACCGTAATCGCGCATTTCGCTTGGCTCGGTTCCTCCGGCATTTAATCCGCTGGCGACCATATTGTTGACTTCGTCAACGCTGTCAACCGACAATGAAAATAGTCCCGCTACAGCCGATTTGGTATCTGCGATAGGTTTGGTGGCAAAGCCTGCAAACTTTTCATGTGTGAGCAGCATTACGAAAATATGCTCGCTCCAGACCATGCATTTTCCGCTGTCGTCAGAAAATTGCGGGTTGTTGGTAAAGCCGAGTGCGGTATAAAACGCCATTGATTTTTGAAGGTCGGTTACCGCGAGGTTGATGAAGATTTGTTTTGACATTGTTATAAGTTTTGTTTGTTGATGAACGAAGTTAAGGAAAAGTATTTAGATTTTATGTGATGGGTGATTGACTGTCGTTGCGAGGTACTAAGCAATCTTTTTTATAGGTTTTATTATCGCTCTCTCGCTAGCATGGATTTGTGCAGTTGTGAGGCAAAATTATTCTTTAGGGATATTATCTTCAAGTTTAGATTTTTTTCCTAGACTTAGAACTTTGTCTTTAAATCCTGGTATTGATTTCATTGCATCTTGAAATTGTGAAGAACTAATAAATTCATGCCATGGACTTCCAAAATGCTCTTTTTCCATTAGTCTTAATGGTGCTTCTTCTAACCGAGATAAAGCAGAAGTAAAAAGTCTTTTTTCTAAATTAGTATCGATACGAGCAGCTTCTTTCCTATAACCTTCATATGCCTTTGCTACTGAAGCTTTGAATGCATAATCCTCAGACAATTTAAATCGTTGGCTTATTTGCTTTGTAGCTATCCATGCAAACCAAATTGGTGCGCCTAAACTAATAACAGATAATGAGACTTGTATCCAAATGTGCTCACTATTATTTTTAGCTTCTAAAGCTTTATTTATAATTTCAAATCTTAAATATCCAATCCACATTGCTGCAGCGAGTGAACTGAGTAATCCAATTACCCAAAGGGACATGGAGTTCGAAAGTTTATTAGCTCGTAAATCAAACGCTGCGGCAAGTCCTTTTGTGGTTGTTATCTTGTATGCTTCTTCACATTGAGAGACAAGTTTATCAGCTTCTTCTTTTTTGTTTAGAATTTCTTTTGATATTTTTTCAATTTGATTTAAATAAGTTCCAATTTTTCCAAATTGTTCAGCTGAATCAGTGGAAAACTTATCTACTTTTCCTCGAGCTTCTTTAAGGTTTTCTAAATCAGTAGGCAATGTTTCAGCTGCTTCCGTTGCTTTTTGAATTAAATCAATTTGTGATTTTAAATCTTCCTTATCAGGGATTAATGCTGTGAGTTCTGATTGAATTGATCGTAGTCTCCGTGCCAAATCTTTTGGTAACGCTTTATTGTCTTGCATTACTTCCCAAGTGAAAAGTGGTTCTAAAGTGCTACTAATCCATTCGATTAAAGAAAAATAGTTCGGTGCGGCATCTTTACCGTTTCCATTAAATAAGTATGGAAGATTTTGAGATTTGAAATTTTCTATTCTCTCTGGGATAAATTCAAGTAAATCCTCTTGATCCTTATCAATATCTTGGATATTGGCCGATGTAATCTTTTGTGAAAGGTTAGATGCAAGTTCTGCTAAATCATGTCTGGTTAAAGGTGGGCAATGCCAACCCCAAGTATCTGCCATTGTTTCATCTCCAGAATATGCTGAAATTATTGAGGCCTCCAAATCGTCTAATGATTCAACAACTGCTAGTAAAGTTTTGTTCATTGTGTCGTTTTTAAGAATTATTTTCATTTCGAGGGTGAATAACTCCAGTCAATTCCCAAATTTAAACCAAAACGCCTCAAAATTCATGCATTTAGGTTCAAATTTCACCCTCTAAGGTCCAAATTTCACCCTTTTAGGTTGAAATTCTAATCAAAGAGCTTAAAAATTCATGCAAAAAGGCTCAAATTCCACCCTTCATGCATCAAAAAAGCAGCTCCGGGGCTCATAACGCCCGGAGCCTATAATCTATCGGATTATCAACCATTAATTTTAGGTTTGTATGGCCTTCTGGCAAATCGCTCCTGCAAATCCTCATAAATCGGCTTGGCTGTTTGTACGCCTTTTGAATTCGCTTCCCTGACCTGTCCATAATAGAGCATAGCCGCTTGTAATGCCTTGCTTCCTGCGAGCGTTACCGTGTCTTTGGCGTCAGCGGCGAGTTGCGTAGCCAGATTTGCAATCGGCTGTAATTGCGTGACTACGGTTTCATCTTTAAAAAATTCTGCCTTTTCCATATAGTCAGGAATGAATTCCGGATTCGTCTGCATGTAAGACTTGGTTTTTTGTACGGTTGCTACCGTCTTGTCGCCCATCTTAAACATCGTTTCGCGTTCATCGGCGGTCAGTGCCTGAAGAAAAGGTGCCAAAGCTGTCCTGCATTCCTGTAATTTTTCTGTAACTCGGTCGATAACCTCTTGTGGTATCTCGACCCTAATCTGGTTTTGGGTCATAATAAAATAATTTAAGTGTTAATTATTGGGTTTTTATCACGACCAATCATAATAAAAAATAATTATATTTCATTAGGTATAAATACCTCATTTTATACAATATTTCTTTTCGTCAGTTAGGTTTTAAAAAGATTCTCAGAATGCCGATGCAACCACTGCCGGGAGTTATGAGGTTAGGGTAGAGGAGTAGCGTTTGATGGTTCATGGTATTGGGTGCAAGGTGCATGGCGATGCTGGTAAATCCTTTCCGTTTGGAGGGGATTTTTTTTGCGCCGTCAGTTCGAGTTTCAAAAGATTTGCAATCAGCTAATCTTTGAAGTATCGAGAACGGTTATAAGATGTAAAGCTTCTCGATACAATTTCAGGAAAAAGCTGTCGCATTTTTCCTGAAATCACTCGAAGTGACGCAAGATTACTCGAAGTGACGCAAATTCGTCAGTTCGAGTTTCAAAAGATTTGCGATCAGCTAATCTTTGAAGTATCGAGAACGGTTATAAGATGTAAAGCTTCTCGATACAATTTCAGTAAAAAAGCTGTCGCATTTTTCCTGAAATCACTCGAAGTGACGCAAGATTACTCGAAGTGACGCAAATTCGTCAGTTCGAGTTTCAAAAGATTTGCGATCAGCTAATCTTTGAAGTATCGAGAACGGTTATAAGATGTAAAGCTTCTCGATACAATTTCAGGAAAAAAGCTGTCGCATTTTTCCTGAAATCACTCGAAGTGACGCAAATTCGTCAGTTCGAGTTTCAAAAGATTTGCAATCAGCTAATCTTTGAAGTATCGAGAACGGTTATAAGATGTAAAGCTTCTCGATACAATTTCAGTAAAAAAGCTGTCGCATTTTTCCTGAAATCACTCGAAGTGACGCAAGATTACTCGAAGTGACGCAAATTCGTCAGTTCGAGTCTCAAAAGATTTGCGATCAGCTAATCTTTGAAGTATCGAGAACGGTTATAAGATGTAAAGCTTCTCGATATAATTTCAGTAAAAAAGCTGACGCATTTTTCCTGAAATCACTCGAAGTGACGCGTTGTAAAACTCCACAACTAACAAAACGATAACGGCCAGGACGAACCCTTGCAGGAACATCATTGTGATAAGCATTGGAACAGACGGCAAATCGGAATTATCTTCAAACGGAGAAAAATCCCTGTGGTAACTCGTCACTATTATTACAAAGCGTTCGAAATGAGCGCCGATTTTCATCAGAAAAGAAATCAATAAAACATATATAAAATTGGTTCGTAATCTTTTGAAAAACAGTGTAAAAGGCATTACGGTCGCGCAGAAAGTCATCATCCAATACAACGCTGCATATGGTCAGGTTGCTCTTTGGGAAAGCGCAGTTTGTTCGGTAGAAAATAAGTTTATGATTAGAAAATGAATGGATGTTATTGCGGTATAGCCAATAATTATCCAACTGATTAAATTAAGGGCTTTCCTGGTCTTGAATCTGTTCTTAAATGAAAGTTCAATGATTAGCAAACTAAATACTAACGGGACTAAGCTCATGATGAGATTTGTGTCGGTTATTTGTAAGATGTTGTTGAAGATTTCCATTCAAATGCGTGTTGATTTCACGTTTGCCAAATGTACATATAAAACAAAAATCTCCTCCAGCCGGAAGAGATTTTCATTTCACCTAAAATATGCAATGTGATTGTTATTTATCCGTCAATATTATCAACCCACCGGCGGCTTTTTTGCCATAAATCGCAACCGCTTCTTTAGCCGAAAAATACATCGTTTCTTTATTATTCAGATTGCAACTGCTTTTTTTCCCTGAATAGGCTTTTAGGTATTCTGAATATTTGATTGAACCGCCATCGGCACTAAGGACAACCGGATCGGGTTCTCTGCTTGCTGACATTCCGATACCTCCGGCAACAAGCATGAGCTCTTTAGCTTCGACTTTATAAAATGTGGCAAGTTGTTTTTTTGACAGGATATAATCCCGGGTTTCATATGCATCGAATACGTCTTCCTTATTTTCTTTAACGATTTCATTGTAGCTGACCCTGATGACATTGTCGTTATCTATCGATTCGTTCGGGATATCCAATGTAAATTTGCCGTCAGCACCGCTGTAGGCACTGATTATCTTCCCGACCGTTACCAAAGTTATCCTGGCATTCTTAACAGGCACTTGACCGTTGCCGAAATAGACCATCCCTTTAAAGGTCGTAAAATCGTCCGGGGAAGAAGTTGGCGATGGTGGTAACGGATTATTCCGCAACGCTGCCGGAGCTGTAGTTTTTGACGATGCAATTTCCGTTTGAGGTGATTTATCCTTTGCCTGGGATGGCTGGCAGGCGGCCAATGCGCCGGCGATCATCACACCGGCAGCAATATTGGAATATGGGAAATTCAGGCTAAAATCAGTTCCCCGAATTGGCAATGGTGTCCTGAGCTGCTCCGAAGTGACCCTTGCGCAAAGGCTGCCGTTGGCTTTTTTCATCTGCTGTGCAATCTCAAGTGGACTGAGTTTTGTAAAATCAATAACATTTTTGGCACACACGTCGCAGAAGCTGCCGGTGCTATTAGGTGTCATATTATCCCAGTTTTCTGAGCAGGGGTTGTTTAATTTCAGGAATTGATTTTTCATGGCTGTGGTTTTGGTAAATGATCCAGTAACAACTCAACTGGAACATCATTTATTATATAAATAAAAGGATTGTATTTTATATGAAAAGGTTGGGAGAAGGAGTGGATTTTTATGTATTTAAGAAAACTGCCGCATTAAAAATATTCTGTAAGAACAATTCCGCAGATAATTTAAGAATTTTTACGGGAAACCCGTAATACAACCGATTGGAAAAAATTGTATTTTACCTTCAGGGAAGGGGCAGTGCATCCCTACGAAAAAAATAACATTTTTGGATACGGGTTTGCCGTAGAAATTGTTAAATTTTGATGGGATGTTTTGCCTTGTAGTTTATGCATGCCTGAATCGACATGTTATAAAACAACGGATACTGGTATTGAAAAGAATTACATAAAGATTGGTGGAATTTATGCCGCAATTGTATTTGATGACAAAGATTGGAAATCTGCGGTAATTCGGGTCATCTGCGTTTCATTTTAACCACCCCGGCTTTCAGCCACCCCTCCAAAGGAGGGGAATTCAAAATTGCAAATCACCATTGAGATTAAAGACTCAATACATATCCAATATTAAAATAGGGCAGTATCTTATGGTTCAAATCACTATACATCAAACTCGCCTCAATCGGGCCAAAAAGTGTCTTGTAACCGCCGGTGAGCGCATAGCCCATACCACGTGAAGTAGAATTGATGCGGTAATTGCTTTTGATGAAGTCGAACCAGAGTCCGTTGATCTTTCCCGTCAGGTATAAATTGTTGATGATTTCATGCTGATAGCCCACCTGCAACGAAACCACGCTCGAAGTAAACACCGACGCCTCGGGCAATCCCGCAAAATTTACCTGATTGCGGATGATATTGTTGAGTCCGCCAATCACGAAATCATTCATGATCGCCTGGTGGTAATTGAAATTCATCCCCGATTGCAATTGTAAGAACAGCGCATCACTGCCAGTCGGAATGTAATGCTCAAGTGAAAGTCTTAATTGCGTATATGGATTAGAATCGAAAAATGGCGAATCCTGTGTTGCCACGATTTCATCTTTATTATAAATGGTATAATGCGACCGCTGGCTGTAAACCACACCCGCCTGCACATTAAATCGCGTTCCCTTTATCGGGTAAAGCGAGGCGTTGAGGTCGTTATATTGCAAAGTGAAATAAGAGTTCAGGAAATGCAGATTGCCTTCTGCAACCAGTGACGACGTTCCCTCGGGGTCATAAACCACATTATCAAACGTTGTTCCGACGCCAAAAACCATGTTGTTATTCGGCTGAAAAAGCAATTGCAAATCGCCGTTGAGGGCGCTCTGGTTATAACTTCCGCTATCGGAAAATTTGGCGTCGTATGTGGTTATATCTGTAGTTTCGCCGCTCGTAGTCGCCTGGATAATGAGGTTGCGGCTTTTGGTAAGGTATTTTGAAAATGCCGCTTTTGCCCGCTGGTTTTCGCCTACAGAAACGGCAAACGAAGCAGTAGAGAAAGACGTAAGGAAATTCCGTTTCACGAGTCCGGTTTTGAAAGCTATTCCTGTCGCCGAATTGTAGCTGAGTCCAAGACGAATGGCGGTATCCGGTGCTTTATCAACATCAAAAATGATGCGCGCACTTCCGGCTGCAGCCGGAATCAAAGTATAATTGATGCGTGTAAAATCGCGGGTTGCAAAAGCAGAACGCAAGGCTTCGGTGAGGTTGCGGGCGGTGTATTTCGTATTGACAGAAAAATCGATAAGCTTCAGGAAAACCGGAATTTCAGCAGGGCGAAGGCCGCGTACCTCATATTCTGAGATCAATACCGTATCGCGCTTGGTAAAATCTGTTTCTTTAATTTTTTAAAGGCCATAAATGACGTCGAGAGAATCCTTTAGTTTTTTGAGTACCGGATAAAGCTGTTTTCCTTTTCAATACCTATGTCAATTAGTTTATCTGCCGATGAAAAACTCGCAGAATTGAATTTTCCGAGCGGATAGTCAACATAAATATCGACGAGCTTGCGCTGTTCTTCTAAATCGGCGACAGCTTTATAAAACGGTAGTCTTCCGTAAACTTCGAGTGGTGAACTAAGACTTTGCACAGGCCGTTCGTCATCAGAAACATCGCTGCCGATTACGATTTTAGCGCCCATTTGCTTAACATTAGCTACCGGAAAATTTCGCACAACCCCGCCGTCGACGAGCATTTTTCCGTTGATTTCAACCGGTGTAAAAATTGACGGAATTGCCATACTCGCGCGGATGGCTTTTACGATATTGCCTTTGTCAAGCACGACCATTTCGCCATTGCTGAGGTCGGTGGCGATGCAGGCAAATTTTTTGTCGAATTTATTAAAATCGGTGATTTCATAATAGGGATAATACAGTTCGGCGAGCGCGAGCCACATTTCGTTTGATTCGATAAACCCGCGCTGGAAAGCGAGTTTGCCGTCTTTTAAAGGAAGTTCGATGTATTCGCCCATATGTTCTCTTTCCTTGATGCTGAGTGAATTGAGCGGTGGGTCATTGGTGAGCAGCGATTCCCATTTAAGGCGCCTGGCGATTTTGAGGATGTCCTTGCCGCTGTAACCCACAGCATATAAACCACCCACTACAGAGCCCATGCTTGTTCCGGTGACATAATCAACTTTGAGTCCGACAGAATCGATAGCCATTAAAAGCCCGATATGTGCGATGCCTTTTGCGCCGCCACCGCTTAAGGTAAGCCCGATTTTTGGGCGTTCGGTCTGCGCCGCAACAAAAGTTGAGATAAATAAAGCGAGGAATAGGTCCTGATTCTGGCGTGCGGGTTTCCCATGAAAGTGTACAACTGCAATTTAAGTTTTCAGCAATTAAAATTAGATTTTTATAGTTGCTTGTATATTGCAGAATTACCGTAAAAACTTACATTTTTTTAATTCGCAGAATTCGGAAATTGAAGTATTTTTTGCATAAATTCGTTTATGGTTCCTAAAGAAAGTATCAGATACAATATGCAGTTCGTTTTATTCGTTTGAATTGAAAACAAAACCTTTACCAATGAAAGTCAGAAAAATAAAGTTATTTGGAGCGATTTATTTCGCCGGATTGGGCATCGCTAACTTAATCGGTGTTCATGAGATCCAATGGATCGATTTGATACTATTTGCAATTTCAATTTTGCCATTATTGATTAACAAAAAATTATTCCTCATTTCTTATGGCTTTTTTGCAGGTTTGATTTCATTATATATCGGATACGCATGCACTGTATTTACTTTTAACCAGAAAGTCGGGACAACTGCAACGGATTTGTTGATGGGTTATGCACTTTTCTTCTTTTCTTTAATGGCATCATGCGCATTATGGTATGCCGGACTCCAATCTTCAACAAACAAAAGAGAGTTCAGTTTGATATAAATGATTACCCGAATGAAAAAATGCCCATGGTTACTGCTATTGTTGTTTGTTGCCGTAAGTTCTGCGCAGCAAGGTAAAATTGTCGTAACAGCACTTAACAGCAAATCCCTGCAAAATACCGCAGGCGAAAACCCGAAACGAAGAATTACCGTTTATCTGCCGCCGGGTACGACGCTTCGACAAAACGATATCCCGTTATTTACTTCCTGCACGGATTTGCGTGGAGCGACAGCCTGTTGGTCGCCAGTGACCATATTGATAAACTGCTTGACAAAGCGATCGCCACAGGAAAAATAAAACCTGTAATCGTTGTAATGCCTGACAGTCATAATCTTTATCGCGGCAGTTGGTATGCCAATTCTGCTTTGACGGGCAATTGGGCAGATTATATTACAAAAGATGTGGTGAATTTTGCCGATACGCAATTCATGCACGATCGCCGATAAAAAAAGCCGAGCGATTGCAGGCCATTCAATGGGCGGTAATGGCGCGCTCAGATTAGCGATGCAAAATCCTGGTGTTTTTCTGATGTGTATGCATTGTCGCCGGCATTGCTGGGTTTTGATGATGAATTCGGACCTGAAGATCCCGGATATAAAAGGTTAACAGAACTCAAATCACAGAAAGAAGTCACTACCGCATGGAATGAAATGGATGCCAATTTCCTGATTGCTGTCGGAAGAGCGTATACACCGAATGCCAAAAAGCCGCCATTTTTCGCAGATTTGCCATACACCTACGAAAACGGAAAAACAGTTTTACATCAGGAAATTCTTGATATCTGGCAACGCAATACGCCAATTATGATGATTGATAGTTATGTTGAAAATCTCAAAAACTCCACGCCATTAAATTAGATTGGGCCGGAATGACCAGTTCAAGCACATTCCGCGCACTTGTCTGGCATTTAGTAAAAAGCTTGAGCAACTCGGCATTATGCATTACGCCGAAGAATATATCGGAACCCACGGCAACAAAGTGTCGAGTGAAGATGGCCGTATTCTTAATGAAATGCTGCCCTTCTTTAATGAAAATCTTGATTTTGGAAATTAATTTTACTGCCGATTTTCTATGAAATTCCGATTAAACCCTTAAAGAACCCCGAAAGCCCCGCGCCGCATAATAAGATTCAGCGCCATTGTGGTAAACAAAAATGGTTCCATAACGATAATCAGCAAAAATAGCGCCGCCCAATTTCCTGATGGGTTCAGGCGTAACAATCCAGCTTGAGGTTTTGGTATCGAAATTCCCGAATTGCTGCAATTCCCGGTATTGCCCTTCTGTCAAAAGCGCAATTCCCATCGCTGCGGCAACATCGATAACATTATCTTTTGGCTTGTGCTCTTTTCTTGAATCAAGCGCTTTGCGGTCATAACAAAAACTTCTGCGGCCTTTCGGGCTTTCGGCGGCACAATCGACAAAAAAGTATTCATTTGTATTTTCGTCGTAACCGATAACGTCAGGCTCGCCGTCTGTGATTTCCATTTCATGAAGCGAACGGAGTTTCTCCGGATTGGCTTCGAGTTTCGCCTGTATTTTATTCCATTCGAGGCCGGAATGACGGCTCATGTTCTTTTCAAAACGCACTTTTAAAAGGTTGAGTAATGTTTGGCTTTCTTCCGGCGATAATGTTTCTTTATTCATGTCAGTGTATTTTAAACGAAGTTATGAAAAAAGAGTCTTGAAGAAACGGCATTTTTTTCACCTTTGGAAACATTCTAAAAATGATATTTTTTCACTAGGTTTGTTACAATAACCCTGATTATGAAAAATCCATCACAATTAATCGCATTGCTCAGGCAACTCGTTGCAGAGACCGAAAAAATCAACATCGGAAAAATTTATATTGCAATAATTGAAGAAGTGAACCGTATTACTTTCACAGCTTCAACACCTTATTCCGACATGGTTTATAAGCACTTGATCCGGCTTTCGATAAAAGATTTCATCCATTCCGAACGTTCAGAAGCCAGTGCGAAAGTCATCAGCGACGTTATCGACGTCATTTCAAATGTTGTTATAACTGAGTAACAGCCGATTTATACAGAATTTTCCCAAATTAATACTAAAATTAAAACCGAAGTTTTTTTCTACGCGCTTCAATTTTTATCTTTATGTAAGGCACAAAATTTCCTTCAGATGTTGAACGGAATTGGTTTGTACCGACATAAATCATGCGAAAACTATTACTTATTCTTTTTATAACGCCTTTATTCATCAGCTGTGGCGCGTCGAAATCCTCACCATTCGGTATTTTCCCAACCAAAAAAGGACAGCAGAAATATACTGCCGCTTACAACAAATCGTTGAAGGCATTATGGAATGTTACTTACAAAGAAGACAATGTCAGGACCCGTTTCGGAACGGCGCACGTTCTGATCAGCGGTCCCGAAAATGGCAAACCAGTCATCTTGCTGCATGGCACCGACGCAAGTTCCATCATGTGGTACCCGAATGTAAAAGCGCTTAGTGCAAAATACCGCGTTTATGCGATTGATTTTCCGATGGAAGCCGGCAAATCGATTGCGACAGTGCCTGAAATCGACAATGGTGATATCCTGAAATTCTACAATGAGGTTTTCGACCATTATGCGCTTAAAGACATGACACTTATTGGCGCCTCGCGCGGCGGATGGATTGCCACTTATCTTGCGATTCAGGAAAACAGCGGCATCCGGAAACTTGTGCTGCTGAGTCCGGCGCAGACTTTCACCGGTATCGATCAATTGGGAAAAGCATTGACCGGACTCACGTTAAAGCTCTTTCCGAAGCGAAAAAGGCTCAATAAATTTTTTGATCAATTTTCATTTTATCCCAAAAAAATCAGACTCGAATATAAGGAGCAGTTTTACCTCGCGAATAAATTTGCGCACAGCAAACCCGGACTTACTAAAATGAAGCGTTTTTCAGATGATGAAATCAAAAAGCTGCAAATTCCGGTATTGGTTTTGATTGGCGATCATGACATTATCAATGATGAAAAGTGTACCGAAAAAGCTGCTGAACTTTTGCCGCAAGCCGAAACCGGAATCATCAAAGATGCCGGACATTTCCTGAGTGTCGACCAGGCAGATGTCATCAATAAAAGAATATTAGAATTTATGGCGAAGAAATAAAAGTCAGGCGCTTTTCATCGCATGAATGATTTTTAACGAAGCAGCTTCGCAGAAATCAAGTTCGGAATAATCAGGATTGTAACCGCCAATGTAAGGCACAGCCATAATGAAAATTTGTTCGTTAAACTCGCCATAACGGTCTACAACCTGAAAATTATCATTGATGGTGATGCCAGGAACTTTGAGATAGTAATCGCCATTTTCGTTTTTTTCAACATTGTTGTTTTCGCTTGCTTTTTCACCTTCTTCAGCCGATGCGAATTTCAGCATAGCGGGACTGATCACTTTGTCTTTAACAAGCCCTTTAAACGGAAAATCGTCGTAGGATAAATGTGGTTGCCCAATACAGTCAATAAAGGTTTTATAGTATTCTGATTGTGGATTTCCGTTTTCATCGGTGTATTTATAACGGATTCCGCCATTTTCATCGGGTACGATTTCACTGTCTGTCCCGACGGCAACAATGTCGAGAAGGCCTGCCTCGTGAAGCGCAATCAATTCTTTGCAAGATTGCTGCGGGATAAAAGCAATTACGATAGAAATCAATGGCATTAGTACTTTTTGCAATCGCAGCATGTCTTCGGCAGATAAATATTTGGCGGGATAATTCATTGCAAAGCTCAAGGTAGCGAGCATTTCTTTCCAATATACAGATTCTTTTCGGCGAATGGATTGTTCGGCTTCGCGATATTCTGCTTTCAATAGCACGAACGGATCGAGCTTTTCTCTTAATTCCATCATCGCTTCAACGAATTCCTCAATCGTCATGAACTTGATTTTTTGGTAGAAATCAGGGTCTTTTTCGAGGAAAATCCGTTTAAAATCCATTTCAAAAATAAAATCCAGCGACAAAAAGCCGTTGTTTCCTTTTCGGTGCAAGGCGATTTCTACTTCAGTTAATAAAGAATTATTTTTGAGATGAGAATCCTCTAAATGGAACCGCACGGCTGGCAGGAGACCACTTCGCGAATGCAAAACCATCTTGAAATTTTCGCTTCCGGCAGCGGGATAGAAGGCAGTCTTTTCACCTGATACATCAAATATTCCATTATTTCGAGCCAGTGTACGGATAGCGTCGATCGCCGTCAACGATGTTCCTCTTATCGCAACCGAGTGATTCAATTGCATCGCAATTTTTGACGGCGGATAAGGCGAATCGTAATAACCGGGAATTTTGCCTTCGTATTTTTTAGGCCATTGGTGACCCGTACAAATAATGACGGTGTCAAATTTATGATGGTTGCCGTCGGTCAGTTCAACGACTACTTCGCTAAGCTTGTTATTGTAATTAATGTCGCTGACGCTGCATCCTAAGCATACATTTGTAGTGATGCCCTTTTCGGCTGCACCTTGCAATAACAATTCAAATTGTGCCGAAAGATAAGCGCCGAACAGCAGTCGCGGCAATACTTTATACGCATTAAATTTTTCCGGATTGATGTTGTAGTGCTTCAGTATTTCGTCAGGAATCGTTTTTATCCATTCACTGACAGATGTCACCATATCAGGAATTTCATTGCCCGAAACATTTGTAATATGCTCGTCGTTAGCCCCTTCATGACTGTAGGGCATGCCAGCGCCGAGTGAATTTTTCTTTTCAAAAATGGTGATTTCGAAGTTGTTATTGCCGGCTTCAGTAAGACGTTTGTACATGAAAAGTGCGCTTGGCATCCTCCGATAATGCCGATGCGTTTCTTTATTGTTCCCGCCATTTGTTTGTTTTGTGTTTGCACTTCCACTAAAGTAGCACAATTACAATGAATGACTTTTACATTATTGAACTTTGATTTTTAATAATTCAGGCCGATATCAATTAAAATACTTGCGGATTTACAATATTAACCGGATTCCTGTCGATGAAACTTACAACGTTTTCAAACGCTTTTCCGAAGTACAATTCATATCCGTTTTTTTCGACATAACCGATGTGCGGCGTGCAGATTACATTTTCGAATTGCAGCAACTCGAAATTTTTGTCATAAATGGGTTCTTCTTCATAAACGTCGATGCCTGCGGAAATTGGTTTTCCGCTTTTGAGGACATTGAGTAAAGCACCTTTTTCTATCAGCTCGGCTCTGGCGGTATTGATAAGGCAGGCATTGTCTTTCATCTTTTCAAGATCGGTTTGCCTGACGATGCCGTGCGTATTTTCATTAAGCCGCAAATGCAAAGTGATGATATCTGCATTTTCAAAAAAAGCAGCTTTAGAATTTGCTTTTTCGAAACCGTCTGCAATGGCTTTTTGCTGCGAGGCTTCACTTCCCCAAACCAATACATTGGCGCCAAAGGCTTTGGCATATTGTGCCATTCGCTGGCCGATTTTGCCGTAACCCCAGATTCCGATAGTTTTGCCGGCGATAGAGGAGCCAATGTTGATTTGCCATTTTCCATTTTTCATGCCTTCGATTGCCTGTGGAATTTTCCGCACCGTATTCATCAGTAATGCCCAGGCGAGTTCTGCAGGCGCGATGGGTGAGCCTGCGCCTTCCGCAACGGCGATTCCATATTTGTTGCAGGCGCTGAGGTCTATGTGGTTGGAGATTTTTCCGGTTTGGCTGATGAGTTTCAGTTTCGGCAGGTTCTTAAGCAAGGTTTCGGTTATTTCAGTCCGTTCCCGTGTAAGCACCACGATTTCGCAGTCTTTTATTTTTGAGGCCAATATTTCTGAATCTTTCTCAGTTTCATGCAAAACCTGAATGTCGCGGCCTTTTAATAATTCGAAACAATCGAGTTTCTCAATGATATTTTGGTAATCATCTAAGATTGTAATTTTCATTTTCAAGCATTTAATTCAATACCAAAAATACGAAAATCCGAATGTCATTCCCTGATAAACTTCCTGCTGAAAGTGCCTTTATCGGTTTTTACGGTGATGTTGTAAATGCCTTTGCTCAATTTCGCAGTATCGATGCGCATATCATTTCCCGAAGCAACCAACTGCCCTAACATGTTGTAAATGTTGTAACTAAGAGCGGCTGAAGCATCCAAACCGGCAATTCCAATGTTTAAAACAGTTGTAGCAGGATTGGGCAAATAACCGGACTGAAAGGGCTGTTTTCATTTTCGACATTCAGCAGTGAATTCGTATAGCGGCTGATGGCAAAATCATTATTGATGCCATTATTTGTAGCTCCGGCAACTATAATTTTACTGTCTGATTGTAATCCGATTGAAAATGCCTCGTCGTATCCGTTATAAAATGATGTCGTAACGCCGAAAATTCCTCCAAAATCCGCATCATAGCTGCCATCTGGGTTAAAACGCCTGATTTTAAAATCGTAATACATCTTGTTCTGGTTGTACAGGCTCACGGCTACCAGGAATTTGCCATCAGGCTGCAGGTAAATATCGTTGATTTCGCGGTAATCACTTGATAAGGCCGAAGATGCAATGCCGTTGTTGCCGTAAGTTGTGTCGAGAGTGCCGTTGGAATTATACCGTACAGTCGAAAAATTGATGTTGGCACCAATTGACCTTCCGGCAATGATGATTTTCCCGTCGGGTTGAATGAAACCTGTAGCGGCCAGGCTGACTTCATCTATCAATGTTGTTGTTTTTCCGTTTTCACCGAAAGTAGCATCAAGGCTGCCGTTTGCATTGAATCTTACCGTCGCATAGGCCAAGGCTCCTGAATACAATTCCGGATCAGATGCCGAAGCCGAAACGACAAGTTTTCCGTCCGGCTGTAACAGCACAACAATTTCGCCGATATAAAAATTGCCGGTTGATACAAATGCGGTGCCGTCATTATCAAAACTTGTGTCTGGTGTTCCGTTGTAATTGAATCTTTGCAGTATATACCCGTCGCCATTGCCTTCAGAGCCGATACCGGCGACAACGATTTTCCCGTCGGGCTGGCATACCATTGCAACAGCGCTAAAAGCCAGGCTTGCTTTACCATTAGTGCCAAATGAAGTGTCGAGAATTCCATTGGCATTATATCTTATAATTTCATTTGAATAAGACGCTTGACCGACACTGTAGTACATATTACCCACCAATATCTTCCCGTCAGGCTGAAATATTGCGGCAGTGACATTATTGTTATTGTCTCCGAAAACAGAAACTACTTTCCCCGAGTTCCCAAAATTGGTATCCAAATTGCCGTTGCTGTCGTATTTTGCCAGTGCAATATTGCTGTAGTAGGAATTGTTACTGCGCCTGCCTCCCGAAATACCAACCGCTATAAATGAATCGTCAGCGCTTATGAGTACTTTACTGACCTGATCATTGGTTGGTTCAAAACCTGTTGTAGTTTTTCCGTTGTTGCCGAAAGAAACATCAAGGCTACCTGAATTTATATACTTCGCAATTGCGAATTCAATTGTACTGTTATCTGCTGCAATCGATTCGCCAACCAGAAATACCGCTCCGTTAGGCGTTGCAACTGCAGCCATGGCCTTACTTAGGCCTCCGCCGAATGTTATCGAGACTTCACCATTGTTACCAAAAGAAATGTCTTTTGAAATATCACTGTTGAACTTTCTCAAAACCATATCAGAAGCAGTCAACATATAATTGTCTGATTTGATTGCCACCAAAAACTTACCGTCGGGCTGCCTTGTGACAGCGCTTATGTTGTCGTAATCATCTGCAAATGCTGCTGTGGCCTTTCCGTCGCCATCAAAGGAAGTATCCAGGCTGCCGTTGCTATTATACTGTACAACCCCGAAATTCCTGACCAGGGTATAGACGATTCCGGAGACTATTATTTTCCCATCCGGCTTTATGGCAACATCCATTGCGTTGCAGGAAGTTGTGCCTCCAAAATTCGTCAATACTTTGCCATCGCCGTCAAAAGAAGTATCGAGAGCACCATCGGGATTGTATCTTGCGACGGCCATCTGCTGCATGCCGCTTTGCAGGAATTTCCCGGCTACAAGCAGTTTTCCGTCAGGCTGCAAGGCTATTGAGGCTGGCCCGCTTTTTCCATTGCCAAATGAAGTGACGACTTCTCCGGCCGTGCCAAATGTCTCATCAATCTGTCCGTCGGCAGTATATTTTCTTAAGCCGAAATAATAATTTGGGTCGCCATTGTAAGTCTTTGCTGATGTGACAACGAATTTTCCGTCAGGCAAAAGTGTGAGTTTGCTTCCGAAGCTATCTAAAGGAAATAAATCGTTCGTGACTTTTCCATTGGTGCCGAAAGCCGTATCAAGCGTGCCGTCATGGTTATATTTTACAACGACAAGACTAGGAATGAAACCTGTTTTTCCGGTGGTGCCCAGCGCCATAATTTTGCCGTCGGGCAATACATACACAGCATTGATGTAACTGTAATCGTTGTTAATTTCGAGGAAATCGGTTACGACTTTTCCACCTGCTCCGAAAGTTGGATCGAGTGTACCGTCGGTGTTATAACGCACCAATGCAAAATCATTGTCTCCGTGGCTGCTGGTGTAGGAGCCGCCGACAATGAGCTTTCCGTCGGGTTGCAATGCAGCGGCGTTGGCTGAACTCCTGTTGTTGCCAAAACCCGTTACGGTTTTTCCATTGTTGCCGAATGTCGGGTCTAATTCTTGCGAAATGGCATTTAAGGTAAATAGGAGCGTGAGTAAAAGTAGTTTTTGTTTCATCTTTGGTGGTTACTTAAACATGGGTTTCAGTTTCATGGATGTAACAGTTATGAACTAAAATTCCCTAATCTTTCCAAAAATATAATCAATATGTATTATGCTCATTCCAGCAGAGACAGAATTTCAGCAATCGAAAAATGTGCGCCGCATACAAATTCATCCGCAGCACCATAATAGATTATGAGTTTATCACCTTCGACGATGTGGCCGTTGGTAAAAATCACTTTCCCGAAAAAACCATTGCGTTCATAATCTGTTGTAGGTACCATAATTGGCATAACAGTTCTCGAAATGATTGAAGAAGGATCTTCCAGATCCATAAGGAAAGCGCCGAGGCAATATTCATTTTCTGAATTGGCGCCATGATAAATTTCGAGCCACCCATTTTTGTACGAATAGGTGCTGCGCCGGCACCAACACGCGCGCTGTCCCATAATCCTGTGCGGGTTTTGACGAGGCACTGGTGATTTCCCCAATGAATCCCATCGACTGATTCGGCGAGCCAAATAAAATTGCCGCCAATTGCAACGCTGCTCGGTCTGTGCAGCATGTAATATTTGCCATTAATTTTTTCTTCAAAAATAGCACAGTCCTTATTGTGAGGAGGAAGGATCATACCTTTGGATTCGAAATTTTTCCAGTTTTTTGTAGTGCGAAGCCCGACGCCGACGCCATTATCAGATACAGCGGTGTAAGTCAGGTAATAAACGTCTTCAATTTTACTGACGCGGCAATCTTCAATACCGAATTGTTCCAATTTACCGATGCCGATCAGCGGATCATGATTTACCGGTTCATAAAAATGGATACCGTCAAAACTGCATAATAACCGAAGATGCGATAAAGTGGTGAGATAATCTGATCCGCGGTATTGGATAACGCGCGCATCGTCGGTAATCAGTTCAGGATCGTCCAGCGGCACTTCGATGATTTCTGTTTTTCCATTAGTATTGACGACGGGAAAAAATATAACACCAGCTTTTGGAGCAATACTTTCAGCAACCCTCACAAGCAGCCAGATTTTTCCGTCATATCTGAAAACGCCGGGATTTAATAAGCAAATGACTTCGAGCCCGTCAGCACTTGGATTTATTTGCTTCGGAATCAGCAGCGGATTTTCGGGAAAACGTTGGGCAATGTCTGGCATATCAATAGAATGTAAGCTCAAAGTTACCGGAAAATTCAAACGTAATTATTACACAATGTTTGCTGCATTCTTATAAGATTTAGCTTGGGTTTAAAATTTGCAAGTCGGTTTTGGAGAAAAGCTTTAACAATTTTTACGGCAATCCCGCAATACGACGTATCGAAATAAATTGTATTTTACCTTCAGGGAAGGGGAGGATGCATCCCTACGAAAAAATCAAAATTTTCGGTTACGGGATTGCCGTAAAAATTGTTAAAGTTTTGAAGTCATTTATAGCCGAATTATCTTTGTGATATTTTTATACAGCGCCGATTATCTCAAGATTTCCCAAAAACAAAAAAGTCCCGGGAACCACTCCGGGACTCAAACAAAAACCCAATCAAAATACGTCATCCGGTCGCCGGATTTTTCAAAAGCGACGACTTTTAACAACAACATCCTGATTTAACAAACAACATCAAATAATGCGTTATAGCTGATTTCGGTTTTCAGTTAGATCAGTTGGCAAAAACTTTGTCAATGTCAAATAATTGGAATTTGGATTGTAGCCCAGATTCCTGCTGTTTTTTGGTTGTCATTTCTTTTTCAGGTCTTGCATTTTCAGCATTTTTAAAGCTGTTACATTTTCCGGTAAAGAAAAATTTCAGTTGGTCAAAAATGATTATGTTTTTCATAGTTATAGTTTTGGTTGTTATTAATTATTGCCAGCCGCCGCCGAGTGCGCGATACAATTCTACATTGGCTGACAGTCTTTCTTTTTTAATGTTTGCGAGTTCGAGTTCGGCTTGTAACAGATTTCCCTGGGCATTGTTGACTTCGAAATAAGTTGCCATGCCGCTTTTAAAAAGCATATTGGCATTATTGACACCTCGTTTTAAAGTTTCAACGCGTTGGTTAGCAATCGTATATTGCTGTGAGAGCTTATCAATTTTCGCCAGCGCATCAGACACTTCAGCTACAGCCACCAAAACTGTTTGCCTAAAGCGAATCACTGATTGCTCACGTTCGAGTTTCGCAACTTCATATTGCGTTCTGAGCCTTTTTCCATTTAAAAGAGGTGCTGTCAAACCGCCAGCGACGGAACCAAAAAGCGAGGCCGGAATTGTAAACCAATTGCTCGATTCAAAAGCATTTACGCCGCCGACAGCAGTGATGGTTAAGGAAGGGTAGAGGCTCGCATTAGCAATTCCGACTTTGGCATTCGCCGCTGTTAACGCTAATTCAGCACTTTTTACATCCGAACGTTTGCTTAGCAATTGCGACGGAATTCCGGCAGAAAGATTGTCTTTTACAACAATATTCTCCAATTTACTTTCGCGTTCCTTAGCTTCAGGAAAAGTTCCGGATAAAACACTCAGTGCATTTTCCTGCAATTGGATATTTTTTTCAAGTTCCGGAATCAATTGCGCAGCAACCAGACTTTGTGCTTCGGTTTGCTCTTTCGCCAATGATGTCACTTGCCCGGATTCATATTGAAGGTTCACTGCGAAAAGCGTATTGTCATTCAGTTCCAGCGTTTTTTTAGCAATGGCGAGTTGCGCGTCAAGCATCAACAAATCATAAAAACCTTTTGAAACTGTTGCTACGATTGTTGTTTGCAGCGCTTTTTTCGCTTCGGCGGTTTGTAAGTAGGAAGCCTGCGCCGCTTTTTTCCTGTTGCGGATTTTTCCCCAGATATCCGCTTCCCATGAAAGATTCAATCCTGCATTAAAATCGTCAACGTGATGTTGCCCAAGGAATTGCTGCGTGCTCAGACCGTTAAGGCTGTTATCAGAAAGGCGTGTGCTTGTTGCATTTGCGTAAGCGTTCAGTTGCGGCACATTGCCCCATTTTGCTTGTTTGAACAATTGGTTGGCGATGGCTGTATTTTTGTCTGCGATTTGCAAATCGTTGTTTTTCGCCAAAGCGACGTCAATCAGTTGCACCAAATCTTTTTCTGCGAAGAAATTCTTCCATTCGATGTCGGCAATGCTCGTCGTATCAGTTGCCGTACTGTTCCTGAAATTCCCGGGAACTTCAGGCTGGTTTTGCTGGGCGAATGACGCAAAGCTTGTCAGCAAAATCATCATTCCTATATTAATATATTGTTTCATTTGAATTTAATTTTAGTCGATTAGACTTGTTCGTGTTTTTCGTTATTGATGACAGCGAGTGGTTTCCCGGTGATCAATTCCT
This sequence comes from Flavobacterium sp. 3HN19-14, assembly GCF_051373205.1. NCBI lineage: Bacteria > Pseudomonadati > Bacteroidota > Flavobacteriia > Flavobacteriales > Flavobacteriaceae > Flavobacterium > Flavobacterium sp. 3HN19-14. The sequence continues at coordinate 2,069,118 of NZ_JBPPZT010000001.1, forward strand.
GTAAATACTGGAATACGACGAATAATACCGGGATAATGAAAATCCCAAGGATTACCCCTGAAACCATTCCGCCCGCGGCACCGATACTAATCGAGTGATTTCCTAATGCCGATGGTCCGGTTGCGCGCATCATTGGCGTCAATCCAACCACAAAAGCAAAGGAGGTCATGATGATAGGACGCAGACGCAATTTGGCTGCTTCCAACGCCGAAGCCAGTAACGACTTGCCGGCCTTTCTTCGCTGGACGGCATATTCTACGATAAGGATAGCGTTCTTGGCGAGCAATCCGATGAGCATGATTAAGGCAACCTGCACATAAATATTATTTTCGATTCCGGTCAGGCCAATGGCTGCAAATACACCGAATATTCCTGTTGGAATCGACAGTAAAACCGCCATCGGAAGGATATAACTTTCATATTGCGCCGCCAGAAGGAAGAATACGAACAACAAACTCAACCCGAAAATTACAGCCGATTGTCCTGACGAAGCGATTTCTTCATTGGTCAAACCGGAAAATTCAATCGTATACCCTTTTGCCAGTTTGGCGTCGGCCACTTCCTGAACCGCTTTGATGGCGGCACCTGAACTATATCCCGGTTTTGCAATCGCATTCACGCCAATCGAATTAAAAAGATTGTATCGCGAAGCCGTTTCCGAACCGTTAACCGGTTTTAAAGTTACGAGCGAACTTATCGGAACCATTTCGCCGAGCCTGTTTTTGACGAAAATATTATTGAGCGATTCAGCGCTTGTTCTCGAGGCTACATCGGCCTGTACCATCACACGGTAATATTTCCCGAATCGGTTAAAATCTGATGCCTGTGCGCTTCCGTAATAGGTTTGCATCGTTTGAAGAATGTCCCTTACATTCACGCCTAATTGTTCAGCTTTCACATCGTCGACTTCCATTTCGAGCTGCGGATAATCAGCTTTGAAACTTGTAAATGCTACTGCAATTTCCGGGCGTTTCATCAATTCACCAATAAAAGCATTACTCACGCCAGAGAATTTGCTGATACTGCCGCCGGTTTTGTCTTTGAGTACGATATCCAAAGCATCAACATTGCTAAATCCGGGAACGGTCGGGAAGGTAAACACGAAGAAATTCGCGCCTTTAATTCCGGAGAGCCTGCCTCGCACATCGTTCATAATGTCGTTAATATCCTGAACTTCGCCACGTTCTTTGGCTGGTTTCAATAAGATGAAAGCAACTCCGGCAGACGAACTTGTAGAAGACGTCAGCATATTGAATCCGGAAATGATGTTCAGTACTTTTTTTGAGGGAAGATTGCCCAAAGTGCCTTCCACTTCTTTCATTGCTTCCTTCGTGCGCTCCAGAGAAGCACCCGCCGGCATTGAAAGTGAAATCGCGATAAATCCCTGGTCTTCTGATGGAATAAATCCGGTCGGCGTAGTTTTCACCATATAAAATGTTGCAGCAATTACGACTGCCAGTCCGCCAAAACTCAACCATTTATTTTTGATCAGGAAGCGAACGCTGTTGATGTATTTTTTGGTCAGCTTGTCAAAACCGGTGTTGAAACCAACGAAGAATCTTTCTTTGAAATTTTTCGGCTTTTCTTCTGAATGATGGTGATCGTCATGCGGGATATCTTTGAGGAATAAAGCCGCAAGTGCCGGACTCAGTGTTAAGGCATTTACCGCAGAAATCACAATCGCAATCGCTAATGTAAAGGCGAATTGACGGTAAAAAACACCTGTCGAACCTTCCATAAATCCGACTGGCAAAAACACTGCAGACATTACCAAAGTAATAGAAATAATCGCACCGGTAATTTCGCTCATCGCAGATGTCGTTGCGGCTTTCGCGGAAAGTTTCTTGCTGTGCATTTTTTCGTGCACGGCTTCAACAACGACGATGGCGTCATCTACGACAATTCCAATGGCTAAAACCAAGGCAAAAAGGGTCAGTAAGTTGATCGAAAATCCGAAAACCTGCATGAAAAGAATGTTCCTAAAATAGAAACCGGAACCGCAATCGCCGGAATCAGCGTCGCCCTGAAATCCTGAAGGAATAAAAATACAACAAGGAATACCAATATAAAAGCTTCAATTAAAGTATGTTCAACTTGCTCGATAGACATATCAAGTGAATCCTTAGTATTGTAAAGAATCAGGTGTTTGACATCTTTCGGAAAATCCTTAGCCGCTTTTTCCATCATCGCTTTAATGGCAATCTGTACATCGCTCGAATTGGAACCGGGTAATTGGAAAACTCCGATATTCAATCGGATTTTCCGTCGATGCGCGTGGCACTTCCGTAAGAATACGAACCGAATTCAACCCGCGCTACATCCTTCAATCTTAACACAGAACCATCCGAATTCGAGTGGATTACGATATTTTCATACGCACCCGGATTGTTTAATTTTCCTTTGTATTTGATGACGTATTCAAACGCTTCTTTGCTGCTTTCGCCGAACCTTCCCGGAGCGGCTTCGAGGTTTTTATCCTGGATGGCTGCCAGAACTTCCTGCGCACTTAATTTGTAAGTCGCCATTTTTGCAGGATTCAGCCAAACGCGCATTGAATAATCGCGGCTTCCTCCGAAAATAAAAGCCTGTCCGACACCCGGAATCCTTTTTATATCGGGAATAATGTTGATCTGAGCATAATTATTAAGGAAAGTCTGGTCGTATTGTTTTTCATTTTCGGTGTATAAATCTACCACCATCAAAAGACTGTTCTGTTTTTTGGTAGTCTGGATTCCTGCCTGAACAACTTCCTGCGGCAATTGGCTCGTCGCCTGTGAAACGCGGTTTTGCACATTCACAGCCGCCTGGTCAGGATCAGTGCCTAATTTAAAGTTGACTGTGATTACGAGCGAACCGTCGTTACTGGCGGTAGAACTCATATAGCTCATATTTTCTACACCGTTGATGGCTTCCTCCAAAGAAGGTGCAACCGAACGTAAAACGGTCTCTGCATTCGCACCCGGATAAACGGCCACAACCTGAACGGATGGCGGCGCGATATCGGGAAATTGCTGCAACGGAAGTGTTTTTAAGCCTATCGCTCCGAGGATCACAATAAGCACAGCGATGACTGTCGACAGTACTGGCCTGTCAATGAATTTTTGTAACATGATGTTGGTTTTTGTCTTAGATTATAATTTCGCTACGGTTTTTTTAGCGTTTTCAGGAATGATTACAGCGCCGTCAGGCAGGTTTTCAAAGCCTTTGAGAACGATGCGGTCGCCGGTTGCGATGCCTTCGCTGATCAGATAAGTCGACCCGCTTTTTCCGGAAACAACCACGGGTTGCCTGGTCACCGCGTTCTTTTTATCTAAAAGGAATACATAAACTTTATCCTGGATTTCAATGGTCGCTTCTTGCGGAATCACGATAGAATTTTCGTGTTGCATCGAGATTTTTACTTTTCCGGTATTGCCTGAACGTAATAATCCATTGGCATTTGGAAATGTGGCCTGAGCGTAATCGCACCCGTAGTTTTGTCAAATTGCCCGTCAACCATATCGATTTTGCCTTTTTGGGGATATTCGGTATTGTCTGATAATAGGAGTGAAACCGGCGCCAATCCTTTCAGTTTATCGTTAACCGAATTGCCTTTGTATTGCGACTTGAAGTTGATGAAATCATTTTCACTCAAGGAAAAATAAGCATATACTTCTTTGGTATCAGAAAGTTTGGTCAGATATTCAGGATCTGACGGACCACTAGACTGCCTTGTTTCTTCGGCAATCTTCCGATGTAGCCTGATACCGGCGACTTGATTGTTGTATAATCAAGGTTGATTTGTGCCGATGCAACTACGGCTTTTGATTGAGAAACAGTTGCTTTTGCAATGGCGAGGTTTCCTTTTGCAGTTTTCAGTTGGAAATCTGAAACCACTTTATTCTGTACTAATGGCTGTAGCTTTTCAACTTCGAGTTGTGCGTTGATAACGGCAGCTTCAGCAGCATTTAAAGTGGCTACTGCATTGTTGTACTGCTGGCGGTACGGATTGTCGTTGATTTTGAATAACGGTTGTCCGGCAGTTACATAAGCACCTTCATCAACATAAACCTTGTCAAGTGTACCGCTCACTTGCGGCCTGATTTCAATATCGGTTTTTCCTTGAATGGCTACCGGGAATTCGGTGTCAGTCGTGGTTGAGGCATAAGCAACATCCATTACAGGAAGCGTTGCCGGCGGCGGGGCAGGAGCGTTGGCGTTTTTGTCGGCACAACTTGCTAAAAATAAAGCAAGCAGGCTCATGGTCATTAAACTCGTGCGCATTGAGAAGAAATTGTTTTTTGGGGTTTCATTAATGGTTTTCATGATGTTGGATTTGATTGTTATTGATGGTTTTTGATTTCTATTTGCTGTTGTTCTCATAATTATTTTGAAATAAACGTTCCAGAATTATTGCTGATTGTTAAAATTTTTCACTTATTTATTGTTAATTCTGAAATGATTGTTCCAAAATTAATGCTGTTTTTTAAATATTATATAATTTTTCCTACATTCATTTTGAAATGAATGTTCCAAAATTATTCAAAAAAATATTACTGGCGTGTAATACTTTTGATAAGGTATTCTGACATCTTTTTAATCTTGATTGGATCGCTGTTCAGAATAAAAGCCTGTTTCCATCCGGTGAATGTTGTCATGATGTATTCTGCCAATAATGATGCATCTTCGCTTCCGTCTAATTCGCCTTTATCAATCGCATCCTGAATCAAATCAGTCATCATCACAAGGAAAATCTCATTGTTTTTGTGCAAAAGATTTCTGACTGCTTCATCTTCGGGTGCGATTTCGAAGATGGTCTTGATGCCGAGACAGCCTTTGTCTGAATCTGCAACCCAGGCAGCCTTATCGCGGATGATCCTGATTAACGCCTGCAATGGAGAAGATGCATTTCTGATTTTTTCCTGGTTTCACAAATTCCCATTTCAGCGTAAGACGTCACACATTTCATGAACAAACAATGTTTGTCGCCAATCGTATTGTACAAACTGCTCCTGTTGATCTGCATAGCATCAACAAGATCCTGCATAGAAGTGTTGTGATAGCCTTTTTCCCAAAAGACATTCATCGCTTTTTCTATGATCTCACATTCGTTGAATTCAACAGTACGTGCCATGGTATGCAAATTTATGGGACAAAGATATGATTAATTCTGAAACAATCATTTCAAAATAGAAATTATTTTCAGTTTTTTAACCAAAGTTGATTTGATTGCTCGAAATCCCTTTATTGACAGGGTTTTTAGCAAATATTTATTTTTGGTTTTTAGCAAAGTAAATGACGATGCTCGTTTTCAGTTTCTACTAAAGCAACGTTAAAGTAGTAAGAAAACTTACACAAAAGCAGTAACTTTAAAGAAAAACATGCGTTCATCAGTTAAAAAAATCACGCTCAAGATATTAAAATCAACGGGATCACATTCGCTTCCATACTTTTTTTACTATTCATCTTACCGATACTATTTCCGGGAAAGATTGCCGAAGAAGTCAAAAAGGTTGCCAATAAAAGCCTCGACAGCAAACTCGATTTCTCGAAATCGAAATTGTCATTTTTTACGCATTTCCCTTCGCTCACCGTTTCGCTTGACGATTTGTCTCTCACCGGATCTGCACCATACCGCAATGATACATTATTGAAAGCAAGACAGGTCGCTTTCGGGATCAACCTTATGAAGCTGCTTTTTAGCAACGAAGTCAAAATAGACAAGCTCTACGTTTCAGATGCTTTTATCGATGTGAAAGTCAATGAAAAGGAGAGGCCAATTATAATATTTATGTTTCGCCAGACAAGCAACCGAAAGACACTACCGAAGAAGGCACTGCCATCAGGCTCGACCGCATCGATTTTGAAAATTGCCATATAAGGTACAACGACCGTTCTGCAAAAATGCTCGTCGACGCGCACGGATTCAATTATGTCGGGAAAGGTGATTTAAGCGAAGATGTTTTTGACCTGCGTACAGATGCTGATATTGATTCCATCGATTTTTATTACGACCGCACGCCTTACCTTAAAAAGAAAAAATTGCATGCCGACCTTATCACTCGAATCAATACCAATTCGCTTTCATTCGTATTGCAAAAGAACGAGCTTAAAATCAATGAATTACCGGTAAAATTTACCGGATTGTTTTCGATATTAAAAGATGGTTACAAAATCGACCTTGACGCGGCATCCGAAAATACAACGCTGAAAGACCTGTTTTCGATTCTGCCGCCGCAATACATAACGTGGATGGAAAACACGAAAATTGAAGGGCGCAGCGATTTGCTTTTTACATTCAAAGGGCGTTACAGCGCTGCGACGAAGCAAAATCCTGATGTGACTTTTGACCTTAAAGTACGCGATGGATCGCTGGCCTACAAAGATGTGAAAACGCCGTTGACAGATTTTCAACTCGATCTGAATGCGAAATTACCTTCGCTTGATGTCGAAAAACTATCTGTAGACCTCAAAGCACTCGATTTTAAAATTGGCGACAAAGGTTATTTCAAAGCGATTGTCCATACAAAGGGAATGAAGGAAATCAACGTTAAGGCCAACGTCAAAGGCGATTTAGACTTGAAAGCCGTCGATGCCGCACTTGGTCTTGAAAAATTCGACATTCGCGGTATGCTGAAAACCGATATTTCAGCAGACGGCTGGTATGCGAGTGCCGCAAAACTGTTCCCAAGAATCAAAGGCGGTGTCAGCCTCAAAAACGGATGGCTCAAGACCGATTATTACCCGAATCCGATTAGCAATATTACTTTCGTAGCCAATGCCAGCAATGCTGAAGGTACGTTTGAAGACTTGAAGGTGGCTTTAAATCCTGCGTCTTTTGTGTTTGAAGGCAATCCGGTGTATGTTGACGCATCGGTTTCAGATTTCAACGATATGTTCTACAAAGCAAGAATCAAAGGCGAACTCAGTATCGGGAACATCTATAAAGTATTTGCACAAAAAGGACTTGACGTAAGCGGTTACGCAAACGCCGACCTTTCACTCGACGGACGGCAAAGTTATGCGACGACTGGACAGTACGATAAACTCAATAATAAGGGTACAATCCAGCTGAAAAATATTAAGGCGACTTCAGAATTATTTCCGAAATCTTTCCTCATAAAAGAAGGGCTTTTCCGTTTTCAGAACGAGAAAATGTGGTTTGAAAAATTTGCTGCCAATTACGGTAAATCCGATTTCGCCCTCAACGGGTATTTGCTCAATACCATCAATTATTTCCTGGAATCAAAAGGCACATTGGCCGGAAATTTCAGCCTGAAATCAAGGCTTATCAATGTTGATGAATTCATGGCGCTGAAACCCGGCGAAAACAAAGACCGCAAATCAGAAGTAGAATATGCCAAAGAAGACCATCCGAAAATGAGCGGCGTTGTGGCGATTCCGCATAACCTTAACGTTTCGCTTGTGGCTGACGCGGATAAAGTATCGTACAATGGCTTATTGCTCAACAACCTTAAAGGTAAAGTCGGACTTTCAAGCGGAAAATTAATTCTCGAGACAACGACTTTTGATATTATAGGCTGTAAGGTGGGCATTGATGCTACTTACGATGATGAAACGCCGCTTACGGCTAATTATTCTGCCCATTTCCGGGCAAAAGATTTCGATGTGCAGCGCGCTTACAAGGAAATTCCGATGTTTCATGATATGGTGACTGCTGCAGAAAAAGCAGAAGGCATCATTTCTGTCGATTATACAATTAAAGGAGACCTTGACGGAAATATGTCGCCAATCTATGAATCAATAAACGGAGAAGGCACGATTAATTTACGCAATGTAAAAGTCGTCGGACTGAAATTATTCGGTGGCGTGGGAGAGAAGACAGGACAGAGTGCGCTGAATAACCCGAATATGGAAGGCATAAATGTCAAAACCCATATTGATAATAACCTTATCCATATTGATGATTTTACATTCAAGGCTTCATTATTCCGCCCGACGATTTCCGGAACGACAAGTTTTAACGGATTGCTGGATTTACGCATAAGGATTGGATTGCCGCCTTTGGGGCTTATCGGAATTCCGGTCGTAGTGACCGGCACGCACAGCGATCCGAAAATAAAAGTTTTCAGTAAAACAGGTAGCAAGATTATTGAAGCGAAATACAATGAAAAAACGAATAAGGTGATTCGTGAAGAGAAACGGATGCCGGTTAACACTGAAAAAAAGGATTCGAAATAATTGATTTTGTGGTTTTAGCGTTATCAAAAATCAGACGTGTCATTCGTCGGAAAGTTTAACAATTTTTACGGCATTCCCGCAATACAACCTATCGGGAAAAATCGTATTTTACCTTCAGGGAAGGGGAGAATGCATCCCTACGAAAAAATTGGATTTCTTGGATACGGGATTGCCGTAGAAATTGTTAAAATTTTGGTGTCATTTCGTGTAGTAAATAGTCGCCTCAATTTTTTATGTAAATTACTTTGTAAAGTCAACTATCAAAGGTTTATGGTCACTGTATTTTGTCCATTCATCATAACTACCAACTTCAACATTGACTAATTTCGCCATGAAATCTGATGATGCGAAGCAATAATCCAAATGATATGGTTTTTCGCGATTTCTATACATGAATAAAGTCGGATGCATTTCCTTGCCTTGTTCCTGATTGTAGAATTTATGGTAAGTGCTCAAAATCCCCAGCTTCCCAAGTTTTTCAACAACAGTCGAATGGTTGCCTTCCCTTCGCGGCCTGTCCCAAATCGTATTGCTGTTAAAATCGCCAATCAGGATAATTTTTTCATCAGACAAAATCGACTCATAAAAATGCAAAGCTTTCCAGATTTGCGTCACATAAGCGCCGTCTTTATCTTTCGGATTGTTGGCCAAATCGCAAACAGCAAAAATTCAATATCATTTCCAGTCACCAATATCGGCAGGATATTCTTAAAATCCGGGTTATGGCAATCAAGTAATTTGAATTTATAATCGCTGTAGGAAAAAACGCCAAGTCCTTTGTTTTGATTTTCGCCATACCAGACGATGTCGGCAGGTTTCGCTACATCGTCCGGAAATTTCAATTTATCCGGGCATTCACATTCGGGAATTACTAAAATATCCGGCGAATGTTTCAGGATGAAGGCTGCTTTTTTTCTGAAAGCCATGTTGCAATTCCATGTGATGATTTTCATGGCTTTTATCGATGATGAATAAACGAAGTTATGAAAATTTTACAATTGCTGCACTTTGGTTAAAATCATAGATGTAGCACCATCATCATTATTTTCCAGCACCAGTCTGTCTTCTGAGATATCATTAATCGTCCAATCTTTACTGAATGCCGACAATCCCCACGCCGGATTTATAATCAGAACCAGATTGGTATCCGTGGAAAGGCTGTCATCGTCGCCATCGACTTTTGTTACAGACCATTTTCCTTTGTAAGTCTGCTTCCCATCAGCGACAGTTACGATATTCTGATTTGAAAAGCTGAAATGATACCGTTCGAATTGCGCTTTCTGCTCTGCATTATCAACGATATAACTGCTTATTTTCCAAATTCCCGAATTAAATGACTCGTTGATTTCATGAGATGTGAAAACAGGATTTTCATTTTGCTTACATGAAAAATGAATGACGCCAATTAGCAGAACAATCATTATAGCAATGCATTTTTTCATAATCAGGTCGATAAGAATTATTGCCTAAAATACCCTCTAATTCTGAATTCATTTTGAATTTAAATCTTTTATAAAAAATATTGACAATCGATTGAAAATGCAGAATTTATTCAGAATCGCATTAGAGATTTGCCTTAAAATAATTTAAAATACAGTCTTATGAAATATGCAATCTTCATCTTATTACTGGCTTTTAGCCTGAATGCCAATGCGCAGAAAGTGAAAAGTGATGCTGTTCCGTCAGCAATCAGGAATGCATTCAAAAAAGCATTTCCGACCGGGAAAGTAGCCTGGAAAAAGAAAAAAATGGCGATTATGAAGGAGAATTCCAATTAAAAGGAAAAGACGCATCGGCAACTTTCGACACCACCGGTCACCTGAAAGAACTTGAAGTCGAAATCAAAACAAATGAGTTGCCGAAAGCAGCGCTGGATTACCTGAAACAAAATTATCCCAACGAAAAAATAAAAGAAGCTGCGCAGATTACAAATGATAAAGGTGTGGTGACTTATGAAGCAGAAATCAAAAAGAACGGTAAATCTGCCGATATCATTTTTGATGCAAATGGTAAATTCATCAGATAATCGGTTAGTTTGACTATGAATTTGAGATTTTTTTTAATAATTGTTTTGTGTAGTGCCAAGTCCTTTTCGCAGGAAAAGGATTTGCGCTATTTTATTGAAAAAGCACAAATCAATTCGCCATTAATTTCAGATTACAGCTACCAGATTACAACTGCTGCACTTGACAGCCTTATTGACCGCGCCGGTTACAGGCCACAACTTTCGGGCAATTTCAACAAAAGTTATGCACCGGTCATCAATGGTTACGGATATGATACGGCTTTAAGCAACGGACAAACTTTAAATGCATTGATTGGTTATAACCAGAAAATCATCGGTGGCAACAGGAAAGCAACGCAATCAGAATCGTTCAGGCTGATTAAGCAATCACTTTCATTAAACAAAAAAGTTGCGGTGAAAGATCTTGATAAAGCCGTAACTGCGCAATACATAACAGCCTGGGCACTTTATCGCAAATCAATTACAACCAAAAGACGGTTGAGCTTTTACTGGAAACTGAAAAAATCCTCAAAAAACTCACCCAAAACAGCATTTACAAACAAACCGATTATTTAATTTTTAATGCTACCGTAAAGCAACAGCAATTCACAACTTTACAATTAAAGCAACAATATCAGAATGATCTTGCGGTGCTGAATTATCTTTCAGGAGAAAATAACAATGCCGCGTTAAACCTGAAATCGCCTGAAGTTTCGATAAATTCCCCAAACGGCAATGGCAGTATCTTTTTGAGGCAATTTGAAACCGACAGCCTGAAAATTATTAATAGCAGCGTTATAATCGATAATAATTATAAACCCTCTCTTTCACTGCTCGCCGATGCCGGATACAGTTCGAGTCTCACTTACCAGGCTTACAAAAATTTCGGAGCCAGTGTTGGAATTGGATTAACGATCCCGATTTACGATGGCAATCAAAAAAGCCTTCAAAAACAAAAGAACGAAGCGGCACTGGAAACCGTGAAAAGCTACAAACGCAATTTCAAAAGGCAATATGCACAGCAGCTTTTCATCATCAACCAGAAGTTGGAGCAGGTTAATGAAATGAACGCTGCATTAAAAGAGCAGCTTACCATTGCCGAAGCGCTTATCGATGCCGATAAAAAATTACTGATAAGCGGCGATGTACAGATAACCGAATACCTGCTTGCCATCAGCAACCTGATTTCAATCCAGAACCAATTGGCGCAAAACCAAACCGACAAATTGCAATTGATTAACGAATTAAACTATTGGAAAGATGATAACTAACAAAAAGTTAATTGCTGTGATTGCTGGTATGAATTTGCTATTGCTTGTTTCCTGCCATACCAAAACAGAAGCAGAAGTTGTTGCAGAACCGGTAATTCCGGTAACTGTCACCACTATCGATACTTCAGCAATTGCAAGCTATATCGACCTTAACGCCACAACTTCTTATATAATTAAAAATACGATTAAAGCCAATACGACAGGTTATATCGACCGCGTCAATGTTGCATCGAATGATTTTGTGAAGAGAGGCCGGTTGTTATTTTCTTTGAAAACCCGAGAGGCAAAAGTGCTCGGAAATACCGTCAATAAAATCGATCCAAGCCTGAATTTCGGGAAGGCTATCAGCATAAATGCCACTTCTGACGGATTCGTAAGCGCGGTAAACGTGCAGCAAAACGATTATGTGCAGGAAGGCGACGCACTTGCCGTCATCAATGATACCAAAAGTTTTGCAATCGTATTGAGTTTGCCATACGAACTGAAGCAATTCGTGAAAATTGGACAGGAATTGAGCGCTTTTCTTCCGGATGGCACAACAATTAAAACGCGTGTTGAACAATTTTTGCCGACGGTTGACGCCGTTTCGCAAACGCAAAACGTCATCCTGAAATACTCCGGAAACCAGATGATTCCTGAAAACCTTGTAGTAAAAGTGCGCATTAACAAAGCATCAAGCCCAAAAACAATCAGTCTTCCGAAAGCCGCAATATTAAGTGATGAAACCGAAACCGATTTCTGGGTCATGAAAATGATTGATAATAATACCGCGGTGAAGATTCCGATAAAAAAAGGAATCGAAACAAACGATAAAGTCGAAATACTTTCGCCGGGATTAATTCCGATGACCGCATTTTAATTACCGGAAATTATGGTGTCGCGGATACCATCAAAGTGAAAATCACCAAATCATAAAGGATATGCAACCCTTTTTTGCGCGACATAAAAACGGACTCAGCACCATCATCTTCCTGATTATTTTAGGCGGCATATTCTCGTATTCAAAAATGCAAACGGGGCTTTTCCCTGAAATCACTTTCCCAAAAATCAAGATCATCGTCGATGCCGGGCAACAACCAGCCGATAAGATGATGGTCACGGTTACAAAACCGATTGAAAATGCGGTAAAGAAAGTGCAGGATTTGAAAACCGTAAGAAGTACCACCAGTCGCGGCAGTTGCGAGATTTCCGCGTTTATGGATTGGAAAGCCAACATCGATTTAAGCAAAACCCGAATCGAGGCACAGCTCAACCAAATCAAAAATGACCTTCCGGCCGATGCGCAGATTACGGTCGAGAAAATGAATCCGTCGATACTTCCCGTAATTGGTTATTCGATTGAAAGCCAAGACCGATCGCCAATCGACCTGAAGAAAATTGCCAATTACACTATAAAACCTTTCCTGTCGCAAATTGAGGGCGTGAGCGAAGTGCGCGTTGTAGGCGGAAAAGAAAAAGAATATTGGATTGCTCTCGATTTCGACAAAATGACTGCGCTCGGCATCACGCCTGATAAAATTACACAGGCGATGAGCGCCACCAATTTCATCAAATCTAATGGCTATCTTTCAGATTACCACTATTTATACCTCATGATAACCGATGCACAATTAGACAAAAGGGATGAGCTCGAAAACCTTGTCATAAGCAACAACAGCAAAGGAATCGTAACACTAAAAGATATTGCAGGGGTCGAAATCAAAGAAGCGAAAGAGTATGTAAAGATCAATGCGAACGGCAAGGAAAGCATATTGGTTGCCGTCCTCAAACAACCTGACGCGAACCTGATTGCAGTTTCCGATGCGATGGATCAAAAGTTGGTTGCATTGCAGAAAATCCTTCCGAAAGACATCACTATCAGACCATTTTATGAACAGGCGAATTTCGTCAATGATGCCGTAAAAAGCGTTACCGACAGCTTGCTGATTGGTTTGTTTCTGGCGATAATTGTTGCAATATTATTCCTGAAATCATTCAGGGCAAGTGCTACGATTCTAATAACAATTCCCGTCACGATTGGATTGACGCTTGTTGTTTTGTATTTCACAGGCGCCACTTTCAATATCATGACGCTGGGTGCACTGGCTGCCGCATTAGGATTAATCATTGACGATGCGATTGTGGTTGTTGAGCAAATCCACCGGACACATGAAGAGCATCCGGGAGAACCGACAATTTCACTTTTGCAAAAAGCAATACGCTATCTTTTTCCGGCGATGTTGGGTTCGTCTGTCAGCACGATTGTAATTTTTATACCATTCGTTTTGATGAGCGGCGTGGCGGGTTCGTATTTCAAAGTTTTGACCGATACAATGATCATTACATTGATCTGCTCGTTTTTAGTCACCTGGATATTGTTGCCGGTGATTTACCTGTTGCTTTCTAAAAAAGAAGCTGAAACAAATGCTACAGACGAAATGCAGGATGTAAAAAAACAAAAATGGGTTTCCTGTTTCATAGAAAGGCCTATGCTTAGTATCACATTTTGCATCTTATTGATTATATCGATTTTACTGATTCTGCCCAACCTCGAAACCGGATTTTTACCTGAAATGGACGAAGGCAGCATCGTTCTCGATTATGAATCGCCGCCGGGTACTTCACTCGAAGAAACCGACCGGATGCTCCGCGAAGTCGAAAAGATCATCATCAAAAACGCGAATGTTGAAGCCTACAGCCGCCGCACCGGAACGCAAATGGGATTTTTCATTACCGAACCGAATACCGGTGATTATCTCATACAATTAAAGAAAGACCGTTCTGTGACCAGCAATGACGTCATTGACGATATCAGGGCAAAAGTCGAAGCCTCACAACCGGCACTTCGCATTGATTTCGGGCAGGTAATAGGTGACATGCTCGGCGATTTGATGAGTTCCGTTTCGCCGATTGAAGTGAAGATTTTTGGCGATGACCAGGCGAAATTACAGCAATTGGCAAAACAAGTAGCGGCTATCGTCGAACAAACCAAAGGAACCGCCGACGTCTTTGACGGGACAATTCTCGCCGGACCAAGCATCAACATTGAACCGGATTACAGCAGGCTCGCACAATTTGGCATCACGCCAGCCGATTTGCAATACCAGATGCAAACTGCTTTAGAAGGAAATGTCGTCGGAAGCCTCCTTGAAAATGAACAGACGACACCAATACGCCTGATTTATCAAAATTCAGCAAACCGAAGCCTGGAAGAGATGCGGAATCTCAAGGTATTCTTATCGACCGGACAATCCATTCCGATTTCGAATTTAGTGACGATTACGCCACAGAAAGGCAGTGCAGAAATCGAGCGCGAAAACCTCCAGACGATGAGTGTCGTTACCGGAAGGCTCGACAACCGCGATTTAGGGACGGTGATGAATGAAATCCAGGATAAAATAAACAAATCGATAAAATTGCCGCAAGGTTATTACATCGAATATGCAGGCGCGTATAAGGAACAACAACAATCTTTCCATGAATTATTGATGATTCTGATAGCGGCTTCGTTGTTGGTTTTTGGCGTTATCCTTTTCCTTTTCAGGGATTTAAGGGTGGCGCTTGTCATTTTACTGATTTCGGTATTGGGCATTTCAGGAAGTTATATGCTTTTGTTTATTTCGCGAAGTTCCGCTAAACGTCGGCAGCTACACAGGAATCATCATGATCGTTGGAATTATCAGCGAAAATGCCATTTTTACATTTTTGCAATTCCGCGAAACTTACCGCATGACCGGAGACATCAGCCAATCATTAATTTATTCCATTTCGACAAGATTGCGGCCAAAATTGATGACTGCAATTGGTGCCATCATCGCGTTACTGCCTTTAGCAGCCGGAATCGGAACGGGTTCAGAGCTACACCAGCCGTTAGCCATCGCCGTCATCGGCGGTTTTATTATCGCAATGCCATTATTGCTGATTGTACTTCCAACGCTGCTGGCCTTGATTTATAAAAACCAAAAACACACCAAACATCTGATATGATATAAAATTACGCTTGCCACAAAGGCATATTCCTAATTTTTAAAATGTAAAAGATGAAAAAGCCACTGCTTATTATTTTGTTTTCCGTGTTCAGCGTAAATGGCCAAAACACCGTAAAGGATTCGGTTGTTGTCAAAAAAGACAGCATCAACAGTGCCGCAATTACACAGGATGTACTTGGTGTAAAGGACAGCTTAACCTCGAATAAAATTCACCTGAAGCAATTCATTATTCCGACATTCCTGATTGGTTACGGCGTAATCGGGCTTGAAAGCGACTGGCTCAAATCATTCAACATGAATTTGCGGGAAGAAGTCAACGAAGACATCGACCGGAAATTCACCATCGACGACATCGCACAATATACGCCTGCCGCAACAGTTTACGGACTGAATGCTATCGGAATAAAAGGCAGGCACAACCTGAAAGACCGTTCCATCATCATGGGCACTTCCTATCTTTTGCTTGCGGGAACTGTTTTTTCATTAAAATCGATAACTAAAGTCGACCGGCCGGATGGCACGACCAATAATTCTTTCCCGTCAGGCCATACGGCGAATGCTTTTGCCGGAGCTGAATTCCTTTGGCAGGAATACAAAGACAAATCGGTCTGGTACGGGATTTCAGGATATGTCGTCGCATCGGGCGTTGGTGCATTCCGGATCGTGAACAACAGGCACTGGCTGACAGATGTCGCCGCCGGCGCGGGAATCGGGATTTTGAGTACAAAAGTGGCTTATTGGATGTATCCGTGGGTAAAGCGCAATTTGTTCCCGAATGACAAACGCGTTGGCGGTATGATTTCGCCGTTTTATAATGGAAAACAGGTGGGCGCGGGTTTTGTATTGCAGTTTTAATTTATGGCGTAATGACGGTCAGTCCGCTTTCGAGAATGCCCACTTTGATTGTATTGGTTTTCAGGTTATAATATTCGCCGTCAATCTGAATATCTAGAAAAATCTTGTCGGGCATTTCCATTTCAAGATCCCGTATTAGCGTATGTTGTGCTTTTTTAAAGGAATGGATTTTGTTGCGAAGTACCGACAATCCGAGTTTTATCTTTTCGGAAAATGTCAATTCAGGAACCAATACCAAATCCAGAAAACCATCACTAAGGCTTGCCTTTGGCGTCAGGCTCATATTATAACCCATTTCATTTGAATTGGAAATGAACAGCAATAACGGCTTTATCTTCGTGATTTGATCGTCAAATTTCACTTCAGCTTCGTAAGTTTTAAATTGCATGCCTGAAGAAATCGCAGCCTTTATATAAGCCGGAAGCGTTCGTTTTCCTGCCTAGTTCATATTTCTTAATGATCATCGCGTCGATGCCAACGCCCATGTTACTGAAAAAACACTGTCCATTTACAGTGCCGACATCAATCTTTGACGTGATCCCGTTTTTGATGATGTCAATGGCTTTTTCCAAATTTCGCGGAATGTTGAGGTTCGATGCCAATCCGTTTCCTGAACCTACGGGAATGATTCCTAGTGGAATATCAGCATTGACAAGACAGGAAGCGACTTCATTGATTGTTCCGTCTCCGCCACACGCAACAATGCAATCCGGATTATAGCCGATGATGGAATTGGTCAGCTCTGTTGCATGTTTCTTGTATTTCGTATGATAAGTAACGATTTTATACTGGGATTCGGGAAAATAGGGGCGTAAAGTGGCTTCATCCAGAACATGATTGCCCTTTCCCGAAATCGGATTGATAATGAAATGGATATAAATCATTATTTCAGCAGCTTGTTCGTAAACAGATAATCGGCGGTCTGGTACCACGAAATGGTTTCGTCAAGGAAAGAATTGTTCATTGGTAAAGCTTTCAGGCTATTATCTTCTTTTTTATACGAATAAAACTGCTGCTTTTTCTGGTCGGATAAGATCATGACTTCATTTTTTTTCATCAATACCAGTTTGCGGTAAGTTCCCATTAACGACCTTTCTTCAAAGTCAGCATCCAATACATTTTTACCGAAGAAATCTGATTCGTAATTCCAGTGAAATAATGAAAATAAAGTCGGCCACAAATCAATCTGCGAGCATTGCTTATGGATTTTCTGGTTGTTATTTTCAGGAAGATTGACTATAAAAGCCGGAATGTGGTAATTCTTCACATCAATTTCATCTTTGCCTGCACTGGCGGCACAATGGTCGGCAATGATCACGAAAACGGTATTCTTAAACCAAGGTTTTGTGTGCGCTTTTGCAAACAATTCGCGCAAGGCAAAATCGGTATATTTTACAGCGCCTTCGCGGCTTTGGCCAGACGGGACATCAATTTTTCCTGACGGATAAGTATACGGCCTGTGGTTCGAAGTCGTCATTACAAAATTGAAAAACGGCTGGTTATTCTTGTATTGGTTGTCGGCGACCTTTATCATTTTATTGAAAATATCTTCGTCACAGATTCCCAGGCGTTTTCAAAAGTGACTTCGCTGTCATCGATATTGTTTCGTGTTGTTTTGATTTGATCGCTCAATACACTTCCGCGGCCACGGTCGTAAATATTAAATCCGTTGCCACCGAAATAGGAATTCATATTGTCGAAATAACCATCGCCGCCATAAAAGAAATTGCAGTCGTAGTTGCGCTGTTTGAAAATGCTGCACACGGTAAATAAATTTCCGTTTTCGGGACGCTTTACGATACTTTGCCCGGGAGTTGGCGGAATGCATAAGGTGACGGCTTCCATACCGCAAACAGTCCTGGTTCCGGTAGCGTAGAGGTTTTCGAAAAAGACACTTTTCTGGGCGAGGCTGTCCAGGAAAGGCGTGATATTTTCGGTGTTGCCGAATTCCTTTAAAAAACTTCCGCTTAAACTTTCGACCAAAATGAAGACGACATTTTTCTTTTCTTCAGAAGGAAGACTGTCGGTTATTGTCCTGTGGATGGAAAAACCGTCATTGGCATATTTTGAATTGGAATCGGCGAGTTTGTTCCTGATCAATCCGAATGCTTTTTCATTTTGAATCGAAGTATAAAATTCGTTGTACTTCATCTGATTGTTTCGGAAAGCGGCAAAAAAGGAATAGATCCCGGATTTTGAAATTTCAGAATTATAGCGGTTCGAAGACCATTCTGCCTGATAATTGCTGATGAATGCCGAATAAAAAACAGCGATCAGCACCGCTGTAACCAACACTGTTGCGCGGCTTTTCAATGAAGCTGTATAAGTAAAAGTCGATTTAATCGCACCGCGTTTGTAAAATAGGAAAAGTACCAATACAGTAATCAGCATTACGCCGCCAATCAGTAACGGAAGCGGGTATGATTCTTCGATATTGGAAACGACTTCGTGTGTGTAAATCAGGTAATCGACGGCAATGAAATTAAATCTTGTGCGGAATTCATCCCAAAAAGTCAACTCGGCGAAAAACGCAAATACGAGTATGAACAGATGTAACGCTGTAAAAAACCATACCAAAACCTTATCTGCCAAAGTACCAATCAAACGATTTGGCATTAATGCAAAATAGAGTATTGCAGTAAGTGAAATGAAGGTAACTGTGCCAATATCAAAGAACAATCCGGTCAGCAATGTCCTGAAAAGATTGATAATGTTCCAGGAAACTTCATCATACTGCCAGATGAAAAACGCGATACGCAGTACTTGTGAAACGATCAGGAACCAAAGGACGAAATGGGCAAGCAATGAAAACCTACTTTGAGCAATAAACCTTTTGAGCATTTGTTAACAGGATTAATTATCCTGTAAAGGTCATGGCCGATTCTGAATTAATTCTGAATTTAAGATTCAGTTTGGAAATAAATGATTTTAAAAACTTCGCAAAAAAAAAGCCCGTATGAAAGTACGGGCTCATAGATTTAATCATTAGCATCAAATTAATCCAAAACGGGATTTGCGGTTCGTTTTAAACCGTTTCCGTCAGTCTTTGAAATTTTTTTCAGCCTTATTCGCATTTGCGAAACAATTATCCTGAAAAGTTTTGCCCGCATATCAATGCGCCAAACTGGCTTTTTCGGGTCTTCCAGATGTTCGCTGAGCATGATGAAAGTCACGATCAGCATTGCAAGATTGTGTCCGCTTGGCAGTAACATCGGCAATAGCATGATGGCCCGATCCTGAGCCGACGCACCACACGCCGTGCATTATGCCGTAGTTAAAAGCATCGCGACCTGCTGGGCCATCCGAATGCGGCTAATGTCCAATGGTCATGCCCACGGTTAAGGCAACGTTGTTTAATGGGCGAAAATTGCCAGATTATAGTGATAATCCCTAATACAATTGCAGGAACATAAGAACCCGGCATTAACAAATGTACACCTGAAATTATCGCAATCATGAAAAGCCCGATTCCCATCCAAACTCCCATGTAACCAAGAATAAACAGCAAAGACAACGGCAAACGATTGCGTTTCAGGCTGCGTGCATAAATATCCTGTAACCGGCAGGGTGAGTTTTGGCAGCATCATGGCGACGACCATAAGTCCCCAGCCTGTTAATTGCGATGAAATCGGATTCATCTCCAACAGCATTTGCAGCGAAGCCGCCGATGGCCCGGAATCAGACACGTGGCAATGTTCCATTGTCATGATATGTCCCGGATTGAAAAGCAGTACAATCCAGACAAGTACGCTTGCACCAAAGATTACGAGGTTGATTGTCGTTTTCTTTTTTTCTGAAAGTCTCATAGGCGCAGTTTATCCTTTTCGGTAAATACTCACGCGGTCAATCGTCACTTCATTGCCGTCGGCTACCATATTCACCGGTTGGATCATTACATCAAGCGCGTTGGCGTCAATGGCATTGTTAAGGTGCAGTTCGTCTACGATTTTAGTAATGTCGAAATTGACGGTGAGTCCGGCGCCACCATGCCGGCCCGTCGGGTTTGGAAGCGCTGCGAAGCCCAAATAAAGAAAGGTGGCCTGCATACACATTATTCACAGAAACGGAACAAACGATTGAATCTTCCTTGCCTTTTATGCCTTCAAGCTGGAGATACACTTCGTCAGGCAAACTTCCCAAAACCGGATTTGCGGTCAATCCGGCTGAAAAGGCATTGGTCAGTTTCTTGCTTACAGTCGACCATCCTGATGAGTCGAGCTTAACCGTTGTGCGTGCACCGGTAGCGTCTAATGTAATTGCGTTTTTGTTGGCGCCAACCAATTCTGATTGTTCATCTGGTTTCATATTATTAATAAGATTTTCATTAACTGCCAATCCAAAGGTACGCAATCTCAGTGTTTTCTTGCTTACTGAAGGCGTTGCCATTCCCAATGAAAGGTCTTCGTAGGTATAATCGAGCAGCTTTGTATCAGTTACCATAGCGGGTGTATATTCCCAGGCTGTTTTGTCAGGCTTCGGCATATAAAATTTCCGGCTTCCGGTAGCGGTCTGCCCATCAAGCCAATTCGCGTCGGACGGATCGCTGTTTCCGGCTTCATTCCAGGCGGCCGACATGCGGTCGATATTACAATGGTGCAGGTAGAAAATAGGATCCAGGCCGGCTGTTTCCGGGTCACCCATCAGACCTCCAAAGCCGGTAGTAGGATCTTGTCCGCCGATGGCATTGTGCGCGAAGTTATGCGGATTATATTCAAGAGCTCCGGTATTGCCGCTGTAGTGCGCGAAACCTGTCACGCCACCACCGTAAAAATTTGGCTGTAATCCTGTATATTCAGTATCCAGCTGGCATTTTTGGTTGATGTAGGACAACGGAATGAATATATTCCCGTCGTTATTATGGGCCGTAGCGCGCGTTAACCATCAAAGGATTCTCGCCTCCTTCGAATTCTGATGCAGTAAATGCAGGCGGAATCTGGTATTCATCGCCGGAACCGAAATAATTCCAATACGGCAAAGCCCAATCATTGGGCCGCCTAACGAAATGATGATGTCGCGGAGCACATTCTCAAATGCATACAAATAACCGCGATGCCACGGAGGAAAAAACCACGTGCCGTGCTGGCATTGCGCCCAGTATTGGTCGATTACACTTTGAGGCGGCATAGGTGTTTTTGGTACAGTCGGTTGCGGTGGAATGTCATTAGGCCAGTCAGTTCCGTGAACGGCTGCGAAAAACCACCAGCTGTTGAGGTCGTCTAAGTCGCGCGATTGCATTTCTGCAACGGCTTTCGCATACCAGTATAAATCAGGGTTTTTGAATGTTCCGCCCAGATTCCATGCGTTTTTTCTTGTAAATGTCATAAGTTTTGGATTTAAAGGTTATTGGTTAGGTTGGTTTTTGTGAATATCGGATTGATGCCGGCTTACCAATTATAAGGAGGCAACAGTGTATAGGGTGGTAATGGCGCCGTGCGGTTATAAACCATCATATCAGCGACCTGTTGCGCAATGGTATCGCCGTCAAATTGTTCCAGCAGGTGCAATGCTCCGTCAATTCCGGAAGTAACGCCGCCGGTTGATACCAGATTGCCGTCGCTGACAACCCTTTTATTTTTGATAACATGAAGATCTGTGTATTTTTTCTGGAATGAAGCAACAGCCAGATAGTGCGTCGTAACGTTTTTCCCACTGAGTAATCCTGTCGCCGCAACATTGTAAAGTCCGACACATACCGAAAGGATGATTTTTTCTTTCAGGATAATGTTTTTTATAAAAGATAGGCAGGCATCCTTGGCAACAGTCGGATTCAGGTCCTGGTCGAGCAGTCCTGGCACAATAAGCACATCCGGTTCCGGACAATCGGTAAAATCAAAAGCAGGCATGATGGTCACCACGCCGCCTTCGCTAATTACCAGATTTTTCGTTTCGGCAATGGTGTAAATATTATACCGGTTTTTGATAATGCCGTTTGTGTAAAGGAAAACATCTACCTGCCTGTTCATGTCGATTAATTCGACGCCTTCATATATAATAACTGCAACGTTCAGGGTAGGCTTCATTTTTTTGTTGAATTAGACAGGATGAAGACAAAAGTATTTAATAAAAAAATGCTGGAAATGCGTATAAATACCTGTTTTTCAAAAATATGCAAAAGAAAAAAATCAACCTTATTGAGTTGGTATTTAATAATTTATTAATATTTATTTCATCATCAGGCAATCTTAGTAGTGGTAATTTGTACAAAAGCACCGCCATGAAATATTACCTG
This sequence comes from Flavobacterium sp. 3HN19-14, assembly GCF_051373205.1. Classification (NCBI taxonomy): domain Bacteria; kingdom Pseudomonadati; phylum Bacteroidota; class Flavobacteriia; order Flavobacteriales; family Flavobacteriaceae; genus Flavobacterium; species Flavobacterium sp. 3HN19-14. Next base: position 2,091,627 of record NZ_JBPPZT010000001.1, read on the forward strand.
CTTCAATATTTAACTTCACTAAGAGAATGGCTTTTGATACGGGCCATGCAATCTGCATTTCATCACTAAATTGAACGGAACAGTTATTTTTGGATGAACAGATACGCTCCGGATTTAAATCGCGCCCAGTTTGGTGAAAATTTCGAATGGGGCGTTTCAACCGCCGCTTTCCAAATCGAAGGCGCCCACGACGCCGACGGCAAAGGACTTTCTGTCTGGGATGTTTTTACCGAAAAGAAACGTGCCATTAAAAACGGCCATCACGCCAAAACTGCCTGCGACTTTTATAATCTGTATGAAAATGATATCAGTCTGATTAAAAACCTGAATATCCCGAATTTTCGATTTTCTGTCAGCTGGCCCAGGCTAATGCCTTCAGGAAAACTGCCGTTCAACAAGGCAGGCATTGATTATTACAACAGGCTTATAGATTTTCAGCTCGAATGCGGCATCACGCCCTGGCTTAACCTTATACCATTGGGATTTACCGCACGAACTCGAACTTAAAGGCGGATCAACCAACCGCGACAGCATTTCGTGGTTTTCAGAATATGCCGATTTATGTGCGCGGAATTTCGGCGACCGCGTTACCAACTGGATGGTCATGAACGAACCTTCTGTGTTTACAGGAGCGGGCTATTTTTTAGGGATACATGCACCTGGAAAAAGAGGTATTAATAATTTCCTGAAAGCAGTTCACCATGTTACGCTTGCAACAGCCGAAGGCGGCAGGCTTCTCAAAAGCCATTCTGAAAATTTCAATGTCGGAACGACATTTTCGTGTACGCACATTACGCCATTCTCCACAGCCGAACGCGATAAGAAAGCCGCAAAAAGGATCGACACACTGCTGAACCGCACTTTTATCGAACCGATTCTCGGGCTGGGCTATCCGCAGGAAGATTTACCAATTCTGCAAAGGCTCGACAGATATATGATGCCAGGTGACGAGAAAAATATGGCTTTCGATTTTGATTTTACCGGAATCCAATGCTACACGCGCGAAGTCGTAAAAGCATCGCTGCTAACGCCGTATGTTGGTGCAGCGCTTGTGAGTCCGGCAAAGCGAAATGTCGCTTCGACAGAAATGCAATGGGAAGTGTATCCGCCGTCAATTTATCACCTGATTAAAAAATTCAATGGTTATGCCGGCATAAAAAAACTGATTGTAACCGAAAACGGCGCAGCTTTCCCGGATCGTGTGCTTGGCGGACAAGTGCATGATTTACAGAGAAAAGAATATATCAAAGACCACCTGAAGCAAGTTTTGAAGGCGAAAAATGAAGGCTTTAAAGTTGACGGCTATTTCGTGTGGAGCCTTACCGATAATTTCGAATGGGCTGAAGGTTACCACCCGAGATTCGGACTTATTTATGTTGATTTTGAAACCCAGCAACGCATTGTAAAACAATCGGGTTTGTGGTTTCGGGATTTTTTGGGAGAACGGTAACATCAGATTCGAAATTGAATATTGTTGAATTAATGCCTAATAAAATAGCAAAATGAAGATTTTATATGCAATCCAGGGCACCGGAAATGGCCACCTTAGCAGGGCCAACGACATTATTCCTTGCCTCCAGAAACATGGCACTGTAGATATTTTGGTTAGCGGTACGCAAGGTGATTTGAAACTGCCTTTCAGGATAAAATACAAGCTCAGAGGACTGAGTTTTATTTTTGGAAAAAGCGGCGGCGTCGCACTCTGGAAAACTTTCAGGAATACCAAAATCAGGAAACTGATAAAAAATATCAAGGAATTACCGGTTGAAAAGTACGACTTAGTCATCAATGATTTTGAGCCGGTAGTTGCATGGGCGTGTTATTTTAAGAACAAGCCATGTATCAGCCTGAGCCACCAATCAGCAGTATTGACAACACTTTTCCCACATCCCGAGCAAAATGACCCGATGGGAAGGCTGATCCTCCAGCAATACGCTCCGGCAACTATGAAATACGGATTTCATTTTAAAGGTGATGATAAGACCCTGTTTACGCCTGTTATCCGCAAGCAGGTGAGAGATCATACCATTACTAATGAAGGGCATTATACCGTATATCTTCCTTCGTATGGCGATAAAGCGCTTGTAAAAAAACTTTCGGTATACAAAGATGTCAAATGGGATGTTTTCTCAAAGCACAACAAAAAGAAAACAGAATACGATAATATAACCATACACCCAATTGACAATGCTCTTTTTACGGCAAGTATGGCAGCTTCAAGCGGAGTACTTTGCGGCGCCGGATTCGAAACCCCGGCAGAGGCATTATTCCTGGAAAAAGCTGCTGGTGATTCCGATGAAAAACCAATATGAGCAGCAGCTTAACGCTGAGGCACTGAAAAGCATGGGCGTTCCGGTGATTAAAAGCCTAAAATCTAAATACGAACCCATTGTGAAAGAATGGCTTGAAAATGGAGAAATCATTCCCGTTGATTATCCGGACAGGACACAGGAAATTATCGATATGGTTATTGCAAATCATTCGGAATAAGCACTGTATATAAAAATAAGAGCAATTAAGAAGTAAAATTTTGGCACGTATTTGGCACAAATAAAATCGAAAAATCCCTAAATCATTAATTGTAAATGAGTTAGGGATCTGTTTCGTGACCTCGACTGTAAACCAACCATACTCTTAATTCCTTTGTTCATAAGGCTTCGTGTTTTTATTGGGAAGATTTTAGGAAGCGAATCATTATTTCTTCTTTATCGCCTTTTCAATTTCCTCAGTTATTTCCGGAGCAATCAGATGCGTGTTACCCAACATTTTTGAAATTTGAAATAATCGAGCATCGACCACTTTATCAATTAAATGCTTCACAGTATTTTTTTCGAAATATTTCATAAGCATATCCTCAAATGGATCTATTTCTTCACCTAAAATATCTTCTTCGGCAAATTGATGAAGTTCTTCTTGTGGGACTTCATAATCCAAACCTTCACTATTTTGTGTATTTTTTTTATGGGCCTAAACCAAAAAATAGCCAATTTAGGTTTAATCCAGGAACGGCTTTCACAATTTTGTATGCTGTGTTTATGCCGATATTCCTACTTCCTTTAATCATTTCCCCAACTGCACTAGGTGTGGTATTAATTTTTTTTCCGAAAGAAGTGTTGTTAAGATTCTCATCTTCAATAAGTTCTGCTAATCTGCTTCCAACTGTGCTCATAAAAATTCAAATTTTTACACAAAAATGTGTGAATAAAACAAAAATGTGTATATTTGCAATAGTTAATTGTATATATGCGATAGCAAATATACTCAATATAAAACGAATCCAAATAGTGTATTTCTGTGATTAGCAACGACCAGTATGAAAAAATGAAAGATGTTTTAGGCGAATCTTATTCGGCTGAAGTTCTGGAACTACTAAAGGAAAGGAAAGTCACCAAAGGCAACGGAACAGAATTCGGTGCTGCATTCGTGAGACATGTTGCCGCGGAAAGTACGCCAATTTAGAAATTGAAATTGCTGTAATCGATGTTTATGAAGCCCGCCTGAAAAAAATCTCAAGCCATAACAAACGCCTTCAAAGAATTGGAAATAAAAAAACCGATGCGTCAACACCGGTTTCTTAGATTATTAACCCTTTAACGATTAACAATTATGCATGACAAAAATATGTCAAATCAATCAAATAACCAACTGATTCATCAGATTCATGCAGGTGCATTGCCATCTGATACGTCGACTGAGTTATTTGCCTGTAGAGACAGCCGGCGAGTGTTCGGCGTATCACAGGGGAAAACCGTTCCTTTCAATGAAATATGCGCGACAAAACGCGCACAGATTTTCAAAAAACTTTTAGGAGATTCTGTTGCTATGGAAGATTTAAAACACCTTCCGGAAACTGAGCGCATCGAGCAATTCGCTTTTTGTATTTACGGTGGATTAGATCATCAGGCTGATTTTTGCGAAAATGGTGTACTGAAAGAATCGGACAATTTCCTTTGTTCAGGAAATTGCATCTGCCGTAACTGGCCATCAAAGAAAATCACGCTCAACAATAAGCGTTTGACAGCTAAAAAAATCGAGGTGCTTACACTTTTGTGTTCCGACCTCGCAGACAAACAAATTGCGGATCAACTTCAAATTTCGCAAAGCACACTCGACACCCACAAAACGCAGCTTTTCGAAATTGCCGGTGTTTTTTCAAAAGGAGGGTTAATAATGGCGGCAACGCGTGATAAAATTATCCAATGAAATTAGCTACAGAAATAACTCCGGGAATGCAGTTCAAGAAATCAGGGCAATTGGAATGGCGCGAAGCTAAAGAAATTGTTGACTGTGATAAAGTGCCGAACGCTCCGGCGCACAACAAAGGCAAATTAATGTTTTTGTTGATTTCAGGCAGGCAAATATTTGTCGGTAAAGATGAATGGTTAGTGACTAATGAAAATCAGGTTTCGAACAATACTGAAGAAATTCAGGAAGTTCTGGTGAATGTCACATATCTGGCAACTGTCCACAATCTAAAAGAGTTGGGAACAGTAATTCCGCAGGTCATACATAGAGGTAAAGTTATTTGGATTGATAAAAATCAATCAGCGATATCTCCCGATGAACTGTATAAATCTAAAATTGATTTATATCCGGTAACAGTTTTCAGATTGGTGCCTTCTTCAGAATTAATTGTACTGCACGTTTCACCATCAAATAATTAAGTTATGACAGCATTTACTATTTCCGGCTCCGACGCTTTGGCGATTGTCTTGAAAAGTTATCCTGAAAATTGGGAAACAAAAATTGCCGAAGCCACAGCCGACATTAAAGCCTACATGCGACTTTGGAAACTCGATTCTGTCGATGCCATAAACAAAGCGCTTCGAACAGGCATTACTCCAGAAAACGAAACATCTTGCTTGCGGCCGCTCACATCATGAATGAGAACATTCGCAAGCATAAGGAAATTCAGGATTTAGAAATTGAAAACATCCAATGCGGAAATCAATTGGCATCACTCGAAACTGTAAAATCATTCAGTTATGACGAAAAAAACGAAATGCGCGGGCTCTACAATCAACGCCAGCAAGAAACCACCGCAAAGATTAAGCAATTATTTGAAGGCTTCGAAGTTGTTGGCGCACAAACCGTCGTGCATCAATCAACTTTATTCAGCGCCGCCGGATAATGACGAAACCGTTGGAGAATACTTTTTACGAACTTTTAAAAAATAACCATGTCAAAAACTTTAGAATTAACGCGAGAAAATGCAATTGCCGCCTATGATCAGGCTGATAAAAAATTCAGGACAACATTAGAAATCCTTTTCGGAAAGGATATCTTTTTGAAAGATGTAACCCAGCGCCTAATCTCATTTGATGCAGTTTGCAAAGAAATGGGTAAATCCCGAATGGAATATGAAACTGCTAGCACAAATCCAGATATCATTTCCGGAATGGCTTTAGCTAAGTGGCTTCTTATTGTCACCGCTTTTAATAAGTCAACTGCCGAAGTTGTCAACTGGTTTAATTCAAGCCAATGGAAATACGTGCCGTGGATGGTATCGAACAAGGCTGCGCCTTCCGGTTGGTCGCTGCGCGTTGTCGCTGGCCGGCTCACGCGCACGGATGCCTGTGCCCGCCAACATTTTCTTAAAAAAGAGCATTTTGAGTTCGCGATGACTGTTCCTGAGTTCAAAGAAATCTTTCTAACCTATTTCGTCTAACGAGTGACCGCTAACCGCAGTGGCGACTTTTGAAAATAGTATTCTCCGAAACAACAAAACGAACTTATGAAAACAGATTTACCAATTACCGAAAAACCAGCCATTGCGATTAGCGGCGGTTATGTGCAGGCTAATATTGCAGTGTGTGCGCTCGATGGGAAATATCCAAATCTTGCGATCATGAAAATTTGCGGCTATCATGAAAGTATTGGCGATGCAGTTTCCTGGTACAATGGTGACTTGTTTGCCGATCAGTACGACAAAATTTATTTCAGCAAAATATTTTCCTTTACGGAAATGCCGCAGCTGCCGCCAAATGCAGTTATAGGCGGAACCGGAATCGATTTTATGAATAAGTTGCCGGAAGAAATTGAAAATGCAACGCCATCGTACACGCTTTTCCCTGATTGCAACTATCACATAGGTTTTTCGATGAAAGGTTGTCGCTTCAATTGTAAATTTTGCTGCGTTCCAAAAAAAGAAGGTCGCCCCTTTGTCTATAATTCGATTGATGAAATATTGATAAACCGAACGGCGGCAATCGATTGATGCTTTTGGATAATGATTTTTTTGGTGGTGATAATTGGGAAGGAAATCTAAACCGGATAATAGAATTGAAATTGAAAGTTTGTTTTGTTCAAGGTTTGAACATTCGCATTATCACGCCTGATCAGGCGGCGTTACTTGCAAAATGCAATTATCAAAACAGCAAATTCAATCAAAAGTATCTTACGTTTGCCTGGGATAAATTTAAAGACGAAAGTATTGTCATGAAGGGAATCGAGATTTGCAACTCGGCTGGCATTCCTACAAAGCACATGCAGTTTTTCGTGCTGATTGGATTTGACACTACGCCTGATCAGGATCAACATCGTGTCGAAATGTTGCGCAATTTGGGCGCGATGCCTTTTGTGATGCCGTACAACAAAGATGATAAATACCAAAAAGCATATACCCGATATGTGAACAATCGAGCGGTTTTCAAATCAGTGCCGTGGTCGGAATATGAATATAATCCAAATCGTGTACGGCGTTCGATAGCTTGCACATAACACTAGCCATTATAAAAATGAAAACAAAAATTATTTCACTGCAAGCAGCTTTCGAAGCAAAAGGATATAATCCAAATTATCGCCCGGATGTATCAGAATGTCCAGAGCATTTAAAAGATCGTCAAATCGCCAATTTTGAATTGGACGTCCTGATTGAAGCATTAAACGATGAAGATCAGCCCGAACATTGGGAACCAGACTACACAGATTGGAATGCCGACAAGTTTGAAAATTGGTATGATCGCGATATCGCTGCGCCTTCCGGTTGGTCGCTGGACGATGTCGATGGCCGGGACACGCACACGGCTGCCGGTGCCCGCCGATCGTTCAGAACGCGCGAAATCGGGAATTATGTAGGCACAAAATTTATTGACCTAGTAGCAAGAACGCTATAAGTCAAATCCGGTTGTACGTTGCCATGTCTTCTGTTCGCTGCGCCTTCCAGTTGGTCGCTGAACGATGTCGATAACCGGAACACGAACACGAATGCCAGTGCCCACACTTGTCATTATGATTGCAACGTAAACCCTGCTCACATAGCAGAAAAGAAAGTTTTATAATCTGGGGCGTTAGTATTCCATTATGATAGACCGCGACCCGCATAACAAAGGCCATGAAAAGAATAGGTTATCTATATTCAAAAATTATCAGCGTTGAGAATCTGATCCTGGCAGATAAAAAAGCCCGTAAAGGAAAATCAAAACGCAAAAAAATAGCTGAATTCGATGACGATTTCGAAAACAATATCATTGCCATTCATGAAGATTTAAAAAACAAAACCTATAAAACCGCGCCATACAGAACATTTATCGTCCGAGAACCGAAAGAACGTGTCATTTCAGAATTGCCGTACCGTGAACAAATCATCCAGCATGCCATCCTGAATTATCTCGAGAAAATATTCACAGATGTTTTCACAGCCGATTCATACAGTTGCGTAAAAGGAAAAGGAATTCACGCCGCGCACAGCGCGGTAGGTAAAGCCGTAAAAGATGTAGCCGGCACAAAATATTGCCTGAAGTTGGATATCGTAAAATTTTATCCAAACATCAATCACGATATTTTGAAGTCATTGCTTCGCCGAAAAATTAAAGACAACGATTTGTTGTGGCTGCTTGACACTATAATTGACAGCGCCGATGGTTTGCCAATCGGGAATTATTTAAGCCAGTATTTCGCGAATTTTTATCTTACATATTTTGACCACTGGTTGAAAGAAGTGCAGTGCGTTAAATACTACTACAGATACGCTGATGATATCATAATTCTTTCCGGAAGTAAAACTGAACTGCACGTAATATTGGCAACAATCAGGAAATATTTTACCAAAAATCTGCTCCTGAACATCAAATCAAATTACCAGGTGTTTCCGGTCGCTAAACGCGGAATCAATTTCGTAGGCTACGTTCGATTCCATAAATACGCATTATTAAGAAAAACCATTAAGCAAAGTTTTGCCCGTATGTTGAAGCGAAGATGTACCCCCGAATCTATCGCTTCATATTACGGTTGGGCAATCCATTGTGATTCAAAAAATCTACTAACCAAATTATTAAGCGATGACCAAATTTTCAGACTTAAATATAAAAGCCGCAGGCGGAGGCTTCGTAGGATTCAAGCGCAAGCCTATCGAGATTATCAACCAACCGATAAAAGTTTTACGATACGAGATCAGACCTTCCAAAATTGTAGAGCCGGACAAGCCACCAGGCAACTGTCTTTATTTGCAAATTGAAATGGACGGCAAACCATATGTAGTTTTTTTAGGTTCGACTGTGCTGATGGAAACCATCAAACAAATAGAACCCGAACATTTTCCACTTGAAACAACAATTATTAAAAACGGCGAACGCTACGAATTCAGCTAAAACAAACATCATGAAATTCCATCCAATACTATTTTCAACAGCAATGGTTCAGGCGATACTTGCCGGAACGAAAACACAAACCCGACGTATTGTTAAAGGCATCGATATAAGAGAAGAAGGTGAATTGATTTCCTTCGACTATAAAAAAGGTTCTGGACGTGTTCCACTTGCCGGGCTTGGTGATGAATTTTTTGGAATTGGTGAACAATGTCCCTTTGGAGTTGAAGGCGATGTCCTTTGGGTAAGAGAAACAATAAAAGTAGGAGCATGGAACGATGAAGAATCTAAAGTGGCTTTTGATTATAGAGCATCGCCTGAAATTAAAAAAACACCGTGGGTCTTTTATGAAGACGACGAAAAGTTCTTTACCCTTCAAGAAAAATTATTACAAAAGCTTGACAAATTAGGAATCGAACCTCGCGTTGAAGAAGATGAAGAACGATTTTATTTTAAATGGAAAGCAGGTGAAAGCCCATTTAAATGGACTCCAGGGATTCACATGCCGAAAGAAGCTTGCCGAATATTTTTAAAAGTGAAGTCGGTAAATGTGCAGCGACTGCAATCCATTTCAACAGATGACATAAAATCCGAAGGCGTAAATTTCCCGGGGCATTATGTTTTAGGGGTTGAAAACAATGCGCTGTCATTTTTACCTGAAGGAAAAAATTTATCTGACAACCCTGCTACGCACGAAGAAAATCTTTTCGCACAATGGGCTGAATTATGGTGTAAAATAAACGGTCGGGAATCATGGGATGCTAATCCGTGGGTATGGATAATTGAGTTTGAAAGAATTGAGAAACCTGAAAATTTTCTTTCAAATGAAAAATAAGCAAATCCCTTTATTCAAAGCTTTAACAATCGGCTTAATCATTTTTTGGATCGATTTATTTTGTGGAGCAGGAGGAACCTCGACAGGAATTCACCACGCAAAAGCCAACGCGAAAGTAATCGCATGCGTAAATCACGATGCGGTGGCGATTGAAAGCCATCAGCGCAATCATCCGGAATGCATGCATTTTGTTGAAGATATCCGTGATTTCGAAGTTGTGATGAAATTGAAAGTAATGGTTGATGAACTTCGGAAAAAACATCCTGGTTGCATCATCAACATTTGGGCATCATTGGAATGTACCAACTATTCAAAAGCAAAAGGCGGACTATCGAGAAACGCTGACAGTCGAACTTTAGCTGAGCATTTGGATATGTATCTCGAGCATCTTTCGCCTGACCACCTTTATATTGAAAATGTTCGTGAATTTTTAGAATGGGTCCGCTTCGAATTAAAGAAGGAACAGGCTCCGACGAATTTCAATGTGAATTGTTAGTCGATAAAAAAGGAAATTTCGTGATGATTCCGGATAAAACGCGGCTAAAAATCTATTACGAAAGATGGCGTGACCAGATGAAATCTTACGGAATGGACTACGATTACGCATTACTTGATTCCGCAGATTTCGGCGCATATACTTCGCGGCTGCGCTATTTTGGAATTTTCGCGAAATATGGTTTTCCAATTTGTATACCTGAAAAAACGCATTCCAAAAAACCAACTCCCGGAAAGAAAAAGTGGAAAGCAGTTCGCGAAGTCCTTAAACTTGAGGAAGAAGGCACAAGTATTTTTGGAAGAAAAAAACCGCTTGTTGAAAATACGCTTGCGCGAATTTATCACGGTTTGGTGAAATTTTCGTCTGAAGGCACTTTTCGTTACAGAAACAATGGTGGCTCGGTTGATCCGCAGGAAAAATCAAAAACACTTGCGGTTCCGATGGGTACAATTCTTTCTGAGAATGTTCACTGCATCGTTAAGTCGGTATTTCTTAAAAAGTATTATTCTGGCAGACCAGAAGGAAAGGTTATTGGAGTTGACTGCTCGGCCGGAACGCTAACCTGTATTGATGGACAGGCAATCGTATCCGCATTTCATTTGGAAACCTACTACGGAAACGGCGGGCAATCTTCCATTGAAGAACCATGTCCGACTTTAACAACAAAGGATCGCGTTTGCGTAGTCAACGCTCATTTTTTAGATAAACGTTACGGAACTGGCGTGGCGGCAGATATTGAAAAGCCGGCAGATACTTTAACGACGGTTCCGAAATTGGCTTTAGTAAATGCGCAATTTATCGATCAACAGTATGGTCAATCAAAACCGACATCAATTGATATTCCGCTAAATACGCAGACTTGTAAAGACAAGTTTTCGATTGTCACTGCGAAGCCGTGGATAATGAATACCAATTTTCAAAATGTTGGTTCCGATTTAGATTCGCCATTGAGCACCATCACGGCTTCACGGCATTATCATTACTTACTTAATCCTCAGTACGAAAGCAAAGGCAGTTCAATTGAAAAGCCGTGCTTCACATTAATTGCTCGGATGGATAAGCGGCTGCCATACATGATTAGCACCGAGACTGGAGAAGGCATTATTTTGATTTATGATACAGATAGCCCGATGATGGTTAAGATTAAAGAATTCATGGCTGAAAATGGAATTGTGGATGTGAAAATGAGAATGCTGCTTATTGAAGAAATGTTAAGGATTCAGGGGTTTCCGGAAGGTTACGAATTGAAGGGAACGCAAACAGACCAAAAGAAATTTATTGGAAATTCAGTCGTTCCGCTGATGGCCCTAAAAGCTTGTAGAAGCAAATTATCACGGATTGAAACAATTATTACACGCAGCATAACTCCCACACCAACCAAACCAATGATTACAGAAAAATCAAAAGACGACGTAAAAAATGCCGACATCGTTCGGGTTATCGGCAATTTCCTAGAATTAAAACGCGCGGGTGCAAACTATGTTGCAAAATCCCCATTTTCAGAAGACAAGACACCATCTTTGACGGTTTTTAAGGCGAATAATAATTTCAAGGATTATAGTTCAGGTATTGGCGGTGACAGTATCGAATTTGTAATGAGACATAAAGGCGTCGATTTTGTTGAAGCGCTTCGAATTATTGCCGGAATTTGTGACATTGTTCTCGTTGAAGAAGAAGTTTCCGAAGAAGAGCAGCGCAAGCGTAATCAAAAACAAGAATTACACGCGGTAATGGCAATCGCGGTTTCAAAATACCGAATCAATCTTCACAATCAAAAATCGGAACATTGGGCAAAGCAGATTTTAAAGCTGCGCGGCATTAATGAAGAAACCTTGACAAAATTTTCCATTGGCTATTCCCCGGAGAACGCAAAATTTCTTTCTGATCCTTTTGTTGCATCTGCGAAATTTGCTGAAGCGAAGGCCTGCGGATTGGTGATGACGAAAGAAGGCCGTAATTTCGATTTCTTTCGGTACTGCGTTATGTTTCCTATTCAGGATTTTAAAGGAAACTTTATCGGATTTGGCGCGCGCCGCAGCGATGAAGCTACCGGCGGCAAATACATCAATTCTGACTAACAACGAACTTTACCAAAAGAGTCTGCTCTATACGGTTTTTATCAGGCAAAAGCCGCCATCACAAAAACCAAAACTGCAATTCTGGTGGAAGGATACACCGACGTGACAGGGACACATCAGCACGGTTGTGAGAACACAGTTGCAAATTGCGGCACGGCGCCTCTCACATCGATTCAAATCGGAATGTTGCACCGTTTTGCCAATACATTTATTTCGTGCCGTGACAACGACGGTTACGCCGCAAATGGCGATTTTCAAAAAGGAATTCTAGCGATGATGCGCGACGTAAATATTGCGCTCGCTGAAGGAATGAAAGCAATGGTTTGTCTGTTGCCTGAAGGCGAAGATCCCGACAGCCTTGCGCGACAACTCGAACAGAAAAGACAAGAAAATTTAAGCGCCGCAATTGAGGCAGGTTTTGAACCGACTGAAGAAAAGCCTTTTCCGGATAAAATGCCGCTTACTATTCAGCAGTATATTGTTGCCGAAGCGCAGGATGGTGTTTTATGGAAAACAAAACTTATTTATGACCGCGTCGCCAATGATCCTGATGCGCTTGCGGACGCCGTTACTGAAATTTGTGATATGCTTTCGCTCATTAAAGATGATGTAAAGCGCGACCACTATGTAAAATCCTGCAGCAAAATGATGAAGCAAACGCCTAAAACGTTCAAGGATAAAATGGCGCTTTCCATCCAAAAAGCTGAAGTGAAGTCGGAAACCTCCGGAACCGTGAAATTGATTGATGCTGAAACGTTAGGACTTTCCGGAAGGTGCCGATTTTGGAATGATGAAACAAAAGGGTTACGTACAGCATGGCAACGAAATTTACTTCCGCGATCGCGATAAGTTTTTTCCTGGAACAAATTTCAAAATCACGCCACTATTCCACGTTTACGGAAAATCAGATAACAAAAGATTGTGCGAGGTAATTTCCATCAATGGCAGGAAGAAAATCATTGATTTTGACACAAACGAATACTGCTCAGATGCCAAAATTTGAAAGCAAGCTGTTGGATGAAGGAAGTTTCTTTTTTACGCCAAATGTTACCTCAAACCATTTCAAATTGCTCCGGAATTCCATCATGGAGGAATTCATAATGGCATACGAATTAAAGCAATTGGGTTGGCAACCTGAAGGATTTTGGGCATACTCGAATTTAGTTTCGTACAAAGGCGTTAAAAAAGAAGCCAACGAATATGGCATCATTCAGGTTGATACCGGCGTCACAAACGAAAATGAATACATGGAAGATGTAAAGCATTATTATTCGCCATCGGCGTCGGTGATGCATCGAAATGCGCGTGAAGGCGATGATGAATACGAAAATGACAGATTCATTATTTACAAAGAAAGTCCGTGCGATATCAACGCCTGGATGAAACAACTTTCGAAAGTTTACGGCACAAAAGCCAACACAGGCATCGCATTCATATTCGCGTCGGCGTTCCGGGATATTTTGATGAAGCGAAAGGGTTTTTCCCACACTTGTTTTGTTCCGGCGAAAAAGGTTTCCGGAAAATCAAAGTTCGCTGAAAGCCTTGTGGCCATTTTCACATTCAAACAAGAAGCGTTCGATTTGAATTCAGGAAGTCCGGTCGCTTTCCAACGCAGACTGGCGCGTGTTGCCAATATTGCGTCGATGTTTGAGGAATATAACGACGCGTTGCCGGACGTGAGAAAACAAGCGTTGAAAGGGGCTTATGATGGACGCGGCCGTGAACTTGGTAAAATGTCAAATGACGACAGAACCAAAACAACGAAAGTTCGCTGCGCGATCATTCTGTTAAGCCAATATCTTTCGGCGTGGGATGATAATTCGCTCACCATCCGAAGCATCGTTTTGAATTTCACCAAACAACACGAAAGCTTCAGCACCGAGCAGATTGACAATTACAGCGTTCTGAAAAGTTGGGAGGAAAAAGGAATCACATCGATGTTGCTGGATATTTTGCAACACCGTGAATTGCTTGAAGCGGAATACTTCAACACCTATGAAGCGCTGAACAAAAAGATGATCACGGAACTTAAAGGCAAAGATTACGAAGAACGCATCATGCAAAACTTCATCGCGATGCTCACACCGGTGACGTTGCTGCACAAGCATTTTCAATTTCCGTTTTCGCAGCCGGAAATATGGAACCAGTTCAAAGATGCCATTATCGACAGTTCTGACCTGATCATCGAAAGCGAAGGCCTTGCAGAATTCTGGCGCACAATTGAATTCCTGCTCGAGCAGCACCGTATTAAAGCCGGAAAGGAATTCGTCATCGAAGCGCCGCATGAAGTGCATATCATGGGCAAAAAAGGCGAAGCTACGATTCCGTTAACGCTGCATGGAAAAACGCGTCTGTTGTTTCTTCGCCTCAATGTCGTGCACCAATTGTATCACAAAGAAGTGTCGACGCGTGAAAGCACTGATGTAATCCAGGAGGCAACGCTGAAGAATTACTTCCGAAGCAAAAAATATTTTAAAGGCGTCGTAAAAAGCAAACGATTTGACGACATCAGCACGAGCGCTTATATTTTTGATTACGACATGATGCACGAAGGCGGCATTTTGAATTTGATTCGTGAGGCACAGGCGAAAGAAGGTGAAGGCGATTTGTTTAACAATGACAAAAATAAGATTATCACCAACCCGAATGTGTTGCCATCAGAGCAACCCAACCAGAACGATTTACCATTTGACACATGAAAAAAATTAACCGCCACCACGCTTCCAAAAGTTACACTGGATTTATGTCTGGCGGAACGATTCGACATCATTGACGAAAACAACAAATGGCGAATTGGGCTGGTGTATTTTCTGCGCAGCGGTGTGACTGGCGAATTTATGCGGAAAGCCTACACCATTACAGAGCATACTGACAAACGGGAGTTTAACAGATATTTTCAGGAAAACCTCGTGTATGTCGCGCGACATTTATTTGAAGATGAAATTCCGGTTGAGATTGAGCGGATTGAGGAGGCACAAACTAACCAACCTACAGAGCAATCTTTCTGGCACTTTAGCAACGGACAACGATATTAACCAATAACAACAACGATATGAAAATTTTACCAGACCCGGATAAAATGACGCCGGAAGAATCAGACAAATTAATTACCCGAATTCTTTGGTTCGCCATCGGATTTATATTAGGTAGTTCCGGGATGTTTATGCTTGCAATCAATAGCATCCACCAAAACAGATGAGCAATTTTAAAAATAGGTCTGGGTGGCCTTTATAAAACCCAAACGACAAAATGGATAATAAAATAAGACCATTAAACATTCATACAGATGCTGAAATCGCCATTTTCGAAGCGATGCAAGCTGTTGAACACACTTCCCTTACTGGTGAAAAACTAACTGAAGTTGTAACGCTTTTAGGGAAAGCGCGAGAACTTTTAGGAGAAGTTGTTATTGAAAGCGGAACGGCTCCGACAGTAGAAAGAGGTTTGTCAATCGGACACCAGCGCGTCCGATCATCTTTTAATCCAGGAGCAAGCGATATCGTTTCAAAGATTAAAAACAAATCAGCGGAACTTATTGATTTGTGCGAGCCATTAAAAGAAAAAGACGGACGTTTAGCTTCGCTTGCGCAGACTAGTTTTGAAGATGCGGCTATGTGGGCTGTAAAAGCTGCTCCTGCTTAATTTTTTCAAGCCGCCTCCGGGCGGTTTTTTATTTCAGCCAATCGTAACAAATCAAATGTTTCAAATCTTTTTTTTATCGCTGAAAGGTTCAGTATAAAAAATTCTGCCGTCATATTTCACGCGTTGGCCGTGAACGAAAAGGCCTTGATTATAATCCCATTCGAAAGTGTAGACTTCAATTCCTTGCGTGGTCACCATATTTATTGCCCGGAGTCTTGACATTTTCCGAGCGGCAGATACGCCAGGATCATAATTAATGTGTACGGCATAATGCGATACGTCCTGAAGATTTTTCCAAATTCCGGAGATGTAATATTTAGTGACGGGTTTTGCGTCGGCTCCTAGTGCCATTTATTCAAAATTAATTTTCGCCACACACATTTCCTGCGATTTAGGTTTATGACCGAAAATAACCGCAATATCATCGAAAGGCTCTCCTGGATCATTTATTTTACTTTCCGGAAGAAAGCTGAAGATAATCAGCGAACCATTAGTTGCATCAAATTTTTTCAGAAATTCTTCTTCTATTGGTTCCTGCCTGTCTTCAATAATACCAATTCCGAAAAGGCGCTCAACATATTCAGCGAATGCTGCTTCATCTTCTAGTATCTCAAAGCAGCCGTCTTCAATAATCTGGAAAGCATACACGATTTTAGCTCCATTATTCCCCCTATTTTTTATTGCGTCAATGTACAGGTCGATGTTATTGGTCGGGTTGAAGTAGTCCATGTCCGTTAGTTTATATCAAAGTTCGGAAAACAAATTGCGTTTCGCTTCCCCACACCCCCAAAATTATAAAAAATTTATGCAAATTTTTTTTTGACAGAAAATTAAAGGGGTGAAATCCGCTCCACAGTTCCACAGTTCCAACACGAAGTTATATTTTTAATATAATTAATTGATTTATAGTATATTAAGTCTAAATAAGTATAGTTTTCGCGCGTTTTTATCTGTTGGAACTTGTGGAGTTAATTTTTATAGTTCCAACAAAAATAATATAGTTCCACATTCTCCACGCTTGTTGGAACTATTAAAATGCTGATAATCAGCTTTGTGGAGTTGTGGAGCGTTTTTACTCCAAAATAGGCTATACATTTTTGTAAAATATAAATTATTTTATATACAAAAATGTAATATTTTGAGTTTAAAGTGTAAATTAGTACCATATAAAAGCCTTATTTTATGAGCATTAACATCCTGATTCCAGCCAAACCACACATAAAAAAATATTGGGAAAAGCGCTTTGGCTCCGATTATAAAATTTCAAACGATCTTTTCTTCGGGATGCTAATCGTTCAGATTCTTGACATGAAAATAGAAAAACCGGTGCCGATTGACAAATCAGAATATTCTAAGATTATCCGGGTGACGGTTCCGGAATTCTATTTTAGGACTAAAGGCCACTCTATTGGTTACAACAAAAAGAGATTTATTGCCAGACTCATTACCAAACTATTTGTCGAAGAATTGCACGCTTTTATTGATATAAGAACTTCAACAGGTGGTGAAAAAGTGATGGATTCGTTGCGATTATTCCTTGATTTTTACCAATTGACTGAAGACGATTGCAAGGTTGAAAGTTTGTACAGAAGTTACCAACGCCATAAAAAGCAAACAGAAATTAAAAAAAATAATTTTCACGAAATTAAAATTTAAGTTAAAATATATCGGAAAGCCTTACTAATAAAGCCTTGCCGATATGACACATTTATAAAAATAAATTATCATGACATTCAATTGCGAACAAATTGCCGGATTTGCCCAACTCGATTTTTACCTTTTATCAGAATCTTCGAACTGGCCAATTGTGCTTACGGATTTAAATGCGGGTCAAATAGTCATTGAAGCGGAAGTTTATGGTGTAGATGCTGAAATTGTAGATGACAGCATTAATATAGATGTCAACCCAAAATATTCATCGGAAGGTACAATTTTCCCGATTGACGCCAGCTTTAAGTGCATCACGCGCAGTGAAAGTATCGAGCAGATGTTCGAGCAATATGCCAATAAGCCCGGATTTGCAATTGCGAGGCTGAATAATGGTTTTCAAAAATTGTACGGCAGCAATGAAGAACCGATTTATTTGCGCTGGAGAAATGACGACGGGCAGAAAGTTGACGATCCGGCTGGTGTGATAATAAATATAAAAGGAGAACAGCGCAGCAGGCCAGTGTTTTATGCCGTTGCTGATTCTGAATAAAATCTGTCCTATTCTGTGATTTTGCGCTGATGTAGTATTGTATCGTTAATTAATCTAACGATATAATTTTTGTTTTGAACGAAAACCTGCATACATTACTTTCCGGATCATTCTACATTCACCCAATGTATGCGATGTCCTGTTTACCGTCAATATATAAGTCGGTTGTAGATGTTTCTTACATTCCAAAAACAGAGGCTAATATAATTGCGTCAATTACAAGTAAAACGCAGCACTCCGAAACTTCTTCATCTTCATCAACTGTAGCAAATACGGTTGCAGTTATAGTTTTTAATCAGCCGGTATTAAAATATAGTTATGGCGAATGGTTAGGTACCCAAACATACATGAAGATTCTCGACGGATTTTTATCCGATCCTTCAATTGCAGGTGTGGTAATTAATTTCGATACTGGTGGCGGTCAGGTTTACGGAACTGGAGAATTCTACGATTATTTAATGTCTTATCCAAAACCATACGTGGCTTTCACGAATGGTTATTTATGTTCAGGCGGTTATTACCTGGCGGCACCGGCAAAGAAAATAATAGCTAACAAAAGAGCAGATGCTGTTGGTTCTATTGGTGCTTATGCAACCATAATCGACACCAATGGAATCTGGGAGCACTTTGGGGCAAAGGTTCACACCATTTACGCCACAAATTCTACAGAAAAGAACGCGGATTATCGTGAAGTAATAGAAAATTCAAACTACGAACCATATATAAAAAATGGTTTAGATCCTACTGTTGAGACTTTCGTTGCCGATATGAAAGCCGCGAGACCGCAATTAAGTGAGGAAGTTTTTAACGGTGGCACATGGAACGGAGCAGAAGCTGTTTCGCTCGGGTTAATTGACGAAAATGGTTCCCTTCAGGACGCTATCAATATCTGTTTTGAATTAGCGTCCGCACAAAATCGTAATAATCAAAATTCAAATACTATGTCAAAACAATTGCCTAAGGTTCAGGCTGTTTTGGGATTAGATGCTCCGCTGGCTTCAACCGAAGCGGGAAGCTATTTAAACTCGGAGCAGTTGGATTCTATCGAAGCGCATATTGAAGGTCTTGAAACACAGGCTTCAACCGCGCAACAAGCATTGACCACCGCGACAACTGCCCATCAAACGGCAATTGATGCTGCGACCGGAACAATCACAACTGCAGAAACATCTGTTGATGCTATGCTATCGGCTTCCAATCTTCCTGTTACCGGAACATTGGACGAGAAACTTACGGCTTTGAACGCTCACGTTACGACGATGAATGGGAAAGACGGTGCAGTGCATACGATTGTAAAAACGGATGCGAACAACACACATCAAAAAACTACAACTGTTGGCGGAATTGATGTTTCGGCAGCATTGAATAATTAATACTTAATTAAAAAGTTATGTCAATAGTTAAAACAGACTTAGTCGCCGCATTTGGAGACCATTACATCAACGAAGGTCAAAACCTTGACAGATTAAAATCTGCGTTGAGAATTCCAACCACAACGCCGAACACTGCGAAGCCAATCATTCATGACGGTGAAGTTTATCGTTTTTCGAATGTAGTTTTTCAGGAAATCATCCAGGCATTTCAAAAACAATTTACCGCTAAAGGCAACTTGACGTTTAAACCGAACGAAATTCGTTTAAGAAACATCAAAATTGACCTGTCACTTTATCCAGATGATGTGAAAGGTTCATGGCTTGGTTTCTTAGGAAGCTTAACTGATCAGGAACGTAAGAACTGGCCAATCGTTCGCTATTTGCTAGAAAGCGAAGTGGTCCCTCAATTGAAAATGGATTTGGAAACTAAAGCCTACTTCAAAGGTGTTTATGTTGCTCCAACTCCAGGTACTCCGGGTAACGCTGCAGATTGTATGGATGGAATTAAAGTAATGCTTGACGAAGGTATTGCTGATAACTCTATGCAAATGCTGACGCTTCCGGAAGAACCGTCTAAAACCAATATGTTTGATTCCTTCGAACTTATTGCTGACCAGTTAGACGATACGCTGTCTGCAGTTCCTGTTACGATTTATGCTTCAACCAAAAATGTGAAAGCGTATTTGCGTGACAAGCGTAACACTCACGGAAGTGATGTAAATTACGACGGTAAGAAAATCACCATTGATTTTGCGGACAATGTTAAAATTGTCGGATTGCCATCTATGGCAGGCTCAAATTATATCTGGGCAACCCCGGATTTTAATTACTTGTATTTGAGAAGACAAAACGGGATGTCTGAGCCAAACGTTGAAGAAAGCAAACGTGAAGTTTTCTTGATGCTTGATTGGTGGGAGGCACTCGGTTTTGGATACAACGAACTTGTATACGTATTCAAACCAGGTCAAATCGATTCTGAGTAACAAAATAATCTTCCGGCAGTAATGCCGGAAGTATTCATTAATTTTTAATACAAGCAACTATGGTTGATTTAGAAAATATTGGTGCTGCAAGCTGCGAGCCAACAGGCGCGTTGGTTGATTCAATTTCATGGGCTGAAAGGTCAGATTTTGAAACGGTTCAGTGACCGAAAAACATTTGCGATGAAGATGGTAACGGCGCTTCGAACTTTGAAGAACTTGTAGAGATTGTCGGAAATCACGTAATGAAAACCGGCAAAAAGCTTCACACTTTGGAAACCATCACAGAAGGCAGCGGGTTGAAACACTCGATTGTTGGCGATGCAAAAATCTTTCAAAACGAATTGGAGGTAACTGTTGAAGGTTCGTCTGCAAAACTTTTGGGTTTTGTGCGATACATCCGCAGAAAAAACTTATCGTTTTCGTTAAAGAAGCTGGTACAGGACAGGTAAGGCAATTGGGTTCTAACCTGCTTCCGGCAAAAATCACTGTAATGGAAGGCGGCATTGAAGCATTGGTTGACGGTGCGAATTCGGTGAAGCTTACAATACAGGATAAGCAGAAATGGCCTGCCGCAATTTACCTTGGTGAGTTGGACGCGCTTACTGCTACTGACAGCGAATAATTTTGGTTCATGTTTTATTATTTTAAGTTAGATGAAAAGCGCCGTGTGAATGGCGCTTTTTTAATATCCTCAAAATTATGTTAGATTACGAAGATCAGATTACTGATTATCTCAAGGAAAATTTTACTGTGAGTGACGCTGATAAAGCAAATTTCAAAAAAACTACTAACGAACTGTTATCGTTTTTGTTTACGACATTTCCAGATGGTTGTATAAGTGATTTTCAACTGAATCAAATTCTGATTGATTTAGGATACAGCCGAACTACATACATCGTCGAAACTATAACAGAACGCACCGAAGGCAGGAAAAAGGATAAAACTACAATCACTACAATACACAAACATCTTACGCTCGGATGGTGCCTTAAAAGTCACTTCAATTTAAAACCGGATGAGTTTCCAATTCCGGCAAAATAGTTTGTCCTATTGGTTTTATTTCACACTTTCCATATTTGTACAACTTAAAAATGTAGAAGTATGAAAAAATTATTTAATAACAAATTCCTCCAATTTACAATTTGCCTCGTTTTGCTTACGGCATTCGTTTTTGTATTTCTGATGAGATCACGATGGATAAGCCCGGAAAGATTTTCTGACATGTTTTACATTTTGCTCAACGTTGTCGGCGCTATTATTTCTTTTGTAATTTCCGTTTGCATCGTCATTGGGTTAGTGGAAGGTTTATCGAAATCAGAATAATGAAGGCGCTATATGTATTAGGCACGGGTTCGATGTATAATAATCAGGAACTGCGTTATTCGTTGCGTTCATTGGAACGTTATGGTTCGGGCATCGATACTGTCGTCATTATTGGCGAAAGGCCGGCATTTTTGAATTATGATGTTGTTGAACATTATCCGTTCGCGGAAACCGGAAATAAGGATTTCAGGATAGCGTCAAAAATTTTGTTTGCTTGTGAAAATCAAATAGTCACCGGCGATTTTCTTTTTTTGAATGATGACTTCTTTTTCCGGGATCATTTCAATGCTATTGATTATCCATATTATCAAAAAGTGCCGTTGTTGAATGGCGAACCAAAAACACCTTATCAAAAGCAGTTGGCAGTAACACGCGACTATTTGCTCTCACAAGGTAAGCATGCATTGCATTTTGATGTTCATACTCCAATCGTTTATAACGCTGAAAAGTTTATCGCTTTGCGTGAAACATGGCTCCATTCGGCAACTACATTGGGTTTGGTTGTAAAATCAAGCTATTGCAATATGCACAGTCTTTACGGACCGATTTATAAAGATGTAAAGCTGAAATCTCTCGCAACTATTGATGATAAAATAAAGTTCGAATCATCGCACGTTTTCACGATCAACGATGCGCATTGGAATAATGACCGCGCTTGGCATCTTGGAGTTGAACAGTATTTAAAATCGGAATTTCCGCATAAAAGCAAATTTGAGTTATGAATAATCCAATGGTACATATCCTGATGCGTGTAAGCGCCGGAAGGAAGGAAGTTTTTGAGCGCGCATTGAAATCTCTGCACGAACAAACTTACCAAAATATAAATTTGTTCATTTCTTACGACGACGATTCCTGTAAAGAATTTATCCCAGAGTATTGTTTCAGTATTAAAGTTGAGCCTAATCATTCTTTAGGACAGTTTTTTTACAATGATTATTGTAACGTATTAAAATCGGAAATCGAAACCGTAGACAATCGATGGTTTTTCTTTTTGGACTGTGACGACTATATCGCTCAAAAAAATTCAATTGAAGAAATCGTGAAAGATTTAAGAGGTAATGCATGGCAGGCTGTCGTTTGCCAAATGAGTAGAGACAATGGCAAAATTAAACCTTCCAATGAATTGATATCTGCAAAAAAAGTTGAAAGCGGACGCATTGGATTGCCATGCTTAATTCTGCGTGCGCAGTACAAAGATTCTCTGAAAGTTGGTGTTACTGAAAATTCAGATTATGAGTGGATTAAGGCAATTACCGACAGCGTTGCTACGAAATTTGTGAAAAAAGTTTTAGTTCATTCACCTAAAAGAAGTTATGGAAAATGAGCAACATTGAAAACATAAAAAAGTTATTGGATGAGTTGGAATTACCACAACAGGTAATTCCACGTATCGGAGTTGCCATTACAGAGCACAATCGGTATGATGTCTTCAAAAAATCCTATGTTGAAATAAAAAAACATCTTCCGCCTGGTGCATTTCTGGTAGTTGTCGATGATGCAAGTAGCACGCCTGTAAAAGAAGCTACTTTTCGGTTCAACAAGAATGTTGGCATCGCGGCAGCTAAAAACAAATGCATTGAGCTGCTCATGAACGCCGATTGCGAGCATTTATTTTTGTTCGACTCAGACACTTATCCTTTGTGCTCAGACTGGTGGAAGCCTTACGTTGAATGTTCTGAACCGCACTTAAATTATATTTTTAAGGATTTCGCGACCGGTAAAAAATTGAATGACTGTGATGAAATTTACCAAAATGATGAAATTATAGCTTACAATCATGTTCGTGGATGCATGCTTTACTATCATCGTTCAGTAATTGAAAAGGTTGGCGGGATGGACACCATTTTTGGTAAATGGGGGTGCGAGCATGGTAATTTATCGGACAGGATTCACGTTGCCGGACTTACTTCTTTTCGTTATATGGATATAGTAAATAGTTCCGGGCTTTTCTATTCTGCTGACGAACACCAGGCGGTATCATCGACGGTAGAGAAAAAAGAACGCGATAAACTATTACCGATAAATCTGAATTTATACGATGAAAGGAAATTCAAATCCTATTATTTTCCATACGTAGAAAAGAAAAACGTGTTGATCTGTTGCTACTTTTCTGGTGTTCACGATGCGCAAAGAAATCTGGAGTGGAAAACTGATTCTGCTGTTTTGGATCCGCTTATCAAAAGTTTGAAAAACACGAAGCTTATTGTGCTGCACAATTGTTTTGATTTACCGAACACCGATAATGTCGAATTTGTAAGAGTATCATCAGTTGTTAGTCCATATATCCAGCGTTGGGTTTCTGTTAGGAAATGGTTGATGGATAACCGAAAATCTTATGAGAATGTTTTTTGCATTGATTCAACCGATGTAGAAGTTTTAAGAGAACCGGCGTGGGATAGACTTAAAGATGCAATTTGGATGGGCGACGAAAATGATTTGGTTGGCTGTAATTGGCTGGTGAAAAATCATCGAAATCCAATTCTACAGGATTTCTTCAAGAACAATTCACAGGAAATTTTATTGAACTGCGGTGTGATCGGCGGCAGTCTCGACAACATTATTGAACTATTACGGCAGGTAATTGATTTCTACGGATACAATCATCTGGATTATGGAATGACTGAAATGGGCATTTTCAATTATATATGCTACACGAATTGGCGGGATAAAATGAAAACGGGACGTGAAATAACTACGTTGTTCAAGGGGTTCGAAACTGAAAATAAAACTTCATGGTTCAAGCACAAATAAATGCCTGGCTTTTAGATGACGCCCGGGATTATCTTTCGGGTGTTTCGCTTTACGCAGAGGTGAAGTTCAATCATAATATTATGGCTTTCTTTCGCCGCAAGCAGACGCCGGCGCATATGAAGAAATTGATTTATGAGTTAGGGAAATTTTCGGATGTTCAAACGCCATTGCCGGACGTGAATTCAGGGGAAAAAGTTAATGCTACGATAAATGAAGTTGTGGAGCAATTATCAGAACAGGAAAGCTTGAAGGATAAATTGCTGTTCGTTGATCTTCCTCCTGAATTACGTCCGGTGCTGGCGGAAAAAAACCGATTGTTTTCGGAGAATTGTTTACTGAAAGTGACTTTAAACGAATTGCCGGATGATGCTGTCGATCAGGCTTATGATATTCAAGTGAAGATTGAAGCGAATTGGAAACGAAATGCCGCGTGTTGGAAGCAGCTTGACTATTGGAAAGAACATAGAGCCGTACCTACTATCGAAATTACTGATTTTGAAAAGATGTCTCCTGAAGCGAAGCTTCGTAGGCAACAGCAATTGTTTGCGTCGATATCCAAATTGAAGAAAAGAATTATAGGATATGAATCGGGGTTGAAGTCTGAGACAACTGTCAGGAATATTACAAAATTGAAAAAAGCATTAGCTAAATCAGAATTAAACCTGATCAGGCAGGAAAGTGACTTGAATGTTTTAACAGAAATTATTGAACGGAAACATGAGTAAGAAAAGGGAAATGCGGGTTATAAACCGTGACGAATCAAATTTTGATAAGATCCTGGCTTATTACATCAATCCGGAGGAATTTCCATTGTCTGAAACGCTCGATGATATGCGCAAGCGTTGGGTTGAGATTTTTACAATGCGCGTAAATGGTTTTACAAAAACGATGATTGTAAAGATTTGGGAAAAAGAAAAGGGGCTATCGCAGGCGCAGGCATACGTCGATATCCGTAATAGTTTGAGCCTTTTCGGAAATATTGATAAAACTGAAAAGTTGGGTTTTCAATCGATTTGGCTGCAGTGGGCTGAAAACTACATGCTGCGTATGCGTCAAAAAGGGAATGACAAAATGGAAGGTTTTATGCTGAAATTATTGCGGCCTGATGATAAAGATGATCAGTTAGAATTTAACCCGGAAAAGTTGGAAAATGTCGAATTGCAATTAAATGTTCCAAAAGAAGTCATCGACCTGATCAAAAATATGACAAAAGCCGGCGTTCAGGATTTTAATAATTTCAACGCTGTTGATGTTGAGTATACTGATGTGCCAGATGATACCGAACAGTAAAATTAAACACATTCAGCTTACCATCCCGCAAGCTGCTGCTACTTTGAATGAATCGAAAAAGAAGTTTTTTGAGTGGGGTCGTGGTGGTGGAAAATCTACAATTATAGGTTATTTTGTCCGAAAAATTTGTTACTCAGATGCCACGCGCATCTTTCTTTTTGGCGGGAGTTACTTATTCGCAAATTCTATCCAGAACGCTGCCATCAACTATTGAAGGCCTTGAAATGTTCAATATTTTTCAAGACGTAGACTACGTTATTGGCAGGTCAGGGAAACGACACGGATTCGAAATGCCTTATCAACCTCCGAATCAGTGGAACAATATTATGCACTTTTCCAATGGGTCGATTTTTCAATTAGTTTCACAGGATAATCCAAATAGTGGACGTGGTTTGAATAGTTACGGTGGTGCGGCGGATGAATCTGCCTTGTTGGATCCGGAGAAACTTTATAACAATGTGCAAACGACCAATCGGGCACAAAAGGAAATATTTAAAAAGTGTTCGATGTTGGGCAGCGAAGTTTACGCTTCTTCCACACCAATTACAAAAAAAGGAAAGTGGTTTATTGAGCAGGAAAAGAAGGCAGCGTTCTAACCGAAAGGCTATTATTTTTCCAAAGCCAGCGCACTCACCAATCCGTATCTGCGAAAAGAATGGTTCAAAGAAATGAAGGATGCAGCGCCGTCCGCACTGATTTATGAGGCTGAGATTCTCAATATTCGCCCGAAAGAAATAACAGACGGGTTTTACGCTAATCTAAATCCGGAAAAGCATTATTACACAGATTATAATAACGGCTATCTGGAGACAATCGGGGTAGTGGGTCATAAAGAAAGCTTTAACAGTAACCAGGATAATGATGTGTTAAGCAATGCGCCGCTTATTGTATCTGTTGATTTTGGGGTGTTCAACAGTTGCGTTGTCTCCCAACTACAGGGTGATAAATATCGGGTGCTTAAATCATTCTGGGTGAAGTCGCCTAAGCTGTTGGATGATCTTTTTATCGAACAGTTCTTGCCTTACTATGCACCACATAAAGAGAAAAGGATATATCTGTATGGTGGGCACGACGGTAATAATAAGCTACCGAATAGTAGCCTAACATTGTTCGAGCAGGTAGAATCGGTGTTGCGTGCTCACAAATGGGTTGTTGCTACTATGACACGTGGCGCAGCTGTTACTCATTATGATAAGTACCTTCTTATTAATGCTATGCTTAAACGGTCGCAACCTAACCTTCCATCAATCCATATCAATGAACACAACAACCCTGACCTAATCATTGGACTCGAGCGCGCTGAAGCAGTCGAAGGATTGGCTGGTGTGCAAAAGAACAAGAAGGATGAGCGCAATGCGAAGATACTACAGCAGCATACCACTCACTTACCTGATGCCTTCGACATACCGCTGGCAGCGATGTTCAATGATATCTTTAAGGGTAGTCGCAACAAACACTTGAACGAAACCCAAATCAGGATTTCGTAAAATCATTTTCATATATCGGTCATTTTAACTTATGGAAAGTGAAAAAAAATTAAGGGACAGGCGTGGTTTTCTGTTAGATAATATAAATTTTTATTTGAAAAATTGATTTAAAAAATTGATTTAAAAATACTTGCGTTAAAAAATAGTATAATCACGAGTAATACCAGATCGATTTTATGCATAAATAATCTGTCCTATTTTAAAAATACAGCTTCGCGCACTTTTGAAGTATGCAAACAGGACATCTGACTTTAGTTGAAGCTATAAAAATTATGCAACTGCGAGACAAATCAGGTGCGCCATTTCCATTCGATTTAACTTACAGAACTTTCAACACACAATCTAAATCCGGCGGAAAATTGAAATCATATTCCGGCGCGAAGTACTTGCCAGAAAAAAACCCGAATGCAATTCATCAGGATAACATTTTCAACATTCTGAATCCAATAAAAACGGAACGTAACCCGCGTCACTTCGCGAACCGAACCAGAAACATTGAAATTTCCGACGGCTCTGTGAGAAAAGTTAGGATTGATTTCATCATCACCATCAATAATCAACAAGTCATTTACTAATGAGCGATACAAAATTCATCGGCGAAATCGCCATTTCCGAGTTTTCGAACGGGCAAAATATTTTTTCGTTCAAAAACACTACCGAAGTAAAAGGTGAATCCTCAGTCACCACGGTAAAAATTGACACAAAAGAAAAAACAGGTGTTATCGCTTCATGGGGAGTCGCGAACAATACGCCACAGCAAGTTATTGCTGCAGTTAAAAAGAACGGTTCTGCAACCAGAGCGCTTGACTTAAATATAAAATCTCACTACGGCAACGGAATTATTTTGCACGAAGAAGGCCAGGCAGATATTGATGGAAAAAAACAACCGAAGCTGCTCAATATTTCGGACTACCCAGAGGTAAAAGCTTTCTTCACCAAAAGCCAAATCAGTCGTTTTGCAAAAGAACTGATAACCGACCTCGAATGGTGGTCAATCGCTTTTCCTGAATATATTCTGTCAAACGATTTCAACAAAATCAATCGCGTAAAACGTCAGAAAGCCGCATGGTGTCGTTTCGAAGCGATGAATCCGGATACAGGGCTAGTGGAAAACATCTACATCTCGCAAAAATTCGGCATCACTTCGGTAGACCCTACATCCGAATTTGTTGCCGTCATACCTGTGATTGATAGTTACTGGCTCGGCGGATGAAGTAAAAGAATATTGTAAAGCCAACAAAATCTACAAATTCATTCGTCCGGTATTTTATCCACTGCTTGATGAAGCATACTATCCAGAATCGCCGTGGTTATCAATTACGAAATCCGGCTGGTTAGAAATTGCAAATTCAATTCCTGAATATAAAAAGGCACTTTTCAACAATCAGGTAAACATCAAATATCTTATTGAAATCGACGAAAGATATTTCCACAACGTTTACGGAAAAACTGAATGGGCAGGGTTCGACGCGACCGTTAGAATTAATCACAGAAAAACTATCATCGACGCAATAAACGACTCCCTTTCAGGTAACACAAATGCCGGAAAGTCGATACAATCGATGATGTTCCAGGACGAAAACAACGCACAGGTTTCCGCCGTAAAGATTACCGCCATTGATGACAAGCTAAAAGAAGGTGTGTATCTTCCGGAAGCGTCCGCCGCCAATTCGGAAATACTTGTTGCATTTGGTGTAGATGCCACATTAATCGGTGGTGCAGGTATTCCGGCGGAAGTCTGGGAGCCGGTTCAGGTTCCGACAAACGGGAAGCCTTCACAATTCTTTCGGCTTTAAAAAAATATAGTCGCGATACTACGCTCGAACCAATGGAATTTATTCAGCAATACAACCAATGGCCGGAGATAATCAAATTCAATTTTGAAAATACAATCCTGACCACGTTAGATAAAAATCCGACAGGAACTCAAAAAGCAGCATCATGATAATCGATTCAGTTGAAGATTTAAAAAAATACGTACCGGTTGCCGAAAACTTTACGTTTGAGACATTCGAGCCGTACATCGAAAAAGCTGTAAATGCTTACACGTCAAAGTATGTTGGAAATTTGCACAAATTTCTAAAGCTACCTAGTGAAGCAGACGCCGAAAACGCCGAAGTTAAAAACGAAGCGCGCAAACATTTGGCGTCTGCCATCGCCAACTTCGGTTACTTTCTGTTCACACCATTTAATTCAATCACGATGGATGCTTCCGGTATGCAAAATATCGAATCTGCATCGAGAAAACGGATTGAAAACTGGCAACTAAATGACATCCGCCGCGAACTTTTACGTTCCGGACACGAAAGCATGGCAGCTTTTGCTCAAGGTTTTGGAAACAACGCCGGATGCATTTCCTGATTGGCAGGCAAATTACAGCACAATCAACGCCGATTTATTGGTTTCATCGACAGCGACTTTCGATAAATACTATAATATTTTCGAATCGAGACAAACATTTTTGGCTTTAATTCCTACAATCCGACAAGTCGAAGACCAGTACATCAACACTTTTCTTTGCTCAGAACTTATCGAGCATTTAAAAAGTACATCAATTAGTGAACCATCGCAAAAACAGGTTAAGGTTTTTCTCCAAAAAGCAGTTGTAGCTTTCACGATTTCAAAAATTTATGACGAAGGACTTTTCCTTCTAGACGCGTCAGGACTTCGTTTAAAATACGATACGCTGCCATACGAACAGGCGAAAATTCCTGATTACGGGAAACAAGCTGACCAGATTTCAAGAGCGGTCGCAAAACAAAATGACAATGGACTTTCGTATTTGCTAAACGCAAAAGATATCATCAAGGCGGATTTATCAAAGTTCGACCAGTGCGAAATTGTGTTCATCAACGAAGCAAAATCAGAAGCAAGCTTCCAACCATACAATACAAAAAGCACACTCGGATTATAATGTCCTATTAAATAGTTTCGGTCTATAGCATTTTTACATCATGATTAAAGCGTCAAACAATCCATTTTCAGAAAAACCTATCATAATCGGTAGCATCAATCAGGACAATATAAAGAAGGAAATCGTCATCGACTGTCCGGAAGATCCAACGCCTGAAAATTTTGCTGAAATCATCAATGGACTAAACCCATTTACAGTAAACGAAAGACAATTATACTCTTTTCGTGCAATCGCAGACATCAACACCACATACATAATTGAAATTCTAAACCGTGGAAAAGGAAATTATGGTATTGGCGGTAGCGCCCTTATCGCATCTGATATAAAAATTTCAAAATCTTTTACCAAAACTGATGAAGTTGAAGAATTAGATTCAACACAAGTAATAATACTTCCCGATACTACATCTTCCGTTTCGTCAGAGTTAAATAATCTATCGCCTGCCATTGAAATTCAGGGTCAGGAAGATGGTTACGTGATAGTGAAAATCAGGATAAATGGAGTTGGCTCAAAATATTTATTTACAGGATCTTCCGGAACTTATGGTGATGGCGAATTACAAACCACAGAAAGTGATTTCGAAGTATTGTCTGCAAGTAATAACGCTGCTATTTTGAAGTCTGAAAAAGGCGTGAAAAACATTTCCATTTTTGGAGGAAGTGGAGTAATTGATAATTATAATCTCACGAAAACAGTAAACTACCGTATTGGCGGCGGAGTTGAATCTATTGGTGGTTTTACTTTTGATTTGTATTTTCCATACTATGTTGGACAAGAGGTTACGTTTTTAAATGTCCAGAATGATCCTGTAACTTTTCTTCATAATTCCGGTCTTGCAAGCTGTAAACTTTTTCTTGTTGGAAGCGCTCCGTACGTCGTAAAAAAAGGCGAAAGTATTAGGTTTCAAATTGCGAATACACTTAGGGCGTATCAGATAGGTGTGGAAAGAAGTTCTGAAGAAGCTTCAACAACAGATGATTTGACTGAAGGCTCGGAAAATTTATATCACACACCAGATCGTGTGCTAAGTACTCCTTTAACGGGTTTTACTGATGCTATCGGTGGTGCTGTGTTGTCAACAGATCAACTGCTCGCTGCAATGGGAAAATTACAAGCGCAGATTAACGCTCTATCTGGCGGCGGCGGCGGTGGTTCTGTATTGCGTACAATCCAAATAGATTGCATGAAAACTATAATGTTACCTGGAAATGATCATATATGGTCAAATTATCAAGCTTGGGGCGCGGATGGATTTTGGTTTGATTCTACAAGTAATTCGATTTCAACATTTATAAGTGCGTTTTCCAATGCCTTACAACCTTTTTTCGTAGCCGATAATGATGTGATTTTGAAAAGTATTGTTTTGATGAAAACTAATACAAGTAATTACTCTCAACCTTTTAGATTAATAGTATTATCAATGAATATGCAAACAGGTGTTTACTCCGTATTATGGGATGGGATTACGCCGAGCACTGATTCTACAAATTACAGCATCATAGTCGATACAACATCGGTGACGACAGTTGCGCCTAAAGGCAATAGCTTATTTTATGCTATGGCAAATAACTTCGCCGCTACGATGTCTGGATTTAGC
Organism: Flavobacterium sp. 3HN19-14; assembly: GCF_051373205.1. Taxonomy (NCBI): domain Bacteria; kingdom Pseudomonadati; phylum Bacteroidota; class Flavobacteriia; order Flavobacteriales; family Flavobacteriaceae; genus Flavobacterium; species Flavobacterium sp. 3HN19-14. Next base: position 2,123,181 of record NZ_JBPPZT010000001.1, read on the forward strand.
CTAGTTAAATTGAACGTAGCATTAACATTTGAAAACGTATAATATATGTCAGAAGAAAAAAATTTTACCGCTCCGGAAGTTATTCAATCGATACCACAGAAAATGATTCCGTTTAAGAATTTGCCCTTTGAAGATAAGCAAAATGTATTGCCGGTACTTTTAAGATTAAAAGAACTTGCGCACAAGCAAGTGGTGAATTCATTATTTTCTGATTACGGCGAAGGAGATGAAATACCGCAGGCAATTTTGGATGAAAAAGTTAAGCTTGAGGCTGAATATAAAAAGGATGTTGCAAGAACAAAACGACACGCTAAAGCCAATTCATAAAGATGATAAATATCGCATTAAAATATACTCCTGATGGAAGTTTACTAATTGGACTTCTTATTGTTTTTACGCTTGATCTAATTTTCGGCATTACAAAGGCAACCATGCTTAAGACAACTCGAACTTCTGAAGGTTTTAGGAAAACGTTTAACAAATTTACTCAATATGGTGGTTCTATTATTATTTCGATGGTGTTGCTAAATATAAAGGGAGTAAGAGAAACTGATTTCGGTCAACAATGGTCGCCTTTCCTAGGTGATGCTATGATCTACTTTATGATTTATATTGAAGTTGTATCAATATTTGAAAATATGGAGGCTACAGGGAAGGATGGGGATTTCGTGAAATACTTTGTGCGGCCAATCAGGCGGTTAATTACTTTTCAAATTAAAAATATTTTCGCTGATGGCGGGAATGTTATTACAAAATAACATGAAGTATATTAGAATATTCCAGGCGCAGAACGGCCTTGTTCCTGATGGTATTATCGGGAAGAAAACACTTCGAAAAATTCAGGAAGTATACAGCATCCCGACTGATGCGTCACTGGCCAACTTCGTCGCTAATGCGCACCATGAATCCGGAGGCTTTCAGGTGGCAGTTGAAAATCTCAATTATTCGGCAGCCGGATTACTGGCCACGTTTCCAAATTATTTCCCAACGATGCTTAAAGCGAAAGAATATGCCAGGCGCGATGAAGCAATCGCAAATGTTGTTTATGCATCCCGAATGGCTAATGGTCGCAACAAAGCGGCGATGGGTTTAAATTCCGCGGGCGTGGTCTATTGCAGACTACCGGCAGAAACAATTATCGCTTGCTGGGGGATTTTCTAGGCGTTGACCTTATCGCGAATCCTGATTTGGTTGCTGAAAAGTATTTTTTTGAATCAGCAGTGTTTTACTTCAGGTCGAATAATCTATTCGAAATGGCGTCGTCTGTCGATGATGCTGCTATAAAAAAGGTGCGTAAGGCTGTGAACGGCGGTTACAACGGACTTGATGAAGTGAAATTCCTCGTGAAAAAATATTATCAAATTTTAAAAAATTAGCCATCAACAACAACGAGCAAAATCTCCGGGAGTTAAATCTAACAAAAGCACTCACGCTTTTTGAACTGGAATTGCATCCGGAGAAAACAGAATTATTGCGGGAACTCGGAAAAACAGTTCTTTCAATCGCATTACTTAAAAAGCAAATAAACCGAAATGTCACAAATGATTTCGAATAAACGTCCAAAAAAATACGCTATAAAGCTTCCGCAATCGTGGAATGAATTGTCATATATGCAAATCGGAAAAATTGCATTACTGATTAATTCAGGCGTAACAGGTGATAAATTCGATATAAAGCTATTCCATCTTTTGTGCGATTGTAGATGGTACCAATTCAGAAAAGCCTGGGCAATTTTTAAAATTCGGTTGAATGTTAAAATCAGCGAACTACGAACATTCTTCGAGTTCGTATATGGAGAAAATGATCGTACCATCTTTCCTGATTTTATTGCTGGGTTGAACGGCCCATGGATAAGATAACCAATCTTTCGGCAAAAGAATATGCCGTTGCCGACGATTTGCACATTAAATTCCGCGCGACAGGTAATGTCGAATTATTAGAATATTTGGCTGCAACACTATATGTTGCTGTCAAAAATCCACGTCCGGCGTTCGACAAGAACAATCTTCATACTGCTGCACTGCAATTTAAAAACATTCCGACTGAAACGTTGATGGCTGTAGAACTCACGTGGGCAGGTTGCAAAAATCACCTTGCGAAAAAATTCAAATATGTTTTTCCAAAAACCACTTCTAAAAAATCAAAGATACAGGCAAATCAATCCGGGTTTGGAAAAACAATTCTTTCTGTCGCAGGAGGCAAATTCGGAACTTTTGAAGAAACCGAAAACACCAACATTTATACTTTAATGGAAGAACTGGACGAAATATTAAAACAGGCTAAAAATGGAAAGAAAGGTAACGCATAGCGCCATTGTAGAGTTTCATAAACAGATTGCAGCAGCACATATTGGAATTAACGGATTCTACCGATTTAATGTAGCAGAAATTGAAGGCAAGTTTCGTTCCGGTGTGGGGAAGCCTGCCTTGTTGCTTGAAAGTCATTCTGCGGAAATGGAGTCGTCAACGAAAAGCGTCACCAACTTCAACGGACGTTACATTTCATTCATGCTGTTGGATTTCGTGAAGGTCAATGATTTCGAAGGTGAAAACGAAGTGCTGGATAGGCTTGAAAATATTGGACTTGATATTTGTGCTTATTTGGTTGAGCAACACAAAAAGCACGGTTCCTGGTTGTTCGGATTATTCGACGTTAATAATTTCAGGATGGAAAAAGTGGGGCCTATTTTCGATAATATGTTTGGATGGAACATTCTGTACACAATTAAAAACCACGAATCAATGAAAGTAGATCCTGAAAAATGGGTGTGGCCTGTCGACTCCGAATAATTTGTCCTATTGTGTATTTACGTGTTTATATAGATTTGATTCAATTAATTAATAACAAAAACTTTTTATTATGAAAAACTTTAAATTTTTGATGTGCGCATTTGCGTTATTCTTTCTTTGTTCAACAATCTGTCATGCATCCACGGTTCACCGATGTGCAGAAGAAAACAGCAATCACAAAAGCACCTTCTGACATTTCTGTGAGTTGTGTCGTAGTTACACCCGATGCTGTACAGATCGGGTACACTTCACATTTCAGTGTCAAATCTAAAATCAATGAGTCGAAACGAGTTCTAAAGATGCTAAAATCGCCATCTTCAACTGCCGCAATTTCGATTGATAGAATTGCACTGAATAAACGCAGGGAGTTACAGGTTTTTAAACCCGGTAAAGTTATCGCCTCGAAAGCCACGAAAATCTGTATCCCAGAAAATTGCAAAGGATTACGATTATGTTGATTGCTTTAGAAACAAAACCACGCAGACCGCGTGGTTTTTTTATGTCCTATTTTCAGCCTCATCGCTACGATACTTTAGCTTAAAATTAAATCAATGACAGGCGCAATCGACACGATAATGTTAGAAAAGAAACTTGGAAACGCAATGGCTTCCAAATTTCGTGTAAGCTTAAAATCCGCCATCGCGCTTACCCAAAAAAATGTTGTTTCCGGAAAATCCAAAAAAGCTACAGCGCTTCCGAGATTCAGGAACAATCACCTCGAGCGAATCACGATGAAGATGCCATATTATGTTTATCCAATCCAACATTATGGCATTGAAGGTAGTAAACGCCGCAGCATCAACTCCAGAATAAAACCTACCGATGTGCTGAACATTGCCTTAAAACAAGGTCAGCTTACTAATGAACTGGCAGACGGCATCGCCGATATCAGAAGCGAAGAAGTTGTCACAAAAATCTCATTCTAAAAATGTCAAAAGAAAACGTTAACCGGCAGATTTCCATCTTTATCAATGACCGCGAAGTGAAAAATTCTTTGGGAGGCATTGAAAAAGAAATGGGAAAAGTCCGTGGCCAACTGAAGAATCTTGTTAAAGGTACCGATGACTATGATGCTAAATTGAAAGAAGGCACTTCTGCGCTCGAACAATTGAAGAAAAAGCAAATTGAGTATCGTGAAGAACTTCAACTTACCAATCAAGCAGCTTCAGAAGGAACGGCAAATTTCTCGCGCTTTATTCAGGGTTTCAAAACAGGAAACTTATTTGAAGCAAAAGAAGGTCTGTTAGGAATTAAAGGCTCTATTGTTTCAATAACAGAAGCTTCTTTAGCGTTTATTGCGACTCCGTTAGGTGCTGCAATTGCTGTCTTATCGGGTTTCGCAGCCGGTGCAAAATATGTTTTTGATTTTAATCAGGAAGCGGAAAAATCTACACGAATTATCGAAAATCTGACAGGTAAAACCGGACAGGTTGTGGAAGATATCCGCATCATGATGCAATCACTTGTCGATACATTTGGCATCCAATTCGACGCGTTGGCCAACGCTGTAGATAATTTAGTTGATACAGGTGTAGCTAAAGATGAGTTGTCAGCGCTAGAGCAAATAAAGAAAGGCTTGTTGACAGCGCCTGATAAAAACGAATTTGTTTCTGGATTAGAAGCTGCAGCAGTTACCGCAAAGGAAGTTGGGCTTAATCTAGAAGAAGTAATTTCTTTGAAAAAAGAAATTGAAAAAACGGGAGTTAATCCGGAAGCCACTTTCGGAGCGATAACTAAAGCTACCAAAAATTTACTTGAGCAATCTGATAATTTACGTAATTCTCTAAGTTCGGCTTTAGGCGCAGCATTTACCGATGAGATTCTCACCAAATTAAAAACTGGAGAAATTACAACCGTTCAAGCGCTTGAACGGATTAATGCGAAATCTAAGGAAGTTGGTTTAAACCAGAGTCAACAAGCCCAGCTTAGTGCTGATATTTTTGGAAAATCTGCTTTGGCAGCAGGTGGATATGAAGTTATTCTTGATACTGTAACAGGTGCTTTAAAACTTCAACGCGAAGAATTGAATGCAAATCAACAAGCACTTTCTGACCTTGCTGATGCTAACCAAAATGTAAACAAAGCACAATCGTTACTGTTCAGAGTAAAAGACTTTGGAGAACTTTGGGATAAAATTAAAGCCAAAGTTATAAATGCGATCTCTGGCGTTTTATTCATATTAAATAGAATGAAATATTCTATTGAGGATATATTTTATGGAGGATTGAACGTCTTCAAAAAATTCAATAACGGTATAATTGATCAGTTGGAGGGACTTGCAAAATCTTCTTCAGTTATATTGAAAGCACTAGGGGTTGATGTTCAGGGCTTAGTCAAAGGTTTAGATTCATTAAAAAGTAAAGATTTCTATGTCCGCGGAACAACAGAAAATAAAACAGTAGATTCTTCTGGTGGCGACAAAAATTCTCAAAACCAAGCTGCTAAAGCAGCGGCCTTCGAAATCTATATCAATAAACAGATTGCCCTTTTAGAGAAAAAACAGGCTAGGGAAGAAGCTTTAGGTAAAGATAGTTACAACACAGAAAAAGCAATCCTGGAATTAAAGTTGAAGCTTCAGAAAAAAGGCAGTGATGAGTATGAGCAAATTCAAAATTCGATTCTTAAACTTACAACCGAACACAACAAAAAAGTTTCGGACGAAGCTAAAAAGAGCGCTGAGACGAAGCGAAAATTAGATCAGGAGGAATTTGCACGCGCTCTTGCTTTAGCAAAATCAAAATTAGATTTAGCAAAAGCCGAAATCGACTACTTTATAGCGTTCAATCAAAGCAAATTAGAATCAGGCAAGAAACTAACTTTAGAAAGCATCGCGGAAGAAACTAAACGCCTGGAAGAAATTAAATTTCAACGTGATTCCGCTATTGCCGAAGAAAGGATTGTGAAATTAACTGCGCTGCAACAGCAGTTTGATGACCACAAAATTACACTCGAAGCCTTTAATGCTGAAAAACAGGCAATTGATTTGGCTACTCTTACTGCTGAACAACTTCTCAACGTCGAATTTTACAAAACAACAGATCAGTTGAAAAAGCAGTACGACGAAGAACAGAAACAACTTTTAATTGAGCAGAAAGCCGCCGATGAAGAACTAGCGTTAGCAGAAGCAGACAGCCAGTATGAGAAAGACCGTATCGAAGCTGAACAAAAAAATGCCGCAGAACTAGAGCGCTACAAAAAAATGCGGGATAACAAAATTATCACCGAGCAGGAATATAATGCGTTTGCTAAACAATCTGCAGAAGATTTGGCAAAATTCAAGGCAAAACAAGATTTGCAAATGACAGCAAACGGTCTTAATGGTTTGAGTACGTTAGCAAACGCGATGGGTGAACTTTTCGGGCAATCTAAAGAACTTGCGATTTTGCAGGCTAACATTTCAGGTGCGCAGGCGATTTTGTCAATCTGGGCGGCGCCGGCATCGTTACCGCAGCCGTATGACGCAATTCTAAAAGGAGTCCTTACTGCTGCTACCGTAGTTACTACTGTGAAACAAATTAAAGAAATCAATAAGCAAAAACCACCTAAAAAAGCAAGATTTTTTCATGGTGGAGACACTTCATTTGCTTCAGGTGGGGATACTGGTCACAAGGCCGCGCTGGGTCATGATGAATACTGTTCAGTAACCGGAGTAGTTCACGATGGCGAATGGGTTATGCCAAAAATAATGAAAGAAAATCCACGTTATTCGGCTCATTTGGGTTGGTTAGAAAACGAGCGTCGGAAAATTTACGGAAACAAGCATTTTGAAGGTGGCCCGTCATCTTCCAATGCTCCGATGCCGACACCGGAAGCACCGAATGATGCGTATGGTTCTACTTTGATTATGGCAATAAATAAATTAATCGGAATTTTGGAGAACGGCATCGTTGCGAAGGCCATTATAGGATATAAAGAAGCAGAAGATATCGAAACCTTAAACGACGAACGAAAAGCATCTTCGCAAAATGGCAGTATAACGTCATGATTTTTGATTACATTTGATTAACTTAAAACCAATTATCATGAAACAAATTATTATTTTTTCGTTTTTGTTGTCTTCAATACTAGGATTTTCTCAGGAAAAATTGACACTCACACCGGAGGGTTACTTGCCTGTTGTGACAGATGTTCCGGGCATGACTGCGGAGCAAATCAGAACTAAAACTAAAGAATGGGTTCAAACTTATTATAAAAATCCTTTAGAAGTTTTAAAGGCTGATTTACCTGATGAAATAAGAATTTCAGGATTCTGCAATGATTGTTGGCAGACTAAGGCTTTAGGAATGACTGACTATCTAGATCATAGCTATTCGCTTATCGTAAGTTTTAAAGATGGAAGGTACAAATTTGATTATACCTTGGAAGAAATTACCAATGATGGCGGTAAATTGATGTACACGTACAGATATTTTTTTAAAAAAGATTTATCGGTTCGTAAATCTTATCAAGTGTCGTTCGACACCATGAATGAAAGTGTCAATAAAACCTATATGTCACTATACAACTACATCACTGGAAAGACTTCCGAAGAAAAAAATAAATGGTAATCAATTTTGCAACTAATAAAAACCGCTTCGGCGGTTTTTTTGTGTCCTATTATCGCGCACTGCATGGCTATAAATTCGCTGTAAATTCATTTGGATATGATTACAATCAATGCAGCGCCAGTCGAAAATTCAATCATTTTAGATGCGAATGATTCTGTTATTTCAATCACGTCCAGCAATGGTGCAGGCTATTATTTTCGCGCTAATATTACAATCGACGGGCAGTTGTTCGATGAACAGGGATGGTCCCGAAAAGACGCAGTAACTGCCGAAAAAAATATCAAAAAACTTTACAACGCTTACTTCACGACTGCATTCAATGAGAACTTTGTGAATGGGATCACAGAACAATCACATTTAATCAAGCCTGTAAGTATTGAGGTTATGGAATATCGACTCGCAGATGATACGGTTGCACAATCAATTACGCTGCCTGATTTTTATTTAATGTACAATACCGTTTCCACGGCATTTTCTGACACAGAAAAAATACGGTTTCTGGGAATTGACGCGCCTATAATGATGGTTTCAGAAGCCGGTAAAATCAGTATACCATTTATGGTAAATGCTGTGTCTGAAAATATCGTGGTAAAAACAGAAGATAACTTCAACACAATTTTGCATTCGGCGTCACTGTCTTCTGTTGAGGGAAAAAGGTTTTTATTTACAATTTTGATTTGTCTGCAGTGACTTTAATCAATAACACCACGAATTTTCTCGTTACCATTTCCGTTGGTTCTGAACAAATTATAAAGCCAATTAGAATACTTCTTTTTCGCATTTTCCAGTAAAAGAAATAGCTTTCCTAAACAACTTCGGGTTCTGGATTTATGCTTATCTCGACGGTCAACTGAATATTGATAATAATTTGGATATAAATTCATATGACCAGAATGACAATTCTGAAGTCATTTATGAAATTATTGAAGAACAAACTTATTCAATAAATACCGGCTCGCTGCTCGGTTCAGAAAAAGCGATCATCGGGCAGATTACTAGGTCGCTGAAGGCAAAGCTATTTTTCGAAGGCGAATGGATTGATATGACTTCGAAAACGAAGAAGTATAACGATTTTAAGGATAACGTACATCAATACGGTGAAAATCTCACTTTTAATGTGAAGCGCAATAATTCATTTTCAAATCTGCTGCTACCTGTAGCGGAAGTTGATGAAGATCAGGTTACCGTTGGTGACATTGTAACCACTTCTACAACAATCTTGGTTTACTTTACATTAATTAATTATACAGGTTCTTTTATTCGACGTGTTTTGGAAAAAGATGGGGTGTTCAGGTATTCAACCCTGCCCACTACGCCTCATTATAATTTTGGATCGCTAGATTTAGAGCCGCCGTTTTTAGTTTATTTTACAGCACCGGATGATCCGGAGCCAATTTCTAACATCGTTACATATAATCCATGAGCCTAATCAAAATATTTTGCGAAGGTGTGGAGTTGGACTTTGTTAATCAAACACTTTCAATCAAAAAGAAAACTCACTGCTTTCTTCGGATTTTAAGGTGTCACATTCGACCGTGCCATTTTTGGTTGTGGAAAACGAAAATTGTAAAAAAACTCTAGGTAGTCGCGATATTGCATCTGTACTGAAGAAAAAAACGTTTGATGTAGAAGTGCATGAAGGCGATGATGTTTATTTCGGCCAGTTGCAAATATTGAGTTATTTGACTGGCTACCGAAAATGCAATTTAAAGTATGCCACCGAAGTTTTGAAAATTTTCAATAAAAAGCTAGGCGATTTAATGCCTGTGATTTCCATCATTCCCGGAGAAACTTCTCCGAAACCTTTTTAGCAGAATCAAATGTAATTACTGAAGGTTCTGGATACTGGCCGAGTTTTGTTAATTCGTGTGTGACAAAGTGTTTTCCGGAAACAAAAATTCAGTTTCCAATGATGTCCTGGAAGGATAAATTTGGCACCGAACTTGAAGGCGATGAACCGTGGTATAATTATGGAAACAAGATTAACGGGTTTTTAGACGATAATTTTGTGCAAAATACAGCAGATGTAACAGACCCGGACAATGCTGTAGTGGTTAACAAAAATGTTGTCTCTCCGCAGTTATTTTTATTGTCACCTCTATTTTATGCAATGCAATCTATCGGATTTAAAATTTCGGGAAGCTTTGTAGATCACCCATTTATTAGACGGCTCTTATTATTAAGCACGAAAGATAATTTGACTAAAATTTTACTTTTACCGACCATTACGCCAATACTTCTTGATGGGGAATGGCAATTAAGGGAATACGGGTCTTATTTTTGGTTTCGAAGAACTCACATTTTTGAAGTTGATGAAGACATTGAGGTTACTGTGAAATTTAGGTTTGTGCTTGCGGCGCAAACTGATACTTCTTCACATCCTGTAAAAACAAGTTTTCGGATGAAAAGAATTTATTATCCTGAAGTTTCTGGAATAGATCCTTATCCTCTAGAAGAAGAAATCACATTTAACAGAAAAGATAATGTTCCGGGTGAAATCATAGAGGCTGAGTCTTCTTTTATATTGGCTCCACTTGTAAAATTACATTTTGATTATTTCAGCATCAATATGTTAATGCCGGAAAGCTATTCAATCGAAGTTTACAAAAAGGACGCAGAGCATACGTACTATCAAATGCATCCGACAATTCCGGTTTCGAGGTATGTTCCGGATTGGACATTCGGAAACTATTTGAATGAATTGAAAAAGTTCGCCAATCTCGAAATAATCATCGATGATTTTAAGAAAGAAATGCGACTCGATTTCGGCAATGATTTCATGTTGCGTACAGAAAAGCATATTTCCATGAGGTCGTTGAAAGTGTTGTCATACGAGCAGGCTCCCAACACAGCATATATTTTTAAATATTCTAACGAGGAAGATGCTGGTTTGTATGTAACGAGTTCTGGAACCGAGGCCTATGCAAAGCAGTTGAATGACTTTGCCGAAACTGTTGAAAGCAAATTTAAATTAGTGCCTCACAACGGTTCTACGGCAGAACTTTCAGAGGCTGTAGAAAGCAAATCGGGTGTAGGTTTAATGATTTACGATCCTGAAAATGAAAAACTAATTTCAACTTCGTTTCTAGGGCAGAATCTCAAAATTGGTGGTGAAGGTGGAATTTACGATTCTTACTATAAAATATTCACAAAATTTAGGCTCAACGCTGGTCAAATTGACGTTGCCGGCGCATTTACAAAGACTGAAATGAGTAAAATAACCAAGTTAAAAAAAATATTTCTTGACAATCAGGAGTATATTGTGGAGTCTACAGAATATGTGCAAACCAAACAAGACAACTACGAATTGAAACTTAGGTTGGAAAGCGTAAATTATTAGTTGTTGGAACTGTGGAGTTGTGGAGCGATATTTTTCATTATAATTTTTAGAAATTTAAAATTTCATCCATTGTCATTATTTCGTTGTCAACGATGCTTTCCACAATGTGAACGTAAATCATTGTTTCTTCAATTTTATAATGACCTAAAATTTTCTGCAGATTTTCTACGCGCCCACCCGATATGAGGTAATTTGTTGCAAAGGTATGCCGTGAGACATGAAACGATATATTTTTTCTAATTCCAACAGCTTTTGCAATAAATTTAAGTTCCCTGTTTATATATTCCGGAGTGAATTTACCTATAAGTAACCCGTCATTCATAAATGTTTTTGCGCTATTACTCAATGCAATACGTTGAAACTTTCCTGTTTTTTGTGAACTGAAAGCTATAAAATCTCCCATGAAATTTTCTTCAGACAACGCCAGATTGTCTGAGATTCTTAAACTTGTAAAACAGGAAAATAGAAATCGCGCTAATATTGCTTTGTGCGTTGCGTTGATGAAATCATTCTTCCAATATTTATAAAGAATTTGAATTTCATCCGGCATCAAAAATGTTCGCTGACTTTTAAAACCTTTATGTTTAATGTCGTCATATTGTATTGGAGTAATAATTCCTCTTTTGTTTGCAATGTGGAGGTACTTTTTGAAATTCTTAATAAAAGATGAAATAGTTGTTTCTTCGTTACCTTCTTTTTTCGCAAGATGGGCTTTCATTTTTGAAATGAATTCTTCTGTGATTTCATAAAAAAATAACTCTTTTTTATATTTCTTCAATTTTCTAAGAGCAGAAGATTGCTGCCTATGTGTAGAGTCTGAAATCAAATTAAGCGTTTTTTGATTCACCAGTTCGGCTTCCCAAAAACTTATAAAATCAATTCGGGAAGAAGGGTTTTCTAATTCTTTGGACAGCGAATCTAAAGTTATCGGAACAGAACTCAATCGGTAGTTTAATTCTATTCTGGTGATCTCTGCCAACTTTTTCTCAATTAGCAAATTGTAATCTTGATAATACAGATTTGACTTTTGAACTCTCTCTCCAATTTTGTCGAAGTCTTTTTTCCGAACATCAATAAGCAGTGGAATTTTTTTCGGGCTTTTCACACCTGTTAATGACACTTGAACATACAGCCCGGATGTACCGTCTGTTTGGACATAATCATATTGTCTTATCTTACAACTTAGCTTCCCATTCATATATATTGGGAAGTTTTCTGGGAAATTGTTGAGCAACTTGGATGCAAATGACATACGCGTAATAGGTTTTGAGTTAGCCATAAAACACTAAAGGCGAGAAACTTAACTGTTTTACAGTTAGTTTCTCGCCAAAGCGAATTATTTTTTTGTGACCTCGACTGGATTCAAACCAGTAACCTTCTGAGCCGTAATCAGATGCGCTATTCAGTTGCGCCACGAGGCCTTATTACCTCACCGTACTTTAATTTTCATAGGAGTTCGGTGAACTTGTTTGCGGGTGCAAATATAGGTAAATTTACCAAACCTGCAAATCAAAATTTAATTTAAAATGATTTTTTGTATTGCTTTTCTCTAATTCCCTAAGGCCTTTCGCGTTACGAAATACCGCCAGCCAATAATTGCCATCTGCCATTTCGAGGCTTTCGACAAATCAAGCTGCCGTTTGCTGAAACTTGGCAAAAGCAATTTATTGAGGCGCGCTAGAATCTTGAACATAATTTAAGTTTATACAAATGTAAAAAGACTGCCGAAATTGACAGTCTTTTTGATTTATTGTTTTTGCTTCGCCTGTTTTTTCTTTTGGGCTTCGGCTTTGGTTTTTTGCTTGTAATCCTCTGCGTATTTTTGTTGTTCGGCTTTAAGTTGCTGCATTTCGGCGCGTACTTTTTCCATCTCTGCTTTTACCTGCTCCATTTCGTCTTTGGCCTGTTGCATGGCGGCTTTTGATTGCTCCATATCGGCTTTCGACATTTTCATTTTGTCTTTCGACCTGCGCATTTTAATTTTGGCATTTTCCATGTCAGGCATTGCTTTAAACATTGCGATGTCGGCTTGTTTCATAGCGTCTTCGCTGAGTTTGTCAGTATCGATGTAAATTACGCCGTCTTCTGATGACACCCCGAATTGCCCGCCTTTTCCGTTTTTAATAATACGGATGTTATTTTTTACATTAGCATTGATTTCGCTCATAATCTTATCCATATCGGCATCCGCAACGACTTTTCCGTTGACCATCACAAGTGGCTTTCCGTCTTCATTGATGGTTTTGATGACGATTTTCGAATCGCTGTCGGTATCATAATCAAAGTCGAAATCAAAATTGAATTCCGGTGCTTCCGGTGCTTCCGGCGGCTCGGGCGCTTCAAAATCTTCAGGCGCTTCTGGTGGTTCCGGCGCTTCCGGTGCGTCTTTATCAAAAGTAAAAGCAAAACTGTCTTCATTTTGGCTGTTGCCGCGATTTTTGAATTTAAAGATATTCACGTCTTTCGGCGCACCAAATCCGATCGCATCTTCGTGTTTATAAAAAACAATCGGCTTGATTGGCTCTTTTCCGTCAACCTGAGAAACACCTTTGTTGCCTTCCTTATCTTTGAATTCCGCCTTAATTCCTGTGATTTCGCCGCTGCTGTTTCTTTTTACTTTTGAAAATTTCAGCGTAATGCCATCTTCTTTAAGCTTCTTGGTGTGTGCTTTAAGTTCGGCATCAGTTGAATTTTTGTCGATTTTAATGTTGATGAAATCCTGCCACGATTGGGCCGAATGTACGTCCGGATTCATTTCCTGCGCAATCAGTTTTACCTGGAAATAAAACATGAAGGCGACCAAAAGCGGTAATATGAAAGCATATTTCCACAAATTTCTCTTTTTACTCTGGTTTTTGTTTAGCATAACGATTCGTTTTTTGATTAATGATTGATAAAAATTATTGGTGATTGAAAGACTATCCTGATTGGTAACGACTTTTAGTAATGCAATTTGATAACCACGTTTGTCGTTGGATTCCTGTATCGCTTTTCTGTCGGCGATGTATTCGAGGTTTTGCGAAATCGCTTTTTTGTACAACCACACGAACGGATTGAACCAAAATACGATGGAAAACAATTTTGCAATCAATATATCGAATGAATGGCGCTCGCGGCTGTGCACTTTTTCATGGTTCAGGATGCTCTCGAGTTCTTCATTCGTAAACATCCTCGAATTGAATACGATGTAATTGAAGAACGAAAACGGCGCGATATTCTCGTTCAGATCAACAAAAGCGAATTGTTCCTGTTTCTGGATCTGTTGTTTTTTGAGCAGGCGGAAAAGCGAGATGAAGTTCAATATAACTTTCAAAAGCAAAACGGCAGCTATTATTATGTAAGCTAATGTTGCGACTTGCATCCAATCAATCTCGATAACTTCCGGCGGCGGAATTGTTTCAGCAATAGTATTAGGAACCGGAGCCGCCAGTTGCGCAGGTTTCGCCATCGCTACAAGGGCGTCCACGAAATTTTCGGTTTTTGTACAATCACCACTTTTTTGATGAAAAATAATGGCATCAAAATCGAAATTGGCAATCCGGCCAATAAGAACCAACGGTTAAGGTTGAAAAATGTGTCCTTCCGCAGTAAAAAATAATAACAAAGGAAGAATGCCGCAAGCAGTCCACAAGATTTTATCAAATATAGGAACAGCGCTTCCATGATTATTTGTTTTCGATGATGGCTAAGATTTCACGCAATTCTTTTGCCGAGATTTTCTCTTCTTCGGCAAAAAACGACACCATATTCTTATAGGAACTGTTGAAGTAATTGTCGATCGCCGTGCTCATGAATTTCTTGCGATAATCTTCAAGCTTGACGATAGGGTAGTACTGGTGCGTGTTGCCATAGGCTTTGTGTGCGACATAGCCTTTCTCTTCGAGATTTCTTACAATTGTCGAAAGTGTATTGTAATGCGGCTGTTCTTCGGTAATTTCAGCAAGAATGTCTTTTACGAAAGCTTTTTCGAGCTTCCACAAAATGTGCATGATTTCTTCTTCCTTGTTCGTTAAATTCTGCATGATTGTAAAGTTTAAAACAAACGTACAACTATTTTTATAGTTACACAACTATAAAAATAGTTATTTAACTATTTTTTAAGGAAAAGAGGAGTTGAAAGTTGAAAGTCGAAAGCCAAAAGTATGGGAATCAATAAAAAAATCAGTTCGATATTATTACCGGACTGACTTTTTTAGTCTCTAATTTTACACATAGTAGACTTTCGACTTTGGACTTTAGCTTTTCGACTATTCAGAAAATTTCACCTCAAATATCTTATCCCAGTTTTTTCCGGTGATAAAAAATGTTTTGGTCTTTGGGTTATAAGCGATACCGTTCAGCACATCTTCTTTAGTCACTTTCACCAAAGCTCGTAATCCCGAAAAGTCGATAATCCCTTCAGTAGCGCCGGTTTCCGGATTGATTACTGCAACGGCGTCTTTCTGCCACACATTCGCATACAGCTTTCCTTCGGCCAGTTCGAGTTCATTCACTTGCGGAATTTTCGTATCGCCAATATATATATTGATGAAATCCAGCAGCTTTTGGCTGGATGGATCCATGCGCCAGACTTTTTCAGTGCCGTCAGATTGGTAAATGTATTTGTTGTCGTGCGTCATTCCCCAGCCTTCAACATCCTTGTCGAAAGTAAAGGTTTTTTCCAATTTCCAGGTGTCTGCGTTGTAAATGAAGCCGGTCTTATTGCGCCACGTCAACTGATAAATCTTGTTACCAATTACAGTGATTCCTTCGCCAAAATATTGCGCATCAATATCCGCTTGTTTGTATACTTTTCCGGTTTTATAATCGAATTTTCGCACATAAGAATTGCCTTCCTGGCCTGTACTTTCAATTAAGGTATCGCGGTAAAATTCCAATCCTTCCGTAAACGCTTTCGTGTCATGCGGATAGGTATTGACAATCGTATATTTCAAAACTTTAGGTTTTATGTTAGAAATCACCTCAAATTTCGAAAAAACTTCCTGTCCGCCCGTTTCGCCGTCGTAATAAACAATGGCTTTGAGGTTCTGGTATCCCAATTTCGGACTCTTGATCTCAAAATTCATCGCTTCGCCGCCTTTTTTCGAGGCAATTTTCTGGTCATTCGAATAATAAACGATGCTGTCGATGGCTTTGTTTTCAGAATTGGTGATTGAAAGATTCGCCGTTTCGCCGCTCAGATATTGCTTTTTTAGCTTCGTGGCGTCAAAGCTGAAAAAATCTTCGGGTTTTTTTGACTCGCATCCGCCCATCAGCGCAGCGCTTAATAAAATGATTCCTAATAAGTTATAATTTTTCATTGTAATTTTTAAAATGGCACATTCCACAAAGCTAACCAATATGCCGCTTTGCCCTTGCGAAAATACAAAAAGATTGTATATTTGCAACGGCAAGTCCTACACGACCAGCTCCTGCAGACTCCCCAGGATGGGAACATAGCAAGGGTACGTGGTTGAGCGGTGCGATGTAGGTCGCTTGCCATTTTTTTCTCATAATAATGTCTTCCCTTCAGGAAGATTTTTTTATTTTTGGAGGTATTGTTTTTTAGAAGCTGATCCGGCTATACGTTCCAATTTTTTTGTTCTTAAAGAAAGAACAAAAAAGATTTCCACTGCTATCCGGGCTAGGGCATCCGACTTAAATTCAACTGTCAATTTCAAATTCAAAAATCAATTTCAAAAGTCTGTAACGACTAATTTGTCACCCCGAGCGTAGTCGAGGGCCTAATGAATAAAACAATATGAAATTTTCTCCAATAGTTCCAATAATCTACACCACAGAACTCCACGAAACCATTAATTTCTACACCAACACTTTAGGTTTCACCTGCAACGAAATCAATGAAGAATGGGGTTGGGCATCACTCCAAAAAGGCGAGTGCGAAATCATGGTCACAAAACCCAATGAGCACATCCCATTCGAAAAACCACAATTCACAGGAAGCTTCTACATCAAAACTGAAAAAGTCGACGAACTTTGGGAGCATTTAAAAGACACAGCCAAAATCTGCTATGAATTGGAAACCTTCGATTGGGGCATGCGTGAATTCGCCATTTATGACAATAATGGTTATATGATTCAGTTCGGAGAGGAATTAGATAATTACGAATTAGAAAATGAGATAATTTATTTAAAATGCTTAACTTTATTACGCGGACGATTCCGCTAATTATCTCATTTTCTAATTATCTAATTAAAAAACATGAAAAAGTTACTTATCGCACTATTATTCACTTCTGCCGCCACTTTTGCCCAAACAGATGTAAAAGCCCAATACGACCAATTTCAGAAAGAGCTGGAAGCTTATCGCTCAGATCCGCTCGTTTCTTCTGAAAACAGTAGTATAAAACCTGCGCCTTGCGGGCAGTATAACTTACGTTTTGTGGTTGTCGGACAGGGCTTCGATGAGAAAATCGCAATTCCGCCGGCCAAAAAATTATGTGGCGACCTGAACCGTTTCGATAAAAGCAAAAATCCAAACCCATCTGCTGATTGGGATTATGAAATCAAGCCGATTGGCAATCGTTACTATGTAATTCGCGGTGATAAAAAAGGAGCGCAGGGATTACAGGAATTTTATTATTATGAGAGAAAAGTTACCAAATAATTATTGGTGGTACATCGAATAATTTTAAAGCATTTAGATTTTTTGCTCAATCAAATCCGTAAAAAAACTTTAACAATTTTTACGGCTTTCCCGCATTACAACGTATCGGAAAAAATAATATCTTACCTTCAGGGGAGGGGAGAATGCATCCCTACAGAAAAAATAAATATTCCGGTTACGGGAATGCCGTAAAAATTGTTAAAGTTTAGGTTCGAATTGCGCCCTAATGATTGTACATTATTACAAAACAGTACAAAAAATATGAGTTTACTCATTGCATGTTGCAATTGATTGCCGAAATTTGGCTTCGTTAAAAAACATCCAATGTCTAAAGTCATTTTAATTACCGGTGCCTCGTCGGGAATCGGAAAAGCAATCGGGGAATTCCTGCACCACAAAGGTTATACGGTTTATGGCACGAGCCGAAATCCGGAGAAAGTCTTTAATTCGGTTTTCCCGTTGTTGGCACTTGATGTCAGGAGCACCGAAAGCATAACAACTTGTATCGCTAAAGTAATCTCAATTTCAGGAAGGATTGACGTGGTTGTGAATAACGCCGGCGTTGGCATTATTGGTCCGCTTGAAGAAATACCGACTTCAGAGATACGTAATAATTTTGAGACGAATCTTTTCGGCCCGATTGAAGTGATGAAAGCGATTTTACCACAAATGCGCTCGCAAAAATCGGGTTTAATCATCAATATTACTTCGATTGCCGGTTATATGGGATTGCCGTATCGCGCGGTCTATTCGGCTTCGAAAGGGGCATTGGAATATGTTACAGAAGCGCTTCGTATGGAGGTAAAACCTTTTAATATCGAAATCACGAATGTTGCGCCTGGAGAATTCGCGACCAATATCGCGGCTTCGCGTTATCACGTGCCGTTGTCGCCGGCTTCGGCATACTCGAATTATGCGAAAACTATTGAGACAATCAACGAACAGGTTGATGGCGGAGACGATCCGAAAGCAATGGCGGAAACGATTTACAAAATCATCAATACTGAAAAGCCCAATGTGCATTATAAGGTCGGGCCTTTCCTTTCGAAATTCTCTATTGTTCTGAAACGGATCTTGCCCGACAAACGGTATGAGAAAATGCTCATGAAGCATTATAAATTGTAATGCCTGAATTTTTTAGTTTACGTAAAAGAAATTGATAACCTGGAAATTCAATTTTGCACTAAGGCACTAAGGCACTAAGGCACTAAGGCATGAAAACTTTCAACTTTATAACTTTGCCACTTTGAAACCTTAAGAATAATCGTAATTTTGCCTGCGTTAAGGATGGAGGCGGCATCCTTTTTTTTAGCAGGGAATTTCCGAATTGAAGGAACGTTCAAAAAAAAAAGATACAGCCGAGAGCCTGACCCGCTGCACGATTTTGACTTGAAAAACCAATGCTGATAGCGGGAACGCCCAACACGTAAACACAACAATTAAATAGATAAACATGAAATTTTTTATTGACACAGCCAACCTGACCGACATTAAGGAAGCGCAGGCACTGGGCGTTTTAGACGGAGTAACTACGAACCCGTCGTTAATGATGAAGGAAGGGATTTCCGGGAAAAACAACATTTTGAAGCATTACGTTGACATTTGCAATATCGTTGAAGGCGATGTGAGTGCCGAAGTGAACGCCGTTGATTATGACGGAATGATCAGAGAAGGCGAGGAGCTGGCCGATCTTCACGAGCAAATCGTGGTGAAATTGCCGATGACGAAAGAAGGCGTGAAAGCGTGCAAATATTTTTCTGATAAAGGCATCAGGACGAATGTCACTTTGGTATTTTCTGCCGGGCAGGCATTGTTGGCTGCGAAAGCGGGTGCGACTTATGTATCGCCATTCATCGGAAGATTGGACGACGTTTCTACTGACGGATTAAATTTAATTGAAGAAATCCGTGGTATTTATGACAATTATGGTTATGAAACACAAATTCTTGCGGCTTCGGTTCGCCACACGATGCATATTGTAAATTGTGCGAAAATCGGCGCTGATGTAATGACCTGGACGACTTTCGGCGATCACAGGCTTATTGAAGCATCCTTTGACTGATATCGGATTGGCGCAGTTTATTGCTGATTTCGAGAAAGGGAATAAGTAATCAGATAATTTGAAAATTAGACAATTAGAAAATGATTTTGATTGCGGTCAAAGTTACATCTGATTTAATAAAGAAAAATGCGGTTCAACATTGAACCGCATTTTTATATACAATATTTGAATTATCTCACTATCTAATTTTCAAATTATCTCATTTAAGATTATCCTCAAACTTCACGTCAAACAGATTCACAAATGCATTTTCAATCGTACCATCTGCATTGAGAATCATTGTACGGTGAATTTTATTGATGACCCATTTTTCTTTCATATCTTCGAAATCTGCAGCACGCAATTCGGTTACGCCGTCAAATTTGTAATTGGAAAGCAGTTTGAGCCAGTTCTTTTGGTTGTTGTCTACGCAAATCCCGATGAAATGATAATCAGGATGTGACTTCTGCATTTCTATAATTTTCTTGTGAGCTGCGGCCAAATGCGATTCGAGACTTTCCGTCCAAAAGAAAAGTACGGTTTTAGATTTGATGAAAGTGTCGATTGAAACCGGTTCATTTTTCATGTCAACCAACGCGACTTCAGGTAATTTGTTTCCGGTTTTGAGTTGCTGGATGGCATTGCCGATTTTCAGGATTTCATTGTGCTGACTTGTATCTGTTGATAAAACATGGTATTTGTCGAGAAACTTTTTGTTGTTGACGATATTCTGGTCTTCAAGCAGATAAGTAAATGCGATGTTATTGAGGATCGTATTTTTTATCTTTTCATTCTTGAACAGTGTGTCGGCGATGTTCATTTTCCGGATATTCATATCGAGCGCCATATCGGCCGGACTCGTATTTGCCGGTAAATCCTTGCTCAAAGCAACATTATTGAGCATGTAGGTCAGGTATTTTACAAACGGCGAATATTCCTTTAATTTTAAGTTATTGAAATCGATATCGTGCCTGTAATCATAAAAATCAACGGGAAGCTGCCTTTTTAATATCAGTGCCTGTCCGTGCTTTGTGCACAATCGGATAGATTTCTTTTTGATGTAATGGTTGAAGTTGAGGCAGGCCTGGGCGTAAATGTCAAAATCATCGCTCCATTCCAATTCCTGCTTTTTGGTGTCGTAAAATGCCTTTTTTATAGCATAAGTTGAATCGACATTCTTCTTGAATTTCGGGTATTCGTAATCAAAAACGTCATAGATTTTCTTCTTGTCTTCTTCATTTTTGAGATACAATTCCATCAAGAAGTTGTTCTTTTCCTCACCGCGTCCGCAGAAGACAATTGATTCATCAAAATCGTCAGCGTTGATGCGCACCATGATGCTGTCATTCTTGTCGAAATAAACGTATTGGAATTCAGGTTCGTTCTTAAAATTATAAAGCCCGGGCGTCAGCGAATCGAATTTGATGAAAAAAGTATTGTCTTTCTTCAGTCTTATCGTGTCTATAACTTCAGAGCCACGGCAAAAAAGTACGTATGGATTGGTTGGATTTGTAACTTCGCCTCCGAAATAAGCAGTGTAATTGTCGTCCTTAAATTGCTTGTTGCACGAAAGCAAAGACACTAAACAAGCCGCTAATAAGAACAGTTTTATAAATTTTAAATCACGCATGTGTAAAAATTATTGTAAACAAAAATATCAGGTTATTAACAATTATATTGTTAAGGCATAGTTAAATATGGTTTCAGCAGCCAAACCTCCCCATTGTTGAGAATAATCTATATACGAATAAAAAAATGAAAAGTGTTGACAGTACTAACAGCCAGCCTTTTTTTCTGTTTTTGTTCCTGAAAATCATGAAGATTCCGGCTACAAATATGCCGACAAAAAACAAGTAAGAAAATAAAAATCAAATAGAACAGGAACATAAATAAGGCCAATGATTTAGTAACAGTGAAAGCCGTAAATCTCCACTATTTTTTCTACTTTTGCAAAAATTTTTTATAAAAGATAATTCATGTTAACAGTAAACAATTTATCGGTTCAGTTTGGCAAGAGAATCCTGTTCGACGAAGTAAATACGACCTTCACACACGGCAATATTTATGGCGTAATAGGTGCAAACGGTGCCGGAAAATCAACTTTCCTCAAAATAATGGCCGGTGATATGGATCCGACTTCGGGTCACGTTCAGTTGGAGCCGGGTAAAAGGATGTCTGTCCTGAACCAGAACCACAACATGTTTGACGAGCATACAGTACTCGAAACCGTCATGATGGGTAACAAAGTATTATTCGCCGTTAAAAAAGAAATGGACGAATTATACCTCGATTATAACGACGCCAACGCCGACAGAATTGGAGAATTACAAGTGCAGTTTGAGGAAATGAATGGCTGGAATGCTGATTCTGACGCAGCGGCTTTGCTTTCAAACCTTGGGATTGGTGAAGATTTGCATTACACTTTAATGGCAGATTTGGACGGGAAACTGAAAGTCCGCGTGCTTTTGGCACAGGCACTTTTCGGAAATCCGGATGTTTTGATTATGGATGAGCCGACAAATGACCTTGATTTCGAAACCATTGCCTGGCTTGAGAATTTCCTGGCGAATTATGAAAATACGGTAATTGTAGTTTCTCACGACCGACACTTTCTCGATGCGGTTTGTACGCATATTTCTGACATCGACTTTGGAAAAATCAACCATTATTCAGGAAATTATACTTTTTGGTATGAGTCAAGTCAATTAGCGGCGAAACAACGTGCGCAGCAGAACAAAAAAGCGGAAGAAAAGAAACAGGAACTGGAAGAATTCATCCGTCGTTTCAGCGCCAACGTAGCCAAATCGAAACAGGCAACTTCGCGTAAGAAAATGATTAGCAAGTTGAATATTGCTGAAATCAAGCCATCGAGCCGCCGCTATCCTGCGATTATTTTCGATCAGGAAAGAGAAGCCGGTGACCAGATTTTAAACGTACAGAACCTGAGTGCTTCGATTGAAGGTGAAACGCTTTTCAAAGGCGTCGACCTGAACATGGCTAAAGGTGATAAAATTGTCTTATTTTCTAAAGATTCACGTGCTACGACAGCATTTTATGAAATATTGAATGGCAACCAAAATGCTGATTCAGGAACTTTTGATTGGGGAATTACAACGAATCAAGCATATTTACCAGTGGACAACCATTCATTTTTTGAAAACGATTTGTCTTTGGTAGATTGGCTGCGTCAATGGGCAAAAACCGAAGAGGAACGCGATGAAGTTTACATTCGTGGTTTCCTTGGGAAAATGATTTTTTCAGGTGAAGAAGCGCTCAAAACCAGCCGCGTGTTGTCAGGAGGAGAAAAAGTAAGGTGCATGCTTTCACGAATGATGATGGAACGCGCGAACATTCTGATGCTTGACGAACCTACGAATCACCTGGATTTGGAATCGATTACAGCTTTCAATAATTCACTTAAAAACTTCAAAGGCTCTGTCATTTTAACGACACATGACCACGAATTTGCGCAGACTGTCGGAAATCGAATAGTAGAATTGACGCCAAATGGTGCCATAGACCGCTATATGACTTTTGATGATTATCTTGATGATGAGAAAGTGCAGGAGTTAAGGAAGAAAATGTACAATTAGGCGATTAGATTTTAAGAGTTTGAAAATTATAAAAAAAGCGATTCATTTTGAGTCGCTTTTTTGTTTGCTATTTTCTTAAGTCTGCAATCTCACAGCCTTAAAATCTATTTTTTAAATCTGCTTATAATAAATATGATAACTGCAATAATAGCGATGACGATAAAAATGCCGACGCCCATTCCTGCTTTGAAAATGTCACCAATGACTTCACAGCTTGAAAATAAAGTTGCAATCAGAAAAAATGCGGCTAATCTTAATGAGATGGTTTTCATAATTCGTGGTTTTATAGTTATTTTTTGTTACTATAAAATTCACGATTTTCAACTGGAAAAAATTACAATATTGTAGGATTTTATTGTACAATTACCCCGCCGTGGCACGGAATATAAATCGTGAAAGTGGCGCCTTTATCAACAATGCCGTCAGCAACCACGATACCATTATGATTGTCAACAATTTTTTTGACTATGGCCAAACCAATACCGGTTCCCTTATATTGCGGGTCGGTATGCAGTCTTTGAAAGACATTAAAAATCCGGTCGGTATATTTCGGGTCGAAGCCGATTCCGTTGTCAGAAATGGTGATTTTTGAGTACAATTGATGCTTGAGGATGTTTTCGCCGGGTACGTCTTTACCCATTTCTGTGCCATTTTCAATAATGATATGTGAAGTCAAGCCCGGTTGCGAAAATTTTATAGCGTTAGAAATCAGGTTGGTCAGCAATTGCCTGAATTGCGATACAATTACGTTAACGTCGGCAAGGCCTTTCACTTCAATAACCGCATTGCTTTCGTCGATTTCTTCTGCGAGGTCACTTTTTACTTCGTTGACGATTTTTTTCAGGTTCGTAATTTCATAAGGGAAGATTTCGGTTTTCAGCCTTGAATACGCTAACAAATCCCTGATCAACAATTGCATCCTGTTCGCAGATTCCTGCGTGCGGTTCAGGTAATTGCGCGCCGTTTCAGAAAGCTGCTCGTCTTTCTTATCGGTAATTCTTGTAACGAAAGTCTGTATTTTTCGCAAAGGCTCCTGCAAATCATGACTTGAAATGTAGGTGAATGATTCTAATTCTTTATTCATCCGTGCCAGCGATTTATTCTTCTCTTCAAGTGTGGCATTTTGTTTCGCCAGCGCTTTTTCGTTACGTGTAATATTGATATAAGAAGCAAACAAAATCGCAATTGAGCAGACAATAAGAAAAATACTAAACATCGGTGTCAGCGCTGTTTCCTGTGTCAGGGCTTTGGTGCGGCCTTTCAGTAAAAGATCCTCTTGTGCCATCATTGCAAGGATATGATTGCGAAGAAACGCCCTGTTGGCACGGTATTCCGACCTTCTTGAAGTATCGCCTTTCGGAAGTTGCGGCGCACTTTTGAGGTTATCAATACGCAGTTTGATTAATTTCCGCAGCTTATCGAGATTCTTTTGCTGGATTGTATTTTCACCAATTGCAAAGTCGAGTTCGGTCAATTTTATTTGAAGCTGGTCGATCGCGTCATCGAACTCTTTGGCATAATAATCGTCACGTGTAATAATGAAACCACGTTGTGCTGATTCGATTCCTTTGACCGTCGAAAAAAGATTTTCGAGTTTGAGTTTTACGACATTGGTGTGGTTGACCCATTGTGTGGCCTTGAGCAGTGCATCAATCCTTACATAAGAAAAAACGGAAAGAGACAGCAACAGCGCCATGGCAAAAACGAAAATGATTTTTGTGCGTATGTGTCGTGTTTTTACCATAAAGGAGTAGGTTTTCAGGCCACATTAATTACAAATTCCGATCTTTCTGTTTTCCCTTGCATCGAATTAAAGTCGAAAGACAACACGTGTGCAATGGTTTTTTTAAGTGCATTATATGTGGCTGGCTTACAAATATAAAAATTTGCGCCGTGCTGGAAAGTTTTTTCTACAATATCTTTATTGGAAGAAGTGGAATAAATTACAACCGGAATATCCTTGAGCTTTGGCGTATTCCTGATTTCAATCAAACATTCGAAGCCATTTTTCAGCGGCATATTCAGGTCGAGAAAAATCACTTCGGGCGGTGGCGGCACGATATCTTCGAGTTTTTCCATCAACGTTACCCCATCATTGATGATGGTTAAATTGATGTCGGAATGTATTTCCTGAGTACTTCTGAAAAGAGCGAGCAATCATCTGCATCGTCGTCAGTGAGGATTATTTTCCGTTTCATCATAGCACATTAAGTCGTTAGCACAGGTTAAATATAGGAATTAAAAAGCAACTAAAGCAAAATGTTAAAATTATTATTTCATGAACAAATGATTTGAGGCAACAATTTTACAACATCGTTTTTTTTGCTTACTTTTACAACCCAAACAACACACACATGAGTCAAAAAGTATTGCTAACTTCGAAGGAAGTCAATATCATTCTGCACCGTTTGGCCTGCCAGTTGATCGAAAAGCACCTCGATTTTTCCAATACTATCCTTATCGGAATCCAGCCCAGAGGCACGTTTCTGGCCGAAAGACTTAAAACTTTACTCGAAAACGAATATAATGTCGATGCCATAACGCTCGGCTACCTCGACATCACATTTTTCCGCGATGATTTCCGCCATACAGAAAAACCGCTTGAAGCCAACAGAACCAAAATCGATTTTATCGTAGAGAACAAAAAAGTCATTTTTATCGACGATGTTTTGTATACCGGCCGCAGCATCCGCTCGGCATTGACCGCAATTCAATCTTTCGGAAGACCGTCAGAAATCGAATTGCTGGTGCTGATTGACCGTCGTTTCAGCCGGCATTTGCCAATCCAGCCGGATTACCGCGGTAGGCAGGTGGATGCCATCAACAATGAAAAAGTAAAAGTGAACTGGATAGAAAATGAAGGCGAAGACGGTGTTTATTTAGTGTGAGTCGAAAGTCAAAAGTCGAAAGTCAAAAGTCAAAAGTCAAAAGTGAGAGCTGCAATCTGAAATCTGCAGTCTGAAATCTAAAATTTAAAAAATCTGCAATCTAAAATAGAATGAAGGAATTAAGCGTAAATCATTTATTAGGCATCAAATACATCAACAAAAACGATATTGACCTTATTTTTGAAACCGCCGATCATTTTAAGGAAGTCATCAACAGGCCGATTAAAAAAGTACCCTCCTTGAGGGATATCACGATTGCCAATATCTTTTTGAGAACAGCACGCGTACCAAATTATCTTTTGAATTGGCGCAAAAACGGCTTTCAGCAGATGTCATCAGTTTCTCCGCGGCGCAATCTTCGGTCAAAAAAGGCGAAACACTGATTGATACCGTTAATAATATTCTGTCGATGAAAGTCGATATGGTCGTGATGCGGCACGCCAATCCCGGAGCGGCTTATTTCCTTTCGCAAAATGTAAAAGCAAGTATCGTAAATGCCGGAGACGGCGCGCATGAACACCCGACACAAGGGCTTCTCGACAGCTATTCGATTCGCGAAAAACTCGGAGAAGTAGGTGGAAAAAAAGTCGTTATCGTAGGTGATATCCTGCATTCACGAGTTGCGCTTTCTAATATTTATGCACTGCAGATGCAAGGTGCCGAAGTAAAAGTATGCTGGCCGAAAACACTTATTCCAAAATACATCGAAAGCCTCGGCGTTACGGTTGAGCCAAATTTGCGAAAAGCACTGGAATGGTGCGATGTCGCCAATATGCTGCGTGTCCAGAATGAAAGGATGGACATCAATTACTTCCCGTCAACACGCGAATACGCCCAGCAATACGGTGTCGATAAAGCGCTTTTAGACTCCTTGGATAAGGAAATCGTCATCATGCACCCGGGCCAATCAACCGCGGTGTTGAAATTACGTCAGATGTTGCTGATTCGCAGCAATCTGTCATATTAAATCAGGTTGAAAATGGTGTGGCGATAAGGATGGCGGTGATTTATCTTCTGGCATCAAAAATAAAATAATATACTAATTAGAAAATGAGATAATTAGTTAATTAGATAATGTGAGTTTTGTAATTAGGTATTAAATTTCATAAATTCGCTTAATTGATAATTTTTGATAATTAATTAATTCTCAATTTTCTAATTATCACATTTTCTAATTATCTAATTTAACCATGAAAGTCGAAACCAAAGGACATACCACCACAATCAAAGACACGCAAGGCGACCTAACGGCGTTCCTGATGAAGCTTACACATGAGCATAAAACTTTTGAAAAGCACAATCTCATCATCGACATTACACATTGCAAAGACGCTTCTGTAAAAGAAGTGAATGCTTTCCTGCCACTTTGCAAAGCGCATAAAAAGAACAAAAAGTCTTTCGTAATCGTAGTTGAAGATTTCGATTTCAACAAGGCTTCCGACAAACTCGATATCGTTCCCACAAAACTCGAGGCGCACGACATCATCGAAATGGAAGAAATCGAACGCGATTTAGGTTTTTAATCAATCCAAAATTAAATTGAATCTTACCATTCTTGGCTGTTACGCCGCTACACCGCGCACTTTTACCAATCCGACATCGCAGGTTTTAGAGATAAAAAACCGGTTGTTCCTGATTGATTGTGCCGAAGGAACGCAAGTACAATTGCGCAAGAACAAAGTCAGGTTTTCAAAAATCAACCATATTTTTATTTCGCATTTGCACGGCGATCATTTTTTCGGATTGGTCGGACTGATTTCCACTTTCACATTGCTCAACCGCGAGAATGATTTGCATGTTTACTGGACGAAAAGGCATCAAGGAAATCATTCTGCTGCAATTGCGTTATGCCAATTCTTTTACAGGTTACGGACTATATTTCCATGAACTTTCATCGACTGAATCTGAAGTTGTTTATGAAGATGAAAAAGTCATTGTTTCGACAATTCCGCTGCAGCATCGCGTTTACACGAATGGTTATCTTTTCCGTGAAAAAATCGGCGACAGAAGGATCAATGCCGAAGCCATGAAACGCCATCAAATTGAAACCTGTTATTTCCAGAATGTCAAGAACGGCAAGGATATTACGCTTGACGACGGCACGATAATCAAAAATGAAGAACTGACTTTTGAGCCGATTCCGCCTAAGAGTTACGCCTTTTGTTCCGATACCGTTTACACGGAAAGCTACCTTTCGCTGATTGAAAATGTTGATGTTTTGTACCAGGAATCCACTTTTCTCGATTCAGAAGCGCATCTTGCCGAAAAAACCATGCATTGCACCGCAAAACAAACCGCGACAATTGCCTCAAAAGCCAAAGCAAAGCAGCTTATTTTAGGCCATTATTCCACAAGATATGATTCTATTGCGCTTTTCAGGGAAGAAGCCGCAACGGTTTTTCCGAATACGCACTTAGCCGACGACGGAAAGTTTTTTGAATTTTAGAATTAGAGAATGGGAAAATTAGATAATTAGAAAATTACATTCTAACTTTATATTTTGTTACCATTATCTCATTTTCTAATTATCTCATTTTCTAATTAAAATGAAAGATTTAAGCAACTACCGAAAATCCTACGGGCAAAATTCCCTAATTGAAGAAAATATCACTCAAAATCCATTCGATTTATTCCAGAAATGGTTTGAAGAAGCCGATAAAATTCCGGATTTCGAAGCCAACGCCATGACCGTTTCAACCATTGGATTGGATGGTTTTCCTAAATCAAGGATTGTTCTACTAAAACAATTCGACGATAACGGTTTTATTTTCTACACCAATTACGATTCTGAAAAAGGAAAAGCGATTGCCGAAAATCCGCACGTAAGCCTTTCATTTTTCTGGCATTTGCTCGAAAGGCAAGTCATCATTAAAGGAAAAGCTGAAAAAGTTCCGGAAAAAATGTCTGACCATTATTTCGATTCAAGGCCTGAAGGCAGCAAACTCGGCGCCGTCGTTTCATTGCAAAGCGAAGTGATTGATTCCCGCGAAAAACTCGAAGAAAAACTTCGGAATCTCGAACACCAATTTGAAGGGAAACCAATTCCGAGACCCGAAAACTGGGGCGGTTATCTGGTAAAGCCCGTCGAAATTGAATTCTGGCAGTGCCGCCCGAACCGCCTGCATGACCGAATCCGTTATCAATTGCAACCTGATGATTGCTGGAAAACTGACCGCCTGCAACCTTAATTCATCATAAAAAACTTATAAAACAGCGGTAATCTTTTGCGTTTCATTTTAAAATCACGATATTTAAAGAATCAGATTTTAAAATCCCCGAAATGAAAAATCTCATCCTCATCAGGCACGCAAAATCAAGTTGGGAAGCACCTTTGATAGACAATGACCGCCCGCTCAATAACCGCGGTATCAACGACGCACACCAAGTATCACAAGAGATTGTTGCCGATTTGCCTAAAACTTTTATCGTTTGGAGCAGCACCGCAAAACGCGCTTCTGAAACGGCAATGATTTTTATGCAGAATATGCAATGTCCGGTTGAGAGTATTATTTATAAGGACGATTTATATACTTTCGACAGCCGTCAGCTCCAAAAAATCATTAAATCCTGCAATAATGATTATGATAACGTTATTCTTTTCGGACACAATGAGGCGATAACAGATTTTGTTAATAAATTTGGAGACCGATACATCGACAATGTGCCCACGTCAGGCTTCGTTTCGATTGCATTTGATACTAATAATTGGGAAAACATTGCGAAAGGCAAAACCTTGAAAACGGTCTTTCCGAAAGATTTAAAATAATAAATGACACCAGAAAATAGATATATTGACAGGGAAAAAAGCTGGCTCTGTTTTAATGCACGTGTACTTCAGGAAGCCGGAGATGAGAATGTTCCGTTATTGGATCGGCTTCGGTTTTTAGGGATTTTCTCGAATAATTTAGACGAATTTTTCCGTGTTAGATTTGCTGCAATCCGCCGCTTGAGCCTTTCGGGGATTTCTGGCGAGAAGGTTTTGGGCGGAATTTCCTCAGAAAAATTGCTCAAGGAAATTACGGCAATCGTAATCCAGCAGCAATCAGAAAGTCTTCGGATATTAAGTATTATCGAGAAAAAACTCGAAAAAGAAAATATTTTCATCATCGATGAAAGCGAAATTACCAAAGAGCAGGAAAATTTCATCAAGGACTTTTTCATCCAGAGGGTAAGTCCGGCGTTGGTTACCATTATATTGAATGATTTGGCAGAATTCCCGATTTTAAAGGATACTTCGGGTTATCTGGCGGTAAAATTGGTGATGAAACCATCGTCAAAACCTTTTCTCGGCCTCGGAAAACCAAAACCTGAAGTGCGCTACGCGATTATTGAAATCCCGAAAACCATCAACCGCTTTTTGGTTTTGCCGTCATCGAATGAAAAGCAATATATTATTCTTTTAGACGACGTCATTCGCTACCATTTGGGCAATATTTTCAACATTTTTGATTATGAAAGCGTTTCGGCACACATGATAAAAATTACGAGGGATGCACAGCTCGAAATTGATTCTGATTTGAGTAAAAGCATGCTCGAAAAAATCGCGACCAGTGTCAAAGACCGCAGAATTGGCGAGCCGGTGCGATTTGTTTACGACCAATCGATTGGAAAGGATACGCTGCAATTTTTTATTGACAAACTGCATATCGAAACGACCGACAGTATCATTCCGGGTGGCCGCTACCACAACCGCCGCGATTATATGGATTTCCCGAATTTGGGAAGGTTTGATTTGTTGTACCACCAGAATACGCCGCTTCCGGTGGTTGGGCTAAGCCTTGAAGGCAGTATTTTGGAGAAGATCAGCCAGAAAGATTATCTGGTGAATGCGCCTTATCAGTCGTTTTCTTATTTGATAAAATTCCTCAGAGAAGCGGCTTTGAACCGAAAGTAACTTCGATAAAAATTACATTATACCGCCTGGCCAAGAATTCCCAGGTCATCAGTTCGCTTATCAATGCTGCTAAAAACGGCAAGAAAGTAACCGTCCAAATCGAATTGCAGGCGCGTTTTGACGAAGCCAGCAATATTTCGTATTCTGAGCAAATGCAACAGGAAGGCATCGAATTGATTTTCGGGATAAAAGGCCTGAAGGTGCACTCGAAAGTTTGTATGATTGAGCGCATGGAAGAAGGAAAAATCAAGCGTTACGGTTTTATTTCAACAGGAAATTTCAACGAATCGACTGCAAAAGTCTATACCGATGTGACGCTTTTCACAAGCCATCAGCAGATTTTAAAAGATGTTTCGAAGATTTTTGAATTCTTTGATGTCAATTACAGACTGCACCGTTACAAGCACCTGATTGTTTCGCCGCATTACACGCGCACCAGGATTTACCGCCTTATCGACAAGGAAATCATGTATGCAAAACTCGGCAAACAAGCTTATATGAAACTCAAAATGAACAGTTTATCAGACTTTAAAATGATTGATAAATTGTATGAAGCGAGTCGCGCCGGAGTGAAAATACAGTTGCAGATACGTGGTATTTGTTCTTTGATTCCGGGTGTTCCGGGCATGAGCGAAAACATTGAGGCCATAAGTATTGTCGACAATTACCTCGAACACTCACGCGTTTTTATATTTGCTAACGGCGGTGACCCGGAGGTTTTCATTTCTTCTGCAGATTTTATGACCAGAAACCTCGATGGAAGGGTAGAAGTGACCTGCCCGATTTACGACGAAAGCGTTAAAAATGAACTCATCGACAACTTCAATGTGGGTTGGAAAGGAAATGTAAAAGCGAGACTGCATTCTGAAAAGCTCGATAATAAGTACCGTGTACGTGGTAATTCGCCTGTGTTCCGTGCACAGCTCGAAACCTACAATTATTACAGGAATAAACTTGAAGTTATTACCGAGAAATTATAATTAAGTTAAAAGTTTAGCCCCCTGAACCTTAAACCCAAAACCCTGAACCATCCATGATTACTATTAAAAAATACGCAGCAATTGACATCGGTTCCAACGCGATGCGGTTGCTGATTGCCAATATCATTGAGGAAAAGAGCAAAGAAACGCAATTCAGCAAAAGTTCATTGGTACGAGTTCCAATCCGTTTAGGGCAGGATGCGTTTACGGTAGGGGAAATTACCGAAGAAAATACCGAGCGCATGATCGATGCCATGAAAGCCTTTAAATTGCTGATGAAAGTGCATAAAGTCGAAAAATACATGGCATGTGCAACTTCAGCAATGCGCGAAGCTTACAACGGAAAAGAAGTCGCCGAACTGATCAAGAAAAAAGCCGATATTAAAATCGATATCATTGACGGTAAAAAAGAAGCGGCGATTATCGCTTCAACCGATTTAAATCATTTACTGAAAATAGACAAGACCTATCTTTATGTAGACGTAGGCGGCGGCAGTACCGAATTCTCGCTGTTCAATGACGGTAAGATGATGGTTTCCAGGTCGTTTAAAGTCGGAACCGTGCGCTTGCTCAACAATATGGTTAATGATATCGTTTGGGTAGAAATTGAAAAATGGATCCGTGCCAATACCGAAAAATATGAACAGGTAACTTTAATCGGTCGGCGGAAATATCAATAAACTGTTTAAAATGTCAGGAAAACTCGAGGAAAAACCATTGTCGTACATTTACCTGAATTCGCAATATACCGCCTTGAATGCATTATCCTATGAACAAAGGATTTATGAACTCGGAATGAACACCGACCGCGCCGACGTTATCATTCCGGCACTTCGTGTATATCTTAATGCGATGAAATGGAGCGGTGCGCGGCAAATCTATGTTCCGAAAATCGGATTGGCAGACGGCATTATCAAGGCGATGTATTACAATAAAATCTGACGATGAACAAAGGAAGACTCGAAGCATTCAGCGACGGCGTGCTCGCCATCATTTTAACCATTATGGTCTTGGAACTTAAAGTCCCTGAAAGTGCTGATTTTGAGTCGCTTTTAGAGTTGTTCCCGGTTTTCCTGAGTTACATCCTGAGTTTTATCTACATCGGGATTTACTGGAACAACCACCACCACATGATGCACAGCGTTTCGAAAGTGAATGGAAAAATCCTGTGGGCGAACCTGCATTTACTGTTTTGGCTGTCACTTGTTCCGTTTGCGACAGGCTGGATGGGCGAAAATCATTTTGCGAAAGCCACGCTGACCGTTTACGGAGCGATGCTGCTGATGGCCGGCGTCGCCTATTGGATTTTGCAAAGCATCATCATCAAAAGCCAGGGACAAAATTCAATTTTGAAAAAAGCTGTCGGCAAAGACTGGAAAGGACTGTCATCGCCGCCATTGTATACGCTTGGAATTATCTTGTCATTTTTTAACGAATGGCTTTCCGGCGCGGTTTATATTTTTGTAGCGTTGATGTGGCTGGTGCCAGACAGGAGGATTGAGCGTGTAATCGGGGAGCAGCAATAAAATAGTATAGCTTCGTAACTTCGCAAGCCAGTATCATCTCAGTTTTATTTGATCAATGTCATGATTTCGAACTCCGAATTGGCCATTTTTTTAAGCAGCAGATAATTTTTAGGTATTGTTATTTCCTGGTTTTTGTCATAAAAATCATTCAGTTCAGTATTGGCTTTCTGAGCCAGATCTGATTGCCCAATTGAGAAATAATACTCCTGATTATATAAATAAGCTTGTAATTTCTGAACATCGGTTGACTTTTCATCCGAAAGGATTTCGTCAATCAATGGTTTGACTTTTGAGTCGTTTTCGGTAATTTCATCAAACATATAAAGTTCAACCAATTCGCCTTTTTCTTTTTCTTTGATGAATTTTTTTTCGTCGTCTTTACTGAACAGGTTTTTTCTGTAGATTATTAAATTGTTCCTGATGAAATACCATCGCACCAAATGGTTCTTATCTTCTTCATTAAATTTCCGGGAGTTCTGATCGAAGTTTGTTGAAAGAACTATTATCGGGCCATCTTTAGTTTCCGGCACTATTGAGAATAGTAATTCCGCATCAGGCTTTTCGCTTTGAGGAAAAACAAATTTAATTTTATTGTCTTTTGAAATTCTCTGGCGAACAGTTTCAATCACCTGGGCCATTTCTTCAGAACTAAGTTGCTTATTGAGGTCAGTCCTGTAAAATGCATCTGCAAAAAAATTATGGACAAATATAAACTTATCGAAATTGTAATTATTTGATTTCGTTTCATCTGTATAATAAACATTGAACTTTTTCTGGGCGTTCATGCTCAAACTAACCACAGCTGTTAACAAAAATAGTGTTGTGCTTTTCATAGGATTTAAAAATTGATTTTGACAGGCAGGGTTTCAGGGCAGATTAGTTCCGGCGTTTATTTTTTGAAATTAAAATTCTGATATCTACAAATAAGTATACGCAGGCAGCTGCAATTACTCCAATGCCGCGCAATTTATCTTTCGGAGTCGTCGGAGCACTTGTCAGTGTATCAAATCCATACCAGATAAGGAATGCACAAAATAAATAAGCAAAAACCCTGACAATTGTTTTTTTTAAGGTTGGTTCGCTATTCTCTTTTTCGGATAAATTTTCCATCTATTGCTATTTTCACCGTTAATTATTTTGCCAATCCCGGGTTGGGTCTCATTATTTGTTATGCATATTGCCCCAAGACGAAATTATGGAAAACTGCCGGATATTCTGCAGAAAAGGCCGCAATTTCGCCAGGCTGCCCGTTATTGTTCAATAATCAAATTTGGAAAATT
The DNA here is from genome assembly GCF_051373205.1 of Flavobacterium sp. 3HN19-14. NCBI lineage: Bacteria > Pseudomonadati > Bacteroidota > Flavobacteriia > Flavobacteriales > Flavobacteriaceae > Flavobacterium > Flavobacterium sp. 3HN19-14. The sequence goes on from NZ_JBPPZT010000001.1 coordinate 2,157,666, forward strand.
TTCTTTAAATTTAGGAATGTCCCTTTCTCTTTTATCATAAAGCCTTACGGCATTGTTTTGATAATTAAAGTAAAGCTCACCGATATATTTCACTTTGCCTTTTTCGATATGAAAGGCAAAATTCATAGGAATTTCTGCCTGCGACTGATAATAACCGCCGTTTTCATGCAGCCGCAAAGTCGTAAATTTATATTTGCCTTCGCGCTCGGTTATCGAAAAATAATAAACCGCCTTATTTTCATCGAAGAAATCAGGCTTAAACTTCACGACAGTCATTTGTTGGGCCTTATTGTTATCATCCTTTGGGTTGAAATACTCTTGTCATCCGGCCCAGATAATGAAAAAAATATTGATTGAATCTTGGCCTTTCATTTTCAATAGCGATTGTGCCGACCAGCATGCCGTCTGTCGCATTTTGTACCAATGATGGCGGAATTAAAGTTGAAGGCGCCGTTGCACAGGAAATGATCATGGAACAGGCGAATAAAATAAAGATTGCTTTTTTCATGTTCAGTTTTGAGAGTTATGATTAGCAAGCCAGATGGAATCATTGGATTCTTTCGGTAACGAAACGAAGTTATGCAAATCAGGCGAACAATTTTGCGCAAATTGCCAAACGCTGGTGTGAAATTGCACGTTAGCAGTAGTGCTTATTTATTTTTCAGCCAATTCTTTTAATTTTTTATTCATTGCTTCAAATCCTTTTCGTGTATTGTTGTCAAGCATCTTTTTGAAAAGCGGCACAAGCAGCCCAATAAAATTTTCTTGCTGGATAAGCGTAGTTGTTCCGTTTTTGTTGTCAATAAGTTCAAATTGATGTTCTCCGTCAAAAACGCCCCGAAACATAAAAACACCAAGCCAGCTTAATTTTTTGTTTGGTTCCAATGCTGTCACGGTCGGTTTAAAATTATTGGCGTTCGCTCCGGGTGGTTCTATCCTTACAGCAATTTTATTTCCAACTTTTACGTCACCCGTTATAGATGTTATAAATGGATTCCAATTTGGATATTCATCAAAATCAGAAAGGATACTCCAGATTTTTTCGGGAGTTGCATCAATTGTTATTTCAGTTTTAAGTTCAAAAGCCATTGTATGGGAATTTAAGTTATCAGTACCTTATTCTATATTGAGCAATTGTATGACTTGGTTTCTTAACATTACCGCTAATCACAAATATACGCATTCATTTAAATCAATATCAAAATCTTTAAATACGTATCCCGACACGTTCCTGACGTCTCCAACGCTACATTTCACGTATCCAGACACGTTCTTTACGTATAAAACGGGGTTCTTTAGGTATAGAACGGCGTTGACAACGCCCCGAACGGCATAAACAACGTACCAATCGACGTCGGCAACCCCGCTGGCAACGTAAACAACGTATCAACCTACGTCAACAACGTATTAAAACACGTTTCGTCATAAAAAAGCCCGGATTTACTTCCGGGCTTGATTTAATAAAATGCTTCCGACTATGGTGTGGTATCATCAGAAGTAAAAAACTCCTTCATTGCATTGTATTTGTCTTCGTAACCTGCCGCGCCTCCGCCGTCATCTTCTGCTTTATATTTGGTGTATTTGTAATCCTTGCGCGCCTCGCCGTATAACGTATAATCAACCAATGTACGCGGTCGTTAGATAATTCGTTCAGTTCATTAAGCATGTCGATAACGAGCATGTAGTTTTTGCGGGTAGTGGTATTTTTCGTGAAATTAGTCCAGTTGATCTCCGGGTTAGAAAGCGCAGGCATATTGTTGCGGTAGTCCTGCACCTTATTAATGATCAGTTTATTCTTCTCGTTGATAGAACCGTATCTAACACGGTCTTCAGGTTCGAGATTGACAAATTTCGGCGTGAGGATTGCCTTAACTGCGTTGATGCTCGTACGGATGGTGCTCAGTTCGGCATCGGTAAGTTCTGGTAATGTAACTGGAAGTTGTGACATAAAATAATTATTTGGTTAGGTTAATTCGCCTGCTCTTATAACAGTGAATTAAAATTAACAAAAAAATTGAATTATGAGATTTTTTACTTTAAAAAAGTTGATTGAGATGCTTTTTTGAGAAATCAAATATCCAAATCAAAAGTCCGCCTTAGCAAATCCAGGTTCGGGTTGATCTCATTCAGCCTGTTGAATTTGTCCTGCGTCGTAAAAGCCTTGCGCGTATCCATCGTCTCATTCACCACAATCTCGATCATGATGTCGTGGTTGTGTAATTTCCCGCGCAGGTAACCCAGGAGTTCGTGCTTTTCGCTTTCAAAATCGATTTTCGAACCTTCATTCGGCAGTTCATGGATGATGGTCGCGCCGTTGAGTTTCGGGTCGTTGATGAGCATCAAAGATTCCATGATCTTATGGCCTTTATCGCTTAAACGCTGCGCGTACTTGTTCCATTGCAGCATCATATCGGTTTCCGAAAACGGTTCTGTCGGCAATTGCGCTGCTTCCTTTACGGTTGCCTTGGTGGTTTGCTCCAATTCCCTTTTCGCACGGATGCTCGACAAAGAAAGTGCGGAAACTTTTATATCACTTCCGACAGGCATTTCAACTTTTGGAAGCGCTGTTTTCGGCGTTTCGACAACAGTTTCAGGCACAGCAACAGCCGGAATATTCAGCGGCGGAATCAGCACTTCCGGCGCTTTTACCTCGATTTCAAAAGTGCGTCCGTAAAAATAATTGGGCGGGATTATAAATCCGTCAGCTTTTTTTTTCTCCATCGAAAGTGATAGAGGCGAGTTGCATCAGGCAAAGCTCAACTAAAAGCCGCTGGTTTTGGGAAGATTTGTATTTTAAATCGCAATCATTCGCGACATCAATAGCTTTCAAAAGGAAATCCTGTGATGTTTTTTGCGCCTGTACGCCATATAATTTCTGGGCCTGTTCGCCTGCTTCCAGAAGCGCAAGTGTAGCAGGATTTTTTGAAACCAGCAAATCGCGGAAATGCGAGGCGAGTCCGGCCACAAAATGATGCCCATCAAAGCCTTTTGAAAGGATTTCGTTGTAAGCTACCAATAATTCCGGGATTTTATTCTCGAGGATCAAATCGGTTACATTGATGTAAGTTTCATAATCCAGCACGTTCAGGTTCTCCGTTACGGCTTGTCTGGTCAGGTTATTACCACAATAAGAAACCACGCGGTCGAATATCGAAAGCGCGTCACGCATGGCGCCGTCGGCTTTTTGTGCGATGATGTGCAGCGCGTCGTCTTCAAAACTGACGCCCTGGCTTTGTGCCACTTCGGCTAAATGTTCTTTCGCATCTTTAACTGTAATGCGCTTAAAATCAAAAATCTGGCAACGCGATAAAATGGTCGGAATGATTTTGTGTTTTTCGGTCGTCGCCAAAATAAAAATGGCGTGCTTTGGCGGTTCTTCGAGCGTTTTCAGGAAGGCATTGAACGCCGCTGATGAGAGCATGTGTACCTCGTCGATAATATATACCTTAAATTGTCCGGTTTGTGGTGGGATGCGCACCTGATCGATGAGGTTTCGGATGTCGTCAACAGAATTGTTAGACGCGGCATCCAATTCAAATACATTAAACGCAAAATCCTCATTCGGATCGTCATAACCTGGCTGGTTGATTTTACGGGCAAGAATACGCGCACAGGTTGTTTTTCCAACGCCACGCTGGCCAGTAAACAATAGGGCAGAAGCGAGGTGATTCGTCTCAATCGCATTGAGCAAAGTATTGGTAATAGCCTGCTGCCCGACGACATCTTTGAAGGTCTGCGGACGGTATTTTCTGGCTGATACTACGAATTGCTCCATGGAAAATGATTGGACGACAAATATAGTTTTTTAATTGAAAGTTTGAAAAAATTATGGTGGGAAAGATGGGCGGTTTTGCTAAATACTGCCGATTCTTTTGCGCCTTGAAAGATAAATTACCAATAGGAAAAGAATCACATTTATAATCAGTGAAATAGTGATGAAACCTTCAAAAAATTTTTCTTTACTTTTTGCCGCTTTTGCATCGGTAGCCGCTTTAAATTTGCGCAACTTTTCAAATTGGTAGATCCAGTTTTTAAGGTTTTCGTTTTTAGAATCTGCGATAAAAAGCGAATCCCGTACTAAGGATAATTCATTTTTTTCGCTGTGCGGTGTAGCGATATGCAAGTCTAAATCCATTTCGATTGATGGATTGCAAACGCTGAAATTAATCGTCTTGTCGTTATTGAAATTCGCATAAACCAGCCACAAGCTCCCAATCTTATCCGGGAATGCCGAACAGTCGCATACGACTTTTCCTTTCAGCGTTTTAGAACTGTATTTTCCTTTGAAGAATTCAAATACCTGAAATGTATAAGTCTGCCTGGAAGCATCAGATTGAATTACTTTACCATAAAAAACAACATCGCTTGAGCGAAGTCCTTTTGCAACCATTTTTTCCTTTTCAACCGGATTACACAGACAAGCGTAAGAACTGCAAGCAAAGAGCAACAGGAAATACAAAACGGGGGATTTCATAATGAGCTATTTATATACAATAATAGCAAAAAAATCATTCCACAATCAAAACTTTTTCATGTCGGGATGCAAGGTGATGTAAGTGTCAGTGACTTTCCTTCCTTTCTCATGGATGATGGTGCCTTTGCAGGTGTCATTGACGAATTCAAAGGCGATTCCGTCGGAAGTGGCGTCGTAAATTGCAACTTCTTTTTTAGCCGTATTTTTATATTTCGCTGCAAGTTGCAATTGCGGAAATATTTTGCTGATTTCAGGTTTTGTATTCCCGCTTCCGAGGCTGTCTTTGGTTTTATATTCTGCTGAAGTCACGCGGATTAATTTGACGACTTTCTCTTTCATTTCATTGTCTTTGTAAGTCGTGTAAATGTTTAATTCTTCGGTTTGTGTTCCGTGCCCGCCGTACCATGTCATCCAGGATTTTCCCATTGCAGCATCTGACATGTCTGGTTTTCCGAGTGTTGAAAGCGTTTCTGAATTGGCATTGAGATTCACGATTCCGGCAGAAGTTCCCGGAACAAGTAAAAATATTGTATTGATTTTTTCTGGATTGTCGGACTTTACAGGTTCTACAACTGAATCCAATTTGACAGCACCGTTTTCGACTTTTATCGCTGGTTCTTTTTTACAGGAAATCAATAAAAATAAAACCGATACTAAAACGAGTCTTTTCATAATAATATTTTTTGAATTGTAGATTTGAATTTGTCGCTGCTGCCTGTCATCTGCACCTGCTATCTGTTTATCCGACAACTTCAGCAATCGTTTCTTTCTTCAATAAATTAACAAGCGTCTTTTCTTCAGGATTTAGGTTTCGATTGCCTTTTCCGGGTTTGTAGTTGAAGATTGTACCGCGTTCATAAGCCGCAATTACTGTAGGATGCACGTAATATTTCTTGCAGACCGTTCTAGTATTGCCCAATTTCGAAGCGACTTCATCTAAAACTTCAATGATGGTATGCTTGGTTTCAGTGCTATTTTTCGGTGAACCGGCTTCCTGAAATGCTTTCAACGCATTGACACTTCCGGCCCAGCAACGGAAATCTTTAGCGGTAAATTCTTCGCCGGTGATTTCCTTCAGATAGCAATTGATATCAGCAGAGCCAATCGTTTTATGATTGCCGTTATCATCGTAATATTGGAATAATTCCTGTCCCGGAATGTCTTTGCATTTCCGAACGAGATTGGCCAGTTTCCTGCTTTTAAGGCTGATCTGATGGTGAACGCCTTTCTTGCCCACAAATACAAAACTGATCTTTTCGCCTGAAAACGAAACGTGCTTGTCGCGCAAAGTCGTAAGTCCGAAAGAGCCGTATAATTTTTTGTAAGCATCATTTCCGATACGGATGTTCGTCATTTCAATCAATTTCACCACTAAGGCGACCACTTTTTCAAATGGCAGTCCTTTTCTGTTTAAATCTTTATCGACTTGTTTCCTGATTTTCGGGATTACTTCGGCAAATCTTCTGAGGCGAAAAAACTTCGACTGGTTGCGGATTTTATTCCAATTCGGGTGATAGCGGTATTGCTTGCGGCCTTTTGTATCGGTTCCTGTTACTTGCAGGTGTCCGTTTTCGTACGGAGAAATCCATACATTTTCCCATGCAGGCGGAATCACAAGCTTTTTAATGCGTTCCAGCACTTCTTTATTGCTGACATTCTTGTAGTTTTCATCGGTATAAGTAAAACTATCGCCTGATTTTTTTCGATAAAACCCCTTCTCAGAATTTCCCGCATAGCGCAAACCGACAGCCTTGGCCGTAATTTTCGGGTCGCTTCCGATTTTAATGAGCTTTGATTCGAGGCGATTCATTTAATTCTGAGATTCCTGTCTGCCGCGGATGCTTAATTCGTTTAACACTTGCGTGGCACTTTTTTCACCCATTGACAAATCGCCCGCAACAAATACGCCGCGTTCACCGCCTTTTGACTTGATGCCGTAGACTGTTGCTTCGTCACCCGGATCGCTTTCGCCTTCATAGCGATAAATATGAGAGATTTCGAAATTATCCGGATTATTGATGATTTTATCTTCCTGAAGATTGAAATCTGTAGTGAAACCTTTTTCTTTTAATTCTTCCAAAGCCTTTGAAACCGTGGCATAATGATACATTTGACGTTCCATGATATGATAATTTTTAGTTATGTTTTGTAGATTAAAATTACACTTAAGAAACGTTGAAATGGTTATACAATTCTGTGAGAAAATTATATTATTTCGATTATACGTCAGTTCGAGTTGAATAAAGAAATGTGGTAGCTTTTCTTTATGAAGTATCGTGAACGTGGTGCGCAAAAGTTTCTCGATACGATTTATAGAAAAAGCTGGCTCATTTTTCTGCAAATCACCCAAACTGACGCTAAGTCTATTCGCTATGTGGTTAGATTTTACCAAAGGATTCCCGCAAAATATTGTAAGTTTGTACCGCAGACCGCCTTATCGCCACTCCTTTGGGATGGAGGAAAGTCCGGACACCACAGGGCAGCATAGCGGGTAACGCCCGTCACTTCGCAAGAGGGAGGACAAGTGCAACAGAAAGTATGTACAGGTAATGCTGTAGTGAAACCAGGTAAACTCTATGCGGTGAAATTTCAAGTATATCAGCATTTAAGGTTAGCCCAGGCCGTTGCTGAAGGGTAGAAAGATAGATCCCACGGGTAACTTCGGGGCGAGATAAATGATAAGGGTCTCGTTTTTGACGGGATACAGAATCCGGCTTACAGGTCTGCATTTTTTTGGTTCAGGGTTTAGGGCTCAGTTTGGGTATAGATTCTCATGGTTTATTCGCTCGTTCTTAGAATGCCCCCTGTACCTTGCGCCCAGCAACCTACACCTTAAACTCCAACCCGATATTCCGGATACTTTCCAGAGAAATCGATGCATCGTCACCAAAATACTTTCTTAATCGGCTGATAAATACATCCATGCTTCTTCCTGAGAAAAAATCGTCGTTTCCCCAGACCGCTTTCAGGATTTCTTCGCGTTTGAGCAATTGGTTTTTGTTTTTGTAAAGGAATTGGATCAATGCAGCTTCTTTCTCAGTCAGGCGTTGGATTTTCTCCTCTGACTTCAATTCAAAGCGTTGGGCATCGAAAGTATAAATACCGATTTTTATTTCGCCCAAATCAGGAATTGCAGTTGCTTTAGCCGTTCTTTTTAAGATGTTATTGAGCCGCAAGACCATTTCATCTGCTTCAAAAGGCTTGATGATGTAATCGTCGGCACCGAGTTTAAGGCCTTTGATTTTATCTTCTTTGAGTTTTCTTGCGGTGAGGAACACAAACGGAATTTCCGGATTGATTTTAATGATTTTTTCCGCCAATGTAAACCCGTCGATTTTCGGCATCATTACATCGAAAACGCAAATATCGAAAGTTTCTTTTTGGAAAACCTGCAGCGCTTCTTCGCCATTTTCGGTTACGGTTACGCTAAATCCGTATAATTCAAGGTATTGTTTCAGAACGCCTGCAAAGTCGGCGTCGTCTTCGGCAAGCAGTACTTTTTTCATCTTTAAATTGATGGAATACTGATATTAAATGCAGCGCCTTTGCCAAGTTCGCTTACGACTTTTATCGTGCCCTGGTGCGCTTTTACGATCTGGTCGACGTAATATAATCCGAGTCCGAGTCCTTTTGCATTGTGCAGATTGCCTTGCTCTACACGGTAAAATTTCTCAAACAAATGAAGCTGCTTGTTCTTTGCAATGCCGATGCCATCATCCTGAATATTGATGTTATACAGATTATTATCGATGGAAGTTTTCACCGAAATATTTCTACAGCCATATTTTATCGCATTTTCCAGAACGTTGACAATTGCAGTCGTCAGGTGGAATTTATCGAGCGTCAGATTAGTTTCGTTTAAAGGAAAATCAATATCAATTTGAACTGTCGGATGCGCGACTTTAAAATCATTAACGATTTGTAATAAAAGCGAATTTGCAGCTACTTTTTCTTTCTGCAATTCGATTTCAGAATGACCGAGTGAATTGCTCATAACCTGGTCGATAAGGCTTTGCAGGCGATTGTTCTGTCTTCCGATGGTCGCTACAATCGATTGAAACGCAGCGTCATCTTCGCGGATTTCCTTTCTTTCCAAAATCTTAGTAGAAACTGACAAAGTGGTTAACGGCGTTTTCAATTCGTGCGTAATATTATTGATAAAATCAGTTTTTACATCGCTTACTTTTTTCTGGCGGATTAATGCTTTTATGGCGACAACAAACAATGTAATCAATGTAAGAATCGAGAAAATCGCGAACACGAAGATCGTCGCCATGCGCTTCACAATAATCTGTTCCCAATTGGCGACAGAAACGTAAAGCGTGTCTTCCGTAAGCAATTTGTAATCAGAAGAAATTCTTTCGTGATTGGCGATTCCGCTGGTTGTACCGACGTAATTGCGCACCAAAAAAGCATCGTCTAATGACGCTAAATCGCCGTATAATTTATTGCCGATGAGTGGTTTTTCAGCAAAAATAGTATCTGCTGCTTTTGTGTTTTCGTAAATCACGAATTTGTTAAGCACAATTGCAAAATCAAGTTTTAAATCCGGAATTTCCTGATTGAATTCCTGTTGGAGTTTTCGGGTGAGTTCCGCCTTGAAATCATTTGACAGTAGCGCTTTTTTGATCATTGCTCGCGTGCCTTTATCGTAAATATAATTCTCGGCAAGCCGTTTGTAGTAAATATCTTTCTTATTGAAAATCGTCGAATCGATGTCGCTGTAATCGTTGGTAATCTTTGCGATTTTGTCTTTGATTTCGGCGCGGAATTCCTCGACTTTATAATCGTAAGCCGTTTTCACCAGATAATATTGCATCGCCGAAAGTGCAATCAAAACAATGGCAGAAAATGCAATCAGCACATTTATTTTTTGTTTCATTAAATTACGATTTTCATCCTTTGGCATTCAATTTTTAACCTTTGACCTTGAAATTTCAGCCTTCAACCTTGAATTTTCACCCCTCGAGGCTCAATTTTCACCCTCTGAGGTTGAATTTCGAGCCTCCAACGTTCAATTTCAAACCTTCAACGTTCAATTTTCAGCCTCCGATTTTCGACACCAAATTTACAGATTTTACAACCAATTTCGCACATTAACCCACCATTAACCTACGATTAACTTTCAGAACAGATTTTTAAAGGCAAATTTGCTGCAGATATTGTTAGGATGAAAAACTTAATACTGATTGCCATGCTTTTAATTTCCAAAGTTTACGCGTATTCACAGAAAATCCCCGAAGATTACGGCTACCGCCATTTGCAGTTTAAATTCCAGAATGATCCGGTTGATGTGATTGTGATTTCGAAGAAAGGCGAAGAAAGAATTCCGAAACCACTTTTCTTTTTCTGCCAGGGAAGTCTGCCGCAACCTGTTGTAAAATATGACGAAAAAGGACTTTACGGCACTTTGCCTTTTGATGAAAATCCGTTTTTGAATGATTTTCATATCGTGATTGTCGGAAAGCCATTTGTGCCGATTATTTCAGACGTCAACAAACTCGGAAAGGATTTTATGTATTTAAAAGACATCGAAAATGAAATCCCGCCGAAAGGTTATATAGAACGCAATTACCTTGATTATTATGTGTTCAGAAATAACTTCATCCTTCGGCAGCTCGCCAAAGAACGGTGGGTGCGCAATCGGAAACTGGTCGTCGCCGGGCATTCCGAAGGCAGTTCCATCGCTGTAAAAATGGCGGCAACCAACAAAAAAATCACGCACCTGATTTATTCCGGCGGCAATCCGTACGGCAGGATCATGAGCATTCTGGCGCAATCAAGATTTACAGAAAACGATTCCGTTCACGATGGCAGCAACACAATTGATTACTGGAAAACGGTTGTCGACAATTCCAAAAGCATCAGTTTCAACGGCGGCGACAGTTTCAAAACGACTTTTGACTTTTCACAGCCGCAGAATGAAAACCTGAGCCATCTGAAGATTCCGGTTTTGGTGACTTATGGCACGAAAGACTGGTCTTCACCGTACAACGATTTGTTCCGGATTGAAGCCATTCGCGAGAAGAAAAGTAATTTTACTTTCATCGATTACCCAAATCTGGATCATAATTTTTTTCCCGTAAATGAAGAACGAAAGCCGAATTATGAAATTTATAATTGGGATAAAGTAGCGAAGGACTGGCTGATTTGGCTGGAAGACAGTGTTCAGTGATCGGTGTTAAGTAATCAGACCGCAGATGGCAGACTGCAGCCTGAAATCTGCCGACTGCTATCTGCTACCTAATTCAAATTTTGATTATGAAAAAAATAATTCCCGGCTTATTCCTAACGTTCACAATCGCGACGACATCCGCGCAGACGGAAATCCCGAAAGATTCGGTGGCAACAGATTTACAGGAAGTTGTGATTGAAGGGCAAAAACAAGCATTCACGAATAAAAACGGAAACATCAAAATCAATCTTGCCAATTCTGTTTTTGAAAATATCCCGAATGCGGTGGACGTTTTGTCGAAACTGCCTAAAATTATCGTGAGTTCGGATAAGGAAAGCCTGTCGGTAATAGGAAAAGGCGAGCCATTGATTTACCTCGACAACCAGAAAATCACGATGAACGATTTGAATGCTTTGGCTGTCGCCGATATTAAGACGATTGAAATCATCACGAATCCGTCGGCAAAATATGAGGCAGAAGGGCGCGCCGTTGTACTGATTACACGAAAATCGGGCAGGAGAGAAGGTTTCAAAACCACATTTTCGGAAACTGCAGCTTTTAAAAAATCATTCAATAATTATTTGGGTTTCAACAGCTCATTCCAACGGAAGAGACTTGAAATCAGGGCAACTTTCAATTATAACCAATTGCATCCTTGGGAAAGCAACGGCAACGAATTTAGCATTCCTGACAAAAATATCGAATCGAAATTTTTAGTTGTCGACGATTACAAGCGCCCGCAGAATATCGCCGGCATCGGGATTTTGTATAAGATTAATGACAATGATTTTTTGTCTTTTAATGTAGCGAATCAATATCGTAAGGACCTGAACGACATTGATGCCACGACTTTTTATTCTCAAAATGACAATGCGAATAATGTTCAAACACAGAATTTTACCGACGCCAACCGCAATTTTTTCAATTCTTTTGGTAATTACAATAAGAAACTGGGCAACAAGGCCAATTTGTTTACCGGAATACAGCTTTCAGATTTCAGGCAAAATTCTGAAAGCCGCATTTTTAATAATTACAACGAATCTGGTTTCAATCCTACGCAAACTGGCGACCAGGAATTTCGTATTAATGTATTTTCTGCACGAACGGATTTCGAAAAGACTTTTGAAAATGAATTGAAATTCGAAACCGGATTGCTGTGGCTTGCAGCGCATACGAAAACCAAATATACGCAGTTCAATTATGAAAATAATGTTGGAGAAACGGCTGATTACCTTCAAAACGAGACGAATGCCGCTGCTTATATCCAGCTTTCAGGAAAATACAAAAAGTGGAGTTACTCAACCGGAATCCGTGCCGAAAACACAAATCTGAAAGGCAAAGACGAATTTTTAAACATCACAAATAAAAATCGTAATTACACTAATTTATTTCCAAAATTGCAAATAGATTTTGCGATTGACAGCACAAAAACATTAAGTTTTAATTATGCAAAAAACATTGCGCGTCCTGATTATTCTTCAACTGGACAAACATCGCTTTACGCCAATCCGTATTTCACTTACGCCGGAAATACTAATTTAAAGCCTTCAATTACGGATGATATTTCGTGCAATTTACAATTCGGAGATAAATATGTAAAGTTGAATTATTATAAAACTTCCAATCCGCAATATTTTACTTTTGCTTATAATGAAATGCAGGAACTGAATTTCAAACCGATTAACCTGAAAAAGAGTCGGCTTATAACATTGAGTTTGGACTACCTTTCAAAAAAGGTTTGTGGTCGAGTGAAAATATGCTATTCTTTTCACTTGCGAAAGTAGAAGATCCGACGGCTGAAAACTTCCAATCGGATCCTTTTCTATACTATTATTCAGCACAGAATTTTGCATTTCCAAAGCACCTGATTTTTTCAGTCAGTGGCTACGGTATCACAGAAAATAATGTCGGAGCGATTAAAAGAAATGCTTATTTCGTAATGAATACGGCAATTTCAAAGACATTTAGCAATGGTTTCAGTTGTACTTTGAGTTGGAATGACATATTTAAAAACAGCAATTTTTACGAAGATTACAACATCACCGGAATCAATTCGAAAGTTAAATATTACACCGATACTTCAGAGTTTTCAATAGCTTTGAAATATACATTTGGGAAAGTGAAGGACTTTGAAGTTTCGGAAAAAGCGGTGAATGAAAGTACGTCGAGAATTAAATAAAGTGTTCACTGATCAGCCTGCAACCTGAAACCTGCCATCTGACTACTCTTCTTCAGCAAACTCAAAAAACGAAAAAACCGAGCCGCCATAATTCTTCTGAAACGAAAAATGTTCCATGTGGTCGAGTTTGGTATATTTTGAATGTTCGATAACCATCATGCCTTCTTCGTCGAGCATTTCGCGTTCAAAAATCAGCAAAACGATTTTCTCAAATTCTGCTTGCGGTAAGTTATACGGCGGATCGGCGAAGATAATATCGTAAGAAGAATTACTCTTTTCGAGAAATTTAAAAACATCGCTTTTAATCGCTGCAATATTAAAATCGAATTCCTGCGCGACCTGTTTGATATATTTTATACAACCGAAATCCCCGTCAACGCAAGTAATATTATCGCTGCCGCGCGAACCGAATTCGTAACTGATATTGCCTGTTCCGGCGAAAAGATCGAGCACTTTAAGTCCGTCGAAACTGAAATGATTGTTAAGTACGTTAAAAAGCGCCTCTTTGCTCATGTCGGTTGTCGGGCGAACCGGAAGGTTCTTCGGTGCGGTCAGGCGGCAGCCTTTAAATTTGCCGGAAATGATTCTCACGATTGGAAAAGTATAAAATGCTTCAAATTTTCCGCTTTGGAAAAGTCATTGTAAAGCTGCATCACAGATGTGTCAAGCAAATCGACGTTGCGCACGTATTTGTAGGCGACTTTGTAAAACTCGCTGTCTTCCGAAATCGCGCCAAGCAGATGCAGCTTAAAATATTCCGGATTCAGATTCAATTGCTCTGCCGTAAACAGCAAATAGTAAATAAAATCTTCTTTGGTCTTATATTCGAACGAATTGAAAAGCAGCAATTTCTGGTTTTGCACAACGATAATTTCAAAGCATTCTGCCGCAAAATGCACATACACCTGCTTTTCATCATTATTTTTCGACAAATCGAGCAATTTCGAAACCAAAATACTGTTCACATGCCGGTATTCAAACGACCCGAATTGGTCAATCAGATAATTGTTGATGTTCACATACGGAATATAAACATTGTTCATTTCCTGGTTCGCAATGGCGTCAAACGCGAAAAAATCAGTCTCGAAAACCTTGGTATTGTATTGCAGATAACTGCCCGCCAATTCCTCGTCAAACAAAGCCGTCGGCACAAAAGTGTTGAGATTGTTGTTGTGATAAACTACGATTTCATCATAAGGCCGCGTCAAATCGCTGTTGTCTAAAAACGCTTTCCAGTACAATTCTTCCACTTTTGAACCCGAAAAACTGCCAAAATCTATCGTTTTTAACGTCTTAATCCGGCTGCTGAGCGTGTCACGAACGGCATACGAAAATCCGCCAAGGCCAACTTGCAGTACAAGTTTCCGGTAATTCTTTTCGGTAATGTTCGTATTGTTAGACATGGCGCAAACTTACGATTTTAAGTCGAAAGTCGAAAGTCAAAAGCCGAAAGCACAAAATATAGAATTTAAATCGGTATTTTTTTCAGGAGCAGAAACTTCGTGCGCACAATGGCATTCACAACCCGCTATCCGCAGTAGTTTTGCGTCTCGTTAAAGAAACGAGACACAAAAGCTATTTTGCTGCTATCGGGGCTAAATTGAAAATTCGCATTTCCATAATTTTGAAACCATCTGCAAAACTTTGCGCCTTTGCGTCTTCGCGAGAAAAAATCTTATTACATTGCGGTTTAAATACAAAAAATGAACTCGCGCCAGTTCTACAACATATTAACGCGGAATTTCCCGTTCAATCCGACCTACAAGCAGGATATTTTTTTTCAAATGGTGGCAGAATTCGTCACCAACGAAAAAAATGACGAAATTTTTGTGCTCAAAGGTTACGCCGGTACCGGAAAAACCACAGTTATTTCGGCTATAGTCAACAACCTCGCCGAAATCAATAAGAAATATGTGTTGTTAGCGCCAACTGGCCGTGCGGCGAAAGTCATCGCGAATTATTCGCAAAAACCTGCATTCACGATTCATAAGAAAATTTATTTCCCGAAGAAAAACAGTGGCGGCGGCGTGAGTTTCACAATGCAGCCAAACAAGCACAGGAACACTATTTTCATTGTAGACGAGGCTTCGATGATTTCAGATACAAATTCAGAAAGCAAAATGTATGAGAATGGTTCACTGCTTGACGATTTGATTTCCTACGTTTATTCCGGAACCAATTGCAAAATGCTGCTTTTGGGCGATACGGCGCAGTTGCCTCCGGTAAATCTTGATATTTCGCCTGCACTCGACATTGATTCGCTGTACCGCAATTACGATAAGCAAATCAGGCACATCGAACTCGACGAAGTCATGCGCCAGGAAGAAATTTCGGAATTCTGATGAATGCCACCGAATTGCGCGACTGCCTTGCAGCAGATTTTTACGAAGATTTCAAATTCAATCTAAACGGATTTAAAGACATTGTCCGCCTTGTAGATGGTTATGATATTCAGGATGCGATTAATTCGTCTTACAGCAATTACAGCATTGAAGACACGGCTTTTATCGTTAGGTCGAACAAACGTGCAAATGCTTATAATCAGCAAATCCGTACGCGAATTTTAGATAAAGAAAGCGAATTGTCAACCGGCGATTTCCTGATGGTAGTCAAAAACAATTATTTCTGGCTTAAAGATACCGATGCCGCCGGATTCATTGCCAACGGCGATATCATCGAAGTGCTCGAAATGTTCGGGATTATGGAAATTTACGGATTCAAATTCTCGAAAGTTAAATCCGCATGGTTGATTATCCGCAGCAGATTCCGTTTGAAACGGTTTTGCTGCTCGACACGATTACGAGCGAATCGCCATCGCTGACTTACGAAGAATCGAATCGCCTCTATCAGGAAGTCATGAAAGACTACGAAAATGAAACCACCAAATACAAGATGTTCCAGAAAGTCAAGGAAAACGAGTTTTTCAACGCACTTCAGGTAAAATTTTCCTACGCTATAACCTGCCACAAATCACAAGGCGGACAATGGAATACGGTTTTTGTAGAACAACCTTATTTGCCTGACGGCATTGATCGTGATTACATCAGATGGCTTTATACTGCGATTACGCGGGCGAAGGATAAGTTGTATCTGATTGGGTTTAAGGATGAGCGTTTTGAGGAGTAAAAAAGTTAACAGTTCACGGTTTACAGTTTACAGTTTACTAAATTTGCCAATATAACAGTCTGAGTATTTCAACTTCTGTTGTCACTGTTAACCGTTAACCGTAAACTATAAACCCATGAAAATAATCGCCGTCATTCCCGCGCGTTACGCCTCAACAAGATTTCCGGCAAAATTAATGCAGGATTTAGGAGGAAAAACCGTCATCACACGCACTTATGAAGCTGCAATCGAAACAAAATTATTCGATGATGTATTTGTGGTAACAGATTCTGAACTTATTTTCGATGAAATTATTTCCAATGGCGGAAAAGCCATCATGAGCATCAAAGCACACGAATCCGGCAGCGACAGGATTGCAGAAGCGGTAGAATATCTGGATGTAGATATTGTGGTAAATGTTCAGGGAGATGAGCCTTTCATTAATAAAGAACCGCTCGAAAAAGTTATCGAAGTCTTTAAGCAGGATGAAGCCCGCCAGATTGATTTGGCTTCGCCGATGCTTGAAATTACTGATGAAACCGAAATCAACAATCCGAATAACGTCAAAGTTGTCGTTGACCAAAGCGGTTTTGCGTTGTATTTCTCGCGTTCTGTAATTCCATATCCAAGAGAAAAGAATGTTGGTGTTCGTTACTTCCGCCACATTGGTATTTATGCATTTCGCAAACAGGCTTTGCTGGATTTTTACAGCTTGCCAATGAAATCACTTGAGGCTTCAGAAAAACTTGAACAATTGCGCTATCTCGAATTTGGTAAGAAAATCAAAATGGTCGAGACTTCTCATGTCGGAATCGGAATTGACACGCCGGAAGATTTAGAGAAAGCTAATGAGATGATTAGAAAATTAGATAATTAGTGAATGAGATGATTAGCAAATTAGCGAATGCGCATATTGAAAACAAAAATGGGCAATGTCTGACAATAATCCAGGTAAGATTTTTTAATGCAACAATGAATTCGCTAATTGCCAAATTCGCTAATTCGCTAATTCAAAAAGAATCAACTCATTGTGCTGTTCTACTCTCGGTATAATCGTGGTTTTCAAATTGAGTTTTTCTAGTTCCGAAATAAAATGCTGGTTGCGGATGTTGTCTTCCTGATTTAAAAGCATCGTATTGAACATCGCAACGCCATTTTCAGCCAGTAAAAAACCAATCCTTCTTACAAAAAAACTTTCGAACAGAAAATTCGGCATTGTCGTATCCTGAAAGATGTCGATGATGATCAAATCGTATTTTTCTTTTGTTTTGAGTACAAATTCAAAGGCGTCATCGATGACGATTTCCAGGTTCGGGATTTTATCAAGTGCAAAATATTTATTGGCGATTGCAATTACATTTTCGTCAATGTCAACGCCGGTAATCCTGCCTTTGTAGTTGATTTCAGAGGTGATGGTTTTAATGACACTCCCGCCGGCAACGCCCAAAACCAGAATATTTTCCATGGCAATTATCCGGTCATAGCCTATTTTTTTAAGGCCTTTTCGAAGGATGCGCTGTAAACTGCCGTAGGAATAATTGGTGTTTTTGGAATCCATCACTAATTCGCCATTATTCCATGTCACTTCAATATTTTTACTCCATTCCGACTTTTTTTCGAAAACGGTAATCGGAATAAGGTAACTAAGCCATTTTTTGAGCACTTCGGATAATTTTATCAAATAAACGATAAATATTATTTTTACGGAAATTTCTGTGGAATGAAACGCAAGATTTATAAACTGATTTTCTTTCGCCTGATGGGATGGAAAATCACCGGATCAATGGACGCCAGTATCAAGAAAAGCGTCATGATTGTCGTACCGCATACCAGCTGGAATGATTTTTTCACCGGACTGTTCGCGCGCGGCATTATCGGGCTTGAAATGCATTGGGTCGGGAAAAAGGAATTATTTAAGTTTCCATTTTCAGGATATTTCCGTTGGATGGGAGGTGAGCCACTCGACAGAAGCGGAGGCCGCAACAACGTAGACGCAATTGTAGATATATTCAAAAAGCGTGGTGTTTTCCGTATGGCGATTGCACCCGAAGGAACCAGAAAAAAAGTTACGGAATGGAAAACCGGGTTTTATTACATCGCCTTAAAAGCAGATGTTCCGATTATCCCAATTGCGTTTGATTATGGCAGCAAAGAAGTCAATGTCGCTCCGGCATTTTATCCGACAGGTGATATTGAAGATGATTTCCGTAAGTTGGAAAGCCATTTTATCGGCGTAAAAGGGAAATTTCCCGAAAAGAGTAATTTGTAAAAAAAACATCTGTATAAATCCAAACTCAAAAAATCTGCGTAAATGATTGAAAGAGCGGCACTGAAAAGCCTCTTTTGAAAACGACAAAATCAGCAATGCTGTAACGATATAGATTTTTGTGTTTGTTTTATTGGTTCTGAAAGCCTCAATCCGACGTGGATTGGGGTTTTCTTTTTTGGTCACTTCGGGATATAATTTTTGAAGGTACCATTTTTGTAAAACACTACTATTTTTTCAATTTGCTCCGTATTCGGAATTTCAGAATAGGGAAGATGGTTTGTTGTTGAAACAGATTTATCGGTTGTCACGCTTTCTGCATTTTCAAAATTTTCCTGTGGTTTTTGCGCTGTGATTTTTTCTTCAGAAGCCGCTGCATTTTTTAACATCGAACCTTTTCCATTTAAAAGCCAATACAAATCTATGTCTGCAAATTCCTCTGAAATCTTCATTACAAAATCCAGGCTTGGTTTGTTTCTTCCCGATAGGAGATGGGAAAGGCTCGAACGCTGCACACCAATTTTATCGGCAAATGAAGAAGCATTCAGGCTGTAATATTCGAGTAAAATTTCGAGTCGTTTTATGAAATCTTCGGCGTTTACCATTGTAAATTATAAATTGAAACTGTATTGTTACAAATGTAAATAAAAGAAATGAATGGAAGCTATTTACAACTGTAAATTAATTAAAATCGATAGCTTTATATTTAATTTAACTTCAAATAAATAAATTTAAAATATTGATTTTAAAATATTTAATATGTAATTTAATAGTGTTTAATATATGATTTAATGTACTCATTGCCGCATCATTATTTTTTGTTTACAATTATAAACTTTTTGAAATACCGATGCTTGTACAATTGTAAAACCAAAGTTGTTTACTTTTGTAAATGTAAAAACACACTTATGAATTTCGAGCAAATTTACAATCAGTTTAAAGAAGAGAAAATCTCCGAACGGTACATTACGCTAAACCATATCGAGCCGATTTTGAATCGACTTTCCGAAAAAATAAAAGTGGCAGTCATTGGAAAATCAGTACTTGAAAGACCAATTTATTCTTGTCAATCTGGTTCAGGAAAAATCAAAATTCTGATCTGGTCGCAAATGCACGGCAACGAATCAACGACTACAAAAGCACTCTTGGATTTTTTTAATCTGCTCGAAAGTGATGCCGAAATCGCAAAGGATTTATTGAATCGTTTTTCCTTTTGCATAATTCCAATACTGAATCCCGACGGAGCAGAGGCCTATACACGCGTGAATGCCAACAAAATCGACTTAAATCGCGATGCCCAGGATTTATCGCAACCCGAAAGTATTGTACTTCGCAGGGCTTATAATGATTTTGAGCCTGATTTCTGCTTCAATATGCATGACCAACGGACGATTTTTGGAGTCGGAGACACCAATAAACCTGCAACGGTGTCTTTTTTGGCGCCGTCTTACGATGAAGAAAGAAATATAAATGCTGTTCGTGAAAAGGCTGTTAGCGTAATCGTTGCGATGAACAACACGCTCCAGCAATTCATTCCTGGTCAGGTTGGGCGGTTCGATGACGGATTTAACCTGAATTGTGTTGGGGATACGTTCCAACATGCGGGGACACCGACAATCTTGTTTGAAGCCGGACATTTTCAGGGCGATTATGAAAGAGAAGAAACGCGTAAATTCATCTTTTTTGCATTATTATCAGCGTTCGACTCAATTTACGAAAACGTTATAGTTGATAACGTTTTTGAAGATTATGTGAATATTCCGCAAAATAATCCGCGATTTTTTGATTTTGTTTATAAAAACATCAAAATAAATTATGATAGTTCAGATAAATTCATCAATTTTGCTGCACAATTCAATGAAGAATTAATAGATAATCAAATATTTTTTAACGCTTTTGTTGTTAAAATTGGCGATTTAGAAGAAAATGTCGGGCATACGGAATTGGATGGTAATGGACAATCATTCAAAAATTTCACCGAAAATTCGCTTCAACTTAATCAAAAAGCTGATTTTTTTATAGGCGAAAGCGTACAAATCCGCAATGGAATTGTACAATCATAGTATTTGTAGCTGTTAGTCCTGTTGATTTGTACGACAAACACCGGATAATAAAACAAAACACAAAAGTTATGAGTAAGTTTCGCTTAGATGAGGTAGATCACCAGATTTTAGACATGTTAATTGACAATACACGAGTTCCGTTTACTGATATCGCTAAAAAACTTTTGATTTCGGCAGGAACCGTGCACGTAAGGGTAAAGAAAATGGAAGACGCCGGTATTATCATGGGCTCTTCATTGACACTTGATTATGAAAAATTAGGATATTCCTTCATCGCTTACGTAGGTGTGTTCCTGAACAATACTTCGCAAACCAAATTTGTTTTGGAGCGTATCAACGAAATTCCGTTCGTCACCGTAGCGCACGTGACTACAGGAAAATTCAATATTTTCTGTAAAATCCGCGCAAAAGATACCAAGCACGCAAAAGATGTAATCTTCATGATTGACGACATCGAAGGTGTTTACAGAACTGAAACCATGATTTCACTCGAAGAAAGCATCAACGATAAAAAGCGATTGATGCATACGATTTTCAAAAATATGTAATCGTTTTCGTTAAAAATATTGAAACCTCCGTTGAAAGACGGAGGTTTTTTTATTAACTTAATGGAAAAATTCCGAGCCATGTATACTCCAACGAAAATCGAGCGTTTTAACCAGAATGTGCTTTCCCGATATCATATTTACAACAGCGTTTTTATTACGCTGCCATTCGACGCCATTGACAATACGGGCGTTTTGCTGCCTTTATTTACAGAAATCTGTGAGAATGGATTTAAGGAAGGTAAAAGTCCGTCAGCAATATTTGATCTTTTTGCTGAAAAATTCCTCGATAAAGCTTCTGAGAAGGAGCGTATAGATTTGATGTTTCGATTTATACAATATATTGAACGCCAGGTGGTTTTGTTTGATGCCATTGAAGACGCTGCTTTTCCGATTGTCAATAATCTTGAAGGAAAAGGTTCGCTACGTGATATTAAAGAAACCGCTGATTCAAACGGACAAGAAGATGAATTGCGGAATTTCCTTGAAGAATTTAACGTAAGGACAGTATTGACAGCGCATCCGACACAATTTTACCCGGGATCAGTATTAGGTATCATAACCGATTTAACGGAAGCCGTTCGCAAAAACGACCTTTTAAAAATCAAACAGCTTTTGTCACAACTCGGTAAAACGCCCTTCATAAAAAAAGAAAAGCCAACGCCATATGACGAAGCGGTCAGCTTGATTTGGTATCTTGAAAATGTGTTTTACAAAACGGCGGGTGACATGGTCAGTTACCTGCAGAAAAATTTCTTTGATGGCGAAAGGGCGACGCATCCGTTGATAGGTTTTGGGTTCTGGCCGGGCGGTGATCGCGACGGAAATCCGTTTGTTACGACTGACATTACGCTGCAGGTTGCAGACCGTTTACGGATGATTATTCTGAAGTGTTATTATTTTGAAATACGCGAATTGAAAAGAAAGCTAACTTTCTCTAATGTAAATACTTTAGTTACTAATATTGAACAAAAACTTTATAAATCAGTTTTCTATTCTAAAGGAGAAATTTATATCACTTTAGCAGAATTTAAATCGCAATTAAATGCCATTCGGGACATCATAATCAACCAACATCAGTCACTTTATTTGGACGATTTAGACGCGTTGATCAATAAAATAAACCTCTTCGGATTTTATTTTGCGTCGCTCGATATCCGTCAGAACAGTAAAATTCATGACAAAGTTTTTCCGCAATTGCTGTCGTGCCTGAAGGTAAAATCTGCCGGGATTTATCCTGATAATTATTTCGATTTGAATGAATCCGAGAAAATTGAATTCATAGGAAAAGCCGATGCAAAGTTAAATCCTGAAGACTGCAGTGACGAAATCGCAAAATCTACCTTAGAATCGATGTGTGCCATGAAAACCATTCAGGAAAGAAATGGCGAACAAGGTTCGAATCGTTACGTCATCAGCAATAATGAATCGGCATTGCATGTGTTGGAAACTTATGCGATGATACGAATGACAGGTTGGAAAAATCCGGCCGTAGATATTGTGCCGCTTTTCGAATCTGTCGATGATTTACAGAAAGCCTGGAAAATCATGGAACAGTTGTACACGACCGATTATTATATGGAACACCTCAAACGCCGCGGCAACAAGCAAACTGTAATGGTCGGTTTTTCTGACGGTAACGAAAGATGGCGGTTATTTAATGGCGAATTGGGGCATTTACAAAGCCAAAGAAACCATTACGGCAATTTCAAGGAAATATGGCATTAAAGTCGTCTTTTTTGACGGACGCGGCGGTCACCAGCTCGTGGCGGCGGAAAAACACATAAATTCTACGCCTCATTAGGTTCGGAAATTGAAAGTGAAGAAATCCAGATCACGATTCAGGGACAAACGATAAGTTCTAATTTCGGAACATTGGATTCCTGTCGTTATAATCTTGAAAACCTCTTGAGCGCTGGGGTTACAAATCACGTTTTTAACAAAGGCGAAAATTTACTTTCGGCTGAAGACAAGAAAATTCTCGACGAACTTGCTGAGAAAGGTTATGATAAATACATGGAATTCAAGGCACATCCGAAATTCATTCCATATTTAGAAAGAATGAGTACGCTCAACTATTACGGAAAAGCCAATATTGGCAGCCGTCCGTCAAAACGAAATAGTGGCGATGAATTGGTGTTTTCAGATTTGCGCGCAATTCCGTTTGTTGGGCCTGGAGCCAGATGAAACAGAATGTTCCCGGATTTTTCGGCGTCGGAACGGCTTTGAAATATTTTGAGGAAAACGACCGCTGGGACGAAATTCAAAACTTGTATGACAATTCGCTTTTCTTCCGGACTTTGCTTGAAAACAGTATGATGTCGCTTGCCAAATCTTTTTTCCATTGACGGCTTATATGAAAGATGATGCGGAATTTGGTGAATTCTGGCAAATCATTTTTGATGAATCTCAGGAAGCACGCCGACTTTTGCTAAAAATCGCCGGGCATAAAACGCTGATGGAAAATTATCCCGACGGAAAAGCTTCCATTGAAATGCGGGAACATATTGTGATGCCGTTATTGACGATTCAGCAATATGCACTGCTTAAAATCCGTGAACTCAATCAAACTGAAAATCCTGACGAATCGCTGATTGCTGATTATGAAAAGATTGTGACACGCTCCCTTTTCGGGAATATCAATGCGAGTAGGAACTCAGCATAGAATTAGATAATTAGTTAATGAGAAAATTAGAAAATTCATTAGCGGATTTTACAACAATTTGGGCTTATATGATTAAATTCGCTATTCGCAATTTAATAATTATCTCATTTTCTCATTAACTAATTTTCTCATTAAAATGTTCTCCAACCAACTTCCCGTCAATGAATACGCAGCCGCTTATGCCGGCTACATCCAGGTTTTAGAAAATGTTCACCTTATTGAAGAACTTGAGATTTCGCAGCACGATTTTATTCGTTTTGTACAAAATATTCCGATGGACAAATTCGATTACCGCTATGCGGAAGGAAAATGGACAATCAAAGATATCATTTTGCATCTGATTGATGCTGAAAGGATTTTCGCTTACCGCGCATTGCGTTTTGCCAGAAAAGACAAGACGCCGTTAGCCAGTTTCGACGAAAATGAATATGTGGATAATGCTTTGGCCAACAATCGAAGTGTCCAGGATCTATTGAGCGAATTTGCAACCGTAAGACAGTCAACTTTGGCGCTTTTCAAGAGTTTTTCTGCGGAAATGCTTTCAGAAACCGGCACGGCATCAGGAAAAGAAATGTCGGTACGCGCTTTGGGTTTCGTAATTATCGGACATCAAAAACACCACCAAAAAGTTTATAAAGAACGTTATCTTTAAAGGTAGCCACGAATTTCACGAATTAACACGAATTAATTTGTGCTAATTCGTGGCAAATAAAAAATAAAGAGCTGTCAAATTAAGGCCATTTTCCACGCTTCGAGTTTTTTCTCAAAAGTCATAGTGTTGGCCGGACTTGTTGAAGGCATCACATGGTATTCTAAACCTTCAATCTGCCCATATTTCCTAAAGAAATATTTGTGGCTTTCTTTTCCATTAAACAATATTTTCCTGATTTTCGGATATTCAGAAAAGAAAGTATCAAAATCATTTTCCTTGTGATTTTTGATGTGAATGTCAAGGCTGCCTTTTCTTTCGCAATTTTCAAGGACGTCCCAAACGGCAATTTTGTTTTGCTTCAGTACTTCTTTCTTTTCATCAAAAGTCGCGGCAACCGGCAATTCCGCAAAAACAGAATAGATGATTTTCCAGAATGCGTTTTGGTTGAATCCGTAATATTCCTGCTTTGCCAATGATGTCGCGCCGGGCATTGTGCCGAGAATAAGAATTTCGGAGTCTTCATTTACAAAAGGAGGAAAGGAACTTATCATTTTAAACCATTAAGAATTTTACATTCTGCTTAATGAACATTAATTTCTTAATGGTTCAGTAGAAATGTTTTAAGAAAAAGGAACCCAATTGAGTTCCTTTAAATATTATTATTTGTCATCATCTTCGTCATCCTCATCGTCAAAGTCGGCTGGCTCATCGCGGTCGCCGTCTTCATCGTCATCATCAGGATCAAGATCCGGTTTGTCTAAATCTTCGTCAGTGTCATCGTCATCATCGTTTACGGCATCTTCGTCATCGATGTCGATTCCTTTGATAGCGTCGATTGGTTCTACAACGTCATCGATATCATCGTCGTCAAGATTTTTCTAAGCGGGAAGCCAGTTTGGTACTCACTTTTACAAGGTAAATGGTGTCTTCGGTTCTTACTTCAACTGCTTCAATAAGCTCATTCTTCGCATTTTTAAAGCGAACGATGTGCGAATCGTCATAGCCGTCAGGGAATTTCTCAACCAGAAGGTTCAGGATTTCATTGGTCAGTTTGGCGTAGTCAACAATAACTCTCTTCATAAAACAATATTATAGGTCTAATAAATAAGCAAAAATCAATGGCGCAACAATCGTGGCATCTGATTCAATGATAAATTTGGGTGTATTGATATCTAATTTTCCCACGTTATTTTCTCGTTCGGAACTGCTCCGGAATAAGAACCGTAACTGGTCGTCGAGTCAGAAATCTGGCAGAAATAACTCCAGAACGGTACATCGTGCATTTCCATATTCCTGGTACAACATCGGCACTACGCAAATTGGGAAATCCCCTGCGATTCCACCGCCAATCTGGAAGAATCCAACGCCGTTGCTGCTGTTTTTAGTGTACCAATCAGCAAGAAAAGTCATGTATTCGATTCCGGATTTCATCGTAGATGCTTTGATTTCGCCTTTAATCACATAAGAAGCGAAAATATTTCCCATCGTTGAGTCTTCCCAACCCGGAACGATAATCGGCAGATTTTTTTCTGCAGCGGCATACATCCAGCTGTCTTTCAAATCAATTTCGTAATATTCCTCCAAAACGCCTGAAAGCAGCATTTTGTACATGAATTCGTGCGGTAAATATCTTTCGCCTGCATCATCAGCGTCTTTCCAGATTTTGTAGATGTGCTTCTGTAAACGACGGAACGCTTCGTGCTCCGGGATACAAGTATCAGTCACGCGGTTCAATCCTCTTTCGAGTAAATCCCATTCCTGTTGCGGTGTAAGGTCACGGTAATTTGAGCCCTTTCATAGTGTGAATGCGCCACCAGATTCATAATATCTTCCTCGAGATTCGCGCCCGTGCATGAAATAATCTGCACTTTATCCTGACGGATCATTTCGGCGAAAATCTTTCCTAACTCGGCCGTACTCATCGCGCCGGCGAGTGTCACCATCATTTTGGCACCGTTTTGTAATTGTTGCTCATACGCTTTCGCAGCATCAACAACACTTGCCGCATTGAAATGCAGGTAATACTTTTCAATAAACTGGCTAATTGGTCCTTTACTCATTTTAGTTTGTTTGTGTTTGTATAATTTGGCGGTATTTTCATTGAAATCTGCAACCCGAAATTCAAATTACTGTCGCAAATTAATAAATTTTCTAAATTACGGTTTATGAAATTACCTAAATTTCTTATATTATTTGTTGTAGCCTAAGATTTTCAATACGTCGTCTGCGGTCTGTGCTTCCGAAAAAACCTCGGTTGCAATAATGCCGTTTTCGTCGCGGTCAATCAGTACGTGTTTTGGCTGCGGAATCAAACAGTGGTGCAATCCGCCATAACCGCCAATCGTTTCCTGATAGGCACCGGTATTGAAAAATCCGATGTATAAAGGTTTTTCTTTATTATATCTTGGCAGGTAAATCGCGTTCATGTTTTGCTCTGAATTGTAATAATCGTCGCTGTCGCAGGTCATTCCGCCCAAAAGTACGCGTTCATATTGGTCATTCCATCGGTTGATTGCAAGCATGATGAAACGCTTGTTAATTGCCCATGTATCGGGTAAAGTGGTGATGAAAGACGAATCGATCATGTTCCATTTTTCCCTGTCATTCTGTTGCTTTTGGTACAAAACCTGGTAAATGGCGCCGGCACTTTCGCCAACAGTAAACGAGCCGAATTCTGTGAAAATATTAGGTGTATCGACCTCAGCTTCCTCACATGCAATCTTGATCTGATTAATGATTTCGTCGATCATGTACTGGTAATCATATTCGAAAGCCAGTGAATTTTTAATCGGGAAACCGCCGCCAATGTTGAGTCCGTCTAACGTCGGGCATTCTCTTTTGAGGGCGATGTACACTTTAATACATTTCACCAATTCGTTCCAGTAATACGCGTTATCATTGATTCCGGTATTGATGAAAAAGTGCAGCATTTTCAGTTCCAGATTCGGGTTTTCCTGAATCTGCCTTTTGTAGAAGCTAACGATATTTTTGTATCCAATGCCAAGGCGTGAGGTGTAAAACTCGAATTTTGGTTCTTCTTCAGCGGCAATACGAATTCCAATCTTGAATTTTCCTTTAATTTCTGCCTGAAGCAAATCGAGTTCTTCATAATTATCGATGATCGGAATGGCATTTTTGTGACCATTGTTGATCAAACGCGCAATATTTGTGATGTACTGGTCGCGTTTGAAGCCATTACATATAATATAAGTGCTCTTATTGATTTTGCCGTTCGCCAAAAGGTTTTCAACAATATTGATGTCAAATGCCGAGGACGTTTCAATATGGATATTGTTCTTGAAAGCTTCATTCATCACATATTCAAAATGGGAGCTTTTAGTGCAATAGCAGTAGTAGTATTTGCCTTCGTATTTGTTCTTTTCCATCGCATTCCTGAACCAATTTTTGGCTCGTTTGATGTTGTTGGAAATCTGCGGCAAATAAGTAAATTTAAGCGGAGTGCCGTATTCTTCAACAAGTTTCATCAAATCGATGTTGTGGAACTGCAGGTGGTTGTCTTTGTTGAGCGTAAATTCCTCCTGCGGGAAATAATAAGTCTGGTTAATAAGGTCGAAATATTTCGTATTCATTTAATTATCAAGTTTTTAGATTAAAATTTAAAGGTATAAATCAATCTAAAGTTCAAACCCGGATGTTGGCGTAAATAATGGGTAATTTTTCGTGATAGTTGGTTGAATATTGGAACAGTTCAAAATGCATCGCGGCTTTTGCGGCCGAAAAACACAACGAAATCCCGTTTGGATAAGGTTTACTTTCGTTGCCGGCACTGGCTTTATGCATCGTATTTCGGTTTCTGTTCATTAGCGCAAATGTAAAAAATAATATTAGCGTAATCCAATCATTTTGTATTAAAAAAATACTAAGTTTTATAATCGGCAAAAGCCTTGTGAATCAGTTCGTTTTCGGCTTCCTGGTTGATTTTTATGTTGCCGATGCCGTCAAGAAGCGCAAACTGGATTTTCCCGTACTCGTTTTTCTTGTCGTGAATCAGTAATTCTTTGATGACTTCGATGTCATTTTCATTGCAATCGATGCGTTCGTAAATGCTGTTTATGGTCGATTTAATTTCGTTGTATTCGGCGAAAGTCAGCAGTCCTTTTTTCAATGAAATAAAGCTTTCCAGAATCATTCCGGCCGCAATCGCTTCGCCATGAAGCAGCGTTTTCTTGCTTTCATCTGCAAGGAAATGACTTTCAATCGCATGGCCTAATGTATGCCCGAAATTGAGTGCTTTCCGGATGCCGTTTTCTTTCGGATCTTTGGTTACGATTTCATTTTTAATGAGAATGGAATCATATACCAAAGCGTCAAAATCTGCAAAATCGATCTTCGATAAATCAAGGAATTGCTGCCAGTAAATTTTGTCATGAATGAGTCCGTGTTTTAGCATTTCGGCGAGTTCGGAGCGCATTTCATGCTGCGGAAGCGTTTCTAAATATTTTGTATCAATTAAAACCATTTCCGGCACATTGATCACGCCGATCTGGTTTTTTAAATTTCCTAAATCGATGCCGTTTTTTCCTCCGACGGAAGCGTCGACCATCGCGAGCAAAGTTGTCGGAATATGAATAAAATCAATGCCGCGCTTGAAAGTCGAAGCGACAAATCCACCCAAATCTGTCACTACGCCGCCGCCAATGTTAATGATAAGGCTTTTGCGGTCGGCGCCCATTTCTGTAAGGACATTCCAGATTTCTATGCAGGTTTCGATATTTTTACTGGTTTCGCCCGATTCGAATTCGATGATTTCAATCTTGAGTTCCGTTTCTAAATTCGGCAGTAAAACCGGCAGGCAATTTTCGTTCGTATTGCTGTCGGTTATGATGAAAATACCCGAATATCGGTTGTTGCGCAAATGCGAATTGAGTGCTTCATAAGCATTTTCATTGAAATGAATTTCGTAACCGTTGGCGGAAATGGGCTGCATATATTAAGGTAAAATTTGTGATAGGCAAAGTAACGCTTTTTAAGATTTAGTTTGTTTTAAAATTAACTTTTTACTGGAAAATACATAATCAATATTAACCTTGAGTAATATAATTTGCAAGTAAATATCTTTTTATTGAAAGAAACAACTTACGTATAAATACCTGATTTAATGATGGTTTGTAAAAGGTATTAATAAAGCTGGTATATTCGAAATATTAAAACCTAACCTACTATGAAAACACATCTTGAAAGATTACTTAATTTAGTTATTCTGTTAATACTTTTTTCGCTTTCAGGATGTCAAAAGGATTTGTATGAGGAATCGGTGGTTGACCAACAACATCAACTGTTTATAAACCAATTAGTGAACTACCATTTTTAATTCCCGCTATCAAGGAGTTTAATAAAGATTATGGATTTCTGGATAATTCGATCGCGACAAGGACGGAAGCTAGAGAGCCTCTTAATTTAAATCTTGACCTAGAGAATATTCTTGAATACATCTATGGAGATGGTATGAAATCATATAGCATAAACATCAAAAAAGAATTTACCGATTATGAAGATTTTTATGTGGAAAACCTTCATATATATGAGAAAGACGGTTACTATAAATCATTTATCTTTAAGTACAATATGCTTGATGATAGTAAAGCATTTGATTTAAAAACATTCACCGGGGACTTGGAAATTTATGATAATCAAGAAAACTTTCAAGGAGTTGTACAGTATGAAAATGGAGTCAATCGATGTGTAAAGATAATAATTGGCGACTGGGTCGTCGTATTCTGGGGCAATGGTTCGATTAGTGTTGGTCATATGGGTGGCACTACTGCTACTGGAACTGGGAAATTCAGATGGGTCGGCAGGTAACAATCCTACAAATCCAGGAGGCTCAGGTCCGGGTGGAACAAGCGGAAGCGGAGGAGATGGATCGCCTATTTCAGTAATGCCCAATTATCCGGCAAGAAGTATAATATTTATAAAAGGGCTTGGAAGCCCTGATTCGGAACTTTTTAAGCAAATGAATTATGAAGCACAGCAAAATATTATTGATTACCTTGAAGAAAACGAATATGCACCGGCTGTTAAGCTAAAAATAAAAGCGGCATTACTTGCGATTGATTTAGGTAATTTGGTAGATTTGGGTGCTAATTTGCAGATTGCAATTATTAATTACATGATTGAAAAGGAATTTTCACAGGATATTATACCATTTTGTGCCGAAGTCATAAATTCCGTAACTAGCGGAGGTGAAACAGATATACCTTACCAAATAATTTTAGATCCTACTTTTGTCAATAATCCGTGCTTATATGGAGTTTATACTCAATTGGGAAAAGCACCTGCTTTTCAGAATTATTTGCATAATTTTGATGGAGATTTTTCTGTAGCAAATTTAAAGATTGAAGCAATTAGTTCTCTTCCAGCTACTGTTAATGCCCAAACTACACCGCCAGAAAATTATCTAATTAAGTTGCAGTTCAACTTGAATAATTTGAATAGACCAGGTCTTTCAATAGCAAGAACTTTTATTCATGAATTAATACATGCGGAAATCTTCAGGAAGCTATTATCTGTTTGCGGATGAACCAAATATTCAATTTACCGAAGCACAGATTATTCAAATAAAAGACAGTTATCCTGGTTTATATGATTACTATATGAGATATAAATGGAATATTCCGGTCGGGCAAACACCGTCGTCAGCACAACATCAAATGATGGCGCAAAGCTATAGAGACTTGGTTAAACAGGTACTACGAGATTACGATAATAATGCTCATAGTGAAGCGTTTTACGATGCATTGTCTTGGGAAGGCCTTAAGAATACAGTTGCATGGAATAATTTGACTTTAAGTGAAAAATCAAATATAAATACACTGATAATAAACTTTGATAATAGCAGCACTAACTGTAATTAATCATGAGAAAAATAATTTTGTTTACAATGTTTTTGGCTTTCTGTTCAGTTTACGCACAGAAGAAGAAAGTTGTTTTGGTTTTTAGTTCAGTAGATAAAAATATGTCGTTTAAAAACAAATGTTTTTATATTGACAACCAATCCTTTAAATATTTTGCGAAAAATGCTTCAAAGCAAAAAGTAAAATATAAAGCAATAAAAAAAGAGATTACAAGTATAGCAGATCTTAACAGGGAAATTAAAGGAAATTTGCAAAACAAAAAAAATCCTGAGTTTTATTATGACAACTACACGATTGCTATTTACGTGGCCGATAATGCTGCTTCCGGAACCTTATATCCGGTGAAAAGAGTATGGATAATTGATGAAGTGATTGAGAATTAAAACAACGATGAATTGTAAAACCGGAATTCTTCTATTATTGCTTTTAACATTTTTGTCATGTGGAAAGACTGACAAGCTGATAATGCCAAAATTTAAAGTAATCGCCTTTTACACCGGCAAAAACGATCAAGCACACATCAGCTTTCTCCATGAAGCCAATAAATGGTTTGCAGAACAGTCGCAGCAACAGCATTTTGTCTATGACACGACAAGCAACTGGAACAATCTCAACAAGGAATTTCTTTCAAAATATAAAGTCGTCTTATTTCTCGACACAAGACCTGAAAAAGCCGAACAGCGCAAAGCTTTTGAAGATTATATGAAAAACGGCGGTGCATGGATGGGTTTTCACTTCGCCGCTTTTGCACTCAATGATTCCGATGTAAAACAGGATTGGGATTGGTATCACAATGAATTTCTCGGTTCGGGCGAATATGTAAGCAACACCTGGCGTCCGACTTCAGCGATTTTACGCATTGAAAACCAGCATCCGGCGCTGAAAAATATTCCGAAAACTTTCACATCAGCGCCAAATGAATGGTACCGATGGAAAAATGATTTGCGTAAAAACAAAAATATCGACATTCTTTTAGCAATCGACGAAAAGAGTTTTCCGCTCGGAACTGGCCCGAAGCCTTACGAAATCTGGCATGAAGGGTATTATCCGGTGGTTTGGACGAACAAAAGTTACAAGATGATTTATTTCAATATGGGTCACAATGATATTGATTATGAAGGCGGAACTAATAAAACGCTGTCGTATACGTTTGAAAATAAGACAGAAAGCGAACTGACTCTGGATGCGCTTTTGTGGCTTGGGAACCACTAAAAAATAAACCATTAAGTGATTACGTTACATTAAGGCTTAATGCACCTGAATTCCTTAATGGTTTAAAAAATTACTTCAACAGTCCTTCAACAGCTTCAACAGTAGTTGCGTGATATCCCGATTTTGCTTTTTCGAAAATCTGTTTTGCCCAGATCTTACCATCAGGAATTTTAACCATTTCCTTATACAAAGTCATCAATGAACCAGTCCTGCTTGTGGCAATCATGAATTGCTCAATGGCTGGATAAGCAGGTTTGTATTGTTGACGAATCGCGATGGCAAACCACTGCCTTTTGATGACGAAATTGCCGCCTTTTGTGAAATTGAATTCTGTGTCAATCGCCGCCATTTCTGCAGCCGTGATGTCTTTCGGCAGGTAATCAATGAAATGCTGTTTTTCGTTCGTCGATTTGATTTTTTGCGATAACCCTTTTACGCCTGTAGTACGCCATTCTTGTTGGATTTTGTCGATTGCCGCAAAATCTTCTGAAACCGGAGTTGTGATATTAGACGGAACATCCGGCTGGTAAACCCATTTTTCCATCTGGATTTTATCGGCCAGCGCTTTGTCGCCCTTAATTAAATTTTCATTGAAATATTTCACGAAATCTTCCGTAGTAATTGATTGAAATGCGTGGGCCAGCAAAATAACCTTTCACAAATTCATCCATCTTTTCGCGGCCAACGGCATTTTCGACAACCTGCAAAAATGCATAGCCTTTCTCGTATGGGATATCACTTAATCCGTCGTCAGGGTTCCTGCCGGAAGTGCTGACTTTTAAACGCGTATCAGGATTATTTTTGCCATATTCTGCCATATTGTCCGACAAGACTTTCCTGCTCAGGACGTCCTGCATTTTTGCTTCTTTTATGCCAAAAACTGCCTCGCCAATCCTGTGTTCTACATAAGTAGTAAATCCTTCATTAAGCCATACATCATCCCAGGTGGCGTTGGTTACGAGGTTGCCGCTCCAGCTGTGCCCAAGTTCGTGCGCGAGAATGCTCGTGAGAGAACGATCGCCGGCAACAACACCCGGAGTTAAGAATGTGAGGTTCGGGTTTTCCATTCCGCCATAAGGGAAACTCGGCGGCAATACCAAGACATCATAACGCCCCCAGCGGTAAGGGCCGTATAATTTTTCGGCGGCATTGACCATTTTGCCCAGTTCGGCGAATTCCCACGCAGATTTCTCAACCATCGACGGTTCTGCATAAACGCCAGTCCTCGAATCAATCGCTTTGAATTGCATATCGCCGACGGCAATCGCCATTAAATAAGACGGAATCGCCTTTGATTGCTTGAAAGTATAAATTCCGGTGTCATTTTTCTGCTGAGGATTTTCGGCGCTCATCACCGCCAACAATGCTTTGTCGACGGTAACTTTTGCGTCGTAAGTAAAGCGGATGGAAGGGGAATCCTGGCACGGAATCCATGTTCTCGTCCAGATGCTTTCGCCCTGAGAAAACAAAAACGGGTATTTTTTATCTGCGGTCTGCTGCGGATTCAGCCATTGCAGCGCAACGCCATCTTTAGTTGTTTTGTAGTAAATATTGACCTTCGTAGTGTTTTTGTCGATTTTGATATGGAGCGGCTTTCCGTGAAATTCGACTTCAGTTCCAAGGCTGAAAGAGGTTGGCTTTTCATCCGCGTCAAGCGTCACTTTTGTGATTTCGAGTGTATTTTCGTCAAAAATAATCTCATCGCCTTTGGCAATGTTTTCAATATCCCAAGATGCTTTTCCGGAAATCGTTTGCGCATTAAAATCGACCACAATATCCAGATTCAGGTGCTTAGCGACCGCTTTTTCAGGCTGTGCGAAAGAATGTTCGTCTTTTACGGCAGTCAGTTTTTCAGTTTTCTTTTCGGTTTGGCAGGCCATGAGGCATAAAGTAGCGAGCAGGAATATTTTTTTCATCGGAGATTAATTTGCGGTAAAGATAGGAAAAAGTCGATGCGGAAATCTGGTTGCGGATTTCAAAAAATCAAGCTCTCAACGTATTTTGAATGTGTCGGCGGGTATAAATGGACTCCGAAACGCCCTTCTACGCCTTCAAAACGCTTTACCTGGCCTTCAAAACATCTTTACGGGATATCAAAACAAGCTGCAGCGCCTCCAAAACACTTTACTAAGCCTTCAAAACACTTTATCACGCATTTAAAACACTCTTTTAAGCCTTCAAAACAGGCTAAAAGGATTGTGAAACAGGCTAAATTGACAATAAAAGACATATTTGTATTTTGCGGGAGACTTTAGAAACACCGACTTTAAACTTTCGGCACATTTGACTAAATTTGCCGAAAACACAACTACTTTTGAGAACTTCTGTATCTTTTGCGATCGAAAATTCATCACAGTTCAAACAGCAGCTTTTGCAGTGGGCACAGCAATTTCGCGAAGTGTTATTCCTTGACAGCAATGACTTTAAGCAGGAATTTGCGGCTTATGATTGCGTGCTTGCGGTTGATGCATTCACATCTTTAAAAACCGATTATACCAATGCTTTTGAAGATTTAAAAGCTTATCAGCAAACCACAAAAGACTGGCTTTTCGGGTATTTGTCCTACGATTTGAAAAATGACACTGAAGCTTTGTATTCTGAAAATTTTGACGGACTCGAATTTCCGGATTTGTACTTTTTTCAGCCGAAGAAGTTGTTTTTGCTGAAAGACAAAAGGGTAGATGTACAGTATTTACGAATGTGCGACGATGAAATTGAAGCTGATTTTAAGGAAATAATCGAAAACCGAAAGTCGAAAGTCGAAAGTGAGAAAGGCGCAATAACCATCAAACAAAGAATCCGAAGGAAAATTACATTGCAAAAGTAACAGAAATGCTGGCGCACATTCAGCGCGGCGACATCTACGAAGCCAATTTCTGCATGGAATTTTACGCTGAAAATGTCACAATCGACCCGCTTGAAAAATTTGAAAAGCTCAATGCGATTTCAATGCCGCCATTTGCCGCGTTCTTTAAAAATGATGCACAATTCCTGCTGTCAGCTTCGCCGGAACGCTATTTAAAGAAAAATGGTGAAGTCGTTATTTCGCAACCCATAAAAGGAACTTCGAAAAGATTTACTGATCCGGAAGCCGACGAAAATTCAAAAAAGCAACTTGCTTCAGACCCTAAAGAACGCTCTGAAAATATTATGATTGTCGATTTGGTGCGCAATGATTTATCGCACACGGCTCAAAAAGGTAGCGTGGAAGTTACAGAATTATGCGGCATTTACACTTTTCCGCAAGTACATCACATGATTTCAACGATAACTTCAAAATTAGACAGTCAATATCCTGTTTCAGAATTGATTAAAAAATCATTCCCAATGGGAAGCATGACCGGAGCGCCTAAGATTTCTGCAATGGAAATCATTGAAAATCTCGAAGAAACCAAACGCGGATTGTACAGCGGTGCGATTGGTTATTTCACTTCGGAATCAGATTTTGACTTCAATGTCGTTATCCGCAGTATCCTTTACAATGCTAAGAATAACTACATTTCCTATTCGGTCGGAAGCGCCATCACGGCACTGTCAATTCCTGAAAATGAATATGAGGAATGCCTTTTGAAAGCCGATGCTATGAGGAAAGTTGTCGGTGTTCAGTGATCAGTGTTCAGTAATCGGTGTTCAGTGTTCATATTGCGGTTAGCGGTTTCTGACTGGAGATATATCAAATCCCGTAGAAAGATTTAACAATTTTTACGGCTTTCCCGTAATACGGCGTATCGAAAAATTTTGTATTTTTCCTTAAGGGGAGGGGAGAATGCATCCCTAACGAAAAAACAAATTACTTGGATACGGGTTTGCCGTAAAAATTGTTAAAGTTTCGATCCCTTGTAGATTATTCATAATTCACTTATTTCTACTATTTGTTCTCTGCAATCTCCTGTTTTCGACTATAAGACCATCAGAAATCTCAATTCTCGAATGCCAAAATCTAAAACCTAAAATCGTATATTTGGGCATGATTTCCAGATTACGAAGCCATCTTTCCAACCAGTTCCCTTTTCTTTCCGGCAAAAGATTGCTGCTTGCCGTCAGCGGTGGAATTGACAGTATGGTGCTCGTTGATTTATTCAAAGAATTGCCCTTTGAAATCGCTCTGGCGCATTGTAATTTTAAATTGCGGGGCGAAGAAAGTGATGATGATCAGCTTTTCGTTGAAAATTATGCGAAGGAACATAAACTTCAACTTTTCATAACGCAATTTGACACACAGACTTTTGCTTCAGATTATAAACTTTCCATACAAGTTGCTGCCCGAAAACTGCGTTATTCCTGGTTTTATGAATTGTTGGAAACAGAAAAATTCGATTTTCTGCTTACCGCACATCACGCTGATGATGTCATCGAAACCTTTCTGATTAACCTTTCACGCGGCACAGGTTTGGATGGGCTGACCGGAATTCCACAGCAAAATGATAAGATTATCCGTCCGCTTTTGCCTTTTTCACGTGAAGAAATGGAGCAGTATGCCATCGAGAATAAAATTCAATGGCGCGAAGACAGCACTAATGCTTCTGACAAATACCTTCGCAATAAAATCCGCCAGCAACTAGTGCCGGTTTTAAAGCAAATCAATCCCGCTTTTCACAATTCTTTTCAAAATACACTTGAATACTTACAACAAAGCCAGTCTATGGCCGATGATGCTTCGCGAATCGTTTACAGGAAAGTGGTTACCGATGAGGAAGGCAGTAAAATCATCCATCTTCCGGAGTTAATGCAGCTTCCGAATTATAAAGCATATTTGTACCAATGGCTGAAACCTTTCGGCTTTTCGGCGTGGAATGATATTTATGATTTAGTGAATGCGGAAACTGGTAAATTTATATTTTCCGGTGATTACAGGTTGACTAAAGACCGTGAAAACCTTGTTTTGCATGAACTTTCTGAAAAAGTCAATAGTGAAGCATTCACGATAAGTGCTGTTCCGGCAGAAATTAAATCTCCCTTAAATATTTCGTTTGAAATTGTAAAACACATTTCAAATCCTACAAATACGACTATATTTGCGGATGCCGGAAAACTGCAATTCCCATTGATTTTAAGAAAGTGGAATGAGGCAGATATTTTTCAGCCTTTCGGGATGAACGGCCAGTCGAAAAAAGTCGGTAAGCACCTGAAAGACGAGAAATTATCGATGAAAGAAAAGGAAAATACCTGGCTTTTGGTTTCCGGAGATCAAATCGCATGGGTTGTCGGCATCAGGCAGGACGAACGTTTTAAAGTAACAACAACTACCCAAACTATAATGCAAATACAGCTTTTCTAATGAAAAAAAACGTTTTTATACTATTCGCCTTTTTGGCTTTCTTGAGCGCCAGCGCACAAATCATAAAACCCGTAAAATGGACGTCGAGGCTGCAGAAAATTTCTGATACCGAATTTAACCTTATCATGGATGGCACGATTGACGAGGGCTGGCACGTTTATTCACAATTCACTCCGGACGGCGGCTCGTTGCCAATGGAAATCAAATACAAAGACCAGAAAGGCAATTACGAATTAATTGGAAAAACCGCGGAAAGCAAGACAAAAAGAGCTTTCAGTGACGTTTTTGAAGTCGACGAAATCATGTTCGAGAAAAAAGTCGTCTTAACGCAGAAAGTCAGGATTACCGGTAAAAATGTTACTAAAATAAATGTCAATGTGGCTTATCAGGTTTGTAAGCAGTCGTGTATTAATGACGACAAAGATTTTACATTCGATATTCCGAAAATTACAGCAAAAGAAACCGCTGTGACGCCTGCAATTCCTGCTGTAAAAATTGACACAGTTGTAGTTGATACGCCAAAACCAGATACCGTTAAATCGAATGGAATAGCCAAAACTCAAGTAAAACAGGTTGCAGCACCAAAGAAAAAGAAGAAAAGAAAGGCCTTTTCAGCATCTTTTTCCTTGCATTTTTAGGAGGTTTTGCAGCTTTGATGACGCCGTGCGTGTTTCCGATGATTCCGATGACGGTGAGTTTCTTTACAAAACAAAGCAAAACCCGTGCGGCCGGAATCCGCAATGCGATTATTTATGGCATTTCAATCATATTTATTTATGTGGCGTTAGGTTTGGTAGTTACTGCGATTTTTGGTGCGGATGCCTTGAATGCTCTGGCCACAAACGTTTGGTTTAACATCGTGTTTTTTATCTTATTGATCTTTTTTGCCGTTTCATTCTTAGGCGCTTTTGAAATCATGCTGCCAAATTCATGGGCGAATAAAGTTGACAGGCAAGCCGACAGAGGCGGAATTGTAGGGATATTGTTCATGGCGCTGGCATTGGCGATCGTTTCGTTTTCATGTACAGGCCATTGTAGGTACGTTACTTGTCGAATCTGCTTCTAAAGGCGGTATCGCGCCAATAGTTGGAATGTTCGGATTTTCATTGGCAATTGCACTGCCTTTCATGTTGTTCGCAATGTTCCCGGGCTGGCTCAATACACTTCCGAAATCAGGCGGCTGGCTCAACACCGTAAAAGTATTTTTAGGATTTCTTGAATTGGCATTGGCATTTAAATTCCTCTCCAATGCAGATTTGGTTTTGCAGATGCATTTACTGGAAAGGGAAGTTTTCCTTGCCATCTGGATTGCCGTTTTTGGAACTTTATCACTGTATTTATTCGGAAAAATTACCATGCCGCATGACAGTCCGCTGCCGTCAATTTCTGTTGGAAGACTGATGCTGGGCCTACTGGTTTTGACATTCACGATATATTTGATTCCGGGACTTTGGGGCGCACCGCTGAAATTGATCAGCGCGTTTCCACCTCCGATGGAATACAGTGAGAGTCCGCATGGAATAGGAGAGGGCGGTAGCGCAACAGCTGTAACTGCCAACTTACCTCAAGGCTCAAAATCAGGTCCGCATGGCATCGTAACTTTTGATGATTATGAAACCGGAATGGCTTATGCCAAAAAGCAAAACAAACCCGTATTGCTTGATTTTACAGGCTGGGCTTGCGTAAATTGCCGAAAAATGGAGAATTTCGTATGGTCGCGCGAAGACATCCTCAAAATAATGAAAAATGATATCGTCCTGATTTCTTTGTATGTGGATGACAAGCGTGAGTTGCCGAAAGACAAACAATTTACAACTAAAGATGGCGATGCGATTGAAACCATCGGCGATAAATGGACTGATTTCATGATTACGAAATACAAAACCAACACACAGCCGTTGTATGTTTTGATTGATCTGGAAGGCAACAGCCTGAATGTAGAAACGCCGACTTCGAGTTATGTTCCTGCAGATGAATATCTGGAATGGTTGAAGACTGGAATTGCAAATTTTAAGAAGTAAATATTACGTATAAAAATAAAGAAAGCCGGTAAACATAACGTTTCCGGCTTTCTTTATTTTTTGATAATTACTAATTATTTCTGCCCATACTTTTCCTTATACTTCTCATTCAATTCACTCTGGTGTGTTTTCAAACTGATGTCTCTTCCCTGAATGAAAGCCTTTGTAAGTTTGTTCGTGCGCATATCAAGCGCATCGCCTTCAGAAATGAATAAGGTCGCATCTTTGCCTTGCTCTAAACTGCCGCAGAAACTATCGATGCCTAACAATTGCGCAGTATTTAAAGTAATGAGCTTCAATGCATCTTCCTTGCTTAAACCATAGGCGGCACAGGTTCCCGCCAAAAACGGAAGATTTCTGGTATTCATCCTTTCCATGTCGCCACTGTTTTCAAGGCCGACGATTACGCCTTTATCGGTCAGCAATTTTGCGAGTTTGTAAGGTAAATCTACATCCTGCTCGTCACTTTGGGGTACGTCGTGAACTCTTCTGAGCAAAACGCCGATATGATTTTGTTGTAACAAACCAGCTGTTTTATACGCTTCATAACCGCCAACGACAACCATTTTTACAACACCGGTTTCTTTAAAAAGTGAAATGGCATCAATAATCTGCTTTTCTTCATCAGCGTGGATGTAAAGGATTTCTGTGCCATCATACAATCCCTTCGCACTTTCAAAAACGAGATTTCTTTCGGTAGACTTATCGCTGTTATAAGCTTTTGATGCCGTTAAAAAATTCCTGATTTCGTCAATTTGCTTCATGTAATCTTTATTGGAGCCAATCACACCATCGTTTTCCCAATCTCTTGCAAAAGTCTCAGGAAAATTCAGGTGGATGCCATCATTCTCTTTCAGGATGGCATCTTTCCACGACCAGGGCATCGAGTTGTACAACAGATGAAGTTCCGGAAATCCTGCCGCCACGCGGCGCCACCTGCGCCATCAGAATACCATTAGGGCGAACGGTTTCAATTACTTTCGACTCCGGATTATAAGCGATGATGCTTCTTACATTCGGGTTCAGTCCGCCAATTTCTTCCTGATCGTCAGACGCTTTCACGGCATCAATTTCTACCAATCCTAAAGTCGAATTTGGCGCGATGAATCCCGGATAAACGTGCTTTCCGGTGGCATCAATTGTAATATCATACGCATCTGAAGCAAGCCGGATAATTTTTGAATCGGCTACCAAAGTTATTTTTCCATCCTTAAAACCAATGGCACTGTTTTCAATCACTTTGCCATTGCCCAGATGGGCAGTTCCGTTAAGAATCAGGATCGATTTTGTTTGTTTCGGCACCGGAATCTGCTGGGCATTTGCGGTAATTCCGAAACAAAAAGCTAAAATTATAAGATTTATTTTTTTCATGTCTTATGGCTCTAAAGTATCGCAGTGGTATTCTTTTTTGGGGTTTTCTTTGGTTTCTGCGTTTCCATACCCTTATTTTTTTCCTGCATCAGCTGGCCGATGATCAGGTTTCGGTCTCTTGTGACGGCATTTCGTAATTCTTCATCTTTTTTCAAATCGAAATAAACGACGCCTTCGATGATTGTTTTTTCAGGTTTGGCATATATCGAAAGCGGATTGTCGTTCCAAAGTACTAAATCAGCATCTTTTCCGACTTTAATACTGCCGACTTTATCATCAATATGCAGCAATTTCGCCGGATTTAGCGTTACGAATTTCCACGCTTCTTCTTCAGAAATATTGCCGTATTTAACCGCTTTTGCCGCTTCCTGGTTCAATCGCCTTGACATTTCCGCATCGTCAGAATTGTATGCGACCACGAGTCCCGCATTGTGCATGATGGCCGGTTGTACGGAATCGCATCATTCACTTCAAACTTATAGCCCACCAGTCAGAAAATGTCGATGCGCCAACGCCATGCTCTTTCATTTTGTCGGCAACTTTATAACCTTCGAGGATATGCGTGTAAGTGTTCACACGGAAATTGAATTTTTCTGCAACATTCATCAGCATCAGGATTTCTGAAGCGACATACGAATGGCAAGTGATAAAGCGCTCTTTGTTGAGGATTTCTGCTAATGTCTGTAATTCCAAGTCGACACGCGGCGCTTTATTCTTATCTTTTTCGGATTGGAATTGTATTGTTTCCACACGGCATCATATTCTTTCGCACGCTGGAAATAATCTGTAAAAACCTGCTCAACACCCATTCTTGTCTGCGGAAAACGCGTCGGATTGTTGATGCCCCAATTCGCCTGCTTGACGTTTTCGCCCAAAGCGAATTTGATGAATTTCGGTTGGTTTTTATACAACATTTCCGATGCCGGCAATCCCCATTTCCATTTTACGATTGCCGATTGCCCGCCAATTGGATTGGCTGAACCGTGCAATAATTGCGAAGTTGTAACACCACCGGCCAAATCACGGTAAATGCTGACATCCTCAGGGTTTACAACATCCTGTATCGAAACTTCGGCGCTTGAATTATGCCCACCTTCATTGACGCCGCGCGTGATTGCGATGTGCGAATGCTCGTCGATAATGCCGCTCGTTAAGTGCTTTCCTTTTGCATCAATCGTTTGTGCCGTTGGGTCGCTGAGGTTTTTACCAACTGCGGCGATTTTTCCGTTTTTCACCAAAACATCAGCTTCTTCAAGGATGCCTTCTTTTTCGTTGGTTCAGCACGGTGGCATTTTTGAAAAGCATATTTTGTGCTGTGGCTTTTGCTGTACTTCCGAAAGGTTCGTTCGGAAAGGTTACAGGCAATACATAACGCGGCTTCGGTGCCTCAGACGAATCGATTTCCTTGACAAACGGACTCACTTTTACAGCTGACCATTGCACCTCACTCCCGT
Organism: Flavobacterium sp. 3HN19-14; assembly: GCF_051373205.1. Lineage (NCBI taxonomy): Bacteria > Pseudomonadati > Bacteroidota > Flavobacteriia > Flavobacteriales > Flavobacteriaceae > Flavobacterium > Flavobacterium sp. 3HN19-14. The sequence goes on from NZ_JBPPZT010000001.1 coordinate 2,200,001, forward strand.
CAAATAAAACGGCTTTTCCTGAAAGTTTCTCTGTATTTTCGACATATCCTGAAAAACGGATAAATCTCGTTCCGGTTGTATCCTGTGGTTTTAAAACGGTGGAAATCCAGTTGTTGTTGATGCTGATCTTTGAATTGAGTTTTGTACCGTCAGCCACTGCAACAACTTCTGATTTCGGCGAGGCCATTTCGTCGCCCTCGATTTTCCATTTGTAATTCTCGCTGCCGATTTGAAGATTATAACTGCCTCTGACATCTTTTGCGGTCATTTCATTGACTACAAATTTATTGCCTTGTACCCAATTTTCATAAAGTATGGTTTTCTCATCGAAAATTTCGCCGGATGTAATCGTGAAATTCGCGAAACTGCCAACCTTCAAACTCCCGATTTCATTGCTTTTCCCGATGATTGCTGCCGGAATCGTTGTCAATGCTTCAAGCGCTTTAGTCTTGTCGAAGCCAAAGAAAATTGCCTGCAATAAATTGGTCATGAATTCTTCAGGTTTCTTTAATTTATCGGTCGTAAGGGCGAAAGTGACGCCATTTTCAGATAATACTTTCAGGTTGGTTGGTGCCTGGTTCCAGAAACGCAATTCGGATAAATCGATTTGGTTTGCCTGATAGGGGTCGGAAACATCGTAAGCTTTCGGAAAATTAACCGGAATGATGAATTTGGCATTCGTCTTTTTAATATCGTCAATAATTTCAAACTCATTGCCGCTGCCTTTCAATACATAATTAACCCCGAATTCCTTACCGAGTTTTGCCGCACGAAGGCTGTTCTGCTTGTCTCCGGAATCAAATACCTGAACAAGATTGTCATTTTTGATAAGCGCTTCGAGTGACAAATCTTTAGTGTCGGAATTGCCGTTTTTATACCAGATTTTATCGTAATTAAGTTGGCGCAACAAAGCCATCATCCCCATCAGCGAGCCGGGATAAGCCTGATTCGTGGTGACGCTTCTTGAGAAACTGAAATTATTCGTAATAGCGGTTGAGAGGAATCTTTTTTCATTTTCAAAATTGTTGAGTGCCACCAAAGCGCCTGTCCCGCGCGCGATGCCATCCTGGACGCTTACGCCGACAACGCCGAAACCTGCTTTTAAATATTCTTCAGCTTTGTCACTGTCATATTGAAAGGAGTTGATGGCATTTACCGTCGAGCGGATGTGTTCGTTCCAGTAAAAACCGGTGCGCTTGGTGTCGTAAAGCGGATCGCGACCAAAGTTGCCGCGTTCTGGTTTCTGGATGCCGAAACTTGTGTAAACATCAATGAATGAAGGGTAAACTGATTTTCCGGAAAGGTCGATGATTACTGAATTTTTCGGAATTGCAACAGCATTTCCAACCGCAATCACTTTTCCATCCTGAATCAGCAAAGTGCCTTTTTCGACAATTTGCGTCGACGTAATGAAGATTTTTGCGTTGGTCAGTGCGGTGTAATTGTTGTTCTTGCTCTTTACGCTTTCATTATTAGGGAAGTAAACCTGCGCGCGGACTTGCATCAGCGACAGGAAAAAAAATAGTAGTAAGATTTTTTTCATTGGTTTGGTATAGGTTTATCAAATTAAAGGAATGATTTCCGTTAATCAAAGAAAAAACGGAACTGTCTCTTATTTAAGGAAGTTTTTACTACTTTTATCTCATACAAGCCAATTTAAATCATACACGCCATGCTCACAAAAGTATTCGGAAGCGCCGTTTTCGGTGTCGAAGCCACAACAATTACCGTCGAAGTCAATATTGACAAAGGAATCGGTTACCATCTCGTCGGACTGCCCGACAATGCCGTAAAGGAAAGCAGTTACCGCATCGCTGCCTCACTCCAGAACAACGGGTTTTCAATGCCCGGCAAAAAAATCATCATCAACATGGCACCCGCCGATTTGCGAAAGGAAGGTTCTTCTTATGACCTGACGTTGGCAATGGGCATTCTCGTCGCTTCGGGACAAATACAAACAGATGAAATTGCAAATTATATCATTATGGGCGAATTGTCGCTCGATGGAAGCCTGCAACCGATAAAAGGTGCGCTGCCAATCGCGATTAAAGCGAAAGAAGAAGGCTTCAAGGGTTTTTTCCTGCCCATTCAGAATGTCAAAGAAGCCGCCATCGTTTCGGGCATTGATGTTTATGGAATTGAAAGCCTGCAACAAGTCATCGACTTCTTCAGCGGAAAAGGATCAATCGAACCAACTGTCATAGATACGCGCGCCGAATTTTACAAAACCTTAGATTTTCCTGAATTTGATTTTTCGGATGTAAAAGGACAGGAAGGCATCAAGCGTTGTATGGAAATCGCCGCGGCAGGTGGGCATAACATTATTTTAATTGGGCAGCCTGGTGCCGGAAAAACAATGCTTGCCAAAAGACTGCCGACGATTTTACCACCGATGACGTTGCGTGAAGCCCTCGAAACTACAAAAATCCACAGTGTTGCGGGAAAATTAAAGGAAGTCGGGTTGATGAACCAAAGGCCATTCCGTAGTCCGCATCACACGATTTCTAATGTAGCGCTTGTTGGCGGCGGCAGTTATCCACAACCCGGCGAAATCAGCATGGCGCACAACGGCGTTCTGTTTCTGGATGAATTGCCTGAATTCAAGCGCGATGTCCTTGAAGTCATGCGGCAGCCGCTCGAAGACCGCGAAGTAACGATCTCGAGGGCGAAATTCACAGTTACGTATCCATCGTCATTTATGTTGGTAGCGAGTATGAATCCGAGTCCGGGTGGATTTTTTAACGACCCCAATGCGCCGGTAACTTCTTCTCCGAATGAAATGCAGCGGTACCTGAGCAAGATTTCCGTTCCGTTGCTCGACCGTATTGACATTCATATCGAAGTGACGCCCGTACCTTTTGATAAATTGTCTGAAGAAAGAAAATCCGAAACCAGTGCTGAGATAAGGCAGCGTGTGACCAAAGCGCGGGAATTCCAGTCGAAGCGTTTTGAAGAAACGGAATCGGTGAATTATAATGCGCAGATGAGCTCGAAATTGATCAGGGAATTCTGCCGACTCGATGAAGCTTCACTGCAATTGCTTAAAACCGCTATGGAACGGCTTAATTTGTCGGCACGTGCCTACGACAGGATTTTAAAAGTATCGCGGACTATTGCAGATTTAGAGGAATCGGAAGTGATTAATGCGTCGCATATTGGCGAAGCGATTCAGTACAGGAGTTTGGATCGTGATGGATGGCTGGGGTGAGTGAGTGGTCAGTGATCGGTGTTCAGTGTTCAGTGATCGGTGTTCAGTGAACAGTATCTATAGTGTTTCAGTTGTTCTTTAATATTCATCGCCTGGTATTTGAATCACTTCGCCCGATGTTTAAATGGCTTCGCCGGCGAAGGACAGTAAATAATGAGCGAGGGACGTCAAACACCGGGCGAGGGGATATAAACAGAGGGCGGGCGTTATCAAACATCAGGCGAAGAATGGTAAACATCGGGCGAGCCACGGTAACTAACCGGCGAAGCGCATCAGCGAACCGCCGAGGAAGTTTAACTAACGGGCGATGATGTTATTTTAAACCAGAAGTTAATTGAAGCAGGATCTGCGACAGGGGTAGCAGCGGCATCCTTTCTCGCGCTCCTTTAGCGCGTGGGCAGCTACAGCGGATAACCCGGCCGTTCGCCCAAAAAACTAAAGCCCTAAAGTTTCAAAGGTATTGCCTTGCTTGATATCACCGGTTTCAAAGCCTTTTTTGAACCAGTACATCCGTTGTTGTGAAGTGCCGTGGGTAAAGGAATCAGGTGTGACTTCACCTTGTAGTTTCTTTTGTAAAGCATCATCGCCAACGGCATTGGCTGCACTTAACGCTTCTTCGATATCTCCTTCTTCAAGGATATTTTTCATTTTCTGGTCGTGGTGCGTCCAAACGCCGGCGTAAAAATCGGCTTGCAATTCTAAGGCGACAGAAAGTTTGTTGGCTTCGGTTTCAGAGGCGTTTTGCTGCATGCGGTTCACCTTTTGGGATGTGCCCAGAAGGGTTTGTATGTGATGCCCGACTTCATGCGCGACAACATAAGCCACTGCAAAATCTCCGCCTTTAGCGCCGAATCGGGATTGTAATTCCTGAAAGAAAACCATATCCATGTAAACGGTCTGGTCTTCAGGGCAGTAAAACGGACGGCAGCAGAAGTCGCACTGCCGCAACCGGTATCAACATTATTGCTGAACAGCACTAGCTTCGGTGCGGTATATTGCACATTATTATCAGAAAGGATTTTCGCCCACACATCTTCGTTGTCTACCACAAGCGCGTTGATGAAATCGCCTTCCTGCTTTTCTTCGGTGGTGAGTTCGCGGGTTTGGGTTGGAGAGGTCTGCTGTAACCCGTCGATTAATTGCTCGGGATCGCCGCCCATGAGCATATTGACAACGAGTATAATCACACCGATGATACCGCCTCCGGCCACTATTTTTCCGCCAGACATGCCTCTTCTGTCCTCTACATTATCGCTTTGTCTTCTTCCTGACCATCTCATAGTTTCTTTTTTATGCTGTTTCTTTTTTTATCCATTTCTGGATGACATCTTCTATCGTGCCTTTAATGATTGGTTTGGTGACATAATCATTCATCCCGGCTTCAAGGCAACGGTCTTTTTCTTCTTTAACGGTTCCGGCGGTGAGGGCGATGATTGGCGTTGCTGCGCCGATTGGCAGCTTTCGGATTTCCTGAGTGGCTTCGTAGCCGTTCATGAGCGGCATTTGGATGTCCATAAAAACGAGGTCGGGCGACAGGTTTTTGAATGCTTCGACAGCTTTTTCGCCATTATTGGCTTCAGTAATCGAGGCGTTCGGCAGGATATTTTTGATGATGGTTTTAATCAGCAGCATGTTGATTTTATTGTCTTCGGCCACTAAGATTTTAAGATTTTCGGCAAGGCTGAAATTTGCAGGCATATCGTCACTATTTGTCGCTTCTATAAAGTTAGGGTAATTTCCGGGTTCATAAACGGTCTCTTTTGAAGTATTTAACACAACGTCAAAATAAAAAACGCTTCCTTGTGCAATTTCACTTTCGAGCTGCAGACTGCTGTCCATCAAGCTTAACAATTGGTTGGAAATGGTGAGGCCGAGTCCGGTGCCGCCAAATTTGCGGGTTGTCGAATTGTCTTCCTGTGAAAAAGCCTTGAAAATTTTCTTCTGGTTTTCTTTTAAAATCCCGATTCCGGTGTCCTTGACTGAAAACCGGAGGGTGTTTTTCGTTTCGGATATTTTTCTTTGCAGCATGACTTCGAGCTCTATTTTGCCTTTTTCTGTGAATTTCACGGCATTGCCAAGCAGGTTGATGAGAATTTGCTTGAGTCTTACAGCATCTGTCCAGACATATTTAGGAACTTCAGGCGCGATGGTCAATTCGAGTTCAATTTTTTTCTGTGAAGATTCAAATGAAATCAGGTCGATTACCTGCTGCAGCACTTCGACGACGTCATATTTATGCACGTCGAGATCGAGTTTTCCGGCTTCAATCTTTGAGAAATCAAGAATATTATTGATGATGTCGAGCAATGAATTGGCCGATTGGTTGATGGTAACCATATATTTTTCCTGGATATTCTCGAGATTGGTCTTCATCAGCAAATCGGTAAATCCGATGATCCCGTTGAGCGGCGTGCGGATTTCGTGGCTCATATTCGCCAAAAATTCCGATTTTGCTTTGTTGGCGGCTTCGGCCAATTCTTTGGCTTTGATAACGGTTTCGGTTTGTTTTCTCTCAGTAATATCGATAAAAATGCCTTCGATGAATGCAATTTTATTATCAATGATAATGGTGTCGCCAAATTCTTCAACCCATACGAATTCTCCGTTTTTGCGCTGGATGCGGTACGACATGTTAAAAGCGCGCCGGCTGAAAAGCGAATGATTGATCTGGTTCATCACGCGTTCGCGGTCTTCATGATGGATGAGTTTTCGATAACTTATGTTACCTTTGAGAAAATCCTTTTTGCTGTAACCGGTCAGTTTTTCAATCTGGTCGTTGATATAGATTGTCGACCAGTTTTCGTCATTTTTAGACAGATAAACGGTTCCCGGAATGTTGTTGGCGAGCAATTTGAATTTTTCCTCACTTTCATAAATGATATTTTCGTTGAGGTTTCTTTCGATTGCAGAAGCGATGTTGTTGGCTAATGTCTGCAAAATATAAACTTCATCTTCGGTCCAGATGCGCTCATGGCTGCACTGGTCAAAAGCGACAAATCCGGTGAATATGTTTTTCTGCAGGATTGGCAATATCAGTACAGATTTTACTTCTGCGTCAATCAGCAATCTTTTGAAAAAATTATCCTCAAGTTGTGATGTGATGGCAATAAATGGCCGCTTCAGGTTGGTTGTAATCTGGTATAATTGCTCATGCGTGAATTTCTGCAACTCAACAATTCTTGGCGTTAAGACAGGATTTGTCCATTTGAATTGCTGGCTGATGAGGTTGGTTTTCGGATCGTTGGAATAATAGTAAACATGGTCGGCATTGGTTGCTTTTCCAAAGATTTCAAAGGTTTCAAGGAACATTTCCCGCGCATCGCTTTTGAGCAGGAATTTATCGGTACACAAAGACATGCACGAAAGCAATTCGCTTTTATAAGCCAGTTTTTGTTCGACAGTTTTTCTTTTCTGGGCTTCGATGGCAAGCGAAATAATATCGGCGATTGAACGGATAAAACTGATGTCTTCGTTATCGAAATTTCGTTTTGTAGTACTTTCAAAACACAGTATTCCGGAAATCGTTCCGTTAATGATAATGGCCACATCGAGCAATGAAAGTATGCTGTTTTTTGTAAAATAATTGTCCCGGAATTCCTTCGTTTCCCTGTGATTGTGGGCATCAGAGGCGATAATGAGCTTGTCATTTTCAAGCGCGCGAAAATAAACCGGATAATCTGATTTATAAAAAACCTGTCCTTTTGAAAATGCATTGGCGGGCAAATCATACAAACACAGGCAAGTGATATTTTCGGGCGTATAATCCCAATAACTGACGCGTTCTGCGGCAGAATGTTTTGCAACACTCTTGAGTATTAGCTGCAATATCGCCGTAAGGTCTTTCTGGTTGGAATAATTGGTTGTAGAAAGTTTATTAATCGTGATATTGTATTTTTCAATTTTTTTCTGGCGCGAAAGGTTTTCAGATTTCAGGTTCTTTACTTTTGTGATATCACGCGCGATTCCGGAATAGCCGATGATCTCACCAACGCTGTTCCGACGGGCGATTACGCGTTGCGAGACCCAGATTTCCTCGCCGTTTTTCTTATGCATCGGAAATTCGACGGTCGGAAAATCATTTTCATTTTCAGTCAGGTTTTCATACAATTGCGTCACATCGTCGACGAAATCGGCACGCACAAAATCCTTGTAGTTTTTACCGAGAATTTCTTTCATTTCAAACCCGAGAAAATGTATCGTGAATTCGTTTACGAACGTAAAATCGCCGTCGTCATTGACTTCAAAAATGATATCTGTTGCTGTCTGGATGAGATTCCGGTACTGGTTTTGTATTTCAATCTGGTCTGTTACATCCTGCCCAATCCCGATAATCAGGTTTTCGTTGTATTTTTTGTCTTTCCATTGGATGAATTTGTATTCGCCGCTGCGGCATTTGAGCTTACGGATATAAAGCCTTTCATCGACGTAATTGTCGTGGTACCTTTCGCCAATGAATTCAGGGTCTTCGGTAAGTTTCCAGAAATTCATGCCCATGACTTCCGCAGGTTTGTACCCTAAAATCGAAAAAATACTGTCGCTGCAATAAGACAATTCACCTTTTTTATTCGTTCCGAGGATAAGCGAGTTCCCGCGGTTGACGATTTCATTTGCGAACAGGAATTTGTCCTGTGAATTCAATAAAACGGTGTGCCGGATATAGTGGATGACAAGAATGAACAGCAATGAATACAAAACCGTAATCAGCACATGCACTTCGAATTGCCCGAGTTGGTACATCATCAGGAAAAAAACTGCAAAAACGGCGACAAAAAGCCAGTAACTGCGCAATGTTTGAAATATGCTTGGCGCGAAGAAAAATATTATAAGAAATTCAGCAAATGTGACGAGTTCAAAAGGCGATGTAGTCAATTTATATACCGTGAAAAAAGCAAGGCAGATATAGTTTACAATGAATATGGTACGGAAATGGTTCCTGAGAAATCTTATTTTCGAATGAAAGAAATAAATAAAAATAAGGATGATGCCGATTGCCGAATTAACCAGGAATTCACTTTGCCTGCGGCCGTTAAAAACTTCGAGGAATAATTCTGTAAACGGAAACATCGTACCGAAAAACAGCAAATACATGCGGTATTGTTCGGTTTCAATCTGGTTGATTTTATAGGAAGAAACAAATTCCCTTTTCGCATAGGAAATTTTCCTGAAGATGGTCAGGAATATCACACAGAGCAGGCAAAATGAAATGAAAATCACCCACCACTTGTTGTAAAATGGAATTGCTGCAAATAAAAAATTATATACTTTGTTCATATAATTGATTCTAGATTCGCATAAACCAAATCAAATAGTCTAGTAAATATAGCCAATATGCCAATACACTCGCTATTTGCATTCAAAAAAAATCCCGCAGTGATAAAAATCCTGCGGGATGAAATCTTGTTGTGAATTTATTTATTCGAAACGGCTGTCCTCGCTAAAACCAATTTCGTCCATTTCGTCGACTTCGTCAATATCTACAGCGGTGCGATAAGCAATATATTGGAAAGAATAAATGATTGGCATCGTAAAAAACACTCCGATGCACAAGCCGATTATTCCCAGACACGCACAAATAAATACGATTATAGAAAGAAATAATATCACCCAGAATCTTTTTATTACAAGCATCATGCTGCCTTTGATGGCCTCGCTTGCGCTGAGTTTTCCGAAAATGATGAGTGGAATTGAAAATAGCATCAGTAACCAAATCACCGCACCTAAAACAGCATTCAGCAGCGCAAACGGAATGATATAATCCATCGGAAAATCGCTGTACAAACGCACCATATCAAAAGCTACCTGAAACGCCTGGCTGAACAACGATATGACCAACGATGCAATGAACAGGTTTTTGAAATGCCCGGATTTATAATGTTCAAATGCTGTAGCGAAACTAAATTCCTTATAAGTTTCGGCATTGTGCGCCATCTGCAATACTCCGGCAGTTACCGGCGCTACAAAACCTGCGGTAAGAATCGCTACGCCGACTTTTGAAATTAGTGAAAATGCTGTGAGGCTGCCGGTATCAACAGTTGTTCTCCAACCCGTCAAATCTCCCGACATAAAAGTAGCCATGCCCAATATTGCGCTGAGTCCGGTAGAGATAATCAGAAGGATGATTACAAAAACAAGCATGACGACGCCGCCCAAAAGCGCGATTTTCTTGTAATTTTCAAAAGTTTGTTCAAATACCTGCCCGAAATTGAATTCGTATCCGTGGCTTTTTATTTCAATTAATTTTTCCTGTGTGGTTTTCATTGGTGTGGTTTAGTTGTGCAATAATAATAAATGTTGCGGAGAAATTTAAGAATCAATCCGAAAACCTAAATCCATTTGAATAATCTGCGGATGAGTTTGAGTTTCTTCTTGTAAGGCGCGTAACGAATCGTGATATCGAGCCAATTGGCTTTTTTAACAATTGCTTTCTTGTGTGAAAATGTATCGAAACTCGCCTTGCCGTGGTAAGCGCCCATTCCTGAATGCCCGACGCCGCCAAACGGAAGCCTGTTATTGCTGAAATGAATTACGGTGTCGTTAACGCAGCCACCGCCGAATGAGAAATTCCGGATCATCGTTTCGGCAAAAATGGTATCGTCGGTAAAAACATATAATGACAGCGGTTTTTCATATTTCGAAATGATTCTTTTTAAATCAGTTTGGTTATCGTAAGTCAGTATTGGCAGTATTTGCCCAAAATTTCTCCTTTCATTAAATCGCTGTCAACATCATTTTCATCAATCAGGGTAGGAGCGATGTACTTTTCCTCTTCGTTGGATGCGCCGCCGGCAATTACCTTAAAGGGAACAATCATTTTCGTAAGCCGTTCCCAGTTTTCTTTGTTGATGATGCGCGCAAAATCCGGAGAAAGTTCCGGGTTTTCACCATAAGCTTTTGTGATTTCTTCCTGAAGCAGTTGCACAAATTTATGCTTCATATTGCTTTGCACCAAAATATAATCAGGTGCGATGCAGGTTTGCCCGGCATTGATGAATTTTCCCAGACGATTCTTCTTGCGGCCAAAGGCAGGTTTGCTGTTTGGTCAACGATACACGGATTTTTTCCTCCTAATTCCAATGTAACAGGCGTCAGATTTTCAGCAGCGGCTTTGGCTATGATTTTTCCAACATTCACGCTTCCGGTAAAAAAAATGTAATCCCAGCGTTTTTTGAGTAAATCCTGCGCCAGTGCCGCATCGCCTAAAACTGCCAAAACGTGCTGCACTTCAAAAGTTTCGCGGATGATTTTAGCAATGATGGAAGAAGTCGCCGGCGTATGTTCAGAAGGTTTTAACACGACCGAGTTTCCTGCCGCAACCGCCGCAATCATCGGGCACATCGCCAATTGAAACGGATAATTCCACGGCGCAATGATCAGGACTTTTCCGTAAGGTTCGCTGTAAATGTAATCCCTTGAAGGAAAATTGAGCAGCGACGGAAAAACCTTTTTCGGTTTCGCCCACGAATTCATGTTGTTGAGCGTGTTTTTCAAATCAGAAATCACATAAGAAGTTTCGGTCATGACAGCCTCGAAAGCCGGTTTGCGAAAATCCTTATACAAAGCCTCCACAATAGCATCTTCGTGAAGCATGATATTGTGGAGTAGCTTTATAAGTGTCTTTTTCCTGAAATTGATGTTGTTCCTGTAATCCATTTAAGAAATAAGATGTTTTTTGGTGTATGGATTATAAAAACCCGAAGCGGTAACCGAGGTAAGCGTCGGCTTGTTTTCCGTCGCCGATGGCTGTCAGCACAGAATTTGAACCGAGATAAAATCCTGCAAGCCTGAATCCGAAACCGGCGGTTGTTCCTGAAATTTCGTTAAATGAAACCGGTAAAAATGCTTCAAAGAAGCTGATGTTCACACGCGGCGTGATGGAGAAAATATTCTGTGACGCTACCTGGTCGTTTTTCTCGTCTTTGTTCATTTTCTGTTGTAAGAACAGCGTAACATTTAATGTTGGCAGGATGTTGTAATCTGCGTAAAGGTTTAAAACGGTTGGTAGTTTTACTTTGAAATTGGTTTTTTCCGGAGATGATTTATCCAAAAATCCTCTGGTAATCAAAACTTCCTCAACATCTGAAAGACTTTCGGAATCATTAAAATCATTCAGATTTAACCTATCTGTACCCGTGATACTCAATTGATAATCTGTTGACGAATTTTTATCTGATTTAAACGTCATGCTTCCCATATTTTTTACGGCAAGTCCGACTTTTAATTTATAACCGCTTCCGGATTTCAATTGGTAATCGAAACCAATATCGCCCGCCATTCCTTTAAGATTGCCAAAAAGTGAACTTGTATAATCGCTTGTATCTGTAAAATTGTCTGCAAGGCTTCCGGAATAGGCAACATTCAGGTTGGCACTGGCATTAGAAAGGTATGGCCCGCCCGGCTCATAGCTGATGGTTCCGTTGAATTGTGAAGCACCGAAGTTGGCATAAGAACCAGGAAATAGTAATTTCAGCGTCAGTCCCGCATTAAATCTATGCTTGTCATTTTCGTAAATCTTTCTCGCTGCGGAGAATCCAATTTCGCCCCAAGTCGTCGCGTTGATACGCTGGTTTCCTGAATTTTCAATGATATTTGCTGCAGTTTGCGCATCGATATCGCTATCTCCTACTAAAGCGCGTCCTAAATCGGAATTTACACCAATTACGTTGGCAGTAACGTGCGCTCCTGAAGTGACTGCAAATCCCCAACCTAATGCTTTAAACGCTACGCCTGGCAAAGCAAGCTCTGCATTGGTTGTGAAATCAACCGCTTTGCTACCAGAAAACATCAAATCTTCAACATCTTCGCCATTTACCAAATCGCTGAAACCCACCTTGTTGCTCGAAGCGTTCACGCTTAAACCGAACAACTGGATCTCAACCCTGCTGCCGAGGTTGGCAAATTCTGACGGATTGACGTTACCATTAAGAATCCCGACCCTTTTTGAAGTACTGATTGCCGAAAAATGTTCCTGCGCCATCGCGGGCAGGACAAATGCAGTGCAAAGTAATAAAGTAATTTTTTTCATGTATTTAGTTTTTTGAGTTAACCAAATATACAAAATTAGTGTTCAGTATTCAGTTTTCGGTATTCAGTTTTTTGAACACTGATTTGGGTTCACTGAATACTGAATACTGACTACTATTTCTCAACAGCTTTCCAAATCACATCATCAGGAACCGGCGCGACAATGGTCAGATTTTCCTTTGAAACAGGATGCGTGAAATTGAGTTTTCGGGCGTGCAAATGAATACCGCCATCTGGATTACTGCGGTCGAAGCCGTATTTCAAATCGCCTTTAATCGGACTTCCAATGGCAGACAATTGTGCGCGGATTTGGTGGTGCCGTCCGGTATGGAGATTGATCTCAAGCGCAAAATAACTATTGAGTTCACTAATGATTTTGTAATCGAGGCTGGCGATTTTACTGTCAGGCACTTCTTTTAAATGCGCTTTCGAAGTATTGTTTTTTTCGTTCCTCTTGAGGAAATGCAAGAGTTTGTCTTCGTTTTTTGGCGGTTTATTTTTTACGACTGCCCAATACGTTTTTTGGGTTTCGCGGTTTTTGAAAAGCTCGTTTAATCGCGTTAATGCTTTGGAAGTCCGTGCGAAAACTACAATTCCGGTTGTCGGGCGGTCAAGCCGGTGCACGACGCCCAAAAATACTTCGCCTGGTTTGTTGTATTTGTCCTTGAGGTATTCCTTTACAACGTCTGAAAGCGGTTTGTCCCCGGTTTTATCGCCCTGAACAATGTCGCCTACGCGTTTATTGATAACAATGATGTGGTTGTCTTCGTGGAGGATTTGCAGGTTTTCTTTCGTAGAAATGATTTTCAATTCTTGAATTGTTGTGTATTGCGTCATTGCGAGGTACGAAGCAATCTGTTGAAGTTAATAGTTATGTGAAAAGATTGCTTCGTGCCTAGCAATGAAAATGTTTTTTAGAAATTTTGTTTAGTATTGCTCCGATGCATTCGGGAAATCCTTCGATTTCACATCATTCACATATTTTCCAATAGCGCCTGTCATCTGCGCATATAAATCCAAATACCTTCGTAAAAAGCGCGGACTGAATTCATTATTCATTCCCAACATATCGTGAATCACCAAAACCTGTCCGTCAACACCGCCACCGGCACCGATTCCGATCACGGGAATGGAAATGCTTTTGGCGACTTTCTCTGCTAAATGCGCCGGGATTTCTCCAAAACCAATGCAAAACAGCCTAGTTTTTCGAGTAATTTCGCATCTTCGAGCAATTTTTCAGCCTCGGCATCTTCTTTGGCGCGAACGGTGTAAGTCCCAAATTTATAGATAGATTGTGGTGTCAATCCCAAATGCCCCATCACCGGAATCCCGGCATTCAATATCTTTTTGATGGAATCCTTGATTTCGCTGCCGCCTTCGAGTTTTACGGCATGGCCGCCGCTTTCCTTCATAATCCTGATAGAAGAGCGCAACGCTTCTTTTGAATCAGATTGGTAACTTCCGAAAGGGAGATCTACGACTACGAGTCCGCGCTCAACTGCCCTCACTACCGACGACGCATGATAAATCATCTGGTCGAGCGTAATCGGCAAAGTTGTTTCGTGACCCGCCATAACATTCGACGCAGAATCACCGACTAAAATTACGTCAACGCCTGCGGTGTCTACGATTTTCGCCATCGTAAAATCGTAAGCAGTAAGCATCGAAATTTTCTCGCCATTGGCTTTCATGTCAATCAGCGACTTGGTCGTAATTCTCTTGTAATCTTTTTTGGCTACAGACATAGTGTGTTTTTTGGAAATGTAAAAGTAGTGAAAAGTCAAAAGTCAAAAGTCAAAAGTCGAAATAACTTGATTTACAACTTAAGGATTTCAATGATTGATTACGTTTTAGGCGTTTTTAGCGGATATGGGATGTGGTTAATTTTAATCGAAAGTTTAACAATTTCTACGGCTTTCCCGTAATACAACCGATTGATAAAATTTGTATTTTACCTTCAGGGAAGGGGTTGTAGCATCCCTACGAAAAATATGAAAATCTTGGTTACGGGTTGCCCGTAAAAATTGTTAAAGTTTTTTAACTGACCCGGTTTATTTTCTTCTAAGTTCAAGATGTGCGGCACATTTCTTTATAAAATCTTTATACTGTAAGCCACTAATATTACAAAATACTTACAACTTATAATTTAACTTTGTCCCATCAAATAACAGCATTTTGAAACAGTTTTTAAAACATACAAAAAAACAAAATCAATACTTAGTTAGCTTATTTTCTGTCGGATTGGTTTCGATTTTGTGCTTGTTGATACGGGATTTGGTCGATTACAAAGTCGTCGGTTATGTGTTACTCGTCGTAGTTTCGCTTTTGGCGATTTTCCTCGAAATCCTTCCGGTTTTGCTTGCCGCGATAATCAGCGCGCTCACACTCGATTTTTTCTTCATCAAGCCGTATTACAATTTTCATATTGACAAAGCCGAAGACGCATTATTACTGCTGATGTTCTTCGTCATCGCGCTCATCAACGCGGTACTGACGTACAAAATCCGCAAAGCCGAACAAATCGTTCAGGTAAAAGAAGCGCGGATAAGCACAATGAAATTGTACAACACATTATTAGATTCGCTTTCGCATGAATTGCGCACGCCAATCGCCACGATCATAGGTTCAGTTGGAACTTTACAGGGAAAATCAGTCAATCTTTCAGAAGCGAATAAAGCCGGATTGCTGTCAGAAATGGAAAAAGCCGCACTGCGCCTCAACAATCAGGTAGAAAATCTCCTTAATATGTCCCGACTGGAATCGGGTTATATCCAGCCGAAAACCGATTGGTGCGACATTCGAGAATTGGTCTACAATGTGCTTTCAAACCTCAATGAAAACCTGCAACAGCACAAGGTTTCGGTGAAATCTAACGATTATTTGCCTTTATTTAAACTGGATTATGGACTGACAGAACACATCATTTATAATCTTATTTATAATGCATCGCTTTACACACCGAAAGGTGCCGCAATTGCAATCGAAATCAAGTTCAATCCTGACGTTCCGGATGGAATATGAACCGGATAAAATCATGACCTGTGTTATCTCGATTGCCGACGACGGACACGGTTTCCCTGAAGCTGAAATCGAAAAAGTATTCGATAAGTTCTACCGCCTGCAACATTCGAAAACAGGCGGCACCGGACTCGGATTGTCCATCGTAAAAGGTTTTGCCGAAGCGCAGGGCGGAAAAGTTTCGCTCGAAAACAAACCCGAAGGCGGCGCGATTTTTACAATTTATTTCCCCGCAGCTGTCATGCACACTAAAAATATTGGAAATGAATAACGCCGTAATTTTAGTCATAGACGACGAAAGCCAGATAAGGAAACTGCTCGAAATCACACTCGAATCGAACGGTTACAAGACGATTTTTGCCGCAACCGCGAAAGAAGGCATCGCGATTGCCGCCAATCATCCACCGGATTTGATCTTATTGGATTTCGGGCCTGCCGGATGACGACGGACAAAACGTACTTGTCAATCTTCGCGAATGGTTCAGCAATCCAATCATCATCCTGTCTGTCAAAAGTACCGAAGACGAAATCGTAAAAGCGCTGGACAATGGCGCGAATGATTTCCTCACGAAACCTTTCCGCACCCAGGAATTGCTGGCGAGAATCCGCACCGCATTGCGCAACACATTCGAACAAAAGGCAGAACCAATTGTCAATTTTGAAGATATTTCAGTCGATATGGCGGCAAGGATTGTAAAAGTCAAAGACATAATTATAAAGCTCACTGCAACAGAATATGCATTATTGTTGCTGTTGATAAAAAACGAAGGCCGTGTGCTGACGCATCAATATCTGCTGAAGGAAATCTGGCGAGCCTCCCTACCACGACCAGACGCAATACCTCCGGGTTTTTGTCGCGCAACTGCGAAAGAAGCTCGAAGCCGATCCAAACAGGCCGCGCCACATCCTGACGGAATCAGGAATAGGATACCGCTTCCGAACGGATTGAAACTTAAGATTAAAATATTGAACCATTAAGAAATTAAGTTGCATTAAGCTAGCTACTTAATGAACCTTAATCCGTTAATGGTTTAAAAAAAAAACTGAATTTTTACTGAAATATAGCCATTGCAGGTTCCTGAAACTTGCGATACAGATCTCCCATGCCTTACAATCACTTCAATTTCTCACAGATTAACAAATCAAATTAAATTTAAATCTTTAAAAAATGAACAAATCAACCCTTCACAAAGTCAGTGCCGCAACGCTGCTCGTCGCCCTGGTATTATTTATGGGGATATCGGTACGAGTCCGCTTTATGTTATGAAAGCCATTGTCGGCGACCGCGAGATTACACCTTTATTGGTGTATGGCGGAATTTCGTGTATTTTCTGGACATTGACTTTCCAAACCACTTTCAAATATATTTTCCTGACGCTTTCTGCCGATAATCATGGCGAAGGCGGCGTATTTTCATTGTATGCGCTCGTAAAACGTTTCGGAAAGGGAAAATTGGTGATTCCGACGATTTTGGGCGCGACAACTTTACTTGCCGACGGCATCATTACGCCTCCGATTTCAGTCGCTTCGGCAGTTGAAGGACTCGAAGTTTTAGTGCCGGATTTACCGACGATTCCGATTGTAATTGCAATTTTATCCGCATTATTTTTCTTCCAAAGGTTCGGAACGCATAAAATCGGGACTTTTTTTGACCAATGATGGCAATCTGGTTTACGATGCTTTTGGTTTTAGGTGCTTCACAAATCATTCACCATCCGGAGATTTTTAAGGCACTGAATCCTGTTTATGCGTATGAATTGCTCGTTGAATATCCAAAAGGATTTTGGCTTTTAGGCGCAGTTTTCCTTTGTACGACCGGCGCAGAAGCACTTTATTCTGATTTAGGGCATTGCGGGAAAGAAAACATCCGCCTCACCTGGATTTTCGTCAAAATTGCATTGGTCGTGAATTATTTAGGGCAGGCTGCCTGGCTGATGACACAGGGAAATACACATTTAAACGGACAAAATCCTTTTTATACGATCATGCCTGAATGGTTTTTATTATCCGGAATTATCATTGCCACTTTTGCCGCTGTGATTGCATCCCAAGCCTTAATCAGTGGTTCTTACACGCTGATTAACGAAGCAATTTCGCTGAATTTCTGGCCTCGCGTTGCCCTCAGGAACCCAACTGATCTGAAAGGGCAGATTTATATTCCATCTGTCAACACGATTTTATGGATTGGCTGTGTATTGATGGTTTTGTATTTCAAAAACTCGGCACACATGGAAGCGGCTTACGGATTTTCAATCACGATTGCCATGCTGATGACGACGTTTTTACTGACGTATTATATGTTTTACATCAAAAAAGTCAAGGCATTTTGGGTGCTTTTGGTACTCGCGGTTTTTGCAGTGATTGAAATTTCATTTTTCGCAGCCAACATCGTCAAAATCAAAGAAAGATGGATGTTCCTGTTCTTCGAATTGTTCATTTTTATGGTGATGTATATCTGGTATTTTTCGAGGAAAATCAACAACCGACTGCTCAAATTCACGAATCTCACCGAAAAAGTGCAGCTGCTGAAATCTTTAAGCGAAGACGACAGCATCCCGAAATATTCGACGCATCTCATTTACCTATCAAAAGCCGATAAAAATTATGAAATAGAAGAGAAGATCCTCAAATCTATCTTTTCTAAAAAACCAAAACGCGCCGATGTATATTGGTTCTTCCACATCAACCGCGTCAATGAGCCTTTCACGCTGAATTATGAGGTGATTGAACTGCTCGACGATAAAGTCATCAAAATCGTATTGAACGTCGGTTTCCGCATACAGCCGAAAGTCGAATTGTACTTCAAGACCATCGTCCGCAACCTTGTTCGCGATAAGGAACTCAATCTGCACATACGCCCCGACGGTTCTACAAAATATAACGCAGAACCGGATTATAAATTCGTCATCATCGAAAAATTCCTTTCCGTTGAAAATGATTTCGAAGTCAGGGAAGGATTGATGCTCAACGCTTATTATTGGCTGAAACACCTGTCTTTATCGGATACAAAAGCATTCGGGCTCGACAAGAGCGACGTGAAGATTGAGAAAGTTCCGATTGTGTACCAGCCGATAAGCAAATTGTCTTTGGAACGGAAAGCACTTTAATTTTTAACAAAGCCCCTCGACTGCGCTCGGGGTGACAAATCAAAATATCCTGAAAAAATCAAATTAATTAGTACATGCTGTCACCCCGAGCGCAGTCGAGGGCCTTTAACAACAAATTCTAAAAAATGAAAAATAAAATCTTATTACTGGCATTATTGATCAGCGGAATAACAACCGCCCAAAATGATACATTGCCCAAAATCCCATTCGAAGGCATGGATTTGTCATGGATCAACGGGCAGAACCGCCAAACGAGTTTCCCGCTTACTTTTAAAGACAAGGCAACAAACGAAACAATTGTAACCGGAGTGGCCTATCTTGATACTTATTACAATTACGATTTCAACAATCCGAAAGACAATACGCACACGATTTCATCGTCGATTGGGCGTAGTAATGAATTTACACTGAATCTCGCAAGTATCGGTATCGAAACAAATTACAAGAATATCATCGGTCGATTGTGGCTGCAATACGGGCAGATGAGCGCCATTATCCAGGATTTGGATGCAACGACGCAACATGGACGAAATACATCAATTGATAACCTCAAAAATATCCGTGAAGCTTCCGCAGGTTATCACTTCAACAAATGGTACGGCGTGAATGTCGAAATGGGTATTTTCATGAGCTACATCGGCCTTGAAAGCTATGTGACCCAGGAAAATTGGTCGTACCAACGGTCTATGGTTTGTGATTTTACGCCGTTTTATTTCTCGGGCGCAAGGCTGCAGGTTTTTCCGACGAAGAAATTCAAGACTGAATTATGGCTGCTCAACGGCTGGCAATCGTATAACGTATGGAACAAAAGCATCGGTGTCGGGAATTCAAATTATTACCGCCCGAATGAAAATCTGCAGCTTGTCGCGAATTTTTATTATGGAAACGACAGCCGCACTGCAACCAATCGGTTTCATCATGATAATAGTATCGTCGCCCGATATTTCAATAATAAAAAAAGCAAAGGGTTATCGCAGGCCGCTTTCAGCCTGAACACGCATTACGGTTTTCAGAGCGGAGCAGGAGTGAAGCCGTCGCAGCAATACATGACTGGCGCATCTTTGAGTAATCGTTTATGGTTCAACAAAAACAAACTGGCGTTGGCATTACGTGGTGATTTTGTACGAAACCCCGGATTGTACCTCGCCTTTACGCCATCGCCTGTAACGCCAAATGATTTTACTGACGATCCGGTTCAGGACATTACGATTTATCAGGGAACGGCGACTTTTGATGTAATGCCGAATGATTTCGTAACGTTTCGACTGGAATTCCGTTACCGAAAAAGCAACAAGCCTTATTTTGCAGGCCGCGGCGGAACGACTTCGCCTGACGGTTGGGTCAATACACCAACAAACAACTGGCGTTCGGATTTGGTTGAAAATGAGGGCGGAGTGACATTGGCCGTTAATTTTAGGCTGTAAAATTTAAATCATTAAGCGGAATCTAAGAATTTCACCTGTTTTTCGTATCTTCCAGTCTATGAAAGTAATCATCATAGGCGCCGGCGCTTCCGGATTAATGGCTGCAAATTTATTGGAGAAAAAAGGGGTTGAAGTGGTTATTCTTGAAGCACTCGACCGCATCGGAGGCCGTATTCATACGCACATACCAACCGGATTCAGCGGATTTATCGAAGGCGGCGCAGAATTCATACATGGCAATCTTCCACTGACGCTTCAATTGATGAAGAAAGCAAAATTGCCTGTTGTTCCTGCGACCGGCGAAATGCTGAAGTACGAAAATGGCAGGTTAAGCAAGCATTTTGGCCAGGGAAAAGCATGGACAGCCTTTTATGAAATTCTTGAGAACCTCAAAAAAGACTGCACGCTTGAGTTTATGCTGCAACAACATTTTTCAGAGAAAGCATATTCTAAATTCAGGAAAGAAGTGCGCGAAATGGCACAAGGGCTGGATTTGGCCGATACAAATCTGGTCAGCGCACTCGGATTGAAAAAAGAATGGCTGTCTGAAGAACCTCAATACCGTCCTCAAACCGGATACGCATCTTTACTTGAATTCCTGCACAACGACGCCGTGTCTGAAAATTATAAATTACGACTGAATTCGAAAGTAAATACGATTCAATGGAGAAAAGGCAATGTGGAAGTTGTGACAGAAACGGAAAGTTTCAATGCCCATGCAGTAATCATCTCCACGTCATTGGGAAGCCATCATCGCAATGACATTTTGTTTGAACCGGAATTGCCGCAAACTGCGTTTTTCGATAAAATTGGTTTTGGAGAAGTGACGAAGATACTATTGGAATTCCGCTTTGCCTTTTGGGAAGAAAAAATGCCTGAAATGGGTTTTTTGTTCACAGGAAACGGCTTTACATTCTGGACGCAGCTTTCGATGCGCAAACCTTTATTGACAGGCTGGCTTGGTAATGATTATGCTGCTGCATCTGATGATATTCCCGATAATGAACTCGTTGAAGCGGCGCTGAAAGAACTGCAGATAATTTTTGCCGAGTTGCATATAAAAGAATTGTTGCAGGCTTCAGTTGTGTTCAGATATACCAAAAAGAGCTTCGAAGGCGGCGGCTATTCCTGGCTGAAACCGGAAAGCAAATCAGCAATCCGTGAACTCAATAAAGGAATTGACAACACCATTTTCTTTGCCGGTGAGGCCTTGCATCCGGGTGCTGAAACCGGAACAGTCGAGGCAGCGCTGCAGAGCGGGAGATATGTGGCAAGGAAGATTTTGACGTTGATTTCTTGATGAAATTTAAATCATATAATCTAATTTCCGATATTTGAAATAAAAAATAAAATGGCAGCCAATATTTCAAATCCGGATTGTGAAATTGCGACGACACGCGTTTTTAATTTTCCCAGGGCACTTGTTTTTAAGGCGTGGACTGACCCGAACCATTTGAAGAATTGGTGGGGCAGGCGGGTTTTACCAACACATTCAACACTTTTGATTTCCGCGTAGGCGGCAAATGGAGCTTCATCATGCATGGCCCGGACAAAGGCAATTACCAAAATGAATGTGAGTTTACAAGCATTGAAAATCCGACATTTATTTCGTGGAAAAGGCATTCAAAGCCACTTTTTAATGTTGAAGCGGCTTTTGAGGAAGTAAATCCTGACCAGACAAAAATCGTTTGGAAAATGGTTTTTGAAACGCCTGAAGAATGCAGCAAATTAAAACCCTATGTTATCGACAAGAACGAAGAAAACTTCGACAGGCTTGAAGCGGAACTCGCCAAAATGGCGCAATAAAATTAAAAATGAACAAATCAATACTAACGATTTCAGCCGCCATAATGCTGACAGGTTGTAATCCCAAAATAACAAAAAATATGGATACACATGCATCTGATGACACAACTCCAAAAGTAACCGGAGTTGGCGGGATTTCTTTTTTCTGATAATCCAAAAGAAACAAGAGAATGGTATAAACAGAATCTTGGCATTGAAGCCGGAGATTATGGCGCTAGCTTTGAATCAAGGAGCCTTAATAATCCTGATGAAATCAATACGTTGCAATGGACACCTTTTAAGAACGGAAGCCAATATTTCGCGCCTTCTAAAAAAGATTTCATGATCAATTATACCGTTCAGAACATCGAGGCACTTGTTGAAAAACTTAAGAAAAATGGTGTTACAGTACTTGATGATATTGCAACTTACGATTATGGCAAATTCGTACACATCATGGATAAGGACGGCAACAAAATAGAATTATGGGAACCGGCCAAAGAAAATAAAAGCAGTAAAGAAGCAAAATAATTCGTTTGCAAATCAACAATCAGCCATATTCACAGCAATCGCCAATCCGCCTTCAGAAGTTTCTTTGTACTTATTATTCATATCCACAGCCGTCTGCCACATCGTATCGACGACTTTGTCTAAAGGCACTTTTGCATTTTTAGGATCGGTTTCTAAAGCGAGTTCTGCTGCGTTAATAGCCTTAATTGCGCCCATCGTATTGCGCTCGATACACGGAATTTGCACCAGTCCCCCAATTGGGTCGCAGGTCAATCCGAGGTGATGTTCCATCGCAATTTCTGCCGCCATCAGCACCTGTTCCGGAGTGCCGCCCATCAATTCGCACAAAGCTGCTGCTGCCATTGCCGACGACACGCCGATCTCTGCCCTGGCAACCGCCCATCGCAGCTGATATTGTAGAGCCTTTTTTGAAAATACTGCCGATTTCTCCGGCCACCATCAGGAATTGTTTGATTTCTTTCTCCCCGGCATCGTGGTTTTCAATTACTAAATAATACATCAAAACTGATGGAATCACGCCTGCGCTTCCATTTGTCGGAGCAGTAACGACTCGGCCTAACGCAGCATTGACTTCGTTTACGGCAAGCGCAAAACAACTTACCCATTTAAGAATTTGACGGAATTTCACTTCGGTTTTTCGAATCGTTTCGAGCCATTCCTGCGGCGAATTATAATTGGCCAAACCAATCAAGCCCTGGTGCATATCGAAAGCGCGTCTTCTCACATTTAATCCGCCAGGAAGGATTCCTTCAGAATGGCAACCCGTATACATGCATTCAAGCATCGTGTTCCAGATGCGCATGAGCTCGCTGTGGATTTCGGTTTCAGGACGCATTGATTTTTCGTTTTCATAAACGATTTCAGAAATGCTTTTCTTCTGTGCTATGGTATAATTGAGCAGTTCTTCTGCATTTTGTATCGGAAATGGAAACGCACATTTAATCTGGCTTTTCTTCTGCGCATTGACGCGTTCTTCCTTGACGACAAATCCGCCGCCGATAGAGTAGAAGGTCGATGCATATTCGGTTCCGTCATCCGCGAAAGCGGTGAACATCAATCCATTCGCATGGAAAGGCAGGAAGTTTTTGTTGAAAACGATATCTTGCAGAAAGTAAAATGGGATTTTTATTTGGCCGCCGAGGTTAATTTCATGACTGTCCTCAATGGATTTGATGATTCCTGCGATATCCTGTATCGGGATATATTCAGGATCTTGCCCGCTCAACCCCAGCATTACCGCCAAATCTGTAGCGTGGCCTTTTCCGGTAAGAGAAAGCGAACCATATAGATCAACTTTTATGCGTTCTGTTTTTTGAAGGAGATTTTCGGATCGCAATTCAGCCAGAAACCTTTCGGCAGCGCGCCATGGCCCAGTGTGTGCGAGCTTGACCGTCTCAACGCCGATTTTCAGCATATCAAAAACGGAGATACATTCTTCCATAAAAGCAATTTTGTTACAAAGATAATTGAGTTGTCGCGTTTAAAGGTAAAGAAATTCATAATATCACAATAATTCTTTGATAAAATTAGCAAATAATGAATATTGTATAAATCGTTATGTCAATACAACAAAGAAAGCCGCATCAAATGATACGGCTTTCGGGCATTGCGTTGGTCAAGCATTAAGAAACCCCGTTCAATGCCAGGTTGTTACCTAAAGTGGTTCCTGAGCAAGTGTATTCTGCTGTCAGGCTTGAAGACGGATCGTAAACGAATGCCTGTGAAGCCTGGTTGTCGGTGCCCCACATTACCCAGATTTTCATCCACAAGGTTGATCCGGCGGGAACGCCAAGATCGCCCGGGTTTGTAGTATAACTTTGCCCGAGCAATTCATCTCCGGTTTGCGAAGATTGCACGTTCTGACCTTCGTCGTTCATATAAACGAATTCTGTGCGGCAAACATAACCGCCTTGTTGGTTTAATTTAAATTTCCCTACTCTTTGAATAGCCATAATTTCTATAATTTATTGGTTGGTACTTACTCTTTGTTCGGATTTTCAGTTTACTCCGCCGTCCAGTTTTTTGTTGCAACGCTCAAATGAACATGACAATATTATAGCATATTGCGATTTTAAAACAGCGCAAAAATACGTGATTTTGAAAATTGGGTAATTCTACTTATGTAAAAGGTAATATTACGCGAATAAAATTGCAGGTAGATTTACAACGAAAAGAAGTAGATGTACGCAATTTAAAAGCACGTATTTCCTGCAACCTCAGACTTTGCTTACATTTGCTGAAAATTGTTCTGATGCGCCTCAATAAATATTATCTCTCTGCCTTTTCCGCATTTGTGATTTGGGGATTTTTTAGCCTGGCCTTAAAGCCTTTGCACAATTATCCTTCGCTTGACATTATCTTTTACCGGATTTTTTATGCGACGATTTTGTTGTTGGGAATCAACCTGATTTTCAGGAAGAAAGTGCTGCGAAATGATTTACAAGTCATTAAAAGTATGGACAAGGCTGCGCGCCGGAAAACTTTCCTGCTGACCATTACCGGCGGTTTCTTGCTGATAGTCAATTGGTTTTTGTTTGTGTATGCGGTCAATCACGTGAGTTTGAAATCGGCTTCATTCGCCTATTTAATTTGTCCTATTTTAACGACCATCCTTGCTTATTTCATCCTGAAAGAAAAATTAGGGAAATGGCAATGGTTCGCTGTGGGACTGAGTTTAATCAGTTGTGTACTGTTATCTTTTGGAAGTATCCGCGACCTGATTTACAGCCTGGTAATCGCACTCTCATTCGCATTTTACCTGATTACGCAACGCAAAAATAATCAGTTTGACCGTTTTGTAGTTTTGACTGTGCAAATGCTTATTGCGTCTGTTGTGGTCATTCCGTTTTTTCCGAAATATAGCGGCGAAATACCGACAGAAACATTGTTTTATACGATGCTGACGCTGATTGTTGTCATTTTTACAATCATCCCGCTGTTCCTGAATTTATATGCGCTCAAAGGCATGAATTCATCGGCTGTAGGGATTTTAATGTACATCAATCCGCTCATCAATTTTTTCCTTGCGGTATTTTATTTTCACGAAGCGATTGACGCGCTGCAGCTGATTTCTTACCTGATTATTATCATCTCAGTTGTAATTTTTAACGGTAAAGCAATTCTCGGAAAAACTTCAAAATAATTTTTTGGCACATACTTTGAAATCCTGCTCTTAACTAACTTTTAACAGGATTTTTATGAAAGCAAATGTGTCTTTGAGATTTTTGGGCGTACTAGGATTTTTATTGTTGATGGCGCCGTTTTATGACAGTTGTAACGGGAAAGTATTTACAAAATCCCCGGTTGTTGAAACGCCACAACCTGAAAAGACCTTTTCAGAGAAGGTTGCTGATTTTTTTGTTGGCGAAAATGCATTGACAGGATTGGAGATGGCGCAATTTCCGATTGCTATGGTGAATGAAGGTTTAGGAGAATTCGGCAAGGAGATCAGCAATAATAAAGCAACTGATAATATTACGATTCTGGCTTGCTTCGCTTTCCTTATCAGCGCGCTTTTGTCGGGAATTATTGCAATTTTCACTTTTACAAAAAATATAAAGCTGGTTTACAGGCTTTCGTTTGTCAACAGTATAATCATTTTGGTGGCTTACTTTGATGTTGTATTTTTTGAACAATCATTTGAAACTTTCACCCAAATAAAATGGGGTTATTACGCTTTTATTGCTGTACAAATCGCACTTATGGTTCAATCAAAGCGTATTTTAAAATCCGCGAAGGCGTAAATAAAAAATCCCGGCAACAGAAAAACTGCCGCCGGGATTAACCAACAAATCACTAATCATTATTGTTTTACGAACTGTAATTCGATATTGAATTTTACTTCTTCTCCAACTAAAACGCCGCCTGCTTCAAGGCCTGCGTTCCAGGAAAGTCCCCAGTCTTTACGATTGATTTTTCCTGTGATTGACATTCCGGCTTTTAAATTTCCCCAGGGATCTTTGGCAGTTCCGCCAAATTCGACATTGAGTGTTACAGGTTTTGAAACCCCGTGAAGGCTTAAATCGCCAATCAAAATATATTCATCATCGCTTTCTTTTTTGAATGATGTTGATTGAAAGGTGATTTTCGGAAATTGCTCCGCATCGAAGAAATCCGGGCTTTGCAGATGCTTATCGCGGTCGGCATTTCCGGTATTAACGGAACTTACATCGCCTGAAAAGGTTACATCGGCGTTTTCGAAATTTTCATCTTCGGTCATTACGGTTGCTTCAAAATTCTGAAAGCTTCCTGAAACATTGGTAAACATCATGTGTTTAACTTTAAATCCGATTTCTGAGTGTGTTGGGTCTACTGACCATTTTGTTGTTGACATAATTGATTTATTTTGAATGTTAAGTTATTATTTCTTGGTTCAGGTTTCTTGGTTCCGGGTTTAGGGTTAAACAATTTCGTAGTTAAAGGTACGACCTTGCACCTTGTGCCCAAAATCCTGTACCCTTTACATTGGCACTTCCATCAGAAGAATTTCTGCTCCTTCCGAATTGGCTGTGATTGTAATTGAATCCGTATTGGTCATTCCCAATCCGTCTCTTTCATTTAAAGTAACACCACCAATCGTAAAATCGCCTTTCAGGATGAATGCATAAATACCGTTGCCTTCTTTTTTGATTTGATAATCCGTAGTGAAATCCTTGTCGAAAGTACCCAGATGAAACCATGCATCCTGATGGATCCACACGCCTTCATCCTCTGCATTTGGCGAAAGTACCTGTTGCAATTTATTGTGGCGGTCATTCTCATTAAGCGTCACCTGGTCGTATCTTGGCGTTACATTTTGCTGCTTCGGAATTACCCAAATCTGTAAAAACTTCGTCAGTTTGTCGCTGTTTTTGTTGTACTCGCTATGGAAAATCCCTGTACCGGCGCTCATCGCCTGAATGTCGCCTTTGCGAATGACTGTAGTATTGCCCATGCTGTCTTTGTGCTCTAAATCGCCTTCGAGCGGAATCGAAATGATTTCCATATTGTCATGGCGGTGCGTGCCAAAACCCATTCCGGGATCTACACGGTCATCATTCAATACGCGCAAAACGCCAAAATTATGACGCTCCGGATTATAATAGGAAGCGAATGAAAAAGTATGATACGAATCAAGCCAGCCGTGATTGGCATGGCCTCTGGTGCCTGCTTTGTGTAAAATGGTTTTTGTTGCTGTTGTGTCCATAATATTTTGTGTGATTATTATGGTACAAATTTCGGTCAGTAATTTCTGGTGTGCATTGAACTGGGACAAGAAAATTATCGTCAGTTCGAGTTGAGTAGAGATTTGCGACAGCTAATCTTTACGAAGTATCGAGAACGTTTTTGAATTCAGAACCTTCTCGATACAATTTCAGAAAAAAGCGGTCGCATTTTTCCTGAAATCACTCGAAGTGACGCGTCAACCTTTCGCCAACCGCGTCCTGATTTTACTCACAAATTCCGGTGAAATTCCCAGATAAGATGCAATATAATGTTGCGCTACACGTTGCGGAATCGTAGGATATTGCGCAATGAATTCCAGATATTTTTCAGTAGCAGTCTTGGAAATGGTATTAAACAAACGCTCCTGTGTTACTGCCAGATTGCGCATCATCAGGATTCTGAAAACGCGTTCTGTTTTGGGAACTTTTGTATATAATTCTTCTTTTTTTTCAGGTGAGAAGACGAGCAGTTCACAATCTTCAAGTGTTTCTATGAATACTTTGCTCGGT
Source organism: Flavobacterium sp. 3HN19-14 (assembly GCF_051373205.1). Classification (NCBI taxonomy): domain Bacteria; kingdom Pseudomonadati; phylum Bacteroidota; class Flavobacteriia; order Flavobacteriales; family Flavobacteriaceae; genus Flavobacterium; species Flavobacterium sp. 3HN19-14. Next base: position 2,227,809 of record NZ_JBPPZT010000001.1, read on the forward strand.
TTGGTTTCATAAATACTAAAGGAAATATCGCCAATCCAGGAATCTTCGATGGCAAATTGCAAAATGACTTCAAAACCATTGGCATCGATGTAATATTTGCGAAGGCAGCCTTTAACAACATACGCTTCGAAGTTACAGGTTTCTCCTTCGTGCAGCATGATGGTTTTTTTAGGTACTTTTTCGAATGCTGTCAATGAATCGAAAATTTCGAGTTCTTCGGGATAAAAGGTAACGTAACGGCTGATGTTCTTGTTGATATGGTCGTACAAAGCAATAGATTTATATTTCCGAAATTTAAAAAAATATCAGCGACGAATTACACAGATTCGCACGAATTTATAAGCAATCTTCTGAATATTATGTAAATCAATCTTCCCGAGAATTTTAACAATTTTTACGGCTTTCCCGCAATACAACGTGTTGAAAAAAATCATATCTTACCTTCAGGGAAGGGGAGAATGCATCCCTACAAAAAAAATCAATTATTCTGGCTACGGCAAAGCCGTAAAAATTGTTAAAATTTGTTGTAACGTTTTAGATAAGATTTTTTGGACTGATAATTTGCAATTATGCAATTTGTGCGGCTTCGTGTCAAACTTCAGTTACCTAAAGTTGCCAAAATCGACTTCAGATCTATCGCATCCTCAAAAAAATCTGCCCACAGATCACCTTTTTCTTCAAGTCTTTTCGGAATGGTTTTGATATTGAATTTCTTTAAATCCAGTTTGTCATTAATTTCTGTCCATTCCAGCGGCGTGCTCACACCGGCACCTTCACGCGGCCGAAGTGAGTAAATACTCGCCATCGTTTTGCCCTTTCCATTCTGCAAAAAATCAAGATAAACCTTGTTTTTTCGTTTGTCGGGCATTCTTTCAAGGCTAACAATGTCGGGAAGTTGCTTCAAAACCATCTGGCTGACGAGATGCGAAAATTCGCGCGTCTGGTCGTAAGTATATTTCGGCAAAACCGGAATGAACACGTGAATGCCTTTTCCTCCCGAAGTTTTGATATAAGCAGGAACTTTAAGCATATCAAGGATTTCCTTCAGCTTTAATGCGGTTTTGACGATTTTTTTAATGTCGGCGCCATTCGGGTTCAAATCAAAAATAATATAATCCGGATTGTTTAAGGTACCAACGCGGCTGCTCCACGGATTGAGTTCGATGCAACCCCAATTCGCCAGAAAAAGCAGCGTATCCTTATCCTGGCACAATAAATAAGTAATGCTGTCCTCGGCAGATTTCGATTTTATCTTGCGGGTTTTAATCCACGGCGGCACCATTCCTTCGACATTTTTTTGAAAGAATCCATCATGGTCAATGCCATTCGGCGTTCTGCGAAGCGATTGTGGCCGGTCTTTCAGATAAGGCAAAATATATTCAGAAACCGAGTCGTAATAAGCAATCACATCGCCTTTGGTTATTTTTTCCTTTGGAAAATATATTTTATCGGGATGCGTGATTTCAACTTTGGAATTTTCAGATTTTGAATTTTGTGATTTATCTGACTTTTGGGTTTTGCTTTTTGGAATTTCCACTTGACTTGCTTTTTCTTTTTTGACTTCACCCGCTTTTTTATCTTCCCGCAAACCCAGAAAAACCGGATGCCGCATGCTGTTGGTTTCCGTCCATTCTGAAAATTTAATTTGCGCGACCAGTTGCGGTTTTACCCAATGCACGCCGCGTTCGCGTGGATTTTCCTTAAACGGACTTTTATCGATTTCAAGTTTTTCAAGCTTTTTCTTCATTTCGGAAAGGCTTTCATCATCAAATCCGCTGCCAACTTTTCCCGAGTATAATAATTCACCATTTTCATAATATCCACAAATTAATGCACCGATGCCTTTTCTACCGCCTTGCGGATCGGTATAACCGCCAATGACCATTTCCTGTTGCTGTTCAGTTTTGATTTTGAGCCAGTCTTTTGTACGTTTATTTTCGGCATATTTGGAATTTGATTTTTTTGCGATTATACCTTCGCCTCCAAGCTTTTCAATCGCTTTGAAAGTTTCGATGCCTTTGCCGACAGTATGTGCCGAGAAAATAAGATTATCCGATTTTGGTAAAATGGCTTTCAGGATTTTTTTGCGTTGGAGCAGTTCGAGTCCGCGCAAATCGAAACCTTTGAAATACAAAATATCAAAAGCATAAAATTTCAACTTTCCGATGTCGGGATTGTCTTCAAAATTTTGCAACCATTGAAAATGGCTTTTCCCGGATTTATCTTCAACCACAATTTCACCGTCAAGAATCATGTCGTGAAAAATATTGTCGAAAGTAGCAACCAATGCTTTGTATTTTTTATTGAATGAAATTCCGTTTCTGGAAATTAGATTCGCTTTTCCGTCTTTGATTTGAACAAGCGCACGATAACCATCATATTTATTTTCAAAAATCCAGTCGTCGTTATCAAAAGCTTCGTCAGTTAATGTTGCAAGTTGCGGCCGCCAATTGTCAGGAAAAGTTTTTAATTTTTTGGCATCTGCAACATCTTCTGCAGAAAATCCTTCTTCCTGCGTTTCGGCAGTAGTTGACTTTTCAGCCCTGGAAGTTTTGGATTTTTTTTCGGTTTTATTTGAATGCCAAACTTCATCGGTTTTGGCAATTTCGTCTAAATCTAATCCGCTTAAAACTGATTTCTGGTCAAAAGTTTTATCTGAACCTGAAAATTCATCTTTCGCTTTCATCAATAACCAATGATTTTCTTTGCCCTTCATTTCAACCAAATGATATGCGCCTTTGAGTTTTTTACCTTGAAGTACAATTTTGATGTTGCCGTCTTTGTGCATTTTTTTCATCATGGCATTGTCTTTCGCAATCGTTTCAGGTTCTTCAGGGCGATATGTGCCGTTGTCCCAAACCATCACAGTTCCGCCGCCATATTCACCTTTCGGAATCGTGCCTTCAAAATCAATATAATCTATCGGATGATCTTCAACGTGCATCGCGAGGCGTTTGTCTGACGGGTTTTCAGACGGCCTTTCGGAACTGCCCAACTTACCAATACTCCGTCAATTTCAAGGCGAAAATCGTAGTGTAGGTGCGAAGCGGCATGTTTTTGTACGACAAATCGCAATTTTCCGGAAGATTTTTTTGCAATTCCTTTAGGTTCGCGCGTTTTTTTGAAGTCGCGTTTTTGGTTGTATTTTTCGACGGCCATGATTTTTTGAATTTTCAAATTTCAAATCATAATTTTCAAATTTGAAACACGAAGCACAATTGAAATTTGGACTTTGGTTTTTATTTGTAATTTGGGATTTGTTGTTTGTAATTTAATTTTTTATCGCTTCCAAACTAGCTTTCAATTGTTCCAGCAAATCGTCAGAAGCGCCTTTTTTAGGTTTAGGTTTCTCTTCAACTTCTTTGGTCTTTTTCGCGCCGGGCTTTTCCTTCGATTTTTTAGTGATGATCTTGAGTAATTCGTCTTTGTAGGTGTCTTTGTATTTTTCAGGCTCAAATTCGCCGGTCAACTGGTCGATAATCGAAAGTGCCATATCGAGTTCTTTCTTTTCAATTTTGATATTATCAGGAATATTAGCCTCGTCCGGGTCGCGCAAAGTCCTGGTCAAACCTGATTTGTATCAGCAAAATGGCATTTTCCTGAACTTTCAGGATTCCCAGGTGTTCGGTGCTTCTCAAAACAAATTTCGCCAATCCGCATTTGCCGGATTTCTTCAAAGCTTCCCGTAATAAACTGTAGGTTTTTCGCGCTTCTTTCGCCGGTTCAACGATGTATGGTTTTTCAAGATATTGCGACGGAATATCCTTCTCCATCACAAATTCAAAAATGTCAATCGTCTGCGTTTTTTCAGGCATTGCTTTAGCAAAATCAGCTTCGTCGAGAACGACGTAATCGCCATCTTCTTTTTGTAACCTTTCGCAATATCATCCCACGGAACTTCTTTGCCGTCTTTCTTGCAAACACGGACATACTGGATGGCGCAATGGTCTTTTTTACGAATCATATCCAATTCAACACGATGTACGGAAGTTCCGCTGTACAAGCGAATTGGAATGTTCACAAGCCCGAAACTGATATTGCCTTTCCAGATAGCTTTCATGATTTTTGCATTTTGGTTTACTAACAAATTTCACCAAAAAGCTATAGATTTTTCTTATAGAATTCAAAGTCATATTTGTAAAATTTGGTTTTGCCGATGCTGATATTTCGTATCTTTGCGGCATGATTTTCGAACAATTTCACGACAACCCGTTTGAAGTCCAGATTTCTTTTCACAAAGTGATTGAAACGTTGGAGGATATCGCCATGTCTGACGTTGATTATAGGGCGAATTATGCAAAAGGTTTGCTTGCCGAAATTGCTAAAGTACCTGAACTGCGCACCGGAATCAAAAACCCGGAAATCATTAAAGAGCATCAGCAACTGATCCGGAATTTACTCTCAGATTTATTTCCAACAGCGCTTACAAAGAATGAAATCAAGGCCGTCACCATTCCATTCCACAACATCACTTTCAATTATTCTGAGCGTTTTCAAGACATCTTAAATAATGCCGGACCAGATTTTGATATGACGATTCGCGATTTTGACGGGCAACGTTCCTACATCATCAGTTGTTGCATGATTATGAATGCGTATTACGGACAGCATTTCGATTTCAGCAAGCCGTTTTTTTATGATATTCCGAGTAAGGAAGGCATCGTCAAGCATTACCGCATCATGTACAATGCCGATTTTATGGAAATTTTCCCAACGGAAAAAGCCATTGAAATTACTGATGACGACGTAAAATTACTAATGGATAATTTCGAGAATTTTGACATCTGGAAAGAGAAATTTCCACCTGAAAGCTGGATTTTAAAGGGCTTCGGAATCATGAGTCTTTTCGATTCAACGACCGAAAATGCGATTTCAAATCTCAAAACCAATCTGCTTGCAAAGCCTGATAAGAAAGATGATAATTCTTTGCAGCAAAGTTTCCTGAGTATTTTCCAGTCGATTTTTAATTTGCCTGATATCAGGATTGGTTATACGTCTTTTGACGCGCAGAACAACACTTTGTCGACTTCGCCTTTCGATATTACGATACAAAGCCACATATTGAACGGCAAAACCGAATTGGATTGTGGTAGTTTTTGCTGCGATGAGCCTTTCGACGAACTGATCAACGAACAAAAATATTTCGTCATTTCCGATGTGAAAGAGCAACTTCACGATGAGCCGGAAAATCTGCTTCTGCAGCAATTGGCGCGTCAGAAAATCCGCAGTGCGATTTTTGCGCCTGTGGTAAAAAATGAGAAATTGCTTGGGATTATTGAAGTCGTTTCGGCTACACGACGATTGCTTAACAGCGTCAATTCGCACAAACTTGACATCGTTTTGCCTTACATTACAGATACAATCGACCGATATTATATCGATATCCAAAACCAGATTGATGCGTTGATCCAGAAAGAATACACGACGATTCATCCGAGTGTTTACTGGAAATTCCGCGATGAAGCGTCGCAGCATCTTCATGATACCGCCGGATTTTCATTGCATGAAATTGTATTCCAGAATGTATATCCGCTGTACGGGCAGATTGACATCAAAGGATCGTCTGTAATGCGGAATAAAACGACTCAGGAAGACATAAAGTTTCAAGTAAACCTGTTGATTTCAATTTTCGAATCGATTTACAACCTGCAAAAATTACCGCTATTTGAGCAGAAGATATTTGAGTTACGCGATTTGCTGCGATTGCTTAATGACCAGATCAAGGCCGATGCGGAACAACTGATTCAGAATTATCTTCGGAATGACCTGCATCCGGTTTTAAAATCGAATCGTTTTGACGACGAAAATCTCAATAAACAAATCAGCGCCTATTTTGAAAAGCTCGATCCGAATACCGAAATGATTTACGACGCCCGTAAAAAATTCGATTCGACCGTTGCCATCATCAATAAGAAAATGGCGAAGATTCTCGATGAGAAACAAGTAGAGGCACAGGCTTATTATCCGCATTATTACGAGCGTTTCAAAACGGATGGCGTTGAGCACAATTTGTACATTGGAAATTCTATCACGAATGAGGCCAACTTCGACATGCTTTATCTGTATAACTTACGTTTGTGGCAACTTCAAGTAATGTGTGAAATGGAGAAACATTATCACAAATTACAGCCTGAATTGCCTTATCCGATGGAAGTGGCGTCGCTGATCCTTGCATTCCATCATCCGATTACCATCCGTTTCAGGATGGACGAAAAGCGTTTTGATGTTGACGGTTCTTACAATGCGCGTTATGAAGTCGTTAAAAAACGCATCGACAAGGCTTTTATCAAAAATTCACAGGAAAGGATTACGCAGCAGAATAAAATCACCATTGTTTATACACAGCAGGCTGAAGAGCTTGAATACAAACGTTATATCAAATTTTTGCAATACCAAAAAGTGATTTCTGACAATGTAGAATTCTTTGAAATTGAAGATTTGCAAGGCGTTTCGGGATTAAAAGCCATTCGCGTTGAAGTGCTTTATGGTCAAACCGAAAACCGACTTTATAGTTATAATGAATTACTGGAAACAATCAATTCTTAGATTTTTAGACTCGCAGAGCTCTTAGACAGTTAGACTTCTTAAGCTTTGCCTGGAACCAGGATTGTGTGCACAATTTTTTTCGCAGTCTAAGGAGTCTAAAAGCGCAGCGAGTCTAAAATCCAAAAGTCGAAGGCGTGTCCGATTTCAAACATTCGTCTTAAACGCAATTACAAAAGCAATCACCGAAATGATGATTCCGACCATGAAAATGTTATAGGTAATCCGCAGTAATTTGTATTTTCGGTGCAGTACCAATCCGAGGAAATAAAGGTCTTTTATCATCGAATTGTACAGATAATCCTTGTCTTTCATCATTTCATTCATTGCCCATTGGTATTCGTCGAGCGGCATTTTGTAGAAATTCCCAAAGAACAATAAATTGATTTGCTTTTCGCCGACTTCTTTGCGTGTAAAGGCTCCGCTCGTCACTTTTGGCCTTGTTGACAATATCGCAAAAATGATACATACAACGCTGAACATCAGCATGATGAATGTCGGCATAACCAAATGAGCATTCCCCGGACTATCCAATTTCGGAATCAATGTCGAAAGTGCAATCGAAATGATAATCGCGTTTACGGAAAGCAGGATATTGGCTTTGCTATCAGCAATCTGGCTCAGTTGCGTGTGGTTGTTGAGCGTGACTTTGAACATCGTTTCAACACCGCGTTCCGGTTTTTCAGGCTTGTTGTCTTTGTTTTTCTTGGCGGCTTTTTTGGCTTCTTTTTCAGCCTCTTTTTCGAGAATTTCGATTTTTTCCTGAAGGCGCGTGATGTTCTTTTCTTTCTTTTTCTGCCATTCGTTTTTAGCGAAATCAGAAAAATAATGGTGGTATTGCAGCAGCATTTTCAGGTTGCCTTTTGCCCATTCAAGGTCGGTGTAAGTCCGGTTGGAAAGAACTGCCCATTCCTCGCGCAAAGTTTCACTGATGCTTAAGTAATTCTTATCGGCGAAATGCGAACTGTCGGCGTCGCGGATGATATTTTCAAGTTCTGTTTTTGGTGTTGCATGAATATCTGTTACACGAATTAAATCTACTGTAACTGCGGCAATTTCAGCCGAAATGGATTCTGTTTTCGCAAATTCCTGAAAAATGGCAACGCTTTTTTCTTCGTGTTTTTCGCAGCCGTTAACATAACCCGTATCATGAAACCAAGCCGCGAGGATTAGCGATTCGGTATTTTCAGGATTGATTTTTTCCGCGGAAGCGATTTCCTTCACCGCCTCAACAACGCGCAAAGTATGGTTGAAATTATGGTAAGTATATGACGCAGAAAGTTTATCTTTGAATAGCGTGTAGACGAATTCTTCCGCTTTTTGATTAATTGCCATGAGGAAAATTTTATTGTACCAATTTATGAAATTATTTCGTTTAAATAAATCCAATCGCCCGTTAATTGCGGTTTTATTGCTTTTACTCCCAGTTTTATTTCTGGATTCATGTGCGACTTATCACACGCAATACGGCCGCGAAACGATTACGAATGCCGACACTTTGCAAAAATCGCCTTTGCTGCATACTTTTTACCTGATTGGCGATGCCGGAAATGCAGATAAGGAAGACGCCGTAGAAAAACTCAAATTCATGCAGGCAAGGTTGAGTAAAGCGAAAAAGGAAAGCACCTTATTGTTCTTGGGCGACAATATTTATCCGGCCGGAATGCCCGCAAAAGACAAGCCCGAACGCCTACTCGCAGAACAAAAAATGAACAACCAGTTTGCCTTGGCAAAGGATTTTAAAGGAAAAACGATTTTTATTCCGGGCAACCACGATTGGTACAGCGAAAGTGCGCAGGGATTGAAGCGCGAGGAAAAATATGTCAACGATAAATTCTCTGAAAAAAAATCATTCATGCCCAAAAACGGCTGTGCGATTGAAGAACTTAAAGTGAATGATAAGATTTCGATGATTGTGATTGATTCGCAATGGTATCTTGAAAATTGGGATGATATTCCGAATATCAACGACGATTGCGACATCAAAACACGCGAAGATTTCTTTGACGAACTGGCAGATTTAATCAACAAAAACCAGAACAAAACGACGATAATTGCGATTCATCACCCGATTATCAGCAATGGCGTTCACGGCGGGCAATATTCCATGTACAAGCAGATTTTTCCGTTTCAGTCGGATTTGCCCTTGCCGGTACTCGGAACTTTGCTTAATGTTTTCAGGAGAACCTCCGGGCTGGATCCGCAGGATGCGCAGGACAAACGATATGGCGCACTTGTCAAACGCATTTCCGCTTTAATCAAAGACGAAAAAAATATCATTGTCGTTTCCGGGCACGAGCACAACTTGCAATACATCGAAAATGAAACCATCAACCAGATCATCAGCGGCGCAGGCTCGAAATCGGAAGCGGCCAGGGCAGTGCATTCAAAAGACTTTTCTTATGGAGGCAATGGTTACGCGGTTTTGCAGGTGTATGAAAAAGGCGAATCTGTTGTTACTTATTACGGTTTGGAGAGAAATAAGGAAACGATGTTATACCGCCACCAGATTACGTTTCCGAAAGAAGTATTTGTCCCGAAAACTTATCCTTCAACATTTAAAAATGAATATTCGGCATCGGTTTATGATTCGACTTTGACACGGAGAAATGTTTTCCATAATTTCTTCTGGGGAAAACATTACCGGAAATATTACGCAAAATCAATTAAAGTAAAAGCAGTCAGCCTCGATACTTTGTACGGCGGCCTCAAACCTGAAATCGAAGGCGGCGGCCACCAATCATTGTCGCTCAGGCTTACAGACAAAAACAAAAAACCGTATGTAATGCGCGCATTGAAAAAAAGCGCGGTGCGTTTCCTGCAAACCGTAGCATTCAAAAACCAGTCGATTGAAGAAGATTTTAAGAATACTTATGCAGAAAGTTTCCTACTTGATTTTTACACATCTTCACATCCATATACTCCATTTGTAGTTTCAAAAATGGCTGATGCAATTGGATTAAAACATACCAATCCGAAACTTTTTTATGTGCCAAAACAAAATGCGCTGGGATTGTACAACGAAGAATTTGGTGACGGGTTGTATATGATTGAAGAACGTCCTGCCGATGGATTTGAAAACCTCAAAAGCTTCGGGAAACCTGAAAAAATTGTTTCGACTGAAGATGTCCTGGCCAATATCGCCAAAGACCAAAAATATAAAGTCGATGAAAAAGAATACATCCGCGCGCGGATTTTCGACATGTTAATCGGCGATTGGAGCCGTCACCACGACCAGTGGAAATGGGGCGAATATACCGAAAACGGCAATGTGATTTACCGCCCGATTCCGCGTGACCGCGACCAGGCTTTTCCGAAATATGACGGTGCGTTGTTGTATCTGGTCATGAAAAACCCGGCGCTGCGCCACATGCACACTTACAAAAAAGAAATGGGCAACGTAAAGTGGTTTAATATGGAAGCGTATCCGTTAGACCTTGCATTTATTACGGCTTCTGACAAAAAAGTATGGGAAGAACAAGCCGATTTCATCCAGAAAAAACTCACCGATGCAATTGTTGAAAATGCATTTCTCGATTTGCCGAAAGAAGTTCAGGACGAGACTTCCATCAAAATCATGAACAATTTAAAGTCACGCAAAAAACACCTCAAAGAGTATGCCGCAAGATATTACGAAGTGCTTCAGAAAACTGTTGTCATTGTCGGAACAGACAAAAAAGACAAATTCAGCATCACCAGAATGCCCGGCGGAAAAACCGAAGTCAAAGTTTTCAGGATAAAAGATGACAAGGAGGTTCCGGTCAGCAATCGAACCTATAATAGAAATGAAACCCGTGAAATCTGGATTTACGGACTCGACAATGACGATATTTTTGAAGTTAAAGGAAAAGGATCACGACCAATAAGATTACGTCTTTTAGGTGGATTGGAAAATGACGGTTACGTGATTGAAAACGGCCGGAAAGTCAATATTTACGATTACAAAACAAAGAAAAACGACATCAAAGCCGATTCAAAAACAAGCGTTTTGCTTACCGATGATTATAACATCAACAATTATGATTATAAAAAACCAAAATACAACGCCATTGCCGGACTTCCGAATATCGGATTCAACCCTGATGACGGAATTAAAGCGGGCGCGAACATCAATTACACCGTAAACAGTTTCAAGCGCAATCCGTTTTCGCAAAAGCACAACCTCAAAGTGAATTATTATTTTGCGACAAAAGGCACGGAAATATTATACAAGGGCACTTTTCCGAACATCCTGCGCAATTGGAAAGTATTGTTGGAAGCGCAGTATACAAGTCCGGTTTTCAGTTTTAATTTCTTCGGATACGGCAACGAAACCAAAAATTACGACGACGCTCTAGGTATGGATTATAACCGTGTGAGAATACAAATAATGAAAGTAGCGCCATCAATGCGTTGGGACAGCGACGCCGGAACTTATTTTTCTGCGCAGGCAACTTTCACTTCGATGGAAGTGGATCAATCGACTGACAGGTATATCGGTTCTGTCGGTGTTGTTGATCCGTCTGTTTATGATACGAAAAATTTTGCTGGTGCCAATCTTAAATATGGTTTTGAAAATTATGACAACACTTCATTGCCAACTTTGGGCATGAAATTTTACCTCGAAGCTGGCGTGCAGAGTAACACCAAAGATACCAAACGCACGGTTCCGCACATCGAAGGATTGATTGGTTTGAGCCATAAAATTACTTCGAACGGAAAATTCGGTTTTTGGCACACAGGCGAAAGCAAAATTCCTTTTCAGCAATGAATACGAATTTTACCAAATGGTGACTGTCGGTGGCGATTTTGATATTCGCGGATTCAGGAAAGAGCGTTTTTCAGGCAAACGCGGATTTGCGCAGACAACTGATTTGCGCTATGAAATCGGGAAAATCAGGAATTTCATCGTGCCGCTTAAATATGGCTTTTTGGTTGGATATGATTACGGACGCGTCTGGATTCCGGGTGAAAATTCCGACAAATGGCATACTTCTTACGGCGGCGGATTATGGCTCAATGGAATGAATGTGGTTACTGCGAAAATTAATTATTTTAATTCTGAAGAAGGAGGAAGGGTGACGTTCGGGCTTGGATTCGGGTTTTAGGAGATAGCAGTTTGCAGATAGCAGATTTCAGACTGCAGTTTTAAAGAACCGTTTTTCTGCTATCTGCGTTCTGCCAACTGTTGTCTGAAATCTGCCTACTTTTTCAAATCTAATTGATAAAGTTTTCCGCCGGTTTTCTTATCCTTTTCATCCGAAATATAAACTTCGGAATTATTTAAAAAACCAATGCCTTCTTTTTGGGAATAATGCTTCAGGTCGATTTCTTTTACTTTTCCCGAGAAAAAATCATCACCTGAGAAATTTTCAAAAAGCCAGACTTTGCCGCAGCTTAACAAAACTATTTTCTTTCCATCCGGACTGATATCAGCACCTGTAATGGCACATTTCCTGAATTCGTCACAAGTTTTAAAACTACCGATTAATTGCGCTGCATTACGTCCGGTTTTGTTGGCGACTTTATATAATTGTGTCGTTCCGTCAAATTTGGAACTGCGGTTTTTGGTGAAAAGATAAAAATTGTCATTGTGAAAAAGAACGCTTCGCAGTCGAAAATGCGTTGTGATTTTTTGGGCGGAAAATCTTGCTGTTCGGGATAATAAAACTCGATTTTTTCGGCGATTTGTGTTTCGGGTTTGACTAAATCTGCTGCATTGATTTTATAAATCGCAAGGTTTTGGCGCTCGTTGGCATTGTTTCCGAAATCGCCGATGTAGATATTACCGTCGTTATCCGAAGTCAGATCTTCCCAGTCGTTATTTTCAACGCCATTTATGTGAACAGTATTGATGATTTCTCCTTTCGTATTGAGTCCGTAAATTTCAGGTTGATTGCCGCTGTCTTCGCAAACCCAAATCAATCCTGATTTTTCTGAAATTTCAGCAGACGAAACTTCCTTTAAATTATTAGGAAAATCAAAAATTACGGATAAAGATTCCGGTTTTTCAGCGCATGAAGCGAACATTAACGAAATAAGTATAAGCAGCATTTTGGCACAGATTTTTTTCATTTTATAAAATTAAGCAACCCAAATTAAATCCCAATCTTAAAATCCCCAAAACTTTGATAAAACTGGGGTTTTACGTATATTCGCTATCTTTGCCAATCAAAATTCCGCACCAAAGTGAGCCAATTCAACAAGCTTAAAATCTTCAACGACCCGATTTACGGTTTTATCACCATTCCTGACACTATAATTTATGATTTGATCCAGCACCCATATTTCCAGCGTTTGCGCCGGATTTCACAAATGGGATTGTCATATCTGGTTTATCCGGGCGCGCACCACACGCGTTTCCACCACGCGATGGGGCGTATGCACATCATGCAGAAAGCGATTGAAGTCATCCGTTACAAAGGCACCGAAATTTCTAAAGAAGAAGAAAAAGCTTTATACGTCGCTATTTTATTACACGACATCGGAACACGGGCCGTTTTCGCATGCGATGGAGCACAGCATCGTCGAAGATGTAAGCCACGAATCGATTTCGTTGCTGTTCATGAACAAGCTTAATGCAGAATTCAACGGAGAACTGACGCTGGCAATTGAAATTTTCAAAGAAAAATACCACCGGAAATTCATGCTGCAACTCATTTCCAGCCAACTCGACATGGATCGCATGGATTATCTCAAACGCGACAGTTTTTACACTGGCGTAGCCGAAGGAAATATCAATTCTGACCGCTTAATCCAAATGATGAGTGTTAAGGATGAAACTTTGGTCATTGAAGAAAAAGGCATTTATTCCGTTGAGAAATTCCTCATGGCGCGCAGGCTGATGTATTGGCAGGCCTATCTTCACAAAACCAGTCTGGCTGCAGAATTGATCCTTACGAAAACTTTAAAAAGAGCAAAAGAGTTAACCCAAAAGGGAATTGAGCTTAGCGCCAGCAAACCGCTGTCTTATTTTCTCCACAATAAAATTGAAATGGAAGATTTTAACGATGAAACGCTGGATTTGTTTTCGCAGCTCGACGATTCCGACATCATCAGTGCGCTTAAAGCCTGGCAAGACCATGAAGATTATGTATTAAGTTCACTCAGCAAAATGATCATCAACCGCGATTTGCTGAAAATTAAAGTCAGTGAAGAAAAGTTCACTAAAGAAGATGTCGATGCGAAAATCAACGAATTCGCCGCTTCCGAAAGTATTTCTGCCGCAGAAGCGCAATATTTCGTTTTCCGCGGAAAAATCAAAAGCCAGGCTACAACAAAGAAGCCGAACCCATCACGATTCTCAAAAAAGATAAAACCACTGAAGATGTGGTAACTGCATCCGACCAATTGAACCTGAAAGCGCTAACAAAAGCCGTCACGAAATATTACATTTGTTTTCCAAAAGTACTTGCTAAAAATTAACATTTAAAACCTATTTTTTATACTTTTGTGGCGACGAAATTTTTAAAGTTGTATTTTGTAACAAATCAACCGTTGCAAATACCAATTTCGGGGCGAAATAAATCTGATAAATGAAATTCACAGCAGAGCAAATAGCGGGCATTTTAGAAGGCGAAGTTATCGGAAATCCGCTTGCCGAAGTTTCCCGCTTGTCAAAAATCGAAGAAGGAACTGACGGTTCGCTGACTTTCCTGTCAAACCCGAAATACCAGAATTTCATTTACTCTACAAAAGCATCTGTTACCATTGTCAATACTACTTTTGTCGCTGAATCGCCATTGAGCACGACTTTAATCAAAGTTGAAGATGCTTACGGCGCATTTTCGAAAATCCTTGAGTTTTACAACGAAGTCAAGCATAACAAAAGTGGCATCGAACAGCCATCTGTTATTTCAGAAAACGTCACTTACGGCGACAATTTATATCTTGGAAGTTTCAGTTATATTGGCAAAAACGTAACAATTGGCAACAATGTCAAGATATATCCTAATTCTTTTGTTGGTGATAATGTTGAAATTGGGAATAATGTAATTATTTTTGCCGGAGCCAAGATTTATTCCGAGTCAAAAATCGGGAACAATTGCAGCATACATTCCGGTGCCATCATTGGCGCGGATGGTTTTGGTTTTGCACCGAATGAAGACGGCACCTACACCAAAATCCCGCAAATAGGCAATGTAATTCTGGAGGATAATGTAGATATTGGCGCCGCAACGACGATTGACCGTGCAACGATGGGTTCTACGATTATCCGAAAAGGCGTGAAACTCGACAACCAGATTCAGATTGCGCACAATGTTGAAATTGGTGAAAATACTGTCATTGCCGCACAAACCGGTGTTGCAGGTTCGACCAAAATCGGCAGGAATTGCATGATTGGCGGACAAGTTGGTATCGCCGGGCATTTGTCAATCGGGAATAATGTTCGGATTCAGGCGCAGGCAGGAATCGGGAAGAACATCAAGGACGACGAAATAATCCAGGGAAGCCCTGCATTTAATTATAGTGATTTTACGAAATCATACGTACATTTCAAAAACCTGCCGAAAATCGTTGCAGAGCTTGAAGAATTGAAGAAAAAGATAAACAAACAATAACAAAACGGACTTAACATGGTTAAACAAAAGACCATCAAAAACGAAATTTCATTAACAGGAGTCGGACTTCACACCGGAAAAGAGGTGAAAATGACTTTCAAACCGGCACCCATAAACAACGGATTTACCTTTGTAAGAGTTGATTTAGAAGGCAGCCCGGTCATTGAAGCTGATGCCAATTATGTGGTAAACACACAAAGAGGAACGAATCTTGAGAAATTGGGTGTCAAAATCCAGACTTCAGAACATGTTTTGGCAGCTTTCGTTGGTTGTGATGTAGACAATGTAATCATTGAACTGAACGCTTCTGAGCCGCCAATCATGGACGGTTCTTCGAAATTTTTTGTTGAAGCTATCGAAAAAGCGGGCATCGAAGAGCAGGAAGCAGAAAGGAAATATTATGTCGTAAAAGAAGTAATTTCATTTACTGATGAAGCCACAGGAAGCGAAATCCTTGTGATGCCAAGCGACGATTATCAGGTAACCGCAATGGTTGATTTCGGTACGAAAGTACTCGGAACACAGAATGCTACGATGAAAAGCATCGCCGATTTCAAAAGTGAAATTTCTGAATCCAGAACCTTCAGCTTTTTGCACGAATTGGAATCATTGCTCGAAAACGGTCTTATCAAAGGCGGCGATTTGAACAATGCCATCGTTTATGTAGATAAAGAAATCTCAGAATCCACAATGGAAAGCCTGAAAGTCGCTTTTGGGAAAGAGAAAATTTCCGTGAAGCCAAATGGTATTCTTGACAACCTGACTTTACATTATCCGAATGAAGCTGCAAGACACAAATTGCTTGATGTTATTGGTGATTTAGCACTAATCGGAACAAAAATCAAAGGAAAGGTTATCGCGAATAAACCATGAACATTTCCGTCAATACCCAATTCGCGAAAAAGATGGCGAAAATCATCAAAATCGAGCAAAGAAACCAGGTTCCGGTTTATGATTTGAACCAGGAGCCATTGATGGACGTCAATAAAATCATGTCGATGTTGCCACACAGGCCACCATTTTTGTTGGTAGACAAAATTTTTGAATTGTCTGATGTGCACGTTGTCGGTGTGAAAAATGTGACGATGAACGAGCCGTTTTTCGTAGGGCATTTTCCTGGCGCGCCTGTAATGCCGGGCGTTCTGATTGTAGAAGCGATGGCGCAATGCGGCGGAATTCTCGTTTTAAGCACTGTTCCGGATCCGGATAATTACCTGACTTTTTTCATGAAAATCGACAATGTGAAATTCAAGCATAAAGTGCTTCCGGGCGATACTTTGGTTTTCAAATGCGATTTGATTACGCCAATTCGCCGCGGCATCTGCCACATGCAAGCCAATGCTTATGCGAACGGAAAATTAGTCGCTGAAGCAGAATTAATGGCGCAAATCGCCAAAAACAATAATCCGGTTTTTAAACCAAAAAATATAAAACACAGATGAATCAACCATTAGCATATGTTCATCCGGCGCAAAAATCGCCAAAAACGTCGTCATCGAGCCGTTTACAACCATTCATAATAATGTTGTGATTGGCGACGGCACGTGGATTGGTTCCAACGTAACCATCATGGAAGGTGCCAGGAATCGGGAAGAATTGCAATATTTTTCCGGGTGCTGTCATTTCTGCCGTTCCGCAGGATTTGAAATTTGGAGGTGAAGAATCACTCGCAATCATCGGTGATAATTGTACCATCCGCGAATGCGTAACAATCAACCGCGGTACGATTGCTTCTGGGCAAACTGTTTTGGGCAACAATTGCCTTGTAATGGCAACTGCGCATATCGCACACGATTGCCACATCGGTGACAACGCAATTATCGTAAATGGTGTTGCACTGGCAGGACACGTAATCGTAGGAAATCACGCCATCATTGGCGGCTTGGCTGCAGTTCACCAATTTATTCATATTGGTGACCATGCGATGATTTCAGGTGGTTCGCTGGTTAGAAAAGACGTTCCGCCTTACACAAAAGCCGCTAAAGAACCCCTTTCCTACGTCGGGATTAATTCTGTCGGATTGAGGAGAAGAGGATTTTCGACAGATAAGATTCGCGAAATCCAGGAAATTTACAGGATTTTATACCAGAAGAATTACAACACTTCCCAAGCTGTAAGCATTATTGAAGCGGAAATGGAGGCTACGACTGAAAGAGATGAAATCCTTGACTTTATTCGTAATTCCTCAAGAGGTGTAATGAAAGGTTACACAGGAAATTATTAGTATTAGTCGGCACAATTTAAAATTTAACATTCAACATTTAAAATAAAAATAATGGCATCTACATCAGATATTAGAAACGGATTATGCATCAAGTTTAACCACGATATTTACAAAATCATCGAATTCCTTCACGTAAAACCTGGAAAAGGCCCGGCTTTCGTACGTACAAAACTGAAAAGTTTGACAAACGGAAAAGTGCTGGACAACACTTTTTCTGCCGGACACAAAATCGATGAGGTTCGTGTTGAAACGCATGAATACCAGTTTTTGTATGCTGAAGGTGATTTGTTCAATTTCATGCACACGGAATCTTACGAGCAAATCCAACTCAACAAAGCGATTTTGGATGCACCGGATTTGTTGAAAGAAAGGAACGACTGTAAAAGTAATCATCAATGCTGAAACTGAAGCACCGCTTTCTGTTGATATGCCCGCTTCTGTAATTTTGGAAGTGATTTATTCTGAACCGGGAGTGAAAGGAAATACATCAACAAACGCAACAAAACCGGCTACTGTTGAAACCGGGGCTACTGTAAACGTACCGCTTTTCATCAACGAAGGCGATAAAATCAAGATTGATACGGCTTCAGGACAATATATGGAGCGTGTGAAAGAGTAAATAAATTCGCTAATTCGCCCATTCGCTAATTAATATGAAGTTTCCAGAAATACAATCCCTCTCCGCAATCGCCAGTCTCATCAACGCTGAATACGTCGGCGATGCTGATTTTGAAGTGCACGGCATGAACGAAATTCACGTGGTGACGCCCGGAGATATTGTGTTTGTCGACCATCCGAAATATTATGACAAGGCGTTAAATTCCGCTGCGACGGTGATTTTGATTAATAAAGAAGTAGATTGTCCCGCCGGAAAAGCGTTGTTGATTTCTGACGACCCATTCAGGGATTTTAATAAACTGACAAATCATTTCAAGCCATTTCAGTCGTCGAATGCATCGATTGCTGAATCTGCAAAAATAGGTGAAGGCACAATCATTCAACCAAATACTTTCGTTGGAAATCATGTTGTAATAGGAAAAAATTGCCTCATTCACGCGAATGTGACGATTTACGATTACACGGTTATCGGCGATAATTGCATGATTCATTCCGGAACGATTTTGGGTGCGGATGCATTCTATTACAAAAAACGCCCCGAAGGTTTCGACCAATTGATTTCAGGCGGCCGTGTTGTGATCGAAGACAATGTCGGAATTGGCGCGCTTTGCACAATCGATAAAGGCGTTACCGGGGATACTACGATAGGAGCAGGGACGAAAATCGATAACCAGGTGCATGTCGGACACGATACCGTAATCGGTAAAAAATGCCTTATCGCATCACAAACCGGAATTGCAGGCTGTGTTGTCATCGAAGATGAAGTCACACTTTGGGGACAAGTCGGCACGACAAGTGGTATCACGATTGGTTCAAAAGCTGTAATTTTAGGCCAAACCGGCGTCACCAAATCTGTTGAGGGCGGCAAAACCTATTTCGGCACACCAATTCAGGAATCGCGCGAGACACTCAAACAAATGGCCAACATCAAGAAAATACCGGAAATTCTCCAAAAATTAAAATAATATGCTTGCTAAAAAACTGCTTCAGGACTTTTACAAATCAGATGCGCTTATTGACAGCGCGGTTATGGATACTTATCTGCATCCCGATGTGGTTGTCGACTGGAACAGCAGCAAGGGTTTTATCCAGATGAAACGTGCAGATATCCTGGCATTGACTGCCGAATTAAGCCGGGCCTACATCCGTTCAAAAGCAAGGATAAGCCACATGATCAAAGAAGGCGATACCGTTGCGGTGCGTTATTCTCATTACGTCAAAACCATTGAAAATCCGCGTGAGGAAATGCTTCTGGCTCACTTTTTCGTGATTTGGGAAATCAAAGACGATAAGTTATTCCGCGGTTACCAGATCAGCCAACTTTCTTAATTTAAATTTCAGGCATACTATACCACCGTTTTTATGTTTGAAGTTTTACGAAGAAACCGCATCGGCCTGATCATCAGAATTACTTGCCTGGTTTGGATTTTAACCAAATTGATGAGTTATAAATTATGGGTTTCTGACCGGCTTTTTCCGTTAATTCCGCCTTTTGATTTTCTGGAAGGTTTTACAGCCGAAACACATCTTGCACTTTTCTACGCAGCACTTTCGGGCATTTTCCTTATTTTTCTTTTTCCAAAAGGCAGGTTTGCATTGTTTCTTGCCATTGCGATAGAATTTTGTTCCTGCATGCTCGACCAAAACCGCTGGCAGCCGTGGGAATTGCAATACATGATTACGGTTTTATTTGCTTTTTTCTACCGCGATAACCCGAAGCAATTCCTCAATTATTTTACGTTTTTAATCGTGATCATCTACTTCAACAGTGGATTACACAAACTCAATGGCAGTTTTCTGTATGATGTTTGGGAAAGCATGATTTTACGCCGCTTTTTCGGTGTTGAAGAAAGCGTAATTGCGCAGAAATGGGTGCATTTCGCCGGATTGTCACTCGGAATTATTGAAGTCGTCGGCGCTCTCGGAATTTTATTCTTCAAAAGAAAAAAATTCTTTGCATTGCTTTTAATTGGCATGCACATTTTCATTCTGGCGATGATTTCCCCAACCGGCCTCAATTACAACATCATCGTCTGGCCGTGGAATGTTGTGATGATAATCCTGATTTACATATTGATTTTCAACCAGTCGGAAGCGCGTGTTTCTTTTTACGGATTGATGAAAGGCGCGAATTTCATTCCGTTTATATTTATCGGGATTTTACCGATCCTGTGTAATTTCGGATTGTACGACAATTTCCTTTCGTTCAATTTATATTCGGGAAGCCTGAAGCAGCTTGAGATTTGCGTTAAAGATGACGGATACGTGAAAGATTATAAACCGTATTTTTCAAACAAGAAAAACTTCTGTGGAGAAGATTACAAAGTACTCAACGCCAATTTCTGGTCTTTAAAAGAAATGAACATCATCGTTTATCCCGAAGAGCGCATTTACCTAGGCGTCATCAAAAAATGGAAACAGCGAAATCCGAAGGCTGACGCGACTTTTCATATTTATCAATACCCTTACAAACCTGAAAACATCAGGGAAATTAAATAGATACGCCTTCGGCTACAGACCGCTTCGTTTTTGGATTTTTTGACTTAACCGACAATAAGGAGCCTCCATTTTTTTCAAAATCTAAGAAGTCTAAAAATCCAAAGGCGCAGCCGTTTCCAAAGCGAAGCGAGTTCAAATATCCGAAGGTACAGTCGTTTCCAAAAAATCCCAAAAAAGACTTCAGATATTCTCCATAAAACCTTATTTTTGCATCACAATTTTAAAAAACAAACTTAAAAGATATATCATGAGTGTTTTAGTTAACAAGGATTCTAAGATAATTGTCCAGGGTTTTACGGGCAGTGAAGGCACTTTCCACGCTTCACAGATGATTGAATACGGTACGAATGTCGTTGGTGGCGTAACTCCGGGTAAAGGAGGAACAACGCACCTGGAGCGTCCGGTTTTCAATACGGTAAAAGACGCGGTGGACAAAGCCGGTGCTGATACCACGATTATCTTCGTTCCGCCTGCATTTGCTGCCGACGCGATTATGGAAGCTGCTGATGCCGGAATCAAAGTTATCATCACTATCACAGAAGGAATTCCGGTTGCTGATATGATTAAGGCTTATGACTATATCAAAGGAAAAAATTGCCGATTGATCGGGCCGAACTGTCCTGGTGTAATTACGCCCGGAGAAGCGAAAGTAGGTATCATGCCGGGATTCGTTTTCAAAAAAGGAACTGTCGGGATCGTTTCAAAATCAGGAACGTTGACTTATGAAGCCGCTGATCAGGTTGTAAAACAAGGTCTCGGCATCACAACCGCTATCGGAATCGGCGGCAACCCAATCATCGGAACAACAACAAAAGAAGCTGTTGAATTGTTAATGAATGACCCTGAAACCGCTTGTATCGTAATGATCGGTGAAATCGGCGGGCAATTAGAAGCAGACGCCGCAAGATGGATTCAGATGGACGGCAACAGAAAACCTGTCGTCGGTTTTATCGCCGGAGAAACTGCGCCAAAAGGCCGCACAATCGGCTACGCCGGTGCAATCGTTGGTGGTGCTGATGATACTGCAGAAGCCAAAAAACGCATCATGCGCGAATGTGGCATTCACGTAGTTGATTCTCCTGCAGAGATTGGTAAGAAAGTAAAAGAAGTACTTGGATAATTGTCAATGAACAATTAATAATTAATATGCTTTGCGATAAAAAACCGAAACATTAGTTTCGGTTTTTTATTAAGGTCGATAAACCTGAAATCTAAAATCTGCAATCTAAAATCTAAAATCTCATGTACAAAGAACTAAAGAAATTCAAAACTACCAATACCTTCACATTCACACCTGATGACAGCCTTGAAGAAGTCTGCAACGCACCGGAATCGGGTAGTGGTGTCTTTTTGGTATATGCCATTGAAGGGGAAGAAAAAGAACTTATCATGGTGGGTTCAACCGGAACCATCCAGAATGACGGAACATTAAAAAGCAAAAACGGCGGCCTTTACGACAAAATCGTCGAAGGACACCAATTCGCCAAAACCGGAAGGAAGTATTCCTGGCCGGCACAAATGAAGAAAGAAAATATCGAAAGGCTTGAAGTCGTTTGGTATGAAACTTTCAATGCAAAAAATAAAGTAATCCCAACTTTTGCAGAAGGTCAGGCGTTGCAGAATTTCCTTGATGAGAACGGGAAATTGCCAAGGTGGAACGTAGCGTTTTAAGCTGCAATAAAATAATTTTGATATGAAAGCTTTACTTCGGTAAGGCTCTTTTGTTATTTAAAAGGCTGCCCGTTACAGGCAGCCTTTTCTCATTAAGCACTTGGAGTTTCCGGCGTTTCGGGCACCCGGTTGCTGAGCAGTGTGTTGTACTGGTCGATCAGCGCATTGAGTTCGTTGATGGTCTTGGCATAGGCAGCATTCGGGTTGTCGAGCACGGTTGCGAAACCCGTAATCCTGTCGCGCAGCTTATAATATGCCTGATTCGTTTCTTCGCGTTCGGCCTTTATCGTATCAGGGTTGGCGGCGCCGTAATCCTGCGTGCGCGTGAGGTATTTCTCGTCGAAGAGTGTGTTGTAGGTTTTCATCTTATCCTTCCATTCTTCGAGGTGCAGCGTGTTCATGGCTGCCGTAAGCTCCGGTTTTGTTTCCCAGTCTGAAATGATGGCGTTGAGCGTTGCGGTTTCAGATTGGTAATTCTGCTTTGATATCCGCTCTCCATACAACGCAAGACTGTCATTAAGCCTTTTGGCTGCCATTGCAATAGATGTATCGAAATGAGACATATACCCTTCGACAACTTTTCCAATACCGGTAATACAGTTATCGCGACTGGTATCAATGTCGAATAACTCCTGTGTGATTTCATTCGCCTGGCTTATCCTGAACAGCGTGTCGAGCGCGTTGATCTGGTTTTGGAGTGCGGTGTGCTGTGCCACTACATTTAAAACCGTTGTGTCATTTGCCGCAACCAGCGATGCGGTGTTTTTCATTAGCTGAAGCAATTCAGCATTTCGCAATTTTCCTAAATCAATTCCGTTAATCATAATAATTAAAAATTAAAGTTAATAATTGCGGGGGTCTGATTCGAAAGTAATAAAAATAATCACAATATGAAAGTGGTCGATGCATTTTACCCGAAAAGTTCACGCAATCCGGAAGAGGGTTTCGGGTGCTGCCTGACAGTTCGCCCCGTTCCGGAGGAGCGTATAAGGCATTACCCGAAGGCTCGCTCCAATCGGGAGGAAGGTTTCGGGTACTACCCGATGAGCCGCTCCAATGCGGAGGAAGGTTTCGGGTAAGTTTTCTTTATTTCTGCGGAAATCCTATACATTAGCGCCTTAAGCCCGCCTCCCATACCAGGAATTGTACATTCAGCAATACGGCGGGTAACGGCATCAATAGAAAAAGGCCGCCCAATCCTACGGCAGCCTCTTTCATTATTAAAAAAATCTAAATCTCAATTTTTTGGGTTCAGGGTGTTGGGTTTAAGGTACAAGGTGTCAGAATGGCCCGAACCCTGTACCCCGAACCTGTACCCAGAACCTAAACCCAGAACCCTTTACCCAATACCCTGCACCTAATTAAAAGGCGACGACCATTTGGCATTCGTATAAACATCTGCGCCGTCTAAAGTTTTCAGGAATGCAATCAGCGCAGCATTCTCTGCAGGCGTTATGTTGAGTTTTTGCCCGAATCCGTTAGGCCTCAATTTTGGGTCGAGGTTGGTGTTGCCGGGCGCGAGGGTGATGTTGTTGTAATGATCGATTACCGCCTGTAGTGTTGGTAGCGCCGTGTGCATAAATGACCCGTTCAGTGCGCCGCTTGCCTTTACAATATTGCGCAGAGAAGGGGCTCTGGTATTCGTAATATCGAGCAAAGCCATATTGCCTAGAGAGCCGATGATGCCATTATTACCGGAATTGGGTGCGATGTCAAATTCAGGCGCCGCATGGCAGCCCGCGCATCCGAGACCGCCGCCTGTGCGCGAACCGGTTGCATTGAATTGTGGAGGCAAAAGGAAGAGATTTTTGCCCTGGTTTTCCTCCGGAGTAAAATTGGCAAACGGTTGTCCGTCGTTAGGAACAGTTGCACGCCCGGCGTCGTACTTCGAATCAAACGACTGTATGCTCCTGACGAATTGCGCGAGTGCATTTTGTATGCGTGTTTCCGTCACCTGCTCGTCGCCATAAACGAAAGTAAAGAGCTCCTTATAATAAGCGATATTCTGAAGTTTATTGGTCAAACCGGCCATGTCCTGGTCGCCGCTGGTTCCGCTGAAACCCATTTCGATATGGTTTTGTATCGGTTGTGTGGTCTGGAATTCAAGCGTCGGTGCTCTTTCGTCCCAGAAGAATTTCCGTTCAACGCCAAACCTCGAATTGATCAGGCGCATTGTGTGCCTTGTAGTGCCGCCGTTAACGCCCTGGCTTGATTCTGCTGCATCGCCAAATGCATTACCCTGGATGTGGCAGCTTGCGCACGAAATGGCATTGCTTGCCGAAAGGTTCTTGTCATAAAATAACACACGCCCCAATGTCGCGCCTTTGTCGGTTATTGGGTTTCCAACAGTATTGTCTCTTGTGATGTAGGGCGGAATGGGCTGGTTGGCATAATTGGCAAGGCTTTCCATATCGATATTATTGCCAAAAGCCGCAGTTATCGCAGGGTAGGGGTCAACCGGAATGTATGCTGACGGGTCGTTGTCACTTTTACTGCAAGCGTTGAGCAACAGTAATAATGCGGGTAAAAGGAGGGTTTTGGTTTTCATATCATTGGTTGTGTTGGTTAACGGTTTAAGGTCGCGGCCGCGGATGGGAAAATATGCTGGCGAGCTCAAGCGTCATGGCATCAAAAGCTTTTTGCTGGTCTTTGCGGCAAATCGATTTGATGTTGGCGAAATGCAGAAAATGCACAACTTCTACCTGTTTTTGGTAAGCGGCAATCACATTGGTAAGGCTGTCCATCGCATTGGCATCCGGTTGAGGCGACGCCAGTTGCAGGTATAGTGCTGCACGCGACATCACAATATCATTATCCAATTTGTCAATAGCGTTGCGATGATCGTGTATCAGGCTTTCATATTCAGTTTGCTGTTTACTGTCGAAATGCAGTTTCTCAATGATGATTTCCTTTGGTTCGGGTCTTCTTCCCGGCCTGTCTCCTCTGGCAGAAAAGATAAGAAAGCCCAGTGTGCCTAGATTCAGCAGGAGCAATGCGATGACGGAGAAAGTCAGGAGTTTTACTTTTTCCATGGCTAATACAATTGATTGGTTCTTGAAATGCCTGATGCGATCATTCCGGCAGCATCTTCCGGTTTTTCGATTTTACTGTTCAGCATAGTGAAATTGAGCGCTAACAGTAAAAGGAATGATGCGGCGGCTGTCCACAACCATTTGGCAGGAACGGTTTCGCGGTTGCGGATGCGGTTCTGAACCTTTAAAAACAAGGATTCATCGGGCGTTGCTTGCCGCATGCCGTTGGTGCTGTTGAGCACTTCTTCGATCCAGTTTTGCTTTTCCATAATTCTTAGACGGTATTTATGATTTATTCTTGCGGTAGTTTTCGAATTTTTCTGATAATTTTTCACGCAGGCTGGCTTTTGCCCTGAAAAGCATTGATTCTACTGCCGAAATCGTTGTCTGCATGACCTCGGCGATTTCGGAATTCCCGAGTCCGTCGAGCTTTGAAAGCATAAAAGCAGTGCGTTGGTTTTCATTTAAGCTGTTAATGGCTTCGAATAAAATTTGGGCTTTTTCTTTGTTTTCGAGTAAGATTCCGGGGTGCTCGAAATCGGGAATCCTGGACATTTCATAATCATCAGCAGCTTTATTGGAGAATACAAACCATCGTTTTCGCGTATTCTTCTTGTCGATAAAATCAAGGCATTTGTTGATAGTGATGCGGTAAATCCAGGTTTTTAACGAAGATTTTTCGTTGAACTGCTGCATTGACTGGTAGACTTTTACAAAGACATCCTGCGTGATTTCTTCAGCATCGGCGGTATGCTGCAGATAATTCAAAGCGCAATTGTAGACCATTACGTGATAATCATCATACAACTTCCGGAACAACAGCGGATTGTCTTTCATGGTTGAAATTTAACAAAAAAATTCATTCACGAACAAAATGCAAATTATTCTGAATGAAAATTTCAATGCAGGAAATTCTTAAATCTGTAGTCAAGTTTCAGTACTAAAATCTGAAATCTAAAATCTAAATTCTATATTTGTATCACAAACTAACTATACTTGGTATGAAATTACTCGAAGGAAAAACCGTTATCATCACCGGCGCAAGCCGTGGCATCGGAAAAGGAATTGCAGAAGTGTTTGCAAAACATGGCGCAAACGTCGCATTTACCTATAGCGCTTCCGCAGAATCAGCGCAGGCATTAGAGAATGAATTAAATAAATTAGGCGTAAAAGCCAAAGGATACCAGTCAAACGCAGCCGATTTTAACGAGGCACAGACTTTTGTAGATGCAGTTTTAGCAGAATTCGGAACTGTTGACGTATTGATCAATAACGCCGGAATCACAAAAGACAACCTTTTGATGCGTATGTCTGAAGCCGATTTTGATAAAGTAATTGAAGTGAATCTGAAATCGGTATTCAACATGACCAAGGCGATTCAGAAAACATTTTTGAAACAACGTTCGGGTTCTCATCATCAATATGAGTTCTGTTGTTGGCGTAAAAGGAAATGCCGGACAAACGAATTATGCGGCTTCAAAAGCGGCGTCATTGGGTTTACAAAATCTGTTGCGCTCGAATTAGGCTCAAGAAATATCCGTTGCAACGCCATAGCGCCTGGTTTTATCGAAACAGAAATGACCGCGAAACTGAATGCAGATGTCGTGCAGGGCTGGGCAGAAGCGATTCCGCTCAAACGCGGCGGCTCTGTTGAAGATGTCGCGAATGCGTGTTTGTTTTTGGCATCAGATATGAGTGCTTATATTACAGGCCAGGTACTTAATGTTGACGGCGGAATGCTTACCTAGATTATAAGATTTTCAGACTGTAAAATTTTAGAATGACCTACATTTTAGATTATGAAAAATAGATATATCCTTTTAATTTTTGTTTTTGCCACAGCGATCGTCATTTTTGGTTCGTTGCTGAAAATCCTGCATTATCAATTCGGCGCAATAAACGGGTCAGTCTTGCTCACGATCGGTATGATGACACAGGTTTTAGCCTGCTTAATGTTCGTCGTTAAATTATTGTTTACGCCTAAAGACAAAAGCAATTTTTTGGATAAATAGCCGTGCCAATCGGATTAATCTAAAACTAAAATCTCAATTCTAAAATCTTTAATGACGGCAAATACCATTCTATTATTACTACTTTCGCTTGCAATTGCCGGCGGTTTGTCGTTTTACCAATATTTTTATAAGAATAACAATCGTACGAAAGTGCAGTTTTTGCTGGCTTTCCTGCGGTTTTTCTCTGTTTTTGGCATTTTACTGCTGCTGATCAATCCGAAAATCACGCGCAATACTTACGAAACGCAAAAAACACCATTGCCTTTGGTCGTAGATAATTCCGCGTCTGTGAAAGATTTGAAAGCTGATGCAACGGCTTTGGAATTGTATAAAAAACTGGCGTCTAATTCCGCGCTGCAAAATAAATTCGACATCCAGTCTTACGGCTTCGACAATGAATTCGCGCTTTCAGAAAATTTCGATTTCAAAGGCACACAGACTAACGTTGAAGAAGTAGCGAAAAACCTCAAAAGCATCAACAAAAACAAGCTGTATCCGACGATCCTGATTTCTGATGGAAACCAGACCACAGGAAATGATTATGTATACAGTTTTGATGCTAACAATAAAGTATTTCCTTTGGTATTGGGCGATACGACGACTTTTCTCGATTTGAGAATCAGTCAGCTCAATGTCAATAAATACGCTTTTCACAAGAATAAATTTCCGGTTGAGGTTTTCCTTCAGTATTCCGGGACGAAAAGTATTACGGCAGATTTCAGCATTTCACAAGGGAATACCGTACTTAATAAACAATCAGTTTCGTTTTCACCATCAAAAAAATCGGCTGTAATTAACGTGTTGCTTCCTGCGGAAAAAACAGGTTTGCAGGTTTTTAGAGCCGCTGTCACTTCTAAAGAAAAGAGAAAAACAGTTATAACAATTACAAGAATTTTGCGGTTGAAGTCATCGATCAGAAATCTGAAATCGCCATCATTTCGGCTATTAACCATCCAGATTTAGGCGCTTTGAAGCGCGCAATTGAAATGAATCCGCAACGAAAAGTAACCATCCTTAAACCGCAGGATGTAAAATCTTTACAGGATTACAGCGTATTGATCATGTACCAGCCGACAGCTGCTTTTAAGCAAGTTTTTGAAACTGCGAAAAATGCAGGGGCGAATATGTTTGTCGTCACCGGATTGAGTACCGATTTTAATTTTTTATTGCAAGTGCAATCAACTCTGGCGTTTAAGATGAGCGGGCAGAAGGAAGATTACATGGCAGCGTTCAATCCGCAATTCAATCTTTTTGCGTTAGATGATATTGGTTTCGAGCATTTTCCGCCATTGCAGAATGCGTTCGGAACCGTTACAGTTAATGGAAATACGAATACGTTGCTCGCTTCGCGCATCAGGAATATTGATGTCAATATGCCATTGTTGGTTTTTGCTGAAGATAAAGGAAAACGTTCTGCTTTCCTGTTAGGCGAAAATATCTGGAAATGGCGTTTGCAAAGCCACATCGATAATAATTCTTTTGAAAAATTCGACATTTTCGCGGATAAGATTATTCAGTTTCTGGCAACGAATAATGCCAGAAAATCATTGGTTGTCAATCACGAGCGTTTTTACAATTCAGGTGACGCATTGGAAATTACGGCGCAATATTTCAACAAGAATTATGAGTTTGACGAAAGGCCCGCTTGTCGATTGCCGTTACGAATAAGCAAACCAAACAGACGAAAAATTACGACATGCTGAAAGGCAGCAATGCTTTTAAGGCCAACCTTGACGGCCTTCCGGCTGGTCAGTATAATTTCGTAGTCAAAGAATTGAATTCGAAATCTGTCTACAACGGCTATTTTGAAATCCTTGATTTTGACATCGAAAAGCAATTCGTAAATCCGGATTTGCCGAAATTAAAGCAATTGGCTTCGCAGACAAAAGGCGACGTTTACATGCCAAACCAGGTTGATGCGTTAATCGATCAATTGCTCAAAGACGACCATTACAAAGCCATCGAAAAAGCTATTGTAAAAAAGATTCCATTAATTGACAGCATTTTATTGCTGGTGCTTATCGCGATTTCGTTGGCGACGGAGTGGTTTGTAAGAAAATATAACGGAATGCTTTAAAAGGTATAAGGTAATTAGTGTGTAAAGTCTAAAGAAATGAGATTTTATGTCGACATCTGATTCCCTGAACCTTAAACCCAAAACCTGCACCCATTTTTAATCCAATATTAAGCATATATACAAAAAAAAGCGTCAATTTTGCGTATTGGCAGTTTTGCCTGTTTGTAAATCATGCGCTATATACACTTCATAGTCAATCCGATATCAGGGAAGGGGGAAGGAAAAATCACGAAAAATTTCCTTCTTCAGTATTTTTCGGCAGCCGATTATAAAATTGAAGTTGACTTCTCTGATTACAAAAAACATGCGATTGGCCTGACCGAAGCTGCAGTATTACAAAAACCTGACATTATAGTAGCCTGCGGAGGTGACGGAACGATCCACGAAGTCGCGTCGGTATTGGTGAATTCTGAAATTCCATTGGGCATTATCCCGATTGGCTTCGGAAACGGACTCGCATCCAACCTGAAAATCGAAAAACAAATTGAGAAGGCCATAAAAATTATCCAACGAGGTTCGCCCAGCCCCATAGATGTAGGTCTTGCGGATGGGAAATATTTCTTTAGCAATATGGGAATGGGCATCGATGCGATGATCATTAAAAAGTATGAAAATTTAGAGCAACGAAGCCTTTCTACTTATATGAAATCCTCATTGCTTTCGATCTTCCAATACAAGCCTTCTGTTTGTCATATCTATTTTGGCGGTAAAACCGTAAAAGCCGAGCCATTTTTACTTTTCATTTCAAATTCGAACGAAATGGGATACAATATGAGCCTCACGCCAAAAGCCAGCCTTCAGGACGGTTTGCTGGATTTGATGGTGATTTCGAAGGTCAATTTCTTTGAAAAATTATATTTCGGATTGTTAGTGATGTTGAGAAAACCGCACTTCTTTTCCAAATACAAGCATTTTCTGGTAAAAGATATGTCGGTGAAATACCGCCGAAAAACCGTTATCGAAATGCAACTCGATGGCGAATATTATACTATTGAATCCAATACGCTGAGTATTTCAGTACTTCCGGGCGCTTTAAATGTTATTGTTGATTAAATTATTCTGTTATGCACATCCTGATTGTTGAAGATGAAATAGGTATTATAAGTTTCCTGAAACAAGGACTCGAAGAAGAAGGTTATGAAGTGAGTGCTGCGTCAGACGGACTCAAAGCACTTGAAATGGTGCAGAAGCAAAATTTCGATTTGATATTACTCGATTGGATGTTGCCTAAATTGACCGGTCTCGAAGTCTGCAAAGCCATTCGTGAAAGCGGCAAAAGAACGCCGATTATTTTCCTGACTGCAAAAGACACGGTTCAGGAAACCATCGAAGGGCTTAAAGCCGGCGCGAATGATTACATCAAAAAACCTTTTAGCTTTGACGAATTGGTCGAAAGGATAAAAGTGCATTTTCGCAATAAGAAAGAAGAAGAAATCCTTAGGCTTGGCGACATCCGCATGAATGCTGCACAACGCACCGTTTTTGTTAAAGATGCAGAAGTTGCCTTAACGCACCGCGAATTTGAACTGCTGGCTTATCTGATCAAAAACAAAGGGAAAGTATGCTCACGTACTGAAATCATTGAAGATGTGTGGGATATCCACTTTGAATATGACACCGGTGTAATCGACGTTTTCATCAATATGATTCGCAAAAAACTCGGCCTCAAAAAAGAAACCGATTACATCAAAACCATCCGCGGCATCGGATATATTGCCAATGATACGCTATGAATTTTTTCCATCTTTCTTTCAGGAACCGCATCGCGCTTTATTATCTCATCGGCACCGCATTGATGGTAATGCTTGTGTTTGGTATCATTTACGGAACGGTTTCGTATACGATTTACAAGCATGTTGATGGCGATTTGACCAGCGAAGTGAACGATTATATTGGCGAAATTGAAATACACCAAGGTTGTCTGCAGCTTGTAAATGCAGAGGAATGGCAACGAAAAGAACACAATACGTTGAGTGTGAGTCCGGTTTTCATTCAGGTACTCGACGAAGGCGGCGTGACGGTTGAAAAATCGCCAAATCTCAAAAAAGCTGATCTGGTTTTTAATAAACAAAAAGAAAATTATGAGTTATTCGACACGAAACTTGATGACAAATCGATCAGGCAGATTCAGTTTTCGATGCTCAACAACGGCAAAATTGCGGGTTACATATTGATCGCCATTTCGCTGGAAGAATCAAATACAGTACTCAACAATCTTGGTGAGATCCTGTGTATTTTATATCCGATTATACTTTTGGTGCTGTTTTTTGCTGCACGTTTTATCGCCGGAAAAAGTATAAAGCCAATTCGGAATATCACGGAAACTTCTAAAATCATTACGCGCGAAAACCTTACTTCTCGTATTGAAATGCCCGTAAACCGGGACGAACTTTATGTATTGTCTGAAACCATCAATAATCTGCTTGACCGCGTAGAAAATGCCATTGGTCGCGAGAAAGAGTTTACTTCTGACGCATCCCACGAACTGCGCACGCCGCTTGCCGTAATCAAAGGAACCCTTGAAGTTTTAATCAGAAAACCGCGCAGCCAGTCAGAATATGAAGAAAAAATAAATTTCTGCATCAGCGAAGTAGACCGCCTGAATCACATGGTCGACCAATTGTTATTGCTGGCGCGTTTCGAAAATCAGGGACAATCACTTAAAATTGAAAATGTCTATCTGAATTCACTGATTTTAGAAAATATTTCAAGATTCTCCGGATTGATAAGCGCTAAAAAAATACAGATTTCTGCCAACTTCACTGAGGATTTTTACGTCGAAACGGATGGATATTTATTGTCGATTGTATTGAATAACCTGATTTCAAATTCGATTAAATATTCAAACGATAAAGCCAGCTTAACAATTTCGATTATTAAGTCTGACCACAAAATCCAATGCATCCTTGCTGACACAGGAATTGGAATCCCGGCTGAAGACCTTCAGAAAATATTCGATCAGTTTTACCGCTCGAAGTCAACAGAACACAGCGAGATTAAAGGCACCGGACTCGGACTTTCAATCGTAAAACGCTTATGCACTTTACTTGATATACAAATAGACATCAGCAGCCGCGAGAATGTCGGGACTAATATTATTCTGAATTTTCCTTTGAAAAATTAGGTTTTCGTTCTGAAGTTTAAATCAATGCTAAACCGTAAAAATTGTTAAAATTTTTATTGTATCGTAATACTTATGGTTTTATACCTACTTTAGAGCATCGCTTTTTCAACTCAAAACACTGATTATGACTGATGCCCATTTACACATTGCAATTAACCATTTCCCCATCGTAGGGATATTTTTCGGATTCGGAATCCTGATTGCCGGTTTATTTCGCCGCAACCTCGCCATTAAACAAACGGCTTACATAGTTTTTATTATCTCTGCAATCACGGCTTTCACAAGCATGGCAACGGGTGAAGGCGCTGAAGAAATGGTCGAGCACATGCCTGATATTACCAAACACATCATTCACGAACATGAAGAAATAGCCGAAAAATTAGCATTGGTTTTATATGTAATCGGTGCACTTTCAATCGCAGGTTTGTTCCTGAAAAGACAAGACAGCAAAGCCGCAAAATTCGTGGCTTACAGCGCAATGGTTTTGTCTGCAATCGGTCTTTGGCTGGCGTTGGCATCAGGAACTTCAGGTGGCGAAATCCGCCATACGGAAATCCGTACAGACTATGATGCACATGACCCGAAACATTTGGAATAACTTCCGGATTTGATTGCATTTTCTTCAAAAAACCGGTAATTCATTTTAAATTCTGTAAAACGTTCCGGTTTCTTTTTATATCAGATTTCAAAAAACTATATTTACTAATTCAATAGTAATTATAGTTTTTTTGTTTTAGATGAATACTGAGAATTCAACACTTTCCCGCGATTTGGACGACGATTTGACAGAACCGCAACTCAATATACTGCTCACGACTGACGAAGATGATTTTCGGCCGGTTTACATTTCGGGAAATTTCAATAAATGGCATACACAGGACAAAGATTTTGAGATGGAGAAAATCGGTAACGGATTGTATCATTTCAAATTTCCGCACGATTTTGTCTATCCTGACGAATTGCTGTATAAATTTACAAAAGGCGATTGGAGTGAAGTTGAAATCGACCAATACGGAAACCGTACTGAAAACCGTTCGTGCCGCCAGCACAAAGGCGTAAGAAAAGAACACGTTTCGAAATGGAGGAAAAACTGGCTGCCGTTCAAGCCGAATTTTTTGCCGCAGGTACAATTGATTTCCGAAGAATTCGAAATGCCGCAACTCAATAAAAAGCGTAAAATCTGGGCGCTTTTACCGCACGATTATGAAACATCGACAGATACTTATCCGGTGATGTATTTGCAGGATGCGCAGAATTTATTCAATGAACAGGCGCAATTTGGCAATTGGGAAATCGATAAAAAACTGGCTGTAATGTCAGAATATAAAATCGGTAAAATCATTATCATCGCCATTGAACACGCAGAACAGGACAGGATTAAAGAATATAACGTCGGGAAAACGATTTTAGGAAATGGTGAAGGAAAGAAATACATCAGGTTTATTACTGACACTTTGAAACCATTCGTCGATTCTAAATTCCGCACCAAACCAGAACGTGAAAATACCGGAATCGGTGGCAGTTCAATGGGCGGACTCGTCAGTATTTTCAGCGGATTGATGTATCCGGAAGTTTACGGGAAACTTATGATTTTCTCGCCATCGCTTTGGGTTGTTCCGAAAATGAATTTCTCCGGAATTGATTTCTTCGAGCCGCACGATACAAAAATTTACCTGTATGCCGGCGGCGATGAAAGCCAGACGATGATAAAACACGTCAAGAGATTCCAGAAAAACATGATTGAAAATGATTTCGTACAAGACAAAATGAAAATCAAACTCAGCATCAATATGCACGGGAAGCACAACGAAAGTTACTGGAGTGATGAATTTCCGAAAGCAATTGAATGGCTGTTTTTCAATACAAAAGACAATTAAATGAAAACGGAAATTATAAAAAACATACACGAATTTTCAGGGACAATCCTGATTCCGGTTTTTGAAACCAACGCGAAAAGCCTTGTGCCGATTGAGTTTGGTGGCGTGACGGTGGCCTCAAAAGTTTTCTTCGGAAAAAAAGACACGCATTATTTGGTCGAAAAATACGAAAGCACGCATATTTTTATCGGACTTGGAAAAGACATTGATTATAAAAGTTTTAAAACAATTTTCAGGCGGATTGCGGCAAAACAAAAAGATGTTTTCGGCAAAAAAATGGCACTTTTTATCCCGGATGATTTTACAGACTGGCAGATTGAAGCCGCAGCGTTCCGAACTTTCATTAGGAACTTATAATCTAGGACATTTCAAGAAAAATGCCGTTCATCCATTTTTTAAAGATGATTTTGCATTATCGATTCTGTCAAAAAAAGATTTTTCTTCTGCATTCGAAAAAGGATTGAAAATTGCAAAAGCGCAACTTGAAATATTCAATCTGGTCGATTTACCACCAAATGTCGTTACGCCGGAATATTTGTCAAATTGGGCAGCTGAAAGCGGAAAGAGACACGGTTTTTCAACAGAAATTTTAGGTCGTGATGCCGCTACAAAAGCCGGATTGGAAGCTTTTTTATCGGTTGGGAAAGGCAGCGACAAAGAACCGCAATTCCTCATCATGAATTATGTTCCCGAAAATGCCAATGATAAAACAACGCATGTAGGTTTGGTAGGAAAAGGAATTACGTTCGACACAGGCGGACTCAATATCAAAACCGCCGGGATGTTGCACATGAAATCGGATATGGCCGGCGGAGCTGCAGTTTTAGGAGCAATGCAACTGATTTCAGATTTGAAATTGCCTGTAAAAGTTACCGCGATTGTGCCTGCCTGTGAAAATTCCGTCGACAGCAAGTCTTTTTTACCCAGTGACGTCATCGGAAGTTACAGCGGCCACAGCATCGAAATCATCGATACGGACGCAGAAGGAAGATTGATTCTTGCCGATGGGTTGTCATATCTAATCAAAAATTTTAAACCAGAAATTATCGTTGATATTGCTACGTTGACAGGAAGCAGCGTCGGGACATTTGGCTACGAATGCGGCGCTTTATTTACAAATAATGAATCAATTTCAAAACAATTACAGCAATCAGGAGATAGTGTGGGTGAGCGTTTGTGGCAATTACCGCTTTGGGATGCCTATAAATCTGATATCGAAAGTGAGATTGCCGATGTGAAGAATTATAGCGGAAAACCGGTTGCAGGAGCCATCAGCGCAGCGAAATTCCTAGAATATTTTACTGAAGGCCACAAATCCTGGGCGCATCTCGATGTTGCAGGCGTCGCTTTTGGCGATGACGAATTTGCAAAAACCAAACACGGAACTGCCTTCGGTGTGCATTTATTAACTAAATTTATTGAAAATCTTTAAGTTATGGATAACAATACAAAGACCTTCGTTTGCATTTCGAATTATTTCAAAGGCGCTGATTTTCTAATCAACCTTAAAAATTCAGGAAATACAGTTTTTCTTGTAACATCAGAAAAACTTCGCAATAAGCCGTGGCCTTTCGGTCATATTGATGAAGTTTTTTATATGGAAGGACAGGACATCGACTGGAATCTCGAGCATTTGCTGCTTGGTGTCAGCAACCTGATGAAAAACAATAAGATTGATGCCGTTGTCGCTTTGGATGATTTTGACGTTGAGAAGGCGACTTACCTGCGTGAAAACCTACGGATAGACGGAATGGGACAATCAACAGGCCGCTATTTTCGAGATAAATTAGCGATGCGCATGCGTGCGAAAAGTTGTGGCATTTCGAATCCGAATTTTTGCTCATTGTTTAACGATTTTGATATCAACACGTTTGCTGATACGGTTTCACCGCCATGGGTTTTGAAACCGCGTTCGGAAGCATCGGCATCTGGGATTATTAAGGTTCATGATAAGGAAAGTTTGTGGATGCATATCAATGAAATGGGTAATAATCGTTTTAAATATTTGGTGGAGCAATTTCGCCCCGGCGATGTATATCACTGTGACAGTTTGATTTTGGATGGGAAAATCCTATTCAGCATCACTTCGAGATACCTGGCGACACCAATGGAAATTTCACAGGGGGGCGGTATTTTCAGGAGTGCTAATATTCCGTATAATTCTGAGGACGACAAGGCGATTAAAAAAGTGAATGAGCAGGTTATTAAAGGATTCGGACTCAAACACGGTGCCGCGCATTCAGAATACATCAAATGTAAAGACGACGGAAAAATCTATTTCCTTGAAACATCTTCGCGCGTTGGCGGTGCACATTTAGCTGAAATGGTTGCGGCTGCATCCGGAATAAATTTATGGGCAGAATGGGCTGCGATTGAAAATGCGCTCGCAAAAGGCCTCGAATACAAGCTTCCGAAAGTCAGGAAAGAATACGCAGGAATTGTTTTAACGCTTTCCAAATATGAGAATCCAGATTTGTCTTCGTTCTCTGACGAAGAAGTTTGTTTTACAGTTCCGTTAGAATATCACGCAGGATTGATTGTAAATTCTGATAAACATGAAAGGGTTTTAGAACTTCTCGATGATTATGCAGAACGATTGGTTCGCGATTTTGCAACTGTTGCAAAACAAGCGGAAGTGAAGAATCTGCATTAATTAGATAATGAGAAAATTAGATAATTAGATAATTAGCGGATGAGGCAATTAGCGAATGTGGAAATTAGCTAATTTGGAAATGGAATAATCATTTGATAAATTTTATGGAAACAACATTGTATAAAATCCAGCTCGATGATTATCATCATTATGATATTGAAAATTACATCAAAAAGCGCGATATCTATATTAGTTGTATTGGCCCTAATACTATTTCCAAAAATAACTGGCCGGAAATCAGGCAGCAATTCTTTACTAAAGTTTTGATTGTTACTGAAAATAAACAAAAATTATATGTTCCTTTAAAAAAACTGTTTGGCAATATTCCAGATTGGCAATTATTTGAACTTCTGGCAGTAATTGACCAAGCCAAACCGAAAATATTTTATGAGTTTTACAAGATTGGGGAAAACTATGGTAATAGTAAACAATCTATTGTTCGAAATAAAAGCAATTCTTTGCATTACTTCAGAAGGAAAAATTCTGTTGAAATCAATGGCAGTCGAAAAGCTTAGATCATTAACTGACCTTGAAAAATTTAATCTGGTAGAAAAATACTTAAATTTAATTTTTGATGAATACTCTAAAAAGCTTAATTTAGAAGAAGCCACTTTTGAAAGAGAATATCACAAAAACAGCAGAAACAATTTTGACAACTTCTACAATGACTCTTTAGATATAAATCAGCAAAGCGCAGAATTTTGGGATAACTTATAATTCATTTTTAAAATTCGCCAATCAATACATTCGCTAATTATCTCATTTTCAAATTATCTAATTATCTTCTCTCTCAAACAAACCAAGCGTTCCGCCAACCCAGTCCTTGTCTTTGTTGAACTTAACGCCAATCATTTCACCACGGCTCAAACGTACTAAATTGCATAAAAGAGTAGGGGATTTGTCTTCTTTTTCCACACACACAACACGCGCACTTCGGCTTTTACCTTTCCGTCAGGCGATTGTATGATTGGAATATAATGCACTTTTTTCTGTAAAATATAAAGATCTTTTTCTTTAACTGCTTCAATATCTTCTTTCTTTACATGGAAAATTACGCCGGTTCCCGAGAAAGAAAACAGAGGTTTCAATACATAATTCTCCAAATCCTCCGGGATTTCCTTTAAATCACTAAGCAATGTCGTTTCAATGAAATATTTTCCCTTCAGCATTGGCAAAATGAACTTGCTGATCCGGAAGAACCAGTTCGGATGCCCTGCCCATTCGACATCCAGATCATCAGAAAAACTGAATTTCATATCCAAATCCTTGCGCAATTCGAGTTCGTCGAAAATCACACGGTTGTAGATTCTCCTGACTTCGATTTCAACACCCTTGTCATTGTGGTAATAGAGTTTTTTACCTTTCTTAACCAAATCTGTTACACAAACAATCGGAATTCCGATATCCCGCCTACAGTAGTAAAAGTCGATTTTGGTATTTTGTTTTTCAGGCTCTATTTCAAGCAAGATTACATTTTCTTTCGGGTGATTATCACAAATCGCTTCCTCGATAATTTTCAGATATTCTTCCGGAGAAATGTTATTGATAAATGGCGTCAGTTCTTCCAAAAAAGGATAAAACTGCTTGAATTTGTCGTATAAAATATATTGGTAATTGAACAATGACGGGAATCCCTGCACTTCAATAAGCTTCGGAATTACCTTGCCGTCTTCTTCACAAATTCCAAAATCTATCGCAAGAAAAGTCGTGTGTTCATCTTCATTCGGGACTTTTGTGTTGAGTTCTAAAGATTTCTCTGTGAGTTCTTTAAAATCTTTTTGTTGAATTAAATTGATAACATCCTGACAGCCTTCAAGCAATTGGGCTTTCAATTCATTGGAAATAAAAAAAGGCGTTTCTGCCATCCTGAATGTTGGCAGATAATTAAAATCGGCAGCGATATTATCCTGAAATTCATGGTATTTTTCTGTCGAAAAACTTTCGTTGAAAAGCGTGCGGTATTTTGGAATCATAACTTTGTTTTATTGACGGTAAGTAAAGTTAAAATTTCTGTTGAAAAAAAGCGCTATAAAATTAATTTCATAGCGCTTTTTTTCAACAGAAATTTTTATTGAATTATCAGTTTTTCGATGTGATACTTGTCATCTGCATTAAATTTGAGCAGGTAAATTCCTGCGCTTAAGTCTGATACATCGATTGGATTATTTCCTTTGCTGATTTTCAGAGTTTTCACTGATTTACCGAGCATATCGGTAATAACGGCATCTACGGCAGTATCAAACAGGGAATCAATACTGAAAATTCCTTTGGCCGGATTTGGATATATTTTTAAGCCTTTTTCAATCACATTATTTTCGGTGCCAAGCGGTATCGACGTATAAGTGGCAGCACAACCCGATTTCTGAACGAATTCATCACTGTGAAAATGCACGAACATATTGCTGCCGGTTGATGTCAATGCCGGAGGTAATGCATTTCCATAAAAAATACCCAAAGACGGAGCCGTCTCATCGGAACCGTCAAAGACCTGGACAAATCATAGATTTCATTCCCATCTGCAGGTTCAACATCAAAAGCGCTAAAGTTTAGCGTCACTGTTGCTGCCGAATTTGGCTGAATCAGCCATTTGCAATCCAGATTTGCGCAATAATCTGCTGACCCGCTGCCGTCCGTAAAAGTTCCG
This sequence comes from Flavobacterium sp. 3HN19-14, assembly GCF_051373205.1. Classification (NCBI taxonomy): domain Bacteria; kingdom Pseudomonadati; phylum Bacteroidota; class Flavobacteriia; order Flavobacteriales; family Flavobacteriaceae; genus Flavobacterium; species Flavobacterium sp. 3HN19-14. Next base: position 2,267,323 of record NZ_JBPPZT010000001.1, read on the forward strand.
CTTAGACTGTTCAGATTAGTTGTTCCTGAGCATCCGTTTCCACCATTTGAGGTGTAATTCGCTGTAAATCCTGCCATAGTAGTGGCATAGTCTGAATTGAACAATACAATCATTTCGCTTGTTGCGGCAGTTATTGAGGCTGGAATTGTCGGTTGCGGAGAATACACCAAGTGAATTTCCTGAAGCGTCAAATACGGCAACAGTGTCATAAGTTTGTTCTGTTGCAAATAGGCTAAAGTTAAGCGTAATTGAAGTTGCGCAAGGTGGTGCAATATACCAACTGCAATTCTGGTTATTGCCATAGTTACCGCTGCCGGAGCCGTCACTGAATGTTCCCGATGCATTTGATAATGTAGTTGAACTGCAAGTTGGCGTAATTCCGGTACTCGTATATTGAATCGTCCAGCCGGAAGATTCAATCAGCTCGTCGGAAACGAATTTGATGCACATCGCGCCAACGCCGGCTGATGTTGAAATACTGGCCGGAATATTATCTCCTGAATAAGCACCTAACAATGGGTCTGTATCTGATAGGCCATCGTATACATATACATAATCGTAACCCTCTTCAGTGTCAAATTCCTGAAAATACAATGTAATCTGATTGGCGCCTTCAGGCTGGATTACCCATTTGCAATCTGAAAACGCATTGTAATCCGAAGTGTTGCTGCCGTCAACAAAAATCCCTGACGGGGTAGTGAGATAAGTTGTTCCTTCGCAAAAAGGAGCCGGGCCATTGCCGACACCTACGGCAAACCAGGCTTCCTGAACAGCGGCGTATTGCGATGAAGTATTTCCAAACAAATCTGTTGCTGCCTGTAAAGCACCATTATAGGCGTCGAGGTAGCTGGCATTTGGTGTAATATATGTGGTCAGGTTTCTGTAAGCGATTTGTGCTGCCTGGGTTATTCCGATGCCGGCGACGTTGTAGTTATAACCGTTGTCATTCGTTCCGGTGCCTCCTTGCGAAAGCAGGTAGAACCATAAATTCTGAATGCCACTGTTGGTATGAACGCCACCCTCATCACCGTCGTCTATGTTGTTCGGATCTGCCCAATAATCACCACCGTAAGTATCAGGTTGCTCGCCCAAATTTGGATTTGACATTGAACGCATGTAAAACGGTTCAATTAGCATAACGCCTTCACCAATGGTTGCAGTCCGGATTGTATCCGGAATAAAATTCAACGCATGTTCCGAAAATATCAGCAAAAGACTCGTTCAATGCGCCCGATTCGCCAACATATTCCAGCCCGCCATTGCCGTTGAAATCAACCACCATATGCGTGTATTCGTGACCTTCAACATCCAGGCCGACCACAGGGCAGAGAAAGTTTCCATCTCCAAGTCCGTAAACCATCGAACTGTAAGGCGGAGGAAGCGCGAACGCGTTATTTTGGGTATTGGCAATTTGCATCGTACCGTCAACAAAATTCTTTATCGTTGAACCTGCATTGTCAAAACTATCGCGATTTAAAGTGGTTTTGTAAAATTCATAGGTTTTTTCCATTCCCCAATGTACATCAAGCGCGGGATTTACGGTACTCCAATTTGATGTTGCATTGGTGTAATCCTCATAGCCAACGAATCCATCTTCCTCAAATGTGGCATTTGTAGCACTGTAAGTTTCAATCTTACGGGTATTTTCCCTCAATCTAAAGTGACCCTGAAAACTATCTGTTGTAATAGGTTTTGTACCGCTATAAACCGTATTTGCTGTTGACGGCGTGTCGATATCGGCCATCAGGTTTACTTTCTTCAGAACTTTTCCGGAAACGGCATCGACATAAATGTTGCACATTGCAAACGGTAGCTTCGAATCAATCCTCACTTTTCGGATGAGTTTCCATTCGGAATCTTTATTGTTTTCAATTTTTGAAATTAAAGTCTCAACCGGGTAATTTCTTAGAAGTGCCGTAACATGCAAATGATTTTTGGCAATTTCGACAGCATTTTCACCAGTAACATCCGCCTGAATGTTCAATGAATCGAATTCCGCAATTTTACCATTGATTGTTTGTACAAGGTTGTTTTTTGAATGCAGCATAATCAAACCGGCTTCTATCGCGATTCCCTTATATCGCTGACGGAAATTAGTATGAGTAATGCCCATTTCGTCAGTTCGTTCCTGAATCTTATCAAAAGTATAATCGTCAGGAAGCGCAAACCAATTGTTGAATTTTGATTTTGCTGCTTCAACAGACAGGTTTTCAATGGTTATGTTATGGGAAAACGAACCATTTGTAATCCTGAACTTTGGTTTTGGTGCTTTCTTGTTTTGGGATACAACCGGAATTGCAGTTGCATGTAAATTTGGCTTCTGAATCTGGTTAACCTGATAAACCGGCCGTTGTTTTTGTCCGTAAGCTGTAATTGAGAGTAAGGCTGCAAAAAATGTACTTTTTGTAATGATGTTCATAGCAATTTATTTAGTGGCGGAAATTAAATGGTCGTACAATGTTATGATTTTTTGGTCTGGCGCCATCGAAGTAGTAGCTGCCCAGACAATGCGATTTGTTTTTTCTTTGGTTTTGATTTCGATGAAATAAGAAAGATTTCCGGGTTTACTATAAACGTAATCCTTGACCGAGGCTGCTTCACTTAATAAATGGTTGGCTTTTTCGGCGGAAATTTCATTTATAAATTGTTGTTTCCTGAATAATTTTTTCTCTGAAGTCAGGGTATAGGATTCTGTTATTCCCGTGAAACCACCACTGCTGCCAAAGCTTACAGACAATATGTCTGTTGCTGCCGGAGCTTTGTTCGCGGAACAGGAAATAAGTAAAAGAGAAAACATTAATAAGGAAAAAAACTTGCGTGTCATTTAAATATTATAAGACTGCGCAAATATATCGTATTGAAGAGAATGCGGTACTAATTAGACAGTATTTTTTTGGTTTTCATCAGATCGTTGATGGCAATTCTGAGGAAATTCGGGATAATCGTTTCGTTGGTTTTGTAGATTTTTTCCTCATCAAGCAAATCTTCAAGCATGCTCAGGAATTTCTCTTTTCCTTTGAGTTTGATGATGCGTTCACGTGCTTCTTCTTTCCTGAGATTGGCGATATAACTCATCGGATCCGCTTCTGGATGAAATTGCGTTCCGACGAAATATTCCGTAAAACGAACCGCCATGATTGCACGCTCAAAAACAACATGGTCACGGATTTTTTCCAAAGAAAGTATTTTAGCGCCATTGTCTTCAAAAACTTCAAGATTTGGTTGCACCACCTGATAGTCGCGCGAATCAATCGCATAAAATGGGTTGGGAAGTCCGTCAAACAAGGGATCTGTTTTACCGTCTGCAGTTTTATGAACCGACATAATCCCGAAAGAAGTTGATTTTCGCTTCGTAACCTGTGCCAATCCAAAATGCTTGCAAGCCATTTGAAACGAATGGCAAATAAATAAAACATGTTTCTTCACTTCATTCTGCTTGTTCCAAAGCGTAAGTGAATCAATCAAATCGAAGTATTTTTTATCCCATATGCCATCGCCGTCAAGCGGATTTCCCGGACCGCCTGTCGAAATATAAATATCGTATTTTTTGATATCAGGAATTTCAGATTTCCCACGGATATCAAAAACCTTAAAGCTCACAATATTACTGAATCGGCCAATAATGTCAACTACACAGCGCATTCCCTGGTTGGGCTCGCCGTTATACATATCCAAAATCGCAATTTTTATAGTCTGATCAGTCATAATCGTTTTTTAAGTAATTGTAACGGAATTGCAAATATAAATCTTTTTAAATGCCAAACAGCAAATTATAAATGCCAAATAATATTCAAATTTTCAATTCTATAAACGCAAACGTTTGAAATTTAAAGCATTGGAATTTATTTGATATTTGGTTTTTGTTCTTTAGAATTTCCTTACAACCCTCTTGTAAACTCAGATGTGATAAAATCAACCACTTTTGTCAAATCGCCGGTTTCTTCATAAATCGCCAATTGCTTGTCTGCGCCTGTTCCTTCTTTCATCATGGTATGTACGTAATTGATGTCGTCGCGGCTTCCCAATTCATCCACAACATCGTCAATAAATTCAAGCAATTCCAAAATCAGCATTTTGGTTTCGACCTCTTTTGCAAACCGAAATCAATCATGTGATTGTCAATGCCATAACGTGCAGCACGAAATTTATTCTCTTTGATCAACGCCAAACGATAAATATTGAAACTTGTATTCGCCATCGTCAGCTTGTACAATTTCGCCACAACTGCCTGGATTATTGCGACAATACACATCGTTTCGTCAACAGTAAGGCTCATGTCGCAGATGCGGAATTCAATCGTATCATAAAACGGATGCAGCCTCAAATCCCACCAGATTTTCTTCGGGTTGTCAATGCAATTCGTCTTGACCAAAGTTTCTAAATAATTGTCATAAGCCGAAACTGAATCGAAATATTCCGGCAGACCGGTACGCGGAAATTTATCAAAAACTTTAGTCCGGAACGATTTATATCCGGTTTTCCTGCCTTCCCAAAATGGAGAATTCGTAGAAAGCGCAAAAATATGCGGCAGGAAGTAACACGCCTGGTTCATCAATTGCAGTCCGATTTCTCGGTTTTCAATCCCAACGTGGCAGTGCATCCCGAAAATCAAATTCGAACGCGCAGCATCCTGCAGTTCATTTACGATATTATGGTACCGCGGATCGTCTGTAATCGGCTGGTCCTGCCACCTCGAAAACGGGTGGTGCCCGGCGCCGCCAACAACCAAATCCTGTTTGTCAGCGAGTTCAACGATTTTCTTGCGAAGGAACGTAATTTCCTCTTTGGCTTCCTTCACGCTTTTGCAGATATTGGTGCCAACTTCCACCACAGATTGGTGCATTTCGGCTTTCACCTGTTCGTTCAGAATGATTTTCGCACCATCGACGATTTTCGACAAATGCGAGCGCAAATCCCTTGAAACAGGATCAATAATCTGGTATTCTTCTTCAACGCCAAGCGTGAAAACGGGTAATTTTCGTGTCATGATTTTAATGTGTCAATTAGAAAATTAGAAAATGTGATAATTATAAGCAACGCTCATCATTATCTCATTTCCTAATTATCTCATTATCTAATTACTTTACAGCAGCAGCGGCATCCTTGATAAATGTTCCCAGGTCAGGTTCATTTGTCCGGGCTTTTGTTTCTTCGCAGCGGCAATCGCCATTTTCGCGGCTTCTTCTACAACCCATTCGAAATTCTCGGCACCTACCGACGTCAATTCTGCATCCGGCGCTGGGTTTCCAAAATCAATCGCATACGGAATTCCGTCACGCACTGCAAATTCTACCGTATTGAAGTCGTAACCCAATCCGTTGCAAAGGCGTAAAGTATAATCTTTTACTGTATCCAATAATTTTTTCGAAACCGGCAGGCCATCAATCACATAACGCAAGTGATGCGGATTTCTAGGCTCGTATTGCATGATTTTTACGGCTTTTCTTCCTAAACAATACACGCGAAAATATTCTGTGAAAACAATTTCTTCCTGTAAAAGCATCACCAATTGTCCGGTTTCACGGTGCTTTTCCCAAAACTCCTCACGATTTTCGAGACGATAAACATTCTTCCATCCGCCGCCGGCGTAAGGTTTCATATAGGCCGGGAATTTCACATAATCGAAAATCGCTTCCCAATCCATCGGGTAGGCGAGGTTGCGGAAAGATTTTCCGGTGGTATCTGTCGGATGTTCCGCAGAAGGCAAAATCACCGTGTTCGGCAACGGAACGCCCAAAGTATCGGCAAGACAGTTATTGAAAAACTTATCATCTGCGCTCCACCAAAACGGATTATTGATGACATTCGTTCCTGTCAAAGCCGCGTTTTTCAGGTAAGCGCGGTAAAACGGCACATCCTGAGAGATCCTGTCAATGATCACGGCATATTCGCCGCCTTTATTTTGCACGACCTTGTCGATTGAAACCGCTTCTGCAACGATATCTTTTTCTTTTTCGAATTCACCCTGTCGATGAATGCTTGTGGAAAGGTATCTTCCATTCCGAATAAAATCCCGATCTTCTTCATTGTATAATTTGTTTAGTTAGTTTTTTGTTAGTCTAAAGTCGCAAGTCTAAAGTCAAAAGAACTTGATTCGCGACAAATAATGCGGGAACATTTCTTTCCAGACCGGCCAGTCGTGTTCGCGGTTCTGGCGGATGTCGAGCCAATGATCGATACTTCTGTCGGCTAAGACTTTGCTGAGTTTCAGGTTTGCGTCGAAGCAGACATCCCAGTTGGAAGTGCCGAGAACGATGTCCATATTCCACAATTCGCGGTCGTTGAGTCCGTATAAATAATCTTCAGGACTGTTGTAATACACATTTTCGTCGTGATGCCCATCCATAAAACTCTTAATGTCAAATGCGCCGCTCATCGAAAACATGTGGCTTACATATCCCGGATGACGAAAGGCGAAATTCGCCGCATGATAACCACCAAAACTGCAACCGGCAACGACGACTTTTCCGGCGCCGGTATTATTTTTCACACGTTCTACGATTTCGTGGCAAATCATTTTATCATACCAGACATGGTTCTGGATGCGGTGAACGGGATGGATTTTTTTGTTATAAAAGCTGTCTTTATCGATACTTCCCGGGCAAAAAATCTGTATCAATCCTTGCTCAATGTACCATTTGGCTGATTCTATGAGTCCCTGATCGCGGTTTTCATGATAACTTCCCATTGAGGTTGGGAATAAAATTACCGGATAACCGGCGTGGCCGAAAACCAGCATTTCAATTTCGCGGCTCAGGTTGGGCGAGTACCACTTGAAGTATTCTTCTTTCATGTATTTATTTTTAAACAATTATAATAAAAATAAACAAGAAACCCTTGTTTTATCTGATTTTTGAAAAACTTTTATCGGAATGTTTGGATTAACTTATAAATATTAACAAAATAATAAATAATGCTTTAAATTCCAGCTTTGATTAGAATTTCGTCAAAAAATGCATTGGCATTTCTGTGAATATATTGTGAATTTTCGCACAGAAAGTTACAGAAATAAAAAAGAAGCCCGAAAGCTTCCATTTAATAACTCATTTCAAACAATTGCACCTGGCTTTTAAGCCGTTCAATCAGCATCGACATCATGCGTTTGTTCAGGTCTGATGAATTTTGGATGTAAGTTGCATATTCTGCAACGGTAAATAATCCGATTACGATACCTTTTAAAGAATTACGAAATTTGATATCGCGTTGAATACTGTTTTCAATAAAATGCATCTTCTTCTCGACACTGAAATTATAGAAATCGGTTTTGCTTTTGGAAATGTAATTCCGAAAGACTTCTACGAACAAATCGTTCTGTAATTTCAATATTGGCCTCAACGTCTGGTTCTGGAAAAATTCGTCGGCAGAAGATTGCGCATTTACCGTTCCGATCATTTCGCCCCTGAAATCACTGATAAACTGGTCTCTTGTTTCCATTTTTTTCTTTTAAAATTACGAAATAAATGGTTTGGAGATTTCCAGCGGCAGTCAATTCAGGTCGTACTTATCAAGAACTTATCAACCGTTTATTCTACCTCCATAACATCAATAAGGAATTTCTGTTGCAGCACCTTGAAATCTTTGATGCCCCTTGTTTCAGTAAATTTCCATGTCGTTGTAGGCTGCAAACGCACTTGTTTTTTGTTGATTTCGACATCGACCGGCATATTAAAATCGGCAGCATCAGCTTTCCAGCGGTATTGAATGCTTCCTTTTTCGCGCTTTATCTCGAGCACCGGAATTGCAGGATATCTTAAGTATTGATTGAAAACCGGCGTCAGGTTCAAGCCGCTTTCTTTATTGAAAAATGCAACAACGGTTTCGGTATCAATAATCTGATGGCGGAATTTATTGGAATAATCCAAGAGTAATTTCCACCATTTTGCATCGTCGTTGATGATGCTTCGGATGGTGTTGAGCATCAGCGCGCCTTTCGGGTACATATCACCCGAGCCTTCAAAACCAACGCCATAAAACCCGATTATCGGATGGTCATTTGCGATATTCTGCTTCAAGCCATTGATATAATTTTGGCCTTTTTCATATCCGTAAAGACATTCCACATAAACCGATTCGGTGTAACACGTAAAACCTTCGTGTATCCACATATCGGCGATATCTCTGGAAGTAATGCTGTTGCCGAACCATTCGTGCCCGCTTTCGTGGATGATGATGTAATCGAACGACATTCCAATTTCATCTGAAGAAAGGCTGTGGCCAAGATAGCCGTTGCCGTAATGATTGCCGTAAGCGACCGCGCTTTGGTGTTCCATTCCCAAGTACGAAGTTTCTACCAGCTTAAATCCGTCTTCAGGAAAAGGGTAGGGCCGAATTTTGATTGGTAGCAATCCATCATCGGTTTTACCTGCCCGAATTGTGTTTTGGCCTTCGATTCGTTTTCGCGAAGCACGTAGTAATCAAGGTCTAGGCCTTTGTAATTTTCCCAGAAATGCACGTAATCGCCGATATTTAGGGTAATATCATAAGTGTTGATTGGATTTTTGACTTCCCAATCCCAGCGTGTATAGCCATTTTTTAAATCCTCAGAGCCTTTGAAGCGGCCATTGGAAACATTCATCAATCCGGTTGGCACGGCCACATTTATCGTTGCACCATTGTCGGGTTCATCAGATTGCGAATCTTTTACCGGATACCACAAACTGGCACCGGTTCCTTGCACAGCTACGCCAATCCATGGTTTTCCGTTGCTGTCGGTTTTGTAGACGAATCCGCCGTCCCAAGGTGCTCTTTTAGCGATTAATGGATTTCCGGAAAAATAAAAACGTAATTTTTGCTCAGATTTTTCTTTTAATACCGATGGAAATTCTACAAAAACGGCATTGAATTCCCTTGAAAACATCAATTTCTGTTTGCTCCAGACGATGCTGTCAACTTTCATGTTCTTGAACAAGTCGATTTGGATTTTTTGCGTATTGGCTACGGTTTTGAAAATGATTTCGTTATAACCGCTGATAAATTTCCTGTCAGGTTCTACCTTAATATTAAGGTCATAATGCAGAACGTCATAAGAAGTCCGTTCTGGCGGGAGCCCGCCAAAAAGCGAATCTTTTCGCGTAAATGTGGGCATATCCTGTGCAATTACGCATTGAAATAAAATCAGTGATAAGAACAGGACAAGATTTTTCATACAGGAATTGTTTTTATATGTAAATCTAATTAAAAATCAATAGCATTGCTTTAATTTTGACAGGGACGCCTATGGTTTTAGCAGGCTTTCGCTTGCAAATACTAATTGTGCCTTTTGGATCAGACCTGAATTACCCCAGATTAAATTTCTTTTCGATAGGTGCGTGGTTGGCCGCTTCGATGCCCATAGAGATCCAGGGTACGGGTTTCAAGCGGATCGATGATTGCATCTGTCCATAATCTTGAAGCTGCGTAATAAGGTGAAACCTGCGCATCGTATCTGGCTTTTATTTTATCGAATAATTCCTGTTCTTTTTGTTCGTCGACGATTTCACCTTTTGCTTTGAGCGATGAAGCTTCGATTTGCATGAGTACTTTTGCGGCTTGCGTTCCGCCCATAACCGCTAGTTCTGCACTTGGCCAGGCGAAAATCAGTCTTGGGTCATACGCTTTTCCGCACATGGCATAATTTCCTGCGCCGTATGAATTTCCGACGATTACGGTGAATTTCGGAACGACAGAATTACTGACGGCATTCACCATTTTTGCACCGTCTTTAATAATGCCGCCATGTTCAGATTTGCTGCCGACCATGAATCCGGTTACGTCCTGAACGAAGACGAGCGGGATTTTCTTCTGGTTACAATTCGCAATAAAACGTGTGGCTTTATCGGCTGAATCAGAATAGATTACGCCTCCGAACTGCATTTCGCCTTTTTTAGATTTGACGACCTTTCGTTGATTGGCAACAATTCCGACCGCCCAGCCGTCGATCCTGGCGTAACCGGTAATGATGGTTTGGCCGTAGCCATCTTTATACGCTTCGAATTCAGAATTGTCAACGAGGCGATTGATGATTTCCATCATATCGTATTGTTCATTGCGTGCTTTTGGAAGGATGCCGTAAATTTCCTTTTCGTCCATCGCTGGTTTTGCAGGCTTCTCGCGGTTGAACCCGGCTTTTTCGAAATCGCCTATTTTTGAAACTATATTTTTGATTTTATCGAGTGCGTCTTTGTCGTCTTTTGCCTTGTAATCGGTAACGCCTGAAATTTCGCAATGCGTCGTAGCGCCACCTAAAGTTTCATTATCGATGGTTTCGCCGATTGCGGCTTTTACCAGGTAACTTCCCGCAAGGAAGATACTTCCGGTTTTATCAACAATCAAAGCTTCGTCGCTCATGATGGGCAGGTAAGCGCCGCCAGCGACACAGCTTCCCATAACTGCTGCTATTTGCGTAATTCCGAGGCTGCTCATGATGGCGTTGTTGCGAAAATGCGTCCGAAATGTTCCTTATCGGGAAAAATTTCATCCTGTAAAGGAAGATAAACACCGGCGCTGTCTACAAGATATATAATAGGTAAGCGGTTTTCCATCGCGATTTCCTGTGCGCGCAGGTTTTTCTTTCCCGTAATCGGAAACCAGGCGCCGGCTTTTACGGTCGCGTCGTTGGCAACGACCATACATTGTTTTCCTTTGATGTAGCCGATTTTTACAACGACTCCGCCTGACGGGCAACCGCCATGTTCTGCATACATGCCATCGCCGGCAAAGGCTCCGATTTCAATGCTCCTGGCTTTTTCATCGAGTAAATAATCGATTCTTTCGCGGGCTGTCATTTTACCTTCGGCATGCAGTTTTTCAATGCGTTTTTCTCCGCCGCCGAGTTTTACTTTGGCGAACCGCTGTTTTAAATCGGTTAACAAAAGCTTATTGTGGTCTTCGTTTTTGTTGAAGTTGATGTCCATTGTAGTTGCTGTAATTAAGGGTTGCTAAAATACGAAAACGATTGAAATAAGCAGTTTTGAATTTGAATTTTAAAATGAGCCGACAATCAGTAGTTGCAATTAATGATTTGGAAACCTTTCAAAGAAAAACTTAACATTGGAAAAGCCATTAAATGCTTAATTTTGTCGTATTATTAAGATTTGATTTACAAACTAAACTCCGAAAAAAAATAATTATGAGCGAAAATTTACCAACGCCAGACGAAAATACAGCACAAAACCCCGAAGAAGTAACTCAGGAAAATACTCCGGAAATCCAGGAAGAAACTGTGCCTGAAAATACCGAAGAAATTACAGAAGAAATTCCTGCCAAAATAACTGCAACAAAACTAAAATCTGCCGATAAAAAGTCGAAAGAAAAACAGAAAAAGGCCAAAGAAAAGGCTAAGGAAAAAGCCAAAAAAGCGAAAGCCAAAGCAAAAGAAAAGGCCAAAAAGCAAAAAGAAAAAGCCAAAGCTAAAGAGAAAACGAAGAAAGCAAAAGAAAAAGCTAAGAAGGCAAAATCACGAAAAAAGAAAAAGTAGCAATGAAGCCGACTGAAATGTCGGTTTTTTTTATTAATATTTTCGACTGAGACGTGCAGAGTAATTCATATTAGCTTAACATTAACTTAACATTGACGGGATACCTTTGTGCCGTTAAAAACAACAAACTATGACGATTAACACTTTTTTCCAGTTTTTGGTACCGAAAGATAAAAAATTCTTTCCTCTATTCGAACAGGCTACCAGCAATCTTATCCTGATGGCGACTACGCTTCACGAAGTAGTGAATTTACCAGCAAGTGAAAGACCGGAACTTTTTAGAAAAATCGAAGAATTTGAACAAATTGGAGAAGATATTACGCGCCAGACCAATATCGAACTCAGCAGTAATTTCATTACGCCTTTTGATCGTGAGGATATTTATGCATTGATTACCGCAATCGATACGATTTCAGGAAATCTTTACGGTGCAGCCAGCAGAATGCGTTTGTACCACGTTGATAAGATCACTAAATCAATCAGAAAGCTCACAGAAATTAACCTTGAGGCCTGTCAGCATATCGATGTTGCCGTTCGTGAATTGCGCGATTTGAAGAAAATCAAGAAAATAACCGACGCCTGTAATAAAATTAACAAACTCGAAAATAAATCGGATACTGTCTACGACAAAGCGGTCGCAGATCTATTCGAAAACGAACAGGATGCAAAGAAAATCCTTATCTACAAGGAAGTATTATCTGTACTGGAATCTGCAGCTGACAAATGCAAGAATGCTGCGAATGTATTGGAATCCATTGCCGTAAAACATTCTTAAGCCAATTTCATGTTTACACTCCTTATAGTAATTATCGTTTTAGCGCTGATCTTTGATTACATCAACGGTTTTCACGATGCAGCGAATGCGATTGCGACAGTTGTAGCGACTAAAGTGCTTACGCCGTTTCAGGCTGTGATCTGGGCAGCATTTTTTAACTTTCTGGCCTATTGGGTTTTTGGATTTGGCGTTGCCGATACGGTGGCGAAGACTGCCCACACAATGGATATCAACCTTGTCGTAATCCTGGCCGGTGTAATTGCTGCGATTATCTGGAATTTGCTGACATGGTGGCTCGGAATTCCGTCGAGTTCTTCACACACTTTAATTGGCGGATTTGCAGGAGCTGCAATCGCCCATGCCGGATTTGGCGTAGTAAATTGGTATGCTGCAGGAAAAGACGGCGGTTTGCCGACTGGTGTATTGATTATTATCGCTTTTATCGTTCTGGCGCCGTTGCTGGGTGCATTAGCGTCCTATCTTATTTCAATCTGGTTACTGAATGCTTCGCGAAAAAGCGTTCGGCCTAAAATATTCACGATTGCTTTAATGGTTTTAACGGTTTGGTTTGTAAATAGCCAGCTTAAGTTTGATATCGATAAACCGCGTTTTGAATCGCATTTCTGGAGTATAGCTTTTGAATCACATAACATCAAGTGGGTCTTAATCGGATTTATCATATTATCGGTAAGTACGTTTTGCCTGCTTTTCAGCAGCTTAAACCACAGCCAGTCTGAATATTGGCTGAAAAAGATGCAATTGCTTTCATCTGCGGCTTTCAGTTTGGGACATGGCGGAAATGATTCGCAAAAGGTCATGGGAATCATCGCAGCCGCTGTTGCCGTTTACATTCACACAAGCGGACAAGAAGTGATGCCGGAATGGCTCAACGTAGTTTTACCAAAAGATGATGCAGAAGGGCACATGCCACAATGGATACCGTTGGCCTGCTATTCGGCGATTGCTGCAGGAACATTGAGCGGCGGTTGGAAAATCGTAAAAACGATGGGTTCTAAAATCACCAAAGTAACTTCTTTTGAAGGCGTTGCTGCAGAAACTGCCGGTGCGCTGACGTTATATTTCACAGAGCATTTAAAAATCCCGGTAAGTACAACGCATACCATCACAGGTTCTATTATTGGGGTCGGATTGACCAAAAGGATTTCGGCAGTACGCTGGGGTGTTACGGTAAGCCTTATTTGGGCGTGGGTCTTGACGATTCCAATCTCGGCTTTACTGGCGGCGTTGATTTATTGGATATTGAGTATTTTCTTGTAAAGGAATATTTTTCTAAAATAGAAAATCCGCTCTAAAGCGGATTTTTTTGTTTTTTACCATTAAGGCATTAAGGATAATTTAGTCTTAATTACTTTATCCTTTATTGTAAAAATTATTTGTTAGCATCTCTTACCAATCGCTTCAAAATCGCCCATTGTTTCAAAGCATCCCGCGCCTCGACTGCCGGATAACCCAACATGGTTTTTCCTGCCGGGATATCAGCGGCTACACCTGAACCTGCTCCTACTACTGAACCGTCACCGATTGTTATGTGGTCTTTTATGGAAGCGCTTCCGCCGATGATTACGCCGTTTCCGAGCGTCACCGAGCCTGCAAGTCCGCTATTGCCTGCCATGATGCAGAACATGCCCAGCTTACTGTTATGTCCGATTTGCACAAGGTTATCAATTTTACATCCGTCTCCTAAAACAGTTGAACTGAATTTACCGCGGTCGACACACGAATTGGCACCAATTTCAACGCGATTACCGATAATGACATTCCCGATTTGCGGAATTTTCACCAAACCTCTTTCTGCACAAGGCCTGAAACCAAAGCCATCTGCGCCAATGGAGCAATTTGGGTGCAAAATACATTCGGCACCAATATGGCAGCGTTCGCGGATGACGGTCCCTGACCAGATGATAGTTCCGTTTCCTATAGTAGATTCATCAAGAATGGTCACGTTTGGGTATATCGTAACATTATCGCCTATTTTTACATTGGGCCAAGATAACATCCGGCGCCGATTCTGGAATTTTTCCCAATAATAGCAGTTGTATCAACAGTCGCGGTTGGATGGATATCGTGAGTGAAAACGGGTGCAGGTGGTGCAAAAATTTCCAATACCTGCGACATCGCCAAATCGGCATTTTTTACTTTTATAAAAGCGCGATTATCGCCGGGTTCAATAGAAATGTCTTCATTTACAACTGCAACACAGGCTTTTGAATCCTGCCACAGCTTTTCGTATTTTTTATTGCCGATGAAGGAAATTTCAGTTTCCGAAGCCGCCTCGAGTTGTTCAGGAGCGGTGATCTGCCGGTTGGTGTTGCCGACAATTGCTCCTTTCAGGACGTCGTTAATTTCGGAAAGGCTGAATGTTCTCATTGCACTAATTTTTCTATTAGTTACCAAATAAAGCCTTTTATTGTTATAATTCCAAATTTGCGGGTGATATTTAAGATATTGATAAAATTAGATAGCAGATAGCAGTCAGCAGATGGCAGTCAGCATATCGCAGATAGTAGCAATAAGTTAATATTGACATCGTTATATCTATAGTTATGCACCTATAACGCGTTAGCTGTAACCTGCCATCTGCCATCTGAAACCTGCTACCTGTAAGCTTCCGCCAAAGTAATCAACTTATGCACTGTTTTCCAATTGCGGGAAGTCGCGCGTACTTTCAGTTTATTTTCGATTAAAGCATTCGTGAGTTTGGTCTTTCCCGCGGCACCATCGGCATAAATCAGGTAAATGGCTTTATGGATAATGTGAAATTTATCTTTCCCGAAATCAATCGCACTAAAAGCAGCAATATCGTCCTGGCTAGGATTTACGGATAAGAAAGCGACGAAAGGCTGTGTCGGGTCAGAAATTTCATTTTCCGAAAACGGATTATTCGAAACGACAATTTTCAAACCTTCCAACGTAACGATCACGACGGGAATATTGAAACCGAACTTTTCTGCAATCTTCAAATGAATGCTTTCTTCGAGTTTTGCAGTATCGGTTTGCTGACTTTGAAAGAGGATATTTCCGCTATTGATATAGGTCGTAATATTCGCAAAATCCAGTTCTTTTAAAAATCCCCGCAGTAATTCCATTTTGATCATGTTATGGCCGCTAACATTGATGCCGCGCAATAATGCGATATAAGTATGCATTATTTTTTTAATTCGAGTTCAACATAAACCGGCAAATGATCTGAAGGATATTTGCAATCTTTTGAATCGCTTAATACAGCATATTTCAATACTCTGATGTTGTTTTTGCTTGTAAAGATGTAATCGATGAGTAAAGTCACAGGTTTGTGGAATTCGAAATTATTGAACGTTCCTTTAGGTCCGAACGGGTCAGTCTGGCTGACAACTTTTGCATCATCCATTTTGGAAGAGAGGTAGAGATACGCTTTGCTGTTGACTTCACTATTAAAATCACCGGTTAAAATCACCGGATATTTCTCTGTATTGATACTTGTTATTTTTTCATAAATAAGCTTAACGCTGTTGGTACGGGCGGTTTCTCCAACGTGGTCCAAATGCGTGTTGAATACATAAAAATGCTTTCTGGTCTTAATATTCTCGAATAAACCCCAGGGTACAGATGCGTTCAAACATGGCATCCCAGCCTTTTGAAACTTTTTCAGGTGTTTCAGACAACCAGAAAGTAGCTTGTTTTACCACCTTATATTTATCAGAATTGTAGAAAAGTGCGCTGTATTCTCCGCCAGTAGGCGAATTGTCGCGGCCAAGACCAATCCAGTTGTAATTGACGAGCGTGCTGTCGATATACTTAAGCTGGTGAAGCTTTCCTTCCTGGGTGCCGAAGAAATCCGGTTCGTAGAAGGCAATTTGGCCGGTTAGGAATTCCTTCCTCAAATCCCATTTGTTTTCCCCGTCGGCAGGATTGTCGAACCTTAAATTATAAGTCATGACTTTTAAATCCTGTGTATGTCCGCAAAAAGAAGACAGCAAAAGTGTCATCAATACGGTAAAATGCAATCGTTTCATTAGGTTTTATTGGTATTGGTTGTTTTATCAAAAGTAGTTTTTTATCGGAAATTGCGCTATTTTTTTTACTTAATTTGTAATGGTGTTTTTGGAATGTGTATGGAAAAACTAAAAATATATTTTGAAATGATGGGTTTTCATGGCGAAAACCTTAATCAGATTCTCGATGCCTTTTTCCTACAGCATTTCAGGAAAAATGAATTTGTCGTTGAATACGGCAAAACCAGCAGACACATCGGATTTGTCGTTGACGGCCTGTTTCAGTATTACGTAATAAAACAAGGAGAGGAGCGCACCACCTATGTTTCCATCGGGAATACATTTTTCGCTTCGTTGTTGAGTTTCATCGGCGAAAAACCTGCTCTCGAAAGCATCAAAGCACTTACTGCCGGAAGCATCTGCATGATCAGCAAAGAAAGCCTGAAGATGCTCGTCAGGGAAGTTCCCGGTTTTAAAGATTTTTATATCGGCCTGCTCGAAAGCTCGATTTGCGGGATTGACGCAAGCCGCCACGACCTTATCGTCCTGACTGCCGAACAGCGTTATGAAAAAATGCTCAGGGAAGAACCGCATTTGCTGCAGCAGATTCCGTTGCAGCATTTGGCTTCTATGCTGGGCGTCACGCCGCGTCATTTGAGCAGGATCCGGAATGTGAAGTAGTCTGAAAGTCGAAAGTCGAAAGTCGAAAGTCGAAAGTCGAAAGTCGAAATAAAAGTCATAAGCATCTCTCAACACAATCTGAGGACTTTAAGCTTCTTTCGACTATTTATAGACATTTGTCCGGTTGCAGTAATTCCCGGCTGCCGACCTTTGCCTCATCAAACCATTAAAACACAAGATGATGCAAAAATTAATTATCACATTCGTATTATTTACTTTCAGTATGGCGTTTGCGCAAAAATTCCCTACACATTTGGTAAGCGTTAACGGCTTCCGCAATCCTTCAATCGGAGCAGAATACCAGCACCTGCATGTTTCGGTGCATGCCGGTTATTACATTACTGCTTTCAAAAAAGGCGAAACGACTGAGTTTATCCGCACAGGCTTAACGTATTGGTTTCTTCCAATGGGAAAGAAAGAAGTGCGATCGTCATTTTATGCGGGGGCTTCCTACCTGCGTGGCCGCAATAAGGATTACACCGATAAAGATGCCTTTGCCATTGAAGCCGGATACCGTTCGTGCCGTATGGAAAGGATTAAACCTTCGTCTCGGCGTTATCGCTTTGTCTGCAAAAGGACAGGATGTAAAAGTAAATCCGACGCCAGGGATTAGTTATTCATTTCAATTTTAAGGAGTTTCAATCATCAATCAAACAAACAATCATTAACCTTTAATCTTTACAACATGAAAACACAAAAACACATCGGGTCATTGCTCCTCGCGGGGGCGATAGGCGTACTGATTCCTTACACCATCCTCACCATCACTTTCAATTATCCTGACATTCTCAGGCAGGAAACCGGAATGATACTGACCAAATTCCACGAAGGCGGCAGCAGCCTTATCTTCACCTGGTGGGCATTTGCGGTTTTGGGGTTGCCATTGCTTTTAGCTTATAAGAAAATCGGGCAGTTATTGGAAAGCAAATTTGGTTTTGCAGGCTGGGAAACGACGCTGGGCATCACAGGATTGATCGTTCAGATGATAGGCTTATTGCGCTGGACGTTCGTCGTTCCTGTGTTGGCAGACAATTATATAAAAGGCGATGCCATGACGCAGACAGCTAGTAAAATCGCTTTTCAGGTCGTGCATCAATATGGCGGCGTGGTTTTAGGCGAGCACCTCGGGCAGTTGTTTACCATTATATGGACGGTCATGATGACCATTGCCTTTGACAGGATGAAATTTGTGCCGAAATGGGTAACTTACCTTGGGTACATATCCTCAGCGATTTACCTCATGGCACAAGCCGAACTGTTCGCAACGGTCATTCCGGGATTTCCTGTGTGGGGATTGGCTGGGTTTATCGGAAGTACGCTTTGGTTGGTATGGCTGATGGTGATTGGTACCAGATTTTGCCGTAAAGAGGTGTAATTATTTCCATCATACATGATCAGGGCTTTATAATCGCATTGCCTGTATTGGTTTAGATTGCTTCGTCCCGTAATGACGGTAATTTCCAAGAAAAGTTGTTGTTACGGGAAATGTTTTCAAATCACTCCTCCTTCTGTCCCATCATCATCAGATATGCCTTTAAAAACGCATCAATCTCGCCATTCATTACACCCTCAACATCGCTGGTTTCATATTGCGTCCGAACATCTTTACCAATTTATAGGGATGCATGACGTAATTCCGGATTTGCGAACCCCATTCGATTTTCATTTTACTGGCTTCGATGTCGGCGCGTTGTGCCATTTGCTTTTTCAATTCGATTTCGTACAATTGAGAGCGCAACATCTGCATTGCACGCTGGCGGTTGTCCTGCTGTGAACGCGTTTCAGAACACTGCACCTGGATCCCGGTTGGCTTGTGGAAAAGCTGTACTTTGGTTTCCACTTTATTTACGTTCTGACCTCCGGCGCCGCTTGATCGGGAAGTAATGATTTCAATATCAGCAGGATTGATGTCAATCTCAATCGTATCATCGACCAATGGATAAATGTATACAGATGCAAATGAAGTATGGCGCTTTCCATTACTGTCAAAAGGAGAAATCCGCACGAGGCGGTGCACGCCATTATCGCCTTTCAGGTATCCAAAAGAATAATCGCCTTCAAATTCGAGGGTTACGGTTTTAATTCCGGCCACATCGCCTTCCTGAAAGTTAAGTTCTTTGACCTTATAACCGTTCTTTTCACCCCACATCATGTACATCCGCATGAGCATCGACGCCCAGTCGCAACTTTCTGTTCCACCGGCTCCGGCGGTAATTTGAAGGACAGCGCTCAGCGAATCGCCTTCTTCAGAAAGCATGTTCCTGAATTCGAGGTTTTCGATGTGAACATTGGCCAGTTCGTATGTTTCGTCGAGTTCGGCTTCAGACAATTCGCCCTCACGGAAAAATTCATGCGCCAGTTGTAACTCTTCGCCTAATTGAACGGCTTTGTCATAATCTTCGACCCATTTCTTTTTGGAACGCAGCACTTTAACGAAAGCTTCTGCCTCTTTCGGGTTGTTCCAGAAATCGGGGGCGAGCGTTTTTTCTTCCTCGTTTGATATTTCGATCAGTTTGGCATCAACGTCAAAGATACCTCCTCAACGCACCAAGGCGCTCTACAATACCCTTAATTTGTTCGGTATTTGTCATAATAGTTTGTAATTTTGTTGCACAAAAATAAGACATCCTTTTGACAATATGGAAATAAATTTGGTAAGTGATACCGTAACGAAGCCGTCGCAGGAAATGCTGCGCTATATGTTCCAGGCGCAGGTGGGTGATGATGTTTACAAACAGGATCCTACTGTAAACGCGCTCCAGCAAAAGGTTGCCGACATGTTCGGGATGGAAGCGGCGATGTTTTTTCCGTCAGGAACGATGGCGAATCAGACCGCGATAAAATTGCATACACAGCCCGGAGAACAGCTTATTGCCGACAAATGGGCGCATGTTTTTAATTATGAAGGCGGCGGCGTTTCTTTCAACAGTGGTGTTTCGTGTTGTCTTTTGGATGGAAATCGAGGGATGATTACGGCTGAACAAGTGGCTGGTGCAATCAATTTACCGGAATTTTACCACAGTCCGCTTACGAGTTTGGTTTGCGTTGAAAATACTACGAATAAAGGCGGCGGTGCTTGTTATGATAGCAATGAATTGGTAAAAATCAAGCAGGTTTGCCAGCAAAATAACCTTAAATTTCATTTGGACGGTGCGCGTTTGTGGAATGCACTTGTCGTAACACGCGAGAATCCTAAAACTTATGGGCAGATTTTCGATACAATCTCAGTTTGCCTTTCAAAAGGACTTGGCGCGCCAATTGGTTCTTTATTGGTTTCTGATAAGGCAACAATCGATCGTGCCTTGCGAATCCGAAAAATATTAGGCGGAGGTATGCGTCAGGTTGGATACTTAGCTGCTGCCGGAATTTACGCTTTAGACAATAACATCGAAAGATTGTCAGAAGACCACCGCCGTGCAAAAGAACTCGGCGCCGCATTGTCAAAACTCAGTTGGGTAGAAAAAGTCGAGCCCATTGAAACCAATATACTCATATTTGAAGTCAGAAAAGGCCTCGATGAAAATATGCTGATTGCAAAATTAAAAGAAAGAAATATCCACATCAGTTCGATGGGGCAAGGAAAACTCCGAATCGTAACGCATCTGGATTACCGCGAAGTGATGCACAGTTATGTGCTGGAAACGCTGGAGCGGATTGGAACGAAGTAGAAGGAGAGACCGCTTCGCTGCAAGAGTCAAGACCGCTTCGCTGAAAGACAAAATGATAGTCTTTCTTCTTGCAGCGAAGCGGTCTTGTCTCTTTTCTCTATTTGAAAAGGCCTTCCATTCCGGGAATCTGCGGCAAATCGACATGTCCCGCAGCAGCAATTTCATCTTCATTTATTTTTGAAGCTTTTTCAATCGCTTTGTTTAAAACAAGGATAAAATAATCTTCTAGCTGCTCTTTGTCTTCCAGCAAACTATCATCAATAGTTACCGAGGTCAGCTTGCGGTTGGCATTTACGGTGACTTTTAAAAGTCCGTCATTGCTTTGTTCATCAATTAAAATCGTATTCAAACGCGCTTTCGCTTCCTCAATCTTCTTTTGGGCTTCCTGCATTTTGCCCATCATGCCCATTAAATCTCCAAACATAGTTTTAGTTTTTTTTGCAAAGATAGTTGGTTCAGTCAAAAGTCGAAAGTCGAAAGTTGGAAAGTCTTTGCGGATTGCTGAACTTTCGACAATTTCCATTAAATTGCATCTTCTAACAATTCTGAAATGACTAAAAAAATACAACCCCCGGTTGCAAAAATCATCCCTAAAATCCTGGAAATACACAACGACAAACGCACAGATAATTATTATTGGCTCAACGACCGCGAAAACCCGGAAGTCATTGATTACCTGAACCAGGAGAACGCCTATTACAACGAAATGACCGCGCATACGAAGGATTTCCAAAAAGATTTATTCGCGGAAATGAAAGCCAGGAATTAAAGAAGACGACCAATCGGTTCCTTATTTTTACAACGGTTATTTCTACATTACGCGCTTCGAAACCGGACAGGATTATCCGATTTATTCCAGAAAAAAAGGCAGCCTTTCGGCAGATGAGGAAATTTTATTCGATTGCAATGAATGGGCAAAAGGACATTCATTCTTTCAATTGGGCGGATTCAGCATCAGTCCGGATAATAAATTGGCGACTTTCGGAATTGATACCGTCGGACGTAGAATTTATACGATTCAGGTGAAGAATTTAGAATCAGGCGAAATCTTTTCCGATAAAATTGAAAACGCTACCGGAAGTTCGGTTTGGGCGAATGACAACAAAACCGTTTTTTATACACGCCAGAATGAAACGACGCTGCGTCCTGACAAGGTTTACAAGCATATCATCGGCACTGATTCCAACGACGATGCTTTGGTTTATTTCGAAAAAGATGAAACTTTTCACATCGATGTAAGCAAATCGAAATCGCGAAAATACCTGATGATTGAATCGGCAAGTACGCTCACCACTGAAGCCAGGATTCTTGAAGCAGATAATCCAAACGGCGAATTCAGGATTTTTCAAAAGCGTGTTCGTGGCATGGAATACGGGATTTCGCATTACGAAGATGCTTTCTACATCCGCACCAATAAAGACAAAGCTGAGAATTTCAAGCTTATGAAAACGCCTGAAAATGCAACTTCACGCGAAAACTGGACAGATGTCATTGCGCACAGAAAAGACGTTTTGCTCGAAGATTTCGAAATTTTCAAGGATTATTTAGTGGTCGAAGAACGCGCGAACGGACTCAATAAAATCCGCATCCGGCCGTGGAGCGGGGAAGGTGAGTATTATCTGCCCTTTGAAAGTGAAACTTACATGGCTTACACGACAACTAACGTCGATTTCAACACAGATATCCTTCGCTACAGCTACCAGTCGATGGCGACGCCATCTTCGGTGATTGATTTCAACATGAAGACGAAGGAGAAGGAAATCAAGAAAGAACAACAGGTTTTAGGAGGTAAATTCGATAAAAATAATTATACCGAAGAACGACTTTGGGCGACGGCTGAAGATGGAACGAAAGTGCCTATGTCTGTTGTTTATAAAAACGGATTGCAGAAAGATGGTAAGAACCCACTGTTATTGTATGCTTATGGTTCTTACGGCGCTTCAATGGACGCTTATTTTTCATCGACACGGTTATCGCTTTTCGGACCGCGGATTTATTTATGTCATCGCGCACATCCGCGGAGGCGAAGAACTTGGCCGCCATTGGTATGAAGACGGAAAATTGCTTGAAAAGAAAAACACATTTACAGATTTCATCGATTGCTCAAAATTCCTCATTGCAGAAAAATACACTTCACCTGAACATTTATATGCTGAAGGCGGTTCAGCGGGTGGATTGCTGATGGGTGCGATTAATAACATGGCGCCTGAATTGTATAATGGCGTAATTGCACAGGTTCCGTTTGTAGATGTGGTCACGACGATGCTCGACGACAGCATTCCGCTTACGACGGGCGAATACGACGAATGGGGCAATCCGAATGAGAAAGAATATTATGATTATATGAAATCTTATTCGCCTTACGACAACATAAAGTCGCAGGATTATCCGAATATGTATGTGTCGACGGGGTTTCACGATTCGCAAGTGCAATATTGGGAACCTGCGAAATGGGTGGCGAAACTGCGGTTAATGAAAACAAATGACAAACAATTATTCCTCGACACCAACATGGACGCGGGACACGGCGGTGCTTCAGGAAGGTTCGAAGCACTCAAAGAGTTGGCCAAGGAATTTAGTTTTTTATTAGATTTAGAAGGAATAAAAAAATAGTTTAAAATATTTTATTTAACTTTGCAGGTCCCGAAGCTATGACTTTGGTTTTCGGACGCGCCTTGACTAATTTATTTTATGAAAGAAGATATAAAAGCTTACGATAATGTATTAGGATTAATAGGAAACACTCCGCTTATTAAGCTTAATAATATAACCCAGGCATTAAAAGGCAATTTTTACGCGAAAGTAGAAGCCTTCAATCCCGGACATTCCACAAAAGACAGAATTGCGTTATATATCATTGAAGAAGCAGAAAGACAAGGTATTTTAACTCCGGGCGACACGATTATCGAAACTACTTCGGGAAACACAGGTTTCAGCCTTGCAATGGTAAGTATTATTAAAGGTTACAGCTGTATTTTAGCAGTAAGCTCTAAATCATCCAAAGATAAAATTGACATGTTGCGCAGCCTCGGGGCGAAAGTTTATGTTTGCCCGGCGCACGTTTCCGCAGACGATGAGCGTTCTTACTACAATGTTGCCAAGCGTCTGCACGAAGAGACAAAAGGGTCGGTTTACATCAACCAGTACTTCAATCAGCTTAATATCGACGCGCATTATAAATCTACACTAACCGGAAATCTGGGAACAGACGAACGGAAAAATCACGCACCTTGTAGCTTGCAGCGGAACAGGCGGAACTATTTCCGGAGCGGCTAAATTCCTTAAAGAGAAAAATCCAAATATCAGAATTTTAGGCGTTGACGCTTTTGGTTCTGTTTTGAAAAAATACCACGAAACGAAAGAGTTTGATGCAGAAGAAATTTATCCTTACAGGATTGAAGGATTGGGTAAAAACCTGATTCCGACTGCGACAGATTTCGACATTATTGATCATTTCATCAAAGTGACTGACGAAGAAAGTGCACACACTACAAGAGAAATCGCTAAGAAAGAAGGGCTTTTTGTTGGTTATACTTCCGGAGCTGTGATGCAAGCGATTAAACAATATGCAGAAGAAGGCGAATTTGACGAAAACAGTAATGTTATTGCGATTTTCCCTGACCATGGTTCAAGATATATGAGCAAGGTTTTCAGTGATGAATGGATGAACGAGCAAGGTTTCTTTGACAGCGTTAATGCTGAAGAGGCTCAGAAGATTGAATTTATAAAGTAATTTTTGAGTTCAGATTTTAGAATATATAAACTCCTGTCAATGACGGGAGTTTTTTATTAATAAGATTTGATAAAATCTAAACTCTAAAATCTAAAACAACAAAACCCCAGCTCTCGCCGGGTTTTTCGTTCTGCTGTTAACATACTAACTTTAACAAAGTACCAACTAAATCATTTCGATACTATTCAGAACCTGATATTAAGCCTTTTCGATTTCGCCTGAGCCGGCTACTTTCGTGTCTTCCTGTTTTGGGTTTCCTTTGTATTTGATATCTCCTGAGCCAACAACTCTCGCCTTGATATTTTCCGACGCATACACTTCCGCATCACCTGAACCCGCAACATCTATATTGGTGTTTTCGGCTTTGAGTCCGAATGCTTTTAAATCTCCTGAACCAGTAACGCGGCCTTGAAAATTGGTAGTTTTTCCGTTAAGCGTAAGATCGCCTGAACCGCTTACTTCGCCGACTGCATTTTCAGAATTTACAGTAAGGTTGATGTCGCCCGAACCTGAAATACTGATTTTCAGATTATCTGATTTGACTGTGCCATCAGCGACAATACTGCCGGAACCGCTGAGGTTGATTTCGCTTAAAGCCTTGTAAGGCAATTCAATTTTGACTTCACCCGAATTTCTCCAGCCTTTTTCATCCATGAAGATACTGAGTTGGTCACCGTTAATTTCCATCTTGATATGCTCAAGTACTTCTTTTTGGTCGCCGTGATCGTTGCTTCGGTTTTGCCCTGAACAAGTGTCACGTCGAATGAACCTTTAACATTCAGTTTTGAATAATCGCCGATGGCTCTTTTCTGTTGTGCATTCGCCGCAAAAGCAACAAATAATAAAGATAAAATGATTACTTTTTTCATGATTTAATTTTTTAATGATTAGTTATTGATGAATGAAACCCTTTATATTTTGGTCAGTTTCAGGTTGCCATAACCCGAAGTGATGTTCATTTTGTTGACGCCGGTCGCTTTATAGAAACCTTTGTACAGATTCATATTATTGCTTTCTCTCTTGCTCTGGAATGTCAGCGAACTATCTAATCCAGCGTATTTAAGACTGAAATCGAAATCAAAAGCATAGTCTGAATCATATTTAAGGTCTATGTTGGTATAATTGGCAGTCACAGCGACATTGTTGGCTTTCGCGCCCAATTTTCCGGTTATCGAACTATAATTCGTGTTAACATTCAGATTGTGGCTTATATTCCCGAAATTCAGTGTCAGGTAATTGCCTTCACCGTTGATGTTGTCGGCATTGGCAAAATTGAGCTCACCATAATCAGCATTGTAAGAAATGTTATCAACAGATCGTATAAACAGGTTGGTATAACCTAAATCGGCATTGATATTTCCCGATTGTGATATCGTCAGCGAAGAATATTTAGCGTTAATTGTGGCATTTTTAACAGTTCCGATGGCAGAATTATTACAATATTGAATATTAATATCGTTATTACCATTTAGTAATTCTGATGCCGTAACATTCCCGTATTTACAATCGATGTCAGATTTCCCTTGAATTTTATCAACGACAATAGCGCCATATTGATTGTTGAGTTTGATGCTGCCGCGACGCGGAATTTTTATTGTATAATTGATTTCCATCGAAGTATTCCTCGGTGAATTCCCGCTGAATGTCGTCTTTGCCGTCACCATTGTTGTCAGTGCGTCGATATCGACATCAATAGAATTAAGCAATTTATCTACAGATTCTGCTTTTCTTCCGGTTACTTTTATGACGACGTCAATCGCAATTTTATTCTCATCCCACGTTGCGACATAGATGTTTCCATATTTATTGTTGATATTGATACCCGCGTCGGCATTGACAAGATAAGCTTTGTTGATGTTTTTTTCTTTTTGATATCACCTCCGGGCTCGCCTGCGAAAACCGGAACTGCCGACAGCAACAACCATAAGGTACAGAAAATATTAAGTAGTTTTTTCATTGTAATTGGATTTTAGTTTTTTGATGTTTTCTATTTGTTTTACGACTTGCTGCAGGAAATTCACCCTGGTTTGCAGGTTTTGGATCATCGCATAAATAATTTGCGTACTTTCTCCTTTTTCAGCCATCTCAGCGACGAGTTTGTTATAATCTTTATCCAGCGCATCTAATTGTGCCATCGCATCCCGAACGATAATCTTGCTTTCCGGCGAATTTTCCTGTTGGATGATGGCCAGTTCTTTTTTGATAAGCGAATTGAAATACAGATGGCTTTCTTTCACTTCAGGCGACATGGCAGCGACTGCTGATTGGCTTCCCGAAGGTTGGTATTGGATGTAAATCCCGAAGCAGATTACCAAAGCTGCCGCAATTGACAGGATTGTCTTATATGGAAATTTTTTCTTCTTCGGTTGCGCCAATCGTTCCATGAAGCGTTGTTGATGGCCTAAAACCGGCTCTTCAACATCCCATTGATTTTCGAACGATTCGAACAATTCGCCTAAATTTTTCTCTTTCATTGCAATTGTAATTTTTCCCTTAAACTTTCTTTCGCACGGCTGATCAGCGTTCTGCAATTGCCGGCATTGATATTCATGATTTCGCAAATTTCCTCCTGGTCATAACCTTCGATGAACAAAAGCGTCAATGCAATCCTGTAACTGTCTTTGAGTGATTTGAGTGTTTCAAGAATCTGCTGCACTTTCAAATCTTTTACATCAAAGCGGTAATCATCTTCGATTTCATCACCAACTTTATACAGAACAGCATCAATCGGCGTTGTCGCATTCTTATTGATTTTCTTGTAATTATCGAGGCTGTCGTTGATTACGATTCGCTTCAGCCATGCACCAAATGTCACTTCACCCTTAAAACTATCCAGTTTCGTAAACGCCTTCAAAAACGATTCCTGCATGATATCTTCGGCCAATGCGCGTCTTTCACAATACGCAGCGCCGTGTTATACATCGTCTTGTAATACCGGTTGTACACCTCAAATTGTGCATTGCGGTTCTTTTCCCTGCAAAGGGCAATCAGATGATCGATATCTTGTTTGTTTTGTTCCAAGTTAAGTGGTTAGCTTTGGTATAATGACTGTTGTATTTTTCGAATGTTACAGTTTGATGGAAATTTTTTTTGAGAAAAGAAACAAGAGCCAAGAATCAAGATATTATGCGTGATCGCAATCTTGATTCTTGGCTCTTGATTCTTTGTTCTTTTTCTGAAAGTAAAAATCAGGAAAACTGCAGATTACTCAAACTCCTGTAAAGTCCGTTTTCAATTTCAAGCAATTCCTTGTGCGTTCCCTGCTCAGAAATAACGCCGTTATCCAGAACCAAAATTTTATCAGCATTTCTGATGGTTGAAAGCCTGTGTGCAATGATGATGCTCGTTCTGCCTTCCATCAAAGTTTCCAAAGCTTCCTGAACGAGTTTTTCGCTTTCGCTGTCGAGTGAAGAAGTAGCTTCGTCCAGAATCAAAATGCTTGGATTTTTCAGTAAAGCTTGGTGCAATTGCGATTCTCTGCCGTTGTCCGCCCGATAATTTAATGCCACGTTCACCGACCAGAGTGTCGAATTTCTCGGGAAATCCTTCGATAAAATTAAACGCATTGGCTTGTTTGGCAGCGATAATGATTTCTTCTTCGGATGCATCAGGTTTCCCGTAAGCGATATTCTCGCGAATGCTGCCGCCGAATAAAATTACGTCCTGCGGAACAATGCTCATGTTGCCGCGCAGGTTTTCCAGATCGTAATCGAAAATATTCTTTCCATCGATTAAAATCTCGCCGCCCTGAATGTCATAAAATCGCAATAACAATGATGAAATCGTCGATTTCCCGGCACCGCTCTGCCCGACCAAAGCGACTTTCTGCCCGAATTCGGCTGAAAAACTCACGCCGTTCAAAACTTTTATTTCTTTTCTGGATGGATAGCTGAATTGTACATTATTAAAAGTAACATCGCCTTTTATCTTTTCAGTCAATTGCTTCTGATTGGTGTTGATCTTCTCCGGGGTTTCGTCTAAAAGTTCGAAAACACGTTCAGTAGCGCCAATGGCTTTCTGGATTTGTGCATACAATTCTGGCAATTCCGCCAAACGAAGCACCGACGAAAATCGAATACAATACAAACGAAATCAATTGCCCCACATCTTTCATGTCGCCACTGATAATCAGCGTAACGCCATACCAAACGACGGCAACGATTGAACCAAAAAGGCAAAGAATAATAAACGAAGCGAAATATCCTCTGTACTGGCCGCCTTTAATAGCGATTTTGACAATGTCTTTTATTTTCGACTGATAGCGTGCAATTTCATACCATTCGTTGGCAAACGCTTTTACGTTACTGATGCCTTGTAAAGTCTCTTCTACAATGACCTGGCTTTCGGCAATATTATCCTGCGTTTTCTTTGAATATTTACGGATGAATCTACCAAAAATCACCGCAGCGACTGCTACCAATGGTACGATTGATAACATCATCAAAGTCAATTTTATACTGATAACCGCCAGAAAAATAACACCGCCAATAATTAATATCAACTGTCGTAAAAATTCAGCAATCGTAGTGGTCAACGTGTCTTGAATTTGCGAAATATCAGATGTAAGCCTGCTGTTGAGTTCACCAACGCGTTTTTGCGAATAGAATGACATCGGCAGTTTGATCAGGTTGCTGTATAATGCAAGTCGAATGTTGGCCAATGTATTTTCAGTGAAATTGATAAAAAGCGACAACCTGAAAAACGAGCAAATCGACTGCAGGAATAAGATCACTACAAGCCCGAGTGCGATTTTATTGGCTTCCGCTAAATCTTTATTTTTAGCGCAATCCACCAGCATGCCGATCAATTTCGGAAAGGCGAGGGCAGTGGCACCGGTCAGCAAAAGAAAGACCAATCCAACAAAGAATTTCCACCTGTGGCTGCCGCCGTAGTTGAATAGTTGCCAGAATTTTTTAAGGGATGAAACGTTTATTTTCGCTTTCGGAAGGTCATTTTCGGGTTTATGGCGTGCCATTGTAGAAGTTTTGGATTACAAATTTACGTAAAAAAGAGTCGAAAGATTAAAGTCCAAAGTCGAAAGTCTGATTCCGATAAATATCTCCATTAAAATCAACAAAAAAGCTCCGGATTTCCCCGAAGCTTATATTTATGTTCTGCTGACTTTAGCCTTTCGACTTTGGACTTTCGACTACTCTTGCATTGTATGATAAACGTTCATCACGTCATCATCTTCCTCAATTTTCTCAATCAATTTCTCAACATCAGCCATTTGGGCTTCAGTCAATTCTTTCGTTACTTGCGGAATCCTTTCAAATCCTGAAGAAAGAATTTCGATATTCCTGCTTTCGAGCTCTTTCTGAATTGCGCCAAAACTCTCGAAAGGCGCATAAATCAAAATGCCGTCTTCGTCTGCAAAAATCTCTTCGGCACCGAAATCGATGAATTCCAATTCCATTTCCTCAACGTCGATTCCTGCTGCCGGAATTCGGAAATTACAAGTGTGGTCGAACATAAATTCCACCGAGCCCTGCGTTCCCATCGTACCATTACACTTATTAAAATAACTGCGGATGTTGGCCACAGTTCTGTTGTTATTATCGGTTGCGGTTTCAATCAAAAGTGCGATTCCGTGTGGCGCATAGCCTTCGAATAATGCTTCTTTGTAGTTCGCCGTATCTTTATCGGTTGCTTTTTTGATGGCGCGTTCAACGTTCTCTTTCGGCATGTTGGCTGCTTTCGCATTCTGCATTACCGCCCTGAGTCTCGAATTGGCTTCCGAATTCGGACCGCCTTCTTTCACGGCCATTACGATATCTTTTCCTATTCTTGTAAAGGCTTTGGCCATTGCCGACCAACGTTTCATTTTACGGCCTTTCCTGAATTCAAACGCTCTTCCCATATATTGTAATAAATTTTTTCAGATGTGAATGCAAAAATACGGTTTCCGTCGTTTTTGCAAATTCCGCACCGTAATTTCCGAATTTTGTTATTGTGATTTAAATCAATCGGTTACCTTCTTCAGCTTATTGAAATCGCCTATAATGCCAACCGCTTCCTCAAGATAAGGATTGGCCTGCACATCTTTCATTTTGTAAGTATTGATTTCTTTCAGCAGTGCATCTGCGTCAATCCTGACTTTTTCGTACGAAGTATTAGAAATCCTGCAATTCGTCGGACGTGCCGTAATCTGTTTTACTTTCTTCCACAAAACATCGATGTTATGAATTTCCTTGTAAACATCAGCAAATGCTAACCTCACCGGCGGCCTGATATTGTCATAAACCACATTGATTTCCTCATTTATTTTTGCAAGTTCCTGGCAACGCGCATTGGTTTTCACGCGGTCAAGGCTCATTGCAATTATTTCGTCATTATAGGTGGAAGCGTAATATTTCTGGAATTTTGCTTTGGTAACAATCTGGTCGTATGGCAACGCCGTCTTGTAATCCTTTTCGCGATCGATGACATTATCGAAAAGCACCGGCATCGGCACATCAGGAATAATGCCTTTTATCTGGTTGCTGTCGCCTGTGATACGATAAAATTTCTGAATTGTCACTTTTGCATAATCATCTTCGTTTTTTTCATCAATTGGTAAAATCACCTGCATCGAAGCCTTTCCCAAAGAAGTTGCGCCAACGACAATCGCACGGCTGTAATCCTGCATCGCGGCCGTAAAAACTCACTCGCCGAAGCGGAATTTCCGTTGATTAGAACCACTAATGGCCAGTTGTAAACGCTGCCGCGGTTCTGATCTTTAAGGATAGTTTGCTTATTCCTGTTGTCTGACAATACTGAAACCGTCCATAATCGATGAACATTCCCGCCAATTTGATCGCTTCTTCCATCGATCCGCCGCCGTTATCCTGTAAGTCGATTACGAGTCCGTCGATTTTATCTTTTTGCAGTTTTACAATTTCTTTCGCAACATCATCGGCACAACCATGGGCAGAATTCCCTTCAAAATCAGTATAAAAACTCGGAAGGCTGATGTAGCCGACGCGCGCGCCATTTTCAGCAATAAAACTCGTAACGGTATTATCTGAGGCTTTCATGACCTGCTTTTTGAGCACAACATCCAGTAAAGAGCCATTTTTCTTGCGAATCGTAAATTCGATATTCTTATTAGCATCGGAAAAAATGATTTCGCCGATTGTTTCAAGCGAAGCGCACGAAACCCAATAATCAATGCCTTTTCCGTTGGAAACTTTTACGATGATATCGTCTTTGTCGATTTTCTTGCTTTTGGCTGCCGGGCTGCCGGGAACGACTTCAGCTACGACAATTTCTTCATTTTCATTGATTGATAGGTTCAGTCCGAGCGACAAATTGTTGGTCGATAATGCCGACATGAAACTCGTCTTGGTATCCAGCGAAAAATAATTAGAATGCGGATCGTAATAATTGCAGAAAATATCCAGAAAATCATTCGAAAGCGAAGTTTCCATATCTTCTTTGCTGTCGATGATATTATTGATTTTGCAGAGTGTCGTTTCGAAAATCTTCTTACGCGATGCGGTTTCAAGTTCAGTAAAATGCTGTTGCAGCGAATCCGGATTGTTGCTCAGTTTTGAAATATCTTCGAGAATATCAAAGCGCATTCTTTTCTTCAGGCTTCTTTCCAAACCGGCTTCGTCTAAATCAAAAGGGAAATTTTTCTTGCTGAATTTCACACTGTCATTCGTGGCATAATCGAATGGTATTTTCTGCAGTTTTTCAACAATCGCCTTTTTTCTCGTAAGTGCCGATTTATATGTATTCACGAATTCCTTCATGAAACTGCAATTGTTATCGCGAATATAATCATCAAGCAAAAGCCTGTTTTTGCTGAGCTTCTCGTATTCTTCTTTCGTAAAAATATTCCGGTTGATGTCGAGCTTGTCCATAAAAGTATCAAACACAAAAACCGATAAACTGTCGTCTATCGGCTTCGGATGATAATGCTCGCGCTGCATCAACGTATTGATTTTATTGAGAGTCTGACAGGTTTTAGCGCCATTTTGCCCGAATAGGGAAAACGAAAAAAGCAATGCACACAGGAAAAATTTCCTCATAACCCGGTTGGGATTTTTATTAATTATTTTCGCCGTGAAGGCACAAAGACACAAAGATACAAAGTTTTAAAAATCTTAGCGACTTAGCGCCCTTGTGTATTCGTGGCAAAACTTGATGTCTTATTTCTTATAAAATGGCAACTTCACCACTTTCGCTGCAACATCATTTTTACGGATTCGGATAAAAATTTCGCTGTCAACAGCACTGTTTTCGGAAGTTACGTAACCCAATCCGATGCCTTTGTTCATCGAAGGCGACATGGTTCCGGAAGTCACAATCCCAATAACCTTGCCATCTGCATCAACAATTTCATAATCCTGACGCGGCACGCCTCTTTCCGTCAATTCAAAACCAACTAATTTTCTTGAAACGCCGGCTTCTTTCTGCTTTTTCAGGTTTTCAGAATTGGTGAAATCTTTGGTGAATTTCGTGATCCAGCCCAAACCTGCTTCAAGCGGAGAAGTTGTATCGTTGATGTCGTTTCCGTATAAACAAAAGCCCATTTCCAAACGCAAAGTGTCTCTCGCTGCTAATCCAATCGGTTTTATTCCAAAGTCTGCACCAGCTTCAAAAACTTTATTCCAAATGGTTTCAACCTGTTCATTTTTGCAGTAAATCTCAAATCCGCCGAGCCGGTGTAACCAGTTGCAGAAATAATCACATCGTCAAATCCGGCAAAATCGCCTACTTCAAAATGATAGTAAGCTATTTTCGACAAGTCGATTGAACTTAATGATTGCATCGCTTCCACAGCTTTTCGCCTTTGAATTGCCAACAAAGAGTAGTCTTCAGACGCATTTGTCATAGCAACACCCAAATCATTATGCGCCGAAATCCAATCCCAATCCTTATCAATATTCGAAGCATTTACAACCAGCAAATACTTTTCTTCACCCATTTTATAAACAATCAGATCGTCAACAATTCCGCCGTCATTATTAGGCAAACACGAATATTGCGCGCGCCCGACTGTCAAAACCGAAGCGTCATTCGACGTCACTTTCTGTATCAAAGCCAGCGCATTCGGACCGAAAGAAAAAACTCGCCCATGTGCGACACGTCAAAAACGCCCACGCCATTGCGAACGGTTTCGTGTTCGGCATTCACACCTTCATACAAAATCGGCATATTATAGCCGGCAAACGGCAGCATTTTCGCTCCTAAACTCTCGTGGACATGCGTAAGCGCAGTATTTTTCATCGTAAAATTTTAACGGGTTTTAATCCCGCTAATGTATTATTTTTTTTGCTGTTTTTGAAGTTTTTTTTGAAGCTATTCCGGCTGTCCACTACTATCTTTTCCCGCCTAAAGAAGGCGGCAAAAGGATAGCCGTTTCCATCCGGGCTAGGGCATTTGTGAAATTAATAGCATTCGGATTTTCGAAAGAAATTATATTCTTATTAATTTTATACCAGACCTAACAGGTTTTGAAAACCTGTTAGGTCTTTTGAACAAACAAAACCTATGAAAAAACCAGTCAAAATCACCAAAGCCAAAATCCAGAAAATCTACAAACCCGCAGCCGCCAACGCACACAAAGGCACGCATGGCCAAGCTTTATTAATCGGCGGAAGCTATGGGAAAATCGGCGCCGTCTGCCTTTCATCAAAAGCCGCCCTGCAATCCGGTTGCGGACTCGTAACCGCCTTCCTTCCCAAATGCGGCTACGAAATCATCCAGACCGCAATCCCTGAAGTCATGGCGATTACAGACAAAAATCAAAATGAAATATCAAAAATCAAATTCAATATCATTACGCAGGCCATCGGAATCAGTCCGGGGATAGGGCAGAAGCGCTCAACGGCAAAAGCACTCCATAAATTCCTGAAAAGCAACAAAACACCTTTAGTCATCGACGCCGACGCGCTCAATATCTTATCGGAAAATAAAGAATGGTTATCACTTTTGCAACCCAAAACCATCCTGACACCACATCCCAAAGAACTCGAAAGACTAATAGGAAAATCAGCATCCGAAATCGAAAAATTTGAAAAAGCCAACGCATTCGCCACAAAACATAAAATAATCATCGTCATGAAAGACGCGCCAACCTTTATCACCGACGGCGAAAATATTTATGAAAACACCACCGGAAACGCAGCATTAGCAACCGCGGGAAGCGGCGACGTCTTAACGGGAATTATTACAGGTTTGCTGGCACAATCCTACGAACCAATCGCCGCCGCAACATTAGCGGTATACTTGCACGGACTTTCAGCCGACATCGCTTTACCAGAAACCGGAACTGAATCGTTTATTGCCTCTGATATCTTAAAATATTTAGGTAAAGCTTATTTAAGTCTGAAATGACTTACCGCAAAGGCACAAAGACGCAAAGCCGCTAAGTTTTTAAGTTTTTTTTCTTTGCGCCTTAGCGTCTTTGTGTCTTAGAGTTGTATTTAGCGTCTTATCTTCTGAACTTTTTTCCGTAAATTTGCAGCCTTAATTTCATACAAAAAACCATGTCAAACGTAAAAATTGGATTGGTGCAAATGTCCTGCGTTGCCGATAAACAGGCGAATCTTGACAAAGCCATCCGCGAAATCAGGGTTGCTGCCAAAGACGGCGCGCAAATTGTCTGTCTTCAGGAATTGTTCACGTCGCTTTACTTCTGTGACGTTGAAGATTACGATAATTTTGAACTCGCAGAACCGATTCCGGGGAAATCTACCGCCGCACTTTCTGAAATCGCTGCCGAATTGGGTGTTGTAATTATTGCTTCACTGTTCGAAAAAAGGGCAGAAGGCCTTTACCATAATACTACCGCAGTCATTGACGCTGACGGGAAATACCTCGGAAAATACCGCAAAATGCACATTCCTGACGATCCGGCGTTTTATGAAAAATTCTACTTTACGCCGGGCGATTTAGGCTATAAAGTTTTCGATACCAAATTCGCCAGAATCGGAATCCTGATTTGCTGGGCCAATGGTATCCGGAAGCCAGCAGGATTACCGCTTTGATGGGCGCAGAGATCATGTTCTACCCGACGGCAATCGGCTGGGCGACTTCTCAGGATGAAGAGACCAATAAAGACCAATACGAATCATGGCAAATCATACAGCGTTCGCACGCAGTTGCAAATGGCATTCCTGTAGTAAGCGTTAATCGTGTGGGTTTTGAACAGGATGGCGCGATGAAATTCTGGGGCGGAAGTTTCGTAGCAAATGGCCAGGGAAAACTTTTATATCTCGGTTCGCATGACAATGAAGAAACAACAGTAGTAGATTTAAATCTCAAGGATTCCAATCATTTTAGAATGCATTGGCCATTTTTAAGGGACAGAAGGATAGATAGTTACCAACCGATAACTAAACGATTCATTGATGAAGATTGAGCATAGTCAAGAAGTCTGAAAGTCAGGAAGTCAGAAAATGTACCAAATTCATTTATATGCCATTTAAGTTTGAAAAATTAATCGTCTGGCAAAAAGCTGTGGAATTATCTGTTGAGGTTAACAGAATATCAAAGAATTTTCCAAAAGAAGAACTTTATGTACTTACATCACAGATAAAAAGAGCTACAGACTCAATTTCTTTAAATATCGCTGAAGGCTCAACCGGACAAACTAATCCTGAGTTCAAAAGATTTCTTTCAATTGCACTGCGCTCTAATATTGAAGTCGTGGCTTGTATACATTTAGCAAGAAAGAGAAATATAATAAATGAAGACGACTTCAAAACAATCTATATTCAATGCGAAGAGATACTTGTAATGATTAATGCACTAAAGAAATCACTTGACTAAATTATGACTTCAAAACTTTCCAACTTTCCGACTTCCGAACTTTCCGACAAGTTGACTCCAAAAGAACTCGGATTTCATTTTCCCGCGGAATTTGAACCGCAGGAAGCGATGTGGTTATCGTGGCCTCACAAAGAAGCGTCATGGCCGGGAAAACTGCATTTGATTTACGATTCGTATTCAGAATTCATTTTACAGGTTGCGGCGCATCAGAAAGTGAACATTAATGTTTCGGATGAAAATATGCAACAATTTGCGGTTTCGGCAATCGCGAATTCTGCTTTCGGGCAAAAATCTAATCTTGATTTGTTATTGCAGAATATCCATTTTTATCTTCATCCGACAAATGACGCCTGGTGCCGCGATCACGGACAGGCATTTTTGGTCAACCGCGAAACCGGGAAAAAAGCAATCGTCGATTGGGGTTACAATGCCTGGGGCGATAAATATCCTCCTTATGATTTGGATGATAATATTCCGACAATGATTGGCGAAAAGCTGGGTCTGCCGGTTTTTTATCCCGAAATAGTGATGGAAGGCGGAAGTGTTGAATTCAACGGAAAAGGTACAATCCTGACCACGACGGCCTGTCTTCTCAATAAAAACAGAAATCCGCATTTGTCTCAAAAGGAAATCGAGCAATATCTTTGTGATTATTACGGCGCCAATCATATTTTATGGCTTGGCGACGGAATTGTCGGAGACGACACTGATGGCCACATCGACGATATTACACGTTTTGTCAATGAAAATACGGTTGTCACGGTTGTTGAAGAAAACAAATCTGATGACAATTACAAATTGCTTCAGGAAAATCTGCATTCGCTCAAAAAAATGCGATTACAGGATGAGAAGCAACTGAACATCATCGAATTGCCAATGCCAAAAGCGGTGATTTACGAAGACCAAAGATTGCCGGCTTCCTATGCAAACTTCTATATTTCGAATGAAAGCGTTATTGTTCCGACTTTCCGCGATGATAAAAATGATGTAAAAGCACTTGATATATTGCAGGACACTTTTAAAAGCAGAAAAGTAATCGGGATCGATTCGACTGATTTGATTTGGGGATTGGGAAGCTTTCATTGCCTGAGCCAACAGGAACCGAAGGTGTAATTTCAATTTCAAATCAATATCAATATCAAAAATCAAATTAAGTTTGTTGCACAAAATTGAAATTTGATATTGCCATTGCTATTAAATTTTTCCGCGTTGTAATCCTTTCGCTGTTAACGCGTTAAAGAAACCATAAAGTTAAACGCAAGGTTTTTTATATCGGCAGAAAAATGGTAATTTCATTTTGTAGTTCAGATTTATGATGAATTTCGATTGAAAATCCAAATAAACCGCAAAGTACTGTCAACGTTAACTGCCGGAAATAAATCCAGAATTTACAATAAGAGAGGCCTTGATTCGCTAAGTGCCTCTCTTTTTATTTTAGATTTCAGATTGTAGATTTGAAGATTTTACATTCGTTAATTCATCCGCATTAAGCTTCTTCTGTTCTTGCGGCGTTTGTAATGCGTTTGCTTCAGGTTTTTATCGCCTGAAATGATGCTGATGTTGCCGTCCATTTCTAAAATCGCAAGCTTTACATCTTTGATGTTTTCGATGCCGTGTTCATGAACAGCTTCCATTAATTCATCGTGAGTTATATTTTCGCTTGCTAATTTCTTAAAATCAGCTTTCCCGTCATGGAACAAAATTTGTGCTTTTTCTTCGAATAAATTACTGAAGAACTTGTATTTGAAAATGAGTTTTTTAACTATAAAATTCAATATAAAAAGCACTGCCGCCGCCGCCAATCCACCTGATAAACTTGTATCACTCCCGACCATTGCATTCTGAACAGAATTACTGATGAGTAATATCAGGATGACATCGGCGGTGTTGAGTTGCGAAAGTTCTTTCTTCCCGAAAACACGTAAAGCAACAACCATAAAAAGGTATACGGCAGTGCTGCGAAGAATAATATCTAAATACGGATTCATTAACGGTTAAGAAAGTCAGTTTTCTCGTCACTTATCAATTTCACAATCAATAATAAAATAGCTATTGCTTGTATGGAAGTTGTAATTAACAGAAATGAATTAGCAAATTCTAAGTGAATAATCTTAAAAAACGCCCCGAAAATGTCTGCCAAAAACGCGATCAGGAACAAAACGAGTAAGTGTTTATATTTCATAATGGGTTAGGTTTTCAATGTTTGTGCCTGAAATTTTTCTCAATGGCGAGAATCATTTCTCCGGCAATATCCTTATTGGTTGCGCCTTCAATTCCTTCTAATCCCGGAGAGGAATTGACTTCAAGCAATAACGGCACTTTTGAAGAGCGAATGATGTCAACGCCGGCGACTTTCAAATCCATTGCTTTTGCGGCTTTTATTGCGATTCTTTTTTCTTCGGCAGTTACTTTTACAATTGACGCCGTTCCGCCAAGGTGAATATTGGCGCGGAATTCTCCAGGCAACGCTTCACGCTGTATGGCGGCCACTACTTTTCCATCGATCACAAAACAGCGAATGTCTTTTCCATTGGCTTCTTTGATGAATTCCTGTACTAAAATATTGGCATTTAAGCTTTTAAAAGCATTGATTACTGATTCGGCTGCTTTTTTGGTTTCTGCCAAAACCACGCCTTTTCCTTGCGTTCCTTCGAGTAATTTCACGATTAATGGCGGTCCGCCGACCATTTTAATCAAATCATTTGTATCCAAAGGCGAATTGGCGAATCCGGTTGTCGGGATGTCAACACCATGATTAAGAAGTAATTGCAATGAATATAATTTGTCTCGAGATTGCGTAATTGCTGACGAAGAATTCAAACAAAAAACTTTCAAAGCCTCAAATTGTCGTGTCAAAGCGCAACCATAAAAAGTAATGCTTGGACGAATTCTCGGAATAATAGCATCGAAATCGTTCAGAGTTCTTCCGCCGCGATAATGAATTTCAGGCGCCGTCGCATCGAGTTTCATATAACATTCCTTGATGTTGAGGAAATGCATTTCATGACCGCGCATTTCACCGGCTTCCATGATGCGTTTGTTGCTGTATAGTTCGGGATTGCTGGCCAAAACACCAATGCGTAATCCTTTTTTTTCTGTAAATGAGGTTTTGTATAACTCTTTCAGGTATTCTGCAGAGGGTTGCCCAAAAGATATTTTTCTTCAGGATCAACCAAACAACGGCCTTTCATGGCTTCGCGGCCTAAAAGCATGCGAAAACCCATCGAGTCACGGTTGGTCAGCGTAATTTCAACAGACCAGTGTTGTCCGCCAATTTCGAGTTCGGCACCAATGACATAGCGTTGTTCGCGAAAACCGCTGGAGCTTTTTACGATTCTTTTTCCTACTAATTTTGCTTCGCAATGAATGATGGTTTTGACGTTATTCTGAATCGGATTGATGTCGAATTTGACCCAATTCTCTTCATTTTTAATAAAAGGCGCAATATTGATGGCGTGTAGTGCAGAAGTCTTGGCACCCGAATCAACGCGCGCCTTAATCGTCGGTATTCCCAAAATAGGGAAGGAACACCATTCTTCACTGCCGACGATAACTTTTTCCTGTAACATTTTTTGAATTTTGATTGATTGGATACCAAATGTAGAATATTTGCTTGTAAATAAAACTAAGATTTTCCTAAAAAAAACAAACCCGTAACACTGGGTTAATGTTACGGGTTGATTGAGAATATTTTGAATTTAAAACTTAATTCGTAGGCTCTTCGGCTTTCTGAACTTTCACGTTTAATTCCTGTGCGTCGTCTTCGATATCCATGTAGATTTCGTCGCCGGCGCCAATTTTAGAAGTAATTATTTCTTCTGCCAAAGCATCTTCAACATACTTTTGAATAGCACGTTTTAAAGGTCTTGCGCCGAATTGCTTGTCGAAACCTTTCTCTGCGATAAATGCTTTTGCTTTATCAGAAAGATTCAATCTGTAGCCCAAATCGGCGATTCTTGCGTACAATTTCTTCAATTCGATTTCAATAATCAGGTCGATATCGTGTTTTTCCAAAGCATTGAAAACAATAACGTCGTCAATCCTGTTCAGGAATTCAGGTGCGAATGATTTTTTCAAAGCATTTTCAATGATAGCTTTTGAATTTTCATCTGCTTGTGAAATTTTCGCGGCGGTTCCAAATCCGACACCTTGGCCAAAATCCTTCAACTGGCGAGCCCCAATGTTGGAAGTCATGATGATAATCGTATTTTTAAAGTCGATTTTACGGCCTAAACTATCAGTCAAATAACCATCGTCGAGAACCTGCAACATCATATTGAAGACATCCGGATGCGCTTTTTCAATCTCATCTAAAAGTACAACTGCATATGGCTTTCTTCTTACTTTTTCTGTCAGCTGTCCGCCTTCCTCATAACCGACGTATCCCGGAGG
Source organism: Flavobacterium sp. 3HN19-14 (assembly GCF_051373205.1). NCBI lineage: Bacteria > Pseudomonadati > Bacteroidota > Flavobacteriia > Flavobacteriales > Flavobacteriaceae > Flavobacterium > Flavobacterium sp. 3HN19-14. The sequence goes on from NZ_JBPPZT010000001.1 coordinate 2,307,782, forward strand.
CGCGCCGACCAATCTTGAAATGGCGAATTTTTCCATGTATTCGCTCATGTCGATGCGAACCAAAGCATCTTCAGAATCGAACAATTCTTTCGCCAATACTTTTGCTAATTGCGTTTTACCAACTCCAGTCTGTCCGAGGAAAATAAATGAACCAATCGGGCGGTTCGGGTCTTTCAATCCGGCGCGGTTTCTTTGGATGGAACGTGCAATTTTTAACACTGCATCGTTTTGTCCAATTACCTTATCCTTAATTAGTTCCGGTAATTTAGCTAATTTATTACTTTCGGTCTGTGCGATACGATTTACCGGAATTCCGGTCATCATCGAAACGACATCCGCAACGTTATCTTCTGTTACTAAAATGCGGTTTGATTTAGAATCTTCTTCCCATTGTTCCTGAGCGATTGCAAGATCTTTTTCGATACGTTTTTCATCGTCGCGTAATTTCGCTGCTTCTTCGTATTTCTGTTTTTAACGACAGTGTTTTTGAGTTCGCGTACTTCTTCTAACTGACGTTCCAAATCCAGAATTTGTTTCGGGACATCAATGTTTGTAATGTGAACACGTGATCCGGCTTCATCTAAAGCATCAATCGCTTTGTCCGGAAGAAAACGTTCCGACATGTAGCGGTTCGTCAACTTCACGCAAGCTTCAATCGCTTCCTGAGTGTAAGTAACGTTATGGTGGTCTTCGTATTTATTTTTGATGTTGTTCAGGATTGTAATCGTTTCCTCAACAGAAGTCGGCTCGACAATCACTTTCTGGAAACGACGTTCCAAAGCGCCATCTTTTTCAATATACTGGCGGTATTCGTCAAGTGTAGTAGCACCAATACATTGGATTTCGCCTCTTGCTAATGCGGGTTTGAACATATTTGATGCATCCAGTGAACCTGTCGCGCCGCCGGCACCAACGATTGTATGGATTTCGTCAATAAAAAGGATGATGTCGTCGTTTTTCTCGAGCTCATTCATTACCGCTTTCATTCTTTCCTCAAACTGTCCGCGGTATTTTGTTCCGGCTACTAAACTCGCCAAATCAAGCGTCACAACGCGTTTGTTGAAAAGAATCCGGGATACTTTTTCTGAATGATTCTTAGTGCCAACCCTTCTGCAATCGCTGATTTACCAACGCCCGGCTCTCCAATTAAAAGCGGATTGTTTTTCTTTCTTCGACTTAAAATTTGTGAAACGCGTTCGATTTCTTTCTCACGTCCTACGACAGGGTCTAATTTCCCTTCTTCGGCCATTTCGGTCAAATCGCGTCCAAAGTTGTCTAAAACAGGCGTTTTAGATTTTTTATTGGACTTATTGGCGGGATTATTAAAATTATCTCCTTTAAGACTGTCATCTTGTCCTGAATCTTCGTTGTAAGATTCGTTTTTCGGTAAATTTTCCAAAAATTCTTCTTCGTTTGGCGTCATGTTTAAATATTGTTCTTTAGCTGTATCGTAATCGATTTTAAGTTTATTCAACAGCTTGGTGGTAGGATCATTTTCGTTTCTCAATATACACAATAAAAGGTGCGCGGTGCTTATCGAGGTGCTCTGGAAGACTTTTGCTTCCAGAAAAGTGGTTTTTAATGCGCGTTCTGCCTGGCGTGTAAGGTGTAAGTTTTTCTTATCATTGCTGATTTCAACAGTCGGATTGGCAGGGCTAAGAATTTCAACTTTTCTGCGAAGATGTTCGAGATCTACAGACAGATTGTTAAGTATATTGATAGCTTTTCCATTACCATCCCGTAAAATGCCGAGCATAAGATGTTCCGTCCCAATAAAGTCGTGGCCTAAACGAAGCGCCTCTTCTTTGCTGTACGTGATTACATCCTTGACTCTAGGTGAAAAATTATCATCCATATTAATAGATATTGTAATGTAAATTTAATGAATTTATTGTGGAAAAGCAAAAACCGTACCCTGACATATGTACTGACAGCTAAGTGACAAAAAATATCAATTCCCGAAAGTTAAATCAGAAATAATTTATTAACCGAAAAGTACGCGTCTTTTGTTAATAAATCAGGGAAATTTCTCCAAATATATATACGAAAAATAGCCCGAAAGGGTTATATTAGCAAGATTTTTTAACCAAAATAATTTTTTTAAAATAACTATAATATGTCTGACGGAGAAAAGTTAATTCCTATAAACATCGAAGACGAAATGAAATCAGCTTACATCGATTATTCGATGTCGGTAATTGTCTCTCAGAGCGCTTCCGGATGTCAGGGATGGCTTAAAGCCAGTACACCGCCGGGTGCTTTACGGAATGTATGAATTAGGAGTCCTTTCCAACAGGGCGCACAAGAAATCAGCGAGAATCGTCGGTGAGGTTTTGGGTAAATACCACCCGCACGGCGATACTTCGGTTTATGACGCGATGGTGCGTATGGCGCAGGAATGGAGTTTACGTTATTTATTGGTCGACGGACAAGGTAACTTCGGTTCTGTCGATGGCGATAGTCCGGCAGCAATGCGTTATACCGAGGCCAGAATGAAGAAGATTTCGGAAGAAATCATGGCCGATATCGACAAAGAAACCGTTGATTTTCAATTGAACTTTGATGATACTTTATATGAGCCGAAAGTAATGCCTACGAAAGTGCCGAATCTATTGATTAACGGTGCTTCCGGAATTGCAGTAGGTATGGCAACGAATATGCCGCCGCACAACTTAACCGAAGTTGTTGACGGAACTTTAGCCTACATAGACAATGAAGATATAGAAATCGACGAATTAATGAACTACATCAAAGCACCCGATTTCCCTACAGGCGGTGTGATTTATGGTTATGAAGGCGTTCGTGAAGCATTTAAAACCGGTCGTGGCCGTATCGTAATGCGTGCCAAAGTCGCTTTTGAAGAAGTTGACGGACGCGAATCAATCATCGTTTCTGAAATTCCGTATCAGGTCAACAAAGCTGATATGATCAAGAAAACGGCTGATTTGGTCAATGACAAAAAAATCGAAGGCATTGCCAACATCCGCGACGAATCGGACAGGAACGGTATGCGTATCGTTTACATCCTGAAACGTGATGCGGTGCCGAATGTGGTGCTCAATACCTTGTATAAATTCACGCAATTGCAGTCATCTTTCAGTGTGAACAACATCGCACTCGTAAAAGGCCGTCCGCAAATGCTGAACCTTAAAGATCTGATCCATTATTTCGTTGAACACCGTCATGATGTGGTGGTGCGTCGTACGACTTACGATTTGCGCAAAGCGGAAGAAAGAGCGCACATCTTAGAAGGATTGATTATCGCTTCTGACAATATTGATGAAGTAATCGCTATCATCCGTGCTTCTGCCAATACCGATCAGGCACGCGAAAGATTGATGGAGCGTTTCAAATTGTCCGACATTCAGTCGAAAGCAATTGTCGAGATGCGTCTGCGTCAGCTTACAGGTCTTGAACAGGACAAATTAAGAGCAGAATACGAAGAAATCATGAAATTGATAGAGCATTTACGTGCATTATTGGCAAGTAAAGAACTCAGAATGGAACTGATCAAAGAAGAATTACGTGAAATCCGCGATAAATACGGCGATGCGCGTCGTTCAACCATCGAATATTCAGGTGGAGACGTGAGCATCGAAGATTTGATTGCCGATGAAAATGTGGTAATTACCATTTCGCACGCCGGTTATATCAAGCGTACGCCGCTTTCAGAATACAAAACCCAGAACCGCGGTGGCGTAGGGCAGAAGAGTGCCGGGACACGTGACGCCGATTTCTTAGAGCACATGTATGTGGCGACAAACCACCAATACATGATGTTCTTCACTCAAAAGGAAAATGTTTCTGGATGCGCGTTTACGAAATTCCGGAAGGCAGCAAAACCTCAAAAGGACGTGCGATTCAGAATTTAATCAACATCGAAAGTGACGATAAAGTAAAAGCGTTCATCTGTACGCAGGATTTAAAAGAGCAGGAGTACATCAACAGCCATTACCTTATTATGGTAACAAAACAAGGCCAGGTGAAGAAAACTTCGCTGGAGCAATATTCACGTCCACGTGTCAACGGCGTTGCGGCAATCACCATCCGCGAAGACGATGAATTATTAGAAGCAAAACTGACCAACGGTGAAAGCCAGATTCTGGTCGCTGTAAGATCAGGAAAATTGGTTCGTTTCGAGGAAAGCAAAACGCGTCCGATGGGAAGAACGGCTTCCGGTGTACGCGGCATCACGCTTCAGGACGACAAAGACGAAGTAATTGGCATGGTTGCTGTTAATGATATGAACAGCGAAATTCTGGTTGTGGCCGAAAACGGTTACGGAAAACGTTCAAGCCTTGACGAATACCGCGTGACGAATCGTGGCGGAAAAGGTGTTAAAACTTTGAATATCACGGAAAAAACTGGTAAATTAGTGTCAATCAACAATGTAACTGATGCGGATGATCTGATGATCATCAACAAATTCGGATTGACAATCAGGATGGCCGTTGAAGACTTACGTGTAATGGGTCGTGCCACGCAAGGTGTAAAGCTGATCAACATCAAAGGAAACGACTCCATTGCTGCCGTTACCAAAGTAATGAAAGAAGATGAAGAAGAGGCTTTGGAAGGCGCAGTTGAAGAAGCTGTTTCTGAAGGGCGTCCGTTGGAAACTTCTGATGCTACTTCTGAAGTAAGCGATGATGCTGCTGAACCGATTTCAGATGATGCGGATACCGATAACGAAGAATAATCAATTTTTAAAAACAATTATATGAAAATGAAACATATTGCATTTGCTGCAGCAATGCTCATCTCTGTAGCTAGTTTTGCCCAGAAAGACGAGATGAAAACGTTGAAGAAAATCTACGATAAAGACGAGCCTACTGCAAAAGACGTCACTGAATATAAAGATGCGGTTGCCAAGGCTGAACCTTTAATAGCTTCTTCTACAGAATCGGACAAGGTTTATTTCAAGTATTTTAAGGCAAATATTCCTTTTCTTGAAATGACTGTAGCGCTTGCAAAACCTGAAAATCAACAAAATCCTGCAGCTGCATTAAGTTATTTTACTCCGAAAGTAATCAATGAATTGGCAGTTGCGACTGACGAACTTGTTGAATTTGAGAAAAAAAGTGGTAAAGTAGTTTATACGAAAGAAATCCAGGAAGATTATCCGTCATTCAAGCCAATGCTTTTGAATTACGCAATGTCTCTGGGAAATGACCAGGCAAAACGCTACAAAGATGCCGCGTTGGTGTTGTACAGCATGTATCTTCTCGATAAAAAAGACGGAGAAAATTTGTATTATGCTGCGAGTTATGCCGTAAATGGAGAGGATTACGATACGGCTTTATCTTACTACGATGAACTGAAAAAAATCAATTATTCAGGCGAAGGCACAGCTTATTATGCGGTTAATGTTGCCAACGGCGTTGAAGAATTTTTCAATAACAAAGCTGATCGCGACAGATTTGTAAAGTTGGGTTCGCATAAAAGCCCAAGAGATGAAAAAATTCCATCAAGACGTGGTGAAATCTACAAAAACATCGCGTTGATTTTGGTGCAGAAAGGTAAAAATGCCGAAGCTAAAGCTGCCATCAAAGAAGCGAGAACTAACAATCCACAGGATACTTCGCTGATGATTACTGAAGCCAATTTATATTTGCAGGAAAAAGATTTGACTACTTATAAGTCTTTGATTAATGAAATTCTTGCACAAAATCCTAATAATGCAGAATTGGTATTTAACCTTGGTGTGTTGGCATACCAAAATAAAGAAATGGCTGAGGCTGAGAAATATTACCTTAAGGCAATTGAACTTGACCCGAATTATGGTAACGCCTACCTGAACCTGGCTATCCTTAAATTGGATCCTGAAGAAGGATTGATTAACCAAATGAACGCGCTTGGTACTTCAGCTGCAGAGAACAAAAAATACGAGGTGCTGAAAACGCAACGTTTAAATGTTTTCAAAAGTGCCATTCCATATCTGGAAAAAGCCGTTGAGCTGAATGCAGATAATTTCGAAGCGGCATCAACGCTTTTAAATGTTTACAAGGCACTCGAAATGACCGACAAAGCCAAGCCTTTAAAAGAAAAGGTAGACGCACTTAAAGCCAAACAAGGTAAATAATAAATAAAAAATCCCGAAGCTTAACGTTCGGGATTTTTTTATATAATCTTTTTAATGACCCTGAGTTTGTGTGTATGCCGATTCGTCTCGGCATTGTAAATTCCCAAGTGATCGAGCCTGTCAATGCGCACTTTTCCACTGGCGTGAATGATATAATTGTCTTCCATAATGATGCCAACATGGATGATATTGCCTTCTTCGTTGTCAAAAAACGCCAAATCACCAGGCTCGCTTTCTTCGATAAAACTCAGTGCATCACCCTGTGTTGCCTGCTGTGAAGCATCTCTCAATAAATGATAGCCGTTGAGTTTGTAGACCATTTGTGTAAATCCGGAGCAGTCGATTCCGAATGGGGTTTTCCCACCCCACAAATATGGGGCATTCTGGTAGAGGAAAGAGGTTTCTATGAGATTTGATTTCGGTTTGATACCGCTTACTTTCATGCCTTCAAATTCAAAATTCCCTGTATTGATTTCAGCATGGTTTAAAAACGAAAGTGAGGCACCAAGCGGAACAGGCATCAGCATATTATTCGCGCCTGTAATGTATTCAATGAGGTCAGCATTTAGAATGATGGCGTCTTCAGAAAGTAATTTATATTCTGATTCAGAAATAGATTGGTATTGCTTAGAATCTATCCAACCTTCGTAATTGTCGTACTGAAGCTTGATTTTTGACCATTGTTTCGACTGTTCAATCACCTGGAAATGCTCACCGAATAAGACCTGGGATACAATTTCGCTCCTGTCGCTGGCTTCAAATCTTAAAGGAATAATGGCTAAATTACAGATTCCGTACATTCAGGATCATTTTGAATTTTAAATTACGGGTTAAAGTTACAACCCATAATTTAAAATTCATCATATTGGAATATTTTTTTAAGCTTTTTCGATGACGATTGCAGAGGCACCACCGCCGCCATTACAGATGGCTGCTGCCCCGATTTTGGCATTATTCTGCTCTAAAACATTGATAAGCGTGATGATGATACGAACGCCGGAACATCCCAGCGGATGGCCTAAAGAAACCGCGCCGCCGTTTACATTTACTTTGTCATTGTCTAATCCGAGGATTTTTGCATTTGCTAATCCAACAACAGAAAAAGCTTCGTTAAATTCAAAGAAATCAACATCAGCAATTGAAATTCCTGCTTTGTCCAACGCTTTTGGTAAAGCTTTCGCAGGTGAAGTTGTAAACCATTTTGGTTCCTGTGCTGCATCTGCATAACCTTTGATATAAGCTAACGGTTTTAATCCCAGAGACTGCGCTTTTTCTTCGCTCATCAAAATTACTGCACCAGCGCCATCGTTGATTGTTGAAGCATTGGCAGCAGTTACCGTTCCTTCTTTGGTGAAAACCGCAGCTAAAGTTGGGATTTTATCCAATTTTACATTCGTGTATTCCTCGTCTTTGGTCACCATAATCGGATCACCTTTTCTTTGCGGAACTGCAACCGGAACGACTTCATTGTCAAATTTCCCTGCTTCCCACGCTTTCGCGGAACGCTCGTAAGACTGAATCGCAAAATTATCCTGCTCTTCTCTTGAAATTTTATATTCAGAAGCACATAAATCGGCACAAACCCCCATTGCATTATTGTCGTAAGCATCGGTAAGCCCGTCTTTCTGCATGCCGTCAACCATTGAAGCTGGTCCGAATTTATAACCATTTCTTAAGTGCATGTAATGAGGAATCAGGCTCATATTTTCCATTCCGCCGGCTACGATAATTTCTGCATCGCCAGCCATGATTGCCTGTGCGCCCATCATCACTGCTTTCATTCCGGAAGCGCAAACTTTATTCACAGTCGTTGCAATTACGGTATCCGGCAAACCTGCGAATAATGCTGCTTGTCGTGCAGGTGCCTGACCAACACCAGCCTGAACGACATTGCCCATATAAACTTCGTCAACGAGTTTTGGATCAAGATTGATTTTATCTAAAGCACCTTTAATGGCTGCAGCTCCCAATTTCGGAGCGGTTACAGTTGATAAAGCGCCCATAAAGCTTCCAATTGGTGTTCTTGCTGCTGATACGATTACTACTTTTTTGCTCATTGTGTAGGATATTGTTAGGTTGTGACCTGTTATTTCAGGATATAATAATAATTGTTTAAATCAGTTGCGAATTTAATCAATTTCTGTAAAATAAAAATATGTTTTTTAAGAATATTATATTGTCAGATTTTCTAATGTAACATGTTTTGTTAAATGAGATTCGGAAAATATTTTAAGAAATTAACCTGCTATGCATTTGATTGTTAAGGATTTTAAAACAAACTGTAAAAAAACTTCCAAAAAAACATAATTTTTACTTGTGAAATATAGAATGAACCTTTACATTTGCAACCGCTTTGAAGCTATCGAAGCAATTGAAAAAACAGGAGAGGTGCCGGAGTGGTAACGGAGCAGATTGCTAATCTGTCGACGTGCAAACGTCGCCAGGGTTCGAGTCCCTGTCTCTCCGCTGTTTTTTTCGGGGTGTAGCGTAGCCCGGTTATCGCGCCTGGTTTGGGCAGGAGGTCGCAGGTTCGAATCCTGCCACCCCGACAAATAAAGGAACGGACGCATAGCTCAGCTGGATAGAGCACCTGCCTTCTAAGCAGGCGGTCGAAGGTTCGAATCCTTCTGCGTTCACAGAAAGCCACTGATTTCAGTGGTTTTTTTGTTTTGATTTATGTGCCATTTCTATATACTCTTTTCTGCTGAACTTGACAAATTTTATATAGGCCATACTTCACACTCATTGTCAGAGCGATTACGAAAACATCTTTCTGACCACAAGGGCTTTACTTCCAAATCAAAAGATTGGGCTATAGTTTATTCCGAACCATATGAATCAAAATCACTTGCCTATCGGAGGGAGTTAGAAGTTAAAAAGTGGAAAAGTAGTTTACGAATACAAAAATTGATTGATAGTGCCGGATAGAGCATCCCGATTTTTAATCGGGACGGTCGAAGGTTCGAATCCTTCTGCGTTCACAGAAAGCCACTGATTTCAGTGGTTTTTTTGTTTCTGCAAACTGCTGTCATTTTCCAATTCATTATCTATGTGTGTTACTTTCTATTAACTTATTCATAATTAGCGATTTAATTATTAAAATATTCTTATAAATCAAATTTTTGCTTTAAATTAGCCACTAACCAACCAATTATAATTTATGGATAAAGCATCACAAGACAGGATTCAGAAACTACACCCTTCAGTGCGCGATGAAGTTACAACTATTGTAAACGAATGCAATGCAGCATTAAAAGGACGCTCACAAATGCGTATCGCCCAAGGCCTGCGAACATTCGCCGAACAAGACGCACTTTATGCACAGCGCCCGAAAGTGACCAATGCCAAAGGCGGACAATCCGTTCACAATTACGGCTTCGCTGTTGATATCGTTTTGATTATAGATGGAAAAACCGCGAGCTGGGATACCAAAAAAGACTGGGACGGCGACAAAGTCTCCGACTGGGACGAATGTGTAAAAATATTCGCGAAACACGGATGGAGCTGGGGTGGCAACTGGGCGTCGTTTAAGGACATGCCGCACTTCGACAAAATCGGATTTAGTAATTGGCGAATTCTTTCAACAATGAAAAGAGATCCAAAAACAAATTATGTCATCATTTAAAAATAAAAACCACTGAAATTCAGTGGTTTTTTTATACTATTCGTCAATGTATGTCTTATTGCCATTGGAGTTAAGATAATATCTTTTACCCTTGGTGTCCTTAAAGACAGTTTTCCCTTTATAAGTTTCGCCATCTTTTACAGTCGTTGTTTTGACTTCTTTTGTTACTGTTGTAGTAGATTTTCCATCTGCTTTTGCAGGCTCAGGCGCGACTACATCTTTGGCGTCTTTCTTGACCGTGACCGACTTTGATGTGGTCTCTGTCGTTTTCGACTGGGCGCTCATTATTCCGCCAAATAAAAGCGCACCGCCCAATAATAATATCTTTTTCATAATTAATTATTTACAATTGATTTACTAAATTTAATCATTATCGATAGATTTGTATGGTAAAAAAAAGCCAAAATTTCAAAACATGAAAAATATATTCCTGATACTGAGCTTCTTTTTGCTGTTTTCATGCCAGAATTCGAAAACGCTTGTCCTTGCGGAAAACAAAAATGCTGCCAAAACAAATTTTACTGACGCCACTTTCGTGAAAGTAAATACGGAACAGACAATTGTGAGCGATACTTCATTCGTAAATATCAGGGATTACAGCTCCGGTTTTGAGCTGGATATGAAATACGCCACCAAAGACAATTTCCTAAATGCAAAAGTCTACGATTGCGCTGAATGCTACCTCCGGTTAAAAACCGTCAAATCGCTGATCGCCGCAAATGAAGATTTTCTTAAATCAGGCTATCATCTTAAATTATTTGATTGTTACCGCCCATTATCCGTACAGAAAAGAATGTGGAAAATAGTAAGTGATCCGCAATATGTTGCCGATCCGGCGAAAGGTTCCATTCATAATCGAGGCGGCGCAGTAGATTTGACAATTGTCGATGCCGACGGAAAAGAAATTGATATGGGAACGCCTTTTGATTTCTTCGGTGAGAAGGCCAGCCATAATTATCAAAATTTACCTGAAAAAGTATTGGAAAACAGGAAGTTACTTAAAAAAATAATGCTCCAACATAATTTTCTTTCATTCGATTCAGAATGGTGGCATTATAATCTGAAAGATGCGTCCCACGATCCGGTATCAGATTTTCGATGGAAATGTGAGTAGTTTCAGACGTCAATTAGTGATCAGTCTTCAGTTTGCAGACCGCAGAAAAAGCCGAAAATAAATCAAATTATTTTCAACTTTTTAATTTTTATATTTTCGCTATCTGCTATCTGCTATCTGCTATCTGTTATCTGTTATCTGTTATCTGTTATCTGCTATCTCTATGCACATTAATCAACACATTGCAAATAATCTATGAAATATTTTTCAGGCTGATAGGTCTGCTTAGACATTTCTGAAGTTAATTCCTTTTTGAATACAAAGTCAAGTATTTCAGTAGAAAATTTTACTCGCATCAAGGTAACCGGTGATGCTTTCAAAGCTTCAATTGAACCTTTCATAAACATAAAATTCCCTGTAATGACGCGTGTATATTTGTTTTCTTCGGGAACACGTACCATCGTTCCGCAGCTTTCGTCGTTGGTATGAATTAAAGTTATAATCTGGCCATTTTGCAGTTGAAGATAAACTCTTGAGTTGGCATCAAGGCAATTTACCTTAATCATATCTGCACTTTTCTGAATATACTGCAGATTAAGCAACGGCATGTCGTCAACTTTTAAAAGGTTAAAAAACATATAAGCTTCGTTGCCCGCGAAGTTGCGTTCGTGCACGATATAATCTTTCGTAGACTTATAGCTTCCAATGCTATCGACCACATTTGTGGCATATTCACAAGGTTTTTGGGCGAATATTGCAAAGCTGAACAAAAGTATAATTACCGTAAGCGGATATTTCATGAGTGCTTTAAATTTTGGTGCAAATTAAAACTATTTTATCGTTATTCGCATCAGTTGTAAAAAAACAATATTGGTCGCCGCCATCTTTTATTTTCCATTTTTTGCGGATGTTTTCGACAGTTTCGGGAAAATTACGCGTGGTCAGGTTTGATTTCTGGTTTTGAAGGAATTTCTTCATGTCATTTTTAGTATAGAAAAAATAATTTTCGATTTTGAAAACCCTTCCCGGAAAATCAATAATTTCAGCGCTGGTGTATAAATGCGAATGCTGATGCAGTTTTTTTAAACCGAAGTGATTGCCTATATTTTCAAAACCGCCCGATTTCATGATGGCGCTGTTGGGCTCATAGAGGAATTTTTCAGGCAACCCGATTTCTGCATTTACATTTTCATCCAAAATAAAATTAAAATGTTCTTCTTTTCCTTTTGTAATATTGACAGTTTTAATTTCGATTTCATTATCGTAATCTTTTGATAATTCCCAAAGCAATTCTTTCACTTCATTATCAACGGCTACAATATGAATAGATTTTACAAAATGCAATTCGCCCAAACCAGCAGCAATGTCTAATATCGGCGCGGTTTTGATGAGTATATTATCAGTATAAGAAAAATATAAATCAAGCAATTCCGGCACATTCGGCAAACAATCTTTTAACATGAAAACTTTGCCTTTTGCGTCATTTCGCCTTGAAGGATCAATATAAATCCAATTGAATTTCTGGTTGATTTCTTTTAATACCGATGTACTATCATTGCTGTAAAAAGAAGTATTTTCAATTCCTAATTGCCCGAAATTATGCTTTACGATTTCCGATAAATCCGCATTCATTTCGCAATGCACAACAGCTTTTATCACTTTCGAAAAATAAAAATCATCAACGCCAAAACCACCGGTCAAATCAATGAGATTGTCGCCTGAAACCAATCTTGATTTGTATAAAGCCGTAATTTCCGAAGAAGTCTGCTCGATAGAAATTTTCGATGGATAAATGATATTTCCGGCTGAAAACCACGTTGGCAATTTAGATTTTGCTTTTGTTTTGGCTGCAATCTGGTTCAGGATTTCCGGCCAATCAGCATCGGGAAATGGATTTTTCTGCAGCGCGAGTTTTGAAATATCGACACCAATATTATTATTGATGAATGCCTGGATTTCAGGATCTAAAATTCCGGAAAACAAGGCTAGATATTTTTGGTAAGCAGTTGTATGACCTTATTGTCAGGGAAAAATTCCTTGCCGATAACCTTCAGCATTGTATAAATCGGAACCGCAGCAATCATGCCTAAAATTCCGAACAGGAAACCGGCAGTCAATATCACAAGAAATATTTCTAGCGGATGGCAATAAGTACTTTTGGAGAAAATTATCGGTTGCGAAACGTTATTGTCTATGATTTGTACGACAGAAAATCCAATCAGAACGTAAATGGTTTGTGGCAGCATTACACTTTGAAAATCGCTTCCCAAATTGCCAATCATCGTTAAAACTGCTACCAGAACTGAAGCGATTATCGGTCCAATATACGGAATGATATTCAACACCGCACACAAAAATGCAATGATTACGGCGTTTTCCATTCCGAAAATCAAAAGCACAATCAGGTATAAAATAAAAACGATGAACAATTGCAGCAACAATCCGATGAAATAACGGCTCAGCAAATCGTTGATTTTGTCAAGTGAATTCAGGATTCTTTCTTCGTGGCTTTGCGGAATCAGTGTTTTAATCCCGTTGATGAACATCATTTTGTCTTTCAGGAAGAAAAAAGTGATGAAAAGGGTAGAGGCGAGTCCCATTCCGAAACCGCTGATGGTGTCGAGGATCGTATTAAGAAAAACCGGAATAAAAGCCAAATTCAGTTTCGACGCAAGATTCGAGCTTTTCAGCAAATCTTTTGAATTCATATTGAAACTGTTCAGGTAAGCATCAACCTGCGCTAACAAAGCATTCAGGCTATTTTGAATGGATGCCACATTTAACACCGAAAGGCTCGCGCCCTGACTTACAATCAACGGCACAAACATCGAGATGAATCCTGCAACAATCAATACATAAATCAGCAAAACAGCAACTGTCGCCAGCGTGTTTGAAAATTTGAGCTTTCTCCTGAAAAATTTCACAATCGGATTGCCAATCATCGTCAATATTAAAGAAACAATCAGATAGGCAATTACCGTTTGTATTTCATAAAAAAAGTATAGCAAAACAACTACGAGTACAACAAATAAAATTGCCCTTAATATACCTTCAGATATTGTTTTTGCTGTCATTTTTTTCTAATTATTAAAAATATAATTAATGATATTAGCGCCCATTTTCAGTGCTTTTTCACGTACGTCTTTCGGTCGTTGTGTACTTCTGCATCTTCCCAGCCATCGCCTAAATCGCATTCATAAGTATATAAAAACACCAATCTGTTTTCGATGAAAATCCCGAAAGCCTGCGGTCTTTTTCCGTCGTGTTCGTGAATTTTAGGCAATCCTGCGGGAAACGAATAGGGCTTCTGGAAAATTGGGTGACTGGCCGGAATTTCGACCAAATCATTATTAGGGAAAACTTTTTTTATTTCTTTTCTGATGTATTCGTCCATGCCGTAATTATCATCAAAATGCACGAATCCGCCGCCAAGCATATAATTGCGCAGATTGGTGATTTCAACATCCGTGAAAACGACATTCCCGTGTCCGGTCGCGTGAACAAACGGATAAGAAAATAAATCCGGGCTGCCGACTTCAACCGTTGGAGGTTTTTGTTTTAATTTCGTGCCAATATTAAGGTTGCAGAATTTTATCAGGTTCGGCAATGAAGTCGGGTTTGCATACCAGTCGCCGCCGCCGCCGTATTTCAAAAGTGCAATTTCCTGTGAAAAGCCAAAAGTGGTAAAAAGTAAAATAAGCCAGGTTATTTTTTTCATTTCTTATCTTAAAATAGTTTGCCACGAATTTTACGAATTTACGCTAATTAATTTGTGAAAATTCGTGCAATTCGTGTTATAAATTATTCATTCGCAAAAGCCACGCTGTGACAAGCCACAATCGCCGCGGTTTCCGTCCTTAATCTTGTTGCGCCTAAAGATACAGGCAAAAAATTATTTTTTATTGCCGATTGGATTTCTTTTTCAGAAAAATCACCTTCAGGACCAATTAAAATGGTAATATTTTCGGATGGTTTCAATAAATCCTTGAGGCTTTTTTTATCTGTTTCTTCACAATGGGCTATGAATCTTTGTCCGCTAAAAGGCTGCGAAATAAAATCTTTGTAAGCGATCGGATCATTTAGTTTTGGCAAAAAATACTGGTTTGATTGTTTCATCGCCGAAAGCAAAATTTTGTCAAATCGTTCCGTTTTGATAACTTTTCTTTCAGAATGATCACAGATAATTGGCGTGATTTCCTGAATGCCGATTTCGGTAGCTTTTTCCAAAAACCACTCGTAACGCTCATTCATTTTTGTTGGTGCGACGGCAAGATGTAAGTGCACTTTTGGGTTTTCAGCTTTTTCAGAACTGAGAATTTTTACCGTACATTTATTATCTGAAGCCAATGTGATTTCGGTTTTAAATAAAAATCCAAAACCATTGGTTACAAATAGAATATCGGTTTCTTTCTTACGTAACACTTTAATAATATGACGACTTTCTTCCTTATCAAAAAAGAAACTTTCAGTTGTCGAATCGATGTCAGGATTGTAGAATAACTGCATATTAAAACTCGATTCTTGCTTTAGATACGACAGTCGCATCGTTGAACTTTTCGTGTAAATATTTCTGGTAACCGGCAATTCCGATCATCGCCGCATTGTCAGTCGTATATTCAAATTTCGGGATGAAGGTCTTCCAGCCATATTTTTCCCTTGCTTGAACCAAAGCGTTCCTGATGCCCGAATTCGCTGAAACGCCGCCACCAATGGCAATTTGCTTGATTCCGGTTTGTTCAACAGCCAATTTGAGTTTGTCCATCAAAATCTTGATAATGATATTTTGGACTGATGCGCAAATATCATCGATATTTTCAGCAATAAAATCAGGATTTTCGGCAGTATTTTTCTGAACGAAATACAAAATCTGTGTCTTTAATCCTGAGAAGCTGAAATCGAGTCCGGGCACTTTTGGTTTTGTAAACGGAAATGCTTTCGGATTGCCCAACTTGGCGTGCTTATCGACCAAAGGCCCGCCGGGATAGGGAAGCCCGAGTATTTTCGCCGTCTTATCAAAAGCTTCGCCAACCGCATCATCAGTCGTTTCACCAATGATTTCGAGGTTAAAGAAATCGTTGACTTTTACAATCTGCGTATGGCCGCCTGAAATCGTCAATGCCAGAAAAGGGAATTCTGGTTTGTCAAATCCATCCTCATCAATGAAGTGCGCTAAGATGTGCGCATGCATGTGGTTTACAGCAATTAACGGGATATCAAGCGCGAGTGACAGCGACTTCGCAAACGAAGTTCCTACAAGCAAAGAGCCCATCAAACCCGGCCCTTGCGTAAAGGCGATTGCGGTTAGCTGCGATTTATCAACGCCTGATTTTTTAAGCGCAGCGTCAATTACCGGAACGATATTTTGCTGGTGCGCGCGCGATGCCAATTCAGGCACGACGCCTCCATATTGCTCGTGAATCGACTGGTTCGCCACAACATTTGACAGTACTTTGTCGTTTTTTAATACGGCAGCCGCAGTATCGTCGCAAGAACTTTCAATGGCCAGTATAAAAACTGATTCGGATTGCATAAATGGGCATGAATTTTGGGTTATATTTGACAGTCCTTAAATTAAAAATATTTAATTTTACGACGCTTACAAAAGTAGCTATTTTTATAAAAGGTTCTTTGTTTATACGCGCAAAATAAGATTTTTGGAAAAAATAAAAACAACAGGAAGGCTCAGAAAAGCAAAAAAAATCGTAGTTCGCATCTTACTCGGGCTGGTGCTGCTTTTGTTGACGCTTGGTATCGTACTTTCGCTGCCTGTTGTTCAGACTGCAATAGGTAATTATGTTACCGAAATGCTCAATAAAGATTATAAAACCGACATTAAAGTTGAGCAGGTTGCGATTTCTGTTTTTGGCGGTGTTAAGCTCAAAAATGTCATGATCCGTGACCATCATAAAGATACGTTGATTTATGCTAATCGAATTAAAACCAACGTATTGAGTTTTAAAAAATTATACAACGGCGATTTGCTGTTTGGTGATATCAGGCTCGACGGACTCGTTTTTAACCTCAAAAATTACAAAGGCGAAACAGATACTAATCTCGATCGTTTTGTGACGCTTTTTGAAGATGGAAAGAAAAGTTCCGGGCATAAGTTCCTGCTGAAGGCGCAAAATGCCTATTTCACGAACGGAAAATTCATGCTGACCGACGAAAATCGGTCGACTTCGAAAGAACTGAATATCACCAAAATAGATGCTTCGCTGAACAATTTCAAGATTCATGGAACCTGAAGTCACTGCGAAAATCAACACGCTGTCGTTTAAGGATCATCGTGGTCTTTTCGTGAAAGATTTGAATGCGAAATTCACTTATACCAAGCAAAATATCCTTTTGGATGATTTGACCGTGCAAACGAAATATTCTACCATAAAAGGAAATGTCGGTTTGTATTATGACCGCAAAGATTTCAAGGATTTTAATAATAAAGTTGTTTTTAAAGTCGGCATTGACGCGTCAACGATTGCCACGAACGACATCCGTTATTTTTATAAAGAACTTGGCCGCAACAAGGTTTTCAATCTTTCGAGCAAAATTTCAGGAACGCTCAACAATCTTACGTTGAAAAATTTCAAAATCGATGATAATAAGCGCAGTTATATCGCCGGAGAATTGAATTTCAAAAATCTTTTCGATACGAAGACCAAGCCTTTTTATATGAAGGCGAAATTCGACAGGCTCGATTCTAATTACGACGATGCGGTGTCGATTTTGCCGAATATTCTCGGAAAGAAACTTCCGGTTGTGCTTAAAAAATTGGGGCAATACAACCTTACGGGTACTTCTGAAGTTACGACGACTTATCTCAAATCTGATTTCTTCCTGACTTCTGCCATTGGAAATGTTTTGTCGACGCTAAAAATCGACAATATCGGAGACATCAATAACGCGTCATATTCAGGAAATGTGGTGCTTGAAAATTTCAATATCGGAAATTTCCTTGACCGGAATGACGTTGGCATTGTCAGTTTGGATTTGAATGTTGACGGAAAAGGATTTACGTCGAAAAACCTCGATACCAAAATCGACGGCAAGATTTTCAGGTTGGGTTACAACAAGTACAATTATTCTAATATTGTCGTGAATGGCGGATTGAAAAGTCCGTATTATAATGGAAAACTCGTTGTCAACGACCCAAATCTTTTTATGGATTTTGACGGAATTCTTGACCTTTCGAAAAAAGACACACGCTATGATTTTCACGCGAATATCGATTTTGCGAACTTGAATAAGCTCAATTTCACTAAAGATTCTATTGCGATTTTTAAAGGTGAAATCAGGTCAGACGTTTCGGGAAATTCGTTGGATAATTTGAGCGGAACTGTCACTGTTGCAGATGCCTCTTACCAAAATCAGAAAGACACCTATATTTTTGACGATTTCAGTATCACATCCAATTTTGATGCAGATCGTGTGCGTACAATTGCCATAAATTCCCCTAATATTATTGATGGTCAGGTAGTTGGTAAATTTCAGTTTAGTGAATTGGGTAAAATGGTGCAGAATTCCATCGGAAGTTTGTATACCAATTACAAACCGAATAAAGTCAAAAAAGGGCAATACCTCAAATTCAACTTCAGCGTTTACAACAAGATTATTGAGATATTTTATCCCGGAATTGAAATCGCGACGAATACCTTTATCCGCGGTAACATCAATTCTGATAATGACGAATTCAAACTCAGTTTTACGTCGCCGAATATTAAGGCCTATGAGAATAACTTCGATAATATCCGCATAAGCGTCGACAACAAAAACCCGCTTTATAATGCATATATCGAACTCGATAGCGTTCGCACTAAATATTACAAATTAGCCGACTTCAGCCTGATTAACGTGACGATGAAAGACACGATGTTCGTTCGTTCAGAGTTTAAAGGAGGGAAAAAATCGAGTGATTTTTATAAATTGAATTTCTTCCATACGATAGATAAAGACAACAATAACGTGGTCGGAATCAAGAAATCGGAACTTAAATTCAAGGATTATCTATGGTTCCTGAACGAAAAAGGTACCGATGACAATAAAATCGTATTTGATAAAAAATTCAAAAATTTCAACATCGACAATATCATTATGTCACATGAGAACCAGAAGATTGAACTTTTGGGAACGCTCAAAGACAGCACTTACAAAGATTTGAACCTTAATTTTGCCAATGTAGACTTATCGCAAATCATTCCAATTATTGACAGCCTGAAAATTGCCGGAAACCTGAAGGGAAAAGTCAATTTTAAACAGAATAACAATATTTACCAACCCACTTCGTCACTTAAGATTGATGGATTAAATGTCAATAATATTGTGCTTGGCGATCTCAGCCTTGATGTTGCAGGTGATAACAGTTTCAGGAATTTTACGGTCAGTTCATCGCTTGCAAATGATAATGTCGAATCGTTTCTTGCAGAAGGGACTTTCCGAATCGAAAACAAGCGCACTTTAATGGATATGGATTTGCGATTTAACGAATTCAACCTCGCGGCGCTTAGTCCGTTGGGCGGGAACGTCATTTCGAATATTCGGGGTTATATTTCGGGTGCGTCTTATATTTCCGGAACCATAGACAAACCTGACATTAACGGGCGATTGTTCCTGGAACAGGCTGGCTTTGGGATTCCGTATCTGAACACAGATTATTCTTTCCGCGAAAATTCTATTGTTGACCTTTCTGAAAGCCAGTTCCTGTTCCAGAATGCGACGATTGTTGATACGAAATATAAAACTGAAGGCAGGCTCAACGGCGCCATCAGGCATAAGAATTTTTCAAAATGGGATTTGGATTTGTACCTCAGTGCAAATAATCTGTTGGCTTTGGATACTAAAGATTCAGAAGATGCGGCTTATTACGGAACTGCTTTTATCGACGGAAATGCAACAATTTCAGGTTCCGACGAACGGTTTGGTTATTGATGTGAAGGCGAAATCCAACAAAGGCACAAATATTAAGATTCCGATTAATAATTCGGAATCGGTTGGCAGCAAGAATTTTATGCATTTTCTGACGCCGCAGGAGAAATTTAATCTTCAGAAAGGTATCATTACCCAAACCAGAGATTACAACGGACTTGAGCTGAATTTTAATCTTGATATCACGCGTGACGCTGTCATTGAAGTGATTCTGGACCGTGAAACCGGTCACGGAATGACGGCGACCGGAAGCGGAAATTTATTGCTTGAAATCAACACGCTCGGGAAATTCCAGATGACGGGAGATTACCAGGTTTATAACGGGACTTACAATTTCAAATACCGCGGATTGATTGATAAGAAATTCGAATTGAAACGCTACAGCTCTATTGTTTGGGAAGGCGACCCGATGCGCGCCAGGCTGAATCTTGAGGCGATTTATAAGGCGAAAGCCAATCCGTCAGTATTACTCGAGAACAATGCGGCGAACAGGAAAGTTGACGTGGAAGTCGGTATTAATATCACAGGGAATTTAAGCAGTCCGGAACCGGATTTTACGATTAATTTCCCAACTTTAAGTTCCGTATTGAAATCTGAAATCCAGACCAAATTAGACGATAAAGATATTCGTCAGACACAAGCACTTACATTACTCGGAACTGGTGGATTCGCCAGCAATGAAGGTGTAAATCAAAGTGCGCTTACGCGGAATTTGTATGAAACTGCCGGTGGAATTTTCGATGATATTTTCCAGAATCCTGACGATAAGGTGAAAGTTGGGCTCGACATCGTTACCGCAGACAAAACACCGGGATATGAATCTGACGGTTCTATCGGCGTGACAGTTTCCACACAAATCAATGAAAGGATCAGTGTCAACGGAAAAGTCGGAGTTCCCGTTGGAGGCATTAACGAATCAGCAATCGTTGGTGATGTAGAAGTGCAATACCGCGTCAATGAAGACGGCACGATGAACCTTCGTTTCTTCAACCGCGAAAATGACATTAATTATTTGGGAGAAGGAATTGGGTATACGCAAGGACTTGGTATTACTTATCAGGTCGATTTTGATACATTCCAGTCACTTGTCAATAAAATCTTCAATAAGAAAAAGGCCGATGACAAGAAACCAACCGATCAGGTTCCCGATTCTGATGTCATTGTTCCTGAAGGCATGAATTTCCAGAAAATCAAGAAGAAAAAAACGGATCAGCCAAAACCTAAAGAAACTGTTCCGCAGAAGGAAGATTAGTCTGCAGGTTGCAGTTTTCAGTCGGCAGCTGCAGACCATAGTTTTTATTTTATTCAGAATTGTTTTCAGTATCAATTCTAAAACTGTAATCTGCCACCTGAAATCTGTTATCTGAAATCAGCCATCTGTTACCTGAAATCATCCGACTGCAATCTTAATAAAATCCCCGAAAATAAAAACTTATTAACGAAAACGATTGAAATACGCCTACTTTATTAATTTATTAAAAACACAACATTTTTAATAGGAGATGTTTGTTAAATTAGCATTTTAATATTGAAAAAAATGTCAAATCAGATAAAAAAGATAGGCGTACTGACTTCAGGAGGTGACTCCCCGGGAATGAATGCAGCCATTCGTTCAGTGGTCAGAACCTGTGCGTATCATCATATCGAATGCATCGGTATTTACAGGGGTTACCAGGGAATGATTGAAGGAGATTTCAAGGAAATGGGTGCCCGAAGCGTCAATAATATTGTCAATAAAGGAGGCACAATTCTTAAGTCGGCCAGATCGAAAGAATTCATGACCAAAGAAGGCCGCGAAAAAGCGCATAAAAACCTTGTAAAAGCTGGCGTTGACGCACTTGTGGTAATAGGCGGAGACGGCAGTTTTACCGGAGCCGAAATTTTCAACGATGAATACAAATATCCTGTGATGGGAATTCCGGGTACGATTGACAACGATATTTTCGGCACCAGCCACACGTTAGGATACGATACCGCCTTGAATACTGTGGTTGAAGTCATCGATAAAATTCGTGATACGGCAAGTTCACACAACCGCTTGTTTTTTGTGGAAGTAATGGGGCGTGATGCCGGACACATTGCCTTAAATGCAGGAATCGGCGCAGGAGCGGAAGAGATCCTGATTCCGGAAGAAGATCTCGGGCTCGAAAGACTCCTTGAATCGCTTCAAAAAAGTAAAGCGTCAGGAAAATCATCAAGTATCGTAGTGATTGCCGAAGGCGATAAGATCGGGAAAATGTTTTCGAACTCAAAGATTACGTCGAAGAGCATTTACCAGAATACGACGTGCGCGTTTCCGTTCTCGGACACATGCAACGCGGCGGCGCACCATCGTGTTACGACCGTGTGTTGGCTAGTCGTTTGGGTGTAAAAGCTGTCGAGTCGTTGTTAGAAGGAAAATCCAATTATATGGTTGGAATTTTAAATGATAAAGTTGCATTGACGCCTTTGGAACAAGCGATTAAAGGCCATACAGAAATTGACCGTGAATTATTGAGAGTTTCAGACATCATGTCGACATAAAAAATTTGATTAAGGTTTAAAGTTTAGTGTGTAAACGCTGGATTTTAAACCTTAAGCTTTTAAACAATAAATTAAAATTAAACAAAATGTCAAAAGTAAAATTAGGAATTAACGGTTTCGGAAGAATCGGAAGAATTGTTTTCAGGGAAACCTTTAACAGAGATAATGTAGAAGTGGTAGCCATCAACGATTTGCTTGACGTAGATCACCTGGCGTACTTATTAAAATATGATTCGGTTCACGGACGTTTTGACGGAACGGTTGAAGTAAAAGAAGGAAAATTATACGTAAACGGAAGAAACATCCGTGTAACAGCAGAAAAAGACCCGTCAACATTGAAATGGGATGAAGTAGGAGTAGACGTTGTAGCCGAATCAACCGGGATTTTCACCACAATCGAATCAGCTCAGGCGCACATCCGAGGAGGCGCTAAGAAAGTCGTTATTTCTGCACCTTCTGCTGATGCCCCAATGTTCGTTATGGGTGTCAATCATACAGAAGCAAAAGCTACAGATACCGTAGTTTCCAACGCTTCATGTACTACGAACTGCCTTGCGCCATTGGCAAAAGTAATCAACGACCATTTCGGGATTGTTGAAGGTTTGATGACAACGGTTAATGCTTCAACATCAACACAAATGGTTGCTGACGGGCCTTCAAGAAAAGACTGGCGCGGCGGACGTGCAGCAAGCGTAAACATCATTCCGTCTTCTACCGGCGCTGCGAAAGCCGTTGGAAAAGTGATTCCGGAATTGAACGGAAAACTAACCGGAATGTCGTTCCGCGTGCCAACGATTGATGTGTCTGTAGTCGATTTGACCGTAAAAACGGCAAAAGAGACTTCCTACGAAGAAATCATGGCGGTTTTGAAAAGCGCTTCTGAAAATGAATTGAAAGGCATCTTAGGTTTTACTGAAGACGACGTGGTTTCTCAGGATTTCGTTTCTGACAAACGCACTTCTATCATCGATTCAAAAGCCGGGATCGGATTAAACTCTACTTTCTTTAAATTGGTTTCATGGTATGATAACGAATACGGATATTCAAGCAAATTGATTGATTTGTCAGTACATATCGCAGGTTTAAAGTAATTAATAATTTCCATAAATCCCGTTAATGTTTATATTAGCGGGATTTTTATCTTTTGAAACTATCCCGATAGGTTTCAGTTTGCAGTAGCAAATTCATCCGGTTTCCGAGGCGTCGGAGTCATGGTTCGGGCAAAATAACCAACCAAAAAGTTAACTTATGAAATTATTAGTAGACAGTGGATCGACCAAAGCTGACTGGATTTCAATTGACGAATCCGGAAAAGTTTTGTTCACTACACAAACTTTGGGCCTCAATCCTGAAGTGCTTGGAAAAGACCAGGTCATTGCCCGCCTTGAAGATAAGTTCGATATTTCGCACAACAAGAAAAGCGTGACGCATTTGTTTTTTATGGCGCCGGTTGCGGTACCGAAAGGATGAAGAATTTCCTTGCGGGAATTTTCAAGGAATATTTTCCGAATGCTGTAGTTTCAGTACACGAAGATACTTATGCCGCGGTTTATGCCACGACACCGAGAAATGAAAAAGCGATTGTCGCAATTTTAGGAACAGGTTCGAACTGCAGCTATTTTGATGGAGTGGTTTTGCACCAGAAAGTTGATTCATTAGGCTACATCGCTATGGATGACTGCAGTGGAAACCAATTCGGACGCCATTTGATCAGAGGCTATTATTTTAATAAAATGCCGCAAGATTTAGCAACTGAATTTGAAAAAGCCCACGATTTAGATTCGGATGTGATCAAGCATAATTTATACAAAGAACCGAACCCAAATGCTTATCTGGCGACTTTTGCAAAATTCCTTATCCAGCATAAAGAGCATGAATTCTGCAAAAAAATCATCTATTCATGCATGGAAGATTTTGTCGATTTGTACATCAAGCAATACGAAAATTACAAAGACGTTCCGGTACATTTCATCGGCTCGATTGCATTCTACCTGAAAGATGAACTGGAAGAAGTTTTAAGCAGGCATAAGATTAAGGTTGGCAATGTGTTACGCCGCCCAATCGACGGTTTGATTGCGTATCACTCATTAAGTAAATAAAAAAGCAAAACCCGGATTTTCACCGGGTTTTTTTATGTTTAAGCTTAATTTACAGCAATCATCGAAATCTCGACATTCACACCTTTTGGCAATCCTGCCACTTGAACAGTTTCCCTTGCAGGCGCGGTCTTTTCATCAAAATAGTTGCCGTAAATGCCGTTGATTTTTGCAAAATCGCCCATATCCATAATGAAAATGGTGGTTTTGATTACGTTTTCAAAAGTCATTCCGGCTTCTGATAATAACGCTTTTAAATTCTGCATTACTTGTTCGGTTTCGGTTTCGATATCGTCTAAAACCAATTCCATTGTCGCCGGATTCAGCGCGATTTGTCCCGAAGTGTATAAAGTATTTCCGATTTGCACCGCCTGACTGTATGGCCCGATTGGCGCCGGTGCTTTATCTGTATAAATAATTTTTTTCATAATAAATTTTAGATTTTAAATTGCTCCTAAGACTGCCATCTGTAAACTGCGTTCTGGTCAACAACCACTGATCATTATCGTCTTCCCGTATTCCGCTTTTCCCACTTAATATCGCTCAGCATTCCGGATTTGATTCCGATGAAAATCCCCACGATTTATAAGCCCCAATCGGCACCCAGGTGAAATCCATCCGCCAGCTTAACAAATCCCTTTCAAATCGCATTTGGGTATAAGTGATACCGTTCTGAACAAAATCATATCCGGTGGAAACACCAACTTTCCATTTTGGAGAAAGGTCGATATTCCCTGAAACCATTACGGAATTTCCGGTGATTTTATCTTCTCTTTTAGAATTTCCATAGGTGAGGGAGTAAGCAAAAGTCAGATCCAGGGCAATTCAGTATGGTAAAATGCGGAAGGAGTTTTGTCCTTATTTTTATCGTCATCACCAAACTGGCTCTGTCTGTGGTCGCCAAGATCGGCGCTGCTGCCAAAAAGGTCGTCTTCACGGCCACCATTGCGTTTGCCTTGTTCATTATTGTCTTTTTCCGTCGAATCACCTTTGCTTGAAATCGAGTAATTTACAGTCATATTCGCACTGGTCATCCTGAAAAGGCTGCCGCCATTGTCAATGTTGAATTTATTAATTCGATTGCCCGCATTGTTGATGGCGTATGGGTCTAGCGTCGCGCCAAAATTCACATTCATCTTTTCTTTGAATAACAATGTTCCGCCACTGATACGCAAAGGCGCCCATCTTAAGGAATCTGCAGAGATATCATAACTCGTGGAAAAATTCAGGTTGTTGAGCAACATTATTTTTTTCGGCTCTGTTTTGGTAGAATCTTTGTCGGTCACTTTCGCTTCAAAAGTATTCGACAGAGAAATTCCAAGCAAATTCGACATGGTTTTGCCCGGAGCGCCGTAAATTTCTTTTCGAAACGGCTGTATTCAGTCGTCATCGTACCGCTGGCGTTGGTGGCATAAGTATCATAATATTGTTTAAAACTAGGCGTGTAACTGTAGGAAATATTAGGTTTCATTACATGCCTGATGGACTGTATCTTTTTGTCTGCACCGAAATTAAATGTTCCGTAAATGGTTGTTCCGACACCACTCGAGAAATTGTAAGTGCGGAAAGAGTCAAAGCCGCCGACTTCTTTGGTTATAACGGCGTCATTGCTGCGGTCAAAAGTCTTATTGATGGTTTTTAAATACCAGACTTCGTTGTAGTTAAAGCTCAACGGAAAACTGAAATATTTAAATAACTTGAAGTTCGTGCTTACCGGAATCGTATGCTTCATTCCGGTCATGGCCTGCTTGAACATTTCAGGTTTGAAAAACAACGAATCCGTGGTCTGGAACCTGTTTTCTCCAATCACGCTGTATTGGAAATTGATGTTCTTGATAATGCCCTTTTTCGCGCCGTCTTTTGAAGCAAACGGATACACCCTGTCAACACTCGCCGTCAATGTCGGCAACGTCATGTTGATTTGTTTGGTCTGTGTATTCTGGCTGTGCGTGGCTGTCAGGGCTACGTTAACCTGCGGTTCCCAGTTGAAAGTTTTCGAGTAACTTATGGAAGAACTCAGCGTATTATTCAATCTCGAGCCCTGGTTTACCTGATTAAGGGAGTTCTGAAAATAGGTGCTGCTTCCGAGATTCACAGAAGCAGAAAACCTCGAATTCGGATTGGATTTCGCATCCTGGGAATGGCTCCACTGAATGTTGTATAATTTCGTCCGGGCATAATCCGGAAAACCGCGTTCACTCGTGATCTGATTCTCGAAACGCATATTGATATTTCCGTTGAAGCGGTATCTTTTCGCATAAGACGATTCAAATCGCATGGCGTAACTGCCGTTGGTATAATAGTCCCCTAAAACCGTCAGGTCGTAATTATCGCTTAAAGCAAAATAATAACCGCCATTTTGCAATGAATAGCCCCGTAAATTCGTATCCTGAAAAGTCGGGATGATAACTCCTGACTGGCTGCTATTCGTCATTGGAAAAAATGCAAACGGAACGGCGATAGGCGTAGGCACTTCGGCAATATACATATTCGTAAAACCGACAACGACTTTCTTTCCGGGAACAAATTTAGCTTTCCGGGCGAGGAAATAATATTCGGGATCGTCAATATCTTCAGAAGTGGTAAATTTCGTCCGTGAAAGAAAATAAACTGAATCGTTCTCTTTTTTCGCAACTTCGGCAATGTAATTAAGCTCGCCCTCCTTCGACCTCGAATTATAAATCAACACCTTTTTCGTATCGTAATTAAATCGGATGGAATCAGGTTCTACGGTCGTAGATCCCTGCTTAAAAACAGGGCGTTGCGTATATTTTCCGACAGAATCCCTGATGCCTTTTGCATACACTTCCTTCTTTTCATAATTCAGGATGATTGTTCCGGCTTTGAGCTCAATATCCTGATAATATAACTCTGCTTTGTTGTATAAAGTTGAAGTCTTGGTTTTTTGGTTAACTTTCTCGTAATCAACGGCTTTTCGCTTTACAATATCCGTTAAAACCGGTTTTTTCGGAAGCGTATCTTTTACAACATTCCCCTGCAATTTTAAAGTGTCCTCTTTCGTTGTAGTTGTAGGAATTGTCTTTGCAGTTTGCGGCAGTGAATTTGGTTTTTTCGGCACCTCCTGACTGTAAGCTTTTGAGGCAGCCAGTGTTAAGAAAGTTGCTGATAAAACGATATGAAATAAGTTTGTACGCAAAGGTTTTAATACTATTTTTGTAAAAATATGGCTTACTTTTTGAAAGGTCAAACTTAAGATAATTTTTTAGCAAAATAAGCACTTTTGCAAAATTATAACTAACAGTTTTCTATTAAAATTAACTTTTAACCAATTATGAATTCCAAAAATAAAATCAAATATTTTACCCTGTTATTACTGTGTACGGGAATGCTTACAGCTTTCGCCCAAAGCGGAAAATTTAAGGTAACTTTAGATGCCGGGCACGGAGGAAAAGACTGGGCGCCGTGTATAGCGGCCACGTTGAAAAAAACGTCTCGCTCGGAATTGTTTTAAAAGTTGGAAAAATCCTCGAAAATACGCCCGGCGTCAGTGTCAATTATACGCGTAAGACAGACGTTTTCATCGATTTGATTGAAAGGGCGAATATTGCCAATCGTGCCGATGCGAATATTTTCGTTTCAATTCACTGCAATGCCAATAAAAATACCGCTGCCGACGGGACTGAAACCTACGTGATGGGTATGACAAAACTGGCTTCCAACCTCGCTGTCGCGAAAAGTGAAAACGAGGTAATTACAATGGAGAAAGATTATAAGGAAAAATATGAT
The DNA here is from genome assembly GCF_051373205.1 of Flavobacterium sp. 3HN19-14. NCBI lineage: Bacteria > Pseudomonadati > Bacteroidota > Flavobacteriia > Flavobacteriales > Flavobacteriaceae > Flavobacterium > Flavobacterium sp. 3HN19-14. Next base: position 2,335,825 of record NZ_JBPPZT010000001.1, read on the forward strand.
GGTTTTGATCCAAATTCACCTGAATCAATGATCGGAATTACCATTGAGCAGGAATTGTTCATGGAAAACAGTATTGCGCTTGCCGGAAAAATACAGGCCAATTTCCGCGATGATCTCAAGAAGAAAAGCCGCGGTGTAAAACAGGCCCTTATATGGTTTTGCACAAAGCCGCAATGCCACGTGTGCTGATTGAAACCGGATTTATCTCCAACCCGAAAGAAGGCGCAGATCTTGATTCTGAAGAAGGCCAGCAGGATATCGCACAGGCCATCGCGAACGCCATCATCAGCTACAAAAAGAATATTACGGAAGCGGCGCTAACGATACAGAAGACAAACCATCTACGAAAGTGGTTGATAAAACACCTGAACCGGAAACACAAAAACCGGAAACACCTGTTAAACCAACAGAAAAACCAAAAGCAGATGAGCCGAAACCTACGACTTCAAACGGTGCAGTGGTTTTTAAAGTGCAGATTTCCGCCAGCGGTAAAAAATTGGATCCAACACCTTCAAATTTTAAAGGATTGAAAAATATATCCGTAATGACAGATAACGGTACGCTCTTTAAATATATGTATGGCGAAACGTCGAGTTATGAAACGGCAAAAGAAAATTTAGCCGAAGCCAAAGCCAAAGGATATGATTCTGCTTACCTCGTTGCTTTCCGTGACGGTAAAAAAATAACCATACAGGAAGCTACTAAAAAATAGCACAATTTAAATTTTTAGCTTAATTTTGTTAAAAATACACGCTTTGAAAATTACAAGAGAAATTAAAACCGCCATACTCGTAATCGCTTCGATTTTATTATTTATCTGGGGATACAGTTTTTTGAAAGGAAGGGATTTATTCGTACACTACCGCACTTTTTACGCTAAATATGACAATGTTGAAGGGCTTGCCGCATCGGCTCCGGTAACGATTAACGGACTCGTAGTAGGTAAAGTTACTGCAATTATGCTTGATCCTGTTACGGCTAAGCCTACCGTTGAGATTCAGGTGAAAAGTGATTTTCCGATTTCTAAATCGAGTGAAATCAACATCTACGAACCCGGATTGATTGGTGGGAAACAAATTCAGATCATCCCAAATCTTGAAGATAAAAGCGTCGCAGAATCAGGCGAATATCTAAAAGGAAGAACAGTTCCGGGACTTACTGCTTTAGTCGGCGAAAAACTGACGCCTTTACAGGAAAAATTAGAGCGTGTAATTGTTTCCGCCGATACAATGGTGACAAGCATCAACAAAGTCCTTGACGCCAAATCAAGGGAAAATCTAAGAAAAAGCATTGCAAGCCTAAGTACAACACTCGAAGAACTTAACGGCGTTGCCAAAGGTGCCAACGGCATCATCACCGATAACCGCGAAAAAATCGCCGGGACGATGAAAAACCTGAACAAGGCGGCTGAAAATTTCAATACGATTTCTGATTCCATTTCAAAAATCAAATTCGGGCAAACGGTTAAAAAGCTTGAAAATGCGCTTACAAAAGTCGATGGCATTATCGCTGATATTAATTCAGGAAAAGGCACTATGGGCAAACTGCTCAAAGATGACGCGCTTTACAATAACCTGACCAAAACCTCAAAAGAACTCGAATTATTGCTTCAGGATGTGAGGCTGAATCCAACACGATACATCAACGTTTCACTTTTCGGAAAGAAAAACAAGCCTTATACCGCTACGAAGGTTGACAGCCTGGGCGTACCTATAAAAAAGTAAGATATGGGTTATTTAGACAATATTTTATTTGTAATTATTCTCGGCCTTGCAGTTGGGTATTTTACGATTAATGTAAAAAAACTCGTCCGCAATATCAAGTTAGGACAGGATGTTGACCGTTCCGATAACCCTTCAGCCAGATGGAAAAACATGGCAATGATTGCGCTCGGGCAATCTAAAATGGTGAAACGTCCGGTTGCGGGATTTCTGCACATTATTGTTTACGCAGGATTTATAATCATTAACATTGAAGTACTTGAAATCATTGTTGACGGTATTTTCGGCACGCACCGCGTTTTCAGTTTCCTCGGCGGATTTTACAGTTTCCTGATTGGCTTTTTTGAAAATCCTGGCTTTTTTGGTATTGGCTTCGGTAATCATTTTCTGGTCAAGAAGAAATATCATAAAACTCAAAAGATTTGTTTCTTCAGATTTGAAGAATTGGCCGAAAAGCGACGCGAATTACATTCTATATTTTGAAATGGTCCTGATGAGCCTTTTCTTAATCATGAACGCATCGGATTTATGGCTGCAGCAAATGGGCTATTCGCATTATCATGAAGCCGGCGCATTTCCGATCAGCGGTTTCATCAAGCCAATTTTTGACGGAATGAACGTTGGCGTTGTCGCGGTGATTGAGAGAACGGCGTGGTGGCTGCATATTACCGGAATTCTGATTTTCCTGAATTACCTTTATTTCTCTAAGCATTTACATATTTTACTGGCTTTCCCGAATACTTATTTTGCGAATTTAAATCCACAGGGAAAATTCAACAATTTAGAATCGGTTACCGCCGAAGTAAAATTAATGCTCAATCCAAACGCCGATCCGTTTGCAGCGCCTGCGCCCGATGCAAATGCTGCTCCGGTGAAATTCGGTGCCAGTGATGTGCAGGATTTAAACTGGGTGCAATTGCTGAATGCTTACACCTGTACGGAGTGCGGACGTTGTACTTCTTCCTGTCCGGCGAATATCACCGGAAAAAAATTGTCTCCGCGCAAAATCATGATGGATACGCGCGACAGACTTGAAGAAGTCGGCAAGAATATTGATGCGAACAAAGGCGTATTTGTGCCTGATAACAAAACATTACTAAACGATTATATCACTCCGGAAGAACTTTGGGCATGTACGTCTTGCAATGCCTGCGTAGAAGAATGCCCGGTAAATATCAGTCCGCTCTCAATTATCATGGACATGAGAAGATATTTGGTAATGGAACAAAGTGCCGCGCCAATGTCGTTAAACGCAATGATGACGAATGTCGAAAACAACGGCGCACCTTGGCAATACAGCCAGCAAGACCGCTTAAACTGGAAAAACGAAAACTAACATAAAATAAAAATTCTCTTATAGGTGAGGTTAAGGGTGTTTTTAATGAATTTGACTCAAATTAAATTAGAAACAAAACGAAAATGAAAACTGAAGATTTAGACAAGCAGTTAGTTACTGCAACAGAGAATGGACAAACGATTAGTCCGATTTTGCCTGAAGGGATTAAAAATTACCTCATTGATATCGACGGCACCGTTTGCGACGATATCCCGAACGAAGAGCCGGAAAGAATGCTTACAGCCGAATTGTATCCGGACGCACTCGCAACATTAAACCGCTGGTACGACGAAGGCCATATCATCTTTTTTTTCACATCAAGAACAGAAGCACACCGTGAATACACCGAAATCTGGCTCAAAAAGCACGGCTTCAAATACCACGGAATCGTCTTCGGGAAACCACGCGGCGGCAACTATCACTGGATTGACAATCATTTGGTGAAAGCCACGCGTTACAGAGGCCATTTCACCGATTTGATTGAGAAAGAAGTGACCATCCAGGTTTTCGACGACGGAAAACACGAGTAAATAAAACTTTGCAACTTTGCGCCTTTGTAACTTTGCAACTAAAATAAAGATATGTCAGAAGTATTAACAGTGCCGACAATGGCCGAAATGTTAGCCCAAGGACAGCAACCCGAAGTTCTTTTCTGGGTAGGCTGTGCCGGAAGTTTTGACGACAGGGCAAAAAAAATCACCAAAGCGTTCGTGCGGATTTTGAACCGCGCCAATGTGTCTTTTGCGGTTTTAGGCACTGAAGAAAGCTGTACGGGCGATCCTGCAAAAAGGGCAGGGAATGAGTTCCTGTTCCAGATGCAGGCGATGATGAACATCGAGGTTTTGAACGCTTATGAAGCCAAGAAAATCGTAACCGCGTGCCCGCATTGCTTTAATACTTTAAAAAACGAATACCCGGAATTGGGCGGACAATACGAAGTCATCCATCATACCGAATTCCTGAAATCTTTGCTCGATGCCGGAAGATTAACCATTGAAGGCGGACAGTTCAAAGGAAAAAGAATTACTTTCCATGACCCGTGTTATTTAGGACGCGCCAATAATATTTACGAAGCACCAAGAGATTTAATCGAAAAACTCGATGTTGAGCTCGTAGAAATGAAACGCTCCAAAAAGAACGGATTGTGCTGTGGAGCTGGTGGCGCGCAAATGTTCAAAGATGCAGAACCCGGAAACAAGGAAGTCAACATCGAAAGAACCGAAGACGCACTCGAAACCCATCCGCATATCATCGCCGCAGGCTGTCCGTTCTGCAACACAATGCTCACCGACGGCGTAAAAAACAAAGAAAAAGAAGGCGAAATCAAAGTAATGGACATCGCCGAATTAATTGCCAATGCGCAGGATTTGTAACGAATTGAAATCTCAATTCTAAAATCTAAAATCTATCATCATGTACGTTCCTTTTGAAACCCTACCCGAAGAATCCAAAGTGTGGATTTACCAGTCGAACAGAAAATTTACCGACGAAGAATTCGCCGCAATCGAAACGGATTTAAAGACTTTCGTCGAAAATTGGGCAGCGCATGGAACAGGTTTGGAAGCTTCTTTCGAATTGAAATACAACCGTTTCATCATTCTCGCCGTCAATCAGGAAAACCAAATAGCGACCGGTTGTTCGATTGATTCTTCAGTGCAATTTATACAATCTTTGGAGCAAAAATACGAAGTCGATTTGCTCGACAAAATGAACGTCACTTTCAAACTCGGACAGCACATCGCCCACAAACCACTGATAGAATTCAAAAAGATGGCCAAAGACAAAGCCGTTTCGGGCAATACGATTGTATTCAACAACCTCGTTAATAATATTGCCGAATACAATGAATCGTGGGAAGTTCCCGCAGAAGACAGCTGGCACAGCCGATTCTTCTAAAACAATTTTTGATGAAAAAATCTCTCCCATATATATTTGCGCTCTTTTTCCTTTCCTTTTTACTGATTAATTGCGGCGGCTCGAAACCTGCCGTAATAAAGAAAGTTGTCGCCGATTCTGACACCGTTCATAAATTTGTAGCAGAAGAATTGAATAGTTCTTTGCCGTCTTCGCGGAAAGATAAATTCCCATTTCTGAAAGATTCCAATGCCGAAACCAAATGGGTTGACAGCGTTTACAACCAAATGACTTTTGATGAAAGACTTGGACAATTGTTCATGATTTCTGCGTATTCAAATAAAGATACGGTTCATTTTAATGCAATTGATAAGCTGATAAAGAATTATAAAGTCGGCAGTTTGATTTTCTTTCAGGGCCGTTCGGTGCGTCAGGCAAGATTGACGAATCGTTTTCAAGCCATTTCAAAAATACCTTTATTTATAGGAATTGACGCCGAATGGGGATTAAGCATGCGCCTCGATTCAACCTATCGTTTTCCTTTCAATATGACGCTTGGCGCGATAAAAGACCGCAAGCTCATTGAGAAAGTTGGCGAGCAGATGGGAAAAGAAAGCAAACGCGTCGGCGTACATTTCAATTTTGCGCCGGTGCTCGATATCAATACGAATCCGAAAAACCCAATCATTGGTTTCCGTTCTTTCGGTGAAGATAAAAATACGGTGACCGACGACGCTGTTGCCATGATGAAAGGTGTTCAGAACCAAGGCGTTTTTTCAACAGGAAAACACTTTCCCGGACATGGAGATACTGAAACCGATTCCCATTATTCGCTGCCGGTTGTCAATTTTTCAAAGGACAGGCTCGAAGAAGTGGAATTGTATCCGTATAAGAAAATGTTCAACGAAGGATTGGTTTCTGTCATGGTTGCACACCTTAATGTGCCAAGTTTAGAGCCGCGCGAAAGTTATCCGTCGTCGATTTCTTATAATATCGTGACAAATTTATTGCAGAAGGAAATGGGCTTTGACGGACTGATTTTTACCGATGCGCTCAACATGAAAGCTGCCTCCAACTACAGAAAGCCAGGCGAAATAGATCTTGAAGCGTTTCTGGCCGGAAATGACATGCTGCTTTGTGCAGAAAATGTTCCGGTAGCGGTTGAAAAACTCTGTATCGCTTACCAGGACAGCATTATTACTGAAGAAAGATTATCTTATTCGGTTAAAAAAATCCTGAAATACAAATATAAAATCGGACTGAATCATTACAAACCGGTTGAAATTGTGAATATCCCGAAAGACATCAATCCACCTGCAAATGACGCTTTGCAATACCAATTGTATGAAAATGCGATTACGGTTTTGAAAAACAAAGACGAAATTCTTCCGATAAAATCGCTTGAAAACAACAAAATCGCTTATGTGAAATTAGGCGACGATGTGAACAGCGCTTTCCTTTCGACATTAAAAAAATACACAGAAGTTACAGAAGTTGCAGATACGAATGTCGACACGCTCAATTGCAGATTAAAAGAATTTAATACCGTAATCATCGGTTATCACAAATCTGACAAAGCCTGGAAAAAACACTATTTTTCAGACACGGAATTGTTTTGGCTTGACCAGATTGCCAAGAATAACAACGTCATTTTAGATGTTTTCACCAAGCCGTATTCGCTCTCGCCGGTGACTTCATTTCCTGATATCGAAGGAGTTGTCGTTTCCTATCAAAATTCAGACATTGCACAACAGGTTTCGGCTGAATTACTTTTCGGAGCCGTCGAAGCCAAAGGAAAATTGCCTGTGACAATTAATAGCGAATTTAAAGTCAACGACGGATTATCGACGCATAAAATCAATCGTTTAGGATTTACCTCGCCTGAGAATGTCGGAATGAATTCGGCGGTTCTGGCCAAAATCGATAAGCTCGCGCAGAATGCCATCGACAAAAAAATGACGCCCGGAATCCAGATTTTGGTTGCAAGAAAAGGAAAAGTGATTTACCAGAAATCTTTTGGTTTTCACGATTATACCAATACTCAAAAAGTACAGGACGCCGATATTTATGATGTAGCTTCGGTGACTAAAATGGTGTCGACTTTGCCGAATGTGATGCAAATGTATGATAAGAAAAAGGTGAATCTCGAAACCAAATTAGGTGACATGTTGCCGGTTTTTCAAAATACGGATAAAGCCGACATTCCGTTCAAGGATTTGCTGTCGCATTATGCAAGATTCGAGGCATGGATTCCGTTTTACAAAGCGACGCTTGATGAGAAGACGTTTCCTTCGGATAAATATTACCGAAAAGTTGCTGATCATCAGTTTTCGAAGAAAGTTACTGACAGCCTTTTCATGAGGAATGATTACCACGACACGATTATGAAGGCGATTGCCGACAGTAAGTTGCTTCCGAAAAAAGAATACAAATACAGCGATTTTACTTTCATTATTCTAAAAGAATATCTAGAAAAAACCACGCACAAATCGCTTGATGTTTTGTCTTACGAAAATTTCTACAGGAAACTCGGTGCCAACAATACGCTTTACAATCCGCTGCAGCGTTTTGAAAAAAGTAATATTCCGCCAACTGAAATTGATAATTATTTCCGCCATCAAACCATTCAGGGTTACGTTCACGATATGGAAGCAGCCATGGAAGGCGGTGTTGCAGGTCATGCCGGGATTTTCTCCAACGCGATGGATATCGCCAAAATCATGCAGATGTATTTGCAGAAAGGCAATTACGGCGGTGTTGAATTCTTTTCTCCTAAAACTTTCGACGATTTCAATACCTGCTATTTCTGCGCAGAGGGCAACCGACGCGGATTGGGTTTTGACAAGCAGCAATTGCCCGGAACACACGCCACCTGTGGTTGCGTGTCTGCATCCAGCTTTGGGCATACCGGATTTACAGGAACAATCGCATGGGCAGATCCGGAAACTGAAATTGTTTATGTGTTTTTATCCAACCGTACTTTTCCGGATTCGCCCGTTAATAATCTTTCTAAAGGGAATGTGAGAGAAGACATACAAAAGGTTATCCAAGAGGCAATTGTTCGTTAAAATTTTGTTAATATTTAATTTTTTCATCATATTTGTTAAATTTTAAAACAAATAATCATGAAAATAAAAATTAAATACGGGAGCAGTCTGAAAAATCTCTGCCTGGCATTGGTTGCAATTTCATTATTTATTTCATGCTCCGGAAAAGATGATGACGAAGACAATTCATTTAATTCTCAAATTTTTATTGACGGTGTTTTATTTGCGCCAACTTCAGCTGCTGACCTTACCACAAGTTTCGTTGTAACCGATAACGGAACAACAAATCATCGGAACTTTAGTATAAAAAAAGTGGGACAGGCAACGAATGATCGTATTACGGTAGCTATCACATTACCGATAAATCAATCAATCAACGGAACATTTGGATTTACGGATAACACCCAGGATTTTATACTTGAAGCTTTTTTTACCAAAGGTAATGATGCCATTTTCCAATTTGGAAGTGGCACGTTAAAATTTACAGATCTGGGCCATGACAGGTTCAGGATAGACTTTAACAATGTAGTTGCAAACGGAGTGCTTACTTCAGCGGAAAACAAAACAATTACAGGATTTATCGAAGGTAAATTTAAAGATACGGGCAACGGCTGAGACAATCTTTCCAAAACTTTACCAGAGCACATTCTATTTAAATGTAATATCAGCGGATTAACATTTATGAATTATTTAAAGCCAATCCTTATTCAGGATTGGCTTTTTTATTTTGAGGATTTTTAAAATAAAATCCGCGATTTTTCTGTAAATTCGGGTCATTAAAAACCTACTATGAAAATAGCAATTGTTTGTTATCCTACCTTTGGCGGAAGTGGCGTCGTTGCTACAGAACTCGGACTGGAACTCGCACGGCGCGGACACGAAATACACTTCATCACCTACAGCCAGCCCGTCAGGTTGGCATTGATCAGTCCGAATGTACATTACCACGAAGTCAACGTTCCGGAATATCCTCTTTTTCATTATCAACCCTATGAACTGGCGCTGTCAAGCAAGCTCGTTGATATGGTGAAATTATATAAGATTGAATTGCTTCATGTACATTATGCCATTCCGCACGCTTACGCGGGTTATATGGCCAAGCAGATGCTCAAAGGCGAAGGCATCAAGATCCCGATGGTAACAACTTTGCACGGCACTGACATTACATTGGTTGGTAATCACCCGTTTTATAAGCCGGCGGTGAGTTTCAGCATCAATAAATCGGATATAGTGACTTCGGTTTCCCAAAGCCTTAAAGACGATACGCAGAAACTTTTCAATATCAAGAATGAAATTCATGTAATTCCGAATTTTATTGAACTCGGCAAAAACCTCGATGATAAGAATATTCCGTGTTACCGTTCGGTTATTGCAAAGGAATCAGAAAAAATTATCACACACATCAGTAATTTCAGGAAAGTCAAGCGTATTCCAGATATTATCAAAATATTTTATAAAATCCAACAGGAATTGCCGGCAAAATTAATGATGGTTGGCGATGAACCGAAAAGAAAAAGCAGAACGCCTGTGCCGTGAACTTGATATAACCGATAAAGTGATTTTCTTTGGCAACAGCAACGAAATTGATAAAATCCTGAGTTATTCCGATTTATTCCTGCTGCCTTCTGAAACGGAAAGCTTTGGTCTGGCAGCTTTAGAGGCGATGGCCTGGGTGTTCCGGTGATTTCGAGTAATTCTGGAGGATTACCGGAAGTCAATTTCGACGGCATTTCCGGTTACCTTAGTGATGTCGGCGATACTGACGCAATGGCCGAAAATGCGATTAAAATCCTGAGCAATAATGAAACTTTAAATACGTTTAAAGAAAACGCGCTCAAATCTGCGCAGCAATTTGATATCAAAAATATCCTGCCGTTGTATGAAGCTTTATACAGAAAGGCGCTAAAACAGAAAACAACATGAAAAGAATTTTAATATTTACAATAGCGGTGATAATGGTTTCTTGTGGCGCAACAAAATCAACTTCTAGCGAAAAGCCTTTGTATGAAATTTTAGTGCAGAAAAGCTATGACGGTGCGAAAGTCAAATTTTACGAAATCATTTCGCAGCCGGATGAATTTATCATGATAAAAAATGATCCTGATCTAAAATCGAAAATCGGAGCGAATGATATCAATACCGCTAATTTCCTGATTTTAAGCATGGGTGAGAAACCTACTGGCGGTTATTCAATTGGTATTGATACCGTTACTGAAACTGATAAAAACATCATCGTTACCGTAAAAGAAACCACTCCGAAACCCGGAGCAGTGGCTACTGATGCTTTTACGGCGCCTTATTGCGTGGTAAGAATTAATTCTAAAAAGAGATCATTATAAAGTAAAATATAACTCCAAGGCTATATCAAAATAAAAAACATCCCGTAAAAAGGATGTTTTTGTTTAATTTCAAACTGTCCGGCAGCGTAAAATGAACACCGACCACTGAATACCGATCACTAAAATCTATATCTCGCGCTTACACCTAAATTCGCACCAAAATTATCGTCCCTGTAATCATTCAGATAAATCTCAGGACGGAAATCGAGCGAAAGTTGCAACGGAAAGTCGAACAAGTATTCAACACCAATATCTCCGGTAGCGATTGCAAAAGCCCCTCTGTCTTCGTCATGATTTGAATTTCACGACCGTAGTAGTGGTCATATCTGTACATTCCAACTCCGACGCCCGGTCCGGCATACCAATTGAATCCGCCGTCGATATTCCAAACCCATTGGAAAATTCCAACCAGTTTGGCTTCGTCATAAAAATCGGCATCACGCCATCCTAGATCAAATTCCAAACGATGGTTTTTGGATAAACCACGCTGGTAACTTGCCTCCACGCCAAATGCGTTATCATCGCTTAAACGAAGTCCGATAGCGTTCTTCGAAATTTCCTGTGCTTGTGTGCTGAACGCTAATGCGATTAACATTGCAGCTGATAAAACAATCTTTTTCATAATTATGTTTGGGTTATTTGTACTAATTTACTGTAAGAAATGCCCAAATCATAAGATATTATATAAAGATTAACTTTTGCAGCACATAGATTTTACAGACGAAACCTACTTTTGAAATGCCTCAATAAAACGAAAACTCCCGAAGCAATCCGGGAGTTTTCAATTCGATTTACGTTAAATCTATATCACATAAGATTAATTTTCAACATGATAAGTGTCTAAGAATTCTTCCTGTGTCTGCGTACCGCTTTGCGGAATATCAGTACCCGGAATTGCGGTTGCCAATGCATAAGAAATCGTCGTCGTTGAATAAACTACACCAATACCTTTCGCAAAATATTGCGTCGAAGAAACGAGATTTGAATCATTTGCATAGTTATCCAAAATCGTAATCGGAATTGGCACAGGTAAGCCCTCAACCGTGTAAGTCGCGACAACTTTTACCTGAAGCGTAGTCTTAACAGACTTCACATCCGTATAAGTGTCACCATTCGGAGAAGTGTAGGTTGGCAGCGTTGTTACTGCAGCTGATTTCAATGTATACTTAATTGTCAACGGAATATCCTGGAATGTTTGGCTGATATTATCAGTTACATCCGACAGACTTTGGCCATCAGCAGCATTTTCGTCGAAAACAACAAAATCTGTAAGATTTAAATCGACCGGCAATGTTGATGCTACGTCCAATCCGGCACCGCCACTTAATAATAATTTGCTGCCTTCTTTCCTTACGCTGTTGCCATTAAGCGAATTCGAATAAAACCCAACCGGCAAGGCACCTGTTTTGAATTTTTGGTAAGTTTTAGTGTTGATAACCGTATCATTGGCTACAAAAAGCGAATCCCTCCCTGCGGCAGCGGCACTTCCGGTAACATCATAATTCCAATAATTATCAGCGCCTAAAGGAAGATAAACGTTAGCCGAAGCCGAACCTTCATCATCACTTGGTGAACACGAAGCCAGCAAACCGAACAAAGCAATTGCAATAAGAGCAGTATGTTTCATAATTTGAGATTAATTTAGTTTTTTGGCTAAAATACTAAAACAAACTAAATAAATTTCAAAAATCAAATTCAAAAATCAAATTCGAATCGAGAAATGTCTGTATTGGAATTTGGAATTTAAATTTCGGAATTTCCGATTTCATCGGTTCGAAAAAATCAACGATGCCACAAGTTGTCGGCTCAATTGGTTTTCCATTTCAAAATAATCTTCTTCCGCCTGTGAGGTATCTTCGGAATAACTGTACAGTTTCCAGCGCTTTTTGTTGTATTCCAGCGCAGTAAGGTTTTCAATCCAATCGCCTGAATTCAGGTACATCGTTGACCCGTTTTTATTTTCTTTCCTAATGATTTTCGGTTCGTGTATGTGTCCGCAAATCACATAATCGTATTTATTTTCAATCGCAAGATCAGTTGCGGTAGTTTCGAAATCAGAAATGAATTTCACTGCTTTTTTGACGCTTGCCTTGATTTTTTTCGAAAAGGAATACGGTTCGCGATCCATCTTCTTCAAGCACCAATTGACAAACCGGTTCATTAAAATCAGGTAATCGTAGCCGATTCCGCCGAGTTTGGCAATCCATTTCGCATGATTTACCGACGCGTCGAATACATCTCCGTGAAAAATCCACGCTTTTTTATCATCAAGTTCTAAAACGAGTTTATCGACAATTGAAAAATTACCAACTACCGCATCGCTGAACTTCCGAAGCATTTCATCATGATTTCCGGTGATGTAATAAACGTTGGTTCCTTTCGAAGCAAAATCGATGATTTTCTTGATGACTTTCAGGTGCGATTTCGGAAAATACGATTTACGGAATTGCCAGATATCAACAATATCGCCGTTCAGCACTAAAGTTTTCGGTTTTATCGACGAAAGGTATTGTAACAATTCTGTTGCGTGGCAGCCGTAAGTTCCCAAATGCAAATCGGAAATCACGACGAGTTCTACTTTCCTCTTTTTCATCGGAATTGGTTTAGAAGTTTAGCAAATAAAAACATTTAGTGTAATGTTGATGATAAGGGAATGTTATCAATTAGATAATTAGTCAATTAGGTAATGAGAAAATTAGCGAATTAGCGAATGAGAAAATTAGCAGATGTAATGACTGCCGTTTCCGGAAGACATCAGCCAGGCAACGTCAAAGATCAAACATAAGCCGAAAGCATCAGCGAGGCAGCGGCAGGTAGTGAATATAAGCCGGGAAGCATCAAACTAAGTGTGGCAAGACACTACTGCCACTTTTCACAATATTGGCATCGGCTAATTCGCTAATTGCCTGATTGACTAATTATCTAATTCGTTACATTTGTAAAAACCAAATACAACGCAATGGCCGGAAATACTTACGGAACATTATTCAGAATCACCACTTTCGGCGAATCGCACGGAGAAGCACTTGGCGGCATCATCGACGGTTGCCCGCCGGGAATCGCACTCGACTTCACCGCCATCCAAAACGAAATGACACGCCGCAAACCCGGACAATCGGCCATCGTCACGCAAAGAAAAGAAGATGATGAGGTACAATTCCTCTCCGGAATCTTCGAAGGCAAAACCACCGGAACGCCAATCGGTTTCATCATTCCGAACACCAACCAGAAATCTGACGATTATTCGCATATCAAAGACACTTATCGCCCAAGTCATGCCGATTATGTCTACGAAAAAAAATACGGCATCCGTGATTACCGTGGCGGCGGACGCAGTTCAGCGCGTGAAACGGCGAGCCGGGTAGTGGCTGGAGCTGTCGCGAAACAAATTTTACCAGACATCAAAATCAACGCTTTCGTTTCTTCAGTAGGTGAAATTTTCATCGATAAACCGTACCAGGCTTTAGACTTTTCCAGAACCGAAAGCAATGCTGTGCGATGCCCCGACGAAGCCACCGCCGAAAAAATGGAAGCCTACATCCGCGAAATCCGCAAAGAAGGCGATACCGTTGGAGGTACAATTACCTGTGTCATCCAAAACGTACCAATGGGTCTTGGCGAACCGGTTTTTGACAAACTCCACGCCGAATTAGGCAAAGCAATGCTGTCGATCAACGCTGTAAAAGGCTTCGAAATCGGCAGCGGTTTCTGCGGCGCGAAAATGAAAGGCAGCGAGCACAACGATATATACAACGCCGACGGCACAACAAAATCAAATTTGTCAGGCGGCATTCAGGGCGGCATTTCAAACGGAATGGACATCTATTTTCGCGTTGCTTTTAAACCCGTCGCCACCATTATGCAAAAGCAGGAAACCCTCGACAATCAGGGCAATATCGTCGAAATGCAGGGCAAAGGCCGCCACGATCCCTGCGTAGTCCCGCGCGCCGTGCCGATTGTCGAGGCCATGGCAGCCATAGTTTTAGCCGATTTTTACCTGATTAATAAAACTTATTTATAATTTTAGAAGCTAATCCGGCTATCCGCTAATATCTTTTATTTTTTAAAGAAAAAAATAAAAGGATAACCGCTGCTATCCGGGCTAAGGCATCCCGTAAACCAACAACCATAAAATGACTGAAACAAATACTATCCAGAAGAAATCCTTTGCATCCAATCTTACCGTGCAAATCCTGATTGCGATGGCGCTCGGCGCAGTGCTCGGCATCTTCATCCACAATAGTTACGACACCAATGCTGCCAAGGAATTCAGCGGTTACATCAAAATGCTTGCAACGGTTTTCATCCGATTGGTACAGATGATCATTTCGCCTTTGGTTTTCACCACTTTGGTAGTCGGAATCGCAAAACTCGGCGACATTAAAGCCGTCGGGCGGATAGGAGGTAAGGCACTTGGCTGGTTTTTTACCGCTTCGTTTATTTCATTATTGATTGGAATGTTCTGGGTAAATATCCTGCAACCCGGCCACGGACTCCATCTTTCCGACATCGACATGTCAACAGCGTCAGAGGTGACCGAAAAAACACAGGGATTTTCAGCACAGAATTTCATCGAGCACATTATCCCGAAAAGTATCGTCGAGGCGATGTCTGGCAACGAAATCCTGCAAATCGTAATTTTCTCCATTTTCTTCGGACTCGCAGCCGCTTCAATCGGTGACACCGCAAAACCCGTGATTTCGGCTTTAGACAAGGCTTCCCACATCGTTTTAAAAATGGTAAATTATGTGATGAAATTCGCGCCGCTTGGTGTTTTCGGAGCGATTGCGGCGTTTTCGCCATTCGCGATTTCAATGAATTGTTAGTGACCTACGCCAAATTCTTCGGTTCTTTCATGGTCGGCATTTCTTCGCTTTGGATTGTGCTGCTGCTCGTCGGCTACATTTTCCTGAAAAACCGAATGACCGCATTATTAAAAAGAATTGTCGGTCCGATTGTTCATCGCGTTCGGAACGACAAGTAGTGAAGCAGTTTTTCCAAAGCTGACCGAAGAACTCGAACGTTTCGGTGTAAAAGACAAAATCGTTTCGTTCATGTTGCCGCTCGGCTATTCTTTCAATCTTGATGGCAGCATGATGTATATGACTTTCGCCAGTATTTTCATTGCCCAGGCTTATGGCGTTCACCTTGACATTGGTACACAAATGACAATGCTTTTAGTTCTAATGCTCACCAGTAAAGGAATTGCAGGCGTGCCGAGAGCCAGTTTGGTTGTCGTCGCTGCTACTTGCGGTATGTTCAAAATTCCGGTGGAAGGCATTGCATTGATTTTGCCGATCGATCACTTTTGTGATATGTTCAGAAGCGCAACCAACGTTTTAGGAAACGCGTTGGCAACTTCTGTTGTGGGGAAATGGGAGAAAGAAGATTAAAGGAATTTTGCTTTTAATTCCGGCGTCGGAATCATACATTCCTGTTTCTGGCCGTACCATTTGTAACGGTTTTTCGCAACGTAATCATAAATGAAATTGCGCAGTCCTTTCGGAATAATCCTGAAAATTCCTGAAATAGTGAAAATTCCACCCAATTCTTTCGCAATTTCAATTGCCGCCGAGGACTTATAGAAATAGGCTTTTCCGGGTTCGTATAAAATGATGCTGTCGATATTTTTGGTGTCAATTCTGATATAATTCAGGATTTGCTGTCCCAATTCAGATTGCAAAGCCACGAATCTGAATACATCTTTTTTATCGTGTTTAATGACATATTGCACCATGCCATCGCACAAATTGCAAACGCCGTCAAACAAGATTATTTTTTTATTTCTTGGAAGATTTTCCATAACTTTTTTATTTGCAACGAATTTACTTCGTCAGTTCGCCAACGCTCGGGTTACAAATTAGCACAAATTTATTCGTGTTAATTTGTGTAATTCGTGTTATTTCTTCGCTTCAACAAATTCAAGCGATTCTAAACTCACAGTCGAAGTGAAAATCCCGTAATTCACAACGGCTTTATTCTTTTCAATCTTATCAATTGAACCAATTGAGCGGCCATCCTGCATACGAACGCGGTCACCGACTTTCAGCACATGTTTCGGCTTTTCAGGCACCATCGCTGCCTTGATTTTCTTTTCTTTCTTCTCCTTGCGGATTGCCTCGACCTTGACTTCGACTTCCTTGATAATTTGTTTTTGCTTTATTTCTTTTTCCTTGACTTCCTTTACTGTTGCTTTTTTGCGCTTGGAGCTTTCAATTTCGATTATTTTGAGGAATTCGCCGATGACTTCTTTTTTATTTTTGTTGTTGACGTAGCGGTCAGCCATTTCATCGATTTTTTGCCCGAGGTAAATCAGCTTTTGGTTCGCGTCGTATAATTCCTGGTAACTTTCGAGTTTTTGCTTGATTTTTACGTTGATGTTTTCCATCTTTTTGCTTTCCTCACGCGCTTTGGTTTCTTCTTCTTTGAGATTATGAGAAGTTTTTTCTAGCTTGGAGCGCTCTTTCTGCAAAGTCGCAATCGTTTTGTCAAAGCGTACTTTTCCGACTTCAATCTTCTTCTTCGCACGATTGATGAGTCCGAACGGAATGCCATTTTTTTGCGCGACCTCAAATGTAAATGAACTTCCTGCTTGCCCTAAAACCAATTTGTACATCGGCTCAAGCGTCTTTTCATCAAAAAGCATATTTGCATTCATGGCAAAAGGCAGTTCATTCGCCAGAATTTTCAGGTTGGAGTAATGCGTTGTGATAATCCCGAAAGCTTCCCGATGATAAAATTCCTCGAGAAATATTTCTGCCAAAGCGCCACCTAGTTCAGGGTCAGAACCGGTACCGAATTCGTCAATCAGGAACATTGTTTTCCTGTTGCATTTCTTCAGGAAATAATTCATGTTCTTGAGTCGATAGCTGTACGTACTCAGATGATTTTCAATCGACTGGTTGTCACCAATATCCGTCAGGATCCGGTCAAATAAAAACGTCTCGCTGCGTTCATGCACAGGAATCAGCATCCCGGATTGCAGCATCAGTTGTAATAATCCGACCGTTTTCAGCGAAATGGTTTTCCCGCCGGCATTCGGTCCGGAAATCACGATAATGCGTTTTTCCTGATTCAAATCAATGGTCTGCGGATGCGTGATTTCGTTTTTTTGTTTATTATTCAGATACAAAATGGGGTGGTAGGCATCACGGAAATACAATCGCCGTTCTTCGGTAATTGTCGGCAAAATCCCATTGATACGGCTTGCGTATTTCGCCTTCGCGGCAATCACATCAACATCACTCAGAAAATCCTGGTATTGAATCAGAAGTTCTAAATATGGACGGATATTATTGGTCAGTTGTTTTAAAATACGCGTAATTTCTTCCTTTTCTTCGTATTCGAGATTGGCGAGTTCGCGCGAATATTTCAAAGTCGCTTCTGGTTCGATGTAAGCGATGCTTCCGGTTTTGGAACTTCCCAAAATTGAACCTTTCACTTTTCTTCTGTACATCGCCAAAACGGCTAAAACACGACGATTCTGCACAAAACTTTCACGGATTTCATCGAGATAATTGAGCGAATTGTAATGCGTTAATGCCATTCCGAAACTTTGGTTGACTTTTCCGCGCACTAAATTCATATCACGTCGGATGTCGAGTAATGCAGGCGAAGCGTTGTCTTTGATTTCTCCATATTTGTCTACGACTTCGTCAATGAATTTGATGATTTCTTTTGTTAATTGGACTTCCGAAGCTTTTCTGTTCAATGTCGGATAATAATCGTCAAACTTTTTAAAGTATTGTAAAAGCGTATTGGCAGTTTCAGAAATAGTCGCGATTTTCCTGAAACTGCCCACTTCGAGAAAGCTATTTTCAATCGCAAGGAATTTCAATTCATGCGAAATAGCATCAAATCCGTGATTCGGAATCGCATTGTTATTCTGGAACGAAGACAAATATTCCGATGTCTGCAAAAGCGCTTCCATCAAGGTTTCTTTGTCTTTGAAAGGTGTTATTTCGAGGGCTTTCTGTTTGCCGATTTCTGTATTGCAAATCGCCGAAATAGTCTCTAAAACCGTCGGAAATTGTAAATCCTGTAAGGTTTTTTCGGTAATCGATATCATTTACTAAGTTGCTGAGTAGCTGAGTAACTTAGCGCCTGAGTTCAGTATTATAACTAAGCTGGTCAGGTACTCAGGCACTCAGGCAGTATTTCGCACAAAGTTACGAAGAACAGAAGTTAAAATCTATTAAATAAAAGTGCTTGTATGAACGATTTTTTTGACCTTTACGGAAAAAAGCAATGGCGGTAAAAATTGAAGAATCATGGCAGGCAGATTTGAATCCGGAATTTGGAAAACCATATTTCAATAATTTGATGGATTTTGTGAAAAGTGAATATAAAGCGCATACTTGTTATCCGCCTGGAACTGGAAATTTTTGCAGCTTTTGACCATTGCCCGTTTGATAAAGTGGAGGTTGTCATCATTGGCCAGGATCCATATCACGGCCCAAGACAAGCCAACGGATTGTGTTTTTCTGTTCACGACGGCATCGCGATTCCGCCATCTTTAGTCAATATTTTCAAGGAAATCGAAACCGATTTGAATAAACCTTTTCCAAAATCTGGAAATCTCGAAAGATGGGCGAACCAAGGTGTCTTACTTTTAAACGCAACTTTAACCGTTCGCGCGCACGAAGCCGGAAGCCACCAGAATAAAGGTTGGGAAGAATTCACAGATGCGGTGATCAGGCATATTTCGGATAAGAAAGAGAATGTAGTTTTTTTACTTTGGGGCGGGTTTGCGAAGAAAAAAGGCGCTGCCATTAATCGCAGCAAACACCGTATTCTGGAAAGTGGGCATCCTTCACCATTAAGCGCCAATCGCGGATTATGGTTTGGCAATAAACATTTCAGCAAAACGAATGCATTCCTGAAATCAAAAGGAAAGAAAGAAATTGAGTGGTAAAAAAAAAGCAGGAAATAATCAGCTTTCGCCAATCATTTCCCGTTTAATTTCCAAATAAATTGGTTAGGATCTTTTCGCAGTGGTCGGTTCTGTCCGCACACTTTCGATATTTCTGTTGAAGAATTTGCCGTCAGGTGCCGTCGTATACAACGGAATCAAATCATTGAAAATATGACTCAGATAATCCGGCAATAATGTTGGTTTTGGCGATTTATAATCGTGATGGCAGTTAAAGCAACTTCCGTCAAGGTTATAAGAAACGCCGTTTTGAATGTAAGTTTCCATCGTTGCATTGGCCAATTGGCTGCCTCCTACCGCAGTTCCATCTTGTGTATTACCAACAGCATAACTTGTTCCGTCTGGCGCGAATCCGTTGCGTGTCCATGTAGAACCTACGAACATATAATTCTTACGCACATCATTACCTACCAGCATTCCGTCGATTGAATTGTTGATTGAAATCACTTGGCTGTTCGCTTCGGCAACAGTAGCAGTCTGCCTGTTAGGAACACCGCCGTTAGCGAATCCCCATGGTTTGGTGCGTTTTGTATTACTCGGGCTAACCGTATTGTTGGCAGGAGCTCCCGGAAAGTCAGCATAAATACTGTCGCCTTTGTATTTCATGTGTGAGTGATTGTAAGTCGTATCTGCTGAATTTGAATTCAAAATCCAGTCGTTTCCGGTATCTGCCGCGCGGGTTTTTACGATGCTGTCTTTGTCGAGATAAGTATATTCTAAATTTGGCGCCACTTTCTTATGCTCGAAAGTCGACCAGATCATTTCCGGATGTCCGGCGGTACTGCCGACAATATGCATTCCAATCAAAGCCAATTTGGTTTTTGTCTGTTTGCTGATGATCCAGGCGGTTTTTGTTTTGGTGTATGTTGGAATTATCGCATCAATGACGATATAAGAACTTACATCTTTTAATGTGCTGGCTTCTACCCAGGAAGTCTTAAGCTCCATTGCCAGTGTTTCCGGATCGAGTAAAACAGAACCTTTTGTTTTTGCGTATGCGGCAATACTGTCTACTGCAGCTTGTGTAGTAGGAAATCTTTATCCAGACATCTGATTATTTTTAACCGCAGTAAGCCACTGTGCATACACGTCGTTGACCATAGAAATATAATATACGATGGCACCATCTTTAGACATCAATGCATCTCCCGTTGCCTGGCCTTGCTCGCTGTCAACACCGAAACTTTTCTCTACTCCTGGAAAAGCGCTCAATAATTTGCCTTTTTCGTGGCGGATGAAAGTACGCTTTCCTAATGAATCTTCAGGAGAAACGGTGTAGAACGATGGCGATTCCATAACAAATCTTCCATCACCGAATTTTTTTCCTGCAGGCGACGTAATCCACAAGAACATTTGTTCCGACCATTGGTAGAAATCGCAATTTTTCGTGAGTGGAAAAGTGAGACTGTTCGCAGCAGCTACGAAGCCGTTTTCAGTGGCTTTTCCGTCGGCAAACCAAGCGTCGAATTCGGCATTGGTCAAGGTGCATGACGGCAATACATCCTGCGGCAAATAACTTGCGATTTCTGCTTCTTCCCTGGACTTACAAGCCCAGAAAACGGCAATTGCAACTATAGCAACAGCCATTAATTTTAATGTAATTTTTTTCATGATTATTGGTTAAGGTTAATTTTGTTATGACAAATGTAAATGTTAACCTTTGTTAAAATACACGTATAAATACCTGATTTTAAATCAAATTCAGAAAAAATCGCAGAAAGTTAATATAGTGTAAGTGCACCCAGAACTTCCTCAGACATAAAAGGTACAGCCGGGATATTTGGCTGTATAGTCGAGATTGAGCCAGATTTGCCCGTGCTCGTCAATGTGGTAATGCAGTTCTTTTCCTTTGCTTTCTTCCTTGAACAACACTTCTTTAATAAGGTAATTGATGTCTTCGAAATCGGCTTTGGTGCCGATGAGCATTTCGGGATATAAATGTGCATCTGTACTGATAATTCTCGGAGTGCCGCCAACTGCCCTGATGCACGCCGACATCAAAATCGCGTGGTCGTCGCAATCGCCCGAAAAATGTTCGACCGATTCACTGGCGTTGGCAATATATTCCTGGCCTTTCGGGTCGTTGACGTAATTCCAATTGTTCCGGATTTCCTTAAAAACAGCGAAACACTGAATAATCATGCGGTATTTGTGGTAATCTTTTACATTGCGAAAATGCTTCGTTGTCGCCATCAAAGCGAAGTTACGCACTTTCGGATTGTCAAAATCGATGGCTTTCAGGATTTTATTTTTATTCGGAAAAGGAAGCAGTTTGGAAATAATGATATCCTGCGGATTCGGATCATCAGACATCGTATAAATCATCGAGCGATAATCTTCTGCAACGCTTGAAAAGCTGTAGTCGCTGAACAGCGTTCCGTATAAAAGTACCAGTAAATACAGCAGAATGAACGCTAATATGATGCGCCGCACCAATCGCAAAAGAAAATACAAAGCTGTGACAATTACCAAAAACAATAAAATCCTGTCAATGTGAAAATACCAGTCCGGATCAATAAGATTCTGGTGAATGATGATAAAGACCGGGATCGAAATCAGCAGGTTCAACACAGAAATAATGACCAAATCCAGGGCCTTTTGATCTGGAGTTTCTGCCGTATTTCTGCTAAAGTAAATTTGCCGATTTTTATCATGTCAGGAAGTGAGGAACCTCAGTTCAGCTTTTAACAATTTCAGCAAAAGTACCTTTTTTATCAATAATCGAAAGCGTTAGCAATTGATTTTGAACATTGTTTAACATTTCTTCAGACAATTGTTTTTGCGACCATTTGGTGAGCGAAAGCCACTCGCGGATGTCTTTTATTTTTTGGTGGTAATTATCGGAAAGCGTAATGTCAATATGCGGAATCTCCTTGAAAACCTTGGTTCTTTCGTTGATGATTTTCAGGATTTTCCGAACGATTTTAGGATCGCTTTCGAGCAATTTATCAGTAACTGCAATCACGAAGCAAGGCCACGGCGTAGGGCAATCGGCAATTCTACGGAAAGTGCCATTGTCAACAAGCGGTTTCGTCATAAATCTTTCCCACATAAAATAATCTGCTGTTCCGTTGGTCAAGGCCTCAACCGCGCCGCCAATGGTATTGATGGTCACGAATTCGAGTTTTTGCGTGTCCCAGCCCTGATTTCCCGCGTTAACATACGCCATCAATTGCGAGCCTGAACCCGGACGGCTGATGGCAACTTTGGTATTTTCAAGTTCTGAAAGTTTTTTGTATCTGGATCTGGCAGCAACGTGGATTCCCCAGATCAAAGGCGATTCCACATAAACCTGAACGATTTTCGATGGATTTCCCGCAACGATGTCTTTTACGATACCTTCGGTTAAGATTACCGCGATATCAGTTTCGTTGTTGCGCAGCATCTGGCACAGTTTTCCGGTGCCTTCAGGAATGTCTGTCCATTGCAGGTTGATGTTTTCTTTTTCGAATTCATTGTTGTCGATCGACAAATGCCAAGGTAGGTTAAAATGCTCGGGAACGCCCGCGATTCTTATTGTTTTCATTTAGATTCAGGATGATAATGCTTCGATGCATTGCTCGCGGATGTTCCAGAAACCGGTAAATGAGAATGCTGACTGGGAGTCAGAAAGCCATTTTTTCAGGAATGCCTGATGGTAACCGATTTTAAAATCTCCGACCTGCAACGGATCGATTGTTATTTCCTCTAAAATTACGCTTTTTATATTGTCGAAGCAAGCGGTTGGAGAAGTCAAATCGAGATAATCATTTTTGATTTTGAGATAGCAATGCGCTTCCGGAATGAAATCGATGTTATTTTCTGACAAAATTTTGGCAGTTTTTGGTGTATTGGTGCCATTCATCTGATAAATTCCGATGAAAAGCATTACATCTGGAACTTTATTTTCATCGGCTAAAGATTTTAAAAAAGCGTGTTTCGTGCTGCAGCTTCCTTTATTTTCGGAAATGACAAGACTGAAATCTGTGCGCGACGCGTTTCTTCCATAGGGAAGATTTTTAACATATTGAATCGCTTCTGAAAATGTCGCAATACCTTTTTCAAGTATTAGTTGTGTAAATTTTCCGTCTGATGTAAGTCTATTTTCCACGATGAGGCGATTTTTGCTCCAACCAATGGCAAGGCAGGTTTTGATGCAGGTATTGTTCTTTGATTTCCATTCCGATTTTTTGCAAAGCATTGATGGAACTTGCGTTTTCAATATGTGCTGAAGCAAATATAGCCGGCACCTTCATTACGTCAAATGCATGATCGCGCCAAGCTTTCGCAGATTCTTGCGCGTAGCCTTTTCCCCAATGTTCTTCGATGAGCCGGTAACCAATGTCGTAGTAATTGACGTGGTGGTTTTCAGGTTCTGTGACGAATTTGAGTCCGCTCCAGCCAATAAATTCACCTATTTCTTTTAAAATTACGGCAAAACGACCAATGCCATTTTTTTCGTACTGTTCATTGATCATTTGAATGACTTTATGGATTTGCTCAATAGATGTCACCGGATTATTGCCAAGATATTTATGGACATTCGGGTTGCTGTCAAGCGCGAACATTCCTTCGGCATCTGATGGTGTGATAGGGCGCAGGAGAAGCCTTTCGGTTTCGAGAATCAGGTTCATGGTTTGAAATTTTGTTTTTTGATGGTGTACCAATTGTGCAATTCGTTATTGACTGAATATTGGTTCATAAATGTAAAGCCAATTTTTTTTAAAACCGAATTTGAAGCGATATTATCACGAACTGCACAGGCATGAATTTTTGATAATTGCATTGTGTTAAATCCGTAATCGAGCCAAGCCAGTGCTGCTTCGGTTGCGAAACCTTTGCGCCACTGTTTTTCAGAAAAGCGATAACCTAAATCGTAAAAATCAATGTGGTTATTTTCAAGAGTGTTTCTGTATTTTAACCCGGAGAAGCCGATGAGGCGGTTGGTTGCTTTTAGAATTACACCAAATCTTGCAATATTGTTCCTTTCGTATTCAGATATGATTTTTTGGATGTATTGTTTCGCTTCTGCTTTTGTTGTGATTGGATTTCTCAAATAAGCGTTTACATTCGGATTGTTGTTCATCAGAAAAAAATCATCAACATCTGAAATTGTCAGTGGTCGCAATATAAGTCGTTCGGTTATAATTGAATTCATAATTAAATTGAATAAACACAAATTACACAGATTTACACGAATTTAAATAATTTGTGGAAATTCGTGAAATTGGTGTTTACCTTATTTTTAAAGCAGCAATCACAATCCCATATCCATCGGGATCTTGTATCAAAATGCCGTTCTCATTCCAGTATGGATTTTTGGCCTGGCGGATCTTGATATTGCGATTTTTAATGTTTTGCAGCAGTTGATCGAATTTTGTTTTTTCGGTGGGATATAATACAATCAAATCGTCATCGTCTGGCTGATGTACTGGATTTTCCGGCGAAGATGTAAATTCAAAGTGCCAGTCAGATTCAGGGTTTCCGATGAAAATGCCGTTGTAATTGCTGTGATTTTCGAAACTCCCAAGAATTTTAAATTCGAGCACTTTGGTGTAAAAAGCGGTGATTTTTCAAGGTTTCCAGTATGTCGGGCGATTCTTAAATGCATATTGTTTCAGGTTTCTCGGATGCCCTAGCCCCGATAGCAGCAAGTAGCTTTTGTGGCTGGTGTTCAGCCGCAAAACTACTGCGGATAGCGGGATTAGCTTCTAACTAAAAATAAGATTATTTCGCGAGTTTATTCAAAGTGTAAGCAATCAATTCATCGACAGCTTTATACGGGTCGCTGCTGAAAGTGCCCGACGCGCGGTTGGCGATGATGGCGTTGAGCGACAGCGCGTTGTGGCCGAGCAGTGCTGAAAGTCCGTAAATGGCGGCGGTTTCCATCTCGAGGTTGGTGATTGGCGTGTCTTCAAAACTGAAATTATCCATTTTGTTGTTGAGTTCCGGATCCTGGATTTCCAGCGTAAGATGCGGCCTTGCGGAACGGTAAAATCCCCCGGCAGTTGCGGTGATGCCTTTGTGTATATGCTGGCTTTCGATTAACTTTTCGAGTTTTTCGCTGCAGGCGATGGCATAAGGATGGCCTTTCTCGCATCCCAATTGGTATGCTTGATGAAGGCGTCTTCGATATTTTTATTGGAAACTTCGTCGATGCGGTAGGAACGGAGCATGTTGTCGAGGCCGAGGCCGAATTTTGACATTACGAAACTATCGACGGGAATATTTTCCTGCAGCGAGCCTGATGTGCCGATGCGGATGATATTTAACGACACCAGCGTTTCCTTTGGTTCGCGTGTCACCAAATCGATGTTGACGAGCGCGTCGAGTTCGTTTAAGACGATATCGATGTTGTCAGTAGCCTATTCCGGTTGACATTACGGTGATGCGTTTGCCTTTGTAGATGCCGGTTTGGGTTTTGAATTCGCGTTTTTGCGCGGAATATTCGATGCTGTCAAAGAATTGCGTGATTTTTTCTACGCGGTTCTGGTCGCCAACGAAAATGATGTCGTGCGCGATATGTTCCGGAACGCAGGCTCAGGTGGTATACGCTGCCGTCGGGGTTTAGGATGAGTTCTGAGGATAGGATCATGTTTGGGTATAGGGTTTTGGGTGTTGGTATGCCTGAAAACTGCAGTCTGCAATCTGCTGGCTGTTTTATCCGCCGACGCGTTTGACTTTAAAGCCTTTATCTACTAGGATTTTCATGATCTTGTCGCGGTAATCGCCTTGGATGATTATCGAATCGTCTTTGAAGGTGCCGCCGACGCTGAGTTTTGTTTTGAGTTCTTTAGCGAGGATTTTGAAATCTTCGTCTGCGCCGGTGTAGCCTTCTATTATGGTTATGGGTTTGCCTTTTCGTTTTTCGAATTTGCAGATCATGGGTTCTTTTTGCACCCAGAGCTGTTTTTCTTCGGTGGTTGGGGCTTCTTCCGGCTCAGGTTGGTGGTCGGGGAAGAGGTTTTTTAGTTGGTCTTTGACGTCCATTTTACTCGCTTTGCTATTATAATTTTATTGAACACGAATTTCACAAATTTCTAATTAAATCGCGAATATAAATTCGTGAAAATTTGTGAAATCTGTGTCAATCCAAAATGCAAAAGACATCAGGAAAACCCAATGCCTTTTACAAATATAAGCTTATTATTATTTCTTGATCAATCCCAAATCAACCAAACGCTCATGCAGGAATTCGCCGGCAGTGATGTCTTCGTATAATTTCGGATGTTCAGAATCGATGCAATTTTCAAGGCAATCGAGTTTCATATCGCTCACCGGATGCATGAAAAACGGGATCGAATAACGTGAAGTACCCCACAATTCCCTCGGCGGGTTTACCACCTGGTGAATAGTCGATTTCAATTTGTTATTCGTATGGCGCGACAACATATCACCAACGTTAATCACCAATTCATCCGGTTCTGCAATGGCATCCAACCACTCGCCGTCGTGATTTTGTACTTGTAATCCTTTGCCCTGAGCGCCCATTAAAAGCGTAATCAGGTTGATGTCGCCGTGTGCTGCCGCGCGAACAGCCCCGTCAGCAGGTTCATCTGTAATTGGCGGATAGTGGATCGGGCGCAAAATGCTGTTTCCGTTTTTGATATAATTATCGAAATAAAATTCGTCCAATCCTAAATATAAAGCCAAAGCGCGCAATACATAAATGCCTGTTTTTTCAAGCATTTGGTAGGTTTCTTTGCCAATTTCGTTGAAACGCGGCAATTCTTTCACATCCACATTATCAGGATATTCGGAAGCATATTTTGAATCGGCGTCGACATATTGTCCGAAGTGCCAGAATTCCTTTAAATCGCCGGCAGAACGGCCTTTAGCATGTTCCTTTCCGAATGATACATAGCCACGCTGGCCACCGATTCCCGGAATTTCATAGCTGTATTTGGTTTCGAGCGGGAGTGCGAAAAAATTCCTGATTTCGCTGTACAGTTCCTCAACAAGTTTGTCATCTAAAAAATGACCTTTTAGTGCCACGAAGCCAATGTCTTCGTATGCTTTTCCGATTTCATTTACAAATTTTTGTTTACGTGCCGGTTCACCCGACAGGAAATCACGCAAGTCCACACTTGGAATGTTTTGCATACTAAAAATAATTTTGTTAATAACTTTAAAGGCTGTAAAGCCTTGGTATGACAAATGTATAGATATTTTTTGCAATGACATTTTAAAAGTTATAAACATTTTGAAGTTATGCGGAAAACTTAACGCAATCGATTTCAAAATTATCTAACAATCGCAGATAAAACTGTTATTTTTTTATACTTTTGGGAGCGTTAAAAATGACCTGATTATTATGAATTTCGACAGAAAAAACCTCACCGATTTCCAGTTATTAGATTTATATAAAAGAATCCTGAAACCCAGATTGATAGAAGAAAAAATGCTCATCCTGATCCGCCAGGGGAAAGTGTCAAAATGGTTTTCCGGAATCGGGCAGGAAGCGATTTCGGTAGGCGTAACGGCAGTTTTGGATAAAGACGAATACATCCTGCCGATGCACAGAAACCTCGGTGTTTTTACAGGTCGAGATATTCCACTTTATCGTTTATTCTCGCAATGGCAGGGAAAAGCGAGCGGTTTCACGAAAGGCCGCGACCGCAGCTTCCACTTCGGAACACAGGAATTTAAGATTATCGGAATGATCTCGCATTTGGCTCCGCAATTAGGTGTCGCCGATGGTATCGCGTTAGCAAATAAATTAAAGAAAAACGGCAAAATCACTGCTGTATTTACCGGTGAAGGCGCAACGAGTGAAGGTGATTTTCATGAAGCTTTGAATATAGCTTCTGTGTGGGAATTGCCTGTGATGTTCGTCATCGAAAACAACGGTTATGGACTCTCGACACCAACAAATGAGCAATACCGTTGCGAAAACCTTGCGGACAAAGGCATTGGTTATGGCATGGAAAGCCATATCATCGACGGCAACAACATACTTGAAGTCTTCAATAAATTATCGGCATTGAAAACGTCGATGATAGAAAATCCGCGTCCGGTTTTACTCGAATTCAAGACGTTCAGGATGCGCGGACACGAAGAGGCGAGTGGTACGAAGTATGTGCCGCAGGAATTGATGGACATGTGGGCAATTAAAGATCCGGTAGATAATTTCAGGAAATATTTGTTGGACAACGGCGTGCTTTCAGAAGAAAATGATGAGGCTTTCCGTAATGAAATCAAGAAAGAAATCGACGATAATCTGGCCATCGCCAATGCAGAACCTGAAATCGAAGCGACTTACGAAGATGAATTAAATGATGTTTATAAACCTTATGTGTTTGAGGAAGTTAGCCCTTCTGATAAAACTGAAAATATTCGTTTAGTCGATGCCATTTCGCAAAGTTTGAAACAATCGATGGCGCGTCACGATAACCTGGTTATTATGGGTCAGGACATCGCCGAATATGGCGGTGCATTTAAAATCACAGATGGATTTGTGGCGGCTTTCGGAAAGGAACGCGTTATTAATACGCCAATTTGCGAAAGTGCCGTAGTTTCTGCCGGAATGGGACTTTCCATCAACGGGCACAAAGCGATTGTTGAAATGCAATTCGCCGATTTCGTTTCTACAGGCTTCAACCCGATTGTGAATTATCTGGCGAAAGTGCATTATCGCTGGCAGGAAAACGCCGATGTTGTAGTGCGCATGCCTTGCGGCGGTGGTACTCAGGCGGCGCAGCTTTCCATTCTCAAACCAATGAAGCGTGGTTTACGAAAACGCCGGGATTGAAAGTGGTTTATCCGGCTTTTCCATACGACGCGAAAGGACTTTTAAATACCGCGATTAACGATCCGAATCCGGTGATGTATTTTGAGCACAAGCAATTGTACAGAAGCGTTTACCAGGATGTGCCTTCAGATTATTACACGATTCCGTTTGGAAAAGCGGCGTTATTGAGAGAAGGAAATAATATTACGATTATTGCTTTCGGTGCAGCCGTGCATTGGGCTTTGGAAACTTTGGATAAAAATCCCGAAATCTCAGCAGATTTATTCGAACCTGAGAACTTTACAGCCATTGGATAGCGAAGCAATTTACGCTTCAGTGAAGAAAACGGGGAAAGTGATTATTCTTCAGGAAGATTCGATGTTTGGCGGTGTTGCCAGCGATATTTCTGCAATGATTACCGAAAATTGCTTTGAATATCTTGATCAGCCGGTGAAACGAGTTGCAAGTTTGGACAGTCCGATTCCGTTTACGAAGGCATTGGAAGACCAGTATTTGGCGAAATCGAGATTTGAGGAAACCTTGAAGGAATTGGTGGCGTATTAATGTTAGTAGCAGCTTTTGTTACAAACGTCATTAAGAACTTTTAAATATTTAGTTTACTTATGATATTTTTAGATTCGGAAATCGATAATAGATAACTACTTATACTTTCAATTTCAGATTGAGTAAACAATGGATTAAAATATCTGATATAAGAAAGAAGTTGGTTTAACCCAAGAATCTTTACAAATTCAAATTCTGCATTTGGAACAGATCGCGTGAACACCACAATATTTCGTAAAGGTAATTTTTTCGTTCCCCAACGATGTGTATCAATTTGGATATTTGCTTTTGAAACAGCGTTAGATAAAATTACATATAAAGCGAAATTTAAACGTTTAATTTGATCTATAGGAGAGCGCAACTGTTCATTATTAATTGATTCTTTACTCCAATGTTTGGTTTCAATAACATAAATGCCATTTGGAGCAATTAAAATATGATCAATCTGAATCGATGAAATATATTGATTTTCGTTACGATAATAAAGGGACGAATTGAATGAATAGCAAAAGTTGTTGATCAATACATAATCATTCGAAAGTTCTTTAAGCATTTTTTCAACTTCATACTCACCTTGAGCACCAAAAACTGAATTTCGAACTGAATTTATTATTTCACGTTTTTTCTGTATCCGGTGTAATGTTGAGTAACAACTTTGATTTACAGCCATATCATAATATTGATTGATGTAATCGAGGCGCTTTTGCTTTTCAACTACAGCTTTTTCATCAGTAAAATTTATTCTTGGTTGTTTTGCAAATAATTTTAATTGGATTTTCCATATTTTACACCATATAATAAAGTGCTTTAAATAATCTTTTACAATTGGAACTAATGCGCTTTCAGGCTCAGTCAAATATGAAATTTGATTATAGAGAATTTCTAATTTCTGATTTTCACTTGAAATGAAGTTTGCCTTTTTGAGGCGATAATTTTCCTGTATTTCAAAAATTTGGTTTCTTAGCTCATTCTCCTCATTCGATATTATTTTTGAATGTTCTGAAATTAACTCTTGTTCAGTTAAAACGGATTGACTTTCGAAAGCAAGTAATTGTTGTAAAGATGTAAAATCATCGATTCCGTTATTGACAAGTTTAAGTTGAATGTCCGATAATGAACCGATTGTATTGAAAATTCTACACATATTAATTATTAAATCAAGCCTAAAAGTTCTTAACAACGACTCATTTGCAGAAATGTGTCACTTCCCGCAACGACAATCTTTTTCCTTAAGTTGGTCAAGATACTGCGCGATAAGCTCATTAGACATAAACAGCGTATTGAAAGCTTTATTCTTCTGGACTTTATTGTCTTTTACGGTTTCAAAATGGTCAAAATACGATTCCAATTGATCGGGCGTTAGTGAATTGCGGAAATATTGTTCCTGTTTCACGAAAACAACAATTAACGCCAAAAGACTTTCAGGCGACTGGCTGATTTCATATTTCTTGTAAACAAGTTCCAAATCATCATATTGCGCATGAAAAAGCTCATCTGCAGCGGCATATTGCTCGTCATTGAAATTCAGGAACTCCGTGCACCAGGCCTTTGTCTGACTGAAAACCATCTGGCCGCCCGGATTATTCACAATTGATTGCACCATCGTAATTCTATCTAAAATATCTTTTGGATCCTGAGCTTGCACGAATAAAGGTAAAATCAATAACAGCAGTATTTTTCTCATTTAGATTTATTTAAGGTGGCTAATGTAATAAAAAAAATCAACCGCATTTGAGTTTTCATCAACGCTCAATTTTTAGGAAATGCGTAATCTTAAAATTGTGCATGATAATCTCCACAAGAAAATTTAACAAAAACTACGGCGTTTCCGTAACACAAGGTGTCGAAAAAAATTGTATTTTACCTTCAGGGAAGGGGCTATGCAGTCCCTACGAAAGAATGGGGTTTTTTAGGTTGCGGGAAAGCCGTAAAAATTGTTAAAGTTTTAATTCCGCATTAAATTGAATTTTGATACACTTATAAAATGCACCTTTGGCAATAAAGCATAATGAATTTAGTTAATATGAAAAGCTATTTTATGATGAAAAACGCGATAACCATCATTTTACTGGGAATTCTTTTTGCTTCCTGCACCTCGTCAGACACAGAAACGCCTGCAGAAGTACGCGATTACAAACAAGATATGCGCAACTTCGTCATCGGCATCAGCCAATATGCAAAAGCGATCGATCCATCATTTGCCATAATTCCGCAGAATGGTATAGAACTCGTCACAACAAACGGGCTGGAAAGCGGAAGTCCGGCAACCGCTTATCTCGACGCCATCGACGGGAACGGGCAGGAAGACCTGAATTTCGGATATGATAATGACGATATTGCAACGCCGGGCGCAGTGACTTCTTACCTGAAAACGTTCCTTGATATTTCGAATAACCAAGGCAATATAATCCTTGCGACAGATTATTGCTCGACGCACGATAAAATGGACATGTCTTATGATATCAACAACGCATTCGGCTATATTTCTTTCGCCGCAAGTGAACGCGCACTGAATGTGATTCCGAATCATCCGACACCGATTTACAATGAAAACACCAATAACATCAATACTTTACAACAGGCGAAGAATTTTATCTTCCTTGTAAATCCGGAAAATTACGTAACAAAAACCGCTTTCATCAACGCGGCAAAATCCACGAATTATGACGCACTGATCATCGATTTATTTTTTAACGGTGAAGCTTTGACTGCTTCCGATATTGATTCGCTAAAAACAAAAGCCAACGGTGGCGCGCGACTTGTAATCTGTTATATGTCGATTGGGGAAGCTGAAGATTACCGCTATTACTGGAATCCGGCGTGGAGTTCCAATAAACCGGAATGGCTGAAAGCCGAAAACCCGGACTGGCCGGGCAATTACAAAGTGCAATACTGGAATTCTGACTGGCAGCATATCATTTACGGCAACAACGATTCTTACCTGAAAAAAATCACAGACGCGCATTTTGACGGCGTTTATCTTGATATTATTGATGCGTTTGAATACTTTGAATAAATATCAATATCAACTTCAATATCAAATCCCAAATTACAAGGCTGAAATTTCAATCTTGGAATTTGGGATTTTTTTATGTTGTTATTGATGTGAAAAACCCTTAAGTTCGGCAAAGCTAAACACCTAAAAAATTCTCACATGGAAATCAGCCAGCTTGCCGGATATATCTTAGCCATTTTGGTGGGGATTTCCCTTGGCCTTATGGGCAGTGGCGGCTCTATTCTTACTGTTCCGATTCTGGTGTATGTGATGGGCGTTTCTCCGGTATTGGCAGCGGCTTATTCGCTTTTTGTTGTAGGCACAACCGCTACCGTCGGCACCATCCGCAATATTTTTGACAGGAATATCGACTTTAATAAAGTACTGGTTTTCGGGATTCCGTCGGTTGTGGCGGTGTTTCTCACGCGTATTTATCTCGTTGGGATGATTCCGTTGAAAATTGTTGTAACCGAAAATTTCTTTATAACAAAAGGGATTGCATTGATGGTGTTATTTGCCATAGTAATGTTGCTTTCTTCCTATATGATGCTGCGCAAACAACCTGTCGAAATCGCTACTGAAAATAAGCCGCTCAATTACCCGCTGATTTTTGTTCTGGGAATTGGTATCGGTTTAATCGCCGGATTGGTAGGCGCGGGTGGAGGTTTCCTGATTGTTCCGGCACTCGTGATTTTGGGCAATACAAAAATGAAACCTGCAGTGGGTACTTCGTTATGCATTGTCGCTTTACAATCACTGATTGGTTTCGCAGGCGATTTGCAGCAACACGCAGCTATCGACTGGAAATTACTGATTTATTTTACAACTGCGGCTGTATCAGGAATATTCATCGGACTTTCATTGGCCAGAAAAATAGAAGGCGCGAAATTGAAGAAAGGCTTCGGCTGGTTTGTATTGGCGATGGGAATTTATATCCTCATCAGGGAATTATCCTAACGGTTTCGCGGTTTTTTCCGTTTTTGGCTTAGAAAAGAACATGCCATAAGACACATAAGCCGCCGCCGTTAATGCAATCAGGAAAGTAATGATAAAGTAAGTTTTGGTATATTTACCCATTATCGGCTCTTGCGGTGTTCTTGTGTGCATTGGTGGAGTTTTATAATGCAAAAGTATGAAAAATTCACGGCCGAGGCCGGAAACAAATAATTGCAATCAACAATCAATATGAAAAACAAAATCACAATCGCATTTCTATTACTGTCATTTTCCGATTTTCCCAAAAGCTGGATACGGTAAAAATCGACAGCCTTTTCAATATCCTTGAAGCAAAGGATAAATTCATGGGAAGTATTGCTATTACTGAAAAGGGTGTGCCGATATATACGCGCGCCATCGGGAAAGATGATATCGAAAGCGGAAAAAAATCGACTGTCGCTTCTAAATACAGGATTGGTTCCATTTCCAAAATGTTCACGGCAACCCTGGTTTTTAAAGCTGTTGAGGAAGGAAAACTCGATTTGGCGCAAGTCATTTATGCTTATTTTCCTAATATCGAAAATTCGAAAACCATCACCATCGCAAATTTGCTGAACCACCGCAGCGGCATTCATAACCTAACGGTTGACGAAGATTATCAGCTTTATTTTACGAAGCCGAAAACCGAAGCCGAATTGGTGGCCATCATCACCAAAAGCAAAAGTGATTTTAAGCCTGATTCTAAAGCAGAATACAGTAATTCCAATTATGTATTGCTGAGTTATATTTTACAGAAAGCCTATAAAAAACCATACAAAGCAATCCTCGACGAAAAAATCCTGAAACCGCTTGGCCTCAAAAACACCTATTTCGGTGGTAAAACCGATTTGAAGAAAAATGAAAATTTCTCCTATAGCTTCACCACCAAATGGGAAAAGGAACCCGAAACCGATATGTCTGTCCCGATGGGCGCGGGCGGAATCGTTTCTACACCTAGCGACCTGACCGTTTTCATCAAAGCTTTATTCGATAAAAAAATCATTAATGAAAAAAGTCTTGGTGTAATGACATCCATAAAAGATGGTTATGGCAGCGGTGTTTTCGAGACGCCTTTCTACGACAAAAAAAGCCTGGGCATACCGGAAGTATTGACGGATTCAGCTCGGTGCTGACATATTTTGGCGACGATCAACTCGCTATAGCGCTGACTTCCAACGGGAATACTTATGAAAACAACAGCGTGATGATTGCAGTGCTCAGTGCTTATTACGGAAAATCATTCAACATCCCGACCTTTAACACCATTGCGCTTACGAGTGCCGATCTTGACCAATATCTGGGTGTATACAGCTGCCCGCAATTGCCCTTTAAATTGACGGTTACAAAGAACAACGCTACGCTCGTCATCACACCCGATGGACAACGCCCCGCCAATATGGAAGCAACCGCAAAAGATGTATTTGAATATACTCAATACGGAATTAAACTTATTTTCAACACCGAAAAAAAACTTTTGGTATTGCAGCAGGGCGGACAGGAGTTTACTTTTGGTAAGGGCTTATAGACACTGGCTTTTCCAGTGTGATAAGAATGTTATGGTTATTATAATTTATTAACGTGCAGCTGCTACATTTCGATTAGGTATTTTTACCTGCTCGGGTGCAGTCGACGGTCTTTTTGTGTTATTCATCGGTAAAGTTTGCACGGTTTTTAGCAAAGTGTAAAATTTACTATACCGAACCATTATCACTTTCACATGCTGCCATTATTTAACAACGAAAAAATCGTGTCGCAATCTGCCAACGGCGCGGTCACCCTTACAACCGACCGCATTTGCTATCAATACGAACAGGATGGAGAGACGCAGCACCGTGCGATAATGCTGGAACAAGTGACTTCATGCAAAAACAATTTTTCTTCATCGATTTCATTGTTGGCGCTGGCTGGAATTTCGTTTGTTGTAGGAATGCTTGGGATGCTTACGCACGTTAATAGTTTATATGCAATGCTTTTGGTAAGTGTATTGTTGCTGGCCATTTACGTACCGTCGCGCCGCAATGTGATGGTTATCGCTTCCGCGGAAGGAGAAATGGAAGTTCCTGCTTCTGATATTGAAGCCGAATATATTGAAGAATTTCTCAATAAGGTTGAAGTGGTGAAATACGAAAGGATTATCAACCTCAACGAAATTGAAGTCATTTTTTAATTACAGATTTTATTTGATTATATATACGAGCGCAGCGAAAGTTGCGCTTTTTTTTTGCTAATTGATTAATTGTAATTTTTTACTTCCGGTCATATTTATCTTTTAAAAGCTGCGCAGTTTTTATCCATCCTGCAGGATCGGGCGTTTTGTCTATAAAATCAGAAATGACACGTGCACAGGTTTCCACATCGTTGGCGTCCGTATCAATAAGAAGATCATAAATTGCATCGCGGTGAACAATGTCATACTGGAAAGCTGCAGTTCCGATAAGTCTGTTGCCACGTTCGGCTTCCCTTTTCATTAATGTTTCGAGTTCACAATGTATTCCAAAAAAATATACCCTGAACTCAGCTAGTGCTGCAATACAGGCCGGAAGCCATTCTTCACCTTGAAATACATGGTCGATAATAATCGAATTCTTTGCTGCTGCGAGTCCGTACAGGCTGTTATGAAATCCCTGAACGATGGCTTCGACAACTTCATCATCATAAAAATAATCAGATTTTACCATTCGTAAAAATGTATCTAATTTGACATGAAGATAAGGATGGCCGCTGGATTCGCGCAATTTTTCGGCGATACTCGATTTGCCCGCACTTGATGTTCCGTTTAAAAAGATGATGATTTGCATAATTAAAAATTCTGCTAAAATTTAACAAGAAAAATAGCTGTAAAATCGAAGCGTTTTAAAATTTATTACTTATATTTCAGGTCGTTAATGTAGTGTTGTTCAGGCGAGTATAAAATTTTACAGCCAAATTACCGATAACATTCTATAACGCCTGAAATTACCAATTTATTACCAACCACCAAAACCAAATTTTATGAAAAAACAATTCGATTTACAACAATCAGAACTGGCAGCTATAGATGCCAAAATTGCCGTTATGTGTGACAATGCTGAAACTAACGGCACCTTTATCGGCAGTATCTGGAGTGCAGTTACAAATGGCGCCAACAAAATTGCAAGTGTAATAACCAATGCAACGGCCGGTGCGAATTCAGATGTTGTCACTTCATCAGGCACCCAAACATTGGGTGAAGTCATTCACGATGCAGTTGCAGGCTCAGCGGGCCAGATTGTAATGCCGTGGAAAAAAGCAAAACCAAAAAAGCCGGAAGTACTCGCGCAACTTGAAGCGATGGCTGATGAAGAAATGCCTGACCTCAAAAAACTACTTGAAATAAGGAACGGATCTCTTAACTAAGAGCGATGTTTTATCTTGTAACCGGAATACTTGCTATATTTCTAATAGCAAGTATTTTGTTTCAGATTAAAAGCCTCCAGCGAAAACTGAGCAGGCTTGATTTTTTGCATATATTACCCAACTATTCTTTCTTCGCGCCAAGGCCTTTGGAAAATGATTACCGTTTGGTTTTTAAATTCATTCCCGAAGAAGAAAACGATTGGGTTGAGGTGCCATTGTATATTGGTATTACTGCGAACCGGTTTTTTTACAATCCTTTTAAATATTACAATAAAGGAATGATAGATTGCTTTAATTTCCTGATTGCAGAATTCAACGACCTTGAAAATAAAAAACTGATACTGGTTTCAGAAAATTATCTGAATGTACTCCGATTGATTGCCAGTCACGTAAAGCATAACAACACAGTAATACGATTTGCCATACTTACGAGCGCAGGTGTTGATGAAGTGAAAGTTGCCAATATTCTATTCCTTTCCGCACATCAAAGATTATAACAATGATGGATGTAGTTTTATATTATAAAATTAGTGTTACCATTTTACTGATATCAGGTTTTCACTGCGGTGCTGAGCTTTTGGGAATTCCTGAAAAATTCCTTGATTTTGCCGATCCAAGCACTGATAGAAAAAATAAATATTCAAAGTGGCTGGTTATTCATGGTCTGCAGATGGTATTGGCTTTGGCAGCGCTCACGACATTGCTACTTTCAGAGATATCGATTTTCCGGATTTTTTTTGTGTTACTGACCTTCATTAACCTTTACTCATATCTGATAAGAAGCATCGGTAAAGATGGTTCAGACCAATTAAGGCTGATCAGCTATTTGTCTTTTAGCCTTTGTTTTTTACTTGAGGAGCATACCGGCGCAGCAATATCGCTTTATTTTGCAGGATGCCAGGTACTTTTGGCCTATACAACTTCCGGACTTTTGAAACTGCTTTCGCCGTATTGGCGTAAAGGCGACGTGTTGGCCGGAATATTAGGTACTTATTCTTTCGGAAGTCCAAATTTTTCCAAACTGTTACTGGCGCATCCGCGATTAGAAAAAATATTGTCGCATGCAGCGATTTTCACAATGCTTTCGGTAATCATTGCTTTTTTTCTGCCTTATGACATGCCATTATATATCGCATTGGCGATGATTTTTTCTTTTCATTTTGGCACTGCCGTGTTAATGGGATTGAATGATTTCCTGTTTACATTTCCATTGGGTTATCCGGGAATTATCCTGTTGCATGAAGCGTTATATTCAGGATGTAGGCATTTTTCATTCCCAAACTTATACTAAAACAGTTTTCTTCGCGGCGGTTGTTTCGTAACTTTAAGAAACAAACAACAACCGCTATGAAAAATATTACACCAATACTTATTGCATTTTTGCTTCCACTATTAGTCAATGCACAATCTACTGGCAAAACTGATTTGCCCGAACCTTTCGCTACAAAATCAATTACTAATTACTCCAATGTCATTGGTTGGAAAAATGGAGAAACGCCAAAAGCGCCGGCAGGATTCACAGTTACATTATTTGCCGATGGATTTGAAAACCCGCGCTGGATGTACCAATTGCCAAATGGTGATATTCTTGTTGCACAAGCAAATTCTAATTACAGTGTATTAAAACAAATTGGCGCGTCGCTTATTGGCGCAGGGAAGTCGAACAACCTGAAGCACAGTGCGGACAAAATTACGCTGCTTCGCGATACTGATAAAGACGGGAAACCCGATTTGAAAGTCACTTTTCTCGATGAAACCGATGGATTAAACCAACCTTTCGGGATGCTGCTGATTGGAAAATGGTTTTATGTAGCCAATACAGATGCGGTCTTGCGGTACAGTTACGAACCCGGCGCTCAGAAAATCACTTCCAAACCCGAAAAAATCATCGATTTGCCTGCCGGAAAACACAACCGCCATTGGACACGCAATCTCATCGCCAACGCCGATAATTCGAAAATTTATATTTCAGTCGGTTCAGGTACGAATGTAGCCGAAGAAGGCATTGATAATGAATTGCTTCGTGCCGACATCCTCGAAATGAATCCCGACGGGTCAGCGATGCGCGTTTATGCCGCAGGATTGCGAAATCCGGTTGGTATGGATTGGGCGCCGGGTACGAAAACCTTATGGACGGTTGTTAACGAACGCGATGAGCTTGGCGATGAATTGGTTCCCGATTATCTCACTTCAGTCAAAGAAAACGGCTTTTACGGATGGCCGTATTCCTATTTTGGCCAGCACGAAGATCCGCGTGTGAAAGACAGAAAGCCTGCGCTTGTAGCGAAAACTATTGTTCCCGATGTAGATATGGGTTCGCATACTGCTTCTTTGGGACTGGTTTTTTACACCGGAAAATCTTTTCCTGAAAAATACCGCAACGGTGCGTTCATTGCACAACACGGTTCCTGGAACCGCAAATTGCTTTCGGGTTATAAAGTGATGTTCGTACCTTTTAAAGATGGAAAACCTTCGGGAAAACCAGAAGATTTCCTGACCGGGTTCGTCGTCAATCAAGACAAGGATGAAACACGTGGCCGACCGGTTGGTTTGTTGCTTTTGCCTGACGGTTCATTGCTCGTTACCGATGATAAAACCAACCGGATTTGGCAAGTGAGCGCGACGAAATAATCAGTGTTCCCGGATTACATTTTCAATTCGAAAACTAAACGGTACGGCATCTTCGCCTGCGCCGCCGCCAGTCATGACGATATCTGCACCGACAATTCCGTTAAGGCTGATTTCGGTTTTTATCTGCTCTAAAATCGCCTGATTGATGACTTCGCCTTCAGTCATTTCTGAAACTACGCCAATAAATATTGACGGGCGTAGTAATAATATTCCTTTTTGCCCTGGAGGCATTCCGGTTCTTGTCGCGACGAGCCTGCCATTACGGTAAAAATGCATGCCGATAATGCCCTTTTGCAAATGATTGGCGACTTCTAAAGTCAATTCTGTAGAAGGATGATCAGCTTGCTGGAGTACGACGCCTGTTGGGCTGTGCACCATTTCAAATGCCTGCATTGCTGCCGCGGGTTGCTTCGGTGTGAAGTTGCCGAAAGCGTCGTTGCCACAAATCATCAGTGAAGATTCGTAAGTAAAAGGATGGTTCATGCCGGGCACCGCATTCGCGGATGACTTTCCACGCGACGGGATTCAGGTTGTCTTCGGCATAATTTTTCTGGAAGATAACGATTTGGCTGTTGTTGGCGTCGTTAGAATTATTGATGAAATTTAGTTTAATATCACTCATAATAAGGGGTTTTAAAAATTTAAAAAACGGCCTGCGCAAACAGGCCGTCAGTGGTTATAATGGTTTGGTTGGTTTATTTTCCGAGATTCTGCTCAATCCAGGCTTTGCCGGTTGAAACCGTATTACTGTTTCCAAAGAATGCCCAGACCTGGCCAACGCCTTCATAAACATCGGCGCCTTCTTCAACAAAAAGCTGGTCAGGGTGAAGGCTTTGCACAATAAATGTCGTGTTCTGCATTTGCATGCAGTCGATTTCAACCTTGAATTGCATGTAATAATCAACGCCTTTGGCACTGGTGTAAACTGGCCCATTGGTGTTGTTTTACTTGGTACGAAAATGCTCGATCCGTTTGCCTCCAAAATCGTCGCATTTGAATTCATCGTAACGTTGAGTTTTGGTGCGACGCCAAATTCGGTATAATTAGACAAAGTCATCCCGTTGTCGAGTTGTAAATCCTGCAGCATCCAGATTACCGGGCCTTGCTTGCCGGTAGGGAAGAAGCCGTATTCATGTGTCTAGTCCAGGTGATTCCTGTCACTTCGATTTTTTCACTCCCAATTGTAATCGTGCCTTTGGTATGAAGATTCGTAAAAGAATAATAATAGTTGTTTTTGAAAAGCGGCGTGATGCCATTCGGATCGACAATTCTGCCGCCGGTTCCCCAAACTTTCAATGGTTCTCCTTTTTGCTCAAGGTCAAGATTCAACTCGCAGGCAACACCGTTTTTTATCCACGAAAGTGGTATCAACAAGCATGTGCAATGGGTTGTTGCCTTCGGCTGAAGTCATGTGAACAGCGCCATTCGTCTTATCGTTGGCCGGGCCTTCAAAAGTCACGTACCACGGTTGAGAAGGATCGGTTTGTGCCCAGTCTTTTGGCGGCGGGCAGATACATTCACTTTTTGGTAATTGACCTGATTCTTTACATCTGTGATTTCAATCTGCGTAAAACCGAAGATGCTGAAATTGGCGGCGTTGATTTCGAAACCGAATTTGCGTCCGTCTGCCGCTTCAAGAGTACCGATGTGCCAAAACCATTCTGTCGGGCAATCTTTATGGCCATAATAGTCGTTTGGAAATTGGAGTGCCGGAACAGCCGGAACTACTGGTGGATTTGCTTCCATGATTTGTTTTGTTTATTGGTCTTACTCTCAGGCTTTTCAGAAACGCCCCGTTTTTTGAAATGGTGACGGCTTCCATCTGATTTCAAAATTATTGAAGTTAAATGTTTTGTTTACAGGTATTTATACGCGATTTTTAAATCAGGTATTTTTACTTTTAATTTTTTGTAATGGATTGCGGCGCAATATTTAACGAAAGATTGTAGTACAAACTCTGTTAAATAAATCCAAATTGCGTAACAGATTTTTGCTTACATTGCAACAAATTCGACTGCATGAAAATAAATACCCCCGTTTATTTCTGCTGCCTGGCAATTTTTTGCCTTGTGCATTCTGTAGCTTTTTCACAAGACTGGAAAGCTGTTGACAGCCTGAAAAACGAAATCGCCAAGCATGAAGCAAGGATGCGCGAGTTCGGTGCCCATGCCGATCCAATGGCTGACACGCTTAAAATTAGGCTGCTTAATATGATCGTCACGCAAGTTTACCGCGACAATCCCAACAAAGCGATGCCTTATGTGCAGGAAGAATTGGCGCTTTCAGAAAAACTGCATGATGATTGGGGGCTATCGGCAACGGCGAATACACTCGGGAATATTTACGATTATCGCGGCGAGTATGCCAAGGCGATTGCCTATTTTAAGAAAGCACTCGAAGTCAACCAGCGGACAGGAAAAGCAGCAGTCAGGTAGACGCCTACATCAATATAGGCGTTACTTATACAAAATTGTCAAATTACACGGAAGCCTTATCCAACCTGCAAAAAGGGCTCGCCATTGCAAAAAGCAGGAATGACGGATTTGGGATTTTCGCCGCTTACAACAACATCGGTTTGGTTTACAGCAATCAGGGGATGAATGAAGAGGCTTTGCAGAATTACCTCAGTTGCCTTAAAACGCAAATTTCTAAAAAAGACAGTTACAAGGTTGGCGAAACCTACAATAATATTGCCAGTTGCTATCTGGTCAATAATAAGCCCAATCTGGCAATTCAGTATTTAAAAGAAGGGCTGCGCAGGTCTATTGCCGAAAATGACGGGGCTGCAATTGCTAATAATTATATCATCACGGGACGGTTTTATTCTAAGAAAAATGATTTTCCGCAGATGCTTGAATATTATCAAAAGGCGTTGAAAATCAATGAGGAAATTCAGAATCCTTTTGGTATTGCAGATGCGCAGTATAATATCGGTTATGCGTATTTTAAGTTAGGTAATACGAAAAAGGCCATAGAACTCATCAATACTGCGCTCGTGACTTTTAAAATGGCGGGTCAACTTGATTACATTAAAGACAGCTACAATGATCTTACTGAAATTTATAAAAGTACCGGAAATTACAAACTCGCATACGAAAATCATGTGCTGTATACAGAGATGCATGATTCGATTGTTAATGTTGAAAAAGGCAAGAAGTTTAAAGAATTAGAAGTAAAATTCGACCTGAAAAACGTCAAAGAAAACGCAAAAATCAAGGAAGCGCTTGCGAAGAAAGAATTACAGAATCAGAAGAACATTCGCTATTACACAATCGCCGGAATGTTGCTTGTCGTGATTTTCCTCATCATCTTAATCCTGCAACGCAATAAAATCGCCAAAATCCGCCGCCAGAAAGCATTAGAGGAAGAACGCAACCGCATCAGCCGCGATTTGCATGATAATCTTGGCGCACAGCTTTCGACAGCGAAGATGTTCATGAGCAGTTTGAAGAATAAGGGAATAGGCGAAAATGACCTGGAAACGCTTGATACTTCTATCGGAATGCTCGACAATTCCATCAGCGATTTGCGCAAAATCATGAACGAAATGCACAACTCCGTCTTGCGCGAAAAAGGATATCTTCAGGCGACAGAAGAATTGGTCAACAAAATCAATAAGCTGCATCTGATACAATTTTCGTTATCACGCCATAATATCGATGTGAGGCCAGACCACAAAATCGAGCACGAATTGTTCAGGATTACGCAGGAACTCATCAACAACACGCTCAAATACGCGCAGGCGAAACAGGTTTCAATCGAATTGCTCAAACGCGACGGCCAATTGATATTGATGTATGAAGACGACGGCATCGGGTTTGACGTGACGGCATTGCAACGCGGCAATGGCCTCAACAATATCGAAACACGCGTAAAAGCTATTAACGGAACGGTTGAATTCGATTCTATGCCGAATGCCGGATTCAGGCCATAATCGAAATACCTTTGTAAGATGCCGGACCAGCAAGATAAAATTACTCATTGCCGACGATCACCAGCTTTTTATAAGCGGGCTCAAATTGATACTGAAAGATTACGTCGATATCGGCACGCCCGATCATGCGCTCAACGGAAAAGAAG
This sequence comes from Flavobacterium sp. 3HN19-14, assembly GCF_051373205.1. Classification (NCBI taxonomy): domain Bacteria; kingdom Pseudomonadati; phylum Bacteroidota; class Flavobacteriia; order Flavobacteriales; family Flavobacteriaceae; genus Flavobacterium; species Flavobacterium sp. 3HN19-14. The sequence goes on from NZ_JBPPZT010000001.1 coordinate 2,379,383, forward strand.
CCATCGACAAATGCCGCCACGAAAAATACGACATCATTTTGATGGATATCAATATGCCGATGATTGACGGGATTGAAGCTACCAAAGAAATCAAACGCCATTGTGCAGATACCAAAATCCTTATTGTGAGTATGCTTTCAGACCTCGAAACGGTCGCAAAAGTGCTCAAAGCCGGCGCCGATGGTTTTCTGATTAAGAATGCCGATGCTTCGGAATTCGTAAAAGCGTTTCAGGTGATGCGCCGCGATGAGGTGTATCTTTCACCGGTTTTATCAGAGTTGTTTACACGAGACCGGGCAGGGAAAACCATTATCAAAAATGACTACATACAATTCACCGAAAATATCGTCACGCCGCGCGAGAAATCAATCCTCAAAATGATTGCCGAAGGGCATACGAATCAAGTTATTGCTGACACGCTTTCGCTTTCGGTGAAGACCGTTGACACACACCGCAATAACATGCTGGCGAAACTCAATTTGCCAAATACTGCGGCTTTGGTGCGGTTTGCAATAGATAATAAGCTGGTCTAGTGTTCAGTAATCAGTGTCCGGTCATCTCAACTGCAGGCAGTTTCATCCCTGCTAAAATGGTTTTCGTCACATTTATTTGGCAATGCTGTTTTTTTTCACGCTATTAGATGTCAGCAATTCGGAATGCTTGTAATAAAACTACAGCTTTTCGTGTATGGCAGGTTGTATTTTGAGTTACTATATTTACAGCTCAGACAAAGATTAAATGGCAAGAATGAAAAAAAATATCAGCAATACTGAAAAGTACGTCCGTTATATCGTCGGCATATTTATTGTCGCAGGTATTTTTCTGACCAAAGATGAATTGGTTAAAAACGGATGCCTGATTTTGGGCTGTTATGTTATTCTTTCTGCTTTTATGGGCTGGTGCCTGGTGTATTCCTTTTTGGGAATTTCGACTGTTCCTTCTGCCCGGAAAAAACGCTTTTATTGAAAATCCCCGCTTTTGAATATTTAGGAGTGACCCGTCATTGTGGCGGGTTTTTTTATTTTTCAATGGTCTGATGATGAATTATTGCTTAAAAAGCAACCTTCTGCACATTTCAAAACTTTAACAATTTTTACGGCGTTCCCGTATCCAACAAATTTAATTTTTTCGTAGGGATTGCATTGGCCCTCCCCTTAAGGCAAAATACAATTTTTTCCGATACGTTGTATTACGGGTTAGCCGTATTTTTTCTTAAAGTTTTATTGGTGAAATGATCTCTAAAAAACTACAGCTTTTCCTGTATTGTAAGCCATTCATTATGGTTTTAGATTTGACCATACTTACTCCTAAATTAAGTAATTATGAAAAAAATCTACTCCCTTTTACTGATTTTTTGCTGTATTTCAGTCAATTATGCTCAAATTAACGGCGGCGCGCTTGACTTTGACGGCAATGACGATTATGTTTCCATCGCTCAATCTTCGGGCAGCACAATCTCCGGAAACTTCACCATCGAAGCGTGGATCCAGCCAAAACATGCGACGAAAACCATGCACATCTTCAGTTCGCGAACGCCATCTGAAAACGGTTTCGACCTGCAGATTTTAAACGGAAATACGATTCACGGCGATATCGGAAACGGTACAGCCTGGCTTACAACTACGGCCAATGCCACTTACAATTATACAGTGGGAACGTGGTTTCATGTTGCTTATGTCGTGACGACGACCGGTTATACGATTTATGTCAATGGCAATCAGTTGGCAACAGGAACTTATGCCGGTGGTGCCGCTACGCCATTGCTGCTCAATAATACACATAATCTGCAATTGGGCCGCAACCTGGTGAAAATACTTATTACCGCGGTTCGATGGACGATGTGAAAGTGTATACAAGTGCGCTTTCGCAAACCAATATCCAGGCAGATATGAATAGCACGACACCATCGGTTCCCGGAACTTGTGCGATAAATTATGTTTTTAACCAGGGAACCGCGAATGCCCATAACGAAACCATGACTTCGATGCAAAATCAGGTCGGTAGCGGTGTCAATTATCAGGCGACTTTACAGTTCTTTTACCTGCAAAGCGCCATCGGTAACTGGACAACCGACAGAACTGCAACAAATGTAATCGTAAACGGAGTAGGCTATTATGCGACGCTCAATGATGCTTTTTACTGCATCAACATTGGCGCACATACCGGCGCCATCAGCATCAATATTGTTGGGGATACTACGGAAAGTGCTTATACCTCTCTTCTGGGCAGCAACGCAAACGGACTGAGTTCTTACAGCTCAATAACCATCACCCCAACAGGCGCACGACGGTTACCGGTACATCTTATACAATTGAACTGGGTGGCGCGTCGAATGTTACCATCAACGGACTCAATTCCGGCGGTAACAGTCTTAAACTTACTGGCGCTAACACAATCATAAATTTTAACGGTAACGCTTCAAATAATACGATTACGAATTGTACGTTGACAGGTACTTCGGCAACGCGCCCGGTCATCCAACTCGATAACAACTCCAATAATAATACTTTTTCCTATTGCAATATTGGAGGTACTGCCGCCAATCCTGTAGGAAGTTGTATTGAATTAAGGAAATACGAATACCCGGTAAACGCCTTGGGAACAGTAATCGACCATAACAATATGTATGATTATTTCAATCCGGGTGGTTCCTATGCCATTGATTTCGAAAATGGCGGATTTACCATCACCAACAACAAATTTTACCAGACTGCAGCACGCGCAGGCAATAGCAGTAGTCATCGGGCCATTCGCTTTACAGGAAGCAATAATGCAACACTCATTTCGAACAACGTTATTGGATACGCGAACAGCGACAGCACCGGATCTTACAGCGTAACATTACCGAGCGGTGTTGATTTTACAGCGATTAGCGCCAATAATCCGGGTGGTGTCGTTGCTATCCAGAATAACACCATTGCGGGAATTTCAATTTCGGGGCAGGGAAGAGGCTTTACCGGAATTTCTCTTTTCAAAGGACAGATTTACGGTTACAGGCAATACCATCGGAAGCATGACCGGCAATGGCGATATCACTTTCAATACAACACTTTCAACGAGTGCATCAGTAACCGGAATCGATACCAGCGGCGACGGTGATTATACAATAAATAGTAATAACATCGGCGGCATTTCAGCTTCAGGCTCGATTGTGTCGCTTAACGGGATAACCATCACGCATGCTTCAACTAATAACGGAATCATCAACAACAATACCATCGGAGGCACGACTGCCAACTCATTGCAATCTACATCGACGGATACCGCTGCAAGGGTAATGGGTATTTATGGTAATGCGTTATTGGCAACTTTCACTGGTAACACCATACGCAATCTTACCGGTAGCGGAAGTGAATTGTCAGGTATTAAAATGTTTACGATCAGTGAACTTTTCTTGTACAATAACAACATCAATACCCTTAAAAATAATAATGCGGGAATTTCAGTTGAAATGAATGGTATTAATGCTGTTTCGTTGTCGACAACCGCCGATGCGATAATTTCCGGAAATACAATCCATACTTTGGTTGGTGTTTCTACGGATGCGGCATCGGCAATTAACGGAATTTATTGCACCAGCCTGAACACCCATGTCTTTAATAATATGATTGACCTTGGAAATACCGTTACGCAGGCAATTCCAATCAGAGGGCTTTATCATACAGGAACATTGGCCTGCGAATATTATAACAACAGCGTTTACATCGGCGGAAGCCCGACTTCAGGTTCCGGGCTCTCATCAGCCCTGAATGCGCAGATAGCGAATACCGGATTGCGCAGGTTCAACAACAATATTCTCGTTAACAGCAGGTCAAATAATGGCGCGACCGGGAATAATGTTTGTGCTGCGCTGGTTGTCAACACACGTACAGTTTCAGACAATAACGTTTATTACGGAGGCGGAAATGGTTTTTACGTTGGATATGATAACAACCATTCGGCTTATGTTGCTGATCTGGCTGCATGGAAAACCGCCAATAATACTGATGGAAGCAGCTTTTTTGGCAATCCGCAATATTTAACCCCAACCGGTACGACACCGAATCTGCATATCAATCCAGTGGTACAAACTATCATCGAATCACGCGGAAGTGTCTTTAACGGATTGGCGACAGACATTGATAATGAAACCCGTTCCGAACTTACACCATCCGATATCGGCGCTGATGCGGGTAATTTCATTGCAATTCCGGCTCCTAATATCACAAGCCTTAACACAACTTCTGTTTGTATCGGAGGTTCATTGGTCATCAACGGCAGCGGACTCGCCACAACAACAATAGTCAAAATCGGAACAGTTACGGCAACGGTTACCAATACGACAGATTCAGCTTTAACGGTAACTATACCTTCGGGTGCTTCCGGAGTGGTAACCGTGACAACTTCGGTTGGAACTGCCACAAGCAGCCAGTCGGTTACGCCATATCAACCATTGGCAATCAATACACAACCTGTTGCGCCAACGACTTATTGTGCCGGAACGGGAACGACAACCATCAGCGTTTCAGCTTTGAATGCTACCGGATATGTGTGGAGAAAAGGCGGAGTGCCGCTTACGAATAACGCCATTTACAGCAATGTGACTACCAATACACTTACGATTACAAATCCGCCTTATTCAGAAAATAATGTTGTATTTGATGTGGTGATTTCAAACCCGGGTTGTGGAAGTCTGACTTCTAATCCGGTTACGTTAACGCTTACACCAAATGCGGTTACGGCTGTGAATGCTTCTCCGGCAACTGTTTGTCCGGGTAACGCTGCAACACTTACTGCGACTGGCGCGACTACATATTCGTGGAGCCCGTCAACGGGATTGAGTGCTACAACCGGCGCAACTGTTACGGCAACTCCTTCTGTTACGACAGTTTATACTGTTACGGGAACGAATGGCAACGGCTGTTTTTCTTCGGCGACTGTTACGGTTACGGTTGATAATCCTTCGGTGAATGTGGTTGCGGGTTCGTCAAGCATTTGTCCTGGCGGCAGTACTTCGCTTACGGCATCAGGCGCTTCAACTTATGCATGGAGTCCGTCCAGCGGATTGAGTGCCACGACTGGTGCGACCGTAACCGCTAATCCAACAACTTCTACGACTTATACCGTCACCGGAACAAATGCCTTTGGATGCGTCGCCAGTAAATCGATTACCATTACCGTGAAACCAGCGCAGGAAATTGTGGCTTATGGAGCGACGACTTTCTGTTCTGATAGCAACGTGATTTTGGGTGTGAAAAATAAAGCGCTTCAATTTAACGGAACAAATAATTACATGACACTTAACCGTTCTGTTTCAGACGATTTCACCATTGAATACTGGATCAAAACTACTCAGCCAAATGCTGCGGGAGCCGATTGGTATTCGGGAAAAGGAATCATTGACGGTGAAATTTCAGGAAACGTAAATGACTTCGGAGTATCGTTAATGAACAGCAAAATCGCCTTCGGAATTGGCGGCGGCGGTACTTTTACGGATAAAACCATCCAGTCGACAACTTCGGTCAATACAGGACAATGGTTCCATGTAGCTTTGACGAGAACAAAAAGCTCAGGTGCAATAAAAATTTATATTAATGGCGTATTGGAAGCTTCTGATGTAAGTTCAAACACGAATTCGTTGGCCGCTCCGTCGGCTTTAAGAATCGGAAGTTTATTAAACGGAAGCAATTATTTCAGCGGAACACTAGACGAAATCAGGATATGGAATGTCGTTCGTACGCAAGCTGAAATCCAAAGCAACATCAATACCGATTTTTCATCAGGCGCGACAGGTTTATTGGATTATTTCAAGATGAACCAAAGAAACGGCACGTCAGCAACCAATACAGCAAATGCTTCCAATAACGGAACTTTAGTAAACAGCCCGACTTGGGTTAACTACGAATCCATTTCGTCTTACCTTTGGTCGAATAATGCTACAACACCGGAAATTACAGTCAATACTACCGGCAATTTCTCACTTCAGACTACCGATTCTGATGGTTGTGTAAGAACGAGCAGCAGTATCAGTACGACTGTAAATCCAGCTACAATTGCGGGAATTTCCCCTTCTTCAGCTTCAATTTGTTTAGGCTCAGGTGCAACACTTACCGCTTCGGGCGGTATAAGTTATTCGTGGAGTCCGGCAACAGGGCTTAACAACACAAATACAGCAGTTGTCACCGCAACACCTTTAGTCACTACAACTTATACTGTGACTGCTACGGCTGCAAATGGTTGCCAGGCGAGCCAATCGGTTACCGTAACCGTTAACAGCCCGAATGTTACAGCAAGCGCAGCCAGTGAAATTATTTGTGCAGGTGGCAGTACAACGCTTACCGCTACAGGCGGTGTCAGTTATGCCTGGAGTCCGTCAAGCGGATTGAGTGCCGTGACCGGTGCTACTGTAACCGCGAACCCGACAACGACAACAACTTATACCGTAACTGGTACTGATGCAGGTGGTTGTGCGAAATCAGTTAATGTAATAGTAATTGTAAAGCCAATAGCAACGATTACCGCTTCAGGGCCGACAACTTTTTGCCAGGGCGGCTCGGTGACGCTTTCGTCTGCGATTCCGGTTGCGGGATTGCAATTTAACGGAACAAACAATTCGGTAATAGCAAACAGGAATATTTCAGATGATTTCACCATCGAATTCTGGATGAAAACTACGCAAAATACACCTGAAACTTCAATTTGGTACAATGCAAAAGGATTGGTTACCTCTTATGGAACGCCAGTTACCGGCGCTTTCGGTGTAACACTCAACGCCGGTTTGCTTGATTTCGGTGTGGGAAATACGGAAATACGATCAACTTCTTCAGTAAATACTGGTCAATGGATGCACGTTGCTGTAACCCGTACAAAAGCTTCCGGCGCAATGCAGATTTACATCAACGGAGTACTCGAGAAAACCGGCACAGCTACTACGGCATCACTTACACAACAATCATTAATCACTTTAGGATTGGTGGGTACGGGTGCTTACTATTCAGGCAGTTTAGACGATGTGCGCATTTGGAATACAGTTCGTACGCAATCGCAAATCTCCGCCGGAATGAATGCCGTTTACCCTTCGGGAACACCAAATCTCATCGATTATTTCAAATTGGATGAAACATCAGGAAGCGCAGTTTCCAACACTGCAAATCCTGCAAATCCCGGTACAGTCGTTAATGCGCCGACGTGGATAACTTCTGGCAGAAATTACCAATCTTATCTTTGGTCAAACGGACTAACAACGCCTTCAATAGCAGTGAATGCATCCGGAAATTACACCGTTCAGGTTACGAATCCGGATTGCAGCAGTACTTCTTTACCAACAACAATAACTGTAAACTCATTGCCAATTGCGGCCGTGACACCATCAGCACCTATGGTTTGTCCGGGGGGTAATGTAGTTTTGACAGCTTCGGGCGGCGCGACTTATTCGTGGAGTCCGGCGACAGAACTCAGTGCAACCACAGGCGATATCGTTACCGTTACGCCAACAGCAACACGCACTTACACCGTAACAGTTACAAGCGCAAGCGGATGTGTGAGTTCGCAGACTGTTACGGTTACACTCAACAATCCTGCGATATCGGTGACACCTACAGATGTTGCCATTTGCGCAGGCGGAAGCACAACACTTACGGCTTCAGGCATGTTGAATTATACATGGAGTCCGTCAACAGGTTTAAGTGCTGCCACGGGCGCTTCAGTAACTGCAAGCCCTTCTGAGACGACAACCTATACCGTAACAGGAACAGATGCTGCAGGCTGCAGCAGATCAGCTTCGGTAGTTGTTGCAGTTAAAGGAACTTCCGTAATTACGGCGGGCGGGCCAACAACATTTTGCCCGGGTGGTTCGGTTGTGCTTTCATCGACAATTCCTGTGAAAGGCCTGCAATTCAATGGGACAACACCGCTGTTACGACCGGACCGAAAAATGTAGCTGATAATTTCACGATTGAATTCTGGATGAAAACCACACAAACCACCGGAACTGCCACGCGTTGGCTCAACGGAAAAGGGCTTGTAGCCGCTTATTCGGGAAATGTCGGTGATTTCGGAACTTCGATGGGTTCGAATAAATTTATATTTGGTTATGGAAATGCATCCAGTTCGACAATTTTAACCATCAGGTCAACTTCCAACGTCAATACAGGAAACTGGGTGCACGTAGCTGCCGTTCGCAACAAAACCGCAGGAAATGTGCAGATTTATGTGAATGGTGTTTTAGAAGCGAACCAAACAACCAGCAATGGCACTTTAGGTGCCAACACAGCTCCGGTTATGCTCGGAATTTTGGGTAATACAGCCGGTTCTAATTTCAACGGAAGCCTTGATGAGGTAAGGATTTGGAACGTCGCCCGCACCCAATCGGAAATCCAGGCCGGTATGTACGCCACTTATCCGGCGGGAACACAAAACCTTATCGATTATTTCAAATTAGACGAAACTACCGGCACAACTGTAGTAAATACAGCCAATGCGGCTAACAATGGTACATTTGTGAATACTCCGCTATGGACAGACAGCACTAAAAATTACGCTTCTTATTTATGGTCGAATGGTTTAACGACGCCAACCATTTCGGCAACGACGGCAGGGAATTACACCGTACAAACCACCAACGCCGATGGCTGCGTCAGTACAACACCGCCTGTAACTGTTTCGCTTACTACCCCGGCAACGATTGGGGCAGTGGCCGCAAATCCGGTAATTTGTTCGGGCAGCAGTACTACATTAACCGCTTCAGGAGGTGTTTCTTACACATGGAGTCCTTCAAGCGGATTAAGTGCCACAACAGGCGACTCCGTTACGGCGACACCATCAGCGACCACAACATACACGGTCACAGGCATCGATAATAATGGCTGTAGCGGCACACAAACGGTTACGGTTACCGTAGATAATCCGCAAATTACGATTTCGGGAACGCCTTCATTCTGCGCAGGCGGCAGCACAACACTTACTGCAAGCGGTGCAGTTTCTTACGCGTGGAGCCCGTCAAGCGGATTGGACACAACCACAGGAAATACAGTAACCGCTAATCCATCAGAAACTACGACTTACACCGTTACCGGAAATTCAGCCAGCGGTTGCCCTATGGCAAAAACAGTAACAGTCAGCGTTAATCCATTACCGACGATTTTGCTGACACCGGCTTCAGCTGAAATTTGTTCAGGAACAGGAACGTCAATCCATGCTTCGGGCGCAACAACTTATATATGGTCACCTGCAGACGGACTTGATACAACCTCCGGTGCCGATGTAAATGCGAATCCTCTAAGCAATACAACATATACGGTAACAGGTACCGATGCCAACGGCTGCAGCAATACAAATACAATTGCGATTACTGTAAAAGACGTACCGGTTATTACTGCAAATACCACATCAGGAACGATTTGTTCAGGTGGTTCGGCAACACTTACGGCTGATGGTGGCGATGATTATACCTGGAGTCCGTCAATAGGGTTGAGCGCCACAACAGGCAATTCTGTGACCGCATCGCCAACGGTAACAACAACTTATACCGTTACGGGAACACACAATGGCTGTAGCAGTACTGCTGAGGTTACCGTAAATGTTACTGTTGTTCCGGTGATGGTTTCAGCAACGCAAACATTCATCAATCCGGGCGGCAGTACAGTAATTACCGCAACCGGTGGCGAAAGTTACAGCTGGAGTCCGGCAACAGGACTAAGCGCCACAACCGGAGACAGCGTTACAGCTTCGCCAACAACTACAATGACTTATACTGTTACTGCAAGTGATGCTAATGGATGTACTTCATTTCAAACGATTACGATTATAGTTAAAGGTAACTCAGCCTTGAATTTCGACGGATTTGACGATTACATTTCCGTTCCGCAACAAAGCGAAACCATCGCCAATAACTTTACCGTTGAAGCCTGGGTAAAACCTATGAATCCAACCAAATGGATGCATGTTTTCAGCACAAGAGGCGGCGGCGATGTAACATTTGATATTCAAATCGGCGAAGGCAACATTATCCATGGCGATATCGGAAATGGCGGTAACTGGATACGCACAGATGCCAATGCGAATTTCAATTATACGGTAGGCGAGTGGATGCACGTCACATTCGTAGTGAACAATTTCGGTTATAAAATTTATGCTAACGGATGCGAAATCGGGAATGGCGATTATGGTTTTGAGTTTCCTTTGCTGATTGATGGCGGCCACTTCATTTCCATCGGTAATAACGCCAGCGAAGATACTTACTTTGATGGCAGTATCGATGCAGTAAAAGTCTATAATTCTGCATTATCACAGGCAGATATTCAGGCAGATATGAGCAGTTCTGCTCCGATATATCCCGAAAACATCGTAGCTTTTTATACCTTCGATGAAGGTGATGCAAATGCTGATAATATGGCTGTTACAACACTTATCGACCATCGCAGTCCGTCTGTTTACAGTGGAACGCTCAATAACTTTACGCTTAGCGGAAGCAGCGGCAATTATGTTGAAGGCGCGGGTGCTTCAAATGTGGCATGCCCGTCACCATTCAATTTATCAACTGGGCAAATCACAGGCAATTCGGCTGTTTTACAGTGGGAAAATTCAGGATGCCTTTCGGTAATTAACGACATCTATGTTGGTCTTGCAGGTAGTGGAGTTCCGACAAACGCTTCGGATACAGGGGTAACAAGTCCGTTTACAAAAACGAACTTAACTGTCGGTAATTACGAATTTTACGTAAGATCCAATTGCAATGCCAGCAGCTCAAGCGCGTGGGTTGGCCATTTTGCTTTCACCGTTTACGCTTCCGCAGATATAACGGCAATTGCACCACCTGCACTTATAATAACTCCAATCAACCAGGCTTTTACACTTCACGGTCAAGTACAGGAAACCGGTCTGACCGACATCATTCAGAACATCGATGGTGAAACGCCAGGCATCGAATGCTGGATCGGCATCAGCACTGACAATACCGATCCCGCCACGTGGAATGAATCTTCATGGCAATTAGCTACCTGGACAGTAGTGTAAGTGCGGCTTACGAAGCATATACCCTGACAACTTCAGTTCCGGCTGCGCTGCCTTATTATTTTGCGACAAGGGCACGCATCGGCGGTAGCAACGCAGGTTATACTCATGGCGGTTCTAACGGTACTGATGGCGGCAACTGGGATGGCAACAGCTTTATTAATGGTTTTATTTTCGTACCGTTGGCGAATGACGAATGCAGCAGCGCACAACAAATACAGCTGAATACCATAACAAGTTCAACCAACCTGGACTCATCGATAAGTCCGATTGATTTCGCGAGCTGTGCCAATGGAGGCTCTTATGATACCTGGTACACTTTCAATTCAGCTAATTTTCAGGCGTTGACATTGAATGTTAATCCGACCAATAGCAATACGAACGTGCGTTATGCGGTTTATTCAGGTGATTGCAACACGATGAATGAAATTTTCTGCAGCAGCGAACCGACACTTCAGATGAGCGGACTTTCAGAAAATACGACTTACTACATCCGTGTTTTTCGGCACAACCGAATGAAGCAGGAAGTTTTGATATCCATATTTTTCAGGCGGCTGACTTTACAGCAATTGCATTGCCAAACGTTATCAATGCCGGACTCAACCAGGACATCACCTTACGCGGACAATTGCATTTGGGCGGTGTTACAGATGTCGTTCCGAACATTGATGGGGAAACACCGGAATTGAATACTGGATTGGTATCAACAACAATAATACGGATCCTTCGACCTGGAGCAGCGGTGCATGGCAACCGGCGACCCATGACGCAACTGTGACGGCCAATTACGAAGCATATACATTACAAACTGTATTCACGATTCCGGCCACGAGATATTTCGCGACACGTGCCAGAATGGGCGGCAGCAATTCTGTCTTTACTTATGGAGGTTCCAACGGCACACAGGGCGGTAACTGGGATGGCAGCAATTTCGTAAACGGAACTATTAACGTCAGCCTTTTGAACGATGAATGTTCCGGTGCGAAACCTGTTACAATAGGCGCTAACAATTATAATTCCAACCAATATTCCACGCCAAGTGCGGTGCCGGTATCTTGTGCAAGTGGCACTCTATATGATACCTGGTACAGTTTTAATCCGGGGAATTACAACGCCATGACGATTAAAGTTACTGCCGGAACGCAAGGGCATGATTACGGTTATGCCATATATTCAGGTGATTGTTCGAACCTTACGGAATTGTATTGCCAGGCTTCTACCGCGAATACTACTGATGCGACGCTTATGCCAAATACGACTTACTACATCCGTGTTTTTTCTGATTTGTCTAACATCGGCGGATTTTACATACAATTTATGCCGCCGGCTTGTAGTTTTACCGCTTTAATTAATGGTGAAAACGGTGGCCGCAGCGATATCTGTCCGGGCGAAAGCATAACATTGACAGCTACAGGCGGAACAAGCTACACCTGGGCTCCGGCCAACGGGCTGAGCTCAACAACCGGAGCGACCGTAACCGTAACGCCTTCACAATTCACAGATTATGTGGTTACCGTTTCTGATGGCAATGGTTGCGAGAAGACGGCTTATTATACTGTTGCAATACGCACGGTATTTCCAATTGCGGTTGCACAGGAAAATGTGTCTGTCATCGAAGGCGGAAGCGTTACGCTGTATGCTTTCAACGGTAGTAATTATGTGTGGACTCCGGCAACCGGACTCAATACCACTACAGGAAGTTCAGTAATCGCTACTCCGCTCGAAGACACGGTTTATACCGTAACTTCTACAGATGAAAACGGCTGCCACGCGAGTAAAACGGTAACGGTAACCGTAACACAACCGGGCGATAACGCCTTGTTTTTTGATGGAGGTGATGATTACGTAAGTGTTGCGCCTTACCCGCAAACCGTATCGGGAAGCTATACCGTTGAAGCCTGGGTGCAGCCTTTTGACCAAAGGAATATGCACATTTTCAGTACAAGGGAAGGCGGCGATTTTACCTTTGATATTTCGCTCAAAAGCAATGGCAGCATTCATGCCGATATCGGTGACGGAGCATCGTGGCTGACGACAACTGCCGACATCTCCGTTAATTATACGATAAATACATGGATGCATATTGCATATGTAATAACACCTTCTGGCTATACGGTCTATAGGAACGGATGCCTCGCCGGAAGCGGTACTTTCTCAGGAACGCCATTGCTGATTGATGGCAGTCACAATATTTCTATTGGAAAGAACGCGTCTGAAAATACTTATTTCTTTGGCGCAATGGATGATATCAAGGTGTATAGTACTGCGCTTTCGCAAGCGAGCATTGTTGCCGATATGGCCGCAGGTGCGCCTGTTCTGCCCGGAAGTGCATTGGCTTATTATGATTTCAACAAAGGAACACCCGAAATGAATAATACCGGAATCACCGCACTTCCTGATAAAAGTGCCGGTGCGCATTACAACGGGACACTCAACAATTTTCAGTTAAACACTGGTATAATCAGCAACTGGATAAAAGGGCGTTACATCACTACAGGAGCTTGTACGCCTGCGAACGGTTTAACGGCGAAACAAATCAGCCAAAATACAGCTTCATTGCAATGGATCGCTGATTGCAACCCGGAAAGTTTCGACGTGCATGTTACGGCATTGTACGGCGGACGTTCCAACGGGCGCACCATCAAACCCGAATGTTACGGCTCCGTTAGAGGTAAGCGGACTTCCGCTTGGCTATTCTGAATTTTATGTACGCGCGAATTGCGCCGCAGGCACTGGCACCTGGTCTGGGCAGCTTATCGCATATATATGCGACCAATGGCCAGTCTTACTACGGTTGAAGGACCAAATGTGATGAACGTATTTACCACGCAGCCATTTACCCTGAAAGGCCACGTAAAAGTAGATGGCGTTACCGATGTAGAACCGGGGATTAGCGGACAAGCGCCTAATATTGAATTCTGGATAGGTACCAGCACCACCAACACCGATCCGTCAGGATGGAGTTCATGGACACTTGCTACTTATAATCCTGCGGTGATTGCTGATTATGATGAATATACGATTCAGAAAACACTGCCGACGGCGCAAACGGTTTATTTTGCCAGCCGCGCCAGAATCAACGGAGCATCATCGCCATATACTTACGGTGGTGTAAGTGCCACACAAGTGGGCGGTATTTGGGATGGTGCGACTTATACGAATGGTACAGTTGTAGCCACGGTTGATGTGCCTTCGAATGACAATTTCGCCAATGCAATACCAATTAGTTGCGGTGCGAGCGTAACAGGAAATACTACAAATGCTTCTAACGACCAGCCTAATCCTGCAGTGTTTGGCGTCAATTCACAATTGACTCAAAACGTCTGGTATTCTTACAATGGCGGTGGAGTTCCGAAATTGGTGACGGTGAGTTTGTGTAATTCTTCGTATGACACATCATTGTTGATTGCAACAGGAACAGCCGGAAATCTGACCTACATCGCAGGAGGTGACAACAATTGCGGCACCAACGGCAACAGATCAACTGCGACTTTCAATTCTGATGGTGTAACGACCTATTGGATAATGGTACGTGGCGGGAACCAATTTGTGTATGGTGCTTACGTTCTCGACCTTAGTTGTGCGGCTCCGTGTACGCCTGCCATGACAAATGACGATTGTGCTACGGCGCAACCGCTTGTAAATGGTGTGATCACAAGTACAGATAATTACTGCAGTACACCGAGTATAAATCCTTATCCGAACTGCTCAAGTTCACTGGTTCCATATTATGACAGCTGGTATAGCTTTAACACCGGAAGCGGTACAAGCGTTTACGTTGCATTGACGCAGTCGGCGCCGACAGTTGTTGGTTATGCGATTTACAGTGGAACATGCGGCAGTCTTACCCAGAAAAACTGCTCCGATTTAGGTACATCCGCAATTTACACAGGATTTACCGCGAACACCGTCTATTATATCCGCGTCTTTTCAGAATCGACGGCGGAAAGAGGTGCGTTTTCGTTAATGGTTTCGCCGCAAACCTGTACATTAACCACAACCTGGAACGGCGCTGCCTGGAACAACGGTACGCCAAGCGCAACAAAAGCGGCCATCATTGCAGGAAATTATAACGCAACGGCAGATTTAATTGCTTGTACACTCACGGTAAATAATAATGCCCAGGTCACGGTAAATTCCGGATTTGATTTCAGCGTACCCGGAATGGTAACCGTTGCGCCGGGAGCTTCGCTTACCTTTGAGAATAATGCGAATCTATTGCAGGCAGCGAATACTTTAGTGAATTACAATTCAGGAAATATCACAGTGAAACGCAATGCCAATATGCGCCGACTCGACTACGTCTATTGGGGTTCTCCCGTAGCCGGTCAGGATTTGAAATTATTCTCTCCATATACGGTTTCACCAACGAATGCACCAGAGTTTCCAACCGCTCCGGGCAGTTCACGCTTTTATACTTTGGATGAACCGACGAACAGTTTCGTATCAATTACTGAACCACTCGGAACATCATTCGCACCGCCAAAAGGCTATATGCTCAGGGCGCCGAACAACTTCCCGTCAAATGGTACGGTAGCGACTTTCAACGGAGTATTCAACGGCGTGCCGAACAACGGAACGATGACAATCCCGGTTACCTATACAAACGCCGGAAAAGGCTTTAATATGTTGAGTAATCCATATCCGTCGGCGATGAGCGCGAGTTTGTTCCTTGCACAAAACCCGGGTGCACTGTCATTTCTGGACGCACACCAACCAGGATGCGGCTTCAGGAGCGAATTATGCAACTTATACAACATTCGGAACAGCTTCGGCTGCAGGCGGTGCTACGCCGACGAACGCGATTGCAGTAGGGCAGGGCTTCCTGTTAAAAACAACCGCTTCGGGAACTGCAACATTCGCCAATTCGATGCGTACCGGTAACAATGCTGCGATTTTCTTCAGAGACGCAAACAGTGACAAACACAGGATTTGGCTGAACCTTTCCAACGCAACCGGCATGCAAAACCAGATTCTAATTGGTTATATGGAAGGTGCGACGCAGGATGCTGACGTATCGATTGACGCGAAACAGATTGAAGGAAGCATCAACAACATCGCTTCGATGATTGGCGAAGACAAATACAACATTCAGGCGCGTGCATTGCCGTTTGTTGATACTGATATCGTTCCGTTAGCTTTCAAGGCGATTGCGGCAGGAGATTTCAGCATTAGCATTGACCATTCTGACGGATTGTTTGAAGACTTTGAAGGTGAAGGACAAGCCGTTTTCCTCAAAGATAATTTGCTCGGAATTGTTCATAACCTAAAAGCCGCGCCTTATGATTTCGCTTCCGCGGAAGGTAATTTCACCAACCGTTTTGAGATCGTTTACCAAAATACAAATCTCGGAATTGATGTTCCTGCTTTGAATCCGGATAGTATAGTACTTTACAAGGAAAATAATATTTTCAAAATCAACGCAGGAAAGACCATCATCAAAAATGTAAAAGTTTTCGATGTACGCGGCCGATTGGTTTACGAAGAAAATGACATCAATGCATCAACGGCAGCTTTAACTGATCTAAAAGCGGAGCAGCAGGTACTGCTCGTGCAAATCACTTCAGACCAAAATGAAGTAATAACAAAGAAGGCAGTTTATTAGTAAACACTTTTTTTAATTGGGAGTGCGCCCGTGCTGAAAAGTACGGGCGTTTTTTTTTTCTTAAGCGCTAAAAAAATTAACAATTTTTACGGCTTTCCCGTAATACAAGCTATTGAAAAAAATCGTATTTTACCTTCAGGGAAGGGGAGAATGCATCCCTACGAAAATATAAAGCTTTTTGGTTACGGGTTTCCCGTAAAAATTGTTAAAGTTTTATCCAAATCCACAAGTAATAGTTTTACCCATCAATACAGAATTTCAAATTTTTCTTCTTAAATTTGAGTTCACCTCCAAGCCTTTATAACCAATATGAGCCAAAATGAACTGGGAAGCCAAAATCATCACCCACAACCGTGAAAGCCGCATTGCGGTTTATTTTGAAATAACCGTCGAGCGGAATGCCCGCATCCGTAAAATCGAAGGCGCTGCCTGGAGCCAGTCGAAAAAAGTGTGGCATCTGCCTGATACGCCCGAAAACAGAAAGCTTTTTCAACTTGATTACAGTTCCGGAAAATCTGTTTTTTCAAGAATCCATCCCATAAATCAATACGTTTTTCAACGTTACATCGAACAACTGCAATTAAAAGGTTACAGTCTGAAAACCTTGAGTTCTACCGAAACCAATTTGGCATTTTCCTGCATTATCTCGGAGATTTTTCAGCATCCGATTGTGATGAAGAGCAGCTTCGCGATTACATTTTACATTGCATTAATAGAGAAAAATGTTCTGAATCCGTCATCCATAGCAGAATCAATGCGCTCAAATTTTATTATGAAAAGGTTTTAAGACGAACACAATTTTTCTTCGATATTCCGCGTCCGAAAAAACCACAGAAATTACCGAAAGTCATCGCGCCGGAAATTGTCAAAAAGATTTTTGAAGTCACCACCAACCTAAAACACAACACAATGCTGAAACTTTGCTACGGAATGGGCTTGCGTGTTTCCGAAGTCATCGCACTTAAAATCGCAGACATCGACAGCAAAAATATGCAGGTTTTAGTAGAGCGAGGTAAAGGTAAAAAAGACCGTTATGCTAATTTGCCGGTTAGTATTTTGGAGCAATTGCGCCATTATTATTTAATGTATAAACCTAAAAATTATCTTTTTGAAGGCGAAGACGGCGGTAAATATTCTGTCAGGAGTGTACAACAGGTTTTTAAAACAGCACTCGATAAAAGCGGTTGCAGTAAGAAAGTCGGCATTCACAGCCTGAGGCACAGTTTTGCGACACATTTGCTGGAACAAGGAACAGACATCAGGTTCATTCAGGAATTGCTCGGGCATAACAACATCCAGACGACTTTACTTTATACGGCAGTAACGGATAATAAAATCAGGAAAATCATAAGTCCGCTTGACCAATTGGAATAAAAAACTCCTCGTGTAGAGGAGTTGTAATTTTAATTATTCCCGTAAATCTTCTCATAAAGATTTTTATATTTCTCCATAATAATCTTGCGCTTCAATTTTAAAGTTGGCGTAAGATGGCCTTCATTAATCGACCAGATTTCAGGTGTAAGTTCAAATTTCTTTACCTTTTCCCAATTGCCGAATTTTTCGTTGCAGGCATCAATTTCTTCCTGGATCCTTTGCTTTACTTCGGCGTTTTGCACGATTTCCGCATTGGTATTGCCTATGTTGAGGTGTTTCTTTTCTGCCCAGTGTTTTACGAAATCAAAATCAGGCTGAATAAAGGCAGCCGGCATTTTTTCGCCTTCGCCGATGACCATGACTTCGCCAATGAAACGGGATTGTTTCATCGCATTTTCAAGCAATTGCGGCGCAACATATTTACCACCGGAAGTCTTGAACATTTCTTTCTTACGATCGGTAATTTTCAGGAACCCTTCGCTGTCAATCTCGCCGATATCACCTGTATGGAAATACCCGTCGATAATGGCTTCAGCGGTTTTTTCAGGATCTTTGTAATAACCCATCATCACATTCGGGCCTTTGCAGAGAATTTCTCCGTCGGCCGCGATTTTGACTTCTACGTTTTCGATTACTTTCCCAACAGTTCCGACTTTAAAGCCGCGGTTTCTCATATCATTTACCGCAATTACGGGCGAAGTTTCCGTCAATCCGTAGCCTTCCATCACATTGATTTCGGCGGCAGCGAAAATGCATGCCAGTCTTGGCTGCAAAGCTGCGCTTCCTGAAACCATTAAGTCAAGATTGCCGCCAAGTCCTTCTTTCCATTTGCTGAAAATCAATTTGCGGGCAATGCCGAGCTGGAATTCATACCAAAATCCGTTTTCACCGTAAGGCTTGTATTTTAATCCGAGGTCGATTGCCCAGAAAAAAAGTTTCTTTTTAACGCCGGTCAGTTCTGCGCCTTTGGCATAAATTCTATCGTAAACTTTTTCAAGCAATCGCGGAACGGCAGTGATTACGGTCGGTTGCGCTTCTTTCAGATTATCGACCAACTTATCAATCGACTCAGCAAAGTAAACCGAAACGCTGTAATATTGGTAGATATACAAAATCATCCTTTCGTAAATATGGCAGATCGGAAGGAAGCTCAGCGCCCGGCTTTGGCCTTCTTCAAACGGAATTCTCGGCGCGCTTCCCAAAACGTTAGAAACGATATTTTTATGAGAAAGCATTACGCCTTTCGGCCTTCCTGTCGTGCCTGAAGTGTAGATGATTGTGGCTAAATCTTCAGTAGAAATGGCAGCTTTCCGCGATTCAACTTCATTTTGGTTGCTTTCGTCTTTTCCGGTTTCAAGCAATTCGGTCCAATTATTACAGTCCGAAATTTCATCAAAGCTATAAACGCCCAATAATGCCGGCACTTTGTGTTTGATCAAATTAACTTTCCGAAGCACTTCCGCATCTGAAACAAAACAATAAATCGAACCCGAATGATTGAGGATGTATTCGTAATCGTCTTCGGAAATCGTCGGATAAATCGGCACGTTCTGCGCTCCGGTTTGCAAAATTCCGATATCGAGTATGTTCCATTCTGTACGATTGCTGGTTGAGATTACGGCAATTTTATCATCTTTTTGGATGCCCATCCGCAACAGCGCACGCGAAATGGTATTCGCTTTTGCGATATATTCAGAAGTCGAAGTTTTTACCCAAACGCCGTGATATTTGGTAACGAGCGCATCAGGCAAATCGTTTTTTTCAAGCTGATAATATGGAAATTCGAAAAGACGCGTGATATTGGCCATTTTTGGAGGTATATTTTTATGCAAATTAATGAAAAAAATAGTCGAAAGTTGAAAGTCGAAAGTCAAAAGCTTAATTTTACACACCAATTTCAACGAAGTTACATTTCTTATGAACAAAATCCCGAGACTTAACGAATATAAAGTATTGTTGTACAGAATATTATTGGTTTATTGTTTCTATTTTCTGGCGCGGCTGCTTTTCTTTTTGTACAATACAGATCTGATACAAATTAATGGCGTTGCCGAATACCTGCGGTTATATTATCATGGCATCGCATTCGACAATACTGCAATCTTGTATGTGAACATGCTTTTTATCGTATTTTCAGCATTGCCGCTTGTAGTCAATACGCGGGTTGGGTATCAGAAATTCCTGTTTTACCTGTATTTTGTTACGAATCTTGTGGCTTACGCAACGAATTTCGTCGATTTTATTTATTACCGCTTTAACTTCGGAAGGTCAACAATCGCCATGTTTGATTCACTTAAAAATGAATCTAATAAAGGATTGTTGTTTTTTAATTTCCTCATTCATTACTGGCATGTTTTTGTGCTGTTTATCCTGTTCTCGTGGTTATGGATTTACCTTTATAAAAAAGTGACGCTGAAACATGTAGTTTTCAGGATTGATATCGTGTCAGGACTGAAATATTTTCTATTCTCAACCGCCATGTTCCTGCTGATTGCAACATTGACGATTGGCGCAATAAGAGGTGATTTTAAGAAAAGCACGCGACCGATAAATTTAATCGACGCGAACCGTTATGTTAGCAATCCCGCTCAGGCCGATGTGGTTCTGAATACGCCATTCGCCATTATCAGAACGATGTTCAGCAACAGCTTTAAGAAAGTGAATTTGGTGTCTTCGGCGACAATCAATTCGCTGGTTGTTCCTGTAAAACAATACAGAAACAATCCGCCGACAAAGCCGAATATCGTGATTTTCATCCTTGAAAGCAACGCCAAAGAATATTATGGCTGCCTCAATAAAGACATGAAAATCCCGAATTACAAAAGCTACACGCCGTTTGTCGATTCATTGGCGCAGCATAGCTTAATTTTTACGAATGCGTATTCGAACGGTTACAAATCGATTCATGCAGTTTCTTCGGTTTTGGCCGGAATTCCGTCATTCAAAGATGCATTTACTTCGTCGCCATATCCAAAGCAAAAAACAGAATCATTGGTATCTGCGCTGGAAAGCGAAGGCTATTCGACTTCATTCTTCCACGGCGCACCGAATGGCTCGATGGGATTTTTGGGTTATGCGAATATTCTCGGTGTCGATAAATATTACGGTAAAACCGAATATAATAATGACGCCGATTTTGATGGTGTCTGGGGCATTTGGGATGAGCCCTTCTTTCAGTTTTTTGATGCGAATTTGAATACGCAAAAACAACCTTTCCTGGCGACCTTATTTTCGGTTTCTTCGCATGAACCATACCAGATTCCGGCGAAGTACAAAGGTAAATTCCCTGAAGGCAATGTCAACATCCACAAATGCATCGGCTATACAGATTATGCCCTGAAGCAATTTTTCGCGAAGGCCAAAACGCAGCCGTGGTTTAAAAATACGATTTTCGTAATGGTTGGCGATCACGGCAATACGATTTATTATGACGAATATAAAAAGGAGTTCAACAAAAATTCAGTCGCGATGCTTATTTATGATCCGAACGGAAAATACGTCGGCGTGAACAAAGACTGGGCGCAGCAAATCGACATTTATCCGACAATCCTCGATATCGTTGGCTATCAGAAACCATTCAGGAGCTGGGGCAGGAGCCTGGTGGGCGATTCAAAAGTGAAACCTTTCGTAGTGCGATACTCGGCGAATATGTACCAATTCTTCTCAGGCGATTATATTTGTACTTTCGACGGCAAAAAGGCGATTGGTTTTTATGCAAAAGATGACAAGGCACTGCAAAACAACCTTATCGGACAAAGAAATGCCGAAATGAATCTGCTTGAAACACTTTGCAAAGCGTTCATTCAGGATTATATGGAACGGGTGATGGATAAAAGGCTGGATAAATAATTTCGATTTCAACGATCATACGAAAAATTTAACAAAAACTACGGCGAACCCGTAATACAACGTGGCGAAATAATTTGTATTTTACCTTCAGGGAAGGGGTGATGCATCCCTACGAAATAATCTGATTTGTTAGTTACGGAAATGCCGTAAAAATTGTTAAAATTTTGAGTTCATTCAGAAGGTGTCTTTTTTATAATCAGACAATGACGAATTTGGAAATGCCATGCCAAATCAATTGAAATCTAAATTTAAATTTTCACTTCTTTATTGTACTTATTCCGATATTCTAAAGGAGACATCCCTGTGATTTTTCTAAACACTTCGCGAAATGCTTTCTGATCGGAATACCCCACTTCATACATGACTTCATTGATGGTTTTTCTTCCCATTTCTATAGCTTTTTTGGCAGATTCTATTTTTACCCGTTGTGAATATTCCAGCGGCGTATTGCCAGTGGCTTTGATGAAACGACGGTCAAAATTTCTCCTGCCGACAGCTAATTTCGAAGACAATTCATCTATAGAAACCTTTTCGTGCTGGCGGTTTTCAATATAAATCTGCGCTTCAATGACCATTTCGTCACCGTGCTGTTTCTGGCCTGTAAATATGGCGAACTGAGACTGGCTGTTCCTTTCAATTTCAATCTGGAATACTTTCGAGCAGAAAATGGCAGTCTGCCTGTCGTAATATTTTTCGATGAGATAAATCATCAGATTTAAGAATGAATATGCGCCACCGTTGGTGTAAAGCCCGTTTTCGTCGGTGATTAATCGATCGGTCTGTAAATTAACTTTTGGGAACATTTCCCTGAAATTATTCGCAACTGACCAATGTGTAGAACAGCTTTTCCCTTCGAGAAGACCTGCAGCTGCCAAGAGAAAAGCGCCCGTGCAAATAGTTGCAATAGCTGCACCATGTTTATATTGGTTTGTAATCCAATCGATTATTTCTGTATTTCCTGCGACAGATTGCTCGTAATTATGATTTAATGAAGGTATAATAATCAGGTCAGTTCTTTCGATTGCTGAAATGTGCGTGTGTGGTTTTACGCAAAATAACCCATTGTTGAATTTTATTGCTTCTGAAACACCTGCAAGCTGAATAGAGAACAATTCCTGTTTACCGGCTTTTATCTGAAATTCATTGGCTTTCCTGAATATTTCATAAGCGCCGGTGATACTGGAGAGATTGTTTTCTCCTTCAGGAACTAAGATAGTAAGATGTTTCATCAGTTTATTTTTTGTAAAAATAACAATTAGAATTGTCTTAATCAACCCGTAATAATGTCTTTTTTACACCTTATAAAAATACAAATCAGACAATATCTTTGTACTACAAATTCAAAATAAACCAAATGACGACAAATCAATTAATAATCAAAATGGTATTAGACCGCTGGTACGGTGCGTTGAAAAATTGCGATAACCACATCAATTCACTCACAGATGAGAAACTGATGAAAGAAATTGCGCCAGGAAAGAACAGAGGAATCTATCTTTTAGGTCACCTGATTGCTGTGCATGATGATATGATAATTTTGCTTGGTCTCGGAGAAAAATTATACCCGGAATTGCACACGCCTTTTTTAGCTGATCCAGACAAAACTGCTGCAATTATCCCATCAGTTTCTGAATTAAGGAAGTATTGGACAACCCAATGCCAATGGCTGCAGCAACAATTTGACAGTTTATCGCCGGAGCAGTGGTTTGAAAAGCATGCAGCGGTTTCTGCCGAAGATTTCGCCAATGAACCGCATCGAAACAAACTTAACATCATCATTACAAGAACAACGCATTTGTCGTACCATACAGGGCAATTGGTCTTACTTAAATAACAACTTAAAACTATAAACATGATTACAGCAGATTACAATATCACAATTACAATTGATAAAACGCCTATTGAAGTTTTCAACGCGATTAACAACGTTCGTGGCTGGTGGAGCGAAGAAATTGAAGGCGATACTAACAAGCTTGGCGCCGAATTCGATTACCATTATCAGGATGTGCACCGGTGTAAAATGAAAATTACTGAATTTGTCCCGGGAAAGAAAGTAGTTTGGGAAGTCACAGCCAATTATTTCAGTTTTACCGAAGATAAAAATGAGTGGAAAGGCAATAAACTGATTTTCGAAATCACTGAAAAATCAGGCAAAACCGAATTGCATTTCACCCAAAAAGGCCTCGTTCCGCAATATGAATGTTACGATATCTGCCGCAATGCCTGGGATACATACATTGGTAAAAGCCTCTACAATCTGATCATGACCGGAAAAGGCGAGCCAAACGGAAAAGACAAACCACAGACGGATGATGAACAAAAACTGTCAGGTTTTACGACCACTTTCTTTGTTGATAAGTCGCCGCACGAAGTTTTCAACGCAATCAACAATGTGCGCGGTTGGTGGCAGGGCGAAATCACTGGCAATACTTCAAACGAGGGCGATGAATTCACATACCAAATGAAAGACGTCCATTATTCGAAACAGCGGATTATCGAGGTTATTCCTGATAAAAAGGTAGTTTGGCTGGTGACCGAAAGCGCGCTGAGTTTCACCAAAAACAAACAGGAATGGAACGATACAAAAATCATTTTTGAAATTGTTGAAATCAATAATAAAACGCAAGTCCGCTTTACGCATTCCGGATTAGTGCCTGAATTCGAATGCTTTGATTCGTGCTCGAATGCCTGGGGAATGCTGATTCAGGACAGTCTTTCCAGTTTAATCACCACAGGAAAAGGAAAAGATGTTTTCAAATAAAATCAAGAAGCGCCGCAATACTGGCGCTTTTTTATATCTGAATCTGATAAAATTCCGTGAAAGTTATATAACCAATTCCTTTGCATGAAGTCGTAATTTTATCGAAACCCATTAAATTTTTAAATCATGGCAAATTCAGATAAAGATTCCGACAGAAATAAAAATATTGACGGTTATAAAGTTGAAGGCGACGGCAATGCTGAAAACGTGACCAATCCGCCAATTCCTGAAAACCGCACTTTTGAGGAAAATCCCGATAAAATGAAAAGCAAAAGCGAAAGTGATATTCCGGGAAAAGAATTCAACATCAATGACAAAGCGTATTTCGAAAGCAGCAAATCCGATTTTGTAAAGACAGTTTCGAACATGCACCACGCCGATGAAGATTTTCTTACGACTGACACCAATAATAAAGATTGATAGCAATCTCACAATCCCAATCTAATTTGAACATTTGATGCTATAACCTGACCGATTTGTGCTATAACGTTTTCGTACATAAAGTTACTTTTGGAGAAATCAAAATGTAAAAATTATGAGCGATATTGCACAAAGACCTGAATTTAAGGCACAGTATGAAAATTATATCGGCGGAAAATTTGTCGCGCCAGTCGAAGGAGGTTACTTCGAAAACAGTTCTCCGATTGACGGAAAAGTATTTACAAAAGCCGCGCGTTCTACAAAAGCAGATGTGAATTTAGCACTTGACGCGGCACACGAAGCGTTCAAAACCTGGGAAAAAGTTCTGCAGCCTACAGAAGTGGCATACTCAATAAAATCGCCGATAAAATTGAAGCCAATCTTGAATATCTTGCCGTTGTTGAAGCCATTGACAACGGAAAGGCGATCCGCGAAACCCGCGCAGCCGATTTACCTTTAGTTGTAGACCATTTCCGCTATTTTGCTGGTGTTATCCGTGCAGAAGAAGGCACGATTTCTGAACACGATGAAAATACCGTTTCGATTTGCCTCACTGAACCTTTAGGTGTTGTCGGGCAAATCATTCCGTGGAATTTCCCGCTTTTAATGGCAACATGGAAAATCGCCCCGGCTTTAGCAGCAGGAAATTGCTGTGTTGTAAAACCTGCGGAACAAACACCAACCTCAATCATGGTTTTGATGGAGTTGATTGGCGATTTACTGCCGCCGGGCGTTCTCAACATCATCACAGGTTTCGGCCAGGAAGCCGGAAAACCACTCGCGCAGTCAGACAGGATCGCTAAAGTTTCTTTTACCGGCGAAACTACAACCGGCCGTCTCATCATGCAATATGCTTCCGAAAACTTGATTCCGGTTACGATGGAATTGGGCGGAAAATCTCCAAACATTTTCTTTTCTTCAGTCGCTGATGCTGATGATGCCTTTTTCGATAAAGCTGTTGAAGGCGCTGTTTTATTTGCATTGAATCAAGGCGAAGTCTGTACCTGTCCGTCACGAATTTTAGTGCAGGAAGACATTTACGATAAATTCATGGAGCGCGTAATTGCACGTACCAAAGCCATCAAAACCGGACATCCGCTTGACGGAACCGTAATGATGGGCGCGCAGGCATCGAATGACCAATATGAAAAAATCCAGTCGTATTTGAAAATCGGCAGGGAAGAAGGCGCCGAAGTTTTAACCGGCGGCGAAGTCAACAAACTTGACGGCGAACTCGCTGGCGGATTTTACATCCAGCCGACAATTTTCAAAGGTCACAATAAAATGCGTATTTTCCAGGAAGAAATATTTGGTCCAGGTAACCTGCGTTACGACTTTCAAAACCGTTGAAGAAGCCATAGAAATCGCCAATGACACGATGTACGGTTTAGGAGCCGGCGTATGGACACGCGATGCACACGAATTGTATCAGGTGCCGCGCGCCATCAAAGCGGGCAGGGTGTGGGTGAACAATTACCATGCTTATCCGGCACACGCGCCATTTGGTGGTTACAAAAAATCAGGGTTCGGACGCGAGAACCATAAAATGATGCTCGAGCATTACCGCCAGACAAAAAATATGCTGATTTCTTACGATAAAAATAAATTAGGATTCTTTTAAAATGTTTTAATTTAGTTTGTTGGTAAAAGCCCGGGAATCTTTGTGGTTGCCGGGTTTTTAAATTTTCAGCCACGAATTACACAAATTATCACGAATTAAATTTGTGGAAATTCGTGGCTGATAATAAATTTTAAAATCATGACCGAAAGAGTAAAAATTACACCCGAAGCCAGCGCATTAATTTCACAATTAAAATCAAAATATGGTGAACTGATGTTCCACCAAAGTGGCGGCTGCTGCGACGGCTCGCAACCGATGTGTTTTGAAAAAGGCGATTTCATTTTAGGACAAAGCGACGTTTGCCTCGGCGAAATTGACGGCTGTGAATTCTGGATGAACAAAGACCAATTCGAATACTGGCAATATACGCAACTTACGATTCATGTAACGGAAGGACGCGGTTCGAGTTTTTCGCTTGAAATTCCGATGGGGTATCGGTTTTTGACACAATCGCGGATGTTTACGCCTGAAGAACTTTCGGATTTGGTGCCTTTGACATTTGTGGAAGAGAGTTAACAGTTTACAATTAACAGTTGCTCGTGTTTGGTCAATACTTAAAACTGTAAACCGCCAACTGTCAACTAAAACTAATTCACATACAATAACTGATATTGTTTCGGCGTAATACCTTCGTATTTTTTAAACAACCGAATGAAGTAATTGCAATCTTCAAATCCGGATAAATAACAGACTTCGTTGATTTGCAATTCCGGGTTTTTGAGTAATTTCTTGGCACATTTTATCTTCTCGCTCAACACAAATTCTATCGGGCTCATGCCCAATTCCCTTTTAAAAAACCGATAAAAAGAAGTCGTGCTCATACAGGCTTTGTCGCTGAGATTTTTAAGCGTAATGCTTTCCTTTAAATTCTGGCGGATGTATTGCACCACCTGATTAATCGGGCTGTTGGTGTCTGTAAAAACACTGTTGTCAATGGCTTTTACGGTTTGCGTTTGAATGATTCGAATCAGCAATTCCTGTAAAGTCAAATCGGCTAAAACATCTTTCGTAATCGAAGCGCTCATGCATTCGTTGATGAGTTTATTGATGGTCGACGCCAATTCGACATTATTATAAAAGAAATAATTCTGGTAATCCAGTTGCCAGAAATGGTCTTTTCCGTCTTTCGGATAACGCTCGTTCAGTAAATGCAATGTATCTGAAATTTTGCTCTGGTCGATGGCTAGCGCGAGGCATTGCGTCGGATTGTTGGGCGTGGCTTCGGGAAAATCAATCTTCATTTCAACATTCGACGGTATCATCACCGTTTCTCCCGGAAGATAATCAAATTCAGGATCATCAAAAAGATGCATGACTTTCTTGCCGCGAAGCATGCTTGTTACCACCAAATCGTTGAATTTCAAAGGTACCAAAGCAGACGATTGATAGGTTTCAAACAGGTTGAGTTCGCAATTGTTCAACGAATAAACCGTGCGGTTTTCTACCAGTGTTTTAAGCGATTTTTCAGAAGATAATTTCGGCGGATTGATTAAAGCGCGGTTGCTGTACATGAAAATAAGAATAGTATTGACATGAGATAAATTTAAGCAAAAAGAAATCGTAATCGTAAAAAAGAGATGAATTTTTAAATAATAATGATTTACCCCAAAGTGAAAAAGTTTTCCGCAAAGGGAAAAAAGTTAAACAATAAAATTTAACCAAAAGCTTTGCGAACTTTGCGAAAATCTTAGCGCCTTTGCGGTAAAATCAAAGCAATTCGTAAACGTGTTTTCTTATATTTTCAGCAATCTTCTGCGTAGGCAAATCATTCTCGTCGCTTCCAAACGGATCTTCAATTTCCTCAGCAATCAACTCCAAACTTGCCAATACATAAAAGATAAAAACCACGACCGGGGCGGTATAATACCCAAGACTAAACGCATATCCAAAAGGCAAAGTCATCACATAAAAGAAAATAAATTTTTTGATAAAGGCGCTGTAAGAGTAGGGGATTGGCGTGTTTTTGATTCTCTCGCATGCACCGCAAATATCCGTGAATGATTGAATTTCAGTATTTAGGATGATCAATTGGTCACCCGTAATTTTCTTCGAATCGTACAAATTGTTGATTTTTTGGAAAAGCATCAATGCAACCTGATTCGGACGGTGTTTGTGCTGGTCGATTTCTAAATTCAATCCCTCAAAAAGTTGTTTGGCTGTATCGCTGTCATTAAGGTGTCTGTTCAGGATTGACGCATATCCGGGAATAATTTCGCGAAAATATTTACGGTCATTTTCTTCATGCAGAATAGCAGACAATTTCAAGGCAAGATTCCGGCTGTTATTCACCAAAGCACCCAGAGTTTCCGCCCTTCCCACCAGCGATCATAAGCTGTATTGGTGCGAAATACAAGCAACAGCGAAATCACAAACCCCAACATTTGGTGCATGATTGTAATATTCTTAATGTAATTCGAATTGAAAATTTCGCCGTGTTCAACTTCCAAATATCCTGCAATCGCGGAATAAGCGCCTATCGCCAGCATGATCGGAAGCAATTTCCTGAACGTATCAGCCTTGTGGAACCTGAAAATAAACGTAAACCAATCTTTAGTATTATAAGAAATCATACCGCGAAATTTCTGTAAATATAGCTGATTTCTAAATTAGAATGTAAGGTTTCCTGCTAATTCCTTCAAAGCAATTTCAGACAATTTGGCTTGATACTGGGCATTGCTGTTGCGCACTTTTGCATTGACATAATTGAGCTGCGCCGTTCTGAACTCAAGCGTGGTAATGGTTCCGATGCGGAATTTATCTAAAGTGATGTCAAGGTTTTGTTTTGCAATGTCTTCGTTTTTCGCTTCGAGTTTTGACAATTCCAGATTGGTGATGTAAGTCTGGTAGGAAGTGCCCAACTGTGCATACAAATTCTGCGTTTGCTGCTCGATGACGATTTTTGAATTCTCAATCTGGATTTTGGCAATTTTTTCATTCCGGTTCTGGTAAAATCCATCGAAAATATTCATTGTTGCACTGAATCCATAAACCAATCCGCGCGCTGATGACTGGGTTGTAAACCCAAGACTTGACTGTGAATCTGCAAAATTATAACCGGTATTTACCCGAATTGTAGGATATCTTCCGGCACGGATTTGCTTCAATTGCAATTCAGCCACTTTCTGATTGATGATTTGCGCTTCGAGTTCGGGATTTTGTTTTTCAGCCAAAGTGGTCAAATCCTGAAGCAATAATTTATCGTCGACGATAAAATAATCGATGACTTTAAAATCAGTTTTGGTGTCGCGTGCCAGGATTTGGTTCAGCAGTATTTTCGTGTTGGCATATAATTCCTTTTGCTTCAGCAGATTGGTCGTATCTGTATTCAAATCGACTTCGGCATTTAAAACTTCCAATTTTGATGCTTTTCCAATCGTAAACCGATTTTGAGCCAATTCTAGCCTTTGATTTGAAATGACCAAAGTCGTATCCAACGCCGCCAGTTGTTGTTGCTGTTGCACCAAATCGAAATAAGTTGAAGTTACATCTCCGATTTTGGTGAGAATTGTAAGACGCAATTCTGCCGCGCCCAATTGCTGCAAAGCTTTCAACTGATCATATTTGGCAAACATCCTGAAGCCGTCAAAAATTGTCCAGTCTAACGCAACGCCATAATTCAAACTGTTGTTTTTGGCGTTGTCCAATTTGTTGATTGTGCCGTCTGAACGCGTTTGAGAACTGTTCTGGATGCTGTTGTTGTCGACAACATTTGCAGTTACAACCGGTAACATCCCTGCATTGCCAGAGGAAACATTAGCCTGGTCAATCTTTAAATCGTTTGAAGCGATTTTGATTTCATAATTGTTTTCGAGTGCGATTTTCACAGCGTCTTCGACTGTCAGCAGTTGTTGCGCATTGGTTTTTGCAAAGCCGAAGAGTAACAACAATAGTATATATTTACAAGAAGTCATCATGATTTCATTTCTTTTTCATATTCTTCCAAATGGTCAAATTCAGGATGGTGTTTGCGCGCGCGTGACCACATCGAATAAACGGCCGGGATTACGAAGAGTGTCAATACAAGTGAGAAAATTGTCCCGCCGACAATTACGACTCCCATTCCGATACGGCTTGTAGATGCTGCTCCGAGCGACAAAGCAATCGGCAATGCACCCAAAGAAATTGCCAAACTCGTCATTAAAATCGGACGTAACCTGGCTTCTGCCGCTTCCATAATCGCTTCGACTTTTGGTTTTCCCTGCTCACGCAATTGATTGGCAAATTCAACAATTAAAATTCCGTTCTTCGTTACTAATCCAATCAGCATTACCGTTCCGATCTGACTGAAGATATTCCATGTTTGCCCGAACAGCCAAAGTGAAAATAACGCACCGGCGACCGCCATCGGCACCGTTAAAATAATGATGAACGGATCAATAAAACTTTCAAATTGTGCCGCTAAAATCAGGAATATCAGCAATAAGGCCAATGCGAATGCAAAAGTCGTATTAGAACTGCTTTCGACAAAATCTCTTGATTCTCCTCCTAAATCTGTGGTAAAACTATCATCTAAAACTTTCGATTTGATTTCATCCATGGCATCG
Organism: Flavobacterium sp. 3HN19-14; assembly: GCF_051373205.1. Lineage (NCBI taxonomy): Bacteria > Pseudomonadati > Bacteroidota > Flavobacteriia > Flavobacteriales > Flavobacteriaceae > Flavobacterium > Flavobacterium sp. 3HN19-14. The sequence continues at coordinate 2,410,546 of NZ_JBPPZT010000001.1, forward strand.
ATCCCATCGCTGATACTTTTTCCGGCGCCAATCCTGCAGAAATCGTCGCCGACATATAACGGTTGTTGTGGTACAATTGCGGCGGACTGCTTTGCTCCGTAACTTTTACGACATTGTCCAATTGGATTAGGTCGCCTTTTGCATTTTTCACAAACATCGAAGTAAGATCCAAAGGTGCGGCGCGGTCTTTTTCATCAAATTTGCCGATGACCTGGTATTGTTTTCCGTTTCTCATGAAGTAACCGAAACGTTGTCCGCTTAACGACAATTGCAATGTTTGCGCGACATCAAGCACGGAAATGCCCAGACTTTCTGCTTTTTCACGGTCGATGGTAACGTTGATTTCCGGTTTATTGAATTTCAGGTTGACATCAACGTTGGAGAAAGCCGGATTTTTGTTTGCTTCGTCCATAAACTGCGGAATTTTTTGCTGCAATTTCTCAAACGTCGGTGCCTGGATGATGTATTGGATTGGCATTCCGCCGCGACGGTTCACAGCAATCGTCGGTTGTTCAGAAACGTTGGTTTTGGCTTCCGAATAACGCTTGGTTCGATTTGGTGAGTTTTTCGGCGATTTCTTTTGGGAACGCTCGCGGTCTTCGGGTTCTTTCAATGCAATACGAATTCGGCCGCTATTGACGGTTGCAGAACCAAATCCGGGCGCGGTAATCACAAGTGCAACTTTCTTTTCCGGAATCGAATCGTCGAGTAGTTTGGTCAATTCCTGCATAAAACGGTCGGTGTAGGCGTAGGTCGCACCTTCCGGGGTTGTAACATTCACACCAATGAAACTTCTGTCATCGTAAGGCGCGGTTTCTTTCGGGATGATTTTGAAAAAGAGGAATATCAATCCGAAACATATTATTACAATTGGAAAACTTATCCATTTTCGTTTCATAAATTTCGTAAGCGACGCGGCATAACCCGAGTTTAATTTTACGAAATAGGGTTCTGTGAAATTATAAAATCGCGATTTCTTCTGTTCGCCGCCTTTCATTAAATAAGCGTTCAGCATTGGTGTCAGCGAAAGCGAAACGAAAGCTGAAATCAATACAGCCGCGCCAATAACGACACCGAATTCCCGGAAAAGCCGTCCGACAAATCCTTCAAGGAAAATGATTGGAAGGAAAACGGCTGCGAGTGTAATCGAAATTGAAATTACAGCGAAGAAAATCTCATTCGAGCCTTTGATCGCGGCTTCAATCGGCGACATGCCTTCTTCGACTTTCTTGAAGATGTTTTCGGTGACTACGATTCCGTCGTCGACTACGAGTCCGGTGGCAAGTACGATGGCGAGTAAAGTCAGTACATTCACTGAAAATCCGCACAAATACATAATAAAGAAAGTAGCGATTAAGGAAACCGGAATATCAATCAACGGCCGGAATGCAATTGCCCAATCCCTGAAAAATAAATAAATGATGAGGACAACCAGAATTAATGACAATCCCAATGTTTCTGCTACTTCAACAACCGATTTTTTAATAAAAACACTGTTGTCGATGGCGATATTGAGTTTCATATCTGCCGGTAAATCTTTTTTAAGCTGGTCGTATTTTTGGTAGAATTGGTTCGCAATGTCAACGTAATTCGTACCCGGCTGCGGAATAATCGCCAATCCAACCATTGGCAAACCTGATTCTGACATCTTGGTTTCGAGGTTTTCAGGCGCTAATTCTGCTTTTCCGATGTCGCTTAAACGAACAACCTTTTCTCCGTCAGCCAAGATAATGATGTCATTGAATTGCGCCGCCTCAGAAAGATTCCCCATTGTCTTAACGGTCAGTTCGGTGTTGGCACCCGTGAGTTTTCCCGAAGGCAATTCGACGTTTTGTTTTTCGAGAGCGGCCTTACATCAGAAACCGTAACGCCGTAAGAATTGAGTTTTATCGGGTCAATCCAAAGGCGCATTGCATATTTTTCTGGCACCAGATCTGCACGCTGCTCACACCCGGAATTGTCTGTAATCTTTCGGCAATCACATTTTCGGCATAATCACTGAGTTCCAGCGCATCTTTGGTTGAACTTTGCACCGTCATCGTAATGATTGGCTCAGAATCGGCATCGGCTTTTGAAACGACCGGCGGGGCATCGATATCCTGCGGCAAACTGCGGACGGCTTGTGAAACTTTGTCGCGCACATCATTCGCCGCTTCTTCGAGATTTTTCTCGAGTTTGAATTCAATCGTAATATTGCTCGAACCCTGATTACTGGAAGACGTAATATTTCGGATTCCGTCAATAGAATTAATGGCTTTTTCGAGCGGTTCGGTAATCTGCGATTCGATGATATCGGCGTTGGCTCCGGTGTAACTCGTTCTGACGGAAATCTGCGCCGGATCTATTGAAGGAAATTCCCTTACGCCCAGAAAAGTGTAACCGATAATCCCGAATAGTACAATCGCAAGGTTGATCACAATCGTAAAAACAGGCCTTTTTATACTTAAAGTGGATAAACTCATTTTATTTTTTGGCGACTGCCACTTTTACTTTTGTATCTTTTTGAGTGCCATGACGCCGCTGGTGAGAACGGTGTCGCCGGCTTTCAAACCTGATAAAATTAAGATGTCTTTATCGGTACGGGTTTCTGTTTGTACCATGATTTCTTTGGCTTTTCCGTTTTCGGAGATAAAAACTTTTTTGCCGTTTTGAACCGGAACGATGGCTTCTGACGGAATGATAATCGCGTCTTTTATGGTGCTGAGCGGTAATTCAACATTGGCGAAAGTGCCGGGCAATAATTTCCCATCTTTATTATCGGCAATTGCGCGAATCTGCAAAGTTCTCGTTGCAACAGCGATTTCCGGCTCAATGGCATAAACTTTTGCGGTATATTTATCTGTAGTACCGGCAACGGTGAAATTCAATTCAGAATTCATTTTTACCTGCGAGGCATATTTTTCTGGAATGGAGAAAGTAATTTTGAGTTTTCCGATGTTGACCAATTTTGCGACAAGAATTTCTGGTGTAATGTAAGTTCCCGGAGAAATCGACCTTAATCCGATCTTTCCCGAAAACGGAGCTTTTACGGAAGTTTTCCCGATTTGCGCCCGAATCAATTGGCTTTCTGCCTGTGCCGAACGGTAATCCGCGGAAGCGATATCAAATTCTTCCTGACTTATGGCCTGTTTTTCGAGTAATAATTTGGCGCGGCGCGCATTCTCGGATGCGAGGCTTTCTTTGGTCTGCATCTGGCGCAATTGTGCACGCAGTTCGACATCGTTGACTTTAAATAAAGTTTGTCCTTTAACGACATTGCTGCCTTCGGTGAAATTGATGGCTTCAACAATTCCGGAGACCTCACTGCGGATTTCAACCTGTTCATTGGCTTCGATTGAGCCGGAAAGTGAAAGATTGTTATCGAAAGGTTTTGGGACAACCACAAATCCACTTACATTCATGGCCTTGCCGCCGCCGGCTTTGTCTTTTGGGTCGTCTTTGACGCTGTTTTTTGTATTCTGTAGGTAATCAAAGCGCCGATTCCAATAACCAAAACGGCATAAACAATGTATTTTACTTTCATATTTGATGGTATGTTTCACCTGAAATTCTTGAATTTCGGGCTATACCAACAAAATTAAGGTGAAAGGGCGTGAATGGTTTTGACGTTAAATTTTATTTAACAAATTAGCCATGGTGATGGCAAATTCCAAATTATAAATTCGAAATTCCAACCTTATCGTTTAAACTAGAGTTTCATCAACTAATATAATTCCAGATATTCTTTTTCTTCGAAAGCTCAATAAAAGTTGCCGCAATGTAGCGTGTTCAGGTTTTAGCAAAGGCGCGTCATCTTTCAAAATTTTAACAGCGTGATGCCTCGCAAGCAGTAAAATATCTTTATCCCGAACAATATCAGCAATTTGTAAATTCAGAACACCGCTTTGTTGTGTGCCCATCAAATCGCCGGGCCACGCAATTTCAAATCGACTTCGGCAATTTCGAAACCGTCGTTGGTGCGTACCATCGTCTCCATGCGGGTTTTGCTGTCGTTAGAAAGTTTGTGGGATGTCATCAATATGCAATAGCTCTGTTCTGCACCACGACCCACACGGCCGCGCAATTGGTGCAGTTGCGACAATCCGAAACGTTCTGCACTTTCAATGATCATGACGCTGGCGTTGGGAATATTGACGCCAACTTCAATCACAGTCGTCGCCACCATAATATTGGTTTTTCCTTTTGAAAAGCGCTCCATTTCGGCATCTTTGTCTGCGGGTTTCATTTTTCCGTGAACGATTGAGATTGCGTATTGCGGCAATGGAAAATCACGAGAAATACTTTCATAGCCATCCATCAAATCCTTGAAATCCATTTTTTCCGATTCCTGAATTAATGGATAAACGATGTAAATCTGGCGGCCTTTGGCGATTTCGTCTTTGATGAATTTCCATACTTTGAGACGGTTTGAATCAAATCTATGAACCGTTTGAATTGGTTTTCTTCCCGGCGGCAATTCATCAATCACAGAAATGTCTAAATCACCATACAAACTCATCGCCAATGTGCGCGGAATCGGCGTTGCGGTCATCACCAAAACGTGCGGCGGAATTTCATTCTTATGCCATAATTTTGAGCGCTGTTCTACTCCGAAACGATGCTGTTCGTCAATCACTGCGAGGCCGAGATTTTTGAATTTTACTTTGTCTTCGAGCAAAGCGTGTGTTCCTATGATAATATGTAAGCTTCCATCTTCGAGCGCTTCATGGATGATTTTTCTATCTGTAGTTTTGGTTGAACCGGTGAGTATTTTTATATTGATATTTAAATCTTTAGCTAATTCTGAAAGTCCTTTAAAATGCTGATTGGCGAGGATTTCTGTCGGTGCCATCAAACACGCCTGAAAGCCATTGTCCAACGCCAGAAGCATGCTCATTAAAGCAACGATTGTTTTTCCCGAACCCACATCGCCTTGCAACAAACGGTTCATTTGCGCAGCTTGTCCCATGTCGTTGCGGATTTCTTTCAGCACTCGTTTTTGTGCATTCGTAAGCGCAAAAGGTAAGTGGTTTTCAAAAAAATCGTTAAAATAATTACCGACAATCGTAAACGGATGTCCTTTGATTTTATGCTTTCGAATTAAATTTTTGGTGATGAGTTGCAGTTGTATGAAAAATAATTCCTCAAACTTCAGTCGAAATTGTGCCTTTGATAATATCTCGTTGCTTTTCGGAAAATGAATATTGAATAATGCAGCATTTTTCGGAATCAATTTCAATTCGTCGATCAGATATCCTGGCAAAGTTTCACTGAACAACGCCTGTGTTTCCAGAAACAATTGCTGTATCAATTTATTGATTGTCCTGTTGGAAATACCGCGATTGGCAAGCGTTTCCGTCGACGGATAAACCGGCTGCATCGCCGAACGCAGGCTTTTTTCGTGTTCAGCCATGAGTTCAATTTCAGGATGCGCCATATTGAAAATGCCATTGAAAGAGGTCGCTTTTCCAAAAATAACAACAATTGCATTTAACTGCAGACTTTCCCGAACCCACTTATGACCCTGAAACCAAACGAGTTCCATCTGCCCGGTGTCATCCACGAAAGTGGCAACCAAACGTTTACCGCGTTTTTGCTCGACAGTTTTAATATTGACGATTTTTCCGATAATCTGAACTTCGGCATTGCTCTGTTGCAATTCGTTGATTTTGTAATAGCGCGTGCGGTCAATATACCGGTTCGGATAAAAATTAAGCAAATCCTCGTATTTGTGGATGCCGAGTTCCTTTCGCAACAGTTCACCTCTTGGCCGGGCAAACGCCTTTGAGGTATTCAATTGGTGTCTGAAGCAGGTTATTTTGCATGCAGCGAAGGTAAATATTTTAAATTATTGAAGGCACGGATTTTTTATTTAGCCACGAATTTCACGAATTTGCACGAATAAAATTTGTGGAAATTCGTGGCTAACTTTTTTACATTATTAATCCCGCAACCACCGCTGCATTACAGGAAAAGCCGCCTTGTTTTCCTGCGCCGCTCTTTTTTCTGATAAAGTCATGCCGAACCATTCGAGTAAATTCAATCCGGTGTACGTTTTATTGCGGTAATTGTCGATCAACCATTCTGAGCTTCCCTTGTAACCGTTGGGATGAAAGACGAATTCAAGTGGCAGCTCTAATGCTTCAGCAGCTGCGCACGACCAAAGCATTGCTGCCATTTCATCACCTTGTGACGGCCAATCACCGGCCATTGCAGCGCTTCCAATTAATTTGCGCTGTTCTGAAGCTGTTACCGCAACATGCCCGGCTTCGTGCAGGATATCGCCGGGATAAAGTAATTTTTCGTAATCGATGTAAATGCAATCAGGCCCAATTCCAATCCGGGCAGGAAAGTGTCGTCGGGCAGGTTTTTCGAAATGACCGAAATCCCGATTTTATTTAAAAAAGCATTGATTTTAATGACTTCAGGCGTATTTTCAAAAGTTGGCATTGGCTCGTAATTTTTATAAAAATACAAATTTCAACAGCAAATTTCCAAATTGCAAAATCTCATTCCCAAAATTTCGAATACTAAAAATCTAATTTGTAAATTTGAAATACCGATAAATTCACAATGAAACACCTTACCGCGCTTCTGCTGCTGCCTTTTTTGTCTTTTTCGCAGCAAATCCAATCAGTCGATTTTACATCTGCCATCGCAAAAATCAATATCAATCCGATTGAAAAATACGTTTCAGGAACCGTGGCATATGATTTTGAAGTACTCAAATCCGTCGATACGATTTTCATCGATGCGCATGACATGACTTTTCAACGTCGAAATTAACGGGAAGGAAAGTCCGTTTATCGCCGCTCCTAAACAATTAAAATTGTACGGAAAATTCATTCCCGGGAAAAATAAGCTGACGCTGAAATACATCGCAAAACCCAAGCAGACACTTTATTTTACAGGTTCTGAAGCGACGAACAATCTTGAAATCTGGACACAAGGACAAGGAAAATATACAAGTTATTGGTTTCCGAGTTTTGATGATGTGAATGAGAAAATGACATTTGGATTGTCGGTTACTTTCGATCGGAATTATGCTGTTATTTCTAACGGAATGCTTGTCGATAAAACTGAGAACGGCAGTGAAATTACATGGCGTTATCAGATGAAAAACCAAATGAGTTCTTATCTCTTGATGATGGCAATTGGGAAATATGACAAAAAAGAAGAAAAATCAACTTCGGGAATTCCGCTTGAAATGTACCTTCAATCTGAAGAAAAATCGAAGTTTGAACCGACTTACCGTTACTCCAAACAAATTTTTGACTTCCTTGAAAAAGAAATTGGTATCGCTTATCCTTGGGAAATTTACCGGCAGATTCCAGTTCATGATTTTTTATACGGAGGCATGGAAAATACGACTTCGACCATTTTCGCACAGGATTATGTGGTCGATTCTGTCGGATTTAACGACCGCAATTACATCAATGTCAATGCGCACGAATTGGCGCACCAATGGTTTGGCGATTTGGTGACTGCAAAATCAGGAAAGCACCATTGGCTGCAGGAAGGTTTTGCGACTTATTACGCACTTCTGGCACAAAATGAAGTTTTTGGCGAAGATCGTTTTTATTGGGAAATGTACCAAAATGCCGAGCAGATTCAACAAGCATCAGCATCAGATACGATTCCGATACTGAATGAAAAAGCGAGCTCTTTGTCATTTTACGAAAAAGGCGCGTGGGCACTTCATGTGTTGCGCGAAGGCGTGGGGAAAGAGAATTTCAGGAAAGCGGTTAAAAATTACCTCGAAAAATACCAATTCAACAATGTGGATACCGATGAATTTCTCGCAGAAATCAACAAAGTCTCCAACTATGACACCGATACCTTCCGAAAAAAATGGCTCGAAAGCAGCACTTTTGAAGTTGCCGAAGCGATTGCATTATTGAAGAAAATCCGTTCATGAAACAATATTTCGATTTGCTCGCACTTCAGGAAAAACCCTTTGCACAAAAGAAGAAAGCGCTTGAGAAAGTATTGAAATCGAAATCATTTTATCCATTGAAGGAAGAAGCGGTTTTTCAGATGAAAAATGTTCCTTTTGCTGAAAAGAAAGCTTTGGTTGTATTGGCTTTGGGTACAAATGACATTCATGTGCGCCAGGCAATTGCGAATACAACTGCGACAATTCCGGTTGAAATGTATGGGGAATTTGTGAAATTACTCGATGATAAATCCTATCTCACACAAGAAATCGTAATGGGGAATTTATGGAAGCAATTCCCTGAAAAACAAACGGAATTACTTGACAAAACGCAAAATGAAACAGGTTTCAACGACAGGAATTTACGGGTGCAATGGCTGACTTTGGCTTTGATGACAAAAGAATATCAAAAGGACAGCAAATCGAAATTTTACGATGAATTGTTAGATTATTCGACACCGAAATATGAAAGCCAGTTGCGTCAGAATGCCATTACGAATTTATTTTTCCTGAATCCGAATGACGTAAATGTACTGAAAGCGCTTGCTGCGGCGACAGTTCATCACAAATGGCAATTCACGAAATTTGCCCGTGACAAAATCCGTTCGCTCCTTAAAAAAGAAAAATACCGAACCTATTATATGGAATTGCTTGCAAAACTTCCTGATAAAGAACAGGCGCAAATCGATAAACTTTTAAAAGAAAAATGAAAGCACTCGTAATTTCAGGCGGTGGGAGCAAAGGTGCATTTGCAGGCGGCGTGGCGCAATATCTGATGCAGGAAAAGGGCTGCGAATATGATTTATTGCTGGGGACTTCTACCGGAAGCCTGCTGATTCCGCATTTGGCTTTGGGAAAAGTCGATAAAATCCACAGGATTTATACGAATGTGAATATGGCGCGGATTTTCAATATCAATCCGTTTCGCGTAAAGATAAAAGATGGCGTCGAAACCGTCAGGATCAATCACTTAAATGTATTGATTCAGTTTATTAAAGGGAAGCGCACTTTCGGTGAAAGCAAGAAATTACGCAGGTACATTCGCAGGAGTTTTACGAAAGAAGAATTCGCAGCACTCAAATCTTCCCATAAAAATATCGTCGTGACGGTGACAAATCTTTCCAAAAACGACGTCGAATACAAATGCATACGCGATTTTGATTATGATGAATTTTGCGATTGGATCTGGATTTCGTGCAATTACATTCCGTTCATGAGCCTCGTCGAGAAAAACGGCAGCGTTTATGGAGATGGCGGATTTTCAAGTTTAGTACCGATCAGCGAAGCCATTGAGCGCGGCGCCACGGAAATTGATGTTGTGATTTTAGAGACAGAAACGCTGACAGCGCCAATTCCGATTGGAAAAAATCCGTTTTCATTGATGATTGATTTGTTCAGAACACTACTCGATCAGGTTGAAAAGCACGACATTATTATCGGGAAACTGGCAGCAAAGCATAAAGATGTAAAACTCAATTTATACTATACGCCAACGCAATTGACCAGCAATGCGCTTGTTTTCAATAAAGAGCACATGAAAATATGGTGGGAGCAAGGTTATGAATATGCGAAGAATAAGAGTGAGATGATGAGTGATATTAAGGTTTAGTCGAAAGAGGAAAGTCCAAAGTCGAAAGAGCTAATATTGCGTTGAAAGCAGATTGACTTTAGGCTTTGGACTTTCCTCTTTTGACTACAAGAAATTTGAAACTTCACTTTTAATAAACGCTAAAGCCGTAATTGTTGGTGATTCTTTCGTAATCGAATCAGTAAGTATCGCTTCGCGCAATCCGTTGGCATCGATAACTTTTTCACTTTTCGCGGCATTTCGGATTTGCTGGATTGTTGTGTTTTTTGCAGCAGTAATGATTGTCCAGCATTCATCTGAAATATAAATCTGTTGCGTCAGATTGTGTTCAAATTCCTGCTCAATGTGTGCAATAATATATTGTTCGTAATCATTTTTATCAGGCGAAACCGGCGGAACGCGCAGTAATAATTTTGACGGACTGATACGTTCCAAAAACAATGACATTCTTTCATAAGCCTGCAAGCGCAACGGCAAAGCATGTTTTTGCGCTTCACGATGCAGGGCGAAACGGCGTTTTCCAGCTTCGTTGACCATGTGTTGTTTGAAGAATAAGAAAGCCACACCGCCGGTGATTAATGACGGAATCGTGTAGGAGAATATTTCGAGAATTTTTGCGGTGTCCATAGGTTTATTTTTTGCAAAAATAAATAATTTCCAGGCGTAAACCTCAAATATCAAATTCCAAAAGATAAATAAATCCCAATTGTTAATTTCCCAAACAAAATTATGAGTGCGGACGTTGAAAATTGAAATTTAAAATTTGGAAATTATTTGGGATTTAAAATTTGTTTTTTGGAATTTTCAAACTTAGATTTGAGCAATGCAAAGCTATTTGATTCTACTCTGCCTGGCCGCATTCGCCGCCGGTTTCATTGATGCTGTCGTAGGTGGTGGCGGCCTCATACAAACACCGATGGGATTGATTTTGCTGCCAACGCTTCCAATTGCGAATATTTCAGCGACGCTTAAAATCCCTTCTTTCACAGGAACGACATTCGCCGCCATCCAATACCTGAAACAACTCAAAATGAACTGGAAGCTGCTCATCACGATGATGGTTCTTGCGGTGCCGTCTGCATTTGCCGGTTCAGAATTGCTGACGCACGTGAGCAACAGTTTTATGAAGCCGCTTTTGCTTGTGGTGCTTTCGGTTTTGGTGGTTTATACGTATGCAAAAAAGAATTTCGGTCAGCATACACAAAAATCACATTCGCCTGCGCAACAAATGTTTTATGCGATTATGATTAGTATTTGTATTGGATTTTATGACGGATTCATCGGCCCGGCACCGGAAGTTTTTTCGTTTTGGCATTCATCACTTTATTAGGATTTGATTTTCTCAACGCCTCCGCGAATGCGAAAATGGTCAACCTCGCAACGAATTTCGGTTCAATAGTTTTATTTGTCCTCAAAGGAAAAATTATCTGGCACATTGCATTGCCAATGGCGGTCTGCAACGGGCTTGGCGGATTTATCGGCGCGAAACTGGCCATCAGTAAAGGCAACCAATTCATCAGGATTTTCTTTTTGGTAGTGATTATTGGTACTTTGATAAGATTTGCTTACGATGTTTTTCAAGGAAAATAATACCGAATTAAATTAGAGATAAAACGTTTGCTAATTCGCTAATTATCTCATTTTCTAATTGTCTAATTGCTTATTTTTGCACTATAAATCCATATAATCCATGCAGCAATATATCGACCAACTTAACGACGCACAACGTGAACCGGTTTTACAGAAAGACGGCCGATTATCATCATCGCAGGCGCCGGATCCGGAAAACGCGTGTGCTTACCATGCGAATCGCTTACCTGATGAGCCAGGGTGTTGATTCTTTCAGCATTTTGGCATTGACTTTTACGAACAAGGCTGCGCGTGAAATGAAAAAACGTATCGCTGATATTGTCGGTACGAATGAAGCCAGAAATCTCTGGATGGGAACTTTTCACTCCGTTTTCGCCAGGATTTTACGTTCGGAAGCAGAGCAAACTTGGCTATCCATCGAATTTTACCATTTACGATACACAAGATTCCGTCCGATTGATTTCTGCAATTATTAAGGAAATGCAACTCGACCGTGATATCTATAAGCCGAAACAGGTTTTGGGCAGGATTTCTTCTTATAAAAACAGCCTGATTACTGTAAAAGCCTACTTCAATAACCCGGAATTGCAGGAAGCCGACGCCATGTCGAAAAAGCCGCGCTTGGGCGAAATCTACCAGAATTATGTTGATCGCTGCTTTAAGGCTGGCGCAATGGATTTTGACGATTTGCTCTTGAAAACCAACGAATTGCTGAACCGTTTTCCGGAATGTTTTAGCGAAATACCAAAATCGTTTTAAATATATTTTAGTTGATGAGTACCAGGATACGAACCATTCACAATACCTGATTGTACGTGCTTTGTCAGACAGGTTTCAGAATATCTGCGTCGTTGGTGACGATGCGCAGAGTATTTATGCATTTCGTGGCGCGAACATCAATAATATCCTGAATTTCCAGAAAGATTATGATAATGTACGCACTTATCGCCTCGAGCAAAATTACCGTTCGACGAAAAATATCGTTGAAGCGGCCAATTCCATCATCGATAAAAATAAAACCAAACTCGATAAAATTGTCTGGACGGCCAATGACGACGGCGCGAAAATCAAGATTCACCGCAGCATAACCGATGGCGAAGAAGGCCGTTTTGTTGCCAGTACGATTTTTGAGCAAAAGATGCAGCACCAACTGCACAACGGGCAATTTGCAATTCTGTATCGCACCAATGCACAGTCGCGTGCGATGGAAGATGCACTTCGCAAACGCGACATCCCGTACCGGATTTATGGCGGATTGTCTTTCTACCAAAGAAAAGAAATCAAAGACGTGCTTTGTTATTTAAGGTTGGTCATCAATCCGAAAGATGAAGAGGCACTCGTTCGCGTGATTAATTATCCTGCGCGTGGGATTGGTGATACGACTGTCGAAAAGCTTGTAATCGCAGCCAATCACTACAAGCGTTCCATTTTCGAAGTGATGCAGAACATCGATAAAATCGATTTGAAGCTCAATTCAGGAACCAAGGCCAGGAATTCAGGATTTCGTAACGATGATCAGAAGTTTTCAGGTCATCAATGAAAATCAGGATGCTTTTTACCTGGCCGAACACGTCACCAAGAAAACAGGATTAGTACAGGAATTGAAGAAAGACGCCACTCCTGAAGGCATCGCCAAAATAGAAAATATAGAGGAACTTTTGAACGGTATCAAAGATTTCATCGAAGGGCAAAAAGAAATCGACGGCGCCCGTGGTGCTTTGTCAGAATTCATGGAAGACGTTGCATTAGCAACTGACTTGGATAAGGATACAGGTGATGACGATCGTGTCGCTTTAATGACAATCCACCTTGCAAAAGGCCTTGAATTCCCATATGTTTTTATCGTCGGAATGGAAGAAGATTTATTTCCAAGTGCCATGAGCGTAAGCACCAGAAGCGAACTCGAAGAAGAACGCCGTTTGTTTTACGTAGCCATCACCCGTGCCGAACATCAGGCTTATTTGACCTACGCACAATCGCGTTACCGTTGGGGAAAACTTACTGACAGCGAGCCTTCCCGTTTTATTGATGAAATCGACGGCCAGTTTTTAGAGTACCTTTCACCGGAAGAAACCAATTATCGCTACAAGCCAATGATTGATACTGATATTTTCGGAGATGTCGATAAATCAAAATTGCGTCTTGCGAAACCTATTGCCGGTACGCCTCCGAAATACATCACAGATAATGAGCCGCGACCTGACATCAACGTGCGAAAACTGAAACCAATGGGTAATGCACCATCTAACGCGAATCTATTCGATAGCAAGCTTACTGTCGGAAATGTCGTCATGCACGAGCGCTTTGGAAAAGGTGAAGTAGTCAACCTCGAAGGTGCCGGCGCAGATAAAAAAGCCGAAATCAGGTTTGAAGTCGGCGGTATCAAGAAATTGTTGTTGCGTTTTGCCAAACTCGATATTATCGGATAATTACAATTTCGCCTGCACAAAAGCAATCAGTTTCGTATACATATCGATTTGGTCGGTTTCGCCCCAATCGCCGTGGCCGCCGTTATATAGCGTGAATTCGTTATAAATACCCAATCCATTAAGTTTGTTGTGCAGGTCGATCCCTTGTGAAGTAGGTACAAGCGGATCAGCATTTCCATAAAATAAGATCGTTGCCGGAACATTCGGAACTGCCCTGAACAGCGGACTCCATTGTTCATAAAACCCGGGATTTTCAGCATAAGTCATTCCGGTGGCGGCAAAAATAATCCCGCTTAAATCGACATTGTTAAGATAAGCCGGGTCAGTAAAGTTCGTCTGGCCAACGATACTGCAAACCATTTTCACTTCATCCGAAGGGTCAAAACCGTAGCCGTAAACCAATGCCAAATGCGCACCGGCACTTACGCCGATAAGCCCGAAATTATTAGAAATAGTGTAATGGCCTGCTTTTAATTTCTCAATCATCGCCTTAATATCATCAATTTGCATTGGAAACGCCGGATGTGCAGCATCAGCAAGCCTGTAATTGATATTTGCAACCGCGTAACCCGGTAAATATTGCTTTATCATCGGAATAAGATTGCTCATGTCAGCTTTATCTCCGCCAACCCAACCACCGCCATGGATTAAGATGATTGTTTTAGTTGCCGGTGTCCTGTTCGCCGGAAGATACAAATCGAATTGCTGCTGCGGGTCGCTTCCGTAACTTAAATTAGAAAATGTTACTTCCGTAAGCGGTTGTTCGCTAATCGGGGAACGGTTTCACTTTTTTCATCGTCAGAACATCCCAGAATAAAAAGTGCTATCAAAAAGCAAAAATAATATGATGTTTTCATGGCATGTCTTATCTTTATGTCAGTTATCGAAATATTGATAACGCTAAAGTTAGCGAAAGCATATAAAAATATGGCACAATTCATCAAAATATACAATGACAAACCCAATGAAGCGGCGATCAAAAAGGTTGTCGATGTGCTTCAGAACGGCGGGCTCGTCATTTATCCAACCGATACCGTTTACGGATTAGGCTGTGACATCACCAACACCAAAGCGCTCGAACGCATCGCAAAAATAAAGGGCATCAAGCTCGATAAAGCCAATTTTTCCTTCGTTTGTTCCGATTTGAGCAATCTTTCTGATTATGTGAAGCAGATTGATTCTTCCACTTTCAAATTGCTGAAAAGGGCGCTTCCCTGGGCCATATACCTTCATTTTACCGGGAAATAACAATCTTCCGAAAGAATTCAAAAAGAAAACCACTGTCGGAATCCGTGTTCCTGATAACAACATCGCGCTTGAAATCGTGAGGCAATTGGGCAATCCAATCGTTTCAACCTCAATTCACGATGATGATGAAGTTCTCGAATATTCAACCGATCCGGAATTGATTTTTGAAAAATGGCAAAACCTCGTCGATTTGGTTATCGATGGCGGTTATGGTGATAACGAACCTTCAACCATCATCGATTTGTCAGGCTATGAACCGATTGTCGTGCGCGAAGGAAAAGGAACTACAGATATTTTATGATGGAAGATGTAACGACAATTCACGGAGATTTCGAGATTTCTACAGATAAAAATAAATTGCAGGTTGATGTAATTCATCGGTTTTTGACAAAAGAATCCAATTGGTCAAAAGGAATTTCGCTGGTGCGCGTTGCAAAATGCATTGCGACTTCGCTCAATTTCGGAATTTATTACAACGGCATGCAAGTGGGTTATGCGCGCGTGATTTCTGATTTTGCGACGATTGCTTATTTGGGCGATGTGTTTGTTTTGCATGAATTCCGTGGCCGCGGACTTTCAAAATTACTGATGCAGGAAGTGATGAACCACCCGGAATTACAGGGTTTGCGCCGATGGATGCTGCTTACGAATGACGCTCATGAATTGTACAAAAAATTCGGCTGGACAGACATTGCACATCCTGAAAAATGGATGGAAAAGCACGATGCGAATGTTTATAAAAGTTAAAATCAGATTTACCATTTACTTCCATATTTCAACCATTCACTTAATTTTTTTTCCGAAACAGATGGTTTGTATGCAATTTTGAAATGAATTTTAAAATGTAAATTATGAAATCATTTCTCAACTTTTTGCTCCTGCTCGTCATTCCACTGGGTATTTTTTTATTTATAATGATTGCCTCGGAACCATCAATAACATTTAGCGGGATACCTGCAGTTTCAGTTGTACTTATTGTTGGGTTTTTTACAATATTGTCTTTTGGATATGTTTATGTTTTTGAAACCATTCTAAAATCAAAAGGCAATATCAAAAAAGCTTTGCTCATTGCGTCTATATTTGTATTTGTTTTGATTTTGGTATTTGCAAACGCCTGTGGTTACATTTACAGCGAAATTGAAGATTTCCAGATAACGATTTTCCAGGCGATAATATTTGGTTGTTTCTTCATCCTGTATGTTGCGGTTGGCAGTTTGTACAAAGCTTATTTACAAAAAGCGATATTGACTTTTCCTGAAAAAACCACTGTTTACATAAAAATCTGTGCCGTTGTCAGTGCCATCTTATTTCTGGTATTGATTATTACTACAAGCGACGAAATCTGGGACAATACTTTTAATATTCCGCTATTTTTCTCTTTTGCGAAAAGTGCATTTGCAATGTCGATTTTTATAGTATTAATGGCATTTGCTTCGTTGTATCTGCTTAATAAAATTTCATTTTTTAAAAATAAAATTATCCTCACAATACTTTTTGCAACATTAGTTTGTACGTTCTGTACAACAATAATTCCGTTTATCGAGGCTTCTGAATTTTCTTTAAAATTGATTGGCTGTTCAGCGCTCTCTTTCTTTACAACCGTTTTGATTACTGCTGTTATTTTTTATCGCAACCTGATTATCCGAAAAGACAGTAATATAGCAAGCCTTACCAATTCTTTCTCCAAAAAAGAATCCGAATACCTCGAGCTTAAAAACCAGATCAATCCTCATTTTTTGTTCAATAATCTCAATACGCTGATAGCATTCATCGAGCTTGATCCGCAAAAAGCCATTGCATTTGGTCAGCATTTGTCCAACGTCTATCGCCATTACCTCAAAAATCAAAGTGAAGATTTTGTACCATTGGATGAAGAATTGGCTTTCATATCAGAATACCTCGAAATTTACAAAGCAAAATTCGACAGTGGATTTGTATTTGACATTTCCGGAAACATCAATGAAAACCATTACATTTTATCTGCTGCTTTGCAGGAATTGACTGATAATATATTTAAGCACAATGATTTAGAAGAAGATAATCCGCTGCAAATCAGTATTTTTGTTCAAGACGGCTATTTGGTTTTCCGCAATTCGAAACATTTGAAACCTGAAATTGCATCGCACAATTTCGGATTGAAGAATATCGGAAAACGTTATGAAATCACCACCGGAAAAAATATCAGGATTGAAAATGAGGATTTATATTTTCAGGTTGCCATTCCAATTCTAACACTTGAAAAAGCATGACAGCGATAATTATTGAAGATGAAATTCCGGCCGCACGCCGGCTTGAAAAATTACTGTCAGAAAAGGATTTTACAGTGTTCGCCATTGTACATTCTGTAAAAAGCGCCGTTTCGTGGCTGAAAGATAACGCGCATCCGGATTTAATTTTCATGGACATAAAACTGCGCGACGGATTGTGCTTTCCAATTTTCGATAAGGTAAAAATTCAATCAAAAGTGGTATTTACGACGGCTTTCGACGAATTTGCACTCAAAGCATTCGAATACAACAGCCTCGATTATCTGCTCAAACCGATTGACGTTGCCAAACTCGATAAACTCATTGCCAAACTCGAAACTTTTAAGGCTGTTTTTTATGACAGCAGTTACTGGAAAATCCTTGAAACGTCAATGTCAGATCCATATAAAGCCTCATTTCTGGTAAATTCTGGAATGTCCGTTAAAAAGATAAGTACGGCTGATATTCCTTATTTTTTAAGTCAAAACAATACCACTTTTTTATGCTTTGAAAACCGGAAATTTCCAATTCAACGCTCCTTGGAAAAACTTGAAAGTGAACTCCATCCTGCCCATTTTTTCCGCATTAGCAGGAAATATGTAGTCAATCGAAAATTTATAATTGAATTTCAAAATGACTTTAACCTGCGATTACAAAATTCAAACGAAAAATTTCCAGTCAGCAGACAACGCCGGAGTGCTTTTATGGCTTGGTATAAAGAATGAATTCAGTTTAAAAATTTCCACTATTTGAAATATCAGTATAAACTGTTTGAGAAATTTCAGCAATCAAAGCCGATAATTTTGCATTATCATTTCCTTTTGTCATAACCGTAAGCAGATAAGGCTTGTTATCAAGGTAAATGATAGCGGTTTCATGAAGTTGTTTTTCTGTCTGGTTTCCCGATTCACCAAATTTATGTGCTACTTTTACGCCAGCGGGAAGCATTTTTGTAATACCTTCTTTGAATGTAGATTTTCCCAGTAATTCCGCAGCATATTCAGAATCTTTAATCGTGAGATAGCCTGCATTATAAATTACCCTCATAAAAAGCGAATAATCTTTTATTTTGAAGAAATATTGCTGTGCGTAAATGTCATTCATCTGAAGGCCTACATCTGCGAATAATTTTTTCATCACCAACGGATCCATGTTCATGATGAGTAATGATGTGGCGTTGTTGTCGGAATATTCAATCATGTAAGTCAGCAATTCTGCAACGGTATAACTGTTTCCCGATTTGATTGTCTTGTCTGTGAATGCTACATTTTTATCAACAGGTAATTTACTTGTAAAAGTGATTTTTTTGCTCAAAAATCCGGGATTGTCTTCGTTCATTTTGAGAATCGCAATCAGGATAGGCACCTTAAATAGTGAACCTGGTTCGTATTCTTCATTTTCGTTGATGACGGTCCATTGATTGTTGCTGTATGTTCGCAAATAAACCGAAGCAGAACTGGCATCCCCCGCATTTTTATAGCGCTCGATAATCTGGTTTACTTTCTGCTTAACGCCTTCTAATTGTTGCGATTCGCAATCTTCGTCGACTAACAAAAGCGGTTTTATATAGCTGTAGCCGCTCATTCTGGTTACCTGATAATTACACGCATAATTGTCATTCGCAATTGCTGTCTCTTCTGGTTTATTGAAAAATTTAACAGCTGCGAATGTAACTCCGGAAACTGCAACAGAAATCAACAGAATATGAAGTATTGAGAATTTTTTGGATGACAATTTCATTATGTGATTGCATTATTGGCCTCACAAAAATAATTTTCTTTTGTTAAGATATTCTTAAAATTAAGATAAAAAAAAACGCCTCAAATTATTGAAGCGTCAATTTTATTTAAATTGCTATTTGTAGCCAATTACTTATTTCTGTTTTTTCATTTCTTTTTCAATCATGTCATAGAACTGGTCGATTTTCGGCATGATTACAATTCTTGTCCTTCTGTTGATAGCGCGATTATCGGCATTATTATTGTCCACAAGCGGAATAAATTCACTACGTCCGGCTGCAATTAACTGTGCAGGATTAACTTTTAAATCTTTTGTAAGCACGCGTACGATTGATGTCGCGCGTTTCACGCTCAAATCCCAGTTGTCTAACAAAACGCCGTTACTGATAAATGGAACGTTGTCAGTGTGGCCTTCAACCATACATTCAAAATCAGGCTTGCTGTTGATTACTTTTGCAACTTTTCCAAGGATTTCTTTCGCTCTGTCACTTACAACATAGCTGCCGCTTTTGAATAGTAATTTATCTGAAATAGAGATAAATACAACGCCTTTCTCAACGTTTACTTCAATATCCGGGTCAGAAATTCCGACAGCACTTTTCAGACTTGTAACCAATGCCAGCGTTACACTGTCTTTCTTGGTCAAAGCGTCTTGCATACGCGTGATTTTCAAATCTTTTTCTTTGATGGTTTCGAGTGCTTTTTCAATATTTTGTGCACCTTGAGTAGTTAACGTGGTCATGTTGCCCATGTTATTGATCAGGTCGGAATTGTTCTTTTTCAGAAAATCCATTTGCGTGGCCAGCGTTTCTTTTTCGCTTAAACACAAGTTGAGCTTAACAGTGGTCGAGTTCAGTAAATCCTGACACTCTTTATTTTGTTTTTCAAGTGCGGCAATTTTCTTTTTCGTGCCACAGCCCGTTGTCGTGAGCAAAACAGCGATTGATAGTGCTAAAATTATTCGTTTCATAGTCATAGATTTAGTTTGTTACAAAATTAAGGTTATAATGTGGGAATGTTAAATTTTAGTACTTAAACTATTGTTAAAAAAGGTTTTCAAAAACCTTGCCATTGCCCAAATAATACTTCTGTACGATGCTTTTAATTTTGTAATAACCCGCTAATTGATTGGATTTCCGTTTCTTATAATTAGAAAAAAAATGAAAATAAAAAGCCATGTGCGCATTAAATACAGCCCATAAATGTTTGGGTTTTCCTTCTGATAAGAGTTTTATTGCGGCAATCCCATCAAGGCAAAGCCTGGTAAAGATCGTTCCCGGAAGTGATGACGCGGGAAGATTCTTCGTCAGCATCCACAAAGAATTGCGGAAATTAAGGTACGTTTTTCTCGGACTTCCCATCTTTAAAGTCGCGCCGCCAACATGATACACAACCGACTTCGGCTCATATTTCGCAATATATCCTTCATTGAATGCGCGCCAGCACAAGTCGATTTCTTCCTGGTGCGCAAAAAAATCAGCGTCAAAGCCTTTAAGTTCGCGAAAGATTTCTTTTCGGATAAAAAAACACGCGCCTGAAGCCCAGAAAATTTCACAGGCATCATCATATTGCCCATCGTCTTTCTCGATTGTATCGAAAATCCGGCCACGACAGAACGGAAATCCGTATTTATCAATGAAACCACCGGCCGCACCGGCATATTCAAAATATTCTTTATTCTTGAAATCGAGAATCTTTGGCTGGATGATAGCAGTTCCAGGTTCATTTTTGAAAGTTTCGAGTACCGGCAAAAGCCAGTTTTCAGTCACTTCGATGTCAGAATTGACCAACGCATAAATAGCTTCTTCAACAAATTGAAGCGCTTCGTTATAACCTTTGGCAAAACCGAAATTATCTTTATTCTGTATAATTTTTATTTGCGGAAAATTCTCTTTTACAAATGCAACAGAATCATCAGTTGATGCGTTGTCTGCCACGTAAATATTGGCTTCAGCGGAAAATGCAATTACAGATGGAAGAAATTCTTCCAGCAGTTTTTTTCCATTCCAGTTTAATATGACAACAGCGATTTTCAAGGTGCGGGTTTTAGTGCTAAATATTCCGGAAGTTCAGGCAGGAAAATGTATTTTTCGTTCTCAAAATCCATCTGGCAAAAGTAATGATTATGGCCGTTGGTGACCATCAGGAATTGTGCTTTCATGGTTAGATTATAACGGGCAATCTGGTCGAAAGTCTGTTGTGAAATTTTGACTTCCGGCGCTTTACATTCAATTAAAATCCGGATTGTACCATCAGGATTAAATACAACACCATCGTAGCGTTTTGTCAATCCGTTGACTTTAAGCAATTTTTCTACGTTGATAAGTGATTTAGGATATTTTTTTTGCTGTAAAAGAAACTGTACGACATGTTGCCGCACCCATTCTTCGGGCGTTAAAAACACAAATTTTTTCCTGATTTCATCAAAGATGGCGACTTTATTTTCGCTATTTTTGAACCGGAAGTTAAACGTCGGAAAATTCAACTGCTGCATGTGGCAAATATAGTTAATTAGCGAATGAGATTATTAGCGGATTAGCGAATTTCAATGAACCTTAAACCTTGGAAACCTTCAATGGACGAAGTTGTAAAAATTGTCAACGATATCAAAAACGGAAATATCAAACCAATCTATTTTCTGATGGGCGAGGAGCCGTATTATATCGACAAATTGTCTGATTATATTGAGCAGAATATCCTTTCGGAAGATGAAAAAGGTTTTAACCAGACGGTTTTATACGGGCGCGATGTGTCGATTGAGGACATCATAGGAACAGCAAAACGTTACCCGATGATGGCAGAGAAGCAAGTGGTAATCGTAAAAGAAGCGCAGGATCTCACCAAAACAATCGACAAGCTTGAAAGTTACGCGGAAAATCCGATGCCAAGTACGGTTTTGGTTTTCAACTACAAATACAAAACTCTCGACAAGCGCAAGAAAGTCACTAAATTGCTCGACAAAAACGGACTCGTATACGAAAGCAAAAAGCTTTACGACAACCAAATCGGCCAGTGGATAAGCCGCGTTTTACAAGGAAAAGGTTATTCGATTGATCCAAAAGCAAATGCAATGATGGTTGAATTTCTGGGAACAGATTTGAGTAAAATTGCAAATGAACTCGATAAATTGCAAATCGTTTTACCAAAAGGGAGTACGATTTTACCAAAGCACATTGAAGAAAATATAGGTTTCAGCAAAGATTTCAATGTATTCGAATTGAGGAAAGCTATTGGAGACAGAAACCAATTGAAAGCTTACCAGATTGCGCAATATTTTGCGAATAACCCAAAGGAAAACCCGATGGTGGTTACTACGAGTCTTGTGTTTAGTTTTTTTGTCAATCTATTGCATTATCACGGACTTAAAGACCGCAGTCCGAAAAATGTTGCGGCAGTTTTGAAGGTCAATCCGTATTTCCTGAAAGATTACGATGTTGCGCTGCGCAATTATCCAATGAAAAAAGTAAGCCAGATTGTGGCGGCGTTGCGCGATATTGATGTTAAAAGCAAAGGAGTGGGGGCAAATGCACTTCCTAATGCTGACCTTTTGAAAGAGATGCTTGTAAAGATTTTTAGTTAATGTATTCCGCAATTTGCCAACTTTAACCAGCCAATTTCCCTACTACTCCAAATAATCCTTAACATTTCAATTTAAATATTAGATTTGCAATCTTATAAAAAACCCAAATATGAAAAAAATCTACTTATTTTTAATTGTTTTATTGTGCAATACTGGGGCTTTTGCCCAGATTGTAATTACCTCCCAGCCCGTTAGTACTGAAGTTTGCAACGGTCAGAGTCTCGCGTTTTATTTAACTGCAACAGGCGAAAACCTGCAATACCAGTGGTTTCACAATGGCGAATTTATTCCGGCTGCTAATAGTGATACTTATGTGATTCCTGGCGTAAGTCTTGCTGATTCGGGTGATTACACTTGCACGATTTTCAATAATACAGAACCATCAGTCACTTCAATTGCGGCAACGCTTATCGTAAGTGAATCTGCTATTATTGTTGACATAAATCCTAACGTAAACGCGTGCTATGGAGATCCGGTGACTTTAGGAGTCATCGCAACCGAACCCAATTAACATACCAATGGTTTAAGGAGACTAACATCATCCCAGGTGCCACCAACCCAACTTACACGATAGGATTTGCAGATTTCTCAAGCGTAGGAAATTATCATGTTGAAGTAGCGAATTTCTGTGGTATGAATGTATCTTCTAATATAAGTGTTATAGTAAATACGCCGCCGCAAATCAACACGGTGAATGTCCCTTCAGATGTCTGTGCAGGAGATACTGCTAATTTGAGTGTATCTGCTAGCGGCACCAATCTTACTTACCAATGGTTTCACAACGACCAAGCGGTCTCTAATCAGAATAACTTTGTAATTCCGGCCTGTACTGCTGCAGATTCAGGGATATACCAGGTTATTGTTATGAATGGCTGCAGCGAAATATTTTCATATGTAAACCTGAACGTAAATACGCCGGTTACACCAACAGGCGACACCAGTCAGGAATATACCGAAGGACAAACACTTGCAAATCTTCAGGTAACAGGTACAGGCATAAAATGGTATTCAAGCGCTCAAAATGCCGCAAATCATGAAAATGCATTGCCATCATCAACTTTATTGCAGGACGGAGTTACTTACTACGCTACAGAAACTTTAGGCGGAAACTTGCGAAAGCCAGACGTCATTAGCAGTTACGGCCGAATTGTTATTAGGCGTTGATGATTTACAGCAAATCGCAATTGCGTATTACCCAAATCCTGTGTCGTCAGTTTTTCATTTCAATGCGAAACAACCGATAGTTGCTGTGAATATCCTGAATATGCTCGGTCAGCGCGTTGGTTATGCCAATGTAAATGCTTTGTCTGGTGCTATGGATTTGACTTCGCTTCGAACCGGAAATTACATAGCCGAATTTTCTTTCGAAAAAGCAACGAAAAAAATAAAACTGATAAAACAGTAATCGAAATAAATTCAAAATTAAAGGCTGTCCGATAAAGGCAGCCTTTGTTTTAGGATTTAAATTTGGTATATTTAGGTGCATTTTGTATTTACAACCAAATAAACCGTTGTAATTAAAGGAAAGTTATTTCTCAAAAGAATAAAATTCCCGATATTTGACGCTCTTAAAAATTAACTATGGGAATGATGAATAAAAATACGGTCAGTGGGTTGGGCAACACTGATCATGATTATCATGGGGCTGGTCGTTATCGCACTTGGCGCCTTCCGTTATGATGATACCGTAGGCTGGGGATTCGGCGCCGTGGGTGTTGGGTTTCTGGCCAATGCATGGGTGTTTAGTTCATTAAAAGGACGCGTCTGAATTATAGCATACAATCTAAAATCTGAATTCAAAAATCTAAAATTTTAAAAAAATGTCTGACGATAAAAAAGTAATATTTTCAATGCAGAAAGTAAGCAAGACTTACTCAAGCAGCGACAAACAAGTGTTGAAAAACATTTACCTGAGTTTCTTTTATGGCGCTAAAATCGGTATTCTGGGTCTAAATGGCTCCGGAAAATCATCATTGCTCCGCATCATTGCCGGTGTCGATAAGAATTATCAGGGTGATGTGGTATTTTCTCCGGGTTACACTGTTGGTTACCTCGAGCAGGAACCACAACTCGATGATGAAAAAACTGTAATCGAAATTGTTCGTGAAGGTGCTGCAGAAGCTGTCGCGTTACTCGAAGAATTCAACAAAATCAACGATCAGTTTGGCCTGCCTGAAGTATATGAAGATGCCGATAAAATGCAGCAGCTCATGAGCCGCCAGGCAGATCTTCAGGATAAAATCGATGCTGCCGGCGCGTGGGAACTCGATACCAAACTTGAAATCGCAATGGACGCACTCCGCACCCCGGATGGCGACACGCCGATAAAAGTACTTTCAGGTGGAGAACGCCGTCGTGTGGCTTTGTGCCGTTTGCTTTTACAACAACCTGACGTTTTATTGCTGGATGAGCCAACCAACCACCTCGATGCGGAAAGCGTTTTATGGCTGGAGCAACACCTGGCGCAATATGCCGGAACCGTAATCGCGGTAACGCACGACCGTTATTTCCTTGACAACGTAGCCGGCTGGATTCTGGAACTTGACAGGGGTGAAGGTATCCCGTGGAAAGGCAATTACTCTTCATGGCTTGACCAGAAATCGACACGTATGGCACAGGAAGAGAAAGTCGCTTCTAAACGCCGTAAAACTTTAGAGCGCGAGCTGGACTGGTCCGACAAGGTGCAAAAGGCCGTCAGACCAAGCAGAAAGCGCGTTTGCAGAACTACGATAAATTATTAAACGAAGACCAGAAGCAACTCGACGAAAACCTCGAAATCTACATCCCTAATGGCTGCAAGATTAGGAACAAATGTGATTGAGGCGAAAGGTGTTGCGAAAGCTTTTGGTGAAAAATTATTATACGACAACCTGAATTTTACCTTACCACAAGCAGGAATTGTTGGCGTTATCGGCCGAATGGCGCCGGAAAATCAACAATTTTCAGGATGATCATGGACGAGCAAAAGCCAGATGCCGGTGAATTTACAATCGGCGACACGGTGAAAATCGCTTATGTCGACCAGTCACACGCCAACATCGACCCGAATAAAACCATATGGGAAAACTTCGCCGACGGGCAGGAACTCATCATGATGGGCGGGCGACAGGTAAATTCAAGGGCTTATTTAAGCCGCTTTAACTTTGGAGGAAGCGATCAAAATAAAAAAGTCTCAATGCTTTCAGGTGGTGAGCGCAACAGATTGCACCTCGCAATGACTTTGAAAGAAGAAGGAAATGTTTTGCTTCTGGATGAGCCTACAAACGACCTCGACGTCAATACGCTTCGTGCTTTGGAAGAAGGACTTGAAAATTTTGCGGGCTGTGCCGTAGTGATTTCGCACGACCGTTGGTTCCTCGACAGGATTTGCACGCATATTCTTGCTTTCGAAGGCAATTCGGAGGTTTATTATTTTGAAGGCGGATTTTCCGATTATGAAGAAAACAAAAAGAAACGCCTTGGCGGCGACCTGACTCCAAAAAGGATAAAATACAGAAAGTTAATCAGGAATTAAATTATAAGTTGTATTAACCGGGGATAAATCTGGGTTTCAGGTGAGAAAAATCATTGCAATAATATTGCTTTTGGTAATGCAGACAGGTTTTTCACAGACTTCTGAGAAAGAAGAAAAGAAAAGCATCGAAAAGCAAATCAACCAGGCAGGAGATTATTTTAAGAATGCAGCATACGAGAAGGCTTTGGAAGTTTCCAAGCAGGCGCTCGTGCGTTCTTTTAAAGTCAATGACGATTTGCTGATTGCCCAGTCTTACAACGCAATTGGCGTGATTTATGATGAATTTTCTCAAAGCGCACGAGCGATAGAATTCTACAACAAAGCACTCATCCACGCCAATAATACTGAAAATGATGCCTTGAAGGACTGGATTTACAGCAACCTCGGAAGTGTCTATTACTACAGTAAAATCGACGTTAAAAAAGGCATCGGTTATTATGAAAAGTCACTGGAATTCGCCGAGAAAATCAGAGACAGTTCCCAGATTACCTACACGAAGCTTAATATTGCAAGTGCTTATATCTCTATCAATGAGTTCGAGCCGGGCATGCGTTACATAAAAGAAGTCGAAAGCTATATTAACCGAAAAGGGCAGGACGAGGCTAAACTTTCCTACTACGGACTCAACGGTATTTATTACAGCAATCACAATAATCCGAAATTGGCCGAAGAATATTTCTTTAAAGCGTTGAATATCGGAAAATCGATGCCTGCTTTTCTGCTGAATACCTACGAAAATCTTTATAAGCATTACGACCTTCACAAAAAAGACGCTGAAGCAGATTTGTACAAAAAAAAATATGATTCGCTGAATAAAGTACTATATCCGGAAGAAAATATCACTACGCTCGACGATACCGCGCTTCAGATAGAACTCGACGAGAACAAGCACCAGCTCGAAAAAATCGAAGCTGCCAACGAACAGAATCAAAAGAAAATCAATGATTCTAAAATCATCAGCATTCTTTTTTCAGTCATATTAATTGTATTGCTGTTACTTGTTTATACCTTGTACCGGAATAACAATTCCAAGAAAAACTCAATTCTGAACTTCGTGCCGCCAATGCAGAACTCAGGAGTGCAAAAGAAAAAGCCGAAGAAATCTCGCAACTCAAAACCCAGTTCGTCGCAACGATCAGTCACGAATTGCGCACACCGTTGTACGGCGTTATCGGAATCACGAATATGTTTCTGGAAGAGCATAAGGAGCACGTCAACAACGAACATTTGCATTCTCTTAAATTTTCTGCCCGCTATTTACTGGCTCTGGTGAACGACATTCTTCAAATCAATAAGATGGAGGAAAAAAAGATTGTGTTGGAAAACGCAACTTTCAATTTACAATCTGAAATGAATACCATTATCAATTCGCTTGCATTTATCGCAGATAAAAATGAAAATGTTTTGCGCGTCGAAGTTGATCCTGCGATTCCGGAATTCCTCATTGGAGACGAATTGCGGCTATCGCAAATTTTAATGAATCTGATTAGCAATGCACTCAAATTCACCCACAAAGGCGAAGTTGTCGTAACCGCGAAACTCGATAATGTTCTTGAAAATATTTACTATATCGAATTTATCGTCAGCGATAATGGTATCGGTATTGCAAAACACGACCAGGAAAAAATATTCGATAAATTCGTGCAGATTGAAAGAAAAGACGGCGATTATCAGGGAACCGGACTAGGACTTACGATTGTTAAAAGGCTAATCGAGCTTTTCAACAGCAAACTTGTGCTGGAAAGCGGTGAAAATATCGGCACCACATTTTCATTCAAAATCGGATTTTTACCAGACGAAACACTTGAAAAAGGAATGAACGCAGAAGTACAGTCTATTGCTGTCGGCACGGGAACTTTCAGGATTCTTGTCGTAGAAGATAATAAAATCAACCAAATGGTGACCAAGCGAATTATCGAACGCAACCACCACGAATGCCAGATCGTTGACAATGGATATGACGCGATAGAACTCGTGAAAAAGGAAAAATTTGACATCATCCTGATGGACATCAATATGCCAATGATTAATGGCTATGAAACCTCGCGCCGCATTCGCGATTTCGGCATCACGACGCCAATAATTGCACTTACGGCTTTCGATAAGAATGAAGTGGAGCCACAAGCCGCTGCATCCGGAATTGACGGCGTAATCATCAAGCCATTCGAGCCGTCAGAATTGTTCCAGTTAATTGCAGGCTTGGTTAAGAATAGCTGAGTTTCTGAGTAAAATTGATTGAACTTAAAGTTAAATGAAAAAATCCGCATTAGCGGATTTTTTTTAACACAAAGTGAAAAACTTTGCCACTCTGAAACTTTGCTAGTTAACTGACTCAGGCACTATTTAATAATTCCCGAGCAAGCCACCCGCGCACCCGCATTTCCAGCTGGTTGTGATGTGTAATCGTCAGGATCCTGATGCACTACAAGGCCTTTTCCAACGATATCTTTTGTTGCATCGCCGCAACTGATGCACCATTCATTGGTTTTGAAAAGCACGGTCGCATTGCCGTCTTCATCAGCTGTGAAATTCCCAATATCGCCGCGGTGATATGATGCAGAACCCCATTTTCCATGACTTTTAAAAGTCGGATTCCAGTGGCCGCCTGCTGAACTCCCGTCGGCAGCAGAACAATCTGCTTTTTCGTGTATGTGAATGGCGTGAACACCCGGTTTTAGTCCGGTTAGTTTGGCTTCAAGCGTGACTTCGCCGTTTTCTTCGGTGAATGTCGCTTCGCCTGAAACTTTGCTGCCGCTTTTCGCCTCCATTGCTATTTTAATGGATTTGCCCGGCGTCGCGCTATTGGCGGTTTTACATCCGATGATTATCGCGATAATTGCCGCGCCTGAAAGTAATACTTTTTTCATGATGGGTTGTTTCTTTCAAAGTTACGCAAAAGAAAAACCACTAAAATTTAAGATTTAGTTAAAAGTATGCAATATAAAAAATTAGCGTCTTTTTTAGATTTTCATAAAAGACGCTAAAAATTGAAGTAAAGTTTTACTTTGTCTTTTCCCCGACAAAATAATGATTGTTCGATTTGAACAACACGTTGAAAGTCGTAAGGCTTCCGTAAATCCTTGTGATGTATTGCTGCAACTCGACTTTTTCAATTTCTTCGATGTTACTCGCGTTTATTTTTTGCTCCATTACCCTTAATCTGTCGCGCACCATGATTATTTTATGGAAGAAGGTATCAATCGGAATATCTTTTGATGCCAATCCGGGTTGTCCGGGTTCAAGCGTCATTTTTCCGCCTTTCCATTTGTCGCCGATTGGAACGATTTCAGAAACATCTGACCATTTTTTTAATAAGTCACGCAAAGTTCTTTCTACATCGTAGAAGCTGACCGTGTCAACTTCGTTTTCTGCTGCTTCGATGACTTCAAATTCGCTGTCAAGGTCGATGGTCTCGAGTCCGTTTTCTATGAAGGTTACCCAATATTCTGTGGTTGAAACATTGGTGATTACGCCTTTTCCGTATTCCGGATGATTGATTCTTGAGCCTATGCCGAGTATTTTCATGTAGATTTTAATTTTTCACGAAAATAGCGATGAATTTTTAATTGGCAAAATATTTAGACAGCTGCACTGTTAGAGGCAAGACCGCTGTGCTGCAAGATTCAAGACCGCTTCGCTGCAAGATTTGTAAATAAAAAACCGTCCAATTTTTCAACTGAACGGTTTTTTCCAACTTAACTAAAACTATTTTTTTGACCGCTTCGTTGAAAGAGGAAAGATGCAAGATTGCTTTGCTGCAAGAGCTGTCTTTCAACGAAGTGGTCTTGAATCTTTCAGCGCAGCGGTCTTTTCTCTAAAAGCAATATTCGTTTTCTGCTACCAGTTTTGAAGTGATTTGCTCCCGCAAAGCCACGATATTCGGCATATTCGTATATTTTGTAAAACGACGCAATCCCATAAGCATCATGCGCTGTTCGTCGCCTTCGGCAAAAGAAATGATGCTTTCTTTTCCTTTTTGCGTGATGACGTCGACCGCTTTGTAGAGGTACAATTTTGCCATGGCGATTTGCTCGCCGATTTTCGCTTCGCCTTCTTTTTTTGCTAGTTTTTCTGTGCGAAGAATGGTCGATTCGGCCATGTAGATTTCAATCAGCATGTCGGCTGCGGCCATTAAAAGTTGTTGGTGCGCATCGAGATCCAGTTCCATATTTTGTACGGCGCCGCCGGCAACCATTAAAAATGCTTTTTTCAATTTGCCGATGAGTTCTTTTTCTTCGGCGAATAATTCGGAATAATCAGGCGTGTCGAAATCCGAAATTCCCATTAATTCTTCCTGGACTTTTGTCGCTGGCCCAGAGTAAATCAACATGACCTTTCATGGCTTTTTTAATCAGCATTCCGACAGAAAGCATGCGGTTGATTTCGTTTGTTCCTTCGTAAATCCTCGAAATACGGGCGTCGCGCCAGGCACTTTCCATTGGTGTATCTTCTGAGAATCCCATTCCGCCGAAAATCTGGATGCCTTCGTCTGCGCAATTCTGAACGTCTTCTGAAACCGCAACTTTTAGGATAGAACATTCGATTGCATATTCTTCAACGCCTTTCAATTCTGATTCCTGATGCGATGCGCCAGCGGCCTCACGTGCCTGGATTCTGTCCTGAATGTCTTTCGCGGCGCGGTAAGAAGCGCTTTCTCCGGCGTAACAGCTGGTTGCCATTTCTGCCAATTTGTATCTGATTGCACCGAATTGTGAAATTGGCGTATTGAATTGGATTCTTTCATTGGCGTATTTTACGGCTCCGGTCGTCACGCGCCGTTGCGCATCGAGACAAGCGGCTGCCAATTTTATTCTTCCTACGTTTAAGGCATTCATCGCGATTTTGAATCCGTTACCTCTTTCTGAAAGCATATTTTCAACCGGAACTTTTGTTTCGTTAAAGAAAACCTGGCGGGTAGAGGAGGCGCGGATGCCGAGCTTGTGCTCTTCTTCGTTCATTGAAATGCCATTGCCTTCGACGTTTTCAACGATGAAACCTGTGATATTTTTATCATCGCCGATTCTTGCGAAAACGATGAAAACGCTGCAGAAACCTGCGTTGGAAATCCACATTTTTTGCCCGGTGATGGAATAATATTTTCCGTCTTCGGATAAAACTGCTTTCGTTTTTCCCGAATTCGCATCAGATCCCGCGCCCGGCTCTGTAAGGCAATAAGCGCCAAACCATTCGCCTGATGCGAGTTTTGGTACGTATTTTTTCTTTTGTTCTTCAGTTCCGTATAAAGTGATTGGCATGGTTCCGATTCCGGTATGCGCGCCAAAAGCTGTTGAAAATGAACCTGTCGCACCGGAAATATAATCGCAAACAAGAACAGTATCAACGAAACCCATTCCCATTCCACCGTATTCTTCGGGAACAGCGACGCTTAAGAAGCCCATTTCTCCGGCTTTTTTCATGCACTCTTCCGTGAATGCATAATCTTTGCTTTCGAACCGGTTTTTGTCTGGCCAGATTTCTTTGTCGACGAATTCTTTTACGGAATCGCGCATCATTTTTTGCTCTTCTGAGAAATCTTCAGGCGTGAAGATGTCTTCGCATTTGGTTGCTTTGACGAGGAATTGCCCGCCACGGGTTACGTCTTTTTCGGTTGTTTCCATGATTTTAGATTAAAGAATCAAGAGTCAAGAAGCAAGACTTTCATCTAGCCGATTAATAAACCCTGATATCATTTTTTGAAATTCAATTATTTTATTTTCTAAAGTTTTTGTTTCTTCTTCGGTAATATATTCGTTCTGAAATGCTATTAATACTTGTGTTTGTAATTCAAATGACGATCCAAGACTAATGTCAAGAAAGTGTTTGAAATGTTTATTTCCTCTATTTGAACCTTCTGCAATATTTGATGGCATTGATACAGAACATCGATTCATTTGACTTGCAAGACCATACATTTCGTACTTTGGAAATGTTAAACATGTTTTATGGACACTTGAAGTTATTTCCATCGATAATGTCCAAATCTTAAGATTTTTAAAGTTGTGGCGCATAATATATGTTTTTGGCTTATATACATTTCTTGATTCTTGACTCTTGATTCTTTTCTCTCACAAAACTTCGTAAATTCCTGCTGAGCCTTGCCCTGTTCCTACACACATTGAAACAATGCCATATTTGCTGCCACGGCGTTTCATTTCGTCGAATAATTGAACTGATAATTTCGCGCCTGTGCAGCCTAACGGATGTCCGAGTGCAATTGCACCACCATTGACATTAATAATCTCAGGATTTAAATTTAATTCGCGAGTTACAGCTAATGCTTGTGAGGCAAAGGCTTCATTCAATTCGATTAAATCGATGTCGTTTAATGTTAATCCGGCTTGCTTTAAAGCTTTCGGAATTGCTTTTACCTGACCAATTCCCATGATTCTTGGTTCAACTCCGGCAGAAGCGAAATTGACCAATCTTGCAATCGGTTGCAGATTTAATTCTTTGACCAATTCTTCAGACATTACCATTACAAAAGCGGCACCGTCGCTCATTTGTGAAGAACTTCCTGCGGTTACGCTTCCATCAGCGGCAAAAACCGGTTTCAGGTTGCTCAGTGCTGCTAGATTTGTGTCTGCCCGCGGACCTTCGTCTTTGGTTACGGTGTAAGACTTCGTTTCTTTTTTTCCATTTTCATTGATGAAAGTCTGCTCGACGGTAATCGGGACAATTTGTTTGTCGAATTTGCCCTCAGCCTGCGCTTTCAGAGCTTTTTGATGCGAATCGAAAGCGAATTTATCCTGATCTTCACGCGAAACGTTGAATTGCTTTGCAACAGCTTCTGCAGTCAATCCCATTCCCCAATAATAATCTTCGTGGCCATTTTTAGCTGCAGCATAATCCGGCGTTGGTTTATAACCGCCCATCGGAATGTAACTCATGCTTTCGGCACCACCGGCGATGATACAATCTGCCATCCCGGCCTGGATTTTAGCTGTTGCCATTCCGATTGTTTCGAGTCCGGATGCACAGTAGCGGTTGATGGTTACGCCCGGAACGTCAACGACATTCAATCCCATTAATGAAATCAAACGCGCAACATTGAGGCCTTGTTCGGCTTCAGGCATGGCGTTTCCAACCATAACGTCATCAATTCTTTTTTTGTCGAAATCCGGCAGTTCATTCATCATGTATTGAATGGTTTCGGCGGCCAATTCATCAGGACGTTTAAAACGAAAAACTCCTTTGGCGCTTTGCCGACTGCGGTGCGGTATGCTTTTACGATATATGCTGTTTTCATTTTATTTTTAGATAAAAGAATAAAGAGTCAAGAATCAAGATCCTCACGTTTCGGAATCTCTTTCTTCTTGGTTCTTTCTTCTTGGTTCTTAATTTCTTAATGGTTTTCCTTTCGTCAACATAAACTGAATCCTTTCCAAAGTCTTTCTTTCCGTACATAATGAAAGGAAAGCTTCGCGTTCAATGTCAAGTAAATATTGCTCGCTTACCAAAGTCGATTCTGATAAATCGCCGCCAGCCATTACATAAGCAAGTTTGTTAGCGATTTTTTTGTCGTGATCTGAAATGTATTTTCCCGCAGTCATTTGGTCAGTTCCCACGAGAAACATACCGAGTGCCTGTTTTCCTAAAACTTTGATATCTTTTCTGCGGATTGGTTGTGTATATCCGGCTTCTGCCATCAATAGCGCATGTTTTTTCGCTTCGGCGATTTGCCTGTCTTTATTCACGACTACAATGTCTTTTCCGTGTTGTAAAACGCCGGTATCAAAGGCTTCATACGCTGAAGTTGATACTTTTGCCATGGCAACAGCGAGGAAATATTCCTGTAAAACATTCAACTCAACATCATTTTTATGGAATTGGTCTGCGGCACGCAACGCCATTTCTTTCGAACCGCCGCCGCCGGGAATTACACCCACGCCAAATTCGACCAAACCGATGTAAGATTCTGCCGCAGCGACAACTTTATCAGCATGCATGCTCATTTCGCAACCGCCGCCCAAAGTCATGCCATGTGGCGCAACGATTACCGGAATTGACGAATAACGAACACGCATCATCGTGTCCTGGAACAATTTGATTGCCATGTTGAGTTCGTCGTATTCCTGTTCGACTGCCATCATGAAAATCATTCCGATGTTGGCACCAACGGTGAAATTTGCGCCCTGATTTCCAATAACCAATCCGGAATAATCTTTTTCGGCCAAATCAATCGCTTTGTTAATGCCTTGCAAGACATCGCCGCCAATCGTGTTCATTTTGGAGCGGAATTCCAAATTTAAAATTCCATCGCCCAAGTCTTCTATAACAGCACCTGAATTGGAACGATATTTTTTTGCTTTCGCGGATGTTATTTAAAATTATGAAAGCATCCTGCCCCGGAATTTTCTTTTGAGATTTCGACGCGATGTCATAATAATAAGTCGCGCCTTCTTTTACAGAGTAGAACGTTTTGTTGCCAGAGCCGAGCATTTCGTTTATCCATTCTGCATTAGATAAACCTTCGGCCTTCAGCAATTCGATTCCTTTTTCAACGCCAACGGCATCCCAGATTTCGAACGGCCGTTTTCCCAACCGAAACCAGCTTTCATCGCGTCATCGATTTTGTATAAATCGTCAGTAATTTCAGGAACGCGGTTGGAAACGTAGGCGAACATGGCACCGAAACTTTTGCGGTAAAATTCGCCTGCTTTGTCTTTTCCGCCAATTAAAACTTTGAAACGGTCAATTGGTTTATCGATGGTTTTCGTCAATTCTAAAGTCGCAAAAGACGCTTTTTTTGCAGCGCGATATTCCAATGTCTCCAAATCTAAAGACAAGATATCTTTATCTACTTTTTTATAAAATCCCTGACCGGTTTTACTGCCCAGCCATTTGTTTTCGAGCATTTTTTTGATGAAATCCGGTAGCTGGAACAAATCGTGCGCTTCGTCATTCGGAACGCCTTCGTATAATCCGTTGGCGACGTGAACCAAAGTATCTAATCCAACTACATCAACAGTTCTGAAAGTTGCAGATTTTGGTCTTCCAATTACCTGGGCCAGTCAGTTTATCTACTTCTTCAATCGTCAATCCCATTTCTTTTACCAAATGGAAAAGACTTTGAATTCCGAAAATTCCAATCCTATTGCCGATAAATGCTGGCGTATCTTTGGCTACGACCGATGTTTTTCCGAGGAATTTTTCTCCATAATTACTCAGGAAATCTAATACTTCCGTTGAAGTTTTCGGTCACGGAATGATTTCGAATAATTTCAAATAACGCGCCGGATTGAAGAAATGCGTTCCACAGAAATGCTGCTGAAAATCTTCGCTTCTGCCTTCGCTCATAAAATGAATTGGAATTCCGGAAGTATTGGAAGTAATCAGCGTTCCTGGTTTCCTGTATTTTTCGATCTGCTCAAAAACCGATTTTTTAATGTCGAGTCTTTCAACAACTACTTCGATAATCCAATCTGCATCAGCGATTTTCGGAAGATCGTCAGTTGTATTTCCTGTAGCAATTCTCGAAGCAAATTTTTGGTGGTAAATAGGAGAAGGCTTCGATTTTAAAGCATTTGCCAAATGTTCGTTGACGATTCTGTTACGAACAATTTTATTTTCCAGCGTAAGTCCTTTTTTGGTTTCGGCTTCCGTAAGTTCACGCGGCAAAATGTCGAGTAAAAGTACTTCTACGCCAATATTGGCAAAGTGACAGGCTATTCCGGAGCCCATAATTCCGGAATCCGATGACGGCCACTTTTTTAATTACTCTTTTCATGAATGTAAAATTTATATTTAGCGATCATTATTATATTAGATTTTTCGATAAAATGCGGTTGATGTTTCCATATCCAGTTACTCTGTCGCATTGAATATATTTTTGTCGAGTATGAGTTCGTTGATGACTTCAGCAACTTCTACAAAATTCCTAAATTGTTCTTCGGTAACGTTTTGGCGCACTTTTTCATTGAATTTCAGGACGTTATTTTTTGATAATTCCCGTTTTTCTTTGCCGAATTCCGTAAGGTAGATCAATACGCCGCGACCATCTTCGGGGTTTTTCTTTCGGATTATCAACCCTTTTTCCTCCATATTTTTTAAGGTGCGTGTAAGGCTTGTCGCTTCCATTCCCATTTTGGACCTGAAGGCTGTCGATGGCGTTCCGTTTTCCTTGTCTATACTAAGTAAGGCAAATCCGGTTGCCATTGTAGCGCCGTATTTTTGCGCCTCCTCATTGTACATTCTGGACACGGCCTGCCAGGTTGCACGAAGAATATAATCTATAGTTTTATCTTTCATAAGTTACTATGATGATTTATTGCGTCAGTTCGGGCTATGCCCTCGAGTCAAAGATAATAAAAATATATTATGCATGCATAGTAAATTGAAATTATTTCTAAAAACAAAATTTGCAATAACATTTTGATTTTATTTATTACATTTATTTTCGATACACAGGTCTTACAAACAATAGTAAATATTTGTAAACAATTACAATTATAATTTCAAATGATTAAAATCTTAATTTGCATATATTTATGAGTTATATGCCACACTCCCAATATTGCGGAAAAGTTTTGCGCATAAAAAGAAAAGAGTATATTTGAAAATAAAAAATGGTTCCATTAGATCAGGATTTACAAAGGGTTAAACAGAATATTGACCAATTTGGAGAAATTACACATAGAGTATTACAATATCTTCCAAATGTATTAAGCAAATCGGAAGTAAAAAATGATTACACCATTTTCACTTCGTTAATTGCCGGCACAACCAAATATGTAAGACCAATTAACAACAATCTTTTCTTGACTAAAACAGAAGATTTTGAAAAATGCTTTGTTGAATTGAAACAAATTTTTGAAAAAATTAAATCGAATCAACCAGTTAATCAATCTGAAAAAGACTGCATTGACAAAACTTTATACACAATTCAACAATCAATCGGAGCAGGCTTAGATTTGTTAGTAGCGGAAAATAGCGCAAGAAAGCACGTTGGCAACAGATTTGAAGAACTTATAAAAGTTGTCTTTACTGAAATCGGAGTAGTAAATAAAAAATTAGTTTTGCAAATTCCTTATGAAACAGATGAAGGTTCAAAAACATATAAATGTGAAAATGATTTAATTTTATCTCCACATGAGAAAGTCCAATCGACAGCTAATTCATTGGATGAAAACGAAGTAGTTGTATCTGTAAAAACTACTTCAAAAGATAGGCTTGGAAAAATGTTTATTGATAAAATTCTTTTAGAAAGATTCGTAGAACATCCGCAAAAAGTAATTGGAATTTTCTTGAATGATGTCCAAAGAAAAGATACTAATAATATCAGCTTTACTTTGGTTTCTGGTTTATTTATGGTTTACACAAAATTTCTTACTAAACTTGACGGCATCTATTATTTAGATCCACCACCAAACGCATCAAAGAAACCATATTCAAATCACATGAAGAGATTTTCTGAATTGATAACTGCGGATTATAAAGTTTTATTAACCACGTAACTTTTTCCGCCGACTATTTGAAGCAAGTTCATCTTTTTCGCCAGAAATTCTTGAAATATGGTCTATATCTGTTAAACGATTTTTAATTACATCACAATATTGTAATTCTAATTCCGTGCCAATCCATCTTCTATTGTAAGCTTCGGCAACTGCAAAGGTAGTACCAGAACCACCGAATGGGTCAAGTATCAAATCATTCGCGTTTGAAGAAGATAAGATTATTTTTCGTAGCAATTCAACCGGTTTTTGAGTTAGATGAGGAAATTTTTCCCACGCTCCGTTTGAAATAGTTGGAATCTCGATTACATCTTTTGGTTTAGCTCCTAATGGATGTGGTTCCCAAATAGCTTCACGTTTTTTTCCGTTTGAATATTGTGAACTTTCAGCTTGTGTTCTTTTAGGATATTTTAGAGTATGTTCATTATACGGAATTCGTACATTATCAACATTAAAAATAAAGTCTTTCGATTTTCTAAAATGTAATATACTTTCATGTGATCTACCCCAATCATTCCCTAAGTTTGCTTTATTTCTATAGAACCAAATTAGCCATTTACAACCTTTAAACATTGGGGATGCAGCCCATTTAATATCCGCTAATATTTCAGAAAAACCACAAATATATAATGAACCAGTTTTTTTTAAAACTCTATGGGCTTCGGTAATCCAAGTCATGCTCCATTCAACATATTCTTTTTGGCTAGAAAATGTATCCCACTCAGCTTTTTTAATATTATAAGGCGGATCTGCAAAAATTAAATCTATCGAATTGGATTCTAATTTTTTTAAATATTTAATTGCGTCATAATTAAATAATTGCCCATATTCAGTTGAAAAATATGGCTGAATAACTTCTGCAATAGTATCTTTTTTAGTATATTCGATTTGAAGTTGCATTTCCTCAACCAAATTTTGAAGCTGTTCTTCGGAGTAAGCACGATAATTATTAATTGGGTGGCGTAAACTTTTAAATTTACCACTATTATCCCATCGTCTCAACGTTTCTGGGCTAACACTGAGAATATCAGCAGCTTGTTTAACAGTTAAATATTTTTCCATAGCATTACACAACCTTATACATGATTATACAAAAATATATAAAAATATTTAACGACAATAAAAAATAAAAAAAAAGTGCGGCATATAACATGGGCTTGGCGCCAGAGCGGCAATTAGTTGCAAAATTGAACTACTTTTTTCTTAACTTCGTTCTCGGTCACCGAAAGAACTCGGCTCCGAAATTGCCGCACCGGCGCAAAGCCCTGGCCGTTGGCTGAAATGCGTCAAGATTGCGCAAAAACAAAATTGATAGAAAATGAAAAAAATAATATTGTGCCTTATCGCATTTCAAATTTTTTCTTCTTGTCAGAAAAGCAGATTAGAAAATTTACTTTTAAGCGCAGATAAAAGATGGGTTTACATAGATAGTGGCCAAGTAAAAAATAAAGCGATAGTTCGTGACTATATAAAATTTTTCTCAAATGGAGATTGTGAAAACAGAAATATTTTAAATGACGAAAATTCTTTTTTTTCAATAGAGGGAAATGAGAAAAATAATAGCTGGAACTATTCTGATAATGATAGTATATTAACAATATATGACCATCGTTTTAAAGTTTTAAAATATGAAAGTGATACAATCCATGTGTTACAAATAAAAGAAAATTGGATAAAAATGTTGGTAAATTATAAACAAAATAGTATTGAATGAAGTTGCACATCAGCCAACGAGCAGCTTAACGCCAGAGCGGCAATCAGTTGCAGGTTGTTCGAGTATTTTTCATAACTTCGTTCACGGTCACCGAAAGAACTCAGCTCCGAAACCGCCGCACCGGCGTGAAGCTGCCGGGCGTTATGTGAAATTGAGCCGGAACTTCTCGGATAAATAGTACTTTTTGCTGATGTATGCTGATTTGAAGCGGAAGAAAATTGACAATTTTTTGCCTAAGCCTTTTGCAAAAAGAATTTGCTGAAAATAGATTTTCAAAGCGAAGACGCTAAAAAAGGCTTGGCTAAGTTAGAAGAAAAAAATGACAAAGTCAAATAATTTTTTTCTCTAACTTGCAATAAATCAGCATATATTCGTACTACAAATTTTAACAACTTCAGATATCTAACGGTAGCAGATATATAAAATAATTAAAATTTATTTATTACGAGATTTCCTGACTCAACTTGAAGATTTTGAATTTTATCAGGATTGAGATCAAATTCAACATCCACATAACGAAGGGCTTAACGCAATAGCTGTTTTTGTTTTAAAATGAACTAGTTTTTTCCATAACTTTGTTTGCGGTAGGGGAAAGAACTCGTTCCAAAAGCCGCTACTGCGTGAAGCCCTGGCCGTTGTATGCAAGTTTTACCGAACGGAACGCAAAGAATTTATGAGAAAAATAATTTTGTTACTTGTGTTGATTTTATTCCAAAGCTGTTGGATTTGTCCAGACAAGCACAAAATTGAATTTGATAACGATGAAAAAACATTTACAGTTTTGTCTGATGGATTTTTTATTGAATCAATTAAAATGACTGAGTTCATTCAAAAAGAAGGTTACATAGAAACAATTGATTCAAATAGTATAAAAATTGCTTCAACTGGAAAACTTCAACAAAAAATTAATTTAAAGTCACTAACAAAAAATTATTCGATTGTTGGAATAAATTTGAAAAAAATGTTAGAAAAGAAAAATATAGCATTCGAAGTTTGTGTCATAAATCCTGACTTAAAAGTTGATGACGAAAACGCAAACTCACTTATTTATTTTGTTACAGATAATACAAGCAAAGGAAAAACTGTCCAAGAATCAAACGGCTGCAAATAATTAAACCAGCATACAACGAGCAGCTTGGCAAAATTGCGGCCTAATCTGCAAAAAAGTTTGTCAGTTTTCCATAACTTCGTTTCCGGTCGCCGAAAGAACTCAGCTTTGAAGTTGCCGCAACTTCGCAAAGCTGCCGGGCGTTATGTGAAATTGAGCCGGAACTTCTCGGATAAATAGTACTTTTTGCTGATGTATGCTGATTTGAAGCGGAAGAAAATTGACAATTTTTTGCCTAAGCCTTTTGCAAAAAGAATTTGCTGAAAATAGATTTTCAAAGCGAAGACGCTAAAAAAGGCTTGGCTAAGTTAGAAGAAAAAAATGACAAAGTCAAATAATTTTTTTCTCTAACTTGCAATAAATCAGCATATATTCGTACTACAAATTTTAACAACTTCAGATATCTAACGGTAGCAGATATATAAAATAATTAAAATTTATTTATTACGAGATTTCCTGACTCAACTTGAAGATTTTGAATTTTATCAGGATTGAGATCAAATTCAACATCCACATAACGAAGGGCTTAACGCAATAGCTGTTTTTGTTTTAAAATGAACTAGTTTTTTCCATAACTTTGTTTGCGGTAGGGGAAAGAACTCGTTCCAAAAGCCGCTACTGCGTGAAGCCCTGGCCGTTATGTGAAATTGAGCCGGAACTTCTCGGATAAATAGTACTTTTTGCTGATGTATTCTGATTTGAAGCGGAAGAAAATTGACAATTTTTTGCCTAAGCCTTTTGCAAAAAGAATTTGCTGAAAATAGATTTTCAAAGCGAAGACGCTAAAAAAGGCTTGGCTAAGTTAGAAGAAAAAAATGACAAAGTCAAATAATTTTTTTCTCTAACTTGCAATAAATCAGCATACATTCGTACTACAAATTTTAACAACTTCAGATATCTAACGGTAGCAGATATATAAAATAATTAAAATTTATTTATTACGAGATTTCCTGACTCAACTTGAAGATTTTGAATTTTATCAGGATTGAGATCAAATTCAACATCCACATAACGAAGGGCTTAACGCAATAGCTGTTTTTGTTTTAAAATGAACTAGTTTTTTCCATAACTTTGTTTGCGGTAGGGGAAAGAACTCGTTCCAAAAGCCGCTACTGCGTGAAGCCCTGGCCGTTGGCTGCAATTGCTGAAACGAAATCGCGTAAAAAATTAAGATATGATTAAATATATTTTTTCGTCAATATTTCTACTACTTGTTTGCGTTATATTTTCTTCTTCTAAATCACGTGAATACTCTGAAAATGATAAATTTGGCATTAGTGATTCAATCTATATAAAAGGACAAAGTATTTTCGAACGAGATTGTGCTTCCTGTCATTTTATAGGTATGAATAGAAGGATGACTGCACCAGCTTTAGGAGATATAACTAAATTACGTAAAAAGGATTGGCTTTATAATTATACCAAAAATCCTCAAAAAATGTTGATTCAAGGAGATAAAATAGCAAAAAAATATCGCTCAGAAGGTTGGGGATTAATGCCATCTTTTCCAAATTTAAGGGATTCTGATTTAGATGCGATTTATTATTTTGTCGAAAAAAGATATAAAATGAATAAGAAAAAATAATGCAACTGACAGCCAACATGGGCTTGGCGCCAGAGCGGCAATTAGTTGCAAAATTGAACTACTTTTTTCTTAACTTCGTTCTCGGTCACCGAAAGTACTCGGCTCCGAAACCGCCGCACCGGCGCAAAGCCCTGGCCGT
Organism: Flavobacterium sp. 3HN19-14; assembly: GCF_051373205.1. NCBI lineage: Bacteria > Pseudomonadati > Bacteroidota > Flavobacteriia > Flavobacteriales > Flavobacteriaceae > Flavobacterium > Flavobacterium sp. 3HN19-14. The sequence continues at coordinate 2,452,391 of NZ_JBPPZT010000001.1, forward strand.
TGGGCGACACTTATTGAAAAATCCGTATTAAACTGACAATATGATAAAATCTAACCTAAAATTTTTTATTGGTTTGCGCTTTGTTTTGTATTGTTCTGCACTAATTATAGTTTACATTTTAATTGGAAATGTTACAGATTCTTATAGAGCATTACAAAATCAAAATAACGCACTATTTAACCAAAAGAGTATTTATGAAGATATTCTCCAATTAGATTCTGAAGACAAAAAAGGAAAAGAAAATTTATATGATTTTATTAAAGTTTCGGACTAACACCTAATTAAAAAAAAATACAAATACAGATATTGAATTTAATGTTTGGGCAGTTTTCATTGTCTTGATTATTATTTATAATTTATTCAGTCTTTTAAAAATTAAAATTGACAAATTAGAAAATAAAGATGTTAAGCAAAATTTAGAAACTTAGTCAAGCGATCGCCCAACCTGGGCTTGGCAAAATTGCGGCACAATCTGTAAAATTGTTCTACTTTTTTCCATAACTTCGTTTTCGGTCACCGAAAGTACTCGGCTCCGAAATTGCCGCAACTTCGCAAAGCCCTTGGCGTTGGGCTGCAACCAGTTTGAAAATCGTTGCGTTTATTTTGAAATTTTTGTCGAAGTTGTTTGAACTTAAGTTCTGGCTGCACCCAACATGGGCTTGGCGAAATTTCGGCCTTTTTGTGCAAAATTGAGCTAGTATTTTTCATAACTTCGTTTACGGTCACCGAAAGTACTCGGCTTTGAAGTTGCCGCAACTTCGCAAAGCCCTGGCCGTTGGCTGTCATTATATTGAAAATCTGACTAAACTACAACATTTCTTATCGTGAAAGGGAAAAATATTTTTACTAAATCAGAAATTACAGAAATTGAAAAGCTAATTGTTTTACGAAATAAAACTGCTCCATCAGATCAAAAAGCTATAAGACAAAAAATGAGAAATCTCGGCTTTTATGGAAGAGATGATTACGGAATTACTGATTTACAAATCAATGATTTAAATTCATTAATAAAATCTGGTAGAATTAAAATTTCAGATAATTTTTTTCCTGTTGCTAATCCGAAAAAAAATGTAAAAAAAAACCTTTACTTCGAAATCAAAAGATTTAAATAAAGATGAACATTACATTCTCGATTTATGCGACAAAGTTTTAAATTTGAAATCGTCTCGCCAACATAAGTTTAATTTTTTACTCGGCGATAGTAATTCAAACGGATATTCTGCAAAATTGCCAGTTGATTCATTCTATGAAAAACTAAATCTTGTTATAGAATATCGAGAATTGCAACACACTGAAAGTGTAAATTTTTTCGACAAACCAAACAAACTTACAGTAAGCGGAATGCACCGTGGAGAACAAAGAAAACTTTATGATGAACGTCGTCGTACAGTTTTGCCTGAGAATGGAATTAAGTTAATTGAAATTTCATATTCCGACTTCAATTTTGACCGTCGTAAAAGAATTATCAGAAATGAAATCTATGATGAAAAAATAATTAAAAATATTTTAAAAGGTATTATGTAAATGTCATAACGAACAGCCAACATGGGCTTGGCAAAATTGCGGCACAATCTGCAAAATTGAACCAATATTTTCCATAACTTCGTTTCCGGTCACCGAAAGAACTCGGCTTCGAAATTGCCGCAACTTCGCAAAGCCCTTGGCGTTGTGCGACACCAATCACAGCAACACGATAAATTAATGACTAAAATCGAAATACTAAACAGTTTAGAATTACATGATGCCAATGTTGAGAAATTAGATATTGACTTCTCACAAAAGACTTTGAGAATAAAGGTTGAAATATTAAATAATAAAAAGACTTTAACTTTTAAAGATATTAGAAATCTACAATTAAAAGGAAATCATAAAATGAATGAGCTGGAAATAAGTACAGTAAATTTTATGTTTGACAATGAAATCTTTACTGTTGAATTTGTTTTCCTTTTAGGTTTTGGATTACCGTCGATAACTTTGAATTTTAAGTTTAAAGATTTTGAAATCGCCACCTCATAATTTGGCGTCGCACAACATGGGCTTGGCAAAATTGCGGCACAATCTGCAAAATTGTTCTACTTTTTTCCATAACTTCGTTCACGGTCACCGAAAGAACTCGGCTCCGAAATTGCCGCAACTTCGCAAAGCCCTTGGCGTTGGCTGCTATTTTAAACAAATCGTATATACAATGACAACGAATGAAAATACTTTGCGCAGAAATGGTATTGAATCAAATTCAAAGCCGCCTTATTTATTGGGACTTTTAGGAATCATTCCACTTGTCGGTTTTTTTGTTGGAGCTGGATTAACTTTATATGGCTTAATAAAATATAAAGACAAAAAATTAGTAATTATTGGAATAGCTTGTATGCTTTTCACTGTGTTTGTATACTCAACATTATATTATGTAGGATTTGTTTCAGATTCTGGCAAAAAGGAATGGGAGAAACTTTCTCAGATGGAACTTAATGGATTGATCAAAAATATTGAGTATTACAAAATTGAAAATGGTAAATATCCAGACAGTTTAAAAGAGTTATTAAAAAAAAATGAATTTGTCTCTATAGTTGATGTTACTCAACCAATAAAAAATAAAGAAAGGGGTTATTATAATTACAAAAAGAAAGGAGAAAATTATTTATTATTTTCATCTGGAACTGACGGAATTCCTAATACAAAAGATGATATTTTTCCTCAAATAAAAAATTTAAAAAATGTGGGTTGGATTAAGAATTAGTACAAAACAGCAGCCAACATGGGCTTGGCGAAATTGCGGCCTTCTTGTGCAAAATTGTTCTACTTTTTTCCATAACTTCGTTCGCGGTCACCGAAAGTAATCGGCTTCGAAATTGCCGCAACTTCGCAAAGCCCTTGGCGTTGTGTGCCATTGCTAAGCGTTGAATCGTTGCCCGAGAACCTTTTATTATATTGTCGAATACATTGTCGAATTTCTTGATCATTTTTTTGGGAATGTTTTGTCGATTTTCGTTCTGGTAACTTTGTCGAAAATTGGAAAGTCTGTGTAGTACTCAATTTAAAAACGGTAATTTGCTCAAAGCGAATTTTATTGCGAAATAGGGAAGAAGTAAATTTGAAATATTTGGGTTCGCAAAGTTTTCTGAAACTTGAAAGTTATTGTTTTTCTACTGCAACGGCACACAACAAGCAGTTTCACGCCATTGCGGCATTTTGTGCAAAATTGTTCGAGTAATTTTCATAACTTCGTTCTCGGTCACCGAAAGAACTCGGCTTCGAAATTGCCGCAACGGCGTGAAGCTGCCGGGCGTTATGACCAATGCGGCCAAAATTGCACATAAACCAAACTGTATCAACAAAAATAAATAACTTTTATGACTGAATTAGAACCGAAAGATTTGATTACTGAAACTATTGAGAATATCGAATCTGAAGAATTTTATAATCAAGAAGACGACACGTTAGATATTGAAAGTACCGAAAGAAAAATCGTTTGGCAAGCTAAAGATTTTTCAATTAGAGAGTTTCTAAGTATGCGACAAGATGGAGAACTTGCGCTTCAACCAGAATATCAACGAAACTTTGTGGCACCTGTGCAAATTGCTAGCAGACTTATAGAATCTATACTTCTCGATGTTCCAATTCCAGTTATTTACCTTGCAGAAGATAAGGATGGTTCTTATTCTGTTATTGATGGTCAACAAAGATTAACTTCATTTTTATCGTTTCTGGATGGAAAATTCCCGAATGGAGATGAATTTAAATTAAGCGGCTTAAAAGTCTTATCCGATTTGAACAGAAAAAAGTATACTGATTTAGATAAAGATCAACAGACAAAAATTAAAACGACAACGCTTCACTCTATCATAATAAAAAAGGAATCAAACGAAGATATCAAATTTGAGATATTTGAAAGACTAAATACAGGTTCAACCAAACTAAATGAAGATGAAATTCGAAATACAGTTTATCGTGGAGATTACATAAAGTTATTAGCTGACTTAAGTGAAAATTCAACGTTTAATTCTTTGGTTCAAAAACCAAATTTCAAAAACAGAATGATTTACAGAGGAATGATTTTACGATTTCTTGCATTATCTGAAAAATCTTATATCAATTACAAATCCTCAATGAAGCAATTCTGTAATAAAGAATTGCGTGACAATAAAAGCTTAAGCAAAGAGAAAAGAATTGAATATAAAAATCGCTTCGAACATTGTTTGGATTTAGTAAAAACAGTTTTTGGAGATAAATCTTTCAAAAGATATATTTCCGGAAATGAATCTGAACAAGGAAAATGGACAAGACAATTAAACATGGCGTTATTTGATCTCCAAATGGTAGGATTTGTAAATTATTCTAAGAACGAAGTTTTATCTAACGCAGATTTAATTAGAGAAGGCTTATTAGAATTGATGATTGAAGATCCAAAGTTTCAAGAAGTAATTGGATTCAAAACTTCTGATACAGATAACGTAAAGAAAAGATTTAAAATGTATATGGACATGTTGGAGAAAGTAATTGGAGATAAATCATATCAGCAAAGAACTTTTTCATTTTCAATTAAAGAAGAATTATTTAAACAAAATCCATATTGCGCTATATCAAAACAAAAAATATTGGCAATTGAAGATGCGGAAGTTGACCATATAATTCCTTATTCAAAAGGTGGCAAAACAGAAAAAGAAAATGCTCAATTAGTTTTGAGATATTTCAATCGTGCGAAAAAAGATAAAATGTAAAAAAATATGCACTGGTCATAACATGGGCTTGGCGCCAGAGCGGCAATCAATTGCAAAATTGTAACAGTTTTTTCCATAACTTCGTTTCCGGTCACCGAAAGAACTCGGCTCCGAAACTGCCGCACCGGCGCAAAGCCCTGGCCGTTGGGCGACACTTTGAAGAACGAGTCGGAAAATCTACATCTAATAAAAATGAAAAAATACTTAATTATAGCTTCTATTTTAATTTTGGTTTCATGCAGAAACTCAGATTTAAAAACACAAAGTATTTCAAATGGATTTATTAAAGAGGCTGGACTGTATAATATCCATAACTCTAAGAAGCAGCACAGAAATATAATTATGAAGGAATTTAATGATGGCACGTTAATTTTTGCCATTAGAGATTCGAAAAATAAAATCTTATTTCAACAAAATCTAAATGAAAGTTTCAGCAAATTCCATTACTGGAGCTTATATGTAGATGATGATTTAATCTTTGGTGGTATAATTCTAATTACGGATCAACCTTAGCAATTTTATATAATGAAAAAACTAAGTTGTATGAAAGGAAAGATTACTGTGAATCTATAATGATTTTGCCTTCGAACTTCCAAACAGAATTAAAAAAAGAAAACCTAACTAACGATTGTAAATCTGTCCAAAAATAAAAAGCGATCGCCCAACATGCAGTTTCACGCCAGTGCGGCATTTTGTGCAAATTGTTCGTCTTTTTTCATAACTTCGTTCACGGTCACCGAAAGAACTCTGTTCCGAAACCGCCGCACCGGCGTGAAGCTGCCGGGCATTAGGCGACATATAAAGAAAAATCTATGAAACTACATTATATAATTCCGATTCTGTTTGTATTATCTTGTAATAAGATTAAAAATACTGAAGTCAAAATACAAAAAGAAGAGTTTACGAAAATTACTGATGAAATATTTAAACAAAAAGTGTTTGTAATTTTATCAGATGAAGTTCCAAATTCGTCGGCAATAATTTTACAAAATTATGTTCAAAAAGGAAAATCGTTTACCCCAGTTTTCACTTCAGAACAAAGTTTTAAAAAATCTAAATACAATCCGATTACAAACAAAAAAATAGAAATTTCAGGTATTCTTCTTTTGGCCACATTAAAGAATAATGAAATATTAAAATTTAATCCTGGATTACCGAATGAAACTGAATTTCAATCAACTGATTTAATTAAAAAGTATTCCAACGAGATAGATAAAATGAAATATTCTCCAATGTAAGATATGGTCATACGATCGCCCAACCTGGGCTTGGCAAAATTGCGGCACAATCTGCAAAATAGTTCGTTAGTTTCCATAACTTCGTTTCCGGTCACCGAAAGAACTCAGCTTTGAAATTGCCGCAACTTCGCAAAGCCCTTGGCGTTAGAGGCTAGTTCTCCCAAAATTCAACAATTTATTAACCGGAACAAATATTTACAATTATGAATTATAAGAATTATAGCGATAAAGATTTAATGGACGCATATAATACTATGATTGATTATTCTGGAAAAGCTGATAATAATATTTTAAACGAAATTGAAAATAGAGGAGGGCTTACAAAATTTCTTGCAGATATTGAATTTGAAAAAACACACCAAACTGAAATCGGTAGAATTTCCAAAGAAGTGTACGACTTAACAAAAGATTATTCGGATTTAGAATTTATAAAACAATTTGTTGCCTCTGAGATTTTAACAAAAGACCAATTAGAGAATTTGGTTACAAATAAATTTAATGAATCCCAAGCCTATATTAATGATAAAAAAATTACTTCAACTACAATAACAGGAAGTATTATCGGATTATTTTTAGGAACCGTATTAGGAAGTATTTTCTTTATTATTTCAATTTTTATTTTTAAAAGAATTTTTTATTTCTCTCTGATTGGAAGTTATATAATTTGCTATTTTTCAATAAAGTTGATAACAAAACAATCTAGAAATAATCCAGTGATATTTATTGCAAGTTTGCTAGGAACAGTTGGTTCGTTAATTTTAGGAATTTATTTTACGAGAAATTAATGAACCAGCCTCTAACGAGCAGCTTAACGCCAGAGCGGCCGTTTTGTGTCAAATTGTTCGCCCTTTTTTCATAACTTCGTTCACGGTTACCGAAAGTCCTCAGCTCAGAAACCGCCGCACCGGCGTGAAGCTGCCGGGCGTTTGCTGCAACCTCGGCTCAGTTTGCGAACAGCCAATCTTTCGAATTTTTAGGCGGAATTTTTGCAAAATTTAATCTTGCTCCAAACGAATATTTTCTTGTAATACAGCTTATAAAATTCACACCAATCAAATCAATGAGACCGTTTAAATCACATAAGATTTTATAGAAAAATAAACAAAGCCCTGGCAGAATCGAACAAAGCTCTGGCAAAATCGAACAAAGCTCTGGCAAAATCGAACAAGGCTCTGGCAGAATCGAACAAGGCTCTGGCAGAATCGAACAAAGCTTTGGCAGAATCGAACAAGGCTCTGGCAAAATCAAACAAGGCTCTGGCAGAATCGAACAAAGCTCTGGTAAAATCGAACAAGGCATCCGCCGAATCGAACAAAGCATCCGCCAAATCGAACAAAGCTTCCGCCGAATCGAATAAGGCATCCGCCGAATTGAACAAAGCATCCGCCAAATCGAACAAGACTTCCGCCGAATCGAACAAGGCTTCCGCAGAATCGAACAAGACAATTTCCAAAACAGATATAGAATTTGACCTGATTGCGAAAATTTACGGCAGCAGCAAACGAGCAGCTTAACGCCAGAGCGGCCTTTTTGTGCTCGTCAGTTCAAATCTTTTTCATAACTTCGTTTTCGGTCACCGAAAGCACTCGGCTCCGAAACCGCCGCACCGGCGTGAAGCTGCCGGGCGTTAGCCGTTATTCGCTCGCCAAACCGGAAATTTTCGTTTTTAAAAAAAGTAATATGAAATTAAAAATCTTAGTCATTTTAAGTTTAAGCTTATTAATATTTTCTTTTCAACAAAAAGGTAATTTAGAGCTAACTTTTAAAAATGATACAAATGAAGATTTTAAAAATCTAGAAGTAAATGTGAGAGGAAAAATTTATAATTTTTCTAATATTAAAAAAGGACAAAAAACGAAACCAATCAAAGTAGAAAGTTCATACAAATATTGCTACGCAAAAGCTATTACATTAAAAGACACTTTAACTTGTAGCGGATTTTGTTCTGTTGGAGAAAAGTTATTTATAGATGGAAAATTATTAATCACTTTTCAGTTTGAGAAAGGAAATGAAAGTAAATTTCTTATAATAGAACCAGATAAAAGGGAAGAATGAACAACGGCTAACATGGGCTTGGCGCTATTGCGGCATTTTTTGCAAAATTGAACCAGTATTTTTCATAACTTCGTTTGCGGTCACCGAAAGTACTCGGCTCCGAAATTGCCGCAACATCGCAAAGCCCTTGGCGTTAAATGCCATTGTTGATGACGTCTTCACCTTTAAAGACCTAAAAGTTCAGTTTGCGTTGTATTTCTGTGTCGAAAAATTGAAGAAAAATAATTTCATTCTTTGCGCTGATTTTTTCTCACATATTCGAATTAAAAAAAATGAAAAAGAGTAGGAACTGGGTTATAGAAATTTTATAAAAATCGATTTGAATAGTTTTTAAATAAAATTGATTTTTAGAAATCTAAATATTGAATGTTTGTTTTGAAAAATTAAAAATTGTTTTGTCTTGCAACGGCATTTAACGAGCAGCTTGGCAAAATTGCGGCCTAATCTGCTAAATTGTTCGTCAGATTTCCATAACTTCGTCTTTGGTTACCGAAAGAACTCAGCTTTGAAGTTGCCGCAACTTCGCAAAGCTGCCGGGCGTTGGCTGTAATTGTAAAGTAATTTTTTTTCTTATGAAGACACTATGCATTATTTTGTTTGTCTTTTTATCAGTCAACAATATTTTTGGTCAAAAAAGTAATTCTGAAAAAATCTCAACAGAATCGACATCAATAGATTTTACAGAAACAGAATTTAGAGGATTTAAATATAAAGGGATTGTGTATTTCGTGGAAAACGATATGCAAACAATTAAAGCATTAAAAAAAGGAAAATTATTTTGGGAAAAGAATGTAGTTTTAGAGTGTGAAAAATCAAAGTCAAGTAAATTACAAATTCAAAAAATAAAACTTCATAAAGGTTATTTACACGCAATTTATGGAAATACAGATATTTGGATTGAGCCTGTAAATGGAAGCATTTTTATTTGTGGTGTATATTAGCAACAACTAACAGCCAACAAGCAGTTTTATGAAATTGCCTGTTTTTGTGCTCGTTAGACCAAATCTTTTTCATAATTTCGTTCACGGTCACCGAAAGTACTCGGCTCCGAAATTGCCGGCAACTTCATAAAGCTGCCGGGCGTTAGCTGTAACCTGCTCAAATTGCGTTAAAAATCTTAGTATGAAAAAAATTATTATTTTCCTATTTCTAAATATTGCGATTTATTCAAATGCGCAAAATTTTGACACTGCTTACACTCAATCTTACAAACGAACTTTTTGTGGCCCAGAAGCTTTTAGATTTTCGTTCGGGAAAGATGAAATAATAAGAACGGATTTATTTTATAAAACGACAGAGCATTTCGTTTCGAGACGACTTAGTACCGAATATACAGATGATGGACTTTATAGAGAAATTTGGACTCCAAGTTTTTATTTAAAAGAGAAAGGATTAGATGCGTATAATCAAATTAAAGAAAAATTTTATCAAATTTTATACGATAAAAAGGAGGAAACTTGTTGTTTTTTTTAGAATTTGACGAAGTTGGCGGTAGCTTGGATGTTGATAATGGAAAATTTTATTACACACAGCTTGGATATGAATTGATGTGTGGAAAATAAAGGGCTACAGCTAACCTGGGCTTGGCAAAATTGCGGCACATTCTGCAAAATTGAACCAGTATTTTTCATAACTTCGTTTTCGGTCACCGAAAGAACTCAGCTTTGAAGTTGCCGCAACTTCGCAAAGCCCTTGGCGTTAGCGGCTATTGTGGCGCAGAATTCGAAATAAACCATAAATTCTAATAGTTTGAAAGAAATAATTTCTATACTTTTAATTGTAATGTCTTGTAAATCTTATTCGCAAAGTGAAAAACTAATAGGTGAGTGGGGTAATTGCAAAGACGTTTGTAACGGCATAACTACAATGAAAAATGTTTGTACAAAATTTGAATTTAAATCAGATGAAACTTTGTTAATTATATATCCTGAATATAGAGAAAAGCTCAGCTGGAAAATAGAGAATCAGAATATATCTTTTTCAAGTTCAAGTGATGCGAAATCTGACATGTTTTCGATCGGTGAATTATATGATTTGAATTTTAATGATAACTTCGAGCAATTAATTATATGCGAAAAAAAAGATAAAGAATGTTACATAGTTTTAGGTAGAAAATAAGTCCAACAGCCGCTAACATGGGCTTGGCGCCAGAGCGGCAATTAGTTGCAAAATTGTAACAGTATTTTTCATAACTTCGTTTTCGGTCACCGAAAGAACTCGGCTCCGAAATTGCCGCACCGTCGCAAAGCCCCGGGCGTTGTGCGCCATTGCCAAAATTGTGTCAAAGAAAAACTTAAACATTGAAAATATGAGTCATGAAGGAATTTTAGCAACTATAATTATTTGTGTTGGGACGTTTGCTGGTCTTGCAAATTATATGTACTATTATTATTTGGGTTTCGCTCAAAGAAGCTGGGAATTTTTAAAACACATTTTTAGCAGCATCGGTGCAGCAATTTTAGTTCCATTATTATTGAATATGTTATCGAGTGATTTAATTAAATCTTCCGCTACTTATAATAACACAAATTATTTCGTTTTTGCGGGCTTTTGTTTTGTTGCCGGATATTTTTCCGATAAATTTATTAATACAATTGGCGATAAAATATTAAAGGATATTGAAAACACCAAGATCAAAGTCGATAAAGCATTAACCGAAGTTAAAGAAACCGAAGAAAAAGTTGATTTCTTAGTGACAAACGAAACTGATAAAGGTGGAAGTGAAGAAAACGAACTTGAAATTAATATTGAAAATTTCAAAGATCTTAATCAGTTTAAGGATGAAGATTTCAATACACAATTAAGTAATATTGCTAAAAGTTTTGAGGGAAAATATAAATTTCGAACTGTCGAAGGAATTGCAAAAGAATTGAAATATACTCCACGAATTGTCAAATTAATTTTAGAAGCGTTAGAAAAGGAAGGAGCCGTTAAAAGACTTGTAGATAAAGACAATAAAAATATTTGGGGATTAACAAATATTGGTAGATTATTGGCAAAAGCAAAGTAAAACGGCGCACAACATGGGCTTGGCAAAATTGCGGCACAATCTGCAAAATTGTTCTAGTATTTTCCATAACTTCGTTTCCGGTCACCGAAAGAACTCAGCTCCGAAATTGCCGCAACTTCGCAAAGCCCTTGGCGTTATGTGAAATTGAGCCGGAACTTCTCGGATAAATAGTACTTTTTGCTGATGTATTCTGATTTGAAGCGGAAGAAAATTGACAATTTTTTGCCTAAGCCTTTTGCAAAAAGAATTTGCTGAAAATAGATTTTCAAAGCGAAGACGCTAAAAAAGGCTTGGCTAAGTTAGAAGAAAAAAATGACAAAGTCAAATAATTTTTTTCTCTAACTTGCAATAAATCAGCATACATTCGTACTACAAATTTTAACAACTTCAGATATCTAACGGTAGCAGATATATAAAATAATTAAAATTTATTTATTACGAGATTTCCTGACTCAACTTGAAGATTTTGAATTTTATCAGGATTGAGATCAAATTCAACATCCACATAACGAAGGGCTTAACGCAATAGCTGTTTTTGTTTTAAAATGAACTAGTTTTTTCCATAACTTTGTTTGCGGTAGGGGAAAGAACTCGTTCCAAAAGCCGCTACTGCGTGAAGCCCTGGCCGTTAAATGCCATTGTTGATGAAGTCTTCACCTTTAAAGAACTAAAAGTTCAGTTTGCGTTGTATTTCTGTGTCGAAAAATTGAAGAAAAATAATTTCATTCTTTGCGTTGATTTTTTCTCACATATTCGAATTAAAAAAAATGAAAAAGAGTAGGAACTGGGTTATAGAAATTTTATAAAAATCGATTTGAATAGTTTTTAAATAAAATTGATTTTAGAAATCTAAAATATTGAATGTTAGTTTTGAAAAATTAAAAATTGTTTTGTCTTGCAACGGCATTTAACGAGCAGCTTGGCAAAATTGCGGCCTAATCTGCTAAATTGTTCGTCAGTTTTCCATAACTTCGTCTTTGGTCACCGAAAGAACTCAGCTTTGAACTTGCCGCAACTTCGCAAAGCTGCCGGGCGTTATGTGAAATTGAGCCGGAACTTCTCGGATAAATAGTACTTTTTGCTGATGTATGCTGATTTGAAGCGGAAGAAAATTGACAATTTTTTGCCTAAGCCTTTTGCAAAAAGAATTTGCTGAAAATAGATTTTCAAAGCGAAGACGCTAAAAAAGGCTTGGCTAAGTTAGAAGAAAAAAATGACAAAGTCAAATAATTTTTTTCTCTAACTTGCAATAAATCAGCATACATTCATACTACAAATTTTAACAACTTCAGATATCTAACGGTAGCAGATATATAAAATAATTAAAATTTATTTATTACGAGATTTCCTGACTCAACTTGAAGATTTTGAATTTTATCAGGATTGAGATCAAATTCAACATCCACATAACGAAGGGCTTAACGCAATAGCTGTTTTTGTTTTAAAATGAACTAGTTTTTTCCATAACTTTGTTTGCGGTAGGGGAAAGAACTCGTTCCAAAAGCCGCTACTGCGTGAAGCCCTGGCCGTTGTGCGACATTATTAAAAAACTAGACGTAATCATGACATCTATGGATAAGAAATGGGGAAATTTTAGTGGAAATATTAATATATATAAAGATTTAGATAGAAAAGATATTTCTGAAATTATTGCCGAAAAGAATATCCATTCAATTCAATTTTATCAATTCAAGGATCCCAAAGATAAAACTTGGGAAATACTAAATGACTTTTTTGAAAAATATCCAAGCATTGGATTAAGAGTTTTATGGTACGATATTCAAAGTTTATCATTTTATAAATTAATTCCTAACATTAGAAAGTTTACAATTGCATCGTTCAATACGCATGATTTCACGCAACTACAAATTAATACTAAACTAAAACACTTTGGAATTGAAGAAACAAAATCAATTGCAGTCAACGTTTCATTTATTAAAAATTTTAAAGATTTAGAATCTTTATACGTTGATGGTATGAAAAAAGGTTTGGATAGTATACATGCATTAACAAACCTAAAAAAAATAACTTTTAGAGGAATTAAATTGGAAAACCTTGATTTCTTAATTGATCTAAAAGACCTGGAAGAACTTAATCTGCTTTTTGGGAGCTATAAAAATTTAGATTCTTTAAGTAACCTCAAAAAAATAAAAAATATAGAATTCAGTCGTGTTAGGCAAATACCAAATTTTGATTTTTTGAATTCAATGGAAAACCTTGAGAAAATCGAATTTGAAGGAATGGCGAAAATGGAAGAAATTCCAAACTTATCTAGATTAACTAAGCTTAAAAGAATTCATATAAACAATAACTTAAGACTTAGTAAAATTGAAAATATTAAAAAAATACCTAATTTAAAGCTTTTACAAATTTCATTCGCCGAAAACTCAAAAGTAAATGAGCGTAAAAATATAATAGAACAAGCAGTAAAAATTTTAATGACTACTAATACTATTGAATATACAAATATTTTTCACTGGACAGATGAAATTACAACAAAAAAATTGAATGAGATAGGGATAAAGAATTGGAAATGGGATGTAGAAATATAACGATCGCACAACATGGGCTTGGCAAAATTGCGGCACAATCTGCAAAATTGTTCTAGTTTTTTCCATAACTTCGTTTCCAGTCACCGAAAGTACTCGGCTCCGAAATTGCCGCAACTTCGCAAAGCCCTGGCCGTTAGCAGATATACTATGAAAACTTTGCGCATATTCATTTATCTTACAATTTTTAGTTTTGCTAGTTGCAAGACTAAAAAAGGCGATATTTCAACTTTTGATCAAAGAAAAGAAGAATTTCTTCAAACAATTCAAGCCAAAGATTCCGGATATATTATTAAGCAAAAAGGCATTGAATTTTTATTAGCTACCAACTTAATTGACACATTAAATTCTAATTGGAATCAGGCAAAAGAGGGTGACACAATCGGAAAGTTTTACAAAAACAAATTAACCAATAGTTATTTTCTTTGCACGATTGATCTTTCTAAAAAGTATTCTTTTGAAACTCATTTACTAGTAGAGATAAAACCTAACGGGAAAATATTGAAAAAGAAAGATTTTTCCACAGTAATTACCCGTGCTGTTGGAAAAATTATTATGAAGGTTTTAATATGTATGGAGAATATTTCGGATTAAGAACCTGCGGAACAGGATCTGGATATTGTGCAAGTTATCTTTATCTTTTCAAAGAAATTACTTCTCAAAAAAGTCTAAAATTTATTCCTGAAAACTATTGGTCGTCGTTTATAACAGCTCAAGATTTAACTTCAAAAATAGAATTAAAAAAGGATGAACTAATTATGCATTATAAATTAGAAAAAGGCGAACTTAACGATAGTTTAGATTTCAAAGTAAACGAAACTAAAATATTCGATGTCAAATTTATTTTTAAGAATAAAAGATGGATAACGACAGAAAAGAGTAAATTTGATGGACTAGATATAGAACTGTAAGTACATCTGCTAACGTGGGCTTGGCAAAATTGCGGCACAATCTGCAAAATTGAGCGAGTATTTTTCATAACTTCGTTTCCGGTCACCGAAAGAACTCGGCTCCGAAATTGCCGCAACTTCGCAAAGCCCTTGGCGTTTGCTGCAACCTTGGCTCAGTTTACGAATAGCCAATCTTTCGAATTTTAAACAGAACCTTTAGCGAATATTTAATTTTGCTCTAAACGAATATTTTCTTGTAATACAGCTTATAAAATTCACATCAAACAAATCAACGAGGCCGTTTAAATCATATAAGATTTTATAGAAAAATAAACAAAGCTTCGGCAGAATCGAACAAAGCTCTGGTAAAATCGAACAAGGCATCCGCCAAATCGAACAAGACTTCCGCCAAATTGAACAAGACTTCCGCCGAATCGAACAAGGCTTCCGCCAAATCGAACAAAGCTTCCGCCGAATCGAACAAGGCATCCGCCAAATCGAACAAGACTCCCGCAGGATCGAACAAGACAATTTCCAAAACAAATATAGAATTGACCTGATAGCGAAAATTTACGGCAGCAGCAAACGAGCAGCTTAACGCCAGAGCGGCCTTTTTGTGCTCGTCAGTTCAAATCTTTTTCATAACTTCGTTTACGGTCACCGAAAGAACTCAGCTTTGAAACTGCCGCACCGGCGTGAAGCTGCCGGGCGTTATGTGAAATTGAGCCGGAACTTCTCGGATAAATAGTACTTTTTGCTGATGTATGCTGATTTGAAGCGGAAGAAAATTGACAATTTTTTGCCTAAGCCTTTTGCAAAAAGAATTTGCTGAAAATAGATTTTCAAAGCGAAGACGCTAAAAAAGGCTTGGCTAAGTTAGAAGAAAAAAATGACAAAGTCAAATAATTTTTTTCTCTAACTTGCAATAAATCAGCATATATTCGTACTACAAATTTTAACAACTTCAGATATCTAACGGTAGCAGATATATAAAATAATTAAAATTTATTTATTACGAGATTTCCTGACTCAACTTGAAGATTTTGAATTTTATCAGGATTGAGATCAAATTCAACATCCACATAACGAAGGGCTTAACGCAATAGCTGTTTTTGTTTTAAAATGAACTAGTTTTTTCCATAACTTTGTTTGCGGTAGGGGAAAGAACTCGTTCCAAAAGCCGCTACTGCGTGAAGCCCTGGCCGTTGTGCGTCATTTTGAACATAAATCCGTAAATTCAAAAACTCCAAAATGAAAAATCTACTGTATTTTATTATGTTATTATTTTCATTTTCATCATTTGCCCAAGACTCAAAGATAAATTCACTGATTTCAAAAAAAGAAAATCAAAATTGGATTAAGAATTTAAAAGGTTTAACGGATAAAGAGAACAACTAACATTGATAATAAATAAGATAAAAAGCGATTCGATAATTTCGAAAGATGATCTTTTAGAAACTATTCACATTAATGTAAATGATGGTGAAAACATCAATGATGGGATTGATAAAAAAACTAAATGTGTGATATTATTTGTTTTAGATATTGACCATGGCGCTTATTTATTAGATTTAAATCGTTACCCAAATATTTCGAAAAAATTGAATTTTTTTTCAAATGAAAATATAATTTCGATTGATTTACTAGAAGGCGAAAAAGCATTATCGCTTTATGGAAGTCATGCTGATTGTGGAGTTGTAATTTTAAAAACTAAAGATAAAATTCTCAAGAAAATATTTAAAAATAAATAAAACGAACGCACAACATGGGCTTGGCGCCAGAGCGGCAATTAGTTGCAAAATTGTAACAGTATTTTTCATAACTTCGTCTTCGGTCACCGAAAGAACTCGGCTCCGAAACTGCCGCACCGGCGCAAAGCCCTGGCCGTTAGGCAACATTTTTAACAACATTAAGATTTTAATAACAAAAAATAAATATTATGGCAATATTCGGAGCTGGATCAAAATGGGAAGATGATGAAATGAAGGATGACTTTTTTAAGGATGAAAATTTTGTAATTGGATGGAATATAAAAGATGCTGAAGATTTATACAGTCTTGTTAGTTCTATGAAAATAGGAGATATTATATATTTAAAAGCAAATCGTCCAGGTTCATTTGATTTAAGAATCAAAGGAATTGGAGTAGTTAAAGATTCTTTACTAAATGTATTATTTGAAAAAGAAGAAAATTTATCATTGCGTAAAAATAATTTCGAACTTCCCGTTAAATGGATTTATCAAACGGAATTTAAAATTTCAATACCACAAAATATTGGAAAATTAACGAACATTCGCGCTGCAACTCTTTATGAGGAATATTTACCATTTGTTCAAAAAGAGATATTAGAAAAAATGTTTAGTAAAATCAAATAAAACGATTGCCTAACGAGCAGTTTTATGAAATTGCCTGTTTTTGTGCTCGTTAGAAAAATATTTTTTCATAATTTCGTTTCCGGTCACCGAAAGTACTCGGCTCCGAAATTCCGGCAACTTCATAAAGCTGCCGGGCGTTAGCCGTAATTTTGTAGAAAAAATCGTAAAAATAAGTACTTATAAATGCCAAGATTAAAGAACGCAGAAATCAAATGGAGTTATCCAAGAGAAACGGATTCAGCATTACTTTCTGAAATATGTATCGAAAGTTGGGGAATTTATTATATAAGTAGAAAATTCGGAAATAATGAAACTCTACTTTATATTGGTTTAGCATATCATCAAAATTTTATTAAACGAATAAAACAACATAAAAAGAAATGGCTGAATAAATATAGAGGTACAAAATATATACGTTTTGGTGAATTTGTAAAACCACAAAATATATCAAAAGATTTAATTGAAGACGCTGAAAGTTGTCTCATTTACGAATTAAAACCAATTCATAACAAATGTAAAATTTCAAGCTATTCATACAGTAATGAATATAAAATTTTAAGCACAGGTAATAGAGGAGTTATTCCAAAAGTAATTTCAATGTGTGATCATTAATATAAAACTAACGGCTAACATGGGCTTGGCAAAATTGCGGCACAATCTGCAAAATTGTTCTAGTATTTTCCATAACTTCGTTTTCGGTCACCGAAAATACTCGGCTCCGAAATTGCCGCAACTTCGCAAAGCCCTTGGCGTTATGTGAAATTGAGCCGGAACTTCTCGGATAAATAGTACTTTTTGCTGATGTATGCTGATTTGAAGCGGAAGAAAATTGACAATTTTTTGCCTAAGCCTTTTGCAAAAAGAATTTGCTGAAAATAGATTTTCAAAGCGAAGACGCTAAAAAAGGCTTGGCTAAGTTAGAAGAAAAAAATGACAAAGTCAAATAATTTTTTTCTCTAACTTGCAATAAATCAGCATATATTCGTACTACAAATTTTAACAACTTCAGATATCTAACGGTAGCAGATATATAAAATAATTAAAATTTATTTATTACGAGATTTCCTGACTCAACTTGAAGATTTTGAATTTTATCAGGATTGAGATCAAATTCAACATCCACATAACGAAGGGCTTAACGCAATAGCTGTTTTTGTTTTAAAATGAACTAGTTTTTCCATAACTTTGTTTGCGGTAGGGGAAAGAACTCGTTCCAAAAGCCGCTACTGCGTGAAGCCCTGGCCGTTAGCAGCAATTATAAACAACTACCCGTAAATTCAAGAACTTAATGCAACAAAATCTTTAAATATGGATGATATAAAATGCTTCTTTTATTCAATGACTACATCCGATATAATTAATTCTGTTGTTGCTCTTGCTGCTATCGGAACAATAATTCTCACTATTTTAATGATTAGAGAATCTAAACTGATGCGGGAATTTTATACAACACCCGATATAAACATTTATTTAGAATTCGCTGAAGCATCACCGAGTTTGTTATTTATTATTTTTGAGAATTCCGGAGCAGGTACAGCAACGGACGTTGAATTTGATTTAATTAAAGACTATAGCTTTTATAATGATTATGATACTAAAATGTTAGAGAATAAAGGAATAATTAAAAATGGTATTCGAAATTTTTATCCAAAACAAAAGTTTAAATACTTTATATCAAGTCTTAGTGAGGATTTTGAAGAGAAATCGTCAGATTCAATTAAACTTAATGTAAAGTATAAACTCCAAAATGGAAAAAAAGTATGCAAATTTCATGAACTAATTATTGAAGAATATTTAGGTGGTGGTATGCATACTCCTGGAGATACACATGTAAGGCAAATATCCTATCGACTGGAACAAATACAAAAAGATTTTACCAAATTAACTGGAATTATTGTTTCGGAAAATCAAGAAAAAAAATAAGCGAAAATAAAGTTAATGATATCAATAACTGCTGCTAACATGGGCTTGGCAAAATGGCGGCACAATCTGCAAAATTGAACCAGTATTTTCCTTAACTTCGTTTTCGGTCACCGAAAGTACTCGGCTTCGAAATTGCCGCAACTTCGCAAAGCCCTGGCCGTTAGAGGCTAGTGAACCAAAATTGCGCAGAAAAATCGTATCGAAAAAATATGACAAGAAAATATAAAATATGGTTTTCAATTTACAGCACCATTCTTGTTTTTGCAATATTATTTGTATTACTACTTTGGGGCGCAAGTGGGCACAAATTTAATTTTCAATTGAAACATTATTTGATAATAACTTACGCCGTAATAAGTATTTCGTCATTATATATTTTTCCAAAAATTTCAATTTTAAATAAAAGAACTAAAAAGATATTTAAAATTATTTCATTAATTTTTTTAATAATCAGTATTGGAATTGCTTTTGAAAATATGTCGCAGATTTATTCAGGAAATTTAATTAATGGATTTATATTTTTCGCAACATTGTTAAGTGGTACCTTTATCACTTCGATATATTATTTAATTAAAGAAATAATCTCTCAAAAGCCGATCACCAGCCTCTAACGAGCAGCTTAACGCCAGAGCGGCAATCAGTTGCAAATTGTTCGCATATTTTTCATAACTTCGTTCACGGTCACCGAAAGAACTCGGCTCCGAAACTGCCGCACCGGCGTGAAGCTGCCGGGCGTTAGCGGTAATTTCGCCGCCGGAAACAATCCGTTAAACAAGAATTTTTCGAATTATGCGTAAATTAATATTGTCTTCAGGGTTACTTTTTATGTTTTGTATTTCTTGCGTCTATAACCACACGAGCAATACAGAAAATTTAGGAAACGGATATTTTTTTCTCGGAGATGGAAATGAATCTCAAATTCTCGTTGGAAATGAAAAGAAGAATTATGGAAGTACAGTTGTTCCGCAAGAAGTTATTAAATATAATTTTGACGAAAAATATATTATTGCCAAAAGTTTAAATGTTCTTGACAATAAAACGATTGAATCATATTGGATAATTGACAAGCAAAATAAAAAAGATTCAATTTACGGTTTAGATTCTTTATCATTTGTAAAAAAGATTAAAAAATTAAGCATAAATTTGATTTTGAAATCAAGGAAATAACCTGAAACTACCGCTAACATGGGCTTGGCAAAATTGCGGCCTTCTTGTGCAAAATTGTTCGTCTATTTTCCATAACTTCGTTTCCAGTCACCGAAAGTATTCGGCTCCGAAATTGCCGCAACTTCGCAAAGCCCTTGGCGTTGTGCGACATGCGTAGAAAACCTAACTTAACATGAAATATTTACTCTTACTAACCTCAATGATTATTATCAATTCAAATTCTGAAGTGGAAAATGAATGTATCAATGATATGTTTTTGAAAACGGACAAAGAGTTAATTGGGAAATATGAAAAAATTGACTACAAAAATGAATTTGGAATACGTCAAACTGTAGATTCAATTAATTATTCAATTATTAGACGATGGAAAGATGATATGACGCCAATAATTGAATCGATTACCAACAAGAGTAAAAGCATTGGATTTTGGAAAGAATATCATGAAAACGGTAAGATTAAAGAATTTGGGTTTATGACATCAGTAAAAAATACAAAAATCGGAAAATGGAAATATTTTTCAGATTCTGGAAAACTCGACAGTATTGTAAATTATGATTCGAAATATAAACTTCCATTTTGTGAATTTTACAAAATAGCAATTGATAGAAATTTAACCGGTAAAACAAGTTCAATCGAGTTTAATGAGCAAAAGAGAAAATGGATTATTGAAAAATGGACTTATGCTAAAGATTCTCCAACCGCAAATGGAATAGAATTGGATGTTGATTCGATGAAGATTACAGAATTTAAATTGACAGGAGAATATTAATTTCGCACGATCGCACAACGAGCAGCTTAACGCCAGAGCGGCGATCAGTTGCAAAATGTTCGCATATTTTTCATAACTTCGTTCACGGTCACCGAAAGAACTCAGCTTCGAAATAGCCGCACCGGCGTGAAGCTGCCGGGCGTTTGCTGCAACCTCGGCTCAGTTTGCGAACAGCCAATCTTTCGAATTTTTAGGCGGAATTTTTGCAAAATTTAATCTTGCTCCAAACGAATATTTTCTTGTAATACAGCTTATAAAATTCACACCAATCAAATCAACGAGACCGTTTAAATCATATAAGATTTTATAGAAAAATAAACAAAGCCCTGGCAGAATCGAACAACGCTCTGGCAGAATCGAACAAGGCTCTGGCAGAATCGAACAAAGCTTTGGAAGAATCGAACAAGGCTCTGGCAAAATCAAACAAAGCTCTGGCAGAATCGAACAAAGCTCTGGTAAAATCGAACAAGGCATCCGCCGAATCGAACAAAGCATCCGCCAAATCGAACAAAGCTTCCGCCGAATCGAACAAGGCATCCGCCGAATTGAACAAAGCATCCGCCAAATCGAACAAAGCTTCCGCCAAATCGAACAAGACTTCCGCCGAATCGAACAAGGCTTCCGCAGGATCGAACAAGACAATTTCCAAAACAAATATAGAATTTGACCTGATTGCGAAAATTTACGGCAGCAGCAAACGAGCAGCTTAACGCCAGAGCGGCATTTGTGCTAGCCAGTTCAAATCTTTTTCATAACTTCGTTCACGGTCACCGAAAGAACTCGGCTCCGAAACCGCCGCACCGGCGTGAAGCTGCCGGGCGTTTGCTGCAACCTCGGCTCAGTTTGCGAACAGCCAATCTTTCGAATTTTTAGGCGGAATTTTTGCAAAATTTAATCTTGCTCCAAACGAATATTTTCTTGTAATACAGCTTATAAAATTCACACCAATCAAATCAACGAGACCGTTTAAATCATATAAGATTTTATAGAAAAATAAACAAAGCCCTGGCAGAATCGAACAACGCTCTGGCAGAATCGAACAAGGCTCTGGCAGAATCGAACAAAGCTTTGGAAGAATCGAACAAGGCTCTGGCAAAATCAAACAAAGCTCTGGCAGAATCGAACAAAGCTCTGGTAAAATCGAACAAGGCATCCGCCGAATCGAACAAAGCATCCGCCAAATCGAACAAAGCTTCCGCCGAATCGAACAAGGCATCCGCCGAATTGAACAAAGCATCCGCCAAATCGAACAAAGCTTCCGCCAAATCGAACAAGACTTCCGCCGAATCGAACAAGGCTTCCGCAGGATCGAACAAGACAATTTCCAAAACAAATATAGAATTTGACCTGATTGCGAAAATTTACGGCAGCAGCAAACGAGCAGCTTAACGCCAGAGCGGCATTTGTGCTAGCCAGTTCAAATCTTTTTCATAACTTCGTTCACGGTCACCGAAAGAACTCGGCTCCGAAACCGCCGCACCGGCGTGAAGCTGCCGGGCGTTGGGCGAAACATAAAGAAAAATCCTGCAACCAATGAGGCTAATAATTTTCGCTTTTTTTGTTTTATCAATTAGCAGTTGTCACAATCGAGACTTAAATGAGAATCGAGAAAAGATTGATATGAATTGGACTGAACTTAATACAAAAGATTCTATTCCTTACCAATTGCAAATTGTTTTGAACACATTATACGGAAATAGAAAACTTGCAGATGTAAACGAAGAGTTTGAAGAAACAGATGTTATCGAAGATACAAGTTTACCAATGCGACAATTAAGATTGCTAACGCGAAAAAATGAAAATTGGAGATTGATTTATAAGCAAGGCGGTGTCGGCGTGCATTATGTTTATATACAATGCAAAATTAAAAATGATTCATTGTATGACTTAAAAGTAGGAGAATCGTTATTAGACTTAGAAAATAATCACAGTGTAACAAAACTTTTGAATCAAAATAAAATTAATTTAAGGTCAATAAAAACTGTAAATAAATAAAGATGCTTGGCCGAACATGGGCTTGGCGAAATTGCGGCAAAATCTGCAAAATTGTTCTACTTTTTTCCATAACTTCGTTTACGGTCACCGAAAGAACTCAGCTATGAAGTTGCCGCAACTTCGCAAAGCCCTTGGCGTTAGCCGTTACTCATCGCCAAGATTGAGAATAAAAAAATCTTACAACATGAAATTATATAATTTTTTATTTTTTTGCGCAATTCTCATACTTGTAAGTTGCAATAAGGTGAGTGATATTGTAACTAATATGGCCATGAATATGATCATTCTGATGCTTTGAATAGCAGTACTAAAATTATAATAGAATTGGAAAATTCAAAACAAGATTCTTCTTCTACGAAATTATTTGAGGCGAAAACTCAGGAAGAATTACAAGGGTTTAAAGATTTGTTTAAAAATGCTAAACTTACCCATTATTGTTGTTGTCCAGAAGAGAATTACACAGTTTCATTTTATTATTTTAAAAATAACTTTGATTATTATTTGGTTGACACGATAGAGTTTAAAAGTAAGGTGCGAATCTTCGAGAAAAGTTACCAGTATTCTTACCTCGTTGATAAAGAATTATGGAAAAATTATTTGAATAAAATAGAAAATAGAAAATAGGAGCAACGGCTAACATGGGCTTGGCGCCAGAGCGGCAATTAGTTGCAAAATTGAACTTCTTTTTTCTTAACTTCGTTCTCGGTCACCGAAAGAACTCGGCTCCGAAATTGCCGCACCGGCGCAAAGCCCTGGCCGTTAAGCGTCATTTTAAAGAACTTATAAAATAACCAAACAACTTAAATGAAAAAAAATGTTCGCTTGTTTGTTTTAAATTTAATAATTGGAACATCTATTGTGATTTTTTCTTGCGGAAACTTGAAAAGTAATGAAAAAACGTTGAGTACAGAAGGATTACAAAAACAAGACACAGAAATAAGATCTAAAATTAAATCTGATTATTTATCTAAAAAAGATATTGATGTCATCTTTTGGAAATCGAAAGGCGAAATAAGCGAAAAGCAAAAAGAAAATTTATTAGAATTTGTCAAGCGAGAAAAAGAATTAAGCGAAAAAATAAAACTTGCCATATTCGAATATTACAAATCAGTTTATAATGATTATAGAAAAGGAATTGATTTGGCGAACATGGAAATTACGAAAGAACAATTAGAAGAAATTTTACCAACTCCAACAACTCCAGAGATGTTGTTCAAAAGTTATGAAATTGCAACAATTCATATACAAGATGATAAAAATTGTAAATTTGGAACAATTGGTTTGGAGTTCGATTGTGATTGGGATATTGAAAATGGATTAGGAGTTAAAATTGAAAACTGGGAAATTAAAGAAGTTGGAATTGCAGAAACTTCATATTATTAAAAACGAACGCTTAACGAGCAGTTTTATGCAATTGCCTGTTTTTGTGCTCGATAGTTCATTTCTTTTTCATAATTTCGTTCACGGTCACCGAAAGAACTCGGCTCCGAAATTCCGGCAACTTCATAAAGCTGCCGGGCGTTATGCGCAACCATAACAAAAATCGCGTAAATTCATGAAAGTAAAATTACCTCCAAGACATTATCCGGATTTTAATCAACCATTTTCTGAACATTACTTTGATAGGCAAAAAAATTTATATAAAAAACTTATTGAGGCGGGCATTTCAGATCAAAAAGCAAAAGATGCTGTAAAGTCGGGATATTACATGAACAATGTTGATGGTAATGTTCTAGACAGTTTTTATGCCCCAATGTGGGCTTTTGAAGGTCAATTCAATTTTAATAATTTCATAGATATAATTCAAGGTAAAGAAATAGTTAAACCTTTTGAGAAAAAAGTTTCAACTATTAAATCTGTTAACGAATTGCTCGACATTTTAAAAACAGATCCTCATAGTAATCATTGCTTAGAATATGGAAGTCTAAGTTTTAGAGGTCAGCGAGATGAATATTTCACGAAAAGACCGATACCAAACCCTACCCTTGCTAATAAAGATGGTCGGGAAAGATTAATCATCCCAAATATTTATCGAAAATATAAGGGCGACTTTCAAGCTAGGATAATGGACGAAAGACCTAATGAGATTTTTGGTACATTATTGGCGGACGATTTAATTTATTACGGGATGGAAAGCCCTCACATAATTTCTGAAAGAAATTTTAAAAAATATGGCCACATTCAATTTCAGAATTGCAAGATTTTCCTGAGCCAGAAAATCAAGAATACTATAAAAGATGGAGTCAAATTAAAGTGCAAGGTACAATGTACCCTGACATCGCAATAATATCACAGCATTACGGATTTCAGACTTATGGACTTGACATTACATTTGATCCAAAAGTAGCTGCTTTTTTTGCTACGAATAGGTTTGAGGAAAAAGCAAACGGAAAAGCAGATTATTTTCCAATTCCGAATGGAGAACACAAAGGTGTAATCTATTGCTTTTATTTCCGAGCTCCACAAATTACGAAAACTAGAGATTTAATTGAATCCATACCAGCATTTGAATATATTTTCCCACTTCGACCAATACGTCAAAGTTGCGCTTTACCATTTTTCCTTCCCGATCGTTTTAATGAGGCAGCTCAATTTGTATGGCATATATTTAAGTTACATCCTGAGTTTGATATAAGCGATTTGTATAGTAAGGAATACCTATTTCCATCTAAAGCAGAAGATAAATTTTATGAAGCGGCGGTTGATGTAAAACAAAAAAACAATGTTTGGGCAGATTTTGTCGATTATGACTTCTAAACAAAGGCAGCGCATAACGAGCAGCTTAACGCCAGAGCGGCCTTTTTGTGCTCGCAAGTTCAAATCTTTTTCATAACTTCGTTTCCGGTCACCGAAAGAACTCAGCTCCGAAACCGCCGCACCGGCGTGAAGCTGCTGGGCGTTGTATGCAAGTTTTACCGAACAGAACGCAAAGAATTTATGAGAAAAATAGTTTTGATACTTGGCTTGATTTTATTCCAAAGTTGTTGGATTTGTCCAGACAGGCACAAAATTGAATTTGATAACGATGAAAAAATATTTACAGTTTTGTCTGATGGATTTTTTATTGAATCAGTAAAAATGACTGAATACATTCAGAAAGAAGGCTACATAGAAACAATTGATTCAAATAGTATAACAATTGCTTCAACTGGAAAACAACTTCAACAAAATATTAATTTAAAATCACTAACAAAAAATTATTCTGTAGTTGGAATTGATTTGAAAAAAATGTTAGAAAAGAAAAATATAGCTTTCGAAGTTTGGGTCAAAAATTCGGATTTAAAAGTTAACGATGAAAACGCAAAGTCACTCGTTTATTTTGTTACAGATAATAATAGTAAAGGAAAAACTATACAAGAATCGAACGGCTGTAAATAATTAAACCTGCAATACAACGTGGGCTTGGCAAAATTGCGGCACAATCTACAAAATTGAACTAGTATTTTTCATAACTTCGTTTGCGGTCACCGAAAGAACTCAGCTTTGAAGTTGCCGCAACTTCGCAAAGCCCTTGGCGTTAAGCGCCATTGTGAAATTCGCGTCTCTGAAGAACTTAAAATTCACTTTGTGTTTAGAAGATCATTTTCTTTGCGTTGAATTATTAAAATCATTTTCTCTGTTTGCGCAGATTTTTTTTCTCGTACAGTCGCATCATTAAAAAGATAAAAATAGGGAAGAAATAGATTTTTCTTTAAAAGAATATTTAAAAAAAAGATAATAAATTCATCAAAAAATTAGAAAAATCTCAAATCAGAATCTCAA
Organism: Flavobacterium sp. 3HN19-14; assembly: GCF_051373205.1. NCBI lineage: Bacteria > Pseudomonadati > Bacteroidota > Flavobacteriia > Flavobacteriales > Flavobacteriaceae > Flavobacterium > Flavobacterium sp. 3HN19-14. The sequence continues at coordinate 2,478,838 of NZ_JBPPZT010000001.1, forward strand.
AAAATTCAATTGAAGTTTTTCAAGAATTGATTCAGAAAATATTTTTTTGAAAGAGCAACGGCGCTTAACCTGGGCTTGGCGAAATTGCGGCACAATCTGCAAAATTGAGCGAGTATTTTTCATAACTTCGTTTCCGGTCACCGAAAGTTCTCGGCTATGAAGTTGCCGCAACTTCGCAAAGCCCTGTTCGTTGTGCGTCACCCAAAAGAAACCGTAAATTAAATGAGAGATTCCGAGTTCAAAATTATTGACCATACTTGTTTAGAATACGAAGTATTTTCTCGTGGCGCAGAAATTGAGAAAAATTATAGTCCTGATTTTTCTCTAAAATCTAAAAACAATTATATATTTATTGAGCACGAAACTGATCCAAATCGAAAAACAATAATAGCAGATATTTTCAAAGCAGCATATTTTTTGCAAAATGAAAAAGAAGGAATTGTAATTATTGTATTAAAACCAAAATCATCATTAACTTCATATGTCAAGCACGTTGCAAAATATTGTATATGGCTTCAAATGAAAACAAATCTTAAAGATGTATTTTTCATTGACGAATCAAAATATTATTCAAACCAAGTAGTCTTGGAAATTCACAGTGAAAAATTTATTGAACATGCAATTTCTGTAAATTCGTCATTATAATACTGCGTGGGCGAACGCACAACAAGCAGCTTAACGCAATTGCGGCATTCTGTGCAAAATAGTTCAACCTTTTTTCATAACTTCGTTCACGGTCACCGAAAGAACTCAGCTTCGAAACCGCCGCACCGGCGTGAAGCTGCCGGGCGTTAAGCGCCATTGTGAAACTCACGTCTTTAAAGAACTTAAAATTAATTTGCGTTTAGATAATTCACTCTTTGTGTAAAAAAACAGAAAAATAATTTCATCGTTTTGCGGTGATTTTTTTCTCGTGCAACGGAATTAAGAAAAATAAAAAGGGTAGGGTCGGGTTTTGTAAAAATTAAAAAAATCAATTTAATTAGATTCTTTGTAAAATCGATATCGAAGACTTAGCTATTTTAAAAATAAAAGTGATGAAGTTTTTTTATTGTCAACGGCGCTTAACGAGCAGCTTAACGCCAGAGCGGCCTTTTTGTGGTCGCCAGTTCAAATCTTTTTCATAACTTCGTTCACGGTCACCGAAAGAACTCAGCTCCGGAAACGCCGCACCGGCGTGAAGCTGCTGGGCGTTGGGTGAAATATTCAAGAACATCATGGTAAACAAGAACTTCGAAATAAAATATTCAAACCATTTCAAACTTTATGTTTTATTAAAAGATCAAATAATTTTTGAAAGTGAATTACGCAAAAATGAAATTCCATTTTATAAAGATGCAGATGACCAAATTAATGCAGTTTCGACAGAAAGATATTTTCTATCAGATGATGACAGATTAAAAATTGATAAAATTATTTCAGAAAATGAAATTATCGCAAGCACAGAAACAATTTTAATGAACGATTATCGTGACGGTCGAAAAGTAAATAAATTATATTTTATTGTTGCCGGAATAGTTTTTATTATAATGTTTTTGATTATTTTTATAGACTCAATTTAGAGAAGAATCAAGCAATACTTCACCCAACCTGGGCTTGGCAAAATTGCGGCACAATCTGCAAAATTGTTCTACTTTTTTCCATAACTTCGTTTCCGGTCACCGAAAGAACTCGGCTTCGAAATTGCCGCAACTTCGCAAAGCCCTTGGCGTTGTAGGCAATAACTTAGGACGCATATACTAAAATTAACTTATGGCAGAAATAAATATCATTAAAATTGATGGCAAACCACTCGAAAAATTAATTGAAGTCGTCAGCATAGGGATTGGAAAATTATACAAGCCAACTGAAATTAGAAAGGTGGCTAATGCAGAAGCATATAAAATTAAAGTAATTGAAAAAGCTCTTGCAAAATCAAAGGCAAGTTCAAACCTAATTGATATTGAAACACAAGAAAAAATTCAAAATCGCTTATTACATCAAGAAATTAAGCGCCAAATTAATATAGAAAATGTTACTTTTAAAACCGCACAACATTTGCAGCATGAAAAAAATATTTCAAGCGAAGCATTAGATGACGACTGGATAACGCGCTTTTTTGATACTGTTCAAGATATTTCAGATGACCAATTACAAGATTTATGGAGCCGAATACTTTTGGGAGAAATTAAAAAGCCAAAATCTTTTTCTCTAAGGACACTTGAATTCTTAAAAAATCTTTCTCAAGAAGATGCTAAGCTATTAACTAAAGTTGCGGAATTTGCCATATCAATTAGCACCACGAATTTTATTTATTACAAACCTTGTCATAAATCATTTTCTGAAAAGTGGAACTTTTTCTATTCAGACATGTTGTATTTAATAGAATTAGGAATTATCAATCCAAATGATGCAGATTATCATATTAGAGGTTTAGATAAAGGATCAAGTTTAATGTGCCAATATGGTAAAAATAAAGGGATCATGATTGAGAGAAATATAAATGGAGAGAGTTTCGCATTAACTGCCACACCTTTTACGAAACTTGGAAATGAATTATTAAAATTAATAGAAAAACAAATTAATGAAGATTATTTAAATGAATTTTGTGTGACTGCTAAAAGTGGCAGACCTGACATAGATATAAAAATTGGATATAAGGTAAGTGAAGATAGTAGTTATTTTGTTTATGATGAAAGTTGATGTTACTGCCTACAACGAGCATCTTAACGCCAGAGCGGCAATTAGTTGCAAAAAAGTTCAAATCTTTTTCATAACTTCGTTCACGGTCACCGAAAGTACTCAGCTCCGAAACTGCCGCACCGGCGTGAAGCTGCCGGGCGTTAGCAGATATACTATGAAAACTTTGCGCATATTCATTTATCTTACAATTTTTAGTTTTGCTAGTTGCAAGACTAAAAAAGGCGATATTTCAACTTTTGATCAAAGAAAAGAAGAATTTCTTCAAACAATTCAAGCCAAAGATTCCGGATATATTATTAAGCAAAAAGGCATTGAATTTTTATTAGCTACCAACTTAATTGACACATTAAATTCTAATTGGAATCAGGCAAAAGAGGGTGACACAATCGGAAAGTTTTACAAAAACAAATTAACCAATAGTTATTTTCTTTGCACGATTGATCTTTCTAAAAAGTATTCTTTTGAAACTCATTTACTAGTAGAGATAAAACCTAACGGGAAAATATTGAAAAAAGAAAGATTTTTCCACAGTAATTACCCGTGCTGTTGGAAAAATTATTATGAAGGTTTTAATATGTATGGAGAATATTTCGGATTAAGAACCTGCGGAACAGGATCTGGATATTGTGCAAGTTATCTTTATCTTTTCAAAGAAATTACTTCTCAAAAAAGTCTAAAATTTATTCCTGAAAACTATTGGTCGTCGTTTATAACAGCTCAAGATTTAACTTCAAAAATAGAATTAAAAAAGGATGAACTAATTATGCATTATAAATTAGAAAAAGGCGAACTTAACGATAGTTTAGATTTCAAAGTAAACGAAACTAAAATATTCGATGTCAAATTTATTTTTAAGAATAAAAGATGGATAACGACAGAAAAGAGTAAATTTGATGGACTAGATATAGAACTGTAAGTACATCTGCTAACGTGGGCTTGGCAAAATTGCGGCACAATCTGCAAAATTGAGCGAGTATTTTTCATAACTTCGTTTCCGGTCACCGAAAGAACTCGGCTCCGAAATTGCCGCAACTTCGCAAAGCCCTTGGCGTTAGCCGTTACTCATCGCCAAGATTGAGAATAAAAAAATCTTACAACATGAAATTATATAATTTTTTATTTTTTTGCGCAATTCTCATACTTGTAAGTTGCAATAAGGTGAGTGATATTGTAACTAATACTGGCCATGAATATGATCATTCTGATGCTTTGAATAGCAGTACTAAAATTATAATAGAATTGGAAAATTCAAAACAAGATTCTTCTTCTACGAAATTATTTGAGGCGAAAACTCAGGAAGAATTACAAGGGTTTAAAGATTTGTTTAAAAATGCTAAACTTACCGATTATTGTTGTTGTCCAGAAGAGAATTACACAGTTTCATTTTATTATTTTAAAAATAACTTTGATTATTATTTGGTTGACACGATAGAGTTTAAAAGTAAGGTGCGAATCTTCGAGAAAAGTTACCAGTATTCTTACCTCGTTGATAAAGAATTATGGAAAAATTATTTGAATAAAATAGAAAATAGAAAATAGGAGCAACGGCTAACATGGGCTTGGCGCCAGAGCGGCAATTAGTTGCAAAATTGAACTTCTTTTTTCTTAACTTCGTTCTCGGTCACCGAAAGAACTCGGCTCCGAAATTGCCGCACCGGCGCAAAGCCCTGGCCGTTAGTGGCAAGTGTCTTGCGAATCGTATAAAACAACAAATTATGACTTATCAAGATGAAATTAAAAAGCACTTTGAAGACAACAAAAAGAAATTGTTCGAAAAGGTATTAGAAGACGGTAAGTGGCGAAATAGTGTAAAAAAATATCCTCATATTCTTCCAAAAGAAGAACAAATTCTGAACTTATTACCAACTTATAGAATAGCCTTAAATGAGTATCTTAACAATAATAAAAATGCATTAAAAAAGCATATTTATTTCCACCATTTAAATTCGTCACAAGCAATGTGTTTAAATTTCTTTTTTCCTCTATTCGAAGAAAAAGAACTAGATATAATTTTGAATTTATTTGGATTTGAGAACGATGAAATAAATTACAGCAAAACTTGTTTTGAAAAAAATTCAGATATTGAAAAAAGCGATAAAAATTACAGACCGACAAGTTTCGATTTTTACATTGAAACAATAAGTGGAAAGAGAATATTCTTTGAAATAAAATATACAGAACAGGAATTTGGTAAAGCTAAAGAAGATGATATTCACTTAAACAAATTTAATGATGTCTATAAAAATAATTTGAGAGTTATTAATGAAGAATACCATCAACCAAATATCTTTTTAAAAAATTATCAGATATTAAGAAATCTGATCTGCATATCTGAGAATTCATACGTCGTTTTTTTATATCCAAATAAAAATAAAAAAATTAAGAATCAAGCTGAATCAGCTAAAGACAAAATTCTTAATAAGGATATAAAAGAAAATTTGATCAACCTGACTTGGGAAGAATTGATAAGTTTTACAGAAAAAAACATAAAAAGCTTAAAACTGAAAAAACAAGTCAAAGATTTTAAAGAAAAATATAATTTCTAAACAACACCAGCCACTAACGAGCAGCTTAACGCCAGAGCGGCAATTAGTTGCAAATTGTTCGAGTATTTTTCATAACTTCGTTCACGGTCACCGAAAGAACTCAGCTCCGAAACCGCCGCACCGGCGTGAAGCTGCCGGGCGTTAGCTGATATGTTTAAAAAAACGAGACGATGAGAACACTTAAGTTTGATAAATACGAAATCGAAAATCTTGAAGATTGTATTCCTGAAATTGAAAAAATGTATCAGTTTCAATTTACAAATGAAGAGCTCAAAAATGTAAAAAGTTTTGACGAATTCTCAGAATTAATAATTTCTAAAATTGATTTTGAAAATATAGAAAGTTGCACAACTCAACAAGCGTTTTACAAGTTAAGGAAATCTGTTGTTGAAGAAAACGTATTTAAAAAAGAAAATTTCAAACCAGAAACTAAACTCAATGACTTATTTCCAAGAGAAAATAGAATTAAGGTTGTTAGAAAAATTGAAAATAACATTGGTTTTAAATTAAACATTTTAAATCCTCCAGTATTTATATTTTATATATTATTTCCAATTTCTATAATCTCATTCGTTACACTTTTTATAGATTTAAAAATTGGAATTTTGGGATGCTTATTTTCAATTTTTTCAATTTACTTAAGTAACCGATTTGCAAAAGAAATTAGAATAAAAAATGTAAAGCAATTAGTTGAAAAGATTACAAATGAAAATTATTTAAAAGTCAGAAAGAAACAAAATACCGTTAACAAATCAGAGCTGAAAAAAGTATTGATTGAGTGGTTTGCGGACAATGCATGTATCGAAAAAGAAAAATTAGAAATAGGAACATTTATTTGATAATTAACACATCAGCTAACATGGGCTTGGCAAAATTGCGGCAGTCAGTTGCAAAATTGTAACAGTATTTTTCATAACTTCGTTCACGGTCACCGAAAGAACTCAGCTTTGAAGTTGCCGCAACTTCGCAAAGCCCTTGGCGTTAAATGCAATTGTTGATGACGTTCGCATCTATAAAGACCTAAAAGTTCAGTTTGCGTTGTATTTCTGTGTCGAAAAATTGAAGAAAAATAATTTCATAGTTTGCGCTGATTTTTTCTCACATATTCGAATTAAAAAAATGAAAAAGAGTAGGAACTGGATTATAGTAATTTTATAAAAATCGATTTGAATAGCTTTTAAATAAAATTGATTTTTAGAAATCTAACTATTGAATGTTTGTTTTGAAAAATTAAGAATTGTTTTGTCTTGCAACGGCATTTAACGAGCAGCTTGGCAAAATTGCGGCCTAATCTGCTGAATTGTTCGTCTAATTTCCATAACTTCGTTTCCGGTCACCGAAAGAACTCAGCTTTGAAGTTTCCGCAACTTCGCAAAGCTGCCGGGCGTTAGCAGCAATTGAACCGCCGAAGTAACATAAACTGAAAACCAAAATGAAAAAATTAATGACAATTGTTTTCTTACTGACATTGTTGAAAAGCAATTCGCAAAATTTAAAAAAGTTTGAATTGTTAGAAAATAATTGGTTCATAAATCTTGATAGCGAATATGTAGCTAAACACGATACAATTCAAATATTTAAAGTGCTAAATATAAAAACTAAAAATATACACATTAAAAATCGAGAAGCTGCTTACTTTTTTAGCAAAGAAAGATTAACAGAATTAAATTTTAGGAAGGACACGCTATTTACAAGCCATTTGCATTTGCTCCAATGTGGATTTGTATTTAATACTTACATTGGAAATTGGAACTTTGATGAGCCGTCACAGACCATATCTTTTGATTCAAAAACATTACTGAATTCATCTTATAAAATTATTGCAAAAAAAGATGAACGAGCAGAAATCGAAACTGAATATCATAATGAAAAGATTATATTTGCAACTGATTTGGTAGTTTATAACTTAATAAAAATCAGGTAACTGCTGCTAACCTGGGCTTGGCGAAATTGCGGCACAATCTGCAAAATTTAACCAATATTTTCCAACTTCGTTTCCGGTCACCGAAAGTACTCGGCTACGAAATTGCCGCAACTTCGCAAAGCCCTGGGCGTTACCTGCAAGCGCACCAAAATTGCGCATAAAAAGTTATCATGAAAACAATTAATACAATTTTAGGTAAAACAATCAAGTTTGAAGAATTAGATACTTCAAAAAACTGGATTTTAGATTTCCCAAATAAAAATTGGTGTTTGACAATTATTGCTGACGAAAAAAATAAAAATTATTTCGATGAAATTATCAGAAAATCTATTGAAAAAAATGTCGGATATATTTGTGCGGTAGGAAAACAGCATGATGTAATTCATTCAATGGCGGATGATGAAATTCAATTTAGAGAAGTTGATATTGAGGATTTCTTTTTACCGAAACATTTGATTATTACTATTAGCGACGAAGATTTCGAAAATGGATTATGGTCGAGTATTTACTTAAGCCAAAATCCAGAAACGGAAATAAAGGAAATCATCATTTTAGATTTAACAAAAACAGCGTTTAAAAAGACGTTTAATTTGATTGAAAAATTTCACAATGGCTATTTACCCAATAGCGCCAGCAGGTAACGTGGGCTTGGCAAAATTGCGGCACAATCGGCAAAATTGAGCCAGTATTTTTCATAACTTCGTTTCCGGTCACCGAAAGTACTCGGCTTCGAAATTGCCGCAACTTCGCAAAGCCCTTGGCGTTAGCAGCAATTGAACCGCCGAAGTAACATAAACTGAAAACCAAAATGAAAAAATTAATGACAATTGTTTTCTTACTGACATTGTTGAAAAGCAATTCGCAAAATTTAAAAAAGTTTGAGTTATTAGAAAATAATTGGTTCATAAATCTTGATAGCGAATATGTAGCTAAACACGATACAATTCAAATATTTAAAGTGCTAAATATAAAAACTAAAAATATACACATTAAAAATCGAGAAGCTGCTTACTTTTTTAGCAAAGAAAGATTAACAGAATTAAATTTTAGGAAGGACACGCTATTTACAAGCCATTTGCATTTGCTCCAATGTGGATTTGTATTTAATACTTACATTGGAAATTGGAACTTTGATGAGCTGTCACAGACCATATCTTTTGATTCAAAAACATTACTGAATTCATCTTATAAAATTATTGCAAAAAAAGATGAACGAGCAGAAATCGAAACTGAATTTCATAATGAAAAGATTATATTTGCAACTGATTTGGTAGTTTATAACTTAATAAAAATCAGGTAACTGCTGCTAACATGGGCTTGGCGCCAGAGCGGCAATTAGTTGCAAAATTGTAACAGTATTTTTCTTAACTTCGTTCGCGGTCACCGAAAGTACTCGGCTCCGAAATTGCCGCACCGGCGCAAAGCCCTGGCCGTTAGTGGCAAGCTTATCGCAGACGCAAGAATCTAACGCAATTTTAAATCTAAAAATGACTTAATTGTAGTATGAAAACAACTCTGATCTGTCATTAAGAGTAATTGTACAATTCTTAGAGTAAATGATATAACAAAAGGATTTAGTTGTCCGATACCTTTATTGATAATTAAAAAAAAAATAAATTATGGACAATCAACAACAAGCACGCAACGAAGAGGAATTTAGAATGGGTGTAATCTGGAACCTGCGGAATTATCATTAGTGACAAGCGAGATCGCAAAAGAAAAAGCATTACAGAAAAACGCAAAGGAATTTGCCAACTTTGAATTGACTGAAGCTATTGCGGTAACATCAGTTCTTAAAGATTTAGGTACACCAGTTCCTCCAATGGATGAAAAAGCAAAGGCAACGTTAGAAAAAATTCAAAACACGCCTGCAGGAAATGAATTTGATAAAGCCTATATCAAAGCGCAGCTTGAAAATCATGAATTCTTAAGAAATCTGGCACAGGATTATTTAAACAATTCGATGGAAGAGATATCGGCAGCAGAAAGTCAAGGGAGACATTTAGCAACACTTGCTTTGGCTACTTTTAAGGAGCACGTGGCAATTACTCAACGTATTTTAGGTGAACTGAATGCGTAATAAATTATTGCAACAATTGAAAATACAGGAGTAACTTCCTGTTTTTTTATTTAAAAGCCTGCCACTAACGTGGGCTTGGCAAAATTGCGGCACAATCTGCAAAATTGAACCAGTATTTTCAATAATTTCGTTCACGGTCACCGAAAGTACTCGGTTTCGAAATTGCCGCAACTTCGCAAAGCCCTGGTCGTTATGGGCTATTGAACATTCTAACAACTTATATGGAAGAAATTAACCAACGATATTTAAGAGGACAAATTCAAGCTTTACAACTCATTGAAAGACATTTGAAAAGGAGAGTACAATTAGAAGATTTAAATCCTACAATTTATTTTGACTTAATTCTTTGGGATGCTGAAGATGAAGCGACACAAGCGATAGAAAATGATATAGTATCACATTCTTTATTTCCAGAATTGGATTGGACGGCGCAAGCATTACAATGGTTGTCTGAAGACTTAACGCCAGATTATGAAAGTTTTTTGTCTCAGAAAAATGATCTTGACAATCTTAGGAGTAAACTTATATATTCGGATGAGGAAGTTAAAGCAATGAAGTTTTTAAACAATTCTATATAGTAAGAAGGCAAAACTCAACAGCCCATAACATGGGCTTGGCGCCAGAGCGGCAATTAGTTGCAAAATTGAACTACTTTTTTCTTAACTTCGTTTCCGGTCACCGAAAGAACTCGGCTCCAAAATTGCCGCACCGGCGCAAAGCCCTGGCCGTTGGGCGCTATTTGCCGGAACGCATTCGTAAAAAAGCTATTAAGATTACAGTTCCGAATTTATGCGTTTTCCAAGTTTAATAAGTAATCATTAAAATATTTATAAATGTATAAACATCCATTACACTACAAAAAAGAAAATATTGAAGAGATAATGAACAAGCAAATAACAATTGATATTGGTTTGAAAAATTCTGATACAGTTACAGAAACGATTCATGGACTAGTTGTTAATTGTACATTAGCATCAAACGAGCCATTTTTACCAGCATCAATTACAGTCGAAACTGCAGAAGGAAAAACCAGAACCTTTAGTATGTTTGAGATTAAAATGTTTCGTGATTAGTAAAACAGCGACCCAACATGGGCTTGGCGAAATTGCGGCACAATCTGCAAAATTGAACAGTATTTTTCCATAACTTCGTTTTCGGTCACCGAAAGAACTCGGCTCCGAAATTGCCGCAACTTCGCAAAGCCCTTGGCGTTAGGCGATATATTACCTGAACGCACCGACATAATATGAACGAAATAAAATTTATACCGTTAATAGAACTCGCTACAAAAAAAGATGCGGAAAGTAAAATCGTTCCGACTGGAACATCTTTAGACAATCCAATAGAATGGGATTTATATCACGAGAATGAATTAGCAAAAAATTATGAGAATATTCCAAAACCAATTTCATCAGGAATTTATCAGTATCGACTTTTTGATATTGAAATTGAAGATTTAGAGCGAACAATTAAACTTCATATTGGCGATACAGATTTAAGTGAATCATGTTCACTATTTGGTGGATACGCCATTTCAATAAATGATAGAATTGAACTTTATCCTCAATGTTGCGGATTATTGGAAGAAATTCAACAATGGAAAAAAATACTGAATGAAGATTTTGAAGATTTTTATTTATTAGAATGTCATCCTTCTCCTTTAATAACGAAAAAAGGAAACCAAATAAGGATTTACTGTAAAGATGACGATGAAACATTTTTTCCTCCAACGAAAGAAATTATAGAACTTGATTATCAAAAAACTAAGTCAGCATTTCTAAAATTACTTGCTGACTTAAATGAATTTTCAATTAAATTTAATAAATTATCAGACAATTTTGGAACCAAAAATATTGATAAAATTTTAATTTGGGGAAGTGAAATCTAACAATACATCGCCTAACCTGGGCTTGGCAAAATTGCGGCCTTTTTGTGCAAAATTGTTTTACTTTTTTCCATAACTTCGTTTTCGGTCGCCGAAAGTACTCGGCTTCTAAATTGCCGCAACTTCGCAAAGCCCTTGGCGTTAGCGGTCAGCTTTAAGAGCGTTCACGGTAATCGGGAAATTCTACAATAAAAATAAAATATTTTAAAGTATGTCAAAAAAAATTAAAATTGGCGCAGATGAAATAATTCTATGGTTGCGTAAAAACAAAAAAGCAGTAAATCTCCCAAATGATGAAATACATGGATTAGGAATAAAAATCCATAATTTAATAGTAAAAGAATTAGGAGGAATTAAATTATCCGAAGAAGTTGCATATTGGGCAAATCTAATTCAAGATAAAAATATAGAAAAATTCAATTTACCTAAATCATCAACTCAGTATGAGATTGAAACTCAAAAATTAGAACAATTGTATAACAATTTATCTAATTGGTAAATTAATCAAAGCCGAACCGCTAACGAGCAGTTTTATGAAATTGCCTGTTTTTGTGCTCGTTAGAAAAAAATATTTTCATAATTTCGTTTCCGGTCACCGAAAGAACTCGGCTCCGAAATTCCGGCAACTTCATAAAGCTGCCGGGCGTTAACTGACATTCATTAAAAACCGCGTAATGAAAGACATTTCTAACATAAAACGCTTTTCTTTATTTATATTTACTTTGTTGATTTTTATTTCTTGTCAGAAAAAGGAACCCAGTCTGTCGAGAAATTTACTTTTGGAGCAATCAAAAGATTTGACACTTGCTAATCACAGAGAAATAAGCGGTTTGTTGTCTAAAATAGCTGAAGAAAATTTAGAAGAAAAGAAGCAAACTTCGCCAGAGTATGAACAAATTCTTAAACTTTATGACGAATTTGGAAAATTCGAATTAAATATACAAAATGCGGAACGTGCAGAAATTGTAGATATGATTGATCTACAAAATATAAGATTCAAAAATGATGAAGCTTTTAAAGCAAAGTATTTTAAATTTAAACCGATGAAGGTCGAAGAATTTAATCAACTAGATGATGAAGTATTTAAATTTTACGCTTTGTCAAAAATCACAAGATTTTATGTTGATGCCGCTGGATATATTTTCGTAAAACGAGAACACAAATATCGCGCAGAACTTTGAACGTCAGTTAACATGGGCTTGGCAAAATTGCGGCCTTTTTATGCAAAATTGTTCTACTTTTTTCCATAACTTCGTTCATGGTCACCGAAAGTACTCGGCTCCGAAATTGCCGCAACTTCGCAAAGCCCTTGGCGTTGGCTGCCATTACTAACGACGCGTAACAATAAATCGGATATATGGAAATTCACATTCCTTACGAACAAAGAAAAAATAGAAAGTGTGATTTCATTGTGAAATATCGTTTTTTATCAAAAGAGGAAGGTAACTACAGATTAGGAAATCCAATGCAAGGTTATCGCTCAGATTTTTTATATGCCGGAGATGAAAAAGAAAAAGGATTGTGGATGATTTGGCCTGAGTTTTTGGATAATGAGGATAATGTTATTACTGATAAAACTGTGCGAGTTTCTACTTCCGGGAAAGCACAAATGTGGATTTTAAACGATGAATTTTTTCAAATGCATCGAGACAGAATAAAAATTGGTTTGAAGGCGTATTTTGTAGAAGGCCGATTTAAAACTGCTGAATGTGAAGTCATAGAAATTACTGGTTTATTGTAAATATTGTAACGGCAGCCAACATGGGCTTGGCGCCATTGCGGCATTTTTGTGCAAAATTGTTCGCCTTTTTTCATAACTTCGTTCACGGTCACCGAAAGTACTCGGCTCCGAAATCGCCGCAACATCGCAAAGCCCTGGCCGTTATGGGCAAGATTTCGAGTGACGCAACCTAAATCATGATAAAATGAAAAGACCTAGTTGGCTAATTACAATTTTAATTATTATAGTTTTAGTCGCAATCATTACTAATCCTAGTGTTGATGATCATAAACAAGAATTAAAATCATTATTCAATCGTCGTGTTCAAAACTCTTTATCGGATGAGGAATCTGACGGATTTAAAAATCTCGGAATAATGATTGGAAATTCATTTGCAGAAAAGTTAATTGATAATGCTGTTACCCGAGATAATTATGTCATATTTTCTTTGACGAGAGGGACTTGGAAAGAAAATAGTAAAATAATTGGATTTGGCATTTTTGGGAATGTATTTCTATCAAAAGAAGTAAAAGAAAGTTTTGAAAATTCCTTTAATGGTTCACAAATAGAAGAAGCAAAACCATCAGAAGAATATTAATCCTGCCCATAACGAGCAGCTTAACGCCAGAGCGGCAATTAGTTGCAAATTGTTCGTCTATTTTTCATAACTTCGTTCACGGTCACCGAAAGAACTCAGCTCCGAAACTGCCGCACCGGCGTGAAGCTGCCGGGCGTTAGTGGCTATGTTTCCAAAAATCGCGTATAAAATGAAAAACACAATTTTACTCTTACTGATTTTTATTTCTTTTAGTTTTATTCATAAAGAGAAATGGGACGACAATAAAGAAGATTGGACGCCATTGATGTTTGCTATTTATAATGGAAATACTAAAGAATTCAACAAATTAATTGATAATGGAGCAGATGTTACTTACCGAATAAAAACTTCGTGGGAATTAAATGCGTTAAATGTGGCAGTGAAAAAGAATAATGTTGATGCAGTTAAAAAATTAGTTTCTACAAAGAAATTTAAAAAATTGCAGTATTACTTTGAAGATGCTTGTGGACAAAGTAGCAGTTCAATTGTTATATTTTTTATTAGTAAAGGAGTTAATGTCAACAATTATTCTGAAAACGGTCATTCAAACTTGATGACAGCTTGTTCATTTGGAACAACAGAAATAGTTCAAGCTCTGATAAAAAACGGAGCAGAAATAAATCATCAAAGAGAAGTTGATGGAATAACAGCATTAATGCTAGCGGCTTTTAATGGAGAATTAAATAAAGTTAAATTACTTATGAAAAATGGCGCGGATAAAACCATAAAAGATAAAAATGGTGAAACTGCTTACGATTATGTCGACCAAATTTACCCTAGATTAAATGTGAGCGAAGAAACAAAAAATCAATTGAAAAATGTGCTAAAATAACTAACACAGCCACTAACCTGGGCTTGGCAAAATTGCGGCACAATCTGCAAAATTGTTCTAGTTTTTTCCATAACTTCGTTCACGGTCACCGAAAGTACTCGGCTTTGAAGTTGCCGCAACTTCGCAAAGCCCTTGGCGTTGGCTGCAAGTTTAGGACAAATCTCTGTAAATAAGAACTTATGCAAAAGCATTTTACAAGATATTCAGATTTATATGTGATAATTATCGCTGGTTTATTAGGAATTGCGGTATTTTATTATTTAGACAGAAAATTAGAATTATTAATAGCAATATTTGGAGGCGGGATTTCAATCGCTTTTAGTCTTCGCCAAGATAGAATTGAAAATGATAAAATGTTCAAAGAGCTATTCATTATGTACAATGAAAAGTATGATCAAAAATTTAATAATTGTTTGAATGAAATTGAAAATGAAATTTTTGAAAATCCCAATTATAAATTATCAGATAAACAAGTTTCAATTGTAATTGATTATTTAAATTTATGTGCAGAAGAATATCTTTGGTTTACAAAAGGTAGAATTGATAAATCCGCATGGAATTCTTGGGAACGTGGAATAAAACATTATTTAAATATTTCAGCAATTAAAAAAGTTGTTCAAAATGAAAAAAAGCAAAAAGATTCTTATTATGGAATTTTTGAATATTTAAATTTATAACAACCTGACAGCCAACGAGCAGTTTTATGAAATTGCCTGTTCTTGTGCTCGATAGTTCAAATCTTTTCCATAATTTCGTCTTCGGTCACCGAAAGAACTCGGCTCCGAAATTCCGGCAACTTCATAAAGCTGCCGGGCGTTGGCTGCAACCGTAGCCCAGTTTGTGCAGATATAGCGTTGTTTAAAAGTTTTTTCAAAACAGGTATTTATACCTGTTGCAAATTAAAAATAAAACATTATGTTTAACCCATTCTGGAAAGTTATTATCTTTTCCGTAAATCATAAAAAATAAATTACAAATCAGGAAAATCAAACAAGACTTGCCATCTTATTTATGATTGAAATTTATTTCCGAAATTTTTCAATTAAAAAGGAATTACCATTTATTTTCGAGGTTAGTTATTAAATGGTTCTTATGACCAAACAACCAAAAAAAAGAGCCATACTTTGCTTTCGACCACAATAGTATGACTCCCAACTAATAAAAGTTTCACCAAAATTATGAAAAAAAATCATTTATTTTACGTCCTAGCATTCTTAATAATTGCTACTATTGGTATCGTCTCATGTAACGACAATGAACCTAAATTTGAAGTTGAAAATTTCACCTCTAACATTAAATTAATAGATAGTTTAAAAAAAGTTTATGATAGTGATATTTTACCGAGTAATTTATACAAAGTCCAGAAATATAATATGCTGGAAATGATTGATAAACTTGACAGCGCATTAAAATATGCTCCAATGGACGATCGCACAAAATTTTCAGACTACATCAGTAACAATCTTTCGTTAACGAAATTTAATTCCACCAACGATGCATTACATCTCTATGATGACATAGTTGAATCTTCAGATGATTATCATATTGCATATAAAAGTTTTTTTACCGAATTAAGTAAACTAGATATGAAAGATATCAGGATTGTAATTTCAAATGGATTAGGTAGCTCTCCATCAATTGTTACCAATGGTCATCCGTGTCAGGAACACTGTATGGATGCGGTTTCTCTAGCAATTGATTTACTTGACGAATACATGTGTAATTATTATGAGGATCCACAAGCAACCTCATTCGGAATGATGTTCGCTGAATGGTTATATTGGAGAGACTATCAATCTGCTATATATGACTTTAATGACTGTCTAAACGCTTGCTAACAAAATATTAATATGCAATATTTCCGTCTAATACTAATTTACTTGTTCGCAGTTACAATATCAAATGCGCAAAGTAATGATATAGAATATATGTCGCCTGTCAAAGATTTATCTCAAGACGAATATTTAAAGGCAATTGATGGGTACCTGAAAATGAGCTTCACTCCTAGTTACAAGGAATATAGAAGTAAAACATTTAGTTTTTTAGGAAAATTGCCTAAAAATCTTAATTCTGAGGCTTTATTTACTGACGATGCATTTGAAAAATGGATTACAGAAAAACTGAAATTCTCGAAATTTAAAAGCGTCGAAGAAGCGGTTAAGTTAAGAAAGTTATGTATTGACCTAAAGTTTAAACTAATTCGAGATAATTTCGATATTTATAAATTACTTGGGAGGGCAACACCAAAACAGGTAATAGAAATAATTAAACCCGATCTTCGTCCTGATGAACCAAGAATTTAGACTGTAAAATAAATAGGAGTGTAGAATACACTCCTATTTTTATTTAAAACAAAATAGATCATTTGTGTCCAACGATGTCTTGTTGCAACCCAATAAAAATGCTTTGTTTTTAAATAATAAAAAAAGTGTATTGATTGAAAGCGGCATGTTATTAACGACATAAGTAAAGTAAAGAAAAGAATAGAAATGACTTAGGTAAATTAAAAATTTAGCCATTAGCCAACTACTAAGAAAAACAACGGCTGCAGCCAACGAGCAGCTTTATGCAATTGCCTGTTCTTGTGCTCGATAGTTCATTTCTTTTTCATAACTTCGTTTTCGGTCACCGAAAGAACTCGGCTCCGAAATTCCGGCAACTTCATAAAGCTGCCGGGCGTTAGCAGCCATTATAACACGAAACGTCCTAACAATGAACAAAATTTATATTATCTATATCACTTTCATTTTAATAATTGGTTGTTCGACGCATACGAAAATGACCAAAAATGCAGATGAATTTTATTTAGAAGTAGAATCTGGACTTCAAAAACATAATGTTTCTGAAAACGACACTGAATATTTTAAAACAAAAAAATTTAATCCAGTCAAATTCATATTTAATAATTTGAAAGAAAAATTAAAAGATACAAATCATATCATTTTTTTATTTAGTTGGGTTAATCATTTACCAACTACAGGAACAAATGATTTTGAATCAATTGTATATGATTTGGACAATCATAAAAAATACTATATATATAACTTTAGAGAAAATTTTAAAAATATCATAATAAAAGAGTCTTTACCAAGTGATCTTAATGGTGCCGATACGATTATAGAAAATTACAAATTAAATAAAATTGAATATTTAAAATCTTTGCAGACTAGTACTTCAGCAGAATTAGGACAAGATTATTTAATTCAAAATATTAATTTGCAAAATCACATCAATAAAACTTCCGTATTTAAATCGTTAGTAACGGAACATTTTTAATCTCATAACGGCTGCTAACGAGCAGCTTAACGCCAGAGTGGCAATCAGTTACAAAATGTTCGCAAATTTTTCATAACTTCGTTCACGGTCACCGAAAGAACTCAGCTCCGAAACCGCCGCACCGGCGTGAAGCTGCCGGGCGTTGGCTGCAATTATCAAATCCGTAAAATCCAGATATGAAATTTCCAAAAGTAATAGACCCAAATAAAGTTGGCGAATATGAAACTTTAGTTAACACTGGAGCAGGATTTTTCTATGATCAAGTGTTGGAATATAGAGTTTGGTGTTATCCATCAAAAGGCGCAGAAGACTTTTTTGAAGGCGATGATTATTTTTATCCATTCGAAAACTATGAAGATGCACTTATTTTTTCACAAAAAGAATCTGGAAGAGAAAAACCAATTGCACTTATAAAACAATTTGAGTGGATAAATGAAATAGAGCCAGGAATTTATTTGCATGAGAAAGGAGAACGAATTACCGAATGGATTGCAGATGAATTAATTGGTAGAAAAAGAGAATTAAATTCGATAAAAAATAAATTATTAGATTTACAAGCATAACTGCAAGCCAACATGGGCTTGGCGCCAGAGCGGCAATTAGTTGCAAAATTGTACCAGTATTTTTCATAACTTCGTTCTCGGTCACCGAAAGTACTCGGCTCCGAAATCGCCGCACCGGCGCAAAGCCCTGGCCGTTAGCGGTAATTTTTAGGAAAATTTATTGCTCTCTACAACTTATAATCAAAAAGTATGGATGATAACTTTTTATATTTAGCAAAAAAATTTTCTATGCTAATTGAAGGATTAATTATTGGCGAAGGCAACGCAAAAGAAAGATTATTAGAAAATTCATTTTTATTGCATTCTGTTTTCGGGTTAAATTTTCCAGAAGAATTAAATAGTCAAAAAGAAAAAATTATAAAACAGTTATCGAAATTTCCTGTTTTAGTTGAAGATGATAAAATAATATGGAGCTCATATGATAGAACAATTCAAAAGATTAGAAAATCAACGGCATCAAAAATTATCAAAGAAATTTATAATTTATATATAGAATTTAACTGGCAGCGTAAAATTAATTTAGATAAAACTAACCGCTAACGAGCAGCTTGGCAAAATTGCGGCCTAATCTGCAAAAAAGTTCGTCAGTTTTCCATAACTTCGTTTCCGGTCACCGAAAGAACTCAGCGTTGAAGTTGCCGCAACTTCGCAAAGCTGCCGGGCGTTATGTGAAATTGAGCCGGAACTTCTCGGATAAATAGTACTTTTTGCTGATGTATGCTGATTAGAAGCGGAAGAAAATTGACAATTTTTTGCCTAAGCCTTTTGCAAAAAGAATTTGCTGAAAATAGATTTTCAAAGCGAAGACGCTAAAAAAGGCTTGGCTAAGTTAGAAGAAAAAAATGACAAAGTCAAATAATTTTTTTCTCTAACTTGCAATAAATCAGCATACATTCGTACTACAAATTTTAACAACTTCAGATATCTAACGGTAGCAGATATATAAAATGATTAAAATTTATTTATTACGAGATTTCCTGACTCAACTTGAAGATTTTGAATTTTATCAGGATTGAGATCAAATTCAACATCCACATAACGAAGGGCTTAACGCAATAGCTGTTTTTGTTTTAAAATGAACTAGTTTTTTCCATAACTTTGTTTGCGGTAGGGGAAAGAACTCGTTCCAAAAGCCGCTACTGCGTGAAGCCCTGGCCGTTACCAGCAAGCAATCTACACAACAACGCAAATGAAAATCCAGAAAATATCATTTACAGCATACATTCTGTTAGGAATTATAATTTCTTGGTTCGTTTATGATTGGGCAAATCCAAATTATGAAAAATGGTTCAAGCAAAATTCAGAAGAATTTGCAGAAAACCGTAACCAGTTCGAAAAAGTGATCAAGGATATAAAATCAAAATATTTAAACGCTAAAGAAGAGCCAAATTTAGCAGAACTGTCAAAAAAGATTACTGAGGAATATCAAGAAAAGTTAGAAGAAATTGGAATCGAAAGTGTAGAAATTAGTTCTGATGAAGAATTGGATTGTGTCGAAAAAGTAACTTTTAAATTTAATGTGAAATCAGGTTATAATATTAGAAAATTGAATAGCGTTCAAATCATATATTCACCATGTGATAAACAAACCGAAAAGAATTTTCATCAAAACTCTGGACATATTGATATAAATGGAGAAGGTAATAATTGGTTAATACTTTCAGATACAGATTTCATTTAATTTTGCCAGCTGGTAACGAGCAGCTTAACGCCAGTGCGGCATTTTCTGCAAAATTGTTCGCATATTTTTCATAACTTCGTTCATGGTCACCGAAAGCACTCAGCTCCGAAACCGCCGCACCGGCGTGAAGCTGCCGGGCGTTAGAGGCTATTTTTAGTCGCCGATAGACAAATCCGGAACTTAAGACTTACATTTATTGTGTTGAAAAAAATATTTATATTTGTCAATGCAAAATCATTTGAGATATGAATTACAAAATGTCCTTTCAGGAAAGAGCGAAATTAGGTTTGGAGCAACTATCCAATCAATCACCAGTTACCTTAAAAATGGCGAAGCAACAAGCTCAGGAGTTGAAAATGCAAAGCATCTCAAAAGTGAAGAAACAGAGAGATTAGAAAATTTTATTTTTCGGAATAAACTTTGGATTGAAGAAATTGACTTTACTCAATATGTGAGTGAAGGAGCAGAGCAAAAAGTATATTTAAAAGATGCTGAATATGTTCTGAAATTAAATGATTCAATTTATTACACATCGTGGAAAGATTATTTCTACAATTTATTGCTTCACAATTATTTCTTTCCAGATACAGCTTATGAATTGATAGGATTTACAAAAGAAAATGAAATTTTATATTGTGTAGTTCAACAGGCTTACGTTTCGGTTACAAATAATACGAATCTTGAAGAAGTAAAATTATTTTTGACATTGAATGGTTTTAAAAATAGTCGCAACAACGATTATTATAATCCTAAATTAGGAATTATATTAGAAGATTTACACGACGAAAATGTTTTGACAAGAAATGAGGTTTTGTATTTTATTGATACAGTTTTTTATTTGACAGAAGATTTTTGGAAACACGAAAAAGAAAATGGTTAAAACAGCCTCTAACGAGCAGCTTAACGCCAGAGCGGCCTTTTTGTGGTCGTTAGTTCAAATCTTTTTCATAACTTCGTTCACGGTCACCGAAAGAACTCTGTTCCGAAACCGCCGCACCGGCGTGAAGCTGCCGGGCGTTATGGGCAAGATTTCGAGTGACGCAACCTAAATCATGATAAAATGAAAAGACCTAGTTGGCTAATTACAATTTTAATTATTATAGTTTTATTCGCAATCATTACTAATCCTAGTGTTGATGATCATAAACAAGAATTAAAATCATTATTCAATCGTCGTGTTCAAAACTCTTTATCGGATGAGGAATCTGACGGATTTAAAAATCTCGGAATAATGATTGGAAATTCATTTGCAGAAAAGTTAATTGATAATGCTGTTACCCGAGATAATTATGTCATATTTTCTTTGACGAGAGGGACTTGGAAAGAAAATAGTAAAATAATTGGATTTGGCATTTTTGGGAATGTATTTCTATCAAAAGAAGTAAAAGAAAGTTTTGAAAATTCCTTTAATGGTTCACAAATAGAAGAAGCAAAACCATCAGAAGAATATTAATCCTGCCCATAACGAGCAGCTTAACGCCAGAGCGGCAATTAGTTGCAAATTGTTCGTCTATTTTTCATAACTTCGTTCACGGTCACCGAAAGAACTCAGCTCCGAAACTGCCGCACCGGCGTGAAGCTGCCGGGCGTTAGCTGATATGTTTAAAAAAACGAGACGATGAGAACACTTAAGTTTGATAAATACGAAATCGAAAATCTTGAAGATTGTATTCCTGAAATTGAAAAAATGTATCAGTTTCAATTTACAAATGAAGAGCTCAAAAATGTAAAAAGTTTTGACGAATTCTCAGAATTAATAATTTCTAAAATTGATTTTGAAAATATAGAAAGTTGCACAACTCAACAAGCGTTTTACAAGTTAAGGAAATCTGTTGTTGAAGAAAACGTATTTAAAAAAGAAAATTTCAAACCAGAAACTAAACTCAATGACTTATTTCCAAGAGAAAATAGAATTAAGGTTGTTAGAAAAATTGAAAATAACATTGGTTTTAAATTAAACATTTTAAATCCTCCAGTATTTATATTTTATATATTATTTCCAATTTCTATAATCTCATTCGTTACACTTTTTATAGATTTAAAAATTGGAATTTTGGGATGCTTATTTTCAATTTTTTCAATTTACTTAAGTAACCGATTTGCAAAAGAAATTAGAATAAAAAATGTAAAGCAATTAGTTGAAAAGATTACAAATGAAAATTATTTAAAAGTCAGAAAGAAACAAAATACCGTTAACAAATCAGAGCTGAAAAAAGTATTGATTGAGTGGTTTGCGGACAATGCATGTATCGAAAAAGAAAAATTAGAAATAGGAACATTTATTTGATAATTAACACATCAGCTAACATGGGCTTGGCAAAATTGCGGCAGTCAGTTGCAAAATTGTAACAGTATTTTTCATAACTTCGTTCACGGTCACCGAAAGAACTCAGCTTTGAAGTTGCCGCAACTTCGCAAAGCCCTTGGCGTTGTATGCAAGTTTTACCGAACGGAACGCAAAGAATTTATGAGAAAAATAATTTTGTTACTTGTGTTGATTTTATTCCAAAGCTGTTGGATTTGTCCAGACAAGCACAAAATTGAATTTGATAACGATGAAAAAACATTTACAGTTTTGTCTGATGGATTTTTTATTGAATCAATTAAAATGACTGAGTTCATTCAAAAAGAAGGTTACATAGAAACAATTGATTCAAATAGTATAAAAATTGCTTCAACTGGAAAACTTCAACAAAAAATTAATTTAAAGTCACTAACAAAAAATTATTCGATTGTTGGAATAAATTTGAAAAAAATGTTAGAAAAGAAAAATATAGCATTCGAAGTTTGTGTCATAAATCCTGACTTAAAAGTTGATGACGAAAACGCAAACTCACTTATTTATTTTGTTACAGATAATACAAGCAAAGGAAAAACTGTCCAAGAATCAAACGGCTGCAAATAATTAAACCAGCATACAACGAGCAGCTTGGCAAAATTGCGGCCTAATCTGCAAAAAAGTTTGTCAGTTTTCCATAACTTCGTTTCCGGTCGCCGAAAGAACTCAGCTTTGAAGTTGCCGCAACTTCGCAAAGCTGCCGGGCGTTACCGGCAATCGCAAAACATCACGTGTATGAAAAACCTCTTGTATATTTTTGTATTATTCTCCGTCACTAACTCTTTTTCTCAAGAGCGAATTCTAAGCTTCTTAAATTCAGAAAATAAATATGAAATTTATGTACGCAGAAGTCCAAATGTTGTACTAGGAGAAGGAGAAATTCCTGAACAGATAATTATAAAAGATGGAAATTCAATCAACAAAATAATTAATGATTGGAAAGGGAAAAAGACACTTGAATTTATCAAATGTGGTTATAATTGCTTTGTAACAATAGTCAGCAATGGAAAGGTAATTTCACGTTTAAAAATAAACGATAATTGTAATCAAGCTTTAATAGGTGATGAAAATTTTGATATAAAAGACAATCCTTTCTCAAAAATTAAATCACAGGAAACATTTTTCTCTTCTGAATTTGAGTTTTCATCGAAAATAAAAGCTTTAGATTTTATAAAATCAATTCAAAAAATTGAAAATATTTATTGTTGGAATTGTGATTCAATAATTTCTGAAAGTGAAAATTTTGAAGTTTACAAAATAAATTTATACGGAGATAAAGAAATAATTCAGCATCTAAGCGACAGCCGGTAACGAGCAGCTTAACGCCAGAGCGGCAAATAGTTGCAAAAAAGTTCAAATCTTTTTCATAACTTCGTTTGCGGTCACCGAAAGAACTCAGCTCCGAAACCGCCGCACCGGCGTGAAGCTGCCGGGCGTTAGCGGCTATCGCGCCAAGATTGCGCATAATCAAAAAGATATGAAACAATTATTAATATTTCTATCATTTTTCTTAGCTTGCTGCAAAAGCAACGAGAAAGAACATAACATAAAAACATTTATTTTTTCAAATGCAAGTATGCATTCTGATTACTCATTAAAGCTCAACTCAAGCGATACAATTTATTTTGAAGATCGATTTGAATATCCTAAAGGAAATTATTACGCAATTCTAAAATCTGGCGAAAAAGATTCAATATTTAATCAACTCGAAAAAATTGATTTTAGAAAATATCTTTCAGATTATTCAGATGATCATTTATCCGATGGAACTGCATTTAGATTGTTGGTCGTAAAGGCAAACAAAATTGATTCAATTTTTGTTTATGGAGATAAAGTGACCAATGTGTTTTATAATGTCGCTTCAATTTTGAGAACATTCAAAAAGCAAAAGAAATTTTTAAGACTTGATAAAAATATAGATTTTGAAAATTTAAATTACAAAATGTTACCGCCGCCACCGCCACCGCCGCCAGCTCCAAAAATAAAAGAAATTCAAATGAACTAATAACGACAGCCGCTAACATGGGCTTGGCAAAATTGCGGCACAATCTGCAAAATTGTAACAGTATTTTCCATAACTTCGTTTTCGGTCACCGAAAGTACTCGGCTCCGAAATTGCCGCAACTTCGCAAAGCCCTTGGCGTTGGAGGCAATTATTCACGACAACAAACATATAAAAATGAAGAACGTAAGATTTATCTTTATTGCGGGAATTATTCTATTATCGGCATGCAATCATAAGATGACATGCGATAACGATGAGACAATCGAATTGCTAAAGAAAAGTATAAAAAATGATTTAATTGAATGTTGGACATTGAATGAAGCTTCGAAAAGCTATGAAGGTATCAAATATGACACATTTGGAAATATGCAGAATGATTACAAAAAATTTTTAATTTCTAATCTTGAAGAAATTGAAGTTCATGAAGATTTAAAATATGTCGAAGGTGAAGATCATTTTGCAAAAGATGAAATAATATTAAGCAATATTGTTTTAGAAGCATATGATGAAAGTATTGATCGATGTACATGTTCAGCTAAAGTTCAATCAATTCATCCGAATCTCGATTTTTCGGAAAATGTGACGTATGAAACACAAAAAAATAGTGAAAATAAAGCTACAGGAAAATATAAATATATTCCTAATATTAAATTAGACAATAAGATTTTCATTAAGGATTTCATTGATGAATATAGAGAAGAATAATTATAACTGCCTCCAACGAGCAGTTTTATGCAATTGCCTGTTTTTGTGCTCGATAGTTCATTTTTTTTTCATAATTTCGTTCACGGTCACCGAAAGAACTCGGCTCCGAAATTCCGGCAACTTCATAAAGCTGCCGGGCGTTGGCTGCCATACCCAATATTGCGCATAAAAAAATCAAAATGACATATGAAAAATAAAGCCTTTTTAATTCTTGTAATATCAATATTTGGTTTTGGAAAAGCAAATTCGCAATCACAAAAAAGATTTAGTGATTCACCAAAGACAGCAATTTTTACAACCAAGTTTGTAGTTATAGATAAAAAAGAAATTACATATGTCAGCCACGATAAAGAAGATGGTGCTTGGCAATTTTTCAGTGATGACAAATTTGAAAATTTCGAAGAAGTTGCTAAAGTTATCTCGCTTGAAGAAATTTTAAAAATTGATCCCACATTATTCAAATTAGCAGATTTGCCTTTAGGTTATATTGCAACTAGAAAAAATATTAAAAGTGAATGGAAAATTGAAAAAATAAAATAATAGTACGGCAGCCAACATGGGCTTGGCAAAATTGCGGCACAATCTGCAAAATTGAACCAGTATTTTCCATAACTTCGTTCACGGTCACCGAAAGTACTCGGCTCCGAAGTTGCCGCAACTTCGCAAAGCCCTTGGCGTTAGCAGAGATTTCCTAAAAAACAACGAATATGAAAATAAGAACGATTTGTTTCATTTTGTTATTACATCTTCTTTCGTGCAATAAAAACGAAAAAACTTCCGTGCCAAAATCATCGGCTGTCAAAATCGATTCAATCGACGAAATCGTTACTGACAATTCATTAAGTGAAATGCAAAAAGACAGTTTGTGCATTAAATATGCTGCCGATAAAAGATTGAGAAATGGTGAAAATATAATATTGAGAAATAAATTGACAACAAATTTCTTAATGATTAATAATTTATATTCCTTATTAAATTATGGTGGAACTTATTATGGCCATCAACAAACGCGGCTAAGAGCTGAAGTGGAAAAATCAATTTCTGAACTAAACATTTCGGATAAAAATCAAAATGGAAACTTTGCAAAAAGTAAAAAAGATTATCTAAAAAAGTGGATTGATTTTATCGAAAAGAAAGAAAGTGAAAATGTTGAGAATAAAATTGACAAAAGCGCGGCGAAAAAAAGGAGCAAAGAGTTTGAAGAAAAACTAGATACGTTACAAAGAAATATTGAAAACCAGTTTATGTTAAACCAAATAATTAAATTTGAAAAAAAGTACTATAATTGAAACCTCTGCTAACATGGGCTTGGCAAAATTGCGGCACAATCTGCAAAATTGAACCAGTATTTTCCATAACTTCGTTCACGGTCACCGAAAGTACTCGGCTCCGAAATTGCCGCAACTTCGCAAAGCCCTTGGCGTTAGGCACTAGCTGCCGTACGATGCGACAACATACTTTGAAATAAATCAATAAAAATGGACGACACAATTCCCAAAATTATTTACAAATATCGAAATTGGGATGATGAAAATCACCAAAAGGTATTAAAAGAAAATTCGCTGTTTTGTGCATCAGCAAATTTGTTCAACGACCCTTTCGATTGTAAAATTTATAAAAATCATTTTCTACTTGATTCTAATGAAAAACTTAATCAATACGTCGAAGATTCGATATCAGAACATAAAGATTGGTTGATAGAAAATAATAGAAATTTTGATGTTGAAAAAGCTAATTTAAAAAGAAAGCTTCAAAATATTAGTCAATATCAATTGGAGCATGAAAAAATTGAAGATTCATATACAAACGATTTTTTAGGGGTTGTTTCCTTTAGCGGTCGGTGGGATTCAATTTTAATGTGGTCACATTATGCAAATTATCATCAAGGATTTTGCATTGGATTTAATGAATTTACGCTAAGAAATTCTAGATTATTTGGGAAAGGAGGAAATGTAATTTACACTAAAGATTTTCCGGTTTTTGACCCATTGAACAACGACTTAAATGCCGCATTGTTCAAACCTTTTTATAAAAGCTTAGAATGGAAATACGAAGAGGAATATAGAATGATGAATATTTATTTTGATATGTTTCCAAAAAAACCGAATAGAATTGTCACATTTCAAGACGAGCATATTGAAGAGATTATCTTAGGTTTAAACATTTCAACTAAGACAAAAAATGAAATAATTGAAATTGCAAAAGATAGAAATTTTCCTGTTTACCAAATAGAAAAAGTTCCATTTAAATTTGAAATTTCTCGACGTAAAATTCTCTAAGCCAGTGCCTAACATGGGCTTGGCAAAATTGCGGCCTCCTTGTGCAAAATTGTTCTAGTTTTTTCCATAACTTCGTTTCCGGTCACCGAAAGTACTCGGCTTCGAAATTGCCGCAACTTCGCAAAGCCCTGGCCGTTGGGCGCTATTTAAACATAAAATCAAATCAAAATGAACTATACATTTAAAGTTTGGCTTTTCACAATAATTGTATCGCCTTTACTTTTGTTTTTAGCTTTATTAATTGTTAACGATTCTAAATTTGATTCAGTTTTAGATTCATCAAGTTTAATTTTTATAATGTTTATATGTGGATTTATTTTTTCAATACCGGCAATGATTATATTTCAGATAATTCAATCAAGATTGATTAAAAAAATTAAAGAAAACAAATTAAAAATTATTTTGAGTATTTACAGCTTTATTTCCGTCTGGATTACATTTTATATTTTAGATAAAGGATTTATTGAACGTGGTATTGAACAATTATTATGGGTTATAATTTATTCCATAACAATAGTTTTAGGAGTTTGGATTTTTAAAAATCGAAAAGCGATTAAAGAAATTTAGTCAAACAGCGACCCAACGAGCAGTTTTATGCAATTGCCTGTTTTTGTGCTCGATAGTTCATTTCTTTTTCATAATTTCGTTTTCGGTCACCGAAAGAACTCGGCTCCGAAATTCCGGCAACTTCATAAAGCTGCCGGGCGTTGGGCGACACTTTTAGGAAAATCTTTCTAAACAGAGAAACTATGTTATATAAAATTTTCGTCGAGAATAATTTAATTGGAACAACGCAATTTGAGAAATCTGATGCGCCAATGGGAGTTGTAATTGGCAAAATTAATTTTATTGAAGTTGATTCTGGGTATAAATTTTTTAAAAATTATTGTGTTGAAAATAATATCAGTTTCACAGATAGTGATGAAGAGAAATTAATTTTAACAATGAATATTCCAAATCTAAAAGTAATAAGCGAAAGAGGAATTGAGATTATTGGACAAAGCAAGTCAATTTCCGGAATGGATTCGGATATTTTTGAAATTAACATTGAAGGAATTTCTTATCCATTTTATGAAGAAGAATTTCCAGAGCAATTAAAAGTTTATCATGAGATGTTTGTTGAAAAAGCGACCGCCCAACCTGGGCTTGGCAAAATTGCGGCATTTCGTGCAAAATTGAAACAGCTTTTTTCATAACTTCGTCTTGGGTCACCGAAAGTACTCGGCTCCGAAATTGCCGCAACTTCGCAAAGCCCTTGGCGTTGGCTGCAAGTTTAGGACAAAATGTATAATATGAAGAACTTATTATTTCTATTATTGGTTGCACAAATTTCCTATTCGCAGACGCGCATGGAAAACAATTCGAAATGTAAAAAAACAAAAAACATTTCATTAACTGAACGTTTAGGTAAATTTCCATTTTCGGATTCTAAAGAAATAAAAATAATTTCATTTAAAAACAAAATTGATAATAACCTTGTCGGACATGAACTAATCAATCAAATAGATTCGATTAAATTAAACAAAGATATATTTCAACCAGAGATGTATGATGAAGTTTCAACATTAAACCCTAAGCAAATCGAAAAACTTACCGATATTATTTATAATTATACTTACAAGAAAATTCCATATGCTATTGAAGATATTAAGTGCTATATGCCAAGAAATGCAATATTTTTCATTAATGGCAATAATAAAATAATTGCTTATATAGAAATTTGTTTTGGATGTAATCATATTCGTTCAAGTGATAAAAATCTTGATTTAGGAGAATATTGCGCTGAGAAATACGATTTAATCAAATCAATATTTAAAGAAGCTAAAATTGAATATGGAATCACAAAATTAGAGTAACCTGACAGCCAACGTGGGCTTGGCAAAATTGCGGCACAATCTTCAAAACTGAACCAGTTTTTTCCATAACTTCGTTCACGGTCACCGAAAGTACTCGGCTCCGAAATTGCCGCAACTTCGCAAAGCCCTTGGCGTTATGTGAGATTCCGCGAGAAACATTGTGAAAAAATTTGCCAAATTACCATTTTTTGGTAACTTAGCTAAAAAATTAAATATGGGACGTAACACATCTATATCGCTAGGAAATCATTTTGAAAGTTTCATCGAAAGTACTGTCAATAATGGTAGGTTTAATAACGCAAGTGAAGTTGTACGCGCAGGGCTTCGTCTTCTTGAAGAAGAAGAAAACAGAATAATTTCCTTGCGGAAAGCTATACAGGAAGGTATCGATAGTGGAATTGTTGAAGATTTTGAACCGAAAAAGTTTTTAGAAACTCTAAAAGCTAGAAAAAGATAAATGGCAAAATATAAATTTACCAGAAGAGCACTTAACGATTTAATAGAAATTTGGGATTATACAGTTGAGACTTGGTCTGAAAATCAAGCTGAGAAATATTATAATTTAATAATTGCTTCATGCATGGATTTATCCGACAATCCAAAACTAGGAAAATCATATGAAATTCTTTCATTGAATGTGCTTGGTTACAAATGTGGTGAACACATAATTTTCTATCGGGAAATTTCAAAGAATGAAATTGAAATCGAAAGAGTTTTACATGGAATGATGGATTTGAAAAGTAAATTATAAGAACCTCACATAACGAGCAGCTTAACGCCAGAGCGGCCTTTTTGGTGCTCGTTAGTTCATTTCTTTTTCATAACTTCGTTCGCGGTCACCGAAAGTACTCAGTTCCCAAACCGCCGCACCGGCGTGAAGCTGCCGGGCGTTATAGGCAACTTTTTGAGCCATAAAATTAAATTTAACTATTTTATACTATGTCAACAGAAACCAAGAAAAAAATCTGTTTTGTAATTTCTCCTATAGGACAAGAAGGCTCAGAAACTAGAGAGCGCTCAAATCAAGTTTTAAAACATATAATAACTAAGCCAGTTGAAGAATTAGGATATACTGTTATTCGGGCAGACAAAATTTCTGAGCCAGGAATTATTACTACACAAATTATTGGTCATATCGTTGATGCAGAACTTGTAATTGCTGATTTAACAGATAAAAATCCAAATGTATTTTATGAGTTGGCAATTAGGCACGCTATTAGAAAACCTCTTGTACAGTTAATTCGAAAAGATGATGACATTCCTTTTGACGTTGCTGCAACAAGAATTATTCAATTTGATTTACAAAACCTGGATAACGTCGAAAATGTAAAGGAAGAAATAAAGTCTCAAGTGCAATCAATAGAATCTGGAAGTAGTGAAGTACATAATCCTATTTCTGTATCACTTGATTTAAAGGTTTTAAAAGAAAGCGGAAATATTGAAGAAAGATCTTTAGCTGATATTGTCGAAGCGATTTCTGATCTAAGACTTGCAATGACTTCTGTTGATAAAGGTTTGCCTTCAAATAAATTACTAGAAGAATTCAAAAATATGATGGACAATTTGCCGTCTAGAATTGAAAGTAGATTTGACTTGGACTACAAAAGAAGAAAAAGAAGATTTCATCCATTTATGCTTGAAGAAATGATACATATGGAAATTGGATCAAATGACCCAAATCTAAGTTTTCTTATGATGATAAGCTTCTTTAAAGATGATTATCCTTGGCTTTATGAAATTGGACTTGAAACATATAAAGATTTAAAAACTGCAAAAACAAAAGAAAAAAAAGTAAATTTGATACAAGATTTTGAAAAAGTTCTGGATGTTGCAAATCATCCGATGTTTCGTGAAATGTATGGTAAATCTGAAGATTCATACATGCTAATCAAAGAAGCAAGACATTCAATTATTCATTTTTTAGATAGATTTTTAATGAAAGAATAGTTAAGCTGCCTATAACATGCAGTTTTATGCAATTGCCTGTTTTGTGTTCGATACTTCATTTCTTTTTCATAATTTCGTTCACGGTCACCGAAAGTATCCGGCTCCGAAGTTCCGGCAACTTCATAAAGCTGCTGGGCGTTGGGCGATATTGCCAACTAACCGGAACTAATCGTATAACAACAACAAATTATAATAATGAATATTGAACAGCTATTTACCGAAGAAGCAACAATAAAAATAAGTGTGTTAAAAATTGATAATAAAAAAATTTCGAAAAGTGTTTTTAATCAATTACACATAAGATCACCTTTTGATAAATTATATAATCTTAAAGAAAACGTCAAATTTTTCGGTTATATAAATGATAAAGAAAGATGGATAATTTGGTCAAATGGAGAATTTTTATCGAAGTATGAAATAAACGAGCTTTTCCCAATATTGCGAATTGATTTAGACAAAGACACAATTAAAGATTTAGTAAAAGTCTTTCCGTCAGAACAAGCTCAATCGCTTAATTCATGTAGAAACGAGTTTGGTATTTTAGAATATCAAGATATACAAATATCAAGTGTTTTAGATAGAAATGAACAATATGAAATTCAGGATGAAAAAGATGTAATTAATAAAATATTGAAAACAGTTTTAACAAAGCAAATTTTTCTTTAATCGAGCAACATCGACCCAACATGGGCTTGGCGCCAGAGCGGCCTTTTTGTGCAAAATTGTATCAGTATTTTCCATAACTTCGTTTCCGGTCACCGAAAGTACTCGGCTCCGAAATTGCCGCACCGGCGCAAAGCCCTGGGCGTTATAAGCCATTGACTCAGTTTGCGGATAAACTTAGAATATGAAAAGAATTTTTATATTTTTTACACTAACATTCATAAAACTTGTAATTGCTCAAGATAAGCAATCTTATGAGAAGATTGCATACGATTATTTTGAAAAAAATATAATTTCAAAAGATTATAGTAACATTAAATATTTCGAATATGATGGAAAAATCAATTTTGAATGGAATGGTTACAGCACTTGTATGCAATGCAAAAGTTTGGATACTGTAAAAACTAAAATATATACAATATCTTTAAATAATAATAAAAATATTAAAAGAAGAATTACATTTTTCGATAGATTATTTATTCCAAAATCAAAATTGAGAAAGATTTATGTTTTTAAAAGATATAGATATTTTGATTCTATTGTTGTTTGCATAAATGTTTCAGAAGAGCAACAAGATCATTTTTATACTTTTCAAATTAGCGAATCGGATAAAGAAGTAAAAGAATATTGCAAAACAATAATGTATAACTAAATTAGCACAACGGCTTATAACGAGCAGCTTAACGCCAGAGCGGCAATTAGTTGCAAATTGTTCGCATATTTTTCATAATTTCGTTCACGGTCACCGAAAGTCCTCAGCTCCGAAACTGCCGCACCGGCGTGAAGCTGCCGGGCGTTAGCTGCAACTTTACCAGAACTAGGACAATTCAACAACTTAATGCAACAAATCATAATCAATAGATTTGTTGTAATATGGAAAAATCAAGATCAAGATTACGTTACGATGAAAGGGTTGTCATCCAGGCATTACTCGCCCAAGGTAAGTCTACTTCATACATCGCCAAAGAATTAGGCCGTCACAGGTCTTCTATCTTCCGGGAAGTCCAGAAATGGGTCGTATTGCCCAAAGATAAGTACAGGGCAGAGCTTGCCCAGTTCATGGCAAAAGAGGATTATCTGAACAAAAGAAATCTTGATAAGATTAATACTTATCAGCGCCTGAAGGATTTCGTTTATTCCCAGCTGGCCTTGAATTTGTCTTCGGAACAGATATCGGGAAGGCTCTCGGTATTGTTCCCGAATGACCCGGTCATGTCAATTTCCCATGAGGCAATCTATAAGCATATCTATCGTAAGAGGCAATCCAAATTAGGTAAATATCTTATTTCATTATTGCCTTATTCACATTCAAAACGGCGTATCAACAGAAAAACAGGCAAGCGAAAATCCAGGATAAAAGATGCCCGGAGTATTGAACTCAGGCCTGAAGATGTAGAGCTTCGCCGCGAAGTCGGGCATTGGGAGAGTGACCTTGTAATAGGGCTGGGCAGAAGAGCGCCATTGCAACAATTGTGGAACGCAAGACACGATTCGTGTACATAATACCTGTCAAAAGCAGGCGCTCTGAAGTGGTCACCAAAGCGATTGCCAGGACTATAAATCAACTCGATCCTGAATTCAGGAAATCAATGACACATGATAATGGAGTTGAGATGGCCAACCATAAGTGGCTAAAAAGTTCTCGGTTATAAAACTCCGGGTGAAATGATGGAATTTGAATTAGCCAATATAAAATATCAAACTTTTAAACTAAATTAGTAACTTAAAATGACCTTTGTTGCATTAAGGTCTTGAATCCACCAAATCGAATAATGAATGAACTAATATCTCCGAAATATCAATTAAAATTAATAAATTCAATTCAAGCAAAATTGCATGAAGAATTTGTTTCATATAAAAGTATATTGTTCTACCTCAAAAAATGGCATCAAAGTCATGAAAGCTATAATTTCAATGACAATTGGGAAAATTTTTCTATTTATTTAGACGTAAATGGAATAGTAGATTTAGAGCCTACATTAAATTCAATGCAGGGTGAAGATTTGCTAAAAATAGCAATTGATTTGGGCATTGATACTCCAGATTTTATCCCAACAATTCCTGTTTTTAAAAATAAAATTAAGGAAAAATATCACAATGTTTATGAGGTATTTTCTAAAGCTCTAAAAAATATAACTACTGATCCAAGTTTGGCAATTGGATTGACAAATTCAGCTTTCGAAAGTATAATCAAGGAAATTTTAAAAGATGAGCGATTCAGTAAAAATTTAAAAGGAACAGAAACTTTATATAAATTAGTCCAAGCAATCTTAGTTGAATTCAAACTGGATAACAAAGAGTTTCCTCAAGAAATGAAAACTATTTGTTCATCGCTAATAGCTATTAGTCAAGCAATAGAAAAACTAAGAAGTGAGAAAACAATATTTCATGGAAAAACAAAAGATGATTTATTAATTAATGATTCTATATATGTTTACTTAACAATTAATTCATTTACAACAGTTGGGCTATTTTTAAACTCATATTACAAAAATAGATATCCGATTCCTAAAATTGAAATTTTAGATGATTTAAAGGATTTACCATTTTAGGCCATCTGCTAACATGGGCTTGGCAAAATTGCGGCACAATCTGCAAAATTGAACCAGTATTTTCCCTAACTTCGTTCACGGTCACCGAAAGAACTCGGCTTCGAAATCGCCGCAACTTCGCAAAGCCCTGGCCGTTAGCTGCAACCTTGGCTCAGTTTGCGAACACCCAATCTTTCGAATTTTAGGCGGAATTTTTTGCAAAATTTAATCTTGTTCTAAACGAATATTTTATTGTAATACAGCTTATAAAACTCACACCAATCAAATCAACGAGGCCGTTTAAATCATATAAGATTTTATAGAAAAATAAACAAATCTTCGGCAGAATCGAACAATTACGTTAATTTTTTCGAAATAATTGTGCAGTTAAATAACTTCACATATATTTGCAGTCAAATAACTGCGCAATGAATTTCAGAAGAGATGTATTTCAGGCTATTGCCGACCCTACACGAAGAGGGATTTTAACAATGCTTGCGTTGCAAGCGATGACGCCAGGCGCTATTGCTTCGGGTTTTGGTTCGTCGCGACAGACGATTTCCAAGCACATTCAGATTCTTACAGAGTGTGAACTGCTTAATCAAAAGCAAGTCGGAAGAGAAATTTACTACGAACTTAATCCGCAAAAAATAAAAGAAATCGATGTTTGGGTGAACCAATTAAGGCAAATCTGGGAAACACGATTTCACCAGCTCAACGACGTATTATCAACCATTAAAAAATAGATAAAATGAACAATTCACCATTTGATTTTTCACTCGACAGACCGACAAAAACCGTAACCATCAACATGCAATTCGAGGCAGAACTTTCGCGTGTGTGGGATGCTTTTACGAAACCTGAAATCCTCGACCAATGGTATGCACCGAAACCATTCACATCCAGAACAAAAAATATGAATTTCGAAGTAGGCGGCCAAAGATTTTATGCGATGGTTAGTCCGAAAGGGCAGGAGCGATGGGCATTACAAACATATACATCCATAAATCCAAAGACCAATTTCAAAATGTTCAACGCTTTTGCTGACGAAGCCGGAAATCCTGAACCGACAGGCTCTGATTGGAACCTGAATTTCAGCGAGCAAAACGGAATCACGACTGTCAATATCTCTATTTACAACGAATCTGCAGAACGCCTTGAAGCGGTGATTGATGGCTTTAAAGCAGGCATGGCCATGACATTTGAAAACCTTCAAAAGCTGCTGGCTGGTTTGTCAGGAAAGTGATTTTGGTTTTTAAGGGTGCTAAATTAAATGATCTGGCAGGCTATCTTGTAAATTTCATAGCTATTTTTCATAACTTCGACAGCATTATAAAATAGCTATGAAACTCGCCAAAAAGATCAAAAGCCTAGTCAATAAACTACCTTATGTGAGAGGACTTTACAAGCAATCGCTGAATTGCATGCATCCAAACGGGCACTATTATTCGCCCGTTTTTTCTATTGAAGATGTGAGGAAACGCCAGGATGCAATTTGGAAAAATGTTGATATTGATGGTATTTGGCCTGAATTTAAGAACTGAAGAACAGAAAAAGTTGCTTAAAGAATTTACGGTTTTTTATGATGAAATGCCTTTCAAACCTGAAAGACAGGATAATATCCGCTATAATTTCGAAAACGGATATTATTCGTATACGGATGGCATTGCACTGTATTCCATCATCAGGTATTTCAAACCCAAAAGGATCATAGAAATTGGTTCGGGATTTTCATCAGCCGTGATGCTTGACACCAATAGTCTTTTCTTTGAGAATAAAATCGATCTGACATTCATCGATCCTTATGCAGACAGGCTTTATTCATTAATAACCGAAGAAGATAAGCGAACTGCAAAAATTATTGAAACCGACGTGCAGCAAATTCCGTTAACGACTTTTCAGGCGTTGCAGTCCGGCGATATTTTGTTTATTGACAGTACACATGTTTCAAAAACCGGAAGCGATGTCAATTATATATTATTTGAGATTTTACCGGCACTCAACAGTGGCGTCTTAATTCATTTTCATGATATCTTTTATCCGTTTGAATATCCTAAAGACTGGGTTTTTAGCGGTATTAACTGGAATGAAGATTATATTTTAAAGGCTTTCCTGATGTACAATGAACAATTTGAAATTAAATTATTTTCAGATTACATGCACAGGCTCCACAAAAATTCATTTTCTGATTTGCCATTGGCCTATAAAAATACAGGCGGTAATTTATGGATTGAAAAGAAATAATTTAGGCAAAGAAAACACGTATAAATACCTGTAAATAAAACCGCTAAAGTAGTTAGATTTGACCATCACTTTCAAATCAAAATTAAATACTATGGATTTATCAGATAACAATGCTCCGGGTGTACATATTCAGGAAGCAGACGCGTCAAATGGTACTTCGAATGTTGCGACAGCAATTCCGGCTTTTATAGGTTATACGCCACAGGCATCTTTTGAAGGAAAATCATGCACGAATATACCTTTTAAAATTTTTTCTTTTAACGATTTTCAGTCGATATTCGGCTTTTGGAATCCTGATGGAAGCTTAGCAGCCCAGCAATACAATCCGCAATATTATCTGGTAGCACAAAAAGCAAAACCTGAAAAAGGCGATTACCTGATGGTTTCGGATGCTTATTATTCGCTCGTTCCTGACCCAAGCACTATATATTATCTTTATAACAGTGTGAAGCTTTTCTATGAAAATGGCGGCGGCGAGGCATATATTGTTTCAGTCGGTTACTTATGGAAGTCCATCAGGAAAGCCGATGGAACCGGGAGCGCAGATTGTCAATCAAAATGTTTTACTGGATGATTTGAAACGCGGACTTACACTGCTACAAAATTATCAGGAACCGACCATGTACATTTGTCCCGAAGCAACACTGCTCGATATTGAAAATAACGGTACATTGATGCAAACGATGTTGCAGCAGTCGTCAGACATGCAAACTTCAATAAGTATTTTTGATGTGATTGGAGGCAATGACCCGGATCCGCTTCTGTATATGAACGATATTATAACGTTTCGGAACAGCACAGGTTCAAACGGCCTTATGTATGGCACAGCTTATTATCCTTTTTTAGGAACGACCATTATGCAGCCGACGGATATTGATTATACTAATTTATTCGGAGGTGATATCGAACAACTGGAAGTGATTCTGAATCCGTCAGGGTCAAATCCGGCACTTACCGCAATATTCCAAAATATCAAAAATGACCCAAAAGGACTGTCGGCATCTCAAAACCAAACGGCACTTCTGAATGCAAGCCAGGATTATACCCAGATTATGGCGCACGTACTTTCGCAAGCCAACATTTTGCCGCCAAGCGGAGGAATGGCAGGCATAATTACGACAACTGACAATAATTCCGGACCTTGGATGGCACCTGCTAACACTTCGATTGTAGGCGTTTCATCCCTGCCAATTCGCCTTACCGATAGCCAGCAAGGAGCGCTGAATACCGATGATGTTTCGGGAAAATCAATCAATGCGTTTAGATTCTTTAACGGACTCGGAATATTGGTTTGGGGAGCACGTACGCTCGACGGTAACAGTATGGACTGGAAATACCTGCCGGTTTGCCGCACCATGATTTATCTTAAGCAATCTTGTATGTGGATTGCCAGCAAGTATACTTTTGCGCCAAATACCAGCCCGACATGGAATACGGTCAAAGCAGATATTGAAAATTTCCTTAATGGTGTATGGAAAGCCGGCGGTTTAATGGGAGCAAAAGCATCGGATGCTTATTCTGTAACATGCGGACTCGGATCAACCATGACCTCTGATGATATGCTGAACGGATTTATGAACGTTATTGTGACCGTAGCCATTACAAATCCTGCTGAATTTGTGGTAATTGAATTTCAACAGCAAATGGCAACTGAATGACAGCCAAAGTTATTGTTTCGTGTAATTAAAAGTTATTGATATGATAAGATAAATAAAAATAATGCAGACTTAAAATCCGAGCGGATTATAACCGTAATTTTGCATTAAAATTATAAGCACTGCATGAAAATATTATTTTCTTATATCAAAACCCACAAGACACTCTTGTTTTTTGCACTCTTACTGGCCGCTATAAACCAATGTTTTTCGCTCTGTGATTCTATTATCATTGGAAAATTAATGAACCAATGTGGAGATGGTGTAGCGAATTTCAACAACAATTTCAATCATTTTGCCAAAGTTGTACTTGGATGGCTGGCGTTGTCAGTAGGTGCAGCGATGGTGTCGAGAATCGCTAAAAATTTCCAGGATTATTTTACCAATATCATCATCCAGAGAACCGGCGCACAGATGTATACCGATGGTATTCGCAAAGCGCTGCAATTACCTTTTCAGGATTTTGAAGATCAACGCAGCGGCGAGACTTTAGGTAAATTGCAGAAAGTCAGAATCGATTGCGAGAAGTTTATTACGCTTTCAATATCGCTGATTTTCCAATCAGTTGTTGGGATTATTTTCGTTGTCGTGTATGCCATCAATATACATTGGCTGCTTGGCCCGATTTTCCTTGCAACAGTTCCGGTAATTGCTTTCATTAGTTCTTTCCTTGGGAAAAAAATCAAAAAAGTGTCGCGTGAAATTTTAGGTGAAACGACGGCTTTGGCAGGCGCAACAACCGAATCACTTCGCAACATTGAACTCGTAAAAAGCCTTGGGCTCACACAACAGGAAGTCAACAGGCTGAATTCGACCACTACAAAAATCCTCGGACTCGAATTAAAAAAAGTACGTTATATACGTTCGCTAAGCTTTTTTCAAGGCACAACAGTACATTTTATGCGCACGGCTTTAGTTTTTGCGCTGTATCTTTTTATTTTTAATGGCATCATCAAACCCGGAGATTTAATCACGTTGATGTTCTTTTCATTTTTCTTATTCAATCCGCTTCAGGAACTCGGAAATGTTATTGCGACATACAACGAGACCAACGCTTCAATGG
This sequence comes from Flavobacterium sp. 3HN19-14, assembly GCF_051373205.1. NCBI lineage: Bacteria > Pseudomonadati > Bacteroidota > Flavobacteriia > Flavobacteriales > Flavobacteriaceae > Flavobacterium > Flavobacterium sp. 3HN19-14. Next base: position 2,517,911 of record NZ_JBPPZT010000001.1, read on the forward strand.
ATAATTTCAATAAACTGATGAATGCAAAAAGCGAAGCGATTCCGGCAAATCCGCAGACAATCGGACTCATCAATAACCTGCGTTTTACGAATATTTCATTCAAACACCAAACTGCACATTCTTATGCGGTAAAACAAATTTCATTTGAAGCGAAAGCTGGCGAAACCATTGCTTTTGTCGGCCCGTCAGGAAGCGGAAAAACAACGCTTGTGAAATTATTGGTAGGTTTGTACAATCCGAATGAAGGCGCGATATTTTACAATGAAAAGAATGCAAATGAAATCGATTTGACCGAATTGAGGCAACAGCTGGGATTCGTAACGCAAGACGCACAACTGTTTTCCGGTACCATAAAAGACAACCTGCTTTTCGTAAAACCCGATGCTACAGACGAAGAATTGTATGATGTATTGAAGAAATCTGCCTGCGACAATCTTTTAAAAAGGGCCGAAAATGGCATCAATACTACAATTGGCGAGGGTGGTATCAAAGTTTCCGGAGGCGAAAAACAAAGACTTTCTATTGCTCGTGCCTTGTTGAGACATCCACGATTATTGCTTTTTGATGAGGCAACATCAGCGCTTGACTCGATCACGGAAGAAGAAATCACGCAAACCATCAGGAATATCTCGTCGAAACAAGACCAGATTACGGTATTGATTGCGCACCGTTTGTCTACAATAATGCACGCCGATAAAATCTATGTCCTTGAACAAGGCGAAATAATAGAACAGGGCAGGCATCAGGATTTACTCGACGAAAAAGGGCTTTATTATGCAATGTGGCGCCAGCAAATCGGGGAAAGGAAATAAATTCACCCCTTTTTTTACACATCAACAAAATTGTATGTATTTGTTTATCAATACTATATAATTTTTACGAATTTATCAGTTTTCGGCTAAGCTTACAACTTTCGTTATATTGATTTATTTTTGTGATTCTTACATTTATTAACCGCATTCACAAAAACCAATATTATGCTGCGAATACTCAAACCACTGTCTTTTCTGATTGTCTTGATTTTGACTACATCAATCAACGCCCAAACAAAGCCTGTTTATCTTGACGATTCAAAACCAACAAAAGAACGTGTTGAGGATGCCTTGAAACGCATGACGCTGGAGGAAAAGATCGCGATTATTCACGCACAGTCGAAATTCAGTTCTGCAGGTGTACCGCGGCTCGGCATTCCGGAAAACTGGATGTCTGATGGCTCGCACGGAATCCGCCCTGAAGTGCTTTGGGATGAATGGTCGCAGGCAGGATGGACAAACGATTCGTGTACTGCTTTCCCGGCATTGACAGCACTTGCCGCGACCTGGAATAAAGATATGGCTAAATTATATGGACAATCGCTTGGAGCAGAAGCACGTTACAGAAATAAAAATGTACTTTTAGGCCCAGGGCGTCAACATCTACAGAACGCCTTTAAACGGCCGGAACTTTGAGTATATGGGTGAAGATCCGTTCCTGACTTCGTCAATTGTAGTGCCTTATATAAAAGGTGTTCAGTTGAATGGTGTTGCGGCTTGTGTAAAGCATTTTGCACTCAATAATCAGGAAACGAACCGCGACAATGTAAATGTAGTAGTTGATGACAGGGCTTTGTATGAAATTTATCTTCCGGCATTTAAAGCCGCTGTTCAGGAAGGACAGGCGCTTGCCATCATGGGCTCTTATAACCAGTATAAAGGACAGCAATGCTGCCACAACCAATATTTGCTTAATGATATTTTGCGCGGCGAATGGGGTTTTGAAGGTGTTGTAATTTCAGATTGGGGAGGTGCACATGATACGAAACAATCTATTTTTAATGGCCTTGATATGGAATTCGGTAGTTGAACCAACGGTATGACTTTCGGGCGCAGCAATGCTTACGACCAGTATTATCTGGCCAAACCTTACCGTGATATGATTAAATCAGGTGAAGTTGGCACTAAGGAATTAGATGAGAAAGTACGCCGTGTTTTAAGATTGTCGTTCCTTACAACGATGAATAAAAATCGTCCTTTAGGCTCTTTTGCCACAGAAGAACACATGCTTGCAGGCAGAAAAATCGCCGAAGAAGGCATCGTATTGCTCCAAAACAAAAACAACATCTTACCAATCGACCTTAGCAAAACAAAAAAGATTGCCGTAATTGGCGAAAATGCAATCAAGAAAATGACAATTGGCGGTGGCAGTTCTTCGCTTAAAGCAAAGTATGAAGTTTCTCCGTTGGACGGATTGAAAAACTCGTCGGTTCAAAAGCCACAATTACTTATGCGCGCGGATATATCGGCGATGCTACTGCTAATTTTGACGGCGTTGCGACCGGACAGGATTTAACCGAAAACCGTTCAGCGGAAGCCTTAGCAAAAGAAGCGGTTGACCTTGCGGCCAATTCAGATATCGTGATTTTTGTCGGCGGACTCAACAAAAGCGACAAACAGGATTCCGAAGGTGCCGACCGCACCGGACTCGAATTGCCTTACAACCAGGATGCCTTGGTGTACCAACTTTTAAAAGCCAATAAAAAAATCGTATTTGTTAATATTTCAGGAAATGCGGTAGCAATGCCATGGGTAAATGAAGTGCCGGGAATTGTACAGGCGTGGTATCTGGGCTCAGAAGCCGGGAATGCAATTGCCGAAGTTTTGACCGGTGCTGTAAACCCATCAGGAAAACTCACTTTTACTTTTCCTGTAAAACTTCAGGACAATGGCGGTATTGCAATGGGAGAATTTCCGGGAGGAAAAGAAGTGAATTACAAAGAAGGCATTTATGTAGGTTACCGCTGGGCAGACAAGAAAAATATCAAACCACTTTTCCCATTCGGGCATGGATTGAGTTATACAACTTTCAAATACGGAAAAGTGACTGCTGATAAATCAACCATGACAGCATCAGATAAAATAACTTTTTCAGTCAGCATTAAAAACACCGGAAAAAGAGATGGTTCAGAAGTAGTGGAGCTTTATATAAATGACGTTAAATCTTCTGTAGATAAACCTGTTAGAGAACTGAAAGGTTTTGAAAAAATCAGCCTTAAAGCTGGTGAAGAAAAAACTGTCAGCATCACAATCGATAAAAGTGCGCTTAGTTATTTTGATGCCGCCAAACATGAATGGGTTGCTGAATCAGGCGAATTTGAAGCACAGATTGGCGCTTCATCACGGGATATCAAAGGAACATTTAGATTCACATTACAATAAAATATGAATGTTAAAAAGAAAAAGCCTGGGTAATTCCAGGCTTTTAATTTATAGTATAACAATCTTAATCTTTTACCAATCTGAATGATTGTCCATTTACAACAGCGATGTATACACCATTTGGCAATTGACTGATGTTGGCTCCGGAAGTTTTGCTTATTTCAAAATCCATTATTTTTTGACCTAATACATTCAATAATTTCCCTTTTGATAAATTAGGTATATTGCTGTAAATAAAATCAGACGACGGGTTTGGCCAAAGTACCAAAGATTGCAGGCTATTCTCCTGAATACCCAACGTTTGCGTAATTTTTGTCAGATATGGATAATATTCAAAACTTTCTGCAGTATGCGTGAATGGCCCGAACTGCGAATCGCCGCTTGCCATTCCCGACAAATACATATCGCCATTGGCCGAAATCGCAATTCCGTCAGCGCGATCATACAGATGGCCGCCGGTATTGATTGCGGTTTGTATTTCGCCATTGGCATTGTATTTCAAAAGTAAAGCATCATCATTATAATCAGGCAGATTGGAAGTTGTCAAGCCATTTCCCCAATCGATTGCGCCGTGCATAGAACCCGAAAAAGTAGACATTTCCGGCATTATCAAGACCGAGATAATTGCGTTTTCCAGGAACAACATAAGCATCTGCCGGGGCTTCACGAACCCATTGAAAAGTACCAGTCGCATCCAGTTTTGCAATAAAAAAATCTGAAAAACTGAATTGTGTAGGCCTGCCGCCGTAATGTTTCCGAATGTATAAGGCCCGAACAAATAAGAACTGAAATAAACCGCATCAGGCGTCAAAGCTTTTACGATCGGAGTAGGGCAGGTAACATCTTCAACATACTGCATCCATTGGTAAGTGCCTTCCGGCGAATATTTGACGACATAAGTATTGTAAGTAAATGGCGCTGGAACCGCAACGCCACCATAAGTTGCATTCGTTTCAGCACATCCGCCAGCCGCATAAATATTGCCTGCATTGTCAACGCTGAGCGATGTAATCATTTTGACGTTGAGCTGCGTAATCGTCATTTGCAATGTTCCCTGAGGCGATAGTTGCTGTATCCAGGAGTTTTGGTAATCTGTATAACCAATGTAGATATTATTGGAATTATCTACGGCGACAGCGCGGAAGACATTGAGAAAGGTTACGTCATCTGCATAAACCTGATGGTGCCAAAGCATATTTCCCGAAGCATCAAGCTTGATTAAAAGGAATTGCACGCCTTGGTCAACCGTAACAAATCCGATGTCTTCGATAAGCAATGAACCGACATAACCGGCTGCAATGACCAGATTTCCCTCGTTGTCGGTCACCATATCATAGATAATTGCATTGCCGTCGATGAGCTTTGTGTATTGTTCGTTTCCGGCGCTGTCATATTTATGGATTGCAACTTTACCAAAAACATCATTATAAAGGTATTGGTTTTCCTGAAATCCGGCCATGTATACATTTCCTGAATTGTCTGTCGCAACTGAATACCCAAGGTTATCCGGATTGGCATCGAAAGTAATTCCGGTGTTTTGAGCCATTCGAAATTCTGCGACTGCGCAAATACTGTCATAAAAAACAGTAGGATTAAAGTAATTTTTTTCATAAGCTTTAGTTTTGATTGCTGGTTAGTGCTTTTATTTTTAAGATGTTAAAATCGGTGTTGGGTTGCGTTGCACATCAGGAAATCAAAAACAGGTAAATATACCTATTGTATGCCAAGTTCAATTACTTTATATTTGAAAAGTAATACAGAATGTGCTTACATACAATAACTTAACCAAAAAAACCAATATGCTGAACTTAAACGTAACCGTTACCGGCGGGATTCCGCCCATGCCAATTTCCGTAGATTTCACCAACCTTAATGATGCTACCCAAAATCTATCCTTCAAAGAAAGTATGGGATTTAGCAACAATTATAACTTCGCTCCCGGGCAGTACACGCTTGTTATCAGCGGCATGAATCCTGATGGAGGCGGTGCAGTTTCAATTGCACTGACGGGAACTTTTCAGTCCGCACCATTGCCAAATCCTACTTATACTTCAGGCAATCCGACGTATTCTGCCATTTTTTACTTCGTAATTTAAACTGCCATGAAGAAAATCTACCTCACCCTTTTCGCGGTTTTATTATTCAATGCCGCAATTGCTCAGGATTTATCAACCATGGCAAAGCAAATGACGCAAGTCGATTCGACAGGACAACTCATGGTGAAAGTTGCCGATGATCTGAAGTCAGGAAATTACAAAGACATCCTCAGCAGTTTCTTTCAATTTGCCTCTGAAAATCTTACAGGAGCTAATAAAAGCATAGCCTTTAACGGAACGCTTTTCGCTTTAAAGGCAGAAGCCAATCCCGAACTTTTAAAGGATTATAACTTTGTAAATGAACGCTTTTCGCGGAATTTCCAGTTCAATTTTAAAATCGACCTGAATGCTGATTATGGTTACCACGGATTTACCGGCGGATTTACATACGCCATCATCAACGACCGCGACCGGAAACTCGCTAATTTCATGAAAAACCGCGATAAATTCAAAGAACTGATTGCATCGTATGAAGCTATTAATAAAACTATTTCTGACGAAAGCACCGCTTATATCAAAACTATTGTAACCACGCCCGGCATTACACCAGATCAGATAAAAACACAGCTGGCGGCATTTCAGGCAGGACTTGATTCCTTGCATCGTTACCACAAGACCAATAAATTACCACCGGCTTTCATACAGCAGGTTTTGGCGAAAAGCGGTGTAACAACAGCTGCTGATGCCACGCCATTAGATCTTGGGGTGGAAATGCAGCATCTTTATGATGTACGGAAAACTGCATACGCGAATATTGATAAAGGTTCATTATTGACGATTTCGACCAATGGAAGTGCCGATGATAAGGGAACGCTCAACAAAGGCAGCGCTGGTTTAAAATTCCTGAAGGGCGATATATTTGGTCGAAATAATCCGGGAGAACTTGACATAAGAAGTAATTTCACTTACGCAGATACCGTCGCAGCTTCCAAACCACGCTCATTGCTCAACAGTACACTCGGATTCAACTTTTCAATTCTCAAAGCAAAAGATTCTCAAAAAAGCCTGATGGAACTCAAAGCTTATGGCGAATATAATCGTGTTTTGAAAAATCTACTTCCAAATGAAAAAAAGGATACTTTCTTAGCTAATATGGATTTGCGCATCAGAATTTCAGGCGATTTATGGTTGCCGATAACCGTTAAATATGATGTGCAGACGGCCAATTTCCTTGGGTTTCTTAATGTGACGTATAACTTCGTTTCTGTGACCGGAAATAGTTCTAAGGCCAAATCCGGTAGCTAGCACCAATTTCTGCAAAATTCCCATCTAAACAAACCAAAAGCAATGCAAACATTATCTCTTTTTCTGAAATCAATCTGGCTTTATTTGGCCGGAATTGTCGCCGTATTGGCATTATATTATCTGCTGATCGGCATAGGGCAGGGCATGGATGTTGTCATTCAATCTGGTGAACACAGCGGTAAAGGGATTTTCATGGTCATCTGTTGTATTTTATGGGCATTCCTGCTTTGGTACAGTGCCAGGACGCTCAGTTACATCCGGCAGCAAAAAGATTACGACAGTAAAAAGAAGTCGACAATTACTACGAATATGCACAAGCATTTACCAAGGCTAATTGGTTTTAATTGTTTTGTTTGTGTACAGGCCGGCATTGTAAATTTGCCGTCAGCTTCAACTGTTGATGGAGTTTGGGTCATTGATGGATGGTTGCTTTTTGCATTCATCGCGCTGCATAATTTCCTTTATTTTCTGCTTATAGATAGTTTAGATGAACAGCGGAAAAAATGGACAAAAGTTATTTCCATTGTAATTATTTCAGTATATATAGTATTTATTTTAAGTCAGTTATCAAAATGTACTGAAATAATTAGTGGAAGTAATATCCTTCGTCATATTTTTTGGTTAAGGATATTATTACTGATACTTTTTGCATGCGAATGTTTGTCGGTAATTTTCTTTATAGAACGACGAAAAAAGATCAATGATGCGCAGTCGGAATTGAAACGTCCTGAAGCATTACCGAAATCAATTGAAAAATTATTAATCGTAAAACTCATGCAAAAACTGGGTTTTCGGGAAGATTACATCAGGGCGGAAATGCCGTTATTTCGCGTCTTTAATTTATTGGGTGTTGTAGTGCTGGCAATTTATTTAGGTGGAATTTTCTTTATCGGAATTTCCTGCAATATGGGAGCACTAGCCTTTGTTTTACTGGCATTGGGAATTTTAATTGGCATTGCGAATTTAATCAGCGGCGCCAGCATTCGCATTGGCGTCAACCTGTTTCTGTTCCTTATCCTGCTTGCCGTGATTGTAGGCAATTTCTATGACCCATATCCTGTGCGAACCACTGAGGCTTCTGAAGCTTTCAGCTATCAAAACCGACCAACAACAGAAGTTTATCTCCAAAAATGGTTCGAAAAACGCATCAAAATGATGGATTCATTACCGCAATTTAAGGATACTGCAAAAACTTTCGATGTCTACATCGCACTGTCAAACGGTGGCGCTTCACGTGCCGGGCAATGGTCAAGCAGTGTACTGGGCCGCATTCAAGATGAAAGTTATAAAAAAGACAGCCTCAACAGCTTCAAAGACCATTTATTGTGCCTCAGTGGCGCATCAGGCGGAAGCGTCGGCAATACAGCTTTTTATGGCTTGCTCAAAGCGCAGCACGACCATAAGCTAAAAGGCGATGCGTATCTTGAAAGCAGCAGCAGCTTTTTCCATAAAGATTTCCTGACTTTCACAATTGCGCGTATGCTCGCTCGATATGATGCAGCATTTGCTGCCTGCCTGGTTTATTGACAACAGGGCTGATGTATTGGAGCGTACTTTTTCTGAAAGCACCAGTGACTATCAAGGCAAGGGCAATTCCGATGTTCTACGTGATTATTATCAAATGCCATATAGTCAGATAATTGATACTTCCGGAGATTTGCCTATACTCTACATCACAACTACACAAGTGAATAATGGTTATCCGGGCGTCATCAGTTCAGTCAAAATGGATAAGACTTACAAAGGGCAGCGCACAGATGTACTGAGTTTGATTGACAGTATGAAAGTGAAACGCGACAGAAAAGACAACCGGATTTCAAATAAAAATCCCCGCACCGATATACGATTTAGCACGGCTGCCGTCATGAGTTCGCGCTTTCCGTATGTGTCGCCAGCCGGAAAATTATTCGATCGTTATTTCGTTGATGGTGGTTATTTTGATAATTCCGGTGCCGGAACGATGCTTGAGTTTATGGAGCAACTTTCAGATTTCCTTACAAAAAATGAGGCAAATCCGGTTTATAAGCGCTTTAAATTCCATATCCTGCACCTTACCAATTCAGAGGTCAATCCGAAACCGGTGCGTGACATTAGTCCGTTGACGAATGATCTCGCCGCGCCATTATTGACATTGGCAGGTATGCAAGGTTCAAGTACAAGCATTAGTGACGGACTTTTAAAGCAGTATTTTTCACGACAATTCTATGCAAAAGATACAGACAACAATACCGCTTACATTAAATACAGTTTGTACAATCCGAAATATGTAGATACGATTGCCAATCATAAATATGACCATGAACCCGAATACCCAATGAGTTGGGCCATTTCAGATTATCATTTTAAAAGAATGGAAGCTGCGCTGAATCGCGAATACAATTCCAATATAGACAAGGTGAAATTTTGATTTAAGTGAATTGAAATTTTGTAACAAAATAGTATTATTACATAATCGGCAGTTTATGGTTTGGCGTAATTTTACGAAATCGTTATAGTAAAATACTTAGCCATGAAAAATTTCACCTTTACTTCCGGAAATTATGCTTCATTTTATGATGAAGAAAACACTTTTGAGAATGATAATTACATCGATGACATCACAAAAATCGAGGAAGATGATCAGTATGATCGGTATAATTTCTTTCCAGATGCTTCATTCTGAAATTAGAATCTTGTAAGATTTAACCGAAATTGCGTAAGGTATTTTTTAACCTCTGGCGTTAATTTTACACCATACTAATATCTAAATTACGAAACCATGAAAAAGTTATCAATATTACTAATCGTAGCCATTGCTTTTGCATCGTGTAAGAACAAAGCAGGAGAAGCTGGAGTTACCGAAAATTCAAAACAAGCGACAATCGATTCGATGAACATTGTGATGGAAAAACAAAAAGCTGAACTTGCCAAACAAAAAACCATTGATTCTATGCAAAACATCGTTGCAGCTGAGAAATCAAAAACGAAAGTAGTGTATGCCAACAATGGTAACGGAACGGCAACAACGACAACGACAACCCAGAAAAAAGGCTGGAGTAACACTGCAAAAGGTGCGCTTATAGGTGCTGGTGCAGGTGCAATTACCGGTGCTGCTGTATCAAAAAAGAAAGGTGAAGGTGCTATTATTGGCGGACTTGCCGGAGCTGCAGTAGGAGCTGGTACTGGCGCAATAATCGATGGGAAGAAGAAAAAATAAGTAAATAAAAATAACTGAATTTATTCAGTTGAATACCGGACTTGTGAAAATGAGTCCGGTTTTTTATTGCGGAACTACTCTTCTTCTAAAATTAATCAGGATGTATGGCTTCATAAAACCTTCAGTACGGGCAAGTTGCTTTCCTGTTGCGTCCGTAATCAACAGCGTGGGATAGGAATCTATATTGTAAACTTTGCGCAATATTCTGCCTTCTTCAGTCTCACCGTCAATTGAAAAGCAAACGAAATTCTTATTGAAATACTCACCGACAGCTTTGTCTTTAAATGATTCGCGTTTGAGTTGCTTGCATGGCCCGCACCAGGTTGCGTATACATCGACAAATAGAGGTTTTTTGGTTTTGGCCGATGCTGCTAAAGCCTGGCTGTAAGTGCCTTTGAAGAATGTAATTCCACTTCCGGATGGTATTTTTGCCGCGCTGAAACTGCAACAAATTCCGGCAATAATTATAACAAACAGCATTTGTTTTTTCATAAAGACTGATTTATTTTATTGTGCAAAGGTATATATACCAGTTCAGATGACCTTCAGATTTAAAAACGAATGATAAATTTATCTAAACACCAAACCGTTTCGAAACTTCGATGCTTAATTTTGTATGAATAATCAATCGATATGATTTCCCATACAAAACCTGTTATATTTTCTGTCTTAGACCTCGCGATGGTGCCGAACGGCAAAACGCCCGCAGACGCTTTCTCGAATAGCGCATCATTGGCACTGCATACTGAAAAACTTGGATTCAAACGTTTCTGGCTCGCCGAACACCACAATATGGAAAGTGTTGCTTCAACGGCAACAGTGGTTTTGATCGGTCACGTTGCTTCAAAAACTACTACAATCAGGGTCGGTTCCGGCGGAATAATGTTGCCCAATCATGCGCCTTTAATAGTTGCAGAACAATTCGGAACACTCGCTACACTTTTTCCAGACCGCATTGATCTTGGTCTGGGACGCGCTCCCGGAACTGACCAGTTGACTGCTATGGCGCTCAGACGTGATTTAAATGCTGTCAATAATTTTGCAGGAAATATACAGGAATTGCAAAAATACTTTTCGCTAAAAAATACATCAGCGCCAGTACGTGCCATTCCTGGTGAAGGCCTTGATATTCCAATTTGGATTTTAGGGTCGAGTACTGACAGCGCTTATGTAGCGGCATCATTGGGATTGCCCTACGCATTTGCAAGTCATTTTGCGCCGGCACAATTGTCTGATGCGATTAAGATTTACCGAAATAATTTTAAACCAAGCGAGGCACTTCAATCACCGTATGTTATGGCATGCGTTAATATAATTGCCGCTGATACAGACAATGAAGCTGCGATATTGGCAACATCATTTAAAAGATTATTCTGGGGAATCATTACCGGTAACCGTCAAAAACTCAGCGCTCCTGTGGCTATAGATTTCATGGATCCGCTTGAGGAAGCTGCATTACAGCAAATGACAAAATATTCATTTGTTGGCGGCCCAGATAAAGTAAAAGCCGAAATCGAACAATTCCGCGATATTACGGGAGTTGATGAATTAATGGTGACTTCACCGATTTATGACCATGAAGCACGTTTATATTCCTATTCAATTTTGGCGGATTTATATTTGAAAAGCTAAAACTTTATTCCACAGTTATTTATAAATCAGCTTTGCAAAAACGTCAAAATAAATTGTCTGAACAATAAATTTACCGTAAGTTTACCCCATCGGGCGATTAGCTCAGCTGGTTCAGAGCACTACCTCGACAAGGTAGGGGTCAACGGTTCGAACCCGTTATTGCCCACGATAAAAATAAAATCCCGCCTTCTTGAGCGGGATTTTTTATGACATGATTTACCAAATATAAGTGCCAACGGCTCCGGCTTCCAAAGTCGTCGAAACCCATTTTGAATTATATTTGATATTAAATGTTTGCGAAGTACCTTCATTTTCAACAATCAATACGATTTTGCCGGCAGGTGTCCGGAAAGCCACATTCTGAAGATTGCCACTAATATTACTCGCAATCCTTACCGATCCTGCAGGAACAAATTTTGAGGCATGTGCGATAATATAATAACCGACATTTTTAGTATAATTTTCGCTTGTAATTACCGTAATTGCGCCTTTACAATCTGAACAACCACCTGATGTATGAGGATTATAGCCACTATCATTGGCGAGATTCCACTCCAGTGCATTTTTACTCCAGTTGCGCATCGAACCAATGACTACGTTTTTAAGGTGCCATTTCAAATCACCTGCGAAACTTCCCGATGATGCTGTATATTGTTCTGTAAAATAAAGATTTTTTGAAGGATGTGCACTATGTACAGATGCCATTGTGTTGATATCGCCGGCATACAAATGAAACGCAGATCCATCGATAAACGGATTGGCAGCTGCATCGTTGAGTATACTGATTGGATAAACCGGCTGGTCACAATTGTGGTCGTAGATGATGATTTTTGTCGATAATCCTGCAGTTTGTAAAGCCTAACCAAGATTGTTCTTGATGAAATTTCCCTGCTCTACCGCCGTCATAGACATACTTGGATTATTATAGGGGTTCAGCGGTTCATTTTGCGGTGTAATGGCAGTAATTGCAATACCTTGTGCCTGCATCGCCTGAAGGTATTTCACAAAATACTGTGCATAAACGTCATAATACTGGGGCAGCAGGCTTCCGCCGATAAAATTCTCATTGCTCTTCATCCAGACCGGCGCCGACCATGGTGTGGCAACGATTTTCATATTAGGGTTAATAACCAGGATTTCTTTCAAAAGCGCAACAACTCCGGTCAAATCTGGTGCCAGGCTGAATTCAGATAAATCAGTATCGGTTTGCCCGGAAGGCACGTCATCATAAGTAAACGAAGTCGCATTTAAATCGGAAGCGCCAATGCTGATGCGCAAATAACTGATGCCAATTCCGTTTGCACTGAATAAATCCTGTAGCAATTCCTGTTTTTTCGCGCTATTCAATGAATTGATTACTTGCGCACTACCGCCTGTAAGCGTATATCCAAAACCGTCAACTGTTTGAAAATTCTGCGCATTATCAACCTCAATATTCGGAAATGCATTGGCAATTGTACCAAAACCAAGCACAGTCGATTGCTTTGCCAGCAATACCGACTGGTCACCTTTTGTGAGCCAGAAATCAACATCGCTGGTTGTCGCAGGTGGCGGCGTTGGGGTTACTGGAGTACCATCGTCATCTTCAGTTGTCGAACCTGATTTTGAACATCCGGATAAAATCAAAATGACAATCGCCATAAGCGGAATAAACTTTTTCATAGGGATAGTTGAAATATTAAATCGCCTAATGTAGCAAAATTCAATGATAAGTAAGAATATATTCCAGGCCTTAACTTTTGTTTATGATTAACGATTCCTTAGAAATTAAGAATTTCCGGCAAAAATAATCCTTAACTTTAGCGGTATGATAAAAACCTGCATTTGCTTTATAGTATTGCTTTCTAACTTGCTGTCGGCACAGGAAAGCTTAATTACAAACATTTATAATCGCGAGGCTTTTTCGCTCAACGGCGATTGGAATTACATCATCGATCCATACGAAAACGGCTATTACAATTACCGCTCTGAGCCTTATGACCAAATGGAAAATCCCGGGAAAAGTGCTTTTTTCAGCAATGCAAAAGTTACCAATAAATCAGAATTATTAGAATATGATTTTGATAAATCGCCAACTTTAAAAGTTCCGGGCGACTGGAATACCCAGGATGATAAACTATTTTATTATGAAGGAACAATCTGGTATAAAAAGTCATTCGATTATGATTTGACTGATAAAACAAGGCGCACCTTCCTTTATTTTGGTGCCGTAAATTATAAAGCCGAAGTTTATCTCAACGGAAAGAAACTCGGCACGCACGAAGGTGGTTTCACGCCGTTCAATTATGAAATTACAAGTCTATTAAAGGGAAAAGACAATTTTGTTGTTGTAAAAGTCGATAACCAAAGGCATGCAGATGCTGTTCCGACACTCAAAACCGATTGGTGGAATTATGGCGGGATTACCCGTGGTGTACAACTCGTTTCAGTGCCTGCGAATTTTATCAGCGATTACAATTTACAGCTTGATCCGCATAAAAATGATTATGCCACAGGGTTTGTACAATTGAATGGCGCCAATATCTCCGGTGTGAACATTACTGTCGGTCTTCCGGAAACTTAAAACCAATATTTCTCAGACAACTGATGCAAATGGATTGGCACGATTTTCATTCCCTTTGAAAAAACTGCGCAAATGGTCTGATACCGACCCATTTTTATATGACATTACTATTTCTGATGGAAAAGACATCTTAAAAGATAAAATCGGCTTTCGCACCATTACAACAAAAGGACACGAAATTTTGCTCAACGGAAAACCTCTTTTGCTCAAAGGAATCTGCATCCATGAAGAAAGCCCGACCGGAAAAAACCGCGCGAATTCTCCCGAAGATGCCACACAATTGCTCAACTGGGCCAAGGATTTAGGTTGCAATTACGTAAGGCTTGCACATTATCCGCACAATGAATATATGATTCGAATGGCTGAAAAAATGGGTATTTTGGTTTGGGAGGAGATTCCGGTTTACTGGGCAGCATCAGTTGGGAAAACGAAAGCACTTACCTAAACGCTGAAAGCCAGCTTACGGCAATGATCATGCGTGACCGAAACCGTGCCAATGTCATCATCTGGTCAATGGCGAATGAAACGCCTTCAAAACCGGCGCGCAATAAATTCTTAGGCAAACTCGCCGCTCATGCCCGCCTTTTAGATCCGACAAGACTGATTAGCGCCGCATTGGAACAAAATAATTACCAGGGAAATCCCACCATTAAAACCATCGATGATCCATTTGCAGATGTAGTTGATGTGCTGAGTTTCAATCAATACATCGGCTGGTATGACGGACTTCCCGAAAAATGCCGTTCAATTACATGGAAAATTCCGCAAGACAAACCCGTAATTATTTCTGAATTTGGTGCAGATGCTTTGGCAGGAATGCACGGCGATTCCCTAACGCGATGGAGTGAAGAATACCAGGAAGATTTATACAAAGAAACGCTTTCAATGCTTGGCAAAATCGAGCAATTACGGGGCATTTCGCCGTGGATACTCAAAGATTTTCGTTCACCAAGACGGCAATTGCCGGGCATTCAGGATGGCTGGAACCGCAAAGGGTTGTATTCTGAAAATGGCGGAAAAAGAAAGCCTTCTACATCCTCAAATCATTTTATGAAAACTGGAAATTGTAATATGAAGAAGATAACCTGGGGAATAATCGGCTGTGGCGATGTAACTGAGCGAAAAAGCGGGCCAGCTTACCAAAAAACTGAAGGATTTGTCATTGGAGCAGTCATGCGCCGTGACGTAGCTAAAGCAAGGGATTATGCAGAAAGGCATCTTGTTCCAAAATATTATACAGATGCAGACGCAATTATTAATGACCCTGAAATTGACGCCGTTTATATTGCTACACCTCCGGATACCCACAAATTCTACGGACTAAAAGTCGCCGCTGCCGGAAAACCTTGTTGCATTGAAAAACCAATGGCGACTAATTATGCAGATTGTATTGCGCTTTGCGAAGCTTTTGAAGCGAAAGAAATCCCGCTCTTTGTGGCTTATTACAGGCGATCTTTGCCAAGATTCCTCAAAATAAAAGAATGGATTGATAACAATGAAATTGGCAATGTCAGGCAAATCCGCTGGAATCTTACAAAACCTGTTTCAGAAAAAGATTTGCCCGGGATTTACAATTGGCGAACCGATGCTACGATTGCTCCGGGCGGTTACTTTGACGATTTAGCGTGTCATGGCATCGATTTATTCCAGTTTTTGTTGGGCGCTATTATTGAAGTTAGCGGTTCAGGAAGTAATCAGCTTGGATTGTACACGGCCAAAGACAGTATTGCAGCAAGCTGGAAGCACGCTTCGGGAATTACCGGAACTGGCAACTGGAATTTTGGCTGTTCAGAACGCGAAGATATCGTCGAAATTTTCGGAAGTAAAGGAAAAATCATTTTTTCTGTATTTGATGAAATCCCAATTCAATTGATTGCAGATTCAATACAGTCATTGACAATTCCGCATCCTGAAAACATACAATTATTTCATGTTGAAAATATGCGGCACCACTTATCCGGAAAATCAATACATCCATCAAGCGGAAGGACGGCAGCTTCAACTAATTGGGTGATGGATAAAATACTATCTGATACAGACTCAATGTAGTTGAAATTTACGGCTTTTTATTCTCCTTGAAATTTTTTCGCGCTTTGTATTTGTAGTAAAATTTCGCCAGAACAATCATCGGCAGTTTGGTAAACAAAAATATAAACGCAAGCATCGGATTGAAAAATGAAAGCCCGATTGCCAATAATCCGTTGATCATATCGAGATTACAATACACCCTATATCTTGAAATTGTAGGTTCGTCGATATTTTCAAGGCTTATGAAACCTTTGTTTATCGATGCATAATCCCAAATCATATTCTGGCAACAGGCAATCATCAGGATGTTCAGGCTGTACAACAAAATCGCGGGCGTATCGAAAAAATACGAACTCACCAACGAAGTTGCGAAAGGCAGTGTCACGATAAAGAATAACCAGCCGATATTAAAAGCCAGTAATTTTTCATCAATTTTTTGGATGTGCGAAAAAAATGAATGGTGCGTTTTCCAAAAACTGGCGATATTCAGGAACGAAAGAAAAAAAGCAGAAAAGGTTTTCCATTCTCCGGCAATATCTGAAAACGCAAGGTGCCCGCTTGCAGTTGGTGCAATTTTAATATCAAGTGCCAATAACGTTATCGCAATTGCAACTACTGCATCACAGAAGAAAACGGTGCGTTCGAGCTGTAAATTTTTTTCAGTTTTCATCTTATTTTACTTTTATCCGACAGACATAACTTCCGGCAGTGATATATAAATAACCTTCACCGAAAGCGCAATTTGATGTCGGTACGCCGGTTTCAATTTTTCCCAGTAATTTTCCTTTAGCAGAAATTACCATGATGCCATTTCCGGCGCCGGTGTAGATGTTTCCGCTGGTATCGATTTTCATTCCGTCGGCAGCGGTGTTGTATTTTCGCATGTCGAAAAAGATTTTTCCTGCACCGATTTCGCCTTTATCATCAACAGGATAACTCATAATATACGCATCTGCATCGGTCTGGCTGACATACAATGTTTTCTCATCGGGAGAAAAGCAAATGCCGTTCGGGTGGTTCAGATTGCTAATGATTTGTGTTGTTTTTCCATCAACATCAATTCGATAAACACCAAATTCTTTGGTTTCACGAAGACTGTCATTTTCCTGTTTGTTGAGTCCGTAAGGCGGATCGGTAAAATAATAAGCTTCGGAAGAATGCTGGCAGATATCGTTTGGTGAATTGAAACGTTTCCCTTGCCAGTTATCGGTAATTGTGCGTTTTCCGCCGCCGTTTAATGGCATTCTTGAAATGCGACGGTCGCCTTGTTCGGTCATGACTAGTTCGCCTTTCTTATTGAGGATTAATCCGTTGGAGCCGGGTTCCGGACTGTAAAATCCGTACCCTGTGTAGCCTGATGGTTTGAGGAATTCCCGAATGCCGTTTTTATCATCCCAACTGAAAATTGTGTTTTGCCGCGGATCGGAGAATAGTAGATAATGGTCTTGCTCAATCCATAATCTGCCCTTCAGACCAAATAAAATTTTCTCCAAGGATTTCGAGTTTTGCATCAGCAGCAACCAATTTCTCAAAAGCCGGATCATAGCTGATTACCTTAGGTGTAATGGTTTTCTGTTGTGCATTTGCTGCGGATGCGAGCAGTAAAAAGTACTGGAATAATAGTCTGTTAAATCTCCTCATATACAAATTTAGCTTTTTTTCGGAAGATTATATCTTACAACTAAGATAGCCATAAAAAAAGCCTCAACTAAGAGGCTTTGTGTTTTGAAAAGGGAAATTCTATTGATAAACTCTTACATAATCAATTTCCATCGTAGCAGCAATAAAAGCAGGATCGACTGCGCCGCCGAAGTTTCCTCCCATAGCAACATTCAGGATAAAGAAAAAGTTAAGATTGAAAGGTGTACTTGCCGAATTTTGAAAGGAATAGAACATCTGATCATCAACATAAAACTTGATGACATCCTGGTTCCAGATTACAGAATAATCGTGAAATTCAGTCGAAGCCGTTGGATTCATCGTAGTGGTTCCGCTGCCATTCGCTCCGGAATGACCCGGATAGTGCAGCGTTGCAAAGATTTTATTCTGCTGATTGCCTACATGCTCCATAATGTCGATTTCCCCGCAGGCAGGCCACGGACTCGTTTGGTAATTTTTGCCCAGCATCCAGATAGCAGGCCATGTTCCTGCACCTGTAGGTAATTTCGCTCTAATCACCGCTCTTCCATATTTAAAATCAAATTTATTTTCTGAAACCAGTCGGGCAGAGGTGTAGGCAAATCCGTCCATCGATTGTTTTTTAGCAGTGATTTTTAAATAGCCGCCTTCGACGATTGAGTTGTCAGGACTGGTAGTATATGTTTCCAGTTCGTTATTGCCCCAACCATTATTGTTACCTTGATTATACGACCATTTTGCAGGATTTGGCTGAACCGTTAACGTCAAATTCATCCGAACCATATCAAGTTATTAAAGCTCTCATTCGCGGGTAAAATTGGGGCTGTAGTCGTAAAAGTATGGTACCAGGCTTTCGAAGTATCACCACCCATTACAGCACGGACAACCATGCGCGTATCTGTAATCGACATGATTTCATAAGTACTTTGCCCAATATAATAGCCCAGAAAACCGCCATCGGATAAAGTAATCTGTTTTCCGGTGGTTTGTCCGGCAACGCCATTTTGCACGACCAATGAATTGGAGTCGGCAATTGTCACGTTTTTTATACCGGTGGCATCATAAGACAAACATTGGTCAGTCGTCCCGGAACCGCCGCCAATGCTAAGGAAATTAGAATTAAAAAACGTACTTCCGCCATTGTCTAAAGTGAATTTCACTTCATTACCTTGAAGCGAAAAAGTAAGTACATTGTTATAAAGGCAACCTGAAACGGGATCATTGGCATTTTCAAATGCTGTCGCCTGATAGATATTTCCGTAATGATTTACAGCAGCGTCTGCAGAATTGTCACCTTCGGCAAGATGCCCGGTTTCAGCCGCAGACCAATACCATTTTTTGGTGGTACCGCCCGTAAGTTTATTGATAATTGCCTGGTTTGGATTATCGGGATTTTCCGTTCCGTTGTCATCGCTGCTTTTGCTACAGGCAGATAAAAACAATGCCACAAAAGCTGTGGCAATGTAAGTTTTGATATTATTCTTCATCAATTTGGTTGCAAATATTGCTGATAATTAAACTTTGATATGGCCCAGTTTTCACCGGATTTAATACGATACAGTTGCATTTCACTCACGCCGAACTGTTTTGCAAGGATTTTAATACGTGTCTTGCGATTCGGGTTCAGCAGTAATTTCTTGAGGCGGATTACATCTGTCGAAGTGAGCTTGATGCCTTCAGACTGGGCCTCTTCTGAGCCGCGCCGCAATTACATGCGGGCTTTTCTTCG
Source organism: Flavobacterium sp. 3HN19-14 (assembly GCF_051373205.1). NCBI lineage: Bacteria > Pseudomonadati > Bacteroidota > Flavobacteriia > Flavobacteriales > Flavobacteriaceae > Flavobacterium > Flavobacterium sp. 3HN19-14. Next base: position 2,537,232 of record NZ_JBPPZT010000001.1, read on the forward strand.
AATGTTCAATCATTTCCTCACGCGTTGCCCATTTAAGGTTACTGACTTTGTCATTGTCGCGCGTGTAATCCAGGTGCAGCACATGCTTCTGGTCTTCAGATGTCTTGGGTATAAAGAATTCTGCTACAAGCTTATACAACATAATGTAATAGCTTTTCTTTTTACCTTCTCTTTGAATGACATAACGCATCGTGCGGTAGCCATCAGAAAGGCCGCCTTTAATCTCGTTACCATCCTGAAAAGTTTCAGTGTAACTGATTAACCGGCCATAGTTAGAGACGCCATATTTCATTTTTAATGGCACCTCAATAGGAATTTGTCTGAATTCTTCAGACGGGTATAATCTAAGCATGGGGGTTTTGCTTTTAAGGTGAATAAACAAATATAATAAATTTTATGTAATAAGCAAGTTTTCGAGGTTAAGGATGGTGTTAAAACAGTAAAAGCCGTCTGATTACAAACGGCTTATTTGATTATATAAAATCTTAAATTATAATCCCAAAGCGGCTTTTAGCTTTTTTGAAGCTAACGCCTGGGCTTCTTTCGCTTGCGGAACAACAGCTGCCATTCCGAAGAATTCGTGCGTTACGCCTTCGTATAATTCATAATCTGTCTCAACATTTGCAGCTTTTAATTTTTCGCTTAGCAATTTTCCCTCAGAGGCGAGCGGATCGATTTCGGCGCCAATAATCAACGTTTTAGGGAAACCGGAAAGATTGGCTTTCACTAAACTGATTCTCGGATCTGCTGATTGCGCCTCAGAAGTAAGATAGTTTTTCACAAACCAACCCATCATGGCTTTATTAAGCGGTTTGGCATTGGCGTATTTTGTATAGCTTTCAGACATCATATCATTGTTGGTAACCGGATAAACCAAAACGGCATACAAAGGCACCATTATTTTTTTATCGCGCGCCATCAGGCTGACATTCGCGGCAAGATTTCCACCGGCGCTTTCTCCGGCAACAGCAATTTTAGCAGGATTTCCATTAAATGAAGCGGCATTTTTTAACACCCATTGGTAAGCATCAAAAGCAACCATGTGCGCAGCAGGGAACTTTTTCTCAGGCCTTTCGGATATTCCACTGAAACGACAATTGCATTGGTTTGCTCACATAATCCTTGCGCACCGCCATTGTAGACATTGATATCAGCGATTACAAATCCGCCGCCATGGTAATAAACGATGACAGGAAAAGGTTTCGGTCAGGCTTTCGGCGTATAAATCCTGATGTGCGTTGTGCCGCCAGTCACCGGAATTTGTTTTCCAATCGTATCACAAAGCGGAACCGGCATTGTCATATTATGGTCAGCCATTACAGCCATCACAGCATCTGTTGGAGTTGGCTGCATGCGCGCTTCTTTTGCCGTTAGTGTTTCAATCGGTTTGCCACCCAAGGAAGCTAATTTTTCAATAACAACAACCATTTCAGGTTTTATATTTGGCGCCCATTCAGGTGCAGGCAACAGGTTTTAAATCGGCATTTTTATTTTCTTTAACAATGCTGTCGTTCATTTCTTTTTCAGGAAGGTCGGCCTTCGGGTCTTTTTTGCAAGAAAATACCGTCGCTGTAAGTGCGCAACATAAAGTAAGTCTGGCAATTGTGTACATTTTTGTCTTCATAATTCTTTAATTAAAGGTTGTTTTTTATGTAACCTAAATTTCCGACTAACCTGAAAACCTTATGTTACTGAATTAACGACAATGTTATTATAATTAGAATGCATTTTCTTATTTTTATGGAATGAACAGACGCGATTTTATAAAGAATACAGCACAATTCGGCCTGGCATTATCGATAACAGGGTTACCGGTGATTTCTGATTTAATAAAACTTCCGGCACAGCCATTTTTCAAATTGTCATTAGCGCAATGGTCTTTGCATCGGGCGATTTCCGAAACGAAAACATTATCAGCGCTCGATTTCGCCGCAAAAGCAAAAGAATTAGGTTTTGAAGGAATTGAATATGTCAGCCAATTATATGAGCTTGATAAGGAAAGCCTGTATCAATCAATGAAAAAACTCGTAAAAGAATTGCAATTGCGAAGTGCCGACAACAACATTCAAAATGTCCTGATTATGGTTGATGGCGAAGGAGAATTAGCCGCTTCGTCCAAAAAGACCAGAAAAGCCGCTATTGCAAACCATCACAAATGGGTTGATGCCGCCCATTCGCTTGGCTGTCATTCCATTCGTGTAAATCTTTTTGGCGACGGCAATGAAAATAATTACGAAAAATCGGCCGATCCCGCGATGGATGGCTTGTTGAGGCTTTCAGAATATGCCAAAAAGAGTAATATTGGCGTTATCGTTGAAAACCACGGCGGACTTTCATCAGACATTGAAAAGCTAACCAAAGTCATCAATGGCGTCAATATGAAAAACTGCGGGACTTTGCCTGATTTTGGCAATTTCTGTGTAAGAAGGGAAGGCGGCGACCGCTGGACAACCCCATGTGTTGCAACTTACGACCGTTATAAAGGCGTTTCAGAAATGATGCCTTTTGCGAAAGGCGTCAGCGCCAAATCATACGACTTTGACGCCAACGGAAATGAAACTACAATTGATTACTTAAAAATGCTCAAAATCGTCAAAGATGCCAATTATAAAGGTTTTATCGGCGTTGAATACGAAGGCAATCGATTAAGTGAAATCGACGGGATTCTCTCAACGAAAGCATTGTTATTGAAACTGTCAGAAAAGGTTTAAGCCTTTTCTTTCGCATTCACCATTCTGTAAACCCTGTAAATCAGCCAGATAGAGCACAACGTAACAACAGAAATAACAATTCCTAAAATATTGTAATTCTCAAGCGGACTGTGTTTTGTTTCCTGATGGACGATAAATCCGGCGCAAACGGCTGCAATTCCGCCTGCAATTTGTTGCATTGACGACGTGATTGCCATGTAGGCACCACGGTCTTTCATTTCAGGAACGCTCGTATTTAAAGTTGTTGACGGAATCATGCGGCTCATAATTCCCATAAATAAAATCATATTGATGATCACAACTTCCCAAAGCGGAATAGGAGGCAGGTTGGTATAAATCAAAATCATGATGATTGAGATTGCAGATCCAATCGTATACAACTTGAATTTATTGATCTTATCACTGAGTTTTCCGATAATCGGCATGATAATGAGTACCGAAAGTCCGGTAAAGAAAAACACAAGCGGCAATTGATGCTGCGAAATGTGGATGTTATTCACCAGAAATGCGCTTCCGAAAGGCTGCAACATAAATCCGCCAATGGAAAGAAATGCAATGGCCACAAAACCTACCTGGTAACGTTTATTGCTCAAAGTGTGCCATAAATGCAGGAATGCGTTTTTATCTGATTGCAATTCCAGATGCTTATTTACGGGCTGCATATACAGCAAGACCGCTGCCAGGATCAGAACGCCAAGTCCGGCAATCATCAGGAAAGCGGAGTGCCATCCCCAAAGATTGGCAAAATACAATCCGATTGGAATACCTAAAATCTGGCTTGTCGCAAATGCCATCTGTATAAAACCCATGACGCGGCCACGTTGGTGCACCACAAATAAATCGGTTACGATTGCCAATGAAACTGAGCCAATTACGCCGCCGAATAATCCTGTGATAATTCTTGCCGAAAGCAGCATTAAATAACTGTTGGAAAAAGCACAGAATATGGTTCCGGCGATAAACCCTGTGTAAAAGAAAGCAAGTAATTTTTTCCTGTCGAATTTATCTGCAAAACCTGCCGCCAATAAACCGGAAATTCCGGCGCTGAAAGCATAAGCAGAAACTGCAAATCCGAAATTGGCAGTCGTCATATCGAGTTGTTTCATCAGAATATCACCAAGTGGTGAAATAACCATAAAGTCAAGTATGACGGTGAATTGCAATAAAGCGAGGATAGCGATTATGAATTTTTGATGGGATGTAAATGGCGGGATTTCGATTTTTGGCAGTTCCATGGTGATTGTATGTTTATTAAATTGTGATTGATTTTTGAAATTGAAATTGATCTTTGAAATTGAAATTGATTTTTGAAGTTGCCTCATTCTAATTCTGAGCATTCAAAACCATGATGATTGAGCAATGTAATCAATGCGTCGGCGGATAAAATTTCTGTTTCGACACGCAATACACAATCAATATCTTCATGATCGATTGTCCACCGGTCAATTCCTGAATATTCAGATAATGCCTTGTGAAGCGCGCAATTCGGGCATAAACCAGTTACGTTCGTCCGGAATATATGCAGTTGGTTATTATTCGTTTCCATGATTTACAGGTGTTAGGGCTTTCAGTACAAGTTCAAAAGCGGCATACATGATTTCATCGGAAAATACAAACGGTTTTCCCGCCATGCTTTTCCCTTCGCTGTGAAAGCGCAATAAAGTGTACAAAGGGCCGTAAGCGATGCTCCAGAAAACTTCTATTGGTAGTTCGATTAGCTCATTGTTGTTGATGGCGTTGGTGAAAAACTGCGACATTTTTTCCTTAAAATCAATTACTATTGTTTGCAGGATTTCTTCGCCGTGAGGGGAGTGCCTGATTATTTCAAAGCAGATGACTTCGTTGGTATATTCTAACGCAAAAGCGGCGCGGTTTTCCCATTGCTTTCTAAGTCCGTCGCGAAAACTCATCGTTGGTGAGAAATCTTTTAGCGTATTGGAGAAGAATTCATAGCCGATATCTTTACCGATTTTCCGTATTAAATCGTCTTTATCTTTATAATAAATGTAAAGCGTCGCTACAGAAATGTGGCAGGCTTTTGCCAATTTATTCATGCTAAAACCCTGAAATCCGTCTTCAACCATCAGCTTTATCGCTTCGGATATCACTAATTTTTCCTTATCAGTATCTCTTGTGCGCATAATTTTTTTATGCAAAGATAATATAATAAATGAATGTTCGCTTATTTATAATAAAAAAATATATTCAAATAGAATTGTTCACCTTTTGTTGTAATTGATTCAGCAGCACCTGATAACGGCTGATTTCGATAAGATCTTCATCATCAGCGGACAAATCAAGTATTTCATCCAGTAATTCTGATGCATCCGCAAGCTTGAAGTTGGCTTCGGTAAATTGTTTATTCGCCAAAAGGTCGATTACTTCCTGTATGTCTTTTTTTAATATTTCAAAAGCGTTATTGTTCATAGCGATTCGTTTTCAGGATTATTTGAAGAGTTGTACTTCTTGATGATGGCGGCGCGTTTTTCCTTCAGCGCATTTTTTGCTTTCTTGACTTTGTCTTGCGCTTTGTGGAGTTTATCATTGTGTTTCTTGATATTCTTTTCATTATTGCGGCTCATAATATTTGTGATTTTGGTTTCCGCGAAAGCGATACATTTCAGCAAATTTACGCTTTATTGCAGTCATAAAAAAACTCCGGATTTACCGAAGTTTAATGAAATTTAAGGAGTAGTGCCTGTGTTTGTTTGCGGCTGGTCATCTGCAGAAGAATGGTTTCGGAAGGCTTCATACTTCCTGTTGCCGTGTTCCTGGTGGTGATGTCGCGCCTCGCGGTGCTCTTCAGGAATATTATCTCCCGAGTAATCTTCGTTAATCCCCGAAAGCGATTCATGCTCCGGATGCAAGCGATGTGCATTGTCATTCTTTTCGTGGCTGCCAGAATCATCCCGATTTGGCGAACCGTTGGCATTTGTATTCATAATCAGTTTTTTATTTATATAAAGTTATGAAATCTCTTTTGCGGTGAAATCACTTTGGCGAAACATTAGCAAATCTATTAATCGGAGAGTGGTATAAAAAATCGACAAGTGACTTAATTTGTTAAATTTTTAAATTTTTACCGCACAAAATCCTGCGTTTACCTTTTTAATTTTTAACATGAAAAATTCGGATTTATATTTGTCCCGTAATTAAATAATAATAATCCCCCGATGTTGAAAATATTCCTCTTTAAAGAGACTAATATACTGAAGTTGATTTCTATTTTAGGTTTTAGGAAGTGACACTCTGATATTAGTATTTTTAACATCCAATTCAGGAACTCCGGCCAATCCTACTGGGGTTCCTTCTCTTTTTATACCCTTTCGTGATCACCTTTCCAGTCGAGAATTGCCTGCTTGATTTTACTTCCTGATAAATTTTCATCCAGGGCGCGTCGTACCATTCCTGGTAATTCTTCATCAGAACAGAACCGTAATGCAAACAATTGCGAGTCGCGTAGTTTGGCTTCGATTGCATCAAAATGATTCCCTGTAAGTGTAAAATACCGGTAACGCAATTCCATCCTGATGATCCTGTCCTGAAGCTTTAATGCGTAATGCTGGCGCAACATATACGAGAGCCAGATTACTGCAAGAAACAGTAAGCTTATGAAAGTCCAGATAAGCTTTTCTGCCGTTGTATAAGCATAATATGCACTCACACCAAATAAAACTGACATTATGGGGTAAAATACAAAGTGATGGGTTGCATAAAATTTTCTATGATTATTAAAAGCTTGTTTTTGCATTGGGATTTCTGTTTTTTTAAAGATAGCGAAAAGAGGATTTGAAAATTATAACAAATTAGCAAGAAGTTGTTAAAATTATTCATCAATAAATCATCGAATTTTCGTTTTCTAACATTGTGTAAATTCAAAGTTTAATCTATTTTATTGTATAACAAACAGTTATTCCGAATATTTCTCGCAAAAATCATCAAATAATGTTAGAATTAAATCCAAAAATAAAATTATATCGTAATTCTAAATATTATAATTTGTTTAAGAGTTGCAATTTTAGAAAAAAGTATATATTTGTCACGTTAATCGATGTGAGATCCATTCATTTACTATCTTTTTTACGTTGATTATAAGCGATATAGATCGACCCCCAAATCCGATTTATATAGAATTTAACCAAATAACCATAACTAGTGCTTCCTTTCCTACATTAAGCACAATACATTTTGCGAATATGGAAAATTTAAAATCACATAATGCAATTAGCGTTATTGACCGATTAAAAAAGCTTCTGAAGATCAAAAGAGACGCTCAGCTTGCCGACGTCCTTGGAGTTAGAGCCAACACAATCTCTACCTGGAAAAAAAGGGATACACTAGATTATGACGCTATACTTTCAATATGTGAATTGTATGAACTTGATTTAACCTGGTTTTTCTTAATAAGAAAAAATCGAGTGAATTTTCAACAGAGACACCGCTTGTCAGCCGTGATGTTCAGTTTCAATATGCTTTAGGCAATGATTCTGACGCACTGCTTGACATACTTCCGAAATATCATTTTCCGTTTGTCAGTGGTGAGGAATCCCGGGCATTTCAAGTCGTGAGCAGTAATATGTTTCCGCTTATCGAAGAGAATTCATATGTAATTTGCGAAAGTTCTAACGAAATCGTACAAAATGTACCTGTTGTAATCGTAAGCCGCCAAAAAGGTATTTTCATTAACAGGTTGCAGGTAAGTCCGTTTAAGGAAGGCGAATATATCCTTTCAAGCGAAAATGAAGGTTATCAGGATGTTATCATCAAAACTTCTGATATTGATGAAGTCTGGAAGATATGCGGACAGATTTCATATGACATCAACCATGACACTAAAATTAAATTTATTACCGACAGCCTTAAGAAAATAAACGCATTCGTTGAAGCTAAAAAAGTGAAAAACTAAAAATAAATTTACATAAATAAAAAAGCTACATCAAATGGTGTAGCTTTTTTATTTTGAAACGGTTATATTTCCCTCAACGCCATCATCCGGCGGGTTTCCGGTAATGGCCGCGACTGCCATCTTTATAAGAGAAACTAATTTTCCGTCTTTAGTATCCCAATAATATACATCCGAAGGAACAACTTTGATTACAGATACATCCGGATCATCTTTACCTTCCTCAAACCAGGCATTTGCGATAGGTGTCCATAACTCATCAATTTTGCTTTTGTCTTTATAAATGGTAGCGTTACCATATACCGACAGATAATGTGAATGCGGAATTTTTGCAAATAATAACTGTACCCGGTCATCCGCCTTAATTTCAAAATTCTTGTTGCTTTTTTTCGAACTCATGAACCAAAGATTTCCCTGGTCATCGACTTCCCGAATTCCCATTGGCCTGGTTGTAATTGGCAAGGTTGTAAGATCTGTGCAAAACATACAAATGCCTACATCTTCAGCGAGTTCTTTTAATTTTGCAACTGCTTCAGAACTGGTTAAGTTCGTCAGGTTTTTTTCTTTTCAGTAGTGTCCATAGCTTTCTTTTTTGGTTTAAATTGTTTTTTCTGGCATTTACTCAAATTTACCGCTTAAAAAAAGTTTGTTATGTTAGGGCTTTGCCAATACTTTGTGAAACTTACACACCCGAAATTAAGAAGTGTTTAATGTTGCGATTTTTATCGTATGTATAAAGAAATCTTAATTGTAATTCTTTTCGGATATTAATGACTAAATTTAAGATAAAAGAGATGCTATGAAAATTTATCGACGTATTTTGATTATTGCCGGATCGGTTCTTTTCGTTTTAGTGCTGCTGCATATTGGCGTCAATTTTTGGGTAACAACACAACTGCCAAAAATCATCAACCGTGAAAACGATTCTGCCTATAATATTAAGTATGATAAAATTGAAATATCACTCATAAACGCCAGCATCCACGCAGAAAAAATTGTGGTAACACCTAAATACGCCATCAAAGACAGCCTTTCAAAAACCGGGATTTACGCCAATGTAAAAGCTGTCGACGTCTTAGGTTTCAGTATCTGGAATGTGATTTTCAGCAATAAATTAAAAGCAAGAAGCATTCGGGTAACACAACCGGATGTGGTTTTGTATAAAAAAAGTGAGAAAGCAATCGATAACTCTAAAAGTATCAGTTCTGAAGTGGTAAAACCGTTTGAAAAAATTATCGCAGTTTCTGATATTTTTCTGGATAAAGGCAATGTCAAAATCCTCAACATTCTCAATAACAAAACCATCCTGAATGCCAGAAATATCAATGTAAAGCTCCAAGGCATTGTAATAACAGATGATATTCTCGAGCGTAAAATTCCGTTTTCATACAAAACCTATGCATTTGATTGCGACAGTATTTTTTATCAGCCTAGCAAATTTTATCAAATCACTACGCAAAAAGTGAAGACTACGGAAAAAGGAATCAATGTTAAAAATTTTGCCATGCTGCCGCAATATTCAAGGAAAGAATTTTTGAAAAATATCAGATTTGAAAAAGACATTTATACATTAAAGGCGAAAGATATTGACATTCGCGGCATGGAATGGGGTTACAAAGACACCGTTTTCTTCTTCCATTCCAAAGCTGTTGAATTGGATCAGGTTGCCGCAGATATTTACCGCAGTAAATTGCAGGACGATGATATGACCAAAAAGAAATTATACAACAAATTGCTGCGCGATCTTAAATTCGACCTTGACATTACGACTTTAAAACTGCGTAATTCTTATATCATGTACGAAGAAGAAAAAGCCGCAGAAAGAGCCCGGGAAAACTGACTTTCAGTAAATTCAATATGACTGCAGCCAATATCCACAGCGGATTTATGCAAACGAAATTGCCTGATGTAAAAATTGATATCAATTGCATTTTCATGAAAGCTTCGCCATTACGCGTTGACTGGACACTCAATGTCCTCGATAAAACTGACGGATTCAACATCAAGGGTCGTATCCTGAATTTCGATGCTTCAGCGATGGAGCCGTTTGTAAAACCTTACATGAATATAACGACGAACGGCATCCTGAAAGAAGTTTATTTCAATTTCACAGGAAATGATATCAGTTCGCAAGGCGATTTCGCGGTAAAATATGACGACTTGAAAGTGAAGGTTTTCCGCAAAAAAAATCCCGACAAAAAGAATGGTTTTATGACAGCAATCGCGAATTTACTGGTGAAGAATGACACTAAAGGTGAATTGGTGAGTACTGAAGTTTCAGTTAAAAGGATTCCGAATACCTCTTTTTACAATTTCCTCTGGCGTAATATTCAGGAAGGTTTGAAGAAGATTATGATTTGATTTTCTTCGTTCGAATCAAATATGTAATTTCGAATCGTTAAAATTCCTGATTTGAAAAGCATTTTCACTTTTATCCTGTTCTTATTTATTTCAGTTGGCCACGCGCAGATTAGCCTGTGCAGCTGGAATCTTGAAAATTTTGGCAAATCAAAATCCCCTGATGCAATTGAGTTTATTGCCAATACGCTTAAAGATTTCGATGTTGCCGCCATACAGGAAGTTGTTGCCGGAAATGGCGGCCCGCAAGCAGTTGCGAAACTCGCCGATGCACTCAACCGAGCAGGGACAAAATGGGAATATTGCGTAAGTGATCCGACTTCCGGAACGAAATATTCTACTGAGAGATATGCATTTTTATGGAAAAGTGCCAAAATAAAGCCCGTCGGAAAAGCAACATTGGAAGTTAAATATGCGAAAGAAATCGACCGTGAGCCTTTTGTATGCACATTTGAATCTGACGGAAAGCAATTCACTGTTATCAGCTTTCATGCGATTCCGAAAGGAAAACAGCCTGAATCAGAAATCAAATACCTCAAATTATTGCCTGACGAATACTTGGGTAAAAATCTGATTTTCGCCGGTGATTTTAATTGCCCGCAGTCACATGGCGTTTTTGAGCCGCTTCGGAAACTTAATTTCAGGCCTGCATTTACCAAACAGAAGACTTCATTAAAAAAGGCCTGCAGGAATAACGATTGCCTTGCTTCAGAATATGACAATATTTGGTTTAATACTTCGAAAATATTGAAGATTAAGGTGAACGCAATATATTTTTATACTGCTTTCAAAACGCTAAAACTGGCCAAAGAAATATCTGATCACATTCCTGTTCAAATGGAATTTTCCTTGAAATAAAATAATCCTCGCTTATTTAAAACTGGATTTTGTGTAGACAACAGCTATTTTTTCCAAATTAAGAAAATTTGTATATTGCAGCTGTATTACAATCAATTAACCAAAACCAAACCATTATTTTATGAAATCAACCAAAATTATTTTCTGGACGACAACGATTATTATTTTTCTTTTTGAGGGCGTAATGCCGGCATTTACATTTAATTCTCCTGAAGCAAAAGAAGGCATCAGGCATCTCGGCTACCCGGAATATTTCGGTGGATTGCTGATGGTATTCAAAGTCATCGGCGTTTTACTGCTGATAATTCCAAAAGTTCCTGCGCGCGCTAAAGAATGGGCTTATGCCGGATTTACATTTGATTTTTTATTCGCCGGACTTAGTTATTATTGCGTAGACGAGCAGGTTTTCTTTGCCTTTATGCCGTTAATTTTTCTTGCAATATTGGCTGCTTCTTACTTTTCCTATCATAAATTACAAGCTGCACCACAAGTTTAACGACAAAACGATATTTTTATAGATTCAAAAGAAAAGGACAGCTATAAACTGTCCTGTTTTTATTCCCTTTCGGGAGCTTTTTTGTCTACATTCTGCTGTGTGTCATCGTAATCCGGTTCTCCGTTGATGGGCGCGCCGCCTTCAAAATTAACATCGTTGGTTAGCGCCTCATCATAATCTTTGTATTCGTGGTCACGGGTGCTGTTCCTGATGTTATCGGGATTTCGCTGATTCGAATGCTGGTAATTTTTCTGACCATCGTGCCTGGCGCCCTGATTTCCTTTTCCCTGACTGCCGTTATTTATTGTTCCCATGGTTATAATTTTTAGTTTTCTTAAAATTACGTTTTTACGACGCAATCTGTTTTATGCATTTAACTTCAAATGTTGTAAAATTCAGCGCAGGAAAAAACCTATCAAAAAGTTAATGTTCCCCTCGGTACGAAATTTAAATCGTAAATTGGAACTACCCAAAATGTAAGATTTTATTCCCAAACAAAACAATTTCTGCTATGAAAATAAGTATCGACAGAAAAGCCGTAAAAGTAACTCCTGATTCGAGACGCGTTATTGCACGCTTCTTTTTTAATGGCGAAGAACGCGCAGTTGCCCTGATTAAAAAAGTACTCGAACTACCAAAAGAAGAAGTATTCTCACTGATTTCACCTTTGCTTCAGGATTTCTCCAAACGACACAGAAATATCACTCATAAATTATATAAGCATTGTGAACGTGTAAAACCTTACATAGCGCAGTGCGGCGTCAGGCCTGATTCGCTCGATGAATATACGCGATTGCTCATCGGCTCTTATTTTACGCATGAATATTCAATTGAATCAGCCGCGTTTTTCAATCCGTCAATTATTGAAGATCCTGATAAAAGTTATCTCGAGGAAGGGCAATTGCGGGTAATTATCAGCTTCAGGGCAGTTGGCGAAGGACACGTTTCATCTGTGGTTTTCCGACGTGCGCTGATTGACAGGCACAATAATATTACGGTAATCCCAGCAGGGAATTACATCGATGAAGCCGAAAGAGTACGAAACGCTGTTTACCAAAAGAAGCTTTTCCTTAAAAAGGCCGAAGAAGAAGGCGTAAACCGTGAATTCCTCAAAGAAGTACAGGAAGAACTCGGTGAGACATTCGATTATGAAGCGCTGAAGAAAATTATCATCGAAGCCAAATCCAAAACCACTGACAGGGAAACACTTAACCATTACAACCTGATATTGGCACTTTCTGACAGCTACCGAAAAATTACTTTTTCACGCGATACTGACATCAGTGACCGGGTGATTTTCCCGATTTCAGATTTGGAAAGCAAAGGAATCGAAGATGCCCGTTTTGTGAAATTTACACGCGAAAACGGCAGCATCATTTATTACGCAACTTATACCGCATACGACGGCCAGCACATCATGCCGAAATTACTAAAGACGACTGATTTTTATGAATTCAAGACTTCGCCACTGAATGGAGCAGGAGCGAAAAATAAAAACCTGGCGTTATTTCCGCGAAAAATCAATGGCAAATATGCGATGTTGTCGCGTATTGATGGCTGGAACAATTATATCATGTATTCTGAAACCATTAATGTATGGGAAAATCCGAAAAAAATTCAAAGACCGGAATATCCCTGGGAACTTGTGCAAATCGGAAATTGCGGTTCGCCGATTGAAACTAAAGACGGCTGGCTTATTATCACGCACGCCGTTCTGTCGATGCGCCGTTATAGTATTGGTGCGTCATTACTCGACCTTGAAAATCCGGAAATCGAAATCGGGCGCTTAAAAGATCCGCTTATTATGCCCAATCTTGATGAACGTGAAGGTTATGTTCCGAATGTTGTCTATTCCTGCGGTTCCATCATACACAATAACGAGTTGATAATTCCTTACGGATTGTCTGATCACAGTTCTACATTTGCGACGGTGAATCTTGAAGTTTTGTTGGACAGGCTAAAAAACGGAGGTTAAATAGTCGAAAGTCACTTATTTTTACACAATTAAACTTTCGCCTTTTCAATAAAAAACCTTCAGGACTTATAAATCCTGAAGGTTTTCTTATATAGATTTCCGCAATGCGAAAAAGGATTTTCGATTAAAAATACCCGAGCAGCCAGTAGACTATTACAAATATTATTATCATCCCGAAGCAGCCGCCGCCTAATTTCTTGGCGCTGTAGCCAGCAATTAATGTTTTGAATAATCCGTTCATGACTGTGGTTTTACGTCAGGATATAAAGTTAATTATGCAAACAGAATATTCCAACAGGTTATATTTAGCAATGACTTTCTGGAATGTTTTAACGGTTTCTGGCAGCAAGTTCATAGTACATTTCATTTGGGTCGTAATCAAAATCGAAGTCAAATTCTTCTGCGTCATTTTCTTCGCTGATGTTTACGATTGATTCATAATTTACAAATTCTAGATTTTCCGGCTTGTGGTTCGCTTCCATAATTAAGTTTTTTTGAGGTTGTTGTTATGACAAATTTCCTTCAATAGTCAGTGTTTTTTCTTACACAATTTTTTATTTGTGTTGTATAATTTAAAGATAACGTTTTCGCAATTTGAGAAATTTTACTAAATTGGTGTGATTAAAATTATATTTATGGAAGAGAATGATGAAAACTCAGGTCACCTGGATAATTATACAAATGAGAAGGTAAACAATGGAATCAAAGATTTACTGAAGGAAAAAGAACTCAAAATCAAATGGATACAGGAGCTCGAAAATAATGAATCGATTCAAAATTATTTAAAACAATTTCACGATGCTTCAACTAACAATTTTATAAAAGATTACGCGACGCAAAAATATTTCTGGTTTAAATATGGTGATTCTTTTAAAGAAAGAGCCGAAAACAAGCGTACAAAATGGATTAATTATGCCCATTCACACCTTGAAGTCATTTTGCAAAAAAAATTATTTGACCTCCAATGCTTATGGCGGGCCAACAGATCACTTTAAAAGATATCGTAATCAGTTATGATTTTAAAGTATGGGGAGCCGATATACTGAATTGCAGTTTTATTGAATCAATTACTGAAGCTGAAGTCGAAATGTATCAGGAATTTCTTTTAAAATCTGATACAACACCTGATTACAATAAATATTATGAGTGGCAGAATTATAGCGATATAAAGGATGCCGACAATGAACATTGCGATATTCCCGAATGGTATGAATATCATAACCTGAGAACAGGTAAAAATTCACTTTTATTGCTTCCGAACATCCGGGGAGATAAAGAAGAATTTTATATGAAACTTAGTCGGGATGAAAATATGAAAAATTGCCCGCCGGAAGATCCGAACCGGGATATGAGGCCGTTTATGAAAAATATTTACGAGGAAGACTTCCTTAAGTTTTTTGTAACTACTTTTGATGACACCGATGCCAGAAAATGGTACCAGAATTATTCGTCAGGCAAATCATCTATTTCTGACGAAAGGATGCATTATGAAGAACTTGTAAGCAGCATGGTACAGGAAACGGAAAATATTCCGATTGCGGCACATCAGGATTTCAGGCAGGCACTTCCAGATTGCCTATGATCAGTTTCACTGCAGAAAAATTGCAGAACATTTACCGATTGCTCATGAACAATATCTTTTTAACAGGAAAATGGGTTTCACTGTCCGGCATGAAAAAGATCCTTTTGAAAATTCAATAAAGAAAATTTATGAAGATGGGATTATTGCAGGTCGCAAATTAAACGGTGAACCGCCAAACCTTGATTTCTGACCGTTAAGGCATCCTGAACTGCGGATTATAAATCAATCCAATTGTATTATCCCACGGATCTGTCAATGTCGCAACTACAATATCTCCGCCTACGTTTTGTGGCTCTTCATGGCTTTTAGCACCTAATCCGATGATTCTTTTGTATTCTTCCTCGACATTTTCTACGCCCCAATAACTTACAACGGCATCATTTTTTTCATGTACCACATATTGCGGCTGGAGTCCGAGTTCATAACCGCCAATATTGAAACCTACATAAAAAGGTTCGTCAAAATAAGGCGCAGTCTGAAACACTTTTGAATACCATTCTTTCGCTTCACCTAAATCGCTTACCTTATAAATAGTCGTTCGTAATCCTAAAATTGTAGTTTTCATATTAGTCAGGTTTAATATTTTCCGTTTAGCAAAGTACCGCCAATTGCTGATTTTGCTTCTATACCGAGCTTTTTCATCATTTCATAAGTAGTGCAAACTGCAGCCGAAGTTACGGGAAGTCCGGTTGTTTTTTCGAGTAAATCGATTGCTTCAAGCGACGGCATTTGTACGCAGGCAGAAGCAACGAGTGTATCAACGCCTTCGAGGTTCAACTTTTTATAAATTTCGAGTAAATTCATCGGATCCTGTGCAGCCACTTCGAGATTATGCGAAATTTCAAGCGCGACAAAATCGACGACTTCAAATCCCTGGTCTTCGATATAATCCACAACCATTTGTGTAAGCGGCTTCATATAGGGTGTAATTACTGCAATTTTCTTCGCTCCTAGAACTTTCAATCCGTTGATCAAAGCGCCGGCACTGGTTACAATTGGAGTAGGGAAGTCGTTGGCAACGGTTTCCTGATGCAAATTGACTTCAGAAACACAATGATAGCCTTTACCCATGCTCATGATAGCGACCAGGCAGGCATAGCCCATGACGTCGACATGTGCATCTGAAAGTTCCTGAGCGCATTTTAAGCTCATTGCATCCATAGCTTCGAGTTCTTCTTTGGTGACTTTCTTCATGCGCATTCTGCTCGAATGAAAAGTAAATCTTTCAGGAAGAATTGTTTCGCGTGCGCGAAAAATAGCCGGAATTTCGGTTTCCATCGTGACATTCGATGAGGGTACAATCTGGCCGATTCTGAATTTTTTCATTTCTTTGGTTTAGGGTTTAAGGCATAGGGCCAGGGAAGAATTCTGCGACCAGAACCCTTTACCCAAAACCTTGTAGCATTATATTTCTTTCACAGTATTTCTGATAGTTCCAATACCTTCAACAGTCGCTTCAACAACGTCACCATTCCACATCCATTCTTGCGGATTGCGGCCGGCGCCGACACCAGCAGGAGTACCTGTGGCAATGATATCGCCAGCTTCCAAAGTGAAAACGGTGCTTAAATCTTCAATCAGTTCATTGATGTTGAAAAGCATGAATTTTGTATTGGAATTTTGCTTTTCGACGCCATTCACAGTCAATGACAAATTAAGGTTGTGCGGATTTTCAATCTCATCTTTCGTTACCAAAACCGGCCCCATCGGCGCAAATGTGTCCTGTCCTTTAGAAACAATCCATTGACCGGCACGACGGCAATCGCGGGCAGAAACGTCATTGATTACGGTGTATCCGAAGACATAGTCCATCGCATCCTCTTTAGGAACGTATTTCCCTTTTTTCGAAATCACTACGGCAAGTTCGACTTCCCAATCCAATTGCTGTGTCAATTTTGGGTTGTGTAAAATCTCAGTATTGGTTGCTGTAACTGTAGTTGGTGGCTTAGAAAAAATTACTGGTTTTTGAGGCAATTCATTGGAAGTGTCAAGTGTTCGCGCGCTTTCAGCAACGTGTTCGGTATAATTAAGTCCGATGCCGATGATATTTTTACGCGGTTTCGGAATAGGAGCAAGGACAATGACTTCTGACAAAGGCAATGAGCTAGATGCGATTACATTTTCGCTTGAGCTGTCTAATATGTGCTGTATTTTCGCTACTTCTTCGAATCCGGCATCGATTAAATCAAGCATTGTTTTCGGAAAAGTCTCGTTTGATTTAAAGCCCAGCGTTTCGATATCGACGACCGTATCATTGATCAGGATGCCTAATTTCTGCGCATTATTTATTTCGTAAGTCAATAATTTCATAGGTTACTTTTATTTCGTTTTGAGTAATTCAAAAATGATTTTGTTATGGTGAATACCCAGATTCCAATCCAGAAAATAATATTGGCATAACCAATTGTCTGTGAAAGCTTATCATCTTTACCAATCAGATAAAATCCAAGCGCTATAAAAAGGCCTGAGCCCACTAAACCAAAAATAAGTTTTGGGAGATTTTTCATGTTATCCGTTTATGATTTGAAATCCGTTATTTTCTGTGTAAATTTTTTCCTGGTACAATCCGAGTTTTTCAATCACCGGCAAATCGTTGAATGAAAAAAGACAGGCATCTTCAGTTTCAGATAAATTTACGTGTTCATGCCACGCCCAGGACGGAACGCAGAAAATATCGCGTTCCTTCCAGTCGTATCTTTTGCCGTCAATCACAGAATAGCCTTTTCCTTTCGCACATTGATAAACAAATGAACCGGTATGTTTGTGCGCTTTTGTATGTTCCGCTGCGCGTAAAAGCTGCATCGATGCGCCCATAGTTTGCATGACATGTCCGCCTGTGAGCGGATTGCTGTAATGCATGATAATACCGTCGTAAGGTGAGCCTTCATTGACTTTTGCCGCTTCCAATAACGCTGGGTAAACCTGTTTCCAGGAATATTTGAACAATGGCGAATAAGGCTTATCCCAAGTCAAGTCAGCCGGAATTAATCCAGCATTTCCGTAAGTTAAAGGCAAATGATTTTCGGGAGAAACAAGTGGTTGCTTACCGTTAAAAACCGCGTAATCATTCGCTTCGAGCGCATTTACAAGCGGAATGTCGAGTCCGTCCTGCCAAATACACATTTTACCGTTTTCCTCGCAGCCGTGCTCGTGCCAGGCGGAATTCGGCGTGATTACAAAATCATTCACTTCAAAAGTCACGCGATTGCCATCAACGACAGTGTAGCCGCCTTCGCCTTCCATAATGAAACGCAATGCAGAGGCTTTATGGCGATGCGCGGAAGTGCTTTCTCCGGGACGTGTCACCTGGATCCCGGTGTACAGCCAACCAACTGCGGCACTGACATCTTTACGTTTGTCATTGACAAGATAAACAACACGCCTTCCGGCTTGCTCAGGTGTTACAAGTTCTGATGATTTCACGACCAATTCGCGCAAATCTTCATATTTCCAAAGCATTGGGACAGAAGAGGAGCGTGGTTCCCATGGCTCGATGTCGTTGGCAACTGTCCATAAAGCACCGGCACCGAGATTGTTGAGCTCTTTGTAATATGCCTCTAATTCCGGTGTGTCCTGAACGCGGGCGCGGCCTATTACATCATCGTTGTGTTTTGTTTCCATAATATGAATATTTCATCAAACACGAATTTCACAGATTTACACAGAGTAAATTTCTGCAAATCTGTGAAATTCGCGTTTATCTTTTATTAAATTCTTCGTGATTGTCTATAAAAGTTATCTTTCGGGTTGGCGCGACATTCACGCGCAAATCGAAAATATCAAAGCGATTGTAATGCCCTAAAATATCATGCATTTGTTTCGGCTGGATGCATTTTGATAAGTCGATGTCTGCATAAACGATGCCTTCGTCATCAATTAAAGGCGTTCCGATAACGGCGCCATTCGGACCTATAAACCCTGAAAAAGCGGAGTTTTTTCGCGTAAGCAATTCTTCGGCATTAGGAACGTCAGGCTTCAAAGCATCCATAATTTCCTTTGAAATTGTTGAACACGAAACGATCGTAAATAATTTTCCTTCGAAAGAATGTGCTGCGGCACGGATTTTAATCGCCTCGGCCATATCATAATCAGGCGGCGCAACGGGCAATGAAATATAATTGGCAATATGAATCAGTTCGCCTTGCGATAACAGCGTAAAACGCGCTAACGTATTGGTGTTTTCTCCACAGGCCAATGTTCCGATCGGGCCGATTTCAGTTTTATATACTTTTAAGGAAGAGCCGTCGCCGGAAGTCCATGTGAGTTTTTCTGCCCAGGTTGGGACTAATTTCCGGTGTTTCCCAATCAGGTTTCCGTAGTTATCAATAATTAAATTGGTGTTGTAAATTTCGCCGTAACTGTCGCCACGTTCGTTGATCCCGATTACAATGTGGATGTTGTTGTCTTTCGCAGCCTGAAATAATGGCTTCATCGATTCGTCAGAAACGGCTACTGAATTCCGATATAATTCTTCATACCATTTGCTGCCCTGAACCGGCGTCATGATCCAGTTCCAGTAGGGATAGCCCGCGATAAAAACTTCGGGAAAAGCTATTAATTGTGCACCGTTATTGCCGGCTTCCTTTATAAAAGAAATCGCTTTTTCAATCGTCTTTTCAACGTTTAGAAAAAACTGGCGATGTTTGTACAGTAGCGGCTTTAAATTTCGGAAAATCCATTTTTAATTGTTTTAAATGACGAATGCACTTATTTTAGTTCTTGTTTCGACAGAAAAAGGCTCGGCTTTTATATCAGATTTGCCATCAGTAAAGGCTACATTTACCAGAGTCACTTCACCTTCGAGGCAGGTATTTCCTTTTTCATCTTCGAACTTAAATCCGCAAACCACAGAAGCTCCACCGATATTTTTAACCCAAAGTGATTTTGTCAGGATTTCACCGATTCTCGCTGCCTTTTTGAATTGTACTTTTAAATCAACAGTCGGAATACCATTGGTCTCATGAATTTTTGAAAATGGCCTGTCGAGCGCTTCTTCAAACCAGTCTTCAACCAAATCATTGAGCATTTCAAGGAATCGCGGATAGAAAACGATTCCGGCGTAATCAACGTGTTTGAAGCGTATTTTTTCTTGTTTTGTAAAAATCATTATTGCTTGATGAATTTCGTTTTATAAGTGCCTTTTGTGGTGGCTACGTTGATTATGTAAATCCCTGATTGCAACGCGGCAACATTTATATTTCTTTTGTTTGCATTTTGTAGACATATCTTTCCGCACATATCAGAAACAGTTGAATTTATAACAGTTTCATTTTCTGTAAAGTTGTAATAAATAACGTCTTTTGCAGGATTTGGAAAAATGCTGAGATTATTATTTTTCAGGTTGACTGTTGACAAAGTGCCTTCCAGCTTTGTTATCCATAAATCTGAATTGCCATGATTTTCGCTTAGATCATGGTCGGTTGAAGATGAAGTGCCTGCAAATGTAATGCTTCCATCGTTATTGTTTACAAAAGAATCGGCATATTCATATTCAGTACCACCGTAGTTTTTTTGCCAGACGATATTTCCGCTTGTATCTAATTTTAAAACCCAAGCATCGCTGCTACCATAATTTTGAGTTGCGTCGCCGTCTGATGAACCCGTTTCGCCTATGACAGTAAAAGTACCATCCGGATTCTCTGAAACTGCATAAGCTACTTCATCAGACGAACCTCCATAACTCTTTTGCCAAACTAAATTGCCTGTAAAATCGACTTTGGCGACATACATATCGTCGTCAGTAACATTTCCGTTGTCGTCGTAAACAGAAGTGTATCCACAAAAAATGATTCCACCATCTGAAGTACCAGAACCTCCGAAAATTAGTTGTTCTGTAGGCTCATTCCGTATGAATTCTGCCATTCTAAATTGCCGTCGGCATCGATTTTCACCACCCATGCGTCGTATAAATCGACTTCTTCTCCTGGTCCACCAGTTGCTCATGCCTTTATCCCCGCAAACCAGATAACCGCCATCTGATGTTTGACTAATTCCGTAGAATCCTTCTCCATCATCATTTCCATCATCATTTCCATAAGATTTTTGCCAGAGTATATCGCCTTCAAAATTGAGTTTTACAACCCAGCCGTCAGTATTACCATTATTAAAATTGAGGTCTCCGTCATTAGAGTTTGAGCTGCCGCAAATTACATATCCATCGACTACTGCGATTATACTTCCTGAAAATTCATATCCAGAACCTCCTAAAGCTTTTTGCCATTGGATATTTCCTGCAGTATCAAGTTTAACAGCCCATAAATCGTCATTGCCATGAAACCCGGATATATTGCCATCAGCTGAGTTGGTCATTCCTAAAAAAATATAGCCACCGTCATTGCTCAATTCTATTTTATAAGCAGCATCGTTTCCAGTGCCACCGTAAGTTTTTTGCCATTGAATGTTACCTGCAGTATTTAATTTAACGATCCAGGCGTCAGTGCTACCTTGATTTTGCGTTACATCGCCATCATTAGAACGAGAACTTCCGCCAATAATATAGCCCCCGTCCGGAGTATGTTTTATGCACAAAGCACCTTCTCCCAGTGTTCCTCCGTAGGACTTTTGCCATTCGATTATGGGCGCCTGCCCAAAGCAGTTAAAAGCAAATAATATCATTAAAGAGCTAATTTTTTTCATTAATTCTTGAGTTTAAAACGTTGAATTTTCCCCGTTTCTGTTTTTGGTAAAGCATCCAGGAAATTAATCACTCTTGGATATTTATAGGGCGCAGCTACTTCCTTGAACCACCGTTGTATATCTTTTTTCATTTCTTCCGAAGCTTTATCTTTATCATGAAGGACGATGTGCGCGCTAACGAGCATTCCACGTTCTTCATCAGCCAAACCGACTACTGCGCATTCAAGGATATCTTCGTGTGTTAAAAGTACGCTTTCTACTTCAATTGCCGCAATATTATAGCCGGAAGAAATGATCATATCGTCGCCACGCGCCACAAACCAGAAATAACCGTCTTCATCCTGACGGAAAATATCACCGGTTAAATTCCATCCATTTTCAACATATTCGAGTTGCTTTTCAATGCGATTCAGGTATTTGCAACCGGTAATGCCACGAACCGCAAGTCTTCCGGGAGTATTGGCTGTGACTTCATTTCCATCCTTGTCAATTATCCTCGCTTCATAACCTGTAATGGCAACGCCTGTTGCGCCGGGCTTCATATTTTCTTCATTCGATGAAATGAAAATATGCAGCATTTCTGTCGCACCAATACCGTCAATTATCTTTAATCCGGTGGCATTGTTCCAATCTTTCCAGACTTTTAAAGGAAGCGTTTCACCTGCTGATACGCATTTACGGAGGCTGGAAATATCGAAATCGGCAACTTTCGTCGTTAAAATCCTGTAAGCAGTAGGTGCGGTAAAGCAAATGGTGATTTTGTGTTCGGCGATGGCTTTTAGCAATAAATCCGGGCTCGGTTTTTCCATCAGGAAAGTTGATGCGCCGAAATACATTGGGAACAAAACCAATCCTCCTAAACCAAATGTAAATCCTAAAGGCGGACTTCCGGTAAATATATCATCAGGTGTTGGTTGTAATGCATATACAGGAAATGCTTCGCAAATATTAAGTATATCTTTATGATAATGCGCGGTCATTTTTGGCAATCCTGTAGTACCGGAAGTGAATCCAATCAACGCGATACTATCGGCCGTTGAATGATAATTGGCGAAAGTTTCCGGTTTATTTTTGGCAAGTTCGTCTAATTCAGTCGGATTTTTTTCGCTTCCATCGTAAAAACAAGTGCGGACTAAAAATGATGATTTTACCTGATTCATTTCTGTCGCTAAATCAGCGTCGCATAAAGATATTGCTATTTCTGCACAGTCGATAATCGTAGTGAGTTCTTTTGCGCGTAAAAGCGGCATCGTAGCAACGACAATTCCACCGGCTTTTAAAACGGCGAACCAACAAGCCACCATCATTGGATTATTGGCAGAGCGAATGAGCACCCGATTTCCGGATTTCAATCCTAAATCTTCAACCAGAACGTGCGCAATCTGGTTGGCTTTTTTGTATAAATCGTTGTATGTCCAGTTTTTTTCGAAAGTCCGCAAACAAATGGCATCTCCGTGTCCGTTATTAACGTGCGAATCGAGTAATTTTTCTACGCAATTGAGCATTTCGGGACGAATGAACTGTACGCCGTCGAAGATATAATCCGGTTGTAAGTCCGGTGATGGAAGGCTGTCATGCGCAAAATTGTCTTCGTATGTCCTCATTTAAAATGATACTTCAAAAATTTACAATTACTTTTTATGGGAATCCGGTTTCAGGGCTTTTTTCATGCCTTCAGCCAACTTTCGGTTTCCGGCAATCATCGGGTTGTAATGCGGAACTGCGGCTTTATATTGCGGCGGAATATCATCGGCTTGAAATTGTTCGTAAGCCTGTGCATTCCGAACAAAATAAGGGTCAAGCAGCAATGTTTTTCCGAGTGCTACAATATCGGCACGACCGTTCAAAATGATGGTGTTGATTTGGTCGATATCCTGGATATAACCTGCCGTTATTGTCGGAATTTCCACGGAATTGCGTATGGTGTCTGAAAACGGCGTCTGCCACATCCTGCCAATTTGCGGCTGTTGATAGGAAACCGTATTTCCGGTTGAGACATTAATAATATCAGCGCCAGCCAATTTATAAGCTCCGGCAATTGCGATTACATCCGTCTCAGAAATACCGTTTTCAGCCCAGTCTGAAGCGGAAATTCTTACTGAAATTGGTTTTTCTTTTGGGAAAGTATTTCTAATGGCATTAAAAACCCGAAGCGGAAATCTCAATCTGTTTTCGATATTTCCGCCAAATTCGTCAGTTCTGATGTTTGTTAATGGCGAAAGGAACGATGCGAGTAAATAACCATGATGCGATTGCAGTTCAATCATATCGAATCCTGCAGTTTCTGCACTTTTGGAGGCTTTTTCGAATTGCGAAACGACAACATCCATATCTTCAATCGTCATTTCTCTCGGGGCAGGCATTTTTTCATTGAATGGAATTGGAGATGCGGCCATTAATTCCCATCGGTTTTCGAGAATTGTGCCGCCTTCCCAAGGTTTTGAAATTGCACCTTTCCTGCCTGAATGGGCCAACTGGATTCCGATTTTACATTTTGTATTTTTATGAATGAAATCAACTATATGTTTCCAGTTAACTAATTGTTCTATAGTATATATGCAGGAATCACCTAAAGTGATGCGTCCGGTTTCAGAAATAGCGGTAGCTTCAGTAATTATTAATCCTAAACCGCCAATTGCGCGACTGGTGTAATGGGTAAAATGCCAGTCATTTACAATTCCGTTTTCGGCACAATATCTGCCCATGGCACTCATGGCGATCCGGTTTTGCAGCGTCATTTCGCGCAATGAAAACGATGTGAATGCTGCAGGAACATCCGATTTTTCACTTTGTTGCAGCGAATTGAATTCTGCCAAAACTTTATCCGTAAAGGATTTATCACGCAAACGCAAATTTTCATACGTCACTTTCTTGGCCCGCGTCATTACGCCAAAAGCGAATTGATAAAACGGATGCTTGATGTGGCGTGTCATGTCTTCAAACCATTCGAGCGATACATTGGCGGCGTGTTGTATCATTTCAACCCGATTGCGGCGTGTTTTTTCGTATTGTTCAAAAGCAGTTGATATATTACTTGGATTAGCTACAACTGCATCAGAAAGTCCAATAGCGCATTCCATAGCTAATTTTGTTCCTGAACCGATAGAGTAGTGGGCAGTTGCTTTTGCATCTCCTAAAAGTACAATGTTGCCGACAGACCATTTTTCGTTGGTTACATGCGGGAATTGCCGCCAATGGGATTTATTGGATATAAGACCGTGGCCGTCGAGTTCATCCCTGAAAACTTCAGCGAGTTTTTGAATTGTAGCCTCTTCATTAGTCACTTCAAAACCGGCTTTTTGCCACGTTTCATCACTGCACTCGAAGATCCAGGTGCTCATGCCTTCCTGGTATTGGTAGGTGTGGGCGACGAATGTGCCGAATTCAGTTGTGCGGAAAAAATAAGTAAATGCATCGAGTGGTTTTGTAGACCCAAGCCAGACGAAACGATTTTTCTTCAATTCGACCTTTGTGCCGAAATCAGCTGCGAATTGCGTCCTGATGGCGCTTCCAATCCCGTCAGCAGCTACGATGATATCAGCATCCTTAAATTTAGACAAATCATTAACATCATATTCAAAATGAAGGCTGACACCTTCTTCCGTGCATCTTTGCTGCAGTAATTGCAAAAGTGTTTTTCGCGAGCATCCGCAGAAACCATTACCTGTAATGCGTACGATTTCGCCATCCCTGGCAACATCTAGTTCGTCCCAATAAGCAAATTTACTTCTGATCAAATCATACGATTTTGGGTCGCGTGAAAGGAATTCACTCAGCGTCTCATCTGAAAAAACAACGCCAAAACCAAAACTGTCATCGGCTTTATTGCGCTCATAAACATCGATCTGGCAATGTGGCATTGCTTTTTTCGTAAGGATTGAAAAATATAATCCGCATGGTGCCGCCACCAATAACTGCTATCTTCATATCAATTGCGTTTTACGACAAAAGTTTCTCCGAGCCTGGCATAATACGCGCCTGCAAGCCTTGAAACGGGTTGGTATTTTGAAATGTCGATTTTGTAGCCTTCCATCAGGATTTCGTCGGCGATGTGCATCATGATGACTTTTCCGACGATGATTGTGGCGCGCCGAATTTGTGGTTTTCAAGCGAATAATGATGTACGAGTTCACATTCAAGCGAAATCATACATTCTTTTACGCGCATCGGTTTTATTTTTTCGCAGGAAATTGCCGTAACGCCGGCGTGTATGAATTCGTCTTCGTCGGGATGCAAAGCCTGTGCGGTGGTATTCATTTTTTCAACCAAATCCTCGGTGACCATATTGACAGCGAATTGTTTGGTCGCCAGGACATTGTTAAGTGTATCTTTGTTGGTATTATTGCCTCTTGCGGCCGAGAACATCACGTGTGGCGGATCATCTCCAACGGCATTGAAAAACGAAAAAGGCGCCAGGTTGTTGATACCGTCTTCGCTGATACTTGAAATCCAGCCAATCGGGCGCGGGATGACAGCTCCGGTAAGCAGTTTATATATAGCAGATTGCTCTAAATTATCGGGGTTGAGTTGCATTTGTGCTTTTGTTTATACAAATAAAATAAAAAAAAGGCAATGAATTTTATCGATGTTGTTGTTTTTGGAACATTTATTTATGAATTTGTCAGGAATTAAAATTTCTACTTTCAGCACAGTCATTTTTCTGGATTTTATAATTTTCAATCTGTACATTTATATGATTTTTCAGGTTTAATAAATAAAATATCTTTATAAAAATGACATCATCAAAAGACACAATCGAAAAAGCTTACACCGCATTTAATGACAGGAACATCGACGGCGCACTCGAAACGATGCAACCCGACGTGCAATGGTCAAAAGCCTGGGAAGGCGGCTACATCAGCGGACACGATGAAATTAAGCAATACTGGACAAGGCAATGGTCGGAAATCAATCCGAAAGTCATGCCGATCGGGTTTAATGAGCGTGAAAATGGAAGCCTGGAAGTGCAAGTACGCCAAAAGGTAAAAGATTTGCAAGGCGGTTTAATTTTTGACGGAATGGTAAAGCACATTTACACTTTTGAAGATGATTTGATTAAAACGATGGATATAGAATTGGTCGAAAATTAAAAATAAAAGCTATGAGAAAAATTATTGTACTATCAATGATGACGCTGGACGGCGTGATACAGAGCCAGGCAGGGCACAGGAAGATACTTCGGGCGGATTTGAATATGGTGGCTGGGTTGCGCCTTATAATGATGAAGAATCCGGCAAAGTCATGCAAAAGGAATTACAACAAACCGACTACCTCCTGGGCAGGAAAACATTCCAGATTTGGGAAAACTACTGGCCTGAACATGGGCATTTCTCGCCCAGAATCAATGAAGGTATGAAATATGTATTATCTGAAACGGTCAACACCACCGACTGGAAAAACACCACTTTTATTGAAAATATAGATGAAATCAAAAAAATAAAAAATACCGAAGGAGCCGACTTGCAGGTTTGGGGAAGCAGCGAATTGATTCATTTGCTTTTAAAAAACGATTTGGTTGATGAATTAAGGCTGAAAATTTATCCTTTGTTGCTTGGTAATGGGAAAAAGTTGTTTGATGGCTGCGCATTTCCATCGGCATTTGAATTGAAAGACAGTGTCGTTACATCAAAAGGTGTGGTCATAGCCAATTATAAAAGAGGAGGCGAAGTCAAAACAGGCGATGTTTCGGTGTAACTTTGAAAAAATAGTCCTATTTTTTTACACTCCAAATCCATAAATTTGGCTGCAAATCTTTACACCAATGAGCTATTATAAAATCGACAACTTAGAGCAATATTTCAAGCATTACAATAAATCCATTCGGGAACCAAGGAAATTCTGGGGCAAAATCGCCGAAGAAAACTTTACGTGGTACCAACAATGGGAAAAAGTAGTCGAATTCAACATGGCCGAAGCCGATGTAAAATGGTTTACGGGCGCAAAAGTGAATATTGTAAAAAACTGTATCGACCGACACCTCGCCAGACGTGGCAATAAAACCGCGATCATTTTCGAGCCCAATGACCCGGAAGAAAAAGCACAGCACATCACTTACAACGAACTGCACCAAAGGGTCTGTAAAATGGCCAATGTACTTCGCGAACAAGGTATAGAAAAGGGCGACAGGGTTTGCATTTACTTACCCATGATTCCGGAATTGGCAATTTCAGTTTTAGCATGCGCGCGAATTGGAGCGATTCATTCTGTTTGTTTTTGCCGGATTTTCAGCATCTGCAGTCGCAACGCGCATCAATGATTCTGATTGCAAAATGGTGATTACTTCTGACGGTGGATTTCGCGGCAACAAAACTATCGAATTAAAGCCAATCATTGATGAAGCACTGATGGCATGCCCGTCTGTTTCAAAAGTACTCGTAGCCAAGCGTACCAATTCTGATGTGAATATGACCAACGGACGCGATATTTGGCTGCAGCCACTGTTAGATGAAGCATCCGACAATAATGTCGCTGAAATCATGGATGCGGAAGATCCTCTTTTCATTTTATACACTTCCGGATCGACCGGCAAACCGAAAGGAATGGTGCACACCACCGCCGGATATATGGTTTACACGGCGTATACTTTCAAGAATATCTTCAATTATGAAGAGAATGATGTGTATTGGTGTACGGCAGATATCGGCTGGATTACCGGCCATTCCTATATTTTATACTGACCATTACTCAATGGCGCGACAACCGTCATTTTCGAAGGCGTCCCGTCATATCCTGATTTTTCAAGGTTTTGGGAAGTCATTGAAAAGCATAAAGTCAGTCAATTTTATACCGCTCCAACCGCAATCCGTGCTTTGGCAAAAGAAAGCATTGATTACGTACAACGATTTCCTTTAAAATCTTTAAAAGTAATCGGTTCTGTAGGCGAACCCATCAACGAGGAAGCCTGGCACTGGTACAACGACCACGTCGGCGGTAAACGCTGTCCGCTTGTTGACACCTGGTGGCAAACGGAGACTGGAGGTGTAATGATTTCGCCGATTCCATTTGTAACGCCGACAAAACCAACTTATGCAACTTTACCGTTACCTGGAATCCAACCGGTTTTGATGGATGAAAAGCGCAATGAGATCGAAGGCAATCAGGTTGTAGGAAGTCTGTGCATTAAATTTCCATGGCCGGCGATTGCAAGAACAATCTGGGGCGATCACCAAAGATATAAAGACACGTATTTTTCAACTTTTCCGGGAAAATATTTCACCGGCGATGGTGCACTTCGTGATGAAGTTGGCTATTACCGAATCACTGGCCGGGTTGACGATGTGATTATCGTTTCTGGTCATAACCTTGGAACTGCGCCGATTGAAGATGCCATCAACGAACATCCGGCTGTTGCCGAAAGCGCAATCGTAGGTTTTCCGCATGATATCAAAGGCAATGCACTGTATGGTTTTATTATTTTGAAAGATACTGGCGAAAGCCGCGACAAGAACAATTTATCCAACGAAATCAATCATATTATTTCTAGTCAGATTGGGCCAATCGCGAAACTCGATAAAATGCAGTTCGTTTCAGGTTTGCCGAAAACGCGTTCCGGAAAAATCATGCGCCGCATTTTAAGGAAGATTGCCGAAGGAGATTTCTCTAATTTCGGGGATATTACGACTTTACTGAATCCGGAAATAGTCGAGGAAATTAAAGAAGGGAAAGTTTAAGCTTAAAACATTTCTTTAAACCATTAAGGCATTAAGTTACATTTAGGTCGGACTTAATGCCTTAATGGTTTTTAAATTTAACCGGAATCCAGATTTCTTCCTCCGATTCCGGATGGTTATTTTTATATCTTTCCCCTAAAATTTCAAAATACGGACGGTAATCAGGTTCATAACCTGAAGCCGGCAACCAAATTTGGAAAATGCTCTGATAAAATTCCTGCGCGTCTGTTGGATTTCCTTTATAATCGAATACGGCATAAAGTCCGGGTTCAATAATCAATTGATTCATCCCCGAAGGCAAGTCTTCAAAATCTGCAACGGCAACAGCGGCCGATTTTTCAAAAGCTGAATTTGGATTGAATTCAGAAAAAAAACCATTCGCATAAATTTGAACTGAATACAATTCTGTCCCGACTGCATTTGTTATTTCCTTCTTTCGCGGCATAAAATTGCTCCACAATTGAAACGTTTTATTTTCAGAAAATGACATTGTAAGGCGCATTCCTGCAAGTTTCATTTCTGTTATTGTTGTAATTCTGGGCAGCATATTACTGATTGTTATTAAGTTGGCAATTTGTCGCGTGAAATTAACCAATAATCTTCTGAATTTATTGGCGATACCGTAATTATGTAAGATTTTATCTTTAACTTACAAATGCAAAGTCTGTCGATGCAGTAAATTTACTACAAATGAAAAACAGTAACGTAATAATCATCGGAGGTGGGCTCGCTGGTTTAACCGCAGCCATCCATTTGTCCAGAAATGGGCTTGACGTTACTTTGATTGAAAAAAACAGCTATCCGAAACATAAGGTTTGCGGCGAATATATTTCAAATGAAGTGCTGCCATATCTCGATTGGCTTGGGCTCGACATTGCAACTTTAAAACCGGTTTTAATAAAAGATTTAGAATTTTCTACTGTAAAAGGCAACACTATTAAAACCAAATTACCCATTGGCGGATTTGGCGTCAGCCGATATGCGCTTGATAATTATTTGTATGAAAATGCACTTTCTGCCGGCTGTAATTTCATCAATGGAAATGTAGAAAATATAGCGTTTGAAAACGATAATTTTAAAGTAATTACATCAGCTAAAGAAGTTTTCACTGCTACGATTGCCATCGGCGCCTTCGGAAAAAGATCTAATATTGACCACCAATTGCACCGCGAATTTATTGAAAAGAAATCACCCTGGTTGGCAGTAAAAGCACATTATTCAGGAAATTTTTCTGACGAAGTCGTAGGATTGCATAATTTCAAAGGTGGTTATTGCGGTGTTTCAAAAGTAGAAGATAACGCAATTAATATTTGCTGGCTGGCGAATTTCAAGACTTTCCGGCAATTTAAAAATATCGATGAGTACCAGAAAGAAGTACTTTGTAAGAACCCGAATCTGAAAGTCATTTTCGAAAAATCCGAATTGCTTTTTGACAAACCACTCACCATCAGCCAAATCTCATTCGACCATAAAAAAGCAGTTGACAATCATATTTTAATGATTGGCGACACCGCCGGATTGATTCATCCGCTTTGCGGAAACGGCATGGCAATGGCCATTCACAGTGCGAAAATTGCATCGGAACTGATTTTAGATTTTACAGAAAATACAATTTCAAGAGCAACTTTGGAAAAAAAATATTTCCAAACATGGAATAAGAATTTCAGCAAAAGAATCAAAACCGGGCAACTGATCGCGCGGCTTTTGCAACAGCACAAATTATCCGAAGCTGTCTTGCGAATCTTCATTTTAATGCCATTTTTACTTCAGGTAATCATCAAAAGGACCCACGGAAAACCAATACAATTAAGCCATGCTGCCTGATACGACTTATACGAGCAGAACCAGTCGGAAATCATGGATGATTTTGCGATGAAAGGAGAAACGCTGCGCGATGCTTTAGACAAAATAGCCGCGCTGAACAAGTTTTTGGGAGGCAATAAACTTACGTTAAATGGCGTCAAAAAATTGATTGCCGAAATTCCTTTGCAAAAAAAGGTTACAATTATTGACGTGGGTTGCGGTAATGGTGACATGTTGCGTTATCTGGCTGATTATGCCCGGGAAAATAAAGTAAATTGCCAATTTATTGGAATTGATTTGAATGAATTCACGATTGATTATGCCCGGAAATTATCAGAAATTTATCCTGAAATAAGCTTTCAATGCCTCGATATTTTTAGTCAACAATTCATTGATTTAAAATATGATATCGCATTGTGTACCTTAACGTTACATCATTTCAAAAATAAAGAAATTGTTGACGTAATGAATATCCTGAAAGCCAACAGCAAAAACGGAATTGTTATCAACGATTTACATCGAAGCCAGCTTTTCCTACGTCTTATTTCAAATCGTTTGTTTCTTCTTCAGGCTTGATTATATGACGCGTAATGACGGCTCGATTTCAATCTTACGCGGCTTTCGCAAAGAAGAACTGATTGCCTTTTCCAAACAACTTAACCTAAAAAAATACAGCATCCGCTGGAAATGGGCCTTCCGCTACCAATGGATCATACAGACAGCATGAGTGTAAAAATTACCAGCGTGGCAAAAGCGCTACCGCAATATTCGCGAACCACAGAAGAAATATTGCCTTTTTTAAATGCCTGGCTTGACGGTCAGGACGAGCGTTTTATCCGAAAAGTGAAGAAGATTTTCGAAGGCGCGGCGGTCGATAAAAGATATTCGATGATGGAACCGACTGAAGTTTTCACAAACACTTCTTTTGAAGAACGCAACGACATTTATACACGCGAAGTCACGATTTTAGGGGAAAAAGCGTTACAGAATGCACTTGCTAAAACCAATTGGAAACCGACTGATATCGATTACATTATTACGGTCAGTTGCACCGGAATCATGATTCCGTCTTTAGATGCTTACCTCATTAATAAAATGCAGTTGCGACAGGATGTTGTGCGATTACCAGTTACCGAAATGGGTTGCGCAGCAGGAATTTCCGAACTGATTTACGCAAAGAATTTCCTCAAATCCAATCCCGGAAAAAGGGCGGCTGTGATTGCCGTTGAAAGTCCGACTGCGACATTCCAGCTTAATGATTATTCAATGGCCAATATCGTGAGTGCCGCAATTTTCGGCGATGGAGCGGCTTGTGCTTTGGTTTCTTCGCATAAGGATGACGAAAGGCCGGAAATGCTTGCCGAAGCGATGTACCATTTTTATGACAACGAGCATATGATGGGCTTTAAGTTGACGAATTCTGGCTTGCAGATGGTTTTGGATATTGAAGTTCCGGATACGATTGCAGCACATTTTCCGAATATTATCAATCCGTTTTTAGAAAAAAATGAATTGAAAATTGCCGATGTTGATCATTTGATTTTTCATCCGGGTGGTAAAAAAATCATCCAGACGGTCGAATCATTATTTGCAGATTTAGGCAAAAACATCAATGATACCAAGGAAGTTTTAAGATTATATGGCAATATGTCAAGCGCAACGGTCTTATATGTTATGGAAAGAATCATGGATTCCAAACCAAATTCAGGAGAAAAAGGCCTGATGTTGAGTTTCGGCCGGGATTTTCAGCCCAGACGATTTTATTGCAGTTTTAATTCGTGTAAATTTGTGCAATTCGTATTTGTAAAATGAAAGAAATCCTGTCAAAATTGCCTTATTCCAAACCATTTCTTTTCGTTGATGAAATTATTCATATAAACGAAAATGGGGCAGAGGGCACTTTTACTTTTGATGAAAATCTCGATTTTTATAAAGGTCATTTTAAAGATTTTCCGGTAACGCCGGGCGTAATTTTAACCGAAGCCATGGCGCAAATCGGAGTTGCCTGTTTAGGGATTTTTCTGTTGCAGGAGGAATCCGAAACGCCAAATATCGCCATGACTTCGTCAGAAATCGAATACCTGAAACCGGTTTTCCCGAATGAAAAAGTAACCGTGATTTCAAAGAAAACATACTTCCGATTCGGGAAACTGAAATGTGAGGTCAGCATGAAAAACCAAAATGGCGAGGAAGTCTGCAAAGGCACCATCGCCGGAATGATTACAAAATTATGAAACAACGCGTCGTCATAACCGGACTTGGAGTTGTCGCGCCGAATGGTGTCGGACTTGACGCTTTCACGGAAGCGATTAAAAACGGCGTGTCTGGAATCCGTTTTGACCAACAACTTAAAGATCTCGAATTTTCCTGTCAGGTTTCTGGAAAGCCTGATATCTCTGCAGAGAAATCACTCGAATATTTTACCGAACTTGAATTGCGCAATTTCAATAGTTCCGGAATCCTTTACGGCGTAATTGCCGGAATTGACGCATGGAAAGATGCAGGTTTATCACTCGAAAACAACGATGACCCCGATTGGGACTCTGGTACCATCTTTGGAACCGGAACTTCGGGAATTGATAAATTTCGCGAAAGCATCTACAAAATAGACGAAAAACAAACCAGGAGATTAGGTAGCACGGCTGTCGCACAAACCATGAACAGTGGCGTAAGCGCTTATCTTGGCGGAAAATTAGGCTTAGGAAACCAGGTCACGACCAATTCATCTGCCTGCACCACCGGAACAGAAAGTATTTTAATGGCTTTTGAAAGAATACAATCCGGGAAAGCAAAAGAATCTTAGCAGGAAGTACGAGCGACAGCCGGCTCTATATTTGGGTGGATTTGATGCGATGCGCGTATGTACCTACAAACATAATGATGAGCCTGAAAAAGCATCAAGACCAATGTCGGCGAGTGCCTCAGGATTTGTGCCGGGAAGCGGAGCAGCAGCATTGTTGCTGGAAAGTTTAGAAAGCGCTTTGGAAAGAGGCGCGAAAATCTACGCAGAAGTTTTAGGCGGAAATTGCAATTCAGGCGGACAAAGAGGCGAGGGGACGATGACAGCGCCGAACAGCGTTGCCGTACAAAAATGCATTACCGACGCACTCAAAGAAGCCAATGTGGATCCGGGTGAAATTGACAGTATTAACGGGCATCTTACAGCAACTACAAAAGACAGTCTTGAAATCAGGAATTGGAGCGAAGCGTTGGGCAGAAGCGGCAACGATTTTCCTTATATCAATGCACTTAAATCAACCGTTGGGCATTGCTTGTCGGCTGCGGGAAGTATTGAATCTGTTGCGACTGTGCTTCAGGTGAAATATGATTTTGTTTTTCCAAATACGAATTGTGAAGATTTGCATCCGGAAATTGCAGAAGTCATTGACGCTTCGAAAGTTCCGCAGCAATTAATCAACAAAGAAATAAATACCGCGATAAAAGCCAGTTTTGGCTTTGGTGACGTCAACGGATGTGTTATCTTTAGAAAATATACCAAATAAATCATGACAAGAGAAATTATCATCGGGAAGCTCAAAATTATCGTTAAGCCTTATGTGCGCGAACAGGAAGCTTTTGAAAGCCTTACAGAAAATACAGATTTCATCAATGACCTGAAAATCAATTCTGCCAACCTCGTAGATATTATTCTTGACATAGAAGAAACCTTTGAAATCACGATCGACACACCGGAAATGGAGAAAATGCTCGACGTAAAATCGACAATCGACCTTATCGAATCAAAAATTTAAGATGATTGGCAATGACGTCATCGACCTGAATCTGGCCGCCATTGAAAGCAATTGGAAGCGAAAAGGCTGGATTGAAAAAGTCTTTGCGCCTTCAGAAAGAGAAATCATCGACAATTCCTGTGATAAAAATCTAGCCGTTTGGATTTTATGGAGCATGAAAGAATCTGCATATAAAATCTACAATAGAAATACCAAAATTCGCGGTTATTTTCCACAAAAGTTGGTTTGTTCCGAATTGATTTTTGAAGATGAAATTATTTGGGGGAAAGTCAGTTTTGAAGACTGCATCTTCTATACAAAAACTACTATAAATAAAGATTTTGTGCATACGATTGCAGTGTCAGAAAGCAATATTTTTGATAAGCTAAATGTAAATTTTTCAAACAATTACAATTCAAAAATCAAAGCTGAAAATATTTTCAAAGATAATTTTGGCATTCCATTTTTGAGAAATAAACGCACAAGAGAAGCAGAAATAGTGTCCATTTCACACCATGGGAAATTTTGTAGTTATTTATCTACAATAACGATGTAGTATAAATCGGTTTTTTGTTTATATTTGTCAAACCCCCAAACAAAAAAACATATGGAAATTGATGACGTTTTCGGAGTCACATTATTGATTAGCAGCGTGTTTATTGTAGCACTTACAGTAAAGTTCTATTCAAAATTAATGAGTGAAAACATCCGGAAAAACAAAATGGAGAAAGTAAAACAGTAGTTTTATTTTTGAAATTTATTTATCCCGAGTCTCGATTTTAGCTTCAGGAAAAGCAGTCCGATTGTATAGGCATCTTCTGAAGCGGAAACCCTGTCTGTCGCCGGAATTTTGAAAGCACCGCTCAATTCTTCGAGGCTGAAATGCTTTTCACCGGTTACTTCCTTCCATTTTCTGTACATTACTTCAATATCTAAAGCTTCGTTGCGAAGCCTTCCGCATTGCATTTTTTCAAGCGCTTCGTTGATGATTTCTACATCGAAATCTACGCGATGCCCGATAATAGTTGCATTTCCGAGGTATTCAACAAATTCCTGAATGGCTTTTGGTTCGAGTTCTTTTGGCTGGTGGCTTTCGATGATGAATTCATTTGAGAGGCCATGATCGTGATTGTATACATATTGCAGTAAAACGACTTCATAACTGTCGCCAATGCGAATCGAATCATTTTCAATGGCAAAAGCACCAATCGAAAGTATGACATCTTTTTTATAATCCAAACCTGTCGTTTGTGTACTTAAGACGACATAGCGCGACGACTTCTTTTCCATCCTTGATAGATAGACTTTCCAGAAATCGGGATAATCCCGGTTGATATTTTTGAGCCAGTCGAGCATCAGGAGAAATAAGTGAGTTGGAATTTATTTTTGATGATTTCTTCGAGGTCTTTCAACGGTAAAAAACAGTTTTTCAGTCTTTCCTTGTCGGCTTTTGACAAATCTTCGAGCGAAATATATTGCCCGTCAGTGCCATTTTTCAGTCCGTCAATCGTGCGAAATTTCAGCAATTGCAGGAAAGCTTCAGCTGCGCTTACATAAATATCAGCATATTTTGGTTCATCAATCGCCAATTGCTTGAAACGCGAAAATGTATTGTTGATGCCTTTGATTTCGTGGCTTAAAATCAATACACGGGCCGCATCGACATATTGCAGGATGCCACGGTTTTTAATATCGAACAAATCTTTGTGCTCGCCTTCTTCTTCAACATTGAATTGCTTGAAAAAGCTTAATGGTGGTGGTTTCCGTAAGGCTTCCGTCCCTAAGAAAGCGAAGAATTTCTTGTTCTTTTTAGTGTTTTTATAGATATTTTCTGTCAGTGCTTCTTCAATCTGGATTTCGCCAAAAGCAATCTCGTAATCGAAGAAAATACCATAGCCTTCATCGGTTTTATTGCCAGGCGTATTCATCCATTCATCGTATTGCTTTTTCCAGTCGTCAAGCGATTTGCACCAAACAGCATTGCTTGCCATGTGACCATACGGACATAGCGGATACCCAGTGAATTCAAGCGTTGTAACGACGCGTTTGGACAATTTCAGGAAATAATCCTTAACGTCGCGGTGTTTGTCAGCGGCAACATTTTCAAAAACCAAAAAGCTATCCTGATCAGATAATAACAATTGTTCTTTTCTGCCCTGGCTTCCAATGCTTAACCATGCGAAACGGGCAGGAGGGGAGCCAAAATCAAGAATTGCGAGATCGACAGCGCGCTTGATAATCGCCATATTCACTTCGCCTGCAATATTGTCAATGTGGGAAAGCGGAATTTTTTTATCGATGGAAATCCGTATGAAATCTGCTAACTTTTCTCGTAAATGGCGCAAATCATCAGGATTTGAAGCACGTTTGATTTCCTTGATCAAAACACCCGGATTATTCGCCTGCGCAGCAATTAAATCATGTTCAGAAATGACACCTTTAATTTCGGTTTTATCAGAACCATCAGCGGTGACACACAAATGCGTGACGTTGTGGCGCAGCATGAACAATTGCGCTTCAGCCAACGAAAGATTTTCAGGGACTGTAATGACCGGCGATGACATTATATTATGAACTAAAGTCGTAATATAAAACCGACCGGTTGCGACCTTCGTGCGCAAATCAGCATCGGTTACAATTCCGACAGGGCGATTGCCTTCGTGAATGATAACGCATCCGGAAAGATTGTCGGTCATCAATTGCGCAACATTCTGCACAATTGCCGTTGGTGCTGAAAGCAATGGTTTTTTATTGTAATCGAGCGACTGGAAGAATTGAATTTCCGTCTGGCTGTCTATATATTGAACGGTATCGTTGATTAATTTTCCTTTCGGATTTCCTGTCGAAGTGCGCGTTGCAGTGCTTGCAAAGCTTTGTAAAAGAAACTCCAAAACCGCATAATTATTCACCACAAAAGGCCGGAAAGTAGTAATCGGAATCGCATAAACGACACTTTCCTCACGTGCTTTTGCCGTCATCATATAATTATTCTTGGCGAAGAAAGGTCGTAAGCCTAAAATATCACCGGCAACACATTTGTTCAGTAAAGTTTCTTCTGCGTCAGCAATAACCGAAAGATTGATCACGCCCGAGGCCACAACATAAAAGCAATCGTGCAACGGATCATTGATCTGAAAAAGTACTTTATTTTTTTCTAAATTAATAACGCGGATATCCATCGCGACCTGCGTCAGTTCGTCAAACGATAAATCGGAAAAAGGCGGATAAGCTACGAGGAAGTCGGCAATGCGTTCGGCTATACTGTTTTTCATACAAATCTTAAAGTTTTTAAAATTACTAAATTTAAGGCGACTATGAAAATCGGCGGGACTAAAATATTATTAAATTTTATTTAACGTTCGTCGCCAATCACGCGTAGGAATTTTACGTAAATTTAGCCAACTTAAAATCAAAAATATAGTATCATGAATGAAGTAAAAGCATATGCGGCGTATGATGCCGAAACTCCTTTAAAGCCATTTGAATTCGAAAGAAAAGATGTTGCGCCCAACCAGGTGCAGATTGAAATTTTATACAGCGGCGTTTGCCATTCTGATATCCATACCGCGAAAGGGGATTGGGGCCGGCAATTTACCCGCTTGTTCCGGGACACGAAATCGTTGGGAAAATTGTAAAAATCGGTTCCGATGTAACCAAATTCAAAGTTGGCGAACTGGCAGGCGTGGGCTGTTTCGTTGACTCCTGCAGACAGTGCGAAAATTGCAAAGCCGGAACTGAGCAATTCTGTGATGAAGGCATGACCGGGACTTACAACAGTTACGAACGCGGCACGAATATTCCGACTTACGGCGGTTATTCAACAAGTATTACGGTTGATGAGAATTATGTTCTGCATGTTTCCGACAAATTGCCGTTGCAGGGCGTTGCGCCTTTATTATGCGCCGGAATTACGACTTATTCGCCTTTGAGATATTGCAAAGTTGGTAAAGGGCATAAAGTCGGCGTTTTAGGCTTAGGCGGATTAGGGCACATGGCGGTGAAATTTGCTGTGGCTTTTGGGGCAGAAGTAACGATGCTAAGCGGAACACCATCAAAAGAAGCTGATGCGAAAAAACTGGGCGCGCATCATTTTGCGTTGACTTCAAACCCGGAGACAATGGCGTCTTTGCAGAATAGCTTCGATTTTATACTGAATACAGTTTCAGGCCTCACCATTACAATCAATACCTGAATTTATTACGCACCAACGGAACGATGATTGTTGTAGGTGCGCCACCAACAGCGGCAGAAATTCCGGCTTTCACCTTAATTATGAAACGAAGAAGCATTATCGGAAGTTTAATCGGCGGCATCGCAGAAACCCAGGAAATGCTCGACTATTGTGCAGAACACGGTATCACTTCTGAAGTTGAAGTCATCAATATGGATTACATCAACGAGGCTTACGACCGAATGAATAAAAGTGATGTAAAATACCGTTTCGTAATCGATATGGCGTCATTGAAATCTTAAAACTATTATAAATACGGTTGACAGATTGCGGTTTGTCTGTAAATTTACGCGTCAACCATAAACCAGAAATTATGAAAATCAAAACAAGAATTGCTATTTTATTCCTTGCTCTAGGGATGTCAGGATTGATGAACGCACAGGATAAGAAGCCAGCAAGTCCGGCTGCGACAGCGACAGGAAAAATTAACGGCGCTACAATTGCGATTAATTACAGCAGCCCGTTTGTAAAAGGCAGGGAAATCTGGGCGGACTCGTTCCGTTCAACGAAGTATGGCGCGCAGGAGCCAACAATGCCACAACTTTCGAAACTGACAAAGAGATCACAGTTGAAGGAGCAAAATTACCTGCCGGTAAATATTCGTTTTTTGTAATTCCCGGAAAAGAATTTTCTACAATCATTTTCAATAAAGTTGCTGAACAATGGGGTGCTTACAAGTATGAAGAGTCGCAGGACCAGCTTCGTGTGAAGGTCAAGCAAAAAGCTTCGGCTGCTTTAACCGAAAGCCTGGTTTACAAAGTCAATAAAGATAATGTAACATTGAGCTGGGAAAAATGGGATTTCCCTATCAAAGTGCAATAATAAAAACGACATTTTATTATTAATTCAAAAAGAGGCATTGTTCCAATCGGGCAATGTCTTTTTTGCATAAAATACGTACCTTTAAGTTTAAAATATACTATTATGAGCGATAGCAAAAATTCGTTTGATCAAAGTTTGGATAATATTTTTGTAGCAGAAAATGAAATTCCGGAGCAATTTCGCATAGAAGAAATCCACCAGCGCGAATACCTCGTCGATGGGAAGATGAAACCGTGGAATGGCGCCGTACATGAAGTTTACTCACCAATATACACCAAAACCGAAACTGGTTTAAAGCAAAAATTAATCGGAAGCTATCCGTTATGCACCGAAACTGAGGCACAGGAATGCCTTGATGCCGCAGTTCTGGCGTATAAAGACGGACGCGGGGAGTGGCCAACCATGAGCGTTTCTGAGCGCATTTATCATGTGGAGCAATTCACAGGAAAAATGATTGCCCGCAAAGACAAGGTTGTCAATCTAATTATGTGGGAAATCGGGAAATCTTACGCAGATTCAGTAAAAGAATTTGACAGGACAGTTGAGTATATCTATGCGACAATTGATTCATTGAAAAACCTCGACAGGGATTCTTCTACATTTGAAATCGTCGATGGCATTGCGGCGCAGGTGAGGCGTTCGCCACTCGGAGTAGTACTTTGTATGGGCCGTATAACTATCCTTTAAATGAGACATTTACAACTTTAATACCTGCTTTGATAATGGGCAATACAATTTTGTTCAAACCGCCAAAATTCGGTACATTGTTGCACTATCCATTGCAAGAAGCTTTTCTCGAAAGTTTCCCGAAAGGTGTTGTGAATTTGCTGTATGGAAGAGGAAATGTTATCATACCGGGATTAATGCAATCAGGAAAAATCAATGTGCTGACATTAATCGGTTCGAGTAAAGTCGCCAATGAACTCAAAAAACTGCATCCGAAAGTCAACAGATTGCGTGCGGTTTTAGGTTTAGATGCCAAAAACGCCGCGATTATTACCTGTAAAGCTGATATTCCGTTAGCAGTTAAAGAAGTGCTGACCGGTTCGTTATCATTCAACGGGCAAAGATGCACAGCTTTGAAGATTGTCTGGGCGCACCGCGATATTGTTGAGGATTTTCTGCAGCAATTCAGCAAAGCGGTTTCAGAATTAAAATACGGAATGCCATGGGAAAGCGGGGTTTCATTGACACCATTACCGGAACCTGACAAAGTAAATTACCTCAATGATTGCATTAAAGATGCTGAAGCCAACGGCGCGAAAATCATCAATGAAAATGGAGGAAAATCAGTCGCTTCGTTTTATTATCCCGCAGTCGTATATCCTGTCAACAAAGACATGAGGCTGTATCACGAAGAGCAATTCGGGCCAATTGTGCCTGTAGTCCCGTTTGATGATCTGGAAGAAACGATCCAATATTTAATCGACGCGAAATATGGCCAGCAAGTGAGTCTTTTCACGAATGATGCAGACGAA
Source organism: Flavobacterium sp. 3HN19-14 (assembly GCF_051373205.1). NCBI lineage: Bacteria > Pseudomonadati > Bacteroidota > Flavobacteriia > Flavobacteriales > Flavobacteriaceae > Flavobacterium > Flavobacterium sp. 3HN19-14. Next base: position 2,578,486 of record NZ_JBPPZT010000001.1, read on the forward strand.
CTCTCTGCATTGATTGATCCGTTGGTGAATCAGGTCAGTCGTGTGAATGTAAATACGCAATCACAACGGGTCCGGATAATTTTCCGTTTACGGGAAGAAAAGACAGCGCCGAAGGAACTTTGTCAGTTTCAGATGCCATCAGATCATTTTCAATCAGGTCATTGGTAGCTTTTAAAATGAACGATAGCAACAAGAAATTAATTAATGAAGTCGTTAACGAAGACAAATCAAATTTCCTGAGTACGAAGTTTATTTTTTAGGATATTTCAAATTGAATAAAACACCGTTACCGATAGCGGTGTTTTTTATTGTGCATACAAGCACATAGATTTAGTTGAAGGCCATTGTTTACAGTAGGTTTCAAAATATTCTATTTTACATAATATAAATTATATTTCATTTGTAAGACAATTTCTAACCAAATGAATTATGAAGAAAACCTATCAAAAAAACTACGGTAAACGGCTTATGGCTGTCTGCGTTCCAAAGATGCACCATTTTCCGTTTACCGTTTTAAATTTTCGACGAACGCTTCGAAAATTCGGACGCTCTACACAACTTGGAAATACTGTTTCGTTTTCCGCCCACGGTGGCGGTTCATTTAAAGTTACATGTCCTGTTGATATTACAAAATCAAACCAGTTTAAAATGTATTGGTTTCATCAGCCTGAATTCGAACCTTTTGAAATGGTTGAATATACTTTTCACGCTGATTCATCTAAACAAGTCCTCGAAAAACTTCTTAAACACGATTTGATATGATTGCTGTAAAAATCATTTATGCTCTCGGCATTACTCTTCAACTTATAATGATAATCTATAACTATAAACTTTCTAAAAAATGGCAAAACAAGAATTAACTCAAAAGGAAAAACGCATTAAATATTTAACAGATGGTATTCGTGAATATAGAAATGAATTTCCTGATTCAATTATTCAAAATTGGCAACGCCAGCTTAATTGCTTATTAAACCGTTGCCAGCCTCATACAATAACATATTTTATGTCTTAATTATGAGCTCTCAAAAAAAATATCAGATTACTATCGAGACTGCTTCTGGTTTTCACGATTACACATATAAAACTAAAAAGCAATTTTTACAGGATTACGAATTGTTTTGTCGTCGTGATACAATTATTTCTGTTGTTGCAACGATGCAAATGATTTTTTCTTTTCCTCGTAAAAGTGCCCGTTAGGTATAACGGGCACCAACTCACCCAAACCCGAAAACAAAGTCTATTAACTCGCTAAAATCAATCTTATGAAAACAATCCTTATGTTTCTGTGGTCTGTTGTTACAGGCTGTGATTATTACACCGAAACCTTATCAGGGTCTGTAGAATTATCTCAAAATTCAGACCGGATTACTGATAAATATTACAATGGTATTTCACTTTATTGTAAACCTTATTCAAAAAATGCTAGGTCTATTTGATTGCATAGTCGGTCAGCGTTATTTCTGCATCAACCGTCTTTTTTATTTCAAATGCCTGTCAAATGATGGCTTTGATTTAAAGGTTGCTGTTGAAACTATGGACGCTGTTATGCACCGCACCATTCCGATTTCTGATGATGAATTATACACTATAAAACTTGCAAATGAACGATAAAATTATCCCTTATGAACCCGATAAATATTTGTTATCTATTGATTATCTTATCTGCAATCTGCTGGATAAGTCAGACGAACCGACCCCCGAATCCATCAGCCTGAAATTCATTGGCACGGATTTCCATTTTGAATTACAGGAGTTTGGTACGACTGTATTCAAGCATCGTTATTTTGTCAGTTATAACAATGAAAAGATTGGCGTACTACTCGCCTGTCCTCACTCGCCTGTTATTGCTTCTAACCTGATGCAATTCCAGTTTGAAAACCATTTATTTTATACAAAACAGTTATATGAACTCAAAAAGATTTTATCAGATTTTTGTGATATTGGCGGGTTGCATTTCAGTGCTGTCAATCGTCTCGATGTCGCTATTGACTTGGTTAATACTGAGGATTTTTATCAAAATACCGTCTTACGTATCCTCAATAATGATTTGGTTATCTCCGGTAAGGATAAAAAGGTTTCTCCGTACTATGTCACGGAACAGGGAAAACCAAAACTTACAGGCTTTACTATCGGAAGCCGGACTTCCAGCCGATTCATGCGATGTTACAACAAAACCCTTGAATTGACCAAAAAGCCAAAGGAGTATATCCTGAATGCTTGGGAAGAAAGAAAAATTCCCGTTCATAATGTTTGGCGTCTTGAATACCAAATGAATAATAGCTTTTTTAGGTATCTTGAAAAGGCAATGTCGATAAACAACGAAAACCTTAATCTTAGTGTTTCTGAGCCTGTAACTTGGGGTATCTTCAACCCTCAAACCCTTATGCAGCTAATGGAAGCTGCACAGAAAAACCATTTCGAGATTAGGTATAATACACAGAAAAGCCAAATTAATAAGGAGATGCCTTTTACCTTGATAAATTGGGATTATTTCAAGACGCTCATTGGTAATTTTGCGTGTCATATCCGCAGGGTTAAGAAGATTGTAGAGCCTTCCCTACTTACTGTGAAGCGACTGGTAAAGGGTATGTTTAGGGAGTATTATCAGAGCAAACAGGAAAACGTAAGTTATGTTCTTGGGCTTAATAATCTCATTGATGACTACGATTCTGGATTGACCAATATTCGGCAATGGTTTCATGTAAAGCTGCCCTATTACATCCGTGAATTCGAGAAAAAACAGACTGCTGATTTTGAATTTGATAACGAACTTTTTTCAAACCATCAATTATATGCCATCTAACCACAAAATTACCATTTCTGAACTTGCTGGACTTCTTCAGGTCAATTGGAGAACTGCAAAAAAGCAATATCAAACTGCATTGGATTGTCTTAATCTGAAACGCAAATATCTGATGTTTTCTGATTTAAAAAAGCTTGAAATAGTGTAAAAACGTCTGTATTTTTCTGCATATTTATGCACTTTTATGTATTCTTCTGTACTGTAAATTTTCGTTTGTGAAAACATTTGTGATGCAATAATGCAATAACTAAATTTTTTCACTTATGTTAATTTATGAAGGAACGGGAGTAACAACCGTTAGAAAATCAATCAACAAGCCGTTTGCCGGGCTTTATTTCGGTTCACAACTGGCATTAGAATCCTTGACGGCTCTGACCATCAGAATTTTTATCGAGCGTTCTGGCGGTGACGTCGAGATTTGTCCTGAAATGCCATTCATCGATTTCGTTATGTTGCGTATGAAAGGCACTTCATATCCTTATGCGCTTCGTGGCTCTGTTTACGCTACAACTGCAAAAGTTTATCTAACGCCGGACGAATCGAACGTTGGTCTTAATGACAAGGACGAAATTGTTGTCGAGTTTAAAGGAATGGATTCAACCAAAGCGTATTTCTTCTACGCTGTTGAAGAGCCTACTGCTATGGGCTGGAATATCGTTAACTATCAGAAAAACCAGTTGAAAAACGGCGAGTCAAGCAATAAATTTCCGGTTGCTCAATGGAATGCGATGACCATTAACAAAACCGATTTAATCAGTGAGGTAACCCTTACTCTTGATAATGGTTTTGTGATGAAAAAGGATATCAGGGAATTGGCTTTAGAGCAAGTCGAACTCGATTCTGTGGCTTATGTAAAAGCCGATGGTACTCAGGTCGTCCAGTTGGATAAATTCCTTACAATCCCGCTTGTAGGCGTAACCAATATCGAGATTACGAAAACTGATGAAGCAGCCGTGATTCCGTTTTGGCTCGAAAGATACAAATCTCAATTCGTTACACGATAATGAGCTGGTTTAGCAGACAATTCGAGCGTAAAAAAGGCGGTACTCGTGTTGGTAATTTTCTCCGCAATTTTGTTAATCAAGCCACTTATGGTGTATCTAATGCACTTGGTATTACCGATGGTCATATGGTTGACGGTGATATCAGTAATGGCGAATATCATTATTAATTATGAGTTGGTTTACAAATACATTTAATATGCACACTGTCGTTTCCGCCTTAGGCGGTTCGGCAGCGTCAAGTGGTTCGAGTTCTTCAGGTTCGAGTAGTACGGGTCTTACCTCTGCGCAGACTATACAGGTGAACAATTATATCGCGCAATATATTGCACAGGGAGGTTCTTCTACACGTGCAGCTGCTTTAGCTTTCAATGCTGTGATAACTAATACTCCGATGCCGTCACCTAATGGTGCTCCGGTTGTTCCAAATCAGCCTGCGCCTAATACTGGCGTCTCTCCTATTTTGCAGGGAAACACAGGTATTGTTAATCCGAATACGACTGTCCCAACGACTTCAAGTGGTTCGGGCACTGGATTTGGTCAATTTATTGCTGGTGCATTTAATACCTTAACAGGTGGTTTGCTTGGTTCAGGTGCTAATAACAATGGCTCGCAGGCTAATCAAGCTGGGCATGTTGTTGGAACTGTCGCCAGTAATGTTCTTAATCCTAAAATTAAAGCAGGTCTTAATGATTTTTCGCAACAAAATGAAGGTATTATAAAACCTGCTGTTAATGCTGCTACTAAAATTGGTCTTGAAGCATTGACAAAACAGGCAATCGCTTGGCTTAAAAAGTACGGCGTTCGCCTTATTGGTTTCGGTATCGGTGGCTTTATTGCAATCAAACTTTTAATAAGGCTGTTAGGTGGAAAATCCGGAAAGAGTTCAACAAAGACCTTTAGAAGAGGCAAATAAAAAACATCGCATTTACAGGGTGTACGGTCTCATAGTGATAGCAGATACCGTGTTACTGGTACTTAAGAAATTCAATGAAATCGTACACGTTGTATGCGATATTGTAAAAACAATATTAACAATTAAATTCAATTAAAGTGGCTTGGAATAACAATAATAGAGGTCAGGGTTCGTACCCTAGAAAACAGAATGATTATGCCTATAGTGGCAATTTTAACGCGCCGTTCGCACAAAACCGTCAGGGTTATCAGTCAATGGCGCAAAACCAGCAAGCACCAAAGAAATCAGGTGCTAACTATACGAAAATTAAAAAGGGTGGTGCTGAGGGTTTTTATGCAATCTCGGCTTGGAGAAAGACCCGTTACGGTCTTATGACTGCAAAGGCTTTTCCATGTCAGGAAAAGGGCGGTGGCGTTGTAACACATAAAGGCAAAGAGAAAGGTCATGAGCATATCCGTTATGCCGTTGACGTAGTAATGAACGGTCAGTCTCAAACGTATTTCTGTCTTTTCCGTGTTGATACGCAAAAAATACTTATCAATGAATTGGGTCTTTGTATCAGTCCTAATGGCAGTGGATACACTAGTTCAGGTAAATGTGCTAGGGGTTTTTTCGGTTCTCCTTTTAAAAAATAACTGATGAAAAGATTTATTGAACTTAGTAATAAAATCGCAAAATTCTTCGATTTTATTGACGCTGTTTCTGTCGGTTATAAGGCTTTCAATTCACATTTGGAAAAGTCAAAGTCAGCTGAAGGTGAAACTATAAAAGTAGTTGAAAATGGAGAGTAATATACCATCGATTTTTAAGGCAAAACTGAATGATTCCAAGATTAGTAAAATCATTTCAGTTGCTGAAAAGCTTGGATTTAATCCTTTGTGGCTTATGTTTGTCATGCATTTCGAAAGTGGTATCAGTACTACCGCGACAAACCCTGTTTCAGGCTCTGTAGGTCTTATTCAGTTTACACGTGATAAGGCTGGTGTTTCCTATAAGACAATAAACGGTAAGAGGTATGAATTGAGTGTCATAAAAAATATGACTTTCAATGAACAAATCGGACCTGGTTTACGAGTATTATAAAAATTATGCTCACGATGTTACGTCCGCTATCGATTGTTATTTGGTTACGTTCTTCCCTGTTGCGGTCGGAAAACCATTGAATTATGTGTTAAAGACTTCCTCATTATCGGCGAAACTGATTGCAGACCAAAACCCTATTTTTGACCCTGACCATAATTCACAGGTCACTGTTGCTGAGGTGTTGAACCATTTTCAAAATCTTTACTCATCTGTTTGGCCGTTGATTTCAGCGGGTGCTACTGCACAGTATCTGAAAAATACAATTACTGTTGAAAAGATTGTTAGATATTTCATTCTTCCGTTGGCTGTTTTTTTTTACTCTATCGTTTCGTTAAACGCTTAATTAATCATTAAAAATTAAATCTTATGAAAAATATTTTATTAAAGGTTACAAACCTTTGGAAAACGAATAAAACCGCGCTTTTGGTTGTTGGCGGTATTCTTTTAGTTCTTATTGTCGGACTTGTCAGAAAATTCAAAAAGTAATGTCAGTTTCATCTACAAAAAGTAAAGCCAGTTCAACGACTGGCTTTCTTTCCATTGTAAAGGAATATTGGATGGTCTTGCTTGGTATGTTATTTGCTCTCCCTCTGCTCTATCGCTATTATAAGTGACCAGTCAGATAAGGTTGACAGGGATACTGCTAAAGATTCTGTTAAAGAGGCACAGATTACTGAGGAAACTCGCGTTGCTATTGCAAATGCCCAGCGTACTAATGTTGCCGTTTTGTCTGCTCGTGCTGACGCAATTACTGTTGATAAAAGGTTACATAATGCCGTAATTAATATCGTATATGCTTTTAGGATTAACTACTCGTGGTACAATCCGAAAAGCTGGTATAAATCGCCAATATTTGCGTTTAAACAGTTCAAGGATACTCACATTAACGAGCGTCCTGTTATGGAACGACTTTACAACGAAAATTATGCGCCGGGTCGTAGTCTTCATGAAGATTCCCAGCGATGGTTAAATTTTGAGGATTATCAGAAAATTCACGGCTGGCTATAATCTTTAAATCTATAATTATGAACGGAAATTTTTTGGTTTACGTCAATTCCAACGGGATTCGTAAATGTGTTGATTTGGTTGTTTCGGGAAATGATTTACAGGCAAAAGTACCCGATGACCAATTTTTTATCTTGGCTATATTTTACAATTGCAAGCGCGTTATTTTTCCAAGCCTTACAAATGCAGAGATTGATTGCGCTTACAGCGGTAACTTCAATTACTCTATAAGTAGTTTTCCATCCCGTCCGATGATATTTAATTTTCATCGTTCTGATATCGTATATCTTGATACACCTGTGCCTGTTGTCCAGCCTCCTTTGTATACTAATCCTGTATTCTGCCGTAGGACGTTTGAAGCAAAAATCAGGGTTTCTATAAATGATGCTGAAAAATGGGTTGTTCAGGATTATGACCCGAATTCCGGCACTTGGGCGCCTGATTCCATTTATAGTCCTTATGTCAATAAAGACAGTCACGAGCCGATAAAATTGGCTGGTTTGTATTTTTCAGTAGAGGGTCATGGCATTAGCCTTTCATTGGCTGATAATAAAGCTATCGTGATTAATCCTTTGACTAATGAGTTTTTCTTAAATGCTGCAGAGTTTAACGTCATACCTATTGGAGAGGGCAAACCACACGTTCAAATCAGTGATGATGGTGGTTACTTGGTTTTATCTACAATTCCTTTATTCAATTAACTGATTCATCCATCGGGTGAAATCTGCAAGATTTCCCGATGGTACGTGACATGCGAACTTAGGCGGGGTTCAACCCCCGCCGTAGAACTGGGCGGGGCTGTCCCCCGCCCTATCCAATGAGGCAAGCCGGTAGGCGCAGCCGTTAGTGTAGATAAAGGCTCAAGACGTTAAATTTTGAGCCTTTTATTTTTTTATCTTCCGTCAATTTTATTTCTTTACTAAACGTTTAATCTAAATCTAAAAATTATGAAAAAAATTATTTTAATGCTCGCTTTGGTTGCTGGTTCTGTAGCTTATTCTCAGAAAGTGGAAAAGATTCCATATAAATGTTATGATTTTTTGAAGCTGGCTAAAAAGCATTATAAAGAAGTTCCTGTTGTTGAGGATTGGCAAGTTTCTAAAGATGGACTTGGAATGAAATTTTACTTATATGAAACCGATAGCGTTACTTATAAGTTGTATCCAAACAATCATTTGCAGTCAATGGTTTTAGGTGCTACTGCTGATTATTATGAGGTAAAACATAAGGTTGTTAAGATAATTATAACTGAAGATGTACAGGCAAAGCGTGGTATTGTTGTTATTCGAGATGGAATAAACGAAATGACTTTGTTTGATGATTAATTGTTAATAAGGTTGTTCATAAGTGAAGTTGTCACTTTGGTTTTTCATACTATAAATTATAGTTTAATAAATATACAACTAGCATATAGGGCAAATGCCTTATTTCAAATCAATTTATTAATAACTACTTTTGTTTGTATTATGGGAAACGCATACAAAAACTAAAAAATATACTATGAAAACAACTTTACAAAAATTACCATTGCCGCTGATATTGGCATTTTTGTTTACCAATTTCATTTTCGGACAAGCCGGTTTCAACAATACGTTTATTGTTTTGAACATTAATAATTCCGGAAATACTTACTATGATTTAAATGCGGCGACTTCAAATGCGGATTTTCAAAACGCAAATCTCGGTTCGTTTTGTGTCGGAAATACTTCGGGAATCGTTTTCAAAGGCGCCGAACATAATGTTTACAGATGCGGCTCGTGCGATCTTACAGCAACTGCAATCCATTACAGTATTTATCCGGCTGGAAATCCAAACAACACATTCAGCTCGGTAAGCATCGGCTACCAAAGCGGATTTACAAACGGCTGCGGCGGCGAAGACCAACGCTGGTCAGATATTAGCGCAACAACTGATCTATTATCCGGATTAGCGCCAGGGAATTACGTTTTGGAAGTGTATTCAGATGCTGCAACAACCTGTAACGGAACTGTTTATGCCAGCAATTCAGGAAGTAATTACAAAGCAACTTTCACAGTTACAGGATACGTTACCTATTATGCAGATAATGATGGCGATGGTTTCGGAAATAATTCATCTCAATCTTCTTGTACCGGAGCGCCTGCCGGATATGTCACAAACAATTCCGATTGCAATGACAACCAACTTCAATACGTCGATGCTGATGCTGATGGATATGGCTCGAACACATTGGCAGCCTGCGGCGTAAACAATAATTCAGATTGTAATGACAACCAATTACAATATCTTGATGCCGATGGCGATACTTTTGGCGCGAATATACTTGTAGCCTGCGGTGTTACAAATAATTTCGATTGTAATGACAATCAGTTTCAATATCTGGATGCTGATGGCGATGGTTATGGTTCGACCACTAAAGTAGCTTGCGGCGTTACCAATAACTTAGATTGCAATGATAACCAATTGCAATACCTTGATGCCGATGGTGATGGATTCGGTGCCAATATAACCGTAGCCTGCGGCGTATTCAATAATTCAGATTGTAATGATAACCAGCTTCAATATCTCGATGCCGATGCCGACGGATACGGCTCGAACACAATTGTTGCCTGTGGTGTAACCAATCATACCGACTGTAACGACAATCAATTGCAATATCTTGATGCCGATGGTGATACTTTTCGGGCCAATATAACCGTAGCCTGCGGTGTTCTGAATAATTTCGATTGTAACGACAACCAGTATCAATATCTTGATGCCGACGGCGATGGATATGGATCTAACATAAAAGTGGCTTGCGGTGTTACTAATAATTCAGATTGCAATGACAATCAACTCCAATATCTTGATGCCGACGCCGATGGTTTTGGTGCCAATATCACTGTTGCCTGCGGAGTAACCAATAATTCAGATTGCAATGACAATCAATTACAATACCTTGATGCAGATTCCGACGGGTATGGCTCGAACACGATTGTTGCCTGCGGAGTTCACAATAATATCGATTGTAACGACAGTCAGTTGCAATACCTCGATGCCGATGGCGATGGTTTTGGTGCCAATATCACCGTGGCTTGCGGAGTAATAAATAATTCAGATTGCAATGACAATCAATTGCAATATCTTGATGCAGATTTTGATGGATATGGCTCAACCACAATCGTTGCATGCGGTGTTCACAATAATATCGATTGTAACGACAATCAGCTGCAATATCTCGATGCTGATGCAGATGGTTTTGGCGCTAACATTACTGTGGCCTGCGGTGTTACCAATAATTCAGATTGCAATGACAATCAATTGCAATATCTTGATGCTGATGCAGATGGATATGGATCCAATACAACTGTCGCTTGCGGCGTTACCAACAACATCGATTGCAATGACAGTCAATTGCAATATCTCGACGCTGATGGAGATTCATTCGGTGCAAATATCACCGTAGCCTGCGGCGTTACCAATAATTTCGACTGTAATGACAACCAATTACAATATTTGGACGCAGATAGCGATGGATACGGATCCAACACAACCGTCGCTTGCGGCGTTACCAACCATATAGATTGCAATGACAGTCAATTGCAATATCTCGATTCGGATGGTGATGGTTTCGGGCAAATATTACCGTAGCCTGCGGTGTGACCAATAATTTTGATTGCAATGACAACCAATTGAGATACCTTGATTTTGATGGTGACGGCTTTGGCTCACAAACTTTTATGGCATGCACGGGCGTTTTCAACAATACCGATTGTAATGATTCTGACAATATGCTGTATACAGGTCAATCACTCTACGTAGATTTAGATAGTGACAATTATGATGATGGAAATGAATTTGTATGCTATGGCGCCATCATTCCGCCAGGCTATTCAACCACTACAAACGGAACTGATTGCAACGATAATAATGCAGCACAAAATCCGGGCGCAACGGAAATTTTAGGGAATGGAATCGACGATGATTGCAATGGAATCACAGATGCCTATCCAAACTGCTCCACTCCTACAACCTGGGACGGTAATTCCTGGAGTAATGGCAATCCGGTCGCCGATCAGCCCGCAATCATTTCAGCAAATTATACCGCTAATTCAGACTTGCAAGCCTGCAGCCTGACTGTTGATAATAACGCGCAAGTAATTGTAAATCCGGGATTTGATTTCAAAATTGCCGGTTCGGTAACGGTAAATTCCGGTTCCTCATTGACTTTTGAAAGCAATGCGAATTTGATTCAGATTAACAATGAAGTAAATTCAGGAGATATAATCGTTAAGCGAAATACGTCAATGCGCCGCCTCGATTACACTTATTGGTCATCTCCGGTTGCAGGACAAAACCTGCACGATTTTTCACCAATGACCTCCACTACTCCGTCGAGCCGATTTTATGATATCGACGAAACTACGAATGCATTTGTTTCAATAAATTCGTTTACGACTGATTTCGTTGGCGGAAAAGGCTATGTAATTCGTGCGCCAAACAACTTCCCGACTTCAATTACTCCATTTACAGGAACTTACGATGGGTTACCAAATAACGGAAATATCAATGTTGCCATCACCGCAAATGGTCAAGGTTTTAATTTACTCGGAAACCCCTACCCTTCGCCAATCGATGCCGATTTGTTTTTGGCTGCAAATCCGGGAACCTTGTATTTCTGGACGCATACTGTACAAAATGCTGCTTCGGGCGCTAATTATGCTACTTATAATAATGTCGGGCATGCCAGCGCTTTGGGAAGGCCAACGCCAAACGGAACCATCCAGACAGGGCAAGGATTTTTATTGCACACCGCTTCAGCCGGAAACGCCACATTTACAAATGCAATGCGCGTAGGCAATAATCAAAATCAGTTTTTCCGCACTGTAAATGTAGATAAGCACCGGATTTGGCTCAATTTATCCAACGCAGAAACACCATTAAACCAAATGCTTTTGGGTTATGTTACCGATGCAACACAAGGAGTTGACACTGCTTTTGACGGAAAGATGATTGAAAACGGAAGTTCGCTGACAAGCCTTATCAACGATGAAAAATACGTAATCCAGGGCCGTGCACTGCCCTTCGATGCAAATGATATTGTGCCGCTAAATTTCAAAGCTGATGCTGAAGGCACTTATACCATCACATTGGATCATGCTGACGGACTGTTTTCAGAAGAATCCGGGCAGGAAATTTACCTTAAGGATAACTTAACTGGTACCACGCATAACATCAAACAATCGCCTTATAGTTTTGCAACAGCTCAGGGGAATTTCGCCGATAGGTTTGAAATTGTTTACGAGAATACATCTTTAGGAATTGAAACTCCTGAATGGAATCCTGATAAGATTACCGTTTATAAAGAAAATGGCATCCTCAACATCAATTCCGGAAATACGATTATGAATGATATAAAAATCTACGATGTACGTGGCAGGTTACTTTTTGAAAACAATGCCGTCAACGCTTCAGCAACAAAAGTAAATGCGCTGAAAGCCGAACAGCAAGTGCTTATCCTTAAGATTACAGGAAATAACGGCAACGCCGTCTCGAAAAAAGTGGTTTATTGATTTAATTACATCTGTTGAAAAAAACGCCTTTCGATATGAAAGGCGTTTTTGTTTTTATTTTAAGTTTTGAAACAAGGAAAAATCAATCCTCATTAAAAATCTTCTCGCGGTATTTTTTTCCTATCAGCAGCGTTAGCTTTTGTTTGTAATCTTCAACCAGCCATTCCCGGTAATTTTTGCTGCAGTGGCTCAGGCAGTTGGAATATTTTCTGACGCGGTATTCGATATCATCAGCGAGTTCTTTAGACAAAGCGCGGGCTTCGTTAAGTTCTTCTGTATTGTCGACGCACATCGCTGCATGCTGGTCGATTGATTTTTCGAGAACCACTTTCGAACGCAGGTTTTGAGAAATGGCGATTTTGTGCTCTTCATCAACATCAAATGAAATATCGGCAGTTTTACTAAATTTTGCACGCAATTCATCTGGCATTTTATATTTGAAATGCGTTTCGATTTCAATATCGTCGCGCAGATTTTCCAGGTAAAATTCAGGTGATTTGAAGATGTGCTGCCAATTGACAGGCTCGCTCCAAAGTCCGAATCTGGCGGCATTATTACCCAAATCGATTACGATGAATTCGTCTTTATGCGCCAGTTTTCTCGAGCCGCGGCCAATCATCTGGTAATATAATGTCAGTGATTTTGTAGCGCGATTAAGAATAATCGATTCGACTGTCGGTTCGTCAAATCCTGTTGTGAGAATTCCGACAGAAGTCAGAATTGCATCAGGCGTTTTCTTAAACCAATGCAAAATTTCCTTGCGCTCAACGGGATTACTGGTGTTGTCCAAATGACGAATCGGGTAACCGGCATTCCTGAATGTTTCGTAAACATAAAGCGAAGTGTTGATTCCGTTGTTAAAAATCAAAGTTTTCTTACCCAGCGATTTTTCTGCGTAAGCGTGCAACAACTTTTCCTGCATGACCATATTGGAATACAGGTCGTCAGAGGATTTTACGGTATAATCGCCGTTAATGCCGACTTTCAGAGACGTCAATCCAACATCATAACTATAAGTCGTGGCTTTTGCGAGGAAACCGTTTTCGATTAGCGATGCGATGGTATCGCCTACGATTAATTCATCGTAATTCTCGTTCATCGGCAACTTGATATTAGAACTCAATGGCGTTGCCGTTACGCCTAAAATAAAGGAATTCTTAAACGAGCTCAACAATTTTCTAAACGAATTGTAATGCGCTTCGTCAATAATCACAAGGCCTACATTGTCAATCTGAAGAATTTCGTCGTTGAGTCGGTTCTTTAAAGTCTCGACCATTGCCACAAAACAGGAATATTCCTGCTGGTCGGGAAGTTCTTTGATTTTGCTGTTGATGATTTTGTTTTTGACATCGAAACCCGTAAGCATTTTAGAAGTCTGCTTGCACAATTCGATTCGGTGCGTAAGAACGACGACTTTTTTGTCATTTTTAGACAGATAACGGCGTACGATTTCAGAAAAAATCACCGTTTTTCCGCCGCCTGTAGGCAATTGGTAAAGTAAATGGTAATTTGGCGGCGTATTGTCCATGCGTTCAAAAATTGCATCGATATCGCCGCGTTGGTAGCCGTAAAGCTCTTTTTTTTCTTCTATTTCGAATTCCGGATCGCTGTGTGGCATGGGCTTATCTGTATGGATTTTTTCTGATTTTGCAAAAATACGCCTAAAAACGTGTTATTGGTGCTTTATATATATTAAATTTAGGATTAAATATTTCTGCATGCTTAATTATGACCATTTTACGATTGAGGAAGCGACGGCGCTACAGCTTTCAATGCGCGAACAGCTCGTTCTGAAACCACTTGAAAACCCTGTGAGGATAATTGGCGGCGCTGATATTTCGTATAACAAATTCAGTACCAAAGTGTTTGCCGGAATTGTAATCTTAAGTTATCCGGAAATGGAACTGCTCTCCTATTCACTTTATGAAGGCGAAACAACTTTTCCATTCGTACATAATTATTTGGGGTTTCGCGAAGTGCCGTCATTACTCGAAACGTGGAAACAAATTCCGGTAAAACCAGATATCCTGGTTTTAGACGGGCAAGGTATTACGCATCCGCGGAAACTGGGTGTTGCGTCGCATTTCGGAATCCTCGAAAACCATCCGACAATCGGTTGCGCAAAAAGCATGATGGCTGCGAAATTGGATGAAGTTGGATTGGAGAAATTCAGTTCGTGGCCTTATTATCGTGAAGGTGAATTGTTGGGTTATGCGCTTCGGACTAAGGAAAAGAAAATTCCCGTTGAGCCGGTTTATATATCGCCGGGAAATTTAATCACCGCGGAAGAAACGTTTGAAATCATGAAAAACTGTGTCGGAAATTACCGTATTCCGGAGCCGACGCGATTGGCGCATGAATATGTGAATAAATTCAGGCTTGGTGAATTGAAAGCCGGATTTCATATTGTCGATAAGCCATTAACGTTATTTTAGATTCGCAAGAATTGAAACTCAGATGGCGCGGATTTATTTTGATTGCTCTGATGTTAAACCTCAAATTCAAGCTGTTCGATAACCCTTTCAAATTCAAACCGATTCTCCCATTTTTGCCTGATAACTTCTTTATAAATCGCAGCAATCCTGTCTTTAAAATCATAAACAATTCCGGTTTCAATGGCATATTTCACCGCTTGTTCAAACGAATTCTGCATGCTTTTGTAAAATGAAGCGTAATACATTTCGCGTTTGGCGGAATATTTCTGTGCCGTTTCAATCGTAAAAAGCATCACATCCAAAACGCCGTAAGGTTCAACACCTAACAACAAAAACTGCTTGATGTATTTTTGTGCAGTCGAACGTCGCAGCTTGGCACGCCTGGTTTTTATCGGAAAATATTCGTTAGAGATTTTGGCCTTGGCTTCTGCGATGAGCTTGTCTTCTTTCGGATTGAATACAAAATCATAGTATTTTTTTACTTCGGGAAATTTATCGTAAAGCTCGGAGAATTGTTCTTCGAGTTGCTCTTTGTTAAGGCCGTTCAGGTATTTTTTTAATTCGCGTTTGCTCATTTTATTTTTTGAACCACACAAAACACAGGAAATGCTGTGTGGAAATTTAAGCGTTTTATTTAAGTTACGATTAGCGTATTTTCTGTAAAAGTAACTACAATCATACTTTAATAATGACAGATAATACTTAATTTTGCTGCAGATTTAATTATCCGATTACAACTTAAATATACGAATTAATGCTGAAGTTTTTTAAAATTATTGCCATCCTTGAAGGAATTTCCTATCTCGTGCTTTTCTCAAATATGCTTTTCGTAAAGCACAACAACCCGGAATTGTACCACCAACTGCTTTTCCCAATCGGAATGGCGCACGGATTATTATTCATTTCCTACATCGTATTAACGATCATGATGAAATACGAACTGAATTGGCCGGCAAAGAAATTTTTCATCATTGGTATTGCCTCCGTACTTCCTTTCGGTACTTTTTACATAGAAAAGAAATATCTTTAACGAATGCACAAAATCGCCGAAGATATATTTGGGTGAGCCTACAAACTCCTGAAATCCTGGAATACAGGCGAATTATTCGCGTCGTATTTCAGTCTGCTTATCAATATTTTGTTGATGGGTACGATTGCGTATTTCATTTATATCATCTTCCGGTTTATTCTCGTAACGGTCATGGCGGTTGTGGCGAAGAAAACCAAAACAAAATTCGACGATTTACTGATTTCGAACAAGACCGCGAAATACATTGCGAACCTGATTCCGCTGCTCTTCATTTACAAAGTTGTGCCGATTATATTGCAGCATTTCATTTACTGGCGCCCGATTTTTGAAAAGTTAGTCGGAATTTACATCGTCTTATTGTTTTTGTGGATTATAAGAAGCGTTTTTAATGCGCTGAAGGATTACCTCAAACAAATTCCGCGTTACAGCGACAAGCCGATAGACAGTTACATCCAGGTCATCATGATTATCCTTTGGGTATTCGGTGTAACTTTTATGTTCATGTCGCTTTTTGCCATCGATTTTACCACGTTGATTGGAACTTTCGGTGCGATTTCAGCGATTATACTATTGATTTTCCGTGATACTTTATTGGGATTTGTAGCCAGCATCCAGGTTTCCGTAAATGACATGGTACGCATCGGCGACTGGATCACGATGGATAAATTTGGTGCCGACGGTGACGTTATAGAAATTAATCTGGCGACTGTAAAAGTGCGCAATTTCGACAATACAACTACGACAATCCCTACGTACAGCCTGATTTCAGATTCATTCCGCAACTGGCGCGGTATGCTGGGTTCAGACGGAAGACGTATTAAAAGATACATTTTGATTAAAGCCGAAAGCATTCGATTTCTAAAGGAAGAAGAATTGCAGGAACTGCGAAAAATCCAACTTGTAACAGATTACATCGACCAACGCCAGAACGACATCGACAAATACAATAAAAGCCATCAAATCGACAAATCGCTTTTGATCAATGGAAGGAATATGACCAACTTCGGGCTTTTCCGGAAATACATCATGCAATACCTTTACCATTATCCCGGACTTAATCGCGACATGATTATGCTTTGCCGCCAGTTGCAGCCAACGCCACAAGGTATTCCGCTTGAGATTTATACCTTTTCGAAAGACAAAAGATTCGAGAATTATGAATATATCATGTCGGATATTTTCGACCATATTTTTGCTTCGGTACCTTATTTTGATTTGGCTTTGTATGAAATGGTGACGGATATTAATCCTGCAACATAACAATAATTTTTTTGAACGATTAAAACACTCAGGCGCATTAAGTGAAATCAAACTTAATGGAACTTAATACCTTAATGGTTTTAAATTTTACAGTTTTCTTTTTCGTGAATCTCGGTGATATTTTAAACTTGAAGAATAAAATTTGGTAAATTTGGTATCAAACAATTGCGAAATGAAAAAACTACTACTCTTTTTATTGATTTGTTCGGCTGCTTTCGGACAACATTCAGGTAAAGTGGCACAAACAATCAGCAATCTCGAAAAAGAAAATAAGCAGTTTAAAAAATTCTCTGTTTTTACCAAAAATGAAAATTCCGCTGACAATTCCTATAAAAAAGTAGTTTCAAACGCCACCATCGCAAAGCTTGATTTAAACGAGGTGAATAAAATCATCAATGAAAACAACAACAACATTTCACTTGAAATTCCATACAACAATACAACAATTTCAGTGCTGTTGTACAAAGTCGACATTCAGACTCTGGATTATGAGGTAGATACCGACAAGGAGAAAAATCTGCAACTTGAAAAAGGCGTCTTTTACCGCGGAATCATCAATAACAATGTGAATTCACTGGTTTCGTTAAACTTCTTCCGCAACCAGATGAACGGAATCATCTCGGCAGCAGCTTTTCAAAATATCGTTGTCGGAAAGATAAATACACCGAACAATATTTCAGATTATATCATTTATTCTGATCGCGACATTATCAATAAAAAAAACGACCAATGCAGCACTGAAGCCTTACCAAAAATGCCGCAACCGGCTCTCAATAGCGAAAGAAACGCAGCACTTACACAAAAATGCGTCACCATTTACTTTGAAATCGAATACGATGTATATCTCGCTAATAACCAAGATGTCAATCAGACGAATATCTGGATGAATTCGGTTTTCAACAATGTGCAGACAATTTATGCCAATGACGAAATTAATATAGCCATCAAGTCGGTTTTCATCTGGACAAGCCCCGATCCTTACACCGGGCACTCTTCCTATCAGAATTTTAGTGTTTTTGAGAGTTACCGGCCAATTTTCAATGGCGATATTGGAGATCTGGTTGGTTTTGACGGTAATTTGGGCGGGCTTTCCAATGTAGCCGGGCTGTGTACGGGTTACAACCATGGTTATACATGTGTGTATTTTAATTTTGAGGCAGTTCCAGCATTTTCCTACACAGTTCTTTATATTGCCCATGAACTCGGCCATTTGATGGGTTCGCCGCATACGCATGATTGTTATTGGAATGGCAACGCCTCGCCTATTGACGGCTGTGGCCACGTAGCCGGTTATGACGGACTATCGTATACAGGACAGGATTGCGAACAATCGATAGTTCTTCCTGAAAATGGAGGAACGATAATGAGCTATTGCCACTTAGTGCCCAATGTAGGCATCAATTTTGCCAATGGATTGGGCCGCAACCGAAAGCGCTGATCATGAATTATATCGATGGTTCTCCTTGTCTTAGTTCTAATTGTATCGACACATGTATTTCACAAGTAAATAATATCGCTATTGAAAATGTTACGCTAACCAGTGCACAAGTCATATGGAACGATAATAATGCTTCTAACACTGAATGGCAGGTTGGAATAAGTACTTTTCCATTTAATACGCCGGCTTGGGTGGATGTAAACTCAAATACTTACACGTTTGCAGGGTTAAATCCAGATACACTTTACAGCATATGTGTTCGCCCGCTTTGCCCTTTTGGGTTTGATTCTACAAATACATGCGCCTTTTTTACAACTTCCGGCAATACAGATTTTTGCGCCGGGACATTGTTTACCGATAGCGGCGGTACTGAAAACAATTATACCGACATGGAAAACTGGACGAGAATTGTAGCGCCTGTAAACCCTGATGATAAGATAAAGGTTGTATTTAATGCTTTTGAAACTGAAACCGACTATGATTTTCTGTATGTCTATGATGGTGTTGGCACTTCAGGTACGTTATTGACACCAAATGGATTGAATGGCCTGAATACCATTCCGGGCCATTTACATCGACTGATGCTTCAGGTGCGCTTACCTTCCGGTTTACATCAGATACTTATACGAATAAGTCTGGATGGATTGCTAATTTCAGTTGTGAAAACCTTGGTGTTCCGGGCCATGAAATGGTAGATTTCACCTACTACCCTAACCCTGCTAAAAGCGAATTAAACATCAAATCCAAAAGCGAAATCAACAGCATCACGGTCTATAGCATTGACGGAAAGCGTTTATACAACAACAATTCAAAAGTTTCGGAAATTAAGATTGATATGTCTGCGTACGCATCAGGCACTTATATTTTCAAGTTACAATTCGAAAACCAATCCGCTACTTTTAAAGTCACGAAATAAAAATAACGCAGATTACACAGATTTTCAAAAATTAATCAATCTGCAAATCCGTAGCATCGATATCATCTGTGCTCCAATATCCACAAAACAAAAAAAGGTACGCAATGCGTACCTTTTTTACTTAGAATAAAGACTAAAGCAAGCCTTTTTCTAATTTCTTTTTAGCTCTTCTCTCCTGAACCAATTCTTTCACGCCTCCAAAAACCCAATAAGGTACGATGAAAGTCAATAAAAAAATCATCAGCCAGAACCCCATCGTCAAAACGGTAAGGAACACTAAGAAGCCTAAATACTGTTGGAATTCAAACATATTTTCCGGAATTTTTTTGAATTATACGCAAATGTAAGTTTATTATTTTTTCCTGCCAATAAAAACCAAATCAATTTTCATAAAATAGTATTTATGCTTAATTTTGACAGGCTTTAATGAGAGAATGAGATAATTAGAGAATGGAAAAATGTCCTTCATAGTACATTTTGATTCATTAAATGATTATCAATTTTCTAATTATCTAATTTTCAAATTATCTAATTAAAAATGGAATACAGAATAGAAAAAGACACGATGGGAGAAGTGCAGGTTCCTGCAGACAAATACTGGGGCGCACAAACCGAACGCTCAAGAAACAACTTCAAAATCGGCCAGTCGGCATCAATGCCAAAAGAAATCGTCAACGGATTCGCTTATTTAAAGAAAGCAGCAGCTTTTGCCAACTGCGATTTAGGCGTATTGTCAACCGAAAAGCGAGACGCGATTGCCACAGTATGTGACGAAATCCTTGCCGATAAACTCGACGACCAATTCCCATTGGTAATCTGGCAAACCGGCTCCGGAACACAATCCAACATGAATGTGAACGAAGTCATTGCCAACCGCGCGCAAGTCCTCGCAGGATTCAAAATCGGAGAAGGCGAAGCAGTCGTAAAAGCCAACGACGACGTCAATAAATCACAATCTTCCAACGATACTTTCCCAACCGGAATGCACATTGCCGCATACAAAGCAGTTGTAGAGATTACAATTCCCGGCGTTGAAAAACTACGCGATACACTCGACGCAAAAGCAAAAGAGTATAATAATGTAGTCAAAATCGGCCGTACCCATTTAATGGACGCGACACCTTTGACATTGGGCAGGAAATTTCAGGTTATGTAGCCCAGCTCAACTACGGATTAAAAGCGCTAAAAAATACACTTTCCCACTTATCAGAAGTCGCATTAGGCGGAACTGCCGTAGGAACTGGTTTGAATACGCCAGAAGGTTACGATATAAAAGTGGCAGAATATATCGCAAAATTCACCGGACATCCATTCGTGACAGCTCCTAATAAATTCGAAGCTTTGGCTTCACACGACGCCATCGTTGAAACCCACGGCGCTTTAAAACAACTGGCCGTTTCGCTAAATAAAATCGCCAATGACGTTCGCATGCTCGCTTCTGGTTCACGCTCTGGAATCGGCGAAATCCTGATTCCTGAAAACGAACCGGGATCTTCCATCATGCCAGGAAAAGTTAATCCTACACAATGTGAAGCACTCACAATGGTTTGCGCGCAGGTAATGGGTAATGATGTCGCGATTGCTGTCGGTGGCATGCAGGGTCATTATGAACTCAATGTTTTCAAACCTGTGATGGCTGCGAATTTCCTGCAATCAGCCAGGTTGATTGGCGATGCGTGTATGTCTTTCGACGAACATTGTGCACAAGGCATCGAGCCAAATTACAAGCGAATTAAAGAATTAGTTGACAATTCATTGATGCTTGTAACAGCATTGAATACAAAAATCGGTTATTATAAAGCCGCTGAAATTGCACAAACCGCACATAAAAACGGCACGACTTTGAAAGACGAAGCTGTTCGTTTAGGTTATGTAAATGCTGAAGATTTCGATGCATGGGTAAAACCAGAAGAAATGGTGGGAAGTTTGAAATAGTAATCAGTGCTTGACATTATCTATAAAAAACCTGTGGAGAAATTCACAGGTTTTTGTTTTTAGCCACGAATTGCACGAATTAGCACGAATTAGCACGAATTAAAAATTTGTGGAAATTCGTGCAATTCGTGGCTAAAATTTTAAACTTAAAATAAAATTAATTCAGCTGTTTTCACTTACATTTGTTACAATAAGTCAATTGTAGGAACGTTTCATATTAAACTTTATAAATGAAAGCTGCTTTATATTTTTTTGTTTTATTGCTGTCAACTTTTGCTAATGCGCAGAATTACAAACTGATTGAAGAATTGCGCGCCGTTGCCACAAAAGACCGCGCCATTGCCATCGGAAATGAAATGATTGCTGCAACTCCGACAAAATACAGGCTTTATGTAACGAAAGAGTCTATAAACGCAGGCATTTTCAGGTTGCGCTACATTCCGGCTGAACTTACAGATGCTGATATGACCAATGGCAATTTTACTGAAAAACAACGTTCGACTTTCATCACAATCGATTTTTCATTTTACAATGCAGGCGAAGATATCAATGCTGTGCGGCCAGCTGTAATTACATACAAACTCAATGAAATTACCGCTAATTATCTCGATTTGTTCCCAATTTGGAAAAAATATTACAAGCCCGATGCTAATTTTGAAAAGACGATAACCGATTTCAAAATGCAGCATTTAAAAGAAACAGACAAGAAAATAGATGTTTATATTTTCCAGACTGAAACCGGCTGGGCTTTAAGAAATATGTGATTTATCACGAAGACACTAAGTCATTTCAAATAAACATCAAACCAATCTGCCAAAACCGGCATATCTCCCGTTTGATTTTCCCAACCATGCCCTGCTCCTTTTTTGACAACAAGCTTCGCTGGAATATTCAGTGATTTCAATTTATCAACAAAGCTAACTGATTGTTGTATAGGAACTAAGTCATCATTATCTCCATGATACAATAAAACAGATGCAGCATTTTTATCTGCTTGTTGCCTTGGTGACATTTGCTTCAAAATAGCAACAATTTTATCGTGGTTGGTAATCAATTCATATGTGTTTGTTGCGGGATTCAATTCCTTAAAAGAAAAAGCCGATTTCAAATTACCTTTCACAATCTTTTCTTCATAAAAGACTTTATCATCCATCGGATTGTTGTTGTCTTTTCCGTAATTCAGGAAATCCGTCGGAGGCATAAAGCAAGCTACAGCCTGAACTCTTGAGGAAACGCGTTCGACAGGATTAGTTGATTTTTCGTCTTTTGCATCTGTTGTTCCTATTAGTAAAGACAAATTTCCACCGGCAGAACTTCCCGAAGCACCAATTTTATCAGGCGAAATATTATAGTCTTTTGCATGATAGCGAATGAATTGCACCGCATGCTGAACATCTCCAACGGCTTCATTTGCAGCATACATCGGCGCTGAGCCATGGAAAACAATGAAAACCGTGTAACCTCTCCTGAGAAATTCTTCAGAACGTTTTGTCATATCTCCAAGCCAATTAACAGTCGAATAATAACCGCCGCTCGCAATATTGACAATGCCTCGATTGATTATTTTTGCTTTCGGTGTAAGCACAAACATCGTTAATGCCATCCCGTCTTTGCGGTCATAGATGACTTCTTTTTTGGTGTAAAGGCTGTCCGTTTGTGCATGTACGATATTTCCGTACAACAAAAATCCAACAATCAATACGAGGAATTTCTGATATATTTTTAAAACCATTTCTTCCCTTTAAAATAATAAACCATCCCAATCGTAATCAAAACCATAATCGCAACGACTATAAAATAGCCGTATTTATAATCGAGTTCAGGCATGTATTTGAAATTCATTCCGTAAACACCAACGACAAATGTCAGTGGCATAAAAATTACCGAAACCGCCGTCAGTACTTTCATAATCTCGTTCATGCGGTGGCTTTGCGACGAAAAATAAAAATTAGATGCGCTGTCGAGAATATTCATGTCGTATTCAATTTGCTCGAGTAATTCCATCGTTTTTTGGTGCAAACGAGCGAAGAAGGTATAATTCGCCATCTCAATCCCGTCATAATCATCGTCTTCGTGAATGCTTTTAAGATTGAAAAGCGCGTCGCGTAAGGGCAAAATTGCTTTCTTCAGGAAATTTAAATTGTCGCGGTTCTTCTCAATCCTTACGAGTACGTCAGGCTTGTCATTGGTTTTAGATTCCGTTACAAGACCTTCAATGCAGTCTTCATATTCTTCGATAGTGATGTAAAAGTTTTCGATTACCGCTTCGAGCAACAAATACAATAAGTAATCATTTTTTTTCTTGCGCACGATACCGCTATGGGTTTTAATGCGTTCCCGGATGTGCGAAAAAAACTCGCTCTTTTTTTCCTGAAAAGAAATCAGCAGTTTGTCTTTCATCAGAAAACTAATCTGCTCTATGCGAGGATGCTCAAAATCTGCTCCGGGCAAAATCGATTTAATGCTGAAAAACAATACGTCGTTGAGCTCCTCCATTTTCGGGCGACGAACAACGTTTAAAATATCACTGATAATAAAATTGTCGATATTGAGCAATGCTCCGATTTTTTTGACCAATTCAATGTCATGAAGCCCGTGAACGTTAAGCCATTTTACATCTTCTGCCTGCAACGGATCGTTGATTTCTTTTTCGACGCGCTCGATTGAAACCTTTTTATATTCTTCATAACCGTCATCATCATATACGAAAAGCTGCATTTCTACCGGATCAGATTTGTAAATTCCGGTGTATTCAAAATAATTAGGCTGTACGTTGGTTGATTTTTTGTATTTGACGCGCTTCATTTGGGGTTCAGGTTTTTGGGCACAGGGTTCAGGTAAGTTGATTATGGAAATTTTCCTGAATTTCAACCAAAATTTTAAGTCGGTGTGAAACCTTACACCTTAAACCCAAAACCCTGAACCAAATTTTCCCATAAAGATAGGAGTTTTTCATTTCCATTTTTACCTTTACGGAAAAATCGGTTTATGCTGACCTTACTTACCAATATCTCCGAATTACTGCAAATACGTGACAACGGCATCAGGAAAGTTTCAGGCGCTGAAATGGCGGAGCTTCCTTCCATCAAAAGCGCATTTTTATTGATTGAAAATGATTTGATAAAAGATTTCGGGCCAATGGAAAATTGTCCGTCAATCCAACCTGATAGAAAAATCAACTGCGAAGGAAGAACGGTTTTGCCTGCCTGGTGCGACAGCCATACCCATATCGTTTATGCAGGAAACCGCGTGCAGGAATTCGTAGACCGCATCAACGGATTGTCTTATGAAGAAATTGCCAATCGCGGCGGCGGCATCTTAAATTCTGCAAAAAAACTCAACGCTGCCTCTGAAGAGGAAATTTACGGGCAGTCGAAAAAGCGCCTGGAAGAAGTTATGAAAATGGGAACCGGCGCTGTCGAAATCAAATCCGGTTATGGCTTGTCTGTCGAAGGCGAACTCAAAATGCTGCGCGTCATCCGCAAGTTAAAAGAAAATCATCCGGTAGCGATTAAAGCTACTTTTCTCGGAGCGCACGCTTTTCCGTCGGAATTTAAAGAAAATCACAAAGGCTATATCGATTTGATTGTTGATGAAATGCTTCCGAAAATCGCTTCCGAAAACCTCGCCGACTATATCGATGCATTTCTGGAAACCGGTTATTTTTCTGTCGAAGAAACCGAAAGGATTATGGAAGCCGGTGCAAGATTCGGCCTGACCGCTAAAATCCATGTCAATCAATTTACCGCTATCGACGGAATTGCGGCCTGCGTAAAACACAAAGCATTAACCGTCGATCATCTTGAAATCGTTACCGATGAAGATATTGAAGCGTTGAGAAATGCTGATACAATGCCCGTGGCGCTTCCCTCCTGCTCTTATTTTATCAGCATTCCGTATACGCCTGCACGAAAAATGATAGCTGCCGGATTGCCGTTGGCATTGGCGACAGATTATAATCCAGGCACGACACCATCAGGAAATATGAATTTTGTGGTGGCAACTGCCTGCATTAAAATGAAGATGACTCCCGAAGAAGCGATTAATGCTGCCACGATCAACGGTGCTTATGCGATGGGCATTTCCGATACGCATGGAAGCATAACTATTGGAAAGAAAGCCAACCTTATCATTACAAAGCCGATTACTTCTTTTTATGAATTGCCTTACAAATTTGGAGATAATTTGATTGAAGATGTGTTGATTGATGGTGAAATTGTTTAACAACAGAGAGAAATTTAACCACGAAGGCGCAAGGTTTTTCGCAAAGTACGCAAGTAAAGCTTATCTTTTCTATAGAGACTTTACGAACTTCGCGAAAAACCTTGCGCCTTTGCAGTAAAAAATATTGTAAACAAAAAAAGCCCGTCGCAAAACAGGCTTCCTTATTTGAATTAACTAACTAACCAACAAAATTTTATCTAAGCGAGAAACTTGTTTTTGAAACCAATTCGCCTTTATCGAAAATGTTTACGAAATAAGTTCCTTTTTCAAAATCTTTTCCTTTCCCGTCAAGGAATTCACAAACATCAACGGTTTTATTTTCGTAATTGACGTTTGCCGTGAAGCTGTAAGTCAGCGTCATATCGCCAAAATTTTCGGTTTTCTTATCACCTAAAACATTGTTTTTAGAATCGATTACCTGAACATAATAGGTTTTAGAACCTGATGAAGCAACTGAATTTTCTGCCAATGAAAAACATACTTTCAGTTTATCAACCCGGCTCGCTTTATCACTTTGGATCAATTTACCGGAACTTCTTTCTTTATAGGCTTGTGTACGAAGATTCATCACAACCAATTTTGATGCTTTCTCAACGGTTTTAGCCAGGTTTTCGATTCACTGTAACAACCGAATCGTTCATCTTGACTTGCTTTCCTAAAACCATAACCGTACTGTCTCTTTCAACCGTAAGGGTCTGGTTTTTGAGTTTCAGTTCGTCATTCTCTGCAATCAGCGCTTTCATTTTCGACTGCAACTGGTTGTATTGCGTGCGGTATTTTTGCAAAGTCGCTTTATCACCGTTGGCTTTTTTAAGGTCTGCAATCAGGTTTACTACTTTTTCTCGTTCGGCAACAAGATCGTCTGAGAGTTCTGTTTTTGATGCAATCGCTTCATCGTAAGTCGTTTTCAGCACAGCAAGACTATCTAATACATTGTCTTTTTCCGACTTAACCGTAGTCAACTGTGTTTGTTGTTCTTTGGCGTCGCTGGTCATCTTAAAGATGTAAATTAAACTTATAACAAGCAAAATCGATAGTACAACGACAACTGCTTTTAAACTTGAATTACTTTTTTGATTTTCCATAATTGTATGTATTTTTTTATAAAATTAAAATATTAATAGCAGTTCACAACCTTATTAACGTAAGTTTATACTTTTATATTTCCGAAATTATCCCCGAATTTGTGAAAATTTTCCAATATAGAAATACAGGTTTATCACCGCGCAATTGGTTTTTTATCTATTTTTGGAATACAGAACAAACACATGGAAAAACTCATTCGTTTTACGATTGCCGACCTTGCCAAAATCACGAATCACCGCAGTGGCGAAATTAAATTCGGTGAGAAAATGCACATCATCCCTAAAGACAAAGACATTGCTGAATATATGAAAGCCTGTGAAGCGCCTTATGTACTTTTCGGAATTCCCGAAGACATCGGCGTTCGCGCCAACTACGGAAGACCTGGCGCCGCTTCAGCGTGGAAAAGC
Organism: Flavobacterium sp. 3HN19-14; assembly: GCF_051373205.1. Lineage (NCBI taxonomy): Bacteria > Pseudomonadati > Bacteroidota > Flavobacteriia > Flavobacteriales > Flavobacteriaceae > Flavobacterium > Flavobacterium sp. 3HN19-14. The sequence goes on from NZ_JBPPZT010000001.1 coordinate 2,605,556, forward strand.
GCCATAAAAAGCATCGCCAACATTCAGCACAACCGCTTTTGTAAAGGCAGCAGGATATTGGTTTTGGGAACGCTTGACGTAAAAGACCGCATGGAGGCTGTCAAAGATCTTGATTTCAATGTCATCGACGAACGTATGAAATTGAGCCAGACGGTAGCAGAAATCGACAAAGATGTTGCTCATATTATTTTCACTATTGTGAGCGCCGGAAAAATTCCGATTGTGATTGGCGGCGGACACAACAATGCTTATGGCAATATCAAAGGAACTGCACTCGCAAAAGGAAAACCCATCAACGCCATCAATTTCGATGCCCATTCTGATTTCCGGATTCTGGAAGGAAGGCACAGCGGCAACGGCTTTTCATATGCTTTCGAAGAAGGCTTTCTGAAGAAATATTTCATATTCGGATTGCATGAGAGTTACACTTCCAAAAGCGTACTCGATGTCATTAAGAAACTCGACGACCGTGTGCGATATAATACTTATGACGAAGTAGGCATCCGTAAAGACAAAAATTTCGATGCAGAACTTCAGGGCGCACTCGATTTTATCAAATACGATTGTTTCGGAATTGAGATTGATTTGGATGCCGTGCCCAATATTGCCAGCAGTGCGATGACCAATAGCGGTTATTCTGTAGCTGAAACACGATTGTTCATCAATTATTTCGCTTCACACCCGAATGCGGCTTACATTCATATCTGTGAAGGCGCGCCTGATTTGGCCACTGAAAATTACGCGCATTTGGTTGGAAAACTCATTGGTTATCTGGTTACTGATTTCATTAAAGCGAATTATAAGGAAACGAAGGAATAATTATAATTACATAGCCCCTTTCCCGAAGCTTTAGGAAAGGGGCTGTCTTAAATAACGTGGTTTATTTTACTTCAAATCTGCCAGCATCAAATCACGAATGTATTTCACCGGCGCACTGCCATAACTCAGGAATTTTTCGTGAAATTGTTTCAATTTGAATTTGTCGCCCATCTTCACTTTTACTTCATTGCGCAAATCATAAATTTCTGAATAGCCTGTGAAGTATGAACACAGCTGTACTTGCGTCAGTGTAACACGCCTCCACTTCCCTTCTGCTTCCGCCTGTTGTTGAAAAGCTTCTTTCGTTAGCAATTCCATCGCGGCTTCTTTCGTCATATCTTTAGTGTGAACACTGTTATCGAGGATTGTGTTGCAGGTCGTCCGCAAATTCCATTTATAATACATCAGCCACATTTCGTCAGAATTGGCGTAACCGCTTTCAAGCATCATCAATTCGGTATAAACCGCCCAGCCTTCAACCATTGCGCCATTTCCAAAGATAGATTTGATAATGCTTGGCGATTGGTTGCTGTAAACCAGTTGCGTATAATGACCCGGAATTGCCTCATGCATGTTCAGTATCTGAAGAATGTAATCATTGTATTCGCGCAAATAACTTTCAGCTTTCTCGGCCGGCCAGCCTGAAAGGCTTCCTACATTATAATAGGTATTGGCATTTTTATCATAAGGGCAGGAGCAGAAATTGACGCGCCTGCAACACCAGCCATATAATCCGGTTCTTTGCGAACAACGAGCGGTTTCGATGGGTCGATGTAGATTAAATCTTTCTTTTTAATATAAGCAATCAGTTGCGGAATCTGTTTTTCGATTTCCGACTGGAACAATTCAGGTTTAGTATGCTGCAAAGAAATTTTATCAATCACCTGACGGATTAAATCTAATTTGTCGGTTGGCTTTGCCGCATTTCCCATATATTTTGGCCACAATTTGTCGGCAAGGGCAAACATTTTCTCGTGAAGTTCTTTTTTATGAACTATGGCTTTGTCGTAAATCGCATCCGCGGAAGCGCCTGCCTGAATATCAAAACTGAATTTCTTCGCATACAAATCGGAGCCCAATCTGAAAGAACGCGGCGTTTTATTGTCTAAATTTTTAAGCCACGCAGCGAAATCTCTTATCGATGTTACCGCTTTATTGGCATTTGCGGTCATATCTTCGATTTCTTTCGGAGAGAAATCTGATTTTTTCAACGCCTCAATAAAATCCTTTTCGAAGATGGAAATTCCGCCGAGATTCTGTTCGATTGCCAATTGTGTATGCTCTAAAGTCGGATTTTTGATGTTCTTTTTTGCAGCTTCATAATAAGCCGGAATTTTTTCCATTCTGGCGCTGAAATTCTGCAATCTTTCCTTCAAAGGTGCGTAACTTCCATTAAGCATTTCTGCGAAAATACTGCCGACATTGTATTGGGATGGGTCCCATTCATATGATTTCAATTCATTGATTCCGAAAATCTGTGACTGTAATTGGTTTTCAATCATTCTGTAATCAGTGACATTTGTTGCATTCAAATCGGCAACATCATATTTTTTTAACGAATCGAGATTCGATTTCGCAAAAGCCAATTGTTTTTCACGATTAGCTTCATCAGGAACCGTCAGTACATTATCATATTTGTGATAACCAATGCTGCTGGCATATTCCGGCGAAAGTTGCCACATCGCCTCAACAAAATTGGATTTGTAATTATCGAAAGATTTGTTTTCACCGGCAGTTTCTTTTGCGCCTTTCTGACAGGAAATCATCGAAATCGCCATTGCAAATAGTAAGATAGTTTTTTTCATGATGGATTAGTTTGGAGTAAATTTAGTTTATTTAGTCGAATGTCAAAAGTCCAAAGTAATGTCGCTTTCGACTTTGGACTTTTGACTTTCAACTTTGGACTATTTTACAATAACTTTAATACTTCCTTCGTTCAATAAATGTTAAATTGCACTCCAAATTCAAACAAACATGGATCAGATCAAAATACTCTGGGTTGACGACGAAATCGATTTGCTTAAGCCACATATTCTATTTTTAGAAAAGAAAAATTACAATGTTACAACCTGCAACAATGGCCGCGATGCCGTTGATGTCTTCGAAGAAGGGAATTTTGATATCGTTTTTTTAGATGAAAATATGCCCGGAATGAGTGGCCTCGAGACGCTTCAGGAAATCAAAGAAAAAAAATCTGCCACGCCGGTCATCATGATTACCAAAAGTGAGGAAGAATATATTATGGAAGAAGCAATTGGTTCCAAAATTGCCGATTACCTTATAAAACCTGTAAATCCGAATCAGATTTTACTCAGTTTAAAAAAGAATCTTGACCATTCACGACTCGTTTCTGAAAAAACGACTTTGGATTATCAGAAGGAATTCCGCAAAATTGCAATGGAATTATCGATGGTCAATTCCTATGAAGATTGGATTGAATTGTATAAAAAACTGCTTTTCTGGGAAATTGAACTTGAAGACATCGAAGACCAGGGCATGATTCAAATTCTCGAATCACAGAAAACCGAAGCCAACAGTCAGTTCGGAAAATTCATCGAGCGCAATTATGAAGATTGGTTCGAACCGAAAGCGGAACGCCCGGTTTTATCACATACTTTATTCCGCGAACTCGTCGTTCCTGAATTGAAAAAGAAGGACAAGCCCGTTTTATTTGTTGTAATCGATAATTTGCGTTACGACCAATGGAAGGTTTTCGAAAGTGTGGTTGCGAATTATTACAAACTCGAAAAAGAAGTGCCTTATTATGCAATGCTTCCTACGGCAACGCAATATGCCAGAAAATGCTATATTTTCAGGAATGTTACCGGCTGATATGGAAAAACAATATCCGCAATACTGGAAAAATGATGTTGAAGATGGCGGAAAAAACTTGTATGAAGCAGAGTTTCTTACCGAACAATTGCGCAAATTAGGCATGAATATCAAGCAGGATTATTTTAAAATTACCAATTTTGCAGGTGGAAAAAAACTCGTTGATAACTTTAAATCATATAAGGCAAATGATTTGGTTACAGTAGTTTACAATTTCGTCGATATGTTGTCACATGCAAAAACAGAAATGGATGTTGTGAAGGAACTTGCCTCAGATGATAAAGCTTATCGTTCACTGACACTGAGTTGGTTTAAAAATTCTCCATTACTGGAAATCATACAACAAGCGCAAAAGCTCGGCTTCAAATTAATCATCACCACCGACCACGGAACAATCAATGTGAAAAACCCGTCGAAAGTAATTGGTGATAAAAACACGAGTTTAAATCTCAGATACAAAACAGGCCGCAGCCTTACTTATGAAGACAAAGACGTTTATGCCGTTCGTGACCCGAAAAAAATTGGCTTACCATCGATAAATATGAGCAGTTCTTATATTTTTGCGAAGAATGATTTGTTCCTGGCATACGTCAACAATTACAATCATTATGTGAGTTATTACAGGAATACGTACCAACACGGCGGGATTTCATTAGAAGAAATGATTGTGCCATTTTTGGTTTTTAATCCGAAGTAAAATTTGGTACAGGGTTCTGGGTACAAGGTGTAGGAAAAAATTCTCAGACCAAAACCCTGAACCCTAAACCCTAAACCCTAAACCTTAAAATGGAATTCATCTTTTCTTTAGACGAGATCAACAACATTGCCCATCAAATTCTTGCGCAAAATCCGCACAAGGTTATTCTTTTTAACGGCGAAATGGGCGCGGGAAAAACAACATTAATCAAGGCGATTTCCAAAAATCTTGGTGTAAATGACACGACCGGGAGTCCGACTTTTTCTCTCGTAAATGAATACGAAGGCGACAATGGGCAGTCGATTTATCATTTCGATGTGTACCGCCTCAAAAGTGAATCTGAAGCTTATGATATCGGAATTGACGAATATTTATATTCCGGTGATTGGTGTTTTATCGAATGGGCAGAGAAGATTCCGCATCTGATTCCGCAGGAACATTCCGTGATAAATATTAATGCCTTAGCTGATGGAAAGCGGAAAGTGGTTTTAAGGTAATTTATTTCGGCTTATAGTTTTCCATTCCCATTTCAGCAAAGAATAACATTCTGAATTTTCATATTTGCCGTCGACGATATAATCTTCGCGCATTGTTCCTTCTTTGGTAAATCCGTAACGTTGTACCAGTTTGACTGAAGGTATATTGTAAGCAGCAATCAAAGCTTCAATTCTGTGGAGTTGCAATTCGTTGAAACCAAAATCCAGCACTGCTTCCAAAGCTTCGGTCATCAGCCCTTTCTTTTTGTCTGAATCATTTTTCAGGTTATAAAACAATTCGGCCCTGTCATGCGTTTTGTTCCAGGAATGAAAACCGCATTCGCCAATGACTTTGCCGGATATTTTATCGTGTATTAAAAAATAAAACAATGAAAGCCGATGCGTTTCCATACCTTTTTCGTACATCGATTTTAATCGGTCATAACCATCTGCATCAGTTTCAAAAAAGGCGATGATTCCTTTTTCTGATTGATGTCTGAAAATCTCTTTGATTAAATCCGGCGTAATACTTTTGAGCAGTAATCTGGAAGTCGTTAATTCTGTCTGCGCAATCATTTTTATTTTGTTTGAAATTCGTAAATGTCCAGGATTCTTCCGGGTATTTTACTTTGGAATTTTCCTGTGACCTTCCCTCCCATTTTTTGGTAAAATCCGATAGCGTTTGGTTCTGCAATCAATTTTGCCTTTTCGTATCCCTCAGAAGAAAGATAGTTCATTATGTGCATAAATATTTCTTGTCCGAAATTCTGCCTCATGTATTCTGGTTTCAGCCATAAATGGTCTATTTCTGCATCGCCATTTTCTAAAACTTGTATGGCGAAAAAGCCTAAGTAAATTTCATTATTGAAAACCTTAAAGACTTTGTTATTTGTAATGTAGTTACTTTTGATAGTTAAATCTTGCAACCATAGATTCATTAATTCGTCTGAATAACCCCAATTCTTTTTTGAAGTGTATGCTGTTTCTGAAAGCAGTTCTGCATCAGCAATTGTTGCCTCTGAATAAATGAGGTTTCGTTTCATAAACTAATAATACATTTTGGACTTAAAGTTATGAAATACTATTATGTTGCAAATAAAATTTAATTTATATTCTTAGGATTAAAATCACTACATAAAAAAACTCCTGTACTTCTCAGTACAGGAGTTTTTCAACAATAGGTAATCGTATTAAAAAATTAATAAACTACTTTCTTAGTAACCACTTCACCATTTTCAGAAGTGATCTGAACCAAAAGCACCTCTTGTTCCGCCCTTAAATCCTTAAGTGCTGTTGCTGTTGCGTTGATGTCGTTCTTCTCATAGATGAACCTTCCGCGCATATCGAACACCTTCACTGATTTCATGGCGATGCTGCCCGAATTGATGTTCAGTACGCTGGCATTGTTGAAGACGATCACGTCATTGGCGTTGAATGCCGGATTCCCGACATGAAGGTTCGTGTTTTTGAATACGATGCTGAAACGGTCTGCCGTCGTTCCCGCTTCCGCTGCGAATCCGTAAGGGCCTTGCTTCACGCTGTGGATGGTTCCTGTGAGGTTGTCCTTGATGAAGACATCCTGTTCTCCGGCGAACAGCCCGTCGGTATGGTCAAGGCTGATGGTGAAATCGCCGGGGCAAGCGCATTGAAGCTCATCGGGATCTCATCTGTATCTGCGAATGGCGCTGCAGAGGCCTGATGTTGAATTTCTCATCGCCGATAAGCGTCGCGATGTTGTTGATGCCGCCCTCGATCTGTTTGGCATCGACCGATACGTCGACACCATTGGTAGCCCCATCCATGTAACCTACAAGGATCTGGTTCTGCAATCCTACTGAATTGCTGAGGTTCAGCCATATCCTGTGCTTATCAATATTGGCATTCCTGAAGAATGTCGCCGAGTTGTTGCCCGTACGCATCGAGTTCATGAACGTCGCGGTTGCAGAAGGCGAAGGCGTCTTCAACAGGAATCCCTGTCCAACGGCAATCGTACCGTTCGGAACCGCGCCGCCTGCCGCGGATGCCGTACCGAAAGTGCTGTAGGTGGCATGGTTAGCCCCTGATGGCGCATCCTGGTTGGTGTGCGTCCAGAAGTACAACTCACCCGGGTTCTGTGCAAGGAAAAGGTCGGCACTGATGGTCGACGGATAAGGGTTACCCAGCATATTGAATCCCTTCCCAGCACCGGTATTGGTGATCGGAAGCGATGAATTACCATTATTAGGCACCCCGGTGAACACACCGTTGAAGGTGGCCTGCGTCCCATTGGACGGGAAGTTGTTCGGTGCGCGCAGCATATAACCCTTCGCCTCTGTAAAGCTTACCCCAAGAGGCTCTGCGATCACGACGAATGCGTTGGTAGGCTCGTTGAGCGTATAGAAGCGCGAAGTACCTGTCGGTGTCGGGAATCCCGGCGCATTGGTAAGCGATACGGTGTATGGGGAGAACAGCTTCAGGTCATCGCCCGCCACCGGGGAACCCCAGTAGACGTAATCCAGTCTCCTCATCGTTGCATTCCTCTTAACCGTGATGAGTCCCGTATTGTCCACATCGTTCACCTGTACAAGGTTGGCGTTGTTCTCGAATGTCAATGAGCCCGTTGACAGTCACGGCACCGGTGATGTTGAAATCATGCCCGGGATTGACCACTACGGTTCACCGAGGTCACTGTCAATGAACAGGCAGACAGGGCCCTGTCGAGGAGTAGTTCCCGTCGATGACGGCCGCCTGCGTGGCGATAGGCGCAAATGGCGCCCATGCGTTCCCGTTCCATGTCGTGGTGAGGCTGCATGGCGCAGGGTTCAGCAGCAATGACAATGGCGCCGCCTGCGTATAACCCAGTGCAACGCCCGGACTGGCAGCCGGTGCTGTAGGTGTATAGGCGTAGGCCGGCGTAGAGGTGCCGTTCTTGAGCCCTGATACGATGGCGTTGGTGGAGCCGCCAAAATTTCCTGTGTTCACCCAGAGCTGCGCATTGCTGCTTACGGCCCAGGTGGTGGTGTTGGTGAATCTGTATCTTCCTATCCTGTAGGTCCCGTTGGGAACCAATGGCGCGGTGGAGTTGCTGAGTGTCCCGACCACACGCAGCATTCCGTATGTCATAGGGTCTGCCGATGTCGCCTGGAATGTGGCGCCCCTGTAGTTGCCCTGTCCGCTCACTCCTGTAAATACCGTTCCCGTGAATATCGGTTACTGGGTACCGGCAAGGATGGTGAAGCTCTGGTTCTGTGTAGTGGAAGGCGTGCCCCCGTTGAGGATGTCCTTGTTGAAGTTGATCCCGAACTGTATCTGCGAGATCTTGATGCCCCCGTCGCTGAGTGCCGTGGAGGTATGGTTCACGACCAGGTTGACATCGAACTCCAGTGTAGTGGGGGTCGGGTTTGTCGCATTGGCGATGGTGTAGGTGAAACTGGCGCCGTCAACCTGTGCGGATCCGAAATAGGACAGCATCAGCGTGCACAGCAGCAGTAAGTTCTTCAGGTGATAGTGATTGGTGGTTTTCATATTCAATATAGTTTATTTTATTAATTAAGGGCGTTGTGAGTATACCGATGCATCGGAATTGTTGCTGACCAGTACGGCATCGGATCCGTCCACGGCGCCATCCCCGCTGAGGTCGGTCGCTATGACCCGAAAAGGGAATTCTCAGCGTCGTTGGATACGGTAACGGCATCGGAACCATCGACCACGCCATCCTGGTTCACGTCCCCGGAATACATCGCCCATACGCCCGGCTCAACCTCGATCACGCTTGGCTGGCTTCCGTCGGTGTAGGCCTTCGCAGCGGATGTGGTGAAATCATAGGTCAGCGGCGCGGCGCCTACCGTCTGTGGCGTGGCGCTCCAGGTCTCCACAAGGTTGGAGCCCTTCACGGCGATGTAGAACGATCCGCTTGGCGCGCCGGCAAAGGTGCAGCCCATCGTCCCGTCGGTATGCAGCGTGGCGGTCGTGGTGGCGACAAGGGCATGGGTGGTCGCATTGTGCAGTTCCAAGGTAAGCTCCTCCACCTGGTTGAGCGGTGATACGAAGTCCTGGTTGTTCTTCACCGAAGCCATCGTGCCAGAGCCGGTGTAGTACCCTTCCACGAACACCTTCACGTTCACCACCGATGAGCAGCTGTTGACGGTGATGCCGATGGCATTTGATGTCGCAGGGGAGCCCGTAAGGCAAGGCGTTGCGCTGGATGTCATCTCCACGGTGACCGAATTGCCGTTGGCCAGGGTCGAGGTCGTGAATGTCGCAGCGGTCTGACCCGGAACGTTGACCCCGCCGATTTTCCATTGGTAGCTCGGCGTTCCGCCGTTGGTAGGCGTGGCGGTAAAGGTCACGCTTGTTCCCGAACAGATCGTCGTGGCCGTGGCGCTGATGCTTACGCTGGCTACTATAGGTGCGTTAATACTGATGTGAGCTGCTGAAGAAAATGCCTGAGTACAAGTACCGCTTTGAACTACAGCCCTGAAATAAGTATCAGCAGTTAAAGCACCGATAGTTGCACCAGTCAATGTAGTTGTTGTATCTGCAATATCTACAGGAGAAGTAAAGCCTGCATTTGAAGACGATTGCCATTTGATTACATTTCCTGTATTTCCTGATAAAGTAAGGTCAGAAGGTGTCGCACCTGAACAAATAGCCTGATCTGCAGATACAGTACCTCCAACAGAAGCAGGATTAACAGTAACGACAGCACTTCCGGAATTACTACATAGTGCCGCAGTTTTCGCAGTAGCGGTATAAGTATGCGACAACCCTTTCGCATAGACAGTAGTTGCAGGTGTATTAAGTATATAAGCTACAGTAGCTGCAGGATCAGTATAAAGACCATCAATTGGACTCCATGTTACTGTTGTAGGCGCAACTGTGTTAAATACCATATCTGTTCTTGAACTATAAATATTGGTCGCTGCTGCAGTGTAAGCATCAATAGTAGCTGCTGAAGTAGTATCAACCCTATAGAAAATTGAACTTGTAAAAGTAGTATTTGTTGTTTTTATAGTATTGAATAAGGTAGTACTACTTGTTCCACCATTATTATTACTGTAATTAACTTCCACAACTAAATTATCGGTACCATTCCATGTAAATGGAGAAGTCAGAGTGATTGTATTCACACCAACTGCAGGAACTAAAGTCGATGCAGTCTTAACTGTTGTCAGACCACTTTCCCATGAACTGGTAGTAGCAAAACTTGCCGTGGTACTATTCTTCATTTTTACAACAAGGTTCTGCAATGGTACTGAGGGATCGGCAGTTACAAGGTTAAACTGAATCGAGTTGATAACCGTTCCGTTAGAGAAACCTAAACCGGCAAGTTCACTTGCGGTATAAATCCACTGCTGCTTATCGCCTCCGTAGAAATTCTGGAATGGATTTGGCCCTAATGCCGCACCTGTAGTATTACCGGTAGTAGTATTAAGTCCAGTTCCGAAAGTTGCATTCGCAGTAACTATACCTCCCGAAGCTGTGAGTGTTGTAATATCATCCGGACAGGTATTAGCGCTTGCCGGACTGATAGAAATTGCAGTCGGAACAGCGTTAACTGTGATGGTTACCGTTGTACCAACAGAAGGGCAACCATTCGTCGTACCAATAACGGTATAAGTTGTTGTTGAAGTCGGACTGGCATTTACAGTTGCACCTGTGGTCGTATCAAGGCCAGTAGCAGGTGACCAGCTGTAAGTTGTTGCGCCTGTAGCTACAAGGCTTACTGAACCAGAGCCACAATAAGCACCTGAAGAAGGTGTTACTAAAACTGTCGGTGTTGTATTAACAATAACTGTAGCAACGGTAGAATGATCTGTTGCCGGAGCAGATGTACAAATCACCTCTAGGCGATAATAGGTTGTACTGGTAATCGTACCTGTCGAAAGGCTGGTGTATGTTGAAGAAGGTGAACCAATGCTTGTCCAGGCAGACTGATCAGGAGAAGATTGCCACTGATAAGTAGTATTAATTCCTGAAGAATATCCTGTCGCATTAATGGTCGTCGAACCTGATCCGCAAAATATTGCTGTTAATGGAGTGGCAGTTCCTGCAGTTGCTCCAGAACAAATATTCACGCTGAATTCCTTAAATCCTATACTTGGTGTAGTACTTCTTGATGTACAATCAATGTCTGTTGGAACGAAAGCCAAAATATTAGCGCCTCCGGCAGACAATGGCTGATTGCCGACAGTAATAGCCGGCCTTAAATCTGTAGCGCTTGAGAAAGCAACATCCAGATTTTGTGAAGCTGTATCTTTCGATGAAGTCGTAGCCCAAGATGAACGCGCAACACCAGTTGCTCCTGTAAGCCCACCAGTAAGAATATCAAAGTGATTTAAATCAGCAGTTACAAAGAAATCATTATTATTAGAAGTCAAATTGGCAAAAGTCGAATAACCAAAAGCCAATGCATAACCCTTACCTGTAGTACTGGTCAACTTATTTACAACAATATTATTCCTGATATCCACCGTAGGGTCTGTTGTTCCCGCTACTGCAATACCAAAAGTATTTGCCGAGTTAGATCCAACTCCTGAGAGCGAAATGGAATTGTGGTAAATACGTGTCGAACCAACAGTTCCGCCACCGGCCAAAATACCATACGGAGAATCAGATGGCGTTGCAGCAGTGGTACTAACACGTGTAATCGAGTTATTGGCAATTGTATTTACGGCAGCACCAGAAGTAGTTACCGTTGCAAGACAAATACCAAAACTACTTCCGTCGCCTGTACGCAAAATATCATCAATGATGTTATTTGATACCGTAGCTCCGGTAACTTCATTACCCGTAAAAGTAGTATAAGTATTTACCGTTGTAGCGGATGGCAATGGAAAACCTAATCCGATACCAGTCGCAGCTGTACCGGTAGCATTCAGGTGCGCAATATTGTTTCCTGATACATCTGCTCCGTTATCAAAACCAATAAAAATACCGGTACGCAAAAGATTGTTCGGTGCTGAAGCATTTAACAGGTTCTGTCTGATAACCGTTCCGCTATTTTTGGCAGCAGCAGAAGCTCCCTGAGAATAAATCCCGATTTGTGCTTTACTGATACTATTGTTCACGTATGAATTGTTATTATTGGAAGTACCCAAAGAACTTGTACCAATTGAATTGCTTCCCGATCCAACGCCAAACAAGGTAGTAGTATTGGCATTACCTGTAATATTTGTATTTTTGATTGTATTACTGGTAGCACCGTTTGAACCGCTGCTTTGCAACCAAACAACAGCAGAAGACGTACCAGTATTGTTATTGACAATATTTAGGTCACGTGTAGCCGTACTTGCGGGACAAATCGTATTTGTTGCTGCCCCTAATGAACCATCAATAGTAACACGATCAGCTGCATTAAGTGTAATAAGCGCCGCAGAAGATGTTCCTGAAATTGTTCTTGAGCTTCCTGTTGGTTTGATAGTAACGGTGTATGGCGAAGCAAATTCGTTCAACGCAACAGCGCCCGTTTCTGTAGTAATATCTCCAGCAATCTGTAAGGTAATATCCCCTGTTACTATCGCTGTATTAATGGCAGCGAAAGCACCACCAGCTACCGTAAGCGTCGTATAATCACAACCTGATGGACAGACAGTTTTAATACCACTTAAAGTTGGTACGATTGTATAACTGTTTATAGTACCTCCTATCGGGAATTGTGTACTTGTCAATGCAACACTCGTTGGTGCAGCAGCAAATGTTCCCGAATTAATACTTACGGTTGGAATCGCGGTATCCTGTGCAACGACAAAATATTGAATAATATCATTGGCCGATACCGAACCAGCGTTCAGTAGAGAATACGTAATCGTAAAGTCGAATGGTGATGTTGTTCCATTGGCTTCGACAAATTTCCAGCCTGAAGCATCATTAGCATCAGTCGATTTTTTGAAATACAATCTTGGTTTAGTACCGGTAGTTGTATTCACTCCTGTTGCATCAGTTATTGCAACGTTGCTTAGCGCTTTTGTTGCAGTAACTACATCATTAGCAATTAACGAATAAGTTATCGACGGGCATGTCAAATCAACTGCTACACCCGTAAATTCATCTGCACCGATGTCAGGCGTACTTGCATTTCTGGTATCACCATCATAATCGTCAGTATAGGTTGCAATGGTAGCACCACCGCTTTCAACTTGTGTACTCAAACCATTTACCATGTGTAGGAAAGTAGTCGGAATTCCACTAGCCGGACCAGGTAAAACTCTGGAAGAAAACACCCGGAGATGTAGAAACCGTTTCAGTTACAGAAGCAGTTTCACGAGGCGATACGCCTGCTTTGTAGGCAGTTGTTGTCTGGTAAGAATTGGTTCCGTCATAATAAAGCAAGTTAGTGGCCGATGGCGTTCCAGCATATAAGAAGTTATTATTTGACGCAGTATCATAAGACGTCAACGACGTTGAAGTCCTTCTGAAAGCTGCAGCAATTCCAGTACCAGTCGGAGTTGTACGGTTTACAAAAATGTTATTGCGTAATGACAATGTTGGTGTCGTAGACGATTGATAAACGCAGGCACTTGCAAATCCAGTTCCCGTACTTGTACCGCCCAGATAAACCGTATTGAAATACAGATTTATGTTGGTTCCGACACTTCCGGTGTAAATACCGTAGAGGTTCAAACCTGTACTGGCCGGAGTGCTCAGGTTCCCAATGATATTATTAGAAACATTGAAAACAGTTCCGGCTCCGGAACCTAAATAAAGTCCGGCAACCAGTGGCGTTGTACCTGTTGAGCTCAAATTATGAACAATATTTTTAGCAACCGTTGATGTGGATGCATACGCATTTCTGATACCAACAACGCTGGCAGAGCCGGCTCCTGAACTGGTAAACGATAATCCATTAATGTTATTACCGGTTATGACTTTCACGCCGGCAGCAGTATTGTTGTAGAAACCATAAATAGCGTTACTTGTAGAGGTATTGCTACCCGCCATTGTAAAGTTAGAAAAGTTATTATTGGTAAATGTCTCTAATACCGGGGATGAGCCGTCAAAATATCCATAAATCAGACTGCTCGTTGAAGATGCATTGTTAGGCATAGAAAAACCTGACATTGTATTCCCGTTGATAACAATTGTAGAAGTAATGCCTCTTATACCATAAATTGACCCGTAACTGTTCAACATGCTGACACCAGTAATCGTATTCAGGTTGGCATTGAAATTAGTTGAACTGCCGTTATTATATATACCATAAAATGTTGCACTATTTGCCGAACCCGATAATCCAATCGAGTTGGTCAATATTTGATTGCTGTTGATGTTAGTGGTCGTATTTGTGGCTGTGTTATACAAAGCATACATTGTTCCGCTGGTCGTAGCACCAGTGAAAGTATTATTTTGAACAATATTGTTGTTCATATTTAAGATATCTGCGCTTGCCGTGTTGTAAATCATATAATAAGTAGCGCTGGTTCCTGTAGTATACGTACAGTTTTGAACCACGTTATTATTAATTACAATCGTATTGGAAGCAGCTGTACTACCAATCGAGTTCTCAATTGCTGAAATCTGAGAAGATGTGCCACCTCCTTTAACAGTAACAGTATTGTAAGTAATGGTAACATTCGCACTGGTTCCAGCCTGAGCATAAATTCCACGTAATGTGGTGGCGTGATTAACTCCGGAACCATTATTGTTATTGATTGTATTATTCGAAACATTCAGACTCCACTGGTTATTTGCACGGATAGCAGCTGCCGGGTTCGTAGTTGCGCCACCTCCATAATTCAGAATGGAATTACCTGTTGTAGCTGCAGGTGCACCGGTACCACCAATATCGTTACCTAAATCTCCAAGGAAGGTCGATGCGTTTGGCGCAGGTCCAGACTCCGGCAGAAGCAGCAAAACCATTAAGAACGATGCCGTAATTACCACCATTGATGATGTTGGAATAGAATTTATTGAAACTGTTCGTTCCTGAAGCTGCTGATGGTGTAAGCGATGTTACAGCTGCTGTGGCTGTTGCATTAATTGCTAATATTCCAACAGAGCCATCTACCATAGGACTGGTTCCTGAAGCGTTGTTCACACGCTGCATATTGAAAACGCAATTTTTAATCGTATTGTTATTTGCACCATCTGTTGCGCTTGCTTTGAATAATCCAACACCGAATTCCATTGTCGCCGGATTCGCTGCATTTCCATCTGTAAATGTAAATCCGTCAATAGTGATGTAATCTCCACCTCTGATACTGAAAATTCCGTCTGGTGCAGCACTTGAAGGAGTTGCTGTTCCAACGCCTGCATTTATTGTAGGATTTGCTCCGGCACCACTTTTTACAAATGTAATTGTATTTGTTAATGTACCGGTAGCGGTAAGCGCTATTCCGGTTGGAGGAGCAGTTTCAGTATAACCTGCTGCAACTGCAAAAACTACAGGACCGGCAATACCGTCTGTGTTAATTCTTGTCACGGCTGCGGCAACTGTCGCGAAACAACCAGGAATATTATAAGTACCAGCCGCTAAGCGAACTGTGCTCACAGTTACTGTTGTAGAAGTAGAATTAGCAATAGTACATACGCCACTTTGAACCACAGCCCTGAATTGCGTAGTTTGTGTTAAAGCACCTGAAGTATAAGTTGTAGATGTATTGGCAATAGTGGTAACATTAGCAAAATTATCAGTCGAACTTTCCCAACGAACAACATTCCCAACATGACCTGACAAAGTCAATACGCCACTTGTTTGTCCGCTGCAAATTGTTGCACCACCTGTTACTGTACCGCCTATTGATGTTGGGTTAACAATCATGTTAATGGCATTCGATGTTGCCGGAGAACCAGTCATACAAGGTGTAGCATTAGAAATCATTTCAACGGTCACTGAATCAGCATTAGCCAATGTTGAAGTTGTAAATATTGAAGCAGTTTCTCCTAATACATTAGATCCGTTCACTTTCCATTGGTAAGTCGGTGTTCCGCCATTTGTAGGAGTTGCTGTAAATGTTACGCTTGTTCCTGTGCAGATTGTAGTAGCAGTTGCAATGATGCTTACGCTGGCAACCAGTGTTGGATTAACCGTCATAATGATTGCATTCGATGTAGCAGGCGAACCTGTCAGGCAAGGTGTAGCATTTGAAGTCATTTCAACGGTCACTGAATCATTATTGGCTAAAGTCGAAGATGTAAATGTTGAAGCAGTTTCTCCTAACACATTAGATCCATTCACCTTCCATTGGTAAGTCGGTGTTCCGCCATTTGTAGGAGTTGCGGTAAATGTTACGCTTGTTCCTGTGCAGATTGTAGTAGCAGTTGCAATGATGCTTACGCTGGCAACCAGTGTTGGATTAACCGTCATAATAATTGCATTCGATGTAGCAGGCGAACCTGTCAGGCAAGGTGTAGCATTTGAAGTCATTTCAACGGTCACTGAATCATTATTGGCTAAAGTCGAAGATGTAAATATTGAAGTAGTTTCGCCCAAGACATTAGAACCATTCACCTTCCATTGGTAAGTCGGTGTTCCGCCGTTTGTCGGTGTAGCCGTAAATGTTACGCTTGTTCCTGTACAAATTGTAGTATCAGTAGCACTGATACTTACACTTGCAACTAATGTAGGATTAACCGTCAAAGTTACCGGACTGTTGAAAGTTGTAGCACAACCTGTAGCTGTATTGGTAATTTTGGTTAAAGTCGCTATCGTATTATTGGCTGCCAATGGCAATGCAGGAGTAGTAAAATCAAATTCACCAGATGCATTGGAAGTACCACTCACGCTTTGTACACCCGGTAGCATTGGGTGTGTATACTCTGCAGTTCCGGCAGTATTTGGCAACAATCCGGTTAAATGAATAATTGCCGGATTGCCTTGACAAACTGCAGTTGTAGTAACAGTAGACAGAGTCGGGCTTGGATTTACCGTAACCGTTAAAGTAGTAGTTGTTGCACACTGTCCTGATGTCGGGGTAAAAGTATAAGTCGTCGTTGCAGTGTTATCCGCAGTTGGCGACCAACTTCCCGTATAGCCATTATCAGATGTAGTAGGTAATGTAAGCGATCCTCCTGAACAAACTGGCGCAATTGGTGTGAATGTTGGCGTTACTAAAGGTGTAATCGTCAGTTGAAGCGTTTCATCAACAGTACAACCATCACCATTTATTGATGTGCCAAATAAGTCCCAGTCGCAGTGTAGGTTTGACCATTCACTGACCAAGTGTAACTATTACATTCTGTTAAAGTCGTGGTATTTGTAAGTTGGCTTGTTGGTTCATGAAATTGTAAATACAACGTCGAATGGCGCAGTACAAGGACTATTCCCGGTTACTGTAACGGTATGAGAGCCTACTGTCAATCCGGAAACATTGAATTCACCCGAAGATGTCAAAACTACCGGAGTTGAAGCACCTCCATCTATACTATAATTAACCGATAGATTTGAAGGTACCGGACTCAAAGAAATTGTCGCCGAACCGTTATTTCCTCCAAAACAAGTTACCGCGCCTAAATTTACTGCAGCACCTGAAGTAGCGCATACATTTAAAGTAAGCGGCAACGGAGCTCCTTCTGAATAACCAACCGTCACTCCCGGAGTTGCAACCGGAGTAGCCAATCCGTAAGGATAACTGTTGAAAGTCGTTCCGTTTTTGTATCCTGTTACATAAGGTGCAGTAGAACCATTAGTTGTAACATTATTTACCCAAAATTGAGCATTACTGCTTGGTGTCCACGGCACAGTGTTAGTCAGGCGATAACGTCCGATTCTGTAAGTTCCGTTTGGTACTAAAACTGCTGATGAACCTGAAAGTAGTGATCCGATTACACGCAATTGACCAAAGCCATTTACGGTTCCTCTGTAGGTACCACTTCCATTAGCTCCGGAAAAATCCAATCCATTAAAAATGGCATCACGGGTACTCGGGCCAAAACAAAACTTCCGCCATTGGCAGCTGTTGACGGTGTTCCGCCATTCATAATAGCCGGGTTGAAATTTACACCATATTGTAACGATGCGATTTTAATTCCGCCATCAGCTAAAGCGGTACCGGTGTGATTAACTACAAGGTTGATATCAAACTCCAAAGTCGTCGGAGTCGGATTCGAAGGATTCGCTAAAGTGTACATAAATTGAACTCCGGAAACCGGTACTTCAGTAGCATTCAAAACTAAAGATAGCGGTGATGCTTCAGTATATCCAACTGACACTCCCGGATTTGCAGCAGGCGACGTCAGTCCGTAAGGGTAGTTTGGCGTCGTTGTACCATTTTTATAGCCAATAATACCTGGTGTTGTAGAAGCTCCGGCAGCTGAATTATTTATCCAGAATTGCGCATCGCTATTGGCTGTCCAGGCTACGGTATTGGTAAAGCGATAACGGCCTATTCTGTATGTTCCGTTAGGAATCAAAACAGAAGATGCTCCATTAACAGCAGTTCCAATAACACGTAACTGTCCGAAATTATTTACTGTTCCTCTGTAACTACCAACCCCGTTAGCACCTGTAAAGTTCAATCCGTCAAAAATTGCATCGCGGGTATTCGCAATCAAAACAAAACTACCTCCGTTGGCAGCAGTCGATGGCGTACCACCGTTCATGATATTCGGATTGAAATTTACACCGTATTGCAAATTTGCAACTTTAACACCGCCATCGGCTAAAGCCGTTCCGGTATGATTTACGACCAGATTGATATCGAATTCTAAAGTTGTCGGACTCGGATTCGAAGGATTTGCTAAGGTGTAGGTAAAACTCGTCCCTGCCACTTGTGCGAACCCAGCATACGACAACATCAAAAAGCATAGAAGTAAAAGCTTCTTACCGTATGAATAATGATTATTCTTCATGATTTTTATATTTTACCTTGACTTAAGGACGTTGCGTGTAAATTGAAATGTCTGAATTATTACTTACCTGAGAGAAGTCGAATGAATCTACGATACCATCTCCGTTTAAGTCTGTTGCAAGTACGCCATAAGCAGCACTGTCACTGTCGTTCGAAACAGTTGAAGTATCAACAATGTCAATTACTCCATCCTGATTCACGTCTCCGTTATACATCGCCCAGACGCCTGGTTCTACTTCAACAACACTCTGTTGACTTCCATCGGTATAAGCTTGTGATTGAGCGGCGCTGAAATCAAAATCAAGCGGTGTACTTCCTACTTGTTGCGGTACAGCACTCCAGGTTTCAACCAGGTTAGATCCTCTTACTACGATGTAGAATAAACCGTCTGGCGCCGTAGGGAATATACTTGTAAGTGTACCATCTGTTGCTAAAGTTGCATCAGTTGTAGCAACTAAAGTTAAGGTTGAAGCATCGCGTAATTCAATTGTTAAGTCTTCTACTTCTTCATCATCTGAATTCCCATCCTGATTGTATTTCACAGAAGCCATTGTTCCGGCACCAGTGTAGTAACCCTGAATGAATAATTTAAGGTTTACAACCGATTGACAAACATTAACCGTAACAGTCAAAGTAGCTGTAGTAGCACATTGCCCTGAATCCGGTGTGAAGGTATAAGTCGTTGTCGCTGTGTTATTCAAAGCTGGCGACCATGTACCGGTGATTCCATTTGTAGAAGATGCAGGTAATGTGAAGCTGCTGCCTGAACAAATTGGCGCCATTGCATTGAACGTTGGCACCGTTGGTGCAACGACAGTGATATCTCCACCGTTATCAGAACCTGTAACTTCATTGCTGCTTACTACTCTGATTCTGTATCCTGTTCCTGCTGCCGTTCCACCAGGAATTGTAGCAGGAATTGGAGAAGCAGTATTAGTTCCCAAAGCAACCGGTGCAGCGAAGCTACCTGATGCATCTGACAGTTGAGCCGTGTAAGTTCCTGAAAGCGTTACATTAGATGTAAAGGCAACTGAAACCGTTGAACCTGCGCAATATGATACTGGTGAAATAGCCGATGTTGTAATTGTAGCATCCGAAACAGTTACTGTGCTGGTAGTATAATCAAAAGTTACCAGTTTTGTTGGTGTTGCAGGTGATGAGCTAAAGCTTTGCGCTCCTACTACTAATGTTCCTGGGAATAATTTATAAGTACCATTGGCCGGCGATGCAGAACTGAAAGTTACTGATTGTGTCGCTGATGTAATTGCAGTTGAAGTGATACCACTTAATCCAGTTACGTTGATTGTTCCCGTTCCTACTCCGCTTACAGTTGTTGTACCTGTGTAAGTGTTCGCTGTGTTATTTCCGCTTGCGGCAGTAAATGTAAGCGTACCTGCACCAGTTTTGATTACTGAACCTGAACCTGTGATGATTCCGGCTACAGTATTGTTCGCAGCTGAGCTAATGGTTAGGTTAAATCCTGCATTGTTCAACGTAGTATCACTGTCTAAAGTAATCGTTCCTGAAACTGAAGTCGCTAAAGCTAATGTTTTAGCAGCACCTCCGGATAAGAATTACATTTGTATAAGAAGACATTGCTGAACCTGAATTCGTAGCAGTTGCAAGGGTTTGATTTCCTGCTAATGTATAGGCTACAGTTCCACTGTTTGTGATTGTAGTCATTGCTACGGTTGGCGCTGCACCTGTCAATCTTAAAGTTCCACCTGAATTGATCTGAAGCGTACCTCCAAGACCGGCAGCTGTTCTTCCGATTACAGCATTAGCACCTGTTCCTGTTGCATCACTTTCTACAACACCACCATTTTGGATAGTGAAGTTGCTTCCTGTTGCTGCTCCTGTGTCTGGTGCAAGTCTGTTATTGCCACCTGCAACTTTTAAAGTACCTGCAGCGATGTTAAATGTTTTCGCTTTGATGCTTGTATTGGCTGTAACCGTTTGTCCTGCATTCAGATTCAATTCAAAATTAAATCCGGAACGGACTTGCAGCTCCAGCATTTCCTGCGCCCCACTCACCTGTTGTAGTAAGTACTCTTGTATCTCCGACTACTGAAATTTTACCGGTAGTAGAAGTAATCCATGCCGCATTGCTAGGCAACGTTGCACTTGATGTTCCGGGAACGGTGTTAAATGCACCTGTATAAGCTCTTAGTTTACCATTAACATTCAAAGTAAATGTACCTAAAGCTAAACGTGAAGCCGCTGTATTATTCAAGTGCAAATCTTTACAAGCCGAATTGGCAGTTAATGTTACCGTATTACCAGTCTGGATATATACACTACTTGTAGCAGTAGGCGTTTGCCCAGGGTTATTAGAACCTACACCTGACGCTTGCCAAACAGAACCGTTATAACGTTCCCAGGTTGTTGAAACTGCCCAGCTTCCTGAAGTAGTCGATCTGAAATCACCAGCACCAATTGACGAATCATTTGGATAAACTGTAATGGTCATGATTGCCGTTGTAGCACACTGTCCATCGTTTGGCGTAAAGGCATAAGTTGTTGTCGCAATATTGTTCAATGCCGGCGACCATGTTCCAGTGTAACCATCGTTAGACGTTGTTGGCAATGGATTCAATGTATCACCCGCAAAAATTGGCGCTACCTGAGTGAATGCTGGTGTTACAACCGTAACAATATTTATTGTTAATGTCGTCGAAACAGCACACTGACCAGGGTTTGGTGTAAATGTATACGTTGTTGTTTGCGTATTGTCTACATCCGGTGCCCAGGTTCCTGTGATACCGTTAAGCGATGTTGTCGGTAACGGAGACAATGGGTTATTCTCACAAGTTGGCGGAACTGCTGCAAACGTTGGCGTAACAATCGGATTAACCACAATGGTCAAAATCGTTGTTGTTGCGCATTGTCCTGCGTTCGGAGTAAATACATAATCCGTAGTTGCAGTGTTGTTTAAAGCAGGTGACCATGTTCCTGTATAGCCTTCAATAGATGTAGTTGGTAATGGTGATAATGAACCTCCATTACAAATTGGCGCAACTGCATTGAAAGTTGGCGTTCCGATTGGATTAACCGTAATAGTCAAAGTCGTTGTCGTTGCACATTGCCAAGCATCTGGTGTAAAGGTATAAGTTGTTGTTGCCGTATTGTCGATCTCCGGTGACCAGCTTCCTGTGTAACCATTAAGGGATGTCGTTGGCAATTCAGCAAGGAATTCGCCTGAACAGATTGCATCAACGCCATTAAATGTCGGTGTGATATTCGGATTAACAGTCATCTCAATTGCATTTGATGTAGCCGGGTTATTGATGGCACAAGGTGTTGCACTTGATGTCAATACAACTGTTACTACATCTTCATCTGCTAAATCTGTTGTTGTAAATGTAGAGGATGTTTCACCCAATACACTTGATCCGTTGATTTTCCATTGGTATGATGGACTTACGCCACCGTTGGTTGGTGTAGCAGTGAATGTTACACTGGCCCTGCACAAATTTCGTTATCCAATTCGCTTGAAGCGATACTTACACTCACCGGAATATTTGGATTAACTGTGAAGCTTGTTGTATTACCTGAAGTGAACGTCGTTGTACAACCATTGATAGTGGCTGATGTAATTACGACGTTGTAAGTGCCAACCGGATAAACTACACTTCCAAAATTGTAAGTTCCGCCAGATACCAATGCAGTTACTGCGCCTGGATTACCATTGATCGTGTAAGTGAAATCTGTCATTCCGTTTACAAGTCCAGAAGCTGTGAAGCTAACTTGCGTTCCTTCACATACTGATGCTGCAGAAGGCGTTAAACTTGTAATCGATGGGTTTGGTTTAACAGTCAAAGTAACTGTTTTAGCACCGATTGCATAATTCAATTCACAACCTGTAGCTGTTACTTTTACTTTAGTTACAGAAATTACAAGGCCATTTTCTGCCATTGTAAGTACCGGTGTAGTCCAGCTGAAGTTACCTGAACCGTCTGCTGTACCTGATTCTGTTAAGTAAGTAGCGCCTCCATTATAAGTATATGTGATTGAACCAGCCACATTTGGAAGTAATCCGGTGATGCTAACTGTAGTTGTATTGCCCGCACATACAGCATCAGCAGTTACCGTTCCAAGTGTTGGATTCGGGTTCACTGTGATTGTAAATGTTTGTGGTGTACCACTACATCCGTTTACCACTGGTGTAACTACTACAGTAGATACTTGTGGAACACCTGTTGTGTTAGCCGTTGTGATACTGATGTTACCTGAGCCTGAAGCTGCAAGCCCTGTGTTTGTATTGTCATTCGTCCAGTTGTAAACTACGCCTGTCAATGCATTTCCTGTGAATGTAACTGCTGAAGCCTCGCCTGCACAGTGTACTTGGTCTGCCGGATCGTCAACTGTAGGTGTGATTGCAGTCTGGATAGTTCCAACACCGCCACCTGTTACGATTCTTGCATCTGTACCGTTGCCTGAGAAAGTATTTCCAGACAAGGTTATGTTACAAAGTACTGGTGAGTTACCTCTTCCGAAGTAATTATCAACTTTATTATTCTGGTCACCGTCATCTGAACCTAAACCAGTGTAAGGTTGGTTTCCGGCCTGTTGTTGGATAGCGATGTCGTTATTGGTAAGTGTATTTCCGGTAACCGTATGGTCGGTTCCTTCCACTACGATTCCGTAACCATCGCTGTCTGATGATTGCGTGAAGCCTGTAACGGTATTACCTGAAACGGTAACGTTGTTAGGCACGTTTACACCATTACTGTCAGCAGCAAGATATGCCCTACGCATTACTGCGATACCTGCACGATCTCTCAAATCAGCATTAGCAGTTGCCATTGTGATGGTATTGTTGCTTACCGTTGCACCGTCAGGGTTTTTCAATTCGATACCGAATCTTCCACCACCCGTGATATTGTTGTTGTCGATTAAGTTTGCACCGAAGTTAGTGTTAAGTCCACATAATCCGATACCGTTGTCTCCACTTCCGATAGTAATCGTATTACCTGTCACAATTACACCTGAAGCAGTACCATCAGCCAATTCGATACCACAACAGTTGTTATTGGTAACGGTGTTGTTGGTGAACTTAATGTTTTTCTTGAATCCGTTCCAGATAACGATACCCTGGCTCCTGCTCCATGGTCAGTAACCAAACAGTTATTAACTGTTACGTCCTGAATGTCGCCTAAACCTGAGATATAAATTCCTGAGGCTGGTCTTGCAGATACAGCAGCAACGTTATCGATAGTAAGACCATTGGTCAATCCATTTGCATAGATATCACCGTTGCTGTTACCCGAACCTCCTGTAAATCCTGAGATTGTAAGGTTTTTGATAGCAACGTTTTGTTTCCCGTTTTGTACGTTCACACCGTTACTGCCTACAGCAAGTGATGCCCCGTTCAATACATACAATGCTCTGGTTGACTCAACTCCCTGAAGTGTAATATTCGATTTATCGATATCTACTTTTTGAGCATAAGTACCAGCCTGAAGGTTGATGACATCGTTGGCATCAGCATATTTTACTGAATTCTGGATGTTATCCACTTTACCAACCACATTATTTACATATTGGTTACCCGCTTTGTAAATTACTTTACCTTTCTTGCCGGCGCTCACTTCTTTGTGGGCCATTCTTGCTTCTACATCAAATAATTGTGCATCAGTAAGGCTTCCGAAAGAAATGCCGTTAAGCGTTGAAGAAGTTATGTTGAATCTGAAGCTTTCAGCAACATTACTCATGTTGATCATCGTTGATGCAGCATTGTTGATGAAGTTGTTTGCTCCTAATGCATAACTGCCTGTTGTAGGTATAGTTCCACCCAATGACATTTGCGTACCATTATTATTAAAAGTGTTTCCGCTGATGTTCAGGCTTGCGCTGTAATCATCAATGTTCATAGCGCTTCTTGTATTCATGATGGTATTTCCGGTGATGTTCACCACAGCGACACCGCCGTTGATGTAGATACCGTTATTCCATGTTTTATGAGTGCTGAAAAGACTTGACCCGTCACCGGTAAATTTATTGTTAAGGATGTTTTTCACACCACCTGTTGAAGATGTTGTAATCGCTCTTGCAAATACACCAGTAGTCGAACCCATTCTTTCGAAAATACAGTTCTGGATTGTATTTGTACCAGCGCCGTCCATGATGATTTGGTCAAGTGCTACTGCATCCGTACGGTATACACGAAGACCGTCAAGGATAGTTGTACCCGCATTGTTGATGTCGATAGAACAGTTCTCCAAAGTAGCTTCGTCAACCCTTGAACCTGTACCAGGAATTCCGGCATTTGTCCGTTGATGGTCAATGCTTTGTTGATATTGATTGTTTCTGTGTAAGTTCCTTTACAAACATTAATCACGTCATTCGGATTAGCAGCAGTAATTGCAGCCTGAATAGTTGAATAATGTGTATTTGTTGTCTGGTTGGTTACAGGGAAATAAGTCACCGTGTAACTAGCTGTATTTTTACAACCATTTCCATCGGTTACTGTAACGCTATAAGTCTGTGTTGTGTTAGCCGCAGTCGTGATTGACTGTGTTGTTGCTCCACCTGGCGACCAAAGATAGTTTGCATAATTGCCAACACTCAATGTAGCTGTCGGATTAGCACATGTCAATGTATTCGCACCTGTGATTACAGGATTTGGAAGTGCATATTCAGATACTGTTACCACTGATGTATCAGCTGTATTACACGGTGCTGTAGCATTTACAGTATAAGTGTATACTAAACCAACATGGCTCCATGTTCCACCAACATCAGGTGATCCGCCTAACACTGCGAATAATTCAGCATCAGTTGGACTGTAGCCAGTACAAACTGTAAGCGTACTGTCTGTTCCCGCATTTGGATTACGTTGAACCGTTAAAGCGACAGTTTTACCTGTAAATGCAGTTGTACAATTTGTACCATTATTCGTAAGATTAGTAACTTCAACTACATAACCATTCTCTGCCATAGTAAGTATCGGAGTAGCGAAACTGAATGTTCCGTCACCTGCAACAGTATAGGCTTGTGTTTGTGCACTACCTCCATTTACAGTATAAGTAGCAACTCCTGAAGTACCAGGCAATAAACCTGACAAAAGCACATTCGTTGCGTTTCCTTCACATACAGTAGCCGCAGTTACTGTTGATAATGTAGGGTTCGGATAAACAGTCAGTGTAACTGTTTTAGCACCGATTGCATAATTCAATTCGCAACCTGTTCCCGTTATTTGCACTTTCGTAACAGAGATTACAAGGCCATTTTCTGCCATTGAAAGTACTGGTGTCGTATAAGTAAAATTACCTGAAGCGTCAGCAGTTCCTGATTCTGTTAAGTAAGTAGCGCCACCGTTATAAGTATAGGTAATTGTTCCTGATACATTTGGAAGCAATCCTGTGTAAGAAACAGTTGTTGTATTTCCTGCACATACAGGAGCAGCGGTTATTGTTCCTAAAGTCGGATTTGGATTTACAGTAATTGTAAATACCTGTGGCTCTCCTTCGCAACCATTTGCAACCGGTGTCACTATTACTGTAGATGTTTGTGCAATACCAGTAGTATTTGCGGTGGTATAGCTGATGTTTCCACTACCTGAAGCGGCAAGTCCGGTGTTGGTATTGTCATTCGTCCAGTTATAAACCACTCCTGGCAATGCATTTCCTGTAAAAGTTGTAGCTGAATTTTCACCAGCACAATGTACTTGATCAGCAGGATCATCAACTGTAGGTGTTACAGTCAGTACTATTGTACCTACTCCACCTCCTGTTACGATTCTTTCGTTTGTAGTATTTCCTGAGAAGGTATTTCCTGATACATCTACATTACATAAAGTAGGTGAATTTCCTCTTCCGAAATAGTTATCTGTTTTGTTATTCTGGTCACCATCATCTGAACCTAAACCTGTGTAAGGTTGGTTTCCGGCTTGTTGTTGGATACCGATATCAGAATTGCTTACCGTATTTCCGGTAACTCTATGGTTAGTTCCTTCAACTACGATTCCGTAACCGTCACTTGTTGAAGACTGGGTATAACCTGTAACTGTGTTACCGGTAACCGAAACATTGTTTGGTACATTCACACCGTTATCATCGGCAGCAAGGTATGCCCTACGCATTACTGCGATACCAGCACGATCTCTCAAATCAGCGTTCGCCGATGTCATGTTCACGATATTATTGCTTACTGTGGCACCGTCAGGGTTTTTCAATTCGATACCGAATCTTCCTCCGCCTGTGATGTTGTTACTGTTGATTAAGTTGGTCCGAAGTTTGTGTTAAGTCCACAAAGACCGATACCGTTGTCACCGCTTCCGATAGTAATCGTGTTACCTGTTACAGTAACGCCTGATGCTGTCCCGTCTGCCAATTCAATTCCGCAACAGTTGTTGTTAGTTACTGTATTATTAGTAAACTTAATGTTTTTCTTGAATCCGTTCCAGATAACAATACCTCTTGCTCCTGCGCCGTGGTCAGAAACCAAACAGTTATTAACCGTTACGTCCTGAATGTCACCCAAACCTGAGATATAAATTCCTGAAGCTGGTCTTGCAGAAACTGCTGCAACGTTGTCAATTGTAAGGCCATTGGTCAATCCATTAGCATAGATATCACCGTTACTGTTACCTGAACCGCCTGTGAATCCTGAAATTGTTAAGTTTTTGATGGCAACATTCACTTTACCATTTCGGATGTTAACTCCATTAGCGCCTGACGCTAAAGTCGCACCATTCAAAACATATAAAGATCTTGTAGCTTCAACTCCCTGAAGTGTGATATTCGATTTATCGATATCAACATTCTGAGGGTAAGTTCCAGCCTGAAGGTTGATTACGTCATTCGCATCAGCATATTTAACTGAATTCTGAATAACGTCTACTTTACCTACAAAGTTGTTTACATATTGGTTGCCCGCTTTGTAAATTACTTTACCTTTTTTAGCGGCAGTTTTGTGCGCCATTCTGGCTTCAACATCAAACAATTGAGCATCTGTAAGACTTCCGAAAAGAGTACCATTCAATTTTGAAGATGTAATGTCGAATCTGAAGCTCTCAGCAACGCTGCTCAAGTTAATCATTGTTGAAGCAGGATCATTGATGAAGTTGTTAGCTCCTAATGAATAACTTCCTGTTGTTGGTACTGCGCCGCCTAAAGAGATGTGCGTACCGTTATAACTGAATGTATTACCACTTACAGTATTGTTAGTACTGTAATCATCCATATTCATTGCACTACGGATGTACATAAAAGTATTTCCTGTGATAGAAACAGTGAAAGCACCTTTATCTATATAAATACCTCTTGCCCATGATTTGTGTCCGCTGAACAAGCCTCCTGAATTATCTCCGAAGATTTTGTTGTCTTTGATTACTTTATTACCGCCACCTGTGGTTGTAGTCAATGCCCACATATCAGTACCGGTAACTGAACCTTTACGTTCGAAGATACAGTTTTGAACCGTGTTTATTCCGCCCCCATCAAGTACCAATTGGACTCCTGCGGTCGCGTCATTTCTAAATATCGTCAAACCATCTAATGTTGTATCACCGGCATTGTTGATGTCGATTGAACAGTTGGTTAAGATCGCTTCATCAACCCTTGAACCTGTTCCCGGAGTTCCGGCATTTGGTCCGTTAAGCGTTAAAGCTTTGTTGATGTTGATGGTTTCTGTGTATGTTCCTTTACAGATGTTGATCACATCATTAGGATTGGCAGCAGTAATCGCCGCCTGAATAGTTGAATAATGAGTATTCGTTGTCTGATTGGTTACAGGATAATAGGTCACAGTGTAGCTGGCAGAATTGCTGCAACCATTAGCATCAGTCACTGTAACACTATAGGTTTGTGTTGTATTTGCTATTGTCGTGATTGTTGACGTAGTTTCTCCGTTTGGTGACCAAACATAGCTTGCATAACTTCCTGCACTCAATGTAGCAGTTGGGTTAGCACAAGTCAATATGTTAGCGCCTGTGATTACCGGAGTTGGAAGCGGGTTTTCAGATACTGTTACAGTAGCGGTATCATTTATAGTACATGGTGAAGTCGCGTTTACAGTATAAGTGTAAATCAGACCAACATGGCTCCAAGTACCGCCCGTATCAGGTGATCCGCCTAAAGCTGCAAACAATTGCGCCTCGCTTGGAGTACTGCCAATACATACTGAAAGCGCACCGTCTGTTCCTGCATTTGGAGTCGCTTGCACTACTAAAGTAGCGGTTTTACCTGTGAAGCTAGTTTCACAGTTTGTACCATTATTAGTCAATTTGGTGATTTCAACTACATGACCGTTATCTGCCATAGTAAGTACAGCAGTAGCAAAGCTGAATTCGTTTCCGTCTGCTGTAAATGCTTGTGTCAACGGACTTCCACCATTAATGGTATAAGTAATAACACCAGATGAATTATGCAGCAAACCTGTCAAATGGATATCCGTTGCAGTTCCGTCACAAACAGCATTTGCGCTAACTGTATCTAAAACTGGGTTCGGATTAACAATAAAGCTAGCCGTATTACCGGAAGTAAACTCTGTTAGACATCCATCAACTGTAGCAGATACGATTATAATTTCGTAAGTTCCTACAGGGTAAACAGCAGAAGGGAAAGTGTATGTTCCGCCGGTTACTGTAACGCCATTTAAAGTTATAAGGTCTAATGCTGGTCTTCTTGGGTCATTATTGTGATTGACATTTGTTACAGCATAAGTGAAATCTGTTACGCCATTTAAAAGACCTGAAGCTGTGAAACTAACAGATGCTCCTTCACATACCTCCGAAGCAGATGGACTAACACCACTAATCGTTGGATTAGGTTTAACAGTAAATGATGTCGTATTATTAGATGTAAATGTTGTTGTACAGCCACCGATAGTTGCTGATGTAACAATAACATTATAAGTGCCTACTCCATAAAGTGTATCATCAAAAGTTGTAGAGCCGCCAGTTACAGTTACTCCTGTTACTGTGAAAGGATCACCATTTACAGTGTAAGCAAAATCTGTTACACCATTTGTAAGGCCGCTAAGTGTTAAGCTTACAGGTGTACCTTCGCATACCGAAGCAGAAGAAGGTGTAACGCCAGTCAACGCTGCAGTATCACCCGTACAAGAACCAGGGTACCGGTTGGAAACCTGTTGCACCATCACTGTCAGTAGCTGTTGAAATGAAAGGTTTGTAAGTTACATTTCCTGAAATAACGGTTGCTAAATCTGAACAATCAACACCCAGGTATTGCAAGTCGCAGTGATAAGATTGCCTGCACTTACAGCTAATTTACCGTTTGCAGTATTTCCGTTATTGTCAAATTTGTTTTCAAAAGCAGTTATAACGGCACCATCGTTAAGAATTCCGGTTACCGATACTGTAGAAGAAGCCGGATTCGTAATAAAGTTATTGTGAACATTCAAAACTGCATTAGCTCTTGCAACGATTCCGAAACCGTTGTTTCCTCCTGTTCCGATTGGATCATTTCCGTTTCCTGTAAGTGTAGAAGTTGCAATGTCAACCAAGGCATTTCCACCTCTAACGTTGATACCACGATTCGCATTATCTGAAATAGTAGAAGCTGTTACAGCAATATCTTGTCTGTTACCTGCGCCTGTTGAGAAGTCAGAGAAAGATAAACCGGCAGAATCATTTGAGATTTTGCCTGTTCCTGAAACGCTTACATTATTAATTTTAGAAGTAATTTTTGCAGCGGTGTTGCTTCCACCTGTGAATACATAAACACCAGCGTGGAAGTTTCTTCCGGTTTGAGCTGGATAATCACCCGTAAATCCTGACATCGAAACGCCATCAACATCGATTAATGACGGAGAGAATGAAGTTCCTGTTACAGGATCAACATTGATTGCTGCAAGTCCTTGCATGATTCCTGTTACCGAACCACCTTCGACTTTAGTAGCCGGAATTGTATTTACATTATAAACCAGGTATCCGTAGTAAGAACCTCTAATTGTATTGTTTTGTGTAGTCGCAGCTTGTGTTCCTGAAACATTAGTCAACGAAATACCTACCGTTGGGGTGGCTCCGTTAAGTTGTGCCGCAAGTGCAATGCTGTTATTATTTAAGGTAAGTGGTTTAGTTGCACTGATTGCAGAACCATTTACGCTAATACCAATCTGAGTTGCGCTGATGCTGTTATTATCGTGGATATTTCCGAAAGTATCAGCACCACTTAAATAAACACCAATTGGCGCACCTGTGATGGTACAGTTTTTAACTTCTGCACCGGCAGTAGTACCATTTGTATTTAAAGGGTTGTCATTAATCAAGATACCGGCAACTGACGGACTTGTAATGGTCACACCATCAATTACTGCTGATGTGTCGTTACCAGCATTGCTGCTGTACCCTTCATAATTATTTACGTTGACACCTTGCTTTACGCCACTGATTGTACCACCTGAAATTGTTGTAGTTGCCTGACAGTTCCATATGTTGATACCTTCAACAGTTGCAATTGAAGTACCTGAACCGTCGATTGTATTTCCTGAAGCACTGCTTCCAGGACCAGGTGAAGACAATGAACCGAATGATAAACCATACCAACGGGTTTCGTTAGCATTGTTCAGAGCGGTAATGTTGTTGTTGTTAAACGTGAATGGCGAAGTCGATGCGCCATAATGCAAGTTATGGAAGACACCACTCCTACGTGCTTGAATTGTATTATTTGAAATGGTAGCAGCTGCACCAGGATTAGCCTGGCTGAAGTTGCCTGTCTGTACACCAAGACGAACATTCGTCATACAGTTATTGGTAACCACTGCATATTGGTTGTTGTAAAGCAATACACCACCTCCCCAAGCGGAGATTCCTGATGTAGCATCGTATGTACCTAAATCCTGAAATTTATTATTCGAAATTACGTTACCTGAAGAAGCAATTCCTGCAGGGTAATCATAAAGCTCAGCACCAAAGTAAGAAACGTTTTTGATGATATTGTTGGTAATAACGGTATTGTTACCTGTTACATATCTTGTCAAACCTACAGCAATATCAATATCTGCTCCGGTTGTACTTGTTTTTCCGGTTGTAATTGAAGTATTATCCCCATCAATTGTGAAACCTGAAATCGTTACGTTTGAAGCCTGGATATCTACAATTGAATAAGCTGTATTACCAGCAATATCTGAAACCGCAGTGGTCAAGACAGCTTCATTTACACGGCTTCCTGAACATCCATCTGTTGATGAATTCGGACCTAAAATCGTCAATGGCTTGTCGACTACAAGGTTCTCAGCATATTTACCTTCAGAAACCGTAATCGTATCTCCTGAATTTGCTGCTGCAATCGCTTCAGCTATGTATAAGAATTTCGTATTTTGGGTTGTATTCGTAATTGGTAAGTAATATACCAAATCACCTGTACAAGAAGCATCTGCTTTGTGGAATAGTTTTCCTTCCAACGTAGCGCGCTCTGAAATTGACATTGCTGTCGGTGATTGTTGTCCGGCGCCAATATCAAAAGTATTATTTTGGATATCTATCCTCTGATCCCAACAAGCCATAGTTGTCGGCCAGCCACCTGTAGTTGGGTAAGTTGGAAAAGTTGAAGCATTTGTTGAACCGGTTTGGTTATCAAAATGGATAAATTCAGTTAAAGTCGACGCAAACTCATTTGCATTTCCTGAAGTACCAACAGTGTAAGTACCATAACTGTCATTATCACTATCGTGGTTTTGGAAAGTCAATCCAATTCCAGCACCGCCAAATGTATTATTTGTCATTGCAGCCGAATTGGCAGTCTGAACAATCGAACTCGAGTTGCTTGAAATTGATTTCGTATTAACAACAACCGCACGTGAATTGGCATTCAATCCTGTGAAGGTATTGTCATCCAAAGTAACCGCTTTCATATTTTCCAATGAAATCGCCCAATCGAAATTGGTAAAAGTATTTCCTGAAATGGTATGCGCAACATTCGCCTGATTATTTCTGATTCTCAATAATGCAGCACCCGGAGCACCGGCTCCTGTGAATGTATTATTAGTAAGCGTAATCGAGCCTGAATTCTGTTCCGCCAATTCTACACCACCACCATTAAAATTATTATTGCTGATTGTACTTGCTCCGTTTGAAGAGAATCTCAATTGCACATCATGATTAATTGTAGTTAATGTATTTCCGGTAGCCGTCAACCCACCTTCATCAAGCGAAATACCGGCGCGGAAATAACTTCCCGGCGCTGTACCATTTACAGTATTTCCTGTAAATACTACATTGTCTACACCTCCTGATGCAAAACGATAATTCACAGTTCCTGAATAGTTAACGCTCACTGCGTTTCTGTCTCCGTAACTTCCGGCTGGAGTTCCATAAGCATCAATGACGTTATTTTTCACTGTGATGTTATCCAGACCTGAAGCTGATGCGATGATCGCGCTTCTTAATTTTGCGAGGTCAACATTGAAGTGGATGTTCTCGATAGTTACTCCATCGACAGAAACATCAAACAAAGTTGGCTTTCCGGTCACCGTTCCTGTAAAGTTTACAACAGGTTGTGATACACCGATACCTTTAATCGTAACAGCTTTGTTAACCAAAACCTGTTCGTTATAAGTACCCGGATCAACCGTGATGATATCGCCGTTTGCAGTCAGCGCGTCATTGATAGCAGTTTGGATTGTACAGAAATATGTGTTTTTAGTTTGATTGTGGACTGGGCCGTTATTCGTTCCGACAGTTCCTGAAGCTGTACCGGTACATCCGTTAGCATCGGTCACAGTAACCGAGTAGCTGCCAGAAGTAAGTCCGGTAATACCTGATGTATTTCCACCGTTTGACCAGCTGTATGAATAAGGGCTTACACCACCCGTTGCCGAAGTGACAGAAGCTGTTCCGTCATTCAAAGTCGGGCAGTTAACGTTTGTTGTGCTTACAGAAACTAAAATTGTTCCGCTGACAGAAAGATTGACACCATTATCCGAACCTGTAATTCCATCACCAGTATTAACAACTCTGATTCTGTAACCAGTTCCTGCAACAGCTCCGCCCGGAATTGTTGCAGCAATCGGAGAAGAAGTACCCGTTCCAATTGTAACCGGTGAGGCAAAACTTCCAGAACCATTCGACAATTGAACTGTGTAAGTTCCAGAAATTGCAATATTCGATGTGAATGCAACTGAAACATTTGCGCCGGCACAATAAGATGTCGGTGAAATTGCTGAAGTTGTAATCGTAGCGTCCGAAACAGTTACAGTGCTTGTAGTATAATTGAAGGTAACTATTTTTGTGATATTGGCATTATGGGAAAAACTTTGGGTATTCACCGTAAGTGCACCCGGAAATAATTTGTAAGTACCGACAGCCGGAGTTGCAGAACTAAAAGTTACCGATTGTGTATCTCTTGTAATCGCTGTCGATGAAATACCAGAAAGCCCGGTAACATTAATTGTTCCCGAGCCTGCTGAATTGATTGTTGTTGCGCCTGTATAGGTATTGGCTGTATTATTTCCGCTTGCCGCAGATAATGTTAGAATATTTGTACCCGTTTTAATCAAAGCACCCGAACCAGAGATAACACCAGTAACGCTGTAATCGGAGTTTGAACTTAAAGTAAGGTTAAATGCATTGTTGTTTAAAGTCGTTCCACTTGCAACTGTCATCGTTCCCGAGACTGAACTGGCTAATGCTAATGTTTTAGTCCCGCCTCCTGATACAACCAAATTCGTATAAGAAGGCATATCAACAGCACCTGTATTGGTTGATTGCACGAACGTCTGATTTCCTGCCGCCGTATATTCGACAGTGCCATTATTTGTAATCGTGGTCATTGCAATTCTCGGAGCAGATCCTGTCAATCTTAAAATTCCTCCGGAATTAATTTGCAGCGTTCCACCAATTCCTGAACCAGTTCTTCCAATTACGGCATTACCTGCTGTCCCTGTTCCATCGGTTTCAACAATGGCACCACTTTGGATGGTGAAGTTACTTCCGGCAGCAACACCTGTGTCAGGTGCAAGTCGGTTAGCACCATCAACTTTCAAAGTTCCGGCAACGATATCAAACGTTCTTGCTTTTATGCTTGTATTTGCCGTGACAACTTGTCCCGGATTCAAATTCACTTCAAAATCAAAACTTGAAGGATTTGCCGCTCCGGCATTACCTGCACCCCAATCGGTACTTGCAGTCAATACTCTGGTATTACCTGCTATCGATAATTTACCTGTAGTAGCGCTTATCCAAGTCACAAAAGGCGATAATGTTGTCGTCGAAGCACCTGGAATGGTATTTAAAGTACCGGTATATGCTCTTAATTTACCATACACGCTTAGCGTGTTAGCACCTAACGATAATCGAGATTGGCCTGTCGCAGCATTCAAATGCAAGTCACCACAGGAAGAATTAGCACCAAGGGTCACCGTATGCCCCACCTGTATAAATACAGCGCTGGTGGCAGTTGGCGTTTGCCCGGGATTGTTAGCACCTGTACCAGATGCCTCCCATATAGTTCCGTTGTAGCGTTGCCAGGTTGTTGAAGATCCCCATGGCCCATTGGCTGTTGATCTGAAATCGCCGCTGACTTGCGAAAAAACTTGATGACTAAATCCTAAACAGAGTAAAATTAGGAATAATAGGAAGGTTGATTTTTGTAATGAATTTCTCATACTGGTTGGTGTTAGGTTTGCTATTCAATGTAAATTGCAAACAAAACCATAACCAAATATGGATATAACAGTACAGCGTGTCAAAACGAAGTTCCCCAATCAGATTTATGCTTTTACATAAGTAAAAACTCAAAAAATTGCGACGTTCCAACACAGTATTTCATTTAAAACGAAGATCCTTTCAACCCTCTTTATAGTTTTACTTACGTAAAATCATAAATGAATTGCGACGTTCCAAATTACAATACATTATCTAAAACGAAGATCCTTCAATCCTATTTATACCTTACACTTGGTAAATCATAAATGGATTGCGACGTTCCAGAAATCAGTAAAAAAATGCGGTGGAAATATAAAATATCACCCTCCACATTGGTTAGGTTTTGTTGTAATTAATGGGTAATATTATTTATACCATTTTCTTCTAACAACTAATACCGTCTAAAAGCAAAATAAAAACGACGAATAGCACTTTTGCGTTGTTAAAATAATTATTAGGAGGATGCCTGTTAAATATTCTTAAAAAATAATTTAACGAAAATTCTTGCATTTCTATATCGTTTGAAACATTGATTTTTTAAAAATTTATCAGTCAATAATTTATGGGATATGACATTTATTTTGATCACCAAAAAGCATAAAATCGTATGCAAACGGTATTAGATTTTTGCATAAAATTGGATTTTAAATTACCGCTTTATGTAAAAAAATTCAATAAAAAAGTTAACGACTTATCCAAATTTTTAACTTATAATAATGGCAATTTTTTAAACTTTAAAGTTCGTTATGCTAGTAAAATTTGGGAGCGCGTAACTTAAAACATTAAAATATTCACACGAAATTCATAATAATCAGATAGCTAAATTTTCTCAATCGACTCAATATTTATAAGAGAATAAAGTCGCACAAACTCTGTAAATAATACTGTAACAAGCGTTTATAAATAAAATATTTAAAATAATTTATAAAATTCATCTTGTTACAACTATTTTTTTTATATTTATCCCTCGAAAAAGTGATAATTTAATCCTGCATTTCACTTTTTACCAAAACCTAATCCAATTTTATTATGAAAATCACTACACACAGCTGTAAGAAGTTGTTGCTTCTTTCGTTATTAATGCTTTCCTATTCAGGATTCGCTCAAGTTGAAGGCGCTAATTTTAAACTTACTCTTGGAAATCCATCATTTCCATCTCCTACCACATTAGATTTCGACGTCAATCTCGTTGTTAACCATACAGGAACGGCACTGGCCGATGGCGGAATCAAAATCGGAAATTTACAATATGGTATCAATTTTAATCCTGCAATACTAAACGGCGGTACACCATCAACTGCTCCAAATGGAGGTAGTTTTGTTTTGCTTCCGGGTACGCGTGATGCCGTTTTTAACGGACTGGATTTTTCCGGAGTAAACGGGGTTGGTTCCTACAGAGGATTAGTAAATGGCTATGGCCAATTGCGTGTGATTGGAACGCTTGTTCCCGGATCATCTTCTGTTTTGATTCCAAACGGAACTTATAGAATTGGCAGGTACCGTTTTACCAATACAGTTGCATTTACCGGTAATGGTAATGCCCAACTTTGGATTAACGACATTATCAAATCAGGTTCAACCGCTCCGGCTGTAACAGGTTATAAAAATGGCACTACTACACCTAGTTTTGTTTACGGATTGTCGTCGCCCGCTGCTGCACCGGGATTGACTGTAGGATATACGCAAGACAGCACACTTGGAGTTGAAAACCAATATGCAGATGCTAACAGCGTACTTATTTTCAAAAAAGATGAGGCTTTACATATTAATGCAGGAAAAGCTTTAATGAATAGCGTACAGATTTTTGACGTAAGAGGTCGTTTGTTGCTTGAAGTGAAAGATATCAATGCAAGCGCAACTGTTATCAACAATCTGAAAGCTGAACAACAGGTATTGGTTGTGAATATTGATACAGATAGCGGATTGGTAACTAAGAAGGTGTCATATTAACTTTGCGGTTAATCGAAATAATAAAAAAGGAGTGAAAGATGATAGTTTTTCACTCCTTTTTTAATTTATATCTGCAGGCAAAATATCGCAAAATCTAAAAATTTATAAATCCCTTTAAGGGATTTTTTATTGCTTGTATCCGGGCATATCTTAATGATTGTCATCAATTTAATCGGCCAGCAATTGCTGTAACTCCCAGTTTCCGTCAACCAACGGTTCTGAATCTCCTGTAGTCATAAAATTATGAGCGGCTTTCGCAGCAGATTTCCAAACAACTGCTGCAATACGCGCGCCATCACTCAATCGTTTTACGCCAAATTTACTCAATTCTGACGCATTCGGTAAGCCTTCCCAGGCCATAACATGAATTGGTAGCGCTACTTCTGAAGCAATTGTTTTGACAGATTGCAGGTCGGTCAGTCCCGGAACAAATAAGCTGTCGGCTCCGGCCATTTTTGCTTCATTACCACGACGAATTGTTTCAGCTACCTGATTTTCCGGATTTACAAGCTCTTTGAGATAAACATCTGTTCGAAAATTAATATGAATATCTGCTTTCTCCGAAGTAAGTTTTTCTCTTATCTTCCGAATCTTTTCCAGCAACAATTCAAACGAATCATCAGCATCTTCTATATTAATGCCAGAAATTCCCAATCTCACAAGCTGCATGACATTTTTCGGCAACCTTATCCGTATTTTCGCTATAACCGCCTTCAACGTCAACAGATAAAGGGAGATCGGTTACCCGCAAAATATTTTCAACGACAGCTTTAAGCTTATCGAACGGCACATTATTGCCATCAGCATATCCCAAAGCCCATGATAACGCTGCGCTCGAAGTCGCTATAGCCTTTGCGCCGGCGTTGGCGAATAACTTTGCACTTGCAGCATCCCAGGCAAGTGGCAATATCAGAGGTGTGTCGTTTTCGTGGAGGTTTCTGAAAATTTGTACTGAATTTTTCATATGGATTTTTTTAAAAGTGTTATGATTATCTGATTATGGATTATTCGATAGCGGCGGCTGTTCGTGATTGATTTTGCAAAGATTGTTTTGTATCGGGCAATAGGAATAGCATTAAGCTGACCAATACAACACAAACCAATATGGCAATCATGCCTGCTGTATAAGCGGTTTGCCATCCATCTGCAGAAAAATAAAAAAAGATGCCACCGATAATGCTTACACCCAATGCAGACGCAGTTTGTTGAAACGTAGAATATACACCCGCCGCAGCACCGGCATATTCAACAGGAACACTTTTGAGTGTAACATTCAATAAGGCAGGCAGCACAAGTCCATTACTGAAACCCCATGCGCCCATAAGAGATATGATCACGAAAGTACTACTACCAGGCTTAAGGAATTCAATCTGCATCAGAAATGTAACCCCAAGAAGAAGCGCACCGGTTTGCATCACGCGTTTTCCGAAAAGCAGCATTAATTTAGGCGCCAGCATTGATGATATTATAAACAATACACCCGGGAAAATAAAATATAATCCACAATCTAATGCGGATACGCCAAGTCCGTTTTGGAGGTATACCGCACTTAGGAGCAGATAGGAAGTATGCAGCATAAAGTGGAACAATGCTGCAAATAGTCCGATATTAAAATCTTTAATTTGAAATAATCGAACATCAATAAGTGGATTTTCGTGATTGGCCAGCTTTTGTTTTTGGTTGCGGATGAAGTAGGCAAATATTCCGATGGATGCAATCAGCAGTGCAATGCTCCACAAGGGCCATCCATTCTCGCGGCCTTCAATCAGTGGAAATATAAGGCAAAAAAGGGCAACAGTAAGGATGAAAATACCTGAGTAATCAAATTTACTGCCTTTATTTGTTTGTGTTTCGCGTACATATTTATGTGTTGCCCATAAAGTAATAATTCCAATCGGCAGATTGATAAAGAAAATAAGCCTCCAGCCTTCGATAGCCCAATGGGTATCTGACAAATAACCGCCCAGTACCTGGCCGATGACAGCAGCAACTCCGAGCGTAATGCCAAACATCCCGATTGCTTTAGCGCGTTCTTTCGTATCGGTAAACAACACCTGAATAAAGGCAATAGTTTGTGGCACCATAAACGACGCGCTTAAACCTTGTACAAATCGGGTAATATTGAGCTGTAAAGCATTCATGGATAAGCCGCAGAAACATGAAGCGACAGTAAATGCCAGCATTCCCCAGAAAAAGACTTTCTTACGTCCGAAATGGTCTCCGGTGCGGCCGCCAGTGATCAGGAAAGCCGCGTAGCCCAATAAATATCCTGCAATGACAAACTGTATTTCGGCATCATTTGCATGTACGCCTCTTTTTATGGCAGGTATGGCGACGTTAATGATGAAAACGTCGATAACCGATAGCAACGGAGCCGATAATACGATGGATAACTCCAGCCATTTATTTTTTGATTGTTCCATTTAGATGAGTTTTTTAAGGATTGATTTAGCGGCTTCCAGGTCGATGCCATGCTTGAATACGGATGCTGCTGCTATTCCACCTTCCATCAGCAAGAAAATTGTTTCTGCCAATTCGTTGTCAGATAAGATTTTTTTATGTCCTGAATCAGCAACGAGTTCGGTTATATATTGTTTAAGCCGCACTTTGGCTTGTTGGATTTCAGAAAGAATCCTTTGGTCAGAATCACCTGCATCGCTATTCGCTTTTATAAATGGACAGCCACCATAAGCCCTAGTTTCCTGACGATCAAGGTGGTAATCTAATATAACCAGTAGTTTTAATCTTGGGCTTGGAACTTTTTCTACTTCCGATTGCAGGCGTTCAAACCAATTTTGATGAAAACGCTCCAAATATGCGACCATAAGGTCAGTTTTTGATTCGAAGTGCTTGTATAGCGATGCCTTAGCAATATTCGCCTCCTCAATTATTTGGTTTATGCCGGTATTATTATAGCCCTGAGCATAAACAGGCGCTCAGCAGTATCTAATATTTTGTCGATAACGACTTGTCCTCTTTGTTTTGTCATGCAACAAAGATAATTGCAAATAGACAAATTTGTCTATTTATGTTAATATATTTTATTTATAGGTACATAGCCAAATACAAGATTCTTATGCAAATATCAAATCCACAAAGTCTAAATTTTCAATTCAAACTGTGCTAAATCAAAAAAGCCTCCCGGTTTCCCGGAAGGCTTTTTCTTTATTCAAAAAATATTAAGACTAATAAACAACTTTCTTAGTAACAACCTCTCCGTTTTGTGAAGTGATTTGTACCAAAAGTACCTCCTGCTCTGC
Organism: Flavobacterium sp. 3HN19-14; assembly: GCF_051373205.1. Lineage (NCBI taxonomy): Bacteria > Pseudomonadati > Bacteroidota > Flavobacteriia > Flavobacteriales > Flavobacteriaceae > Flavobacterium > Flavobacterium sp. 3HN19-14. The sequence goes on from NZ_JBPPZT010000001.1 coordinate 2,645,965, forward strand.
TCTCAAGTCTTTAAGCGCAGTTGTAGTAGCATTGATGTCAGTTCTTTCATAAATGAATCTTCCACGAACATCAAATATTCTAACAGTTTTCATTGCGATGCTGCCTGAATTAATGTTCAGTACATTATCGTGTTTGAATACAACCACATCATTCGCAGTGAATGTTGGGTTTTCAAAATGTAGATTCGTATTCTGGAATACAATGCTGAAACGGTTTGTTGTTGTACCCGCCTCTGCTGCAAATTCATAAGCGCTGTCCTTCACGCTGTGGATAGTTCCTGTCAGATTATCTTTGATAAAAATATTCTGCTCGTCAGCGAACAATCCGTCAGTATGATCAAGGCTGATGGTGAAGTTACCGGCAGCAAGCGCATTGAAGCTCATCGGGATTTCATCAGTATCAACGAAAGGCAATGCTTTAGCCTGGATGTTAAATTTATCATCACCGATAAGTGTCGCGATGTTGTTAATGCCACTTTCGATTTGCTTCGCATCAACTGATACGTCAACACCATCAGTAGCACCATTCATGTAACCTACAAGGATCTGGTTTTGCAATCCAACAGAGTTGCTAAGGTTCAACCAGATTCTGTGTTTGTCAACATTTGCGTTTCTGAAGAATGTCGCAGTGTTGTTACCTGTACGCATCGAGTTGTTAAACATTGCAATTGCCGAAGCAGAAGGTGTTTTCAACAAGAATCCTTGTCCAACTGCAATTGTACCGTTTGGTGTTGCGCCACCTGCTGCAGAGGCTGTACCAAAAGTGGTATAAGTCGCATAGTTGGCTCCCGATGGTGCATCCTGGTTGGTATGCGTCCAGAAGTACAATTCACCCGGGTTTTGTTGCAAGAACAAATCAGCACTGATGGTTGACGGATAAGGGTTTCCTAACATGTTGAATCCTTTTCCTGCACCAGTATTGGTGATTGGAAGGAATGACATTCCATTATTCGGCACACCGGCAAACACACCATTGAAAGTGGCTTGAGTTCCGTTTGACGGGAAGTTGTTCGGTGCACGAAGCATATAACCTTTAGCTTCAGTGAAGTTAACACCAAGTGGCTCATTGATGACAACAAAACCATTCGTTGGTTCATTCAACGTGTAGAAACGTGATGCTCCTGTCGGCGTTGGATAACCTGGCGCATTCGTAGGCGACACTGTGTATGGAGAGAATAATTTCAAATCCTGCGCCTGCTACCGGAGACCCCCAGTAAACGTAATCCAATCTTCTCATTGTTGCATTTCTCTTCACTGTAATCAAACCTGTATTGTCAACATCGTTCACCTGGATAAGGTTAGCGTTGTTTTCGAATGTCAATGAACCTCCGTTAACCGTTACTGCATTTGTAATGGTGAAATCGTGTCCAGGGTTAACCACTACAGTACCACTGTTTACCGTCAATGTACAAGCTGCTAAATCTCCCGTTGAAGAATAGTTGCCGTTGATGACAGCTCCCTGAGTAGCAACCGGCTGGAATGGAGACCATGCAGAACCGTTCCATGTTGTAACAGCTGAACAAGGTACAGCATCTGTATCAGTTGTACCGTTACAGTTATCATCAATTCCGTTACCCGGAATCTCTGGCATACCTGGGTTTACATTAGGATTATTATCGTTACAGTCGGTAGCGTTAACTGAATAACCAGCTGGTGGTGTTGTACCGTTTGCAGTACAGAACGGCACAGTTACTCCGGCACCATAACCATCTCCATCGGTATCAGCATAGAATGTATAAAGCTGATGCGCTGTTGGATCGTTATCATTACAATCTGTACCTAAGTTGGTCAGGGAGTAACCCACAGGAGCAGTTGCACCATAACATACGGTTGCACTACTATTAGAGTAATGATCACCATCATTATCTACGTATAAGCTTCCGCTTTGATAGATGTTTACATTAGTATCATCACAATCCGTGTTATTTGTAACATATCCTGTTGGCGTTGAGCAAGCCTGCTGTGAAACCGCTGAATTACCAAAACCATCACCGTCAGCATCTGCATAGTAAGTTGTACTTGCGGTTACTGTTACAGTAGTTGCAGATGAGAATGCCTGAGCACAAACACCACTTTGAACAACAACTCTGAACTGAGTCGTCTGTGTCAATGCACCAGAAGTATAAGTACTAGCCGTATTAGCTATCGGGCTCCATGTAGAGAACGGAGCAACAGCACTTTCCCAACGAACTATTGTTCCGGTGTGACCCGCCAATGTAAGCGTACCACTTGCAGAACCTGAGCAAATTGTCGTGCCACCGGTAACATTACCTCCAACAGTTGCAGGATTAACCGTTACTGTAGTAGCAGATGAAGCTGCCTCAGGGCAAGAACCACTCTGAACAACCGCTCTGAATTGGGTCGTTTGCGTTAAAGCGCCTGAGGTGTAAGTAGCAGTCGCATTAGCTATCGGGTTCCATGTAGAGAACGGAGCAACAGCACTTTCCCAACGAATGATTGTTCCTGTGTGACCTGCTAATGTAAGTGTACCACTTGTTGAACCTTCACAAATTGTCGTGCCACCTGTAACCGATCCGGATGCAGTAGCTGGGTTAACTGTTACTGTTGTTGCAGATGAAGCAACTTCAGGACAAGAACCACTTTGAACTATGGCTCTGAATTGAGTCGTTTGTGTCAAAGCACCAGATGTATAGGTATTAGTCGTGTTAGCAATCGGACTCCATGTAGAGAACGGAGCTACAGCACTTTCCCAACGAACGATTGTTCCGGTATGGCCTGCTAATGTAAGTGTGCCGCTTGTAGCACCTTCGCAGATGGTAGTACCACCAGTGACCGAACCTCCAACAGTAGCAGGATTAACAGTTACAGTCGTCGCAGCTGAAGCAAACTCAGGACAAGAACCACTTTGAACTACCGCTCTGAATTGAGTTGTTTGCGTCAAATTACCTGATGTATATGTGCTTGTAGTATTAGCAATCGGATTCCATGTAGAGAACGGAGCAACAGCGCTTTCCCAACGAACGATCGTTCCGGTATGCGCGCCTAATGTAAGTGTACCACTTGTAGCACCTTCACAGATAGTTGTACCGCCAGTAACTGAACCTGCAACAGTAGCAGGATCAACAGTTACAGTCGTTGCAGATGAAGCCGCTTCAGGACATGAACCACTTTGAACTACCGCTCTGAATTGGGTTGTCAGCGTCAAAGCACCTGATGTATATGTGTTGGTAGTGTTTGCTATCGGATTCCATGTTGAGAATGGAGCAACTGCACTTTCCCAACGAACGATTGTTCCTGTATGGCCTGCTAATGTAAGCATGCCGCTTGTTGAGCCCTCGCAGATTGTTGAACCACCGGTAACAGAACCTGAACAGTTGTGCCACTTACAGTAATGTGTACAGCAGATGAATTGGCTACAGAGCATACGCCGCTTTGTACTACTGCCCTGAACCAGGGTATCAGTCGTTAATGTTCCGATAGCGGCGGCAGTAAGTGTTGTAGTCGTATTGGCAATGTCAACAGGTGCCGTAAATGCAGCGTTTGAAGATTTTTGCCATTTTGCTACATTTCCAACGTTTCCTGATAAGGTTAAATCAGATGAAAGTGTATTTCCTGAGCAGATTGTCTGGTCAGCAGCAACCGCTCCTCCAACCGAAGCCGGATCAACCGTTACTGTAGCAGTACCAAAGTTAGAACAACTTGTAGTAGGAGATGTAGCAGTAGCAGTATAAGTTGCAGTAGTTCCCGGTTTAGCATATACTGTAGTCGTTGGACTATTTAAAGTATAAGCTGTGGTAGCACCTGCATCAGTATACAACCCGGCAACTGGTGTCCATGTAATTGGAGCTGTTGTTGTTCCGGTAACTTTAACATCGTCTACAATCCAATAGTAACCCCATGTTGATACATAGTTGTAACGAATTTTCAGGTTCGCTTGTCCTAAGTATGCACTAAGGCTTACAGTTGCAGGAACAGTGGTTTGTGTATTGTTAGTTGAATTACCTCTGTCTGTTCCTTTATAGTCAACTAACTGAACCCAGTTGGTACCACCGTCTGTTGAAATCTCAAGTTTAACGGTAGTGTCACCACTAGCCCAATATTTATAAGCATGCTCGAACGAAACGTTAGCTGCAGTATAACCTACAGTACTGAACGATGGAGAGGTTAATACAGAATTTGTAATCGAACCGCTTCCGCCCGCATCAGCATTAGAAAGAGCAAATTTACCACCATTCACTGTTGTGAAGTTAGAGAAAGTTGCAGTTCCTGCAGTATCTGTATAAGGAACGTTAGTATACGCCCAGTTACTTACCGCAGGAGAAGTACCTGCATTGGTAATTGTCCATGTAGGCGCAGAAGTATTAAAGTTTTCACTCAAAATTGTATTAGTGTAAGAACCACCTGAAGCCGTCAGTAAAACTGCCGGGTCAGCGCTACATTTTGTTGTACTAGCGGGTGTAACAGTAACTGTAGAAGGAGACTCATTAACTGTAATAGTCACCGTAGTTCCAACTGATGAACATCCGTTAGCAGTACCTACTACAGTATAAGTGGTAGTAACACTTGGAGTTGCAGTTACGGACGCTCCTGTTGTAGCACTAAGTCCTGTTGCAGGCGACCATACATAAGTCGTAGCACCTGACGCAACAAGGTTTACACTTCCTGAACCACAATAAGCACCCGAAGACGGAGTTACATTTACAACCGGTACAGTATTAACCGTAACAGTAGCAACAGTTGAATGATCAGTAGCTGGCGCTGATGTACAGATAACTTCTAAACGGTAATAAGTTGTTGAAGTTATTGTACCTGTCGAAAGGCTGGCATATAAAGATGTTGCTGATCCGATACTCGTCCATGTGTTCTGATCAGGAGAAGATTGCCACTGGTAAGTGGTATTGATTCCTGAAGAATATCCGGTGGCGTTAATCGTAGTAGAACCTGAGCCACATAAAACTGACACTAAAGGTGTAGCAGTTCCTGCAGTTGCACCAGAACAGATATTCACACTGAATTCCTTAAATCCGATACTTGGCGTAGTGCTTCTTGAACCACAATCAATATCTGACGGTACTGAGGCCTGAATATTGGCACCACCACCAGCCAGTGTTGAGTTTCCTGCTACAATGGCAGGCCTTAAATCTGTTGCCGAACTAAACGCCGGGTCAATATTTAAAGACGCAGTATCTTTGATGAAGTGCTTGCCCATGACGCAAGTGTAACTCCGGTAGTACCTGCAAGCCCGCCTGTAATAATGTCAAAGTGATTAGCATCAGCTGTCACAAAGAAGTCATTGTTGTTAGAGGTAAGGTTAGTAAATGTCGTAGATGCAAATGCTAATGCATAGCCTTTAGCACTGGTTGTAGTTGATTTATTTACAATGATATTGTTTCTGATATCAACTACAGGATTTGTACCCGCAACGGCTATTCCAAATGTATTGGAACTGGCCGAAGCAACTCCGGAAAGTGAAATAGAGTTATGGTAGATACGTGTAGATCCCACTGTACCTCCACCCGCTAAGATACCATAAGGTGAGTCAGATGGTGTTGCAGCTGTTGTGTTAACACGTGTAATCGAGTTATTTGCGATTGTATTAACCGCAGCACCTGCAGACGTAACGGTTGCTAAACAAATACCAAAACTACTTCCGTCACCAGTACGAAGAATATCGTCAATAACGTTATTCGTTACCGTTGCACCGGTTACCTCATTGCCTGTGAAAGTTGTGTAAGTATTAACACCTGTACCGGTTGTGAAACCTAACGCAATACCAAATGCCGGTGCTGCTGAGGTGTTCATGTGCGCAATCTGGTTTCCGGAAATATCTGCTCCGTTGTCAAATCCGACAAAGATACCGGCACGTGAAATGTTATTAGGCGAAACCGTATTCATAAGGTTTTTCCTGATTACTGTACCGCTGTTTTAGCAGCTGCAGAAGCACCTTGAGAGAAAATACCAACTTGTACTTTACTGATGCTATTATTAACAAAAGTATTGTTGTTATTAGAAGTTCCCAAAGAGGTCAGGGCGATAGTACTGCTTCCTGATCCCACACCAAATAAGGTAGCGGTACCTGAACTTCCTATCAAATTACAGTTAATCACTGCATTTCCTGTCGCACCGTTTGTTCCGCTGCTTTGCATCCATACAACTGCAGAAGAAGTTCCTGCATTATTGTTAGTGATAGTCAAATCACGGGTAGCTTCGCTTGGCGGGCAAATTGTATTAACGGTTGTACCTAAAGATCCATCGATAGTCACATTATCTGCAGCGTTTAAGCCGATAAGTGCAGTAGCTGAAGTTCCGCTAATTATCCTTGGTGAACCAGTTGGTTTAATTGTAATTGTATAAGGTGAAGCAAACTCATTAAGCAATACAGCTCCGGTTTCTGTTGTCAAATCGCCGGCAATCTGTAAAGTAACATTACCTGTTACAACGCCACTATTGATAGTTGCAAAAGCACCTCCTGCAACCGTTAGTGTTGTATAATCACAACCTGAAGGACATACGGTTTTGATACCGCTTATAGCAGGAACGATAGTATAACTGTTGATAGTTCCTCCTAATGGGAATTGTGAACCGGTTAATGCAACGCTTGAAGCTGATGCTGCAAAAGTTCCTGAATTGATACCCACATTCGGAGCTGCAGTATCCTGAGCTACGATAAAATATTGGATAACATCACCAGCTGTTACAGAACCCGCATTCAGTAAAGAATAATCGATAGTAAAGTCGAATGGTGAAGCAGTTCCGTTGGCTTCTACGAATTTCCAACCTGTAGCGGTAAGGTCATTCGTATCCGTGGCTTTTTTGTAATACAACCTTGGTTTTGTACCAGGTGCAACATTTACACCGGTAGCATCCGTAATCGTTATGGCTGAAGCTGTTCTTGTAGCTGCAACAACTCCATTTGACAGCAAAGTATAAGTGATGGCCTAACCAAAAGTATCAGATAACAAGAAGTTACCTTCATCCGCACCAACATCTGGTGTAGTTGCATTACGGGTATCGCCATCAAAATCTGTAGCAAATCCACTGATTGTCGTACCACCACTCTCTACTCCTGTCGGAGTTGCAGGATTGATATGCAGGAAGCTTGCAGAAGCGCCTGAGGTACTTACGAATAATGAAGCCGGGTTTTCACTGAAAGACAATACATCTCTTGATCCAACTCTCGATTTGTAAGCTGCAAGTGTTGCATCTGTATTAGTACCGTCAGTATAGATAGCACTTCCGAATAACAAGTTGTTGTTCGAAGCACTATTATAAGAAGTAAGCGTAGTAGATGATCTTCTGTAAGCTACAGCAAGACCTGCGCCTGCTGGAGTAGAAGCATTCGCAAAAATGTTATTTCTCAATGTTACATTTGGCGTTGTAGATGCTGAAATGGCAGATGATCCAAATAATGCACCAGAACTTGATCCGTTAAGGTAAATCGTATTGAAATAAACATTCATTGTTGTACCTCCGGTGATGTTGATACCGTTCAGCGGATTGGCTGCATTTGCCACCGGTGTACGTAAATCACCAATAAGGTTATTAGAAATGTTATCTGTACCTGAAGATGCAACGATACCGTTTACAGTACTGCTGGCATTACTTCCTGAAAGATCAGAGATTTTATTCTTCAAGATGTTTGTCGATGCAGAAGCCGTGATTCCGGTAACTGCTGAAGCACCTGTAGAAGAAAGTGTCCTGACAGTATTCGAAGCAATTTCAGACGATGAAGAACCGGCAACTGCATTAGATATACCAATTACAGTTCCTCCTGTTCCTGTAGACGAAAGTCCGGTAACAGTATTCGATGCAACTGACAAGTTAGCAATAGTTCCGCTACTTCCTACCAGGATTCCGGTAACGGCAGCTTGTCCGGTAATGTTACTTATCGTATTTCCAGACATTGTATTAGAACCACCAAAATTAGATTGAAGTACAATTATAGATGATGTACCACCAGTCCAGTTACTGAATGTATTTCCAGTAATTGTTTTAGCAGGTGTTGCACCTGTTCCGTCATTATTGAACCAACCCGTAATTGTAGTGGCGCCGGTTACAGTAATGTTAGAGAAATTGTTGTTGTTATTCTGTACAGGTGTAGTACACACTGAAGAAGCTCCGTCATTATACAATGCAATTGTTCCACCTGCACCACCTTTATTAAATCCGGTAACGATGCTGTTGCCATTAATGGTTTTGAAACCAGCGGCAGGAGCAGCTACACTGTTACTGATGAAAGTTACACTACCTGTAGTATTTACATTCAAATTGGTAAAGGTATTGTTACTGATGTTTTGTGATAATGTAATACCTGTGTTAGAGATATAAGTGTTGGCAGCTGTAGCCGCAACATTGTAAGTAATACCTCTTACATCATTACCGGTAATCGATAATGCGCAAGTTCCGGCACCTGCACTGGATGCAATACCAAACAACCCTCCTGAAGTTGCAGTTGAAGTAGAGAATAATCCACTTGTAGTGTTACCCAATTGGTTATTGTTGATATTCAACGCCGTTACTACAGCACCTGTATTAATGATTCCCTGTACCTGACCTGTGGTTGCAGTAGAAGCCAGGCTTCTTACAATATTATTATTGATATTAACAGTTCCGGCAGCGCCAGAATTCGCAATACCTGCATTTATACCTGAAGTTGAAGACGTCGCAGTAATAGCATTATTAACAACGGTATTACCATTCATATTCAAAGTGCCCGGTATAGAAGCATTCGTTATTGCTGTTATACTTCCTGTTGTAACAGTACTTCCTCCCAAAACACAGTTTTGTACTGTGTTGTCATTGATACTCATCGTAGCTGATGCCAATAACGGAGTTAAGCCTTGGTTATTGATACCAATAACACCTATTGCAGCAGCTGTTGGGTTATTAGTTACTGCCACAGTATTATTATTGATAGTACTTGTAATCGTACCGCTTGTAGGAGATGCAACACTATAAAGTTTTGCAATTCCGCCAGGAGTAATAGCAGTGGCCAATGCAGCACTTATAACTGTATTATATGATATATTATCATTAATCTGCTGATTAGCGATGATACCGTAGTTATTTGTAATTAATGAAGTATAAGCTGTAAGTGCAGATCCTCCACCCCAATTAGTGATGGTATTGCCTGTCACCGGTGATGCTCCACCGATATCATTTCCATTATCAATAGCAGCTAAAGTTGTACCCGCTCCAATAAATACAACACCATAATTCACATTGCTGATAGCATTGGTGTAAACTTTATTATTACTGTTAGAACCTGAAGCAGCTGTAACCTCTGCAGCAGTTGTCATCACAGTTGCACTGTGGCGTGTATTACTGTAGATACCAAAAGTATTGAGGTAAGTCCTGTTAAGGCTGATTGTATTGTTCTTGATGGTATTATTCTGAGCACCATCAGTTAAAGAAGCATATAATAAGGCTACACCAAATTCAGTCATATTATTAGTTGCAGCAGTTCCTGAAACAGTGTTAGCTGCATTTTCCTGCATGGTCAAACCATCAAGAGTTATATAGTCAGCTCCCACAAGTTTGAATACCGCATCTGATACAGAACCAACAGTTTGTGAAGGCGAAGCTGTAAATGTAGGATTCGCACCTGCACCACTTTTCACAAAAGCAATTCCTCTTGTCGCTGTACCCGTAGCCGTGATGTTGAATCCACCAGCCGGTGCAGTTTCTGTATGACCTGCAGCAATATCAAACTGAACTGTTCCTGTTCCTGAAGTTCCGTTTGTATTGATGTAGTTAACCGCAGCAGCAACTGTAGCAAAACAGCCTGGGATAGCGTAGTTGCCTACTGCTAACGGACCTGAATTAATTGTCACGGTTGTTGCAGATGAAGCTGCTTCAGGGCATGCGCCACTTTGAACAACCGCTCTGAACTGAGTCGTTTGTGTCAATGGCAACTGAAATGTATGTAGTTGTAGTGTTTGCAATTGTAGTAACATTCGCAAAATTATCTGTTGAGCTTTCCCAACGAACAACTGTTCCGGTATGGCCAGATAATGTTAAAACACCGCTGGTTTGTCCGCTGCAAATTGTAGCACCACCAGTAACCGAACCTCCAACAGTAGCTGGATCAACAGTTACAGTTGTAGCCGATGAAGCTGCCTCAGCACAAGAACCGTTTTGAACCACAGCTCTGAATTGAGTTGTTTGGGTTAATACACCAGATGTGTAAGTCGAAGTTATATTAGCAATCGGACTCCATGTAGAGAACGGAGCAACTGCACTTTCCCAACGGACGATTGTTCCTGTATGGCCGGCCAATGTAAGCGTACCGCTTGTTGAACCTTGGCAAATCGTAGTCCACCTGTAACAGAACCTCCAACTGTTGCAGGAGTAACCGTTACAGTCGTAGCTGATGAAGCTGCTTCAGGACAAGAACCACTTTGAACTACTGTCCTGAATTCAGTCGTTTGCGTTAAAGCGCCTGATGTGTAAGTAGAAGTTGTATTAGCAATCGGGCTCCATGTAGAGAACGGCGCAACAGCACTTTCCCAACGAACGATTGTTCCGGTATGGCCCGTGAATGTAAGTGTACCACTTGTTGAACCTTCGCAGATTGTAGCACCGCCAGTAACAGAACCTCCAACAGTAGTAGGATCAACAGTTACGGTTGTAGCTGATGAAAATGCTTCAGTACAAGATCCATTTTGAACCACAGCTCTGAACTCAGTCGTTTGTGTTAAAGCACCAGATGTATAAGTTGAAGTTGTATTAGCAATCGGACTCCAAGTAGAGAACGGTGCGACTGCGCTTTCCCAACGAACGATTGTTCCAGTGTGGCCTGCCAGTGTAAGCGTACCGCTTGTTGAACCTTCGCAGATTGTCGTACCACCTGTAACCGAACCTGCAACAGTAGCAGGAGTAACCGTTACGGTTGTTGCTGATGAAGCAGCCTCAGTACAAGAGCCGCTTTGGACTACTGCCCTGAATTCAGTTGTTTGTGTTAAAGCACCTGACATATATGTATTGGTAGTGTTAGCAATCGGACTCCATGTAGAGAACGGAGCTACTGCGCTTTCCCAACGAATGATTGTTCCTGTATGGCCTGCCAGTGTAAGCGTACCACTTGTTGAACCCTCGCAAATTGTCGTACCACCCGTAACCGAACCTCCAACAGTAGCAGGATCAACAGTCACAGTTGTAGCTGAAGAAGCTGCCTCAGTACAAGAACCGTTTTGAACCACCGCTCTGAATTCTGTAGTCTGAGTTAAAGCAACTGATGTATAAGTAGCAATCGTATTAGCAATCGGACTCCATGTAGAGAATGGAGCTACTGAACTTTCCCAACGAACGATTGTTCCTGTATGACCAGCTAAGGTAAGTGTACCACTTGTTGAACCTTCGCAGATTGTTGTACCACCTATAACCGAACCTGCAACAGTAGCAGGTGTAACCGTTACGGTTGTTGCCGATGAAGGAGCCTCAGTACAAGAGCCGCTTTGAACCACCGCTCTGAATTGAGTTGTTTCGGTCAATGTGCCAGATGTGTAAGTCGAAATAGTATTCGCAATCGGACTCCATGTAGAAAACGGAGCTACAGCACTTTCCCAACGAACGATTGTTCCTGTATGACCAGCCAGTGTAAGCGTACCGCTTGTTGAACCTTCACAGATAGTTGTACCACCTGTAACCGAACCACCAACTGTAGCAGGATTAACAGTTACGGTTGTTGCTGAAGAAGCTGCCTCGGTACAAGAACCGCTCTGAACTACCGCCCTGAATTCTGTCGTTTCGGTCAATGTGCCAGATGTGTAAGTAGAAATAGTATTCGCAATCGGATTCCATGTTGTGAACGGAGCTACCGCGCTTTCCCAACGAACGATTGTTCCGGTGTAACCTGCTAATGTAAGCGTGCCGCTTGTTGAACCTTCACAGATAGTTGTACCACCTGTAACAGAACCTCCAATAGTGGCAGGATCAACAGTTACAGTTGTAGTTGATGAGAAGGCCTCAGCACAAGAACCGTTTTGAACTACTGCTCTGAATTCAGTTGTTTGCGTTAAAATACCTGATGTGTAATTACTTGTTGTATTAGCAATCGGGTTCCATGTCGAGAAAGGAGCTACAGCGCTTTCCCAACGAACGATTGTTCCGGTGTGACCTGCTAATGTAAGTGTGCCACTTGTTGAACCTTCACAGATTGTCGTTCCACCTGTAACAGCACCTGCAACGGTAGCAGGATCAACAGTTACGGTTGTAGCACCTGATAGTGCTTCAGGACATGTACCACTTTGAACTACTGCTCTGAATTGAGTAGTTTGTGTCAAAGCACCTGATGTGTATGTAGACACAGTATTAGCAATCGGGCTCCATGTAGAGAACGGAGCAACTGCACTTTCCCAACGAACGATTGTTCCTGTATGGCTTCCTAATGTAAGGAGTCCACTTGTAGAACCTTCACAGATTGTTGTTCCACCTGTAACCGAACCTGCAACAGTTGTAGGATCTACAGTTACAGTTGTAGCTGTTGAAGCTGCTTCAGCACATACACCGCTTTGAACTACAGCTCTGAATTGAGTCGTTTGTATCAAAGAACCAGATGTGTAAGTTGCAGTCGTATTGGCAATCGGACTCCATGTAGAGAACGGTGCTACAGCACTTTCCCAACGCACGATTGTTCCTGTATGACCGGCCAATGTAAGAAGACCGCTTGTTGAGCCTTCGCATATTGTTGTCCCTCCCGTTACTGAACCAGCAACAGTTGCTGCATTAACTGTAATATGAACCGCCACAGAATTTGCTGTAGCACAAGTCCCGCTTTTTACTACTGCCCTGAACCAGGTATCAGCAGTTAAAGCTCCAATTGCAGCACCTGTTAAAGTTGTAGTTGTATTGGCGATATCAACAGGTGAAGTAAATCCTGCATCTGTTGATTTTTGCCATTTTGTTACATCACCAGTGTTACCTGATAAAGTTAAATCGAGCGGTTGTGAACCTGAACAAATTGTCTGATCAGCAGTTGCTGTACCTCCAACACTTGGCGGGCTAACTGTTACGGTAGCCGTAGAAGCCTGGGCAGACTGACAACCTGTGACCGAGTTAGACACAACTAAATTATAAACTCCGGATGCTGCAGTTGTAGCAGAAGCAATACTTGGATTCGCTAAAGCGCTAGTAAATCCGTTAGGCCCTGTCCAGCTGTAAACCGGAGAGGGTTTGGCAAACGAAATTGTGGTATTACTTGCCGGAACCGGTGTAAGAGAATTTTGGTTTGTAAAACCAAATGTTCCGGTATTTACAGTTGTCTGGCTCAATAATTCAGCAGCAGTCGGAGTAGTACTGACGCTCGCCGAACTTAATCCCACACTATTCGATACCGTTGCGGCACTTTGCGTCATCGTTCCATATACAAATTCGATATGATTGTCTGCTTCATAAAGCTTAATCTGCCAGTTGTAAGACGCAGTAGATGTAGTACTAAAATCCTGCATGTTTTTCCACTCTACTGTTAAGATTCTGCTACCAGTTGTACCAGTTGTGGCATAATTTATACTGGCATTTAAATCTGCTAAAGACCCAGCGTTTGAAGCTGTCTGAAGATCATCCCAATTCGGCGCGAGCACCAAACCGGCAGGAGAACCTGTCCAGTTATTTGTAAAGCCATAAGGGGTAGAACTTGTACCTATTTCAGTCGTTGCGGTATTGAAAGTTATAAATCCATTGGTACTTACCAGGAAATTTGAGTAGGAAGTGCCATTATAAACAAATGAAAAACCAATAGGCTGAGTATTACTAAGATTATCATCACTCATGGCACCTGATCCTGAACCAGTAGTGTTATTACGCCATGAAGTTACGTTAGTAGCGGGGAAGATAGAAGTGTATGGCGTTCCGGTAGTTCTTGTAACATTATAACCACTCATACCAGCCGTCGCAACAGAAGTTGCAGTATAAGAAGATGTAAGATTAACCGTATCTCCTGCACATAATGCCGTTGACGTAGCGGTAGCAGTAACACCTGCAGGGTTAGGATTTACAGTAAGTGTTTTTACTGCTGATGTTAAGACGCAGCCTCCCGGGCTGGTAACCTGTACCGTATAATTTGTAGTTGATGCTGGATTAACAGAAATCGATTGTGTAGTAGCACCACCCGGACTCCATAACCATGAAGTTCCTGTGCCGCCATTTTCGGTTAAAGTAACAGCCGGATCATTAGCACATTTCGAGGATGGTCCGGAAATGGAAGCAGCTGAAGGGCTGACGGTAACTGTAACAAGTGAAGAATTATCAGTTGATGAATTGGTACCGCAAGTTACACGCAACCAATAATAAGTTGTAGTACTTACAACACCTGTTGATAGCGAAGCTGGATTTGTTTGACCGGAAACACTTGAGCCAGCATTTGGATAGTCAGCTGAAACAGTTGACGAAATCCACTGATAAGTGGAGCCGATTCCCGAAGAATAACCCGTAGCGGTAATTGTCGGAGTTCCTGAATTACATAAGGTAGTGCTTCCTGAAGCAGTTCCGCCAACTGCCGTAACGCAGGTGGGAGGCGTAAATTCTTTGAAACCTAAACTTGGCGTAGTCGATCTTGTACCGCAGTCAATATCGCTTGGTACACTAGCAGTTAAGTTAGCACCACCATTATAGAGCGAAATATTAGCTGAATCTGTTGAAATCGGTCGCAAATCAGTCGACGATGTGAAAGCCGGGTCGACACTCATAGAGGCAGCATCTTTTCCTGTTGTGGTTTGCCAAGCACTAAGTGAAGTTGAATTTGTTCCCGAGTTTAATGTCGACGTAACTGAAAATGCCGCACTGGTTCCCGAAGCAAATAAATCATTATTATTTGAAGTAAGATTCGCAAAAGTCGAATAGCCCAAACCTATCGCATACGATTTTCCTGTAGAAGCAGTGGTTTGTTTATTAACAAGAATGTTGTTCCTAATATCGATTGCAATATCTGAACCTCCTACTGCAAGCGCAAGACTCGAGCCGGTAGTTCCTGTGCCCCGGTCTCCGCTCATAATAACTGTATTATGATAAATACGTGTTGAAGAACCTGTCGCGTTGATTGTAAAAATTCCCGTCGTAAGATCGCCAGGAGTTGAATTTCCAATTACACCAGAAATGCTATTGTTGATAATCTGGTTAACCCCAGTAGAAGAAAGGCCTACCAAAATTCCGGAAGCACTATTAGCGCCGGTGGTTTGTACCGTTCCAATGATGTTATTACTTATCGTAGCATTGCTTACTTCACTTCCGGTTGTAGTGGTAGCAGTCCATGACGTAACACCAAGAGATATTCCATAAGCATCTGACGATGAATTAATCCCGGAAACATTATTTCCTGAAATCAAAGCACCATTGTCAAAAGCTACAGCAATACCACCAATCTGCACATTATTCGGAGATACAGAATTTATCGAATTTTGGTTGATTACCGTACCCGTATTTTTAACAGCAGCGCTCGTTCCAAGCGAAACGATACCCAACTGCGATTTTGATACGCTGTTATTTATAAATGAATTATTAGTATTTGGTGTTGTTGTACTATTTGAATGATAAATACCAGCGAAAGTTGTTGTTGAAGCATTTCCAACAATATTACAGTTTTTAATAGTATTACTTGTAGCATTATTAGCAGAAGCATTCTGAACATCAACAACTACAGATGACGTACCTGTGTTATTGTTGGTAATTGTTAAATCTCTCGTCGCGGCACTAGGCGGACAAACAGTATTAGCAGTTGACCCTAATGCCCCATCAATGGTTACATTATCAGCACCGTTAAGTGTAATAAGGTTAACTGCTGACGTTCCTGAAATATTTCTTGCAGCACCTGTTGGCTTAATCGTTAAGGTATAAGGAGAAGCAAATTCGTTCAACAATATTGCACCCGTTTCAGTTGTCAAATCTCCTGCAATTTGCAAGGTAAGATTACCCGATACTACACTATTGTTAATTGCATCAAAAGCCCCACCAGCAACGGTAAGCGTAGTATAATCACAACCAGAAGGACAAACAGTTTTTATTCCGCTGAGTGACGCCTGAATTGCATAAGAATTAATAGTTCCGCCGATTGGGAATTGTGCGGTTAATAAAGCAACACTTGAAGGTGTAGCAGCAAACGAACCTGAGTTAATGCTTACAGTTGGTGCAGCGTTGTCCTGAGCGACGACGAAATACTGAATTACGTCTCCAACACTGGCTGAACCACCAGTTAATACACTGTAATCAATCGTGAAATCAAACGGACTTGTAGTTCCGTTGGCTTCAACAAATTTCCAGCCAGCAAGCGTGTTGGCTTCAGAAGATTTCTTGTAATACAATCTTGGTTTTGTACCCGCGGTAGTGTTAACGCCTGATATATCCGTAATTGTAACTGCTGTAAAAGCACGGTTCGCAACAGAAGTAGTATTAACCAGATTGGTATAAGTGATAGCTTGTCCAGATTAAATCAAGTCCGGTAAAGTTACCGGCATCAGCACCGATATCTGTTGGTGTAAGTCCTGAACGCGTTTGTCCGTCAAAATCATCAGTTACTCCAGCAATGGCAGCACCATTACCTTCAGCAGCAGTCGCAATTGCAGGATTAATATGTAAATCCGGAGTTGAAGCAGTTGGCGCCAAGAATTGTGGATTTGAACTAAAACTATTGGCGTCTTGTCCTACTGCTGTTTTCCAGGCGGTGAGGTCAGCTACATCAAGCGAATTGAAAAACCCGAAGACGTTTCCTGTTCCAGATCCGAAATAAATATTGTTGTTTATCGTAAGCCCAGAAGGATTGGCAGTAGTTCCACCTACTCTTACGATGTAGTTCTTACCTGTAGCCCCACCATTATTTCTGGCATTAACAAAAATATTATCTCTAAACGCTCTTGTTACGGTTGTTAATGAACTGAAAGCAAATGAGTTTCCGGTTCCCGCAGTAGGTGCACCACCGATATAAATGCTGTTATGATAAAAATTGTCGGTTCCTGTACCTGACGGTTCATTGATACCGTTAATTTGAACAGCATTTGCAATACCATCACCAATAGTGATCATATTGTTTTTGTAAGTAGTTGTTCCGCCAGCTACACGAATACCCGTTACTTCAGCAGTCGCAGAGTTAGTTGCAGCTGTAAGACCGTATATATTATTACGATCAACTGTGTTGACAGTAGACCCGTTAAAATGAATTCCGGTTACCGTTGAAGCCGCTGAAGTATTTGTGTTTGATAAATTAAAAATGCTATTTTGCGAAACAATATTGTTAGCAGTTGAAATCATAACAATACCCGCCAAAGAAGCAGAACTACCTGTTCCTGTGCCGGCATTTGTTGTAATGTTGCGAATTGTATTGCCTGTGAATGTCCCTATCGGGCTTGCATTATTTATCGCATTAACAATATTTGACGTAGATGTTGATGTGGTACTAATAGAATTTGCCACTGTTCCGCCAATCGTATTACCGGTAGCTACAAAAGTAACAGCGGCAACTGTGTTGCAACGAAGACCATAAAAATTGGCTGCACCTGTACTGCTGTTAGTCACAGAAATACCTCCGATAGAGTTATTATTGGTTATAAAGGCAAAATTTCCAAAGTTATAAACACAGTTGAAATCCGTAGCACTTGATGAAGAACTTGTGTAAGTAATGTTTCCTGTCCCCGACATACTTCCGAAAGTATTTCCGGTAACATTTCCGATAGAAACCAGACCATCTGCGATGTAAACGAGTCTGACAGATGTAGTCGAAGTTGTTCCACTCATTGCACCGGAAATCGCTATATCAGAGATGGTATTCCCCTGAACACTTGTCGCGGTAGTACTTCCAACATTCAAAAATACAGGAACAAAAACCGAACTCGCAATACCTACAAACGTATATTTACCACTTCCAGTTCCAGCCGTTGCCGAACCGGTTCCGGTAGCAGACGGATATGTCGCAAACCCTATCTTGTTAGCAGAAATTAAAGTATTATTTCCGCTTGTGTTAGCGATCCAAATCGAAGAATGCTGTGAAGCTGTAGTTTGTGTTCTTGTAGCAGTTTGATAAAAGTTATTCCCGGTAATAATATTATCCGTATTACCTGATGAAATATATATTCCCGAACTCGAAACTGCTGCTCCAAAGTAATCGTAGATATTATTATTTGAAAAAGTATTACCACTATTATTGATTGCCGTAGTACTGGTCGAACCGTTCATATAAATGCCTTTTGTCGGCAAGTTAGAACCTGCAGGCCAATATTACAATTGGAAATTGTATTGTTGTCGTTACCGTTGAGTGTTGCAGCATCAGTACTAAAAAAGAAAACTCCACCATTAGTACCCACTGCCATAGAGCCTGACCCTAAAACAGAACAATTTGTAATTGTATTTGAAGTTGCACCTCCAACAAACCTAATTGTACTGGTACCTGAGGTATTTACGGCACTAGTATTAGAAATTGTAAGAGTATTTCCTCCGGCATTCAACCCGTTGATGGTAACATTGTCAGCTCCATTTAAAGCTATAAGTTCACTAGCCAAAGAACCAGTAATAGTTCTCGCACTTCCTCCAACCGGGGTGATGCTCATTGAAGTATAAGAGGCCGATCCTGAGCCACTGGCATTTAACGATGCAATAGCTGTTTCTGTGGTATTACCTCCAATGTAAATATTAATCACACCTGTGTGCGTTCCTGCATTCACTGCATCGAATGCAGCTTTTAAAGTGGCGTACGAAGTTAATGTTGTAGTTCCCCGGTTGAAGAAATAAAAACCGGAGTTGCAGGATTCGCCACAACGACAAAAGTCGCCTTATAGTTGGCGCCGCTGTTGCTTGAAAAATGAGTTCCTGTTCCACAAGAATCGTAATTTGCATCAGAGTACATTTCCAGCGTATAATTACCCGGAACAATATTGTTGATTAAATTTATAGCTCCCGAAGTTCCAACCCAGGATTGGTCTCCCGGATTAGCGAGGTTTGCAGAAAAAGGTTCACTGACAGAAGTAAACGCTCCGGGCGTATTGCCTGTAACATAAATGCGGTAATAAACATTACTGCTGTTGATGTTACACCCACCGTTCTTGTAGGTCTTGTTCTCTCCACCCTTGACGACCAACGTATTGGTGCCAAGCGTAAAAGTGCCAAGACTTGCTCCTTGCAAGTCGGGATTCGCGGTCGATGCCTGCATATCGTAATAGGCGTTGGCACCTCCATTAATGCTTAAAATTGCATAACTTTCGAAGATGCCGCTGGATTGGGCACTGCCGAAATTGGCAAAAAATAAAAGCATAATCGGCAATAGAAATTTACTTTTTTTAGGAGCAAAATTCTTCACGGCAAAAAATTGTAAAATTGAATGCATAAAATTACTGATTGAGGGGGTTGATTTAAATAAGAACTTAATTGTAGATTGGTGTGTTATATTTTAAACTATTAAATAGTTTTTTAGCATTTTTTTGTAGGATTACATAAAAAACATGAAACTATTTAACAGTGGATAAAGGTATTTTTAATTTTAATATTTCATCATGCCAATGTTAAAAAAACTAAACTACAACGTTGTAGTGTTAATAAAAGCTTAATTTAGTGTTACTAAAATCAAAAAAAATCGATGAAATGCATCATCAATCTTAACAAAATTGTTCAATAAATCAATTTTAA
Source organism: Flavobacterium sp. 3HN19-14 (assembly GCF_051373205.1). Taxonomy (NCBI): domain Bacteria; kingdom Pseudomonadati; phylum Bacteroidota; class Flavobacteriia; order Flavobacteriales; family Flavobacteriaceae; genus Flavobacterium; species Flavobacterium sp. 3HN19-14. The sequence continues at coordinate 2,665,525 of NZ_JBPPZT010000001.1, forward strand.
CTTACAAATCTTTTAAAAAACATCTAATTATGATAAAAAATGACGATTCAATAAAACCAAATTTCTGAAACATTTGATTATGGAGTTTTGAATTTATGAATTTAACTGTCTGATCCGAAATTGGGTAAACTGATTATTGCGAAAATTCAAATGCTGCTTCCGCCTAAAAATCTTAAAATTTCAAACTCTTTTTCATAACTTAGACCAATATTTCATACAACGCTTACTATGTCACTGACTCCGTTTACCAAGCAACAATTGCTTCCGCAGGAAGAAAAGCTCGAAATCGCACGCCACAAAAGTGAACTTTTTATAGGCATGCCTAAAGAAACCTGCTTTCAGGAAAGACGCATTTGCCTGACCCCGGACGGTGTGAATTCACTGACTTCACATGGCCATCGTGTCATGGTTGAATCTGGAGCGGGATTGAGCGCTTCCTACTCTGATAAAGAATACAGCGATGCCGGTGCAGAAGTAACCGCAGACACTAAAAAGGTATTCGGTTGCCCGATGCTTCTAAAAGTTGAACCACCTACAATCGAAGAAATCGAAATGATCAATCCCGAAACGATTATCATTTCTGCCATACAATTAAAAACCCGAAAAGCCGCCTATTTCGAGGCTTTGCACAAAAAGAAAATCACGGCTTTAGCTTTTGAATTCATCAAAGATGACGACGGTTCCTACCCTGCCGTGAAATCATTAAGCGAAATTGCAGGCACTGCATCAGTACTCATCGCATCAGAATTAATGATCAATAACCAGTTCGGCAAAGGATTACTTTTCGGTAATATTACAGGTGTACCACCAACGGATGTCGTCATTATTGGCGCCGGAACTGTAGGAGAATTTGCTGCCAAAACTGCAATCGGATTGGGTGCCAACGTAAAAGTTTTTGATAATTCTATCACGAAATTAAGACGATTGCAACTGCATCTGAACCAACGCATTTTCACTTCTACCATACAACCCAAAGCGTTATTGAAAGCGCTTCGCCGCTGCGATGTTGCGATTGGCGCCATGCGTGGCAAAGACCGATGCCCGGTTGTCGTTGCCGAGACTATGGTCGAGAACATGAAAAAAGGTGCCGTTATCGTTGATGTAAGTATCGATACCGGCGGGTGCTTTGAGACTTCTGAAGTAACGACGCATGAAAAACCGACTTTCGTCAAGCACAATGTCATTCATTATTGTGTACCGAATATTCCGTCGCGGTATTCAAAAACGGCATCGCTTTCCATCAGCAATATCCTTACCCCTTACTTGTTACAGATTGCCGAAGATGGTGGTATTGAAAGTGCCATTCGCGTGAACAACGGACTCAAGCACGGCGTTTATTTCTACCATGGAATCCTCACCAACAAAGCCATCGGCGAATGGTTCAATATTCCAAACAGCGACCTCAATTTAATTGTGTTTTAAGCATTGAATCTGCTACCTTTGCCGAAAATTAAATTATGAAATTCTACCAGCGCCTCGCCTATTATCTTTCCGGTTTTGCCATCGGATTGGTTTTCCTTTTTTGGATCCTCAACGGAAAAGACACCCGTTGCAGCTATTTCCCGAATGCGCGCGTGCTTAAAGATATTCGCAGTAAGTCTTTTGTTTATTCCGATGTGGCGCAAAGAAAAATCGATGAAAAAGTTGCAGATACCGCCGATATCCGTAAAACACTAACTTATGGTGATGTTGATTTTGACAGAAGCAATATCAAAACCGGAACCGGAAAACTCTACACAATCGAAGGTTTTAATTCCAAAAACGAAAAAATCACGCTTGAAGTCATTAATTATGAGGAAAAAGCGGTGCTTCGGGATATTAAAAATAGTCCAAAGTAGCAAGCCTAAAGTCCAAAGTAGCAGATTGTGTTAAGATGCTTATGACTTAGACTTTCGACTCAAACCCACTTTCCGTCGACGTCTTCACCTTATTCGTAGATTGTAAACCGTCGCAATCATTTCATTCCGTACCTTTATATTTTATTGTACGAAATGAAGCCACTTTCCATTAAAAAAATATCGCTGCTGTCCCAATCTCTTGTCTTTTTTGGGCTGCTGTTGATTCAAATTTCGCCGCTTTATTGGGGAATTGAATTCCCTTTTCCTTTCTGGATCAAGCAATTCAGCATGTATATTTTGTGGATTGGCATATTCTACCTGACTTACAGCGTACTGCTTCCAAAATTGCTTTACAAAGGCCGGAATTTCTATTTCTTCATTGCAGTTTGCTGTATATTGTTTGGCGTAGTCTTGTTGAGCAAACGAATCGATATTTTCCTCGACCTTGATAACGTTCTCAAACTGCATTTCAAACTTCCGGAGAAAAAAGACCACAACGAAGGGCAAATTATTGCACGCTTTGGTGAAATCATCATTACGCTGGTAATCATGGGATTCGGAACCATAATCGGTGTAGCGCGCAAATTACAGACAGAAAACCGATTACGTCTTGAGCTCGAACAGGAAAAAGTGATTTCTGAACTGTCTTTCCTCAAATCACAAATCAATCCGCATTTCTTTTTCAACATACTCAACAGCATTTATGCACTCGCCGGCAACGGAAATGAACCTGCCCGCGAAGCCATCTACACGCTTTCGCACATGATGCGTTACGTACTTTATGACACAAAAAACAACCTTACATCGCTGCAAAAAGAGATTGCATTCGTAGAAGATTACCTCAAATTAATGGAATTAAGAATTACCGATAAAGTACAAGTGATTTTCGAAAAACCAGCCCATATTTCCGATGTTGAAATCGCGCCGATGCTTTTTCTTCCATTCATCGAAAACGCCTACAAACACGGCATCAGCAGTATTTATCCGAGTTATATATATATAGGTATAACGCAAACCGGAAAAGAACTGCAGATTGAAGTGCGCAATTCGGTTTTTGAAAACCAGTCGGTTGGCAAAGAAGACAGTAACGGAATTGGCCTTGTCAACACGCGCCGCCGCCTCGATTTAATCTATCCGGGCCGCTACGAATTACGCACAAATGAAGACGCCATCCAGAAAGAATACCAGGGTAATCTTAAAATTGCAAACCACATGATTTTAAAATGTATCGCCGTTGACGACGAGCCGCTCTCGCTTCAGATTATCGTTTCTTATATCCAGCAAACGCCGTCTTTACAGTTAACCGGGCAGTTTTCAAATGCAATCGAAGCACTCAAGGCTATTCATGAAAACGATATCGATTTGCTGTTTCTTGACATCCGGATGCCTGACATCAATGGCATTGAACTCGCGAAAATCGTCGAGCAATATCGCGTAAAAGGCAATCTTCGCATTATTTTCACGACGGCTTTTGACCAATATGCACTCGATGGCTACAAAGTCGATGCACTAGATTATTTGCTGAAACCATTCAGTTTTGTTGATTTCAGCAGGTCGGTCAACAAGGCGATTTCTTATTTCGAATTGATACGGAATCCGCAGCAGGAAACTCCTGCAAATGTTCTTCCAATCGTGGCATCCGAACCCGCTTACATTTATCTTAAAGTCGAATACCAATTGGTAAAAGTCGCACTTGACGATATTATTTATATTGAAAGCATGAAAGATTACGTGAAAGTTTATCGCCTCAAGTGAAGACAAGCCATTGCTGTCATTAATGAGTATGAAAGCTATTGAGGAAAAGCTTCCTGAAAATAAGTTCATGCGTATTCACCGCTCTTTTATCGTGTCGCTTGACAAGGTTAAAGCTGTGACGAAAAATTCCGTCCAGATTGGGAAAATTTCCATTGTTGTAACCGACCAATATAAGGATAATTTCATGCCGTTCTTTCAAAAATGGGTGCCTTAAAAAACTGATTAAGATTCCGTCGACGTTTGATGCCTGTCTGTCGAATCTGCTGTTATTTGTTCCTGCTAAGATGTTCCTTTGTACCGTAATTCTGGCGAAAATTAATTCGCTGCGGATACAAAACCTAAATTTCTTACCATGAAAAAAATATTTCACTTCGTATTGTTGCTGGTTATTTTCAGTGCGAATGCCCAAAATTATCCTGTCGCTGCTGGCTTAAAAGGTAAAATTACGGGAATGGTGACTGATTCGATTACGAAAGCACCGGTTGATTACGCTTCTGTAAGTCTTTACAAAACCGACAGCACTACTCCAATCACAGGTGCTCTGACTGATGAAACCGGCAGTTTTAAATTGAATGAAGTTCCCGCCGGAACTTACACACTCGCCATTTCATTCATCGGTTACAACACCCGCACCATTACGCCTATTACAACCACCGATGCAAAACTCGACGCGTCTGTCGGCAAAATCATTTTGAGTTCGGAAACCAATACTTTAAAGGAAGTCGTAGTTGTCGGAAATACGCAATTGGTATCCAACAAAATCGATAAAATCGTTTATAATGTGGAGAAAGATGTAACTGCTGGTGGCGGAAACGCAAGTGATGTTTTACAGAAAGTACCTTTGGTAAATGTTGATATGGAAGGAAAGTCTCCATCCGCGGCGACGGAAATGTGCGCGTTTTAATCAATGGGAAACCTTCGGGCGCTACTTCAGCCAACCTTGCAGATGTATTGAAAACCATTCCGGCCGACCAGATTAAAAGCATTGAAGTGGTGACTTCGCCTTCTGCAAAATACGACGCCGAAGGTTCCGCCGGAATCATCAACATCATCACCAAACAAAAGAATGTTTCGGGTATCAGCGGTTCTGTAAGCGGCGGTGTGGGAACGCGCCAGAATAACCTAAATGCGAATATCAATTACAATAAAAACCGTTTCAGCCTTTCGGCGAATATCGGTGCGAATAATGGCTGGCCACAGGAATCTGGTTATGAATCGCGACAGCTTTTCGACAGCACCACAAACAATTCATTGCAAACGACAACCGGCACAAGCGAAGTAAAACGCAGCGGAATCATGGCATCTGTAACTGCGGGCTATGATTTCAACACTTTCAATAGTTTAAATACGACTTTCCGTTATAATAAAGGTGGATTTGAAGGAAAAGGCAGCAATGAAAGCAAATTTACAGATTACCTGAATCCGCAGAATAGCACATTATACACAGGTCGAAATTCCTCAAAAAATGCTTTCGGCGGTTTTGACTGGAATCTTGATTATTCACATAAATTCAATACCGAAGGACACGAATTGACATTCTCTTCGCAATGGAGCCACAGCACTGTCGAAACCAATTATGAGAATTTATACTCGGATTTCTACACCGACCAAAAAGCGGATAACGACGGAAAAAACAACGAATACACTTTACAACTCGATTATACGCTTCCGGTCACCGAAAAATTAAAAATTGAAGCGGGAGGAAAAACCATCATCAGGAGGATTTCAAGTGATTTCAAAAATTACATTCCCGATGCCAATGACGCTTTTGCGCTCGATCCGATAAGTTCTAATTTATACAAATACAATCAGGATGTTGCCGCGGGCTACACGGTTGGAACGCTGACTTTACCAAAAGGTTTCACGGTTATGGCGGGTGCGCGTTTCGAAAATACATCGATAAAAGGCAATCCGACGAATGCGTTGCAAACTGATCTGGAACCGTTTAAAATTGATTATGAAACCTTCATTCCGAGTTTTACTTTGCAAAAAGCCTTAACAGAATCGTCGTCTTTGAAGCTGACTTACAGCAAAAGGATTACAAGACCGAGTCTTACTTTCCTGAATCCGTTTATCAATAAACAGAACATTCAGGCGCAAACGCAGGGTAATCCGAATCTTGATCCTGAAATTTCACAGACGGTTGAATTGGGTTATTCGGCATTTTCGCAGAAACGCGTCATCAATATTTCGGCTTATTATAAATATACTTCAGATTTGATTGAAGGAATCGCAACGCCATTGACCGGCAGCGAATCAGGAACAATCACAAACTATCAAAATATCGGTTCCAATAAATCTTTCGGGATGAGCTTCTTCGGGTCGTACAATCCTTTTGAAATGTTGACTTTGAGAGGCAATTTCAACGCTTTCACTTACAAACCTGACCCAGCAGGGATTTACAGCCTCGAACAAAGCCAGAACGGAACATTCGTGCAGTATTCAGCGTTTGTAAGCGGTACACTTGCATTCAAAAACGGTATTTCTGCTGAGGCATTTATGATTCAGAATTCGAACAAGAAAACATTACAAGGCGAAACGCCGGCTTTCAATTTAATGGTATTCGGGGTGAAAAAACAATTCTGGAACAAGACCGCCTCACTTGGCATCAACATGGTTTCGCCATTTAAAAAAGATTTGGAATTCAGGCAAAATTCAAGCGGGCAAGGTTTCAGCCAAAGCAGCGTCTTCCACTTCCCTATCCGGTCTTTCGGAATCACATTCAGTTATAATTTCGGTCGATGAGTTTTAGCGGTGCTAAGAAAAAGGCGTCAATAACGACGACCTTAAAGAGGGAGAACAGAACGGTCAGGGTGGAATTCCCGCACAATAAGATTTGCTTTTCACCTGGCCTGACATTTCCCTGAAAAGTTTGGTTGTTGCAATTATTGATTTTCTTACAACATTATCAGGCCGGGCGGAAGCATTTTTTAAGTAGTCGGCGTTGTTCCGGAAGTGTCTGTTGCAGCATTATCGGGAATCACAGTCGGCGTTACCAAAGGCGCAACAGGAATCGTTGAAGCATCCATTGAAGCCGATGTCACCACAGGATTTACTGAAGGTTGCGGTGTTACGGGAACCGCATTTGTAACTAATGGAATTACAGCCGGAGTTGTAGTCGCATTCTGGCTTGCAGCGGCTGCAGCCTGAGCCGCCAGTTTCGCTTTATGCTTGGCGCCTTTATTCTCTGTAGTTTTCAAAACTGCATAAGTCGCAGAACTCAATCCCAATAAAATCAGGTTATTTTGCTGAATATCCGGCATGATATCATTGATACCCCCGGTCGGCACATTTGCCAGGTTTTTAGTAATCTGAGAAATAAACCAAACGCCAAAAGCAAAGTTAAAAACAACAGTCTGAAAGCGATGAACGCTCACTCCTGTCTGGTCTGAAAGAATATCGATAATAAAATTCTCTCCTTTTTATCCTGATGACGGTCTACGTCATCATTAACTTCACTGGTGTCGATGGTACGCGCCGTTGCGGTGGTTGCAGCACTGATTCCCAACAGAATTACAGTCGACATTCTTAATTCCGGCGCCTGACCTTCCAGCACCATTATGGCGATAAATGCAGACAATACAATCACCGTCCACCAGGCTAATTGCACACGTGACCAGCTATAAGCGGGTTTGTCGAGGACACTTAGGTCTTTGAGCATGCAGTATCTCTTGTTACAGTAAGCGATACAAAAAAACAGGATGCCGAAAACAATCCAGAAACACACAATTGGATTCATAAATTTATGATTTAGAGGTTAGTGCGATAAAACTAAATAAATTTATGAATGTGGATGCGCGTAGAAATACCTGATTTTTGGTGGAAATTTTTAGGAAATTGTCGTTTCAGAAGAATTCGAAAATTACATTTATTGCTTTATAAATCTTCCGTAGCGATTCCCTACTTTCAGTAAATAAACTCCGGACGGTAAGGTAGCAGTATTTATTGTATCTGAATTGATTTTTTCACAACGCATAATCCTTCCCGTCAGGTCAAATATTATTGCGTCGGCATTATCTTCGATCCCAAATGCTTCAAATTGCAATACGTCTTTTACAGGATTCGGGTAAATTGTCAGCTGTCGTTGCGCATAAGTATAATCCGGATTTGACAACACCGGAAACTGAAAAGTTGCACTCACAGGCAAATGGTCAGAAGTCGTACTGTAATAACCCGAAATAGTCTGCGGTAAAGTAACTTCCTGAGTAACACTACCTGAGACGTAATTTCCCGCCAATTCATTGGATACAATAAGGTTTTCAATAACCGGATGGTTCCAGTTCAGCGCCATCAGGCTTTCAGTGATTCCTTTATAATGAGCGGTATCATCAGTGAAGTTTTTATATGGCGAATCCGTGCAAGCACAGGCAGTACTTGATGTTCCGACAAGATAATCGTTGAAATCTCCAATAATCATAAGGTTTTTTGTATTGTAATTGGCGCCGTCCAAAATCGCCTTGAGTCCGATGGAACCGCCTAAGTCTTCGCGTGTAACTCGCCGCCACGTCATCTTCAGCTTTCGCGTGAATATTGATGACAGCAACCGGAATCACGTTGTTCCCGGCAAGCAAATTCAGGTTGTACAATGCAGGAAATCTGCCGCTCGTCCAGTTGTAATAATAGGAATTGCCTTGCGACGCTCCGCCACTGCTCAATTGCGATGCACTTACAAACTGCACTTTTGCTTTTTTATAAATTATTGCCTGTCTTTGATCGCACTCATCAGTATTGCCGGGCACGATTCTTCCCTCCCACACATCGCTTCCCAAAAGCGAAACCAATGTCGCAATTGAAGGATTGGCAACAGTATTGGTGATTTCCTGGATACAATAAATATCAGAATTCATTGCCAGCATTGCCGCCGCGATATTATTAACCTGAAGTGTTTCATCTGTTGGCCCAATGTCGTGCAACCCAGCCATTCGGCATTCCAGTTGGTGATTTTGAAATTGCCTGAATTTGGGTTCGATGCCTGTGGCTCGCCGGTAACTTTTATATTTTTAATTTCCCAGGTAGCACTTTGCGCGCCCATGCTCAGGTACCGGAAAGCAATCCGCGAATTTTCAGACTGGCTCCATCGGGAATGATCAAATCTCCCGAAGGAATGAATTGCCACGCAGCCGGAACATTTTGATCGAGTCCGTTTAACTCAATCCACGCTGTGGTTGCCGGATCGCCCGAATAATTGGTGGTCGCATAGACTTTATACCAGCCTTCGGTCACGCCCACATTCATCACATTGGCACTGCCGCGGGTATGGCTGAAAGTGAGTTTTACATTATCTGTTTGTATAAGATTCATGGCCGGACTGATGAGCCAATCTTCGTTATCAAAATTTTGTCCGCCCTGATAACCGCTGCAAATCGCACCATAAGTTGAATTGGAATGCCACGTTTGCGTACCCGTAACATTTACATTAGTGAACGCATTGAAACTGTCGGCGGTAAGCATTGATTGTTCGAGGATTGTGGTTTGCGCAATAGATAAACCAGAATTGAACGCGCATAATAATATAAGAAGAAGGGTGAATCTTTTTTGCATGTCAGGGTGTATAAAATCGCCCAAACTTACGATAAAATGATTAAATAAAAAGAATGCCTGACAATTAAGGTGCGGAATTAGGACTTTGACAATTTTGTAGAACAGATTGAAAATCCGCGTAATTGAATTTGAGATTTCAGCTTTAATCCGAAATCTTCTTCAACAAAGTCGCCGTCTTTTGCTCAATGTCGCCATTATATTTTAATTTCGACGCTTTGTTTCCAGTTAACATTTGATAAAAAATACAAGCGTTTAAAAAAGCGCCGTATTTATTAGGATGCACTTCATCTTCATAAAGTTCGATTTTCGGATACTTTGTCCGCACGCCAAAGAATTTGCTGCCATTTTCAGATTGGATCAAATTATTTTTCGCCGCAACCAATTGATAAGATGCATTGATTTCAGCTGTTTCCTGTTCCAGACTTGTTAAAACAGCTGAGCAACATTCTTTTTATCTATTGAATTATCTATCGAAGCCGCCGGATAACAATACTGCTGAGGATATTCGTTTTTGGAAGCCCATGTATCAAACAGCATAAATTTACATCCCGGATTGCCGACCAGTTTTTTAATTTCTGAAATCGCAGGATTTACTTTGAACTCCCTATTTTCCGGAATCAAGACACTGACCGTTCCCGTTTGCAGGATAACAACATCCCATTTTCTTTCTGCAATCTTTTTTTCGGTTTCCGTTAGTTCTCCGTTTTCTTTTTTTCGTGTACTGATTTCGTTCTCCGTTTTCGAAACAATCATATCCGATAAATGAGCGGATAAGGAATACCCCGGAAACGTACTTTGCTCAATCCTTATATTCGGATTGGTTTCATTGAGCATTGCCTGCAAAGTGCTTGGCATGTCGTGAAAATAAGTGAGGCTATTTCCTATGAACAAAACGTTGATTTGATTAGCATTGGTGTTTTGTTGCGGTTTGCAACTTATCATCAGTAACGTTATCGATATCAGCAGCAGGTTTTTCATGAAATTGTCCGTTTAGCGGATAGCTATTTTCTTTTCCTGTCTCCGCAGCTTTATATATTGCATTGATAATCCTGATATCTTGTAAACCTTCTCCTCCTGTAATATGATCTGGCAGCTTTTTATTTTCCAGAAGCAATTTGGCAATTTCGTCTAATTGTGTTTTTTGCTGATTGATGACCGGAAATTTCAATGCTGCCTCTGATGTTTTCCCAACAAATCGAAGATAACTCAATGCCGGACTCAACTCAAACGACCCTTCGTCAGCAGAGGCATAAAACCTGTCGATATCATAACCGCAGGACGTATTGCAGTTGGCAACCGCGCCACTTGGAAATTCCATTTGCCACGAAATTGATTCTTCGGTTTCTGAAAACCTGTCCTTATTATTGATTGTTCCAAATTGGGCAGTAACGGCTGTAGGTTCTTCTCCCAAAACATAACGGCTGGCCTGGATACAATAAATACCTAAATCCATCAGCGGAGCTTCCGCCGGATAGCTTTTTGTTCAACCTCCAGTCTTTTGATTTATCGACTATGGTAGTTTTGTCAAGTGTATCATAAGTTTTATATCCAAGTGAAGCTTCAATAAACCGCACTTGCCCGAAAACTTTCTGCTGTCCCAATCGTTTAATTTCCAAATGTGTTGGTTCGTAATGCAAACGATAACCTATGGCCAATTGAACATTGTTGTCGTCACAGGCTTTTATCATCGCCTCACAATCGGCAACCGAAATCGCCATTGGCTTTTCGGTGATTACATTTTTACCTGCTTTTGCCGAGCGGATCACGAATTCTTTATGCAGCCCATTAGGCAAAACGACATAAACCAAATCGATATCCTTGTTGTTAATTATCTCGTCGAAATTCTGATAATTGTAAATATTTTTATCGGGGATATTGTATTTCGCTTTCCATTTTATGGCTTTCTCAGGTGAACCGGTAACGATTCCCGCCAGATTACAATAGTCAGAAACTTCTATTCCGGAAGCCAATATACCCGCATAATGGCCTAAACCGCACAGCGCAATGTTTAATTTTTTTCCGGTATATGGCTTTTGCGATTTTTCCTGCGTCATAAATGATGGAAGCGTTGAAATCACAATTGATGCACCTACGCCCAAACCCAGTTTATTGACAAATGAGCGTCTTGAAATATTTTTCATAAAAGTTACTCTTGGTTAATACTATTGAATGAGTACGCTTTTTGAAAAAATGTTACATTTTAGATTTACGGCGACTTTAAAGAAGTTTGTTTCTTGGCCGGAAACCGGAAGTTTTGATTTACAACCTTTTTTTCATATCATAGAAAACATCCCCTCCGTGTGCTGAATCTGATAATCCCGAATTAACGAACCCGAATTTTTCGTAATAAGGGATAAGGTCTTCTTCACAGGTCAGGATTATTCCTTTTCTGTTTTGTTGCCGGGCAACTTCAGCAAGGTGGTTCAGCAATTTTCCGGCATACCCTTTATTTTGATGATTTGGCGAAACGGCAAGCCCGAAAACCGATTGCCACTTTCCGTCCTCGAAATGCAGTTCAGGGTTTTTAAACATTTCATCTGCGATTGTTTCGCGGTCTGTAACCATGCCGTTGATAAAGCCCAATATTTCTTCACCATCTTCAATCAGCCAGAAATGCTGCGGATAAACTTTTAACCTGTTTGAAAAAGCTTCCATCGATGCCGCCTGATTGGGCGGAAAACACGCAATTTCAATTTTGTAAATTGATTCGAGGTCGTTTGAAGAAGCATTTCTTATTTTCATGATATTTTATCTTTTAAATCAACTTAGTGTGTTGGTTGGCAGGGATTAGAAATCCGCGCCATCTGGGGTTAAGCTACTTCTTAGTTGCGGCTTCATTATAATTGGCAGTAAATTGAAAATAATTTCTTGTCTTCGATTTCAATTACGTGTGCATCAATATTTCTCCTATCACATTCAATTTTGATTGAATTAAATTGATTTATAAATGTAACATAATCTTTATAGTTTCTAGTTCCGTAATCATTTTTATAGGATGATGTTTTGAAAACAATAAAAAGCATTATTGGAACTTCGCATTGCTTTCCATTGTCTTTTGAATCTAAAGTTCCAAAAAGTGTATAGAATAACTGATACATTAAGTTCCAATGATTTTTTTGTACTTGATGATTAAAGCTTCTATTTAGCAACTCTTCAATTCGATTTGTTGCTTCTGTTTTTGTCTTGTTTAATTCTTTTGTCTTGGCAACTAAATATGCTTCAGAAATTTTGCAATTAAATTTTTCATCTACTTTTGATTCAACGCCGATGAATACCGATTTTCCACTGTCAGTTTTTCCCCAAATCCCTAAATCGTGTTCCCTACCATTTCTGTATCTATCAAATTTTGTCTCGAGTTCAGGAATAGCTTTTTCCAAAACTAAATTTTCTCCAATTATTTCAGATATAAGTTCTTTAACATATTGTTCTCCGTTTTCATGAAACATGAAATTTGCCAAATTGTATGCGCTACGATCTTTCTGCCAATGGATTTTTTTCTTTGGGTTTGTTAAAAATATATCTTCCCAATCTTGAAACGAAAGCAGAGATTTGCCTTTTGGACTTAGATATTCCATAATTTATTTATTCGTTGTTTTGCGGTTAGTGTGATAAGTCACAGGTAAGGCCCTGCACCTTACTTCGATGCCGTGCTCCCGCGCGAATCCTTTCGCGTGGTATTAAGATAGATAAATTATATCGTCACGCGAAAGGATTCGCGCGGGAGCTAGGGTTTTTCCATATTGGATTATAAGACTTTCTAAATAACAAGTTTACAGTTAATTCCATTTTATAAGCTTTTGTAAACTTCAGTAGCAATCGAATGACTTATTTGAATTTTACTTATCATATCACGAATTTTTTCTGAGACATTACTTCTGGCCTTGTTTAGTTCTTTAGACATTCTTGGCAAATTATCAACAGTGTCACAAAAATTCACCATACTATCAACTCCACCTTCAATCTGAATCAATAAACTTTCTAATGCAATTTTTGCTTCTTCTATTTCGTCCTCCTTGCCTTCAAAATCTGATTTATATATCATTGCCATTTTTGCAAAAGCATCTATTCCATTCTCAAAATTATTTATATAAATAGGAATTTCTGGTTCTACTCTACTTGCAAATTCGTCCATAGCGACAGCAGTTCGGGAATAGATATTTCGTTGAACTTTATAACTCAATGGCTGTCCATTATTCGCTTTCATCAATCGCTCAATTTCTTTAGTTTTTTTGTTCATTTCATTTCCAATCCATTCCATTGCGCTAGAAATTCTGGATAACGCATCAGTTGAAGTTGAAAATGATTCTTGAATAACTTCCTGATAGTCTAAAACCCCATACTCATCTTCATACTCTTGAATTTGAATATCATCAGTATCTATTGAAATTTTAGGTTCCTTTATAGTTGAAGAATTATTCATCAATTCATTAATTCTAGTTGGAATATGGATTCTTAGAAATCTCTGTAATTCCTCCAAAGCATTAAATTCCCAATGCAATATGTTTTTTTCACCCAAACTTGTTTTAAAAGACATGATTTTAGAAAGTTGTTCAGGGTTTATCATATCTAATGAGTGAGGTGGAGAATTTTTAAAATAAAATAATATTTGAATTGATTTATTATCCTTAATAAATCTTTCATGGGCGATATTAAATTCTTCTTCAGTTCCCGATCCAAACTCAGCTGTAGGTGTTCCAAATCTCATCCAAAGTAAACCAATAAATAAATCATATGCTGGAATATCAGTATTTACAATATTTTGAAGACTGATATTACTGATTCCTGGAGCAGAATTAGTTTCCCATTTTAATAACTCAATGACAATGTTATTTGGGTTTCCATAAGTGAGATTAAGTTCTGATATAACTTCTGAAACAGCATCTCTTTCCTCATCTAAATCAGACGGGGATGCTAAAAACACACGGTATTTGCTTATTAATTCTGGCATGATAAATAATATTTTGAAGATACGATATAAAAGTTGAAATAAATTTGCAAACAGCATAGCTAATTGCTAATTTCTCAAATATACAAAAAACTACCTCCCCACAATCCTCCTATAAACCTCCAATTCCTTTTCCAACCCCGCAATCACTTCCTCCTTTTCTGCTAATTGCTTTCGCAAGTCCGTAGCAACCGAACTCTCCGAAGCCAAAGGCAGTGCATCTGCCAATGCCGTAAAAAAATTATGCCCCAAAACCAGGCTAATCTTCCAAAGCACCCCGATTTGCAGCGACTCGCGTTTGTAATAATCTATTGCACCATTGCGCGAAACGTCGAGTTCACGCGCGAGCGCGGCTACATTTACTTTATGCTGTTTTCTGTACTCCATCAGCAATTGCCCTACATGCGGATGCAATACGGCGCCTTGCTTCTTATATCTCATACTTCTGTCTCTCATTTTTTATGTTTTTAGTGGTTAATGGGATAGCAAGGCTAACAAATGTTATGCTTGTTATCCCTGTATAATATACTTTGTATTGCAATTGTTATACTTCGTACCCTATTTAAGGGTACTTCCTACCCTACATGAGGGTATCTCCTACCCTAAATCGGGGTTGCAAGGCTAACACGTGTAACGCTTCGTATCTATAACATACCTGTTTCGTATCCTAAATACACATACGAAGCATCACAATTGTTATACTTTTACTCCTTTTGCCTTTCAATCACGACAAAAAAATACCCCGGCTGCACACCGGGGCTTTGTTCCGATTTCCTTTTAGCTTCCGGTTGCAGCACTTACACCGTTATTGTTAAAACGTGCCGCCAACTGCGAATATATGGTGTCACTACCCGGAATTCCGCCATCGGCAGCATTACCGAACATCTTATAGACCGTAAGTGCATTGACAAACGATTCGCTGCCCGCAAGCATCTGCGTGTCTTCGAGTTTTTCTAAGGTTTGTGCCGCGATGCCGCGCAGCTCGTCAATCTGGCTGTACAATTGCAGGTCGGTCTGCATGTTAGCGACATTAAGGTACGACGGCAGCATCGTGCTGTTGTTGACAGCGGCATTGATAGCATCTTCCGTGAACGCCTTGTTGCTCACGTCGATTTTTGGAAGTGCTGAGCGTTCGGCGAGCGTCAGACCGACTAAAAACGGCATGTTGGTGTTAATTGTGGCGATGGCCGTCTTTACTGCGGCAATCTGTGCGGCTGTCATCGTGACATTCAGCTTGTTGTTGGTTAAATTAGACATAATTATATAGATTTAAATTAATACACACCCCGCCTTTTACCACGCATCGCAAAGCTTAAGGCAAAAAATGATTTTTAAGATGTCACCACCTTAAAAACGATTCCGATAAATAATTATACGCTGTCAGACAATGTTCGTGGCGCGCATGGATTGCTGCACTGATTGTCTATTATTGTGTCATAAAATTAGTAAAATATAATTATTGCGCAAGTAATTCTTACAGATTGTAGTTTTTTTCACAGATTATACGCTGTAAATTCTTGACTTGAATCGAATGAGGAAAATATACAAACACAAATTGCACGAATTTTCACAAATTAAATTCGTGGAAATTCGTGCAATTTGTGTTTATCTTTAAAAATTAATCCATCCTACGGCTCACGGCTACCACAGCAACCGCAATTCCGCAAACCGGCTAACAAAGCCATTCCGAAACTGCCTTTTGAAGAAGCCACCTGTTCCGGATTTCCATATACCCGAAGCGGTTCCTGAGATGGATCTAAAATATTTCCGGGCTCGCCAGATTTATCCGCGTGAAGCCGCATCTTCAAACGCATTACTGCCGAGGCGGTATTGATAATGGCTTTCGGGAACAGGCGGTAGAGATTGGTGATGGCTGCCGCTTTCATATCCGGAAATTTGTCTTTCTTAGGATGCACCGCCAAATCAACGAGTGCCGCTGCGGTTTCGCGTGGGTCAGATGCAATGGGCGATATCTCCATCGCAAATCCGGAATATTTGGCCGAATGCAGGTTGCCCGTCGAGTTCTGCAATTGCGGGTAAAGGTTGCAGATGTGGATGTGCCGGCGGTTCGAGATTTCACCCTGCAGGCATTCCATCATGCCCCTGATGCCGTACTTGGTGGCAGAATATACCGCACTGTAAGGTGCGGGCATAAATCCGCCAATCGATACATTGTTGATCAGGATGCCTTCGTCCTGCTTTTTGAAAATCCTGATGGCCTCATAAGCGCCGTGCATATAACCGAACAGGTTGGTCTTGATGACCTGCTCGTGAATGTCCATCGGAATTTCCTCAAACTTCCCGCTGGCCATTACTCCGGCGTTGTTGACCCAAAAGTCAATCTTACCATTGATTTGAAGGGCTTCTTCGGCGACGCGGTGCACGTCTTCGGCGACCGACACATCTGCATAAATTCCTATTGCAGTAACGCCCATCGAGCCGCAGATCGCCACGACTTCGTCGACACCTTCGCGACCGCGTGCGACGATTACGACATTGGCACCCTGTGCAGCAAATGCTTCTGCGGCGGCTCGCCCGACGCCGCTGCTAGCACCTGTTATTACTGCTGTTTTGCCGATGAGGCTGTTGTTGATTATTGTAGTTTCCATAATGCTGTTTATTAGGGTTTTAAAACCTTAATTAAGTTAGTGAGAATTATGGTGATGGCGGGTGGGTTTAAGAAAACTTTAGTGGTTGTGGAATAGGACTATTTATAGTATTTAGCGATACGGGCTTTAAATCAAAGTCATTGGAAAATGTGCTTTAAAAACCAAATACGTGGTCAGTCAAAACCGAAAAAATAAAAGTCCTGCTGGTTTTCCCCTCCCACGGAGGGGTGGCCGAAGGCCGGGGTGGTTTGAGTTGCCAGCCACAGCTTCCTTTCCCCGCTACCGCGCAAATCCTTTCGCGTGGCATTCAGAAGAAAACTTAGCCAATTGAAATCTGATTTTTTTTTAGCGACGAGGGATTAGCTGCCCCGCTACCGCGCGAATCCTTTCGCGTGGCATTCAGAAGAAAACTTAGCCAATTGAAATCTGATTTTTTTTAGTCCCGCTACCGCGCGAATCCTTTCGCGTGGCATTCAGAAGAAAACTTAGCCAATTGAAATCTGATTTTTTTTAGCGACGAGGGATTAGCTGCGCTGATCCTTTTGGGGGAGCCTTCACAAGAAAACCTAAAGCCGATGAAAAATCGGCTTTGTTTTTTTATTTCCAAAAAGCTTACAAAAGCTCGCTTTTGTAAGCTTTTTGGAAATAAAAACCGAAACTCCCGTTTCGGTTTTTTTGTGGGCGATGAGGGATTCGAACCCCCGACCCTCTGGGTGTAAACCAGATGCTCTGAACCAACTGAGCTAATCGCCCTTATTGCGTGTGCAAATATACAGCTACAATTCGTATCTGCAAGGATTTTCGGGGAAAATATGCTTTATTCCGGAAGAAAATCTGTAAGCCATTGTTGCTCAGCATTTATTCAATCAGGCAAATTACAAATTTCGTATGCTCGCTTTCTGACACGCAGCTCAGGTAACCGCCATGCGCCTCAACGATATTTTTTGACAGCGTCAGGCCTATTCCGGCACCGTCTTTCCTTGTAGTGAAGAAGGGCAGGAAAATCTTGTCTTCGATTTCTTTTTCAATACCGCTTCCGGTGTCAGTAATGGTTATGAAAATCCGGTTGTTTCTCGATTCAGAGGTGATTTCGATATATTTTTCGGTTTTATCCTCAAGCGCGTAGATACTGTTGGTGAGTAGATTAATCAAGACTTGTTCCATCTGCAGCCTGTCGGCAAAAATGCGTTTGTTGTAATCAATGGTGTTGGTAACAGTGATGTTTTGCTTTTTAAAAGCCGGCGCCATCAATTCTAACGTAGTACTGAACAGGCTTTGAATGTCAATCTTTTCTTTTACCGGTGTCGGCAGCATTGCGAGTTTTCGGTAACTCTCGACAAACTCCTGCAGGTGATCGCTTCGGTTCAGGATTGTGTTGACACTTTGCCTGATGTCGTCGATATCGTCTTTTGACAATGTATCCTGAAGTACGAGTTCATTGAGATTTTGCGTAAGCGACCGTATCGGCGTTATTGAATTCAGCAGTTCATGCGAAATCACTTTCATCAGATTAATCCAGGATTCCTTCTCTGTCTTTTCAATCACTTTCTGGATCGAATCTACCATAATAATATAGTACCCGCCATCGACGGTTTTGGTCGCCGATGCCTGCAGGATGAAAGTCTGCGTATCCTGGCGGTCGACTGTAATTTGCACTGAAGTTTTAATTTCACCGAATTCCCGCTCTTCAATAATAGTACAAAGTGATGGCAATTGGTTTTTGAGGTAAGTCCATTTTGATACTTTCGGCACCTTGAAATGCGACGAAAAATAATCATTCATCAAAAAAACTTCCTTTTCACCAGCGTTCATTTTCAGGATTACGATACCGGTTTCTATGTTGTTCAATATCGACCGATATACCAAATCTTTTGAGAATTGCTCGTTTTTTGTCGTCTTCAGCCTTTCGTATAATTCGAAAAGAGGCTGGTGGTTTTTGGCTTTCGCTGCAGAAAAATCAGCCGAAAAATCGTCATTCAGGATTGCCTGGATGGTTTTATCGTAGAATGTGAACGTGTTCTTAATGGCGTAGATTAATTCGGTTATCAATAACGCAGCAACCAATAACAAAAAAAATGAAGTGTACAGCAATTGATGCTGATACAGAAAAAACGCACCGAACAAAGCGATAAGGATCGCGAGGCTGCGAATGACAAACATCAATTTTGGATTTCCTGCCATCAGCTTTCGATATTGTATTTTTCGATTCTTCTGTAAAGCGCGGCGCGTGAGAGTCCGAGTTCGTCTGCCGATTTACTGACATTGAAATTGTTCTTCCGCAGCACTTTTTCAATCATTGCTTTTTCAACACCTGACAATTGCAAATCGTCATTTGGTGTGGTTCTGGTGATTAATTCCAAATCTAAATCTGAAACAGAAATATCCTTTTCACATAAAATCACGGCGCGCTCGATGCGGTTTTGCATTTCCCGGATATTGCCGTGCCAGGCGTGATTTTGCATTTGCGACAAAGCTTCCGGCTCGAAAGTAACATCAGTGCGGTCATATTTTTCATTCATTTTCTGAAGCAGGAAATGCGCTAATGGCAATATGTCTTTTTTTCTCTCGCGCAATGGCGGCAAAGTAATTTCCATCGTATTGATGCGGTAATACAAATCTTCCCGGAATTCCTTTCGTGAAATTTCACTTTTCAAATCTGCATTTGTAGCCGTAATAATCCGGACATCCAAAGGCCTGGCTTTTGATTCTCCCAAACGCGTCACTGATTTATTCTGTATGACCTGAAGCAACTTTGATTGCAATTGTAGTGGTACATTTCCAATTTCGTCAAGGAAAATTGTTCCGCCCTGAGCCGCTTCAAAACGTCCGGGCGTATCGGTTTTCGCATCTGTAAAAGCGCCTTTTGCATAGCCGAACAATTCGCTTTCAAAAATATTATCGTTGAGCGAACCGAGGTCGACGTGCACAAACGGGAAATCTTTTCGGTTGGAATTTTGGTGAATGTATTGCGCCATTACAAATTTCCCCGTGCCATTTTCACCTAAAATAAGGACGTTCGCATCGGTTTTGGCAACTTTGTCGGCAAGCGCGAAAGATTTCCTGATATTTTCTGAATCGCCTATGAAAAAGTTTTCCTGTTCAAAAGATGCTGTTTTTTTCTTCGATTCTTTTCTGCTTTGCGCGACCGCCGATTTTACTACGGCAAGCAATTTTTCATTGTCCCACGGTTTCAGGATATAATCAAAAGCGCCCGATTTCAATCCTTCAACAGCCGTTTCGATTTTTCCGAATGCCGTCATTAAGATTACCGCCGTTTCCGGAGAAAACCGCTTGATTTCCTTTAAAAAATAAATACCTTCCCTCCCATCTTCAAAACCGATGCGGTAATTCATATCCAAAAGCACTACATCGATATGGCTTTCTGACAGCAAATTGAAGATATTTTTAGGGTTGCTTACAGTATGAATGACATCAAAATGCTTTTTCAATACCATTTTAGACGCGAATAAGATGTCTTCCTGGTCGTCAATCACTAAAATATGGGCATTCGTTTTTTTCATCGACTGTTCATTTTCGGACAAAAGTGTTCATTTTCGGTCATTTACAAAATCATCACTTATTTAAAAATACTGGAAACTAATCTGTTACAGTTTTTAAAATCGTGGCATAAAATTGATATATATCCTTACAAATAATTAAATATGGATACCATCGTTCCTCGTAAAAATAGAAAAAAAACCTACCTTTTAATATTGCTGCCGGTTTTTTTATCAGGCGGATATTTCACTTATGCTTCACTTACAAAAAGAGAAGCCTCAATGTGAACCGAAATGAGATTGTCATTAATAAAGTCGAAAATGGTTATTTTGAAGATTTCATCACGTTCCAGGCAAAAGCCGAACCGATAAACTCGATATTATTAAATGTCACCGAAGGCGGCTCCATCAAAGAAATTTTTATTGCGAATGGCGATTTCGTGCAAAAAGGGCAATCACTCGCCCGCCTGTACAATCCGAATTCTGAACTTAACTATGTGACACAGGAAACCTCAATCATAGAGCAAATCAACAATCTGGACAAAGCCAGGCTCGATTTGCGCAACCAGGAAACTCGGATTGGCAAAAGACCTGATTGACATTGAGCACGATTATCTCGATGCAAAGGCTTTATACGAACTGAACAAAAAGCTTTTTGAGCAGGAAATCCTTTCGGCAAACGAATGGGAAAAGACACAGGAGAATTTTCGTTTCCAGAAAGAACGAAAGAACATCATCCAGCAAAGCGTTCAGAAAGAAAAAGAAGCCAATAAATTACAGCTTTCGCAAATCGCACAGGCACAGTCGGCGATGCGAAAAAGCCTCGGTATTTTGCGTGACAATAAAAACAATTTCCTTGTTACTGCTCCGGTTTCGGGAAGAGTTTCATCATTTGAGCCGATTCTCGGGAAGAATTATGCTGCCGGCGAAAGTATCGGAAAGATTGATGTCATGAAAGGTTATAAACTGGTAGCCGATATCGATGAATTTTATTTGGAAAAAATAATTCCGGGTCAAAAAGGAACGATTGAATTCCAGGATAAAAAGATAACCGTAGTCATTTCAAAAGTGATTCCGGAAATAAAAGCCGGTCGTTTTCAGGTCGAACTCAGTTTTGGCGAAAAGTCACCTGATTTGCAGCAAGGCATCAGCTTTTCCGTCAGATTGCAGTTTTCAGAAAAATCGACTGACCCTGTTAATTCCGAAAGGCGCATTTTATCAGGAAACTGCAGGCAACTGGATTTTTGTCGTCGATGGCAATAAAGCCGAACGCCGGAAGATAAAAACCGGACGCGAAAATCCGCTGTATTATGAAATCCTGAGCGGATTGAAACCGGGCGAAAATGTTGTTACTTCGGGCTACAATGACTTTAAAGATATTCAAAACCTTACCATAAATAATTAATCATGATCACAATCAACCAACTTTCAAAAATTTTCAGGGCTGAAGAAGTCGAAACCAAAGCACTTAACGATGTTTCACTCGAAATAAAACAAGGCGAATTTGTCACGATTATGGGTGCTTCGGGTTGCGGGAAATCGACTTTACTGAACATCATCGGACTTTTGGACAACGCGACTTCGGGAAGTTATGAATTGCTCGGACAGCAAATCAACGGCCTTTCAGAAGCCGAAAAATCGAAGTTCAGAAAACAAAACATCGGGTTCGTATTCCAGAATTTCAACCTCATTGATGAACTTTCGGTATATGATAACATTGAATTACCGCTCATTTACAGTAATATTTCTTCTTCAGAAAGAAAGAAAAAAGTCGCTGCCATTGCCGAACGTCTCGGCATTTCCCATCGGTTAAAGCATTTTCCGCAGCAATTATCAGGCGGGCAACAGCAGAGAGTTGCCGTCGCAAGAGCCTTGGTCACACAGCCGAAAATCATTCTGGCCGATGAACCAACCGGAAACCTCGACAGCAAAAATGGCAATGAAGTGATGGAATTGCTGACCGATTTGCATGCAGAAGGCGCGACAATATTAATGGTAACGCATTCCGACTATGATGCGTCATTCTCGCAAAAAACCATTTTGATGAAAGACGGTATGGTACTTTCTGAAAAGCAGAACAACCGCAATGTTGACATCATCATTAATTCTTAATCATTATGATCAAAAACTGGCTCCACATTTTTCTTTATAATATAAGGAACAATAAATTCTTTACCGCGCTTAATGTCCTCGGGTTGAGCATGGGGATTTCCGGATTGATCTTTGCGATTCTGTATTGGAATGAAGAGCATTCCTATAATGCCTGGAATCCCGACAGCGATCACATTTTTCAGGTTATAACCGACGTTGGGAGCAACACACTTTGGGCGACTACAACAGAACCTGTCGGGCGTTTGCTGCTTGAGGATAAAAGCATCGAAAGTTATTGCTATACTTCAGATTCTTATGACGGCAGCGTTATTTATTACGATGGGAAAAAGCAGGTTGTCGATAAGATATACAATGCACAACGCACATTTTTTGATTTCTTTCCGTTCCGGTTTATCAAGGGAAATGCAAAAACGGCTTTTAGTAAGGAATACGATTGTGTGCTTTCTGAAAATACGGCAAAACGATTGTTCGGCGATGCCAATCCGATTGGGAAAACACTTCAATACGGCAATAATTCGGTTTATGTAAAGGGCGTTTATACGATTCCCGGAAAATCATCAGTCGCGCCCGAAATGGTAGTTTGCATGATGCAGGCACGATTGGACGAGAATAAGGACGTCTGGAACAACTTCAATTACAACATGTTTTTGAAGTTGAAAAATCCGAAACATCAGGACGCCATCGGGAAGAAAATCGTGAGTTTATATTACACCCATCGCTTGATTCCGGAATGCAAAAACCGACGGCATCAGCGTTGAAGAATATATAAAACTGCATGGGACTATTAATACTTACATTGAACCACTTTCGACTGCACGTTTACATTCGACTGCCGACAGTTATCCAGAAGGAAAAGGCAATTACCAATTCCTGATGATCATGCTCGGGCTTTCGATATTGATTCTGGTTTTATCGATTTCGAATTATGTAAATCTTGCGACTGCGAATGCCATTAAAAGAGCAAAGGAAGTCGGCGTCAGGAAAGTCCTCGGTGCCGGAAAAGCAAATATCGTGAAGCAGTTTATTTTTGAAACTGTGCTGACGACATTATTTTCAATCCTGCTCGCGCTGGTGATTGTTGAACTTTCTTTACCTTATTATAATGACTTCCTCAACAAGCAACTTGACATCCATAACGGACAGTTTTACATCCAGCTCGTTTTGATTTTTGTGGTTGTCGTAATTGCTGCGGGCGTTTTCCTGCGCTTTATGTTTCTAATTTCGAAACCCTGAAAGTCCTTCGCGGCAATTTCACGCGCAGTAAAAGCGGTACCTGGGTGCGCAACGGCGTTCTTATTGCCCAGTTCGCTATCGCTTCTTTTTTTATCGTTGGCTCTTACATCGTCTATGAACAAATCGACTATTTAAATAATAAGGATCTGGGATTCAAGGGCAAGCAAGTGCTGCAGGTAGATTACCGCAATCCTTATGATTTCAGGGATGAGACCATGCCGAAGAAATTACTGAATCGTTATAATTTCATCCACGAACAATTGCTTTATATTAAAGGTGTAGAAAAAGCAGCTGCAGGCGCATTTTCTATCGGAACCGGAAATGGCGCTTCGACAACCATAGGTTATAAAGGAATTGAAATACAAATTCGCAACATGGCCATCGATTTTGATATGATTGACATGATGAAAATCAAGGTAATAAAGGGGCGTAATCTTTCTGACAAATTTGCTTCAGACACAATTGGTTCGATATTGATCAATGAAACAACGGCAAAACTCATGAAAGAAAAAGATCCAATTGGAAAAGAATTTAGGTGGAATGACAAGCAGCTAAAAATTGTCGGCATCGTTAAGGATTTCCATTTGCAGGGCCAGATCAAAAAATTCCCGCCATGATGTTTTTCCATTTCAAGACCATGGACTGGATGATTTTCAACGTACATGATTTTTACATCAAGGTAAATCCGGAGCACATGCAGCAAACGATAACCGATATTGAAAAATTCTGGAAAAAGAACGTCGATGGCGATTATGGATTTACATTTGATTTTGTCGATAAGAATTATGCGCGTACTTACGAAGCGTACACGAACCAGAAAAACCTGTTTTCACTTCTGAACATTGTTGTAATTATAATTGCACTTTTCGGATTGTTCGCACTCGCCTCCTACTCTATTGAACGCCGGATGAAAGAAATCGCCATCCGGAAAACACTAGGTGCTGAAACACATGTTTTACTGAAAGCGCTTTCGAAACAGTACATTGTTTTCTGTATCATTGGTTTTTTTGCAGCGGTAATTCCGGTGTATTTTTTATTGGATAAATGGCTGCAGAATTTTGTGTACCGGATTGACATTTCGTTCCTGCCTTTCTTGATTGGGTTTGTCGTTTTGATGTTGCTGACGTTAATCGTTGTGCTTTCACGCGCGTATCAGGCGACTCAGGTTGAAGTGCTGAAATACCTTAAATATGAATAGGTTAATTTTCATATTGCTTTTTTGCTTTTCCATTTTTGCACATGGCCAGTGACAATTCCTGCTCGTTGCAAAGATGTATTGCCGTGGCAATGGACAATAGCATTTACATCAAAATCAAGCAGCTTGAAATTGTTAAAGCGCAGAAATCATACACCAATCCGCTGTTTGGAATGTTGCCACAAATCGGAATGTTCGGAAGCCACAATTATAATTTCGGCTCAACGATTGATCCGGAGACGAATAACCGTGTAAGTTCTGATTTGCAGTTTGACAGTTTCGGACTGAATGCTAATATGGACATTCTGAATTTCGGGAATATCGCGCTTTCACAAAAAGAAAAAATCAATATTGAGCTTGCCAAAGCAGATAAAGCGGTTGTTGAATATGAGTACAAAATGCAATTGCTTGAAAAGTTCTTCGATGCGCTTTTTACACAGGAATTGCTTAAAATACAAAAAGAACAGTTCGAAAATTCGACTTTGAATTTAACACGAATCGAGAAAGAAACGGAAATCGGCAGTAAATCCAAAAGTGATTTGTATGACATGCAATTCAGTTTTTCGCAGGATGAAATGCGGCTGGCTGAAGCCAAACAATCATTCGAAATGCAGAAATTGCAATTGTTCCAATTGATGAATTTCGAACCTGAGAATTTGTCTGAAGTGGTTTTGGGAACCAACTTTCCAACCGAAAAAAAATCAAATGTTTTTGAAAACCCGAAAATCACTTACGCCAAAATCGCTTACAAAAGCAGCCGGAAAGATATTTCCATTTACAAATCTGCAAATCTTCCGACGATTTCAGGTTCTTACAGCCTGAGCTCTTTTTACACTTCGCCCATCAATCAGCCGGGAATTGATGTGACGCCTTTTCATACACAAATCGATAATAATAAAAATCATTCGGTTGGATTACAGCTTAGTATTCCCGTTTTTAACGGATTTCGAAATAAGAAGCAAATCGTAGCCGCCAAATTCGAATCGAGGAAAAGCAAGTTGATTTCTGTGCAGGAACAAATCAAAATCGACCAGCAAATCAAACTTGAAGTGACAAAAAAAAGCCAGCTGGAAAGCTTATCGCAAAATCTCGGGAATACTTTAAAATACGCAAAATTGTCTTTTAAAACTACACAGGCAAAATTCACCAACGGCACGATTGACGCCATCGGCTACATTGCGGTGAAAAACCAACTGCTTTCATCTGAATACGAATTCCTGAAGAACGAACTTCAGCAGCAATTCACCACACTAAAAATCAACCTGATTCAAACCAACGATTTTTAAGACTGAATACTGATTACCGAACACTGATCACCGAACACCAAATTCTGGCACAGTTTTTAGTAAGTTAACTTTTAATAAAACTAACTTAAAAATTCGTATTGACTATTGATTGAAATTACTAAACCAACCTTATTGCGCCAACTGTAATCTAAATTAAAGTAACCTTTTAAACACGAATTTTATGAAAAATTGGCCTTCGCTGGTGCGCAATTCCGGCAAAAAAACATTGAGATTATTTGCATTGGCATTTCTATTTGCGGGAATTGTTTTTTCCTGTAAAAATCAGTCCGAATCAACAGAAAGCAGTTTTGAAAACAAAGCTTCACGGGAAGTCGCTGCAGAAGCAAGTGATGAAACTGCGATTTCTTCCAACGCTGCAGTGGAAAATAAAGAGAGTAAACACAAATTTGTGCGAACGGCTGATATTAAATTTCAGGTGAAGGATGTGCGGAAATCTACTGAAGCCATTGAAAATGCGACTACAAAATTTGGCGGATTTGTAACTTACACTAACCTTCAGAGCGTTGTCACTGAAAAAAATGAAACCCAAATCAGCGCCGACAGTACGCTCGCTGCGACTAAATATAAAGTAGAAAATAATATTACGATCCGTGTTCCTAACAAAAGGCTCGATACTGTTGTAAAAACAATCGCCAGACAAATTGGTTTTCTGGATTACCGTGTGATAAAAGCTGATGACGTGACTTTGCAAATGCTGGCCAACGAAATGGCACAGGGCAGAAGTTCTGAAAAATCACAAAGGCTTGCCGCAGCAATCGATTCAAAAGGTAAAAAATTAAACGACATTATACGCGCTGAAGACCAGTTGGCAGATGAAAGCGCTGCAAATGATGATAAGCAACTCGAAAATCTTTCTTTAAAAGATCAGGTCAGTTACAGCACGCTTACTTTGGAAATTTATCAAAACGAAAGCGTCCGAAAGGAAATTGTGGCGAGTAATATTCCCGTTACACCATATCGGCCGCATATCGGTTTACAGCTATTAGACGGATTGTCAACAGGTTGGTATATTCTGGAAGCCATAATTGGTTTTATTGTACAGCTTTGGTCGCTCATCCTTTTGGCGGTGCTGGTTTTCTTATTATTCAGAAAATACGGACGCGGCGTGAAAGTTCCGACGCCATAAATTTCAAAAAACTATAAAAAAAGTTAAAAACCTCTTCGCCGGAGGTTTTTTTATGCCATTTAATTTAATTATATTTGATAGTAGCATTTGCAAAATCATAATATGATTGTACTATATATTATAGGTAGCCTCATTGCGCTGGTTCTCGTAACCGCATTGTTCATCAGAAAAGACTATTCTGTTAAGCGTGAAATCCTTATAGAAGCGCCGCTCCTCGTAGTTTTTGATTTTATAAAATACCTTCGCAGACCAGGACAATTATGGCGTTTGGAACAGTATGGACATCAATATGAAAAAAACTTACACCGGAACTGACGGTACCGCCGGATGCGTTTACCGCTGGGAAAGTGATGTAAAGAAGGTCGGATGGGGCGAACAGGAAATCAAAAAAGTAACCGAAAATGAAAGCGTCGAAACCGAATTAAGATTCATAAAGCCTTTTGAAGGCCGTGGCGATGTAAAACTTTCTACTTTTGCCGTTTCTGAAAATGAAACCAAAGTCAGCTGGGAAATGAAAAGCAGCATGAAATATCCGATGAATTTTATGCTTTTGTTCATGAATATGGATGAAATGATCGGAAAGGATTTCGCCCAGGGACTTAGCAATCTCAAAGATTGTATCGAAAAATAACAATAAATATAAACTATGAAAATCTTTATCTTTATTATTCGCTCACTCACCGGCCTTTTGCTTTTATTCGCATCAATTACCTATTTTTTTTCCGGTGATGGAACAGCCAAAAATGACCTGCCGATGGTTTGCCGTTATGGAGGGATATGCCGTGACGCCATATTTTATGCCATTAGTAAAGTCTTTAGAATTGATTTGTGGATTGTCTTACATAACAGGGCGTTATGTGACATTTACAAATCTTATACTTTTACCTCTTTCGCTCAATATTTTACTGATTAACCTTTCCTTATCTCCCGAAAATTCCCCGATGGCGGCGTTTTTATTTGTAGGGAATCTGATTATGATTTACAGGTATTGGGACAATTACAAACAATTATTTACTGCGAGATAATTATGAATGCAATGAAAAGAAAATCGATTTTAGTAAAAATCAGGAGTTATGTTCTTGGAATCGTTTTGGTCGGAGTTGCCTATTACAGTGACAACGCGCTATTGGTTGGCATTGCAATGGTGTTCCTTGCCTTGTTGATTCTCAATGACATTTTTGGTCGATGGATTACACAAAACAACAGGCTTGTTTCAAATGGTTTTGCATGGCCACTGTATGTTGACCGGAATAAAATTAAGAAATAATGACCTGAATTTTTACTAAAAAGAAAACCCGCTAACTAACAGCGGGTTTTCTTTTATAAATAAGCAGGAAAATTAATTAGATATGTAAAGCCCTGTTTTCTGTAGCCGCCAATGCTGCTTCTTTCACCGCTTCAGCGTAAGTTGGATGCGCATGGCTCATTCTGGAAATGTCTTCGGCGGAAGCTTTGAATTCCATGGCAGTTACGGCTTCAGCAATTAAATCTGCAGTACGTGCGCCAATCATATGGATACCTAAAACTTCATCTGTTTTTGCATCGGCAAGGATTTTTACGAAACCATCCGTATCACCGCTCGCTCTTGAACGTCCTAATGCCTTGAAAGGAAAACTTCCGGATTTGAATTCAATTCCTGCTTCTTTTAATTGCTCTTCGGTCTTACCTACTGCGGCAACTTCCGGCCAGGTATAAACAACGCCGGGAATCAGGTTGTAATCGATGTGCGGCTTTTGTCCGGCTAAGGTTTCGGCTACAAATACACCTTCTTCTTCGGCTTTGTGGGCTAGCATTGCGCCTTTGATTACGTCACCGATTGCATAAATATTTTGCGCTGTTGTTTGCAGATGATCATTTACTTCAACCTGACCTCTTTCGGTGATTTTCACACCGGCAGCTTCGGCGTTGAGGCCGTCTGTATAAGGACGACGTCCAACCGCAACCAAAGCATAATCGCCGTCAAGCGTAATGGTTTCGCCTTTCGCATTGTCAGCCAAAACCTGAACGGCATCGCCATTTCTTTCGACCGATTTTACTTTGTGCGAAGTGTAGAATTTCATGCCTTGTTTTTTAAGCAGCTTTGTAAGTTCTTTTGACAAGCCGGCATCCATTCCCGGGATGATTCTGTCAAGATACTCAACGACAGAAACCTGGGCGCCAAGACGAAGGTAAACTTGTCCTAACTCCAAACCGATTACGCCGCCACCAATAATAATAAGGTGTTTCGGAACTTCGTTGAGTTTCAAAGCTTCTGTGGAAGTAATGATTCTTTCTTTATCAATTTTGATAAAAGGCAGGCTTGACGGTTTTGAACCGGTCGCGATGATTGTATTTTTTGCTTCCAAAGTTTCTGAAGTGCCATCAGCTTTTGTGACTTTTACGTGCGTCGCATCTTCAAAAGAACCAACACCTTCGAAAATGGTGATTTTGTTTTTGTCCATTAAATATTTGATACCGGCGGTATTCTGGTCGACCACAGTACCTTTTCTGGCAATCATCTGGTCGATGCTGAATTTGATTTCGCCCGTAATCTCGATGCCATGTTCAGCAAAATGAGATGTCGCATCGTGGTAATGGTGCGAAGAATCCGAGAAGTGCCTTCGAAGGAATACAACCAACATTGAGGCAAGTGCCGCCCAAAGTGCTGTATTTTTCAATGATGGCAGTAGTAAATCCTAATTGTGCACAGCGGATGGCTGCAACATATCCTCCGGGCCAGGAACCAATAACGACAACGTCAAATGAACTCATGGTATATATTTTATGGTGTTTATTTTTTTTAAGCCTGACAAAATTAAGGATAATTAGCGAAATAGGCAATTGGCGAATTGCGAATGATATTTACAGATGAGTTCCAATTATCAAACCAAAAATGCATCAATAAAAAATCCGCCAAGCGGATTTTTCTATACACAAACCAGGAAAACTCAGGCACTCAGCAGCGAGGCGGCTCAGCTACTCAGTTACTTCTTGAATAATTTCGAAAAAAACAAGACCTGATAAGGCAGCGAATTCTCCCAATATTCCCAATTGTGCGTTCCGGGGCGTTCTGTATAATCATGCGGGATTTTAGCATATACCAATCTTCTGTGCAGTTCGCGGTTCGATTCGATTAAAAAATCGTCAACACCGATGTCAATTATTAATGGCAATTTATTGGCTTTGATTTTATCAATCATGTTAAGGACTGCATTTTGCGCAAGATACTCATCCGTTGGCGGCGTATCTCCGAAAACCGGAATGAAAAGTTTGTTGACTTCTTCGGCAGACTCAACCCTGC
The DNA here is from genome assembly GCF_051373205.1 of Flavobacterium sp. 3HN19-14. NCBI lineage: Bacteria > Pseudomonadati > Bacteroidota > Flavobacteriia > Flavobacteriales > Flavobacteriaceae > Flavobacterium > Flavobacterium sp. 3HN19-14. Next base: position 2,695,963 of record NZ_JBPPZT010000001.1, read on the forward strand.
GGATACTTCCGAAATCTACTGCACCGCTCATGCTTCCGGCAGCAGCATACAATTCAGGATGACGTGTTGAGAGATACAATGCCCCATGACCTCCCATTGAAAGTCCGGTGATGAAACGGCCGCTTTTCTCAGCAATTGTCCTGTAAGTTCCGTCGATTTTCGCAACAACTTCTTTGGTAATATAAGTTTCAAACTGGCTTTCTTTTTTAGTCGGGCTGTCCAGGTAAAAACTAAACATTTCGCCTTCGGGCATTACTATTATTATATTGTATTGGTCTGCAAGATTTCTCACGGTGTTTTTGTCAGGCGTTTTGTTGAGCCAGTCGTTGAAATGTCCCCAAGCGCCATGCAGTAAATACAAAACCGGGTATTTCGTTTTGCTTTTTGCGTAAGAATCAGGAATAGCAACTGCGGCTTTATAAGCCTTGCCCATTGCGGCACTCGGAATCGAAAGGGTGTCAACTTTTGCGGCAAACGCAGTAAATGAAATCAGCAATAATAAAAAGAGAAATTTATTTTTCATTGGTGGTTAATTTGGTTATAGCGTAAAGATAATGATTTGGATCATACAGTCAGGAGCTTTAAAATTCGAAACTTTTCTGAAATTTCTTATTACATCCGTTGTTTTTTGCAGAAAAAATTATGGGATGTAAAATTTTGCACCAGTATTTTTAGTTTATTTGGAATAAATCTAAATAATTTGCCAAAATGATTTTCGTGCGTTAGTTTTGCATTATCTAAAACAATTCTAAATAACATGAAGTCAAAATTCCTTATTCCTTTACTGAGCTTATTTGCGATTCTGTTTAGCGAAAGTGCTTTCGCGCAGCAAAATGCCATTGTAAAAGGAAAAATTACGTTGTCAATTAATTCCACTGCAGATAATGTTTCGGTATTTCTGAAAGGCACGCAAATCGGCACCACAACTGATGATTACGGCAATTACGAAATTAAAAACATCAAACCCGGAACTTACGTATTACGTGTTTCGTCAGTAGGATTTTCTTCAAAAGAAAAAAATATCACGTTAAAATCAGGTGATGAAATTGTAGAAAATTTCACCATCAGCAATGCTTCAGAACAATTAAATGAAGTATCGATTGAAGGTATAAAAACCAATTTTTTCAACAGAAAAGAAAGCGTGCAGGTTTCCAAAATGCCGTTGAAAAACCTCGAAAATCCACAGGTTTACACCACAATTTCTGCTGAATTGCTAAAGGAACAAGTCAACACGAATTTCGATGACGCTTTAAAAAACGCACCGGGATTAACCCAGTTGTGGGCGTCAACCGGTCGTGGCGGCGATGGTGCCGGTTATTTCTCATTAAGAGGATTTGCCGTTCAACCAACAATGATCAACGGTTTACCGGGATTGACCAATGGCAGCCTCGATCCGCAGAATATCGAAAGAATAGAAGTTATCAAGGCCCATCAGGAACATTATTCGGCAGCAGCCTGATTTCTTACGGCGGACTGATCAATGTCACCACTAAAAAACCATATGACACATTTGGTGGCGAAATTGCCTACACCAGCGGCAGCTATGGCCTGAACCGCGTAACAGCAGATATCAATACGCCGCTCAACAAAGAAAAAGGCATCAATTTCAGGATGAATGCAGCTTATCACACTGAAGACAGTTTTCAGGATGCCGGATTCAAAAAGTCGCTTTTTGTGGCGCCATCACTTTCTTATCAAGTCAATGAAAAGCTGTCTTTCCTTGTTAATACTGAGATCATGACATCGGAGCAAACCAATCCGACGATGTTGTTCTTTGATCGTGGTGCTCCGTTGAGAGTAACCAATATCGATGAATTCGGATACAACAACAAACGTTCGTACACGAGTAATCAGCTGACTTTAAAAACGCCTTCTTTCAATTTACAAGGGCAAATGTTCTACAAATTGTCTGATCAATGGACTTCACAAACCGTCTTATCAAGAAGTTCGTCTAGAACAGAAGGCTATTATTCTTATTTGTATGAAGGCACGCAATATTATCCGATTTCTGAAGGAGTTGTTTTAGGCCGATACATGAACTACCAGAACTCTTCAACTTTGGCGACAGATATTCAGCAGAATTTCAACGGCGATTTCAAAATCGGGAAAATCAGGAACCGGGTTGTTGCAGGATTGGATTATTTCAACAGAAATGTTACCGACAACGGTTCAGGATACGTCGGCAACGGATTAATTTATATCGGAAATGCCAGCCTTCAGGAAGTAAATGAAAATCTCTATGGCATTACTGATCCAGATTTATATATCCGCAACGGCGACAACGGAAATCTTACCAAAGCCGCAACCGACGCGCTTTTAGCGAGTGCATCAATCAGCAATTCAAGTGCGAGGCAAGCCGTTTACAGCGCTTACGTTTCAGACGTAATCAACTTCACTCCTGCCCTTTCGGCCATGTTGAGCATCCGCGCAGATCGTTTTATGAATTACGGTGATGTTTCGGATGATGTCGAAGAAGGACAGACGACATTCTCTCCGAAATTCGGATTGGTTTACCAGCCAGTTTTAGACAAAGTTTCGCTTTTCGCCAATTATATGGATGGATTTACGAACATCGCTCCAACGACAGATGTGAATCTCGATGGCAGCAGAACGCCGCGTAATTTTGGTCCCGATCATGCCAAACAATTTGAAATCGGTACGAAATTAAATTTACTGAATGATAAATTATACGCTTCTTTAAGCTATTACAACATCGAAGTGAAAGACCAGGTGTATACTTTGTACGGCGCAACAACGCAATTAAGCTTTGACGATGGCGCTCAGAAAAACCGTGGTTTTGAAGCGGAAATCGTCGCCAACCCAATCAAAGGATTGAACCTGACGGCCGGTTACAGTTTCAGCGACAGCAAATTAATCGCAGGCGACACTGATTTTATCGGACACAGACCGGAAAGCGCAGGCCCAAACATTTGGCCAACCTGTGGGCAAGTTATAAATTTGCAGGTGTGCTCAACGGATTTGGTTTAGGTTTCGGAGGAAATTACGCCAGCAACAATTACATCATGAACCGCACAACGCCAGGGAGGTTTACGATTCCGGAATATACGGTTTTGAATGCTTCGGTTTATTACGGCTTCGAGAATTACAGGATTACACTCAAAGTCGACAACATCGCCAACAAAGAACTTTACGACGGATGGTCGACGATTCGCCCGAGAACGCCGAGAAGCGTATTGGCCAATTTCAGTTACAAATTCTAATATGAGTTTTAAGACACAAGTCAGAAATATTCACAAATGGCTCGGATTAACGTCCGGGCTTATTGTGTTTATTGTGAGCATTACAGGTTGTATTTTTTGCTTTCAGGATGAAATCAAGGACATAACTCGCGAAGAATCCCGTTTTGTTGTCAATGAGAATAAACCATATTTACCGCCATCAATTTTAATTGAAAAAGCGAAAATCGCCGTTCCGAAAAGTACCACCAGCACTGTCGTGTATGTTGCGCCGAATCGTTCTGCAGTCGTTTATACCAACAGCGCAGCCGGTTACAAATATGTTTTCATGAATCCGTACAGCGGAAAAACATTGTTTATTGAAGACCCGACTACTGATTTCTTTATCATCGTGGAATACATCCATTTGTATTTGCTGCTTCCTGATTATATTGGAAAACACATTGTTGCCGGCGCGACCATCATTTTCATTTTCATGCTCATTACCGGAATCATCCAATGGTGGCCGAAACGAAGAAGCGATATCAAAAGAAGTTTCAACGTAAAATGGTCGGCAAAATGGCGCCGCGTAAATTACGACTGGCACAACGTTTCCGGGTTTTACATTTCAATTGTTGCTTTCATCATCGCATTCACAGGATTGGTTTTCGCCTATGATTGGGCGGGTGACACCATTTATTACACCGCAAATCTGGGCAAAGGCGACAAGGAAGCTGAATCAAAAGCACCGGCAATCGACAGCACAAAATATGCAACAATTAATATTGCTGCCGCGGATAAAGCGATGGCGGCAACTATGAAAATGAATCCGAATGCGGAAATGTTTTTCATCACGTTGTCAGAAAAGAAAGACCAACCGGTCACTACGGGCGCTTACAAATACACCTTGCGGTTTGACCACCAAAGCAATTATCATTTTCATCCCGGCGACGGAAGCTTGCTCAAAAGCGAACCGCATGAACAAAAGTCTTTCGGATTGCAGCTCAACGAAATGAATTACGGCATCCATACCGGGCAAATCCTTGATCTGCCAGGTAAAATAATTGCCTTTACAGCGAGCCTTATTGCTGCAGCATTGCCGGTTACAGGTTTCATTATCTGGTACGGAAGACGCAAAAAAACCAAAAAGAAGCCTTCGCCTGCCCGGAATTAATACCAAACAGGCAGCTTTTTGAGGTCGTATGGAGAAATTTCTCCCGGATCTTCTCTTTCCTTGTAAACCGGAATTCTCTGGATGCATTCAAGGTTGGTTTCGAGACTGTCGGAAATAATGTCAACATCAAACCTGGAGCCGAATCCTGATAAAAATTTCACCTCTTTGGTATTATTTTCGAAACTGAAAAGAATGTTGACAAATCCGATAACATGTACGTGATTGCTGGCAATATAGCGCACATATACAGGTTGTTCGTCGTATTCATATCTGTAACTTTCAGGGTTTTGCATGTCACGTCCTAACGTTTTTCTGACAAATTCCTTGTCATGCGCCTTTATTTCGGCAATAGAATTGAATTTCCTGAAATCAAGCCATAAATCCGATTCCATACCCGGATATACCGATTTATTCTCATCTTCTTCATCATCATTATAAAGCCTGCGGTATTCCTGACAACGCGCTTTTGCCTGTCTTGGCGAGTCATAGGTGAATTCAAACTCTGCGAAAAGATGGCCGGTATTGGCGTAAACTTTTAATGTCCTGTCCATTGGTGTTAGTTTTAGGGGTTTTGTATCATCCGATAAAACTAAATATTTAAAACATCCTGTTTTACAGGTAAAAATACCTGATTTTGGAGTCATAGAAATTTTGATGAAAAGGAAAAAGCCCTGCACTTAAAAAAAATGCAAGGCTTTTAATTATATGTTAGTTACAATTATTTCGGCGTATTCGTATAAAGCAAACTCGCCAATCTTGAATCCCGATTGTATACATCTTCATAAAAATTTACGTTACCGTTGTCATCGGCCTACGCCGTGAAATAAGCAATGTATACAGGAATTTTTCGTTTTAAAGAATACTGGCTTTCTTTTCCGGCGTGCATAGCTTCATCGATTTTATCCGCATTCCAGTTTTTATCTTCTTTCAGGATTTCAATGGCCAGCTGACGCGCTTTTTCAACACGCACGCAACCATGACTGAAAGCGCGGCTGTCTTTGTTAAAAAGGCTTTTCGCCGGTGTATCATGCAGGTAAATGTTGTTCGTATTTGGGAACATAAATTTAACCAGCCCGAGTGAGTTTCTCCGCCCGGCTTTTGCCTTACCTGATTGCCGTTCCATTCCATATTGTGTTTTTCCAGGTAATTCGGGTCGGCGGCAATTCCGGGCTTGATTTCTTTTTCGAGGATACTCGGCGGAATATTCCAATACGGACTAAAAACGATATAGCTCATCTGTCCGCTGAAAACGACAGTCCTGTTCAAATCTTTTCCAACTACGACATTCGACTCCAATACAATTTTACCATCTTTTCGATATTGCAATGCGTATGACGGAATGTTGACTGCAATAAGTTCTTTCGACTCAGCAATATCAGGATCTATCCAACGGCAGCGTTCCATATTGACAATGATGGTTTCAATACGTTTTTCTACAGGAATATTCAGTTCTTTTACCAAATCTGCAGTGATGAGATTATCGGGCGTGCGGTTGTAGCGCTTTACGTAATTCGCCAATCCGTCTTTTAGATCTGAATCGAAAGTTGTACTTCCGGAATCGCTTGTCAAATCTCCGGTTATGAATAATCGTTTCCTGACTTGCGCAACTACAGGTGAATTCCCTCCTTCTTTAATCGATTTTGTCCCGTCAGGCCAGGCAATTGTTCCCCAACCTCCCTTTTTCTGAATATCACGGTATTTCTGCAAACCTTTTTTGAGTTTGTAATATTGGCTGATCATTTCCGATTCGTCTTTTTTGATCAAATCGGGATCTTTCATCAATTCATCGAGGTAATCAACGTAGGAAACTTTCTCACGTGGCAAATACCAGCCGGTTTGCTTGCTTTTTTGCGGGTCGAGACCCTCCATTACTTTCTTCGTATAAAAAAAATAAAGCGCGCTTACGAGTAAATCTTTATTGACTTGCGGGCTTTTATTTTCGCTTTCGTCAAAGAGCTTGTCGAGGTCGGTTTTGTATGGCACTTTTGCGATTACGCCGTCAGCAGCGATTTGATTGGATTTGTTGTAAAGCACATCGGCCAGATCAACGCGTCCGCCTTTGTCATACCATATATAATGGTAATCATGCTTTTGGTATAATTCCGACATTTCTTTCGCGTAAGGCTTGTAATCGGGATATTTCACGAAAAAGGAATCCAGCGCGCCGGCGGTAAAAGTGAAATCGGCTTTTTTCTCAGGATCTTTTTTACAGGAGACAATCACCAGTGCGGCGATAAGTGTAATAATAGTAAATTGTATTTTTTTCATGACTTGGTTTTTATTTAAATTTAGCCATAAAATGTGGGATAAACGGGCGGCTTAACACAACTTTAATGCAAACCGATACCGCCAAAAACAAAAAAATCCCGAATTAACGGGACTTTCATTTATGATAAGATATTGAGTTTGCTTTTCTTATAGCCGTAGCAAAAATAAAATACCAGGCCGATCAAAAGCCATACGCCAAACCACATCCAGTTAGAAACCGCCATTCCTGTGAGCAGGTAGCAACAGGACACCAGTCCGAGTAGCGGGATCAGCGACAGGTTTTTTGCGAAAGCCAATATGGTCATGACCGCGCAAACAATCAAGAATACCAGCATTGGTAAATTGGTTGCCATTTTACCTTCAGAAAAATCAAGTACATCGATGAAAAAATTCGGAACATAATACAGCGTCAATGCAACGCCGGCAGCAATAATTCCGGGAAAAATAATTTTCGCATTGATATACGGAATCCTGAATTTTCCTTTGGTTGCCCTTTCATTCAATTCGGTTTCACTTTGCGGAGACAGCATCAAAACACCGCCGCAAACCAATACGAATGCGAATAAAGTGCCTATGCTGGTAAAGTCGAGTACAAAATTTTCATCGGTAAAAAATATCGGCACACCCACTACTAGTCCGGTGACAATCGTAGCAAAGCCGGGCGTTTTATATTTAGGATGAATTTCGGCGAACTTCTTCGGCATCAATCCGTCACGGCTCATCGTCATCCATATCCTCGGCTGTCCCATCTGAAAAACCAACAACACGCTGGTCATGGCAACAACAGCTGCAATTGAAACGATGAATAACATCCATTTTACGCCTTTTAACGCAAAAATTTCTGCTAAAGGATCGCTTACACCTAATAACTGATAAGAAACCATTCCGGTAATCACCAGCGCCAGAACGATAAAAACAGCCGTACAGATCACAAGTGAATAAATCATCCCTTTAGGCAAATCGCGCTGCGGGTTTTTACTTTCCTCAGCCAATGTCGAGACCGCATCAAAACCGATATAGGCAAAGAACACTGCCGAGACACCACCCATAACGCCGCTGAAACCATTCGGCATGAACGGCGTCCAATTGTCAATGTCAACGTAAAATGCTCCCACGACGATAACCAGCGCAATAATCGCCAATTTTATGTAAACCATTATGTTACTGAAATTCTTCGACTCTTTCGTACCACGGTAAACCAGATAAGTTATTAATAAATTGATAACAACTGCAGGCAAATCGAAGATGATTCTCAATCCTCCCAGAACAGGCGCATTCTTCCACGCCATCAAGCCTTCTGCGCCTTTTCCGGCAAGAACGGCGTCTTGTGCAGACTTGTAATTTATAGTAAGCCATTCAGGCAAATGGATGTGGAAAGTCTCGAGCAAATTGGTGAAATAACCGCTCCACGAAAAAGCGATGTAGATATTGCCTATCGAATATTCCATAATCAACGCCCAGCCGATAACCCAGGCAAATATTTCACCGAAAGAAACATACGCATAGGTATAAGCACTTCCTGAAACCGGCACCCGCGAGGCGAATTCGGCATAACACATCGCCGTAAACCCGCAGGCAATTGCACATATAATATATAAGATTACGACTGCCTGGGCCACCGGAAAAGCAGGCATTCCCAATTGCACTGAATGTTCCGCCGCCGATAATTGCGGCTATTCCGAAGAAAGTAAGATCCCTGACGGTCAAAACTTTGTGCAGCCCGCTATGTTCGCCATCGCCGCCTTCGTTGATCACTACGTTCGTTGATTTTCTTCTGAATAAATTGGAAAAATTCATAATCTTGGTTGGTTTTCAGTGAATGCAAACAAATATATAAAAGGAAATGAATTTCTGACTTAAATCATCCACATAAATTTTAACGATTTTAAAATAGCAATTTATAATTTAAAACTATACCGGCGAACCGCAAGAAATCTTAAATTTGAGATATTAACCTTGCAAACAATTATAAACCGATAATTATGGAAAACGAAACTTCAAAAGGCAAATGCCCATTCTCCGGCGGATCGCTGGGTCAAAGTGCCGGCAACGGAACCAGGAACCGCGATTGGTGGCCAAACCAGCTTAACTTAAACATCCTGCGCCAAAATTCAAGTTTGTCCAATCCGATGGGAGGAGATTTTGATTACGCAGAAGCTTTTAAAAGCCTTGATTTGGAAGCAGTCAAAAAAGACCTTCACGCGCTGATGACAGATTCACAGGATTGGTGGCCGGCAGATTTCGGTCACTACGGCGGGTTATTTATCAGAATGGCGTGGCACAGCGCGGGAACTTATCGTGTCACAGATGGCCGTGGCGGTGCAGGTGCGGGATTACAACGTTTCGCGCCGTTGAACAGCTGGCCGGATAACGTCAGTCTAGATAAAGCAAGAAGGCTTTTATGGCCAATAAAGCAAAAATATGGCAAGAAGATTTCGTGGGCAGATTTGATGATTCTGACCGGGAATGTTGCGTTGGAATCAATGGGTTTCAAAACTTTCGGATTTGCCGGAGGCCGCGCAGATGTCTGGGAAGCGGACGAATCTGTGTATTGGGGTTCAGAAAAAGAATGGCTTGGCGGAGACATCCGCTATGCACACGGTTCTGAAGGTGTTGCCAAACACAGTGTTTTGGTTTCTGATGATGATGCCGACGGCGACGTGCATTCAAGAAATCTTGAAAATCCGCTTGCTGCCGTTCAAATGGGATTGATTTATGTAAATCCGGAAGGCCCGGACGGAAATCCTGATCCGCTTTTGGCAGCAAAAGACATCCGTGATACTTTTGGCAGAATGGCGATGAATGACGAAGAAACCGTTGCACTTATTGCGGGGGACATACCTTCGGAAAAACCCACGGCGCCGCGTCTTCTGACCATGTCGGTAAAGAACCGGAAGCCGTCGATTTAGAATCACAGGGGTTCGGATGGCACAACAAATACGAATCCGGGAAAGGCCTGCACGCAATTACGAGCGGACTCGAAGTGACATGGACAAAAACACCAACGCAATGGAGCAATAATTTCTTTGAAAATCTTTTCGGCTTTGAGTGGGAATTGAGTAAAAGTCCGGCTGGCGCGCACCAATGGGTAGCTAAAAACGCCGATGCCATAATTCCGGATGCATTCGACAGTTCAAAAAAACATTTGCCAACGATGTTGACCACTGATTTGTCTCTGAGATTTGATCCGGCTTATGAAAAAATATCACGTAGGTTTTTAGGAAATCCTGATGCTTTCGCGGATGCGTTTGCACGTGCGTGGTTCAAGCTGACGCACCGTGATATGGGACTGCGCGAATTATATTTAGGTGCAGATGTCCCGAAAGAAGTTTTACTTTGGCAAGACCCGATTCCGGCAGTAAATCACGATTTGGTTGACAACAATGACATTCATTCATTAAAATCAAAAATCCTTGATTCCGGGTTAAGTGTTTCAGAATTGGTAACGACTGCCTGGGCATCAGCTTCAACTTTCAGAGGTTCTGATAAACGGGGCGGCGCCAATGGAGCACGCATCAGATTGGAGCCACAAAAAAGCTGGCAGGTTAACAATCCGGCACAGTTGAATAAAGTATTGTCAAAACTGGAAAACATTCAGACTGATTTCAATAATTCACAATCCGGAAAGAAAATTTCTTTGGCGGATTTAATTGTGCTGGCCGGAAATGCAGGCGTTGAAAAAGCTGCTGGCCATTCCGTAACCATTCCTTTCACTCCGGGCAGAATGGATGCTTCACAAGAACAGACAGACATCGAATCGTTCAATTATTTAGAGCCATTTGCAGATGGGTTCCGAAATTACAAGAAACCGGGATTGCCTGTTGCGACTGAAGTTTTGCTGATTGACAAAGCGCAATTATTAAACCTGACCGCGCCTGAACTGACCGTTTTAGTTGGTGGAATGCGCAGTATCGAACCAATTTCGACGGTTCTGACTACGGTATTCTGACTGACAAATCAGGAAAATTGAGTAATGATTTCTTCGTGAATTTATTAGATATGAATACCGAATGGAAAGCCGCTTCCGCTGAAAAAGAACGCTATGAAGGCCGTGACCGCAAAACCGGCGTTTTAAAATGGACGGCAACGCGTGCCGATCTGGTTTTCGGCTCAAATTCTGAATTGCGCGCCATCGCTGAAGTTTATGCTGCAGATGATGCAAAAGAAAAGTTTATAAATGATTTCGCCGCAGCATGGAATAAAGTCATGAATGCCGATCGTTTCGATTTATAATAATCTGAAATTCAAAATAGAAGCGTCTCATTTCGAGGCGCTTTTTTATTTTACGAAAACTTAAATAGCCAAATACTATCAACAAATAAAAAAATATAATTCAAAACTATTAGAAATAAGTGCACTTGTTTCCTATTTTCGCGCCATAAAATTTAAATACAATCTTATGTCATTAGTAGGAAAAAAATTCCCAAACATTGCAGTCGACGCCATTTCAGAAATGGGTGATAACCTGAAAATTAACGTTTTCGAAGAAGCCGTAAACAAAAATCAAAAAGTGCTTTTGTTCTGGTATCCAAAAGATTTCACCTTCGTATGTCCTACAGAATTACACGCTTTCCAGGCAGCTTTACCTGAATTTGCAAAAAGAAATACTTTTGTGATTGGCGCTTCATGCGACACGAACGAGGTACATTTTGCCTGGTTGAATACACCAAAAGACAACGGCGGAATCGAAGGTGTCACCTACCCTATTTTAGCTGATACGAATCGGAATTTGTCAAACATTTTAGGCATTTTAGATATCGATTCTACAAGTTACAGCGAAGAAACAGATTCAGTGATTATCGAAGGTTCAAACGTAACTTACCGTGCCACTTATCTTATTGACGAAACCGGAAAAATCTTCCACGAAAGTGTAAACGACATGCCACTTGGAAGAAACGTAAACGAATATTTACGCCTCATCGACGCTTACACACACGTACAGCAAAAAGGTGAAGTCTGCCCTGCCAACTGGGAACAAGGCCAGGAGGCTATGTTTGCTACACGAGAAGGTGTTGCCACTTATTTAAGTAATTAATATTGGTACAAGGTTTTGGGTTTTGGGTACAAGGTTTCACTTTGCGCTCAAAACCCAGAACCCTTAACCCTAAACACTCAAATATGTTAATCGAATTAAACGAAGATACTTTACAAACTATCGTTGCACAAAACGAAAAAGTCGTAGTCCAATTTTCGGCATCATGGTGTGGCAATTGCCGTATCATTAAACCAAAATTCAAGAAAATGGCTTCTGAAAATGAAAGCATTGCTTTTGTTTTGGTCGATGCTGAAAAATCTCCTGAATCAAGAAAACTCGCGAATGTTTCGAATTTACCGACTTTTGCGTCTTTTATCAACGGAAAACTCGTCAATGAAACACAAACCAATAAAACTGAAGTCTTGGCAGAATTGGTTGACGAAATCGCGAATACGTTATGAAGTTACCGGTAATTAAGCACCTCACGCAGTTTATTGAAGAAAACGATCAGGATTATATCATTGAAACGCTTGAAGTTTTGGAGGCTTTGACAGAAATTCCATCTCTAAAAGATGAAGAACTCGATATTATTGGCGAACTGATTTCCAATATGTACGGCGCGCTTGAAGTGCACAAACTTATCAAAGAAGGCACTGACAAAAAGGAAGCTTTAAATGCTTTCATGAAAAGGGTTTTGGGCTCAATCGATAAATAAAAAAACTCACCCGAAGTTTTGACTGAATACGCCTTCCATTAAACCGGAAGGCGTTTTTGTTTATATTCCATCTGAAGTGATAATCTACTTCTAAGGTTCATCATCTAAACTTTAACAATTTCTACGGCATTCCCGTAACCGCGATGTCCAGATTTTCGTTAGGGATGCATTCTCCCCTTCCCTGAAGGTAAAATACAATTTTTTCCAATAAGTTGTATTACGGGAATGCCGTAGAAATTCTTAAATTTTTATGTGGATTTAATTTTTCAAATCATCAGCGCATCTCTTATTTTACTGCAATCTGCTGACTGTAACTTGAAACCGCTATCTGCTAATCTCAACCCAAAATTTCCACTTCCCGCAAAAATTCCTTACATTTGAATCCTCTAAAACTAACGAACATGTCTTCAGTAACCTTGGGAGGAAATCCCGTAAAAACCAGCGGCGAACTGCCAAAAACAGGCACAACTGCCCCGGATTTCAAACTTGTAAAAGATGATTTATCCGAAGTTTCTCTTGCCGATTTTGCAGGAAAGAAACTCATCCTCAATATTTTTCCAAGCGTCGATACCGGCGTTTGCGCTACTTCCGTAAGGAAATTCAACGAAAAAGCATCCGGACTTGAAAATACGACGGTGCTTTGTATCTCACGCGATTTACCTTTTGCACAAAAACGTTTCTGCGGCGCTGAAGGCATTGAAAACGTCATCACTTTATCAGATTTCAAAACCGGAAGTTTCGGTAAGGATTATGGACTCGAATTATTAGACAGCAAACTTGCCGGATTGCATTCAAGAGCAGTTGTAATAATTGACGAAAAAGGAAAAGTCACTTACACTGAACAAGTTGCCGACATCGCCAACGAACCTGATTACGACGCTGCTTTGGCTTCATTATAAAAAGCCAGTATGAAAGAAGATCATTCATTTATTACCGGAAGGCTTAAAAGTTTCAGGTACGCTTTCATCGGTGCATACAAGCTTATCACGACCGAACACAGCATCATGACGCAATTCTCTATAGGGATTCTGCTGACGATTGCAGGGTTTTATTTCGGAATTTCAAAAACCGAATGGCTGTTCCAAACCATGTCAATCGGTTTGGTTTTAAGCATTGAAGGGCTAAATACCGCCGTTGAAAAAATTGCCGATTTCATTCATCCTGATTTTCATGAAAAAATCGGCTTTATCAAGGATATTGGTGCCGGTGCCGTATTTTTTGCAGCGATTGCCGCACTTGCAATTGGGCTTATCATTTACGTGCCTATAATTACTGCGATGTAATTTAAGCATGTCGTTCTTGACTTTAAACTTTAGGTTATAAACCTTAGACTTTCTCCTAATTTTATTTATTTTTACTCCTGAATAAAGCAAACCGACGAATGGCAAAAACGATTAAAAAGGAACCCGCAGACAAGAAAACCGACGCAGGTACTGAATCAAAAAAATCCTGGAGAATCACCAAACAGCACAAAGCACTTGTCGGAAGCCTGCTGGTCTTATTCGCCATTTCGCTGTTGCTGGCATTCGTTTCCTTTTACATTTACGGACAGGAAGACCAAAGTGCGGTTACTGAACTTGCCGATCGCGATGCCAAAGTCGGAAACTGGCTCGGCAAATTCGGCGCTTTTCTGGCAGATATTTTTGTTTATAAAGGATTTGGAGCGGCTTCGTTCCTTTTTGTACGCTTGTTTTTCCTTACAGGTGCTTATCTCGTACTGGATTTATCCGTAAAAAACTGCGCAATACCTGGTTTTGGGATTTGTACGCTATTGTAGTTTTATCGATTCTGTTCGGTTTTTTGCAAGTTTCCTGCCGGAATTAGGTGGAACAGTCGGTTTTGAAATGAACATTTACCTTCAGGATTATTTAGGAAAATCAGGAACTTTACTCATTTTGATTTTCGGATTGATTATCTACCTTTTGTTCAAAATCCGTGTTTCTCCTGAAAGCATCAAAGCTTTATTCGAAAAGACGAAGAAAGAAATCAACGAAGATATGGAAGACATGAACCTGCCTTCCAAAGACAATGCTGCCGCCTACAATTTAGAGGAATTTGCAGTGGATGATTTTAATGAAGAGGATTTCCCGGATGAAGAAATCCCCGAGCCGGAATTAAAACCGGTTTCAAAATTCGAGATCAATCGTGAAGAGTTAAAGCCAACAATCAATAGTTCTTCGGAATTAATTCTTGAGCCGACGATAAAACAAAATCCTTCATTGGATTTAGAAGTGACGCCTGAAATCACCGGGCCAATAGAAGAAACTTTCGTCATCGAGAAAGTCGAAGAAGAAGATGTTGTCGAAGAAAATCTTGCTTCAAAACTCGTAGCTGATTTCGGTTTGTTCGATCCTACGCTGGATTTATCGAACTATAAATTTCCGACAATTGATTTACTGAAAGAATATTCAACAGGCGGCATCACGATCAACCAGGAAGAATTAGAAGAAAACAAAAACCGCATCGTTGAGACGCTTCGCAATTACAAAATCGAAATTGCACAGATAAAAGCAACGGTTGGCCTATTGGTAACCTTATATGAAATCGTACCGGAAGCCGGAATCCGTATTTCAAAAATAAAGAGTTTAGAAGATGATATCGCGTTGTCTTTATCGGCATTAGGAATTCGTATTATCGCGCCAATTCCCGGAAAAGGTACGATTGGTATTGAAGTTCCGAACAAAAACCCGACGATGGTTTCGATGAAAAGCGTTATCGGTTCCACCAAATTCCAGGAAGCAGAAATGGAATTGCCAATTGCCCTCGGAAAAACAATTTCAAATGAAACTTTCGTAGTCGATTTGGCGAAAATGCCGCACTTATTGATGGCTGGGGCAACCGGACAGGGAAAATCCGTCGGATTGAATGCGGTACTTACTTCCCTTCTCTACAAAAAGCATCCGGCCGAAGTAAAATTCGTTTTGGTTGATCCGAAGAAGGTCGAACTGACACTTTTCAATAAAATAGAACGTCATTATCTCGCGAAATTGCCTGATACTGAAGATGCTATCATCACCGATAACAATAAAGTAATCAACACATTGAATTCGCTTTGCGTTGAAATGGACAACCGTTATTCGTTGCTCAAAGACGCAATGGTGCGCAACATCAAAGAATATAATGAGAAATTCAAGGCACGCAGGTTAAATCCCGAAGCCGGACACCAGTTCCTACCTTATATTGTATTGGTTGTCGATGAGTTCGCCGATTTGATCATGACCGCCGGAAAAGAAGTTGAAACCCCGATTGCAAGGCTCGCACAATTGGCGCGCGCCATCGGAATTCACTTGATTATCGCTACGCAAAGACCGTCGGTAAATGTAATTACCGGTATTATCAAGGCGAATTTCCCTGCACGTATCGCCTTCCGTGTAACTTCAAAAATTGATTCGCGAACAATCCTTGATACACAAGGTGCCGATCAGTTGATTGGCCGTGGAGATTTATTATATACCAACGGAAATGACATCGTTCGTGTGCAATGTGCTTTCGTTGACACGCCTGAAGTTGAGAAAATTACAGAATTTATTGGTGCGCAAAAAGCTTATCCAAATGCTTATTTACTGCCTGAATTTACCGGAGATGACGAAAGTGGCATCAAACTTGATATAGACATTTCCGAAAGAGACAGCATGTTCAGGGAAGCTGCAGAAGTCATCGTAACCGCACAACAAGGTTCGGCTTCATTGTTGCAGCGCAAATTAAAACTGGGTTACAACCGTGCCGGGCGCCTTATCGACCAGCTTGAAGCTGCCGGAATCGTCGGTCCGTTTGAAGGAAGTAAAGCCAGAAGCGTCAACATTCCCGACTTGACAAGTCTCGACCAATTTTTAAACAATGAAAGCAATTAAAATGACATCGGGAACGAAATCCGGATTTGAAAAAATGACAACCATGAGCAGAAAACTGATGCATATCGCCCTACTCCTGTTTATCGGTTTTGCCGCGCAGGCACAGGATAAAAAGGCAAAAGAGCTGTTAGATGAAGTAACCGCCAAAGTAAAAAGCTACGACAATATCGTAATCGATTTTAAATATTCGCTCAATAATGCGAAAGAGAACATCAATCAGGAAAGCAAAGGCAATGTGACGCTAAAAGGCAACCAATATGTGTTGAATTTAATGGGCATCACTAAGATTTTCGACGGGAAAAAAGTCTACACCATCAATCCGGAAGACGAGGAGATCACGATTTCTAAATTCGACGAAAAAGATGCCAATGCGATTACGCCTTCAAAAATGCTGACGTTTTTTAATACCGGTTACAAATTTTCGTGGGACATTCTTCAGAACATCAAAGGCCGTAAAATCCAGTACATTAAACTGATTCCGACGAGCGCGAAAGATCAGCGTAAAGAAATCCTGTTAGGCATTGACGTTTCTACAAAAAACATCTACAATCTTATTGAGACCGGCAAAAACGGTACAAAAACGACTTTGGTTGTTAATTCTTTTAAAACCAATCAGCCTTTGTCAAAAAATCAATTTACCTTTGTTGAAAGTAAATATCCCAATTACTACATCAACAAAATAGATTAATTTTCGGTGAAAATACTCGACAGGTACCTTCTTACGACATTCCTTAAAACGTTTACTTCGGTATTTGTTATCCTCTTTTTCATCTTCATTTTACAGACTGTCTGGCTTTTTATAGCCGAATTGGCCGGAAAAGATCTTGATTTCATTATGATCATCAAGTTCCTCGGTTTTTCGATGCCGAATATCGTTCCGCTCGTTTTACCGCTATCAATTTTGCTGGCATCGATTATGACTTTCGGGGATTTATCTGAAAATTATGAATTCGCGGCGATGAAATCTTCAGGCGTTTCGCTGCAAAGATCAATGCGGAGCCTCACCTATTTCATCCTGATTCTGAGTTTTGCCTCATTCCTGTTTGCCAATAACATCATTCCGTATTCCCAATACAAATTCCTGAATTTTAAGGCGAATATCGCGCAGGTCAAACCAGCTCTGGCAATCGCCGAAGGGCAATTTAGTGATGTCGGTACTTATAATATTAAGGTCGATAAAAAATCTGGAACCGAATGGAAATATCCTTACCGGAATTACAATACACAAAAAGTCCAACACCGGAATGGGCAACACAACGGTAATCAAAGCTAAGAACGGTGAGCTTTTAAGCAGTGAGGATTCGAATATATTGCAGCTGATTCTCTACAACGGCTACCAATTTGAAGATGTGGTTCCGAAGAAATATGAGGAGCGCAATAAACTGCCTTTCGCGAAAAGCTCCTTCAAAAAATATGTACTCAACATGGATTTGACGCAGCTTAACAAAGTTGACGTTGATAAAGAACAGGTTTCAAGTACCAGCGCGATGCTCAACATGAGCGAACTGACCTACACACTGGATTCGCTGAATAAAGACTATGAAAAGGAACTCGTTTCTTATACCGATAACATTCATTTGCGAACGGGAATCCTTAATAAAATCCCGAAAAACAGTCTCATTGCAAAAGAAAATCCAAAAACGAAGGATTTATCAAAAGATTTGCTTGCCGATTACACCAATACCCAAAAATTGAAGATTTATAACATTGCCAAAAGTAATGTAAGCAGTACTTCTTTCACTATTGACGGGACAAAAGATGATTTTTACCAAAAGCAGCGCATCATCAACGGGCACTGGCTTTCGATTTATGATAAATTCGTAATTGCTTATGCGTGCATACTTATGTTTTTTATAGGTGCGCCGTTGGGAGCGATTATCAGGAAGGGCGGACTCGGATTGCCAATCGTATTTGCAATCCTGATTTTCATTACTTTCCACTTCGTTAATACTTTCGGGAAAAAAGTAGCGCAGGAAAGCGGGATCACGCCGTTTTTAGGAGCGTGGATGTCATCTATTATCTTGACGCCGCTAGCACTTTTCCTGACTTACAGAGCGACGAACGACATCAATATTTCTATTAATTTTGACTGGATTACTGTTCCTGTTCAGAAATTATATTTTAAAATATTTCCAAAAAAACAAATCCAATAATGTCACATATTCAGTTGAATACCATTGAAGAAGCCATCGAAGACATTCGCCAGGGCAAAATAATAATCGTTGTCGATGATGAAGACCGCGAAAATGAAGGTGATTTCGTGGCAGCAGCCGATAAAGTCACGCCCGAAATGATCAACTTCATGGCAACTTACGGTCGCGGTTTGATTTGTGCCCCTTTAACCGAAAAGCGTTGTACGGAACTCGAATTGCGCACGATGGTGACCAATAATACCGACCATATGGAAACAGCCTTTACGGTTTCTGTAGATTTGAAAGGCCACGGCGTAACGACCGGAATTTCAGCTGCCGACCGGGCGAAAACGGTTTTGGCTTTAGTCAATGACGAAACGAAACCTTATGACTTGGCGCGTCCGGGACATATTTTCCCGTTGATTGCCAAACAAGGCGGCGTTTTAAGAAGAACGGGGCATACCGAAGCTGCAATTGACTTTGCGAGACTCGCCGGATTCAAACCTGCAGGCGTAATTTGTGAAATCATGAATGACGATGGCAGCATGTCGCGTTTGCCGGAATTGTATGAAGTGGCAAAGAAATTCGACATGAAACTGGTTTCTATCGAAGATCTGGTCGCTTACCGCATGCAGCACGACAGCCTTATTGTCAAGAAAGAAGATTTTGAAATCGAGACGCGTTTCGGGCAATTCCGTTTCAGGGCTTACCAGCAAACTACTAATAAACAGGTGCATATCGCTTTAACAAAAGGAAGTTGGAATTTAGGCGATTCCATCCTCACACGGATTAATTCGACGCAGGTCAACAATGATATTTTGGGCACTTTGACGAACAATGCCGATAAAAAACTCGACGATATGTTCAAGCGTATCAATGACGAAGGAAAAGGCGCTATTTTATTCATCAACCAGGAAATTGCTTCTTCAGAACTGCTAAACAGGATTACAGAGCTTAAAGTACTTCAGGCAAAAGGCATCTTCAAAGCCCCGGAAATCAAAATGGATGTGAAAGATTTCGGGATTGGCGCCCAGATTCTGCATGACATTGATATTTCAAAAATCAGGCTGGTTAGTAATACCGAACAGGCCAAACGTGTCGGGATGATTGGATATGGGCTTGAAATTACAGAATACGTAAAATATTGATTTTCAACATTAAATACATATTTTATACTAAATATATAAAAACCAACACGTAATCAGTGTTGGTTTTTATTTTATTGCTTCGTATTTTAAGCTTCTGATTTGTTAATCTTCCTTTGCTTTAAATACTGATAAACTGACCCAATCACAAACAATACAAAAATAGTAAGTAATGTTTTCGCAATCAATGGATCGCCTGGCCATTTTGCCAAAGGATGTCCAACCGGAATTCGGGTGAAAGTTTCCACTACAGTAGGCAGCAACGAAAGAAAAAAACTAAAAGACAAAAAGAAATTTTCATAATACCGGGCTTTGTTGTGGCCTTGTCTTTTACGGAAAAGAAAATAGGCTGCCGCAACTAAAATTACTATAAAAACAGATAATCCGTGTCCCGGATTCAAGCCCCCGAGTTTTGAAAGCCCTAATGATGTTAACGATGTAATGACGGTAAAATAAAAATATACCTTTCCTGTTAGCCGTTCCAGATTGATTTTACCATATTTAACAAATGATATGACCGCAGCAACTATAGCGGTTACGCCAATTAATGTGTGAAAAATTCCTAAGCTTGATAATCCCATTTTTTTAAGTTTTATTGTTATTATTCACAGGCAAAATTGATTTAAAATGTAAAAAAAGCTTTTGCAGATTTGTTCAATTATTTGTCAATTCGGTTCAAAAAAAAACCCCGGCTTTTGACCGGACTCTCTTATGAATTTGGAAAAAATATTTGATTTCACTTACGAAATAAAATGCGCTTCTGAACTTATCGTTACTTTCAAAGCTTTAGAAATCAGGCAGTTTTCTTCGGCTGCTTTTGTGATTGCTTCAAATTCTGCAGCACTTATACCGGTTACGGTACCAGTTATTGAAAGATGGATTCCGGCTATACTAAAGTTCTCCATTGTTAAAGTAGCTTCAGTTTCGAGTGATGTCGGAATCAGCCCTTTTTCTGTCAATGCATGGGCGACAGTCATTGTAAAACATCCGGCGTGTGCAGCCGCTAATAACTCCTCTGGATTTGTGCCTGTTTCTTCTCCTGTAAAACGGGTTTTGAAGCTGTAATTCGTTTTGTTTAAGATTTGACTTTGTGTTGTCAATTCGCCTTTACCATCATTTAAGGTACCTGTCCAATGTGCTTTTGCTGTACGTTTCATTTTTTTATTTTTAAAATTGAATGTCAATATTGACAATGCAAAATTGCAAATGAAATGCATCAATCATTTTGGAAAATAGCCCAATTGTTTGGCAATTTAGACCAAACTGATCAAACCGAATCACGTAACCTGGGTTAAACGGTAATTCGTCGGTGTCACATCATATCTGTCATGGAAGCTTTTCGTGAAGTTGGCAAGATCGTTAAAGCCACAGTCAAAAGCAATATCTGTAATACGCTCATCAGAAACCAACAGCAATTCAGCAGCTTTTTCGAGCTTTTTTGTTTTAATATAATTGGCAGGCGTATCGTCATACAGTTTCGAAAATTCTCTTTTAAAAGACGAGATGCTTAAGTTTGTATGCTGCGCCAATTCATCAATTGATAGTTGTGAAAATAAATTTGCCTCGATAATTTGTTTGAAAGTGTAGGCGGTTCGTGAAAAAAGCTGCGATAAGATAATCTGTACCGCTTCGGCATTTTGCGTCTGCGAAAGCAAAAGTATGATTTCCTTTATCTTTAAAATCAAAATATCTTCATTAACCAATGAAGGGTTTTCGAAATAAAATAACAAGCCATCAATATATTTTTTGATCAAAAAATCATTGTTTATTGCTTCACTCGAAAGATTGGATATGCTGTTTTTTGGTTTTTGCAGTAGTAACGGGAGTTCCCTTTCGTAGATTTTCTTTAAAATTTCCGGATGAAAGCTGATGATTACTATCTGGTTTCTGCTACTTGACGAAGCATTGCTGACTTTTTTACCCGCCTGCATGCAACTGAGCAGCAGCGAATAATTGCCCGGAACTGCAAGCGCCTCGTCATTATTGTAAAATTGTACTTCACCTTCCAGAGAAAATAAAAAGCAAGCCTTGTCTGCTTCCGGAAAAGGGAATTCAAATGGCGTTTCCAATATCATTTTTTGAATGATGGTTTTTCCAAACAAATCAATTTTTTTATAATCAGCGAACATCCTTTTTACAATTTTTAAAAGGCAAAGTTACGACACAAAAAAGAAAAGGATTTTATGTTAGTTAAGTTTTTTCCGACTTTCTGTTCAGAGATACATTTAGGATTTTAAGCGGAAGAGAAATTATTCAATGATCCCAAAAAGGTGAACCAACGAAGAAAAACCAAACCGCCTGACAGCGGTTTTATTTTTTGTTTTCAGGATGCGTCGAAATTGAAATTTCGACGCATCCTGAAAACAAAAACCGAAACTTTCGTTTCGGTTTTTCTTCGCGGAGAAAGAGGGATTCGAACCCCTGACCTGTTACAGTCAACAGTTTTCAAGACTGCCGCAATCGACCACTCTGCCATTTCTCCAATAAGGTCTGCAATCATTAGCTGAATGCGGTTGCAAATATAGCATCCTTTTTTGAATTCCAAAACAAATAAGTAGAAAAAAGGGATATTTTTTAAACTATATTTTTAATCATTTCATACTGTATGGGTTAGCAAAAAACATAAAAAGATAAATTCAAAAAATGCTTATGCGTACTATCTTTTTAAAGCAAAATGCCCTCTGTAAATAATCTCCTTATTAGTAACCCGGATTATCCTGAACCAATAATCATCCGCAGGAAGTCTGCGCCCCTGGTACGTACCATCCCAGCCACCACTGCTTTTATCCAGTATGGTGATAATTTTGCCATACCTGTCGTAGATTTCTATATTGAAAAAAACCTGCAATTGTGAATATTTTACTTTCCATGTATCGTTTGCCCCGTCGCCGTTGGGCGTGAAGAATTTCGGATAATCCAGAACATAGACTTTTTTCGGTATTCCCGGGCAATCTCCATTTTTGATGTATAGTGTGTATTCGCCGCCAATCAGATTCCCAAAATAATTGCTGCCCTGAAAATTCACGCCGTCCAGAGAATAAGTATAATTGGCATCAAAAGGCAAAATCGTAATTGAATTATTATCGGTCATATCATCGACCTGAACGTCATCTATGACAGGCGGACTGAAAAGTACTATCGATAACGTAACTACCCGGAAACATCCGGATTGTATTGAATATATCCTTACGTAAAGCGTTTGCTGGCTGGCAGGATAATTATGGAAATTAGTAATCGGATTTACATTAGCATCTGCGTCATCATAAGAATAGTGATAGCTGAAGGTATAATCTGAAGGTGAAGCATTGTTGGGCAGAAAATAAACATTGTGATCCGGTAAATCAATTCTTTTGTTACTGCCATCGTCACAAAAGCCTGCCGAATAGGTCGATTCGCCCCAAACAAAATCTGCAAGTGACAATGGGATTTTATTGCTTTGGCAATTTCCGGTATTTTGCGTAACATAATAAGTATTTCCCGCAATAATGGTTGTCGAAGGCGCTAAGGTTTCGGTAGCATCAGCCGCGTAAAATACCAGGTTTTGTTCGGAAATATTTAAATCAGAAAGCTTTATGCCTTCAAAATAACAAGGCTGAACCAATGCAACAGTCGGCGGCGCAGAGGCGGGCAATATTCCAATCTGTAACGGAAACCGCCCAAGCGCTGCACAATTATCAACGATGTGCTCATAATAATAAGTCTGTCCGTCAGTCAGCGGAAAATCAGCATTCAATCGCGTTGGAGATGTTGGTGTTGCATACCAAACAACATTTAATCCTTTTGGCTGTATGTCTGCAAACGTCGGATTCGGCATTTCTCCGGAGCAAAAGTTGTATTGATTGCCATACAGCGGTTGCACATCACAATTGCCCAATTTCAAGATGAAACCCATTTCCTCGAGATAAGTTGTGGTAACGCCATCTGAAGTAAGTTCATAAGTCAGCGGCGTTATGATATGTTCACCGTACAGGCTCGGGTCAAAGTCGGTTTGTCCCTTAAACGAACCGCTCAGAATAATATCATTATTTGAATCGGTGCACACCGCACGCGGAAATACAAAATTGTTACTAGTATTATTATACAGCCGCTTAAAATTACCCAAAACGCCATCTGGCTTTATCTTAAACAGGGTAGCTATCGCCGTTTCAGTCGTGATTACAGCATTTTGGCTGCCGTAATGCAGTTCCTTGTACTTTCCTGATTTTACAGGAATGAGTATTTCCCCATGCTGTTACACGTAAAATTTGCTACTTCCTGCACGCCCGATCCGTAAATAGGCACGCTCCAGATCAGGTTGCGGTTAACATCTATTTTGAACAAGGCCAGTTCTTCATCTTCAACGACCGGCAGGTCATTCACGGTAGTATTTGGGAAGGAAACCGGTAACGATTTTGTGTAAGAAGCCAACGCATAAATTTTATCCGAAGCATCCATTTGCAATCCAACAACAGAATAGTCCGACAAATCTACAATCCAGTCTTCAGTACTGTCAGGCAATAATTTGCATATGAATTTTGTGCTTTCCGGCGCGTCCGGCAAATGCTGCTGCAGCGTGGTACCGCCAAATGCAAAACTTTTCCTGAAGGAACCCGAACAGTAAATATTATTCTGGCTGTCGCAGGCAACACTCATGATGCCATTGTCTGAACCGGCGCTTTGTTCCTGAAAATGCTTGTCCCAAAGCATATTAAGGTCGCTGTCAAATTTCACTACATAGCCCCATTTCCGCATTGGGTTATTCAAATTAAATATCACGCTCTCGCCAACCGCGATCAGGTTGTTATCATGGTCTTTCACCAGGCCAGATTTACGTCAAAAAAAGTAACGCCATGGGTGATATAATTGCCGTCGGCATCTAATTTTACTACAAAACCGTAAGAATGATTGCGTATCAGATTTTCATGAGTGGGCGCATAAACATTCGGCATAGTGGGATTTATCGGATTCGGGTCGAGGTATAATTCCGACGCAACCGGCTCTGCATAACCGCTGATGAACAAATCGCCGCTATCGCCAATTACAATCGACCCAAATTCGTACCGCCCACCCGGATTGAACTGTTTTACCCACAATATATTTTTATCTTCATCAAGCTTCATGATAAAATAAGCCGTGGTAGTAGGACTGTTATAAACCGTTTCCTGCTGGCCATCACCGAAATCATGTCGGCCAAGGTGATGTCCCAAAGCATAAATTTCATTATTAGCATTCGTCGCCAGGTGCGTAACACGGGAATACGAAATATCGCCCTCATTAATATCTTCCATCTCCACTGTATACAACCATTTAAATTCCTGCGCTGAAGTTTTGACAGTGAAGCATACCAGAAAAAAAAGCAGCAAGAGTGCTTTTAAATGACGATGGGTGATACTTTTGGATAATAGGATCATGGTATTTTCTGTGTTTCTAAAGTTAATGAAAATTAGATGTTCAGATTGTTAAATAATTTTGGAAATGAGATTGTACAAATTTTACTGTATTTTGCGCTTTGTCAAAATAAAAAAAACCGAAACTTTAGCTCCGGTTTTTTGTTTAATCCGTTAAATTTATCCGGCGCGCAACCGCATACAATTAGGATACAGTTCACGAATGGCATCGACAAATTATAAAAAAGAAATCCCGTTTTTCCACATTTCATCTGCTTCTTTTTTGTTATTTGGCAATAATATATCCAATGTCTGAACAGCATCCGCCTGTATAGATTCAACAAAAGGCCTTAAATCCTTATTGTATGTTTCGAAAGCTGATTGATAATCATCTGCGTGCTGTTCAAATGCATCTGCCAAAGCAAAAGCACCTATAATTGCCAATGAACCTCCCATTCCCGCAGCAGGAGAAGCGCAATAGCCTGCATCACCAACTAAAGCCACTCGCCCTTTTGTCCAGCTTGGCATTTTTATTTGGCAAAACTTATCGAAGTAAAAGGAATCAGAATTCAATAATTCGGTTTGTAATTCTGGCGTTCGCCATTTCATTCCCTGCATTTGTTTTGTTACGATTTCTTTCAATTGCTTTTGGTTACGAAAATCATAGGTAATTTCTTTTTCGGGTCTGAAAGTAAAAATCACATCTGTCTTATCGTTGTGAGCATAAAGTGCTGCACCCTTATTCGGTTCAGAGTACATTTGATAAACACCATTGTCAACCAATAGCTTATCCACAACTGTTATAGAAAAATATTGCCCCAGAAATTTAGCATACTCACTTTCGCTTCCAAACCAAAGTTTCCTTACGCCTGAATGTATGCCATCACAGCCAAAAACAAATTTATATTGGTCTTTAGAACCATCTTTAAAAGTTGCTTCAATATTGTTTTCAGTTTCATTCAGTGCTGTGATGCTGTTACTAAAAACTAATTTCACATTATCCTTGATTTGTTCGAGTAGCAAATTTAAAAGGGCATCTCTTTCAATCTCAAATTCGTCATCAGGGAAATCTTCTCCGGGCTGCCTTACTATTAAACTAAAACCGGTTTGGTCATCAGCATTTTTAAATTCCCATTTTTCAGTAACCTATTCTCAATGATTTGAGTATTTCAAATAGCCCCATTCTTTTTACAATTTCAATCGTAGTGCCCTTGATATCTACCGGCGTACCTCCTTTTTTAAGCTCGGGTGCCATTTCCACAATAGTTACCTCATACCCCATTTTATACATCCGGTACGCTGTAGCAAGGCCTGCAAAACTCGCTCCTGATATAAGTATTTTCTTATTCGCCTCCATTTTTATTGGTATTTAATTATGGTGCAAAGTTCAGCACAAAATTGAATCCGAAAAATAGTCAATCGAAGTAAGTATTGGATTATTCGTGGTTTTTCCTTTTAAACGCTAATGCCGTAATCCCTGTCACCTTGCGGAATAACCTTGTAAAATAAGGATAGTCGGCATAGCCCAGTTCAAATGCGATTTCTTTTACTGACTTATCAGTATGATACAGCAATCGTTTAGCTTCTAAAATGACCCTTTCATGAATAAGCTGCGAAACAGAAGAGCTGGTAGAATTTTTAATGCACTCATTCAAATACGGAGTCGAAATATTGAGCAATTTGGCGTATTCGCCTGGCCGTTTCAGCGTACCATAATTTTTTTCAAGTAATTGCCTGAATGATTTTGCTGGCCCTGTCATATCTCGAAAAATACGCTTCTGGCTTATTTTTATCAAGTAAATGCGAAAGCAACACGCCAACCAGTGTATTACAGCTGTCTCTTAAAGGAGCTGATGCAGCTTCATATTTTTTTGTTTGGATATAGACAGGCAGAACGTAAAACTACTGATAATGGTTTCCGTGTCTGTTGCTGTCAGGGCAAATGGCGCAACAGGGGTTATCTCTTCAAGTATTTTAAGGTAACCCGGATTAAGGTTTTCATTATCGATTGAAAGTGAACAAACGAGAATATTTTCAAAATCCAGTATTCTGTGCACCTGGCTTGGATGAAGATAAACTATGGCTGGTGAATAAACATCGTATGCCTTAAAATCAATTTCAATTACCACTTTTCCCTCTTCAAGTAGGTGGAAGGTATACCCTTCGTCTCTATGCGATTGTGATGATTGTTCCAATTCCTGATGCGTTTTAAGGCTGGACTTTTTAATGCTGTTTTTATCAATAGCAATGCCTTTGGAGAAATAATCTCTCATTGTGTTGACAGGAATTTCAATTCTATTTTTAGACATCGCCATTGTTGCACTAATCAAAGTATGAGCTAAAGGTATAACAAAAAGCTTTTTGATTAAATCTTCTGAGCAATTTCATCAAATTAAAAATTAAATGACGATCTAAGAGCGATAACCTGTCAAGCCGTTCATAGCGCTTTTGTTCTAGATAATTTTTATTAATAAATTCAGATGGGATCAAAATATTTTAAAATCAGGTATTTATACGTAATCCTATGTCAATTGTAAATAATATATTTAGTGTGTGGAAGATTTGGGTTACCAAATAAGAATAACGCCTCTTAAGTCTGTAACTTTCATAGCCTTTTAAAAAAAACTAAAAATCTATACTTTGAAAAAGCTACTTCTATTCCTTGCAATACTCTTTACGCTAAGTTGCTCTCAGTCATCTGAGGACACCCAGCCTGGTTCAGAAATAAGCAAACTACCTCCGGCTACACAAACCGGCGCCAGAAAAATAGGCTGCCTTTTAGATGGTGTAGCACTTTTACCCGACATTGCTCCGAATGCCTATAATTGCTTTTACCAATTCATCGATGGGGATTATTATTTCAGCGTAAGTATGAGAAATCAAAAGCAGGGAATATTAAAATCTGTCGTGATCGGTACAGACAAATTAGCAATTGCTCAAGGGCAGACGCTAATCTTAAAAGAAAATCTTGACGGAAATGCATCAGCACTTTATTATGGTGCCAACTCCAACAACGGCACTGATGAACTCTATTACACAAACGCAGCAAATAGCGGCCAATTAACAATAACAAAATTAGATTACACTACCAGTATCGTCTCAGGAACATTTTGGTTTGATTTCAAAGACAATAATAATGTCGTGCATCACGTCACCGATGGTAGATTTGATATGCGGTTTACACAGTAACCTTTAAACCTCAATACTATGAATCAAATTTGCTTTTTCAGGAAAGGCCTGATTTTGTTATCCCTTCTGGCTGTCAGTTTAGCAAGGGCACAAACAGTAGACACCAGCTACAAAAACCAGATTAATGCAACACTTGCCGGGCTTTCCAAAACGAGAGTACCTAACAAACTGCTTATTAATCAGGCGATGGAATTCGCCGAACTTTCAGATTACAGTGGCTCGTTTACTTCCACAAATTGGGCGACTAGCGGAAAGCTCACTTCGATTTACAACACTTTGGTAATGGCAAGGGTAAATCCCAAAGTATTGGGGATGGAAAACCCGGAATGGTTCAAATCCAACTGGAATAATTTAAGAAGCCCGGGTAAAATAGTTTTAAGCGGATTATATTACAAATACAGCAAGATCAAACCCGATGCATATCCGGATTATTTGGTTAATAATAATGGAGTTGTCACCGACAAGTTTGTGAATGGTGTATGGCAAAATCCTTATGTTGACCAACACGTTTTTGCTATCGCTGCACCCATCTTGGTCTATAAGAAATTGTCGATGAAAGTAGTGCTGCCGGAATCACTATGGTACACCAATCAGGCAAGCACGATACAAAGCATTGCTATAGATTTTGGAGATGGGTTGGGCTACCAAACCATGACGCTCGGGCAATTGAAAACAATTACCTATACTGCATCAGGTGTATATGAATGGAAATATAGGTTAAAGCTGACAAATTTACAAATTCTTTACAGCCATAGTAAGATTAAAATTGATGCGCCCGAAAGTACACCACAGCGACAAGCAGCTTCTTCTGGTCAGGTTACAAATGCTACAGCCTATTGTCCGGATGTAGACTCGATCTCTTTTCAGGGCACAAGGAATTACTTAAATATTGCAAATTCAGCTACGCTACAAATTAAATATTTAAATAATGATTGCATGATCAGGAAACCATTTATTATTGTCGAAGGCTTTGATAGCGGTTTATTGGGAACTGAAAATGGATATGGTGAGGCAGATTATTTTACCTTTAGAAATAAGGCCTGCAGGCAAACAGTAACAACCTTCTGACCGGCATTTATGGAAATTACGATGTAATATACATCAATTTCAGTAAAAGCAAAGACGATTTACGCCGCAATGCCTATTTGGTTGAAGACATTATAAAGTGGGTAAATGTACAAAAGTCCTTAGCGGGAAGCACCGCTCAGAACGTCGTTATTGGTCAGAGCATGGGTGGTGTGATTGCGCGTTATGCGCTGCGTGACATGGAAATTTTACAGCAATCCCAGCAAGGTACCGCCACATCAAACTCGCTTATTTATATCACATGATGCCCCGCAGCAGGGAGCCAATATTCCAATTGGAATTCAATATTTTGTAAGGCATATGGTTGATCAATTCGTCGACACACCAATTGGCGACGTCGCGATTAACATGGCAGATGGTTCAAACGTGAGCATCGAAGACATACAGGCATTATTTAACGCCCAGGGAACGAAACAATTATTGTCAAATTATATAGACGGCAGTTTTACGTTAAATAATACTGAATTTAATTCTTTTCAGACCGAAATTAAAAATATGGGCTACCCTCTTCAAACCCGTAACATTGCAATAAGCAATGGTAACCATTGCGGAAACCCCCAAGCTTTCAGTCCTGGCGCGACACTTTTTAGTTTAAACGGTGGAGCAAGTGCCACCCAGCTGACGACGTTCTTATCAGTGTTATTCGAACCGATAACAGGAGTTACGTCATTACCGCTCGCATTCGAATTTAACGAGCCGGGCCTGATCATTAATATGCTCCCGGGAAGCAGCAGCTTTAACATGGACTTTACCGCGAAAGCTTTGCCTGCCGCCGGAACAACCGCTCAGGTTTATCACGGAAATGTTACGTTTACAAAGAAAATTTTTAGCCTTTTCGGTTGGAATCCGCAAATTACTGTGACTTTAACCAATAGGTCATATAATAATCCAAGCCAGGTGGCTTTATCATATGATTATTATCCGGGTGGTGGATACATAATACCCATAGACTTCACTTCACCTCCGGGTACCAAATGGTACAATACAAATATGACAGTATTTGTTGAACCGCTTTTTGACTTCATACCTGTGCCAAGTGCATTAGATATCGGAAAAGGTGCTGTGGCGCTTAACAATGCTGACTACCTTACAAAATATAATTCGGTCACGCCACCTGTCGCTCCGAAAAATAGTCCTTTTATAAATTTCACGACTTCGCACAACCCGGGTAGTACTGCAAATGAAGAGCACATTTCATTCAACACGAGAAATGCAGATTGGCTTTCCACAGAAATAGATAATGTTTTAACGTCTAATGATTTATTTGACTGTACCTACGTATGCTCAAATGCATCGATTACTGGCCCTGAAAGAGTCTGCACCTCCGCCGGGTTTACAGCACCAACCCCTTCGCTTCCTTACTACAGCTGGACAACGACGGAGGGTAGCGCATTAGTGAATTTAACGAATAGCAACACACAATATGTAACTGTTACGCAAACGGGTACAAATGCTGCATATTCGGGCTACGTAACACTACAATTAACTTACGGGGGTACCAAATGCGGATATGCCACGGTGACTAAACGAATATTTGTCGGAACGCCGAGGCCAACTATTGCTGGCTGTGTCGATTACGGCAGTTATGACGCACCTTGCGTGATGCACGACGC
The DNA here is from genome assembly GCF_051373205.1 of Flavobacterium sp. 3HN19-14. Lineage (NCBI taxonomy): Bacteria > Pseudomonadati > Bacteroidota > Flavobacteriia > Flavobacteriales > Flavobacteriaceae > Flavobacterium > Flavobacterium sp. 3HN19-14. The sequence goes on from NZ_JBPPZT010000001.1 coordinate 2,726,653, forward strand.
ACCTTACAACAATTACTTATACTATACTTTAAGCGCGGATCTTGGTACATATACCACTACATCAGCCGATTGGCAATGGGAGAAAATATCAGGGAACTTTAACTTTATGCCTCAGTATGGTCTAGGAAACGCAAGTACAGTCTACGGTAAAAATACTGTGATATATCTTACAGCGCCAAACCCAAACGGAATTGCATTTAAAACCAGGGTTTATACCAACTGCGGTTGGAGTGAATGGAAGGTTTTCAATTGGTTCCCACCGGCTAACCGCGCAGCAGATCCAGATAAAAATGCATCACTTGAAGAATCAGACGAATTGATAAAAAAATCAGGAAATGTCTATAAGGTATTCCCAAATCCCAGCAACAATGTTGTAAATATTGAACTCAGGGATGAAAATAATAAACCGGCAAACGGCTCAACCGTTTCAGGCGAACTTTTTGATATGATGGGACAATCAAGATCAAAAGTCGAAATTATTAATAATAAGGCAACTTTCTCTGTACAGGGACTTAGCAGAGGAATATATGTGTTGAAAATCTATGTGGACAACCATATTGAAAGCCAGCAAATCTCAATAAAATAGATAAAAAAAAGCAGTTTCCGGGTGAGCCGAAAACTGCTTTAAATTGTTTTGATTTTCAAAATCACCTTATCGATTGAAAAAAATAGCTCCTGAAATACTATCAGGCATTCTTAAAATTTCATACGGTTTTTTAAAACTAAATTGTTAACAGGAAGCTAAATTCTATTTTTGGGCATTGAAATTATTGAAATCCTTAATCTCCAATGAAAGGCGTTCGTTCTGATTTACAGATGCAAATTCATCTTGACTCATTTGATGCTCAAATCTATTTTTAGTCAAAATATCAATCGGGTTATTATTGCTCCTTTAAAGCAATTAAAGATAATTCTTGATTCATTCTCAAAGTCAATCTGATAATCGTATGGGCTAAATCGAAGTCGTAAATCCTCATCTGAAGAAATTAATTGTTTTACAAAGTTACACTTTACGATTTTTAATGCAATGATGGCAATAATTTCTGCGGCAATTGGAATTTGGAGTTGCGCGACTAAATTTTTTTAAAAATATTCTTTTAAAAATCATATCCATTTTTTCTATAACTTCGGCAAACATCAACAAAATTCAGCGATTAGGTCAGTCACGAATACAACTAAAACGTCAAACATGAAAAAATTACTACTTGCCTTTATTATCTTAAACACCTGCGGGCTGCGTGCTCAAACCATCTCCACATTTCTGGATACCGAAAGCAGCGGCTGCTCCGGCATGATGATCGCCGGCAATTACCTTTATGTGGTATCATCATTCAACGGAAAAGTATTCAGGAAGGCATTAACGTCGACAGACAATAGTTACGAAACGTTTGACATTGGCGGCAGCGGTTACCAAAGTATTTGCAAAATCGGTGATTTTATTTATGTCTCGAAGCCTGCCAATGGTGCTCCCGGCATTTATAGATTCAATCCAGATGCTGCAACTTTGGTAACGCAGAATATTGTGGACTTCAATTCAATTTATGGACTGGCAAGCAGAAATTCTGAATTGTATTTCAGCTATCTGGCTAAAATTTATAAACTTGACTTAAGCACGCCTGCCCTGATGCTCGTCCTTGTTGCGGATAACTTAACTGGAACGGCTGGCTTTAATGGCAGTACGATGGGCCTTAAAGTGTATGATAATAATTTGTATTATACCGAATCAGACGGGATTACGAAAGTAAACCTCGACTCCCCTGCTTTTGAAAGTGTATCGCTGTCTGCATTCACAGGCACAAGCCTTGCATTGGCTGATAATGGAAAATTATACCTGACCGGCGGCGCGGATTTCACAGGTATTTACGAACTTGACCTTCAGGCACAGACGTATACGTTGCTAACGCAAATTGATAATTTTATCGGCACTCTCGACATCGTTTATGCCAACAACGCACTATTCGTAACGACGCAGGAAGGCGATTATGATAAAGTCGCCAAAATTGACATTTCTAATTTGAATACCGAAATTATCCCGAAACCGATTCCGCAGGTTTATCCTAATCCTGCTGATGATTATATCAACGTTGCAGGTTTGGGTGATGAGAATGTTGTGATTATTGACCAATGCGGGAAGGTGATACCTGTGAAAGTGGTGAATGGGAAGGTTGATGTTTCGGGGTTAGGTTTGGGGGTTTATTTTGTTAAAACCAATAACGGCGTTGTCAAATTTGTCAAACGGTAATATAAGCTAAACAAAAATCCCGGTCGTTGGACGGGATTTTTATATTATAATTTTAAGTGTTTCGTTGCTTAAATTCAGTTCTCAATGCCGAAAAATCTTCTCTAATACCTTGCAGCACATCCTTTACACTCATCACACCTAAATCATCCTGCTCAAATTCTTTTGTCGCAATACTGCATGCATACCTCCATACTTCAAGCACATCAGAGTATTTAATTTCATAAGGTTGGTATATCGTATTGTCAGACTTAGCAACTAAAGATTCGTTATCATTTTTGACAACCCTTTTATAGACAATCCCATGTTCTTTGGTAATAAGTATATAAGTTTTATCATCAACTATATAATCCTTTTTTTCTACATACTCCCCTACTATAAACGAGCCTTCCTTATGCGGAGGCATCGAGTCACCGGTAACCGGAAATGCACGATATTTTCCATTTCTCAAAAAGGGCAGCGAAACATGCTGAAGGCTCTCTATAAATTCAGGGTCAGAATAACCCGAAAGATAACCTGCTTGTGCTTTTTCAGGAATCATTTCAATTTTATTTTCTCCTGCCGGATCAACTGTTATTGGCAATAATATCCTGTTCTCTTCAAGTTGAAGCAAATCTTCATAAGGAACTCTCCTGATGTCAAATGACAACAGCAGATCAATGCTAACATGATAATAACGTGAAATCCTTTGTAGGCAATCTAATGGCGGGTCAGTTGCACCTTCGTATTTCCTGTATCTGTCACTAGGAATTAACAGTGCATCGGCAATCATTTGCTGTGTCAAACCATTTTTAACACGCAGATATCTAAGGTTATCAGAAAATATTGACATATGTAAACAGGAATATAATTCCATACAAATGTAATAATCTTTCGGAATTTCATTCCTGATTTTGTAAATATATTTTCAATGACGGTAAGCGTTTTCACGCACAACGGCAGATACGTGAAAGTGTCAGCATGACAAACCGCGGCAAAAAATGAAAAAAACACATAATTAATAAGCATTCATGCCTTAACCTTTAAAAAGATTTTAAAAATCTTCAATACGTACGTAATTGTGTTTTAATGCTACAATTATCGCTCCGATAAAGTTTTTGAATTTGTTTTATCAAGTATGTTTTTTCTATGTGTTTCCACGGTACTCGAAGAAATATTCAATTTATCGGCTATCTTTAGGCTGCTCATTTCAGCTGCAACCAATTTCAGAACTTCAATTTCCCTTGCTGTAAGGCTTTTTAGAATGGGTAATGATGAAATATTTGAGTTTAGTCCGTTTTTTGGGATTGCCCAATCCAAAATATTATCACAATAATAGCCATCATTTATGATTTTCTGAAGCGCCTCTTTTAAATCATGAGGATAATCTTTTTTTAACAAAAATCCATGTGCCCCAAGAGCAAGAATTTTAACGAAACTTTCAAAATCTTTTAGGAAGTAATTTTAACCTGCCTATGAAGATATTAGTCTGTTTAAAAACGGCTACAACATCCTATAATTCGGCTACATCTGTCCGCGGTTCGCTGCTGAACTTTGTACTGTAAATTTTAAACAACTACATTATGTCAGCAAAAAGCAAAATAGCACTCGTAACAGGCGGAAGCCGGGGCTTGGGAAGAGATATGGTCATCAATCTGGCCAAAGGAGGAAACAACATCATCTTTACTTACAATAGCGATAAGGCAGCCGCAGATAAAGTCGTGGCAGAAGTGCTCGCTACGGGTCAGAAAGCCATCGCATACCAGTTAAACGTCAGTAAGATAAGTACATTCGATGCCTTCGTACGGGATGTAAGCAATCATCTACAGGAACACGAAGGAAATCCAAATTTCGATTTTCTGGTCAACAACGCTGGTGCCGGATTATACGGTTCAGTAACTGAGACCACCGAAGAACAGTTTGACCAAATGATGAATGTGCACTTTAAAGGCGTTTATTTCCTTACCCAAAAACTGTTGCCGATATTAAATGACGGCGGAAAAATCATCAATATCTCTTCTGGATTGACAAGGATTTCATTCCCGAATGTTTCTGCCTATGCAAGCATGAAGGGCGCGATAGAAACCTACACAAAATGTCTCGCCAAAGAACTCGGAAGCCGTAAAATCACAGCAAATGTCATTGCACCGGGCGCTATCGCTACTGATTTTGGCGGAGGCTCTAACAAATCCGATGAAAATAAAAGGAACGCCATCGCCTCCATTACAGCCTTGGGGCGCGTTGGTGAGCCGGAAGACATCGGCAGCGTCGTAGCTTTTCTGTGCACGCCTGCAGCAGATTGGATAAACGCGCAACGGATTGAGCTTTCAGGTGGAATGATGGTTTAAAATTCGTAAATTTGACACATGAGCCAACAGTCTGTACATCGCGTAAAATCAATAGCGGAATTTCATAAAATGAAAGGGCTGCCGGCACCGCAACACCCTTTAATCAGCCTTTTCGATTACAGCAAAATCGAATGTTCGACCGAAGTGAACCACAAAAATTTTGTCTTCGATTTCTATCATATTTCGTGCAAGCGAAGCATCGGGCCAAATACAAATACGGCCAGGGCAACTATGATTTTGATGATGGCGTAATGTTTTTCATTGCGCCCAACCAGGCTTTCGGCATCGAACCGATTGCAGAAATCGCTACGCCCAAAAGCGGCTGGATGCTGATGATACATCCTGATTTCTTATGGAATACTACCCTGGCGGCACATATCAAAAACTACGAATTCTTTGGCTATGCAGTAAACGAAGCGTTGTTTCTTTCTGAAAAGGAAGAAGCGACGCTTAATGCGATTGTCGCCAATATCGAGCAGGAATACAACGGGAATATCGACAAGTTCAGCCAGAGCATCATCATTTCCCAAATCGAGACTTTGCTCAATTACTCAGACCGCTTTTACCAACGGCAGTTCATTACCCGGAAAATCAGCAGCCACAAGATGCTCGAAAATGTAGAGAAAATTATCGAAAGCCATTTCAACGATGAGAATGCCGCCGGGCTGCCCACAGTGCACGACATTGCAAATGCGCTGAACATATCGCCGATGTACCTGAGCAGCTTATTGAAATCGTTGACAGGCCTGACCACGCAACAGCACATTCACGAAAAATTAATCGAAAAAGCCAAAGAAAAGCTCACGACGACCGGCCTATCGGTTTCAGAAATCGCTTTCGATTTGGGATTTGAACACAGTCAGAGTTTTTCGAAATTATTCAAATCAAAGACGAGTCAGTCGCCATTGGAATTTCGCGCTGCTTTTAATTAACTTGGCGGCAGAACAGTCGCTGGTAAATTATAACAGCGGGATACTGACCTTACTCGCTTGTTACTTTGCAGGATGGTTACCTAATGTTGAATAAATAATTAGGCAAAATAAATAATCCGGTTTTTTTAATGATTATCATAATATTGTAATAGCATTGTTATAATCCGTTTTTACTTCAAGCTTTAAGACTGTGAAAATTTAGCCTGCAACCTTGCACAGTCGGCAATACCGGTTGCTATTTTTTGTTGTAACCTCAATTTACTTTCCCATAAATTTTTAAACTTATTCAGCTACATCACTTTAACATAGTCTGCGTACACTTAAAAACTTTATATTTGTTTAAATAATTTTCCATCATGATTAAAAATATACCCATTTTAATTTTTATCTGTTTCTTTTCAAATCAAAATTTCGGCCAGTGTGGAGGTGCACAAACTTTTACGGCGCAGGCAGATATAGATAATTTTGCGACCAACTATCCTTTTTGCACCAACATGAATTCTACCCTGGAAATAACCGGTAGCGACATCACAAGTCTTGAGGGTTTAAGTCAATTGTCAGGGGGTGCAATATTGTACATCCATGATGTTCCTAACTTATTATCGTACGCAGGATTAAACAACCTGACAAGTTTATATTCACTAAGGATCAGCGGTCAGGTACCTTCCCCAATATTCGGCTTTTCAAGTTTACAACACATCGAGTCCAGCCTGACGATAACAAATTCCGACGTATCGTCAATTCAGGGATTTGTTGCGCTCGCCGATGTTGGATATACCGTTCAAATTACATCCAATCAGTACCTGACTGATATTTCGGCATTTAATTTTCTTTTCAGCATCGGAGCCGGTCAGGATGTTCCAACCGACGGTTTGATAATTTCAAATAACCCGATGTTGGAATCAGTGCCCGGATTTGAAGTTTTACATACAATCAATGGCGCAATAAATGTATCAAACACCCTTTGCCCAATCTGTATTTTCTTAACGGCATTGCAAGTTGCAGCGGGGTTACAATTATTGGAAATCAAATTCTTCAAAACCTTGATTATCTAAATGCTTTACAAACAGTCAACTGGCCGTTGCACATTGAGGGTAATCCGATGCTGTCGAGCATCAGCGGGATACAGAATATTGACCCGGAACTTTTGACGAACCTCATACTTTTAAATTCGCAGTCGTTGTCAGCATGCAGTTACCCTAATATATGCACTTATTTAAGCAACGGCGGGAATTATACAATCAGCGGGAATTCATTAGGCTGCCAGAATGTTACAGATGTTTTAAATGCTTGCGGTTTAGGAAACGCCGACTTTAATTCAGGAATACGCTATTACCCAAATCCCGTAGCGCGATACCTGACTCTGGAGGAAGTCGATTTTGACAATGCTGCAATCTACAATTCCCTGGGCCAAAACCTGGAGACGTTCCCAAAAGCAACCGATGGCCATAATTACCAGATTGATATGGTCAACTACGAAAAAGGAATCTATTTTTTAAAAATAGTGCAGGGCACAAAAGTAAAGGTTTTAAAATTTTTGAAAAGCTAGGAGATGAATACCGGCTTACATGCGTTGCATACCGTTACAAAATTCTTAACAACTCAGCTAAATTAGTTTAAGACAGGATTTGAATGTATCAGAATGGTATAATATAAGAATTATCAGCTCTTCCTGTTGTCAAAAAAATGCACCGGCTTCCTGCTCATTGGATTAAAAATTAATGGCCGCAAAGCTTCCGAAGTAGTAAATTCAATTTTAGGTGTAACACGCAATTTCGCTCTGAAATGGTCTTTCAATTCCTGTAAAAAAGTATCCGTTCGATTTTTCACGGCAATTTTGATAAGGATTTCATCGGTGCCCAAATCATTAGTATCAATCACGATGATATGGCTTTCAATCGCATCAAAATCATTTAAAACGTCATTCATCGCCGGTGGATAAAGGGTCGTGCCTTTATATTTGATCATTTGCTGCTTGCGCCCGATAACGGGTCCAACGCGAACGGTATTCCTGCCGCACTGGCAAGGCGCATCGTGCAATTGTACGATATCCCCTGTTTTGAATCGCAGCAAGGGCATCGCTTCAATGCCAAGGGTTGTAAAGGTAAGTTCTCCCGCTTCTCCGTTTTTTACGGGCTGGTTGTTATCATCGAGCACTTCTGTAATGATCAATTCCGGGTGATGATGCCCGCCGATACCGTGTCCGCATTCCGTAAAAGCGGTGCTCATTTCTGTCGATGCATACGTAGAATAAAGCTTAATACCCCACTTATCGGTGATTTTCTTAGAAAGCGCATTCATCGAAAAATCCTGGTTGCGCAGCGATTCGCCAATGCAGACTGCGCCTTTGATTCCTGAATTTTGATAATCGATATGATGTGCCTCCGCGTATTCAATCAGTTTTAGTAGAAAGGAAGGAACGGTAATCAAATGCGTGGGTTTGTATTTTAAGATGGAATCCCATTGCAGTTCCGGAATCCCCGCGCCAACCCGGATAACGCCGACTTTCATCTTCCGCAATCCCAGAAAATAAGCCAGTCCGGCCATAAAACGCCGGTCGATAGTGGTCATCAGTTGTACGATATCGCCTTCCTTAATTCCGGCGCAGGCAAAGGAAATCGCTTCATTATAGGCCAGTCGGTCCAGATCGGCATCTGTCATTCCGAAAGTAACAGGCTCGCCTAAAGTCCCGGAAGTCGTTGCATAATCAATGATTTTAGTGGTCGGGACACATAGGAAATCATTGTTGTATTTTTGTAGATCTTCTTTCGTCGTAATAGGCAATGAAGCTAAATCGTCAAGAGATTTTATCGTATTAATATCAATATTTCCCTTTTCAAAAAGCGCTTTGTAAAATGGCGAGTTTTGCTTGAGGTAAGCCAGCAATTCAAGTAAACGTTGTCCCTGAAATGCTTTTATTTCGGCTGCCGAAGCGGTTTCTATGGGTGGAATCATGATTGCTTTCTTTTAATTTTTCTGAGGTATTTCCGGATTTCCTTTTGCTCAGGAAGTGTCGTTATTTCTTTCGTCAGTGCCATTTCAAAATTCTTTTTGGCGGCATCATAAAAACCTTTGTCATAGCAATATTTGCCGGTTTTATAATACACCACCCAGTAATCCGAATTTAACGATTGGTAATTCCGAAGGAAATCTGTCGGGACCGTCAAATCTTCTTTCAGGAAGGCATCCATTTTGCGGTCTTCAATCCGGAATTGTTCGTAATTTTTATACGCCTGCGTTTTTAAAAACGGATCCGCCGGAATATTTTTATTTTCCTGCTGCAAGGTAACAATTGCATCTTTTAAATGCCGCTCCCCGAAGATTTTATTGAGGTCATAACACACAAATTCTCCCATTTGGTAAGGATTCGCAGAAACCCAGACCAAACGCTGTTCAGGTTTAAAGATGATACCATGGTGTGCCAATAGCTGGTTCAGCGCTTTTTCATTGCCATAACCTAGCGGAAAATCGTTGAGACCATCTTTGTTTCTGAGAATAGCTGCTGCTTTTTCAGGATTCAATTGCTTATTTTCGGCGATAAGTTCAGTCAGCCTGTCATAACGGTATTTAGAATGGCTGTTTTCAATTTGATTTTGGTTTCTTTCGCCGTCTTTTAAGGCTTCTCCCTGAAAATGATTGGTACAAATCAGCTGGTTGCTGTTCGGCACCTGATAAACGTCCATTTTATCAGGGGCGACTTCAATGAGAACCGCTTTCTTGTCATGCGCGCTTCCCACCATAATCGATTCTGAAACAAATACTTTTCGCTTTTTGGCAATCGCAATCGCTTCATCGACATTGGATGCATATTGCAGGATTTCACGTGCCACAATCGAAATCGGCGTCTTGGCAATCAACGGGATTTTAGATTTCGAAGCGTTGATGGTAACCGTAATCCCTTCGTTATTCATCCCGGAACACGCGCCAATCATGCCCGCCCAGGTCACCATCATAAACGGATAACCTTTGTCAGGTTTTACAAAAGCTACGATTTTATCTTTCGCGAAATCATCGCCTGCATAAAAATCAAAATTGCGCCCGAGAATTAAAGTGCCGTCTTCGGATTTATCGCCCAGGCCGCAAATGAGGAACAGCCTACCAATGCCAGATCCTGCAGGGCATGGCCGATGTCGTGTGCCCCGTGCAGATAAAGGCTCCTGAGATAAGGCGTTGCAATATCATCGAATTCATGTGCCGAATAGCGCGAGATGCCATAGATTTCTGTTTTGTATTCTTCGGTTACATTGCGGTATAATTTGCGGTTGTACCATTTCAGGAATGTTCTTAAAAGTTTTTGCTTTGTTTTCGAAGGAAGGATTTCCTTTATTTTTCCGAAGAAAACCTTTTCCTGTTTCTTGAGTAAACTATCTGAAAGTGCGCCAAATGCGAGTCCGCGCTCTAAAGGATCTCCTTCGATATAAAGCTCCCAAAGCCCTTCCCTGTTTTTGACTAAAGTATTATTCCCGGAAATAAACGTTGTATCAGAAAGCTTTGTAACCACCGGAACCGCGTTATCATAAGCCGATAAATCTGGCAGGTTGCGCATAGATTTTGCCGTGCCGCAGGAAAATAGCGACAGCGTTACAACAGCGAATAACATTGAAAAAAGAAGCTTTTTCATAATTATTTGCATTTATGCGTTATCGAGAGTGGCGTTGATTTTGTCAACAAGATATTCTTTTCCGACGATTTCAGAGCAGGTTACAACTGCTCCGATTGTGACCCCGAGCACGCCGTGCATATTGATGCTCTGCCCGGTAAGATACAGATTATTGAGCTTGGTTTTTGGGGCAATGAAGGTTTTCATCGGGTTATCTGAATCCTTTACATAACCATACATATTACCCTCAAAACCACCAATATAATCACGGTAAGAAAGCGGCGTCGAAGTGTGGATTGATTTAATGCAATCTCGTATTCCCGGGAATTTTATTTCTATTTCCTGAAGGAATTTTTCAGCCTTTCTGGTTTTAAATTCTTCATAACTTTCTCCGCGATCCTGTTTTTCTGCAGTTGTATTGAACGTTTCTTCCCACTGCTTGACTTCGTCGTATTTCATGTAAGTCAGGAATGTCATGCCATCCGTAAATTCATCATCTTTTCCGGCGTTCATCGATGCCATGAAAGCTTTTGGCCAGGTATTTTCGTCGTATTCGAATGCATTCCATACACCTTTACTGTCTTTGAAATGGTAATAATTGTAATTCCTGTAACGGAACGTATTCGGCTTGAAAACGATATAAAGACTAAATGCGGAAATTACACCTTCAAGACTTTGGATCCTGTTGAAATAAGCTTTCCGGAACAGCTCCTCACCTGCCATTTTCAATGTGGTCTTCGGATCGATATTCGAAATGAACATGTCTGCCGCAACGGAACTTCCGTCTTTCATCTCAACCGATTTCACATCATTATCAACAACGGTAAACTTCACTGCTTCTTTGTATTTGTATACTTCGCCGCCGTGCTTCTTAAGCTGCTTGATCAATTGCTTCGTAATCTGGCTGCCGCCGTGAATGCAACGCCATGCACTTTGAATGTATGAATTCACCGAAAGCGCATGAACATACAATGGCGACTTATCGGCAATTCCGGCATAAAGGAAATTCGTGCCGCCCAACACCGCGCGCAGTTCCTCATTTTCAGTAACGCTGTCTATGAATTCCTTGGCATTTACAGAAAGGATTTTGGTGTCGTAATCCCCGCCGTTCTTGAGGTTATAAAGCGGAAATGAATCACAGGTAGCAACAATTCCCTCACAATATTTTTCAATATTCTGCTTTTCTCCCGGGAAAAATGCTGCAAGTTTGTTCGTGAAATTCTCATAGCCCTGTGCATGCGGGAATTCCTTGTTTAGATCTTCAAACGAAATGATATCAAAACCATCAACATCCATTTGCCTGATATTGAGGTCGTCCATAATCCCGATATATTTGAAGTATTTGTAAAGATTCTGGCCTTCGCTGAGTCCGCCGATGTAGTGGATTCCTGTATCGAAAATCGTCTTATCACGCACAAATGTCTGCAGGTTCCCGCCAAACTGGTTGTTCTTTTCGAGCACGCATACGCTGTAGCCTTCTTTCGCCAGAATGATAGCCGAAACAAGCCCGCCAAGGCCGCTCCCGATGATGACTATGTCGTAATGCTTTTTCAATTTTTATTTTTTCTTACGCAGTAACCCGAATAAAAGCGGTAAAACTGTCAATCTTTTATTTTTATTTGCTACGAATTAATTTGTGTAAATTTGTGAAATTCGTGGCTAAATCATCTCTCATTCTAAAATTACGCTTTCTTTAAAACAATCAAATTGTTTTCCGTAGCGATTATCTTAAACCCTGATGCAACAATCGCTTGTTCTAATGATGAATTTTCAATCAGGATAATAGTTTCAGACAGTTTCACAAGTTCAGGCAAATCGGCTGCAAAAATAACATTTGAAATCAATATACAATCATATTTCCTGTTTTCAATTGCACTTAAATTATCCGGATAAGAAATCGCTCTTTTATACAATACATAATTCGTTTTGGCAATATTCCGTTTTCGTTGGTCAACAATTATCGAATCGATTTTTCGTTGTGAATCCTGTTGCGCCAATAAAATATCGTATTGGCCAAGATCATCGCACAAACGTAAAATCCTGGCTTTCGGCGCAATGTATTGATTAAGCCTGTAATAAATCTCGAGATTCGCCTTCAGGTCTTTTTTGAGTGCGTCAATCACTTCATTTTCCTTGTAAGCAAAACTGTTCATTATCAATTTACGGAAATAATTCGGGCCTTCGTGCTCCAATCTTAATTTTTTATGATAAGATTTAAAGAAAGTGCTCATTTGTTTCGTCCTTTCGACGTAATCTTTGCCGTAAGATTGGTTTTCAGGCGTAATCCTTTCTAAAATCTCAACGACTGTCGGCCCGCCATTGATCACAAAATCGCCTTTTGGAAGGATTTCAGAATAGCCGTGAATCACGACCGGAATGATATCAAGATTTAATTCTTCGGCGAGGTAAAACGCCCCTTTGTGGAATCGCTTGATGGTATTGTCTTCAGATCTTGTTCCTTCAGGGAAAACCATGAGCGAAAAGCCCTGCTCGACTTTTTTCTTCAAATGATCGATACCGTTGTCAATGCCTTGTGATACCGGGTAAAAGCCCGCAAGCCTTACGCCCATTCCGAAAACCGGCGAATTATAGACCCAGTCACTTACAAGAAAAACAATTTTCGGGCTCAGCATTCCGACTGCGAGAATATCGAGGAACGAACTGTGATTGGCAATAATTACGGCTGGTTTGTCGAATTTTTCATTGCTTTTATTGAGTATTTTTCTTCTGTTAGACGGATAAGTCCAAAACACGCTTTCCATAAATTTTGATAAAACTGCGTGAAATGCGCGTAATTTCTTTTGTTTTGAAATCGGAATGACAAACATCATCGCCTTACTGAAAACGGAAAGCAGAAATCCGCCCAAACCGTAATAAATAAACGAAAGCGTAGAATGTACCATGCGGCGTATTTCAAACGGCGGACGGCCTTTGTTAACCCTTCCGGTCACGAAAAAGTGAAAAACGAGCGGCTGGAACACGAAAGTGATCAGCAATGTCGAGAACATTCCGATAATGGCGATTAGCGAAATGGATTTCAATGCCGGATGTTTCGCGAAAATCAACACGCCAATCCCTAAAATGGTGGTTGCAACAGAAAGCAAGATCGAGGTTTTGTATGTCGGCAGTTCAGGTTTCCCGAAAGTGTGCTCTTTTTGTAAAGCCATCGTCATGAAAATGCTGTAATCAACGCCAATCCCGAAAACCAAAGTGCAGACGATGATATTGATGACATTGAATTGAATGCCGAAAATCGCCATCAGTCCGGTGGTAAAAATCCAGCTGACCAATATCGGGACGATGCTGATAAATGCAAGCTCTACCCTTCTGAAAGCTAAAAACAATACCAGGAAAATGATACAAAACGAATAATCAATAAGCTTTTCAAAATTCGATTTTAAGGCTGTAAGAAACGTTTCGTTGGTTTCCTGCCTGTCGATAATGACGATTTTATTTTGCTTTTTGATATTGCTTACAAATGCGTCGCGTTTGTCATTGGCAACTTTCACCAAAGTCGAAATCGTATGGAGGTTATTTTTATTGGCAACAAATTCTTCAAGGAAAAACGACTTTATTTTTGCAAAATCGCCATAAGAAGCCGGCTGGAATTGCCCGCTTAACGTTGCATAAAATGTAGAAAACGCATCGTCTTTAAAGCCGAATTTTGTTCCGCTCATGACGAGTTCTTTGTGAAGATTTGCTTTTTTATCTGCAGTCCAGAACGCATTCCAATCGGCAATTTTTTGTTTTTGGACTTCTTCAGAAAAGATAAACCCGCCAATCGAACTAAAATTCAATACGTTTCCGGATTTCTTTTCTTCTCCTAACGCATTGAACAATTTATTGTTGTTTTCAAGCACTTCTTCGTAAGTATCGCCGTAAGTCACCAGATAAATCGACTTCGATGATAAATTGGCGATTTTATCCAGCTGGTGTTCGGTTTGCTTCAATTCCGGCGTCATGAAATTGAGCGCAGAAAGGTCTGTATTGAAACTGGCTTTCGAATAAGTAAACAGCGTAATTACCAATAAAATCAACGAACCACCCACGAGAAACTTATTCTTATGATATTCAAAAGTGCCTAGTTTGTCAATAATATTTGAATGAACAACCAATTTATCGCCTTTGATTTTATACAACAACGGAATCAATACCAACGAGAAAAATGAAGTCGCAATAACGCTTAAACTCGCAAAAATCCCCAAATCATTCAATGCTTCCGACTGTATGAAAAACAGGCACAGGAAAGTAATTCCTGTTGTCACGCCGCATAACATCAAGGGTTTCGAAATGTCTTTGTATAATAGTCTGACGTCTTTTTTATTCCGCAAATGCGTCAACACATATATCGAATAATCGGTGGTTTCGCCCAATAAAATCGAGCTGATTCCTAGTGAAATTGCAGAAATAGTACCTTTAAAAACATACAAAACCGCAAGTGCCACAACCGCACCAAGCAATGACGGAATGAAAATAATAACCGGCGTTGAGAAATTCCGGTAAAAGAAAACCAAAATCAAAACCAGCGTTACGACAGCAAAAATCGAAGTATTCCTCACATCAGCCTTGATTTGCGTCGCATTGGCAACCGCAACAGGCGTCGCGCCAAAATAACTCATCGACACTTTTCCTTTGAATTGTGTATTGAGATTTTTCCTGATTTGTTCCAGTTGCGCAATGAAAATCGTGTTCTGGTCGGTTTCATTCGCAGGTAATTTTGGCGTAATGAAAAGCAGCAGGTTCTTCTTATCTTTCGTCAATACAAATCCGTCCTGTAAGCCAAAATCATCGCCAACACTGAGTTGTTGTAATTTTTTTAAGGCGATGAAAGAAATCCCGAGCGGATCTTTCAGTATGAAATCTTTGGATACAAGTCCGGCAGGAGAAATGATTGATTTATAATCTGCCTCGATGATTTTCGGAATGCTGTCGTGGATGATTTTCTGCGAGATCGATTCATAATCGGATTTATCGAGAAAGATTGGCAGGTTATTGTATACAAAATCAATGGTTTCCTGAATATTTTCCTCTTCGACTTTTCCCTGGATTTTACCAACGTAAGGCTTGCATTTAGTTGTAACATCGTCAAGAAATACATTGGCATAAGCTGTCAAATCTTCAGGAGTGCCGCTATTTTCACTTTTGACAACAATCGTAATCTTATCCGCAAAATTAACCTGCTGCAATACTTTTGAAGTGATTCCGGACTGATCGTTTGACGGAATCAGTTGCGTGATATTCTCCTGAAAACTAATCCGTGAAGCCAGAAAACCCAGCAAAACTACAATCGCGACAAATATTCCGAAAAAGAGGAATTTGTGCTTACGCGCAAAGGAATTTATGGCAAGAAAGCATCGCTGCATCTATTTTTTGTTTTTTAATGTCTCGAAAACAGACAATGACAAATATCCGGCAAGTCCCATTATTGCTGACATCACCGCTGCTAAAATAAAACTTCCTATGAGATACTGACCGATATTTTCCTGAATATCTGCCAACGTCATAGAAGTGCTTAAAATTACGTCTTTTTTAGCTGGAAAAAAATAGCCGCCCATTTTTAATGAAGCGTAAATGACAAAAGGAATCAGTGGCGCAATACTGATATTCGAAAAAGTAAAGGCTATGGCTTTGTTAAGCCTGAGTGCCGTTGCCAGCAGTAAAACCAAAACGGTGTGGAAACCCCAGAACGGGGAAATGCCAACAAAAACGCCCAATGCAATAGAAAGTGACTTTTTTAATTTGCTGTCTTCGTTGTGCAGGATATTTTCTAAAAAGAACTTTTTAAATCCTTTTTTTTTTAGGCTGCGC
The DNA here is from genome assembly GCF_051373205.1 of Flavobacterium sp. 3HN19-14. Lineage (NCBI taxonomy): Bacteria > Pseudomonadati > Bacteroidota > Flavobacteriia > Flavobacteriales > Flavobacteriaceae > Flavobacterium > Flavobacterium sp. 3HN19-14. The sequence goes on from NZ_JBPPZT010000001.1 coordinate 2,742,559, forward strand.
ACAAAATCACGCGGCTTGATGTAGAACAACGCGATGATGACCAAAACAGTATTTAAGATAGAAATTCTGGTAAAATCCTTGAACGGGCGAAAGTGCGAAACGCGTTCATTCGGGTCATAAAGGATTTTGATTGGAATGTTTTTTACCGGAATTCCTTTCCATGAAGAACGAACAATAACTTCAATTTCAAATTCAAATTTATTCGTGAAATACCTTTTCGGCATTTTTTTTAATGGATACAAACGAAAACCAGATTGCGTGTCTGTCAGCCTTTTGTTGGTTTCAAACCAAAACCAGAAATTCGAAAACTGGTTGCCGAAACTGCTTTTCTTCGGAATATCTTCGGTAGTCATATTACGGCTTCCAATGACCAGCGCTGCGCCATTTTCTTCAATTTCACGGATAAAAGCCGGAATGTCTGAAGCGAAATGCTGTCCGTCTGAATCGATTGTAACCGCGTAATCATAACCCAGTTCCAATGCTTTTTTGAAACCTTTTCGCAAAGCCATGCCTTTTCCCCTGTTTTCAGGAAAATGGATTTGCGTGAGCTGCGGATAATTTTTAAGGATTTCCGGCGTCGAATCGGTCGCGCCGTCATTTACGATGATCACATCCTGCGTTTGTTCCAGAACGGAATCAATCACGCTGGCCAGTGTTTTCTGGTTATTATACGTCGGGATAATAACGCAAAAATGCACGTTTGCCACAGGATTTTCAGGGATTGTTGTCATCGCGTTACTTCACTATTTTACAGCCTGTTTTTCCTTGTCGGAAAAGCTCTTTGACTGCAAGATAAAGTTTTTTACGTATTCTTTTATAGCGCCGGATTGCTCGAAATGCGTCAGAATGAATTTTTTGTCGTCATCGATATTGCTGTGGTATGGCGCGATGGCCGGAACATTTTCCTGTACGCTCAGCCGAATGAGGTGGATTTCAATATTATTCGGTTCGGCATCAATAGCGAATTCTATTAATTTTGCGCCTTGCTTCAGGTATTTGATTTTTCCTGAAATATTCTTTGAGAATTTTGATTTCAGCGTAATCGAAGCGCCTTTGTAAGCCAATAAAGTCTTATCGCCTGAATTAGTAACGCCGGCTAATTTTTCCTGCAAAATGATAGCAGATTTCTCTGATTCGGATGCCGTTGGATACAGCTTCCTGATTTCAGAAATGTCAGTTATGACCAGGAAATTCAATACTAAAAATGCAGAAATGAATAATTTCATAAGCTTATTTTTTTGTAAACGATGCTGAGTTTTAAAGCCACCGTTTCATTAAAACAGGACGTATTTTTTACTTTTATAAGATCGCCGTCTTCTGTGATATCAAGATCAAAACGCAATTCAGGCGTAGCGAATGGATTAATCAAGGCCATGAATTTTACGTTGGAAAGACTTTGTACGACTAAATCAGATTTTGTAATTCCTTCTGTTAGTTCTTTGATGATCTGCATCATGCAAACGCCCGGCATAATTGGATTTCCCGGAAAATGTCCCTTAAAAATCTCATGATTTTCATTAACCAGAACAAACGCCTCATGCTGTTGCGGAGACGCTTGTTTCAGTGAATTTATGGTATAAAAATCTTTTAGCAGCATCATTTTTTATTAATGTCAAACGTATAAGAAACACCGATCTGGAAAGACTGGTTCAGTATGTTTCTGTAATCGTAATCATCGTAATAGTCATCATAATAGTCGTTTCCGAAAATATCAACCATTCCCTGTTTGATCCTCGCTTCAACCGTCAATCCGATTGGGAAAGTATAACCGATACCCGCGTGCAAAGACAAATCAAGCCCGATTGGTGCATCATTATCACCATTTTGACCGAAATTGTCATTCAGAAGGAAATCAACTGACGGGCCTACACCTACAAAAAATCCCTGAAAATTGAATTTATTGTAAACCACCAATGACAGATAATCCATTGAAAATTTATAATCATTAACGATAGCGCCTTGTCTTGAATAAACAACTTCCGGTTGCAAGGTGTAAAATTTAGTCAGTTTAATACCAAATTCGCCGCCGACGTAAAAATCAGATTTGTAAGAAGTATCCGGAACATCGGTAAATTTGGACAAACTCAGACCAGCCTTGATGCCCGGACGGAATTTCGACTGTGCATTACTCTCTGCAATCGCAACGATCGATAAAAACGAAATTAATAACAGCTTTCTCATAATTATTTTTTGGTTTTAAAGGTATAGGTCAATCCTAACTGGAACAAAATATTGGTGTTATAATCACCGAAGAAAAACCCGTCGCCGCTTTCATAATAGTCACTGTCCATAACATCTGCGATACCTTTTTTGAAACGGAATTCAAATCCGAGTCCTGACGGCGCCTGATAGCCAAAACCGGCATTGATGGCAAAATCGATATCAGATCCGTTTTCTGTACCATAAGCGTCTCCTGAAATCATATTATCCGAAAGCGCAATATCGAGAGAAGCTGCCGACCAATACATGAAATCCTTCAACAATATTGAATCTGTTCATCAATGTAATAGAAAGATAATTAATGTCAAGCTTAGATTGTTTGCCTGTGTATTGTATGTTATTTTCGTCATAATAACTAACATTTACATCTGCAGCACCCTGACGCGTGTAAGAAAGTTCAGGCTGCAAAGTATACCGCTTGGTCAGGTTCATTTCCATCAAAGCACCGACGTAAAAATCGGTTTTATATTTTCCGTCCGTTTCTGTAATGTTGGCGAAGTTAACACCGGCGCGAAGTCCCGGACTAAAAGTAGCTTGTGCATTCATCTGCGAAATTCCGAATGCGGCGAATAAGGCAATGATAATTCTCTTTTTCATGATTTTATTTTATGGGTTTAGGTAATTTAACGCAATACGCAATTTTAAATTTTGATGTTGGATGATAATTTGATTCGCAATCTCTTTTTCAGACGTGAAACTGATGTCGAATTTCTGTTTTTTACCCGACGAATGTACTATTTTATACAGTTTCTTGTCTGCTTTCGACGTAAAAAGATAGTTATAATTTTTCCCGTCAGCCGATTTAAAAACCCTATCTGTCTCGTTTTCAAATTGTTCAATTATTTGAAACTGATTTTTCAAAAGCAGCCTGAAATCTCCTTTTAAGGTGTTTATGATGATTTTCCGGTTCAAATCATCAACAATCGAATTTACTTTGAAATCATTTTCAGATATCTCGAAATCAAAAAGCTTGTTGCCGAATTCTGTAGTAAAAACGACACGATGCGTGCTTTCGTTTATTTTTTTGGCAATAAAAATCCCGGTCAGTTCATTGCCATAAACCGTAATATTGGTTTTGTATACGTAATCTGTTGTGGAATTTGCGAAATACGGATTTTGGAAAACAGTCTCTTTTGAAGCAACAGAAGTATAATCCTTCACAACATTCTGAGTCGCGCAGGAAGCAAAAACGAGAACAATCAGTACATTAATTACTAAAAACGGAGTCGTCGATTTTCGCATTTACAACTTTGTTTTTTAATACGATTAAAGTATAATCTTCTGAAGATTCAAGCAATTTTACCTGAATTACAGTCGATTCGTCTTTGTCAAAAGTAAGCTCAATTTGTTTGATGTATTTTTTTAATGTCGCGTCTTTCGGGATAAAACGCGTGACATTGTTCGATTTTGTCTTGAAATAAGAAATCGTAAATTCCTTATCGTCAAACATATCGCCATTGACGCTTCCTACAATCAGTTTGTTGATCTTGGCGAAAAGCTTGCTGCTGCTCATATCCATCGCACTTTTCTTTCCGGCATCATTGATGAGGATTTTCCCGTTTTTAAAAACGATGCTGTAATTGTATGGTTTTTTGTACTGCCAGCTGACGAGATTCGGCGCCTTGAATGCCATTTTTCCAGATGTTTCGATATCTTTAGAAAGAAAATCAAGGTGCTTGTACTGCGTAAAATCAGCGCTCATTGTCGTGATTTTCTTGGTAACGATAGCAACAGATTTCTTAAAAGCAGTAATTTCAGTATCAGACATTTTCGTTTCCTGTGCGAAAACCGAAATGCTGCAAAATACTATAAACAGTAATGTGGCGTAGATTCTAATCTTCATAAGCTTTGATATCCAGAAGCTGCTCCAGCGAAACAACTTCATATTTTTTTTCTTCGAGGAGCAGCAATAACCGTTCCAATACCTGCACTGTCGGCAAAGTCGTATCGTGCAAAAGTACGATTCCTCCCGGAGAAATTCTTTTTACAATCCTGTTAAAAATGATATTTTCGTGTTTTACGGCACCGTCAAGCGAACGGATATTCCAGCCGATCACCAAGTGTTTTGTAAATTTAAGCGCACGTGAAATCGACGGATTGGTGACTCCGTAAGGCGGCCTGAAAAATTTTGGCTTTTTGTTGATGATTTTTTGGATGATGGCATCTGTATTTTCCAATTCTGATTTTACGCGTCCTTTCCTGAAGAAATCAAAGAAATGTGAATGCGAATAAGAATGATTGCCGATGATATGACCTTCGGCATAAATCCTGCGAAGAATTTCCGGATGCTTTTCGATGTTTTTCCCAATGCAGAAGAAAGCTGCTTTCGCTTTATATTTTTGCAAGACATCGAGGATTAAAAGCGTATTCAGTCCCGCCCGTCATCAAAAGTAATCGCGATTTTCTTTTCCCTTTCATGTGGATTGCTGCAGAACGCCTTTACATGAAAATTCGAAGAAATCAACGACGAGCCAACCAGCAAAATCAAAAACCTGATCCCGAAAAGCACCAAAAACCAATACCATTCGACTTTGACAAAAAATCCAAAAAGGAACAGCAAAGCGAAAAAGACGAGGAAAATTATATTGGCATTTCGGTAATTCAGCATTTAGCAATCAAGGTAAAACTGTGGTTGATACCTTTATATTGGTTGTACAATAAAATCGTTTTGTAATCGGATTTGTTGACGTTATTGACGCTTAGAATTTCCGGAATCTGCTGTGTTTTCATCACTTTCGCACCAACCCAGAATCCAAAAGCAGAAGCGGTGTTATATTCGCCTGACAAATGTTTGTAGTACAATTGTGGCGTGTTTTGAAAGGTTTTTTGAGAAAGGATTTTGAAATAGTCATCTGTTCTTACATCGCCATTGAAACCAAGAATCACTGCGTCGATATCAGAAATTTCCAATGCATTCGATTGCAGGAAATCAGTTAATTTAGATTCCAAATCTTCTTTCCTGATTTCATTTTCAAAGCTGATATCTACAACTTCTGCATAAGAATTTTCATTTTGCTTATTTTCCAGAACGAAAAAGGTCGCGCCCTCTCCGTATACAACGCCGGAAGTTTCAGAATCCAAAATTTTATACGGACTTCCCTCCTTCTCTTTGATAAAACCAGCCAATTCAAAAAGCGAGGCAGTATATTCGTTGATTTCGTCGATTCCGCCTACTAAAATCGAATCTGCTTCTTCGGTTTCAAGCTGCATTTTCGCATCTAAAAGTGCCGATTCGAACGAAACTGCGCCATTTACATAAGTGAAATTATAAGCTTTGCACTGCAATCCCAATGCGATTTGCGCGCCAACAGTATTATGCGTCGATTGTATGAATGAAGTCGGTGTCAGGAATTGTTCGCCGTTGTCTAAAATCGCTTTCAGGAATTTATCCGAATCGTCGATACAGCCTAAACCGGTTCCGGTAATAATCGCATCAACGGTTTCTAAATTCGCTTCTTTCATTGCCAAAGTAGAAGCAACAATACCATTTTTTACGCCATTCGACATTCTTCTGATAGCCGCTGGCGGAATATAATCTTTGTAAACCGGCGTTTCTAAAGGCAGTACGTTCTGATCAGCATGCAATTCGGTATTTTCGAGAAAAATACTGTCAAAAGTTTTTTGTGCCGAAATACAGCCAACACCATTTATATAAATCTTTTTCATTGCTCTTTGGAAAAAATCAGCGTTGAACAATTACCGCCAAATCCAAATGAATTGGACAAAACATGGTCAATATTTTTTTGTTTCAAAGTCGTTTGCGGCAGCAAATTGAATTCGCTCATCGGCGTCTTGAAATTCAGATTCGGAAAAACAACGCCATTTTGAATGGCCAAAACGCTGTAAACTGCTTCAATCGCAGCAGCGGCGGCTAAAGTATGTCCGGTAAAAGGTTTGGTTGAACTGAAATCAGGTGTGTTTTCTTCACCGAAAATCCGCACAACGGCGCGTCCTTCAGACAAATCGTTATTTGGGGTTGCTGTGCCGTGAACATTGATATAATCGATATCTTCTGGTTTCAATCCGGAAACTTTAAACGCTTTTTCCATCGCAAGGAAAGCCCCATCACCATTTTCTGATGAAGCTGTCTGGTGAAAAGCATCGTTTGCATTGCCGTAACCGCTTACGCGCGCCAACACTTTTTTATTTTGCTTTTTTACGATTTCATCGGATTCTAATACCAGGAAAGCCGCAGCTTCTCCGAGATTCAGGCCTTTTCGGTCATTGTCAAACGGGCTGTTGTAATCATCCGACAAAATCATTAATGTTTTGAAGCCGTTGATGGTGAATTTCGCCAAAGCATCAGTTCCGCCAACAACCACGCGGTCTAACTTTCCTGATTTGATTAATCTTGCGCCTAGCATAATCGAATTCGCCGCAGAAGAACACGCAGTGCTGATTGTCGTCACAAGCCCTTTTAATCCAAGCTCGTTGGCAATTTTCTGTGCTACATCGCCGCCATCATGACAGCCAATATATTTTACGGTTTCCGGTTCAGTGAAATAATCGTAGAAATAACGCTCGGTCATGTCCATTCCGCCGACACTTGTGGCAGAAATGAGTCCGGTTCTGAATGCATTGATATCAGCAATTCCGGCGTTTTCAACGGCTTGTTTCGCCGCAATTGCACCAATCATGGCAGTTCGCGAAAAGTTATTATCAGCAGATAACCCGAGTTGTTTTTCAAAATCGGAATTGCTGTTTTTAATTTCGCCCACCTTGATTACCGGCGCATGAATGGTCTCAATATTTTCAATGTCGGTGATGCCGCTTTTGCTGTTTTGCAGCGACAGGAAATTTTCTTCAACCGAATTCCCGATTGCAGATATAATGCCCATTCCGGTAATGGCAACGCCTTTATTCATCGCGATTTATTTCGTTCTGTGTTCAGCGATATAAGCCGACATGGTTTCAATCGACTGGAAAATCGTCTTTCCGACTTTCGGATCGGCAAGTTTGATGCCGTAATCCTTATCCATCATCACGATCAGCTCTAAAGCGTCGATTGAATCCAGACCCAAACCGTCGCCAAAAAGCGCGTCGTTATCGTTGATATCTGCAACTGCGACATCTTCAAGGTTCAGGACTTCAATGATTTTTGATTTTAATTCTTGTTTTAAAGCTTCCATTTCTAACTGTTATATAATTTTGTTATTATCTCTTTTTTGTGTTCTGAATCCCCTTCGTTTCCAACCAAATAAAGGAAAGCGTTGTATGTTTCCTCAAAATATTCAACCCAGCCGCACAGCACTTTATCCGCTTTTTTCGTTTGTAAAAGCACATTCGCATAATTGGCGAGAAAGTCTCCGTTAAAGGCCTCAAATATAAAGAAAGAATTCTCACTTTTCAGCTGGTGGCGGATACTAATTTCGCCGAGACAGATATTGGGCAAAGTGTACACGAAAACGGCCGGGCTCGGAAAGTAATTTTCCTTGTCAGCAATGGAATTCTGGTACTTCACGTCGGTATCAAGACTTGAGGATTTATTGGCTAAAACGAGCGCAATGTTGTTTTCTTTTTCTGCATCGATTTCATTTTTCAACAGTAATTCTGCGGCAAGAAAAGCGAGTTTACTCAGATTGTCCATTTTGAAGAATTTCGGGTAACCGATTTCAAAATGCTGATAGGCTTTCTTCGAAAAATCTGAAAATGATTCAGCTTCCGATTGAAAAACCGATTTTCCATCGAGAAAAATTTCGTTTTCACGGATATTGCAAAAGGATTTTATACAGAATTTATTTTCCGACATCATTTCATTTTTTCGAATAAAACTGCTGTGTTGCAGCCGCCAAATCCTGACGCGGTTTTGAGGAAATACTGAATTTCGGCTACTTTATCTTCTGCAATAATATTGATAGGTTGGCTTACGCCGATTTCGTCAAAACCTAAAGATGCAAATAATTTATTTTGATGTGCTGATTCAATTGCGATTACGGTTTCAAGCAATCCGGAAGCACCTAAAGTATGCCCGAAAAAGCCCTTTAAACTGTTCACAGGTATATTTTCCAATCCCAATCTGTTAAAGGCAATGGCTTCCATTTCGTCATTGAAAGGCGTTGCGGTACCGTGTGCAGAAATATATCCGATTTGATTTCTGTCGATTTTAGCTTCAGAAAAAGCACTTTCGATGCTTCTGAAAAGTCCTTCGCCTGTTCTTGACGGCCCGGAAATATGGTTGGCATCGTTGATCGAACCGTCGCCTAAAACTTTCACTTTTGCATTTTCCTTATCGGAAGTAACTAAGGCAGCTGCTGTGGCTTCTCCTAAAGAAACGCCATTGCGGTTGGCAGAATACGGTTTGCAAGGCGCATCACTCATCGCCTGGAAAGAATTGAATCCAGACAATACAAATTCAGAAACTTCGTCGCCCGCTACAATAAAAACTTCATCGAACATTTCAGCCTGAATCAATCTTTTAGCGATTGAGACCGCTAAAATTCCCGAAACACAAGCATTTGAAACTACAATCGGTTCGGTTTTAAATTGGAAGAAATCAGCGATATTTTTTGCCAATTGGTGTAAATGTGCCTGCTGGAAATTTTTTTCAGATGGATTTTCTAAAGCCGTGACATTTCCTTTAGTTGTCGAAAGGATGAAACCAGTTCTCTCAGTCAGATTTTCTTTCACAATCGGATGCAAAGCCAGAATCATCATTTTCTCTAAGCGCGAGAAATTTTGCAGCGGCGTTATTTTCGCGAAAGCGGTATTTAAAGTTTCATCATCAATCATTGCGGCATAAAACGGCTTTTCGAGCATTTCATTTTCGTAACGACGAATGCCTGAAATCCCGCTTTCGATATTTTTGATATTGCTGGCGACATCAAACCCGAGCGGCGTGATGCAATTGGTGGCGCTGATGAAAACTTCCCTTGCCATATTTATTTTGTTAATCCGACTTTGCGTTTCCATGCTTCGTAAAATGGCGGATTGGTCAGCATCAGATTGCCGTCTTTATCAAGAAATACCTGAACGGTTTCGCCTGTGCAGGCGATTTCATTCTTAGCATCATAAATCGTGTACCTGAATATCATTTTTGCAGCCGGCGTATCTACAATCGTAGTTTCAATTCGTGCCACATCGCCATAGCGCAGTGACAACTTATGTTCGCAGGTCGATTTTACGATTGGCGTTGTAAAACCGCTGTCGAAAACATCGAGATACGAAATGCCATGTTTGCGCCCGAAAGCTTCCCTTCCATCCTCAAAATAGGTGATATAATAGCCATGCCATACGATTCCGAGTGGGTCAGTTTCGTTGAAACGCACGCGGATTGGCTCTGAAACGGTCAAATGTGCGGCTTCGTTAAACTGCTCTTTTTTCTTGTCATATAGTAGTGAAATGGTTGTGGCGATTAGGAAGAACAAAAATAATAAACTTATATCAGGTAAAATGTCTAAAAATGTTGCGTTTCTTAACAATACGCTGTAGAATCCGTTGAGGCCCCAGTTCATTGGTGAGGCCTGTGCGACAAGCTGCATGACTTTCGGCATTGCGAAGACCGGCACCCAAACACCGCCGACAGCCGCTAAAATAATGACAGATGTAGCTCCAAAAGGCGCTGATTGTTCTTGTGTTTTCGCAATTGTGCCGAGTAAAATTCCGTAACCGATGGCGGCAAATCCTGAAAATAATGCTACGATACTCATCAGGAATAAATTGCCTTGGACGTTAAGTGCAGGCAAACCTATTTTTGGGAAAAGGAAGACGGCAACCGCGACCATCATGTAGAATTGAATCATGCAAATGATCAGGTAAGTCACTGTCTTTCCTGCAAAAACGGTAATGTTTGAAACCGGATTGGTGCGTAAACGAATAAAAGTACCTTGACTTTTCTCTTTTACGATATTGATAGAAAGCGGAATTACAATAAAAAATATAGCGAATAATGTCCATGCCGGAACGTTATGTTGTGTAACATTCGGCAACATTTCCTTGTTGTTTACAAGCGGAATGATTTCTTTGAATGTGATGAAATTCTTCTGCTCAAATCCAGATGCGCCGCCTAATTGTTTTTCGAAAGTGGAATAAATCGATTTGGTTTCAATCTGTGAAATCATTTTATCGATAGAATTCATCACCGCGTTTTTGAAACTTATCTGTACTGCCGGATCAAAATATAACCTGACTTCTTTTTGTGGTGAATTATCAGCTTTTTCAGGTTCTTGAACGCTGTCGCCGGTTTCTAAATTCCTGACAATCTTTTCAACATTCTGGTCTATTTTTGTTTGTAAATCGGAACTTAATTTTTCAGGGATTACAATTCCGATTTGGTATTTCCCTTTAAAAACAGCTTCTTTCGCAGCAGTTTCCGTCAAAGGCTTTTCATCGAATTTCGTTATAACATCAAAAACTTCACTTTTCTGCAGGTTTTCAACAACTGATTTTGACACAGCTCCGTTATCGTTATCTACTAAAAGAACCTGGATTTTGGCACTTCCTGATTTTTTAAACGCATTATCCTGAATCAAAGTCACAGTGATAATCAATACCAATGGCATTAAAAACAAGATGATTACGCCGCCAAAATCTCTTTTAAGCAGCAATAATTCTTTGCGGACGGAAGTGAATAATTTATACATCGCGCAGGTCTTTTCCGGTTAATGCAAGGAATACGTGTTCGAGATGCACGGCGTCAGGCGTTGCGGCGATCAATGCTTCAGGCGATGCCATGGCGAAAATTTTTCCCTGATCAATGATGGCAATATCGGTGCAAAAATGTTCGGCCTCTGACAGGTGATGTGAAGTATAAATAATCGTTGTGCCGTTTTTATTTAATCTTGTCAGATACTCGATAATTGCGTTTTTGGAATGTACATCAACGCCGACTGTAGGTTCATCGAGGAAAAGCACTTTCGGGTTGTGGAGAATTCCGGCGATAAGGTTCACGCGTCGCTTCATTCCGCCTGAAAAAGTTTCGATGCGTTTGTCGGCGAATTTTAATAATCCTAATAAATCAAGGCTTTCAATTACTTTTTCTTTGAGATTATCGCCTTTAAGTCCGTACATACTACCAAAATACATCAGATTTTCTCTTGCTGTTAATGTTGGATAAAGCGCATATTCTTGGGGAACTACACCAATAATTTTTCTAATATCATTGCCGTTTTTGGCGTAAGTCAGTCCGTCGATGGTAAAACTTCCTGAAGTCGGTTTCAACAATCCGCAGAGCATTGAAATTAATGTTGTTTTTCCGGCGCCGTTCGCGAGAAGCCCGAAAATACTGCCTTTATTGACATCCAAAGTAAAATCATTGAGCGCAAAATCTTCTGCGCCTTTGTATTTTTTTGATAATTGCGTTATTTGGATAATATGCTGCAAAATTAGCGTATGGCTGCTTTTAGTTTCTTAAAAAAAACTTCTTCGCGGTTGGCGATATTTAAAAGTTCATCTGCGATGGTGTTATAGACGTCAGATTGCGTGCTTCGGTTCTTATAAACTCTTGAAGCATTTACGGCGAAATCACGCCATAAATCACCGATTTCAGTCATTTCGAGAGAAAGTTCACGGAGTTTATCATTCTGCAAAATCACAGAAGCTTCCTGAAGAAATGCCGCATAAATAAAACGGAAACCACCGCCGCCAGTACCGATTTCTTCCTGCATCCTGACCATTTGCGCCAAATAATGATTCGCTTTTTTGACGCCGTGTTTTACAGGCCATTTCCTGATTTGTGATGCGACGAACCTGATGCCGCGAACACCAATAATTGGCATTGGCGCCAACATATCACGACACGTATTTTTAATGCCTTTGATGATGGCACTTTTTAAATCAACATTTTTCGGAATTGAAATTGGGTAATAAATCTGGCCTTTCGGTGCAAAAGCGCCTTTGGCAAAACGCACTTTATTCAATTCGTCAAAAGTAAGTGTGGTTACCGTTTCCATCACCGGATCGCTGATCAGGTAATGTGTGTCGGTTTTTCCGTAAACCACGAGGTTGTGGGCATTGAAATGAAAGCGGTATTCATCAGGGAAATAGGTCAGGTTGTAAACGCCAACCTGTAATCCTGAAGGTATATTTTTTTCGAGGTTTTCATCTAAAGTCTTGGCAGCCGTGGCTTCGCTAGAGAATTTCTGTCTTTTGATTTTTAATCCTAAACGTTTTGCTAATCTGTTGAAAATCAATCCGGGCAAAGGCCTGTAACTGATTGCCGGTGCATGATTGACTTTTATAAAAGGCAGATATACAAAGAAAAGACCTGAACCAATTCCGAAAACCATGGGTTCACTTATATCCAATCCGTTGTTTTTCAATAAATTGGAAGCGACGCCATTTTCACAATGCGCAGACTGATGATGCGTGAAATTAATTTCCATTAATCTGTTTTAAAGTTTTTTAAATCGGCAAGTTTGATGTCGAATGCATTGGCATATTTCTGAAGGACTTTATCGCTTAATCCTGCGAAAACTGCAGGCTTGAAATGTCTTTTTACGCGCCACTTCCACATTCCGACGTAATCTGAAAGGATTGTCAAGTCCATTTTGCTGGCTTCCATGAAATAAGCAATCGGACTTACGATGCCATTTTTTACGTTTTCTTTTGCTTCAGAAATACGCTCATTAATTTCTTCTATTGAATTGGAAAGCGCGATTGTTTTTGGCTCCCAACCTGTACTTAAAGCTGTGGTGTAGTTGCCATTATCATCGGTTGCATAAACCAATTCTTTCATATTGCTTTTAGAAAGATTGCCTTTATCCTGTGGTACTGATTCTTTCTTCATTTTCGGCAGTTTTTATCGAATTATTGTCTTGTATAAAAAGATTGATTTCTGCTTCAAACAGTAAATGGTCTCTTTCATAAGTTTGGCAACTCATCGTACATAAACTGTATTCAGGCGTAACGAATTTCGAAACCAATGTTGCAATCGTGTTAATTGTAGTGCCAACTTTTGGGAGATTGTGAATTTTTAAGGTTTTTATGGCACTTATAAAACCCACGACATCTACATCTGTCTTGTCGTTATTATTTTCATCGACGAAGTAGCCTTTTCCAATTACTGATGAGCAGTTTTGCGCGGCGTTTTCAATGATTCCGGCTTCTAAAAATGTACCGTTTTGCACAAAGATATTATCTGCTTTGATTTCAAAAATACTTTCAACAACACTCTCATCCATCTGAATGATACGATCTACCATCAGCATTGGTGCACGGTGTGGCAGATAATTTTTTATGTCGAATGCATCAATCATATTATTTTGCTAAAACAGTTTTCATTTGTCCGCTGGCAATTTCGCTGCCATTCATTGTCGTTACAACATCTACAAGGGTAATGCCTGCAAATTCCTGAAGGATGGAAACTGTTGTTTTTATTTCATCTCCTAATTTCGGGAGTTCCGCGATGTCAATATTTTTGATAGAACCGATATAACCTGTCGGCGCAGGTTCTTTTCGCAAATAAAATTGATAACCGGTATGCAAAGCTACAGATTGCGCCATGTGCTCAACCAATCCTGATTCTATGAAACGGTCATTCTGGAAGAAAAGATTATCACTTTGGATGGTCAATCCGGAAATCAAAGACGTTTCCGTATAACCAAACATCTTATCCACCATCACAAACGGGAATTTCTGCGGTAATAATTGTTCTACGAAATCTTTTTCAAAGAAAACTTCCATATTAGTAGACGGTTAGATAAGCATAAGCGTAAGAAAATCTGCCGCTTTCAGGGACAGATAATAGGATTTTCTGCCCTTTTTTCAATTTTCCGGAATGCATCAATTCGTTCAAAGCTAAGTAAATAGATGCCGAGCCGACATTTCCGACTGAAGCTAAATTCATGAACCATTTTTCGTTCGGAATTACAATACCACTTTCAAGAAAAGAAGTTTTTAATCCGTTTACGAAATAATGCGAAGAAACGTGTGGCAGGAAATAATCGATTTCACTGGCGTCGACATTGTTTTTATCCAAAGCCGATTTCATGCTTTCGGCGCCTTTTATGAGGATATTCGCGTCTAATAATTTCACGTCCTGCTTGATGGCGAAGATGGAATTTTTAAGCCATTCGTCAGGATTATAATCGTTCCAGGCCTTGATGGTGCCATCTTCGAGCTTGTCGCCGCCGGCATACATGCAGGTTTCAAGTTCATGCGCGAATGAAAATGCTTCCATCCATTCGATTTTAAGCGAAATATCACCTTTTGGTTTATTTTCAAGCAATACAGCTCCGGCTCCATCGGATAACATCCAACGCAAAAAATCCTTTTTGAATGCCACGATCGGTTGTTCTTCCAAATGCTGCAAATTGATAATTTCCTGCTCGAATTTATTGGCCTGAAGCCACGTCGATACTTTTCTGAACCGGTGCAAACCGCATTTTCAGTATTTCCCGATCTTACGGAAAGGAAGCCGAATTTGAGTGAATTCATTCCGGCACAGCAAATTCCGGTAGACGAATTCAATTCGATAGATTTATTCGCCAGTAAACCGTGTACCATTGCTGCATGCGACGGGAAAAGATGTCCGGGGTTGATGTTCCGCACGACAATAATTGCATATCTGCTGCAGAAAAGCTGTCATCAAATAAATCTTTGATTGCATTTTCGGTCATTTCAGCATTGTTGTGCGTGCTGTTTCCGTCTTTGTCCAGCGCATAATAACGGCTGGTGATTTTATTGTTCCGAAGGATAATTCTTCTTGCCTTTGATGCCGCGTCATTTATTTTTCCGAGATAATGCTCCATCTCTTCGTTAGAAATGGGTTCATTTGGCAGGTATTTCCCGGATTTTGTGATGTATACTTCGAACATAATTAATTTAACTGCTTACTCCTTTATAAAATTTTGCATCGCGTCGGCGCCTGCCGATTTGAAATGGGGTTTTTAAGATGTGTAATATATATACAATTGGTGATATTATCCAAATTGCAAGCAACAAATATACGTTAAATACTTTAAGCCACTTTGTCCTGTTTTCCGGGTGTTTATGGATGAAATTCGACCATTTGCTGAAAATCTTATTGGCTGTTTTGTCGACCGTTACCAGATAAGAGCTGATTTTCACCGCGCCATCACTGACTAATTGCAGCTGAAGGTTATCGAAATCGTCATTTTTCAAGGCACTAAGAATCGATTTTCCGAATTTGGAAGATTCCTGAATGTCTTTATCAGAAACGCCAGGCAACGGGAAAATTCCGAGATATTTTTTCTTTACGCCTGAAAACATCCATTCGACGATTGTGATTACGCTGATGAGATTGCCAACGCGGTCAACCAAAGCAATATTTCCTTTTAAAACCGCATTGTTCTGCTTTAGCAAAACCTTGATTTTTTCCTGCGCCATTACCCACATATTGCGCGAACCGCTGATGGTGATGACCGGCGTATTGTTGAATAATTTCAAAGCTTCCGGGCTTTTCAAAAAAGAATTTATCGGAATTGAAGGCGACAAATACCAAACCTGGTAATGCAATAAAATCAAATCGAATTTAGTATGGAGGATTTCCGGATCGACCGGTTTCAAAGCAGCAGGAATCTGAAGAAATGATTCCGGAAAAGCATCAAAAAAGAATGCTTGTCCCAAGGAAACGGAAACGGTTTTTCCATCTGAATCTCATGGAATGTCAGTTTGACACCGCCGGATTCCAGCAATGGCTGCGTGACGCAATCTGCAATAGATTTCAACTGTCCCGACTGAGAATAATAAATGACAAGAACGTTTTTCATTTGATCTAACTGGCTTTAAATTCCTTGAATTTCCTCACTTTGTCGGATCTTTTCACATGAACCCAATCTGGCCAGGTGCTTTGGTCATCGGCATCATAAATCCGAATTTTCTGATTTTCATCTTCAATCATTAAATCTTCAGATTTGCAATTCAGAATCAGCGCCGCCGCTGCAACGCCTGAATGTGTCGCACCACCAACGCCGTGGGAAAGTGTACTGGCGCCGCAAAGATAAAGGTTTTCTATTTCCGACTTGTTTTTATACGAAAATCGGCCAACATGCTGGAGTGTTTTCTCGGTTCCGTAAACGTTCCCGCGGGTTGAATTGATGTAAAATTCGTTGGTCTTCGGCGTTCCGAGTTCAGCCTGAACGATATTTTGCTTCGCGCCAGGAATAATTTTCTCGAGATTGTTCATCAATTTATCGGTGACTTTCGCCTTGAATTTTTTGTAATCTTCGTTGTGATAATCTTCTAGTTCGTTGAATTGCTGCATTTTATCATAATTCACGTAAGTTACAATCTCGAAATTATGGTAACGCCCGTTGAAACTCACCGGATCTTTTATCGTCGTGCAACTCATGAAAACCGCCGGAAAAGAATCGCCGTCTTCGATATCGCGGTTCATCAGTTCGTCAAAATTGTCATCATCATTTTCATCTTTCATCATCCAGATATTTCCGGAATCGATACCGAATTGCGTGACATCCATATCTAAAGTCAGGAACAAAATCAAGGAAGTGACGGAATATTTGGTTTTGGCGAGTTTTTTAATAAGCCCTTTGCTGAGATGGCTTTCGCCGATTAATTGCTTGAAAGTAATCGAAGGATCGGCGTTGGAAACAATATTTTTCGCCATTATCTGCTGCCCGCCTTTCAACTGGACGCCAACAGCTTTTTTATTTTCGATGATGATTTTTTCTACGGGTTGCTCGACGCGGACTTCTCCTCCATTCCTTTTGATGCCGTTCGTCATCGCTTTAACGATACCGCCGCCGCCGCCCATTGGATAAAATCCACCGTCAAAGTAATGACTCATTACTGAGCAATGTACGGGGAAGCAGGCACGATTTGGAGGCAATCCGTGGTCGCCGCACTGGATATTCAGGAAAGCTTTGAGCATCGGGTCTTTTACGTGCCAGCCGATGACTTTTTTGAGTGGAAATAAAGCGAATTTCCCGAAATGTTTCGTGCGGAAAGGTACCGTGATTTTCTGCCACCAGCCTTTTAATTTCGGAATCAACAGTAATTCTTCGTTTACCTTTTGCACTAAATGCAGGTATTCGCGAATATTTTTTTCTTCTTTTGGGAATCTTTCAATAAGTTTTGTGCCGAAATTATCAACACCAGCAGGAAAATCAAAAGTTTCATTACCGACGATACAATGCTCAAAGCCATCTTCGTTCATACGGAAAAAGACCATGTCATTGGCGATGCCGAGGCCGCGGTACAATTCGCTTGTCGATTGGCCGTCATCGATATAACCGACATAGTGAACACCCGGACTGAAACGCTGTCCGTTCAATGTAAAACTATGGCTCCAGCCGCCCGGGACATAATGCTGTTCTAAAACCAGGACTTCTGCCCTGCCCTGGCGAGGCAAATGGCTGTTGCCAATCCGCCTACTCCCGAACCTATTATAATTGTATCGAATTCCTGCATATCATTTGAAGTCCGAAAAGATACAAATTTATTGTTCGTTTGCGGTTTAACAATTGTGAAATTAATTTTTAATGGTGATTTCCTAATTTCCCCCAGAAGTCAAAATAATTGAACCATTGCAACGGGTACTTTTGAATCATGTTTTCGACGCTTTCGATATACGCTTTCAGTAAAGCTTTTTCGTCACGATGTTTTACTTGCGCTTCGCGGGCATATAAGTGGTAATGCAGTTTAGGTTCTTTCATCACATACACAAAAACGACAGGAACTTGTAGTCTTGAAGCAATCAGGAAATAGACCGGCAGGGAAATTTGCGTTTTCACCTAATAATTCTGCGGATAAGGATTTCGTGCCTTCAAAATAACGGTCGCCGGTAAAGCAAACGAGTTCATTTCTTGCAAGCGCCGCATTGATTTCAAAAATATGCGATAAATCATCCTTGATGATGATGAATTTGATGCTAGATTTTTGTGAAATTCTTTCGAGATAATCCTTGATTGCAGAATGTTCCAAATCGGAAGTGACAAGGTTGATACTAAAATCGATGTCAATCTCTGAGAAAAAATATTCTGCAATTTCAAAATTTCCCATGTGAGCACTGATGAGTACACCGCCTTTTTTCTGCTCGAGAAGGTTGGTTAAGATTTCAACACCGTCGAATTCATAGGAGAATTTATCACGCATTCCGGCAGTAATCGAGACTTTATCGATAATTGTCTGCCCGAAGGTAAAATAACTGCGAAAAACCAGGGCTTTCGATTTCATATACGAATAACCAAGCCGTTCGCGGAAATAATAAAAAATTGCCCGATTGCTTTTCTTGAGAAAAAGGAAGTAGTAGGAAGCTACAAAATACAGAATAAAAATAAGCCGACCTGACGCCGGCATTTTTTATAAAAAAAACAAAAATCTTATAGCCTAAGGCCGTCCCTCTGGATTTTCCGTCCCATTCCGCCATGATGTGATTTTAAACTTGTATTTACGTATTAAATTAAAATCAGGCTTTGGCTTTTAACTTGTTTTCTATTAAATCGTAAAAATTCTGGAATGTAGCAATGCCTACGAAATCGGCTTCTACGAGTTTTACTCCAAAATTAGCTTCGATGGAAACCACCAAATCTACGTAATCAAGGCTGTCTTAAGCCTAATGTGTCTTTCAAAATCGCGTCTGGCTGGACGTCATCAATATCAACTTCAAACTCTTCCACCAAAAACCCATTGATCCTGCCAATAATTTCTTCTTTATTCATCGCTTTATTTAAACTTTTTTACTACTAATGCTGAATTTGTTCCGCCAAATCCAAAAGAGTTCGACAAAAATAAGTCTATTTTTTTATTTAACGTAGTTTTAACTAAGTTTAATTTTTGTGCGTCCTCATCCGGATTTTCCAGATTGATGTTTGGCGCTATAAAATCGTTTTGCATCATCAATACAGAATAAATGACTTCGCTTGCGCCTGCCATCCAGCATTCGTGGCCTGTCATTGATTTTGTAGAACTTACATAAGGGCCATTTTCGCCAAAATTTCAATGATTGCTTTTGCCTCATTAATATCCCCAACAGGCGTTGAGGTAGCATGTGCATTGATGTAATCGATTTCTGAAGGCTTAACATTTGCTTCGTCGAGTGCGCGCTGCATTGCGGTTGAATGGCCTTCAACATTTGGTGTAGAAATATGACCGCCATTCGATGAAAATCCGTAACCTATAACTTCAGCAACGATGTTTGCGCCTCTTTTGATAGCCGATTCATAGCTTTCAAGAATCAATGTTGCGCCGCCGCCACTTGGTACTAATCCGTCACGTCCGGCGTCGAAAGGCCTTGAGGCTTTTGCCGGTTCGTCTTCTCTTGGCGAAAAAACTCCGAGTCCGTCAAAACTGCTCATTGCATATTTGTTGATTTCCTGTGCACCGCCACAAATGACTGTATCCTGAAAACCATTCTTGATTAAAAAATAAGCCAATCCGATGGAATGCGAACCACTCGCGCAAGCCGCACTGATTGTCAGATTGATTCCGCGAAGACGGAAAATCGTTGACAAATTCATCGTCACGGTAGAATTCATCGATTTAAAAATCGCGCCTGAACCGATTAATGCCGTGTCTTTCTTTTCGCGGATGATGTCTGTTGCCTCGATGATTGCTTTGGAAACACTGTCATTACCGTACATGATGCCGACTTCGTTTTCATCGAAAAAAGCATCTTCGATTCCTGCATTTTTCAATGCTTCGATGGTGGCCATGTAGGCATATTCGGTTTCTTCACCGACGCTCATACGTTGCCTTCTGTTCAGCAGGTTTTTGAGATCGGGTTTTGGCACAAGTCCAGTCAGTGCTGACTGGAAGCCAAATTCTTTTCTTTCCGGGTCAAATGAAATTCCGGATTTACCTTCATATAACGACGCTTTTACTTCGTCGAGTGAAGTTCCTATACAGGAGTAAATTCCCATTCCGGTGATGACAACTCTTCTGCTCATGCTGTTTTATTTTCAGGAGTAAATGCCTCCGTTAATATTGATAATTTCTCCGGTGATGTAACTTGCTTTTCTGGAAACAAGGAAACTTACCAAATCTGCCACTTCTTCTGCTTCTCCGAAACGGTTTACAGGGACTAATTTTATCAGTTCCGCTTCGTCTAAATCGCTTGTCATGTCTGATTTTATGAAGCCCGGCGCTACAGCATTTACAGTGATATTGCGTTTTGCAACTTCTTGCGCCAAAGCTTTTGTAACAGCGACGATTGCGCCTTTTGCAGCAGAATAATTTGCCTGTCCGGCAGTTCCTTTTACACCTGAAACTGAGGCCAGATTCACAATTCTTCCGTATTTATTGCGCAACATTTTCTGCATGAAAAAATTCGTGACGTTGAAAAAGCCATTTACGGATGTATTGATTACCTGCGACCAGTCGTCGTGGCTCATCCACATAAAAAGGCCGTCTTTGGTAATGCCTGCATTGTTAACGATTACTTCAACTATTGCATTTGGATTGGCGTCCTGCCATTTTGTTAATGCTGCAGTCACCTCTTCTGAATTGCCGACATTGAACTGCAATATTTCGCCAGTATTTCCGGCAGCAATCACTTTTTGAAGTGTCGCTTCGGCTGCCGATTGGTTCGATTGGTAATTAATAAGGATATGATAATCGGAATCTTCGGCTAATTTTTGGCAAATTGCGCTGCCGATTCCTCTTGATCCGCCTGTTACTAATGCACACTTCATTATGATAGGTTTTATTTTAAGAACGAATTATTTTACTTTCTGGAAAGGCTCGGCATTTTCAAACCACTGACCAAGAACCGTGCCGTCAGTTTTGATGAAACCCCATTTGCCGTCTTTTTTTACGCGTGCGAGTCCGTCAGTGAAGCCTTTTTGCTCGTCTTTGAACATGGCGAAAAGTCCGGCGGTAATACCGTATTGGGTTGGAATTATCAGTTTTCCTGTTGTGTCTATGAAACCCCAATCATCGGCTTTTACCGGTGCAAACCCGTCAGGGCTGAAAATCTCAGCATCTTTGAATTGTGGTTGGATTACTGTTTCGCCTTTCGTATTGCAATAACCCCATTTTCCACCGATAGAAACCGGCGCAAGGTTCTTTACAAAAGCGCGCGCTTTGTCAAATTTTGGTTCGATGACCCAATTTCCTTTTGTATCGATGAACCCTATTTTTCCGTTCTTTTTGGCGTAAGTTATATCTGAACCCGTAAAATCCCAGATTTTTTCAACACCTGCAATTACATTGAATTTTCCGTTGGTTACCAGTCCGAAATCTTTGCCGATTCTTGCCCACGTTGTACCTTTATAATAATCGCCAATTTCGTCGTAATTCACTTCTACAACTTCTTTTCCCTGAGCATCGATGATGCCCCAACGGTCGTTTTTCTTTACTCTTGCGTAACCATTTTCAAACGGCTTGATCATTTCGTATTTTGGCTGCAGCACAACTTCCATTTTTGGATTGATAAGCCCTACATTTTTCCCTTGTTTTAAGAAAGCAACGCCATTTTCAAAATCAAAAAGTTTTTCTGATGCCGGCGGGTTTAATTTTTCGCCTTTTTTATTGATGTAAAACCATTCTTTTCCATCTTGCACTAAAGCCACGCCATCGCTGAAATATTTGGCATTGTCGTAAGCCGGTTTAATAACCCACTCACCTTTTGAATTGATGAATCCCCATTTATTATTGTCTTCGGCGGCAGCGAGGTTGTCTGAGAAATTTTTCGCAGTGACGAATTTAGGCTCGATTACGAAGCTTCCGGTTTTGGAAATGTAACCGAATTTCCCGTCTTTCTTAACAAGCGCCAATTCCTGTGCATTAAAAATCTGAACAAAAAACAGCAATAAAATGAGTAATCTTTTCATAATCCTGATTTTAATAAAGTTATTAATTTTTTCTCAAATAATCTTTAACCTGTTGCACAAAAGGATACATCACCTGATCTTCGCTGAATTTCGGAATGATGGCTCTCACTTCGTCATATGTTTTTCTTGTAACCGAAGAAATCTGGTCTTTTTGTTCCAAAGCGTCAATCGCCTGAACGATTGTAATTAACTCAATAGCAAGCACTTCAAATGAATTTTCAATCACTTTTGAAGTAATTACAGCAGCATTCGTACCCATGCTCACAATGTCCTGATTGTCATTATTATTAGGAATACTGTGTATGTACATCGGATTAGAAAGCATTTGGTTTTCTGCAGTTGTTGAAGTCGCGGTAAATTGTACGCCTTGCATTCCGAAATTAAATCCAAGTGTGCCAAGGTTTACAAACGGCGGCAGGATTTCGTTTATTTTAGAATTCAGCAAATAATTCAACTGGCGTTCTGCCAGCATCGTTAATTTGGTGATGACGATTTTGAGTTTGTCCATTTCAAGTGAAATGTAATCGCCGTGGAAATTTCCGCCATGATAAACGTGCTGGTTTTTCACATCGATAATCGGATTGTCGTTGGCAGAGTTGAATTCGTCTTCTAAGATCGAAGCGACATTGTCAATCGTTTCAAGGATTGCACAAAATCTGCGGCACGCAACGCAATGAGTAATACTCCTGTACTTTTTCCTTGAAAACTTCTTCGGTATTTTCACCTGAATATAAATGGTCTTCGCGTTTTCTTACCAAAGAACTGTCGCTCAGATTTTCGCGCATTCTGGCAGCAACTTCCTGTTGTCCTTTATGGCGTTTGGTTTGGTTGAGTTCTGTTGAAAAATGATCGTCATAAGCC
Organism: Flavobacterium sp. 3HN19-14; assembly: GCF_051373205.1. Classification (NCBI taxonomy): domain Bacteria; kingdom Pseudomonadati; phylum Bacteroidota; class Flavobacteriia; order Flavobacteriales; family Flavobacteriaceae; genus Flavobacterium; species Flavobacterium sp. 3HN19-14. Next base: position 2,765,328 of record NZ_JBPPZT010000001.1, read on the forward strand.
TGGACGATTTCGTTGATGGCGCATGATAGTTTTATCGCCCAATCAATTAATTTATTGGCATTATGAACGTTGACGACACCAATTCCGGTCATTACTGACGTTCCGTTCATCAACGCCAATCCTTCACGGATTTCAACTTTTATGGGCTCAAGTTTTTCAATTTCGAAGACAGATTTCGTCGATTTTCTTTCTCCTTTATAAAATACTTCGCCTTCACCGATCAAAACCAGCGCTAAATGTGCCAATTGCACCAAATCGCCGCTAGCACCAACGCCGCCGTGTTCGAAAATCAACGGTGTGATGTCGCGGTTGATGAGTGCTGCCATCAAGTGAATGACTGATGGATGAACGCCTGAATTCCCTAATGAAAGTGTATTAAGCCTTGCCAGGATCGCTGCTTTCACGCAATCCGGATCCATTGGTTTTCCTGTCCCGGAAGAGTGGCTTCTTATTAAATTATATTGCAATTGGATCTGGTCTTCTTCCCTGATGCGGTATTGCGCCATCGAACCAAAGCCGGTATTTACGCCATAAATAATCTTGTTGCCCGAAAACTCCTTTAAAAAATCGAAACTCTCGTTGACACGGTTTAAAACAGGGTCGCTGATTTCAATTTTATCTCCTCCAAAAATAATGGCTTCGAACTCTTTCAGGCTTAAATATTCGTTGATAATTTTCATGTACTTTTTTGATTGTACTAAATTAGTTTTATTAAAATAAATATATTTATTTTGGACTTGCAAATGTAGCATATTAACGCAAAGTGCATAATTATTTAGAGCAAAAAATAATGGCAGGATATTTGCGTGATAAAGTGCTGAAATTGTGACAATTAAACTATTGCCGCATTTCTCCACATAAAATCCATTGCAATATTTAAGCGACAAACAAGTTTCAATTCAGCCGTCAGGTTATAAAAATCACAAACAAAAAAAGACTATGTTAAAGGAGTTCGTTGACGTTTTGGTCATTGGTGCGGGCAGATCAGGATGTGTTTCAGCAGCACATCTTCACAATAATGGTGTAAAAGTAAAAGTTGTTGAGAAGACATCATTTCCGCGACTTGTCGTAGGCGAAAGCTTGATTCCGCGTGTAATGGACAGATTTTGCCGAAGCCGGTTTGTTCGAATCGCTCGACGCAATGAATTTCGAAAAGAAACTCGGCGCCCGTTTTATCCGCGGCGAAGAAATCTGCGAATTTGACTTCAGCAATAAATATGGCGAAGGCTGGGATTGGACATGGCAAGTGCCGAGAGCCGATTTTGACAATACGATGGCGCAGGAAATCGTCCGTAAAGGCGTTGACCTTGAATTTGAAACCGAAGTGATTTCTGTTGCATTTGAAGGAAAAAATTCGCGCACAGTCGTAAAAGACAAAGACGGGAATCTGAAAGAAATCCACGCAAAATTCCTAATCGATTCAAGCGGTTACGGACGCGTTTTACCAAGATTACTCGACCTTGATTCGCCTTCTAAACTCGATCCGCATTCAGCGATATTTGCACATGTAAAAGACACCAATCGTTCTGAAGGCCGCGAAGGTACGCTGATTTCGTTTGATATCATTGAAACCGAAGTTTGGTTATGGATTATTCCGTTTTCAAATGGAAATACAAGTTTAGGCGTTGTCGGCCGACAGATTACATCAATTCACTTTCTGATAAAAATAACAGTGAAGCGTTGCGCAAGGCGATTGTTTCTTCTGAATATTATGTAGAGCGATTCAAAGATGTTGAATTTTTATTTGAGCCGGTAAAGCTTGAAAATTATTCGCGCTCTGTAAAAAGACTTTATGGCGACGGGTTTGCATTGACCGGAAACAGTTCTGAATTTTTAGACCCGGTATTTTCATCGGGTGTATGTTTTGCAACAGAATCAGGAATGCTGGCAGCCAAATTATATTTAAAGGAGCAACAGGGAATCGAAGTCGACTGGCAGGAAGAATTCACCGGATATATGCTGCGCGGTATCCATGTCTTTACTACTTATGTAAAGGAATGGTATACAGGAAATTTACAGACTTTATTTTTCCACCAGCCTGAAGACCCGGATGTGAAGCAAAAAATCTGTGCAGTTCTGGCGGGTTATGTTTGGGATGAAACCAATCCGTTTGTCAAAAAACATGACAATTTGATTAAAAATATGGCCCATTTTATAAGGATGGAAGAAGCAAAAAGACGGAGCGATTTAATCGCTCTTTTTTTTGATATTTTCTTGAATGATTTGCAAAACCTTCAGTCAAAATATCACAAAATAAAATTTAACAATTTTTACGGGAAATCCGTAACCGAAGTTTTCATTTTTTTTGTAGGGATGCATCGGCCCTTCCCTTAAGGCAAAATACAAAATATTTCAACAGGTTGTATTACGGGATTGCCGTACTTTTTCTTAAATTTTTGAAGGAATTAATTGAACCGGATTTAATGGTAATTCTTATATAAATCGTTTCAACTGGATTGTAAAATTCTTAGCCACTTTTTCATAAGCCCAGGAAATACGGTCACCTAAAGTATTGCCCAAATCGTGCTTTAATCCCAACAATTTATCGAACGATATTGCCAGAAGTACATTACCGGGATTGGCGGTTTCTTTTACGGTAATGATGACACTGATTTTTGCCGGTTCAGTAGCCGTTCCGGCATTGTATCCGGGATAAACCCAGGTCGTACTGATATCCATGGTATATTTCGCTGACGGATTTTCACCCACTTTTACTTCGCCGTCCTTAAAACCTTTATTGAAATAACTGATGAAAGCAGGTTTATACATGTTCTCGCGATTGGCATACCATTCTTCTTTGAATTGTTCGGCTTTGCCCGGAACATTTTCGCGTTTTCTCATTTTATCGTCAAGGTATTCGGCTTCACTGTTAAAGCCATTTACCACGATTTTTGAATAGTCGAAAGTCACGTTATATTCTGTAATTCCTTTGAGGTTTTTAAAATCTCCTGATATGGTTTCATAGCGTTGCGCCGAAACGGAACCCGCAATAAGCAACAACAGAAAAAATATTTTCTTCATAAAATCGTTTTTTGTAAAAATAAAAAACTCCGGTAATGTGCCGGAGTTTTTCGTATATTTTTTTTGCTTACAACTTCAGATTTTATTTGTAACCTTTCTTAATCAACAATTTAGCAAATGATTTTCCGGTTTTAGCAAAACCTTCACCTACTCTTGATTCGTTGCTGAAGTTATTGCCCCACTGGTCGCCAGGTGCATTTTCGCTGGTCACCTCTACCAAGACATTAGACTTGTTTTTGGTTTCTACAACTTTCAGGTTCGTGGTAACTTTTGCAGGTTGTTTCATAACGGCAGCATCCCATCCCGGATAAATCCAAACCACTTCAACAATTACTGTATATTTTGCACTGGTAAGGCCTTCATTAAAAGTTACATCTTTTTTCTCTTTAGAAAAAATTGTGTTCATCAATTCGAGGAATTTAGGATTCCAAATCAGTTCTTTTGCAGAAGCCCATTTCTTTTTCCACGTGTCACCAACGCCTTTGTTTTTGTCGTTCAGTTCTTTGGCCCTGTCTTCAACATATTGCGCTTCGGTTTTCTTATCTTTCAAGATAGTTACTTTGCTGTAATCAAATTCTACGTTGATTTCTTTCTGGTCTTTAAGGAAAGAAAAATCACCTTTTACAACATCAACGTCTTGTGCAGACATCGCTGTAGCGACAAATAATACGCTTAACAATAATAATTTTTTCATTTTTAGATTTTTAAGTTCATATCACAAATAAAGGAAAACTAATACAAAAATGAAAACATTTTTAAAAAGTTGTTTATAATTTAAACGCATGAGATTTTCAATAGGCTGAAAGTTATAATTTATACATTAAATCTTATAAGGCAGATCTGCCAACTATTGTCCAGATTTGTAATAAAAAAAGCAATGCCTGAAGGACAGAACGATTGTAATTTTAAAAGAAGAAGTTGCCCAATTTTCGGGCAAGAAAGTAATTTCAGCTGCCGGAAATGCAAAGATTGATATTGCACGCCTTGAAAATAAAAAAGTTATAGCCTTTAAAAGCTGGGGCAAGCATTTCCTGATTTGTTTCGATAATTTTACGGTGCGCATTCATTTTTTATTGTTTGGCGCTTATCTTATTAATGAAAAGAAAAATGCAAAAATCAGGTTAAATCTTACATTTCCGAATGGGAAAATTAATTTTTATACCTGTTCTGTAAAAATCCTTGAAGGCGATATCAATTCGCATTACGACTGGACTGCAGATGTAATGAACGATGGTTGGAATCCTAAAAAAGCGAAAGAAAAATTAGCAGAAATCCCCGGGAAATTAATTTGTGATGCGCTGTTGGAGCAAGATATTTTTTCAGGCGTCGGCAATATCATCAAGAATGAAGTTTTGTACCGTACTTTCGTTCATCCAAATACTGTAACGGGTAAAATTCCTGATAAAAAACTGAGTGAAATTATAGCTGAGGCACGTCAGTACAGTTTTGATTTCCTTCGCTGGAAGCAAAATGACGAGCTTAAAAAACATTGGCTGGCGCACACCAAGAAAACCTGTAAACGCTGCGATTTACCCATCAAAAAAAAATATACCGGCGTTAAAAAAAGGAGAAGTTTTTTTTGCGATAACTGCCAGGAATTGTATTCCTGAAAACGCAAAAGCCGCACGCCTCAAAAAACAATCTTAACACATCCAATTGGTTTTAATTCCTATATTTGGGAATAATTCAAAAACCACACATCATGCGCATCATAATAATTCCGGTTATTGCTTTAACCACATCATTATTTTTAGTTTCCTGTAAGAAAGAGCTAATGCCCAGGACAGTTCTGCAGCAATGCAAACACCACCGACTGAAACTTTGTCACCGGTTCCGACCGCAACATCACCAACAATTGCACCGGCGAATGCACCAACTGCAATGGCTTCATTACCGGGAACTGCGGTCAATCCTGCACATGGGCAACCGGGACATCGATGCGATATTGCCGTTGGCGCGCCTTTAAGTACGCCTGTCGCAGCGAGTATACAACCAACAATGTCTGCACCAACAGCATCAACTACACAAAAAACCATTACGATGCCGGCACAAAAACCTGTTGTTACAGCGCCAGGTATGAATCCGCCACACGGGCAGGCCGGGCATCGATGTGATGTTGCTGTCGGAGCGCCTTTAAGCAGTGCACCATCAAAAACAGCAGGCAGCGGTACCATAACAAAAATGGAAGTTCCGTCTGCAGTTGCTGCTCCTGCGCCTGTAGCAACTGCACCGGGTATGAATCCACCGCACGGTCAGGACGGACATCGCTGTGATATTGCCGTCGGCGAACCGTTGCCAAAAGAATAATTCTGTTTAAAATAACCAACTCCAAAAATGAAAAAATACCTTACCCTTACTATTGTTGCGCTTTTAGCAGCGATAAATGCTAATGCCCAGCTCAAACCGGTAGATTATCAAGACGGCGAGCAAAAATTAAGCGGATTTTCGATTGCGCCTGCAAGAAATGTAAAAGACCAACCCGGAATTTTAATTCTACCGGCGTGGAAAGGCATTGATGACCATGCAAAAGAATCCGCAGAAGAGCTTTCGAAATTAGGTTATTTTGCTTTTGTCGCAGATATCTACGGCGTTGGCAATACGCCAAAAGACAATGCCGAAGCCGGAAAGCAAGCCGGTTTTTACAAAGAAAATTACAAAGCTTACCAGAAACGCATACAACTGGCATTGGAACAATTGATAAAAGCAGGCGCAAACCCGAATAAGATTGTTGTTATCGGATATTGCTTTGGCGGAACCGGCGCGTTAGAAGCAGCACGTGGCGGATTGGCAGTGAGAGGTGTCGTTTCCTTTCACGGTGGACTCGGCAAAGATGCAAAAAGGCCGAACGAACCACTGGCTGCGAAAGTTTTAGTATTGCACGGTGCCGATGATCCTTACGAATCGCCTGAAGAAATCGCCAAATTCCAACAGGAAATGCGTGATTCTCAGGCCGATTGGCAAATGGTTTATTATTCTGATGCAGTGCACGCCTTTACTGATCCCTACGCCGGCGATGATAAATCAAAAGGCGCAGCCTATAACCCGAAAGCAGCCAAAAGATCGTGGGAACAGCTTCAGGTTTTTCTTAAAGAAGTGATGAAATAGTCGAAATTTGCAAGTCAAAAGTCGAAAGTGCGTAGGTTGTGATAAGATGCTTATCATTTTCCTTCGACTTTCGACTTTTTTTGTTAGTTTTATCCACGCTTAACCAACCAGATCATTATTGTTTTTATGGGAAAACACAAACTCCGTGACGACAAAACCTGCCTGAACTGCAATTATGTGGTTGAAAATCGCTTTTGCCCGAACTGCGGACAGGAAAATACCGAAACCAGGAAAACATTCCACCACCTGTTTTTTCACTTTTTTGAAGACCTGACGCATTATGAAAATGCTTTCTGGAAAACCATCAAGAATCTTATTCTACGACCGGCATCGCTTACGAAAGAATACCTTTCAGGCAAGCGGATGTCATATCTTGCGCCGGTAAGGCTCTATATTTTCATTAGTTTTGTTACATTCCTTGTGCTTTCATTATTGCCTTCAAATTCAGACGAAATCATTAAATCCGGTACCATTAAAGATGATAACGGAAGAGCATTTACTGAAAAACAAAGAGATTCTTTGATGCATGAGGTTTCGAATTTTGATATTGGCTACAAATCGGTAAAAGAACTTGATTCTGTGCAACGCGCCGAAAAAGCTGACGAAAAGATGGGAAATATCGAATATTGGTTTGCTAAAAAAGCTACTGAGGTTCGCGAAAAGCATTACACCAATGAAGAATTAAAAGATAAATTCGTTGAATCTTTCGTGCATAATATCCCGAAGGTGCTGTTTCTTTATATGCCATTTTTTGCCTTCATTTTATGGCTTTTCCACGATAAGAAGAAATGGTATTATTTTGACCATGGTATTTTTACGCTGCATTATTTCTCATTCCTGCTGCTTTGCCAGCTCATCCTGAATATTATTTCGACTTTATTGGAATGCTGCAATCTGATAATTTTCGATATCATATCGCACTTCATAAATTTTGCCGGAATTTTGTATATGTTTTATTATTTCTTCCCGGCGCACCACAGGTTTTATGGTGGAAAACGCCGTTACACAGCGGTTAAAGGCTGTTTCATGTTTTTCATCAATATGTTTTTTATTACCATATCGATAACCGCATTAATCGTTTATACATTCATCAATATCAAGTAAATATGACCAGAAAAATCATCAGCTTAGGCTTATTATCGTTCTTACTTTTCTCGTGTTCTGCAAAAAAAACAGTGGCAAGTAATGCAGAATTGGAAAAAAAATACCTCAGTACAATTACTGCTGCCGAATTGAAAGCGCACCTTTCCATTATCGCCTCAGACGAAATGGAAGGCCGCGACACCGGTTCCAAGGGCCAGAAAAAAGCGGGAAAATATATGGTTGCGCAATACGAAAAAGACGGCATTCCATTCCCGAAAGGCGCTTCAGATTATTACCAGAAAGTACCAGCTGCGTTTATGAATGCTGATTATGACGCCGGATTACCTGATTCCGAAAATATCTGGGCATTTATAGAAGGTACTGAGAAACCTGATGAGATTGTAGTTGTATCGGCGCATTATGACCATGTTGGTATGAAAAACGGCGAAGTTTACAATGGCGCAGACGACGATGGTTCCGGGACTGTTGCCGTGATGGAAATCGCACAGGCGTTCCAACAAGCGAAAAAGAGGGCCACGGAACCAAACGTTCCATCCTTATCATGCACATGACGGGCGAAGAACATGGCTTATTCGGTTCGCAATATTACTCTGAACACCCTTTATTTCCATTGAAAAACACGGTTGCCGATATCAATATCGATATGGTTGGAAGACGTGATTATGCGCATCCGGACACTAATAATTACATTTACCTGATTGGTTCTGACTACCTTTCAACAGATTTGTATAATGTTTGTGAAGCCGCCAATAAAGATTTTACGAATATGAAAATCGACTATACTTTCAACGATAGAAAAGACCCGAATCGTTTTTATTACCGTTCTGATCATTACAATTTCGCGAAGCATGGTATTCCGGTAGTATTTTTATTCAACGGCGTTCATGACGATTACCACCAGGCAACTGATGAAGTTTCCAAAATCGAGTTTGATGCTTTGGAGAAAAGAGCGCAACTGGCTTTTGCAATTGCATGGGAAGTGGCGAATCGTCCGGCAAAACTTGTTGTCGATAAAGACGGGAAATAGAAGAAAGAGTCAAGACCGCTTCGCTGCAAGAAGAAAGACAAGGCAAATTTTTGAAATCTATTTTCCTACAGCGAAGCGGTCTTGACTCTTTCAGCGTAACGGTCTGACTTTACGAATTATTCAGGTTCTCATTCTTCACGATCTGGATTTTACCCAATTCAACAGTATCAGTGGTGTCTTTTACAAGTAAGATTCCGAAAATATTTATCGGAATATCGATTGATTCCTGTGATTGCTTGATTTCTTCAAGAATGCTTTCAAAATTCTGCGGATGCAGGACGATTGTATCGCCCTGGTTGATTTTGTGGTCAAATATAAAATCCCTTAATGCAATGAAGGAGATTTTGCTGCCGATAAATACTAACTGTCCCATAAATTTTTTATTCTAATTTAGGAAGAAATGGCGGCAATAGCGAGTGTTTTATGGTTTCTTTGGCAAAATGCGGGTATTCAAAATCTAAATTTTTTCTACAAAAAAAGCCTCAGATTTCTCTGAAGCTTTGAATTCCGGGTGAATGATGGGGTTCGAACCCACGACCCTCGGCACCACAAACCGATGCTCTAACCAGCTGAGCTACAATCACCATGTGTTTAACGAGGGCAAATATATTACAAATCTTTTCTTTTGGCAAGCAAAACGGCAAAAAATTAAATCAAATCTGCTAAGCTGTTGACAGCCAAATATCTTTCAACAGTAAATCCTTCGGCATAATCTGTACCAATCAACCTGCCCAAATCCTGCGATCGATAGTGGATGCTTTCAAGGAAGTTTTTTGTAGCAATTGGCGTCACAGGTTCACTATTTGTCGGGTCGTAGAACTGCGAACTGTAAGCCAAAATCGCCGCTTCTTTCTTATCGGTAAATCCGGTAATATCAACAACAAAATCAGGTTCCAGGTTTTTCCATTGGATGAAATGATATACTAATTTTGGTCGCCAGGCATTCTGTTTTTCACCATCGAGTTCGGTTTCAATTTTACGCAATCCCGAAAGGAAGCATGCATCAGAAACCAATTTACTGCCTTTCCCATGGTCTATATGGCGGTCGTCAACTGCATTGCACAAAACGATTTCGGGTTGGTATTTCCGAATCATTTTGATGATTTCAAGTTGGTGCTTTTCGTCATTTACGAAAAAACCATCGCGCATTTTGAGGTTTTCGCGCAGTTCGATGCCGAGTATTTTTGCGGCCGCAGCGGCTTCTTTATCGCGAATTTCAGCCGAACCTCTTGTGCCGAGTTCTCCGCGCGTCAAATCGACAATTCCGACTTTCTTTCCAAGTGAAACTTCTTTGGCAATAGTACCGCCACAACCTAATTCAACATCATCGGGATGTGCCCCGAAAGCTAATATGTCTAATTTCATTTTATGGATAATTGTTAATTGATGACCTGTTTCATCGTTTGCGATTTATTCACCGTTTCCTCCCACTCTTTTTCCGGGTCACTGTCTTTTGTAATCCCTCCTCCGATGAATAATGTCGCTTTGGCGGAAACATTATCAATTTTCATACAGCGCAAATTTACAAAGAGATCGGTTTGCTTTTCACCGGTTTCAAAATCAATATTGAATTCGCCGTGAAAGCCTGAATAATATTCGCGATTATAATTTTCATTTTCCAGAATAAATGCTTTCGCTGCAGCTTTTGGCAAACCGCATACCGCCGGCGTTGGATGCAATAAATTTGTTACTGCCTTTAAATCTACATCATCATTTAATTTTGCAGAGATATCAGTTTTTATATGCGCTAATTTTCCGGCTTTCAAGGTATATGGAGTACTTACTTCAACTTTATTCACAAGTTGATTTAATTGGTTGGAAATATAATCAGTTACAAATTTTTGTTCCTGTTTTTCCTTTTCGCCCCATACAATTTCGTCGTTATCCTTCCATTTTTGCGTTCCGGCGACAGCCATTGTAAACAGCATTTTGTTTTTTATTTTGAGCAGTTGTTCTGAGAAAGCACCTGTCCATAAACCGATTTCAGGATGATAAAAACAATACGAAAACGCGTCAGGATATAAGTTCAGTAAGCTTCTGTAAGCTTTCAGGAAATCAAAACCCTGAATATCCACATCTTCTTTTCTGGATATGACAAGTTTTGAAAAATCGCCAGTCTGAATAGCGGCAATTGCTTTTTCAACCAATAAGATATGCTCTTTTTTTGCTTCGGGATTTTCAGAATTGATAATTTCATTAGAAAAATTAACTTCTGAATTGGTAAAATCCGTCATCATGATTGCTGACGCTGATTCAGGGATCAAAATGATTTTATCACCATTGAAAGGTGCGAAGACATAACCTTTTTCAGTATAATTTTTTATGACATGTAGTTGATTATCATGCTGAAAAATTCCAATGACGCTAGCGCTTTCCGGCTTTTTGTATAGTACAAAAGGTAATTTTACAGAAAATTGCCACTGGGCTTTTTCGAATAATAAATCCGCTTTCATATACCTGATTTTCTTCTCGGCAAAATCATGTTGCTGAGCTTGCAAATCGAAATCAGGTTGTCTGATTCATCCGTAATCCTGATTTCCCATAAATGTATGCTGCGGCCTTTATGGATGATTTTTGCCGTGCCGTAAATCATTCCGTCCCGCTTGGCTTTAAGATGGTTGGCAGAAATTTCGATGCCGCGCACTTCACTTTCCTGCGGATTGACAAACAGTAGTGAAGCCGCACTCCCAACACTTTCTGCCAAAGCCACCGAAGCACCGCCATGCAACAAACCCATTGGCTGATGCACCCGCGAATTGACGGGCATACTCGCTTTGAGATAGCCATCTCCGGCATCGACAAATTTAATTTCAAGGGTTTCCATTAAAGTATTGGGGCAGAAATTATTGCACATTTCAAGTGCTTTTTCTTTATCGAAAGTCATCGTGTAATTTTTTGTAAAAATAATGATTTTCGATGAGAATCGTTTTCGTTTGCACTATTATCGGATTTTCACCGTTGTGATGAGAACGCTGCGCTGACCCGAGCCGACGGCGAACAGTACGAAGTAAAAGAGACAAGAAGCAAATCGCTGCATTGAAAGAAAAAATCAGAGAAAGGTAATGACAAAAAAGGTACATTCAACACAACATCTTACAGCGCAGCGGTCTTGCATCCAGCAGCGCAGCGGTCTTCTTCCATAAGCGGTCTTTCATCTTTTCAAATTAATACCTACATTTACCAAAATTCAAAACCACGATGCGTAATTTTATTTTTCTCGTTTTTATTGGCCTTTTAATTTCTGTCAGTTCGTGCAGAAGCGACTTCGATTTTGCGACAAGTGCCAATGGCGACCTTGCTTTTTCAAGAGATACCGTTTATCTCGACACGGTTTTCAAGAACATCGGATCGAGCACTTATACCTTGAAAGTTTACAATAAAACTGACAATAATATTTCGATTCCAACCATTAAACTCGGAAAGGGGAATACCTCCAAATACCGCATGACTGTTGACGGAATGACCGGAGAAGACATGGACAACAGCGGTTATGGCGACGGCAAAACTTTCTCCAATGTTGAATTACTCGCGAAAGACAGCCTTTATATTTTTATTGAAACGACAGCAGATATTACTGATGCCAATCCGACTGATTTTCTTTATACAGATCAAATACAGTTTGGCGGCGGTACGAATTTCCAGACAGTTGAACTCGTCACATTGATACAGGACGCCTATTTTATTTATCCGAGACGATTTGACAATGGTTTTTATGAAGGCGTTCCTATCGCAGTTGATCCGACGGATAATTCTGTGGTTGCGATTTACGGACGTAATCTGGTGCATGATCATCCCGATAATGGTGATGAATATACCTTCAAAACCGATAAGCCTTATGTAGTTTACGGATTTGCTTCGGTCCTTCAGGTGAAACGCTAACGATTCCGGGTGGGGCGAGCGTACATTTTCATGCAGATTCAGGCTTAATTGTTCAGGACGGCGGCACTTTAAAGATTGCAGGCGATTATTCTCCCGCCGGAAATAACGAAAATGAAGTTGTTTTTGAAGGCGATCGCCTTGAACCTGATTATTCAGATGTTCCCGGACAATGGGATTTTGTGTATCTGAGACCCGGAAGCCAAGCCGATATCAACCATCTTACGCTCAAAAATGCGACTGTAGGCATGTTGATTGACTCCAATGCAGGTGGCGCGATGAAAATCAGGAATACGCAGATTTACGATTGTTCCAATGTCGGGATCCTTGCCAGAACCGCTACTATTGAAGGTTCGAATATTGTCATCAACTCAACCGGGCAATTTGATGTGGCATTGACAAAAGGCGGCACTTATAATTTTACGCATTGTACTTTTAACAACAACTGGCCGGGCAATAATCCGTTGGCATTGTTGGTGCAGAATTATCAGGAATATTCAAATGCGCCGACAGATTTTTATCCAATGACGGCTAACTTTAACAACTGCATCATTTTCGGGAACAACCAGATTGAAATGGCGTTAGATTTAAAGAATGATATTCAGCCCGTTTATAAATTCACCAACTGCCTCATTAAGTTTAATAACATCAATAACCAGTTTACGAACAATCCATTTTACGATTTTACAGTTGCAGAACATTATCTCAATAATAAAATCAATACCGGTTCATCGGTAACCAATGCTTTCGTTCCTGATTTTCTGGATGTGGATACCAACAAGCTCAATATTGGCGATAATTCCGCCGCAAAGGGACTTGCAGAACCTTCTTTTTCAGCATTATTTCCGTTGGACATCTTGAATAAAGACCGGGCTACTTCGCCGGATTCAGGTGCATACGAAAGCGTAATTTTTGAGAATTAACTTTTTAAATCGCTGAATGACTGCTTAATATTCATTTTATTTTCATAATTTAGTGAGACAACAAAAAACACTATTTTATGAAAACGAATTACATTTATTTAAGCGCATTGCTGATTTGCCTTTCAGCATGCAAAAAAGAAGTGAAAACCGAAACGGAAGTCACCACAACAGAAAAAGACACCGTTAAAACCGAAACTCCTGCACCGGTTGCAATGGATTCTGCCGCAATGATGAAAGCCTGGACAGAATACGCCACTCCGGGTGAAAACCACAAAATGCTTGCCAACGAAACCGGCAAATGGGATGAAGTGATGATTTCAAAAATGGGCCTGATGCCAAAGAAGAAAAAATCACGATGACCTGCGAAAACAAAATGATTCTCGGCGGCCGTTACCAGCAATCGACGCACAAGGGAATGTATATGGGAATGCCATTTGAAGGCATGAGCACCGTAGGCTATAACAACGCATCAGGCGAGTACAATGAAACCTGGGTAGACAATATGGGAACCGGTGTTATGTACCTGACAGGAAAATATGATCCTGCAACCAAAGCGGTAAATTATACAGGCGATTGCGTTGATCCGATGACAAAAAAATCAAAGAAAATTAAGCAAACCTACACAATAGTCGACGAGAATACACGCAGACTCGAAAGCTACGAAAACGACCCGAGCGGCAAAGAATACAAGAGCATGGACATCACCATGACCCGCAAAAAATAACCGGAAAGGCTGTCATGAAAGGCAGCCTTTTTTATTTGTGAATCTTTGTGTTTTTAGTTTTGAATTTTGCACATTTTGGGATAAATTTGCACCACACAACAATAACACAACCACAATGATTCATTTCTTCGAAAACCAAAGCCGGACGGTCTTTGCAGTACAAACGCAAAACGGACTTTCGGCTCAGGATACCTCAAAATTAAACTGGCTTTTTGGCGACTCACAAATAATAGAAAAATCCGTGCTTGCGGATTTTTTTGTTGGGCCACGTGCCACTATGATTACACCGTGGAGTACGAATGCCGTTGAAATTACGCAAAACATGGGTATTTTCGGAATTATCAGGATTGAGGAATTCCAAAAAGTTGCCGAAAATTTCATTGATTTTGATCCGATGCTTTCGCAGAAATATACCGAGCTGAATCAGGATATTTATACCATCAACATTAAGCCTGAACCAATTCTTGAAATCGACGACATTGCGGCTTACGACAAGCAGGAAGGCCTTTCACTGAGCGAAGATGAAATAGACTACCTGAATAAACTCGCAACAAAATTAGGTCGGAAACTGACTGATTCTGAGATTTTCGGATTTTCACAAGTCAACTCAGAACATTGCCGCCACAAGATTTTCAATGGCACTTTTGTGATTGACGGTGAAACCAAAGAATCGTCTTTGTTCAAAATGATCAAGAAAACTTCTGCTGAAAATCCGAATGACATTGTTTCTGCTTACAAAGATAATGTCGCGTTTGTCAAAGGCCGAAAGTGCAGCAATTCGCACCAAAAACCGCCGACAAGCCCGATTTTTACGAAACTAAAGATTTTGATTCAGTTATTTCACTTAAAGCGGAAACGCATAATTTCCCGACAACCGTAGAACCATTTAACGGTGCTGCAACTGGTTCGGGTGGAGAAATTCGTGACAGGCTTGCAGGCGGGCAAGGTTCATTGCCATTGGCAGGAACTGCCGTTTATATGACCGCTTATTCCCGTTTGGAAGAAAACCGTGAATGGGAAAATGGCATGAACGAAAGAAAATGGCTTTACCAAACGCCAATGGATATTCTGATAAAAGCGTCAAATGGTGCATCAGATTTCGGGAATAAATTCGGTCAACCGCTGATTACAGGCTCAGTTTTAACTTTCGAACATGATGAGAATAACCGCAAATTAGGTTATGACAAAGTCATCATGCAAGCGGGCGGAATCGGTTACGGAAAGTTAGACCAATCCATCAAAAAGAAACCGAAAGCCGGCGACCAAGTTGTCATTTTAGGTGGCGAAAACTACCGCATCGGAATGGGAGGTGCAGCGGTTTCATCAGCAGATACAGGCGCTTTCAGTTCCGGGATCGAGCTCAACGCCGTGCAACGTTCCAATCCGGAAATGCAAAAACGTGCAGCAAACGCCATCCGCGGATTCGTGGAAAGCGATAATAATACCATCATTTCCATTCACGATCACGGCGCTGGCGGACATTTGAATTGTCTTTCTGAATTGGTTGAAGAAACCGGCGGATTGATTGATCTGGATAAACTTCCGGTGGGCGACCCTACCCTATCCGCCAAGGAAATCATCGGCAACGAATCGCAGGAAAGAATGGGATTGGTGATTGGCCAGAATGACATTGATACTTTACAAAGAATTGCCGACCGCGAGCGTTCACCGATGTATCAGGTTGGAGAAGTAACAGGCAATCATCGTTTTACTTTCGAATCGAAAACCACCGGCGCGAAACCGATGGATTTTGCTTTGGAAGATATGTTCGGAAATTCGCCGAAAGTAGTTATGAAAGATAAAACCGTCGCAGTTGATTACAACGAAATCACTTACGATAAAAATAATTTCAAAAATTATCTCTACCAGGTTTTACAGCTTGAAGCCGTTGCCTGCAAAGACTGGCTGACCAATAAAGTAGACAGATGTGTTGGCGGACGCGTCGCGAAGCAACAATGTGCCTGGCTATTACAATTACCGCTCAATAATGTAGGCGTAATGGCTTTGGATTATTTAGGAAAAGAAGGCATCGCCACTTCAATCGGCCACTCTCCTGTTGGCGGATTGATTGATCCGGTGGCCGGAAGCCGAAACGCGATTGCTGAATCGTTATCAAATATCATCTGGGCGCCAATCAAGGATGGTTTGAAAGGAATTTCACTTTCAGCCAACTGGATGTGGCCGTGCAAAAATGAAGGTGAAGACGCCCGTTTGTACGAAGCTGTAAAAGGCTGTTCGGATTTTGCCATCGAATTGGGGATTAATATTCCGACCGGGAAAGATTCACTTTCGATGAAGCAAAAATATCCTGACGGCGAAGTGATTGCGCCGGGAACTGTAATTATTTCAGCTGCCGGAAATTGCACAGATATTAAAAAGGTTGTCGAGCCGGTTTTGAAAAAGAACGGCGGGACTATTTATTACATCAATCTTTCCGGTGATTCGCATCAATTGGGCGGTTCGTCATTTGCTCAGGTTTTGAATAAAATCGGGACAGAAGTGCCTACAATCAAAAATGCAGCAGATTTCAAAAAAACTTTCAATACAATTCAAAATTTAATCAACGACGGAAAAATCCTGGCTGGTCATGACATCGGAAGCGGTGGTCTGATTACTACACTTTTAGAAATGTGTTTTGCTGATGTCGACCTTGGTGCTGATTTCGACCTGAGTGCCATCCGCGAAAGCGATACTACGAAACTGCTTTTTTCAGAAAATATCGGAATTGTTTTTCAAGCAGAAAATTCAGTAGAAACTACATTTAACGATAATGGAATTGCGTTCTTCAAAATCGGAAATGCGACAGAAAGCAATACGATAAACATCAAAAACGGCGAGGATAATTTGTCGTTCAATGTTTCAGAGTTACGAGATACCTGGTACAAAACCTCTTATCTGCTTGACAAAAAACAATCCGGTGAAAAGAAAGCAAAAGAACGTTTTGACAATTATAAAAATCAACCTTTACGATTTACATTTCCATCTCATTTCGATGGAACAAAACCTTCATTTTCAGGTGCAAAACCAAAAGCGGCCATCATTCGTGAAAAAGGAAGCAATTCTGAAAGAGAAATGGCAAATGCTATGTATCTGGCGGGTTTTGACGTAAAAGACGTTCACATGACCGATTTGATTTCAGGCCGCGAAAATCTCGAAGATATTCAATTCATCGGCGCTGTCGGCGGATTTTCAAATTCTGACGTGTTAGGTTCTGCGAAAGGTTGGGCGGGCGCTTTCCTTTACAACGAAAAAGCCAAAAATGCGCTTGATAATTTCTTCAAAAGAGAAGATACTTTGTCTGTCGGCATCTGCAACGGCGCACAATTGTTCATGGAATTGGAAGTCATCAATCCGGAGCACGAAATCCACGGAAAATTGCGCCACAACGATTCGCGCAAACACGAAAGCGGATTTACTTCTGTAAAAGTTCAGGAAAACAATTCGGTGATGTTATCAACCTTAGCCGGTACGACTTTAGGCGTTTGGATTTCACACGGCGAAGGAAAATTCGACCTTCCATATGCTGAAGAAAAATATGATGTCGTGGCAAAATACGCATACGAAGGCTATCCTGCCAATCCGAACGGATCACACTTCGATATTGCAATGATGGCCGACAAAACCGGACGCCATTTGGTTATGATGCCGCACATTGAACGCTCCACTTTTCAATGGAACTGGGCGAATTATCCTGACAGACGGAATGATGAAGTTACACCTTGGCTCGAAGCATTCGTAAACGCAAGAAAATGGCTCGAGAATAGAAAATAAACGCTGCGCTGCAAGGTCGTTTTACTGCAAGACCGCTTCGCTGAAAGAAAGATAACCGTTAAACTTTTCTTTCAGCGAAGCGGTCTTGACTCTTGAATCTTAATTCTTTTTTTCTACTTTAGCGAAACCAACCAACCTCGATTATGGAAAACAAACTCTGCCTGAACTGTTCAGAAATGGCTTCGAAGAATTTTTGCTCGAATTGCGGACAAAAGACAGATACGCACCGCATCACGCTCAAACATTTCGTGCTGCACGATTTACTGCACGGGGTCTGGCATTTTGAAAGAGGGATGTTGTTTACAATTAAAGAAATTATTGTTCGACCAGGAAAGGCAGCGCTTGACTACATAAAAGGAAAACGCGTTGGTTATTACAATATCTTTTATTTATCGCTTTTGGTGATTGCATTTAACGCATTATTAATGCATTTCACTAAAACCTTAAACCATACAAATATTGAAGTAGCAAAAAAAACTGTAGGGGAAGAATTTTTCGAAACTTATGGAAAAGCCATTTTATTCAGCATCATACCTATTTTTTCTGTCAATTCATGGGCAATTTTCAGGCGACTCAGACTCAATCTTGCAGAACATATGATCATTGCCGGCGCAAACCTACTAGGAATGCTGTTGATCACAACTGTTTTTCAAGTTTTTCAGATTTTGCTGACAATCGACTGGATGCCCTATTTCATTACCTATTTTCAAATCATTTCGGTTTTAATGGTACCGCTATTTCCGGTTTGGGGTTATCGGAATGCCACCAAAGGCTATTATAAATTTTGGGGATTTTCATGGCGAATCATTTTATTATATGTGCTCATCTTAACCGAATGGCTCATATTAATAGGCTCAACTTATTATTTAATAACCGGTCAACAACAACTTGAATTCAACTAAAATGCAACAAAAAATTATATCAATCAGGCCATTTATAGGTTCGAAAGACTTTGAGACTTCAAGAAGATTTTACAATGATTTAGGCTTTGAAGAGGTAACTTTAGGTTCGTCAATGTCGGTATTCAAATTGCAAAATATTGCCTTCTACCTGCAAAACGCCTACGTAAAAGACTGGATTGACAATACTATGATTTTTATGGAGGTCGAAGATACTGAAGCTTTTTATCAGGAATTACTGGCCTTAGATTTACTATCAAAATACGAAAACGTAAAATTAATTCCGGTTCGTTATCCCGATTGGGGAAAAGAATGTTTTTTGCACGATCCGTCGGGAGTATTATGGCATTTTGGTGAATTTCATAAATAGAAAAAACATGACTACAGAAGAACAAATTTCAGCTTACATCAACAGCCAGCCGGAAGCGAAACGCGATGACATGCAGGCATTGCACGAAATGATTCAGGCAATAAATCCGGAATCCCAATTGTGGTTCATGGATGGCAAAAACGATGACGGCAAAGTTGCTTACAATCCGAATATCGGATACGGGCACCAAATCATGAAATACGCCGACGGAAAAACCCGTGAATTTTACCGGATCGGCATGAGCGCCAATACAACAGGAATTTCTATTTACATACTTGGTATCGAAGACAAGAAATATCTGAGCGAAACCTACGGAAAAGACATTGGGAAAGCGAGCGTAACAGGATATTGCATCAAATTCAAATCACTAAAAAACATCAATATCGACGTTCTCAAAGCAGCGATAAAATTCGGCCTTGAGGCGTATGATAAATAAGATTTTGCTTAAAATCTAACGGCCAAATTCCTATATTTGCAACCGTATAAAAATGACAAAATGAAAATCTCTTACAACTGGCTGAAACAATTCATAAAAATCGACTGGAAATCAGATGAAACCGCAGCATTACTCACCGATTTAGGACTCGAAGTAGAAGCTGTCGAAAAATACCAATCGGTAAAAGGCGGCCTTGAAGGCATCGTCGTCGGCCATGTATTAACCTGCGAACAGCATCCGAATGCCGACAGGCTTAAAGTTACTACAGTTGATTTAGGTGATGGAATTCCCGTACAAATTGTGTGTGGCGCGGCAAATGTCGCAGCCGGACAAAAAGTTCCTGTAGCCACAATCGGTACTACTTTATATGACAAAGACGGCAATGCCTTCCAGATAAAAAAAGGAAAAATCCGCGATCAGGAAAGTCACGGTATGATTTGCGCCGAAGACGAAATCGGCCTTGGTACCAGCCACGACGGTATTTTGGTTTTAGACGAAAAACTCAAACCAGGAACACCGGTCGCAACCGTTTTCAATATAGAAAATGACGAAGTTTTTGAGATCGGATTAACGCCCAACCGCGCCGATGCTATGAGCCACATGGGGGTTGCACGGGATTTGCGCGCCGGATTGCTGCAAACCAATATCAATACAGAATTAAAAACACCTTCAGTGAGTAATTTCCGCGTAGATAAAAGAACACTTAAAATCGACGTGAAAATCGAGGATGCGAAGCTCGCGCCAAGATATTGCGGTGTTTCAATTTCAGGCGTTACGGTAAAATCTTCTCCGGAATGGCTTCAAAACCGCCTGAAATCAATCGGGCTTACACCAAAAAATAATATTGTCGATGTGACGAATTATGTATTGCACGAATTAGGGCAACCATTACATGCTTTCGACGCCGCAAAAATCAACGGCAATAAAATCATCGTGAAAACCGTCGCTGCAGGAACAAAATTCACGACACTTGATGATGTTGAACGTACACTTCACGAAGATGATTTAATGATTTGTGACGAAAAAGGCCCGCTTTGTTTTGCCGGTGTTTTCGGCGGAAAAAATTCGGGAGTGACTGAAAATACAAGTACGATTTTCTTAGAAAGTGCTTATTTTAATCCGGTTACGATTCGTAAAACTGCAAAAAGACATACATTGAGCACAGATGCTTCTTTTCGTTTTGAAAGAGGAATCGACCCTACTTTAACTGAATACGCCTTGAAAAGAGCTGCCATCCTGATCCAGGAAGTTGCCGGCGGAGAAATTACTTCTGACATCATCGATGTTTACCCGAAGAAAATAGAAGATTTCCCGGTTTTCCTGAATTTCGAGAAAGCAGCAAAAATAATCGGCCAGGAACTACCAAAAGAAACCATCAAGAAAATCCTGGCTTCATTGGATATTAAAGTGAACAGCGTTTCTGACGCAGGTTTGGGACTTAATATTCCGGCATACAGAGTTGATGTGCAACGTGAAATCGACGTAATCGAAGAAATCCTTCGCGTATATGGTTACAACAACATCAACTTCACTAAAAAATTGAATGCAACGGTTTCCAACGCACCGCGAACCGAAGATTATAAAGTACAGAATATCATCGCCAATCAGTTGACTTCTTTAGGTTTCAATGAAATGATGGCGAATTCGCTTACGACTTCGGAATATGTGCAGTTGTCCGATATGCTCAAAGAAGAATTTAACGTGATGATGCTGAATCCGCTGAGCAATGATTTATCGGCAATGCGCCAGTCGTTGTTGTTCTCCGAACTTGAAGCCGTTTCGTATAACATCAACCGCAGGAATTCAGATTTGAAGCTTTTCGAATTCGGAAAATCGTATCATAAATTACCGTCCGGATACGAAGAAAACAAACACCTGACATTATTCACGACCGGAAACAGGCAATCGGAAAGCTGGACGAATCCGCAAAAACAATCTGATTTCTTCCTTTTCAAAGGTTATATCAATACGATTTTATCAAGATTAGGAATTGACAAAACCAATAATCAACCGCTGGTTTCAGATGTTTTTGCAGAAGGAACCGCCATCGCTGTTGGAAATGAGATTTTAGTCGAATTGGGAACGGTGAAAAAATCAATCCTGAAACATTTCGACATAAAGCAGGAAGTTTTGTTTGCCGATTTCAACTGGAATGCAGTTCTGAAATTACTTTCGAATAAAATCAGGTTCAGGGAAATCCCGAAATATCCTGAAGTCAGACGCGATTTTGCGTTATTGGTTGACGAAAATACTTCATTCGAATCGATTTACAATCTTGCGAAACAAACCGAAAAATCACTTTTAAAAGAAGTTGATTTATTTGATGTTTATCAAGGGAAAAATCTTCCGGAAGGCAAGAAATCTTATGCTGTAAGTTTCATCCTGCAGGACAGCTCCAAAACGCTGACTGACGAGCAGATTGAAAAAATCATGGGCAAACTGAAGCAGAAATTTGAAAGTGAGCTTGGTGCTATGTTAAGATAATTCCTATTTGATATAAAAATAAAAGAGGCTGCTTCAATTTGAAACAGCCTCTTTTTTTTTAAGCAAAGATGAATCCTCAATTCATTATTTATGCATCAACACTGTATCAACTACATGAATCACACCATTTGATTGGTTGACATCAGCAATTGTAACTGTTGCTTTTCCACCGGTTTCATCAGTTAATACTAACTTTTTGCCCTCCATGGTTGCTGTCAATTTTCCACCCTGAACGGTCGTAAGCATGGCTTTTCCGTTTCCGGCTTTGATTGCTTTAGCAATATCAGACGAGTTCATTTTTCCTGCCACAACATGGTAAGTCAATATGCCTTGCAACATGGCTTTATTTTCAGGTTTCAGAACAGTTTCAATTGTTCCTTTTGGCAATTTGTCGAACGCTGCATTTGTTGGGGCAAAAACGGTGAATGGCCCTGCAGACGATAAAGTTTTTACTAAATCTGCTGCTTTTACAGCGGCGACCAAAGTGGTATGGTCTTTCGAATTTACAGCGTTTTCAACAATGTTTTTGGAAGGATACATGGCTGCGCCACCTACCATAACTGTTTTTTCTTTGGTTTGGGCAAAAGAAGTTGCACCTGCAAATAAGGCGATTGCTAAAAATGCTGCGGATAAAATTTTGTTGGTTTTCATGACTTATTTTTTAAAGTTTATAGTGTCATTTACGCCAACCTTATCACGCCGGTTTTCGCATTTTGGCTTTTTAACAATACTTTGGGTATTTCCAAAAAAAAGCCTTGCATCTGCAAAGCTTGTTATTAAATCAATTATTTCTTTATAAATCGCGTCGTGGTATTCCCCTTTTCTGTATTTATTTTGATGAAATAATTGCCTGTTTTTAATCCTGAAATATCAATGGTTTCAGTCAGTTGTGGTATTGCAAGTACCAATTGTCCAAGCATATTGTAGACCGAAAACGAAGTCGGATTTATATTCTTATTCGATTTTACATTTAGCATGTCATTGGCCGGATTTGGGTAAATCGTAAAATAATTGTCGAAACCGAAATCATCTGTTCCCAAAAGCTGTAAGATTGTCGAAGCAGTATTCGTCATTATCGGCGCATTGTAATCAAAATAAATGCTCGCCGTATTGCTGAATGTAGTTCCGGCCGCTAACGTTGGTAAAGTCTTGATTTTAAAAGCAACATAACCGTCGTTATTGGCATCGTCAAATGGCAGATTGATATTTTCAAAAATGAATTCAACACGATTCGTATCCGTAATTCTCGTCGTAAACGGATGACTGCCGTCAAGCGGAACTAAAGTCCCAACACTAAATTGAGACGTATCGATAATATCTTTTACAACGACATTCTGCGCATTTGCAGTTCCGGTATTTTCAAAACGAATAACATAATGTACATACGTCCCCGCGAGTTCCGGCGGCAGGTTTTTGCCTTCAACGCAGGTTTTGTCATTCGGATCTAATGAATTGACGACAGTTTGGTACAACGTAGAAATATTGTCATTTTGGGTATAATCTGTTTCGGGTGAACTGATGTAAGCCGTGTAATATAACAATTCACCGCCAACAACAGCCGGAGTATCATTTGGCGAATTGAGGTGCATCGTTACGAGAATCTCACGCGATTCAAAAGGTTTCAAATCGGTATAGTTCCATACAAGATTATAATCATCCTGTGTGGTAATTGACGGGCTCGCAGACACGAAATCGAAAACCGAACTATCGAAATTCAGGTTTACCGTACCGGAATCAACCTGAGTTCCATTGTTCTTGTAAATGATTTTATATTTAGCATTAAATCCGGGTCTGGCGTTGGTTACGGGAATTAATACAATTTCGAGATCGGGATAGACACCCGCGGGCGCAATACAAAAGTCATTGATGCTTGGACTCGTCGTTGCAGGAAAATCAACCGTTACGCTTGATGGTGAAACCGTAAAGTATTCAGGATGTTCTAAATTAGGAATTATTGTATAATTGCCAGATTGTACCGGAATGATGTATGACGAAGAAGCATCTGAAGTTACAACGCTCGTTATCGCTCCATTTGTCAGAAATTTTATTCGTCCGGCATTCGGGGTTAATTCGGTGCAACCTATATTGTCCTGGTCGTATCTTACATTTCCCTGAATGGTATAGATTGAGCCTCCCGGTTCGAAAGTGCAATAGGAATTAAGATTAATGTTTACATTATAATCATCGACGTATTCCTGAAAATCAAAAATTTCATTTTCATCGGCACATATATATTGAAGATTTGGCGTATTTTGAAAGTAAATTCCCTCTCCTAATTGAGGTGGTGGTGGCATCCCGCCAAAATAGTGCTTATGTCCGTTTTTTATATTAATAAAAAAAATATTCGGGTTGTTGCTGAGGTTAAATTCTGTAACATCGGTGGCGCTAAAGTCCAATGATGTGAAGTTATTATTGGCAGCTACAAAAGCTATTAAATGTGGCAGTACGGAAGCATCGAATGTCGTAATAGAATTTGAGCTGCAAAGAAGCCGCAACAGGTTACCGAATTTTTCTATTCCTGTTAGCGAAGTAATACCGGCATTGGTTACTGTAAGTGTTCGAACATCCATTGCTTCACTTACTTGTATTTCACCGTCCTGGTTGGCATCAATCGGACCATAATCAGCCAGACTGATAATAAACGCAACATTATTGTTGGCGCTGGCTGATAATAATTTTGTTTTGAAATTTGTGTCGGGGATATTGACAATTTGCGCATTGGCCTCAAATGCAAATAATAATCCGAGACATAAAAAGTAAAATTTACTCATAATCAAATTTTTAGCTATGTAAATATAGCAAAATTTTGTAGTGCTTTTTTTATTAGAAGCACAGAAACTTAAAAAATTCATTATTGCAAATCAATCATCGGCCAACCGTTGGCATCCCATTTTAATTCGGTTATAATCAATTTCGAATCACCGCTATCGGGGATGAAATAGCCGTGTGCGACGAAAAATTCTTTTCCGGCAATATTATAAACGGCGTTGTGCCCGAGTGCTGCCCATTTCTTTCCGTCGCCTGTGGCAAAATCAGTTCCGTTCCCGTCAATCATGTCGAATCCGGCTTTGTCCAGATACGGTCGGTTATCGATTTTGAGCGGCCTACGACAACGTGATAATTACTGTTAATGCCTCTACAGCACATATCGAAAGAGGCAAAAAGATAAAAATAATCACCATGTTTGTAAACGAAAGCCGCTTCAATCTGACTGTCAGTAAGTTCATATTGGTATAAATGCTGCGTACTAGGTCGTCTGGCAATGCTGTGCCATTCTTCGGGCCATTTGAATTGCGTCATGTCGTCGGTCATCTTAACTGCTTTGAGGCCGTCCCAAAAAGAGCCGAAAATCATCCACGGCGTCCCTTTGTCATCAAGAACGACATTTGGGTCGATTGCCTGCCATAGATCCCTGTTCAAAACCGATTGTACTATTTTCCCGTGATCTGTCCATTTGAACTTCGGGTTTTGCGGATTCAATGTTGGATTGGTGGCATGCCCTATCGCTGCGTTTGGTTTTCCTGGCGTAGCATTACAGGCATAAAAAATATGATATTGCCCTTGGTAAAAAATAATGTCAGGCGCCCAGATATCGCCGGAAAACCCGGGTAAAGCTTGTTGTGTCCATTCAGGAATTTTGTCAAATACCGGCTTGCCTTCTTTCCAGTTAATTAAATCTTTTGAAGAAATTGTACTGATGCCTTTACCGGTTCCGAAAACATAATAAGTGTCGCCCTCTTTGCCATAACCGGATCGTGAACATGCGGGTTTTTCGGGTCAAATGGCTGAATCGGCGGCATATTATCGATTGGATGTTCCTGTGAGAAAATTAAGTTTGTGAAGAGTAAACAGCAGGTGATAATATATTTCATCATAAAATTATTTTTTTCGATTATTAAAATATTATAGCATTATCAAGGAGATAGGAATGCTGCAATATAATAATTTATTTTATAAGTGTAATTATTACATTTTAATGTGTGATGTTAAAAAAAAAGCCCCACAATGTGAGGCTTTCGTTAATTGCAAAACAAATTATTTTTTCAAAAATCTTGCGACGGTATTGCCTTTATCCGTATGGATTTTTATGAAATAATTGCCAGCCGTCAAAGAAGAAACATCAATTATTTCTGTGGCATTCGGAACAACCAAAACCAATTGCCCCAAAGTATTATAAATCGAAACAGAAGATATTTGCAGGTTTTGCTTCGGCTTGATATTCAAAATATCTTTGGCCGGATTCGGATACAAAGTGAAATAATTCTCAAATGTAAAATCATCAACTCCTAAAAGGTGTAAAATTGTTGTTGCTGTATTGGTAACAATTGGCGCATTATAATCGAAGTAAATACCGGCTGTATTACTGAAAGTATCTCCGGCAACCAGCGTTGGTAAAGTCTTAATCTTGAAGGTTAAATAACCATCGTTGCTGGCATCGTCAAATGGCAGCTGTATGTCTTCAAATCGGAATTCGACTTTGTTGCCTTCGGTAATTCTTGTTGTGAAAGGATGACTTCCGTCAAGCGGAATTAACGATGTGATATCGAATTTCGAAGTATCGATTTTGTCCTTTACAACGATATTTTGTGCATTGGCAGTTCCTGTATTTTCAAAACGAATAACGTAATGTACATAGGTTCCGGCGAGTTCCGGCGGCAGGTTCCGGCCTTCAATACAGGTTTTGTCATTGGGGTCAAGTGAATTTACTACGGTTTGGTAAAATGTCGAAATGTTGTCATTTTGGGTTTCGTCCATTTCTGGCGAAGTTATACTGGCAGTGAAAAATAAAACCTCGCCACCAACAACAGCCGGAACTTCGTTGGGCGAATTTAGGTTCATAACAACCAATATCGTACGGGTTTCAAAAGGCGCCAAACCTGTAAAAGTCCATGTCAGATTATCCGGTGACTGAACTGCAGTCTGATCCGACATGACAAAATCAAAAACCGAATCGTCAAAATTTAAATTGACTGAACCAGATTGTGTTTGTGTCCCTTTGTTCTTATAAATGATTTTATACGTTGCATTGTATCCGGGCCTTGCAGAAGTTAACGGAATGTAAGTAATCTCAAGATCAGGATGGAAGCCATTCGCCACCACACAAAAATTTTGCGTGATCGGACTTGCCATAGAGGAATTCACCAATAACGACGAAGGTGTAATATCGAAATAAGAAGATTCCAGTTTAGGGACAATAGTTGTGCTACCTAATCCAACATAAAAAAGATAATTGCCTGTACTGTTCGAATATTCATTTCTTACATTATAATAGGGATTAGTCAATTTGTAGTGCAAACCGCCAAACAATGGATCAAGTATATCGCATCCGCTGCCATCTGCATCATAGCGTTGCTGCCCCTGTACGACAGAAAAATTTCCGCCCGGTTCGATCGTACAATAAGAACTTACATTACAAATATAGCCGTATAAAGCTACCCTATCAGTTAAGTCATCCACTTCAAATTCATCTGCGCAAATACTTGAGAGATTAGGTGTTCCCAAGAACGAAATTCCAACGCCTTCAGTATCAGGGTCAGGAGTACCGGTTCCGGGAGGCGGTGGTGGTGCATGAAATTCGTCAAACTGATTTTTTACATTGAATGAAAGAAGAAGCAGGTTGTTGTCAAAATGATAATGTGTGACATTGGTTTCACTTAAATCAATATTTTGGAGATTGTTATTGTTTAAGACTACGATTGTTAGCTTCATTCCGGAAAAATCGACACCGGTTAGTTGGTTATTACTGCACATCAACCTTCTAAGATTAATAAAGCTTTTTATTCCGGTCAGATCTTCAATATTACTATTGTCTATCCTTAATTTTATGACGGCAAGCGCTTCACTCGCTTCAATCTCTCCGTTATTATTGGCATCTATTTTTATAAATGTGCCAAAAGGCGAACCTTCTGCAATATTGTTTGAAGGATCCGAAGCCAGTAATTTCGCCTTAAAATTCGCGTCAGGAATGTCTACAATTTGTGCATTCATCCCTAATCCAAACAATAGTCCCAAAGTCAAAAAGTAAATATTTTTCATATGTATTGTATCAGAAGTTTAAATGTACGAAAATTATGTTAACAAAAAAGCCCCGCATTCCCGCAAGGCTTTCTATGTTCAAGATGAAAAAAGATTATTTCTCTCCTTTTTCCATTTTAGCTTTCAATTCAGCAAGAATATCATTGTTATCTCCTAAAGTTGCAGCTGGTGCATTGTTTGAAGATGAATTGTTATTCTCCACTGCAGCTTTCGCGTTTTTCTCTTCTTCCTCACGGAAAATAGCGGTGTGCGAAGCTACTACTCTTTTGAATTCTTTGTTGAACTCGATTACTTTGAAATCAGCTGATTCGCCTTTTTTCAATTTCTTTCCGTCTTCTTTTTCAAGGTGACGTGTCGGAATGAAAGCAACGATATCATCGCCAAATTCTACAGTAGCGCCTTTGTCAACGATCTCAGCGATAGTGCCGTTGTGAACGGTTCCAACTGCGAAAGAATCTTCGTATTTATCCCAAGGATTTGCAGTAGTTTGTTTGTGACCTAAAGACAATTTACGGCCTTCAACATCCAATTCCAATACTACAACGTCTAGTTTTTCACCAACGTTTACGAACTCACTTGGGTGCTTGATTTTCTTAGTCCATGACAAGTCAGAGATGTAAATCAAACCATCGATTCCTTCTTCCAATTCTACGAAAATTCCGAAGTTTGTGAAGTTACGAACGATACCTGTATGTTTAGAACCAACAGGATATTTAGACGTGATGTCTGTCCATGGATCTTGCGTCAATTGTTTGATACCTAAAGACATTTTACGGTCTTCACGGTCTAAAGTAAGGATAACTGCCTCAACAGTATCGCCCACTTTTACGAAGTCCTGAGCCGAACGCAGAATGCGTAGACCATGACATTTCAGAAACGTGGATCAAACCTTCAACACCTTCAGCCACTTCGATAAATGCACCGTAATCAGCGATTACAACTACTTTACCTTTTACTTTGTCGCCCACTTTAAGGTCAGCATCCAAAGCATCCCATGGGTGCGCGTTCAATTGTTTCAGACCCAGTTGGATTCTTGTTTTCTCATCATCGAAATCAAGGATTACAACATTTAATTTCTGGTCTAATTCCAATACTTCGCTTGGGTGGTTGATTCTTGACCAAGAAAGGTCAGTAATGTGGATCAAACCGTCAACGCCGCCAAGGTCGATAAATACTCCGTAAGAAGTGATGTTTTTCACCACACCTTCGAGTACTTGTCCTTTTTGCAACTGACCGATGATTTCTTTTTCTGTACTTCAATATCCGCTTCGATAAGCGCTTTGTGAGATACAACTACGTTTTTGAATTCGTGGTTGATTTTCACTACTTTGAATTCCATCATTTTGTTTACATACTGATCGTAGTCACGGATAGGTTTTACGTCAATTTGTGAACCTGGAAGGAACGCCTCAATTCCGAAAACGTCAACGATCATACCGCCTTTAGTTCTGCATTTTACAAAACCGTTAACGATTTCACCTGTTTCGTTAGCATTGATAACGCGATCCCAAGCTTTGATAGTACGTGCTTTTCTGTGTGAAAGTACCAGTTGACCTGTTTTATCCTCACGGATGTCGATCAATACTTCTACTTTGTCGCCTACTTTAAGGTTTGGGTTGTAACGGAATTCGTTCAAAGAAATAACACCTTCTGATTTGGCGTTGATGTCAACGATAGCGTCACGGTCTGTAATTCTTACTACAACACCTTCTACTACTTCTTCCTGGTCTGTTGAGATAAAGGTTTTCTCCACCAACTCTTCAAATTCCTGAAGGTTTTTTTCGTCAACTGCATCAATACCTTCCTGGAAGTTGTGCCAGTTAAAATTCTCTAAAAAATCCGCTTGTGTTTTTGTTTGTTCAGACATGCTGATAAAAAATTTGTATTCTGTTTTCCTGCGTTTGCTGTAAGATAGAAATAACAGAAGAGTTATTTAGTTTTTTTCAATACCTAAAGGGAAACGCTTATCTTCCAAAAGGTGCGCAAAAGTACAACATAATTTCTGATTTGCAAATAGTTGCGATACTTTTCAATGCTAAAAATATATTAAAGTTTTTGCTGTTGAAAATGTCAAGTTCCTTACGAAATATCATTGTTAATGGTTTTATAAAATCATCGATAAACAGTTAATTAATGCCGATGAAATACAAATCAGGGTGAATGGATGATTTTGAAGGGTGAATGAAATAAATTAAATTGTCGATGAACGGTTTAAAACTATCGATGAATTACTTTTTTGCAGGATAAACGAAAAAAGCTTCCAGCTTTTAAAAGGCTGGAAGCTTTCTGTGAAACCCGAAGCTGATATTAATGGCTAACTTCTGCAACGTCTTCAGGATTATGCTTGTGTTTAAACATCAGTCCGAATAAAATTGCAATTACTAAAGCATAAGCGGCGAAAGAAAGCCAGATGTTGTGCCAGTCTTTTACGCCATCGGCACCGGTGAAATAGTTATCGATAAGCAATCCGCTTACCATACTTCCGAATACCGCGCCAAATCCGTTGGTCATCATCATGAACAATCCCTGGGCGCTGTTCCTGATTTTAGAGTCGGTCGTAGTTTCTATAAATAAAGACCCTGAAATATTGAAGAAGTCAAAAGCCATTCCGTAAACAATACATGACATAACGATCATCCATAAGCCGCCAACAGGGTCACCGTAGGCAAACAAGCCGAAACGCAAAACCCACGCAAAAAGGCTGATGAGCATCACCCGTTTTATTCCGAATTTCTTCAGAAAAAACGGAATCGCCAGAATGAAAAGCGTTTCTGAAATCTGCGATATCGACATAATAATCGTTGAGTATTTTACAACAAACGATTCTGAGTATTCAGGTACTTTCGAGAAATCAGAAAGAAAAACGTCACCATACATATTGGTCAGCTGCAACGCACCTCCGAGGAACATCGAGAAGATGAAAAACAATGCGATTTTGTAAGTGCCGAATAATTTAAAAGCATTTAATCCGAGCGCCTCGACTATAGAAGCGTCTTTATTGATAAGCCTTTGCGGTTCACATTTTGGCAACGTAAACGAATACAATCCGAGAATCACTGCAGCAATTGCGGCGATATAAAACTGGTTTGCAGATGCTTTATTCCCGGTAAGATTGGTAATCCACATCGCAACAATAAAACCGATTGTTCCCCAAACGCGAATTGGCGGGAAAACTTTAATAACGTCAAAATTATTATTCTTTAAAATATTATAGGCAATCGAATTGGAAAGTGCGATAGTCGGCATATAACAAAGCATTGCCGCAAAAATCACCCAGAAAAAAGTAGTCGGATTATCAACCTGCGGGATATAAGCCAAAGCAAATCCACCAAGTATATGAAGTATTCCGTACAATTTTTCTGCATTGACCCACTTGTCTGCAATGATTCCTGTCAACGCAGGCATGATAATTGAAGAAAAGCCCAGCGTTGTAAAAATCGCGCCGAATTCAGTTCCCGTCCATTGCTTGGTGCCAAACCAGTAATTGGCAATCGTTATCAGCCACGCGCCCCACACGAAAAACTGCAGGAAGCTCATTAATGTCAGTCTCGACTTGATATTCATATTAAATTACGGTTAAGGTTTTTATTTTTTTAACAGCCCGTAAATCTAATATTAAAAATGAGATTGTCAAACATTAAAGTCAATTAGCAGATTATTTTTTGATAATTTTCTTTAGGGTTATTTTATTATCACTAGTCATCATCTTCAAAAAATAAATACCCTGATTGAGATTGCTCAAATTAAGCTTTGCAATACCGTTTTCAGAAGCAAATTTTGGAATTTCAAGAAGTCTTCCGTTCATATCAATAACTTCAATATTTTGAACGCTATTACTTGTTTTGATATTGATGAAATCAGAAAACGGATTAGGATAAATGGTGCTATCAGTTATAAGGGAATCGCCAATACCTAAAAATGAAGGAATAACCCTGATCATCGCAAAGCCTTTTTGCTCTGCCGGGAAATTACTGCCGCTTAAGAGAATATTCCTGTAAACGAAGCCGCCAATTAAAAATTTCCCATCAGCTCCCTTCACCAGGACACTCGACAAATCTGCAGAATAAAGATATTGTGGGAAATTAAAAGTATAAATACCATCATTAACAAAACCGGTATCGAGGTTCCTGCGGAATCGTACTTCCTGATGTTAAAATTCATCTGTGGGCATAGATTTGGTGAATTTGGCAGATAGTCACATCGGTTGTAGCCTGTGACGAAAACTTCGTTGTTTTCGACTAACATGCTGATTGTAAAATTAGAGAAGTGCAAAGTGTAATCTGACTGATTGGTTACGATATCATATTTTAACAATCTGTTGCCGTGATCGTTAAATGAGCCGATAAAGCTGTAATTGACGTACAACTTATTACCAAGTAAAATCACCTCTGACAAACCGATACTATACCCTCCATATAAATCAACCGAGAGGCTTCCATTAGTTCCAAATGAAGCTACTGTATTACCTGATGCATTTACTTTTACAATCAGTAATTTTTCTTGCATTTGACTGGTGTTTACGAAATATGTAGAAGTACCCACTAAGAGGAAATCGCTGCCACTTTGAAAAATGCTGGAGCCGTCAGCAAATTGGTTTGTCAAAAATTCCTTATAACCGGCTGTATCAAAAGTCGTATCTAAAGTTCCATTGGTATTGACTTTAAAATAAAGCATCTTTGATGAGTTACTTTCACCGTTATCCTTAGAACCAATGCAAAATAATTTTCCGTCGGCACCAATAATGAAGTCCGAAAAGCTCTTGTCCGCCAAAATCAATTTTGAGCATTCCGGAAATCCCAAAACTGGAATCAAAATTCCCGTTAAGGTCGAGTTTACAGATAAAAGCATCTTTATTATTTGCTTCTGTCACTGTACCAAACAGGTAAAGAAAATCACCCACATTCTTAAGGTCTTTTATCCTGTAAATAACATTTGATGTCCCAAACGACATGATTCCATTCGTCCCGAACGTTACATCGCTAGTTCCATCATAAGATACTTTCGCGATTTGGTCGCTGCCTGTATAGGTGGTGCTTATAAAATAGTAGCTGTCATTAATTAATTTGACGCTTTTAGGCGTAAACATCACATTAAGGTTGTATTTAACCCCGCCCTCTCCAAATGTAGGATCTAATGAAAATGACTGCGCATGAAGTATCAGAGGAAATATGAAGAATAGTGTGAATAATTTTGTTTTCATAACCGATTAATTTTCAATGTATTTATCGCAATTTAAGAAATTAACGGTATATAAATCAGTTTATTTCCCAAATCTTAAAACTAATTCTAAGACTATTCTTAGTTGTTCTTCCCGCGTCAAATCAGAATTATCAATTTCAATTGCCGAATCAGCAATCACAAGCGGAGAATCTTCTCTGTGCGTATCAATATAATCGCGTTCCTGAACGTTCTTCAAAACTTCTTCGTAAGAAACATCATCGCCTTTGGCTTTCAGTTCATCATAACGCCTTTGTGCGCGTGTTGCAGCGCTTGCCGTCATGAAAATCTTAAGTTCTGCATCCGGAAAAACAACGGTTCCGATGTCGCGGCCGTCCATAACAATTCCTTTTTGGTTACCCATCTGTTGTTGCTGTTCGACGAGTTTGGCGCGCACTTCAGAAACTTCTGCAATCTTGCTTACAAAGCTCGAGACTTCGATGGTGCGGATTTCCTTTTCGACATTCACATCGTTAAGAAACATTTCACCAAAGCCTAAACCTGCATTGAATTCAAAATGAAGTTTTATGTACGGAAGCGCAGCAATCAAAGTATCTCTATCGAAAAACTCCGCATCAATATAACCATTCTGCATTGCAAAATAAGTCACTGCGCGGTACATCGCACCGCTGTCAACATAAACATATTCAAGATGTCTGGCAAGTTCTTTGGCGATTGTACTTTTTCCGGTGGAAGAATAGCCGTCTATGGCGATGGTGATTTTTTTCATATTTTAGAAGAAAGAATCAAGAGTCAAGAATCAAGATTATGTTGTAAAAATACTACTCCTTTTCCATTTCGGCAATTGTTCAGTTAAAGTAAACTGTTTTTTTTTTGAAGTCCTGACTCTTGACTCTTGGCTCTTGACTCGTGACTCTTTTCTCTAATTACTGGTCGCCGAAGTTAATCGTCAGTCCGAATAAACTTGTATTCGCTGCCAAAGTATATCGTGAATAAGAATAATCAAATTTGATTTTATTCATCCGAAGCCCGAATCCGACGGAAATCCCTGAGAAATTGCGCTGTTCTAAAAGACGCAACTCCTCTGCCCTTCTGAAATTATAACCTACGCGGATGTTGAATGCTTTTTTCGGGAATAATTCGGCGCCAACAATTACATGTCGCAAAGCATTGTTGAAAACAGAAACCTTTTCAGGTGTAGAACCGCCGTCGATGGAACCTTCTGCCCTTGCCGGATTGGAGAAAGCGATTTGCCATTGCTGCAGGTTTTCCAAAGTCAGGTGCCAGCGAAGCGGAACGTGCTCCATTTCCTGTGAAATACCGAGCATGATTTCCATTGGCAGTTTTTCGTTGGTTCCGGCGTAAGTTGAGAATTGCGTACCGATGTTCCGTACCACAAGTGCCCAGTTGACATCATTTCGCGTGTCGATGAAAAGCGCCCCTAAATCTAAAGCACCTCCAAAAGAATGATAGCTTTCAAGTGTCGAAGAAATCAGCTTTGCATTCGCACCGATGTAAAAATCCGAATATGGAATGTTGTAAGCATATCCAACGGAAAGCGCGATTTCACTTCCGGTAAATTCTGAAGTCAGGTTACCCTGTTCGTCTGTGCCTTCAAATTTTCCATAATTGACGTAGTTCACACCGGCGTGGAAAGTCTGCAAATGACGGTCATAAGTATAAGCATAAGCCGCTGTTCCGTATTTCACCTCACCATAATAAGTACCGTAATTAAGCGCGAGATGATTGTCCATTTCCGGATTGATCGTCGCCGGATTGAACAAACCCTGATTCGGATCGAAGTCGACAATCGTAATCGTTTTTCCGCCCAAAGCCGCCTGACGCGGAGAAGTCACCAAATTTAAAAACTGATAAACAGATTTTCCGCCAATCTGACCAAAGGAAACGGTACAAGAAGAAGGAAAACAAAAAAAGATATTTTTTTAAACATGTGTGGCAACGCTTTCGGCTATTGTATAACGCAGTTGCGAAGATATTATTTTTTGATTTAAAGATTAACCGCAAAGGCGCAAAGTTTTTCGCAAAGTTCGCTGAGCTATTGCGTTAATAGTTTTCCTTGCGGGCTTTGCGAAAAACTTTGCGCCTTTGCGCTAAAAATCAAAAAACTTTAGCGTTCTTCACTTTCTGATCTGTAACTGAAATCGCCAATACTTCACTCATTTCCCTCACATAATGAAACGTCAGCCCTTCTAGGTAATCGGCATTGATTTCGTCGATATCACTTTTGTTGTCGGCGCACAGGATGATTTCTTTGATGTTGGCACGTTTAGCAGCAAGTATTTTCTCCTTGATACCACCTACAGGCAATACTTTTCCGCGTAGTGTAATTTCTCCCGTCATGGCTACATTTTTACGCACTTTCTTCTGTGTAAGTACAGAAACCAATGATGTCAGTAACGCAATTCCGGCACTCGGACCGTCTTTAGGCGTAGCGCCTTCCGGAACGTGAACGTGGATGTTGTGTTGGGAAATCACTTCTGAAGAAATTCCTAATTTATCAGCATTAGCTTTGATGTATTCGAGAGCAATCGTAGCCGATTCTTTCATAACAGCACCCAGATTTCCGGTCATTGTCATCGAGCCTTTTCCTTTAGAAATCAACGATTCGATAAAAAGGATATCGCCGCCAACGCTCGTCCAGGCCAAACCCGTTACGACTCCGGCAACTTCATTGCTTTCGGCTTTGTTCCTTTCTAGACGCGCAGCACCAAGGATTTTGACAATATCTTCATCGGTGAGTTTGACATTGTATGCTTCTTCCATCGCAACCGATTTGGCTGCGTTGCGGATGACTTGCGCTATTTTGTTCTCAAGGCTTCTTACACCCGATTCACGCGTATAACCTTCAATGATTTTTTCGAGTTGCTTTTTGCCGACGATTAAATCTTTAGGCGTCAATCCGTGTGCTTCGAGTTGTTTTGGCAACAAATGTTGTTTCGCGATTTCGACTTTTTCTTCAATTGTATAGCCCGACATTTTGATGACTTCCATACGGTCACGCAAAGCTGGCTGTACGTTGCTTATATTATTGGATGTAGCGATGAACATTACTTTCGACAAATCATAACCCATTTCAAGGAAATTGTCGTAGAATTCGTTGTTCTGTTCCGGGTCTAAAACTTCAAGCAATGCTGACGATGGATCGCCTTGATTACTTGTTGAAAGTTTGTCAATTTCATCCAGAACAAATACCGGGTTGGAAGTTCCGGCTTTCTTCAAACTCTGGATAATCCTTCCCGGCATCGCTCCGATGTAAGTTTTCCTGTGCCCGCGAATTTCCGCTTCGTCACGCAAACCGCCTAAAGAGATACGAACATATTCGCGTCCGAGCGCTTTCGCTACCGATTTTCCAATGGAAGTTTTCCCGACACCCGGAGGTCCCGGTCAGGCACAAAATCGGCGATTTCATATCGTTTCTCAATTTCAAGACCGCAAGGTGTTCAATCATCCTGCGTTTTACGTCTTCCATCCCGAAATGGTCTTTATCGAGTACTTTTCTTGCGCGTTTTAAATCGAAATTATCGTTCGAGAAATCATTCCATGGCAATTCAAGGAACAATTCGAGGTAATTTCGTTGTATGCCAAAATCAGGCGCCTGCGGGTTCATGCGCTGCATTTTGGTGAGTTCTTTCTCGAAATGCTTTTGCGTCTTCTCGTCCCATTTTTTGGTTTTTGCCTTCTGGCGCATTTCATCAAGTTCTTCTTCCTGCGAAACGCCGCCCAGTTCTTCCTGAATGGTTTTCATCTGCTGGTGCAGAAAATATTCACGCTGCTGTTGATCAAGGTCGAAACGTACTTTCGATTGAATGTCGTTTTTGAGCTCGAGTTTCTGTAATTCCAGGTTCAAAAAACGAAGCGTCTCCAAAGCTCTCTCTTTCAAATCATTAATACCCAATAAATCCTGTTTTTCTTTAACTGAAAGATTCATGTTTGAAGAAACAAAATTCACTAAAAACGATTGGCTTTCAATGTTTTTAATAGCAAAAGTAGCCTCAGTCGGAATATTCGGGCTTTCGTGAATGATTTGTGTGGAAAGTTCTTTTATGGAATCGATTATTGCCGAAAATTCCTTTTCAGATTTCACAGGACGCGTTTCAGGAACTTCTTTAATCGTCGCTTTTATGTAAGGCAATTCAGTGGTAACCGTATCAATTTCGAAACGTTTCTTCCCTTGAAGGATTACGGTAATATTTCCGTCGGGCATTTTCAGTACGCGCAAAATCTGAGCGACTGTACCGACTTTATTGATATCATTTTGCGTCGGATCTTCGTCTTCTTCATTGATTTGCGAAACCACACCGATGATTTTATTGCCCGCATTGGCATCATTGATGAGTTTAATCGATTTGTCACGTCCGGCGGTAATCGGGATTACAACGCCAGGAAAAAGCACTGTGTTGCGCAAAGGCAGGATTGGTAAGGCATTTGGCAACTTTTCGTTATTCATTTCCTCTTCGTCTTCTGGCGTCAATAATGGTATTAATTCTGCTTCCGAATCAAATTCCTGGAGTGACAAATTGTCAAGTGTAAGTATTTTGTGGTTTGACATCGTATTTTTAAGTCATTTTGTCATTAAACAAAAATATTAGCAATGTAAAGATACTGCTTCCTAATATTTATTTTATTGTAAATCAGTCTGTAAACCAAATTTTAAGATTGATTTAATATTTAAAGGTCAATCTTTATGCCATAAAAAAATCCCGACGAATCGGGATTTGAAAAATAATCTTTTCCGATTTTAATAATCTATGTCAAATGTGCCGTTGGCAACCTGATGTGTTTCCATCGTGGCAGTGTTGGTCGCCGTAAAATTAAAAGTACCTTTCACATGTGATGCTGTGTAGCTGGTAATTGTAATCAATCCGGATGTAGCGGTGAAATCAGTATCGCCAATGGTATATTTACCACTGGCAAGATCTGCATCTAAACCATCTATATCATAGGTTCCGGGTGGTAGGCCACTTTTAAAGCTTATTGACAATTCATTATCTGCATTGTTTGTTCCGCCAATTCCTAATACCGATTGGCCTTCGAGGGTGACTTCTGCGGCACCGGCCAATGTTGTTCCGAAATCAGTTCCGTCAATTGTTGCAGAAAAACCAGCATCAGCGCCAGTAGATTCGCTATATGTCATTGAGAAACTTCCATTGGTGAATTCAATTGGCGCCGGTGGATTAGTATCCGTATAATCAGACCAATAACCTGTAAAATGAAAAGTTCCTGCGATGGTGTGGGTAGTCGGATTTATGCTTGTAATGGTTACAGAGCCGGTATTTGGGTCAAAATTTTCGTTTTCGAAATTATTAAATTCATATTCAGCAGCAGCATCGGTAGTGTAACCCATCAAATCCTCTGTTGAGGCGTAAGTACCTGCTGTTGTTCCGTTAAGGATAAAAGCGAATTGCTCGCCATTTGTACCACGTATTCCTGTAATTAATATGTGCCCGCCCGCAATATAGGCTAAGGTAGAAGTGGCATTAAAGGTTGCGCTGTTAAAATCGACCTTGAAAAAACTTGTCGGATTGCCGCCGCTAAGCGTTATCTGCACCGGCCCTGTCCAGTTACTGCTATCAGTAGCAGAACATGTAGCGCTAACATAAACATCATAAACCTGAGTCGCTGATAGTCCTGTTAGGATTTTTGTATTTTCAGTTGCGGTTGCAACCGTTCCGTTTCCGAGTGTAAATCCTGTTGGCCCGTATTGTAATTTCCATTCGGTTTCAGAACCACCGGCTGCCCAGGTTACAAGCGCCTGTGTAAGATCTGTAGCATTTCTGGTGGCTGACAATGCCGTCGGGCTAACGCAATCTATACTTGTAGCATTGATACCAACGGGCCGACCCAAGCACTTTTCATTTCTTCACTGCAAACGCCTCTTATATAGAATTCATAGGCAATATCCGGATTGAGGCCGCCGATACTGATCGTATTTTCTTCTGCAAGTAAAGTTGTTCCTGAACCAAGTGTAAATCCCGGAGTTCCGTATTCAATTTCCCATGAAGATTCCTGTCCGCCTTCAACCCAATTCAGGATGATGGTATTTCCCTCAACAAAGTCACTCACATGAAAGCTGGTCGGCTTCGTACATCCTGTCAAAATCGGATCTAAAACCGCCGGATCGATTGGCTCGATTTCCGTTTCACATGATGTAAAGCTCAATGCTGACAGCATGACGAAGAGTGCAGTGAATAATTTTATGTTTTTCATTTCGATTTTTTTAAAGCCCAAATATAACTTATTTTATGACATCGACAATTTTTTTCTGGGCACACGATTTAGTAGAATGATGCCTGTAAGAAAGAAGATTGCAAGGAAAACTATCGCGAATCTTGGGCCATGCGATTGGTCGATGAAACCATATATGCACATTCCGATTACAATTCCGACCTTCTCTGATACATCGTAAAAACTGAAAAATGAAGCGGTATCTTCAGTATCGGGTAATAATTTGGAGTAAGTCGACCTTGAAAGCGACTGGATACCGCCCATGACCAATCCTACCAAAGAAGCCATTACATAAAATTCTAACGGGGTTGTAATAAAATAAGCACCCGCGCACAATACCAGCCAAATAGTGTTGATAACAATCAGTGTTGGGATATTACCAAATTTTGCTGAAGCCCGCGAAGTCAGTACCGCACCTAAAACTGCAACGAGTTGTATCAGCAGTATACAAATGATAAGCCCTGTCGTTGCCCTGGTCTTTGTCGGCCGATTTTATCTCGCCTTCGCCAAAATATGTGGCAACTAACATTACCGTCTGAACCGCCATGCTGTAAACGAAAAATCCGCTCAGGTATCTTTTTAAGGGAATATCAGATTTCAATAAGCGCCAGACTTTTTTCAATTCACGAAATCCGTTGAAGATAACAGCCTGGGTAACTTTTGCATCTGTCTTGTTGCCTTTCGGAAGATAAAAATAAGTGTATTGGCTGAACACAATCCACCAGATGCCGACCATTACGAATGAATAGCGCATCGCCATCATTTTATCGGCACCGGTTTCTGCACCCATGACCATCCAAAGGTTGACAATCAGTAAAATTACGCTACCGATGTAGCCCAGCGAATATCCTTTTGCGCTTATTTTATCCTGTTGTTCAGGGAAAGCGATATCGGGCAAATAAGAGTTGTAAAACACAAGGCTTCCCCAGAATCCAATCAATCCCGTAAAATAAAAAAGTAAACCCGGATAGATATTTTCAAGGCTGAACCAATACAAACCAATACATGAAAACGCGCCGAGATAGCAAAAAAAGCGCATGAAATTCTTCTTATTCCCAACATAATCAGCTATCCCTGAAAGCAGCGGAGAAATGAAGGCAACAACCAAAAAAGCCGCAGCAGTAACAAAACTAATCAACGCTGTATCTTTGACTTCAGTTCCAAAAACATGAATATATTCCGGCCTGTCTGAATATAACGATTTATAAAAAATCGGAAAAATAGCCGATGAAATCGTCAATGGGTAAACAGAATTCGCCCAATCATAAAATGCCCAGGCGTTTCAGTAATTTTTTACTTCCTTTTTCTAAATTGGCCATGTTGATTATTTTGGTACTAATTTATTTCTTTTTTGGAGTTTAACCGCAAATGGTGCGAAGATTTCCGGAAAGTTCACAAAGACTTAATAAAAAGTTACAAAAAAAGCCACTCGTGAGAATGGCTTCGATGAACTATGTATATAACTTTTATTTGTATACGACTCCGAATTTTGCAGCAGTAGCTTTCGCATTTGGAATGAGTTTTTTCAGATTGGCAATCCTTGTTGCGTCTGACGGGTGTGTACTCAGAAATTCCGGTTGTGAAGTACCGCCATTTGCCGACATTCGCTGCCAGAAAACAATCGCCTGTTCCGGATTGTAGCCCGCAATGGCCATTAATGTCAATCCGATTTCATCTGCTTCTGATTCGTTACTGCGGCTGAAAGGCAATGTTACCGCTAAAGTTGAACCCAATCCGTAAGCTTGTTGGAAAATCGCTTGTTTTTCCGGAGTTTGTTTTGCCGTGGCAACCGTTACACCTGCTCCAACTAACTGCTCCAACTGGTCAACACTCATACGTTGTGCGCCGTGATTGGCCAAAGCGTGGGAAACTTCATGTCCTAATACTGTAGCGAGTCCGGCTTCGTCTTTTGTAATAGGAAGGATTCCTGAATAAACTACAATCTTACCACCAGGGCATGCACCAGGCATTGACTTCTTTATTGTCAACAAGTTTGTACTCCCAGGCGTAACCGTTCAGGTAATCTTTCTGGCCGAGGGAATTGAGGTATTTCTCTGCAGCCATCCTGATTTTATTACCAACTGTTTGTACTTGCTGTGCGCCTGCGGTTCCGCTTATGACTTTGTTTTCAGTCAGGAACTGGCTGTATTGTGCGAATGCCGTTGGAAAAATCTGGTCGTTGGATACGATGTTAAAGGTCTTTTTTCCCGTTAACGGATTGGTAGCACAAGCGATAAGTACGCCTGCGATTGCTGAAGCTATTAAATATTTTTTCATGGTTTGCTTGTTTTAACAAGTGTAAAATTACAATAATTTATAAGTCACTTGTTACATAAACATCCTGAAATATTTAATAATTTATAAGTGTTTGGATTTTATTTTGCCACGAATTACACCAATTAGCACGAATTAATTTGTGAAAATTGGTGTAATTCATAGCATATTATAAATTACAATGCTGTAATATGAAGTTCGGTAAAATCTTTGTCTATTACGATAGAATTTTTTCCATCAAAGAAAGCATCCTCAAGTGAAAATTCTTCATTATCCAATTCTATTTTGCCAACTTTGAAAGGCAATCCGTGCAGATTGATTTTAAATTTTGAATAACCTGTGATGAACTTTCCTTCCTTGAATTGCTGGATTACCAAATCATTTTCTTTTCCGCGCAAGCTAAACGTTGCAAGGCTGAAACGGCCTTTGTTATAATCGTACCCATCCTGCGCATCTTCATATAGAAATGATTTTTCTTTTCCTAATTTGAAATAAACGTCGAGCGTAATTTCGTCAAATTCGAGTTCGCCTACATATTGCTGCACCGGATATTTCGGAATAATCGCGCCTTCCTTGATAAAAATCGGAATCTGGTCATAATCGGTTTTTACCCAAAGCTCGCGGCGTCCAGAAAGGATTTCGCCAGTTCGAATAATTGTACCAATTGCCGATTGGAAGGTACATCCTTCTGCCCTGCGCATTCGGTTCTAAAATCGGACAAACAAGGATCTGGTTTCCGAAGATAAATTCGTCTGTACGGTAATGCGTCTGCGGGTCATCCTGATCGAAATACACCAAAGGCTTCAGCATTGGCACGCCGTCATTGATGTATTCCCAGAACATTGTATACAAATATGGTAAAAGCTGATAACGCAATTCAACGAATTTACGTGTAATGTCAATCACTTCCTGATCGAACGACCATGGTTCCTGATCGCCGTGATCTCCTGATGAGTGTGTACGGCAGAAAGGATGGAATACACCCAATTGTATCCAACGTGCATACAATTCGCCGGACGGCTGTTCTGCAAATCCGCCGATATCAGAGCCGGTGAAACCCATTCCCGAAATCGACATTCTTTGCATCTGGATGTTGGCAATCCATAAATGTTCCCATGACGCGACGTTATCGCCCGTCCATGAAGAAGTATAGCGCTGTGCACCGGAATACGCTGAGCGCGTGATGATAAACGGTCTTTTCGGATAAGCAAATCGCTTCACGCCTTCGTAAGTCGCACGCGCCATTTGTGTTCCGTAAATATTGTGCGCTTTTCTGTGGCTGCACGGATTTCCGTCATAATCGTGACGCACATCCATCGGGAAAGTTTTCCCGGAACTTCCATTACGGCGGGTTCGTTCATGTCATTCCACACGCCTTTCACACCGATTTCTGAAATCAATTCCTTAAATAATCCGGCCGACCATTCGCGTACAACCGGATTGGTGTAGTCTGGGAAATTGCATTCTCCAGGCCAGACTTTTCCTTTCATGTATAGGCAGTCGGCGCGTTTACAGAAATAATCATTCGCCAACGCTTCCGCGTAAACGGAATATTCTTTATCAATCTTAATTCCGGATCGATGATGACGACAGTTTTGAAACCGTCTTCTGCGAGTTCAGCGATCATTTTTTTCGGGTCAGGAAAGTATTCTTTATTCCAGGTAAAGCAACGGAAACCATCCATATAATCGATGTCGAGGTAAATCGCATCGCAAGGAATTTTAAGTTCTCGGAATTTCGAAGTCACTTCTTTTACCTTTGATTCCGGATAATAACTCCATTTGCATTGATGGTAACCCAACGCCCACAATGGCGGCAACTCCGGTTTTCCTGTTAAGTGTGTATAAGTGGTGACAACATCGGCCATTTGCCGGGCCATAGATGAAATAATAATTCATTTCGCCACCTTCTGCCCAAAAGCTCGTGACGTTTCTTCTTTCTGCAGCAAAATCAAATGAAGTGCGGAAAGTGTTATCGAAGAATACACCATAAGCGCCTTTCGGATGCAAACCGATGTAGAAAGGTACTACTTTATAAAGCGGCTCCTGGTCTTTGTGGAAGGCGTATTCGTCCATTGCCCAGTTTTCGACGCGTTTTCCTTTTAGGTTGGAATGTGATGCTTTGTCGCCAAGTCCGTAATAGGATTCGCCATCGCGTGAGACTTTGCTCATTTTGACGATATTACCTCCGAAGTTGTAATTCTCTTCCCAATGAAATCCAAGTTCGTCTTCTAAAATTGTGTGTCCGTCGAGGTTAAAAATATCGACTTTCATATTAGATTTCTGTATGCGGCAGATAACTTTGCTGGTAGTAATTTCGTAAGATTCTTTCTTCTCGGTAACTTCGAGAAAATTATAGCCGTGCGACTGTGTTTTGTCAATCGCATATGAAAAATCATTGCTGAAATAGCCTTTCGTTGTATACCTGAAACGGATTAAACTATCACGCAAAACCGTCACTTTTAAGATTACGCTGTTATCGGTATGAAAGAAAACCGAATCGGCTTCCTGGATAAAACTTACTATTTTCGATGGATAAAGATCTCCTTTATATTCTAATTCCTGACTTAAAATCATGGGTTGTTTTTTAATTGGCAAACGCCAAATTTACAAAGTTAAATGTAAGTTGGTGTGGATAACTACCAGTAGTTTTTAACGATAACGATTGCGGAGGTTGGACAAAAGAACCAAGAGTCAAGAAACAAGATATTGCGCATAGCGTATAAGCGCAAACTTTGGTCTTGATTCTTGACTCTTGGTTCTATTTTCTTTTAAGACATCTTAAATACCATAACACTCAACGGCGCCAAAACCAACTCCGCAGAAAAATCACGCCCGTTCCAGGTTTCCTTTTCGATTTTGACAGCTTTGCCGTTTGAAACGCCGCTTCCGCCATATTGTGTGCTGTCGGAGTTGAAGATCTCGGTGAGCTTTCCTTTTTTCGGGAGGCCGATGCGGTAATTGGTGCGCACGACCGGCGTGAAGTTACAAACGACAACTACATCTTCTTTTGGGTTTTCGCCTTTGCGGATGTAGGACATCACGGCGTTCTGGTGGTCGGAATAGCTGATCCATTCGAAACCTTCGGGGCTGAATTGCTTTTGGTGCAGTGCCGGTTGGGTTTTGTATAAATTATTAAGGTCGGTAATTGTTTTTTTGATGCCCTCGTGGTAACCGAATTCGAGTAAATGCCAGTCGAGGCTGCCTTCGAAATTCCATTCGCGGCTTTGACCGAATTCTGCG
Organism: Flavobacterium sp. 3HN19-14; assembly: GCF_051373205.1. NCBI lineage: Bacteria > Pseudomonadati > Bacteroidota > Flavobacteriia > Flavobacteriales > Flavobacteriaceae > Flavobacterium > Flavobacterium sp. 3HN19-14. The sequence goes on from NZ_JBPPZT010000001.1 coordinate 2,810,044, forward strand.
CCCATGAATAATAGTTTGCTTCCGGGATGTGTGAACATGTAGCCATAAAGCAATCTGAGGTTTGCGAAGCGTTGCCATTCGTCTCCTGTCATTCTTCCTAAGATGGAGTGCTTTCCATATACAACCTCGTCGTGAGATAACGGCAGCATGAAGTTTTCGGAGAAGGCGTAAGTCATCGCGAAAGTCAGATCGTTCTGGTGGTATTTTCTATAGACAGATTCTTTCTGAAAATATTTCAATGTATCGTGCATCCAGCCCATCATCCATTTCATGCCAAAGCCGAGTCCGCCGTCGAATGTCGGGCGTGACACTTTCGGGAAAGACGTGCTTTCTTCGGCAATTGTCTGTACACCTTCAAAAGTCGAATAGACAGCTTCGTTGAAATCTTTGAGGAAACTGATAGTGTCGAGATTTTCCCTTCCTCCAAAAATATTCGGCTCCCACTCCCCATCTTTCCTTGAATAATCAAGATATAACATCGAAGCGACCGCATCGACACGCAATCCGTCTACGTGGTAATTTTGCAGCCAGAAAATGGCGTTGCTGATCAGGAAAGAGCGTACTTCGTTCCTTCCGTAATTAAAAACCAAGCTTTTCCAGTCGGGATGATAGCCTTTTCTTCTGTCGGGATGCTCATAGAGATTCGAACCGTCGAAAAATCCGAGTCCGTGTGCATCGTCTGGGAAATGCGACGGCACCCAGTCAAGGATGACGCCAATTCCGGCCTGGTGCAATTTATCGACTAAAACCATAAAATCCTGCGGTTTCCCGAAACGCGATGTCGGCGCGAAATACCCTACCAGTTGATAGCCCCAGGATGGGTCGTAAGGATATTCCATTACGGGCATGAACTCGACGTGGGTAAAACCGGTTTCTTTTACGTAACGCACGAGCTCTTCGGCGAGTTCGAGATACGTCAGGAATTTCCCTTCGGCATTTCTTTTCCAGGAACCCAAATGCACTTCATAAACGGAATACGGTTTATCGAGACCGTTTTTGTCTTTGCGGGTTTCCATCCACGATTTGTCTTTCCATTTGTAATCGAGGTCCAGATGATTGAGGCGGTTTGCGGCGGATGTTCGCAGTATAAGGCAAACGGGTCGGCTTTCTCAGTGATGATACCGCCGTTGTCGGATTGGATTTTGTATTTATAGCGCGAACCCATTTCGACACCCGGGATAAATCCTTCCCAGATACCTGAAGAATTGCCAGCGCACCTGCAACTGGTGTTCACCCTGAATCCAGTAATTGAAATCGCCGACTACAGAAACTGTTCTTGCAGTGGGTGCCCAAACGGCAAAGTATACGCCTTTTACACCATCGACTTCAATAACGTGTGCGCCGAGTTTTTCGTAGAGGCGGAAATGTTTCCCACCTTTAAATAGTGAAATGTCAAAATCTGTGAAAAGCGAATGCGAGATTACTTTGTTCATATCGGGTTGGTTGTGGATTCAAAATATAAACATAGTAAAATTTTGGGTTTGATTTGTTTTCGATGTGAAAATTGTTTTTATTGCCTTTAATATTGCGTCATTTCGAGCGAAATTTTTGGCAATCTGTTAGCTACCGCAGATATACTTTAAACAACGCTGCTTATTATAATTGTCTGAAAAGTCTTTTTAACTGATTTTTAAACACATACTGTGAAAATCTAAATTTTTTCTTAAATTTACTCCAATCTCAAAACAATGGACGAATCCAAAAAACATGACGTAAGGCTGTTGCCGCTGATCGTAGTGGTTGTGTTATTGGCACTTTCGGGTTGGCTACTTGAAAAGTTAACTGAACGCCTGCCCGCAGAACTCATCAGGATTAATGAGTTGGCTGTTGCAGATATTGACCTCAGCGATGCCGCCTATCAGATTAATCAAGAATGGAACCAAACAAAGAAAAGTGTAATCTTGGTCAATACCGGTTCGCTTGACCAGGGCAATTTCCGTCTTGAATTGTGCCAACTCATCAGCAATTTACAATCCTACAACCCAAGAGCCATTGGCCTTGACATCGTATTTGAAGAGCGCAAAGACCCATTGATTGACCTTGAACTTGGCGCGCTTCTTAAAAATAACAATATCGTTCTGGCACGGGAAGACAGCGCCTCAATCTTTAAAGATGATAAACCTTCTCGACTTTTTGGTGCCAGCGATTTTCCGATTACTAAGGGCGAAACCGTTCGCAAATATTATTATAGCAATATTGTCGGAGATGATACAATTCCAACTCCTTCGTTCGCTTCGGTACTGCATAATGTCGCATCCCGTGAGCCGGTTAATCCGGAGGCTGGTCATTTCATGTTGCGCTATTATACCAGAGGCAGAGGATTTTACGATGTTCTTGAAGATACTGGTAAGAGAACGCCTCTCGATTCTATGTTCCCGGCGATTGAAGGCGCGGCGCTGATACAGGACAGCCTGCAGGTGGAAGCTTTGAAAACACTGCTGAAAGATGCCACCATCATTGTTGGCCATCTCGGGAGTCCGTACATGTCAAATCCGAATGATATAAGGGACAAGCAGCGCGTTCCAACCGACACTATACTATCAAATCGCCTGCCGGTAATGCCCGGAGCAGTAATTCATGCCAATGCGCTGACGATGCTTGAGCAGAAAGACCATATTCTCGATACAGAAGGATTTGGTTGGAAAATTATTGCATGGATATTGGTATTCTTTTTCATTCTGCTGGGGAAGTATATGGAAGCACACATCAAAGAGCAGTGGCAGTTTCCAATTAAATGCATAATCAAACCGGTGCTTTTAATAGTATTGATGTTTTTGATAATCTGGTTAATGGAAGTCGGGATACATTTGCGGACTGGTCAATTCCTGCTATGCATCGCTTTATGGGAAATATTTGCTGAGCCGCTTACAGTATTGCACGAAGAATTGAAACGATTACTTAGCAAGTGTCAAAAATCTTTAAAAGCGGCAAAAAAGAAAAATCGGCTATTCCTGCGAATTTTAAGTGTCTTAAATTATAAAATTATATGAAAAAACTACAACCAATCAAATGGGTGTGCGTCCTGATTTGCACACTACTGCTTTCGTCTGGTAAAGTTCGCGCCCAACAGCTCTTCCTGCTTATATCAGACGGTGACGTAAAGTTAAACGCTGCCGAAAAGCTCGAAAAGGCAGTCTTATATCCATTGGTGGCTAACAGTATCGTATTGTTCGGACAAAATTCTCATTCACTGGTGCTTAACGCTGTGACGCAAAAGTTTGCCGAAATCAGTCCGAAAGCTGCAACAAAGCTGACCACCGCAGATTTGCTCAAAAAGCTGGCGGTAGCAGTCCAGCCTAAAAAGGTTATGACGACCAGTCTTAAGAAACCGAGCTCCACTACTCCAACGACGAATATTTTTGATTACATCATGCGTTATCATCAGGTGTATCGAAACAATACCATCCACCCGGCCAAAGTGCACGGTGCGATAAAAGGTCTTGAGAACGAAGACAGGAGCAACAGCACCGTTGCCGAAACCGATAAATCATTTCCCGCCGATTCTGCCACGGTACTATCCAAAAGCATACGCCTGCAATGGAATCCCGAATCTGCAGGTTACTGATTATAGTATCAAGGTGACCAATAACGAAACCGGTAAGGTAATTTATGACAAGATAGTCCCTCGTTCCGGCACCATTACACTTGAAAATCCAGTTTCCGGTACTTACCATTGGGAAGTATATTCTTCTCTTGAAGAAAAGCATACGATTGACCGTTACTTTACCATTGCAAGCCAGGCAGAAGCTGAAGCCATACGCAAAGATTATGAAAGTTTCTGTAACGGACTCAGGCCGGTAAGCCCTGAAATGAAGGAATTCCTTTGTGCCAATTATTACCTCAACCACAATATCATCATTGACTAATCTTAAACCACGGATATGAAAACTACCCGCATCTTAGTGACAGCGTTCTTCCTTTTGATAATTACATTCGCCAAAGCACAGGCTGTGAAAGACCTGCCAGACATGATCAAGCCGAAAAGAGGATTTGTGCAGAACATCGATTATGCCAAAAACTACTGCTTGTGAACTTCATCGAAGACAACGAAATCCGCCGCGATGTGATTCGGTTAGATAGTACTGTTGTTACCAGCTCGAACGATGAAGCACTTAGCGTCAAAGACATTAGCAGCAATGATGAAATCAGGGTTGAAGGCTATAAATTTAAGGTCGACCAATACATCCAGGCGTTGAAACTCACTATCATCCGACCTGATAAGCGCAATAGCTTTGAAGGACGAATCGATTCAATAGTCGGTGAAGATGCCTACATCGACGGTAACCGGGTCAGGCTTGTTAAAAACACCATCATTAAAGGCAAGCGCCAGCACAAGACCGGATACTATAATCAGAAATTCAAGGCTGTCAGTGAACTTAAGGCAGGCGATTTTGCCGATATCAGCGGTAAGTTTGAAGACAGGGCGCTCAATGCTGACAGTTTTGAAGTCTCACCAGAAGACGTTACTGCAGCAGACAAAGCTGCCGATACCGTTGACCAGGCAGAGTATAAAAAATTCTATCCTGATTGGAGTGTCAAAAGCAAAAGAGTGAACTTGTTGGGCGATCCAACACCGCATGGTATGATCGTAAATGACATTGCGCTGCAGAATTATGTAGACGACTTAGGTCAAAAGCTTGTGCCGCCACATATCAAAAAGAAAGTGCATTTTATATTTATTGTTGTAGAGAATGATGCCGTAAACACGAACATGCGGGCAAACGGATTGTCGTATGTATATACCGGACTGCTGCGTTCTATCGATAATGAAGCACAGCTCGCTGCCTTGATGGCACATGAGATTGCACATGCCATTTATGAGCATGTTTCAAAAGATGCAAAGGACAAGCAGAATGCATTGAAAAACAAAGGCTTGATTGGCGATGCGGCGCAAGGTGTAATAAAATTCGGTGATAAGCTTTTCAAAGGGAAAAGCAAAGACGAGAAAAAAAATGAAAAAGACAAAGAAAGCCTCAAGGGTACTACTGGTTCAATCGCAGCAGCCGCGCAAAACATGATGGAAAAGAACCTGTCTACCTATTCAGTCGACGAAGAATACCAGGCTGACCGGGTGGGACTTTGCCTGATGGCACTTGCGGGCTACGACCCACGGCAGGCGCCACTGATCGCGAAGAAACTCAACCAGATTCTTGGCGCGGCTACTCCTGTCAAGAATCCGACATTAACACAAAAAACCAAAAAAGAATTGTTAGCAGATAAAAAGAAAGACGATACCAAAAAGGCCGAGAAAAAAACCGACGTCGAGCAGGTTACCGATATTGCGAATACCTTCTTTACCTGGCAGGCTGATGATTACAAAGCAAGAAGCTTTGCCACGCATCCGGAAGACGTAAAGCGCTTTGAAGCCCTGAACAGGCTGATTGCCATGTATTGGAATGGCGATGCGTTTATCAAGGATGCGAAAACGGGAGAAAAGGAATATGCCGTTATTAAGAAAAAAGTTGAGAAGAAAGTCGCTGGTAAAGGAAAGAAAAAATAAATAGTAAGGAGTTTGTGGCCTTAGCCCACGATTCAATTGCATTCAGTTCGGATAAGTAATGAATGTTGCACTAATTCAACGTAATTGTGTAAGATTGTATCCACTACAATTTCAGAACTTTAAATAAAAAAAAAGTTATGAAAAATTTGTACTTCTTACTACTTATCTGCGGTCTCAGTTCTTTTACTTATTATCGCCCTTTTGAAAATGATAAAGCCGTTGAAAAATTCCTGCGTGAAATGGCCGATGCCCGTATGATGGACACACAGGAAGGACAACTTGCCGCTGAACGTGGCACTACAAAAGCCATTCGCGATTATGGTGCTTATATGGTAAAAGACGAGGCAATACTGATGATGGAACTCAATAAGGTTGCCGCGGCTAAAAACATTACACTTCCAAAGGCAATCAGTAATGAAAAAAGCAAAGCACTCGATAAACTAAAAGAAAAAACCGGTACCGATTTCGATAAGAAGTTTATCAAGATGATTACGATTGATCATAAAAGGGATGTGCGCAAATTTACCAAAGCCGCGGAATTTGATGACGCGGAAGTAAGTGCGTTTGCGACGAAATACCTTCCTACTATACAAATGCATCTTGAAGGATCGAAGAAGATTAAGGAGGCTATGTAATTTTCCGGTAAAAAACATTACTGTAAGTGTAATCATCCTCATAGCCGATAAACTTGGCTCCATCCTACCCTACTATTAATTTCACGCCCGAAGCGACAAGACGCTACGGGCGTGATTTTTTTTTATCGGTGCTGGTCAATTAAAATGAAATTCCCATCCGGGTCGGACAATGTAATATAGGCAGGCCCAGTGGTTTTCTCATCTGCCACTTCTTTTAACTTAATGCCATCAGCTTTCAATTGCTTTTGTATAAAGCGGACATCGTCAAATGGGTCGAAGTTCCTGGCATCCTCATCCCAACCCGGATTAAAGGTCAATGCATTGCCTTCAAAGAATCCATGGAATATTCCTATGAGTGCGTTGCCGTTTTTCATGATCAGATAATTGCTTTCAAGACTTCCGCCAAACGAGTTAAAACCGAGGCTTTCATAAAATTGCTTAGAAGCTTTCAGGTCTTTTACGTTGAGGCTTAGTGAGAAAGCGCCTAATTTCATGTCTTTTGCTTTTTGGGGTTGATGGATTTTTGTTTTGCTCCTACTGCCGAGGCTTTGCGGGTGCATCATACTACTGGTGCCGAAGCCGAGGCAAAAAGTTGCGATTAGTGCGAGGGTGACTAGTGTTGTTTTTTTCATTTTTATTTGTTTATGATTATGAGACAAAGGTGGGTACTTTGCGAAAATGGCAGGTCATACTTTTGGGTGATTTTAAATGTTTGATGGCGTAGTAATGGGATTTTGTGCAGTAATTCTACCTTTGGTTCGTCCCGACTTTTCGGGGGAGTGAAGAAATGTGTTCGGTTTTTTTGCGATGTATCGAAAATATTTGTGCTTCTTAGGTTCTCGATACAATTTTACAAAAAAAAGCTGACGCATTTTTTGCAAAATCACTCGAACTGACGAAAAGATACAATTTTATAAAAAAAGCTGACGCATTTTTCAAAAATCACTCGAACTGACGGAGAACGTATGATTTGCGTTAGTTAGTCATTGCGGTATATCGAGAACATTTGTGCATGATTACAAAAATGGCAAGTTGGTTCTCTGTAACTTTATATTTTTTGCAATATGATATTTCGGTCTGTCATTTCGTAGATAATTAAAAAACGGGGCTAATGCCCCGTTTAAGATTAATTTTTGATGATTTTTTTTCTTGTAATCCTGCCTTCGGAGGTCTCAATTGAAATGATGTATATGCCGCTTCCGTAGTCAGAAAGATTAATTTCAATACTGCGCTGTCCCTTGAGCTGGCCATCATATACTAATTTCCCGTCGATTGCCGTTACACGGACTTTAGCCATATCGGCGTCTTTTGAAATTAGCGTAACCTTCCCGTCGGTAGGGTTTGGATATATCGTTATTGATTCGCCAACAACCTCAATGTCATTTGCGGTTTCTTCAGCCGACAGTGGCCGCTGCATAACGCACGGCTGGATTATAGCGAGGTACTCTGAGCCAAATTGCAGGTTCGTGTTGGGCAATATATCAATCGATGTTCCTGCACGCATTGTAATATTGTCTGCCATATCAAGCGCATAATTGCCGCTGACCGTAATGGTATTCGTTGCCTGATAGTTTGCCGTGACGTATGGCTCGATAGTATTATAAGCGGAAGAAGGCGGGCAGCTTACCGGTGCAGGCGCAGGATTTGGGTCTACACAACTGCTTACGTTTATCTGGTCTGAAATTGTGAAATTACAGCCATTTACCGTATAGTAATAAGTTATGACCTTATTACCTGTCTCTCCGGAACGCTGCTGCACTAAAAAAAGGTACGCCATTATTGTATACGATACCTTCACCTGAATAGGTGCCTCCGCCCGGGGCATTCTGCAGGTAAGTATCCAGATTGGTTATATTTGTATTGCCGCAAGAATTGTCGGGCAGGTTCAAAGTGCCAATAGTTGGAACCAGTTTAACGTTGTCTAACAGGTATACTCCCATCGTTGAAGATGCCGTCGGGGTCGTGCTGCAATTTGGTTCTGCAGGTGCCATGCCAATACTGGACTGTGCAGGAAGCGTAAGCAAGCCGAGATAAAGATACTCTTCTCCGGCAACAGGCCTTGCGGGGATTGTAATGGTGACCGTTTCCCAACCGTCGCGGGTGCTGATTGGAGAAGACGAAAAAAGCATGGCGGGATTGGTGATCGATATATGGCCATAGTCGGCCTTAATTTTTAAGCTTGTACTAAGATAGGCCTGGATAGGTGCAACCCGATTTCCTGCAAAGTCCCCGAGTGAAGTGTCAAAAGTCAGTACATAAGGCGTGTTTGCCACCAGAGGTGTTGCCAACCTCGACACGATATTTTCAAGGCTATTATCAAAAACCCCCATTGAACAATACCCTTTATTGCCCGCTACCGCATCGTATTCGTAGCCGTATACATTGCAGGAACCTTGAGATAATTGACCGTCGAATCGGCGTGAAGATAATCTGGGCTGCCTACGCTGGCAGATGACCACCCGGTACATTTTTCGATAGTCCCGGGCTAGTGGGTAAGGATGAATAAGTTTCGAAATTACCATTCCTGACCATTTCACATCCCCAGGCAGGTGTGCCCGTTGCCACTACATATACGCAAGCATAAGTAATATTTCCTCTTTGATTGGCAGCATTTACGGGTACGTACCTCACCAGATGCATCCCGGGAACGTTGGAAATGTAGTTTATCGAAGTTCCGTTTGTACCGGAAGCCGGTATAAATAATGCATTGGGATCTGTCAAATCTTCGAGGCCTTCGAAACTTGCAGCGGCACGGTCATTCGTCAATAAGCCGGTCAGTTCCGAGGTTGGGATTACATTCGAACCGCCCACTATTGCTACATAGCTTAAATTCCCGGCAGCATCAACCCCGTCATTGACACCTCCAACGTCAAAACTTGCCGATGGCGAACTCCCGTAGCTTGCATAGCTTCCGGCGACGATGGCATTGTTGCCATACGTGGGCATCAGTGTGTATCCAATGTCTGCGAGTACCTGCCTTTCCTGCGCCCTCAAACAACGTTTTGTGACACCCGCCCCGTTGGCATTACTCATCGTAAAATAAGTATTGTTACCGGTGTTGGGCGGATCGATGCACTGGTCATCAAAGTGGCTCAGGCTACTGCCAGATTCAAAACACTGCGGTGTATAGACCGGAACGTTTATTCCGGCACCGCCAATATACCTGATAGCCGTATTGCAAACCGTATTATCGACGGGTAGGCTGTATTGGTATGTGAAGGCGCCGTACAGCCAGGATACAGTGATGAGACCGGTACACCTCCACTGGTATTGAATCTATAATTATACATAGAGCTTGACGCATTGGTGTTCGAAATCAGCGGTATGGGGCTACTTCCCGCGTAGTTAAGGAACTGGTCATAGCGCGAGTAATAATAATAGCTGCTCCCTGAATTCGGCACGCCGTCAACGCCAATACGTGTCGCAAAACCGAGCGTGTGTGTCATCTCGTGTAAAATTACAGTATAGAGGTCTTGCTGACCAACAGCTGCAGGAACTGAAAGGTCGGTATTCCAGACGGTTGAACCGCTGAAGTTGAACGCCATCATTCCGTGGAAAAAAATTCCGTCGCCAGCGTAGGTACCACCGGTTGTCGCGGTATTGATACCTAAGATACTGGTATAGGAATCTTTTCCTGTGTGAAGTGTTTTCCAGATTTCGTTATCGGCAATTCCGCCAACAGGATTCGGATTAGGGTATATGCTCGGATAGGTGAAGAATGGTGTAACCAGTCCTAAAACCCCGGCCGGAACTCCCGGTATGCTGGCAATATTCCTCACCCAAATCCGTACCCTTGCATTGGAGCCGGATTGGAGGGTTGGCAATACGATAAAATTGGAGATGTCCTGCAACGCTGTACAAACGACATTACGCCGGGCAATCTGCACCGGGTCTGTCGTGCTGCTCATCCCGCTTCCTGTTTCAAAGTAAACATCAAAAATCCCCGGATTGCACATTAACGTGCTGGCATTGATGTCGAGCGCCTCCCTTCCTGCACCTTTTGGTGTCCTGACCTCTATTTCGGAAAATTTGTATTTATTTCCGTAATTGTCGTAAACGCCATCGAAAAAGTCCCTGAAGCCTGTTTCCTTGACCCGCGGGGTATCTGTCCGCTGCGAATATGTCGCGGCTGCGGTGCTTACCAGCAGCAGCGTCAGTATCATTTTTTTCATGCTTCTCATCATTGCAGCTAATTATTTTTTTTCAAGTAACGTTTGTACCTGGGCTTTCAGCGCCTCAAAATCAGCGACCTGCTTTTTTGCATCTTTTTCCTGTTTAATGATGTAGAGTGTCAACTCTTCTACCTTTTGAAGCAACAGCTTGTTCATTTCGCCAGGTCGACACCATTGGCAACTACTTCCTGAGCAGACGGGATTTCCGGCAGGTGCTTGTTTTCATCGATATATTTTTCTACTTCAGACAGGGCCTTAACTTATAGTCATTTGCGAAGACGTGATCTGCCCAGCCGCCAAGTCCGGAGATTTCTACTTTGATCCTTTCGCTTTTGATGCCTTTCTTTACGAACAGCAGGTAATCATCGCAACCGGTGCAATTAAGGCTTACGGTGCCGATACCCACTTTTCCCGTTCCGTCCTGTACAAACAGCCTCGTCACGTTGGTATCGCCTTCTATCAAAGAAAATCCGTTGTAAGTGATATATGGATCCGGGCTGTTATAACGCGTGTTTCCCATTTTCCAGATATTAGACGGGGATGTCTTGTTGTCGTTCTTAAAATACAGGTATTTGGTAGGGAGCGAGCCTGTAGTGACTACGAACGCGTTGTCTGCCATCTGTGTAGTACCTGATACCTTTATGTTTTTCCCGACGTTTAGCGAAGTGGCGTCAAAGATAGTGCTGGTTCCGGTACCGATATTGACTTTTGAGCCATCGTCGAGGATGCTGCTGCAGGACAAGCCTCCGGCAGATGTACGTTTTGTCAGGTAGTTGGTCGTGGCACAGCCGATGGTAAATAACGTACTGATGTCTTTGTAAACCACCAGGTTATCTTTGTCAATCATCATCACTTTCTTGGCGGATTCATCATTGTTTATTGTCTGCAACCGTACCGTTCCCCGAACGTCGAGGGTGGCAGTTGGCGCAGCGGAAGTTCCGATTGTAACGTTACCTGTCCTTGTGATGTCGGCATTTGGGGAATTACTGCCTATCCACTGTTGTGCATTAGCACAAGCAGAGGTTAAAAGTAATGCAAGCGCGATGTTTTTGAAATTGTTTTTCATTTGGTTAAGTTTTAGGATTAATTGTTAAATTTAACAAAAAAAACGTAGGGTTTGTATTTTTTTTGCGATTCCTTTAAAAATATACAAAGCAGGTCAAGAATGCCGGCATACTTTTTCTATTCGATAAGAGTTATTGAACTTTAGCTTGTCCAAGCGGAGAAGGATCAGGTGGCGCATTTGGAAAGCATTGGCTGCGAAGAATACCTTGCAATCCAGAGCGGGTTGTTGCAGAGGGTATTGAGGTTGGCAGGCTGGCGCTAAAAAGCGGCGAATTGGAATAAATAACCAACGGGATATTGCTGTAGGCTAAAGGCCGTGATGAAGTCATACACCCATGTTGAAACACCGCATGAGAGCGTGCGGTTTTTTTTTGTGCTCATTGATTGAATATTTTTAAATGATTCTTGGCTATCTTAAAAGCAACATTCCGAATTTTATACTATAATTCACAAAATAATCGTGTAATAAAATCTTTACTGAGGAGAAAAAGATATTGTTTCTTTTGGTTGCTGATCTTTAATCAAGATAGGGTTACTGACAGTTTTAGTATCATTTTGCTTATTAGCGGTAACCTCAATCTCATATAGCTTATCTGTTTCTAATCCTTGAATAGAAGCTGCTGCTTTTTTTGTAGTAAAAGTAGTAACTGTGTTATCCAGTAATGACTTCAGGCTAATAGTATAATTAACTGCGCCGTCAACAGTTTTCCATGATAAAACCTCTTTATTAAAAGCATCGATTACTGGGGGAGCCGATTTTTTTAATTCCTGCCAAGTCTCTACATTGGCTATATTAAACTCATTTCCGCGAACAATATCGGCTCTCGGACAGCCAGGTATGAAATTGGCGCGCATACGTTCCATTTGCTTTTTTGTAAACATCACCATACACGAATCATTTACATAATCCATATAGTTCATAAACATTTCTCCAAATGGATTATAGGGTGGACATTGACACGATTTCGGATAAGTAAGGCATCCAAAATTTGCCTTTTGTTGTGGTGGCGTATCACTAATTCCGTCGTCGGCGCAATCTGCGTCATCCCAATAAGTGTTTCCCCATAGATGATAAAGTCCTAGCCAATGACCAATCTCGTGGGTTGCGGTGCGACCTTTATTTAAATTTGGATCATTTCCCGCAGTACCAAAAACATTATAATGGATTACAACTCCGTCTACAATAGCTGGTGTTACACCCGGAAAAGTGCCATATCCTGCCAAATCATTAGGTTTAGATTCAATGATATTACCAACCCAAATGTTTAAGTAAAGATTGCTGCTGTAAAGTCCCATGTCGTGACCTCCTGAATCAGAGAATTTTATATCATCCCTAAATTGATAAAAATAATCTTTGTTGGTCTTAACTCTAAAGACTTTCTCTAAACGAAAACGGATTTTACAATCTCCTGCAATAAAAGGTTTAAAATCTTTAGGAACATTAAATAAATCGGCATTAACTCCACTAAAATCATCATTAAGAATTTTGATTTGTTTGGCTATTTCCTGATCTGAAATGTTTTGTTGTTGTGTCTTATAAACAATATGAATTACAACAGGAATTGTAATGATCTGATTATATTTTGCAACAGAATCAGCATAATTTTCATAGCGACCTAGCGCTTCAAGTCGTTTGGCAACTTCAGGAAATTTTTTTGAATTGTGATCTTGGTAGGCGTCACTACCGCAATTTCGTTGTGAAAAAAGCGGTTGCGCAAAAGTGATAAATACTGCTGCTGTAATAATTAATTTTATATTTTTCATATTTTACAATTTAATGTTATTTAAAAGTTGTACTGTATTCCATAATATAATTTTGGCTTCGCAAATTCATATTGAATATCTTTTTCCACATCGGCACTCTCGTTACTATATCTCCTACTTTGAGGCTTTTTAAAGATTTTATCCAGCTACCTGCAAAACCACAGGACAAGGCAAATCTTCCGCCATTAAAAGCATTGAAACGTAAACCTGCACCAAGAAGCAGCGTTGGAAAATCAGTATTAATTCCGGCACCAAGTTGAACAAAAGGATGTATGTCGGAATTTTCTATAAAATAATTGTAATTTATCATGACTGTCAGGTTGAGCCGTTTTACATTATCATTTCCAATTTTAGATACTTTTAAATCGCCAGTTGCATCATCTGTTACCGCATCATATTTTGGAAAATCAAGATTTGTGTAAGCAACACCTGCAGATACTTCAGGAATAAAGCGCCTGAATTTTCTAAAGCGCACCACTTTTTCTAACTTGCTTGCGCCATCTTCTGCAATAATTTCATCTGCTGACATTTTTTTGTCGCTTGCAGTTGAAAGTCTGTATCCGGCCTTTTTTATAGTCAAAGTATAAAATGCAATTTTACCTTTTCCAATTGCGTATTCGGATTTACAGGCAGGCACCAATCACCGCATCTTTTTGGGTTGCTTGCCAACTCATAAGTTTTATTTACTGAATTGTATGCTAGTTTTAAATTTTCAACACGTTTGAATTGCTCCTTTTTTACTGCAATAATATCTTTAACTTTTTCTTCGAAAAGACCCTGTATTACAAAATTATAATCTCCGTTTCCACAGCCAAACTCAGAAATTTTACTTTTAAATAACTCCACCATTAAATCAATATCAGTATAATGTTTCAAATACTCTGCTAATTCACTTTTAGCAATATCAATTCCTGCCTTAGTGGTACTTTTATCAACGAAATCAAGGTTTTTAAGATTTTGAAAAGTTGCAGCAATTTTGGTTTTCAAATCATTTTCAAGCTCTTTTTTAATACTATTGTATAAAATGTTTAAAGTGTCAAACTCAGATTTACAAGGATATTCTTGGCTAATGACCCTGCCAGATGCGTTTTTATTTTGCTTTGTAAACCCAACATAACCATCAGCATAAGAAGTCAATGATTTTAAAGCGTCGGCTGCTGCAACATCAATTTCATCTGGCTTAAGTTCACTTTTACCCTCAAAACTATAATCTAAAGGATTTAGCGGCGTTATAAATGTCTTAACCAGATTGCCGCCAACTAAAAAAATAATAGAATCCTTGACAAATCCTATTTTTCCTGTATTGACAATCTCAAAATCAATCCTTTTGTCACTGCTTTCTTTTTTTTCAGTCTTATCGAATAAAATGTATTGTGAATTTTTCATATTAATAGCATCTTCAAGAACATCACTGGCTTTTTGACCAAAAAATGTAGAAAAGCTTAGTAATGCCAATACGGTAAATAGTTTAATTGTTTTCATGATGTTTTGTTTAGGATTATTAAGTCAAATTTATTTCGGCGCTGGTCGGCACTATTAGGGAAATGCCTATTTCAGGGAAGTTTTTACCCTAACCTGCAAAAAATCAGCTGAATAGTTACAATACTAAGGATTATTTGATATTTTAGCGGCATAACTTTAACAGGGAAAACATTATTAAACTAATAGGGATTGCCCTATCTATAAATTTTCAATAAGTCTGAACTTTGAATGATAACTTTAAATTCTTAATCATGAAAAAACAACTATTTTCAGTCATCATTTTATTACTATTAGCATGCAACGAAAAAAATTCAGCACCTCCGGTTGATGATTCTGAGACCGAGAGAAGAGCTATTGCGGCCGCTTGTCCGGTACAATTGTACTTAC
This sequence comes from Flavobacterium sp. 3HN19-14, assembly GCF_051373205.1. Classification (NCBI taxonomy): domain Bacteria; kingdom Pseudomonadati; phylum Bacteroidota; class Flavobacteriia; order Flavobacteriales; family Flavobacteriaceae; genus Flavobacterium; species Flavobacterium sp. 3HN19-14. Next base: position 2,825,049 of record NZ_JBPPZT010000001.1, read on the forward strand.
AAAGGCGTCAATTCCTAATTATTCAAAATGGGAACTAGACAATAAAGATTACTTATGCTTGAATGCTACTGAACCGACAAAAGCTTTTATAGATATTGAAAAAATCAGGGATACTCCTGAAAATTACGCAAAAGCAATGTGGTTAAAATGCAATGGCGACTATATCGATTATGACGCCTCCGCACAAAGTATAATTGATGTCCACAATCTAATTAGTCCTCCGCCTGCAGGTTATCAATTAGGTGTTGCCTATTCAGAAATGACTTTAGCACAATTAAAAGGGAAAATTACCGCATTAGGTTGCGATTATACTAATGACAGATATAATAATTTTGTCGAACTTTCATTTGATGCCAATCACGACATCGTACTTAAGCACACACGAACATTTGATCCAAATAATAATAGTTATGCAATCGCTTTATTGAAAAGTATAGCCAAGAAAAGTGCTAACGGCGAAGCTTGTAAAATTAAATTTTATGATGCAAAAAAAGGTACAAAAAGTATTATTGTACTTGGAACTGATGATTCTCAGACAGTAAGGACTTATGACTTTTCTGACCATCCATTCATGTAATATCAAATAATCACAATGTAACATTTATTTAAGCTTGAAATACATTATGAAAAAAACTATACTTTTATCTTTCGCATTTTTTACAGCAGTATGCTGCGATTGCAAATGTCCAACTGACGACAATACCCAAACTGACAAACCGATTAGAGCATGCGTTTCCATAACCAGCTATCCAAATAATACAGACCCCAACACCGGTGCAGCATGGTTGAGGGCAAACGGAGAGGAAATATGCTACGATGATACATTTAGGGCGGTCGTTAAGCAGGCGCACGTGTATGCGTTAAATATCGCTGATATTAATACCGCGAAAACACCCTTGCCTTTAACCCGTGCAGATTTTGAGTCGATGACATCAGGTATTTCCAATTATGGTTGCTATATTGGCTTTAATATTGTAAACGGGCAAATCAGCAGTTTCAAACGAGTGGCTGTTTTTACTCCGAATGCGGAAGTATATTCAATTCCATTTCTCAGGGCATTATTTTACGATGGCACGCCACAGTTAACTTTTCTGTATGCGAGACGAAACGGCACTGAAAGGATATTTGTGAAGGTTGATGGTTCTTCTTCCCCAATTTTTTATGATTTCTCTGACCATCCTCGAAAAAAGACGAATACAGATCAATCCCCGATATAACATATTGACAGAACTATTATCTCAATATTACACCCCAATCAAAATACTTGTTGCCTTGACTTTCATTGCAGCATTTATCGTGCTGGATAAAAATAAGCAAGTAAACAAATACATCCGGGTCATCTTACTAACCTGTTTTTTGACAGAATTGTTAGTGCCGCTGGCGTTGTATTACAAATTAAATTCAAAACTCATACAGAGTGTTGGAATTGTATGCCACCAGTCGTTGTGGATAATGCTTGTACTGAAAGCAGTAAGAAAGAATACCAATGTTACAAAATTCATTATTCCGGGTTTTCTGATTTCTGGTATGGTAAACCTCATTTTGGGCGAAGGCATAAACAAGTTCAATTACATGTCATTTGTCATTGGTGCTTTCATTTACCTAACCATTTTTATGTTGAAAAACATCAAGGATTTAAAGAATGAAAATGTAAACGCATTTCTGGAAAACGACTATCTTTTGTTGTTTTCTCCCGTAATTTTCTTTTTCGGAATGAGTTTTATGCTCGCTTTCCGTGGCGACATTATTGATATAAAATTATTCGACGATGTTACTTTATGGGTATTTGTCGTAACCTATATCAATGTCATTTATTACGTACTAATCAACTTATACATATTCCGTGAATACAGGAGAACAAGAATTGTATAAAATAGCTTTAGGTATTGCTATCGCTGTTGTATTTGTTACGCTGATATTACTTTTCTGCGTAGTATTTATACGTCTTTACTTCACCAAAATCAAAAACTACACAAAACTCATCTACCAAAAAGACCTCGACTTCCAAAAAGCCCTCAACACTACAATAATAGAAACCCAGGAACAAGTCCTCAACAACATCTCGCAAGACCTGCACGACGATGCCGGGCAACAACTCACCTACATAAATTTCCAGATTGAAAACCTGAAGCTCGACTCGCCTGAACTTGCAGGAATACTGGAGCCGCTTACGGTTTCAACCGGGCAGTTGTCTGAATCCATCCGCAGCATCAGCCATTCGCTTAACAACCAGGTTGTGCTGCAGCGCGATCTGCTCAAGGCCATCGAAAGCGATTTGTTGCGCGTTCAGAAAAATCCGCGGCTTTCGGTCGATTTTATGATTAATGATGATGCCAGAAAAGCTTTCAATACCAATGAAAAAATTGTAATTTACCGCATCTTTCAGGAATTGCTCAACAATGTTTTAAAACATTCGAAAGCCAGCGCTTTGCATATCGACATCCGCACTTCGCCGCACTTTAAAATGACAATGACTGATAACGGGACAGGTTTTGTTTACAGTGACAGCCAGCTCAATAAGGCGACACTCGGATTACAGGGAATGGCCAGCAGGGCGGAAATCATCGGTTATTCAATTGCCGTTGATACAGCTCCGGGAAAAGGTACCGTAACGACACTTTCAGAACAAAGTACAAGCTAATGGAAAAAACCACAATAGGCATTATCGACGACCACAAGATCGTGCGCCACGGCCTCACGGAATTGCTGCACAAAATGAACGGCTATAAAGTAATCTGTGAGTTTGAAAACGGCGAGGATTTTCTCGCGGCATTACCTATGGAAAACCCGCCACAGCTTTTTATCCTTGATTATTCGATGCCCAATATGAACGGCGTGGAAGTATTAAAAGCGCTCGAAACACTTGAAGGTGATTACAAAGTACTGCTGCTTACCCAACATTTTGACGAACAGATCATCGATGCTGCCTATCACCATGGCGCACGTGGTTTCCTGCATAAAAACTGTACGGCGGCAGACCTGAAATTTGCCATTGACAATATCGTCAAGATTGGTTATACGAATGTTTCTGAGATATTGAAGCGCATCCGGAATTACACAGCGCCACAAAGTGATGATGCGCGCACCAGCATACAACTTTCGGCACGCGAACTTGATTTCCTGACGCTGGTTTGCGACGAGCAGGAATATACCTATGACCAGATGGCAGCGATTATGGGGCTGTCGGTAAAATCTATCGAAGCTTACCGCTCGGCGCTGTTTGAAAGATTCAATATCAAATCGAAAGTGGGGTTGGTATTGTTTTCGTTTAAGTATAAGATTACGCCGCCATTTGTCAGTTCGAGTTGAGTAAAGAAATGCGACAGCTTTTCTTTAGGAAGTATCGAGAACGTTGGGTACACTGAAGGTTCTCGATACAATTTCTATAAAAAAGCTGACGCATTTTTATAGAAATTACTCGAATTGACGGGTGATGATATTGATTTATTATCGTCAGTTTGAGCTTTCGTCAGTTCGAGTTGAGTAAAGAAATGCATAAGCTTTTCTTTACGAAGTATCGAGAACATTTGGTGCGCTGAAGGTTCTCGATACAATTTCTATAAAAAAGCTGACGCATTTTTATAGAAATTACTCGAACTGACGGGTGATAATATTGATTTATTATCGTCAGTTTGAGCTTTCGTCAGTTCGAGTTGAGTAAAGAAATGCGTAAGCTTTTCTTTAGGAAGTATCGAGAACCTTTGGTGCGCTGAAGGTTCTCGATACAATTTCTATAAAAAAGCTAACGCGTTTTTATAAAAATTACTCGAACTGACGGGTGATGATATTGATTTATTATCGTCAGTTCAAGCTTTCGTGAGTTCGAATTGAGTAAAGAAATGCGTAAGCTTTTCTTTAGGAAGTATCGAGAACATTTGGTGCGCTGAAGGTTCTCGATACAATTTCTATAAAAAAGCTGACGCATTTTTATAGAAATTACTCGAACTGACGGGTGGAGGCAATAAATATTAGAATTTCTTTTTAGATAAGCCTGATAAAGAGTTGTAATCACCATTAATCAATGCTTCTTTCTTTGCTCTTGACCATTTTTTTATTTGTTTTTCTTTGTCAATTGCAAAATTTATATCGGTAAATTCTGCGTAGAATACTAACAGTACAGGTCGTCTTTTAGCGGTATAACATTCAGGAAAATAAGCTGTTTGATGTTGGCAGAGCCTTTTTTCAAGGTTAGAAGTGATTCCTGTGTAATAAGAATCATCATTGCATTTTAAGATGTAGACATAGGATAGTTGCATGGCGAATAGTTTTTATAAAACTAATTATTTTTTGATTGGATTTTACAGGCGTCAGTTCGAAATCTCGTCAGTTCGAGTTGAGTAAAGAAATGCGACAGCTTTTCTTTAGAAATTACTCGAACTGACGAAAGCTCGAACTGAGGAAAACTCGAACTGACGTGTGGATGTAATATTAAGATTTCAATCAGCCTCTCCCCGATTGCATATACAACAAAATAAAATCCCATAAAAAATGGCAGATCATCAGGATTTTGATGTTGCGGAATTTCCAGTAATATACCGCAAAAACGGTTCCGATGATAAATGGCCAATTACATTGATGATGGTACCGTAACCAATATGCAGGATTGCGAAAATCAATGACGAAGCAAAAATAGCAAGGAACGGGCTTTTAAAAATGATTTCCATTCTGGGTTGCATGTAGCCGCGAAAAATAAATTCTTCGACAATTCCGGCGGTAAGAGCGGTGAAAATCAGCAATAGCTTATTGTCGCGAAAAATAGCGAGCATTTGAACCATCTTAGCACTGGCGTTGTTGAGGCCTAATAGTTTCATTCCAATACCCAGGAAAACAACCAATATGAATAATGAAAATAAAATGGCAACAACGGAAATAATGCCTTCGATTATAGTATAGATACGGTCTTTCCAAAGCAGGAAGGGTTGCTTTTCTACTTTTACAACATAATACCATAAACCGGCAAGTGACAGCCAATAAAATAATCTGGATGCCCATATCGACGACGCATTTAATTTTGCATAGCCGAATATATTAAGCGCATCAGGCGAAGCCAAAAGCGAAAACAGCAACAGGATTACGGGCGTGGCAATCATGCCGGTAAGCATCTTGTTTCTTAAATTGATTTCGGATTGGTTCATTTTATGGGTTAAATTCTGACTGAAGACTTCAATTTTATTTAATTTTCTGAAGCATTTTTAAAGTGGTATTATAACCTTATGACATCGGACTCGATTTTCAGCAATAACCTGCTTTTCGCAGTCTGACAGATGGCCAATTTATGCTTTGATAAATTTTAATTGATACATTTGATTTTCGCAAGAGAGTTTAATAAAATAAACGCCGTTACTTAAGTCAGAAATGTCTATCTGCTCTTGCGGACGGTTAAATTCCCTAATTTTCTCACCTCTTATGCTGTAGAGGATGATTTCATCTATTTGTTTATGCGACGGATTCGATAGGTTTATAAATTTTGAAGATGGATTCGGGTAAACTGAAATCTTATCAACAGCAGCATCACTTATACCTAACGCCGGAATGAAAAACACTTGACAGTTGTTCAATTGTGGTTGCAGGATTTGCGATAATTGTGATGTGCCATAACCGGGGTCACCTACTAAGAGCTGGCCACTTTGATTGTGACCCAACCCCATAAGGTTTGGTCAGATTTAATAGAATAAGCAGTAAATATTGAGTGATCAATTAATTTTTCCCAATCGGTTGCAGTTGTAATTTGTGTTGGTATGCTTACATAATCAGACTCACTTGGAATTGTACCATTGCCTAAAGCACCATAAACATTCTGACCCCAAGACCAAAGTGTACCATCTTCTTTTACAGCGTAGGAGGCGTTGCTACCTGCTGAAATCTCCTTCCAGTTGCTTTCGGTTCCGACCTGAACCGGATTTGTTTCATTAGCGAAAGTTCCAATTCCCAATTGTCCGGCAAAGTTGTAACCCCATGCCCACAACGTGTTGTCATTCTTGAGTGCAATACAATGGTGCCCACCTATTTTAACTGACTTCCAATCTGCACTATTTCCAACTTGCGTCAAAACATTTGTGGTCGTAAGCGTTCCGTTTCCCAATTCTCCCAAAGTGTTGCTACCACATGCCCACAGGGAACCATTACTTTTTATAACCATTGTTACGGTTGCATTCGCCTGTACTTTTACCCAATCTGTATCGGTGCCAACCTGAGCCGGAATACTCTTATTAGTCCAAGTTCCATCCCCTAATTGACCGTAATTATTAAGGCACAGGTCCATAATCTTCCGTCATCACTTATTGCGCAAGAATGCGTTGATCCCGTTGAGATATCCACCCAATTATTTGATGTACCTAACTGCACGGGCAATAAATTATTGATATTCGGGTCGTAAGGTATTCCCAATTCTCCAAAATGATTGTACCCCCATGCCCACAATGTTCCGTCAGATTTAAGCCCCAAAGTGTGAGAATAGCCAAGACTGACCTTTATCCAGTCATTATCAAAGCCAATCTGCGCAGGCTCGCTAACCGAATAAGTCAGGCTTCAACATTCCCCAACTCCATAAAGTATTATCGTCTTTAATTCCTGTTATGCGATATGGTTCAGAATCTATAGATTTCCACAAACACTGCGCATTTAACTGGATGCTGAATAAAAAAAGAAGAGGTATATTTTTTTCATTTCTATGGTATTAGATTAAACGATCAGCATTTGGAATAGGAGTTGAATTAACCAAATGTAAGTTTTTTTTAGAAACTTTTGTAGATTTTCAGATATTCCAGATTAAACCGATTTTCAGGATGTGGTAAATTAGAAATCCGCAAGCGACGACTGTATAATCATTGCGGCCATTCCAATTCACCTTCCACTTTATCAACAACCAGATACACGGAATTGTCCAAAGGCTTTTCAATGCCAGATACCATAGTAATATCTGCGGATGCAGCCATGGGTCGAGGCACGATTGGTCGCGAAAGATATTGCTGATTTCGAAAAGCAACGGGCTTATTAGTAGCAACAACAGGAATATGCTATTGATTTTGATGAAGCGGCTGACGATGTCGTAGCACATTATGTAATAAAGCGTCAGGATTATTTGAATTCCAACTTCGAAAAGCAGATAACTTTGGTTTTGAAGTGTTAATGAAGTTATGCCTGTTAATGGCATCAATGGCTTTTGGAATTCAAGGAATAGCATTACGGTCAGCCATCTGAAGCTGTAAAGAATTAATCCACACGCAATGATTTCCATCGCGGTTTTCAAATATTCAATTAGTGCTCGTTTAACTGCTGCCATATGAAATAAATAAAATCATTAAAATACCTTGATAATCAAGATATCTTAATGGTTTTTATTCATAATATTTTTTTGTCAATTACTGTCAAACTCCATTATACTCGCAATCCCCGTTAACGGAATCACCGCCCAGCGCGGACGTGAATTGAGTTCATAACCCAATTCATATACGGCTTTCTCCAAAATGCAATATTTCAATAAAAAGTCGATTTCCTTGCGGTAGCCGATGTTGAGGTTGCCAGCTTGCGCCACTTCCGTGTATGTCTGCAAAAATACGCCTACGAAATACTTGAACAACACCTCACCGGCATGGAATAATTCGTGCTGCTCGTATGGATATTTATCTTTATTGTTGAAGATTGTTGCATAAATCGAATAATGGAAGGAACGGAACATCCCAGCTACATCTTTGAGCGGCGGCTGTTTGACTTTCCTGTCACGAATCGTACTTTCCGGTTCGCCTTCAAAATCCAATAAATAAAAATCTTCGCCATTGACCAACACCTGTCCGAGGTGGTAATCGCCATGAATCCTTATGCGCTCTGATTTCATTTTCGTCCAGTCAAAATCAAGGAACAGTTTCCTGATTTCCTTTTTATTGTCGAGGAATTGATTCGCGAGTTCTAATGCGAGTCCGTCAAGCTTATGCAAATTGTTCTCCAGAATATTCAAACGATTCTGGAACTGGTACGTCAGCCTGTTCTTTAACCAAACGGTATAATCGCCGTTGTAAGTAGTTGGCGTAAAGGCAGTATCATGAATATCGCTCCCGAGCGCAATGTGCATTTCTGCCGTCCTTGTCGCAAGTGTATGGATGCGAAGGAAAATACTAAGTCCGGCCCAGTCGATGATTTCGTGCGGCACTTCGTTAATCTTGAGCCTTTTGAACAACTCAATATCCGGCAATTTTTCGGTCTTGATTTTCTTGTTTTTAAGATTGTCGAAAATACGGTCGATTTCCTCAAGCATGAATGCCCAGGCGTCGCCTTGATTAGGAACCAATTCCTGCATCAATCCGAGTGTCATATTGCCTTCGGATAATGCTACGCTGATGCTGCCTTTGTATTCTGGCGAGCTTTTGAAATTCATCCTTTCTGTCAGGAAACGGCTGATTTCGTAATCGGGATTGGTGCTGATATAAATGCGCCTGAAGATCTTTAAAACAACGCTTCCGTTATAAATGATGGAAGTATTGCTCTGCTCTACGCCCATGAATTTTGACGAGACATATTCTTTGTCGTGCATTTTCTTGCCACGGTGGAATTTCACCTTCGTATCGCCTTTGTCAGCAACTCCGGCAATCTTATCAAACAGCAATTTCCTGAAATCTTCCTGATGCAAGGCATCAACGAGAAATCCTTCCTGGCTGCCCATTTTCACCGGTGCGATGATGGTATTGGTGTCGAGTTCATCCTCTGACATGAATGACACCGGCATGAAATAATGCTGGTAAAATGCTTCCTTGAAATTCACCTCAAGCAAAACGCCGTAATATGTATTTTTCTTCGAAACGATCTTGAAAGAATCAATCACTTCGATGTATTTAAGCGTACTCGCCTTCCCGCCATACCAACGTTTATTGACGATATAATGTTCTAAAATATCAGATGAAAATACCTTCAGGAATTCAGCATCCGTAAATGCATTCTTCCACTCTGTCTTAAAAACAAAAGGATTCTGGAACTGGTCTTCGTTAATCTTGGCCTTAATCATCAGCGTTGGATTTTAAATAAGTGAAATGGCAGTGATGGGTGGAGTTCGACAAAATTCCACTCCCTATCCCAATGGTAACTGTTGCCCGTGATCAGGTCGGTCACATGAATCGGCTGGTTGCCCAACGCCATGATCGGAATCCTGATATTGCCTTGCTTGATGTTGTGTGCGTCGAGGCTGGCGACCATGAGCGTTTCGTTTTCGCGGTTATCGTCGAATTTGTAATATGCCATGAGTTTTTCGTCTGAAGTATCGCAAAAGATGATATTGTTGGTTTGCTGAAGCGAGGCATTTTCTTTACGGATCTGGTTCACGCGTGCAATTAATGTCGTCAATCGGTTCTGAATGCTCCAGTCCCATTTGTAGACTTCGTATTTTTCGGAGTTGAGGTATTCCTCTTTTCCGGCGGCCATCGGTGTTGAAACCATATATTCAAATACAGGGCCGTAAATCCCTACGCTTGAACTTAATGTCGCCGCAAGGAAATATTTTTGCAAATGAATCGATTCATTACCGTTTTGCAAAGCGAATGGATTAATATCAGGTGTATTCGGCCAGAAATTCGGGCGGTAGAATTCTTTTTGTTCGGTCTGCGTTAATTCTTCGACATATTGCGTCAGTTCTTTTTTAGAATCGCGCCAGGTGAAGTAAGTGTATGACTGCGAAAAGCCTTGCTTGGCGAGTTCATTCATGATTTTCGGCCTTGTAAATGCCTCCGCTAAAAACAACACATCCGGAATGTTTCTTCTTGATTTCAGCAATCAGCCAACCCCAGAAATAGAATGGTTTTGTATGCGGATTATCTACACGATACACTTTTATACCGCATTCTTCAATCCAGAACAGAGCAACGTCCAGCAATTCTTTCCACAAATTTTTCCAATCGCCGCTTTCGAAATAAATCGGTTGGATGTCATGGTATTTTTTCGGTGGATTCTCGGCATATTGCACCGTTCCGTCAGGACGCCATTTGAACCATTGCGGAAAATCTTTTACGTAAGGATGATCGGGCGCGGCTTGCAATGCATAATCCATGGCGACTTCAATCCCTAAATCCTTTGCCGCTTTAACGAGCGATTTGAAATCTTCAATCGTTCCTAATTCCGGATGTGTCGCTTTGTGGCCGCCGTATTGTGAACCGATTCCCAGGGCGAACCCACATCACCATCTGCGGCATTTGTAGCGTTGTTTTTCCCTTTCCTGTTGACTTCTCCGATTGGATGGATTGGCGGGAAATACAAAGTGTCAAATCCCATTGCGGCGACTCTTGGCAGCAAACGCTCGCAGTCTTTGAAAGTGCCGTGTTTGCCGTCTTCCTGAGAAGCGGAACGCGGGAAAAATTCATACCAGGTGCTGAATAACGCTTTTTTTCTGTCGACATAAACCTGCAAATCGATTGATTTATTTTCAAGGAAACGCACCGGATATTTTTTGAAAATAGTTGTCAGTTCCGCCGAAGTGGCTTCCTGAATGGCTTTGTCGTATTCTTTTTCTGTAGTGAAATATTTCGTGATTTTCTTCAAATATTCTTTCTCCGAAGCATCGGCGAGTTTCTGCACCGCTTTCACATATTCTGCACCTTCAAGCAATTCTGATTTTACATACTGGCTGTCGTGGATTTTACGTTCGGTACCGTGTTGCCAGTTGAGCGCATAATCTACCCAGCCTTCGACGAAATAAGTATAATATCCTTGCTTTTCTACGGTGAATTCGGCTGTCCATTCGTCGTTGGTGGTTGGCGCCATGCGCACTTCCTGCCATTTTTTGTCGGTTTCGTGTTTGAACTTCACGCTGCACTCCAGCACATCATGCCCGTCTGAAAAAACGTCGGCGGTCACTACGACTTTCTGTCCGGGAATCCGCTTTATAAATAAGCACCGCTATCGAGCTGCGGCATTACGTTCTCTATGATAATCCTGGTTTGGTTTTGCATTTTATGTTATTTTTATGACTTCTAAATTTAGTAAAAAAAGTATAATGTCATAACTTGCTTAAAAAATTATCGAAATGGCAACAAATGCTAAAAAACCCGAGAAATCATTGAAAATTCCGAGGTTAATAGTGATTACGGGTAAATTTTTAGCGGCAATTTCAGACAAATGGGTAACGGCTTTTGCGTCGAAATTATTCACTACGCCGCTCAAACACAAGATTCCCAAAAGGGAAGCGGAAATGGATGCGAAAAGCAGGCAGAAGACAATCCGAATTACTTCGATAAATAAAGATGTTGTAGTTTATGAATTTGGCGAAAGCCCGAAAAAGATCCTGTTTTCCCACGGCTGGTCAGGGCGCGGCACGCAATTGGTCAAAATCGCTGAAGCTTTTTTGAAAGAAGGCTATTCGACCGTAAGTTTTGACGCTCCAGCACACGGGAAATCTCCGGGAAAGACAACGCTGATGCCTGAATTCATCGCCACGATTTTACAACTCGAAAAAGAATACGGTCCGTTTGAAGCGGCAGTTGGTCATTCTTTAGGCGGAATGTCCTTACTCAACGCAATGCGGCTTGGCTTGAAAATTGATAAGCTCGTTACTATCGGAAGCGGCGATATCATCAAAGACATCATGGATGATTTTATACACAAACTCGAACTGAAACCGGAAGTTTCCGATTGGATGCGCATCCACTTCGAAAAGCAATTTGGGCAAACCATGGACAGTTATTCTGCGTATCTATCGGCAAAAGAAATCGACATTCCGGTACTTGTCATCCATGACAATGACGACTTTGAAGTTCCCGTGAAATGTGCACACCATATTAAAGGACATCTTAAGAAAGGAGAACTGATGATCACTTATGGATTGGGGCACCGCAAGATTTTGGGAAGCGAGAAAGTGATTGCGGCGGCTGTAGATTTTATTAAATCCTGATTGTGCAAGCGACGCCCCTCGACTGCGCTCGGGGTGACAAATTGTACAAGCTTGAAAATTGTGCTGAAAATTTAATTTTCAATTAATTTAAAATCAGTTTGAAGGCATGATGTGTCACCCCGAGCGCAGTCAAGGGCCTTAATTAAATAAAAAAATTAAATAATGAAAAAGATTGTATTATTATTCGCCCTCTTCGGAATACTGACTTCCTGCAAAGGGCAAGAAGAAAAAAGACTGCAAATGCAACCGTTCCGCAAATGCAGAAAACGGATGCTGAATGGGAAAAGAACTCACACCCGAACAATTCGCTGTTTTAAGAAATAAGGAAACCGAACGCCCTTTCACAGGTGAATACTGGAATACTTTTGAAAAAGGTAAATATGTATGCGCCGCGTGCGGGAATCCGCTGTTTAGTTCTGATGCGAAATTCAACTCGGAGTGCGGATGGCCGTCTTTTGACCAGGCAATAAAAGGCTCGGTGATTTATAAAACCGACGTTTCTTTCGGGATGCAGAGAACGGAAGTGATGTGCGCGAAATGCGGCGGTCACTTGGGCCACGTTTTTGATGACGGACCGACGGAGACTACCGGAAAAAGGTTTTGCACGAATTCTGTTTCTATAAAGTTTATTCCGAAGTAAAATGTTGGTACAGGGTATGAGGTGCAGGGTTCAGGGTTGACCATTAAACGGAAATCCAATCACCCTGAACCTTAAACCTAACACCTTGAACCCTAAAATAAATATTATGAGTTATAAAGTTGAAAAATCCGAAGACCAGTGGAAAGAAGAGCTGGGTTTGGAACGTTATAAAATCTTACGGCAGAAAGGCACGGAATTCCCACATTCAGGGAAATATAATTTGCATTATGAAAAAGGCACGTATTGCTGCGGTGCCTGCGGCGAACCTTTATTTGAAAGCAATTCTAAATTCGATGCGCATTGCGGGTGGCCGTCTTTTGATGAATCGATTCCGGGAAAAGTGGAATATATTCAGGACAATACGCATGGTATGAGAAGGACAGAAATTGTCTGTGCGAACTGCGGCGGGCATTTAGGACATGTTTTTGACGATGGCCTACTCCTACCGGGCAGCGGTATTGTGTGAATTCGTTGTCGGTGGATTTTAAAGAAGATGGTGCCTGATATTTTGTCGGACTACGGCGTCACTTCCAGTGATTTCAGAAAAAATGCGATTAGCTTTTTTCTGAAATTGTATCGAGAAGCTTTAGTTCTCGATACTTCAAAGATTAGCTTATCGCAAATCTTTTGAAACTCGAACTGACGGGGACACACTTACATTAAAAAAACCGAAGCATTACGTGTGCTTCGGTTTTTATTTTTATAATAGACTGTGAGTATCTTATTCTAATACAAAACTCACACTCACATTAGCAGTAATCTCAATCTCACCAGTCGCCAAAGTATCATTGGCTACGCCATCCGCCATTTTCATCATGGCAACTGCAAATCTTGGCTGTGGATAATCAACAGGAGAATTGTCGGTAATGGTGAACGCTCTTCCTATTTTCTGTCCGACAGCAGCAACCAATTCTTCTGCTTTTTCTTTGGCATTGATGACCGCTAATTTGCGTGCATTCGCCTTAAGCGATTCTTCTTTAGAAGATTTGAATTCGATTCCTGAAATGTTGTTGACGCCTATATCGGTAAGTCCTTCCATCATTTCGTCGTATTTCGACAAATCTTTTATTAAAATATTGATGGTTTGCGTTGCAACGTAATTGTGTTTCTTTTTGTCATAATCGTATTCGTCATTCAGATAAACACGCGTCGTTTGGAAATCTTTCGCATCAACACCCATTTTTTTGATGTATTTGACAATTCCGTCAATTTTCGTGTCGTTTTCTTTTTTGACATCGGCAGCTTTTGAGCCTTTGGAGTTAACGCCAATTTGTATCGCAACCTGATCCGGGTAACTTTGATTTTTCCTTCCCCTGAAACATTTACGAGTGAAATTTGCTTAAATTCCTGTGCGCTAGCTATTACCGAAAACATTACGGCAACAGCAAAAAATAATTTTTTCATAGTTGTTGAATTTAATTGTTTAAAGGTCAACTATGGTATCGCTTTACTTTTCATTTGTATTTGCTTCGCAAATTTGTTTAAGTGGCGATTTCATAGTCTGTTTATTTTTAAAGTTAATATAATTGGGTGCGTTTCAAAAGCTGTGCCAGTTATAGCTTTCCGGTTCTTTCCAATACAAAAAGGATTACAATCGGAATGGCTAGAATCAGTACAGTATTAAGATTGGTTTCGAACAATATTGGTTCTTTTGCGAGCGTCAGCACATAACCGCCAATCGCTCCGCCAAAATGCGCCATGTGCCCGATATTGTCTCTTTTGGCTTTCAATCCGTAAATAGAATACAGCAGATAAATGATCCGAAAAGGTAGCCGGGAATTCCTATCGGAATAAAAAACATCCCAACTTCCATATCAGGATAAAGCAAAATCGCAGCATATAAAATCCCGGTTACAGCACCTGAAGCACCAATGGCGCGGTAACTGTAATCATTCTTATGGAAATAAAGTGTCAGTAAGCTTCCGAAAACCAAACTTCCAAAGTAAATCAGCAGGAACGAAAAACTGCCAAGGTACGCAATTACAACCGGTGCGAAACAGTACAATGTCAGCATATTGAACCCAAGATGCGTCACATCGGCATGCAGAAATCCTGACGTGATCATCCTGAATTGCTCGCCTGCGCGGATGCTGCCGATATGAAATTCGTATTTCCTGAAAAAATACATGTCGTCAAATCCTTTCATGCTAACAAGGACATTCGCGACAATTATGACAATCAGTACAATAGAAAGCTGTTCGATTTATTTGTAATATTATAGGTCAAATTTAAGCAAATGATGTTAACGCCCCTACAAATTAAGCAAATCCGAAGAATAAAAAGTATATTTGCACAAATTTAACCCTTATATGCAGTTACTCGTTTTTGTATTGGCTTACCCGCTCTTGCTGTTAGTGTCAATATTACCTTTCCGATTGCTTTATATACTTTCTGATTTCGTCTGCTTCCTGGTTTATCGCGTATTTGGTTACAGAAAGAAGACAGTTCGTGAAAATCTTAAACTCACGCTTCCGCATCTTACTGATAAAGAAAGACTTGACATAGAAAAGAAATTCTTCAAGCACATGTGCGATATGTTTCTGGAGATGATCAAGACGATGACGATTTCTGACAGGCAGATCAAGAAAAGGTTTACTTTCACCAATATTGAGCTCGTAACCGAATACGAAGCCAAAGGCAAAAGCATCGCTTTGATGTGCGCGCATTATGCCAGTTGGGAATGGCTTGTGGTGATGGCAAAATATACGACTTTCCGCAGTATTGCGATTTATAAGGAAGTCGGCAACAAATATTTCGACAAACTGGTGCGCGATATCCGTTCCCGCCTTAATGCAGAATTGATTGAGTCGAAAAAATCAATCGAACTGATGCAGGAACTCAAAGACAACAACGTAAAAGCGATTTATGGTTTTGCGAGTGACCAGTCGCCGCAACTGACGAAAGCGAAATATTGGGATAATTTCATGGGATTGGAAGTCCCGGTTTATACCGGCGCCGAAATGCTCGCGAAAAAACTCGACATGAACATCCTTTTCTGTAAAGTCGTGAAATTGAAACGCGGCTATTACCAGGCGACGATAATGCCGTTGGTTGACAATCCGCAGGAAATTCCGGATTACGATATCACCAGCAAATATTTAAGGGAAGTTGAAAAACAGATCCTTGAAGCGCCTGAATATTATTTCTGGACACACAAGCGCTGGAAACATATCGGGAAAAAGAAGAACAGAAAGGTTGTTTCTTAATTAAGAAAACCATTTCCTGACCATTTCCTTTTCTGCAGGATTATGGTTTTTGTAAGCGAATTCATTGGAAGACTTATCGTAATTGTAATCTGCAGCCCATTCCTCGTGATTTTCGGCCAATTGCTTAATGCTTTCACAAACGAATTGAATTTCTTCATTTGTGGTTGTCGGATGGATTGACATCCTGATCCAGCCCGGTTTCTGGATCAAATCTCCCGAATCAATCTGGCAAACGAGGTGGTGCGAAGTCTCCTGATCGACGTGCAACAGATAATGCCCGTAAGTTCCGGCACAGCTGCAGCCGCCACGCGTCTGGATTCCGAACCTGTCGTTGAGTAATTTCACGCCAAGATTGAAATGCAAATCATCGATGTAAAAAGAAATCACGCCAAGCCTTTGCTGGTGCTGATTGGCGAGAATCTTGATATTGTCGATGTTGCCCAATTCACTGAAAACATAATCGACGATTTCGTGTTCTCTTTTTAAAATATTTTCAACGCCCATTTTTTCCTTGAGCTGAATCGCCAAAGCGGTTTTAATTACCTGAAGAAATCCCGGAGTTCCGCCGTCTTCGCGGTCATCGATGCTGTCGATGTATTTGTGCTCGCCCCACGGATTCGTCCAGCTGACGGTACCTCCGCCCGGATTATCCGGAACGGCATTTCTGTATAAATTCTTATTGAATACCAAAATCCCTGAAGTTCCCGGCCAGCCGAGAAATTTATGCGGCGAAAAGAAAATTGCGTCGAGGTAACTTTCCGCATCTTCCGGATGCATATCGATATCGACGTACGGTCCAGGAGCAGGCGAAATCTACGAAACAAAATCCGTTGTTCTGGTGCATCAGTTTTGCTACTTCGTAATAAGGCGTCTTAATTCCGGTCACATTCGAACACGACGTAATCGAGGCTATCTTTATCTTCCGGTCTTTGTATTTTTCAATCAGCGCTTTAAAATTATCGAGGCAGAATAATCCTTTTTCACAGGCAGGCACCACTTCTACATCGGCAATTGTTTCGAGCCATGAAGTCTGGTTGGAATGGTGCTCCATGTGGGAAATAAACACAATCGGCTTATTTTCTGCCGGAATCGTGGTAAATTCTTTAAGGTTTTCAGGAATTCGTAATCCTAATATCCTTTGGAATTTATTAACGACACCTGTCATTCCGGTGCCATCGGTAATCAGAACATCATTTTCATTCGCATTGACATGCTTTTTAATGATGTGGCGCGCGTGGTGGTAAGCTAACGTCATAGCTGTTCCTGAAACGGTGGTTTCCGTATGCGTATTGGCCACGAAAAGGCCGAACTCATTCATCATTTTTTCTTCAATCGGGCGGTAAAGTCTTCCGCTGGCGGTCCAGTCGGTGTAGACGATTTTCTTTTGCCGAAAGGAGACACAAACTCCTGATCGATGCCGATGATATTTTTCCTGAACTGCTGAAAATACTGTTCTAAAGCCGTATCTAAAGTGTGTGCTGCTGCAATCATAAAGGATGAATTTGTGGGTTCAAAGATAGTGATTTTCGTTCCGAAAATAAATCCCAAATCTCAAATTATAAATCCCAAAAATATCCAAAATACAATTTTTGAAACGCCTTCCATTTGAAATTTAGAAGCTTGGAACTTATCTGGGAATTCAGATTTGCTTTTTGGAATTTTAATCTATTTCCTCTTCGCCTCCACCTCATGGATTTTTTCAATGTTGAAATAAATTCCGGCGGATTTATATTTTCCTTTCTCAACCATAAGGTAATTGCAATTTGCCATTGTAACCGGTGTGGTGACCTCGAGATTCCAAATGCTCATCAATACATATTCATGGCCGACTGTAAGTACCTGAAAACCAGTTTCGCAGGCATCGCCGTTACCGGATGATTTGATGGCGGACACCAATCCCTGAAAAGTATGCGCGATTTTCTTCGCCATTTCCTTATCGCCTTTGAGTTGGTAGACATAAGACAGGAAATTCATTTCGCGGATGTCGAAAGGAAAAGCTTTAATGGCGTTCGTACAAAGCCTGATAATTTCGTCGTAATCTGCCGGGTTTAATTTATCATACTGGAAATATTTGAATAATTTTTCCTGCTCCGGCGGTTTTGGATTGGAGGAATATTCCGGCTGGAAAAAATAACCGTAATACAAGTACCTGTACTCATCTGTAGTTAGTGAAATGTCATTATCTGCAAGCCTTTTCATCAATTTCGGATAAAAAAATGCACTTGTGGAATCTGAAATTTCGGTTTCGATTTTCTTATAATCCGGTTTTTCAAATGCTTGTGAATAAGTAACACCCAATGGAAAAACCAACAATAAAAACGCAATCTTCTTCATGTCATAAATATCTGTGATAAATGTATAAAATTCTTTTAAAACGTTGCGCGATAAATGACTGTGGCGTAACTTTGGGATATGGACTTATTCAACCCGGAAATCGAGCGCAATATCCTTCCGTATGACGGCACCGCTTTTTATTATGGAACGGTTTTAAAATCGGCGGAAGCGCAGCATTATTTCGAAAAGCTCATGCAGGACGATAATTTCAAAAATGATGAAGTGATCATTTTTGGAAAACATATCGTTACCAAGCGAAAAATTGCCTGGTATGGTGACAACGAATTCTTATATACTTATTCGAATACCACAAAACAAGCGCATCCATGGACTCCAGAATTGTTAGAATTGAAGCAAAAAGTCGAGGAAATTACCGGTACAAGTTTCAACTCCTGCCTTTTGAATCTTTACCACGACGGCGACGAAGGCCTTTCATGGCATAGTGACAATGAAGAACCTCTGGGTAAGAATCCTGTGATCGCTTCGTTGAGTCTTGGTGCGGAAAGGAAATTCATGTTCAAGCACAAAACCACAAAAGAAACCGTTTCCATCATCCTTGAAAACGGAAGCCTTTTGGTAATGAAAGATGCAACGCAAACGCATTGGGCGCACCAGCTTCCTAAAAGTAAAAAGGTAAAACGCGCCCGTATTAATATGACGTTTCGGACGATTGTACGATGAATTGCAGGAAGGTTCTCGATACTACAAAGATTAGCTGGCGCAAATCTTTTGAAACTCGAACTGACGGTGCAAGTCTTATTAAATTCCAGCCACAGCCTTAATCTCATCAATAATCCGCAAGGCTAGATCATCAGCAAGCTGCTGCGTAGCCGCTTCGGTATAAATACGGATAATCGGCTCAGTATTGGATTTTCTCAAATGCACCCAGTTTTCAGCAAAATCAATCTTTACGCCGTCAATCGTAGTGATATTTTCGTTGGAATATTTTTTTGTCATGGCTTCCAGAATCGCATCGACGTCAATCTGAGGTGTCAGTTCAATCTTGTTTTTGCTCATGAAATATTCCGGATACGAAGCGCGCAATTCAGAGACTTTCATTTTCTTATTCGCAAGATGTGTCAGGAATAATGCTACGCCTACAAGGCTGTCACGTCCGTAATGCAATTCCGGGTAAATGATACCGCCGTTGCCCTCGCCACCGATTACAGCATTGTTTTTCTTCATCAGTTCGACCACGTTCACCTCGCCTACCGCGCTTGCTTCATAACTGCCGTTGTGTGCATTGGTGACGTCTCGCAAAGCTCTCGATGATGACATATTCGAAACCGTATTGCCGGGCGTTTTGCTTAAAACATAATCGGCAACGGCAACCAAGGTATATTCTTCGCCGAACATTTCGCCGTCTTCGCTGATAAAAGCCAAACGGTCAACATCGGGATCTACGACTACACCCAAATCGGCTTTTTCTTTCACAACCAATTCGGAAATATCGGTAAGATGCTCTTTCAAAGGCTCCGGATTGTGCGGGAAATGGCCGTTCGGTTCGCAGTATAATTTAACGACTTCAACGCCCATCAGTTCCAGTAATTTCGGGATGATGATACCGCCCGAGGAGTTTACGCCATCAACCACAACCTTGAATTTCGCAGCTTTGACAGCTTCGGCATCGACCAAAGGCAGGTTCAGTACTTCGTCAATATGAATGTCCATATAAGCGTCGTTGACCGTAATTTCACCCAAATTATCCACATCAGAAAAATCAAATGCTTCACTTTCGGCAATTTCCAAAATTTTGGCACCATCGGCACCGCTTAGGAATTCACCTTTTTCGTTGAGTAATTTCAGTGCATTCCATTGTTTCGGGTTGTGGGAAGCGGTCAGGATGATTCCGCCGTCGGCTTTTTCAAGCGGAACAGCGACTTCAACGGTTGGTGTTGTTGATAAATCCAAATCGATTACATTGATGCCTAATCCGATGAGCGTATTTACAACGAGATTGTGAATCATCGGGCCTGAGATACGGGCGTCACGACCGATTACAACCGTTAATTTTTCTTTAGTGGAATTGTTTTTCAGGAAAGTTCCATAAGCAGAAGCAAATTTTACCGCATCAACCGGCGTAAGGTTATCGCCCGTTTTCCCGCCAATTGTACCGCGGATTCCCGAAATGGATTTTATGAGTGTCATGTGATTTATATTGTTTGTGCAAATATAAGAGCGGCAAAGTTACAAAGCGGCAAAGTAGCAAAGTTTTTTGTAAAGCCGAAAAGTTGGCGATAAACTCTGAAACTTTGTATCTTTGAGATTATGCAACCTCACAGCCTATGAATTTCCTCGCGCACATTTACCTTTCCGGCGATAATGACCTTATGAAAATTGGGAATTTCATGGCAGACGGCATACGCGGTAAGCATCTTGAGATTTTTCCTGAGGACACCCAAAAAGGGATTTTACTGCATCGTGAAATCGATACTTACACAGACGCGCATCCTGTTTTCCGCGAAAGCACCAAGAAACTGCACGAGCGTTATCACCATTATGCGGGTGTAATTGTCGATGTGTTTTACGACCATTTCCTTGCCAAAAACTGGAGCCATTATTCAGACGAAAAGCTGGAGCAATTTATCGGCAGGTTTTATAAGTCGCTCGAAGTGAACCACGATTGGCTGACTGAAAAAACGCAAGGCATGATGCCGTATATGATCAAATACAACTGGCTGTTAAGTTATGCAACAGTCGATGGCATTGAACGAATCCTCACCCAAATGGACAGCAGGACTTCGAACCAATCTAAAATGCGTTTTTCGGGCGAGGAATTGAAATTACATTACAATGAATTTGAGCAAGAATTCACTGCTTTCTTTGAAGATTTGCGCCAGTTTGTTGCTGAAAAAATGAAGGTAATATGAAGAAACTGCTTCCGTTCATTTGCATCTTTTTCTTTTTGTATGTAAATATTCTACACGCACAGACCGGCGTAATTGCTGATAAAGGCATGGTCGTTTCTGCACGTGAGGAAGCCTCGAAAATCGGTGTTGAAATCCTCAAAAAAGGCGGTAATGCTTTTGATGCTATGTTTGCCACAGAACTCGCACTCGCTGTTGCCTATCCTTATGCCGGCAATATCGGCGGCGGCGGATTTATGGTTTTCCGCAAGGCGAATGGCGAAACCGGCGCACTCGATTATCGTGAAAAAGCACCGCTTGCAGCCGGAAAAGACATGTACCTCGATGCAAATGGTAACGTGATTCCTAATTTAAGTACGGATGGCGCTTTGGCAATCGCAGTTCCCGGAACAATCGCCGGAATCTTTGCCGTACACAAAAAATACGGTAAACTTTCAATCGAAACTTTAATGCAGCCTGTGGTTGAATTGGCAGAAAAAGGCGTTGTCGTTACCGAAAATCAGTTAGGGCAGATCAATCGCAACAGCAAGCTCATCGCCCAGATCAGCGGCCAACAAACGCTTTACGCTCAAAATTATAAAGTCGGCGACACCATAAAATATCCCGCTTTGGCGACCACCTTGAGCCGCATCATGAAAAATGGCGAAAAAGAATTTTACAGAGGAGAAACCGCGAAAAAGTTAGTCGCGTTTTTACAAAGCAAAGGAGGTATCATCACTTTAGAAGATTTAGCTAAATATAACGTAAAATGGCGCAAACCCATCGCTTTTCGATATAAAGATTTAAAGATTTTTTCGATGTCGCCGCCGTCAAGCGGAGGCATTACACTGGCACAAATCATGACGATGATCGCGCCTTATCCGTTGGAAAAATTTGGGCATAACAGTGCAGAAAGCATTCAGGTAATTACCGAAGCCGAACGCCGCGCTTATGCCGACCGGAATTATTTTCTCGGTGACCCCGATTTTATTAAGATAACTGAAAAACAGTTACTTGACAAAGATTACCTTTTAAAAAGGATGAACTCTTTTAATTGGGAAAAAGCCACGCTTTCATCGGCTGTTTCACACGGGGAAATTACGATTTCAGAAAGCAATGAAACCACGCATTATTCGATTGTTGACGGAGAAGGAAATGCCGTTGCAGTAACCACAACCTTAAATGGCGCATACGGCTCGAAATTATATTCTGACGAGCTCGGCTTCTTTTTCAACAATGAAATGGATGATTTCAGCGCGAAACCCGGTGTTCCGAATTCTTACGGATTGGTCGGTGCAGAAGCCAACAGCATTGCGCCACAAAAACGAATGCTCAGCTCAATGACGCCGACAATCGTTGAAAAAGACGGAAAGTTATTTATGGTTGTAGGAACGCCGGGCGGCTCAACTATTATAACTTCAGTTTTACAAACCATCCTTAATGTTTACGAATATAAAATGAGCATGCAGGAAGCCGTGAATGCGCCGCGTTTTCACCACCAATGGTTACCTGACGTAGTGAATTTTGAAAAGAATGGTTTTTCTGAAGCCATAAAAGATTCGCTTACCAAAAAAGGCTATAAAATTTCGGTTCAGGAACTGCCAGTTATAGGAAAAGTCGATGCAATTCTCGTCCGCCCCGACGGAAAACTAGAAGCCGGAGCCGACAAACGCGGCGATGACAAAGCTTTCGGTCTTTAATCTTAGTTTAAGAAAATACTGCTTGTGAAAAGCGTAACTTTGCAAAAATGTCACAAAAATAATGATTAGAAAATACCTTCGCAGATTGGAAAACATCCTTGTATGGGCGCAAAACCGGGTATCGGATAAGCAGTTTATATTTTTATCGAGCGTACTTGTGGGGATTTCTGCAGCATTTGCCGTAATCGTCCTCAAATCATTTGCGCACTGGGTTTTCCTGTTCGCCACTTATATCAACGGCATTTTAAAGCTGAGTTTCATCAACAGTATTCTGCCGATTATCGGTATCTTCCTGACAGTCCTGGTGGTGAAAAAAATCCTTGGCGGAACGATTGAAAAAGGCACTTCCCAGATTTTATATGCCGTTGCTAAAAAAGCCAGTATCATTCCGAAAAAACAAATGTATGCGCAAATCGTCACGAGTTCCTTAACGGTTGGTCTCGGCGGTTCTGCGGGTCTCGAAAGTCCGATTGTAATTACCGGCGCGGCTTTTGGTTCAAATTATGCGCAACGCTATAAATTAAGCTACAAAAACCGGACTTTATTAATCGGATGCGGCGTCGCTGCCGGAATCGCCGCGGCATTTAATGCACCAATTGCAGGCGTTTTGTTTGCTATTGAAGTACTGCTCGTCGACGTAAGCATTTCAGCATTTACACCTATTATGATTGCTGCAGCCACAGGCGCTTTGGTTTCACAAATTGTACTGGACGAAACGATATTGTTGTCTTTTAAACAACAGACAACATTCGATTTTCACAACATTCCGTTTTATGTAATGTTGGGATTGCTGACCGGATTTGTCGCTGTTTATTATTCGAGAAGATTCCAGAAAACAGAGCATTTTTTCTCGCGATTGAAATTGAGTCCGTATCGTAAAGCCATTGCCGGTGCATCGTTGCTGGCCATCATCATCTTCATCTTCCCTACGCTTTTCGGCGAAGGTTATGAAAGCATCAAAACGCTGTCAGAAAACGATCCGGGAAAATTGCTTGAAAATACGCTGTTCAGTGATTTCAGGAACAACAATTGGATGTTGCTGGTTTTTGTAGGATTGACATTGATGGTGAAAGCATTCGCAACCGGAATCACATTGGGCAGCGGCGGAAATGGCGGTAATTTCGCGCCTTCGCTGTTTTTAGGCTCTTATGTAGGCTTTTTCTTCTCGAAATTGTTCAATGTTTTAGGCCTGACACATCTTCCGGTGAGTAATTTTACGATGGTCGGAATGGCGGGAATTCTGAGCGGGATTTTTCACGCGCCGCTAACTGCAATCTTCCTTATTGCAGAAATTACGGGTGGTTACGGACTGATGATTCCGCTGATGATTGTGTCGTCGATCAGTTTTGCGGTTTCAAAACGTTTTGAAAAACATTCGATGGATGTCAAGCAACTCGCTAAAAAAGGGCATGCCTTCACCAGCAACAAAGACACCAATATACTTACCACAATTGATATTGAGCAAATCATCCAGACAGATTATTTAACGGTTACGCCTGATGAAAATCTTGAAAAACTGGTAGATTTGATTTCACATTCTAATCAGGTAATTTTTGCCGTTGTCAATAAGGAAAAAGAACTCGAAGGCGTCGTGCATTTTAATGACATACGCGAAATCATCTTTAGCAATTTTAAGGTAAAATATACTTCCGTGAAAGAAGTTATGACAGAACCCAAAGCTATTATTTCGCCAAACGATACGATGGAAACCGTGATGAATAAATTTGAAACTACAAAAATGACATTCCTTCCAGTTGTGAAAAACGGGAAATATTATGGATTTATTTCGAAAGCAGTTGCGTTGGAAGCTTATCGCACGAAGTTGAAATCGATGACGATTGATTAAAAAATCAAAAAAAAATCCCAAATTCCAATCGCATTAGTTTAGAATTTGGGATTTTTTTTGGAATTTGGAAATTTATTTTATCACCAGTTTCTTAACAACAGATTGCCCCTGAGCCGTAATCTTCGCAGTATAAACGCCGTTCGAAATGTTCATTTTCACAGAATTGCTACCAGAAAAATCGCTTTCGAAAACCTTTTGACCCGTCACGCTGAAAATTTCAACATGCCCACTCTCAATTCCTGAAATCCTGAATTGGTCTTTCGCAGGATTTGGGTAAATCCCGATTTTGGCTGCTTCATTCTGCGGAACTGAAAGCGTAGAAAACCAAACTTCTCCGGCGTGGCTTCCCCAAATATAATCGGCTAAATTCGGGTAATCGATAAATGGATTTCGGTTTTTTTGCCAGTTATAAACAACATTATTGCGGTTCATTTCAAAGTCGTCAGACGGGTCGGAAACGTTCCATTGCAATAAAGTTGCGAGATCACCAATATAACCGTCAGGATCCTGTGGCGGATTACCGTTGACAACATTCAGTCCGTTATATCTGACGCACATATAAAAAATAGCACGCGCCACATCACCATGCCAGCTGCCATGCGTATTGGCTAGCCCGTTGTAATCAACGCCATAATTTCTTTCGCTCCTGAGTGAATTTTCCGGACTGTCCTCTGCCCTCAAATGGTGCCCATCGGCGTGGCCAGCCATAATATCGTCGGCATTGGTTGAGTCGTAATTGTTGATACCGTTGGCGTCAGAAGAAGTTTCGTTGGTGAATCCGCCTCTCGACTGGCAATAAATATGTTCGCGGTTCCAAAATCCTGCAGCACCACTTGTACCGGTCTGGAAATCGATTTTTGAACGCGGCTTTTCCACATACATCAACCAAACCTGACTGCCATTTTCGGGATTTTGGTCGGCTTCTTTAAGAATATCAACGATGTCGCCATAATTCTGTTTCCTTACCACGGCCGGATTCGCAATAATGTCCTGAATAGCCTGTTTTAAAACGGCACCGGACTTCCCTTCAAGTGAGTTGTAATATCCTACAGGAACTGTACTTGTCACCAATCCGTAAGTCGGATTTAGAGGTGTTCCCCAGGCATGAACGACGTAATCATTGTCGTGCACACGAAATTCTGTATTATCGTTAAGTTTGGTGTAACCGTCGGGAAGCGTTCCAATAACAACTTTCAGATTTTCATCGCCTTCATCAACGGCATCATCTGTCAGTTGGATTATTGTGCTGCCCGTCGTACTGCCTTGCGGAATCAGTACCGACAGGTTTCCGGAATAATCAGCAGTTGTGAAACTGCCATTGGCAAGCGCAAAGGTGATATTTAGATTGCTTGTAACCGCGGTCTGGGTCGTGAAAGTTACCGTAAAAGATGTACCTTCAGTCATTTCAGTTGGATTCAGTGAAAGTGTCACGCCGTTTAATGTCTGCCCGCTTCCGTCGTTGTTAGCGCCCGGAGTTGGGAACTTTACTTCATAAGTGCCGTCATTTTTTCGTTGGATTGATTTTGTAGCAGCTGCAGATCCCTGATTTTCATTCACGCATACGGTTTGATTTAACGCCGTCATTAAAGCGGTCGGTTGTATCGTATTGCTGTTGGAATAACAAAGTGCATCGATGAGATTTGCTGTCGTTCCTGCAGTGTTGGTAGGAAAATCAGCTGCATTTCCATGATAAATGGCAACAGCATCCAGTCCGTTCTGGATGATACCAACACCAATCGTGATAGCCGGTGAAGGTGTAACATTCGGGTTTCCGAGCAAAAATATTCCATTAAGGTCGGTTGTGTAACCATCGAGGTCAATAGCGAGGTAACTCAGGTTGGAATCTCCGTTGGTAGTAGCGTTGAAGAATACCAATACATAACCATCGAGTGGAAAATTAGGTGTTGCCGACTTCAATTCGATGAATTCCATCACGTCGGTGGAAGGCGTATCAGCATCAAGTTCATTAATAACTACCTGTGAAAACGAGGCATAACAGCAAAAGAACAATGCTGCCGAAAGCAGAAAGTTTTTCATATTTAGGGTGAATAAATTTCTGCAAATCTACTATAATTAGTTGAAAGTCAAAAGGAAAAAGTCGAAAGTCGAAGCCCGAAATTTAAATGAAAGTTTTAACTGACGCTTTTATTCTTTTCACTTTCGACTTTGGACTTTAGACTCTTTTAACCTACCTTTGCAAAAAATTTGAAAAAGCCTCCTGCGATGAAAAAAATAAATGAATACCGCGAATTGCTGCAAGTTGACAAAACTGTCGAACTGAAAGAATTGAAAACCATCTACCGCAATTCGATGAAAGAATGCCATCCTGATAAATTTCAGGGCGATGATGCCGGATTAAAAGCTGCGGAAGACAAAAGTAAAGCCGTTATTGAAGCATATCATTTTTTGGTAAGCATCAATCCGGAAACCATCGAGCAAGGGAAACCCGAATACAATGATACCATTACCAACGCTACTTTAGTGGATTACAGCTACGAAAACATTCGTCTGAAAGCTGTATTTTCTAACGGCAGCAGTTATGAATATATCAGCGTTCCGAAAGCGACTTATATTAAAATGGTCAACGCCGATTCGCCTGCGCGTTTTGCGAAAAGACATATTTTTAATGCTTTTCCTTACCGAAAACTGACGAATCAGGAATAAATTTTTAGTCGAAAGTTAAAAGTCCAAAGTCGAAAGATTAGCAAATTGCGATAAGCACTTCTGTCTTTCGACTTTGGACTTTCGGCTTTTGACTGTTTTACAGCTTACTGATGTAACTCCCATACAAATCCTTAAACTGATAACCTTCAGAAAACCTGTCTTTACTGAGTTTATTGTATTCCACTAAACCCCAAAGCACGAATTCCTTCATGAAATAACGGTCTTCAGCAGGCATTTCAGGTTGGTATTTTTGCAATAATTTTTCAAGTGGCGCGATGTCGTCGAGGATTTTCTGGTATTCAGAATTGGTCGCTTCATCAGGCAATTCGAAGCCGCTTTCAGTGAAAAACCATTCAATCAATTCAGTGTAAGCGGTTTTATCATCAGCTTTTTCCAGTTTTTCAATCTTCGGGAAATAACCCGGAAAAAAAGTATGGATCGAATCGCCGATCAGGTTTTGCGCCACAATTGCCGCACCTTCCTGCTCACCTTCATAAACCAGTTCGACTTTTCCTGTAATCGCCGGAATGATGCCCATGAAATCTGAAAGCCGAACGATCGTTTTGTCTTCGCCATTTCGTAAAGCACGCCTTTCGGCAGTACTTAGCAGATTTTCATAAGCGGTTATGCTCATCCTTGCGCTGACGCCGCTTTTGTTGTCAATGAATTCGCTTTCGCGCGCCTCAAAACTGATTTGCTCCAATAAATCTTTCGCCAGCGAAGGCACATGAACGGTTTCGCTTTGACGTGAATCTAATCTGGCTTCCTGTTCTGTAATGCGTCTTGCGGTGGCTACAGATTCCGGGTAATGCGTCAGGATTTGTGAGCCGATACGGTCTTTCAATGGTGTAACGATACTGCCGCGATTGGTATAATCTTCGGGGTTTGCGGTGAATATGAATTGCATATCAAGTACCAACCTCAACTTATAACCACGAATCTGAATGTCGCCTTCCTGTAAAATATTAAACAGCGCCACCTGAATTCTTGCCTGCAAATCGGGCAATTCATTAATAACGAAAATACAGCGGTTCGCCCTCGGGATCATGCCAAAATGAATCACACGGTCATCGGCATAAGACAATTTCAGGTTTGCGGCCTTAATCGGGTCGATATCGCCTATTAAATCGGCAACGGTTACATCAGGTGTTGCGAGTTTTTCAAAAAAGCGATCGCTTCTATGCAACCACGAAATTGGTGTGTCGTCGCCTTTCTCAGCAATCAGGTCTTTAGCAAAACGCGAAATCGGCTGAAATGGGTCGTCGTTGATTTCTGAACCGCTTACGTACGGAATGTACTCATCAAGCAGATTGAGCATTAAACGCGCCAGGCGTGTCTTTGCCTGGCCCCGAAGTCCGAGTAAGTTGATGTTATGGCGTGATAAAATTGCTCTTTCGAGTTCGGGAATTACGGTATTTTCGTAACCATGAACACCTTCAAATGCGGGTTTTCCTGATTTTATTTTTTCGCGCAGGTTATCGCGCAATTCTTCTTTGATGGGTTTGCTTTTGTAAGCCGCGGCTTTTAGCTGGCCGAGTGTTGTTATTTTATTAATATCCATATCTTTTCTTCGTTAGCCCTCGACTGTGCTCGGGATGACATTTTTATTTTGTTGCTAATTGTGTTTATTTGACGGTCAATCTGCGGCCTGCTGTCTGCAATCTGATGACTGATCACCGTCTACTTAATCTTTCGTTTCCTGTTCGTTTCGTAATCCTCAAAAATCATTTCTCCCAACCCCTTCAAGCCGGTGTAAAACGCCTTTCCCTGATTGGCTTCGGTAAATCTATTTACGAATTTCTGCAAATATGGGTCGTTCGCAATCATAAAAGTCGTAATCGGAATGTGCAATTTCCTGGCTTGCTGTGCCTGATTGTAGCATTTATCCACGATATATTCGTCGAGGCCGTTGCTGTTCATGTAATACGATCCATCGCGCTCGCGCACACAACTCGGTTTTCCGTCGGTAATCATGAAGATTTGCTTGTTGGTGTTGCGTTTGCGGCGGAGCAAGTCCATTGCCAGTTGCAATCCGGCGACGGTGTTGGTGTGGTACTGGACCGACTTTCAGATACGGTAAATCCTTAATCGGAATCGTCCATGCGTCATTTCCGAAAACCAGAATATCGAGTGTGTCTTTCGGATAGCGCGTCGTAATCAGTTCTGCCAAAGCCATCGCGACTTTCTTGGCGGGCGTGATGCGGTCTTCGCCGTAGAGAATCATGCTGTGGCTGATGTCGATCATCAAAACCGTGCTCATCTGGGCTTTGAATTGTGTTTCCTCGACAATCAGGTCGTTTTCGGTGATACGGAATTCATCGACACCATTATTAATTTGAGCGTTCCTTAAACTCTCGGTCAGTGAAATGCGCTCGAGGCTGTCGCCGAAATTAAAATCGCGGAATTCACCCGTATGCTCATCGCCGCTGCCTGTATGCTTGGTCTTGTGATTGCCGTTACCGCTTTTTTAAGATTACCGAACATATGGTCGAGCGCCTGCTGCCGGATGGCGCGTTCGGTTTTGGCGGTGATTCCTGTGCCGGATGTACCGTCGTCTTTGAATTCGTCGCGGATGTAACCTTTTTTCTTCAGGTCTTCGATGAAATCGTCAATCGTATAATTCTCGTCAGTGAGCTTATATTCGGTGTCAAGCTCGCGCAGCCATTCAATCGCTTCGTCGAAATCGCCCGAAGTATGCGTAATGAGCTCCTTGAAAATCTCAAAAAGCCTGTCGAACGGAGATACAAACGGCGCTTCGTAAGACTTGAAGTAAAATCCTTTTTTTGCCTCATTTTTCATAGGTTTTAAAATTACTGTTTATAGTAATTACGGTGTAAAATCCTGTGATAAATTTTAGTTAAAAGTCGGAAAATTCCAAATCACAGCAATCAATAAGAAATAAATTCCAATGCCGAAATTCAAACATATGAGGCATGTTTGGAATTTAAAGATTGAATGTTGGGACTTATTTGTTATTTATAATTTGAGATTTGTAAATTATTTTTCCAAAATCCCTTTCAGCATCGCCAAACTCGCATCCATGTCTTTCGGCAACATTTTCTCCATCATTGGGATCATGATATTTACCGGGTAAGGCAATGTGCCGGAGTTGCTCCAGGAAACTTTCGTTTGTCCGTCAGAAAGCGATTCGGTTTCCATCACAATGGCTGCAGTAGCTTTCATTGGTTTTACGAAGCGGATTTCGGTTTCAATTAATTTATTTTCGATGATATTCTTGATTTCCTTTTCACCTTCACCTGCCTTTTTATCGCCATGCCAGGCATAGATGAATCCAACTGTGCCGTCGGTTCCCGTGAATGTTTTTTCGCGCTCGCCGCCAGCCATGGCATGCCGGTTAAATTTATCCTGATTCTCAAGAAAGCGTAAATAAGCGAATATTTTGCCAACCGGAGCATCGATGATGATTTCGCGTTTTACGAAATGTTTTTTTCGCATGAAGAGCGCCAGAAGTAATAAGAGGATGATGATGCCGGCGATGACGCCGAGTATACTATAAAAAGTGTGCATTTGCTTTATATTTTTAAATAATTATTGTTGCCGTGAATTCAATCAATTTTACTCCAGCCGGGTAAATCTTTTGCCTGGACAAACCATGAGCGAAGCAAATCTTCATCAAAATCGGAATCGTTTTTTATGTCGATCCTGCGGGACTTATGTTCAGTTCCCTTGTTCCATAGCCCTGCCATTTTCGTTACCGGCGGTTGCGGATTCAGGAGTGTTCCTGCAATGAAGCCAACGCCTACACTGTCTTTAAATGACCACATGGCAAACATCCAGCCTTTTTCGGACAATCCATAAAAAGGCACGCCAAGCGGTTGAGAAGGTTTATGCCATTTTGTTTTGCATACAATTTCCGGAATATTTCCCGTAATAATGCATCAACGCGGGTCACGATTGCGTGGTGTTCAGGTTTTACCCCGTCAATACAGGTTTGGACACTGTTTTCTTTTTCCATAATTATTCTTATCGATTTCGTTTAAAACAGCTTACTTTTCGAAATAAGACTGAATGATCACTTCATCTTTAGTAATCATATCCCTGATGCTGGAATTCCACTCGATCAGCCATTCTGCGGCATAACTGCCCGCGCCATCAGAAAATTGGATTTTAAGTATGTGGTCATTTGCGCTGCCATGTATAATTTCAAAGAATTCCTGATTGGGATTTTCGCCAAACCATGGATTGTACATATTATCAACCTGCAGGTCGTATGTCTTTTGTCCAATTGTCAGTATAGCTTTTGATAATTGAAATTTTGGCATTTCGCCATCAGAACCAAACAGCGGTGAATTGTCAATAGCAATAACGAAATTATCCTTATATTCTATTTTATGCTTTTTCGGGTCAAAGGGTTCCCGATACATTGTTACCGAACTGCCGGCATCGAGCTTGATTGTTGCAGTATTTTGCTGACCCCGGGAAGCAATTGTAAAAAGCAATAATGAAAATATAAGGTTTTTCATGTGTTTATTTCAATTTGATTTGTCTTATCCTTCGGAGCGGCGTGCATAAAATCTTCATATTCGGTAAAATACTCGAATCCTAAAACCAGCAGCATCGAGCCTACGATGTATACCTTCTGCATGATGACTGCCAAATCCAGATAACCTGCGCCAAATAAGAAAAAGAAAATATAATAAGTCAGTAAGCAAATGACACAGTAAAATTTAAGCAGATGCCGTTTTGACTTCAGGATAAATATCGTGAGCATAAATAAACCAAAAAGTGTCAAAACGATTGATATTACGCCCACATCATGCAAGGGTGTCGCGATTAGGAAAATAAATATGATGTTGGCAACGCCGATATATTTTAAAATAGCAGCCCATGTTTTTAAAGCTATTTTTTTTGACATATTGATAAAGAAAATGCCATAACCTAACGAGTGGAAAGCCATACCGATTATGGCCCAGATCCTGCCGGGGTTGTCAGCACCATTGAGCGCTTTTGCCCCAAACAGATTGCTCATGAAGTTTTTTGACCATATAAAGCCGACAGAATTTTTGTCGAGTATTGAGCCGCCGGGGTAGTTCAGTGCTGCTATTGTTATTAATATTACCGAGGCGGTCAGGCATATCAGGACGGAGTGGTTGGTGAGTGGTTTTTTAGGCATTTGATTGGGATTTGTTTATGATTGCTGGCGCGTGGGGAAGTTATGAAAAATGCACAATTATTTTTCATAACGCCTGCACTTTTGCCAAACTGCTTGCTCGTTGGAAGTATTTTGTCTATTCTTTCTCAAATAAATTTACTTTGCCACTTTCTAAATTATTGATGAATTTTTCCTTTTTCAAAAATAAGTTAATCATAAGGTTTGATAATTCAACATTATTTTCATTATATGCATAAATCAATTTTCTAATCAAATCTCCAGAGTAAAATATAATCATAGTCGGCGATGACAAAAGAAAAGCGATGAAAATCATCCTTAATAAAATTTCTAAAGCACTCAAAAATTCTTTGGTACTATCAACCGCGGAAAAGCCAAAAATAAAGAAGTACAGGTAAAAACATGTGGGGATTATTGTAAAAAGCCTGACTTTTGCGATGTAATTCATTTTTAAAAATTTGGGCTGACATTAGCGAATTTCAAATAATCCATTTTTATCCTTTTGGTCTAATTTTTCGAACTCACTTTTCAAAACACAAACAAGCTCATTTTCGCCAATACCTCTTATATTTGCTTTTTTTGTAACTAACATGTTATCGAATAAAGGATTAATTTCAGGGTTAAGTCCACGTCGAGAAAAACAAAATGAAAGAGAATTTAGTTTTTGCAACCTAGCAGACATGTTAATGCTCGGACCAACAAAATCGTTTTCATTTCCGACGCTGTAGATTGCTCCTCTCGCGATTCCACATCTTAATCTTAATGGCGGATCAATTATTTTTCTTTCAATATTTTTTAAAAAATCTTTTTGATAATGCAAACAAATTTCATGCATAGAAACAACAATATTCATTATTTGAGTATCGCTTAGATTTTCAATGTCCCAAAGAAATAAGACGCCATCACCCATAAATTTCGAAAGAAATGGCAAGTCCGAAAAGGTATCATATCCCTTCGGATAAACTTCGTCAGTTAACTCTTTTCTAACTTCTGCAAAAAGCCACTTCAAAAATTCACTCAAATATTCCGGAACAGCTAATTGAGGATCAATTTGCCTACAAAAGTGTGTAAAGCCTTCCAAGTCAAACAATACACTGAGAGCATTTATCTGTTTTGATTTTTTTTCAATATTGCCAAGACCTAAAATGGCCTCGTTAAAACTTTCAAACTTTTCTTTTTTCATTATGGTGACAGATTCATCTCCATTTTTAATTTTTAAATAGTCTGCGGAAGTAATGGTAAATTTCGCCATATCATTTTGTTGTAATGTTGCCTAACGCCAAATATACTCATTAATTGCAAAACCACCTTTGAGTCTCTATAACCCCACCCCCTTTGCAACTTCCAACTTTATACCGTAATTTTACAGCCTCAATCCACAACTATGAAAATAGAACAAATTTATACCGGATGCATCGCGCAGGCGGCCTACTATATCGAAAGCAAAGGCGAAGCCGCAATTTTTGACCCTTTGCGCGAAGTACAGCCCTATATTGACCGCGCCAATAAAGACAATGCGAAAATCAAATATATTTTTGAAACGCATTTCCATGCCGATTTTGTTTCAGGCCATCTTGATCTGGCACAGAAAACCGGCGGAAAAATAGTTTATGGCCTGACTGCTGCCCCAAAATTTGATGCTGTCATTGCTGAAGACGGACAGGAATTCAAAGTCGGCAATTATACCATAAAAGCATTGCATACGCCCGGACATACGCTCGAAAGCACCACCTATTTGCTGATTGATCAAGATGGAAAAAATCACGGCATCATCACCGGCGATACGCTTTTTATCGGCGATGTCGGCAGGCCGGATCTCGCGCAGGCATTCGCAGACGACCTTACGCAGGAAAAACTCGCGGCGCATCTGTATGATTCCCTCCGCAATAAAATCATGCCGCTGGGAGACGAACTGATTGTTTATCCGAGCCATGGTGCCGGAAGTGCGTGCGGCAAAAACATGAGCAAAGAAACCACTGATACGCTCGGCAACCAGAAAAAGACCAATTATGCGCTTCGTGCCGATATGTCGAAAGAAGAATTTATTGCAGAATTGCTTGACGGTCTCGGATTACCACCCGCCTATTTTCCGCAGAATGTGATGATGAATATCGAAGGATATGAAAGTCTCGATTCGGTTATGGAGAAAAGCAATAAGGCATTTTCGCCTGCTGAATTTAAATCGCTTGCCGAAGTTACCGAGGCGATAATCCTCGATGTGCGTCATGAAGATGATTATGTGAAAAACCATATTCCGGGTTCGATTTTCATCGGAATTCAGGGTAATTTCGCGCCGTGGGTCGGTGCCCTGATTATGGATGTCAATCAACCTTTATTATTAGTTACACCTGAAGGACGCGAGGAAGAAACCATCACACGTCTGGCGCGCGTTGGGTTTGACAAGGCAATTGGTTATCTTCAAGGTGGTATTGCTGCCTGGATTGCTGCTTCCTTTGAAACTGATAGTATTGAATCGGTTTCAGCTGAGGCATTTGCATCAAAATTCAATTCGCAAACCACCGTTGTTGATGCAAGGAAGCCCGGAGAATTCAGCGCAGAGCACATTCCGGGCGCACTGAATATCCCACTCGATTTTGTCAACAACCAAATTGCTGAAGTGCCGAAAGATAAGGAATTTTACCTGCATTGCGCAGGCGGTTACCGTTCTGTCATCATGGCTTCAATACTAAAATCAAGAGGCTATCACAACATCATAAATGTTGAAAAAGGCATTGCCGGAATCAGGAAAACTGACATCAGGCTTTCGAATTTTGTATGTCCGTCTGAATCCAAATAAGGTGCAGGGTTTTAGGCGTAAGGCACAGGGTATACACTTCACGATCAGGATTGTGGACTTAAATTAAGGTGCAAATTACCTATTTATTGCCCTGAACCCTGAATCCAACACCCTGAACCCACATTAAACGTAAATTTTAGGTTAAAAAGTGCCCAATAAATCTAAAATTAAAATACTTTTGCGACACTAAAAACAAAATGTAATATCAAATGAAAAAAATCTTATTGTTACTCGCTGCCGCAGTAATTATCTCATGCAACAAAGCTGGCGACAACGAATACATCGTTACCGGAATCGTAAAAGGTGTCGAAGAAGGAAAAGTGGCCATTCTGCAAAAGCAGTGACCCGATGACCAGACAGTTTATAAATGTTGACACTTCTAAAATCGTTGACGGAAAATTTACTTTTAAAGGCTCTGCAAAAGAACCGGAAATCAGGGTTATTGATATTGCCGGAAAACCGGAAAAAGTGCTTTTTATCCTTGAAAACGGTGATATCGAGTTGAAAATCAACAAAGACAGTATCGGTCTTACAAAGCCAACAGGAACTTACAATAATGAAGAGTTGAATGCATTTAAAGATTTAAGCAATTCTTTCCAGAAAAAAGCCGAGAAATTCCAAAAGGATAACATGGCGAAAATGAACCAGGCAAGACAAGCTAATGACACTGTTACTTCTGGTGCGTTGATTAAGCAGTATAAAGCGTTACAAGATGAATTCAAGAAAAAATCTGAAGATTACATCGCTACGCACCCGAAAGCATTCATCACTATCTTATTGATGGAAGGCTTATTACAGGAAGGTGATTTGGTAAAATCTAAAAAATATTACGATGCGCTTGACAAGTCTGTAAAAAATACAAAACCGGGCATCGAGTTCAAAAAGAAACTGGACGAACTTCAAAAAGCTGCTACTCCTGCACCTGCTGCTGCAGTTTTGAAAGAAGGCGATACTGCTCCGGATTTCTCAGGAAAAACGCCTGACGGAAAAATTACTTCCCTGAAACAATCTTTAGGAAAAGTAACTATCGTTGATTTTTGGGCATCCTGGTGCTGGGCCATGCAGAAAAGAAAATCCGAATGTTGTTGCACTTTACAAAGATTTTCACGCGAAAGGCCTCAACATCATTGGCGTATCTTTAGACACTGATGCTGCAGAATGGAAAACGGCCATCGCGAAAGACGGTATCACATGGACGCAGGTTTCAAATCTTAAAAAGTGGGAAGACCCGATCGCTGTTCAGTATGGTGTTCAGGAAATTCCGGCTACTTATCTGCTTGACGCTGGCGGAAAAATTATCGCTAAAAATTTACGCGGTGATGAATTGAAAGCGAAAGTGGCTTCGCTTTTGAAATAATAAAAATAGTTATGAGGAAATCCTTTTCTATATTCGTTATCGGTTATAGAAAAGGATTTTGTCATTTTCATTACCTCTCAAAATAATTACTATGAAAAAGATATTGCTGTTTATCCTTGTCGCTGCCGGATTGGTTTCGTTTACAATGCCCGCTGACAAAGATTTTACTATCACCGGAACCGGAACCGGATTCGAAAACGGACTTAAAGTTTACCTCGTAAAACAAGACGACTTGGGCAAATTTGCAAAGCTCGACAGTACGAAAGTAGAAAACGGGAAATTTTCTTTTAAGGGAAAAACGCCAGAACCGGCCATACATTTTCTTGAATTCGATAAAATCCAGGACAAACTGGTTTTTATCCTTGAAGAAGGAAAAATCAATTTCACGGTGTATAAAGACAGTATCGCTAAAAGCAAAATCGGCGGTACAAGAAGCAATGACGACCTTCAGCGTTTCAATACCACAGCCATGAATATCCAGAACCAGATAATGGATTTTCAGAAAAAAAATACCGAAAAATGGAATGCGGCACAGCAGGCAAAAGATACGGTAACAAGCAATCAACTGATCAAAGAAATACAGAAATATCAAAACCAGATGGTGGCGCTTTCTACGGCATTTCCGTCAGAAAATCCTAAATCTTTCCTTTCCGTTTTACTGATGGATAATATGTTCGCCAGTTCGGATGTTGATATCGCCAAAATCAGGAAAACGTTTGACAGCCTTGATCCGGCATTAAAAGAGACAAAGGCAGGAAAAACAGTAAAGAAAAAAATTGATAATTATGTTTCTTTGAATATCGGAAATCCGGCACCTGATTTTTCAGCACCAAATCCTGACGGGAAAACTATATCGCTGAAAGAATCGCTGGGCAAAGTAACGATAATCGATTTCTGGGCATCCTGGTGCTGACCATGCAGGAGAGAAAATCCAAATGTTGTTGAGGTTTACAAGGATTTCCACGATAAAGGGTTAAATATCATCAGCGTATCACTTGACAAAGATGGCGCAAAATGGAAAGAAGCCATTGCAAAAGACGGACTTACGTGGACACACATTTCAAATTTAAAGTTCTGGGAAGATCCGATTGCTTTACAATACAGTATTAAAAGCATTCCGGCAACTTTTATCCTTGATGCCAAAGGAAATATCATTGCCAAAGATTTGCGCGGAGCTGAACTAAGGGCAAAAATCGCAGAATATCTGGCGAAATAAAATGGATATAACTGAACTTATGAAAAATCTCCATAAAGGAGATTTTTTATTTATTTCAATCCCAACCGTTTAAAAAAAATACGTGAATTAAGTCGGCAATTAATTTGCAAACCCCGAAACTGTTGTTATATTTGCACTCGCATCACGCCAATGGGGAGATACTCAAGCGGCCAACGAGGGCAGACTGTAAATCTGCTGTGAGAACTTCGCAGGTTCGAATCCTGCTCTCCCCACAAAGTAAAAAGTCCGGAACATGTTAAAAGCTCGCTTTTATGAATGTTTTGGACTTTTTGCTTTGAGCAAGGTTCCCTTGCTCAGGATCACGAAGTAATCCTGTTAAGCGATGGGAAACTTACAAAATGCTAATCCAAGGTTATAAATCTCTTTGTAATCCTGCTCTCCACAAATTATTTCAAATAAGAAAAAGCCATGAGCGCTCTCTATATTTTTTTGTTTTTGAGATATTATTTCAGTACAATTTTCAGGTTTCAATGATGACAGTATTCAGCGTTTCATGAATTTTTCAGTCAGCCATTTTCTTGCCGGAATATCAATATACCGCATGGTTAAGTATGCGATTAGGATCGAAGCTACTAACACAGTTGCAGCCATTGGTATAGCTTCATCAATGGTTATGTGGTTGCGCTCTATCCACGAATAATAAAGATAAATTATCGGGAAATGTGTAATGTAAAGGGGATATGAAATATTGCCAAGGAAATTGCAAATCCTGTTAGACCAGAATCCTTTTACAGTTCCGCTTGCCCAAGATATACGATTAAAGGGAAAAACAGAATAACGGCCAGGGAATCATAAATACCATTCAACCAAAGTAAATCTTTGCTCCCGACTCTTGGAAATGCAAGAACGGCAGCAATCAAAATACCTGGCTCATAAAAATGCATTATTAATCTGTCCGGGTTTCGATAAGCGGTGCAATAACAATCCTGCAAGGAATGGAAATAGCAGTCTGGTAAATCCAATCCGTAATTGGGCGGGATCGAGCGACCAACCACCAATCAGGTCGCCAGTATCGTTTGTAATTGCAAAATGAATCAGGGCGATTCCGGTAATGAAAACTAATATTGAAAGCACCTTTGTAGATGCTTTACGGAGAATCAGCGCATAAAGGATATTCGCGATATACTCAAAAAATAAAGACCAGGCAGTGACCATTCAACGGGTACATTTCACCCCATCCGCGTATATCTAAAGAGGCTGGAACAGGAAATAAAAATAACCCAAATACCGTAACCAATGCAAATGTCGCAAAGTTGGTGCCTGCAACTGCCGGGAACATTCCGCTGGCACTCGGATAAAAGCATATTGCACCGACAATCATTCCTACAACTATCATCGGATGCAGCCGGATGATCCTGCGTTTGAAGAATCCTTTCAATGTCATTCGCCCCCAGCGGTCGTCATAGGCGTGCGCAATTACGAATCCCGATAACAGAAAGAAGAAATCAACCGCCAGATATCCGTGATTGATCAACTGCTTGGAATGATCGCCTCCGGAGAATATTTCGAGAATATGAAAAACTACCACGATAATAGCCGCAAACACCACGAAGGCCGTCGAGAATTTTATAATGGGGCTTGGAATTCGCATATACCGTCTGTCTTGATACTATACTTGTCATGGTGCTTCCGCTTTATTTAAGAATAAACCTTTCTGTTTTTACATCGTTGCTGTTGGTGCCGATCATCAATTCAAATTCTCCCGGTTCGCTTGCGTATTCAAGTTGGGAATTGTAGAATTTTAATTGTTCCTCTGTAATTTCAAACGTAACTGTTTTTGATTCCCCTGATTTCAGGAATATCTTTTGAAAACCTTTTAGTTCTTTTACCGGCCGTGAAATACTTGCTTCCAAATCCCGGATATACAATTGCACCACTTCGGCACCAGCTCTCAGCCCGGTATTCTTAACGGTCACTGTTGCCTTTATCGTTTCGCCTTTTGACATTTGCGGAGTATCGAGCACGATATTTCCGTATTCAAATGTGGTATAACTCAATCCAAAGCCGAAAGGGAACAATGGCGCATTCTTTTCATCCATATAATTGCTCCTGAATTTCTCGAAACCTTTATCAGATGCCGGCCGGCCAGTATTCAGGTGATTGTAGTAAATCGGAATCTGTGCAACACTTCGCGGGAAGGTTGAAACAAGTTTCCCGCTTGGGTTCACATCGCCAAAAAGCACATCTGCTATCGCCTGTGCCGCCTCGCTGCCGCCAAACCATACATTCAGTATCGCCGGAATGTTTTGCTGCTCCCATACCAGAGTCATCGGCCGTCCTGCGAACAACACTAGAATTACAGGTTTTCCGGTTGCAGTAAGCTTTTGAAGCAAGCGTTTTTGTACGTTCGGAATGCCTATATCTGTGCGGCTGCTTGATTCACCGCTCATTTCAGACGTTTCTCCGACAGCCGCGATGATGACATCTGCTTTTAAAGCAACGGCAACCGCTTCATTGATCAGTTCATCTTCTGTTCTTTCGTCGCGGATAATCTCCCTGCCGAACATGGTCGCGTCCTGTTGCATCCTGGCATCACTGAATACATTCGAACCTTTAGCATACAATAATGTTGTATTTTTTCCGGCTACAGATTTTATGCCTTCAAAAAGCGTCATCGGCTTATCCAGTTTAGCAGCAACGCTCCAGGGTACCAACCATATTGGATTTCGTTGCCGCTAAACTGGCCGATGACAGCTATTGTTTTATTGCGGCTGATGGGGAGTAAATTGCCGTCGTTTTTCAGTAATACAAAGCTTTCACTCGCAGTTTTGCGCGCAATTTTCCTGTTTTCAGCAGTATAAATTTGTGTGTTGGCTCTTTTCGCATCACAAAATTTATAAGGGTCTTTAAAAAGCCCCAACTTATATTTAGCTTCAAGGATTCTCCTGCAGGCTGCATCTATCTGGGCAAGGGTTACTTTTCCTTCGTCGACTGAAGCGGCTAAAGTATTTTTATAACCTTCGCTGACCATATCCATGTCGAGGCCTGCATTGAACGATAATTGTGATGCGGTTTTGAGATTGCCTAATCCATGATTGGTAATTTCTGCGATACCTCCATAATCTGCTACGGTAAAACCACTGAAATGCCATTTGTCGCGCAGTACTTCAGTCAAAAGCCATTTGTTGGCATGGGCAGGAATTCCGTCAACAACATTAAATGATGCCATTACGCTGCTAACGCCCTGTTCTACAGCCGCCTTATAAGGATAGAAATATTCGTTGAACATCCTGATATGGCTCATATCAACAGTATTGTAATCGCGTCCTGCTTCGCCTGCGCCATATAATGCAAAATGCTTTACGCACGATAATATATTTGAATTTTCAGAAAATGAATTGTCCCTGCCCTGATATCCGCGAACCATTGCTTTCGCTATTGTCCGCCTAAATAGGGATCTTCACCGCTTCCTTCAGAAACCCTTCCCCAACGCGGATCCCTAGCAATATCAACCATCGGACTGAAAGTCCAGTTGATGCCGTCGGCACTGGCTTCTATGGCACCAATCTTGGCCGACTTTTCTATGGCCTCCATATCCCAGGTACATGCCAGTCCTAACGGAATCGGAAACACGGTCTCATAGCCATGAATGACATCCATACCAAACAACATTGGTATTTTCATTCTGCTTTCTTCGACCGCTATGCGCTGTATGTCCTTTATCTTGTCAACACCTTTGATGTTGAACATTCCGCCAACCTGACCCTTTCGGATCTTTGCTGCGATATTGCTGTTGTTTCCTAATCCGGTAATGATGTCGCCTTCAGAAGGTAAGTTCAATTGTCCGATTTTTCTTCAAGAGTCATTTTAGATAGTAGCTCATTGATAAAACCCGTCATTTTTGAATTGTTCGATTCTTGTGCTGCAACCTGAGCGGTTATTGTCAGAAACAAGAAAATGTAAAAGACCTGTCGCATTTTAATTCTGTTATTGGTGAGAAATTAAAGTATGTGACAAAGCTATATCGTTATAGTTGGCTTTTTGACTGCCGAAATGAAAAAAGGAGTAGTTTTAAATTATATATTCTTATATATCAGACATATAACCAAAATAACTACCTGAAAAAAGTAGTGAATTTGGAATAAGGAAACTTAAATTACGGCACTATACAAAAGCTATACAAATTATGGTTGAGTTTGTGCTGTGCCTATCTTTGCAACGAGGTTTTCAAATTCATCCCGTGACCCGGCCGCGCGGTTTCTGGCTTTGGTGCGGTAATTATAAATGGTGCTTAATGAATATCTTAGTAATGCCGCAATTTTTGCGCTATCTGTTATGCCGAGCCTGACAAGCGCAAAAATCCGCAGTTCTGTATTTAATATCTCGTCGTTCTTTGGGATTACCTGTTCGTCTTTATTCAGTAAGGCATTAAAGTCCTCGACGAAATTCGGAAAAAGGTTGATGAATATCGTATCAAAGTTTTTATAGAATTCCTCCAACTCATTGTCGGTAATGGTGGTTGACTTCAATATTTTTTGCAATTCATCATATTTCTTATCCTGGAGTTTTCGGTGAAGCATTTTCCGGTAGCTCTCGATTTTATCAATGTACGAAGAACATATATCAAAAAAGCGCGCAATATATTCTTCTTTCACCAGGTTGGATTCAGATAATTCGCTATTGGCCAAAAGCAGCTGTGAATTGGCTTCTGCCATTTCTGTATTCAATTGGCCCAACTCATTGCTGCTTTGGGCAAGCCTCTCCTTTATGCGCGATACTTTTTTCATCTGCTTATACACATATACAACTGCGATGATTAGCAAGATGGTGAGTATGCTTACCAGTATAAGATAAGATTCAAGTTGGTTTTTGCTTTCAGATTCTTTCTTAAGGTAGGCTGTGTTGATGATTGAATAAAATTCTGACATGTTA
Organism: Flavobacterium sp. 3HN19-14; assembly: GCF_051373205.1. NCBI lineage: Bacteria > Pseudomonadati > Bacteroidota > Flavobacteriia > Flavobacteriales > Flavobacteriaceae > Flavobacterium > Flavobacterium sp. 3HN19-14. The sequence continues at coordinate 2,867,545 of NZ_JBPPZT010000001.1, forward strand.
AGTGTCCTGAATTTCACATTACAAAAGATTGCATCCTCAAGAGCAGATTGGGTATATTTATAAGCCCTTTCAATGTCGCCGTCTTTATAACATTCTATGGCTACTTTCTGTATCGCTGCATTATCCTTGATGGCGTTTTCAATGTCGGTTACAGCGGCTTTTGAATAATAAGACAACATCTGCGTCCTGTCATGCTCTGCATCATAAATGTCGCCCAGGAGATAAACGTACATTGCATAATCTGCATCTTTATTTTTAGCGGTGCGCATCATGTTCAAGAGGCTTTCCTTTGCTGCACTGTATTTTTTTTGATAGAGATTTTTTTGCGCAAGATTGATCTTGAATTTTGGCGTATCTGGATTAAGTACACTTAACAGGGAATCGCGGTAAGTCTCTATTTGCCTGATATAATAATCGTTATAGCTGTTGGTCGCATAATGCTCATAATACTGGCTGTAAAACTCGTAGTAAAGCGCTTTAAGCAGAACAGATAATTTTGAAGAATTAATATTTTTCAGGATTGATTCAGATTCTTTAAAATTTCCGGTCGATGAATACAGGTTGGCAAGTTTTATCTCAGAAGATATTTTCATTTCCTGATCAGACAGTTCATCAGCAATTTTGAGATTAAGATTGATATAATACATTGCCGAATCAATTTTAAACTTCCTGTATTCCTGATAAAGATTTTCATTAATCGAAAAAATATCTTTTTGGGCATGGGTATTCCCGAGCATATTTCTATACTCGTGTATGCGTGCTCTTTTTTGAACTACAAAGCTTTCTTTATTCTTTATTGCATTATCGAGCTGTGCATACACCCGACTTACATTCTGTGCAGTCAATTGCAGACAATAAAAAAAGACGCAAAAATGGATAGCGAAAGATTTTTTCAAATGATAATTATTTAAGCAAATATAAGATTTAAACGTCGTTTAACTGAAAAATCAAGCTATCTGATTCAGGCGCGCAGGAACGTCGCATCGGATGCTGTTAAAAAATTAAAATATATGAAAACAAAAAAACCTGCAAATCGCTTTGCAGGTTTTCCTCTTAAATAAATCTTTCGCTTAGTTCCTGATCAATTTTACTGTACTCACAGCATTTTCAGTAGCCACTTTTGCAAAGTATACGCCGCTGCTCAATTGAGAACCGTCAACATTGGCAATTTTATTGTCGGCAGAAACAATCATCACCACTTTTCCGGTAATGTCGGCAATTGAAACTGATTTTACATTTCCGTTGGAAGCCGTAAAATTCCAGCTGTTCTGCGTCGGGTTTGGATATACCTTAAAAGTTGGCGTAACAAGCGTAGTTACACCCAAAATATCCGTAAATCCGTAAACACCAGTTTCTCTGTTGAAGTCGATGCTCCATGTTCCGGCAGTCATAGTGATATCAGTACCATTTTGTGTACCTACGCCATTTGGAAAACTCGGTGTTGTACTGGCACCCCATTGTACATTCCAGTTATTGTTCATACGGAATTTTCCCGCCCCGTTGATCAATACGATTGCATCTTTATGATACGTAATTCCATCTGTTGTAGACAATTGTTGTGCGTCAACTTCTCCCGGAGTGTTCGCTGGCCAGCCAGTTGGCGTAGCAGAGCCAACAAGCGCAACCGTTGGATAAGCGAAATTATACTCTAAAGTTGTCAGGTTGAAAGTGATGTTGAAAGTACCATCCGGAACGTCAATCGCACCAGTATCTCCCGCAACAGCTGTTCCTGATGGGAATGCAGTCGCACCCCAGTTATTGTTCCAGTTGTGGTTCTGACGCCACTTTACAGCTCCAGCATTCAGGTGAAGCGCGGTGCTGGTGTAATGAACGCCGTCGATTGTTGACATATCGATATCAGAATCCCATCCACCAACTGCTGGCCCTACAAGGCTGATCAACGGATAAATGTTAGATAATGTAAATGCATACGCCAATGTCGTACTGTTGAAAGTTACATTGTAAATACCACCTGCCGGTGAAAAGTTGGTCTGGCTGTCAGAAACTGCGGTTCCTGCCAAAAGTCCTGCTTGTCCTGATGGAGCGCCCCAGTTGGTCGACCATGAATCCTGCGCCCTGAATTTCAAGGAACCTGAACCGATGATGATATTCTCCATCGTCCAGTTGATTCCGTCTGTAGATGTCATCTGGTGCAAATCAACCGGGCCGGGATTTCCTGGTTCTCCGGGCCATCCGCCGACAGCGTCACCTACAATTGCCATGGTCGCGTACTGCGCATTTGCAAAAAATCCTGCCAAAAGGCAAATCATTAAAAGGGTAATTTTTTTCATACTGTTTTAAATTTAAATGGTTAATGTTAATAATTATTGTTTACTTTTTTAAATTATATCGATATCGTAAAACGGTCAGGGAAAAAATTCCCGGCTATTTTGCAGCCGGGAATTCTTTAATGCTTACCGCAAATCCGCCTCCCGGCGCAACAAATTGTTTTAATATTGTTTTTGATGTAACGTTGATTTTCCTGATTTCATAATGCTGCGGATTTTGATTCCAGCTTGCGTCTTTGGCATCGGCATAAATTGTGGCTTCATATTTTTTCCCTTTCGGAAGAAAACTGAAATTTAAAGTTGATGTCCTTGAATTTTCATCGGCAATACTTCCAACAAACCAAGCCTCTTTTCCTTTTGCTTTTCTGGCGATTGTAATGTAATCTCCTGGCTCTGCTTCGAGAACATAAGTATGGTCCCAATCAACAGCGACGTCTTTTATGAATTGGAAAGCGTCAGGAAAACGGTCGTAATTTTCAGGTAAATCGGCAGCCATCTGCAGCGGACTATACATCGTCACATAATATGCCAATTGCTTTGTCAATGTCGTATTGACGCGCTGTTTGCTGCCTGTGTAGTAACTCAGATCGGTTTGGAAGATTCCCGGTGTGAAATCCATCGGGCCACCCATCAATCGCGTGAACGGCAGGATTGTCGTGTGCTCCGGGTTCAATCCGCCCATAGCTTCGAATTCTGTACCTCTTGCAGATTCCTGTGCAATCCAGTTCGGATAAGTACGATTTAATCCTGTCGGGCGCACGGCTTCGTGGCTGTTGACCATGATCTGGTAGTCGGCAGCGCGCTCCGCAACATGGATGTAATGATTGACCATCCATTGCCCGTCATGGTGTTCGCCGCGCGGAATTATCGAACCCACATAACCGCTTTTCACAGCGTTATAACCATTGTCTTTCATGAATTGAAAAGCACGATCCAGGCGGCGCTCATAATTGGTAGCAGCACCTGAAGTTTCATGGTGCATGATGATTTTCACGCCTTTTGAGGCAGCATACTCGTGTAAAGCTTTTACGTCGAAATCAGGATAAGGCGTTACGAAATCGAAGACTTCTTCTTTCCAGTTGCCGATCCAGTCTTCCCAGCCAATATTCCAGCCTTCTACCAGAACCGCATCAAAACCGTTTTTCGCAGCAAAATCGATGTAAGCCTTTACGTGTTCGGTTGTGGCGCCGTGTTTGCCATTCGGAGTTAATTTGGTAAAATCGTCTCCTAATTTGACGTTGTTTTCGGTACCATAAGCCCATGTGCTTTTTCCTGCAACGAAATATTCCCACCAAACGCCGATGTATTTCATTGGTTTTATCCACGAAACATCTTTGTATTTGGTAGGTTCATTTAAGTTCAGAATCAATTTTGATGCAAGGATATCAGTGGCTTTGTCACTTACAACAATGGTTCGCCACGGACTTTGCGCATCGGTCTGCATGTAGCCTTTATTGCCCACAGCGTCGGGTACAAGATGTGACGTGAATTTCAAATTGGCAGCATCAACATTTAAAGACATTGCCGGGTAATTGACCAGTGCGGCTTCGTGAATGTTGATATATAATCCGTCAGGCGATTTCATCATCGATGGTGTTTGCACCGAAGGATTCGGGATGGGTTGTTGTGCGCTGATATTCACAGTCGCCTTTTTCATCAATCCAGGAATTTCAGAGATTTTTGAAGTCGTATACGGATATTCATTCGTGTCATAATCGCCGGGATGCCAGAAAATCTTGTGGTCGCCTGCGAGTTGAAATTCGGTATGCTCTTCTTTAATAATAAAGTAATTGAGGTTTTTCTGTTTTGGGAATTCGTAGCGGAAACCCAATCCGTCATTAAATAAACGAAATCTGATCCTGATGTAACGATTGCTGTTTTTCGATTGCGCCAACGTTACGGCAAGTTCGTTGTAATTATTCCGGATTGTCTTCTCCTCGCCCATTACCGGATCCCAATTGATGTCAACTGCCGATTGTGTGGCATCAGTAATTGTAAAACCGTCTGTGAACGAAGCGCCATCTTTGATTTCGATACCTAGTGTACTCGGTTTGATGACCGGCTTCCCTTTGTAACTCAATTCATACGACGGAATACCGCCGGTTTTCAGTTCAAAATGAAGCGACAGATTTTTGTCGGGAGAAACGATGGTTTGTGCCCCAAGCATTAATGGCAAAGCGATAACGGCCATTGCCATTAAATGTCGGGTGATAAAAAACTTCGAAAACAAAACTTTTAATGAGGTAAAGGGCATATAATTTTTATTAATTTTTCAATACCAGATATTGATAAGGCATTAAGGTTATTTCATTTGTTGCAGGCATTGACGTATCTGTAAACGCGTCTTTCCAGCTGATTGCTGCAAGCGAAGCCGGCAGGATATAATTGGCAGTTGTGTTCGTCATATTCGAAATGACAAAAACTTTCTCAGTATCTGTTTCCATCGTAAATGCGCTCACATTGTCACCACTGAAACCTTTATACCGACCGGTTTTTACAGCATTGCTGCTTTTCCTGAAAGCTACGATTTTTTTGTATTCTGCCAACACACCAGTATCAGCCATGCTCCAGTCGATTGGCGTGCGGGTGAAAACGCCCAATCTGCTTGCGTAACCAATCTCCTGTCCATTATAAATCATAGGGACAGATTTCATATAAGCTGCGACGACGAAAGCTGCAAGGGCTCCTTTATTCCCATGAAAAAGCTCTGTTGGCGAACCATCAGCAAGATTAACATCATGGTTGGAAGTGTATCTAACGATTTTAAAAGCGTCGGTATAATTGTTGGTATATTCTGCAGCATTGGCGTCCTGTAAGCTGGTTGCCGGCTTATTTTCGTTGAATACCTTTTTTAGTGCGTCGAAATAACCAAAGCCGAAAGTATAATCAAAGCCTTCGTAGAAGTGATGTACGCGGCTGCCTTCGGCGAGCATTAACAAGTGTTGGTCTTTCTTAATTCCGCGAACAGTTTTAATGGCATCTGTCCAGAAATTCTGCGGAACGGCATCGGCATAATCACATCGGAAACCATCAATATTGGCATTATAAACCCAATAAGACATTGCATCAACCATCGCAGCACGCATATCATAATTATCGAAATCCAACTGTGCAACATCGTTATAATTAGTTCCGGGCGGGATGATGATATCGCCATTTGCATTGTGCTTGTACCAATCCGGATACTGGGTAATCCAGGCGTTGTCCAGGCAGTATGATTGGCAACCCAATCCAAAATTACCGCCATTCCCATATTGTGGGCTTCTGCAACCAAACTGCGTAGATCTTCGAGTGTCCCGAAATCAGGATTCACGGCTTTGTAATCTTTCACGGCGTAAGGTGAACCCAATCCACCTGCAGAATTCAAGGTTCCGACAGGATAAACAGGCATAAGGTAAACGACATTGGCACCCAAATCTTTGATATCGGAAAGCCTGGCTTTTACGCCATTTAAAGTTCCTTCCGAACTAAAAGCACGGATATTGACCTGGTAAATCACGGCATCTTCACTCTTCGGCATCGCTGCAAAAGATTCGCCGTATTGTTCATAATTGCCCGGATTTGATGTGGTTTTATCATCAGAAGCGCTGCACGAAATCAGTATCGATAATGTGAGCAACAGGAAAACGATCTTACTGTATAATTTCATTTTTATCTTTTTTATGTAGTTTTTGATAGTTACATCCCTCCGCGATATGATACGGAGAGATGTCACATAATCAACTCAACTATCTTTATTGTTATCAATTAATTTAATGTCACTGTATAATTTGCCGTCGCAGGATCGGGATTCAGGGCAAAAGTTACTGTATAATTCCCTGCCACGCTTATTGTATAAGCACCTTGGTTGTCAAAATAAACGACCGGATCGCTGTTGCTGTTCTGTCCGTAATTGACTGTCCATGAATCGTTAAGCCTGTATTTCAAAGCACCCGGAACAAGCGGACCAACGAATTTCCATACTTTATTTACATAATCGTAAGTCATATCGGTATCAGAATTCCATCCGCCTGCGGTTGATGTACCAATGATTCCCCAGGAATATGGCACTGCTGTGAAGCTCAGTGTATTCAGGTTTACTGTAATTTGGTACGAGCCATATGCCGGGACAGTCAAATCAGTATCGCCGTGTTCGGCAAAATTCCCGTTAGTGTCAAGTCCGTAGAATTCGTCCCAATCCGGTTCAGTGGTGAATTTAAATCCGAGTCCTTGTCCGACCGGAAAAGTCACATAGCCCTGAAAAACGCCATTGTCAATCGCCGTAAGTGTTGCTGCCGTAGCAGGATTCCAGCCCTGGTAGCTTCCGGGCATATAAATCTGGGCTATCGTTATCACTTCCGTGAATGGTGTAACAGTCAATACAATCGCGTCAGAATATGCCGCACGGTCTAAATATGAAACCACGCGAACTACCAATTCACCGGCGGTATCAGGTTGTATGCCAAAATCTTTTGCCAGTTCATTCAAATCAGCACCAAGAAAAGATTTGCTCAGCACATCTTCGCCGACTTCGATTCTTTTCGCATTTGCCCAGGCGGTTGTTCCGATGGTATCGCTCGCCACGTCAAATTGAAGTGCATAAGTTACGGGCGCATCAACTGTGTATTGCACGGCGGGCCATGAAATAGTCGTTACGGCTTCGTATTTGTTTTCAGCATTTAATACGATTGTACTTGGTGAAGCGACTACTTCAGAAGTGAAATTCACTTGCGCTAAAGTCGTCACATCTGCATCATTTTCACAGGACACACCGATGAACGACAGTGCCCCGATTATTGTTAATTTTTGGATATATCTTTTCATAGTAAATATTTTAATAACCCGGATTTTGTATGAGTCCTTTGTTGGCATCTAAAGCAGCTGTCGGAATTGGAAACAATTTTCTATATTCAGGTGAAGCGCCTCTGAACAAATTCGGCAGTAAGAATTTATCGAAACGAATCATATCTTGTCTCCTGTGGCCTTCCCAGTTCAGTTCGAATCCGCGTTCGTTGTAAATATCATCCAATGTCGGATTGGCTGCCAAGACCGGCAAGTTGGCACGTTCGCGAACAGCATCGATGAATGGTTTCGCCGCTCCCGGATTGTTCAGGCGCACATGACATTCTGCTTTCATCAGTAATACGTCAGCATAACGATAAATCGGAAAGTCGTTGGAAGCACCACCTCCGTCTGAAGCTCCGGCCGGAAAGAATTTTAATCCGCGCACACCTGCCATCGGAGGCGATCCCGGATTATCAAGCGATGGAACGTCGAGCGTATAATTAACGCCCGCGCCCTGATCACCGAAACGAAATTGCTTGATCCGAATGTCATTTTCATTGTATTTCTGGAAGAAATCTTTCGGCACGACTGTACCGTTCCATCCGCTGTAACCGAAAAGCGTTTGCGCATGCGGGCCGTATAACGTACGAACGCCGTAGATACTGCGCGAAACGATGTTCACGGTTGCATACATTGCAAAAATCGTTTCGTCGTTTGGCAGTACATCACCGAATAATTCGTAGTATTTATTTCCGTTCGGACTCGCGGCATTTGCACCTGAAGGATGCAAAGAAAATCCGCCTTCACTGACTTTGTTGCAAGCGTCGAGGCATTCCTGCCATTTCGGGGTTCCGGTATAAACGCCGGCATTCAGGTAAACTTTTGCCAAAAGCATGTAGCCTGCCCATTTGTTGAATCTTCCATAGTAAGCACCGCCTTTTGTCGGAGATAATTTTTCTACATTTTCAGTCAGTTCTGCCACAATGAAATTGTAAACTTCCTCGCGGGATGCCTGAGGGATCTTATCAACCGTAATGTTATTTTCTGTGTAAAAAGGAACACTTCCCCAATCATCCATCAATAAATAATAGAAAAATGCCCTGGCTACTCTGGCTTCGGCAATTTTCGCAGGGTCAGCATGAGCGGCTTCCAGGCGGGCTACTGCAAGGTTGGCGCCAAAGATTGATTTGTACAACCAATTCCATGTGTTGTTAACGATAAAATCGGTCGGCAGCCATTCGTGCTTGTACAAACGGGCAAAATCCAATTGCCAGTCACCTGTATTTCTGTGCGGGATTACCTGTTCGTCGGCGCACATGGCGTTCATGTCATACCAACCGTTGTCTGCTCCTGCGTAACCTACACCTCCCCAATTGCCGGCGATCTGTGAATATAATGCTGCCAGGGCTACATCTGAACCTTCGGGCGTACCGTAGAATTCGTCCGAAGCATATTGGTCGTAGACCGTTTCGTCAACATTCGTGCATCCGGTAAATAACAGCAAACATAGGGCTGCTGTTATCACTACTTGTTTAACATTCATTTTCATTTTCAATTTTTTATTTAAATTTTACATTTAATCCCAATACAAAACTTCTTACACGCGGATAGATGCCGTTGTCGCCGCCTGCACCTTGTCCGCCGCTTAAATTTAATTCCGGGTCAATACCGCTATAGTTAGTAAAAACCACGAGGTTGTTTCCTGTCAGTGAAATCCTTACCGAATCCATAAATTTCACATCTTTGAATTTCAGATTGTAACCAAGGGTCACATTTTCCAAACGAACAAAATCACCATCTTCCAGCCATAAATCTGAATTGTATTTGGAAGTGAACAATCCCTGGTCAACTCCACTCGCGAGGATATTAGATTTACCTAAATTTTCTTCGTAACTTAAATTCGCCCTCAGGCTGTTGTAGATTTTATTACCGCCGGATCCTCTCCATAACATTGAAAAATCTAAATTTTTATATTGCAATGTTGGGTTGATGGCGAAAGTATATGTCGGTAACGCTGAGCCTTTTTCGAAGCGAAGCGGGCTGTGTCCGCCTTGATCAGCCGGTGTACCATCTGTTGGCTGGCCAAGAACGGTTTCAGAATTTTCGTTGTCTTTGCCTGTGTGGTGCAGGATGTTGAAAGTTCCGATTGGTTCGCCGACAATCAGATAAGCATTTGGTCCCATTCGACATAATCGGTATTTACCAGCGGAGTTCCATTAATGCTGCCGCCGAGTTTCAATACTTTATTCCTTAGTAAGGAAACATTTCCAGCCAAAGTAAACAAGGTATTATCAGTTTTAATAAGATCATAACCAAGGCTTACCTCGAGTCCTTTATTTTGGATGCTGCCGACATTTGCTTTTATGACATTGTACGGATAAGGCGGCGTCGGAACTGTATAGTTGAATAAAAGATTATCTGTTGTGGCGCTGTAAACATCAATAGTTCCGCGCAACCTGCTGTTTAAAACTGCAAAATCGATTCCGATATTGGTTTGTTTTTTTGTTTCCCAGCGCAAATCCGGATTTGCATTTTGGCGCTCCTCGAAATTGGTGATTTCCTGCCTCCGAAATAAGTTACGCTTGCAGTAGTACCTAAGCCAACAAGCGAGATGGAGTTTTGCGGTACCGAATCCTTGTTGGTTACCCGACTGGCCATAACCTCCGCGAAGCTTCAAAGTATTGAAGATTTTTTGTTTTGCCATAAACGGCTCCTGGTCAATTTGCCAGCCGATTGACGCCGATGGAAAATAGCCCCATTTATAATTGGCGCCGAATACCGAAGAACCGTCACGTCTGATACTTGCGGTAAATAAATATCTTTCCAGAAAAGTATAATTCAGGCGGCCCAGAAACGAAATCAGCGTCCGGTCGTTCTTATAAGAAGAAATATCGCCCGGTTGTACTTTGGATAAATCACCCAATTGCAAAGCATTATAGGTCGTAATATCGTTGATGAATCCGCGTGCCTGTGCATAATTTCCCTGATAAGTCTGCCGTTGCCATTCGTACAATCCTAAAAAATTGATGTTGTGCTTTCCGAATATTTTTTTGTAGTTGACACTAATATCCATAAGTTTTTCATCTGCTTTATCATTCCTGATATTGGCAAAACCTTTCTGGTCAATGGCATTCGCACTTGTTGATTCTGCCGGAAGATAAAAACCTTCAGAGCCGTTGGTTTTTCTCCAGCTTCCAAACCAGCCCAAAGTAACACCATCATATACATCCAAATCAGCCTTTAGACTTCCGAATAAATTATCCGACTCCAATTCATCTGTAACTGTTTGCGCAACGGCATACGGATTCAGGTACTGGAAAACATTCGGATCAGTATAATAACTGCCGTCAAGATTGTAAACCGGATCTGTTGGGCGCATCAGGTAAGCGTTAGTGATAAGGTTCGAGGTAAATGCCGCCCTTCCGATACTTTGTACCGTACTTTCCTTATTATTGATGCCGCTGTTCAGGTTGTAAGTCAGTTTCAGGTGGTCATCCAAAGCCAGTTGCGTGGCCTGAATTCGCCCGATGTATTTCTTGTTACTTGAATTAATTACGACACCGTCCTGCAAAATTGCACTGACCGATGCCCTGTAACTGAATTTTTCTGCGCCGCCCCCAAAAGACAAGGTATGCGTCTGTGTCAATCCGCTTTGTGTAAGCAAATCGTACCAATCGGTGTTGGAGCCATGGTTTGCAAGTGCCGGAGTGCCAATTTTTTGCGCCTCTGCCCACCATTCATCTGCATTGAGCATATCAAGTTTTTTCGGGATAACATCGTAAGAAGTCGACATCGAATATTCAACAGAGCTTTTGCCTGCCTTGTTACTTTTAGTGGTTACGATAAGAACACCCGGTGCACCTCTTGATCCGTAAATCGCTGTCGCCGAAGCATCTTTTAATACATCGATCGACGCAATTTCTGAGGGTGGAATCTGGTTCAGTAAATCCAGATTTCCCTGAACACCATCAACAACAACAAGCGGGTCGCTTCCGCCGATAAGCGAAGTAATGCCACGGATCCTGATCCCGGAGCAGATCCTGTTCACTACCAGTCTGATTGATGCTCACACCCGCCAATTTACCAGAAATCAGCTGCAGCGGATTTACAAGTGCGCCCTGGTTCATATCTTTTGCAGTGATTGAACCGATTGCGCCTGTAACATCCCTTTTGGCAGAGGAACCGTATCCGATGACTACAACTTCCTGTAAATCACTCGGATCTGTCAGTAATTGAATCGATAAATTGTCGCCGGCAGGAATTCTTTTCGGCAGATAACCGATGTAGGTGATGAGAAGAACGGCATCGTTTCCGGAAACCGCAATTTCAAAATTTCCATCAATGTCGGTAACTACAGTTTTTTTGGTAGCTTCTTCCATAACGGTAGCGCCGGGAAGCGGCAGCCCTTTTTCATCTGTAACTTTTCCTTTTATGCTTTTTTGCACTAAAATATCCGGAATTATTTTCTCGGCAGCCATCGCTTTTTTAAGGATGATCTGAGTGTCACGCACTTTATATTCGGTAGCTGTCGATTTGAATAATTTTTCAAGGATGTTATTGATCGTTTCATCTTTTACACGGATGCTGACGACGCGGTTAATGTCGACGTCGTCCATCTTATAAATGAAGCGGAAGTCGGAAGATTGTTCGATTTTCTCGATGACTTCTTCAACGGTTGCATTTTTCAAATCCAGGCTCACAATCGTCTGGGCGTAAGTGTTGGCGCGTATGTTGAAGAGCGCAAGGAACAAGAGGAGTACAGTTAGTTTCAATTTTAAATCAATTTTAAATAATGGGAATAACTGCCCATTATTTTTTGGCTTTTTTTTTCATAAATTTGTTAAATTGAATGTATTAAATCAGTTAGTTAGGTTCAATCATTTAAGTCTGTCGGGAACTGTTCGCAGCAGTTTCCGATTTTTTTTTCTGGTTTTCAGTATGTCATTTACAGTTATTTTAGGTTATTTGATTATGATTTCTTTGTCTTTTATAGTGTAATCAAAAGCGTGGATTTCACTGAAATAACTCAACACTTTCTCAATAGGCTGGTCACCAAAACTGGCATTAAATTTCTCGTCAGACAGTTTCATATCTTTGTTGACAATCGTAACATCATAATGTCTTTCAAGCTTTTTAGCGATGTTTTTAAACGTCATGTTCTTGAAAGTCAGCCTTCCCTGGATTCACGAAGTATAAAAATCTGTAACGACTGGTTTTGTATTGATGCTGCTAGTATTTTTATTAAAACTTCCTTTATAACCAGGTTTCAGAACAGTATTTTTAGTTGCATCGAAAGTCGTGTTGGAACCGTATAATCCAACAGAACCTTCCACCAAAACCACATCAGTCTGATCATCTTCAGGATAATTGGTTACGTTGAAATGCGTTCCGAGTACACGGACATTAAGCTTGTCGGCATTGACAATAAACGGATGCGCTTTGTCTTTCGCGACATCAAAATAAGCTTCTCCGTCAAGAAAAACCTGCCTGTTTTCGCCAGCGATAAATTTTACCGGATATCTTAAAGTCGTTCCTGAATTCAGGTGAATTACAGTTCCGTCAGACAATTGCAACTGAAAACGCTTGCCGTATGGAATTTTAAGTGTGTTGTAGGATAATTTTTCGGTTCGGTTTTGGCGTCATAGACAATTTTGCTTCCGTTTTGACTGCCGATGATATTGCCGTCAGCATCCTTTACTACTGAAGTTCCGTCGGCGGCAATAATTTGGATGTCACCATTTTCGAGTTGTAATGTGATTTCATTGCCTGTCAGGATTAATTGTTGTTTTTCATCAAACAATCCATTTTGGTAACTCAAGCCGACAGATAACAAAATCAATATAACAGCAGCAATCGAAAGGTATTTTTTATAGGATTTTTTGCGTTTTGGAAGTTGGATTACGGGAGCACTTCCGGCGGTTTCGAGAATATTTGAAAAAATTGCGTCGGCTTTGGATTGCTCCATTTTTGGCATTTCGTCCAATAACTCCCCGATGTCTTCAACCGTCGGAAAATCGGAAGTCATTTTATTGTCCTGAAAATAAGTGATGACTTTGTCGGTTTCTTCGGGCGTACATTCGTTCAGGACGAACTTTTGCAAAAGTGTTTTTATGTTTGAATTTTCAATCATGGGTATTGATTTATGCTGTTTTATATAATACAGTTGAAACCAATCCAACTACTACTCAAACGTTATAGTTTTCTTAATTTTAACATAATTGAAATCATTCCATTTGTTAAATAATTGGATTTCAAAACATTATTGATTTATTAAAAGCAAAAAAAATTGCAAAAAAAATCATCCCGAAGGATGACTGAGATTTTAAAATTTATATTGTTATGTATATTCATCGTGAACATGAAGGTAAAGCCGCAGCGATTCAAGCGCCTTACTCATTTGGGATTTTACAGTATTGATTGATATTCCTAATTCACGGCTGATTTCTTCATAGGTTTTTCCTTGCTTCCGCGACATTTTGAAAATCTTTTTTCGTTTCGGCGGCAATTGGTTTATGGCGAGCTTCCTTAGTTTTTTACAATCGGCTTCGCGAATGCTGTAATCGCCTTCTTCGTGAGATTTTTCGGAAGTGTAAAAAATAGCTTCTTTCAACACTACATCGTTGGCCGCTTTGCTAAGGAAGTTGAAGGCCTGGTTTTTGCAATCGTAAATAAAAAAGCCTTAAAAGATTTCTCAATATCGAGATTTTCACGGTGCAGCCAGACTTTTAAAAATACATCCTGAACATTTTCTTCCGCATGCTCTTTCGACTTTAAAAGGCTAAAACTATATCCGTAAATATCCTGGTAGTAAATATCAAAAAGCCTGCGAAAAGCTTTCTCGCTGTGATTTTTCAATTCACTGACGAGCAACGGTTCATTATTGTCTGCGGCTGTTGACATTATTTATACCTTAATTTTTGTATAATTTAATTACGATAATCTTAATTTGGGAAACGAAAAAATTGCAAGTAAGCAAATATATAAAATTCTCATTCAGATTTACAAAAAACAAAAAATCCATTCCGGAAATTTCCAAAATGGATTTTTTTATAATATTTATACGGCAGTCTGAATACTGACCACCGAACACCGATTACTTGCCTTTTCTCCTGTCTCGTTCGGTCTTAATCAACGTCAATTCGCGATTTGTCTGACCGGCAACCGAAGTATTTTCTTCTGCACGTCTTATTAAATAAGGCATGACATGGCGAACCGGTCCGAATGGCAAATACTTCGCAACATTGTACCCATTTTCAGCCAGATTATAACTGATATTGTCGCTCATTCCGTACAATTGCCCAAACCAGATGCGGTCGTCATTTTTGGCAATATTATTTTTCTGCATTAAATCGATGAGTCTATAGGAGCTTTCTTCATTGTGTGTTCCCGCAAAAATCGACATTGCATCAAGATGTTCAACCATATAAAGAACGGAAGCGTCGTAATTTTCATCAGTCGCTTCTTTAGTAGCGCAAATCGGCGACATATAACCTTTTTCGGCAGCACGGTTGATTTCTTTCTCCATATACGCACCGCGAACCAGTTTCATTCCGATATAAAAACCTTCGGATTTTGCTTGATCATGCAATTTTTTCAGGTAATCCAATCGATCCCATCGGTACATTTGCAATGTGTTGAAAACTATCGCTTTTTTCTGATTGTATTTGCGCATCATGTTGGCAACGAGGTCGTCGGCAGCATCCTGCATCCAGCTTTCTTCGCCGTCAATCAGCAATGCAACGTCTTTATCATGAGCAGTTTTACAGACTTTGTCAAAACGCGCTACAACCCTGTCCCATTCTTTTTGTTCTTCAGGAGTAAGCGATTTTTTTTCTCCTAGCTTTTCATATAATTCGAAACGGCCAAATCCTGTAGGCTTAAAAACGGCAAACGGAATAGACTTTCTTTCTTCGGCAAAATGAATGGTTTTAAGCGTCATCTCCAATGCAGCATCAAATTGCGCTTCCTCCTCTTTGCCTTCAACAGAATAATCGAGCACAGATGAAACGCCTTTCGTATACATTTTATCCACCACCGGAAGACAGTCAGCTTCATTTACGCCACCGCAAAAATGATCAAAGACAGTTGCCCGGATTAATCCTTCAACCGGAAGATGCGCTTTAATAGCAAAATTGGTAACGGCAGTACCAATACGCACCAACGGTTCATTCGCAATAAGTTTGAATAAAAAATAAGCCCGGTCAAGCTCAGTATCTGTTTTAAGAGAAAATGCGACTTGTGTATTATTGAATATCTTTTCCATGTGTTTTTTGTAGATTACACAAAGATAAACAGAGTTTTGTAATTATCAGTTAAGAATAAATACAGATGTTACTTGATAATTCAATTATTTTGAATCATCATTCCACGGGTCAAATCTTTTTTCATTGCTGAGAAAAGCCGGAAATATAACTTTAATTTCCTTTTTTGGCTGGCATTTCAGCGGACACGATTTAGGAAGTTTTTGTTTACCGCTTTTGGTTTTGATGGTAGTTTTAGTTGTGTTGTTGTCTGATATAAAATGCTCTGTTTCAGCCAGTATTCTTTTCGAAAGCCTGTACAATAAGGGCGTCGGAATCGATTTTCCGTAAGACGCAAATGACAACAAAAACACGGCAAGGAAACACAACTTTTTCATAAACAAAGATTTAGAAATCCAAATATAAATACTTTTCCTGAATTATTGCTTTATCGCACAATCTTTTCTTTGCGATGAATATATAAATTCTATTTTCATAATAAGATTTTTTTGGCGTTCCGGCGCAGGAACTTCCTGTTTTGGAATGAACTTATGGTTAGCGCCGTCGGGCTGTCGCTGCAAGTCCTCGCCACGGTATCCCACCATTGATTGAGCTATAAAATCGGCTCCGGGCTTTCCACTCCCATCCCTAACGCGCAGAATTCAATCAACTACACTGCCAAACAACCCCGAAGGTTGGGACGTTGTTATAACAAAAAACCCCTCATGTTTCCATGAAGGGTTTTCAAAAGAAAGGCGACGACCCGAGGGCTATGCCCGAACTGCGTCGCACCTATAAAAAAGAAGCCCAGCTTTTTCAAGCTGGGCTTCACTAAAGAAAGGCGACGACATACTCTCCCACAAACTGCAGTACCATCTGCGCAGGCGGGCTTAACTTCTCTGTTCGGGATGGGAAGAGGTGAGCCCCGCCGCAATAACCACCTTAAGTCGTTTTGCGAAGGGTGGCAGATTGAATCTGCCAACAATCACTAATATCTTTGACGTACTGGGATAAAGTAAATATTCATTTGAAAGAAAGTTTCTTCCCGCCCTTGCGGGCGGGAGGAGCGCACATAAGCTTACGGGTTATTAGTACTACTCGGCTATGACATTACTGCCTTTACACCTGTAGCCTATCGACGTGGTCATCTTCCACGACCCTTAAAAGAAATCTCATCTTGTGGTGGGTTTCGCGCTTATATGCTTTCAGCGCTTATCCCTTCCCGACGTAGCTACTCTGCGGTGCCCCTGGCGGGACAACAGATACACCAGCGGTCGGTCGAATTCTGGTCCTCTCGTACTAGAATCAGATCCACTCAAATTTCTTGCGCCCGCAGTAGATAGAGACCGAACTGTCTCACGACGTTCTGAACCCAGCTCGCGTGCCACTTTAATGGGCGAACAGCCCAACCCTTGGGACCTTCTCCAGCCCCAGGATGTGACGAGCCGACATCGAGGTGCCAAACCCCCCCGTCGATATGAGCTCTTGGGGGAGATCAGCCTGTTATCCCCGGCGTACCTTTTATCCTTTGAGCGATGGCCCTTCCATGCGGAACCACCGGATCACTATGCTCTACTTTCGTACCTGATCGACCTGTATGTCTCTCAGTCAAGCTCCCTTATGCCATTGCACTCTACGCACGGTTACCAAGCGTACTGAGGGAACCTTTAGAAGCCTCCGTTACTCTTTTGGAGGCGACCACCCCAGTCAAACTACCCACCAAGCAATGTCCCCGCAGCACGGGGTTAGGCTTCAGATAAGCAAAGGGTGGTATTTCAACAATGACTAACCTACGCCTGGCGACGCAGGATCGAAGTCTCCCACCTATCCTACACATCACTTATCCAAAGTCAATACTAAGCTATAGTAAAGGTGCACAGGGTCTTTCGTCCCACTGCGGGTAAACGGCATCTTCACCGTTACTACAATTTCACCGAGCTCATGGCTGAGACAGTGTCCAGATCGTTACACCATTCGTGCAGGTCGGAACTTACCCGACAAGGAATTTCGCTACCTTATGACCGTTATAGTTACGGCCGCCGTTTACTGGGGCTTCAATTCAATGCTTCTCCGAAGATAACATCTCCTCTTAACCTTCCAGCACCGGGCAGGTGTCAGGCCCTATACTTCATCTTACGATTTTGCAGAGCCCTGTGTTTTTGATAAACAGTCGCCTGGACCTCTTCACTGCGGCCCGTTTGCACGGGGCGACCTTTCTCCCGAAGTTACAGGTCTATTTTGCCTAATTCCTTAGCCATGAATCTCTCGAGCACCTTAGGATTCTCTCCTCGACTACCTGTGTCGGTTTACGGTACGGGTACTCACTACCTGAAGTTTAGAGGTTTTTCTTGGAAGCCCTTAGGCGCACTATCACTTTGTCCGAAGACTCCGTGTACTATCGGCCTTTGCCATTCTCTACGGATTTGCCTGTAAAGAATATAGCTACAGCCTTCAACGAACTATTCCGTCAGTTCGCGGCGCTTTCATCACTCCGTCACCCCATCACAGTAATGAGTAGTACGGGAATATTAACCCGTTGGCCATCGACTGTCCCTTTCGGGTTCGCCTTACTGACCCGACTAACCCTCAGCTGATTAGCATAGCTGAGGAAACCTTAGTCTTTCGGTGTGCGGGTTTCTCGCCCGCATTATCGTTACTTATGCCTACATTTTCTTTTCCATCTGGTCCAGCATGCCTTACGACACACCTTCAACCCTGATGGAATGCTCCCCTACCACTGATATTGCTATCAATCCATAGCTTCGGTAATATGCTTATGCCCGATTATTATCCATGCTCGTCCGCTCGACTAGTGAGCTGTTACGCACTCTTTAAATGAATGGCTGCTTCCAAGCCAACATCCTAGCTGTCTGGGCAGACAAACCTCGTTCTTTCAACTTAGCATATATTTGGCGGCCTTAGCCGATGGTCTGGGTTCTTTCCCTCTCGGACTCTGAACCTTAGCACCCAAGCCCTCACTGCTGGTAAACATTATATAGCATTCGGAGTTTGTCAGGAATTGGTAGGCGGTGAAGCCCCCGCATCCAATCAGTAGCTCTACCTCTATATAACTATATCCAGCGCTGCACCTAAATGCATTTCGGGGAGTACGAGCTATTTCCGAGTTTGATTGGCCTTTCACCCCTACCCACAGGTCATCCGAAGACTTTTCAACGTCAACCGGTTCGGACTTCCACCGTGTGTTACCACAGCTTCATCCTGCCCATGGGTAGATCACACGGTTTCGCGTCTAACACTACCGACTAAAGCGCCCTGTTCAGACTCGCTTTCGCTACGGATCTGGACCTGAAGTCCTTATCCTTGCCGGCAACGTTAACTCGTAGGCTCATTATGCAAAAGGCACGCCGTCACCCAACGAATGGGCTCCGACCGCTTGTAGGCGTATGGTTTCAGGATCTGTTTCACTCCGTTATTCACGGTTCTTTTCACCTTTCCCTCACGGTACTGGTTCACTATCGGTCTCTCAGGAGTATTTAGCCTTAGCGGATCTGCCCTGCCAGATTCAGACAGGGTTTCACGTGCCCCGCCCTACTCAGGATACCACTATGAATATCATCGCTTACCCATACGGGGCTATCACCCTCTATGGCTGAGCCTTTCCAGGCCTTTCCGGTTCACTTTGCATTCAATCTCGCCTGCCGTACAACCCCAATCTTGCCGTGACAACATTGGTTTGGGCTAATCCGCGTTCGCTCGCCACTACTTACGGAATCACTTTTGTTTTCTTCTCCTCCGCCTACTTAGATGTTTCAGTTCAGCGGGTTTGCCCCTATCGGGTAATGCATCTTCAATGCATTGGGTTGCCCCATTCGGATATCGCCGGATCAACTGATGTGTGCTCATCCCCGGCGCTTTTCGCAGCTTATCACGTCCTTCTTCGCCTCTGAGAGCCTAGGCATCCCCCATACGCCCTTATTTTGCTTATTGTACTTTTTGTTCTCCCATACGAATATGGAAAAACTGTGTCTTTCTACTTTTTAAATATTTTCTTATCCCAATATGTCAATGAACGGTTTCCGCCGGGGCGGATAGTGGAGAATATCGGAGTCGAACCGATGACCTCCTGCGTGCAAGGCAGGCGCTCTAGCCAGCTGAGCTAATCCCCCAATTGATTTCTGATCTTAGATTTCAGAATTCAGATTGATTGAATCCCTCAACTTCCAGAATTTCCTTTCCCAAGCCTTTTCAATTCTAAAATCTGAATTCTAAAATCTTAAATAAAAAATAGTAGTCCCGCCGAGACTCGAACTGGGACCCCAACATTATCAGTGTTGTACTCTAACCAGCTGAGCTACGAGACTCTGTACTTTTTTTCTTGGATTGTATTATTTGAATCAACAGCAAAGAGTAATTTGAACTTCCGATTAACATCGTCAGTATTGCGTCTTTCTCTAGAAAGGAGGTGTTCCAGCCGCACCTTCCGGTACGGCTACCTTGTTACGACTTAGCCCTAGTTACCAGTTTTACCCTAGGCAGCTCCTTGCGGTCACCGACTTCAGGCACCCCCAGCTTCCATGGCTTGACGGGCGGTGTGTACAAGGCCCGGGAACGTATTCACCGGATCATGGCTGATATCCGATTACTAGCGATTCCAGCTTCACGGAGTCGAGTTGCAGACTCCGATCCGAACTGTGACCGGTTTTGTAGATTCGCTCCCCCTCGCGAGGTGGCTGCTCTCTGTACCGGCCATTGTAGCACGTGTGTAGCCCAAGGCGTAAGCTGCCGTGATGATTTGACGTCATCCCCACCTTCCTCACAGTTTGCACTGGCAGTCTTGCGAGAGTTCCCGACATGACTCGCTGGCAACTAACAACAGGGGTTGCGCTCGTTATAGGACTTAACCTGACACCTCACGGCACGAGCTGACGACAACCATGCAGCACCTTGTAAATTGCCCGAAGGAAAAACTGTTTCCAGTCCTGTCAATCTACATTTAAGCCTTGGTAAGGTTCCTCGCGTATCATCGAATTAAACCACATGCTCCACCGCTTGTGCTGCCCCGTCAATTCCTTTGAGTTTCAGGCTTGCGCCCGTACTCCCCAGGTGGGATACTTATCACTTTCGCTTAGCCACTCAGGTTGCCCCGAACAGCTAGTATCCATCGTTTACGGCGTGGACTACCAGGGTATCTAATCCTGTTCGCTACCCACGCTTTCGTCCATCAGCGTCAATCCACCGGTAGTAACCTGCCTTCGCAATTGGTATTCCATGTAATATCTAAGCATTTCACCGCTACACTACATATTCTAGTTACTTCCCGAGAATTCAAGCCTGGCAGTATCAATGGCCGTTCCACCGTTGAGCGATGGGCTTTCACCACTGACTTACCTGGCCGCCTACGGACCCTTTAAACCCAATGATTCCGGATAACGCTTGGATCCTCCGTATTACCGCGGCTGCTGGCACGGAGTTAGCCGATCCTTATTCTTACGGTACCGTCAAGCCGGTTCACGAACCGGTGTTTCTTCCCGTACAAAAGCAGTTTACACACCATAGATGCTTCATCCTGCACGCGGCATGGCTGGTTCAGGCTTGCGCCCATTGACCAATATTCCTCACTGCTGCCTCCCGTAGGAGTCTGGTCCGTGTCTCAGTACCAGTGTGGGGGATCTCCCTCCACTGACCCTACCCATCGTTGCCATGGTAAGCCGTTACCTTACCATCTAGCTAATGGGACGCATGCCCATCTTTCACCGTTGGAACTTTAGTATCTGTGTGATGCCACTCTGATACACCATGGGGTATTAATCCAAATTTCTCTGGGCTATCCCCCTGTGAAAGGTAGGTTGCATACGCGTTACGCACCGTGCGCCGGTCTCTAGTTCCGAAGAACTATACCCCTCGACTTGCATGTGTTAAGCCTGCCGCTAGCGTTCATCCTGAGCCAGGATCAAACTCTTCATCGTATATTGTTTGCTGAATCTCTTCAGCTAATTTTTAGACGAATAGCTAACGTTTTTCGTAAATCTTCCGATTCACCTTACTCTTTTTTTCTTTGTTACGGAATCTCTCCCGTAACGGCTGTCAATCCAATATGTCTATGAACGTGTCTTCTTCTCTTCTCCGCTTCATTCCCAAAGCGGGTGCAAAAGTACAACTTCTTTTTACCTGTGCAAGAAAAAAAATGAAAAAAATTTTCTTTTTTCTTATCAAAAACAAAATCAAGCTGTTAAATATTTTGCGGAGGGCTAAGATAATATCTTCATCGCATTGCGCAAATATTTTTTCGCTTTTTTCAATTCCTTAAATCTTGCAGTCTGTATAAATGAACGTCGCTCTGAATGCGGGTGCAAAAGTACACCGCTTTTCGGTTTATGCAAACTTTTCAATGGCTTTTTTTCGAGAAATTCACTGCAAAATCCCTAAGTAACTGGTTTTATGTTTTTTGCAAATAAATTATTTTTTAACCATTCCGAAGTTCATTAAAGATTGAATAAAAACGAAATCGTTTTCGCATTAAAACACTATTTATTCTCTTCCCAGATTAGGGTAAATCAACACTTGACTGTTATCAAGTTTTGAAGAATGCAGCCATTTACACATGCTAAACGTCACGACAGTAAAAACTACATAACAAAAAATCAAAATTAACATTCTAAAGAACAAATACTTAATCATTTTTTTGATACTTTTGACAAGGAAACCTACCGATTTTATGAAAAAAAGTTACCTTTTCTTATATACGCTGGCAATTTTTTGTATTATCATCAGACTGGTCCGTGCTCAAAAACAGAAGATGATGGCTATATTCCAGTTGAAACTTCTCCTGTAACAGTAGATTTGACGAAAGTCCCTTACCAAAAATTATCAGAATACAAGTTCTTTGAAGGCGAAATGAAATTGCAAAATCCGGCACTCAATGTATTGCCTTTTCAGCCAGCAAGCGCTTTGTTTACAGATTATGCCCTGAAAAAACGTTTTATTTGGATGCCCAAAGGCGTCAAAGCTACTTTCAACAGCGATAACACAGTGCTCGAATTGCCCGTCGGTGCGGCACTGATAAAAACGTTTTATTACGATAACGTCCAGAATATTGCCAATGTCGGCGGAACAAGAATCGTTGAAACAAGAGTGATGATTCGCAAAGCAGACGGTTGGATTTTTGCAGATTATATTTGGAATGATGACCAAACCGAAGCTTTTTTCGACTTGGAAGGCAGTATAACACATATCGAATGGAAAAATGAGAACGATGTGCTCAAGACCGTCGATTACAGGATTCCGACCGCGCCGCAATGCATCGTATGCCACAAATCGAAACAAACAGAAGTCACAACCTATATTCCAATTGGTATCAAACCGCAAAATCTCAATTTTGACTATAATTATAAAGACGGAAATAAAAACCAACTCATGAAATGGATTGAAGCAGGTTATCTCGACGGTAATTTCACGCTCCCAACACAGGAGCACTCGACAATCGATTATCGCGATACTTCGAAATCTCTTTCGTTGCGGGTACGTTCTTACGTTGATGCCAACTGCTCCCATTGCCATATGACCGACAGGCATTGCGATTACAGGCCGATGCGTTTTGCATTTAGTGAAACCGGGAATAATGACGCCAATATGGGTGTTTGCGTCAACACCAGGATTTACAGGATTTGCCTCCGCAGCTTGACAAAATTGTAGCACCGGGAAGAATTGCTAGGTCGATGATGTATTACAGACTCAATACAACCAACGAAACCTACAGAATGCCGCTTCACGGACGCACATTGATTCACGAAGAAGGCCTCGAGCTTGTCAGACAATGGATCAATTCACTTAATGATTGCGAATAATACAAACCTTAATACACCAACAAAATGAAAATGAACTTTACAAAAAACAAACCGATAATCTACGGTAATCTTTATAGAAAGATAGCTGTAGTATTATTTGCGTTGGGATTCCAGCAATCCTATTCACAAGATACCTGCGACACTGCTGTGCCGATAACCGCAGGTGTGACAACTATCGCGTTGATCGATGGCCAAAACATCACGTCGAATTGTTCAGGCGAAACACTGGCGGAATGGTATACTTATACTCCCACAGCAAATTACAGCCTTACAGTTACCTCCGACCTTGCGCAAAACATCTGTAAAGACACCAACTTTAACGTCTACACAGGTAATTGCAGCGGCCTCGCTTGTTATGTCGGGGATGATGACGGCGGAACCGTTGTATGTTCCGACGGCACCTCCTACCTATCTAAAAAAACCTTTGAAGTCGTTGCAGGAACAACTTATTATATTGTATGGGACAACAAATGGGGGCAAACGCAAGGTTTTGATTTCCAAATCATCGAAGCGCCATTTGTACCAAGTCCGTGTACGACTGCCGTGCCGGTTACAGCCGGAGTTACAACTGTTGCAGCTCTTGATGGCACAAACCAGACAACTTCATGTTCAACTGCCGCAAAAGGAAAATGGTATACCTATTCTGTTGCAGAGGATGCGCATGTAACGATAACTTCAGACTTGCCGCAGAATATCTGCAAAGACACCAATTTCAGTGTATATACCGGTTCTTGCTCAGGTGGGTTGACTTGTGTAACCAGCGATGACAATTCAGGAACAATTGCCTGTAATTCAGGAAATACATTTTCAAATTTATCCAAAAAGACCTTTGATGCACTTGCGGGAGTTACTTATTATATAGCCTGGGATAACAAATGGAGCGATGCCGGTTTTGATTTCCAAATCATCGAAGATGTAATCGTTGTACCGGTGCATTATACGTCGCAAACAATTTCAACCGTCAATACGAGCGATTATAATATGTGTGTCGTTGATATGAATGGTGATGGGAAGGACGATATCGCCAGCGTCGACAATAACAATTTAAGGGTAAATGTCCAGGGGGATAATGGCACATTCACTCCGACAAATTATCCGATAAACGGA
Source organism: Flavobacterium sp. 3HN19-14 (assembly GCF_051373205.1). Taxonomy (NCBI): domain Bacteria; kingdom Pseudomonadati; phylum Bacteroidota; class Flavobacteriia; order Flavobacteriales; family Flavobacteriaceae; genus Flavobacterium; species Flavobacterium sp. 3HN19-14. The sequence goes on from NZ_JBPPZT010000001.1 coordinate 2,891,749, forward strand.
ACAAGCCGTATGCCGGGATGGAGTCTTGCAGCGGGAGATCTCAACAAAGATGGATTCAATGATTTATTGCTTGGAAGCGGCGGCGGATTGACTTTGTGGATTTCCAATTCAACCGGAACTGCTTATACGAATTATACACCTCCACAGTCTATTTTCTGCCAGAGAACGAATTTCATCGATATCAATAATGATGGAAATCTAGATGCTTTTTCATGCCACGATATCAATCCGAATGTATATTACCTGAACAACGGTTCCGGAACCTACACATATTACCAGTCAGGCGTTACAGCTGGCGCTTATTCTCTGGGAATTACGCCGGGCGGCGGAAATTACGCTTCATTATCGAACCGACCTTGATAACGATGGCGATCAGGACATGTTCATTTCAAAATGTTCAGGGCCGCCATGTGAAATTCACAGAAATGACGGAAATGGCGTTTTCACTGATATTTCAGCAATTGCAGGAATTAATTTTCAACCTGTAAGTTTCCTGGTCTTCTGCTATTGAAGATTTTGACAACGATGGTGATATGGATATCTTAATCGGTTCAAATGGTGGCGCAGCAACAAGATTTTTCAGAAACAACCTAGATACGACCAATACAACTGAAGAAGCTTACACCAATATAACTGCAGGGTCTGGTTGGGATACCAATACATCGACCGCCAGAGACTGGATTTCTTACGATTTTGACAATGACGGAAACATGGACGTGCTCGCCAACAGTAACAAAATTATGTTCGGAAAAGGAGATGGCACTTTTGAATTGGTTGCCTACCCTGGCGGCATCAATATTGGTGCTGTAGGTGATTTGAATGGTGATGGTTTCCTTGATATCCTGAACGGAAATACGGTTCGTTTTGCCACTCCGAACGGTAACAACTGGACTTCGATAACTTTGCACGGAATCGAAACCAACAGCAACGGAATTGGCGCCAGAGTCGAAATTTACGGTGCCTGGGGCAAACAAATCAGGGATGTGAGAAGCGGTGAAGGCTTTGGATATATGAGCACATTGAACATGCATTTCGGATTGGGTACTGCTACCGCAATTGATAAAATCGTTATTAAATGGCCGTCAGGAACTGTAGATACCATTTATAATCCTGCGATTAATAACAGAATGAGTGTTACTGAAGGCACTACGCTTGGCACTGAAAATGTTGACAGCAATACATTCAGCGTTTATCCTAACCCGGTTGCAGATCAATTGAATATCAAAGTTGGAAATGCGATGTCGACTTCGGAATCAGTACAAATATTTGATCTTTCGGGAAGATTGGTTGCAAGCCCGGCAATTTCAAATAATGCAATTTCAGTAAAAAACCTTTCAACCGGAACTTACATCTTATTGATAAAAGCTACCGACGGAAAAAAATACACCAGGAAATTCCTCAAAAAATAATACGACTGTTTTGAATTAAAAAGTCCTGTCAGTTACGACAGGACTTTTTTATTGCATCAACAAAATTATTGAGCAGCTTGCTTTTTGGCTTTCGAGAGTTTGTCTACCCAAAAATTCGACATCGCATCATAATCGACTTTATAAACGGCATCTTGCTTTACCAATCTTCCGTTTTCAAAGGCGCGGTACAAAATAGTTTCAATCCAGTAATCTTCATGGACGTCCATCGGCGTATATTTTGCCTTTAAATTAAGGTTGAAAATTTTGGCGGTATTGTTTGACCAAAACGCTTTCCAGCCACTTTTATATTCTTTAATCAAATCGAAAGTAGTCTCGCCTGTCTGCCGATAAATAAGCTTTATCAAAATCTGGCCGTCTTTTGTAGACAATTTCTTAAGCTGTTCCTCGAAAGTATTATTTAGGTAATCCTCAACAATCTTGAAATATTTTTTCTTTTCGCGACTGGTTTTCATCTTCGCCATTCCCTCATTAAGCGCAACTAAAGTCGCAGCTGTGGTTTTTGCGTAAGGATAAACTTTATAAACACGGCGTTGCAGTCTGTCGAATTGCTGTTTGGTTAATGCATCTGCTTTTGCCTGGTTGGGGTCGAGATACAATTCCGGCAGCTCAATTGGCCTTTGTAAAGTTGTATCCATCGGTTGGTTCAAGTATTCTTCTTTTTCGCGTCTTCCTCATCTGTCTGGGCAAACGCGGCGACAGAAAAAAACAGGGCAATCAATAAATACGGGAAGAATTTCATAAAGCAAATTTAAATTTCAAAATTATACATTATATACGCAACTGTGATGCCAAATTTATAATTTAGCAAAAATTTTATAAAATGAATACTACAATACTGAACGACGCCTCGATGGCATTCCTAGAAAAATACCTGAATAACGCCTCTCCTACCGGTTTCGAATCTTCCGAACAAAAAATCTGGATGGATTACCTGAAACCTTACGTTGACACTTTTATAACAGATACGTATGGAACGGCTGTTGGGGTTATAAATCCTGATGCGCCATATAAAGTGGTGATTGAAGGCCACGCCGACGAAATTTCGTGGTATGTAAATTACATCACCGAGGACGGCTTGATTTATGTGATAAGAAATGGCGGTTCCGACCACCAGATTGCGCCGTCAAAACGCGTCAATATCCACACAAAAAATGGCATTGTACAAGGCATTTTTGGATGGCCGGCCATTCATACCCGAAATCGCGATAAAGAGGAGAGTCCGAAAATCGACAACCTTTTCATTGATTTAGGCTGCGAAAATAAAGAACAGGTTGAAAAACTCGGCGTTCATGTTGGTTGCGTTATCACTTATCCTGATGAATTCATGGTTTTGAATGGTGATAAATTCATATGCCGTGCGATTGACAACAGGATGGGCGGGTTTATGATTGCAGAAGTGGCGCGTTTATTACACGAAAATAAAAAAACATTGCCTTTCGGTTTGTACATTACAAATTCGGTTCAGGAAGAAGTTGGATTGCGCGGCGCCGAAATGATTACGAAAACCATCAAGCCAAATGTCGCTATTGTAACAGACGTTTGCCATGATACGACAACGCCGATGATCAATAAAAAAATCGAGGGCGAAATCAAAATCGGAAAAGGCCCGGTTGTGACTTATGCGCCTGCGGTTCAGAATAATTTAAGGGAATTGATTCTCGATACGGCAACTGAAAAAGAAATTCCGTTTCAGAGACTGGCGTCTTCAAGGATTACCGGAACCGATACCGATGCTTTCGCTTACAGCAATGGCGGCGTGGCTTCAGCTTTAATCTCATTGCCATTGCGTTACATGCATACCACTGTTGAAATGGTTCACAGAAATGACGTTGAAAATGTCATCAAACTGATTTATGAGGCACTTTTGAAAATCGAGAATAACGAAACTTTTTCTTATTTTAAGGATTAATTTTAAACACGAATTTCCACTAATTCGCACAAATTTTATTCGTGCTAATTCGTGGCCTAAAAGCATAAAAAAAGCACCATTATCGCTAATGGTGCTTTTTGCATTTATGAAAAGGATTATTTTTTCGGAAGTTCTTTGAGGAATTGAACAGCTGCATAAGCTTTTGACATTTCTGCATATTTCAGGGCAGTGTTGCCTTTGCCGTCTTTCTGCTTTACATCGGCGCCGTTCTCAATCAGGTATTTCATGATTTCTACGTGATTGTAACGTGCGGCGTACATCAGTGGCGTCATTCCGTTGGAATTTTCGTTGACATCTGCGCCATATTCGATGAATTTTTTTACGATTTCTACATCGCCTTTGCAAATGGCAAGACAAAGTGGTGTTCCTTCGCTGTAAGTTTTAGCTATTGAAGCCGTGACAGCATTTTGACTATTTGCAGCCAGTGCGAAATTGGTGAATGACATGCATGCCATAGCCAAACAAATGATTGTTTTTCTCATGATTGATTTATTTAATGATTAATGATTACGGTGAAGTAATAAGAAATGCGTCAGAATTAATTATTCAATGCTTTCTTAAATGATTGTTTTTTTGCTTGTTTTTTTTTTCAAGACAACTTTTTTGTCCAGTTTCGCTTCGGTGATTTTTAAATCGGCACCGATGATGTCAGACATGGTTTTTGGTGATTTTTTGAGCGAACCCAATTCTGTTGCAATAAGGTTGGCATCAGCATAAGAAACATATTTTGTACCTTCAAGGTCGTTGTAAAAGGAATGTTTCGGACTGATTGTTACTGCAGATATGTCAGACACTTTAGAGGTTGCAGCATTTGTAGTGTTGGCAAAAACAGAAGTTGTTAATGCGATTACGAGCATTGTGATTGAATTTTTCATGATGATTGATTTTTGATTAATGATGATATAGAATAGACGAAGGCGCTTGCAGATTGTTACAGTAATTTTATTTTTTTAGAATATTTTAACATCTGAACCTGAAATTTCATATTGCATAAAAACGGAAAAACCGCCTGACAGAGCGGTTTCACGTGATAAAATATTTTTTAAAATTTATTTTAAATATTCGAGCACATTTTTTTCAATGCGTTCCTGAATGTTCGAAATATCAGCTTTTACGAATGGCTCGCCGAGGATTTTTTCATACAACTCGATGTATCGGTCTGAAACAGTTGCAATATAATCATCGGTCATGTCTGGAATTTGCTGTCCTTCTTTGCCCTGAAAACCGTTTTCAATAAGCCAGCGCCTTACGAATTCTTTCGACAATTGCTTTTGCTCCTCGCCTCGCTCCTGCCTGCCTTCATAACCTTCGGCATAAAAATAACGCGAAGAATCAGGTGTGTGGATTTCATCAATCAAAACGATCTTACCGTCTCTGGTTTTCCCGAATTCATATTTTGTATCGACGAGAATGAGTCCGCGTGACGCCGCGATGTTAGTCCCACGCTGGAATAATGCTCTGGTGTAATTCTCTAATACTAAATAATCTTCTTCAGAAACAATCCCTTTTGCAAGGATGTCCTCACGAGAAATATCTTCGTCGTGCTCGCCGTTGTCGGCTTTTGTGGAAGGTGTGATGATTGGTTGCGGAAATTTATCGTTTTCTTTTAAACCTTCGGGCATTGTTACGCCGCATAAAGTTCTTTTGCCTGAAGTATATTCGCGTGCTGCGTGACCTGAAAGATAACCGCGGATTACCATTTCTACCTTGAATGGTTCGCACAAATGCCCGACTGCTACGTTCGGATCTGGTGTGGCAATAAGCCAGTTCGGAACGATGTCTTGCGTCAGTTCCATGAATCTGGTGGCGATCTGGTTCAGGATTTGTCCTTTGTATGGAATTCCTTTCGGCATAACAACGTCAAAAGCGGAAAGCCTGTCGGTGGCAATCATTACCAATAATTCGTCGTTGATATTGTATACTTCCCTGACCTTGCCATGATAGACCGATTTTTGCCCGGGAAAATTGAAGTTTGTTGTTGTGATTGTGCTGCTCATTGTATGTTTTGTAGTTTAGGCTGCAAAGATATGAGTTAGATTTTAGATTTTAGATTTTAGATTTTAGATTTTGACGAATGAAAGTTCACTAGGTTGGTTATGGCTTAGAAATGCGTCGTGTAGTCTGGGAAACAGGTCGTGAGCTATTGGAAATGCGTGGTGAAGCATCAAGAAGTGGTCGTGAGGTGTCAGTAACAGGTAGTGAAATGTTAGAAATGCATCGTGAAATCTAAAGAAACGGTCGTGAAGACTAAGGTGGACGTCGTGAAGACCAAGGTAGAGGTCGTTAAGTCCAGAAATAGGTCGTTAAGTCCCGCCAATATTGAAAAGTATTAAAATTATATTGCTTTTTCTCTATGAGTACGTTAAAACGAGTAGAAAACTTTAACAATTTTTATGGCAAACCCATAACCGTAAATTTTATTTTTTCCGTAGGGATGCATCCTCCCCTTCCCTCAAGGTAAAATACAATTTTTATCGATTGGTTGTATTACGGGAAAGCCGTAGAAATTCTTAAAGTTTTAAATGGAAATGTATCATCTCATGTGGCATAATTATTACAAACCTTAGTAGAACAATGTTTTATATCGATTAGCACATTAAATAAAAATTATATATTTGATTTACAAAACATTATATTTAAATATATGACTGCTGATAATTCTCATTGGCCCAATGGCACAAAATCCTTTTTCGGTTTTTCTTCCTGTATTTTGTTTTTTACATCCTGTCGTTTTCGATGACCGATTTTGGCGCGCTGATGATTTGGCTCACTAAACCGCAAGTAGCAATTGTTGACTGGATGGTTTACGGATTCAACGATTACATTTTACATTTTCAGGACAAACTCGTGCCTTTAAATGGCAGCGGAGATACCTCTTACGGATGGGTTCAGGTAATTTTATACCTGACAATTGCTACGGTAGGAACGGTGCTTTGGACGGCTTTGGATTACAACCGCAAAAATTATCGCAAGCTCGATTATATCATCTGGACAACCATGCGGTATTTCATTTGCTTTATCGCGTTTGTTTACGGCAGTATTAAACTTTTTATGATGCAGATGGGATTTCCATCCCTGAGCCAGCTGGCGACACCGCTGGGTGATTACCTGCCGATGCGGTTTACCTGGGCTTTTATAGGTTATTCCGACGCTTATCAGTTCTTTTCGGGATTGATGGAAATGGTTGTGTTTTTCCTGTTGCTTTTCCGCCGCACGGTAACGCTGGGATTATTCATCGGGCTTGGCGTTTTCATTAATGTGATGATGCTGAATTTGTGTTACGATGTTCCTGTAAAGCTGTTTTCGATACATTTGGTAATCATGTGCTTTTTGATGCTGACGCCCGATTTAAAGAGGATTTTTACTTTTTTCATTTTTAACCGTCCGACACACATCAGTTCGGCTTATCATTTTTCATCGGCAAAAAGATGGATGCGAATAACAAGGCTTATACTCAAAATTATCTTTTTTGCATTGAATGCATTTGTGCTTTACGACACTTATGAATATTATGCCATGCAGGACAAAAAGGGTTTTGCGGAAGGTGTTTATGACGTTCAGCATTACATCGTCAACAACGACACAATTCCGGTTTTAGCGAATGATTCACTGGCGTGGAAGGATATTATTTTTGACAAATGGCAAGTTATCAGCGTCAATACAACGGATACAATTTTAAGCCGCAGGTACCGGCGTGGATATTTTTATTATGCACGCGATTCAGTGAAAAACACATTGACTTGCTTTACTTATAAAAAGGCGGATAGCATTTACTTATTTACCGCGCATTATGATTTTGATGGAAAAGACAAATTGAAACTGAAGACAAAAATCAAAGGAGATTCTGTGATTTTTGATTTGGTCAACAATCACCGTAAATTCCAGCTGGCGAATAAGGAGTTTCACTGGTTATCTGAAGGGAATCGGTGAAAAATTGACAATTGATAATGAAAAAGCCGAAACATTGTGGGTGTTTCGGCCTTTAATACATGTAATGATCGTCGATTTTTAATCGTGATTTTCAATCTGCTTATAAGCGTCAATCACTTTTTTAACGAGTCTGTGGCGAACGATATCCTTATCATCGAGGTAAATAATGCCGATGCCGTCGATATCTTTTAAAACCAGCAATGCTTCTTTCAATCCCGAAATTGTCCTACGTGGCAAATCGACTTGTCCTGATCGCCAGTAATCATGAATTTTGCGTTTTTCCCCATACGGGTCAGGAACATTTTCATTTGGGAATGCGTTGTATTCTGCGCTTCGTCAAGAATTACGAAAGCATTGTCCAGCGTTCGTCCGCGCATGAATGCCAGCGGTGCAATCTGGATAATTCCCTTCAAAATATAATCTTCCAGTTTTTCATTAGGAAGCATGTCGCGCAACGCATCGTATAATGGCTGCATGTACGGATCGAGTTTTTCCTTCATATCTCCCGGAAGAAAACCAAGATTTTCACCGGCTTCAACTGCAGGACGTGTCAGGATAATTCTCTTGACCTGCTTTTCTTTCAAAGCTTTTACCGCCATCGCCACTCCTGTGTAGGTTTTCCCGGTTCCGGCCGGGCCGACTGCAAAAACCATGTCGTTCTTGTTCATCGTATCGACCAGAAGCTGCTGGTTCGGCGTCATCGCCTTGATGATCTTGCCGCCTACGCCGTGAACGAGGATTTTGTCGTGGTCGCCCATGCGCTCTACCTGCTGGCTTCCGCCTTCGATTACACGCTCGATGACATTGTCGTCAATGTTATTGTAACGCGTAAAATGCAGCATGAGCCTGTGGAAACGGTTTTCGAATTCATCAAGCACTTCTTTTTCACCAAAAGCCTTTATCGTCGTGCCGCGCGCAACGATTTTCAATTTCGGATAGTATTTTTTAATGGTTTCAAGATGAGTGTCTTGAGCGCCCCAAAAATCTTTCGGAGCGATGTCTATGAGCTCAATGATTCTTTCGTTCAAATGGAGTAGTATTTAATTAAAAAATAGTCGATGATAATTATTAGCTTTGTATCCAAATTTAATGAAAATTCAGCTTACGTTTTTGTTTTAGTTATAAACAATTTTATGTCAATAATTACCCTTACGACCGATTACGGACTTAAAGACCATTTCGTTGGCGCCTTGAAGGGTAAGGTTTTTACAGAATTTCCTGACGCAAAAATCGTAGACATCTCACACGACATCGATCCGTTCAATATTGCCGAGGCCAGTTATATGATCGGTGCGGCGTATATGGCTTTTCCGAAAGGCACAGTGCACTTAATCGGCGTTGATGCAGAACTCAACAAAGAGAACCAGCACATCGCCGTACAGTGGAACGATCATTATTTCATCTGCGCCGATAATGGCATTTTGAGCATGCTGATGCAGAATGTCATGCCGCAGAAAATGGTCACGATTAATATCCATGACCGATTGAATATCGAAGCGACTGATTTGGATGTATTCGTGAAAGTCGCCTGTCATCTCGCCAAAGGCGGTTTATTAAATGTCATTGGAAAAGAAATCAAATCCATAAAACAATTTACCGAAATAAAACCGGTGATTGCTGCCGACCAGAATTCGATAAAAGGATATGTGATCTACATTGACCATTTCGGGAATTTGGTAACCAATATCAGCCGGAAGATTTTTGTCGAAACTGCAAAAGGGCGTCCGTATGAAGTGATGCTTTCACAAGGCGCTAAGCCCGGCAATAAAGGAAACATCAAAAACATCTGGCCGAAATATTCTGATATTGCAGTATCAGATAAATATCCTGTGAAATATTATGAAGGCGACAAACTGGCGATTTTCAATGAAGCCGGATTTCTGGAAATAGCGATTTTCCGAAGCAATCCGTCGAGTGTTGGAAGCGCAGCCAGCTTATTAGGATTGACTTATCGTGATGTGATAACCATAAACTTTTTTACCAACCAAAACCTTTAAATTATGAAATTGAAATTATTGATCTCAGTATTGCCGCTTTTCTTATTATTTCAGGATGGAATTATCGATGGGCGTTACAAGAACCAGAAACATGATGCTGTTTATGGTGCCGAAATTTCTCAAAATGGCTCACAAATCAAATTCTATGTCAAAAAAGATGAAAATGGCCCTGACGACATGACGCAATATGCTACGGGAACGATTGTGAAAGTGAACCAAAAATATTACATCGAAAATATAAAATCGCCGTTTCTATCTGAACCGAAAACTGACAAACTCGAAATGAAAATTAAAGGCGGCGTACTCGAGTTTAAAAGCTACCGATTGATGTCTAATTTATATGACCAAATTATAGTCTATTCTAAAAACATCAAATTTGAACGAGAAGTGCAAAAATAATAACCTTTCAATTGATGCCCATGTTTGTAAGAATCGTAAAAATGTCCTTCCACGAAGAAAATATCCCGGCATTCCTTGCCAATTTCGAATTGATGAAGGAAAAAATACGAAACGCGCCCGGAAACCGTTTCTTAGAACTGTACCAGGATAAGAATGACAAATGCATCTTCTTCACTTACAGCTATTGGGAAACCGACGAAGATCTGGAAAATTACCGCCAGTCTGAATTATTTTACGACGTCTGGGCATTCACAAAAAAACTGTTCAATGCAAAACCTGAAGCTTGGAGCGTTGATAAATTGATAACATTAGCCTAAAGTCAAAAGTCGAAAGTTGGAAAGTAGCAGATTGTGTGTAATTTTGCGTTTCGGATTTCGACTTTCGACTTTCGACTTTAAACTTTTGACTAAAATATAATGAAAGCAATCCTCCTTAGAGAAATAAAATCCTTTTTCGGTTCGCCGATCGGATATCTCGTCATCGCCATTTTCCTGTTGCTCAACGGGCTTTTCCTTTGGGTCTTTGAAGGCGATTTTAATATCCTGAATTCCGGTTATGCCGATCTGGCACCGTTTTTTACTTTAGCGCCCTGGATTTTGATTTTCCTTATTCCGGCCGTAACGATGCGCAGTTTTTCAGACGAAAAGAAACAGGGAACTTTGGAGCTTTTACTGACAAAACCGATTTCCATCTGGCAGATTGTGAATGGGAAATTTCTGGGTGCGATGTTACTCATTGTCATTGCTATCATTCCGACTTTTATTTATGTGAAAGTGACTTCAGATTTGGCAATTGACGGAAGCAGCATCGATATGGGAAGCACCATCGGTTCTTACTTTGGATTATTATTCCTCATTGCCGCTTATTCTGCGATTGGCATTTTCACATCTACGCTTTCTGACAACCAGATTGTGGCGTTTATATTATCGGTTTTCCTGTGCTTTGTGTTCTATTTTGGTTTTGAGGGAATTGCCACTTACGTGAAAGGATTCGACTCATTAATCGCATCATTCGGAATGCAGGCACATTTTAAAAGCATGGGGCGCGGCGTTCTGGATACGCGTGATATCCTGTATTTCCTGAGCCTTTCGACCGTTTTCCTGTCGCTAACCGTTTTCAAATTAAAATCCTATAAATCGTAATGAGTACCTACAAAAAAAACAATTTGAAAAAACTGTTCGTTACCATCGGTTTATTGATTTTGATTAATATTGCCGGACATTTCTGGTTCCACCGATTCGATTTAACGAAAGACAAAAGATATACTTTATCGCCGGTTTCGCTTGGGATTATTGAACAGGTGAAAGAGCCTTTGTATGTTGATGTTTTTCTTGAAGGACAATTTCCCGGAGAATTCAAAAGGCTGCAGACGGAAACACGTCAATTACTTGAGGAATTCAAAGCTTATAATCCTGACATCGAATTCCGTTTCATCAATCCTGTTGATGATTCCGAAGGCATGGAAGAGCAGAAACGCCAGTTGATTTACGATTTATTCAAACTCAGCGGCGAGATAAAATCTGAAAAAGACGAAAAGGAAATCAAGCAAAGTATCGCAGCGGTTACCGATTTGAACAAAGCCATACAAGACACATTCTTAGGCAATGGCATGCTTCCGATTAATGTAACGCTTGAAGATAAAGGCAAGCAAACGCAGGAAGTCGTTTTTCCGTGGGCGATTGCGACTTACAAAAACCGTACGGTTAAAATTCCGCTTCTGAAAAACCTGATGGGAGCTTCAACGCAAAATAAAGTCGAAAGTTCGGTACAGCACATGGAATATGCTTTCGCGAATGCGTTCAACATCGTCACCAACAAAAAGAGAAGAAAGTTGCGGTCATTAAAGGCAACGGCGAAATGCACGATTTGCTGATGGCCGATTTCATCAAGCAAATCCGCGAACAATATTACATCGGCACATTTACGCTCGATTCTGTCGCGAAACAACCGGTTCAAAGTGCAGCCGCATTGAAAAAATACGATTTGGCGATCATCGCAAAACCAAAAGAAAAATTTACCGATGCAGAAAAGCAGGTTTTAGACCAGTTCGTCATCAATGGCGGAAAAACGCTGTGGCTGATGGATGCAGTAAATATTGAAATGGACAGCCTGAATCAAACCGGTTCCACCCTCGCCTACCCGAATGATGTGGGACTGAACGATATGTTCTTCAAATACGGCTTCAGGATTGAGCCTGAACTGATTAAAGACGAGCAATCTACGCCAATTAAGCTTGCAACAGGACAAGAAGGCAGCGGCACGCAATACACCCAATATTTCTGGAAATATGCACCGCTGATTTATCCCGGAGAAAAAGATGCCAATCCCATTGTAAAGAACCTCGACGGCATTAAATTCGATTTTGCCAATCCGATTGACGTATTGCAGAATGACATTAAAAAAACAGTCTTATTAAAATCTTCACCGTTCTCAAAACCAATAGGAACGCCGGTTGAAGTGAAACTCAGCATGGTTTCTGAAGAAGCGACTAAAGCCGATTATGCCAATTCAAAAGGAAATTTTCCTGTAGCTTTATTGCTCGAGGGAAAATTCACTTCGGTCTTCAAAAACCGCGTGAAAGCTTTCGACGATAAGACCTTCAAAGACGATGGCGCCGCCAACAAGATGATTGTCGTTTCTGACGGAGATGTCATCCGCAATCAACTTGACAAAAATTTCCAGCCATTGGAATTGGGCTACGACAAATGGGTTGGTGCTGTTTACGGAAATAAAGAGTTTGCGATGAACTGCGTGAATTATCTTTTGGATGATAACGGCCTGATTTCCATACGCAGCAGAACGTCAGCCTGGCGGCTTTGGACAAAGAGAAAGTTTATGAAAATTATACGCAGTCGCAAATCATTACGATTGGCGTTCCGCTATTGATTTTGCTGGTTTTCGGTGTATTATTTACGTTCCTCAGGAAAAGAAAATACAGCCGCTAAACTGTTGATAAAATTGTAGCAAATAAAAAATATATGTTTGTAAAATGTAAAAATTATACTGATTTTTACCAAGATTTAAAAAAAACACGAAAATGAAGTTTATTGTATCGAGTTCGTACTTATTAAAACAATTACAGGTATTGGGAAGCGTCATCAACAGCAGCAACACCTTACCTATCTTAGATAATTTCCTTTTTGAGCTTGACAGTAAAACCCTGACGGTTTCAGCCTCAGATTTAGAAACTACGATGTCTGCAACTTTAGAAATCGATTCGGAAAGCAAAGGCAGTGTAGCCGTTCCCGCGAAACTTTTATTGGAAATACTTAAAACTTTCCCGGAACAGCCGTTGACATTCACCGTTGAAGAAAACAGTACGATTGAAATCAGCTCGAATTCTGGAAAATATGCGTTGGCTTATGCGCCGGGCGAAGAATTCCCGAAAGCGGTAAACCTTGACGATCCGTCTGTAACTTTGGTTCCTGCAGATGTTTTGGCAACTGCGGTTAGCAAAACGATTTTCGCTGCCGGAAATGATGATTTGCGTCCGGTTATGTCTGGCGTTTTCTTCCAGTTTTCCCCAGAAGGATTGACTTTCGTAGCTACTGATGCCCACAAATTAGTGAAATATGCACGCACTGACGTGAAAGCGTCACAGGTAGCCGATTTCATAATGCCGAAAAAACCTTTGAACATTTTGAAAAGCATTTTAGGTGCTTCGGATGCAGAAGTGAAAATCGAATACAACAATTCAAATGCAACATTCTCTTTCGATAATTACGTTTTGATGTGCCGGTTGATTGACGGGAAATACCCGAATTATGAAGCGGTAATCCCGAAAGAAAATCCGAATAAATTGATGATCGACCGATCGCAGTTCCTAAGTTCTGTGCGTCGTGTGGCAATTTTTTCTAACAAAACCACGCACCAGATCCGCTTGAAAATTGCAGGTGCAGAATTGAATATTTCTGCAGAAGACATCGATTACTCCAACAAAGCCGAAGAGCGTCTGACCTGTGATTACCAAGGTGATGACATGCAGATTGGTTTCAACTCACGTTTTCTTACAGAAATGCTTACGAATTTACAATCAGACATGATTTTACTGGAAATGTCGATGCCGAACCGCGCGGGAATCCTTACTCCGGTTGACGGACTCGAAGATGGCGAAACCGTTACGATGCTCGTAATGCCGGTAATGCTCAACAACTAGATAATTTTTGCCGTACCCATTCGGAACGATTATAACCAACCCAACCAAATTTGTGAAACCGCGACAGTAAATGTTGCAGTTTTTTGTTTACACAGATTGCACAGATTTGCACAAATTATAAAAGAAATAATTGGTGAAAATCTGTGCAATCCGTGTTATCTTTCTATAACCATCTAACTAACTTTTATCACTTTTTTATTCACAAACTCTTCAATTCCAAGAGGTGACAATTCCCTTCCATAACCGGAACGTTTTGTTCCGCCGAAAGGCAAGTCAGGGCGCGATGCTAAATTCTCATTTATAAAAACCATTCCGGTATCGATTTGGCTGGCTACATTCACGGCACGGTCAATATTTTTACTGAAAACGGAACCGCCAAGTCCGAAACCGGTGGCATTGGCGAGCGAAATCGCTTCTTCTTCATCTTTAACTTTATAAAATGAAGCGACAGGTCCAGAATAATTCTTCTTTGTAAGCGACTGAACCTTCTGGAATATCTGTCAGGATTGTAAAATCATAAAACGCGCCTTCACGGTCAATTCGTTTGCCTCCGACAACAATTCGTGCTCCGGCTTTGACTGTATCATCAACTTGCTGTCTTATTTTTTCCGCGGCTTCTTCGCTGACCATCGGACCGATTTTCGTATCGCTTTGCATGGGTCGCCAACTTTGTATCCGGTGATTTTTTGCGTGAATTTTTCAAGGAATTCATCAGCAACATTTTCAACCGCAATAATCCTTTTTGAAGAAGTGCACGATTGACCGGCATTGTTGAATCTTCCTAAAACTGCTTTTTCAACCGCCAAATCGATGTCTGCATCGTCAAGAATGATAAATGCATCGCTTCCGCCCAGTTCTAATACTGATTTCTTGAGATTTTTCCCGGCAGCTTCCGCGAGGCTTGAACCTGCTTTTTCGCTTCCTGTAAGCGACATTCCGGTAATGCGGTCATCTTCTGCCAACCTGGCGATTTTGCTGCTGTTGAGGAATAAATTCGTGTAAATTCCATCAGGCGCACCGGCTTCCCTGAAAATATCTTCAATCATCTGTGCGCATTGCGGCACATTCGACGCGTGCTTGATCATGATGACATTTCCGGCAGCGATATTGGGCGCTGCAAGTCTTCCTACCTGGTTAAAAGGGAAATTCAGGGCTCGACACCCAGAATGATTCCGGTTGGCGTAAATCGCACGAATGCTTTTCCATCCTTCACTTCAAGAGGCTTGTCTTCCAGGAATCTTTCGGCGTGGTCGGCATAATATTGGTAGACAGAAGCGCACATTTCGACTTCACTTTTACTTTGTGCAATGAGTTTTCCCATTTCGAGTGTAATCAATGCGGCGAGTTCATCTTTTCGGCGTAACATAATGGCAGCGACATCTGACAATAATTTGGCGCGGACTTTTACGTTTGTATGCCGCCATTGCTGAAACTCCTGATGTGCCTTCGCTATTTTGCTTTCGAGTTCGGTATCAGTGATTTCTTCAAAAGTCTTAACAACTTTGTTGTTGTATGGATTGGTGGTTTGGATTGGCATGTTTTTGATTTAAAATTTGTATTAAAGTTACATACACTTCATTGAAAAACATCGGGTTTTAAGGTAACTTTAAATTTTGTTTGAGTTGCGAAGATGCTTCAGGAAAATATGAAAAATAACAACTATTCAATTACATTTGTCGGAACTATAAAAACCTTCAATCTCAATCATGAAAAAACAACTTTTAATCATTATTTCAATTTTCGCTTTAAGCTGTAGCGGAGACGACAATTTACCTGATGCAACTGCCTTAAACTTAATTACCGGCATCAATTGCAGGCAAAACTTCGACGATGCGCCTTTGAAAATTGGAAATCCAAACATTTTCGTAAATAACAAATTCGTCATATTTCCAAATCCTGCCACGTCAAATGTTTATATTTTATCGCAGGAAAATATTACCAATATTTGGGTGGTACCATCGGACCCTCAGAAGATTTATCAGGATACGGATTTCAACGCAATCTTAAATTCAGGTTTGTATACCGAAACTTCCATCATAGCGAAATCTGATTTGTCGATTAACGCGCAACCGTCAGACCATATCAACCTTGATATCACTGGTCTTGAAAAAGGATATTATAAAGTTTTTATCAAGATTGGCGGCCAGGTACCTGGGACAACCTGTTCAAATATGATGACCAACAGGACAATGAGGCGCAATTTGGCGAAATCACGGATTTTTGGAATTAAAAAATTGCTGAAAGATTATTAGATAATTTCCATTTTCTTCATCAAAAATGTCGCACTCTTATTTTTGCAAATGCCATCGCGGAGCTTGTAATCAAAATGCAGATCGTCGTTGATGATTTCAACTTCGAAGCATTTATTGGTGAGTTTTTCAGGAAATTCATTGGTCGTAAGGCAAACTTCAATATCATGCGTGGCAATAGCGCCAATGGCATTTTTGGCAATCATTTTCTTAACGACCGCGATAGTGCCGCTGCGTTTATCGTCGGAATTGGTGCCACGCAGGATTTCATCGAGCAATACAAAAGCCGTTTGGTTTTCGAGTCCGTCCATGATTTGCTTAAGGCGCTTGATTTCTGCATAAAAATAAGATTCACTGTCAGTCAATGAGTCAGACAATCGCATCGAAACCATCACCGGCATCGGATGTACATTCGCCTTTTCGGCGCAGACCGGCGCTCCCATTCCGGATAAAACCATGTTAACACCGAGGCTTCTCAAAAATGTACTTTTCCCGGACATGTTTGAACCTGTTAAAATCATAAATGATTGTGGCTGGAAATTTACGTCGTTGCCAACGCGTGTTGCCTTATTCAACAGTGGATGGCTCAGGTTTGTAAAGCTGATTTCTTTATTGGAATTGATTTCAGGGAAAGCAAAATCCGGGTTGTTGTAAGAGAAATTCGCTAAACTGTTCAGCATTTCAAATTCACCGATAACTTCAAGCCATGATTCGAGCAATTGTGCATTTTGTTTTTTCCATTTCAGAAGCGCATTCAGAATGTGGATGTGGAAGAGAAAAGTGCCGTTGAAAAGCATCGTCGTAACCAAATTGCCAATCGCATCCATATAAGAAAACAATTCGGACAACTTTTTCAGTTGCACGCTGGCTTTTTGGTCACGCAGTTGTTGTTGCAGCGCAAACAGTTTTTGAGAAGTAAATGTTTCGTTTTCGATTTTTTCAATGATGAGCCCGTATTGCCTGATGGTTTTATCGATGCCGTCGGCATATTGGATTTCAGCTTTGATCCGCTTGAAAAATTTCCCAAGGAAAGACATGTTCAGCACAAAAATAAAGGAGAGCACTTTCGTATACTCAATATTTCCTGTGATGATATAGGCTATCATAACACCGAAAAACAAAACCGGCGTCACATAAGCCAATTGCAACGATTGCTTAGAAACCGGTGCCATAACCGATTTTGCCCATTTTTGCAAGGCAGTGAATTGAGAATGGGAATCTTTTCCGGTTCTTCCCAATGCCATAAAATCCTGGCGCCATTCGAGCTTTTGGGATAATTCTTTAATCGCTTCCTGGTTTTGGCAGATGGTTTCGTTTGGTGAAAGTTCCCACAATCCATTAGCTAAAGCCTGTTTTCCGGGATAAGTTGTCGTGCGGTTTAAATTATGGAAAAGTGAATTGGCACCAAATATATCAAGATCATAAGCGTAAGGATGTGAATTGCTGTTGAAACCGACGCCGTTTTCAAACGGAATTGCCTTTCGTTCCAGATAGTCAGTTTCATCAGTGTTTATTTTTATGACGGCTTCGCAGATAGCCTTTTTACGCGAAAGCGTTGTATGCCTTCTCATCAAAAAAATAAAAGCCGTAAAAAGCAGCATTGCGGCAATCGTAAAAATAGTATTGCCGGTTTTGATCAGGTAAAACAAAGAAACCAGCATTAGCAAAATACTCATCAGCCTTAAAAAACTGATGGTATTGTACTGCTTTTTAATCTTCCCGAGTTTTGTGTTGAATTGCGCGGCGCGTGTTTTGTAGACTTCCATGGATAATTGACAATGTTAGGCGAAAGTAACCAATAATTGTCAATTATAAACGCTTAATCTTCGTGCATTACCATGAGCGGAATGTGCGTGTGATAAGCCATTTTCTTAGTCCGGCTTTCATGAAAAAGGCTTTCGAAAAACCCGTGCCGGTGGTTGAACATCGCCAGCATATTGATGCCGTTTGACATTGTAAAATCAATAATTGCCGATTCAACGCTTGCATTTTCAATGATATTGAAGGTGACCTTATCTTTAAAGTTAAGTTCCCAATCGGCAATGACCACTTCATTGACTTTGTCACCCGGAGTCCTTACATAAATGCAATCGACGCGGGCATTGAAATTTTCAGCAATCGAAATGACGCGTTTTAGCGATTTGACTTCATCTGCCTTGAAATGCGTGGCGAACCCGATACGTTTGACAGGCTGAAAAACTGCCGATTCCGGAATACCAAGTACAACAGCTTTTGTTGAAGTCATGATTTTTGCCGTAACGGTACCGAGGAAAATTTCTTCAATCCCCGATGCGCCTTTGGTACTCATCACAACATAATCGATATGTTCCGCTTTGATCAATTCGAGGATATTGCTGACCAGATCACCTTCTTTAAGCACATTGCTGATGCAGACATCGCCTTTGCCCTGCTCTTCTGCAATTGTATGCAGCAATGGCACTTTTCCTTTGAAATTTTCAAAATTGCTCATTTCCAGAATATCGTAAGTTTCAAGCAGGTATGGCGCCGCGCCAAATTCTGCACCCTGGTCTATGGCAGGCACCATGTACACATGCAGTGTTATGATCTCGGCGTCACAGCTGTGTGCAAGTTCCAGCGCATATCGAAATGCATTGAGTGAAGCTTTGGAAAAATCTGTTGGGAAGAGTATCTTTTTCATGGCAATGGGAAATTAGATGTAAGTATAAAGTTACAACGCAATTGGGCGGAATGGGTTTGGTTTTGGAATTATTTAACGGAAATAGCATACAGATTTACAGATGAAACGAATTTCTTTGTAGAATATTGAAACTCAATTATAACACGAATTACACAAATTTTCACAAATTTGTTAAACGCTGAATTTGTGGAAATTTGTGCAATTCGTGTTAAACAATATATAGAAATCTGCAACAATCTGTAAAATCCGTGGTCATCTGCGTTCCATCAAATTTGCTTACTTTTGCAAAAAAAAGATGCTCCACAACGACCCAATAGTAGCACTCGCAACACCTTCCGGTTCCGGCGCGATTGCCGTTATCCGCATTTCGGGAATTAATTCGATTGCTATAGGGAATTCGATTTTTCGTTCCGTGAAGGGAAAAGAACTGACGAAACAAAAATCGCATACGCTGCATTTGGGACACATCATCGACGGCGATAAGACTTTGGATGAAGTACTTGTGTCGGTTTTCAAAGGCCGAATTCCTACACAGGCGAAGATACGATTGAGATTTCATGCCACGGTTCGCCTTACATACAACAACAAATCATACAATTATTACTGCGCAACGGCTGCAGGATGGCGCAGGCGGGTGAATTTACGCTGCGGGCTTTCCTGAATGCCAAACTCGATTTGTCGCAGGCAGAGGCTGTAGCCGATTTGATTGCGTCAGACAACGAAGCGTCGCACCAGATTGCGATGCAGCAAATGCGCGGCGGCTTTAGCAATGAGATTGCACGACTGCGTGAAGAACTCCTGAATTTTGCTTCTTTAATTGAGCTTGAGTTAGATTTTGCAGAAGAAGATGTTGAATTTGCCGACCGTACCCAATTTTACGAATTATTAAACCGAATTGAATTCGTCCTGAAAAGACTAATCGATTCATTTGCCGTTGGAAATGTCATCAAAAACGGCATTCCGGTTGCGATTGTCGGTGAACCGAATGTCGGGAAATCGACGTTATTGAATGCCTTACTCAACGAAGAACGCGCCATCGTTTCCGACATTGCCGGAACAACGCGCGACACCATCGAAGACGAATTGGTCATTGACGGCATTGGATTCCGATTCATCGATACTGCCGGTATCCGCGAGACGACCGATGTGGTCGAAAGCATCGGCATCCGCAAGACGTTTGAAAAGATGGATCAGGCACAGGTCGTTGTTTACTTAATTGATAACGGGCAATTGATAATTGACAATTCCCTTGAAGTCGTGAAAGTTGAAATTGAGAAAATCAAAAATCAATTCCCGTTAAAACCGCTTATTATCATCGGTAACAAATCGGATAAACTGAATCAAAGCCAAACTTTAAATATCAAAGCTGAAATTCCTGATATCCTTTTGATAAGCGCTAAAGAAAATATCGGTGTCGATTTATTAAAATCGAAACTATTGTCATTTGTAAACACCGGTGCTTTGCGCAATAATGAAACGATTGTGACCAATACACGGCATTACGATTCGCTGCTCAAAGCACTTGAGGAAATCCAGAAAGTGAATTATGGTTTGCAGACGAACCTGCCGTCAGACTTAATGGCGATCGATATCCGTCAGGCGTTGTATCATTTCGGTGAGATTACCGGACAGGTGACTAATGATGAATTGTTGGGGAACATTTTTGCGAATTTCTGCATCGGGAAATAATTGTACTGGTAGAAGAAAAAACTGTCTATTTCAACTTTGCGTAGAATAACAGCTCTAATACCGCAAAATATGCGGAGATTAGAAAATGTGTCAGTTGCGTGGAATTATAAATTTGTCATTGTCAGCGAACGTTAAAATTGTGTCACCATAGTGGGCTTATCCTGCACTTTAGGTGCACTCTAACAGGACTTATGGCGCAAGTTGGTATCTCCAAAATTGCAGATGAGCGTGTATTAGCGATATTAATCGTAAGTTTATATCAGTAAATATCATACCATGCCTGTTCTTGAAATCCCGAAAAAATATAAAGCTGAATTGCGACAACTTGATGCTGCGATACAAACATTGCATGAAAGCAAAATCAGGGTGCTGTTTGCGATTACCGGCATTACGCTAAGTGATCAGGAATTTAGTGATGTGGTTGAATGGGAACTAATTATTGTGACCGTTAAAGACCGGCAGATGCTGTTGCAGCTTAACAAATTGGCTGCCTATGTGCCGAATCTGAAATTTATGGTTGATACGGAACGGGATATTTTTTCGCTTGTACAGGGTGACAAAAAGCGGCGCGTATGGAAAGAGCGTTAGTGCGGATTTATCATTTTCATTGTTGCGTAATTTACGCTACAATTTATTGTATCGTGCGTCCCTAAAATTTGTATTTTTGTTTTGACCACCCTGCGATTTTAATATTAAATCTTAAACCAAAATCATTATGGAAACCAACATTAAGCCAAAACACATAGGAAGAAACATTAGCAGGATCAGGGAACTGCGTGGCATGAAGCAGGACGCATTGGCTATGGCCATTGGCGTAAGCCAGCAGACCATCTCGATAATTGAGAACAGTGAAAAAGTTGAAGAGGAGAAACTAGAGCTGATAGCAAAGGAGCTGGGCGTTAGTCCGGAGGCGATTAAAAATTTTAGCGATGAAGGGGTGATTAATTACTTTAATAGCTTTCACGACAATGTTGTTACAACAGGTAGCATATTCGCTACCAATTGTACATTTAACCCACTTGATAAGCTAATTGAATCACACGAAGAAAATAAGCAGCTTTATGAGCGGTTGTTGAAGGCTCAGGAGGATAAGGTTGAGTATTTGGAGAAGTTGTTGAATAATAAGTAATTACAACTGTTTACAAATGCTTGTAATTTTTACGGATATTGTCATTTGTAAATGGAACTTGCATGTTTTATAGCTTAGCAGTTATACTTAAATCAGGACATGAAAAGAATTTTAGAAGACACAAATACATTACTTGCATCGATTGTTGGAACTATTGGCGGCCTTATCTGGGCAATAAAAACTAGTTGGGATTATGAACCTGTAATTCTTCTTTCAGTTTCAGTAATAGGGCTTTTATCATTTTTAGGTATTAAAATTTTTGTAGAAAATGTCAGACCGATCGTAGAAGTTGAGTTAAATCAAACTGGTAGTAATGATAGCCCAATGATGATGGCGCCAGGTATTAGTCCACAAAATAATGAAGGATATTACTTAAGTGAGGAAGATGGAATTTATCATTACGAATTTGAACATCAATATGATTTAGTTATTCGCAACAATTCAATCAACAATGCATATAATGTAAATATCTATGTTGAAGATAAATACTTTTTAAAATTTCAAAATTATACAAGTTCACTTGAACCTTTGATGATAAATAAGCCGAAAGTCATAAAAGTAAAATATGAATTTGGTGAAAATATGACACAGCAACAATCACTAGATGAATTGTCTGTTAAGTTCAATGATCAACTTAAAAAAACAAATTTTATTATTGAGTATCAAGATGAAAATAGAAAAACCTATTTCACACAATTCAATGCACCAAAAACAAATCAAATTCTTAAGAAAAATCCTAAATTTGACAAAAGCAAATACAGGTTAATTAGCTAATACGACTGCCAACATGGGTTTGGCAAAATTGCGACACAATCTGAAAAATGAAGCAGTATTTTCCATAACTTCGTTTTCAGTCACCGAGAGGTTTTGAAGTTGCTGCAACTTTTCGAAGCCTAGGTCTTTACCAAACATAATTTCTCCTATGAAAGAACTTTTCGATATAATTGAGTTTGAAAATGAGAACACTTCGTTGGATTTCAAAGCAGTTCAATATAAGAAAGAACAATTTGAGAGTTTCATAAAAGATATTATTTCACTTGCCAATGCAATTACAAAAGAGGATAAATATATTATTGTTGGCGTTAAATTAAAAGGTAACGGGGAACGCGATATTTTAGGAATTAGTGAGGAATTCATCGATGAAGGAACATATCAACAAATCATTATAAATAATGTTGAGCCAGAAATCGTTTTTCAGTACTTCCCTTTAGAGTTTAAGTCAAAAAAGTTAGGTATTTTTCAACTTAAGGAAATTTCAAACCCTCCTTATATGATGAAAAAAGATTATGGAAAATTAAAACAAGGAGATAGTTTCATTAGAAAAGGCTCACATCAAAAAAAGCTAATAAGAAGTGATTTAGACAAGATTTTTTCCAATAAATCGAAAGAAAATAAATTTAAAGGGAAAGTTACATTTTCATTTGAAGAATTTGAAATTTCCGCCGAAAAAATTATTGAGCAAAATGAGATAGTTTTACCTTCAGCAAAAGCTGAACAGAAAATTAAAAAAATTATTTCTCAAAAAGAATTTGCAGAAAATCATAAACCAGTCTCAATGATGTATCAAATGCCTCGTATATATTCACTATTCGGAAATTCAACTTATGAGGAAAGGGATTTACCAACTCTAAGAAAAAACCTTGAAAATGTGAATGAAACATATAAAGATGATGACACATATTACTTACTAGAAGAAACCGCCCATAAAATAAACTTCTTTATCACGAATGATAACGATGAATATATTGAAGACGCATCGATAGAAATTTGTATAAAAAAATCTGATAAGATTATAGTTTGCAAATCGATATGTCCCAAACCAGAAAAACCTACTAGCCCCCTGCAACCTATAAACCTTGCTGGAAGTAGACCCTCATGGAAAAGTATAAATTACCCTGAAGTTAGTTTCGCAATGGATAATATCAAAATTTTTCAAGAGATTGGAAATATTAAACATCAAATTTCCCAAACAGCTTTAAAAGTCCCTTTTCGTTTAGTTTTAACAAAAAATTGTAAGCAAGATGTTCTTGATCTTGAAATTAAACTATATGGTAAGAACTTACCAGAACCAATATCTGAGTATTTAAAATTAAAAATAATATGAATTCGTTTGCTAACGTAGGCTTCGCAAAATTGAGGCATAATCTGCAAAATCAAATCATTAATTTTCATGATTTCCATCTCCGTCACCGAAAAGACTCGGTTTCGAAATTGCCGCAACATCTCAAAGCCCTTGCCGTTACCTGCCATTTAATCAACACCAATTTTTAAACCATGAAAAATACTACAATCGTTATTTTGGTTGATAACTCTGGCAGCATGGGCTACATGAAAGGACTTAAAGATCATGAAGATAAATATCTTATAGATGGTGTCACAAGAATGAGCCTAATCAAAAAAATTCTTCTTGAACAAATTATACCAACGATAGAATATACCAATCACTTAATTATTCGAACATTTAGACATGAAAGGAAACAGATTGACGGTGAATGGGCAGATGTTCCAACAACTCCATTAATTTATAAAGGCGAATTTTGCAAACAAGACGTTTTTAACGAAATCGAGAAATTAATCGACCCAATGCCAGGCGGAACGCCGATTACGGCTGCAATTGACCAAGCAGTAACAGACTTAAAAAATTTCCCATCAAATGATAAAAAGATTATTTTGCTGACAGATGGAGAAGAGAATGGTAACGGAAATTACATCGAAACAATTCGTAATATAGGAAGATTTGATGATATAGATTGTAAAATTTTTATTGTTGGACTTGCGCAAGATGAATCTGCGGAGAAAAAAGCTAGAGCAATTGCGACTGGTGGTTACTTAAATATTAAAAGTAAAATCATTGAAAGTAATGAAGTTCAAAAAGTACTTGAACCTTTAAAAATCGCTGTTCTAAAAGATACGATTGATAACTTAAGAAAGGTTAAAGATGCCATTCCTGCAACTGCAACTCGATCAAATTCTAATTCACATCGAGTCGAAGAATTATTAAATACGGGTTTAACATCGACTACACTTACTATTGATGACGAATACAGCGAAGAATTAAGATTTAAGAGTGAAAAATTTGTATATGAATTGTTGTGTAAGAAATTTAATTCTGAAAATGTAGTTTGGTTAAATAAAGACGGTGAAAGTGGTGAATCACATGACTTTGAAATTCTTGATGAGGGACACGAAATTTTATTAGTTATTGAATGTAAGGGAACAAGCAAGGAAAAGCCTACATTTTATTTGACTCCGAAAGAGTGGAAATATTTTTTAGGAATGAGAAGCAAATATCAGGTATATCGTGTTTTTAATGTTGATTCAACAATGAATGCTCTTTGCATAGATAATCTTTTAGACAGCATACTAAATGGACAAGTCGTCCCGTATTTACTAACTCCCGAAATACTACACGAAGAAAGAATATTTTTGACACTATTAACCGGCAGGTAAATAACATTAGTTAACCTACAATGAGAAAAAAAAATATGGACGAAGAATCAGAAGAAAAAGATTCTATTCTTCTAGGAACACAAGGTTTTAGCGAAGAATTTACAAGTGCTGTTGGAAAGTTAACTCTTAATTTTGCACACTTAGAATTTATGTTTTCAATGTTTGCAGGCATGCATATGAATACCGGATATCCTTACAACGAGCTTGTTTTATCTGAATTTAGTTTTCGTCAACTTGTAAATGTCTCAGTTGGATTACATGACTTATTTGAACCGACAAAAGATGAACGTTTAAGGTTCAAGGAAATTGTTAAGCAAGCAACGTTATTAGAACAGCAACGAAATACAATTACCCACTCATTTTATGGAATGCATGAAAAAAGCAAAACAATAGTGCGTCACAAAAATGTAACACGAGCAAAAGGCGGTTACAGACAACATAGAGAAGAAATCACGGCTGACGCTATATTGTGCATTGCTTATAATATAGAAGAAATTAGTTTTACTTTAGGCGAATTAATTTATGAAATAAATGACCGCTGGTGGGAAAATGATCCCAAAAACCCAAAGAACTTATCGAGTAGTTAATGAGCCCGTTCACTCCATTAGGACATTTTTTTGCGAAATTCTTTGCATATTTTTTTATAAATTCGTTACGGTCACCGAAAGAACTCGGCTCCGAAACTGCAGCAGCTTCGCAAAGCCGTTACAGGCAATGTTATCGCGGAATCAAGAATATAACGATATATAAGACAAAAAAACTAAAAATTACACCAAGAAAACAGCTTATAAAAGGCTAAATAATTAGAAGACATGAAGGGAAATCGAACTCATGGTTTAGACTTTTTGAAAAAGAAAAAAGGGATAGTATAATAATATTTGTACATGGTTTGATTGGAGGACGTGAAACTTGGCTTCGAACGGACGATAGCAAATCAATTCTTGAACATTTATTGGATGACAATCAAATATTACACGATTATGATATCGGCATTTTCGACTATTTCACCAAACTTACAGACATTACCGAACTTCCTTTGAGTTTTATAAGTAAATTTATGGGACGAAAAGAAGAGCAAGGCTTAATCTAAGTGTAATCGATTTGTCTGATCTTCTCGAAACCGAGATACGTGTTAAATGTACAGATTATCAAAATATTGTACTAATCGCTCACAGTATGGGAGGGCTAATTTGCAAACATTATATACTGAACGAAATAAAGGAAAACAGGGAGTTGAAGGTAAAATCTTTTATTTCATTAGCTGTTCCGCACCAAGGTGCTCAATTAGCTAATATTGGTTCAATAGCTTTGAAAAATATGCAATTGGTAAATTTATCTGTTTTAAGCAATTTGACAGACCAAATGACAAGAGAATGGCTACAGTATTCATCATCAATTCCAAAAACAACTTATTTCATAGGCAAAGAAGATCGGGTAGTAACAGAAAATTCAGCAAAGGCAATTGACTTCCAAAGCGGAAGCATAAATTTCACTAATGATGATCACTCTTCAATTATTTGCCCTGCCGGAGATAGTTCATTAATGCTTGAAATTAAAAATAAACTTACCAAAACAAGCAAGAAAGAATCGGCAACTATCAAGGATAGTGAATTAAAATTAACTGTTGACTTTAATTTTGATACACATTATTTTGACATTATAGATACTCATGCTAATGTGCAACTATTTTGTGAGGAAATCTTATATAAAAAAGATCGTAAATCAGAATATGATATTATCATTTGTATATCACAAGAACAAGAATATAGAGATAAAATATCAAAATTATTGACCCTCGAAGATTCTCATGAAAACAAAAAAATAATATTAGATACAAAAAGATATTTGGACTTCTTTGACGATTTAAAAATAATACTACAATTTAAAATAAATTTATTATTTGACTTAAGTTCAGCATCTTTATTTAGATATGATAAATTGGAAGTTTATTCCGATATTTTAATGAAAATAATTTCAGATCATCAATTAAACTATTCCGGAATTGGAGCATTCCCCAATCTTGAAAGGTTGAATAAACTTAAATTAGAATGTTATATTCCATTGAGAGTTGACGATGCTGAAATTGACTTTGTATTTCCAATTTATCTAGATGATATCGAATTTGACGACATTGTACAACGGAATGGCGATGGACTTGACAGAAATGTTTTCTTTAATTCACTTAGATATAGAAAAGCTTACAATCTATATGATTTTTTTCCGCCACCATTTATTAATCAGAAAGTTATTCATGTTTTAACACATTACGCTTATGATTTTTACAAAAAGCATAATGATGTATTTGACAACAATTCTAATTGGAAATCTCTACATAACTATTATGTTGGTCTTGGATAAAACACTGCCTATAACAAGTATCGTGACAAAATTGCGGCACAATCTGCAAAATTGAACCAGTATTTTCCGTAATTTCGTTTCCAGTCACCGAATGAACTCCGCTTCGAAATTGCCCGCAACTTCAAAGACTGTCAGGCGTCAGCACCAACCCATGAAAAATATTATAATTCTGCTAGCATTTCATTTCAGTATCATTTGTTTCGGGCAAACGAATAAATTACCTGTGCCATCAAAATCGTTTCTCGAACAAATTCATATTAAAGACAATGCTGATTTAATATATCTTTCTAAATATCTTGGAAAAAAATCTGAAAAAACTTTAGAACGTTTCGATGAATCCAAACAGGTTTGTTCGGCGGAATATAAATTCGGAACCGGGATAATATTGACTCAAAATTTTTGTTCAGAATCTGGAAATAACGTGAAAATAGTCTTCCCGTTTTATCCCAAAAGCGAAATCGTAAAGTATGTAGAATGGTTATTTAAGACCAACGAAAATGATTGGAACAATGACAAAACAAGATATCAACCAAAAGAAGATGGTAATCCGGGTTGTTACTTACAAATAAAAACATTTAAAGAAAAAACAGTCTTGGAATATTATTGTGGCTGTTGATTTGAACTGCTGTCAACAGCAACCTTTAGGACAAAAATAACAAATACTAAAAGTAGAAATCTTACATTTTCTCTTCAAACCACGTATTTCTACCTGCAACCAAACCCATCCATTTCCCTAATTTAGCATAACAAATCCAAAAAATCAAAAGTTAAACGACATGGAAATCCAATTAAACCTTATCAGCTTAGCTAACGAAGACAACCTTGAAGTTGTGATCATGCAGAAAAATTATGCCGACAACTATAGCGAACTTGCCGTGGCGTGGAAGGTCATTAAAGTTTTAGGGCCGGGCGATAACCATCCGTTTGTTTTTCCGCTCATTTTTCAGGTTTCGGCGAGCGATGCATGGGCAACTATACGCCGGCGTCCGAGGCTTATGGCGGAGAGGCATTTGAAGTTGTACGGTCAATATCAGGCGATGCGATGCAGTATTACGGGACTGCCATCAATCCAAAAGAAATCGAAATTCACAACCACCTGATGCAAGGAACCGTTAATGCGCATTGCTTCAGGGGCGGAAACTCCTTGCAATCAAAAACGGACTGTCGCCGCAACAGAAAGCAGTTTTTGAATTTCGCCCTATTATTTGCATCGGTATTACTTCGCAGGCTGAAGAAGGGCAAATATTAAACTCGGCACAAATTTCAAAAATCAATACCGAGCTGAATATTTTTGGCATTAAGAGCGCCGATATCGTCATGACCGAACGCATCATCGACAAAAAAAAGATATATAACTTTTCGCTGGAAAATGTTGTAAGGTAATTTGTGTTTCTGTTTTATTAAAGCAGGCATTATAGCAAATGCCCCAATTTCCCTGCATCAGCAAAATCAGCAAACTGCTCCAGAATCACCTTCAATTTCGGATTGATATACAGCTCGCAAAACGGCTTTTGCGGGTTGCTGAAATAGTAATCGAGCAACTCCGACCTGCTTTCAGAAAATTCAGCGAAAGGTAAAATTTGCGTAATAATCGGTGCTGCGAAATCTGACTGTAAACTGCTGATTATCTCACTTGCCGATCGGCTGTCTTCATCATTAAACGTATAAACTGCAGAGCGAAATTTCCCGCGCATAGAATGCTGGCTTGTACTGGCATGGGTGTAAAGATGAATCGCAATCAGCGTAGCAAACGGAATGATTTCAGGGTTGTAAGCCACCAAAACGCCTTCTGAAAACGACGTGTTCTCGCCATCTGAAGCAATCCATCCCTGACGAACTGATACGACGCCTTTGAGCGCACTGAAAACCGCTTCCGTACACCAATGGCAACCGCCGCCAAATCCGGCCTGGGTTATCATACAGCCGGATTTTCTTCGGTATTTTTCAATTTGCTTTTGAAGAGTTCCCTGAACTTTTTGAGCTTCGGGTCGATTACGGCGCGGCAATAACCTTCAGTGGCGTTGTTCGCATAATAATTCTGGTGGTAGGCTTCCGCTTTGAAGAAATGCCCGAACGGCGCGATTTCAGTTACAATTTCATCTTCATAAACAGCTTGCATTTCGGCAACGATTTGTCGGGCACGCTCCTGCTCTTCCTGATTTTTGTAATAAATTACACTTCTGTATTGCGTCCCGGCATCTGCGCCCTGGCGGTTCAGCGTTGTCGGGTTGTGCGTACTCAGGTGTATGCGCAGCAAATCTTCATACGAAATCTCATCCGGATTGTAAGTCACTTCGATTACTTCGGCGTGTCCGGTCCCTGCCGCTGCATACTTCACGATAAGTCGGGTTGTCGATTTGCCCGCCGGCATAACCGTTTGCGACATTCGTAACGCCTTTCAGCTGGTTGAAAACGGCTTCTGTACACCAGAAACAACCTCCGCCGAATACTGCTTTCTTCTCGTTACCCTCTACTTTTTTAAGCGCAACGGCGTTCATGCAGTAGCGCAGCCCAGCCGGTTTTGGCCCGTCAGGAAATACGTGCCCCAAATGTGCATCGCAAGTGTTGCACACGGTTTCTACGCGTACCATTCCGTGACTGGCATCTTTGTTGTAAGCGATTGCGTTTTCCTGAACCGGCTGCGTAAACGATGGCCAGCCCGTGCCGCTGTCGAATTTCTCAGAAGCGTCAAAAAGCGGTGTGCCGCAACAAACGCAGGCGTATTTTCCGGGTTCGAACAGCGAACACATTTCTGAACTGTGCGCGCGTTCGGTGCCCTTGAGGCGCGTAATTATGAATTGTTCGTGTGTAAGCAGCTCACGCCACTCATCATTAGTTTTGGTAACTTTTTTGTCCGGACAGGGTTGCCGGTTGTGGCGAATTTGATAACATCGATCCATTTTAACATGGTAATTTCCTTTCTTAAATAATTAGTGTACTGAGAAGTATAAAAATTATGCCAAACGACTACCGGATGGATTTTGGAAACTATTCACGCCTTTTTGGCAGTGCAAATAAATCTTTTACGTAGGAAAGAGTTCCGAACTATCGCCAGCCAATAACATTTGCGGCACTTGCGTGAAAGCGGTAAAAGCTCCCGTTCCCGACGGCCTGTCTAAAACCAGCACCATATCATAACGCGAACCCGGCCACGGAAGCTGTAGGAATCGGCAGACTTGATGGCGTTGTACCTGTTTCTTTCAGCAGGTGCGTGAGGATACATTCATCGCCTGTTTTTTCGGGAAGAATATCCTGATGCTGCCATGAAATCAAAACGGTGCCGGACTGTTTGAGCGCATCTTTGACCATATCGTGATAGTCCTTATCCTTAAAAGACAGGATGAGATTTACTGACGAACCGATCTTGGCGTATAATTGTGTAATGGTTTGATACGGACGCTGGCTCGGCTCTTTGCCGCTTGATTTATCGGCTGGATCTGAAGCATAAATTGTATCCGGTGTCGCTAATGCTGCATCTTGGAAGGCGCCATTAGTAGGATAAAAAAGATTGGCGATTGCACCGCCCCGCTCCCATCCTGCCGTAACGAGTGATTCAGCATCGGCCTGTCCTGCGCGATTGATGCCGTTTAAAGTATAACCGCCATAATCGCCCGGTTTTTCGGCATGGCGGATAATCATTATTTTTGTTGGTCCATATTGATTGGCTTTTGAATTTATGCTTCGATAAAATTAAAAGCTAAATTTGGAATAAATGCGCGTAGAAATACGCGATTTTAGTCGTCTTCACTGCGTGAAAAGCAATATCTTTGAGAAAATCAACATATCCTGACCATGAGGAAAATTTTATTCCTGCTGTTTTTGTTAACTTCACTAAGCGCTTTTTCACAGATTGACGCGCTGCAACGCGATACTAAAAAACCGAGAACCATGTCGCAACGCTGGGAATTGGATTCGACCGCAACACGAGGCACTTTCCTGATTACGCCCTACAAGCCTATATTCATGCTGCCGGTGCGATGGACAAGCAGTACGAACGAAACGCCGTATTCCGGCAATGATTCTGAAGAATATATCGTTCCTGAAGGCAGTAATTACAATAATATCGAGGTCAAATTCCAGATCAGTTTTAAGACCAAATTATTGCAGGGCATTTTGTGGAATCGCTGTGATCTTTGGGCAGGTTACACGCAGGTTTCACATTGGCAATTGTATACGACTTCGTTGTCGCGCCCGTTTCGGGAAATCAATTATGAACCTGAGCTTATCCTGAACGTTCCGTTGCATTTTAAGATTTTAGGATTTAATGTAAGAATGGCCGGAATTGCGTTCAACCACCAATCCAACGGAAAAAGCCTTCCTTTTTCACGAAGCTGGAACAGGATTATTTTTCACGTCGGGATTGAAAAAGGCGCGTGGAGTATTTATGCAAGGCCCTGGCTGCGGTTAAGTGATACCGAAGATGATAACCCGGATATTGCCGATAAGCTTGGGCGTGCTGATCTGAACGTGATTTACACGCACAACGGACAGGTATTTTCGCTAATCGGCAGCCATAATTTAAGTTTCGGCACTGCTGTAAAAGGAAATCTTACCTTTTCGTGGTCGTATCCGATCAAAGGCAATTTGAAAGCTTATCTACAGGCATCGCACGGTTACGGCGAAACGATGATCGATTATAATCATTTACAGACGACGGTTGGCGTAGGGATTTCTTTGGTGGAATGGCTTTAATCATCGTCTTATCAAAACAATGAATTTCTTTACGGCCGTCACCAAAACAACAGTAAGCAGTCCGGCAACCAGCCCAAAAAGTGCTTCTTTAAGAATGTCCGGAAGCGAAGGAAGCAGATGATGCAAATAACCAATGTTATGGACAAAAATTCCGCCGGACACTAAAATCAATGCTATGGTTCCGACTACACCCAAAAGTCTTATAATAACCGGAAGCGATTTCACTAGAACATTTCCAAGAGCAGAAAGAAAACCTTTGTTATTGCCGTATCTGATAAGCTTGTAACCGGCGTCATCCATCCTGACAATAAGGGCAACAATGCCGTAAACACCGATAGTTGCTAGTAATGCGACGACAGAAACGGTGATGACTTGTACGGTTACGCTTTCCTCGAGTACGGTGCCTAAAGCAATAATTACAATTTCAACAGACAGAATAAAATCAGTAGTAATCGCAGATTTTATCTTCGATTTTTCAATATCCAGGTCATAATTTGCCGATTCGATTACATCATGGCCCTCCTCAGTTTTAGCATGAAAGAAATATTCGATGATTTTTCTACGCCTTCATAAGCCAGGTAAAATCCGCCTAAAACAAGTGCAATTTTTATCGCAATCGGAAAAAACACATTGAGCAATAAAGCGATTGGGACAATAATTAATTTATTGACCAAAGAACCTTTTGTGATGCCCCACAATACCGGCAACTCCCTTGAGGACAGAAATCCGGTAGCTTTTTCAGCATTTACCGCGAGGTCGTCGCCTAATATCCCGGCGGTTTTTCCTGTTGCTACTTTGGTGGTCACGGCAACATCGTCCATCAAAGCGGCGATGTCGTCGAGAATTGCAAAAAATCCTGAAGCCATAAATTTGTAATTAATCGCAAAAATAAGGAATTAATCGACGAATTTACCCCGTTAAGAACATATATAAATTCCAAAAAACAAATTCCAAATTCCGATTTTGAAGATTAGGATGGTTAGAATTTGCTTTTTGGAATTTCCCTTTTTAAAATCAGGTATAAATACGCATAAACGCTACAAAATATTCATTTACATTTGAAAAATTACAGCATTACAAACTAAAAATCAACATTATGGCTACACCTAAGCATGTATTCGTACTCATGCTCGAAAACCATTCTTTCGACAATATTTTTGCCATGTCGGGAATTCCGGCCTGACCGTTGCTACGACACAGGATTCCAATTCGTATAACGGAAAAACTTATAACGTGCAGAAAGGTGCTCCGACAAGTATGCCGACTGATCCTGGCCATGAATTTTTAGACACACTGCAACAACTTACCGGCACAACCGAATACAATTCGAAAGATGGCTATCCGACAATCGACAACTCCGGATTCGCATCAGATTATGCCACATCAACAACCGAACCGCCGCACCGCCCTCCTACTGCCGATGAAGTGCAGGACGTCATGCAGTGCTTCGATACACAGAACGAATTACCCGTAACCTATGCGCTTGGCAGCGAATTTGCCGTCTGCGATCACTGGTTTTCCTCGCTTCCGGGTCCAGACCTGGCCGAACCGCTTCTTCTGCACGGTGCTTCTTCGAGCGGATTGGATAACAGTCCTACGTTCTGGGACAGCGTTAAATTTGCCACAGAAGGCTTCATTTATGCGAAAGGTTCGATTTTCGACAAGCTCGGAATGGCCAA
This sequence comes from Flavobacterium sp. 3HN19-14, assembly GCF_051373205.1. Lineage (NCBI taxonomy): Bacteria > Pseudomonadati > Bacteroidota > Flavobacteriia > Flavobacteriales > Flavobacteriaceae > Flavobacterium > Flavobacterium sp. 3HN19-14. Next base: position 2,925,496 of record NZ_JBPPZT010000001.1, read on the forward strand.
CTGCCGGATTTACAACCAGCGTTTGGGCCGTGCAGAAGGCTGGATTCCGCAAGTGCTCTCTATTAAGAATGTGCACGTTGATGATATTCACAATTTTGACCATTTCGAAAACGATTTGCAAGGCGATTATCCATACCAATATACTTTTATCGAGCCTTCTTATGGCGATATTTTCAGCACTTACATTGGCGGTTCCTCACAGCATCCTATGGATGGCACTTATCAGGGCGAACTGCTGATCAAGCAAACCTATGAGGCGTTACGGAATTCGCCTTTATGGGAATCCAGCGTATTGATTGTTGTTTACGACGAACATGGCGGCTTCTATGATTCAGTTGCTCCGGGCAATGCACAACCTCCGGATGATGGTCAGGCGTTATATTCGCAATATAATTTTGATTTTACGAAATACGGAGTGCGTGTGCCTGCGATGGTTATTTCTCCGTTTATTGCGAAAAATACGGTTTCGAAAACCGTGTACGACCATTCTTCAGTTATCGCTACATTGAATGCGCTGTTTAGCCAGGGGCAATTGACAGACCGCGACGGAAGTGCCAGCGACCTTTTAAGCATCTTAAACCTTTCAGAAGCGAGGACAGATTGCCCGAAAAAATTGCCTGATGCCTTTGATGACGGGCAGCAGAAGAAAAACGATTTGAATTTTGCTGATAAAAAGACGCTTGATTTACTGCCTTTATCTTCTGCCGGAAACCACATCGGGTTTCTGCAAATCGCCCTGAAAGCCGAGCTCGAAAAGAAGAAAACGAATTGGTGCGCGGTGCAAAAATAGCAGAATTCATGACGATTGTTACAAGAGGCCAGGCGCGCGAATTCGTTAAATCTGTAGCACAGCAACTTTAATCCGGGGAGTTTAGTAGTTGAAAATTATTTTTTAGAAAAATAGCCTAAATCTTTCAGGATATTTTGTGCGGCCGGCGTGTTCATTCTAAGCAATTCAGCAATAATTTGTTCCGTTTGCGGCTCAGCGATAACGCGCTCCTGCTTTATAAATCTTTCTCTGGCAGCTTCTTTATAAAACATCGCGTCACTCCAATCGTTCCTGACGCCGTCAATAACAAGGTGGATGCGGTCTTGTTTCCCGCGATTGGCAACTGAATGTGTGAAATTAGCGTCGATATACCAGCATTCGCCTTCATTCATGATGATGCGTTTGTCGTCCAGAATGAATTCGACTTCGCTGTTCGTAATTATTGGGATGTGCAGCCTGAAATAGCCGTCTTCATAACCGAGGCAGAAATCCTTGTGCGGATTTACTACTGCACCAATATCAAGTTTTAATAAACGTACCGCAGTCTTTTCGAATAAAAATCCATCAAGAATTTCCTGAAAATAACTGCAGATATTTAAAATTTCAGTGGGAACAAGTTCTTCATTCATTTCCAGATGGGCATTGATCACATCAGATTTTCCTGTCTTTGACATAAGTGCGATGGAAGTCCATTTTCCTGAATACACGAAAGTGTTGTAATGATCAATCCAATTACCGCCTATGATTTTGTCCAGGTCGTTTTGCAGTTTGCTGACATCAAAAGTGATTGGGAATTTTATCGAGCGTATTAAGTTATCCATGGTAGTCGAAAGTTTAATCGAAAGCCGAAAGTTACTTAATACATTCGGAGCAGCAACGCGTAGAAATACCTGTTTTATTATTGATGCCCGGCGGTCGCAGCCTCGAAAATCCTGCAGAAATTTCCGCCTCCGATTTTAGCGATTTCATTTTCGGAAAAACCAGCCTTTAACATTGCTTCGACTACGACATAAAGGAAACCGTCGTTTTGGTCTTTCCAGGATTCGTTGGTGCCTTGCCCCGGTCGCCCGCCTTTTGAAGCCAGTTTCGTATCGGTACCGATGCACACATGGTCAGCGCCAATAACGTCAACCATTGCCCGGATATTTTCGGCATATTCTTGTGGAGAATCCGCCAGATGTGTCCACACGCCAACAACGCCGCCGGTTTCTGCTACAATTTTAGCCTGCTCCTTGCTGATGAGCCTTGGTCGCATCATTTTGGCCATTTGTTCATTTTTGCCCAATCGGGTATCGAGGCCGGTATGCGAAACAAGCACGGGATGTTCCGCTATTTTTAATGCAGCGTTTACGGTTTCATTAGTGGCATGCGAAAGGTCTGCCAAAATCCCAAGCCGGTTGCATTCTTTGATGACATCTGAACCGAAAGTTGTGAGTCCGCCCCACTGCGCGGGATTGGTAAAAACATCGCCCAAAGGTACCGAAGCATCATGATCATGCAGCAATCCAAGATGTCGTAAACCCCTGTCATAGGCAATTTTGAGGCGGTCGATATGACCTTCCAGGAAATGCGCGCCTTCGACAGATTGGATTACGATTGGCTGTTTTTCGTGATGCGCTTTGTTTAAATCGGCAACTGTAAAAGCCCTTTTCATATTATTATTTTCGAGGACTTTATCTATAGCCGTCATTCCGTTCAGAAAGCGCTCATAAGCGTCGCCCGGATTACGGAGTTCCTGGTAATCAACGGCAAATGTCATACAAATGGCTGATAAGCCTGATTTTTTCATTTCACCTTTTAAATCGAGATCAGTAACCGGTAAATCTGCTGCGTTGAGCGGAACATCAATGTGGTTGTGCGTGTCGATGCCCATTATTTTAGCAACGAGAGCGGTTACTTTTGGATCGGTTTGGGTTGTAGTCCATGACAATTTCGGGTCTATCAAGAATCCCATTCCGGCAGTTGCCATTGTGGTGATGAAGCTTCTCCGTGACCAATCGTAATGTAATTTTTCCATATTCAGTTGCTTATATTGCTATTCAAATATAAACACTTCAGTCAGAATTAGGATTTACATTCGACGGAAACCTGTAATGTATCGACAAAATCTGAAAAATCAGGAATTATCACTGCGCAATTGATTGGAAAGCTTGACCAGCAGGTTCATCACTTCCTCAATTTTCATTGGCTTTCCGAGATAATCGTCCATACCATTTTGTATACACAAGTCTTTGTCATCAGATAACGCATTGGCAGTCATCGCAACAATTATCGGCTGGTAGCCGGGTCTGCTTCTGATGATGGAAGTCGCTTCAAAACCATCCATTTCGGGCATTTGGACATCCATCAGCAAGACGTCATAAGTATTGGTTTCCATCAGATTCAGCACTTCCATTCCATTATGCACCATATCAATGGAATAACCGAGTTTCTTCAGGATATGCTCGATAAATTTCTGGTTGATTTTGTTGTCTTCCGCCACCATAATCCGCAACGGATAAGTTTGTGCAAATGCATCAGACAGCATGCTTTGTGGTTTTTCCTGCTGCGGTTCAGATGGTGCACCGCTCAATGACGTCTGGATTCCGCTGCACAAAAGGTGCTGTTTTACCGGTTTGGTCAGGATGGCGGTAAACAATCCCGGATGTTTTTTCCTGCTTCGTCGCCAATAGAGCTCAACATGATTATCGGCAGGCTTTCATTGGTTTTCCTGATTGCTTTTGCGAGTTTTACACCGCTCATTTCCGGCATTTCCATATCGGTGATTACCAAGCTGAAATCGTTATTTCCGGCCAGAATTTCCAAGGCTTCCTTGCCTGAAGCGGCCAATACCGGCTCCAATTCCCATTGTTCCATCTGACGCTGCAGAATCCGGCGGTTGGTCTCGTTGTCATCTGCAATCAAAACCTTATTTCCTTTGAATGCTGAAAGATTGCAGGTTTCATTTTGCTTTGCAGCGATTTTTCCCGATTGGGTTTTTATAGTGAATGAAAATTCGGAGCCTTCTCCAACCGTACTTTCAACCGAAATCGTTCCGTTCATCAGTGCCACAAGTCGCGTGCAAATCGCTAATCCGAGTCCGGTACCGCCATATTTCCTGCTTGTCGAAGAATCGACTTGTGAAAATGCCTGAAATAACTGCCCTTGTTTCTCTTCGGGAATTCCGATTCCGGTATCGCGAACGTTGAATCGGATTTCGTAGTGGTCTCCGACTTGTTTTTCTACAGCAACATTTACGAAAATTTCGCCTTTAGATGTGAATTTCATTGCATTTCCGACAAGGTTGATCAACACTTGTTTGAGTCGCAGGCTGTCGCCGATGATGTGTTGCGGCACGTTTTTATCGATTTCATACACCAAATCAATTTGCATTTTGGCAAGGCGCGATGTGAAAATATCCATCACCTCTTCGAGTGCCAGGCGCAAATCAAAATCTTCATGCTCAATGTCCATATTTCCCGATTCAATTTTAGAAAAATCGAGGATATCGTTGATGACCATCAAAAGGCTTTCACCGGAATTTACAATGGTATCGGTGTATTCATGCTGTTCATTGTCGAGTTGCGTTTCAGAAAGCAGCGATGCCATTCCGATAACGCCGTTAAGCGGCGTGCGGATTTCGTGGCTCATCGTCGCAAGGAATATGCTTTTGGCCTGATTGGCTTTTTCGGCTTCTTCGCGCGCTTCGGCTTCGTGTTCTTTTTGTTCAGTCAGTTCAACATTGAGTTCCTGTAGCGAATCGGCATAAACGGCCAGTTCTTGTGTACGTTCCTTTACTTGCCTTTCGAGTTCGTTATTGCGTTTTTCTACACGATTGAGTCGTTGACGATAGAAGATGTAAAACCCGAGCAGGATTAAAAAGGTGACGATTGATTTGAACCACCAGGTTTTCCAGAATGGCGGTGCAATGTTGATTTTTATTGCGGCACCAACCAGGTTCCATTTTCCGTCATTATTGGAAGCCTGTACGCGAAAAGTATATTCTCCGGGCGGAATATTGGTGTAAATCGCCTTGCGGTCTTCACCCGGAATCGACCATTCAGGATCAAGACCTTCCATGCGGTAACGGTATTTGTTGTTTTGGGAATTGATGTAATTGAGCGCTGCAAAACTAAAAGTGGCCGACGACTGCTTATAATTCAGGTCGATTTCCTTAGTATAGGAAATATCTTTGTGAAGTCCGGCATCAGCAGCTTCAGACGGAAAAATGTGTTTGTTGAAGAGTTGGAAATCGGTGATAAAAACCGGCGGTACGAAATCGTTGATTTTTACATCTTCGGGATAAAAAGAATTCATGCCGTTGATGCCACCGAAAAACATCTGGCCATTTCGGGTTTTGAGATAGGAATTCGCTTCAAATTCCATATTCTGAAGGCCGTCGTATGTATTGAACACTTTTACAGATTTGTCTTTCAGATTCATTTTTACCAATCCGGAAGAAGTTGAAATCCATAAGAAATGATTGTTATCTTCCGTAATTCCTTTGATGAAATTGACACCCAAGCCGCCATTTTTAGTAAAAAGTGAGAACGTATTTTTAGTTTCATCGAATAAATAAAGCCCTTTCATACCGACCCAAAGCTGTCCTTTACTGTCGGTGAAAAGCACACGCGAATCAGATTTTTGCCCGGTTGCGTTGAAATAATGTGCGAATTGGTGCGTATTGGCATCGTATCGGTTTAATCCGCCGTCATCAGTTCCGAACCACAGATTTCCTTTTTTATCTTCGCCGATTGACACAACATTATTTCCCGAAAAGGAAGTTTTTTTATCTGCACTTTGAGTAACGCGCGAAAATGTCTGGGTCTTCGGATTCCATAAATTGAGCCCGCCGTAATAGGTAGCCGCCCAGAAATTGCCGTTTTTATCGAGATATAATTTTTGCAGGAAGTCAGAACTTATCGTTCCCGGTTTTTTTGCATCGTGACGGAAATGCGTGAAAATTCCCGTTTTTCTATTAAATAAATCAACGCCACCGCCCCATGTGCCCACCCAAATATTATTTTCTGCATCGACAGCAACAGTTTGTATGGCGTCTGACGTGATGGATTTCAGATTGTCTGGCTGGTTCTTATAAAGCGTGAAATTTCCGGTTTCAGGATTTAAGCGGTTGAGGCCGCCGCCGTCGGTTCCAATCCAGATACTGCCGTCATTGTCTTCGAAGAAAGTTTTTACATCGTTATAGGTAAGTGAATTCGGATTGGCGGTTTTGCGGTACAATTTAAATTTATCCGCTCCGGCAGCATACAAATTGACGCCGCCACGGTGCGTGCCAAACCATAAATTGCCCTGGCGGTCTTCGAAAATCGCTGAAACCGTGGCACTTGACAATCCGCCTGAAACGCCAAAATCCGGGTGATAATTAAAAGTCTTTTGGTTTCTGACATTAATTTGTGTTAAACCATAGTTGACTTTACCCGCCCAAACGTTGCCTTTTTTGTCAGCGAAAAGATGCAGTATGGTATTTTTATTTGCGCCCGTTTTTTCTGTTTGGACAGACAATATACTACCGGTATTAGCATTATAATTGACGAGGCCGTAATTTTCTACACCGAACCAAAGATTTCCGTATATATCTTCAGTAATCGCGGTAACAGAATTGTGGTTTTTCAGAACATTGCTGCTAATAACCATGCCTTTCGCATCAATCATATCGATACCATTTTGCGTGCCAATCCACAGTCGGTTTTTAGAATCTTTGAACAGGCAATTGATGGAATCAGAACTAATTGTCTGTGGATGCTGCACAGTATGCCTGAAATGCTTCGCAACAGCCGATTTGGTATCGAAATAATCAAGTCCACTGTCTAAAGTACCAATCCAGAGATGATTTTCATCAGCAGGGGCGATGCCGGTAATTACATTCGATGCAAGACTATTCTGATATTTCGGATTGTGCCTGTATACCTTAAACATGCTGGCAACACGGTCAAATTGATTGAGCCCGTAAGAAGTTCCCACCCAGAATTCATGGTTTTTATATTCATAAATACAACGGATAAAATTATCGCTGATGCTGTAAGGATTCTCGGGGTCGTTCCGGAAAACAGTCATTTTCACACCGTCGTAACGATTGAGCCCGTCACGTGTGCCGAAATACATAAATCCACGATAGCCTTGTGCGATGCAGTTGATGGTGGTATTGCTGAGGCCATTTTCAGTACTGATATGGTGCAGGCGCTCTTGTGAAATTTGCGCAAACGAAGGTGTTACGACTGCAAGCAGCAACCATAAAAAGATATTTTTCATGTTGAGACGCTTCTTTTCTGAGACCTGAAGCATTCTTCCTGAAATGTATTTCATCGTGGAATCCCGGGGGTGTGGATTATTTGTTTTAGGTTAAAAATCGGCTTAAAGTTACAAAGATAACATTACCAGTCGATAAAAATTCAGGGAAAATCTTCAACTGGTCTGGTGATTTTGACTTTAAGTCGTTCCGACTTAGTTACGAAATTTTAAGGAAGATGGATTTGATTTTGAAAAAAAAATTATATCTGAGAAGCTCCCCTCCCGACTCTTCGGAAGCGCTCGGTGTGACAGTTCTACTACCAAATTAGACGTTTTATCTACAGTGGCCCTCGACTGCGCTCGGGGTGACAGATATTGCAACTAATTGCAAGTATGCTCGCGACCTCATTTTGTCACCCCGAGCGCAGTCGAGGGGCTTTTAATTATTACATTTGAATAATAAAATAAACGCCAACCAGATGAAATTTTACTACGTATACATTTTAAGATGTAAGGACAACTCATTATACACCGGAATCACCAGCAACTTAGAAAGAAGAATTATCGAGCACAATGCAGGAAAGTACCAAGATGCTTATACGCATTCGCGAAGACCCGTACATTTAGTATTCTACCAAGACTTCACCGATCCGGAACAAGCGATTTACTTTGAAAAGAAATTAAAAAATTGGTCAAAATTAAAGAAGGAAGCGCTTGTAAAAGGAGATTTTGATCTGATACAGACACTGGCAGAATGTAGAAATGCGACACATTCGAATTATAAACCGGAAAAATAAAATTATATAGTTCCCAGACTTCTCCCAAGGTGACAGATTTTGCTGCAATTAAACTTCTTTCTATAATGGCCCTCGACTGCGCTCGGGGTGACAGATCCTGCTACTAAATGTAAGTATTTTCGGCGACCGAATTTTGTCACCCCGAGCGCAGTCGAGGGGCTGGATACTACAATTGATCTTTAATAAAAAGAAAAGCCGGCAATTAAATCACCGGCTTCTCAACAATCACAATCCAAAATCTAATTTATTTCCAGCCACCGCCTAAGTCACGATAAACGTGCACTGCAGCGTTAAGCTGTTCTTTTTCGTTTCAATCAATTCTAATTTTGATTCGAGTGCATCGCGTTGCGTCATCAGTACTTCAAAGTAATCGGCGCGTGCCGATTTGAATAAATCGTTGGCAATATCTATCGAAGAATTCAAAGAAGCCACTTGCTGTGATTTCAACGCATAACTTTTGCCAAGATTCTCGATTTTCGAAAGCTGATTAGACACTTCCAGATAAGCATTCAAAACCGTGCGCTGGTAATTGTATAGTGCCTGTAATTGCCTTGAATTGGCGCTATTGAATTCTGCCTTGATCGCATTTCTGTTGATCAACGGCGCGGCAACATCTCCGACAAGCGAATACAAAACCGATTCCGGGAATTTCAGGAAATAAGAAGGTTTGAATGCCTGTAATCCTACCGCTGCCGAAATGTCAAGCGATGGATAAAATTCAGCACGCGCCACTTTTACGTCCAATTTTGCAGTTGCCAATTCCAATTCTGCCTGTTTGATATCCGGACGATTATCGAGCAATTGTGCGGGTATCCCCGAGTTGACTTCGGCAGGCAATAACGTCATAAAATTGGTTTTATCCCGTTTGATTTCCTGCGGATAACAGCCCAGTAAGAAATTGATGCGGTTTTCCGTTTCTTTTATCTGTTGTAAGATGTCGAACTCCATACTTTTCGAAGCCGATACTTCCGCCTGGAATTTCTGCACCGCAAGTTCCGTGGTACGCGCGGCTTCTTCTGCACTTTTACAATGTCAAGCGCATTGTTTTGCAAACCGATATTCTGTCTTACAATTTCGAGTTGGCTGTCAAGCGACAATAATTCGTAATAATTATCGGCGATTTCACTAATAAGATTTGTAGTGACGAAATTCTTACCTTCGATAGTTGACAAATATCTACTTACCGCGGCTTTTTTAGAATTGCGGAGTTTTTTCCAAACATCAACTTCCCAATTGGCATAAGCGGCAAGTGTTAAGTCTGTTAACGGATCCGGGACTTCTGTGCCTGGCGCAATTTCTGTCGAAGCGTCGCCTGCACCCTGACTTGTATAACGGCCTACTTTCTCTACTCCGGCCCTGCCCTTACACCGACTGTCGGCAATAAAGCGCCTTTTCTGACACGGATGTCGTTTTTAGCGATTTCGATTTCCTGCAAAGTGATGTTGAGTTCCTGGTTGTTTTTCAGGGCAATGTCAATCAGGTCAACAAGGTTCTGGTCTTTGAAGAATTTTCGCCATTGAACGAGTCGCCATATTCGTTGTATCCTTTCCTGAAACATAAGCTTCAGGAACCGGCGCTTTGTCATTTTGCGTTGCAATCGCAGGCGCTTTACAGCTTATCACCGCCAGGCACAAGCCCAGCGGAATAAGATAATATGATTTGAATTTATACATGTTATTGGATTTCTTCGGTTAACGGATTTTCTTCTTCTTCTTAACGAATTTCGTTTTTTCGGAAATGGTCGCGAAAATATAGTACAGTCCCGGAATGATAATTACCCCGAAAATCGTACCGATGAGCATTCCGCCGAAAGCGGCAGAACCAATCGTGCGGTTACCGACTTTACCCTGCCCAGATACAAATACCAGCGGAATCAATCCGGCAACGAATGCAAACGACGTCATCAAAATCGGACGGAAACGCGCGACAGAACCTTCAATCGCAGATTTGAAAACAGAATCGCCGTTGGCATGCCGCTGTACGGCAAATTCAACAATCAATACCGCATTCTTACCGAGCAATCCGATAAGCATTACCATCGCGACCTGAGCGTAGATGTTGTTTTCGAGGCCGCAGATCATCAGCATTAAATACGCCCCAAAAATTCCCGCGACAAGCGACAGGATGACCGTAAACGGAAGGATGAAACTTTCATATTGTGCCGCCAGAATCAAATAAACGAACGCGAGACAGATAATAAAGATGTAAATCGCCTCGTTACCACGGCTTACCTCATCTTTGGAAATACCCGCCCAGTCGATTCCGAAGCCTCTAGGCAATTTCTTTTCGGCGACTTCATTGATTGCCGCAATGGCCTGGCTGCTGCTGTAGCCCGGTGCGGCCTGACCGCTGATTTCGGCAGAATTGTACATGTTATGGCGTGTAATTTCAGATAATCCGTAAACTTTTTCCATTGTCATGAAAGCAGAGAAAGGCACCATTTCATCGCGGTCGTTTTTCACATATAATTTCAAAATATCTTCAGGAAGCGCACGGTATTCCGGAGAAGCCTGCACCATTACCTTATACTGCCTGTCATATTTGATAAAACTGATTTCGTAATTACTACCGACTAGCGTCGCCAAAGTATTCGTCGCATTTTCAATCGTCACGCCTTTTTGTTGCGCCAGATCATTGTCGATATGCAGCATATATTGCGGGAAACTTGCGCTGTAGAATGTAAATACCGAAGATAATTCCGGGCGTTTGTTGAGTTCTTTTACGAAATCATTCCCGACAGTTTCCATCTTTTTATAATCACCGGAACCGGCTTTGTCGAGCAAACGCAATTCGAATCCGCCCGCGGCACCATAACCGGGAACGGCAGGTGGCTGGAAGAATTCGATGGTCGCACCGGTGATGTCTTTCGATTTGGCTTCAAGTTCGTCGATTACTTCCTGTGCGGTGTGTGAACGCTCATCCCAGCTTTTCAGGTTGATGAGACAGGTTCCTGAGTTTGAACCCGTTCCTTCAGTCAGGATTTCGTAACCCGCCAACGAAGAAACCGATTTTACATCAGGTAATTTCTCTGCAATTTTCTGTAATTTTTCGGCAATCTGGTTCGTTCTTTCGAGTGTAGAACCCGGCGGTGTCTGGATTACGGCATAGAACATTCCCTGGTCTTCATTCGGGATAAATCCTGTCGGAAGCGAATTGTTAAGAAAAAGATTCCAACGCAGAAACCAATCAGCATTGCGAATGTGATCAATCTTTTGCTTACGATTTTGGTCAGGAAATTCGTGTATTTTCCGGTCAATCCGTTGAACCAATTATTAAAGCCATCTAATAACCTGTTTAAAGGCGTTTTCTTTCTCGGTTTTCCGTGCGTATTTTTAAGCATCATCGCGCACAATGCCGGCGTTAATGTCAAAGCTACCAATCCCGAAAGAATGATGGAAGTTGCCATTGTAATCGAAAACTGCCTGTAGAAAATTCCAACCGGACCCGACATGAATGCCACCGGAATAAATACCGCCGCCATTACGAACGTGATTGCGATAATCGCGCCGCTTACTTCCTGCATTGCCGCTTTGGTGGCTTTTATCGGCCCGAGATGCTTCGTCTCCATATTGGCGTGGGCAGGCCTCGATGACAACAATTGCGTTGTCAACCACGATACCAATCGCCAATACCAATGCGAATAATGTGATTAAATTTAATGTAATTCCGAAGTAAGACATGAACATAAATGTTCCGACAAGCGAAACCGGAACCGCAATGGCCGGAATCAGCGTCGAGCGCCAGTCGCCGAGGAATAAAAACACCACCAATCCAACAGGATAAACGCCTCGATCAAAGTGTGGAGCACCTTTTCGATGGAAGCGTCAAGGAATTTCGAAACGTCGTAACTGATTTCATAATCCATTCCTTTGGGGAAAGAACTGGCTTTGATCTCGGCGAGTTTCGCTTTTACATCCTTAATTACCTGGCTGGCGTTACTGCCATATGATTGTTTCAAAACGATCGCCGCAGAAGGGCGTCCGTTCAGGTTCGAATAAATATCGTACATCGAACTCCCGAATTCGACATTTGCTACGTCTTTCAAACGAAGGATTTCACCGTTCGGGCTCGCTTTGATGACAATATTTCCGTATTGTTCTTTTGTAGTAAACCTTCCCGGATATTTCAGGATATACTCGAAAGTTTCAGAACGTTTTCCTGAACTTTCACCGGTTTTTCCCGGAGAAGCCTCGAGACTTTGCTGGCTCAGTGCTTCCATTACCTCATCGGCAGAAATTTTGTAGGCCAGCATGCGGTCAGGTTTCAGCCAGATACGCATCGCATATTCACGGTTTCCGAGGATATCGGCATTTCCTACGCCATCAACCCTTTTCAATTCAGACAATAAATTAATATCGGCAAAGTTGAAGAGGAATTTCTGGTCGGTGTGCGGATCGGTACTGAAAAGATTCACATACAAAAGCATGTTCGATTCTTCACGCGTGATCTTTACGCCTTCGCGCACAACGATTGGCGGGAGTTTATTCACTACAGAAGCCACACGGTTCTGCACGTTCAAAGACGCCTGGTTCGGGTCGGTTCCTGAAGTTGAAGATCACCTGGATCGACGCTTCACCGTCGTTACCGGCGTCGGAAGTGATGTATTTCATTCCGGGAACACCGTTGAGCGCTCTTTCGAGCGGAATGATGACCGATTTAATCATCAACTCGTTATTAGCGCCCGGATATTCAGCGGTAACGTTAACTTTTGGCGGAGAAATCGACGGGAATTGCGTAACGGGCAGTTGTATGAGTGCAATCACACCCAAAAAAACAATGATCAGTGATATCACGATAGATAAAACCGGCCGCTGTATAAATTTATTAAACATGGCTTTAAATTTTTAAGGGTTACGGATTACTCTGCTTTGAGTCTCAGGTTAGCGATGACATCCTGCGGTTTCTGGTAAGCATACTGGATTTTGTCATCGTCTTTGACAGTCTGTACGCCTTCAAGAAGGATTTTGTCGTTTACGTCGATGCCGCTGTTGACAATATATAAGTCGGGAATTTCACCTTTGATCGTGATTTCTTTTGATTTGACGACATTGTTTTTATCCACCACAAAAACATACATTTTGTCCTGGATTTCATAGGTCGCTTTTTGCGGGATGATTAGTGCTTTCTTCATCGGGATTGTCATTAAGACTTTTCCGGTTTCGCCGTTTCTTAGTAGTTTATCGGGATTCGGGAAACCTGCCCGGAATGCTATATTTCCGGTTTCGTTGTCGAATTCGCTTTCGATGACTTCCACTTTTCCTTTGTATTTCAAAGGCTCACCATTGGCCAATAATAAACCTACTTCACTATTGCCGCGGTCTTTTACATCGGTCTGATAAGTGATGTATTCCGGTTCGGAAACGTTGAAATAAGCAAACATGCGGGTGTTGTCTGAAAGGCTTGTCAGCAATTCGCCTTCATCGATTAAACTTCCTAATTTTAAAGGAATACGGTCGATTGTTCCTGAAAACGGGGCGCGGATTTCAGTAAACGAAAGGTGTAATTTCGCCAAGGAAACCTCAGCTTTCGCCTGTTCTAATTTCGCTTGTGCCATCGCCTGCTCGTTTTTGGAAACGACATTTTTATCGGCTAACATTTTTGCATTCTGGAATTCGATTGAAGCGGCTTTGGCTTCAGATTCTGCTTTCTGCAATTCTGCCTGGTACAAGGTCGGCATGATGCGGAATAATACTTGTCCGGCCTGAACGTATTGCCCTTCATCGACATAAATATTCTGGAGATACCCTTTTCCTGGGCGCGGATTTCAACATTGCGCACAGATTTAATCTGCGACACGTATTCTTTGGTAAATGAAGTGTCAATTGCTATTGGATTGGTGACACTGAATTTTCCGGCTTCTTCTTTTCAATTTTTTTAGTCGTGCAGCTTGCAAGGCACAACAGGGCGATTAAACCCGTGAATAGATTTTTCATAGTAACAAATGTGGATTTTTTAGAATGTGATTGTGTAAAGTGTTCGGTGATCAGTGATCGGTAATCAGTGTTCACCAAATACTAATAATCAAATTCGTAAAACCCGATGTACGATGTAAATCGGAGAAGAATAGCCGATGACGGCCGGAAAGTTTTTAAATTTTGTGAAGGATGTATAACAGGAATTTATCCCGGATTGCGCCTGAGTTGCGCTGAATTTTTCTATGAAGAATTTACTGCCGCTGTTGTCTTTTACACTATCTGCACCAAACTCTTCTTCCAGGTCAACGTCAGTATCTTCGATGATATTGTTGTCCTGATTTTTGTCGATGAGTTTGCCGTGCTGATTTTTTCCAACGACATGCTTTACTGTTTTATGAAAACCATGATGCTGCACGCCGGCGTAAGCATCTGCTCCGTTGCCCAACAGTAAAAAAAACAGCGATATGAAAAAGTAAATGGCTCTCATTTGCGGTCAAAATTAAATAAAGAAATGGCGTTATCAGGCGTTTTGTAACTAAAAATTAACAAATCTTAAGGCAATCTTAATTTAGAAAACGTTGTAGTTGAAAATTGAAAATCGTTCATCCAAAAAATTACCCCAAAATCAGGTAAAAATACCTGTAATCAGTCGAAACTGATGTTTTAGTTTTACGATGGAATCGTATGCATTCGAATTTTCAAGCCGAAATGGTAATGATTTCCAAAAAAAATGTAGTTTTACCCTAACAACCAATAACATACAAAGTGGATATTCAACAGTACATCACAGAACGCGTCGATGGGCAAACCAGTTGGTACAGTGCCAAAAGCCGCAGCAACAAGACCAATTATACCAGAACTAAAGTTGCCTTGACCATTATTGCCGCGGTTATTCCGGCGCTTACGGCTTATATTGGTGACGAAGTTTTTAAAACCTTAATTGCAATTTTATCGGTCGCAATGGCAGTTTTGGCCAACATCAGCACCATTTTCAATTTTAAAGACAACTGGACGAAGTATCGCAATATGAGTGAAATCCTCAAAAGCGAGAAAAATATCTTCCTCGCTGGTGCCGGAAAATATACAGATGCTGCCAATCCGGAACAAGTTGTTTGTTGAAACAATCGAAGGTTATTTGCAAAGCGAAAACCAGCAATGGCTCAATTCAATGAGAGACCAGAAAACCGACACTACTTCAAATAGTGTTGACAATACGCCACCAACTCCTGAAAATACCAACGGGCAATAACTAAAATCGAAGCGATGCCTGAGAGAAAGGTCTACATATCCTCCACTTTTATCGATTATGCAGATATCAGGCAGAAGTTCATCGACTTGCTCAACAAAGACCTTTACAAATGGTACGGCCTCAACTGGATCATGGAGAGCATGCGCAGCAATGGCGACAATACTTCGCCGGTGCAGCTTTGCATGGATGAAGTGAAGCGAAGCGACATTTACATTCTTATCATCGGCGACCGTTATGGCTCCGAGACTGAAGTCAACGGCAAGATGCAATCGTACACCGAACATGAGTTTGATGCAGCGATGGAAGCCAATATTTCAACGGTATTCCTGATTTTTGCAGGTGATGATTTTCAGTCGAATTACCGCGATGCCGATGTTTCAAAAAGGCAAAAACTGCTTGATTTTAAAAAACGGGCACAGCAAAAAATGCTGAAAGCGCGAAAGTTCGATTCAATTGATGATGTTTTTGATGAATTTTTAAGTGCACTTTACATCGACTTCCACAAAAGGCTCATCAAGGAAAAAATCGACCTCTCGCCTACTATAAAATATACGATCAATCGGAATTTACAGGATGAGTTATACCTGAATTTCAACAATCCGCAACAACGTGTCAGAACGGTCAGTCGTGCCGACGTTTATTTTTACGAAAACAGAAGATAAACCCGAATATTACTCGCAGAAAATCTGGCTGACGAAACTCCAAAAAGACAAACTGTACAACAAGCAGAAAATCGTCAACCAATACAACAGCCTTGATGAGCAGAAAAATCTCGACAACCTGATTTACGATACGACTGATTATTTCCTGAGCGAAAAAGATGAAAACATCTGGACATTCGATGATATCGTAAAGGACAAGAAATTCGTCGACGGGCAGAAAATCATCGAATTTGAAGTCGCCGCAAATCAAACGCCCGAACAACTCGCTTCGTGGATAAAACTCATTACGACGTATATCAACGAAATGCAGTCGAAATTTTATGCCAACGACCGCCGCGACAAGATTTATGTGATCATTGTGGTTTTGTATGAAGAAAAAATTACTACAGACGATATGGAGCAAATCATCAGCCAATTCCAGTTTATGGAACCTGCGGATGACAGCATTCCGAAGATTGAAGTGCTGAATTTGCAAAAACTCGAACGCGTCAATCTTACATCGCTAAAAGAATGGGTCGACAGTAATTTCAACGATTTCCCAAACGAAAAAACCATCATAATTGACCAACTGAACCAATACAATCCAAACACCACTTATACGTACCAACAAGTGATTGAGGAATTTAAATTTAAAATATAAAATATGAGCACTTATATTCCATCATCGAGTTTGCTTCAGGCGCTGCATGTCGCACAAATGCTGAACCGTCCATTGCTTTTAACAGGCGAACCGGGAACCGGGAAGACAAAGTTTGCAGATTACATCCGCGAAGACGCCAACGGCCGCATTCAATATTCGGAGATTGAAAAATTCTACACCAAATCGACATCGGTATCGCAGGATTTGTTTTACGACTTCGATTCGATTGCTTATTTCGCATCGCGGCAGCTTAATGAAGGTAAGCCGATATCAGCTTTCATTTACCTGAAATCACTCGGATTGGCGATCTGCAATGCCCTTGGCGCAAAAGGCGTAAGTGAAATACTTGAAAATTCTGACTATTACAGATTGCTTGATAATGACGTGCAAAGGAAAGCTTTTGTCGATGCATTTATTTCACGTGTTGATGAAAATGCCGAGAATTCTATTGTGCTGATTGATGAAATTGATAAAGCGCCACGGGATTTCCCGAATGACGTGCTGAATGAAATCGACGAAGGTTTTAAATTCAAGATTAAGGAAATCAATGTCGAATTTGCGTTGAAAGAAAGAGAAAAAATCCTGGTCATCATCACCAGTAATTTCGAAAAAAACCTGCCGGAGCCGTTCCTGAGACGCTGCGTTTATTTTAATATTGATTTCCCGAATGAAGTCGAATTGCTTAAAATCGTCTGCCTGAAACATTTTCCGGATTATTCGGCAGAAATAAAAGGCATCAGCCTTGCAGAGCTTTCGCGTGAAACCAATAACGCCGACCTGAAGCAGATCATCGGACGAATCGATGAAATCATCAAGCAGCGCAACAACACCGGCATCATCAAAAAACCGTCGACTTCAGAAATATACTGGATTTCTTTTATTGTGTGCGCAATTATGAAACCCTTGACAATGCTATCATCTCGACAAGCATCCATAAAAACCATCCTTTTATCGGCACGCTGCTGAAAAGAAAAGAAGACCTCGCCAAAGCATAATCTGATAAAGTGGCGTCACCAAACGAAATATACCAGTTTTCAGGGCAACTGTTCCACCAGCTTAAAAGCAGGGGATTCAGCCTGACAATTGAAGATTTTAATGACGCCATGTTGCTGCTGCCTGAATTTGAGGGCGATTATGACGCTTTAAAGTTCCGATTGGCTTCATTGGTGTGCATCAACCCGTCTGAACAACAGGATTTTTATGTGATCTATGATGAAGTGCTGGAAAAATTTCTGCGTAAAGACGTCATCAATCTAAAGTCTACTAATACTTTATGGAAATGGTTATTGCCAGCCGCAGGAATTTTACTGATCATCGCCTTTTTTATACTTTACAGCAATGATGATAATGTTCCTGAAAGCATTCCAATTGATTATTCCGTAACCGCTGAAGTGAAACGGCTCGAGGATACCGATATTCGGTTGTCGCATCGCCTGAGTCTTGAAAGATTTCTTGAAAACAACAAGCATATCGATAAAGACAAACTTGCTGTCGACTGGACTGTGGATGATTCGCTTAAAAGTGACTCGATAGCGTTCAGCCATAATTTCATCGACCTCAGAAGGCATTTTTACAAAGTCAGCGTCAAATCGCCGGAATATGAAATTGACACCGTTTTCGAAGGCAATTTTCTCAGCCGTCCGAAACTGCATTTTACGGTAAATGGCAGCACAACACCTGCAGATATCGTGCTTGGTGATTCGGTCAAAGCCGCGATTTACACTAATGTTGCCTTTCGCGACAGCGCTTTCATTTACATAAAAACAAACAATAAAGACAGCATGTTGGCCAATGCCGAGTCGGTATATTTTTTACCGAAAAAAGTCGGCACTTACACCTTTAAAGGGCATGTGCGCAAAAGATTTGAAAAGCAGCCTGAAGACACCGCGTCATTCGACTGGTCAAAACCGATAAGCATAAAGGTCGTTCCAAAACCGACACTTACGGTGGATGCAGATTCGGGAAATTTGCCTCCGTCTTACAAAAAAATGAAGCAACCACAGGCTATTCTGGCATTTTTACTATTGGCATTGCTTTTATGGATCAATACCTATTTTGGTACCAGAAAAAATCTCCTCAATAAAAGCGATGCGAAAAAACAGGCTGGCGAAAAGCATAATTTACTCACCAAAGAAATAAAAGAAACTTTCGGTGGCTGCGTGATGCCGGCTGACGTCGAATGGAAAGACAAAAACCGGCTGATTAGAAAAGATGCATTCCTGTACAATATGAACAAAGGCCTGATCCAGAATATTCAGACTGACCGGTACGAAATCAACATTCCGGCAACGATTAATAAAACTGCGAATAATATCGGAATCATTACGCCTGTAAGACAACGGAAAATCAAGCAAAAAAGGTATATCATTCTGGTGAGCAGGAAAAACCGCCGCGATACGCAATTTCGCCTTTTTGACTATCTGGTGCAGAATCTTTATAACAACAACCTTCCGATAGATTACTATACTTACAGCGATAATTTTACGATTACCGACCGCAATAACGAAGTTGTTTCGTTCGCAGATATTACCAATTACAGCCGTCAGAACTCGCTGATTATTTTCGGAGACGGACATTTATTCATCAATTTCAGGACGAGTAAAGTCGATGTTGATTTTTCGGAAAAGCTTTCAGAATGGCAGAATAAAATCCTAATTACGCCTATTCCGTATTCTGATTGGTCGGCAGAAGAAAAAATACTGTTACGGGAGATTGCAATGGTTCCGGCGGGAATCAGGGGTTTGCTGGATATTGTGCGGATTCTGAATGATGAAACGGCGTTGTACAATTATGACCACAATTCTTCAACGGAATACGATTTCAGGAATCTCACGGAAGTGGAAAAATACCTTGACGATCCGGTTTTATTCCAATGGCTTTGCGCGCTGGCGGTTTATCCGAAGCTATACTGGGAATTGATTATTGCCTTTGGCGATGCATTGTTTCCGGAAGCACTTAACTATCCGAACTTGTTGAAACTGGCACGCATCAGTTGGGTTAAAGAGGCGGCATTTCCTGTTGACATACGACTTTCCATGCTCAAAGCGCTAGACGGAGAAATTGAGATAAAAGCACGGGCCTTATTGCTTTCGCTTATTAATGACGACCTCGCCGGAATGGCAGAGAACAGTTTTTCGTATGAGGAAAAGCAGATTCAAAAATTCACGAATAGCTTTGTCTTATCGGGTTCGGGCAATCCGCAATACCATACTCCGGCAATTGCTGCCGACGCTCAAAAGTTCATTGCATTATACAAAACCGGTAATATTAACGATAATGCGTTGAAAATTTACCTCGACAATAAAGATAAAAACTGGAATACCCCAATCGAAGCCAATCAGGGCGCGAATTCTTACATTGATGATTATGAAGAGAAAAATGTCAGTGCAGCATCAAAAGAAGAGCTGAAAAAATTCTACAGGAGATTGATTTTTCCGGCTATTCTTACCACTATACTCTTTGGGCTGATTTGCTGGCCAATTGCAAATCTTATCAGCAGAAATTTCACGTGGCTGGATTATTTTTATGAAACCATTCCGAACCAATCAACCTTTGACTTCAAGCTGGAAACCGCAAATTGCCTGACGTCGAAGGATGAACTGACCTGGACATTTACAAATGCTGCGCATTCACAGCCAGTCGTGTTTAAAAGCGGAAACGGCCAGATCATCCGTGCGGCTACGGCAATACTCAAGGCCGGAAAAGATTATGACGTCACGATAAGCAACGGCAAAAATGAATTTAGCGGATCGTTCGTGCTGCATGCGGGGAAAAATTATAAGGTGTCGCTTGTGTGTCCGCACATGAAGGATCCTGCTAATGAGAAGGCCGTTACCTATCTCGACACCTTAAGTATCCAATATGAAAATGAAAGCCAGAAAGAACGCATATCCGAATTGATTAAAAACCTGCAGTCGGCCGGACATTATGTGAGTAAAAGTGTGATGGCGCCTTTTAACGGCAACAATGAAATTCATTATTATACGCCACAACAACTCAAAACTGCAAAAGCATTGTTAGCAATAACCGGTGCAGATTTCAAAGTAAAGAAATACGAAATGAGCCTGCCGGAAAAAAGCAATGGCAGTATTAAAATTTTTGTCAAAGGTGTAAGCTATCAGTACTTTTCTTCAGGGCTTGTGAGCATCCAGTATTTCCCGGCCAATATGAAAACCAGTACCGAAGCATTCAGGGCTAATTTACTCAAGGAAGGTAAATTTGACAGCAAAGGCATTGAACTTAAGGAAAGTAAAGACGGTAATGTAGTCAAATATTTTAATGCCGCAGATCGTGAAAATGCGGCGGCGCTTGCCAAAATTGCTTCGGCTTATTTTAAGAAAGATATTCGTGCCGTTGCATACAAAATTGCTAATTCAAGCCAACAACCGATTGAATTGTGGGTAACATCAGACAGCTACAAAATAAAAATACTGACCAATGGCAAATTGACAAACAATTTAAAATCGGTTCAGGCGGATGTTAAAGCAAAATTGTCTAAAATCATCGAAAAAGACAATTATGCTGCAGCCTTATCTTATGGTGAAACCGACAGGCGTTATTATTATGGCGTGGTTTATTATGACATTTCGGATGCAGCACTGGCCAAACAAATTGCATCCGGGCTTGGTAAAATCAGTTATAAAGACATGAATGGGAACACGCATTCTGAATCGCTCATGCCTTCATTTAGTGATAATAAATCCAGGAAAGGCGACATCGATATTTATGTAAGGGCAGATGACGCGACGTGCACATCTTACAAATCCAATAACATTTATACCATTTATTTTAGCAATGACAATAAGATGGTTGCCGGTTCAGAATTGCTTCTCGGAAAAATCGGCGCCATACGTGCCAAAGATGGGACAAAAATCACTACCCAAATTGTGACTTATTCTAAAAATACCGGTTCCGGAAAAGGTACGGGCAAAGGCGTTGCGATGTCACTTGAAGTACTCAATTACCTCAATAATATGGGCATGGACTTAAAAAATGTGAAAACCACTCACAATTATGCAGAGGGCAGCGATTGTTCAGAGCGGGTTGAGTTGACTGTAACGTACTCAAAATAATCCTCAGACTTTATAACATTTCCTGAAAATTCCATAAGATGGAAGCGTGTCGTTGTAATTAATTTTATGAAAAATCACGGAGTACTTCCGTTTAAAAATAACAATCATGGAAAATTACAGCAAACAAGACGAATCAAACAATTGGCAGGATAATAAAAACCCCATGCAAGCTAACGATGAAGAGCGTTCTTCAACGGGTGATTATGGATTACACCGCGAAGACGCCTATGATAGTACACATGCTTCTTCGGATATTCCGGACGATAAAGAGCGTTCGAATGAAAAATATGCAGAAGATTACAACGACGAAAATGATGAAGAGGAAGATGATGACGATGACGATGAAGCTACTATGGATGATTGGGGCGACGTAGATCCTGCGGGAGGCGACGCGCCTTCTTCACCCGGAAGTGCAGTATAAATTACAGCTACTTATAATATTAGAAAACTCCCACTTGATGGGAGTTTTTTATTTAAGCTTAATGAATTAGACATTACAAATTTGTGTGAATTCGTGTTAAATAATTACAACACAATCTCAGCTATCCCCTTCTCAACAGAATTTTCTGCCAAAGCAGGAATCGAAGTCCCCTCTGCCCTGAAAACCGTAATATCCGTTATACCGATAAATCCTAAAACCGCACGCAGATAAGGCGCAATAAAATCGTAATCGGTATATTTTCCATGCGAATACACGTTCCCGCTTGCAATCGCCAGATACACTTTCTTATTTTCGACAAGACCAACCGAACCGTTTTCGCCGTAAGAAAAAGTATGGCCTGCACGCATGATATGGTCAATCCATGATTTTAATGTTGATGGAACCCCAAAATTATACATCGGGATACCAATCACGATAAAATCAGCTTCCTTGAGTTCGGCAATCGCAACATCAGAATTGGCAATGGCAGCTTTATGTTCCGGTGAATGGGTTGCTGCAGGAGTGAAATAAGAAGTAACCAAAGTGCCTTCCATGTGTGGTAAAGAAGTCGAAGAAAAATCCTTGCTGATGACTTCACTATCCGGATTTTCAGCCAGTAATTTTGCCACAACAGCATTAGACAATTGCGTACTGGCGGATTGTTCGCCACGTGGACTCGTAATAATATGCAGTATTTTTTTCATGATAATTTAAAGATTTACAAGGCTCTTATTTTTGAAAAAAGCCTCGTTGTTATTTTATCATACAAAATTACGTACCTTTGCTATACAAAAGTAAGTACTATATTATTGTATAGTACTATACTCCGGTATAGTGATTCTTAAAAAGTATAATTATGGAGACGAAACCAGAAAGAAACCACGGAGAATGCCAGGCGATGATACGTCCGGTCAACGACGCCCTCGATGTACTCAACGGAAAATGGAAATTGCCAATCATCATTTCACTCACATTTGGCAACAAGCGATTTTCTGAAATGTCAAAAGAAATCCCGAAAATCACCGATCGCATGCTTTCAAAGGAACTGCGTGAAATGGAAGTAAACGGTCTGGTAAAGCGTACGGTTTATGACAGCATTCCGGTTGTGGTAGAATATTCACTTACAGAATACGGGCATTCACTTGACACCGTAATCAACGAATTGCGCAAATGGGGTGTCGAACATCGAAGACGAATTGGCGCTAAATAAGCCAGAAGTCAGATTCAAGCCGGGCGACGTTAGTAAGGCAAAATATTAAATCTATCGATTACATTTCCGTAACATATTTATAATCCTTCTCTTATAAATTTGACAATTACGATTATGAATTTTAAAAAAATGAAGCATTGATGTTAAACGATATTTAAAATTTTATATCTTAGGATTCCAAATCTATAAAACATTGCCCGAAATTACATGAAATCTACTACTTCAAAGCAGATTGAAAAGCTATTAGAGGAAGCCTATGCAAGCCGTGTCAGCAACCTCAACCACAGTATTGCTTTAGCCACTTCAGCTTTACAATTGAGCCGTGAATCAGGCTTCAGGTTGTCAGAAGCGAAAAGCCTCAACCAGTTATCGCTTTATTATATGATTATGGGCGATTATGTCCGGTCGACCGCCATGGCTGAATCGGCAATCAGTCATTATGAAGCACTTGATGATGATAAAGGAATCGCAGATGCGAAGTACAATATTGCAGGCGTTTATTACAAAACCGATAATTTTCATCTGGGCTTGATTTACCTCATCGATGCGCTGAAAATCTATCAGAAATATAACGATTGGCACAACCAGTCGCGCGTGCAGAAATCTTTGGGCACCATTTACGAATACATTGGTGACCAGAACAATGCCATTGGCGCTTATGAAAAAGCCATTGAAGCAGCGCGCAAGACCGGCGACCTTAATCTCGAATCAAATGCTTACAACAATCTTTCCGGTGTACTGCTGAAACAGAATAAAATCCTGCAGGCACTTGAGATGATTGAGACTTCCATCGCCATGAAAATACAAACCGGCGATACACGTGGCTATGCGTTTGCGATTTACGGCCGTGGAAAAGTACGCTCTCGTGCGGGGCAACACGAGGCCGCAGAAATTGACTTTCTTGAAGCCATCGGCATACATCATGAAATGGGAGAAAGGCTAGGTCTGGGTATGGCTTACAACAAACTGGGAGCGCTTTATCTCAAGACAGGCCAGATGGACAAGGCCAAAAATACGGCTACAAAAGGTTATGCGTTCAGCGAAAAGTACAATATGGCCATCATCAAATTCAAATGTGATTATTTATTGTATCGAATTCATAAACAGGAAGGCAATCATCTTATCGCACTCGAATACCTGGAACGTTACATCACCGAACGGGAAAGCGTTATCAATACGCAAACCCTCAAGGTTATGGACAGTTACGATATGATCATCCGGATGAAAACGCTCGAAAAAGAAGCCGAACTGCAAAAAGAACGCGCCACGCTTATCGAAAAGAAAAATCGCGCCGAAGAAGGCGTCAGGGTAAGGCAGGAATTTCTTTCGAGCATGAGCCACGAAATCCGCACACCTTTGAATGCCATCACCACCATCGTTTCACTACTTGGCAATCAGGCAGATGAAGAAGATAAAAAAATGCTGAAAAGCCTGCAATTCGCCTCCAACAACCTGATCAGGATCGTTAATGACATACTTGATTTTACAAAGCTTGATGAAGGAAAATCCA
The DNA here is from genome assembly GCF_051373205.1 of Flavobacterium sp. 3HN19-14. NCBI lineage: Bacteria > Pseudomonadati > Bacteroidota > Flavobacteriia > Flavobacteriales > Flavobacteriaceae > Flavobacterium > Flavobacterium sp. 3HN19-14. The sequence continues at coordinate 2,949,969 of NZ_JBPPZT010000001.1, forward strand.
AACTGGAATGTCATCCTGCAAATCTCAACACTATTTGCCGCAATACGGCGGGCACTTATGAGGCATTGGCCAATGATAAAGGACTGATACTCGAGCTAAAAACTGATAATGCCATTTCAGCAGATTATTTGTTAGATGAAACAAAACTGACGCAGATTCTGGGCAATTTGCTTAGCAATGCCATTAAATTTACAGACGAAGGACGTGTTGAAATGGAAGTGAGCTTACTGGAAACAAAAGCACAAAGTGACCGCATTTTGTTCAAAATAAAAGATTCCGGAGAAGGCATCCCTGAAGAAAATATCGCTGAAATCTTTGACAGTTTTTCACAGATAAAACCTGTCATGACACGAAAACAGGGCGGTACCGGACTCGGACTCGCCATCGTAAAAAAACTTATATCATTGCACGGAAGCAGTATCCATGTGGAAAGCGTTTACGGAAAAGGCTCTGTTTTTTATTTCGAATTGCTTCTTGAAAAAACCGCTTCATCTGTTTCGGCAACAACAATTAATTTACAACAGCTTACAGGAAAAAACGCCTTGCTCGCCGAAGACACGCAAATCAATGCGATGTTAATGATGCGATTGCTTTCAAAATGGGGCATTGCAACAGACCATGTGCTGAACGGCAAACTGGCGCTCGAACAATCGTCCGAACGCCAGTATGATTTCATATTAATGGATTTGCACATGCCTGAAATGAATGGCTTTGAAGCCACGAAGCTCATCCGCACTTCAGGAAACCGCAACAGCAAAACGCCTATTTTCGCAGTTACAGCTGATATTATGGCAAAGAATCAGGAAGAGTATGTGCCTTATTTCAATGGTTTTCTGTGGAAGCCGCTCGAGATCGAAAAACTGCATTCTGCGCTGGCCAATGTGGTCTAGCTGTTTATAATTGATTATTACGAAATGTTAATAAAAATTAATCATTTGCTGTAATCTAAGCAGATAATTGTAATTTTAGTTGGAAGTTTTCGTTTAATCCAATTACCAAACCATGACCATTACCTTACAAATCCTATGGTTGTTACTGCTCGCGTTACCCATTGCCTGCATCGCCTGGACAGTCACTCATGAAGAAGTTTTCCGCGAACCGCGTGAGTTTTGCGTAAACCGTTCTAAAATTGGGAAGACCATATTGCAACGCAAATTCTTTTATCTTTTTACGTGCGAATATTGCTTTAGCCATTATGTGACGCTGGCTTTTCTGATTTTAACCGATTTTCATTTGCTGCTATCCGATTGGCGCGGTTATATCATCGCCGGCTTTGCGTTGGTGTGGATTGCCAATGTGTACATGAGTCTTTTTGCCTTTATCCGTCAGGATATTAAGAAAGAAAAAACTGAAATTGCTTTGATGGAAGAGAAAATCGAAGACAAAAAATAAATTGCCCCCTCAATAGCAATACAACTGCTGCCGTTTCAGTTTTATTAAACCACTATTATTTATTCATTTAAATAAATTCCGAGGCTTTAAAAGTTTAACATTTTTTACGGCGTTCCCGTATCCATGCAATCTATTTTTTTCGTAGGGATGCATTCTCCCCTTCCCTGAAGGTAAGATACGATTTCCGGCGATAAGCCGGTTACGGGAACGCCGTAAAAATTCTTAAATTTCTAAATAAGATTTCAATAAAATTTCACATAAATAAAAAGAGGAACCTCATTCGAAGTTCCTCTTTTTATGGAGTTTATGGGGATAATGGAATGACACTACCGAAGGCTTTAACCGAAAACTGCTTTAAGTAATTTGATTTTCATAGCAATTCTTCAATATTATCTGAAACAGTAGCTTTATAGTACCGCCTCCGTAACTATCATTCGCAAAATTGTTCCCAATTGTGTTATTACAAAGTTGCGCGATGTTACCAAGAAGTTTCTTACAGCATTCCACAATTTCTTTACAAAATTTTTACTTGCGCATAATCTTACAACATTCCTGCGAAATTATATAAGCAGTATACTCGTCAAAAAAATAATATTTGTTGGAAGCAAAACTATAAGTTTTTCACGACAGCAATTCTTGTAATCATGGGCGTATTTAAAACCTTTTTCATGGGCGGTTTCGAATGTTCTGATCCTTTGAACAGTTCCGGAAAACGCATCAATCTATTGCACGAAAGCCGGCATGACCTTCAAAGCACAGAAGATTATCAGAAGCTCGCCGCACTCGGGATCAAAACCGTAAGAGAAGGCATCTGCTGGAGTAAAGTCGAAATTCAGCCTTATCTATTCGACTTTACAGAAGTCAAAAACCGCATGAATGCTGCAGAAGAACATGGTATCCAGCAAATATGGGACTTGTGTCATTTTGGCTATCCTGACGGATTATATCCTGCACATCCTAATTTCTGCATTCGTTTTATGGCGCTTTGCCAGGCGTTTGCACTATTCTACAAAGATTATTCGTCACAGCCGCTTTTTGTGGTTCCAATCAACGAAATTGGATTTATCGCTTCGCATTCGGCTGATAAAAACGGCGTGATTACCAATATCGTTCGCGAAGATTTCGAACTTAAATATAACTTGTGTAAAGCCGCGATTACCGGAATCAGGCAGTTAAAACGAATATTGCCGGAATGTCATATTGTTCTGGTTGAACCTTTGGTGAAAATTCATCAGTCGATAAATACCAATCCGGAGCAATTTTACCACAGAAATGAAAACCAATTCCAGGCAATCGATATTATTTCCGGAAGATATTGCAGTGAATTAGGCGGCGATGAATCTTTCGTAGATGTAATCGGATTTAATTATTACTGGAATTCACAATGGGAAGATCAGGGTGAAAGCTTGCCGTGGCCGGAAACGGAGGAAAAGCGCGTGCCGCTGTCGTCTTTGCTCAAAATGGCTTACAGGCGGTATGAAAAACCCATCTTCTTATCCGGAAACCGGGCATTTTGGCGATGAAAAATGTGCATGGATTGAAGAAGTCACTTTCGAATGCCTCAAAGCACTTGAAAGCGGCGTCGAAGTTGAAGGCATCTGCATTTATCCGGTAATCAACACACCTGTTCCGGACAATCTTAAAAGCAACCACGACTGCGGTATGTGGGAACTTGACCGTAAAAAAAGACGCTGGCCGCATGCTGATTACATCAGAACTGTCAGGGATTGCATTCAGATAGTCGAAAACAACAGGATGAGCATTTTTTCTTTTAATTTCCTCCAGAGTGCATTTTCATCGAATTAAATAATTACAACAATCAATATATAACAACATGATACACCCGGATACAGAAATCAGATTCATCAACAAAACCGTCGGTTACGGCGTAGTCGCAACCAAATTCATTCCGAAAGGCACCATCACTTGGGTTCAGGACGAGCTCGATTTTGTCTTTACACAACAAAAAGCCGATGATATGTCGCCGCTTATACAAAAACACCTTGAAACTTATTGTTTCCGAAATGCCGAAGGCGATAAGATTTTGTGCTGGGGCAGATGCGAAATTTGTCAACCACAGTTTCAATCCGAGTTGTTTTTCTACAGCTTACGATTTTGAAATTGCCATTCGCGATATCCATCCGGGAGAGCAACTGACTGACGATTATGGTTACCTTAACCTTGAGGAACCCTTTGAAGCAGAAGAAGAGGGAACTGACAGAAAAGTGGTTTATCCTGATGATATCGTCACCTATCACGAAGAATGGGATGCATTGATCCTGAAAAATCTGCCTTATATTTTTGATACCGCACAACCATTGCTGCCTTATTTGGATAAGCAAAAATGGCATAAATTCAGGAGGCTCGAAAACAATCCATCGGAATTAATATCAATCCTGGAATGCTACTGCAGACCACAAAAGGAAATGTATTACGCAATGTAATCTAAAAAACAATGAGCAAAACAGCCCAAAAAGCGCAAAAAAAGAGTTCGTTTGAAGTCTTTGCGACCAAAACCTCAAAAGCTACCGGAAGCACAACTGCTTTTATAATTGCTTTTGCAGTTGTAATTATTTGGGCACTGACTGGCCCATTTTCAACTATTCCCAAACCTGGCAGCTTATCATCAATACCGGAACAACAATCATTACGTTTCTGATGGTTTTCCTGATTCAAAAGGCGCAGAATAAAGATTCTCTTGCAATTCAATTAAAACTCAACGAATTGGTCGCATCGCATGAATTGGCCAGCAACAGGCTCGTGGATATTGAAGATATGACCGAAGACGAAATGCGAGTCATACAAAAATATTATATCAAGCTTTCCAAGCTATCTAAAAGTGAAGACAGCCTGCAATGCTCCCACTCCATTGAAGAAGCTGAAGACCAGCACGAATACAAAGATACCAAACGTGAAGAGCGCGATGCATTGCTCAAAAAGAAAAACGCTAAAACTAAAAAAGCGCCGGCTAAGACAACATATAAAAATCCCTGAATGAAACCATTCAGGGATTTTTATTTATTCCAAACCAATTAATTCATCGGCTTTTTTGGAGGCGTATCGGGTGATCCAGTCGGATTAGTTGTTGATTTTGGCGGTTTAGGCGCCGCCGGTTTCTTCTTCGGCTCTAACGCATCATTCGGATTGGTGGCCGTGCCGCGGTTTTTATTATAATCCGTTGTATCGGTAAGCGTTTTGTCTTTTTATTGATGGGTACCTGCTTGTCGGTTTTTACCGATTTCTTTGTTGGTACCCGCGTTGTGTCTGTCTGGGCTGATGCTATTCCGAACATCAAAAAACTTCCCAGTAAATAAAGCATCTTTTTCATAAATGTATGTTTTAGAATTACTTAAAGTTACAAATTGCGCAGCTAAACCGATTGCTTTTTGGGATTTCATTACATTTAAATTAACCTAAGATTTGGTTTTCTTATAAAATTTAAGTTAATCACTTATAAAATTAATTTATTATCAATCCGATACTTTAAACCACATCCTACAATTCTTACAACTAACTGTTTATAAGACTTTTGCGAGTAATCAAATTTTACAAGTATTAAATTTTACGATGTAAGGACTACCGTTTTTTATTGAGTGAAATTTGTAAAAGAGTTTTGAACGATAAAAAAACAACTATGAAAACCACAGAAAAAAGCACTACAGGAAAATCCAGAACGTCAGCTGCGAAAGCAACAGCGGCAAAGACAGCAGCGGCAAAAGCAACACCATCTAAAACGACATCAAAACCTGCAGCTCCAAAAGGTGCGGTTAAACCAAAAAGCACTGCGGCTGAAGAATTACGTGAATTATTCATCGATTCATTAAAAGACATCTATTGGGCAGAAAAGGCTCTGGTTAAAGCACTTCCGAAAATGTCAAAAAATGCCACGACAATTTCGCTTGTCAATGCTATCGATGCGCATTTAACCACCACACAGGAACAAGTTAAGAGACTGGAACAGGTTTTCCGGATCATCGGTGAAAAAGCAGTTGCCAAAAAATGCGACGCCATGGCCGGACTCATTGAAGAAGGCGGAGGCATCCTAGAAGAAACACAACCCGTAACCAGTTCGTGACGCGGGAATTATTGCTGCTTCCCAGAAAATTGAGCATTACGAAATCGCAACCTACGGGACACTTGCGGCTTTCGCGCGTACTTTAGGCGAAGATGAAGCAGTTGAATTATTAGAAATGACTTTGGCAGAAGAAAAAGAAGCTGATAAAACGTTAACCGAAGCCGCCTACAATGACATCAACTTTGAGGCGATGGAAGAAGGCGAAAAATAAAATTAATACTTAATACACACTACAAATGGCTACACAAGACAACAATGGCAATTCCGGTGATAACCGCGAACGCCAGCAATCACAAGGATGGCATTCAGATAATGATGACCGTACCGACGGACTCAACCAACGTGGCGACAATTTCGACAGACAGAATCAAAATCGTATGGACAGTGACGATCAGAACCGCGAATCTTACAATGCCGGTGGCGAAAACAGCGAATCCAATTCGTATAACGCTGAAGACCGCAACCGCAGCGACGAAAGTTACAACAGCGATTATGACAACGACCGCAGCCAAACAAGAAACCTGGCAAACCAACAGTTTTCGAGCCAGGATGAAGATGGCTGGAGCGCTGACGAAAGTGCATCCGCAGACGCAGGCAACCAATACAGCGACAATGAAGAAATCAACAATCCGCAGAATTCTGATAACAGCCGCATGAACTTCAACAGCAGCGACATGAGCGATGATGACAGCACAGATGACGAAGCCAATTTTGGCGACGGCGCAGACAACAACGACAGTCAGCTTGACGATGCCGACGATGAACGTAGCGATGACAATTACTAAAATGGGGGTTTAGTTTTTATACAGTTATTTTTTGTTAGTAGAAAAGGCGGCGCTTCATTGAAGTTTCGCCTTTTTGAATTTCAGAAATGTTGGATCCATATACAAAATAAAAATCCCCGCTTTTAGCGGGATTTTCCGGATGTAAAAAACAAAATACTAAACTGTAGTACTAGTTTATTTTCAAACTCTTTAAGCGGTAAGCACGAAAGTCTCTTCAGTATTTCCGTGCGGATGCGAGTGATAAATTTCGATGGCTTTCTGTATCATTACTTTGATTTTATCAAGCTCATCAGGCTTATTAAAATAGATATTGGCACCTGCCTCCATAATTTCATTGATTTGTTCTTCAGTATCGAAAGTCGAATAAATGACGATGCACATATCATCAAAACGGAGATTATTTCGAATCTCCGACAGACACTCTTTTCCTGATTTTCGGGGCATATTCATATCTAAAAATAATATTCCCGTAACCGGAACATCGTCCCTTTTAAGATAATCCATCAATGCTATTCCGTCGGGCATCAGCGTTAAATAACTCTGTAACGCCATTTCATCTAATGCGGTACTGAAAAAGAATCGGTCGTCGCTGTCATCGTCTGCAAGTAATATATTGACCGGCTCGTAATGCGTATTCATGATAGGTAATTTTTATGCTGTAAAGGTTCGCATTTTAAAAACATTTTGCTTTACAGGATAATCTTGTATTGTTGTAAAATTTCATATTTTCTTTAAACAAAACTCATCTGTTTTCAATCAAATAAAAATGCTTCCTCACTAGCGCCCAAATCAGGATAATAGCGATAAATCCTTATGACCTGCTTGATCATCTCCTTGATTTTTTCCATTTCGTGTGGCTTGTTGAAATAAATATTGGCTCCGGCAGCAAGGATTTTATCAATCTGCTCATCAGTATCGAAAGTTGAATAAATCGCGATGCAAAGTGTATCGAAACGACGATTGGCACGGATTTCCTTCAGGCATTCCATCCCTGATTTTCGCGGCATATTCATATCGAGGAAAAGGATATCGGGCACTTCTTTACTTTCGTCGTTGAGTTCATCCATAAGCGCCACGCCGTCCGGAATTAACTTCAATGTACTGTCAAGTACCATTTCTTCCAGCGCTACCGAGAAAAAATAACGGTCGTCGTTATCGTCATCGGCCAGAAGTATGCTAATCGAAGAATGATTATCCATTTTCGGATTTTGATTTTAAATGATTTTATACAATGTAAGTTTAAGAAATTTAAAAATGAAATTATTTACACTTAAAAAATATTATGTTACACAATTAACAGATTGTTGCAGAATTGTTCAGTATGCTATTTTTTTGACGATTTCAATAGTTTAAATTCACTATTTTTACGCATCAACATTATAAAAATGCCAACACTACGGACAGTAAACGTTACCAGATATATAACGCCATTGCGGGAAGGCGGTTCCTTGCCTGCCCTTGCAGAAGCCGATGACGATTTCAAATATGTACTTAAATTCAGAGGCGCCGGACATGGCGTGAAAGCACTCATATCAGAACGTACTTGGCGGTGAAATTGCACGCGCCCTCGGATTAAGAACCCCCGAATTGGTATTTGCCAATCTTGACGAAGCTTTTGGGCGCACAGAAGCCGATGAGGAAATCCAGGACTTGCTCCAGGGCAGCCAGGGACTGAATATCGCGATGCATTTCCTTTCCGGCGCACTTACTTTTGATCCGGTGGTCACTTCCGTGGATGAAAAACTCGCGTCGCAAATCGTATGGCTCGATGCCTACATTACCAATGTTGACCGCACTTTCCGCAACACAAATATGTTGATGTGGCACCGCGAATTGTGGCTCATTGATCATGGCGCTGCGTTTTATTTCCATCATTCCTGGACAGATTGGGAAGGTCATGCGAAAAGTCCGTTTTCTTTGATAAAAGACCATGTATTGTTAGGAAAAGCTACGCAATTAGACGAAGTGAATTCCGAATTCAAAGCTGTTCTTACAGACGAAATCCTGTCGGGAATTACCGCTTTGATTCCAGACGAATGGCTGCAATGGGAAGGCAGCGAAGAATCTCCTGAAGCAATCCGGGACACTTATTTACAATTCCTGATTACACGCCGAAACAACGCCGAAATATTCCTAAAAACCGCCAACGATGCACGATAAACATTTATATGAATATGCGGTGATTCGTGTAGTGCCGAAAGTGGAACGTGAGGAATTCCTTAATGTCGGCATCATTTTGTTTTGCAAAAAAGCGAAGTTCATTAAAGCAGTTTATCGGTTGAATGAAGAAAAACTCAAGTGCCTCTCGGCTGATACCGATATTACTGAAGTTTTGGAATACATTCATGCATTTTCTAAAATCTGTCACGGCGAGAAATCTTGCGGCCCGATCGCGATGATGGAAATTCCGAAGCGTTTCCGGTGGCTGACTGCGGTGCGGAGTTCTGTTTTGCAGACTTCACGGCCGCATCCGGGGTTTACGGACGATTTAGAAGTTACTTTACATAAATTGTTTGATGAACTGGTAGCGTAGTTTTTAACCGCAAAGGCGCAAAGTTTTTCGCAAAGTTCGCTAAGCCATGTGTAAAAACAAAAAGCCTCCGTTTCCGGAAGCTTTTCAATCATCAATCAAATCTGAAAATCATTTTTTTCTGTTCTCCAATAGTTTTTGCTTGCGCTCATTTTGGATTTCGAGGTAAGTATTGTATTGCGATTCTGAAAGTAAGGTTTTCATTTCTGCATTTTTTTCTTCTTTCAGGGCTTTCGCGGCCTTAAGTTTTTCGATTTTAGTTTCGTCTCCGGCTTTGATTGCCTTCGCTTTTTCAGCGTACTTTTTGGTGATTTCTTTGAATGGTTCTTTCTGCGCATCCGTCAATGCCAATCTTTCAACATTGACTTTCATATTCTCGACGATTTCTTTTTTCTGCTCATTGGTCAGTTTTTTCTCTTCCTGAACTTGTGCTTTTGCACCAATAGAAAATAATAACCCAACTGCAAGTGCGGTCATTGATGTCTTTAAATTTTTCATAGTATATTTTTTAATTGTTGCGATTACTTCGAATCATATTACTTTGACTATAAATAAATGAAAAGGTTTAATACAAAAAACCACAAACCTGAAAACAAATTTGTGGTTGGATTATAATTGATATTATATTACCTCAATACAATTTAAAACTTCAATTGATAAACAGAATCCAGATCTTTATCAGAACTCAGATTAACGTTCAAATCAGTTACGAAACCAGAATTGAGTCCGTAAACCCATCCGTGAAGCGTCAAATCCTGGCCGTTGCGCCATGCGCCCTGAACAATCGAAGTTTTTGCAAGATCGAAAACCTGTTCTTTTACGTTCAATTCTACGAATTTATTGAAGCGATCGTCTTCATCAATAATTGAGTCAAGATAAACATGGTGCAAACGATAAATGTCCTTGATATGACGGATCCAGTTGTCGATAATTCCGATTGAGGAATTGCCCATTGCGGCTTTCACGCCACCGCAACCGTAGTGTCCGCAGACGATTACGTGTTTTACCTGCAATACATTCACGGCATAATCCAATACGCTGAGCATATTCATGTCAGAGTGGATCACCATATTAGCGATATTTCTGTGCACAAATACGTCGCCCGGTTTTGCACCGATGATTTCATTCGCGGGAACGCGGCTGTCAGAACAACCGATCCATAACAAGGGCGGTTTCTGGCCTTTGGCGAGGTCTTTAAAATATTCCGGGTCTTTTTCTAAAGCTTTTTCAACCCATTCTTTGTTGTTGTCTAAAATCTTTTTATAAAAATCTTCCATTGTAATTTTTGTTATGTGTCAGCTGTAAAAATCGAATATAAAATTAGTTAATTACAGTCCAACATCGTTATTATTTATTAGTTTTTTAATTATTTGTTGTCTCTTTTTTCGCTGTTTTTTCAACTTCATGATGGTGGTCGAAAGTCACTTTATTGCCGACTTCTTCACTGTTTTCAAGTCGGTATGCTTTCTTAAAACCTTTCAGCTTGACCTTGATATTTTCTTCCTTTGACCTGATCGTTTTGAATTCACGAATCAAATCGAGTACATCATGCGCGATGTAAACCGTATCATGCGCGTTGATGATTACACGCGAGTTTTCCGGAATTTCACTCAAAGTCGATTTAATCGCCGCTTTATTAAGGAATGAAACTTCCTGTGCCAAGTCAATGTGGATGACATCTCCATCTTCGTATTGCTCTTTGCGGAAATTGTAGGCTCTTTTGAGATTTCCTTTCAATACGAAAATGATACTGATGATGATTCCGAGTGCGACACCTTTTAATAAATCAGTAAAAACAACAGCAACGAAAGTAGCGATAAAAGGCACGAACTGGTATTTTCCTTTCTCCCAGAAATGCTTGATTGTTGAAGGTTTCGCAAGCTTATAACCAACCATCAGTAAAACCGCAGCAAGTGTTGCCAACGGAATTTTATTCAGTAAAAACGGAATCGAAACCACACTGATCAACAGCAAAACACCGTGGATAATCGTAGACATTTTTGATTTTGCTCCAGCCGCGTTGTTGGCTGAAGTACGCACTACGACTGATGTCATCGGCAAACCGCCCAACAAAGAACTCAGAATATTGCCTAAACCTTGCGCCTTAAGTTCGGCATTGGTGTCGGTGTATCGTTTCTGTGCATCCATACGGTCTGAAGCTTCAATGCAGAGCAATGTTTCTATTGAGGCAACTACCGCAATCGTTGCACCGACAATCCATACTTTTTGATTCGTAAAACCTGAAAAATCCGGCGTTACAATAATATTTTTAAAATCATCAACGGTTTGCGGAATCGGCAATGACACCAAATGTGAAGGTAAAATGGCAAGTGCGCTTCCGGTTTGTATGAAAATTTCATTGATCAAAATTCCTGTGATTACGGCAATCAACGCCGCCGGAACCAATTTCAATCGTTTCAGGAAGGTAATTTTATCCCATGAAATCAAGATTGTCAGTGATATTAAAGTGACAATGATAGAGCCCAATTCCAAATGATCAAAAATCTTGAAAATTTCTGAAAAAGTGTTGGCGCCGTCGGTTTGCTGGAACGCTTCATCTCCTTCAAAATCACCGTCATAACCAAGTGCATGCGGAATCTGCTTAAGAATGATAATAACGCCTATTCCCGCGAGCATCCCTTCAATTACATTGTTGGGGAAGTAATTCGAGATACTTCCTGCCTTGATAAATCCGAGTGCCAACTGGATAATTCCGGCAATCAGAACAGCTGTAAGGAAAATATCGAAAGCGCCCAATTCTGTGATGGCACCCAATACAATTGCGGTTAGACCAGCGGCCAGCCCGAAACACTTAAATGCGATTTGCTCATGAATCCGACGACGATACCGCCGATGATTCCTGCAATAATACCCGATAACGGCGGTGCGCCCGAAGCGAGTGCGATACCTAAACACAATGGCAACGCCACCAGAAAAACCACCAAACCTGATGCGAAATCAGATTTGAGGTTGCCAAAAAGATTGATTTTTTTTGTCATGAGAACAGTCTGAAAATGAAACACAATAAATTTTTACCCGCTCGTTTTGCAAGCCGGATCAGTTTCCTGAAAAGGAGTTAATTTAAAGGTTCAGACGTTCGGAGGCGGAGAGAAAATAACCGCTGAAACATTGTCATGCTTCAGTTGGTTCTCAGAAATAATAAGGCTTGAAGTTTGCTCAGGGATCACAACCAAATCGTAACTAGGGAATTTGAGTTCGGCTTTGATTTCCTTTATTTCTTTTAGCGTTTCTTCTTCATTCATGCTGTAAAATGCAGACACATCTGTTTTTTTCTGGATTACGCTCACAATAGTAGGCGTTGCCAGAAAAAACACAAACAGGAATAATACGATTTTAACAGCAATTTTCATATGCGGCAAAAATAGGGAACGACGTCTTTAATAAAAAATCAAATTATGGAATTTAATGCAATTTTAACATGCGAAAACTGCGACTGTAATTTACACTTGACAATATTATCAAAATTAAAATCTTTTCAAACTATAGCTTTAAATTATTGTTTTTATATTTGCATCAGAAAAATTGATACAATGACCATTACCCAACTACAATACGTTCTTGCAGTAGCAGAACACAAGAATTTTACCGTTGCAGCACAAAAATCCTTCGTCACGCAGCCGACACTGAGTATGCAGATTCAAAAAATCGAGGAAGAACTCGGTATCCTCATTTTCGACAGAAGCAAAAAACCGATACAACTTACTGACATTGGGCAAAAAATAGTCAATCAGGCGAAAAATATCGTCAATGAATCAGGTCGCATCCAGGATATCGTCGACCAGCAGAAAGGCTTCATTGGCGGTGAATTCAGGCTTGGCATCATCCCGACAATAATGCCGACGCTGCTTCCGATGTTCCTCAATAACTTCATCAAAAAATATCCGAAAGTAAAATTAATCATCGAGGAATTAAATACGGATGAAATCATCCTTCGCCTTAAAAACGGACATTTAGATGCTGCAATCGCTGCCACTCCGCTTGAAGAAGAAAAACTGAAAGAAGTTGTTTTATACTTTGAACCATTCGTGGCTTATCTGCCTGAAAATCATTCTTCTGCCAATAAACCAGAAATTACAATCGACGATTTAAACATCGATGAAATTTTGCTTCTGCAAGACGGGCATTGTTTCCGGGATGGCATTCTCAACCTTTGCAAAAACAAGGAAATACACGAGAAAACCCATTTCCAGATTGAAAGCGGCAGTTTTGAAACATTGATTAAATTAGCAGATGAAGGTCTGGGAACCACACTCCTTCCCTATTTGCACACTTTAGATTTGAAGGAAAAAGATAAAGAAAAACTACACCATTTTAAAGACCCGAAACCCTCACGCGAAGTCAGCCTGGTATTTCCGAAAACAGAACTTAAGATTCACATTATTGATGCTTTGCGAAGTACAATTGCTGGTGTGATAAAAGGTGCTATTGTATTTCAGAATGTGCAGATTGTGAGTCCGCTTTCGAAAAAGTAAATGCAGGTTTCAAATTCGCTTCCGAGATCTAAAATCTAAACTCATAAATCTAAAATAAAAAAGGAGCTATTTAGGCTCCTTTAGTTTTATGTATTCAACAATAACTGGCAATGTTTTAATTCAGGCTTTTCTTTTGTAAATTGTAGCAGCCATTCGGTTAGTTGTTCTATTTCGTAAGGCAGCAATATTTTGAGTGCTTTCTCGAGTTCCTTACAAAACAGTAATGGGTCGAAACTAACTCTTTCGAGTATCGTTTTGGTGTAAGTAAACATTGTTTTCTTCATAGAATAAAATTAATCTTTAAGAAATTAATGAATCAAATTTATAGAATTAAATGATTGCTTTTACGGAACAGATGTTAAATAAAATGCTATTGTTTTCTTAAAAAGTTGCTAAGTGCGTGAGGCACTTTTCCTAGCCCGAAACATTTCTCTCTTTCCGGGCGGTCCAGGCGAGTTTTTCAACAATAAACCCAACTTCAATCATACTTCGCTTAACGACGCCTCTTGCGGCATAAGTGACTAGAATTCCACCGGGTTTGAGGGCAGCATACATTTTCCTGAAAATTTCAGTGCTCCACAATTCCGGTTGCACGCGATAGCCGAACGCATCAAAATAAATAAGGTTGAAAGTTTCTGAATCGTCGATTTCATTAAAGAACTGCTTCCGTTTTGTCAGTGAAAAGAAATTCGAAATCTGCTCTTTCTGTTCCCAATTAATGGCATGCATTTTTAAGAATACTTCCTGAAGCGGCGCTGCGTTAAGTTCTTCCGCATAATTCATTAAGCCAATTTCCTCAGTCGAAACCGGATAAGCTTCAACACCGGTATAATCAATTTGCTGTTTGTTTTTTTCAGCTTCTGAAAAAGTAATGAAAGCATTGAGTCCGGTGCCAAAACCGATTTCTAAAATTGATACAGGCTTGTTTTCAAAAAGTGAAAGTCCGTTTTTGATGAAAACATGCTGTGCTTCCTGGATGGCGCCGTGTTTGGAATGGTAATGTTCCTCCCAATCAGGCAGATAAATCGTAGTGGAACCGTCAGTTGTACGGATAATCTCCCTGCGCAAAATCAGTCGATGTAAAGTTTCTTGATTCTCGGAATTGGGCCGTGACATTTTCCTTCGTGGCAGGTAATACAGGCTTTTACACCATCGTTAAAATGTTCTTTGGCATTTTTCGGGTCTTCGTAAATAAGCTTTTGCACGCTGATGAAATGTTTCGCCTGCAATTTAAAAAAAGCGTCATTTTCCGACTCATCGGTCATCACGGCTTTGTGTATATTCATGAAATGATCCGGGAATTTACCGATCGTATCGCCATTGAGAATACGGGCTTTCAGGCGCTCATTGTCAACATACATTTGCTCCATAAGAGCCGCCATTTCTGACATTTTGTACATTTCGAATTTCTTGCTTTCGGCAGGTTTTTCAGTGGATACGGGTTTTTCAACCGGAATTTCTTCCTTTTTATTACACTGAATAAAAAGCATAAAAACCATCAATCCGATTAAAATCCGTTTCATTATTCCTGGATTAAAACACCGTCAGCTGTGAAAGCATAAGTGATTTTCGGTGCAGTGATTTTGTCGATTTCTTCCTGCGATTTACCGCCGTCTTTGGCGTAATGCTTCAATTCTTCAACAGAAATTACGTCAAGAAAGGCCTTTCCGCTTACGATGGCATCAGACTTATCAGCATTCAAAGGCACGAAAAATCCGTAATCCTTAAAACGCACGAAAGCTTCTTTGCTGTTCGGCAATTCCATCGACATCCAGCAGCCTTTTTTCTTGCAGACATCTTTTATTTTCGATTTGAATTTTACCGCAATCGTATCGCCTTTTTTCAGAGAAGCATATTTTTTCATCATGTCTTCCTTGCTCAAAGCCTTGTCTGCGGCAATTTTTGAGCCGAAAGAAGCATAAGACACTTTCACTTCTTTTTCAACATTTTTTGCAGGAACCGGAACGACCTTGATTTCTGGTGTCGCCGTTTTTTCTTCAGCAGCTACAGGATTTTCAACTTCCGAAGCCGGTGCAATTTCGGCTGCAATGGTATCTTTCTTTAAAGTATCGGCTGGTTTTTCTGTAGTATTTTCAGGTACCGGATCTTTTTTGGCGTTGTTGCAGGCCGCTAAAACCAATAAAGAACAGGCGAAGAAAGTCAGTTTTTTCATTTCTTATAAAATTAAAATAGATATCATTTTTACGCAGCAAAAGTAACGAGATTAATCGAAACCGGAATTAATATTTTACATATTTTCAAATATTGCTGTCAAATCTTCAAGAATTTATGCTGCAAAAAACAAAAATCAGAAAAGTGATAAATAATTTTTCACCAAACCCTGAAACGTATTAATTTTTCCTATTTTAGCAACGATAAATGCTGCAGAATATTAATTTTTGAATTTTATTTTTTAATTACTGACAATCAATTGATTAAAAAATAAATTTCAGCTAAAACCCTCAATGAATGAGTTTAAATACCACTCACGAAATCGATATAGTCAGCGTTTCTGCTTCAAAAATTGACACGGTCGATTTCGAAACCCTGGCCTTCGGTACAACCTTTACAGATCACATGCTCGTGTGTGATTTCAGGGAAGGAAAATGGCAAAAACCACAAATTAAACCTTACGAACCATTTTTACTGGATCCGTCTGCGAAAGTTTTCCATTATGGACAGGCGATTTTCGAAGGAATGAAGGCTTATAAAGATGATAATGATGATGTGTGGCTCTTCCGTCCTGACCAAAATCTGATTCGTTTCAACAAATCTGCCGAAAGGATGGCGATGCCTCAGGTTGACGAATGGATTTTTATGGAAGGCCTGAACCAATTGATCGATTTAGAAAGAAATTGGGTCAAGAAAGGCCTCGGCAATACCTTATACATAAGGCCATTTATGATTGCCATTGGCAGCGGCGTTATAGCGGCTCCGTCGACACAATACCGTTTCATAATTATTCTGTCGCCTGCAAAATCGTATTATTCAGGCGAAGTAAAAGTCATCATTGCCGAACATTACAGCCGCGCAGCCAATGGCGGAATCGGTGCGGCAAAAGCAGCAGGGAATTATTCTGCGCAATTTTATCCGACGAAACTTGCCAATGAAAAAGGCTTCCAGCAAATCATCTGAACCGACGATGCGACACATACCAAACTCGAAGAAGCCGGAACAATGAATGTTTTCTTCCGCATCAACGACACTTTATATACAGCACCAACCAGCGAAAGAATTTTGGATGGCGTAACCCGAAAAAGCCTTATCGCAATTGCCGAAAGAGACGGAATTAATGTTGAAGTGCGCCCGGTTTTGGTGGCTGAACTGATAGAAGCTGCAAAAGATGGTTCGCTAAAAGAAGTTTTCGGTGCGGGAACTGCAGCAGTTGTTAATCCAATCGTAGGTTTTTCCTATCAGGACACTTATTACGAATTGCCTAAAATCGAGAATTCAATTGCTTTACAATTGAAAGACAAATTGACCAAAATACAGTATAATTTAGCTGAAGATACTTTCGGGTGGACGGTTAAAGTCTAAAGAGAAAAGTCCAAAGTCGAAAGACATATATTGTGTATAAAAAAGGCGTGAAGAAATTCTTTACGCCTTTTTTTAATTTTAGAGTGATTTCAAATTTTGAACTTTCGACTTTCAACTTTTGACTTTCGACTATTTTATGATTTTCGAAAAATCCGGTTTAAAATATCCCTGGCCTTTCATCACCTTCCCGTCTTCGCGATAAATCGGTTTTCCGTCAGCGCCGAGTTTACTCATATTGCTGCGTTGGATTTCGTCAAAAACGACTTCGATAATATCCTGCAGGCCATGTTCGATAATCGTTCCGCACAGGATATACATCATGTCGCCAAGCGCATCGGCAATTTCTACAAGGTCATTATTTTGGGCAGCTTCAAGGTATTCTTCGTTTTCTTCTTTCATCAGGTTGAAGCGCAGCATATTTTTACCTTCGCCCAGGCTGGCTTTGGGTTCATGGCTGTAGCCGATTTCGAAAGCGGAGTGAAATTCTTTAACGGAATTGAGTTGTTTTTGCATAATTTTCCATATTAATTGATGCTGCAAAATAGTAACTTTTGCCAACAAAAAATGTATTTTTGCGCAAATTAAATTACTATGTTCAGCACTGGGCAAACTGATTTTTGCAGCTTGTTTTTTTGTAGCATTTGTTATAGCAATGGTATTCGCATACCGAAAGGACATCAAGCTGCACCGTAAATTTTACAAAGGGAATTATAAGATATTAATTGGTTTTATCTTATTTATCGGGCTGTTATTCGTGATTAAAGTTTACTTTAAGCACTAAATTTTACCAGGATTTGTATATTCATCTGGCATAATTTTTAAAAGCAAATGCAGCAGTTGTTAAAATTCTTAAAAAAAACCAAAACCCGCAACCAAAAAAACTTGCATTTTCGTAAATTTCAGCACACTATCAAACTATGGAACGAAAAGCAATATTGCTCATTCACGGCGCTGGCCTTGACAGCACCATCTGGAAAAAGCTAAAATTGAATTACCCTGTCATTGCCGCCAATTTTCCTTACAGAGGAAATGAAAAAGCTACCGAACAACTCACATTTACCGATTATGTGAATGCCATAATTCAGCAGGTTGAAAAAGAAAGTTTTGACGAACTGATTATTGTTGCACATTCCATTGGCGGTTGTGTAGGTTTGGCAGTTGCGTCACATTTCAAAAAATCTGTAAGCGGTTTTGTTGCGATTTCGGCTGCAATTCCTAAAAAAGGAAAGTCTTTCGCCTCCTGCCTTCCCTTCCCAAAAAATATTCTTATGCCTTTATTTTTGAGATTTGCCGGAACCAGGCCTCCAAAATCAGCCATTTTAAAAGGACTTACGAATAATCTTAATACAACCGAAGCTGAGTCGATTGCAAATAATTTCACTCCTGAAAGCAAAGCACTTTACACAGAAAAATGTAATGCCCCCATTTCGGACGTGCTGAAAATGTATATTGTGACAGATAATGACACCGAATTCTTGCCGGAAACCCAGCAGAAAATGATGATCAATTTCAATCCGCAAAATATATTGAAAATCAAGAGCGGTCATTTGCCAATGCTCAGTCATCCTGAAAAAGTTTCGGAAATAATCAATGAATTTTGCGCGATTTTATAAATTATACATCTACTTAAAATCCAGGATAATCCACACGGGCGCATGGTCGCTTGTCTTTTCCCAACCGCGCACATGGCGGTCAACTTCGGCAGCTTTGAGTTTATTTTTTAATTGCGGACTCAATAAAAATGGTCAATGCGCAAACCGGCATCCCTTCCGTAGGCATTACGGAAATAATCCCAGAATGTATAAATCTTTTCATCGGGATGAAGTGTCCGCAAAGCGTCTGTCCAGCCTTGCCCAACAAGTGACGAAAATGCAGCCCGCACCTCAGGCCTGAAAAGCGCATCATCGACCCAACGCTCTGGTTTGTAGACATCTAATTCTGTTGGCATCACATTGAAATCTCCAATCAGAATTACTGGAGTATTGTGTTTTAATAAACTTTCTGCTCTTATCTTCAATCTTTCAAACCAACGCAATTTATAATCGAATTTCGGTCCCGGTGCCGGATTCCCATTCGGCAGATAAAGGCAGACGATGACGATACCTTCAATCAACGCTTCGATGTAACGGCTTTGCAAATCTTCGGCATCACCGGGAAGGCCGCGGCCGATTTCCTGAATTGGAAATTTCGATAATATCGCAACGCCATTCCATTGTTTTTGTCCGTGCCAGATGGCGTTGTAACCTGCAGTATTGATGGCTTCCAAAGGGAATTTTTCCTGCGGTGCTTTCAATTCCTGTAAACAGACGATGTCAGGTTTTGCTTCTTCCAGCCAACGAAGTAATACTGATAATCTTCCGTTGACGCCGTTGACGTTGTAGGTGGCTATTTTCATTTTTGAGTGCCTTAGTTCTTCAGCAAGTTTAATTAAGTTTCACATAAATATAATAAAAAATCCGCCTTTTGAAGAGCGGATTTTATAAGATTAACAATTACTCAGGCACTAAGAAGCGAAGCGTCTCAGCTACTCAGCCACTAATTCTCAAGCGGCAAAAACCCGAATTCCTTAGAATAATTGAGCATTTGTTCTGCGAAAGATTTTGGCTGTGTTACTTCGATATCGATAATTTTACCATCTTTATCAGTTTTCGGAACCAGCACCGGATTGATGAATCCACTATAAGGCGCCGATTTGAATTTTTCGTTTCTTGCCAACACTTCTTTGTGCAATTTCTGGTCGACTTTCACACCATAATTTTCTACCAAAGCTTTTCCTGCCTTGAAGTCACCTTCAGATTTAATACGCTGTGTTTCGCGCAGCAATTGTCCGAAAAGTTCGTGAAGTTTTTCGTAGTTGGTGATATTATAATAGGTTTTTCCGTTTCTGGTCAATTTCTCAATTACGTTGTCTTTCTTGCCTTTTTCGAAAACCCAGGCACTCACCCATTGGCGGTTCCTCATGTGCGCTTCTTCGATGTCAGCACCCGGCTCTAAACGAACTAATTGTGTCATCAATCCGTTTCTGATATAATTGTCATAAGCGGCAATTCCAACTTGTTTCCAGTTATCCACCAAGCCTAATTCCTGCAATTTCGGCGTATACAAATAATACAATCCAACCAAATCGGCACGGCCTTCCTCTAATGTTGAAGCATAGGCTTTTAGCGTTTCTTTTGGCGTTCCTACACCTTTGTTGATTTGTCCGGAAGCATGGCCGACCACTTCATGCAAAGCGGTGTGCAATTTATCTGCAATTTCGCCGTATTTGATTTCATTATCGATTTCTTCCTGGTCATTGGCAAATTCTTTAAGCTTTTGCGTTCCGCCGGCGTTGTTGTAAGAATCTACGATGTTTCCGAGTGAAACAGATTTCGAACCGAAATCAGCACGAATCCAATCGGCATTTGGTAAGTTGACACCAATTGGCGTACTCGGAGAAGAATCGCCTGATTCTCCTGCAACGATTACTGTTTTGTAAGAAACACCAACCACGTTTTTCTTTTTATGTTCCGGTAGTAAAGGCGAATTGTCTTCGAACCATTGCGCGTTTTTAGACACTTTTTCCATCTTTGCAGACATGTCGAAATCCTTAATCTGAACAACACCTTCATACGAACCTCTGGCACCCAGCGGGTCGTTATACACTTCAACAAAACCACTTATATAATCGATGTTACCTTCAGTTGCCTGAAGCCATGCAATGTTGTAATCGTCCCATTTCTTAAGGTCGCCGGTTTTGTAGAAATCAATCAGCAATCCTAAAGCGTCTCCTTGTTTTTTATTTTCGGCAACACCTTTTGCCTTTTCAAGCCAGTAAACGATTTTATCGATTGCCGCGCCGTACATGCCGCCGCTTTTATAAACTTTTTCCTCCAGTTGTCCGTTGGCATTGCGGATGAGCTTTGAATTCAGTCCGTATGATAGCGGACGGTTTGGGTCGGCAGGAACGATTTTTTTGTAAAAAGCTTCTGCCTCAGCATCGGTAATCCCTTTGTCATAAAAATTCACGGCAGAACCTGCGATCAGGCCTTTTGATTCGTCGAGATTTACTTTTTTGCTGTCTTTGTCGTTGAAGATCACATCGGCAATTTCAGGCGCTAAAGTCGTTTTTGTATCCGAAAGCAATTGCGTGAAATATTCCTTAGAAAATCCCGGCTCGATTTTATCTGCTGAATAATGGTGGTGGATTCCGTTTGAAAACCAAACCCTTTTCAGGTAGATTTCGAAGTTTTTCCAATCTTCAGCATTTTTATCGCCTTGATAGGTCGTATAAATATTTTCGAGCGCTTTGCGGATTGTCAGGTTGTATTTATAATTCTGGTCGCAATAAATGTCGCGACCGGCAGTTCCGGCCTGAGTGAGGTAATAAACGAGTTCTTTTTCCTTCAGCGTCAGTTTTTCCCAACCCGGAATCTGGTAACGCAACACCTTGATATCGGCGAATTGTTCTGCGACATATTCAAATTTATCATCTGATTTCTTGTCATCAGATTTGTTGCAGGAAATAAGAACGGCGGCAGTAACAAAAATGCCGGCAATGGTCTGTAATTTCATTATTTGGTTATTTTTTAGATTAATTTTAAAATTCTGCTAACAAATATAATTATTAGGATGCGAAAAATTAGCAGAATCACAATTTAAATGCGTCATTTCTGACAACGCTAACAGCACATATCAAATTTAATTTCTAACTTTACCAACTCATAACCCCCAACTCCATGAGGATCATAAAGTATATATTCTTACTGATATTACTTGCCGTGATTGCGGTATCGGTTTATGTAGCGACGCAGAAAGGCGATTTTGAGGTGAGTCGTTCTGTCATTATCGATGTACCGAAACCGGTCGTTTTCAATTATGTAAATGACTACAAAAACTGGGAAGACTGGGCATCCTGGAAAGAAGACAATCCCAATTTAAATTTTACCTACGCTGAAAATACCGTCGGAAACGGCGCTTCCTATTCATGGTCAGGTGCTACTGAAAGTGGTAAAATGACGAGTATTTTCGTAAAACCAAACGACAGCATTTCACAAAAAGTCGTTTATTCCGGGAATGAAGCAACCGCTTCAATTACCTTTAAAGATACTTTAGGAAAGACAAAAGTAACGTGGCGTTCCAAAGGCAGCGTGGCTTTTATGGCGAAAATATCGGCTACTTTTAGCGGCGGCGTCAACGCGATGATGGAAGAAATGCAGGAGCGCAGCCTCAACAATCTCAACAAAGTCATCACGCGTGAAATGAATACTTTTGAAGTAAAAGTCAATGGGATTTCGCAAAAAAACGGCACATTTTACATCAAACAATCTACAACCTGCAGGAATGCTGATTTGCAGAGTCGTCTGCTGACAATGTTGCCAAAACTCATTAATTTTTTCAAGAAGAATAATATCCCGATGAACGGAAGTCCGTTTGTGCGGTATGAAAATATAGACAGCGCCAACAATACCGTAACTTTTTCAGTCTGCATTCCGCTTCGCGAAGAAGTTTTTATTGCCGATCAAAGCGACATCAGCCTTGGATTTCTCGATTCATTTTCTGCCTTAAAAGTAACCTTGACAGGTGATTATTCGCACAGAAGTGAAGCGCGTAAAAAAGCTGCAGAATATTTACAAACCAATCACATCGAAGAAAATACTGCCATTCCGAAACTGGATGTTTATGTGAAAAGCGCTTCTGATATCCGTTATCCTTCGAAATGGGTTACCGAAATCCTGATTCCTGTCAGAACAGCTGCTGCGCCTCTGGTTGCAACTCCGGCGGTTGTTCCGCCGACTGCGACAGTAAATCCGACGCCTTCAGTTCCAGCGCAGTAATTATTCGTCTTTCAGCAAATGTCTGATCGCAGTTTCTGCCGCATACAACCCAAAAAGTCCCGGCATATAACTATTTGTTCCGTAAAACGATTTCTTGTAATTTTTTCCGTCAGTAGTTTTCAGGCTGCTTTCGTCCTGGATTTCAGAAGAAAAAACGACTTTCACGCCTTTATCAATTTTGACTTCCTTAAGGCGTTTTTTAATCGCTTTGGCGAGAAAGCAATTTTCGGTCTTGCTGATATCTGCAACTTTCACTTTGGCTGCTTCCATTTTGCCGCCTGCGCCCATGCTGCTAACGATTTTGATTTTTTTTCGCTTCGCGGAAATGATAAGATTTAGCTTTGGCGTGACGCTGTCGATGCAATCGAGTACAAAATCAAATTCAGGCGAAACGATTTCAAAAGCGCGTTCAGGCGAAAGGAATTCCTGCACACGAGTGAGTTTCAATTCCGAATTGATATCCATCAGCCTGTCGCCTACAACTGCAATTTTCGGTTGCCCAACAGTTGAATGTAATGCCGGCAATTGCCTGTTGATATTGGTAATATCGACTACGTCACCATCAACGATTGTCATTGTTCCTACTCCTGCCCTTGCGAGAAATTCTGCTGCAAACGAACCTACGCCGCCTAATCCGACGACGAGTACATTTGAATTATTTAATCTTTCGAGTCCTTCTTTTTTAAAGAGCAATTCGGCTCTTTCTGTCCATTCAGCCATACTTTTGGGTGTTGGGTTTTGGTTTAAATCTTCTTAAAAGTTGAATTGAAATTTTCGGTGATTATTTTCTTCAATGCTTCCAATTCCAAATCTTTATACTTTGCTGCCAATTGATATACTTCTGAAATGCCCTCATCAATAGTATCAGTTTCAAGAAAAAACTGGTCATTTGGCACACTTTTAAAAACGTCGCCAAGTTCGGGATTTCTGAGTAAATATTTCCCAAAAGAAATATAAAACCCATTGTTGATCAGGTTTTTGGCCACTTGTACATTTTTTGAAAACCCATGAATGATCATCGGGACGGAAATTTTCAGCTTCTTTTTTATCTCGATAATTTCCTGAAAAGCGGCAACGCAATGAATAATCACAGGCTTTTGAAATGCTTCTGCTAAATACAATTGCCTTTCAAAAACTTCAATCTGCAAATCGAATGGAGTTTCAATTCTTTTATCCAATCCGCATTCGCCGATGGCAAGGCAGTTTTTTTCAGAAAGTTTTTCTTTGATGAAATGCAGCTCAGATTCTATTCGGTTCTCGGCAATTCGCCAAGGATGGATTCCAACAGAATGGAACGGAATTTCCGGATTGAATTCGTCAGGATATTGATTCACCAACTCAAAAATTTCCGGGTTGTTCGTGAAGTGGTGCGTATGCAGGTTGAAATATTCCATCAATCATGAAATTTCTTAACACCGGCTTTTATCTCAATTTGCAGGTCGTTTTCCTTTGGCGGAATCGGGCACGAGTACTTGTGGCTGTAAGCGCAATACGGGTTGTAAGCCTGATTGAAATCGATGACAATCGTATCACCTTTCGGGATCCGCAAATCAATATAACGGCCGCCGCCGTAGGTTTCAACGCCTGAAGTCAAATCGGTGAACGGCATGAAAAGGTAATCTTCAAATCCGGCTTTCTTTGTCAAATCTACGCTTTGATAGATGTTGAGCCTGAATTGCTTTCCGTCAAGCGAAAAAATCGCCTCTGCATATTTGACGTACATCGGTCGACGCGATCCTGTAGTTGGCATTTCGAAAGGCTTTTCGTCAGGCGTACGGACGAATTTGGCAACTACATAGAAATTCTGATTCGGTGAAAAGAAATCAAGCGATTTAAATTCTTTGCGGTCTTCCGGCATTAATGGGCTTTCTGTTGCATCTGCATATTCTGCATTGAGTTCTTTCTGGAAGGTCAGAACGGCTTCTTCGCTGAATTGCTGCGCAAAAGTAGCGGCAGTCGTTAAAAACAATAAAAATACAAATGCTTTCTTCATCTTTTTTTTTGGTAAAAATAGTCAAAAACAAATTGGCGCAAAAGGATTAATTTGTAGGAATTAACGACTTGACTTTCGTAACTTTACCATTCAAAAAATTGCAATGCTTACCAATGCCTTTCGTCGTTACATCAATAATTTCAGCGGATTTTCGCGTGAGATCTGGATCCTTACGGCAATAACTTTCATCAATCGCGCAGGAACCATGGTATTGCCATTCCTTTCAAAATACCTGAAAGAAGATTTGCGTTTTTCTTATGAACAGGTAAGCTGGATTTTGGTTTCGTTCGGATTGGGCTCATTTCTGGGTTCTTACCTCGGCGGGAAATTATCCGATAAACTCGGTTTTTACAAAATCATGGTTTTCAGTCTTTTTACAAGCGGATTGCTGTTCTTCGTCGTTCAATATATTACATCATTCTGGGGATTATGTTTTGGAATGTTCATCATCATGCTGATTGCTGATATGTTTCGACCTGCGATGTTTGTCTCGCTGGGTACTTTTGCAACGCCGGAAAATCGCGCGCGCGCGTTCACTTTGGTGCGCCTTGCTATCAATTTGGGATTTGCCGCGGGCTGGCTTTGGGCGGGTTGATTATCATGAACATCGGTTACAATGGTTTGTTCTGGGTTGACGGCTCTACTTGCATTCTCGCTATTTTGATTTTTGCGATTTTGGTAAAAGAGCAAAAAAGAACGGCAGAAGAAAAGCAGGAAGCAGTAGATTTATACGTTCGGTCTTCGTTTGCGCGAAAGAAAATATTTGCGGTTTTCCTGTTTGTGAGTTTTGCAACGGCAATGATCTTCTTCCAGATATTTTCGACTTTACCTTTGTACCAGCACGAGATGTACAATTGGACGGAATTGCAGACCGGATTGCTCATGACGATGAATGGCTTCCTGATTTTCCTTCTCGAAATGCCAATCGTGAGTTACTTCGAAAGAAAAAAAACCGACAAAATAAAGCTGATTTTCTGGGGTTCCATCATGATGGGAAGCAGTTTTTATGTGCTGCTTTTCAATTCCTGGCAAGGCGTTTTAATTATCGGGATGCTTTTGATCACCTTTGCAGAAATGTTCATTTTTCCGTTCTCGAATTCATTTGCGCTCGGACGTGCGTCGAAAGGGCGCGAAGGCACTTATATGGCGTTATTCACGATGAGTTTCAGCCTGGCACACATCGGCAGCTCAAAAATCGGACTGGGAATTGTAGCCGGATATGGCTACCAAAACAACTGGATATTTATGGGATCGCTTGGAATGGCGGCAGTTTTTGCTACGATTTACCTTCAGAAATTACTACGCGATGAACAATTTCAATCCGATTGAACGTATTTTCCCTGCGCTTCATCATAAACCATTTTGCTTTGCTGCCATTTGTTTTGCAGCGTAACCGTGCCGTCTTCATTGAGCGTAAAGACAAAACCTTCGCGCCTGATGCGTTGCTGCGTTTCAGTCGCTTCGGTATTGCCAAGATGAACGATTTCTGAAATATTGGTTGTGGTTTCAAAATTGGAAAGCACAGGCGATTTTTTCTTCAAATCACAGATTACGGAACATGACACCAATTCTTCTTCAGTTTTTGTGGAATCCTGAACTTGTCGTTTTTCAATCCATGAAATGCAATATAAATTGATGCCTTTAATTTTAAACGGCGAAATTTTGCAATCCAAAGGTATTTTTAACGGATTGACTTCCCGCAATATAATAGTGTCACGGTTCGCTAACAAACAAAAATGCTTTCCGAAAATACCCGTAAATGGATGCACTTCTTCTGAATTGGTCTGATTCCTGACAGGCAGATGTGCCGACGCTGCTTCGCGCGAAGTCATCGCCAATGCTGTTGAGGATATTTGCATAGAACGATGCGATTGCTGCGCGTTGGCATTCCAGTTCAATAAGACGATAATTAAAGTAAGGTACTTCATAGGCATCTGTTTCGGAATTTGAATTTAATAAAAATATTTATAACTAACTGATTTTAAGCAGTGAAATTTATCCGAAATTCATATTTTTTAAATTTCAATAAAAAAAACTAAAAAATTAGTTTATAAACTAAAAAATTAGTTTTAACTTTGATTCAAACAAAATCATCATGCAAAAACTCACCGCAAAAGAAGAAGAAATCATGCAGGTATTGTGGAATCTTGAAAAAGGTTTCATCAAGGAAATCATGGCACATATCCCTGGACCAGCATTACAACACACTTTCAACCTTCGTCAGGATTCTCGAAGAAAAAGGATTTGTCGCACACAACAGCCTCGGCAATTCGCACCAATATTATCCGTTGGTTTCAAAGGAAGAATATAAGAAGAAGTTCATGAACATAACGATTGACAATTATTTCAACAGTTCATATAAGAATATGGTTTCATTTTTTGCAAAAGAAAAGAAAATCACTGCTGAAGAATTGCGCGAAATTCTCGAAATGGTCGAAAAACAAAACGAAAACGAATAATCATGGATGCGATAACCGGTTACATCGTCAAATCGGCGGCTATTTTGCTGTTGTTTTCATTGGTTTACATTATTTTTTTACGAAAAGAAACGTTCTTCAAAACGAATCGCTTTTTTCTTTTATTGGGAATGGTGGTTTCGGCTTTATTACCGTTGCTGAGTTTCACAAAAATAATTTTTGTTACTCCGGTTCTTGCGACTAAAAAGCCTGGCATTGCACCCTCGTTTATTGAAGTTAATGCGCCTGGGAATACAACTGAAATCAATTGGTTTTTGGTTTTGGGAATCATTTATTTATTGGGCTTCCTGTTCTTCACCGGGCAATTTGTTTTCGATTATTTCGCGTTGCAGAAAGTGCTGTCGGGAAAGACAATCCGTAAAATCGATGGCAATAAAATCATTGAGACTTCTGAAGATTTAACGCCATTTTCGTGGTTCAGTTATATTGTTTACAATCCGTCATTATATACGAAGGAGGAGCTCGAAAATATTTTAGAGCACGAAAAAACGCACTGCAGGCAATGGCATTCCGCCGATGTGATTTTTTCAAGGTTTTTTTGTATCGTCTTTTGGTTCAATCCGATTGTGTGGCTGCACAAATCCATGATTATTCAAAACTTAGAATTCATTGCTGACAGCGAAGCTTCAAAAATAAACACGACACGAAAAAATTACCAGATTACACTTTTAAAAGTTACAGCGCATGAAAATTGCCTGGCATTTTCTAATCATTTTTATCAATCATTAATCAAAAAACGAATCGTTATGCTAAACAAAAAACAATCAAACAAAAGCAATTTATGGAAGTATGGTATCGTGTTGCCAATTTTAACCGCGTTTATGCTTCAATTTCAGGTAAATGTTGTCGCGCAGGAAAAAATAATTGAACCTAAAGATAAAGTCAATGTTGACGTTCTGGCAGTCGACATTCCGCCAGCTACAACTGATGAGGAACTTGAATCAGGCATCAAAAAATTGGGCGCTGTTTACGGAATTACTATTGAATTTTCCGGAGTCAAACGCGATAAAAATGGTAATTTGATTTACATAATCGCCACCGCAAAAGATAAAAACGGAAAATTGCAGAAATATGCAACAGCTGCAAATGACGGCGATATTATTGAACCATTCCGCTTTTACATTAAAAATCCTGATTCGAAAAACAGAACTTTCGGATTTGAAAGCATCACCCAGAAAAAGACGCGGGAAGCAATTACTAACGAAAAGTACTATCTCGATGAAAATAATGACACAGTTGTTTTGGCACCGAAAACCGATTCGAATGTTACTAAAAAAACAGGTGGTTACACCATGGATTTTGAAATGACAAATGCTGAAAACGGAGATGAAAACCAAAGCACCGAAAGTGATTTAAAATGGGAAAAAATGATTTACATCATCAACGGCAAACAATACACTAACGCTATTTTAAAAGATTTTATCATTCAAACCGACGAAGATCTGAAACAACTTTCACCCGAAGAAGCTACCAAAAAATATGGTGTGAAAGGAAAATATGGCGCATTAATTTTTAACGGAAAGTCGACATTCAAGAAAAAAGAAGCGGTTGGAAATACCAAACCAAGAGTTATCCGCATAAAAAACGGCGAAGAAGTAGTTTTTTATGCGGATAACAGAATGAAAGTACCCGGTGAGCAGTCGGTGATTTTTAAAGAAGATGGCCCGGAATTGATTATCGATGACGTAAAACAATCCAATCCTGAAGCCGCAATGAAAAGCCTGATGTGATGAAGATTAAAAATATCGAAGTCATTTCAAAGCCTGGGGCGAAAAGCAAATCATCATCAAAACTGAATAACAACAAGAACGCCGGATATCAAGTCCGGCGTTTTTTATTTCTTTTTGTTGGCATATTGACAAACTTTTTGAGCGTTGCATCATATATCATTTTGTTTTCCTGGGTTTTATTTTTGAGTAAAACGTCGCCTTCGGGCAATAGCGTAAATTCAAAGCCTTCCCTCCTCACCTTTTCACGGGTTTCAGAAGCTTGCGTATTGTTCAGGAAAACGATTTCCTTAATATTGGTCGTGGTTTGGGAATTGTCGAGTACTTTTGTTTTCGAAGCCGCGTCCCAGATTTGGGTTACGATCACAGTTGCCGTTTCTGTTTTTAGTTTGGTTTCGGTAATTGTGACTTCCGTCCAGTTGATGGCGTACAACGGAGAACCTTTTGCGGTAAATGGCGTGATTTTCACATCGGAAGGTGATTTTAAGCCTTCAAAATTCTTTGTGACAAGTGTATCCTTTTTCGGTTTGTTATTGACGAAAACGTAGAAATTGTTTTTGATTAATTCTGCTGTAAGATTATCGGCTTTTGCTAATGCAGTCGGCGTTGCGGCGGCTTTCTTCGCGCCTTTCTTTTTCTTTTGGGAATATCCTGCAGTACAAATCAGGCTGAAGGCGATCAGCAATATTATTTTTCTCATCATTATTTTTTTAGGATGATGAAATTACGAAAAAAATGAAATTACTAATAAGATTTAACATTTGCATTAACGATGAAAGCTGAAATGTCGTTAGTTTATAAAACACGAATTGCACGAATTTTCACGAATTAATTTGTGAAAATTCGTGCAATTCGTGTTAGTCATTTTTCAAAAAAAAGCGCGGGAAACAATTCCCGCGCCAATTTCAAATATAGTAAGATGAATTACTTCACTTCCTCATAGTCAACATCCTGAACATTGTCACCTTGTGGCGCTTCTCCTTGCGGAGCTTCACCTTGTGGCTGGCCTTCGCCTTGTGCATACATCGCTTCGGTAGCGGTTTTCCATGCAGCGTTGATGTTGTCTAAAGCTTTCTGGATCGCTTCAACATCCTGATTCTGGTGTGCCAGTCTCAATTCTGTCAAAGCATACTCGATTGCTGTTTTGTGCTCGTCAGACAATTTCTCGCCCAATTCTTTCAGCTGGCTTTCGGTTTGGAAAATCATGCTGTCAGCTTCGTTGAGTTTTTCAGCTCTTTCTTTTGCAATCTTATCGGCTCCGGCGTTGGCTTCGGCGTCTTTTTCATTCTTTCGATTTCTTCCGAAGTCAAACCTGAAGAAGCTTCGATACGGATGTCATGTGATTTTCCTGTTCCTTTGTCAGTTGCCGAAACTTTGATGATTCCGTTCGCATCGATGTCGAAAGTAACTTCGATTTGCGGAACACCTCTTGGCGCTGGCGGAATGCCATCTAAGTGGAAACGGCCAATCGTTTTGTTATCAGCAGCCATCGCTCTTTCTCCTTGCAAAACGTGGATTTCAACACTTGGCTGAGAATCTGCAGCAGTAGAGAATACCTGCGATTTCTTAGTCGGGATTGTTGTATTCGACTCGATTAATTTGGTCAAAACACCACCCATAGTTTCGATTCCGAGTGACAAAGGCGTAACGTCTAACAACAATACATCTTTTACGTCACCCGACAAAACGCCACCTTGAATCGCAGCGCCAATCGCCACAACTTCGTCAGGATTTACTCCTTTTGATGGTTTTTTACCGAAGAATTTCTCCACTTCTTCCTGGATTCTCGGGATCCTTGTAGAACCTCCAACCAGGATTACTTCGTCAATATCTGATTTTGACAAACCTGCATCTTTCAAGGCTTTTTCAACCGGCGCCATCGATCTTTTGATCAATGAATCTGCCAATTGCTCAAATTTCGCTTTTGTCAGTTTTTTAACCAGGTGTTTTGGCCTGAAGCGGTAGCAGTAACATAAGGAAGGTTAACTTCAGTTTCTGCACCGGCAGACAATTCGATTTTCGCTTTCTCAGCAGCTTCTTTCAAACGCTGCAATGACATTGGGTCTAAACGCAAGTCGATGCCTTCGTCATTTTTGAACTCGTCAGCCAACCAATCGATGATTACCTGGTCGAAATCGTCTCCACCCAAGTGCGTGTCACCGTTTGTAGACAATACTTCGAAAACGCCGTCACCCAATTCAAGGATAGAAATATCAAAAGTACCACCACCTAAATCGTAAACTGCAATTTTCTGGTCCGTGTCCTTTTTTGTCCAATCCGTAAGCCAAAGCCGCAGCAGTTGGCTCGTTGATGATACGCATTACTTTTAAGCCTGCGATTTCTCCGGCTTCTTTCGTAGCCTGGCGTTGCGCATCGTTAAAGTAAGCAGGAACAGTGATAACCGCTTCTGTAACCGTCTGACCTAAATAGTCTTCGGCTGTTTTTTTCATTTTCTGTAATGTCATGGCAGACAATTCCTGTGAAGTATAAAGACGTCCGTCGATGTCAACACGTGGTGTGTTATTGTCGCCTTTTACTACTGAATAAGAAATCCTGGTCGCTTCATCTTTAGTCTCGTCAAAAGTATGACCAACGAAACGTTTGATAGAAGCAATAGTTTTGGTAGGATTTGTAACCGCTTGTCTTTTCGCAGCGTCACCTACTTTAATTTCACCGCCTTCAACGAATGCAATTACCGACGGTGTTGTTCTTTTTCCTTCTGAATTAGGAATTACTACTGCTTCCTGGCCTTCCATTACGGAAACGCAAGAGTTGGTGGTTCCTAAGTCAATTCCAATTATTTTACCCATTTTGTTTGTTATTTAAATTTTTAATGTGATTCAAATTATTTGATTGACGTGCTTAAAACAATCTTTGTGCCATTGCGGATTTTCTGGAATATTGTCAGTTCTGGGAGAGAATGGCGGAAAAATATATGACAACATGACATTTGAAGATAAAAAAACGTGTTTTTATACGTTGATGATGTAGAATGATACGTCAAGGACGTCATTTAGTACGTTGAAAACTCCGTTTTATACCCAGGCAACGTAGATTTCGACGTATTTAACGCTGATTTATACGTCACCCTAACGGACAATGTACGTAAACAACGTATCAGAGTACGTTAAAGACGTAGAAATACAGGTTAACCTATTTCCAGAACTGCCCGCATTGCTCAAAAACAATCAACCGTTAATTATACAACATAACATCTTTAAAATATAACCTGTAAAGTTGCGAAAATTTCATCTTTGTAAGAGAAAATTGTCAAAAACCTAATCAGTCAAGTTATCAGAAATCAGCTTTTTATGTTTTTATTGGCAGAAGTTACGGGAGGCATTTCGTAAATTTAAGACGTAAACCAGGCATATGGCGTTAAACAAGTACGTAAAGAAAACCCTTAAAATATTGGCATGGACGGTCGGAAGCATCATCGGACTGTTCCTGCTTATCGTCGTGCTTATACAAATTCCGTATTTCCAGAATATCGTTAAAGACAAAGCTGTCAGTTATCTCGAAGGAAAAATCCATACGAAAGTTGCCATCGACCATATCTCAATCGGGCTTCCAAAAAAAGTAGTTTTAGATGGATTTTACTTTGAAGACCAGTCGAAAGACACGCTTTTATACGGCAAAAAACTGTCGGTCGATATTGACCTTTTCAAGATTCTGGATAATGAAATCGAAATCAATTCGGTCGATTTGCAGGGCGCTACGGCACACATCAGCCGCGATGCCAATTCAAAATTCAATTTCGATTATATCATTGATGCTTTTGCTTCGCCCAAAAAAGAAGAAGATTCCTCGGCACCGATGAAATTCGATATCAAGAAAGTGAATCTCGATAAAATCAAAATCAAGTTCAACGATGCGATTACGAAAAATGACCTCAATTTCACCTTAAACCATTTCGACACGAAGATTGACAAATTCGACCTCGATAACATGGATTTCGAAGTGCCGAAAATCAAAATCGACGGATTCAATGTCATGCTCAAACAAGGCATTGCCCAGGAAATTGCTGCCAATACTGCAGAAGTCGCCATCGACGCCACCAAAAAACCTGACCTGAAATTAAAACTCGGAACAATCGATCTGACCAATATTAAAGTCGGTTATATGAGCGACGGCAATAAACTCGGCCTGGATACCGATTTGAAAAAATTACTTGTTAAAATCAACACTTTCGACCTTAAAAACCAAAATATAGAAATTGAAAGTATTGTTTTGGAAGACACCAAAGCAATGCTCAATTTTGAAAAGAAAATGACGGCTGCGATTACAGTTAAAGACACTTCTGCACAAAAATCGGAAAACAACTGGAAAGTCAGGATGAAAGATGCGTCGTTCAAAAATCTTGCGTTGAAATTCAAAGACGAAAATGCAGTTCCTGTCAAAAAAGGCATTGATTACAAAGATTTAGACATTACAAATCTGAATCTCGAAGCTGAAAATTTCTATTATTCTACCAAAACTATTTCCGGAAATATTGCATTATTTACTGTGAAAGACAAAAGCGGACTCGACATCCAATCGCTCAAAACCGAACTGTTTTATGGAGAAAAAGGCGCGTCACTTAAAAAACTCTACTTAAAAACACCGCAGACTTTACTCAAAGACAATATCGTTGTTGGTTATCCGTCATTAGATGATATCAGCAAAAATATCGGCGAACTTGAAGTCAACGCAAATTTGTCAGGAAGCCAGATTGGCTTTAAAGACGTTTTGCTTTTTGTGCCGACGCTTGAAAATACAGTGCCATTTAAGGGTAATTCAAATGCGATTATGCTCATTAACAGCCGCGTTTCAGGCAAAGTCAAAGACATCAATATTCCGAATCTTGAAATTTCCGGCATCGGGAATACAAGAATCGCCGCAAGCGGAAGGATTATCGGGCTTCCGGATGTGAAGAATGCTTATATGGATATCAATTTGCGGAATTTCCAGTCGACTTCAAAAGACATCAATACGTTTATTCCAAAAGGCATAATTCCGAATACTATTGCACTTCCGTCCAACTTCACAGCAAAAGGCACGTTTAAAGGAAAAATCAACAATTTCGCCACGAATATGACACTGACCAGTTCCTTCGGAAATGCGAAAGTGAAAGCTACATTCGACCAGCGTGTCAAAAACCGCGAGAAATATGATGCTGATGCCAGTTTCGATAATTTCGATTTGGGCAAATTGCTCAAAAACGATTCGATTGGAAAAATCAGCCTTTCGGCGAAAGTCAAAGGCGTCGGATTGGATCCGAAAACTGCAACTGCTAACGTTGATGCAAAAGTCATTAAGGCCGATTACAACAAATATGTTTACCGCGATTTGAATGTGAAAGGCAAAATCAATAATGGTGTTTTCGATGCAGTCGCCGATATGAATGACCCGAATCTAACTTTCAAGCTTGCAACTGACGGTAGTTTCAGGGGAAAATATCCGGCGGTAAAACTCAAAATGAATGTTGACATTGCCGATTTGGAAAAACTCAATTTACATGCCTGAACCTTTGAAATTGCGCGGCGTAATCGATGCTGATGTTCCGACTGCCGATCCTGATTATTTAAATGGGAAAGTTAAGGTTTATGATTTTACGCTGGCGACAACAGAACAATTTACTTTAGATACGATTAATGTCATTGCGACTGCCGACGCAGAAAGAAATACGATGAACATCCGTTCGCAATTTTTAGAATTGGCGGTTGACGGAAAATACAAACTGTCGCAGTTGCCGACGGCGCTATCCAATTCTATAGCGAAATATTATAATGCCAATCCGAAAGCGGCGAAAAAGAAAACTGAGCCGCAGCAACTCGCATTTAATTTAGCCATCACAGACGATCCGATATTGTTGAAAGTTTTACCGGATTTGAAAAGCATGGAGCCGATAAACATCAGCGGCGGTTATAACTCTGTCGGCGATACTTTGGTCGTAAATGGCAAAATCCCGAAAATCGTTTATGGCGCTAACACCATTTCGAATGCTGTGTTGAAAATCAATACGGAAAACGACGCGTTAACTTACAGTTTAATCGTTGATGACATCCGCAATGCATCATTGGAATTGCCTTACACGGCGATTACGGGAACGGTAAAAGATAATGTTGTTGCTTACACGTTAAATTTAAAAGACGTAAAAAACAAAGACCAATATTTAATTTCAGGAACGCTTGAAGGCAATGACGGTACGCAAATCGTCAAATTAATTCCGGAAGGATTTTTACTCAATTATGAAACCTGGGCCATTCCGGCAGACAATAAGATCGAATTGGCGAAAAATGGCATCAACATTCAAAATCTCGAACTAAGCAATGAAGGCAGTTCGATAAAATTACAATCACAATCGACAATGCCTGACGCACCAATTGCTGTTAATTTTAAGGATTTTAAAATTGAAACCATTACGAGCATCGTCAAAAAAGACAAATTGTCAATCGGCGGAAATATCAATGGCGAGGCGCTTTTGAAAGACCTGAATACGAATGCGAAATTCACTTCTGACCTGAACATCGAAAATTTCAATTTCCAGAAAGATACTTTGGGGAATATCAATATCAAAGTCGATAACGAAATCGCGAATACGTTAAATGCAAAAGTTGCAATTACAGGTCAGGGCAATCAGGTTAATCTTGACGGGACATATCGCACAGACAACAGCGCACTCGACATGAATCTTGACATCAATAAATTAAATCTTGAAAGTATTCAGGGATTTACGATGGGTAATGTGACTGAAAGTACCGGATTTCTGAGCGGGAAATTTATAATCGCCGGAACAGCAAACGCGCCGAAAGTCAACGGGAAATTGCAATTCAATGACATCGGTTTGAAAGTCAAACAACTCAATTCGAAATTCCAGGATATTAACGACGAAATCACGATTGACGAAACCGGGATCAATCTCGGCAGGTTTACGGTTTATGACGAAAATGACAATCAGCTTGTGTTGACAGGAAAAGTCAATACAACCGATTTTAAAGATTATGGTTTTGATATGAACATTAACGCGGATAATTTCAAGGCTGTGAATTCTGCCGCCAAAGACAACGATTTGTATTATGGCGAATTATATATCGATACAAGGCTGAAAGTGCGCGGCGATATTGGCAGCCCGATTGTTGAAGGTGACCTCAAAATCAATAAAGACACAAAATTCACCGTCGTTTTGCCGCAATCCGACCCATCGATAGAAGACCGCGAAGGCATCGTTGAATTTGTAGACCGTGATGCGCCGAACAAGTCATGCTGATTACGCCGATGGATTCGATTGCACAGACGAAAATGCGCGGCATCAACGCCTCTGTCAATATAGAAATCGATAAAAATGCGGAATTGTCTTTAATCATTGATAAAGGCAACGGCGATTACCTGAAATTGAAAGGCGAAGCGCGACTCAACGGAGGTATCGATCCGTCAGGAAAAACGACATTGACCGGGCGTTATGAATTCACCGAAGGTTCTTATGAAATGAGCTTCAATTTCATCAAAAGAAAATTCGACATCAAGGAAGGCAGCTATATTTTATCGGAACTGGCGAACCGACCGAAGCCGAAGTCAGCATCACCGCCGTTTACAAAACCGAAGCGCCGCCGATTGATTTGCTTGATGACCAGCTCGGCGATATGCCTGCTGAAGTGCGCAACCAGTACAAACAGAAAATCCCGTTTGAAACCGAATTGAAAATGAACGGTGAGTTATTGAAACCTGAAATTTCATTCGACATTGTCCTGCCAGAAGGCAATAACAGCGTTTCTACGGAAATCATCAACAGCACGCAGACCAAACTGGCGCAATTGCGCACCGAACCTTCCGAACTCAACAAACAGGTTTTTGCGTTATTGCTGCTGAATCGTTTCATCGGTGAAAATCCGTTTGCAAGTGAAGCCGGCGGTACAGATGCGAATTCATTGGCGCGCCAGAGTGTGAGCAAAATACTCTCGCAACAGCTGAACAATCTTGCGGGCGATCTGATCAATGGGGTTGAATTGAATTTCGATTTAGAATCGACTGATGATTTTACAACCGGGACGAAAGAAAACCGCACCGACCTGAATGTAAGTGTATCAAAAAAACTATTAAATGACAGGCTGAAAGTAACGGTCGGGAATAATTTCGCGCTCGAAGGGCCACAGCAAAGCAATCAGGAAACCAACAATATCGCCGGTGACGTTTCTGTCGATTATCAATTAACGAAAGACGGGCGTTATCTGGTGCGCGCTTACAGAAAAAACCAATATCAGGTGGCAATTCAGGGACAGGTTGTAGAGACAGGAGTTGCATTTATCATTACAATCAGTTATAATAAATTCCGCGAATTATTCCACCGCACACAAGAAGAAAAAGACCTGATGGCAAAAGAACGTGAGGAAAAACGCGAGAAAAAAGAACGCGAAAAAGCCAAAGCCGCAAAACTAAAAGCAGAACAAAATGAGCAAAAATAAATACCACTTCATCACCGGATTTGTGCTGTTGCTTATTGCTTACGGCTGCAGCAATACGAGATACCTGGCTGATGGCGAATTGCTTTACACCGGTGCAAAAGTCAAGGTTGAAGATTCGACGATTTCGCGCAAAGAACGCAAGGCGTTGCAGAAGCAATTGAAGGATCTGCCACGTCCGAAACCGAATTCTTCCTTTCTTGGATTGCGACCGAAACTGTATTTTTACAACCTTGCCGGCAATGTAAAAAAAGAAAAAGGTTTCCGCCACTGGCTCAAATATAAGGTCGGTGAACCGCCGGTTTTGTTTGGCCAGGTGGATTTGCAATACAACGAAGACGTACTTCGGAATTACTCAGAAAACCATGGTTATTTCAAAGTAAAAACGGCATCCGATTCGACGCGCCACGGTAAAAAAGCAACTGCCGAATATAAAGTAAGACCAGGAAAGCAATACAAAATCCGTGAAGTTATTTTCCCTTCAGATACTACCGCCCTTGAATTGGCTATCTATAAAACAAAAAGGCGAACTTTATTAAAAAAGGGTGAGCCTTATGATTTGGATATTATTAAAGCGGAAAGAAATCGCATCGACGACAGACTTAAAAATGAAGGTTTTTATTTTTTCAATCCAGATTACTTACTAATTCAGGTTGACAGCACTAACGCAGACAGGACGGTTGATTTGACATTGAAAGTGAAGAAAGATACGCCGGCAAGATCTAAGGAAATTTTCCGCATTAATGACGTAATTGTTTATCCGAATTATTCGCTTAAAGACACGGTTTTCTATCTTTCAGATTCCCAGCAATCCTATAAAGATTTTACGATAATCGATTCGACAAGGCTTTTCAAACCACGAATTTTCGACCGCGCATTATATCTTGAAAAAGGTGATATCTACAACCGGAAAAACCACAACCTTTCATTGAACAGGCTCGTCAATCTTGGTGTTTTTAAATTTGTGAAGAATGATTTCGTGGTTTCGGACACGCTTGGGAATTTCCTTGATGCCTATTATTACCTTACACCATTAAAGCGGAAACAAATTCGGGTTCAGGTGCTCGGAAAAACCAATTCGGCGAATTACACAGGAACAGAGCTCAACGTCGACTGGAGCAACCGCAATACTTTTCACGGTGCTGAATTGCTTAATATTTCCGCTTTCGGTGGTGTTGAAGTGCAGGTTTCCGGGCAAAATAAAGGCTATAATGTTTACAGGGTTGGGTCGGAAGCCAGTTTGGTATGGCCCAGGTTTATTGCCCCAATCAAGCTGAAATCGTCAAGCGGATTCGTGCCCAAGACCAAAGCGACCATCAGTTACGAATACCAGGAACGTACTAAATTGTATTCGCTGAATACCTTCAAAGGTTCGTTCGGTTATTTGTGGAAAGAAAATATAAGAAAAGAACACCAATTGAATGTTACGGATATTACATTGGTGAGTCCGCAGAATGTCACGCCATTATACCAACAACAAGCAGATACGGTGCCGGCGCTGCAGAAAGTCATCGATAAACAGTTGATTTTCGGCCCGACCTACACCTACACTTACACCAACACGATGAACAAGCGCAAGAGAAATACGATTTATTTCAAAGGCGGATTGGACGTTGCGGGAACGATTGCGGGTTTGGTAACCGGCGCGAATGTCAAAAAAGGTGATACGATTAATGTTTTCAACGTACCGTTCAGTCAATATGTACGATTTGAAGCCGATTTCAGGCATTATTTAAAGTTAGGCGAAGAATCACAATTGGCGAGCCGGATCATTGTCGGTTCCGGATTTGCTTATGGAAATTCGTCGTCGATGCCATTCATCAAACAATTTTTCATCGGAGGAACCAATAGCATCAGGGCATTCCGGGCGCGTTCGATAGGTCCGGGTTCTTATAATCCGGAAACACAAACCACTTCATTTTTACCGGATCAATCAGGTGATATAAAACTCGAATTAAATACAGAATACCGGGCAAAAATCTACAGCGTCGTCAAAGGCGCAGTGTTTATCGACGCGGGAAATATCTGGCTGCTCAATGACGAACCTGATAAGCCGGGTGCGAAATTTTCGAATAAATTCCTCAGTGAATTGGCCGTCGGAACTGGTGTCGGATTACGATTTGATTTGTCTTTCCTGGTCTTGCGAACCGATCTGGCATTTCCGCTGCGCATTCCTTATCGTCCTGAAGGCGACCGTTGGGTGATTGGCGATATTAACTTCGGAAGCGGGATTTGGAGGAAAGAGAATCTGGTTTTCAACCTTGCGATTGGGTATCCATTTTAGAGAGGCAGATTTCAGATAGCAGACTGCAGGTTACAGATGGCAGTTATTAGATATCGAGCTTTTTTCTGAAGAACGGAATCTGAATTCTGCGGACTGCAGTCTGCTATCTGAAATCTGCTACCTGAACACTGCCAACTATTTTCTAACTTTGCCGGATGTACAACCGCCACAATTTCCATAAACACACTTTCTGCGTTTTCAACGAAGTAAATTTTTCTGAGATTGAAGGCAGAAATCCTGATTATAAAAGCGATTCAGGAAGCGTTTATTATTTTACCGAAGCAGGCGTTTACCGATATTCCAACCATTGGGCCGCGCCGCCAAATGCAAATGGAGGTTACAATCTTCACAGGAATATGACAAAAGACTGCGTTTGGGTTACGCCAACTGGATGGCTTTTCACGATGACAACAGCAGCGAAAAGTTATATTTTATTGAAGTCGATTTTGAAGCAAAAACCGCAGCTTACCAACATAAAAATAATTTTCAGGGAACTGAGCTTCCGGTTTTTAGATCTGCTTCCGATGCATCGAAAATGATTAAGCAAATTCGAAATTTATTGCATTCTGAAAATTGGGCAAAGCATTTTGAAACAGGAATTGACGATTTGAGAAAAGTGATTATCACAGAATTGATTTCAACTTCAAAAACATTACAAAAAATTAAGTCGGAATTATTGTAATAAAAATTCCACATTTCCATTCGCTAATTTACCACATTCGCTAATTCGCTAATTAAACCCTATCTTTGCCACCGATTAACGCTTAACTATGAGCGTTTCAAGAAATGATATATGTTATTTGAAGATTTATCGCTTTCCAAAAGCATCCAAAGAGCCGTTTTTGAACTCGGCTATACAGAACCAACCCCGATTCAGCAACAAGCCATTCCGGTTGTACTCGAAGGCCGTGACCTTATCGGCTGTGCGCAGACCGGAACCGGGAAAACGGCAGCTTTCGCCATTCCGATCATTCACCAATTGCACCGCATTGTCGGTTCTACCAAAAGGCCGAAAGTCATTCGCGCTTTGGTCGTAACGCCTACAAGAGAGCTCGCCGTACAAATCGGACAGAATTTTGACGAATACGGAAAATACACCAATCTTACGCAACTGACCATCTTTGGAGGCGTCTCGCAAATCCCGCAGGTTGATGTTTTGAGAAAAGGCGTCGATGTATTAATAGCAACGCCGGGCAGATTACTCGATTTGCACAAACAGGGTTTTATCGACCTGGACCACCTGCATACTTTGGTTTTAGACGAAGCCGACCAGATGCTCGACATGGGCTTTGTAAACGATGTGAAGAAGATTGTAAAACTCACGCCTAATAACCGCCAGACGCTTTTGTTTTCGGCTACAATGCCGATTGCTATTCGTGAATTGGCAGAGATGTTCTTAAAAGATCCTGCGACGGTTTCTGTTTCGCCCGTTTCTTCAACGGCTGAAAATGTAGAGCAGCGCATTTATTTCGTTGATAAGACTGAGAAGCGCAACATGTTGTATCACCTGATCCGCAATGAGAAACTTTCGGATGTATTGGTTTTTTCGAGGACAAAACACGGCGCCGACAATATTGTAAAAGCATTGCGCAAAAAAGGCGTTCCGGCTGAAGCCATCCACGGCGATAAATCACAAAACGCAAGGCAACGTGTTCTTGATGCCTTTAAGGCGAAGGAAGTCGGCGTTTTAGTGGCGACTGATATTGCCGCGCGAGGAATCGACATCGACCAGTTACCCTATGTCATCAATTTTGATTTGCCGAATATCCCGGAAACTTACGTACACAGAATCGGACGTACCGGGCGCGCCGGAAATGGCGGGATTGCAATTTCCTTCTGCAGTGCCGACGAACATGGCTATTGGAAAGACATCCAGAAACTGATCAAAGTGGATGTGCAAACCATCAGCGACCACCCATATCCCTGGCAAACCGGAACAGCACCTGATGCCGAACCAAAACCCGAGAAGAATTCTAACCGTAGTGGCGGTGCACACAAATCAAGAAAATCTGCGGGTTCGAAGCAGAATAAGAAACGCTGGTACTAGATTGCAGACAGCAGGTTTCAGACTACAGACAGCAGTTAACAGCAATTATTCCGAAAACCAAATCTGCCGTCTGAAATCTGCTAACTGTAATCTGCTATCCGCGGTCTACTATCTGTCGCCAAAAACTGTTATTTCATAAACCGAATCCTGATAATCTGGTATTTTCCGGCAGCAATCGCGGTCGAATCGTCAATAAAACGAATCGTATAAAGTGAGTTGTCATTGAGCAACTGTTTCCATGTTTTGGCGCTGTCGGATGAATATTGTAATCCCGATGCACCGACGGAAACCAGTGCTTTCCCATCACTATTAGGAACATACTGAACACAGGATGCAAATCCGAAACCTGATTTTTCAGCTATAAGCTGCCACGTTTTTCCACCGTCTTTAGTGATGGCTTTGTTCCCCGAATTGTTATTTGGATCATCGAAATTGCCACCTGCGATGAATCCGTTATCAGTATCGTAGAAATCTGCGGTAAAAATCCCTTTCATTTCTGCGCCTTGATCAATTGGCGTGTTGTAAACTTTCCATGTATTTCCCTTATCCGCAGAAAAGAATACGCGCGACTGCATGCCGCCTGAAACCAGCCAGGTGTTATTGCCCTTTATGACGATATTGGTGTTGCTTGCTGCGAAAGCGGCTTCATTAGTAATTACTTTCGGAAGCTGGTCGCAAGGCAGTTTTTTCCATGTATTTCCGCCGTCTCTTGTGATGATTACTGAAAGGCAATCATCTGTCGGGTCGCCCATCGCGATGCCTTCGGTGTCATTCCAGAATTGCATGCTGTCGTAAAAAACCTTTTCGTGATTTTCCTGGTAGACGAGCTTGATTTCACGGCCGTCTTTCGAAATCCTGTAAACCAATCCCGGATTCCCGATTGACGCGATGAATATGTATTTTGAAGTTTTGGCAATACTGCGGAATTCAAGCGACAGCGTATCTTTCGAAACATTTCCGAAGAAATTCTTTTGTGTCTTGAGGTCATAATAGCCGTATTTCCCGTTGTTGGCTGCGTACCAGACTTTATTGGAATCGATCAAAAGGGCGCGCACAGAAATGCTTTCTTTCAGCAACACATCAGTCTTTAAAGAAGTAAAACCGGATTGGCTTTTTTCGGCAGCAGCCTTTTCCTTTTGACAAGACATTAATAATGAGAACGTTAACAGGAGTGCGGCAATTTTTTTCATATTCCGGAGATTTATACACACAAATCTAGCTTTCTTTTTTGATTCGTCCCAAATAATCAACGGGCTTAATTTGTTAATGATATCCAAAATTTGATTAATTTTACAGCTTTAAAAATTACATATGAGCGCTTCAAATCATAGTCTCCACAGTAAATGGACGATTGGTGGGTTATTAGTCAGTTTAGGAATTATTTACGGTGACATCGGTACTTCCCCTCTTTATGTAATGAAAGCGATTATCGGACTTGATTTTGCAATCAATTCTGATTTGGTTTTAGGAGGCGTTTCGTTGGTTTTCTGAACCTTGACGCTTCAAACGACCATCAAATATGTGATGATAACGCTGAGTGCCGACAACCACGGTGAGGGCGGAATTTTCGCTTTATATGCGCTTGTAAAAAGAACCAAAATCAGGTGGCTGATTGTTCCCGCAATTATTGGCGGATCTGCACTTTTAGCCGACGGAATCATTACCCCTCCTATCTCGGTTTCTTCGGCAGTTGAAGGAATCCGGCGTTTTACCCTAACCTGAATACCGTACCGATTGTAATCGGAATACTGGTCGTTTTATTTACAATACAACAATTCGGGACAAAGTTAGTAGGTAAATTTTTTGCACCGGTAATGCTCGTGTGGTTTTCGATGTTGGGCATACTTGGGCCATTCAGATTTCACACAATTTTGAAGTGCTTAAGGCCATTAATCCTTACTACGCTTATCATATTTTGTTTGCAGATAAAGGCATCAATTGCGATGGATTTTTCGTATTGGGATTCGTTTTCCTTTGTACGACAGGAGCCGAAGCACTTTATTCAGACATGGGGCATTGCGGGAAGAAAAACATCCGTATCAGCTGGATTTTTGTAAAGATTACTTTGCTTCTCAATTATTTCGGACAGGCGGCTTACCTGATCGATCATGAAGGAAAAACGCTGACGGCTTTAGGGCAATCCAACCCAAACCCGTTTTATCTGAGCATGCCCGAATGGTTCCAGCCGATTGGAATTACTATTGCTACAATGGCGGCTGTTATCGCTTCTCAGGCGTTGATCAGCGGCTCTTTTACATTGATCAATGAGGCGATGCGACTTAATTTCTGGCCTAAAGTACGCATTAAATATCCTACTGAATTAAAAGGCCAAATGTACATTCCATCAATCAACTGGCTTTTATTGGCAGGCTGTATCGGTATCGTAATACATTTTCAGGAATCAAGCAGAATGGAGCATGCTTATGGATTGGCAATTATCCTTTGCATGATCATGACGACGGTTTTGCTCAATTATTACCTGATCATGAAAAGGGTAAAATGGTATTTTTATATGCCGCTGATTACGATTTACCTCGCTATAGAATTTAGTTTCCTTGCGGCGAATGTGACGAAATTTACCGATGGCGGTTATGTGACTTTAATCATCGCGACGATGTTGATTTCGGTAATGGCGATTTGGTTCAGGGCGAAAAAAATCAGCAAGAATTATACACGGATGGTTAAGATTGACGATTACAAAAAGGTGTTGCAGGAACTCAGTCTTGACCTTTCGATCCCGAAATATGCCACGCACCTTGTTTACCTTACCAATGCCAATCGTATTGATGAAATTGAAGAAAAAGTGCTGTATTCGATTCTTCAAAAACGACCAAAAAGAGCCGATTTATACTGGTTCCTTCACGTTAATATCCTCAATGAGCCTTACAAAACCGAGTATAAAGTCACCGAAATCCTTAAAGATGATATCATTCGTGTAGATTTCAACTTAGGTTTCCGTGAGCCTACCAAAATCAATATCATGTTCAAGGAAGTCGTGAAAGATATGGTAAAAAATGGCGAAGTTGATATCACAAGCCGTTACGAATCATTGAGCAGAAACAACATTATTGGTGATTTCAAATTCGTGCTTTCTGAAAAATTCCTTTCCAACGACAGCGACATGTTATGGCACGAAAAGATTGTCATGAACACTTATTTCCTTATCAAGAAATTAAGCCTTTCGGAAGAAGGCGCATTTGGTTTGGACAGCAGTTCGGTGAAAATTGAGAAATTCCCGATGGTATTGCATCCGCCGGAAAGTATCTGCATGAAACGCGTCGAATAAATAAGAAAGCTTCCTTTTCCGGAAGCTTTTTTATTTTACGCAGCAACCATTCCAAAAGTTAAATAAATCCCAATA
The DNA here is from genome assembly GCF_051373205.1 of Flavobacterium sp. 3HN19-14. Taxonomy (NCBI): domain Bacteria; kingdom Pseudomonadati; phylum Bacteroidota; class Flavobacteriia; order Flavobacteriales; family Flavobacteriaceae; genus Flavobacterium; species Flavobacterium sp. 3HN19-14. The sequence goes on from NZ_JBPPZT010000001.1 coordinate 2,994,924, forward strand.
ATTTTTTCTTGGCACAAATATTGGTTTCTGACAAACGAACACAAAATTTACCAACAAAATTTAATAAACCGTATTATGAAAACTAGAATACTAACACTGGCGATTTTTACTTTCCTTTTTGCCAACAGCATTTCGGCGCAGGATGTTACTACTGTGAACGCCAAAAACAGTGACATTAGCGACAACCTTGATTTACGGGCAGTTGCTTCTATTTTCGGCGATTCAAAAGACCTTGAAGATTTTGAAAGAAGGCTCAACAATCCGAAAGACCAAATCTCAAACCTCGACCTTAACGGCGACGGAAAAGTAGATTATTTGCGTGTTATCGAAACGGTTGATAACGGTACGCACTTAATCGTCATCCAATCGGTTTTGGACAAAGATGTTTTTCAGGACGTTGCCACTGTTGAAGTTGAAAAAGACAGCAGCAATAATGTTCAGGTTCAGGTAGTTGGTGACGTTTATATGTATGGCCTAATTACATTTACGAGCCCGTTTATGTGACAAGACCTGTTATTTACACGACTTTCTGGGGCGGATATTATAATCCATATTATTCACCATATTATTACGGTTATTACCCGACTTACTACACTTATTGGGAGCCTTATCCTGTTTTCAGGTACAGAAGACATGTGAATGTTTACATCAATGTGAACAATCATTATAACTACGTAAATACAAGAAGAAGCCAGCGTGCTATCGCTTTATATTCTACCAGACGTGCGAATGGTTACGAAAGAGCGCATCCTAATAATTCTTTCAGAGACAGGAATAAAAATGTATCTAACCATTACGAACTTGAAAACACAAGGCAGAATGCTGCGCCAAGAGGCGGAAAAAAAGTGGTTTCTGACCGAAATACGACTCCAACGGTTAACAATCCGAGAAATAACAATGGAAAGGCAAATAATGTAAAAAATACTGTTTCACCAAGAAATACGCAAGGCAATACCGTAGCATCACCAACGCGCAATCAGGTTAAAACAACAACCGGAACAAGAAATTTACAGGGAGAAAATAGTGTCAGAGCTAATAATAATGTTGTAACGCCGAGGTCAACAACTTCGACACCTATTAAAGCAAGTGCGCCAACGCAGACACAGGTGCGAAATACGACGCCAAAATTTGAGCAGCCGAGAACGACTACGCCTTCGCCAAGAGTAGAACAGCCGAAAGTTTCAAATCCGTCGCCGAGGGTTGAGCAACCGAGAGTTTCAACACCTGCACCGCGTGTCGAAACAAGATCGCAACCGACCAATAACATCAATACACAAAGAAGCCAGCCGGTTCAAAATAGCGCGCCAAGCGGAGGAAGGAATTCAGGCGGTGGCCGCGGAAGAGGATAAACTCAAATGAATTTAAATAATTAACGACTTGCATTGCAGGTCGTTTTTGTTTGATAGCATCCGGTGCGCAGATCAATCGTCAAATGTTTACACTGGATTCTTTAATTATGTAGTGATGATTAATTTCATCATGTTTGAATTTAACAATTTTTACGGCAAACCCGTATCCAGGTAATTGATATTTTTCGTAGGGATGCAATTGCCCCTTCCCTGAAGGCAAAATACAATTTTTTCCAACACCTTGTATTACGGTAAAGCCGTAAAAATTCTTAAATTTTCGTATTGATTGATTTTATACATGATTCAGTAAGTCCCATATGAAACTTTCAACCTTCGATTTTAATCTTCAAATCTTATTAGCAATTCCACAAAAAACATTTTATCTTCGAAACGGTAAAATTTACCCGCGAATAAAACGTTAATCCATTTTACTACAACTATTTAACCGGAAAAAATACAATCATGAAGGCTTTTTTTAAGTTGATACGCTACCAGAATTTATTAATGATTGCTTTGATGCAATTTATCGTGCGATACGGTTTCTTTCAATTGCAGCACATTCCACTGGCATTAAACGACTGGCAATATGTACTTTTGGTATTGGCTACTGTTTGCGTTGCCGCTGCAGGATACGTCATTAATGACGTTTTTGACCAGGATACCGATGCCGTAAACAAACCTCAGAAAGTAATCGTCGGAAAATATATTTCAGAAACTAAGGCTTATAATATTTATGTAACACTGAATATCATTGGTGTCGGAATTGCCTTTTACATCGCAAACGTAATTGACAAACCAAGTCTTTCGGGCATATTCATTGGCGTTGCGGCGCTGCTTTATTTGTATGCTTCAAGCCTGAAACAAAGCTTGTTGGCAGGCAACATCATTGTTTCGATTGTAGCGGCAATGAGTATTATTGTCGTGGCCATTTTTGACGTATATCCGATGACCAACATTGAAAACCGTATCGAACTGGGCAGCCGGTTTTTGGTATTGTTAGATTATGCAATGTTTTGTTTTATTATCACCCTTTTCAGGGAAATCGTCAAAGATACAGAAGATATAAAAGGCGACAATGAAATGGGCATGAGGACACTGCCGGTCGTACTCGGAATTCCGAAAACGGTAAAAATCGTATTTGCTTTAAGTGTGGTTTTCATTGCTTATTTATTGTTTTATGTATACCAGAATTACTTCTCCAATAACCTTTACATTGGCGCTGCTTATACATTATTGACGATTATCGCACCGCTGATTTATTTCGCCATTCAGCTATTTTCTGCTAAAGCAAAAGAAGATTTCACCCATTTGAGTAAAATACTGAAAGTTGTACTCTTTTTCGGTGTTTTGCTGATTCTTGTCATCACATTAAATATACAGCAGCATGCTTAAGGAACATCTGAAAGATTATAAAATCATACTGGCTTCGGGTTCTCCGCGCAGGCAGCAGTTTTTCCGCGACATGGGCACTCGATTTTGAAATCCGGTTGAAGGAAGTCGAGGAAATTTACCCGCCAAACCTAACTGAAGAAGACATCACTGACTATCTCGCTGTTTTAAAAAGTGACGCATTCGAAGGCGAATTGCAACCAAATGAAATCCTGATTACAAGCGACACCATTGTCTGGTTCAAAGAAAAAGCGCTCGGGAAGCCGAAAGATTACGATGATGCTTTTCGAATGCTGCAATCGATGTCAGGTGAAACGCACAAAGTGATTACGTCGGTTTGTTTTCGTACGGCAGAAAAAATCGAGACATTGTTTGAAACGACGCTGGTTACTTTCAACAAACTCACGGATGAAGCGATTCGCTATTATCTGGACAATTACAAACCTTACGACAAAGCGGGCGCTTATGGCATCCAGGAATGGATTGGTTTGGTAGCCGTCTCAAAAATCGAAGGTTCCTATGCCAATGTCATGGGAATGCCGGTGGATAAAGTCTATCAATACCTGATCAATTTCAAAAAATAATATGGAAAATTTTAAAAGCTACTATCACGAACTTGTCATTTCGGGTGTATTAGTTTTAATGACGATGTTGTTGCGACTCTTATCTGCCAAGCTCGTCAGGAAGTATGCGCGCACCAGCGAAGTCCTGGAACACCGCACCAATCTCGTCATCAAATACATCCATATTTTTATCAATACGCTGTTTTTCATCGTCATATTCATCGTTTGGGGCGTACAGACGAAAGACATATTTTTCACCGTTTCTTCTGTAGTTACGGTCGTCGGCGTGGCACTTTTTGCGCAATGGTCGATTTTGAGCAACATTACTTCCGGAATTATTCTGTTGTTTTCGTTTCCATTTAAAATCGGTGACATCATTCGCATTCACGACAAGGATTTTCCGATTGAAGCAGAAATCGAAGACATCCGTACTTTCCACACTTACCTCAAAACACGCGGCGGCGAAATGATTACGTATCCGAATACGCTTTTATTGCAAAAAGGGATTTCGATAATCAAGCATGAAGCCGCGTCTGAAAAGGAATTCACCGATTAATTTTACAAATTTCCAAAACGTAATTGTATAATCTTTTTGCGTTTTCCTATAACATTTAACCACTTTATTCTTACCATATTTGTTCTGTAATTAACCACTTACAGGCAATATGAACGAAACTTTAAAATTTCCATTTTACGCCAAACTGACTTTTGTGTTGGTCATGCTGATTTCATTGTTCTATGCACTTTACATAGCGCAGGATATTTTAATGCCGCTGATGATGGCATTTTTATTTGCGATTTTGTTGCGTCCGGTGACGGTTTTTCTAAAAAGGAAATTAAGGTTTCCACACATTATCGCAGTAATCCTGACCGTTTTGACATTCGTGACTTTCATTGCCGGAATCATCGTCTTCCTTTCGATGCAAATCAGTGATTTTACAAACGATTGGGATAAAATCCAGAATAATTTCATGATTCACGTTTCGCATCTTCAGGAATACATCCGCGAACATTTCAATATCAGCAACCGCGAACAGCAGAAATACATCAACGACGCGACAAACGACACGATGAAAACCAGTAAAGAAATCATCGGAAGCACTTTAATGTCGTTTACTGATACGTTGATGAATTTGATTCTGATCCCGATTTATATGTTCCTGATTTTGTTATATCGCACGCATTTCATGAAATTTCTGTGTAAATTATTCAAACCGGAACACCACGATAAACTAAAAGAAATTCTTACACAGATAAAAGTCGCCATCAAAAGTTATCTGTTGGGATTAACTATTGAGCTTATTGTCGTTTCAGCGCTAACCTCTATCGGATTGATGATTGTTGGTGTTGAATACGCCATTTACTCGGTGTCATTACCGGAATCCTTAACCTGATTCCGTATATCGGAATTTTAGTTGCCTGCCTCATAAGTATTTTCGCAACACTGACAGGCTCAACTGATCTATCATTAATCATCGGCGTAGTGGTGGTGAATTTAATCGTACAGCTGATAGATAATAACATCTTGGTTCCGATGATTGTAAGCTCAAAAGTCGAAATCAACGCCATCGTTTCCATCGTCGGAATCATCATTGGCGGCGCGATTGCCGGCATTCCCGGAATGTTCCTTGCAATCCCGATAATTGCCATCCTCAAAGTGATTTTCGACAGGATTGAGCCGCTCGAGCCGTGGGGTTATCTCATGGGCGACGATTTACCCAAAACCTATGAATGGCACAAGATCAGGTTGCCGCTTTACGATTACGACAATGCTTCAGATACCATTAGCGTACAAGCCGTAACTGCTGAAATGCAACCACCTGTTTTCACAGAAACCACCACACATTTGCCAAAAACCGAAATGCCGGATGTACCAAAAACATAATCTTTCAAATGATAAAAACAATTACCCATGAAGATTAAAAGCTACGCCAGGGAAAGAACCATCAGGATTTCCGAGCGAACGATAAAGGAAACCAACAAGTTCCACAATTCTCGATCGATACTGCAAACGCTGTACTTTTTCTTTCAAAAGTTGTCAAAAATACTTTCGCAAGAGGATTTGAATTCAATGAATTCCTGCGCCAGTGTTTTATGATTGGCAACAAATCACTGCCGCTGATTTCCGTTACCGGAATTGTCGTCGGATTGGTATTGACGATTCAATCAAGACCGGTTCTGGTAGATTTCGGAGCCGTTACGATGTTACCCGGAATGGTTGCCATTTCAATCATCCGTGAAATGGTACCGTAATTACCGCCTTAATTTGCGCCGGTAAAATCGGTTCAAGTATGGGCCGAATTAGGTTCGATGCGTGTCACAGAACAAATTGATGCGATGGAAGTTTCTTCTGCGAATCCCGTAAAATTCCTCATTGTACCGCGTGTTATGGCGGCTACATTAATGTTGCCACTTTTGATTATGTATGCTGACGGAATCGGGATTCTCGGAAGCTGGGCAGGCGCCAACATCAAAGGCGATGTAAGTTTCGTACTGTTCATCAACCAGGCTTTTGGAGATGTAGATTTCGGCGATTTATTGCCGGCAGTCGTAAAATCTTTCTTTTTCGGTGCCGTAATCGGACTCGTTGGCTGCTACAAAGGTTTTAACGCCGGAAGAGGAACTGAAAGCGTCGGGATTGCTGCAAATTCAGCAGTAGTTATGGCATCGCTTTTCGTAATCATCGTCGATTTAATTGCCGTTCAAATAACTGATATGCTATGAAAAATCCGGAAAATAACTGTAAGGAAAACGTAATTGAAGTCGAAGAACTGACCAAGAAATTTGGTTCAATGCAAGTACTTAACGGACTCACCATTCAATTGCGCCGCGGTGAAAACTTAGTGGTTCTCGGCAAATCCGGGATGGGGAAATCAGTATTGATAAAATGCATCGTGCGTTTGCTCGACCCTGATACCGGAAAAATCAACGTTCTCGGGCAAGATATGCTCAATGTAAAAAGCAATGACCTCAATGAATTGCGCAGCAAAATCGGATTTCTTTTTCAAAGTGCCGCGTTATATGATTCGATGACCGTTCGCCAAAACCTCGAATTTCCGCTACAGCGCATAAAAAGTAAATTGTCTTCAGCCGAAATGGAAACCAAGATAAAAGAGGCACTCGAAAACGTAGGATTACCTGATGCCATCGACAAAATGCCTTCAGAATTATCAGGCGGGATGCGCAAAAGAATCGGCTTGGCGCGAACAATCATCGTAGATCCTGAAATTATGCTTTACGATGAACCAACAACTGGACTCGACCCAGTCACTTCACACGAAATCAGCTTGTTGATCAATGATATTCAGAAAAAATACAAAACATCATCCATCATCATCACACACGATATCGAATGTGTAAGAACCGTTGCCAACCGCGTCATCATGCTGCAGGAAGGCAAAGTTTACAAAGAGGGAACGCTCGAAGAATTCGAAAATTCAGACGACGAACTCATCAAATCCTATTTTCAAAGCAATAATGTCACTAACCTAAATAAAGTATAAAATGGACGCTCAAAACTCAAAATTCAAAGTACGCCTCGGATTGTTCGTAATTGTCGGCGTCGGCCTGTTTATCTTAGGCATATTCATCATTGGAAAGCAGAAAAATATGTTTGATCCTGTATTCACGCTTACAGCAACATTCCACGATATCGGCGGATTGCAAGTCGGAAACAACGTTCGTTTTTCAGGAATCAACGTCGGAACAATCGACAATATCGTTATCATCAACGATTCAACCGTAAAAGTTGACATGCTGATCAAAAAAGACGTGCAGCGTTTTATCAAAACCGACAGTAATGCCGGAATTGGTTCTGAAGGTATTATCGGCGATAAATTAATCGTAATTTCTCAAGGCGGAAACGCTACCGCTAAAACCGTTCAAAGCGGACAAGTCATTGCTTCTTCTGAACCTGCAAACACCGATGCAATTATGGCAAGCCTTCAGGTAACAGCTGATAATGCCGCAATTGCCACCGGAGAAATTTCTGAAATCGTGATGAAAATCAACCGTGGCGAAGGAACTTTAGGCAAACTGATTTCGGATAAAAGTATGGCCAATAATATCGACGCCACGTTGCTCAACCTGAAAAGCAGTACGAAAGGCCTGAACGAAAATATGGAAGCCGCCAAACACAACTTCCTGTTAAGGGGTTATTTCAAAAAGAAAGAAAAAGCCGCCGCAAAAGCCAAGGAAGAAGCAGAAGAGAAAGCTGAAAAAGCTAAAAAAGAAGCAGATAAAAAGGCCAAACAAGCCAAAGAAGAAGCCGACAAAAAAGCCGAAGCTGCAAAAGCTGCCGCTGACAAGAAAGCAAAAGACGCAAAAAAATAATTACACATTCATTTTTTGGTTAAATAAATCGTAAAAGCGTGCCAATTCAGATTTTTTTGCATCTTATTAAAACTTAATTATGCTATTTTTGGTTGGAAGACCTTATAGCCCAGAATCCATTTATACGCAGATGCCATTAAAATTTAAATTTTCACTACTCGTTTTATTGCTTTGCTTTATGCAACCTTGCGTCGCACAGGAAAAAAAGCCACAGACAGTAAGGGATTCGGCAGCGATGTACAAAAAGATTGAGAAATATTCCAAACGGAGTAAATTTTTCAAGATGATGCACAAAATGGTCTTTGAGCCTACAGAAGTCAAGAAATCAAACCCGATCCGGAAACCAAAGAAGAAAAAATACAAAAGCTACGAAGGAAAGATTGTCCGTAAAATAAACGTTCAGACGCTCGATCCTTTCGGTTATTCTGAAATCGACACCACCAAAAAACCACGCAATTGGGCAGAAAGAAGCGGTAATCGATTGCACATCAAATCGACGCAGCTCGCCATTCGGAATTTACTCCTGATCAGGAAAAACCGACCGCTGGATACGCTTTTAGTGAGTGAATCTGAACGTCTTATCAGAACCCAGCGTTATGTGAGCCGGGTCGTTATTGATGCAAAGCCGGTTGGCAGGGATTCCGTCGACGTATATGTACGTGTACTCGATTCATGGAGCCTTATTCCGCGCGGTTCGATCAGCAGCTCGCGCACAACAGCAGAATTAGACGAACGCAATATTTTTGGTTCAGGGCATCAGTTTGATGCCAAATATTCAAGACGGCGCGAAGACAAAACCAATCTTTACGATTTTAAATACGTCATACCCACGATTAAGAATTCGTTCGTCAGAACCACTTTGGGGTACAAATTTGATTTCGATGGTAATTATAGCAAAAGCCTCAATATTGAACGTACTTTTTTCTCTCCTTTTACCAAATGGGCAGGCGGTTTTTACATGAACCAGGCAATTTCGAAAGGATTCGTTGCAAGGGCCTGATCTGACTTACAGCAACCAGAATTTCAAATATTATTCACAGGATGGCTGGGGCGGGCATGCCATCAGGATTTTCAACGGAAATACCGAGAACGAGCGTACTTCCAACCTGATTCTTGCCGCCAGGGCTTTGTTTGTGCAGTATGAGGAAAGCCCGGATCAGGTTCACGACAGCATCAATTTTTACACAGGTGAAAAATTTTTCCTGGCGGAATCGGTATTTCCTCACGGCAATTCGTTGAAGATAAATTCCTTTTTAATTACGGGATTACTGAAGACGTTCCTGTGGGTAGGGTTTTCGGAATTACCAGCGGCTACCAGATCAAAGATGGCCGCGGAAGGCTTTATGCCGGGGCTCGCGCATCATTTGGAAATTACTTCAAAATCGGTTACCTGAGTACCAATTTTGAATATGGGACTTTCTTTCGCGATTCAAAAGCAGAGCAGACGGCATTCAATTTTCAGGCGATATTTTTCACCAATTTAATGGAATTCGGCAATTGGAAAGTCCGCCAATTTGTAAAACCACAGCTTATTTTAGGCTCAAACCGACTGGCGTCCAACGGCGATTATCTAACCCTTAACGAAAGTAGCGGTTTTTCCGGAGTCAATGGAGCGGGCACTTTAACATACAACAGCGCAGGAATACCCGGTTTTAACAGCGCGGTTTTTGGAACCAAGAAATTCGTACTCAATCTGCAAACGCAGTTTTATTCACCGTGGAATGTGATTGGCTTCCGCATCAACCCCTATTTCAATTATACGATGGCGGCTTTAGGGAACGAGAAAGTCGGTATTCTGAGCAGCAAAGTATATTCAAAAATCGGAATCGGTTTTATCATCAGCAATGATTATCTGGTTTTTAGTTCTTTTCAGTTATCGATGGCTTATTATCCAACAATTCCGGGTGAAGGCGACAGTTTGTTTCAAAACGAATACTTTTGAAACTACCGATTTTCAATTACAGGATTTTGAATTTGCCAAACCACGTACCGTTATTTATAAATGATTGAAATACAAACTATTACACAATATTTTCGATTAAATAAAAGTTAATTCCACCCAACTGGCACAGTAATTGGCTTTCTGATTTCAGTAACCATTTAAATTATAGAAATCATGAAATCGCAGATTCACGAACACCAAAAAAACAATATTCCAACTGTGAGTAAAACTTTAAAATTTATAATACTAGGAGTTGGTCTACTCATAGCTACATCAGCACAATCACAAGTTTCAGTAAGCGTCAACATTGGTACAAGACCAGATTGGGCACCGGCAGCACCGGTCGCCGTAAATTATTATTATCTTCCGGATGTTGATTCTTATTACGACGTTCGTGAATCCAGGTATATTTATTACGGCGGCGGAAGATGGAACCGCGTTGTTTCGCTTCCGGCGCATTACAACTACAATCCGTATCGCGGACGCACAATTGTTTTGACGGATTATCATGGAAACACGCCATATAAGCTTCATAAAATACACAAAACCAGATACTGTGGCCCACAAACGGTAATTGTTAAGCAAAAACACCATGGGCATGGACGCGGACGCGGTCGAGGCCACTGGAAGCACTAAAGTGTAAATTCCAAATAACAATATCCAAATTCTAAATAAATTCCAAATTTTTAAAATTCCAAACTCACAGGGATTTTAAAAAATTGGAATTTATTTTTTGGCTTTTTTTGAAATTTGTTTTTTGATTTTTGAATTTGCTTTTTGACTTTTGGAATTTATAATTACTATATTTGAAGCTATTGCAAAACCATATCAAAATGCACAAGCTTTACGCTGCGTTGTTGTTATTACTGGCATTATTTCCATTGAAAAGCCATGCCCAACAACCGCAAAAACCCAATGCTGCAGAAATTTACAGCCAGATTCAGAAACTCAATTTTTTAGGTTCGGTACTCTACATTGCCGCACATCCTGATGATGAAAACACAAGGCTTATCTCCTATTTTGCCAACGAAAAGAAATACAGAACGGGCTATTTGTCGCTGACAAGAGGCGACGGTGGGCAGAATTTGATCGGTCCTGAATTGCGTGAATTACTCGGAACCATCCGTACACAGGAATTGCTCGAAGCCAGAAGAATCGACGGCGGCGAACAATTTTTTTCCCGTGCCAACGACTTCGGCTATTCAAAAAATCCGGCTGAAACGTTAGAAATTTGGGACAAGAATCAGGTTTTGGCAGATGTCGTCTGGCAAATCCGGAAATTCCAACCAGATGTTATCATCAATCGTTTCGACGCAAGATCGCCGGGAACGACACATGGCCACCACACTTCGTCGGCAATGCTGAGTGTTGAAAGTTTTGATTTGGTGGATGACCCAAAATCATTTCCGGAACAATTGAAATATGTAAATGTCTGGCAGCCGAAACGGGAATTCTTCAACACTTCCTATTGGTTTTACGGCGGAAAAGATAAATTCGACAAAGCCGATAAATCTTCGTTGTACCAAATACAAACCGGCGTCTATTACGCTTCCATCGGAAAATCCAATCAGGAAATTGCGGCTTTGAGCCGAAGCAGGCACCAGTCGCAAGGCTTTGGAAGCACCGGGGCGCGAGGCGAAGACACCGAATACCTTGAATTGATTAAAGGCGAAGCACCGAAAGACAAATCTGATATTTTCGAGGGCATCGATACGTCGTGGAACCGCATCAAAGGCGGGAAAGCAATCGGCGAAATTTTAGCAGGAGTAGAAAAGAATTTCGATTTCAAAAATCCATCGGCGAGCATTCCGCAATTGGTGAAAGCTTATTCGATGCTGCAATCTTTAGATGAAAAGCACTGGAAACCAATCAAATTGGAAGAAATCAAAAAAATCATTGCAGCTTGTTTCCGGATTATATTTAGAAGCTGTCGCTGAAAATCAGGATGCGACGCCGGGAAGTGCTATCAAAATAAAAACCGAAGCCATTAATCGAAGTAATATCGCGATGCAGTTATCAGCAATAAATGTGTTGCCAGACGTGAAGCAGATTTCGCAAAATATCGATTTGAAAAATAATATTTTACAAAATAACTCTCTTGATGTTGTGTTGCCTTCAACGCTGAATTATACAAATCCGTATTGGCTCAATGACAAAGGAACTGTCGGCATGTACCGCGTCGACAATCAGCAAAATATCGGAATTCCTGATGTCATTCGGGAACTGAAAGTTGTTTTTATCGTTGCTATTAATGGCGTCGAAATTCCGTTCGAGCGAAATTTAATCTACAAATACAATGACGACGTGAAAGGCGAAGTGTACCAGCCATTTGATGTTGTACCGGTTGTAACTTCTTCGATTGCGGATAAAGTTTATATTTTCAACAGCGATAAATCGAAAACCATTGCTGTAAAAGTAAAAGCCGGAAAAGAAAATGTTTCCGGAAATCTTCATTTGGAAACTCCGCAAAATTGGAAAGTTACGCCAACTTCGATTCCATTCACTTTGACCAGAAAAGGAGAAGAAAAACTACTCGAATTCACTGTAACACCATCGGCCGAAGCTTCGGAAATCACGCTCAAAAGCATTGTCACCGTTGACGGAAAAACGTATGACAAAGACAAAATCGACATCAATTACAACCACATTTCAAAACAACAGGTTTTAAAACCGGCAGAAGCAAAAGCGATAAAACTCAACATCAAAACCGGCAATGAAAAAATCGCTTACATCATGGGCGCGGGCGATGAAGTACCGAAAAGCCTCATGCAGATGGGTTATTCCGTCGACCAATTAAAAACTGAAGAAATCACTGCTGAAAAACTAGCTGCTTATGACGTGGTAATGACCGGAATCCGCGCTTATAATATCCTGCAATCACTCGCTTTCAAACAAGAAATTCTTTTTGATTTTGTAAAATCGGGCAAAACGATGATTGCGCAATACAACACCACAGACGATTTGGTCACGGATAAAATTGCGCCTTTTCCGTTAAAAATTTCCCGCGACCGCGTGACCGAAGAAAATGCAGAAATTAAATTTCTCGAGCCGAACGCCGATGTGCTCAACAAACCCAACAAAATCACAGCAAAAGACTTCGAAGGCTGGAAACAGGAACAAGGATTATACTATCCGGGCGAATGGGACAAGGCCTTCACGCCCATCCTTTCGGCGCACGATAAAGGCGAAAGTGCAAAAAATGGCGCGCTGTTGGTTGCCAATTACGGAAAAGGACATTACATTTATACGGGATTAAGTTTCTTCCGCGAATTGCCTGAAGGTGTTGCGGGTGCTTTTCGCCTGATGGCCAACTTAATTTCGATAAGCAAAAATTAAATTTATGGACGCCAATACCACCAAACGCTGGAAAAAAAGTTATAGCTGGATCCTCATCGCGAACACCGTCTATATCATTATTTTCATCTTATTAATGCAATATTTTTCTTAAGCCATGCAGCAAATCGATTGGATTGTCATCGTTCTTACCATATTTTTCATCGTCATTTACGGCGTATGGAAGACAAAAGGCAGCAAAAATGTCAACGAATATATTTTAGGAAACAACGAAACGCCGTGGTATACCGTCGGGATTTCAGTGATGGCGACGCAGGCCAGTGCGATTACGTTTCTGTCGACTCCGGGACAGGCATTTAATGACGGAATGGGATTCGTGCAATTTTACTTCGGATTGCCGATTGCCATGGTTATCATTTGTTATACTTTCATCCCGATTTACCACAAGCTAAAGGTTTTTACCGCTTATGAATATCTCGAAAAACGTTTCGATTTAAAGACACGTTCGCTGGCGGCTATTTTGTTTTTAGTGCAAAGAGGATTAGGAACGGGATTGACGATTTACGCGCCTTCCATCATTTTATCATCGATTTTGGGATGGAATCTCACACAGATGAACATCATCATCGGAACTTTGGTAATCGTTTATACTTTTTCCGGCGGAACGAAAGCCGTAAATGTCACACACAAACAGCAAATGTTCATCATAATGCTTGGTATGTTCACCGCTTTTTATCTGATTGTAAGCGGATTGCCTGAAAATATTTCATTCACGAATGCCTTGCAGATTGCCGGGGCGAATGATAAAATGAACATCATCGATTTCTCTGTCGATCCAAAAAACCGTTATACTTTCTGGAGCGGCATTACCGGCGGATTATTCCTGATGCTGTCTTATTTTGGAACCGACCAGTCACAGGTGCAACGCTATTTATCAGGAAAATCAATACGCGAAAGCCAAATGGGATTGCTTTTTAACGGTTTGTTGAAAGTACCGATGCAATTCTTCATTCTTTTGACCGGTGTAATGGTTTATGTATTCTTTCAGTTCCAGACGCTGCCTTTGAATTTCAATCCGAACAGCAAGGTTATTATCGAAAATTCTGCTTACAAAAACGATTATAAAGTCCTTGAAAGTAAGCTCGCCAATGTATTGGAAGAGAAAAAACAAGTCACCATCGATTACGCGAACCAACTCAACATCGATGTTGAAAATCCGGTACTCAAACGCCGTATTTCCGCTTTAAGCGAAAAGGAAAAAAGCATCCGCGACCAAGCGAAAGAACTCATCAGTAAAGCTGACAACAAAGATAAAACGAATGATGCCGATTATATTTTCATTCATTATATTATCACCTACCTTCCGAAAGGATTGGTCGGATTGTTGCTTGCCGTGATACTTTGTGCGGCAATGTCATCAACGGCTTCCGGATTGAATGCACTCGCTTCAACAACGGTAATCGACATTTACAAACGCAATGTAAAAGAAGAAAAAAATGAGAAACATTTTGTGAGTGCCACTAAAATGTTCACTGTTATGTGGGGCGTGGTTGCGATACTCTTTGCCTGCGTAGGAACGCTTTTTGAAAACCTGATCCAGTTGGTAAATATCATCGGATCAATATTCTACGGAACCGTTTTAGGAATTTTCCTTGTCGGATTTTATATCAAATTCGTAAAAGCCAAAGCGATTTTATGGGGCGCCGTCATCAGCCAGACGACCATATTTTTCATCTATTATTTCGCCATCCACATTTATCCAAGCGGACAGGAAAAACTGGGTTATTTGTGGCTTAACTTTATTGGTGCGATGCTGACGGTGGTGATTTCATCATTATTGCAGACAATTTTTAAAGAGGATCCTGAAACTATTGAAGCATAAAGAAAAAAAGGAAAAACTTTGATTATACTCAAAATCTTTCCTCTTTTAGCGAAGCGATCTTGCTTCCTTCAGCAAAGCGGTCTATTTTTTACTCCACTCAGCAATACTGTCTTTGTTCATTTTCACGTAATCGTTGTTCTTCGCTTCCTGGGCAGCTGCCAAAGACAATTTCGCAGTTTCAATTGCGCCTTTCTTATCTCCCAATTTCGCCTGAATCAAAGATTTCTGTCTGTTGTACCAAAACGGCTGCGGCACATCTTTATTCATAGCCAAGGCTTTGTTGACATACTCCAGCGCTTTGTTCATGTCGCCATTTGATTGGTAATAGAACTGCGCAGCAGAAAAATAATCGCCACCAGTTCGGCCCTGCAAGCACTTTATTAATATTGTCCATCGTCATTTTCTGCGTCGGCACTTCAAATTTAATGGCTGCCAAAGTTTTCTCCCATGAAATTTCTATAAAACCATAATTATTGTCAAGGTTGTTTATGGCGATAGTGAAGCTTTCGATACTGCGCGTAAGGTTTTCAGGTTTTACACTGGTTTTCAAAGCTACTTTGGTTTCGTCCCAAGTCTCTGGCGTTCCCCAATTACTGGTGTCAGAATAGAAAACGATTTCCCAGTTATCAGCTTTTGGTGTGGTGTATAAAGCGTATTTTCCTTTTTTCAAGGTCTTGCCGTCAATGACTACATCTTCACTGAAAGAAATTGTAGTATTGGCATTCGCGCCGGTTCTCCATAATTTTCCGAATGGTACCAAATCACCAAAGATAGTACGCCCTTTCATGCCCGGACGTGAATAATCGACTGTCACATCGGTAAGGCCGACGACTTGTTCTACTACAGCTTTCGGACTCGCCTGCGGTGTTTTCAATTGGGCATTGGCGGTAAATGAACAGGCTAAAATTATCGCGGCAACAATTAATTTCTTCATGTGTTTTAATTTATAGGTTTAAATTTTTCCAAATTTAACAAAATTTGATGAGTTAAAGACGTTAACGAAACCATAAATGCAATATCAAAATGTTTAAAAAATATTGATTTTAATTAAACAAATCGTACCTTTATAAAGCATGAAAATTTATACTCTACATACCAGACAAAACCTGCCTGTCTCGCTTCAACAGGCCTGGATTTTTTTCTGACCCGAAGAATTTGCAAGTTATCACGCCGGATTATATGGGATTTGAAATCCTTTCTGGTACAGATCAACCAATGTTTGCAGGCCAACTCATCCAATATATCGTCACGCCGCTTTTTAAAATTAAAATGAAATGGGTAACGGAAATCACACACGTAACCGATAAAAAATATTTTGTAGACGAGCAGCGGTTGGGCACTTATGCGTTGTGGCACCACAAACATTTTTTCAGTGAAATTCCCGGTGGAATAGCTATGGAAGACATCGTAGATTATAAATTGCCGCTGGGCGTTTTCAGGTCAGTTGGTGCATCCATTTCTGGTAAAACCGAAGTTGAAAGAGATTTTTGATTATAGGCGTGAAAAGCTTATTGAAATTTTCGGCGTATTTAAATCTGTTTAATATGAATATTTTCTGGTTCCGGCGCGATTTGCGTTTAGATGACAATGTCGGCTTTTTTCATGCTTTAAATAGCGAAGAGGATGTTTTGCCGGTTTTTATTTTCGACGAAGAAATCCTTTCGGAACTTCCAAAAGACGATGCGCGCGTCACGTTCATACATCAATTGCTTGAAAAAATGCAATCCGGATTGAAGGAACATCATAAATCTTTAGCCGTTTTCCACGGAAAGCCATTCGAAATTTTTGAGAAACTCATTAAAGAAAATGCAATCAAAACGGTTTTCGCCAACCAAGATTATGAGCCTTACGCCAGAAAGCGTGACAAGGAAATGTACCGTTTGTTTCTCGAAAATAAAATCACTTTCAAAACCTGCAAAGGCCAGGTCATTTTTGAAAAAGCCGAAATTACAAAAGATGATGGCGCTCCTTATGTTGTCTATACACCGTATTCAAAAAAATGGCGCGAAAATTTCAATAAAATCAAACTTCACGATTACAATTCCGAAGATAAATTGAAGAATATCACCAAACATTCTTACCCATTTTTAAGCCTGAAAGGCATTGGATTTGTAAAATCAAAAATTGAAGTCCCGGAATACGATATTTCAAAAAGCCTGATTTCACATTATGAAGAAACACGGAACTTTCCGGCACTTGACAAAACTTCGCATTTGAGTCCGCATCTTCGGTTTGGCGCAGTTTCAATACGAAAAATAGTTTTGAAAGCCAATTCAGAAAACAACGATACTTTCTTGAAAGAACTCATCTGGCGTGAATTTTTCATGCAGATTTTATGGCATTTTCCGCATACAGTCACCGATAGTTTTCGCCCAAAATACGACGCAATCAAGTGGCGTTACGACGAAAAAGAATTCAAAAAATGGTGCGACGGCCAAACCGGCTATCCGATTGTCGATGCCGGAATGCGCGAACTCAACGAAACCGGACACATGCACAATCGCGTCCGGATGATTGTTGCGAGTTTTCTATGCAAGCATTTGTTAATCGACTGGCGTTGGGGCGAAGCTTATTTTGCCTTGAAATTATTAGATTATGAGCAATCAAGCAACATCGGCAACTGGCAGTGGAATGCCGGAAGCGGTGTTGACGCTGCGCCGTATTTCAGGATTTTCAATCCGGCAGAGCAAATCAAAAAATTCGATAAGGATTTGAAATATGTGAAAAAATGGGTGCCGGAATTCGGGACTGATAAATATTCTGAACCGATTGTTGACCATAAGGAGGCGCGGGAACGGTGTTTGAAAGTTTATAAGGAAGCTGTTGGTTAAGATTCCCCTCCGCTGGAGGGGAATGCTTTACGTTAAACTCCTGACCTTCTCAAAATCCAGTTCCGAAAAATGTTCAATCACAACATCAGCTTCACTTAAATCCTGCAATTTCGAATGGAAACTGTTATAACCAACGCAAAAAATCCCGGCAGCTTTTGCCGCTTTGATACCGTTGGTACTATCTTCAATCACAATGCAGTTTTCTTTTGGCGCGATTGATAATGACGCTGCATGCTCAAAAATCGCCGGATGTGGTTTCGATTTCGGGAAATCTTCGCCTGAAACGATGTGCGTAAAATATTGGTGCAATTTAAAACGGTCAAAAATTCTTCCAATCGTAACTTTTGCCGATGAAGAAGCGAGAATCAGTTGAATACCGTTTTTGTGCAAGTCCTTAATCAAATCCTCAACGCCGTCAAGCAGATACAAATCTTCTTTTTTATCGAAAGCGTCGTTGAAAATTTGCCTCTTCGTATTGATAAGCAACTGGATATCATGCATCAGCCGGAATTTATCTTTCAGCTTTTCATAAACATTTTTGGTGGAATTTCCCGTAAACGACGCATACATTTCCGGAGAAACCTCAATATTCAATTCCTTAAAATGCTGGATGAATGCATAATGATGTACCGGTTCAGTGTCTACAATTACGCCGTCCATGTCGAAAATTACTGTTTTTACCATGATTTGATGGTGTTAAATTTACGGCTCAAAATTACTAAATACCGCCGCCTTATTAAACCTTTTAACGTATCTTTAGTCATAACCAGAAACTTTTTCACTTGCAGGAAGAACAGGAATTCATCAACGCTTTACTGGATCCTAAAACGCAAAATCAGGCGTTTCAAAAGCTTGTGTCGCAATACCAACGGCCTTTGTACGCGCACATCCGCAACATTGTGATTGACCATGATGACGCAGATGACGTTTTGCAGAACACTTTCGTGAAAGTATTCCGCAACCTTCAAAGCTTTAAAGGTGAAAGCAAATTATTCTCTTGGATTTACAGGATCGCCACCAACGAATCGATCACTTTCATCAACAATAAAGCGAAAAGAAACGGAAAAACCAGCGAGGAATTCCAGCAAAAGCAAATTGAAAACATAAAAGCAGATGATTATTTCGATGGTGATGAAATCCAGATAAAATTGCAAAAAGCGATTGCGCTTTTACCTGAAAAACAACAATTGGTATTTAAGATGAAATATTTCCAGGAACTTAAATATGAAGAGATTTCTGAGATTTTAGGCACTTCTGTAGGCGGACTCAAAGCTTCCTATTTCCACGCAGTGAAAAAAATCGAAGAATTCATGACCCGAAATTAAACCTTTGCCAATGCTAAAAGTCATAACACTATGAAAGATTTTAAATTAGATGATCATCCGAAAATCAAATCCGGCTTTACCGCTCCTGAAGGATATTTTGATGATTTCAACGATAAAATAATGTCGCAGCTTCCTGCATCGGAACCAAAAGTGATTTCGATTTTTGCCCGCAGAAAAAACTGGATTACTGCTGCCGCAGCCGTTTTAGTGCTCGGATTGATGCTTCCGGTTTACAACCATTACCAGAAAAATACAGAGCTGCTGGATTCGGTTTCACTTGAAAATTATCTCAGTGAAGAATCCGATATTTCACAATATGATCTGGTGAACCTGCTCGACAAACAAGACATTGAAAATATCGACATCAATCTTCCCGTTGACGACAAAACAATTGAAGATGTGCTTACAAACGAAAATTTAGAAAACTACATAACAGATTAATTATGAAAACTGTAAAAATATTCACCCTATTATTGCTATTCGCTTCCGGCATCAGTTTTGCCCAAGGCGGAAAAATCGTCAAGGAAAAAGTAAAAGCTTTAAAAGTGGCATTTATCACAAAAGAATTAGACCTTTCTTCAGCTGAAGCCGAAAAATTCTGGCCCGTTTTTAATGAATTCGACGACAAGCAATTCGAACTTAAATTCAAGAAAATGCGTGCGCTTAAAGACAAACTAGACAATCTCGATACGATGGGCGACAAAGATGCACAATCGCTTTTAGCACAATTTGAAAATGTCGAAGACGAATTAGCGCAAAACCGCAAAAAACTCATCCAAAATCTTAAGGGCGTTATCAGTCCGGTGAAAATCCTGAAGCTCAAAAAAGCCGAAGACGATTTCAATAAAAAGTTGCTGAAGCAATATCGCGGTAAAGGAGATAAAGGTGATAAAGGAGAAAAATAAGACTTCAGGTCGTGATAGCAGATTTTACAGCACTCAGGAAAAGCAAGAGAATTCCGTAAAAATGAATAGCTTTGTGGATTCAATAGCAAAGGTTAACGTTTAGATTCACAAAATCTGAAACCTAAAATCTGAAATCTGAATGATAAACCCTTCTGCCATAGGCTGGATCGACAAATTCTTCTCGGAACAAAATCCGTTGCCGCTGCCTGTCGTGGTATATCCTGAAAAATTTTACAAAAAAAGCCGTGCGACCGGATTTATTTACGGGCACGTAATCGGATTTGATACGGCAAAATCAGTTTCTATAAGAGGCCTGACTTCAGAAGAAATCTCTAAAGTCGCGCTGCTCAACACCTTATACAATGTTTTCGGTCTTGTCACACACGAAAGCAATCCTGAAATATTTATCGAAAAAGCTGTTGCATTTTATAAAGAAATGAGCCCGGAAGGCTTTAATTTACTAAAGAAAGTCCTTCCTGAAAATGCCGCTTCGGTAAATCTCGAGAAAATCATCGACGACCGCGTGCAGACCAATGAAAATTTTGTGAGCCGGAATTTTTCGCACATATTGACCAATGCCTTGCTTTTTGAAGACGTATTGGCATTCCGGAAATATCTCATTCACGACGCTATTCCACATAATTACCTCAAAAAACTCGAAGAAACCATTGTCAGCATTGTTTCGCTGGCGCTGAATACGAAATCAAGAAAAACCGAATACGACGATTTGCTCATTAAGCTTTTCGAGGCATCTGTGCGTTTTACCAAATTTTCAAAAGTCGACGTGCAGACGATGGAATCACTTGAATTTCATTATTTCGATTCTGATTTAGAGCAATTTTATCTGTTGGATTTGGCCGTTTTAGCAATGTGGAATGATCAAAAAGTCGATGATTCTGAAGCTTTGTTCCTGAAACAACTTGCTGGGTTATTGAATCTTAACGACGATATTGTCGCCGAAAGTACCGCTGCAACTGAAAAGTTCATACAAAAATACAAATCAGAGATTCCGTATTTCAATTACTCAAATCCGGTTAAGCATTTCTATGATCATTCGACGCAAGCCGTAATTACACTGATTACGAGAAATAAAAACCGTCTCATTAAAGAATTATCCAACAATGGCGAATTGATGTTGCTCCTCACCCACTCCACGCATCGTCATTTGGAAGATAAGGAAAAGAAAAAGGTCAAAAAACAACTGCTTGAAATCTGCAAAACGATTCCGTCACTCACGATTTTCCTTTTGCCGGGCGGTAGTCTGCTGTTGCCGATTTTGATTAAGTTTATTCCGAAAATGCTTCCGACAGCTTTTAATGAGAATCTGGAGGAAGGCTAAATCAATAATTATTATTAAGGAAAAATGCCAAGCGGTTCCGTAAACACATTTCCCTCGAAAGGGAAAGTCTCAAGCGGCTCCGTAAAGGCCATTCTTTGTCAGGGGAAAACTTCAAGCGGCTCCGTAATGGCCATTCCCTAACAGGGAAAAACTCCAAGCGGTTCCGTAATGGGCATTCCCGATAAAGGGAAGACTATTGTGAATCCTAAAACATCATATTAACTTAATCATTGACAAAATCTTTCAGCGAGCGGTCTTGCAGCAAAGCGGTCTTTTTTCTAACAGCGAAGCGGTCTAAATTAACTTTCCTTTGACGTTCCGGTTTTCAAATTCCGACTATAAACCGTATCTTTGCGCACTTATTTGCTACGAAAAAACATGCTTGAATCAGAAAATAATATAGAGGTATTGGGCGCACGCGTGCACAATCTCAAAAATATAGACGTCACCATTCCCCGCGAAAAATTAGTGGTCATTACAGGGCTTTCGGGCTTCGGAAAATCGTCGCTCGCTTTCGACACGATTTATGCCGAAGGGCAACGGCGTTATGTGGAAACTTTTTCCGCGTACGCGAGGCAATTCCTCGGCGGATTGGAGCGCCCGGATGTTGATAAAATCGACGGATTATCACCCGTAATCGCGATTGAGCAGAAGACGACAAGTAAAAGTCCGCGCTCGACTGTTGGCACGATTACTGAAATCTACGACTTCCTGCGTTTGCTTTACGCCCGTGGTGCCGACGCCTTCAGCCACAACACCGGCGAAAAAATGGTGAGTTACAGCGACGAGCAGATCAAGGATTTGATTATCGAAAATTTCGAAGGAAAGCGCATCAATATCTTAGCGCCTGTAATCCGTGCGAGAAAAGGGCATTACGGCGAATTGTTCCAGCAAATTGCCAAACAGGGATTTCTGCGCGTTCGCATCAATGGCGAAATCAAGGAAATCACGCCCGGGATGAAACTCGACCGCTACAAAACGCACGACATCGAGATTGTCGTCGACAGATTAGCGGTTGAAAACAACGAAGAAAGCGCCAAAAGACTTGCCGACAGCATCAAAACCGCAATGTACCATGGCGAAGATGTTTTAATGGTTTTAGACCAGGATGATAATAACGTTCGTTTCTTCAGCCGCAATCTGATGTGTCCGTCAAGCGGAATTTCGTACCAGAATCCCGAGCCGAATTTGTTCTCGTTCAACTCACCGAAAGGTGCGTGCGACAACTGCAACGGACTCGGAACTGTCAACCAGATCAACATCAAGAAAATCATCCCGAATTCGAAATTATCAATAAAAGCAGGTGGTTTCGTGCCTTTGGGCGAATACAAATCGTCATGGATTTTCAAGCAACTGGAAATCATCGGAGAAAAATACGGATTCAAAATCACCGATCCGATTGAAAAAATTTCAGAAGAAGCTTTAGATGTAATTCTGAATGGCGGAAAAGACAAATTCGCCGTCGAATCCAAGACTTTAGGCATCACAAAAGAATATAAGATTGAGTTCGAAGGCATTTCAGAATTCATCAAAAACCAATACGACGAAAGCGGTTCTTCCTCAATCAGGCGTTGGGCAAAAGACTTCATGGACGAAATCAAATGCCCGGTTTGCGAAGGCTCGCGCTTGAAAAAAGAAGCGATGTATTTTCGCGTCAACGATAAGAACATCGCCGAATTGTCTGCGATGGACATTTCAGATCTGACGGCGTGGTTTAATGAACTGCAATCGCATTTGTCTGAAAAACAACTTATCATCGCTACTGAAATCATCAAAGAAATTCGTGATCGCTTGCACTTTTTGATGAATGTCGGGTTAGATTATTTATCCTTGAACAGAAGCTCTAAATCACTTTCGGGAGGCGAAGCGCAACGCATCAGGCTTGCAACGCAAATCGGTTCTCAACTCGTCGGTGTACTTTCATATCTTGGATGAACCAAGTATTGGTTTACACCAAAGAGACAACGAAAAACTCATTCATTCACTCGAACAATTGCGCGACATCGGCAATTCCGTAATTGTCGTCGAACACGACAAAGACATGATTGAGCGCGCTGATTACGTCATTGACATTGGCCGAAAGCCGGGAAATACGGCGGGCAAATCATCAGCCGTGGAACGGCGCAGGAATTACTCAAGGAAGATACAATGACCGCTCAGTATATGAACGGTAAAATGAAGATCGAGATCCCGAAAAAACGCCGCGCAGGCAACGGAAAATTCATGAAACTGACTGGCGCGACAGGAAATAATCTCAAGAACGTTTCCATCGAATTGCCTTTAGGGCAGATGATTTGTGTGACGGGTGTTTCTGGGAGCGGAAAATCGACGTTGATCAATGAGACGCTTTATCCGATTCTGAACGAATTTTATTTTAACGGCGTAAAGAAACCACAACCATACAAGAAAATCGAAGGTTTAGAACATATTGATAAGGTAATCGATATTGACCAAAGTCCGATTGGGCGTACACCACGCTCGAATCCGGCGACATATACCGAGGTATTTACCGAAATCAGGAATTTATTCACGATGACTTCTGAAAGTATGATTCGCGGTTACAAAGCCGGGCGTTTCAGCTTTAACGTCAAAGGAGGCAGATGTGAAACCTGCGAAGGTTCAGGCGTGCGAACCATCGAAATGAATTTCCTTCCCGACGTTTATGTGGAATGCGAAACCTGCCAGGGAAAACGTTTCAACCGCGAAACACTGGAAATCCGTTACAAAGGGAAGTCGATTTCTGATATTCTGAACATGACGGTTGACGAAGCCGTTCCATTTTTTGAAAATATTCCGAAGATTTACCGTAAAATCAAGACGATACAGGATGTTGGTTTGGGATATATTACGCTTGGGCAACAAAGCACGACACTTTCGGGCGGTGAGGCGCAGCGCATTAAACTCGCAGCAGAATTGTCTAAAAAAGACACAGGAAATACCTTTTACATTCTCGATGAACCCACAACAGGCCTGCATTTTGAAGACATTCGGGTTTTGATGGAAGTCATCAATAAGCTCGTCGATAAAGGCAATACCATATTAATTATCGAGCACAATATGGACGTCATCAAGCTTGCCGATTACATCATAGACATTGGATACGAAGGCGGAAAAGGCGGCGGTGAAGTGGTTGCAAAAGGAACTCCGGAACAGGTTGCTAAGAATAAGAAAAGTTACACGGCGCAATTTTTGAAAAAAGAGCTTTTATGATAAATTCCAAATAGTAAATGTCCAATGACAAACAAATCACAAATGACAAAATTTAAATTCCAAACCCTGGAAATTGAAAATTCTCATTTAGATTTTGGAATTTACATATTAACGTGTACTTTAGCCCGCTTGGGTTTTAAAAATTGACATTTACCCCCTGGCATTTATAATTTAGAAATTGGAATTTACCAAAATATGAGATTACAAGACTTTGACAATGACGAGGATAAAATCATCCATGACCGCTTAAAACAAAAGACCTGGAATGAGATAAGAACCAACGACAGCTGGGCGATTTTTAAGATCATGGCCGAGTTCGTGAACGGTTATGAAACGATGGGAAGGATCAGTTCCGTGCGTTTCGATTTTTGGTTCGGCGAGGACAAAACCTGACGAGCATTTTTATCTGCTGGCAGAAAAAAATAGCGTTTAAAATCAGTAAAGCCGGTTATGGCGTCATTACGGGCGGTGGCCCGGAATTATGGAAGCCGGTAATAAAGGGGCGCATTTAGGTGGCGGAACTTCTGTCGGACTCAACATAGAATTGCCATTTGAGCAGCATTACAATCCGTATATCGATCGCGATAAGAACCTGAATTTTGATTATTTCTTCGTTCGAAAAGTGATGTTCGTGAAATATTCGCAGGGATTCGTGGTCATGCCGGGCGGATTCGGGACTTTAGACGAAATGTTCGAGGCGATTACGCTCATTCAAACCAAGAAAGTAGCAAAATTCCCGGTCATATTGGTAAGCCGCGAATATTGGTCAGGACTAATGGATTGGATCAAAACCGTTCTGGTCGAAAAATATAAAACCGTGAGTCCGGGCGACCTTGACCTCATAAAAATCGTAGATACCGAAGAAGAGGTTGTTGAAGTGCTGGATAATTTCTATAAAAAGTATACCTTAAGTCCGAATTTCTAAAGCAAAAGTCAACATCAGACTGCAAACTTCATTCAATGATTGTTCAATCACGAAATGAATTTTGCAGTTTTTGCTTGATTGAAGCAACCAAAGCACGCATTTCCGTCTAATAAGAAACTCCGTTTGAAAAAGAATCCGTTGAAATTGTTCTGTAAAATTGTTTTTGCCATTGCGATACTGCTTTTTCCATTGCAGGATTTTGCGCAGAATAAATCCAAAATGTCCGTTAAGGTTGATTTGGCGGCAAAAATTCTTTTTGTAGAACAGGAAATCACTTACACAAACGCAACCGGCGATACTTTATCAACGATAATCTTAAATGATTGGAACAATGCCTATTCAGATAAAAATTCGCCTTTGGGAAAGCGGTTTTCGGATGAATTCGTCAAGACTTTTCATCTGGCGAAAAAATCGGAAATCGGCGGTACGAACAAACTTGTGATTTCAGATGAAAATAAAACTGAATTGGAATGGAATCGTGATGACGACCAGCCGGATCTGGTAGAAATTATACTTCCCCAAAAACTACTTCCTAATCAGGTTTTACATTTACATCTGACTTACCAAGCCAAAATCCCGAGTGATAAATTCACCAAATACGGTTATGATGACAAGGGCGGAATGTATCTCAAGAACTGGTTTCTGGCAGTGGCGCGATATGAAAATCATTCCTTCTTAAAATACAGCAACGAGAATTTTGACGATATCGCGAATGAAATTTCTGATTATGAAATCGCGATGTCAACTCCGGCAAATACTGATCTGGTAACCGATTTGAAAATCGATAAAATTGAATCAACTTATAATCTTTTAGGAAAAAACCGCACTGATTTCAATATTTTCATCCTCAAAAAATCTGATTTTGAGCAATATAAAAATGACAAGATTGAAGTTTATACGAATCTCAAAAGCAAAAATGTAAATAACATCCAAAAGGCGCTTATTGTTGACCGGATTACGCGTTTTGTCGATGAACATCTTGGGCAATATCCGCATGAAAGGATTACGGTTTCTCAGGCAGATTATGAGAAAAGTCCGTTTTACGGGTTGAACCAGTTGCCATCGTTTTTGAGTCCGTTCACGAATGATTTTTTGTTTGAAATCAAATTCCTCAAAACTTACCTTAATAATTACCTGAAGAACAGCCTTCGCCTCAACCAGCGCAAAGACAACTGGATTTTCGACGGTTTGCAGGTGTATACGATGATGCAATACATCGACGAAAATTATCCCAACAGTAAGATGATGGGCGGCCTCTCGAGGTTCAGGCTTTTGAGAAATTACAACCTTACGCAATTGCCGTTCAATGAGCAATACAGTTATTTCTACATGTTGATGGCGCGCAAAAACCTCGATCAGCCATTAGGAACACCGAAAAATAAGCTGATTCGTTTTAACGAGCAGATCGCCGGGAAATACCGTGCCGGACTGAGTTTGAGGTATCTGGCAGATTTTATGGGGAAAACGGAAGTTCAGAACAGCATTTCAAAATTCTATACTTTAAACACAATTCAAGCGCAAACCGACCGCGCAGATTTTGAAAATATCCTGAAAACCGCTACTCCGAAAAAAATCGATTGGTTTTTCAATACGATAATTGATTCGCGTGAAATCGTCGATTATAAATTCGGTAACGTCAGTAAAACCAATGACAGCGTTACTTTTACTGTAAAGAACCGAACGAATACGACTGTTCCCGTTTCGGTTTACGGCGTGAATAAAAAGCAGGTCGTTTTTAAGGAATGGCTTGAAAACATCAGCACCGACAGTACTTTCAGATTTCCGAGAAAAGGAGCTTCGAAAATCGTGCTGAATTATAACAATGAAATTCCCGAATATAATTTAAGGAACAACTGGTATTCGCTTAAAAACTTCAAAATCAGCAACAGGCCTATTAAGTTCGTCTTTATGAAAGACCTTGAAGATCCTTATTACAACCAGATTTTGTATGTGCCGACAGTGGGTTATAATTTATATGACGGACTTACGCCGGGACTGCGTTTCCACAATAAAACCATTCTCGACAAGCCTTTCGTTTTTGATGTGAATCCGATGTATTCACCTAACAACCAATCATTAATTGGTCGTTTTTCGTTGTTGGTCAACCAATACAACCGCAATAGCGATTTGTATAATATAAGGTATACGATCAGCGGCTCTTATATGCACTACGCACCGGATGCCGCTTACAGCAAATTGAATCCTGCTATTTTTCTGCGCTTGCGCGAAAGCGACGATTTTCGGGACAACCACAAGCAGTTCCTGAGTTTGAGAAGTGTGTTGGTGAGCCGCGAAAATACCACCATTCCTCAGTCTGAAGAAACCGTAAATTATAATGTATTCAACCTTCGTTATACTGATACTTACACCGAAGTCACGAAACACCTGAGTTTCATGACCGATTTACAGGCGTCGAAGAGTTTCGGGAAAGCTTCTGTTGAATTTGGTTTCCGTAAACTTTTTAACGATAACCGTCAACTCAATGTACGTGTTTTCGCAGGGACTTTTTTATACCGCAATACTGATACTGATTATTTTAGTTTCGGACTTGACAGACCAACTGATTACCTCTTCGATTACGATTATTATGGGCGTTCGGAAACTACCGGGATCTTCAGCCAGCAAGTTATCATTGCTGATGGCGGATTCAAGTCGAAACTCAGCACGCCTTTTGCCAACCAATGGATGGCGACCACAAATATGAGTTTCAATGTATGGAATTGGGTGGAAGTTTACGGCGACGCGGGCTTTATCAAAAATGAATTCCGACGCGAACGATTTGTTTATGACAGCGGTATCAGGCTCAATTTGGTAACGGATTATTTTGAATTATATTTTCCGGTGTATTCCAACAACGGATGGGAAATCTCGCAACCGCATTACAATGAAAAAATCCGTTTCGTGGTTACTTTAGAACCAAAAATCCTCGTTAATCTTTTCACCAGAAAATGGTTTTAAATTTTAAATTTAGACTATTATTCTGAACATCTTTCATAATTGCAACATTTTCGATAAATTTTTCGCAATCAAACAATTATTTGACGCCTTTTCATTGCCAATACTTAAATTATATTTTATGCACAGTATTATGAAAGTAACGTGTTTTTAATTAAATTTGTTTCAGAAAGATAAGAAATTCCATTATGACCGAAGCCACCACAAAACCCGCACTTTCGTTTGAAGATTTTAAGACAGAAGTCCTTAACGATTATAAAATTGCCACAACCAGCCGCGAATGCAGTCTTTTAGGAAGGCGCGAAGTACTCACAGGAAAGGCAAAATTCGGGATTTTCGGCGACGGGAAAGAAGTGCCGCAACTGGCAATGGCGAAAGCTTTCAAAAATGGCGATTTCCGTTCAGGATATTACCGCGACCAGACTTTCATGATGGCAATTGGCGAAATGAATATCCAGCAATTCTTCGCGGGATTGTACGGCCATACCGATATCGAGCACGACCCGATGTCGGCCGGAAGGCAGATGGGCGGGCACTTCGCAACGCATTCGCTTGACGAAAACGGGAATTGGAAAAATCTTACATTACAAAAAAATTCAAGTGCCGATATTTCACCAACTGCTGGTCAAATGCCGCGATTGCTCGGATTAGCGCAGGCTTCAAAAATTTACAGAAATGTAAATGGCATCGAAAACAAGACCAATTTCTCCATTAACGGCAATGAAATTGCGTGGGGAACGATTGGAAATGCAAGTACATCCGAAGGCTTATTCTTCGAAACCATCAATGCTGCCGGTGTTTTACAGGTGCCAATGGTGATGAGCGTCTGGGATGATGAATACGGAATTTCGGTGCACGCGCGCCACCAGACTACAAAAGAAAATATCTCTGAAATCCTCAAAGGTTTCCAAAGAGACGAAAATAACAAAGGTTACGAAATCATCCGCGTGAAAGGCTGGGATTATGCGTCGTTGATTGATGCTTATCAAAAAGCAGCACAGATTGCGCGTGAAGAACACGTTCCTGTTTTGATTCATGTGAACGAATTGACACAGCCGCAAGGGCATTCGACTTCTGGTTCGCACGAACGTTATAAAAATGAAGAAAGGCTTAAATGGGAAGCTGATTTCGATTGCGTCCGTCAAATGCGTTTGTGGATGATTGCTACAAATATTGCATCTCCTGAAGAACTTGACGCCATTGACGAAAATGCTAAAAAAGAAGTACTTGAAGGCAAAAAAGCAGCATGGACGGCGTTCGTGACACCAATGAAAGAAGAGCAGCAGGAATTGATTGCATTACTTTCAAAAGCAGCCAATTCAAGCGAAAATAAAGTCTTCATTGAAAAAATTGCCGGAGAATTATCTTCTATAAAAGAGCCAATCCGCAAAGACATTTTGACAACTGCCAGAAAAGCGCTCCGCCTTTTAGTTGCTGAAAATAAGCATTCCGAATTAGCGAATTGGATTACAACTTACACCCAAAAAATCCAGCCGAAATTCAGTTCGCATTTGTTTTCTGAATCTGCAAAAAACGTATTTTCTGTAAAAGAAGTTGCGCCAACTTATGATGAAAGTGCCGAAACTACTGACGCAAGATTAATTTTAAGGGACAATTTCGATGCCATTTTCGCGCAGCATCCTGAAACTTTAGTCTTTGGTGAAGACGCGGGAAATATTGGCGACGTAAACCAAGGATTGGAAGGCATGCAGGAAAAATATGGAGAATTCCGTGTTGCAGATGCTGGAATTCGCGAAGCAACGATTTTGGGCCAGGGCATCGGGATGGCGATGAGAGGCCTCCGCCCTATTGCTGAAATCCAATATCTCGATTATTTGCTCTACGCAATCCAGATCATGAGCGACGATTTGGCGACTTTACAATACAGAACCCGCGGCAAGCAAAAAGCACCGCTGATCATCCGCACGCGCGGCCACAGGCTTGAAGGTATCTGGCATTCTGGTTCTCCGATGGGAATGATTATTAACGCGATTCGCGGTATTCACGTTTTGGTACCTAGAAATATGACGAAAGCTGCGGGATTTTACAATGCGCTTTTGCAAACTGACGAACCAGCTTTGGTCGTAGAATGCCTTAACGGATATCGCTTAAAAGAAAAAATGCCGACCAATTTGGGCGCATTTACAACGCCAATCGGAGTCGTGGAAACCATTAAAGAGGGAAAAGATATTACGATTGTCTCTTACGGATCGACACTCCGCGTCATCGAACAGGCAGCAAAAGAATTGCTTGAGATTGGAATTGACTGTGAAATTATAGATGTTCAGTCGTTATTGCCTTTCGATGTCAACCACGATATTGTGAAAAGTGTCGCCAAAACTAATCGCCTTTTAGTAATCGACGAAGACGTCCCGGGCGGCGCATCAGCATTCATTTTGCAACAAATCGTCGATGAACAAAACGCTTATAAATATCTCGACAGCAAACCGGAAACTTTAGCTTCAAAAGCGCACAGACCAGCTTATGGTACTGATGGCGATTATTTTTCGAAACCATCTGCAGAAGATATTTTCGAGAAGGTTTATGCGATAATGAGCGAGGCGAATCCGAAAAAGCACCCACGTTTATATTAAAATAAAAAATCCCGATTTATTGTCGGGATTTTTTATTTACATCCGCCTATCATCCTAACAATAAAACCCTTAAATTTATAGTTATAATCAAGTAACTAAATTTTTAAAATATGAAAAAAGTAACCCTCCTGTTGGGAGCATTCGCTATGATGGCAATGGTTTCCTGCAAAAAGATGTTCCGCCACCGCCACCACCGGCTCCTGAAGTACCGGCAGAAGTACCTGCTCCGCCACCTCCACCAGCTCCTGAAGTACCGCCAGCACCAGAAAAAACCGACGGAACTTCGGTTGAAGTAGGTAAAGACGGGATTAAAGTAGATACAAAAGATGGCAAAAAAGGAACGACTGTAAATGTTAGTTCAACCGGTACAAAAGTCGAAACCAAAAAGCCTTAACAAATTCTTATCTTAACGAAAAGTTATAAGCCAATGTAAATTCATTTATGTTGGCTTTTTTTATGGTAAATTTATTCAAATTTGAAATTGATGACAGACTTCGGCTCACTTGTGCAAAATATCGGGAACGTTAAAGTAATAGACGACAACATATCTTACAGGGATTATATTTATATGGATTTGTCGGCATCGAACCCGGTTTTATCAGCACTCGATTTCAATCAATCGGTTTCATTTGAAGCATTTGTTGAGAATTACCTCGAGACAAAAAACGCTAAAGTCGCTTATGGAGGCTATATCGAAAAACGCGATTTATACAAACGAAGCAGTATTTTCAATAAGGATTCAGCCGAAGAACGTAACATCCACATCGCCATTGATTTGTGGACGAAAGCCGGAACCTCGGTTTTGGCTGCATTGGATGGAACCGTACACAGTTTTCAATTCAACAAGGCTTTGGGCGATTACGGGCCGACGATAATTTTGGAGCATCAAATTGAAAATACAGTTTTTTATACGCTTTACGGACATTTATCGGTTGAAAGTATCGAAAATTTACAAACCGGACAGGCTTTTTTAAAAGGTAATTCTATCGGGACTTTAGGTGACGCGGCCGTTAATGGGGATTATGCACCGCATCTTCATTTTCAAATCATCAGAAATATCGGCGATAAATTTGGCGATTATCCCGGCGTATGCAGCAAAAGCGATTTGCCGTTTTTTCTTGAAAATTGTCCGGATCCCAATTTACTCTTAAAAATAAAGACATGAAAAAAATCTTATTTATAGGCTGCCTTTTACTGTTGATTGGCTGCAAATCGAAACACGGACCGGAGAAAGATAAAATTGTAATTCTCAAAATTGAAGAAGTCAATTCAGTTCAGAAGAATAAATCCTATGAATTGGGAAAAAGGCTTTTAAATACGTGCAATACCTCTAAATTCAGGCCATTTACCAATAATGAAGCGACTGCAGATGTAATTAAAAACACAACCCTCGAAAAATTGACGCGTACTTGTCAGAAAATCAGGATAAAATATGGTAATTTTAAAGACATAAAACTCGTTGAGGTAATCCAGAATAAAACCCAAAACGTCACCATTTACCGCTACAAAGCAGATTACCAGTGGAAACACACCGTCAAGGAATTGCGGGTGACGATGAATGAAGAGAATAAAATATCGTCCATAAAATCGAAAGACTGGGCCAATACTTACCAACCATAATTCCTTTTAATAATTTATGTTTCAGAAACTGATTGTCTTATTTTGGATTTTCATTGCTGTAAAAGCATCGGCTCAGGAAACCATGATTTTTAAAGACGGTAAACATTATCCGGCGACAGCAAGCTGGGATTTTATTTGTGAAAATTATGCATTAGGAGGCGGTTTGAATGTTCAGGTGGCAAAGACTGAAAAAGGCGGTTTGCTGCAATTGTCGGTTCCGGTAAGCGATGATTCATTTTATATTGGCGGAACGGTTTATTTATTTTTGGATGACAATTCGATTATAACCTGCACAGATAAAGGCTTGAGGAATAATAAACCCGGAATTGCAGCTTCGTGGTTTTCATTTTCTCCACCGAAATGAACCGATTGAAGACAACTGCAATCCGCAATGTTCGTTTCGCCATTAAAGGAAGTGAAAACCGATTTACGAGCCAGACAGGGCATTTTATTACGTGGAATAAGAAAAGTTATTACAAACTCGGCCTGAAACCCGAACGCATTAGTTTTGAAACTGAAACCGCCATCAGCGCACTATACCAATAGATTATGAACCCGAACCAGCAATTAATCGAAGAGTTTTATGCCGGATTTGCCGCACACAGCGCAAAGACGATGGCGAGTTGTTACCACGAAGACATTGTTTTTGAAGATCCTGTATTTGGAATCCTCAAAGGCCGGGATGTGGCCGATATGTGGGAAATGCTGGTTGAAAAAAGCAATGGCAACCTGCAAATTGAATTCTCAGATGTTGAAGCCAACGCTGAAAGCGGTAGTGCAAAATGGATTGCAACTTATAATTTCAGTAAAACGAATCGAAAAGTCGTCAATGTGATTGGAGCGCAATTTGAATTCAAAGACGGACTCATTATTCGGCATACAGATTATTTCCGAATCTGGAAATGGACACAGCAAGCTTTGGGATTGTCTGGTTATTTGTTTGGCTGGACAGGGTTTTTACAGGATAAAATTCACAAACAAGCCATTCATTCGCTGCGCATTTTTCAGGAAAAGAAGCATAAAAAGAAATCTCCGAAGCGAGATTTGAGTAATTTTTAGCGGAAATCCTCGAAATCAAAATCCCATTTTCTATCTTTTCGATACCACAATTTACCTTCTGAAACTTCAAGCGGGCAATCGAAATTATTGGTATATAAAGCGCCTGTTCCCAATCCCTGATGCATCGGATTATTTTGAAGAAATGTCCATTGCGCAATGGCGTTCAATCCGATGTTGCTTTCAAGTGCTGAAGTAATCCACCAACCGATTTTGTGTTTTTCTGCAAGTGAAATCCATTCTGAAGTGCCGCGAAATCCACCGACAAAACTTGGCTTTAAAATGATGTATTGCGGCTTGATTTTTTGCAGTAAATCTTCCTTTTCAGCGTATGAAAAAACGCCAATCAGTTCTTCATCCAAAGCAATAGGAAAAGGCGTAGTTTTACACAACTCTGCCATACTGTCAGTATGATTTTTTTGAATAGGCTGCTCTATACTATGTAACTTAAATTCAGATAATTGAATTAATTTATGTAAAGCATTATTTAAATTGAAAGCGCCGTTTGCATCAACACGAATTTCAATTTGTCGTGGTGTGAAATTTTGCCTGATGAATCGCAATAACTGCAGTTCTTTATCGAAATCTATAGCGCCAATTTTCAATTTTATGCAGTCGAATCCCGACGCGATTTTCTCTTCGATTTGTTGCTTCATAAATGCTTCATCGCCCATCCAGACAAGACCGTTTATCGGAATTGATTTTTCAGAATTGGTAAATGCAGAAGGGAATAAAACAAACGGATTTTCGCTTTCCAAAGAACGAAAAGCCATTTCAATGCCGAATTGAATTGACGGAAATTCAAGCAGGTTTTCCCAAAGCCAGTCTTTTCCAAAGTGTATATTTTCGCAAACCCATTTCAATTTTTCTTCATAACCCGGACGGTCGTCTGCACTGAGTCCGCGAATAATGCCGCACTCGCCTATTCCCTTTTTGCCGTCGTTTTCAATAATGATGAACCAGGTTTCTTTTTGCGTCAAAATGCCGCGCGACGTCCCGGAAGGTTTTTTGAAATCGAGCAGGTATTGGTGATGAGTAGCTTTCAAGGTACAGGGTTCTGGATGCAGGAACGAATTATTCGAAAAGGTTCAGGATTCTTTCAAAATCCTTAGATTCGATTCCGGCATTTTTGAAATCTTCGAAATCAGCTTTTGTTTGTGCTTTCCAGGATTGTTTTGCCGTGATGTTTTGCGACATGTATTTTTTATGCAGTTCTTTTGCCGATTTGTAATCGCCATCCAGCAGATATGCATGCGCCAGATTTAATTTGATTCGCAATTCAGAATTATCAATCTTTTCGCCCGCTTTCAGCATTTGTATTGCTTTTTCGTATTGCTTTGAATACAGGTAATATTGGCCAAGCGCATTGAAATCAAGAACTTTTGCGGTTCCGTTATCCATGATTGCGGTTTCCATCAAATCGATGGCTTCGGCATATTTTTTCTTTTTGAAATATTGTGCGGCATCTTGGCGAATATTGTTTAGAATTGTGACATTGGCAGGTTTCTCCGTCAGGCATTGGTTACCGAAATCGCGAAACGCCTTGGATTTTTCAATTGCCATTGCGTTTTCATATTCATTGAATTTGTATTTCGACATCATTTTCTCGAGGATACAAAGACAGAAATCGTCTGAATTGGTCATTTTCTTTACCAAATCAGAAGATTTTGCCAGTTTGATGATTACCTTGCGGTTGTCATTATTCCAGCCTTTACTGAGCTTTATATCAACCCACGGCACGACTTCAAGCACGATTTTCTGTTTCATGATCCAGTTGTCACTTTCGAAACCGAACCAAAGTGCACCAGAATTGTCTTTGAAACACAATTTGTCCATCGTAAGCCTTTTGGCGTCTTTGTTCAATGGAGTATTCTCTGCAAAACAGGCTTTATCGGATTTTCCATCTTCAAGGTAATTTTTCGTCTGTTCTGCAGTCGAAAAAATGGCGTATTTACATTTGTCGTCGCCTGAAATTTTTGACAACAGAAAAACTGCTCCCGCAGAGCCTTGGCTGATGCCGCTTGGATCGGGAATCGCTTTTAAAACCGAAACAAGGCTGTTGGCCATTTGCTGGTTGTCGTCGAGTAATGTAATCCTGTAGACAACTTCAGTGGTTCCGACAGGCAAATCTTCGGTTCTGATGAGCGTGCGTTTTCCGGCTCCGACGATGATTTGTTTTGTGGTGGCGCGGTCTTTGTCCCAGTAACCGTCTTGTCGCTGGGCATTGACGTTCAGCGCAAGCATTGCGGTTATGGAAAAGAGGAGTAAATTTCGAATGAACATGTTCTTATGTTTGGGATGCCCTAGCCCGGATAGCAGCAAGTAGCTTTTGTGGCTGGCGTTCAGCCGCAAAACTACTGCGGATAGCCGGATGAGCTTCAAATCATTTATAAATCGATTGAATGCCCGATTTCGAGCAGCATCAGGTCTTTGCCTTTGTTGAAAAATTTGCGGATGGCTTCTGCCTGGTCGATCATGATATATCCGAAGGTATCGAAGTGGTAACCGAGGACTTTGTCGCATTCGACGAAATCTGACGCGATGATGGCGTCGTCGACATCCATAGTGTAATTGTTGCCGATTGGCAGGATGGCGAGGTCGAGTTTGGTGCGCATCGGGATGAGCTTCATGTCCATTGTCAGTGCGGTATCACCGGCAATATAAATGTTTTTGTGTTCTCCTTCGATGACAAAACCGCCCGGATTTCCGGCGTAGGAACCGTCAGGAAATGAACTCGAATGGATGGCGTTGACATATCTTACGGAGCCGAAATCGAATTTCCAGCTTCCGCCGTGGTTCATTGGGTGACAAGCGAATCCTTTTTTGCCGAACCAATCTGCGATTTCGGGATTGGTTATGATCGTCGCGCCGGTTCTTTTGGCAATGGCTTCGACGTCTAGAATGTGGTCGCCGTGACCGTGCGTTACAAGAATATAATCGGCGTTAATAGTATTGATATCGATGTGTGCCGCTTTCGGATTGGCCGAAATGAACGGATCGACAAGTAGCGATTTTCCGCTGATTTCTATGCCGAGTGAAGCATGTCCGTAGAATGTAATTTTCATGGTTGTAGCTTTAAGAATTGTTGACTAATAAATCTGAGAACAGGTATATCATGGATAGTGCCAAAAGTACGGAAAGCAGGAATGTGCTGATGGCAAGCTTTTTTAATTCCGGATCTAATGCTTTCGGGTTCTGATTTTTACGCACTCTTATTAAATGTTTTACAAGAGGTATGAAAGCAATCAGAAAAATGTATAAATCGAAGTTGAATTCCCCCGGATTAGCATCTTTATAATAATCAAAAATCACTGCGAAAACCAAAACCATGACCATAGCTGAGATGATTAAAAAGTAATGGTACAGCTTTGCCTTTGCGCCTCCGATTTTCACGACGATTGTATTTTTATTCGATTTGCGGTCGGATTCTTCGTCGCGCATATTGTTCAGGTTGAGAACGCCTACGCTTAAAAATCCAATCGCTGAAGCCGGTAAAATCAATAGTGGATCCAATTCTTTAGAATGCAGGAAATTCACGCCAAGCGTACTCACCCATCCAAAAAAAATAAATACGAATAAATCGCCATAACCGCGATAACCATAAGCTGTGTCGCCAACTGTGTAGCGAATTGCAGAGAAAATCGCCAGGATTCCCAAAATCAAAAACAAAATAGAATAACCGAAATACCTGTCGCCAAACGCAAAATAAATCAACAGCATCGCCGATATTAACGTCAGGATTGAGGTAATAATAATTGCTCTTTTCATTGCTGCCGGAGAAATCACGCCGCTTTGTATCGCTCGTTTCGGACCGACACGGTCTTCGTTGTCAGTACCTTTCATTCCATCACCGTAATCATTGGCGAAGTTGGATAATATCTGTAATCCGAGCGTTGTCAGGATGGCAAAACCGAATAAACGCCAGTTGAAAACCTCTGTCGGCGTTTCAACCTGATCGGTCGGATTGGCGAGCGCATACATGCTGCCGATGATGATTCCGGATACTGATAATGGTAAAGTTCTTAATCTTGCGGCCTGGATCCAGTGTTTCATTTTAAATTGATAATGGACAATTTTATAATTATCCTGATTTTGTATTTAATCGTTTTTATTCGTTACATCCAATTTTTATCCGTCCTTTCCAATTCATACAACCAAAGGTTAATGTATCGTTTCAGCGTTTCGTAATTTCCCAACTGAAAGCCAATGTCGCCGCCAGCCGTATGCAAAGTTATCGAGCCAATATTGATGCTTTTGTGCCAGAATAACTGTGATGTCGTAATTGCCTGAATTTTTTCCGGCTCAATGATTTCGTTACTGATATCCCATGCGCCGCTTTGCAGAATGATGAAATCATCGTGAATGAATAGCCGGTTGTTCCTGAACTTGAAATATTGAATCAATCCGATTAAAATCACATAAACCGGCACGAGATAACCGATATTGACATCCTCAGAAATATATTCCCGAAACAAAAACAATCCAAACAAAGGTAAGCCAATTGTGAGGAAAATCGCGAAACCGAGCTTGCGAAAATTTGGTTTCAGCATAATGCCTTTTTCGGGTAATTGCTTAAAAAGCAACTTAAGGATTTCATTTTTCTCGGCATTGCTGCAACCCGGAATTTCAATTGCTGATTTTTTGTCTTCTTTTTCACCGCTGGTTGCCTGCTTGATCTTGAGTTCAAGGATATCCATTTTTTTCTGGAAGTAATTCTGAGAAACTGAAGTCACCTGCACTTTTTCAGGCTTGATAATCGTGCTTTTTGTATTCAATAACCCGAATGATAATAACAATGAGCCTGATTGTTTGGTGATCCGGAAATCGAAATACCGCAATACAATCCTAACTACATTCATTGCAAGGATAATTACGAAAATCGCGAAAATCAATATGGTGATTACCTGGAACAACGGCTGGCTGTCAAGGTAATTCCCGATTTGATCTTCGTCGATGGCGTCTTCGCTGATGAAATTGCGCACATTTTCATACATCGAGGAAAAGAAAACCATCAGCAGCACAAAACTCCTGATGTAATTAGAAGTTATGCCGACTTTCAGCAAACTCAAAAATCCAATTTTTACGAATGGATGGTTTTCTATTGGAATGGCAGATTCGATATCATTTTCAACAATGATATCTTTTGTGTTATTTTCCAAAAGCCTTTCTTTAAGTGACAACGCCAATTGATGTGAAATGGCCAGAATCGTAACTTCTTTTTTCTGGCTTCCGGCAGTATCGACGTCAAGAGCGTGAACGCCTATAATTTTTTGGATTAAACTCTGTTTTATATTTACCTGTTGGATTTTATTGAGAGCAATTGTAGTTTTTGTTTTGGAAAACACGCCTTCGGTCACGACAAATTCCTGATTCTGACTGTCAAGAAAGAATGTGAAATTCCGATAGCGCAAATAAGCTACAAATCCAATAATTGCTATTAATAAAACACCGCCGATTGCGAAATACAGCATCATCGATTCTTTATACTTAAAAATCGAAACCAGTAAAATCGGCCAAAGTGCCCGCGCATATTTCTGGACGGTATCTGCAAACATTACCAGAATGCCGACTGCCGATTGCCTTTGCGGCTGACTGAAATCGGTAGCTGTCATAGTTCTTTCTGGATTTTGCCCATCAGAAGCTGTTTGATGTTTTCGGCGTGTTCTTTTTCGATTCCGGGAATTTCTACATCGCTGGAGCTTCCTCCGGCGGTGAAGATTTCGATTTTTGCCAATCCGAAAATACGTGAAATGACACCTTCATGCAAAGCAACATGCTGCACGCGGTTATACGGAATTACGATTGTATTGGTAGCAATCACGCCATGACGAAAAAGCAAATCGTGTGTACGGAAGGCAAAACTTTTTTTATTGAACCCCAATCTTTTGAAGAATAAGACAATCAAGAACAAAGCCGCCAAAGCGCCGAACTTCTCATAACTATAATCTGAAAACCCTAATTCTTCTTCGTTGTAATTGACATCGAAATAAATCCCGACTCCCAATGCAATAAATAAAATCGCGAAAAGTACGACGACATTGATGAGCGTTACTTTCCAATATGACGGATGCAATTTTGTAAACTGAACTTCCTCAAATTTTGGAAGATTAAAGGTATCGATGGTTTCGTTAGTAAATTCCATAATAGGTATAAGGTTCTGGGTTTAAGGTTCAGGGCTGGCTGCAACTGAAAACTGATCACTGAATACTAATTCTAAGGCAGCCATTTATTTTTTCCGAAATCAGGCTTTCTCTTTTCTAAAAATGCATTTCTGCCTTCTTTAGCTTCTTCAGTCATATAAGCCAATCGCGTCGCTTCACCGGCAAAAACCTGTTGTCCGACCATTCCGTCGTCAGTAAGGTTCATGGCGAATTTTAGCATTTTTATTGAGGTTGGCGATTTTTGGAGGATTTCCTGCGCCCATTCATAAGCCGTGTCTTCGAGCTCGTCGTGCGGAATTACAGCATTGACCATTCCCATTTCGAAAGCGTCCTGAGCGGAGTAATTTCGTCCCAAAAAGAAAATCTCGCGCGCTTTCTTCTGCCCTACCATTTTCGCCAGATAAGCAGAGCCGTAACCGCCATCAAAACTCGTAACATCGGCATCAGTCTGTTTGAAAATCGCGTGTTCTTTACTTGCCAAAGTCATATCGCAGACCACGTGAAGGCTGTGACCGCCGCCTACTGCCCATCCGGGCACCACGGCAATGACGATTTTCGGCATAAATCTTATCAATCGCTGGACTTCTAAAATATTCAAGCGGTGCTGTCCATCTTCACCAACATAACCCTGATGACCGCGCGCATTCTGGTCGCCGCCGCTGCAAAAGGAATAAACACCGTCTTTTGTTGACGGACCTTCAGCAGACAATAAAACAACGCCGATGGAAGTATCTTCCTGCGCATCGTAAAATGCCTGGTACAATTCGCTTGTCGTTTTCGGGCGAAAGGCATTGCGCACATTTGGCCGGTTAAAGGCGATTCGTGCTACGCCGTCGCATTTTTTATAGGTGATATCTTCGAAATCTTTTGCGGTCTTCCAATTAATTTCAGGCATATTTGAATTTATTTAGATGTAAAAATACTATTTTTAGCCTTTATTTTAAAGAAACTTCGAGATGAAAAAAATATTGGCGGCCGCCATACTTCTAGCCTGTTCATTTACAGCAATTTCTCAAACTTTAACAGAATATCCTGAATCGGGTTTTGGCGTCGTATTTCCTTCAAAACCGCAGATCAGCAAAAATCAATTTGACAGTGCGGTCGGAAAAATCGACATGGTGATGTATATGAGTGAGACCAATGATTTCATGGCAATGGTTTCAGAAAATAAGTATCCGGCAGAACTGGTTGCAAAATTAGATTCCGAAGGCATCAAAAAACTGCTTGATGGCGCCAAAAATGGTGCGTTGAACAATATGGCGACGCAAATGAGCGCAAAATTGGTTATCGGAACTGAAACAAATTCACTTTTAAACGACAAATACCCATTATTGAAAAGCGAAGGCAAGATCGGCGACTTCAGTTACCAGCTGCAACTCGTGCTTCGAAACAACCAAATGTACCAAATGCTCGCCATCGGCGATTTAAATGCCGACAGCGTAAAACAATTTTTCAAATCATTCAAATTACTATAAAATGAAAAAACAACTTTTTTTAGTCGCATTCGGGGTTTTCAGCCTTGTCGCGCAAGCGCAAAAGTATGAATTCCAGACTGTGAAGGATATCCAGGCGAATCCTGTTATCTGCCACGACCAGACGGGAACTTGCTGGAGTTTTTCGACAACTTCATTCCTAGAGGCAGAAATTATCCGCTTGACGGGAAAACCGATTGACCTTTCGGAAATGTATAATGTGAGGCAGACCTACACGAAAAAAGCGTGGAATTACGTAATGCGCCAGGGACACGCCCAGTTTGGCGAAGG
The DNA here is from genome assembly GCF_051373205.1 of Flavobacterium sp. 3HN19-14. Taxonomy (NCBI): domain Bacteria; kingdom Pseudomonadati; phylum Bacteroidota; class Flavobacteriia; order Flavobacteriales; family Flavobacteriaceae; genus Flavobacterium; species Flavobacterium sp. 3HN19-14. Next base: position 3,036,359 of record NZ_JBPPZT010000001.1, read on the forward strand.
CGGATTGGCACACGATGTCATCAACAGCGCGGCAGAATTCGGGCTAGTGCCGCAAAGCGCATTTACAGGTTATGTTGGCACCGCTACAAAATACAACCACTCAAAATTGTCAGAGGATTTGGAGAAAACGCTGAAAAAATATGCCGAGTCTAAAAAACTCGATCCAAAATGGAAAGACGATGTAAAAACTGAATTAGACGCCAACATCGGTCAGGCGGTGACTGAATTTGATTACAACGGCAAAAAATACACGCCGAAAAGTTTCCTTGAAATGACGAAACTAAACCTGAAAGATTATGTAACAATTACATCTTTCATTAACGAACCTTATTACAAACCGTTCATTTTGGACATTCCGGATAATTTTTCTTACGGTAGTTTTTACAATCTTCCGCTTGACGAATACATCCAGAATATCGATAATGCGCTTGATAACGGTTATACTTTGGCTTTGGATACCGATGTTAGCGAGCCGACTTTCTCAGGGAAATTTGGCGTTGCAGTAATTCCGGATAACGATGCCGATTCAAAGACAATCCTTACTGAAATCAAGAAGGAAAAAGCCATTACGCCGGATTACCGTCAGGCGGAATTTGAGAATTTTGATACAACCGACGACCATTTGATGCACATCGTTGGAAAAGTAAAAGACCAGAACGGCAATATTTATTACAAAGTGAAAAATTCATGGGCAACGATGCTTCGAAGATTGCCAACGGCGGTTATGTTTACATGAGTGTTCCTTATATGAGACTGAAATCTATTTCGGTTTTGGTTCATAAAAACGGATTAATCAAGAAAACCAAAAAGGAATTGGGCGTGTAATGCAGGTTTTTGATTCCAGAAAAAATAAATTCACAGTTATATTTCTTGGGGCAATGGCGATTTTAATTCCGTTGCCCTTACTTTTGACTTTTGGTGAAACCGATTTGAAAACTGAGATTTTTCTTGGATTTTTATTCTTCGGAATTTCCGGTTTTTTCGTTTGGATTTTATTCGACACAAAATATAAGATTGACGCGGAATTGATGTATTTCGCAAGCGGTCCGTTTCGCGGGAAAATCAAAATCGCTTCCATCCGCAGAATCGAATATGATAAAAGTTGGTTTAAGACATCATTTTATAAACCAGCTCTTCATCAGGACGGATTGATGATTTACTACGATAAATTCGAAGATATTTTTATTGCGCCAAAAGATAAAGAAGGGTTTATTGCCGCTTTAAAAGCAATTAATCCTGAAATTGAAATCACAAAATCAACTCCACTTTACTGAAGTCATCGTCAGCGAACCACCAACAGCTTTATCGTTAAAGAAACTCGTGCCGTCTTTGTCGTCGCGCAATGCCATCGCATATAATAAAGGATAATAATGATCTGGCGTCGGAATGGCGAGTTTTACCGCTTTATTGAGTTTTTCGTAATCGATTAAAGATTTGAAATCGTTGTTGCCGATTTTTTCTTTGAAGACGGAATTCATTTCAACTGCCCAATCGAAGCCATATTCAGGTTCCTGCAATTTGTCCCAGGCGACCATTCGAAGATTGTGCACCATATTGCCGCTTCCAATAATCAATACGCCTTTTTTGCGCAAATCTTTTAGTTGTTTCGCCAGATCGTAATGGTATTGCGGCGGTTTTGAATAATCGATGCTGAGTTGCAAAACAGGAATATCAGCGTTAGGATACATGTGCCGAACCACTGTCCACGTGCCGTGATCTAATCCCCAGTCGTGGTCGAGATGAACATCTGTTGAATGGATTAAACTTGCCGCAGCTTTCGCCAATTCTGGTGCTCCGGGCGCGGGATATTGCACGTCGAAAAGCACCTGGGGAAATCCGCCGAAATCGTGAATCGTTTTCGGATTTGGCATTGCTGTAATTCCGGTTCCGTTTGTGAGCCAGTGTGCGGAAATTACCAATACTGCTTTGGGCTTTGGGATTTCTTTGCCGAATTTCGCCCAGGTTTGAGAAAATTCGTTGTCTTCAATGCCGTTCATCGGCGAGCCATGTCCGATAAATAAAACCGGATGTTTTTCGTCTTCTTCTAAAAGTGATTTCGTCCAGTTGTAAAATGGTTGTACAGATGCCATGGTGATACCTCCTGCTATTGTTTTTATGAAATCTTGTCGTTTCAAATTATGATATTTGTATATACAAATGTAGTAAATTTTTATCATTGAATTAGAATTTGTGAAAAATTTATACATGTGAGAATTTTTGGATTCCCTCCCTTCGGAGGGGTGGCCGCAGGCCGGGGTGGCTACAGGAATGCAGATGACACAGATATACACAGATTTTCGCAGATTTATGCAATATGCGAAATTATCTAATGTTCATTGGAACGCGGATTATAACGGATAGTCGCAGATTACCGCGGATTTATCTAGTTTGCAAAATCACTGAATCAAATAAATCCCATCTTCCTTAATTTCAATCAACCTGTCTTTATATAGAGCACCAATCGCTTTCTTGAAAGTTTTCTTACTCATCTGCAAAACTGTTTTGATATCTTCCGGATGTGAATTGTCTGTAAGGCGAAGAAAACCACGACTGGCACGCAATTCGTTAAGGATTTTTTCAGCATTCGGCTCGACATTTTCATAACCTTGTTTTTGCAGAGAAACGTCGATTTTATGGTCAGGGCGAATATTTTTGATGAATCCGCGCAATCTGTCGCCGGTGCGAATCGAATCGTCATACACTTCGTCCTTATATAAAAGGCCTTTGTGTTTTTCGTTGATGATGACATTGATACCCATTTCGGTGATGTGCGAAACGATCAAATCAACTTCTTCCCCTTTTTCAACTGTCAAATCATCATTATTCAGGAATTGGTTGGTTTTACTGGAAGCGACAAGGCGGTTGGTTTTTTCATCCATATACAAATGAACCAGATAACGTTTCCCTTTTCCATCGGACGTGCCTGCTCTTTGAATGGGACAAGGATGTCTTTTCCATTCCCCAATCCATAAAAGCACCGACCTGATTGACGTAATTAACGCGCAACAACGCGAATTCGTTCAATAAAATATAGGGCTCTAAAGTTGTTGCAACCGGTCTTTCTTCATGGTCAAGGTAAACGAAAACCGTCAGTTCATCACCAATTTCGAATTGTTGCGGCACATATTTATTGGGCAAAAGGATGTCTTCAGCTTCGTTGCCGTTGCCTAAAAACAGGCCGACTTTCGTGTCACGCAATATGGTTAAGGTGTTGTATTTTCCTATCTCGATCATTTTGGGAAATTTATTTGGACGCAAAGGTACAAAGAGCGTTTGAATGTTTGACATTGTTTATTTTTGATTATTCTGCATTTAGTGTAGGAAAAAAGTTAACATTTTTATAAAGTTTAAATATCATCACCAAAAGCATTCTTTTTTTCAAATAAAAATGTTAGATTTGAATAGTTATATCATTAAAACAAATATTAATTTTTCGATTTCGCTGAAAGCAATCCGGAAGTTTAATTTTGCCGTAAAGGTTAAGCGAAAGCGAATCACTCACTTGATTCAACAGCAATATAAAATTAATTATGAAGCTTCAAATTAAGTACGACATCAATCTCGCCTGTAAAGTAATTTTGCAGGAACACCTTGATAAATTTGAGATTCCGTATGAGATTATGGGTCTTGGCGATGTTGAAATAAAAGGTACTATTCCGCCTGAACAATATAAGGAACTCGAAGTTTCGTTGAAAAAATACGGCATTGAAATCCTTGATAATCCTAAAAACGCTTTTATACAAAAAATTAAGGATGTCATTATAGAAATGGTGCATCTTGACGATAAGGCGCAAACCAGCAAAATTTCCGTTTACCTTGCCGACAGACTCAACCATAGTTATGGTTATTTATCCAGCCTTTTTTCGGAAATCACACATACATCGATCGAGAATTTTATTATCCTCCAGAAAATCGAACGTGCCAAACAAATGATCATCGAAGACAAACTGACATTGACAGAAATGGCGTGGCAGCTCAATTACAGCAGCGTTGCGCATTTGTCGAATCAGTTTAAAAAAACAACCGGACTCACGCCGACCGCTTTCCAGCGCATTATTAAAAAAGAAGAAACCTCGATACAGCTAAATAAAACCCTAAAAACTTATGAACCACGACGCTTTACATATCCTTCTTGCTGATGATGACGAAGATGACCGCCTTTTTTTCAAAGACGCCATTGAAGAGCTTAAAGTCAGGACCAATGTAACAACGGTTAACGACGGTGTCCAGTTGATGGATTACCTGAACAAACCCGGTGCGCAATTGCCTAATGTGGTGTTCCTCGATTTGAATATGCCGCGAAAAGACGGTATGCAATGCCTTAAGGAAATCAGGTCTGATTCAAGGCTGAAAGATCTTTCGGTTGCCATTTACTCGACTTCATCCTCCGAAGAAGATATTGAGGAAACTTTCGTGAGAGGTGCCAATATCTACATCAAAAAACCTAATGATTTCGGGGCGTTGAAAAAAATCCTTTCGGAAGTGATCAGTCTGAACTGGCAATACCACACTTCCGGAACTCAATAAAGAAAATTTCTTGTTGAGCTTATAAAAAAACCGCCTGTAGAGATGAATTTTCGACAGTCAAAATCTTCGTCCCTGCTACTGCCGATTGCACTCGTTATTGCGATTTTCACGCTTATTTTCCTGGTCAGCAGTTCGTATCGGCAGATTAGAACACTCAGCGAATCTGAAAAACTCGTACAGCATTCCCAGAAAGTACACCTCGAACTCGAGCAGCTTATTTCTTGTGTGAAAGATGCTGAGACCGGGCAACGCGGTTATATTTTAACGCAAAATCCGGTTTTCCTGAAACCTTACACAACTGCACATCCAAAAGTTAAACATTCCATACAGCAGCTGAAAATATTGACTTCTGATGCTCCAATTCAAAGAGAAAATGTAAAAGCGCTTGAGAAGCTTATCGAAGATGAATTTATCAATCTTGACGCTACGCTCAAAAATACAAGCTTTGACATCCGGAACATCTGATTCGCTGCGCACGCAACTCGTAAAAGGAAAAAACATCATGGAAGTGCTTCGGGCGCGTGTCAATAAAATGATAACGATTGAATCACTAACGCTTAAAAAACGCGAACAGGAAAGCAGTGATGAAATCAACCTTTCGCCGGTCATGTTCCTGCTTACTGCGGTTTTCTCGCTCTTTATTTTCATCGGTGCCTTTTACAAAATCAATAAAGATGTGAAAAGCCTCAAGATGACCAACAACCAATTGCGCATCAATAAAGAGATTTTTGAACATTCTGAGCAAATTGCCGAAATCAGCAACTGGTGCTGGAATATTGATGCGAATGAACTCTCTTACTCCGACAATCAATACCGCCTTTTGGGACATGAACCTCACGATTTTCGAACCGACGATTGAAAAATTCCTTGAATTCGTGCACCCTGACGACCGTCATATTATAGAAGAAGGCGGCGAAAAAGCGCTGAAAGAGCAAACCGCATCGATTGCATATTTCCGTGTAATCCGAAAAGATGGCGAATTGCGCTACTTCAAATCGATTGGAAAGATGATTATCGATAATTACGGAAAGCGCATCCTCATTGGCGTGAATGCAGATATCACCGATCAATTCCTGAAAGATAAAATCCTCGAAGAAAAATTGTTTGATTTGGAGCGTTCCAACAAAGAACTTTCTGCGTTTAATCACGTGGCGAGCCACGATTTGCAGGAACCTTTGCGGAAAGTACAGACTTTGATTTCAATTATTAAGGACAAAGACCACGATACGCTATCGGAAAAAGCGAAGGAATATTTTACGAGAATTCAGGTCGCTGCCAACAGGATGCAGAAACTAATCGATGATTTATTGCTGTTTTCAAGAGCTAATAAAGCCGATAAAATCTTTGAAAAAACCGATTTGAATGAAATCCTCGAGCATTCAAAAACCGAACTTGCGGAAGAAATCGACGAGAAAAAAGCGACAATCCAATCTTTGCTTTTACCTACTTTAAATGTCATTCCGTTTCAAATCCAGCAATTGTTTATCAACCTGATTGGCAATTCGCTCAAATATTGTCAAAACGATGTGCCGCCGGTGATTACGATCAGCTCGAAAATCGTCTCCGGAAAAGAAATGCCAAAATCATGGAAAGTCATTCCGGATAAAAAATTCTACAAAATCACTCTGGAAGACAACGGAATTGGTTTTGAGCAGCAATATGCCAAAACGATATTCACGCTTTTCCAGCGCCTGCACGATAATAACGAATATTCCGGAACCGGAATTGGCCTCGCCATTTGCAAAAAAATCGTTGAAAACCACAAAGGCTTTATTGTCGCTGACGGAAAACCGAATCAAGGCTGCATTTTTACTATTTTTCTGCCTGCGTAAATGCCTGTTTATCGTGTAATCTATTCTTAAAATGCTGTAATGCGGGAATTGCTGTTTGGTTGCAACTTTACTGTAACAATAAACACAATCAAAATGACAGCAATCAAAGGCAATATTTGGGCAGAAAAAGTACAGATGAAAACGATGGTTTCATGTACAAATATGCTCGACAAATTGGGTTTCAAGACCCATTTTATGGCCGTTCCGAAAGGGTTAAAATCACTCACTACAGAATATATTTATCGTCCGGAAGATGTAAGGATTTTAAATTTTTACAGGTTCGAAGGAGAATCAAATCCGGATGACAGCGCAATCCTTTATGCAATTGAAACTGCCAACGGCGAACGCGGCACATTAGCAGACGCGTACGGTCGTGAGTCTGACGAGGATGTTATGCATTTCATCCAGCAAGTGGAAGACATTGAGAAAAAAGTCGATAAAGATAAAAGCTTGTAATTCAATCAAATTTTTCGACTTCCTATAATCATGTAACAGTTCCTGAAAGTTGTGTAAGGAAATTCTTTTAAAATCAAGCCAACTTTGTAATATCAAAATAAACAAACACTATCTAAATCTAAACAAATGAAAACCAACACATTTAAATTCTCAGTGCTTAAAACAGGATTTTTTGCAACACTTTTAATCGGGTCATTGTCATTTACATCTTGTAAAAAAGAAGAAAAACCAGTTGACACTGAAGAAGCTGCAACAGAGCAAAACGATGCGAAATTCGACGACACAAAAGTTGAAGACGATGCAGAATTTTTAGTTGCGGCAGCAGAAATCAATATGAATGAAATCGCACTCGGGAAACTGGCTCAAACAAAAGGAACATTGAAAGATGTCAAAGATCTTGGCAAGATGATGGAAGCCGAGCACACAGCAGCTTTAAAAGAATTACAGGATCTGGCTGCTAAAAAACAAATCAGCATTCCGGCATCAGCCACAGAAGACGGCCAGAAAGAATATGATGACTTCAATAAAAAATCCGGAAACGACTTCGATAAAGCTTATGCAGATGCGATGGTTGACGGACACCAGAAAGCCATTGAAAAATTCGAGAAAGCCGCTACAGATGCCGTTGATCCGGATGTAAAAGCATGGGCTGCGAAAATGCTTCCTGCTTTGAATACGCACAAGGGCCACGCTGAAGCCGTAAAAATCAAAACTGACAAACTAAAATAAAATAACTTTTAAATCTTTTAAAGCTATGAAACTCAGGATTACACTACCGTTTTTGAAGCTCAGAAAAAGACGTGCTAGAACAAATTCGACAGCAAGTCCTGAAACAGCGCTTCTAAATATTTATAATATCAATAAACACAAACTCAATCAGGATTTCGAATTTGCAGAATAATCCGAAACCTTTAACCACAAAAAACAGAAATCATGGGAAATTTACTTTATGCAATCGCAGTAATTCTAGTTATCTTTTGGGCAATCGGCTTCTTCGCCTATTCCGCTGGTAACATCATCCACATTCTTTTGGTAATCGCCGTTATCGCCATCATCCTGAGATTGATCAGAGGCGACAGGGTCGTTTAAGCAATCATCTACATTACTAACATTTAAATATCTATATCATGAGCACAGGAAAAGTTCTACTAGGCGTATTGGCAGGCGTTGCCACAGGTGCCGTACTCGGCATATTATTCGCTCCGAACAAGGGACCAAACACGCAAAAAGATTTCTAAAAAAGGTGAAGATTACGCCGACGGACTTAAAGATAAATTCAACGATTTTATCGAAACCGTAAGCGAAAGCTTCAACTCTGTAAAAGGTCAGGCTGAAAGCCTTGCCGATGCAGGAAAATCAAGATTGCAAGAAGCCAACCGCGACGTGAAAGGCGTTGTAAGCAAAGCTTCGAAAACATTCTAAATTACGCTTAATCAGCAAAAAATATAATAACGGGTAATTATTATAATTATGGAAGAACAGGCAACGTTACTGGAATCACTGGCCAAAAGGCTGAAACCTACGCGAAAACCAATATCGATTTATTGAAACTGAAAAGTGTAGATAAATTATCCGATGCAGCAGCAGCAATCGTAACGAAGTTAATCTTTGTATTCATCATCTTATTGATTGCGATTCTGGCAAACTTCGGGCTGGCTTTTGGTTAGGTGATCTTTTAGGCGAGACTTATTATGGTTTCTTTACCGTTGCCCTCTTCTATATAATCCTGGCGCTGATTATTAATTATGGTAAAGTTGGCTGGATAAAAATTCCGGTTAAAAATGCGATAATCGATAATCTTTTAGAAGAAAAACAACCACAGTCATGAAAAATCCTACTTCAGCCGAAACATTACGCCACAATATTGCCTTGCTCGAAATCAAACGCGAGGAAGATTGGCAGGATCTGAGAAATCATTTCAATGAAACCATTGAGCATTATAAGCCGATGAATCTCATAAAAAATGCATTTAAAGGTGCTTATGAATCGGTAACACACTCGCCTGACCTCAAAAGCGGAATTGGGAAAGCAGCATTAGGCTTAACCACAGGTTTCCTGCTCAAAAAAGTTTTATTCGGAGGAAATCCAATCGCAAGGCTTGCAGGCGCTGCATTTCAAACCGTTGCATCAAATGTCGTAGCGAATAATGCCGACAAAATAAAATCTACCGGAAGTAAAGTTTTCGACTTTATCAAAAGTAAATTTTCCAAAAACTAAAATTTCTAAGGCAAAGCCTTATCTATATATCCGGAGCCAGTTGGCTCCTTTTTTTATGCCAGCTCTTTAAAATACTGCAGCAAAACTCTGTCATTTTCGATGGTAGGTGTAAAAACTTCAAGTATAACTGGGTTCTCATTATGACTGAATAATTTTTCCAAACAATCAGAGAGCGTTTGTTCGTCACTCGCAGTGATATAATCAAATCTATACATTTTAGCCAAATGTTCCGCTGTAAGACAATGTGAAGTTTCAAAAAACGTATTAAAAACCGGCGTTTCCTGATGTCCCGGTAAAATCCTGAAAATGCCGCCACCGCCGTTATTGATCAGAATGATTTTGAAATTCTTCGGAATATAATTGTTCCAAAGCGCATTGCTGTCGTATAAAAATCCAATATCGCCGGTAATTAAAGTTGTAGGTTTCGGATTTGCCAAAGCAGCGCCAATTGCGGTTGAAGTACTGCCGTCGATGCCACTCGTGCCGCGATTACAATACACTTCAATCGACGGATCAATTTCAATCAGCTGCGCATAACGAATGGCAGAGCTGTTGCTGATTTGAAGTTGCGTACTTTTCGGCAATTGCGGAATCACTTTCTCAAAAACCTTGAAATCACAAAACGGAATTTTTGCCAGGTATTCATTGTGTTTTTCGTGCCTGTAAGTTTTCAATTTTTGCGCTTTCGCGGAATAATCACTCGGAATAATTTCCGTCAATGGAAGGAAATTTTCAAAAAACCATTCCGGATTCGCAACAAAATGTTTTGTCAAAGCGCCAAAAGTGTCATAAGCACGCAATTCATCAATATGCCAATGGTATTTTGGTTTGTATTTTCTGAGGAATGCTTTTACGCGTTTGGAGACAATCATCCCGCCAAAAGTGACTAAGATTTCAGGGCGGAATTCCTCAAAATCTTCGTCCTTGAAAGGCGTGATTATCGTATCGATATTATTGATAAAAGTCGGGTGATGTACATTGGAAGTCGTTTCTGTCATCACCACAACAGATTCATTATTTCCTAATAAATCAGCCGTTTTTGACGAAATCGCATTGGGGAAAGTCGCGCCAACCAACACCATTTTTCGTTTGGAGGAATTCCATATTTCGGCAAATTCCTTCAATTCAGAAATTGAAATTTTGGGAGTCGCTTTCGCGGAAGCGGTAACTTCTATATTTACAGAAAGTGCATCGACAGTTTCATACAAAGGCTCTTCAAAAGGCGCGTTGATATGAACCGGTCATTTTTGTGAAATCGCTATATTAATGGCTTCATTGATTAAAAAATCATTTTCTGCCGAAGCATTTTCAATCAGATTGGCGTTGAATAAAGAATGATTCGCATATACATTTTCCTGACGGATCGTCTGCCCGTCGCCAATATCGATTTTCTCCTGCGGACGATCGGCCGAAATCACCACAAGCGGAATCTGGCTGTAGAACGCTTCCGCGAAAGCGGGATAATAATTGAGCAAAGCCGAACCTGAAGTGCAGACAATCGCTACCGGTTTTCCGGTTTGCTGCGCCATTCCGACCGCAAAAAAAGCCGCACAACGCTCGTCTGCAATACTGTAACATTTAAAATTGGAATTACCGGCAAAACCTATGGTCAAAGGCGCATTTCGCGAGCCGGGAGAAATTACGATTTCGGTCAGTCCTTTTGCGCGGCAAATCTCGATGATGCTTTGCGCTAAAGGAATTTTGGGATAAATCATTCTGCAGTTTTAATACCGCAAAGTTACGGATTCACCCGCAATTTTTGGCAAAATTTTGGTATATAATGAATTGGTTTTTATGATATATTTGTAAAAATTTCCATTCATACGATGAAGCATTTAATTACAATTTCTGCGCTGCTTTTTACCCTGATTTTTACTCAAAATGGTGTTTCACAGGAAATCATGCATTTTGACGAAAACGGTTACGAGGCTGCACTTCAGCGTTCTAAAACAGAGCACAAACCCGTTTTGTATATGGTTTATGCCACCTGGTGCCAACATTGCAATAAGATGAAAGCCGAAGTGCTGACAGATCCGGAAGTAAAGGATTTTCTCACTAAAAATTTCGTCTGTGCCTGGCAGGATATCGATAAAGGCGAAGGCGAAATGTTCAAGCAGAAATTCGGCGTAAAAATGTTCCCGACTTTCCTGTTCCTCGATGAAAAAGGAACTGTTTTGTATAACGTCAACGGCGAATTAAAATCTGCAGATTTGCTTAATGAAGCCAGAAATGCCCTCACGCCTGAAAAACAATTGCCTTACCTGAAAAAGGATTTTGAGGCAAATCCAGGCAACGCAGACAAATGCCTCGCCTACCTGACGACTTTGAAAAAAGGAAAAGACCGAAAAGATTTGTCTGCTCCGGCTCAAATATATTTGTCAACCCAAAGTGAACAGCAACTTGTTTCGGCAATCAACTGGCGGATCATCGCTAATGCAGTTACGGATGTCAATTCGCGTGAATTCCAATACGTGCTGAAACACCGGGAGCAATTTGCAGCTGTGGCGTCGACGGCGAGGGTGCAGCGAAAAATCGTCAATATTATTGAAGAGAAAATCAGGCCGTTTGCTGAAAATATGGATACAATTGGTTATAAAAAAGTACGTGCTGACATTAAGGCACTTAATCTGAAAACCGCCGATTCACTGGTTTTCAAGTCAGATGTAATTATTTCAGAAAGTACCGGTAATTGGACAGCTTACAAAAAAGCCACGATGGACGGCGCTGAGAAATTTGCCTGGGATAATGCGACGCTTTTGAAACAAATTGCGCAAAATTACCAACAACATTATGCTGACATCAACAGCCTGAAATATGCCATAAAAATTGCTGAGCAATCCGAAAAACTTAACGAATCTTACGATGGCTATATCCTGCTTTCAAGGCTTTACATCAAAATAAATGACCGGAAAACCGCCATTGATTATGCCCGGAAAGCCAAGCAAATGACTGCAAATCTGGGTTGGAATTCAAAAGATGCCGATGCTTTGCTTCAGGAATTAGGCATTCAATAATATTCAATATGGAAGTTAATATCCGCGAAGCAAAAATTGAAGATGTCAGTGCCATTTTAAAGATTGTGAATTTTTCAATTCAGAATTCTACTGCCATCTACGATTATGAGCCACGTGATTTACAGCAACAGTTGCAATGGTTTGACGAAAAAAAAACTTCAGGCTTTCCTGTTTTTGTCACTGAAAATGAAGGCAAAATTGCTGGTTTTGGGCAGCTATGGTACTTTTCGGATAAAGGCGGCATATCAATTTACGGTCGAGCATTCTGTTTATGTTGCTGAAGAATTTTCAGGAAAAGGAATTGGAAAATTATTGCTTCAACAATTGATTGCTACAGCAAAAGAAGAAGGTTACCATTTAATGATTGGCTGTATCGACGCAGATAATTCCGGCAGCATTGCATTTCATGAAAAATTCGGATTTGAAGTGACCGGTCATCTCAAAGAAGTCGGTTTCAAGTTTGACCGCTGGCTCGATTTGGTTTTGATGCAATTGGTTTTAAAATAAAAAAGGAGCCTTTCGACTCCTTTATCTTATTTTCCCTGAATCCAGTTTACTATTATCGGATCGGTTGGCGAAACTTTCGACAACAATACGTCTACAAGATTACCTTTTTCATCAATCAGGTATTTTTGAAAATTCCATTGTACTTCAGAACTTTTAAAACCGTTTAATTTTTCTTTCGTCAGAAATTTGTAGATATCGGCCATATCCTCACCTTTCACAGAAATTTTACTCATCATCGGGAAAGTTACACCATAATTCCTCTTGCAAAATGCATGAATTTCTTCATCATTTCCGGGTTCCTGTTCACCAAAATTATTCGCCGGAAAGCCGATAATCACGAAATTTCTATCCTGGAATTTGTTATATAGTTTTTCCAGATCAGCATATTGCGGCGTAAATCCACATTTAGACGCAGTATTGACAATCATGATTTTCTTCCCTTTGAGTGATGCAAAATCAAACGTCTTGCCGTCTATATCAGTGACTTTAAAATCATAGATGCTGTTCATTGCTTTATCAGTTTTAGGTTCATCTGCTTTGTTACTATCATCAGGTAACGGCGTTGTAACACCACCTTCAATAATCAGCGAAGGCGATTTTGCTGCATTTTTATCCTGACCAATACAGGAACTTGTAATAAATGACAACACAATTGCTGTCAGAAAGATTTTTTTCATTTTTATATTTTTTATAAAATTAATAAAAACAGATTGCAATTTTTCTTTTTAATTATTAAAATTAACTTAGAATGCTAAATTTTAGCACCTTAAACAGTTGTTAATTTTCAAAAATAGACGTATATTTAAAGAATTAAAATGTTAAAATCCGAATTCTAATCCATAAGTTTGTAAGGAATAACTAATGCGAGAACTATTATGACACAGGAAGAATTATTGCCGTTAGTGCTTAAAAAAGATGACAAGGCATTCACGATTTTATACGACATGTATTCGAAAAATCTGTACGGTATCATCTACAACCTCATTAAGGACAGGGAAGAATCGGAAGATGTGCTACAGGAAGTTTTTGTAAAAATCTGGAAAAACATCGAATCCTACAATGAAGGCAAAGGCCGCTTTTTTACGTGGATCCTCAATATCGCACGGAATACGGCGATTGATAAACTCCGTTCCAAAGGATTTAACAACAGCCAGAAAAACTTATCCGCCGATAATTTCGTACATCTATTGGATGACAGTAACAAATTGAACAATAAGATTGATACCATCGGCATTCAGGAATTTGTAAAAAAACTTAAACCTAAATGTATCCGTATATTGGATTTGTTGTTCTTTAAAGGTTATACGCAGCAGGAAGCTTCAGATGAGCTTGAAATGCCGCTCGGAACCGTTAAGACACAAAACAGGAACTGCATTAATGATTTAAGAAACTTATTACAAGTATAATGGAAGTAAACGAATTTATCGCCTCCGGAATTTTAGAACTTTTTGTTTTTGGCATCACCACGCAAGCCGAACACGACGAGGTAATCCGGATGTCAGCACAACACAAGGAAGTCAAAGACGAGATTCTTTCTATAGAAAAAGCAGTTATCAGTTTGTCTTACAGCATGTCTCCTTATCTTTCTGCCGAAAATTACGACAGGATCAGGAAGCAGCTTTTAGATAAACACGGTGTAGTTGAAATGAAACCGTCATCCAACATCGGTGCTTACATCGGTTGGGCGGCAGCAATTTTGCTGATGATTGGCATCGGGTTTCAGTATACACAACTAAATGATACCAAAAATCAAGTGACTACCGTACAAACCGAAAAGGTGAAATTGCAGGATGATTTCAACAAACTCAACCTCCAGCAAAAAAATACCGAAACTGTTTTAGCAGTTGTACGTGACGAAAACAATATTGTCGTGCCGTTGGGAGGACAAGCAGTTGCACCGGACGCGAAAGCCAAAATCTACTGGAATAAAAATACACAGGCAGTATATGTCGATGCAAGTGGATTACCGGAACCGCCGGAAGGGAAAGTCTACCAGATTTGGTCGCTTACATTAAATCCGCTGACGCCGACGAGCATTGGATTACTGGATAATTTTACCGCAAATAATACAAAAGTATTTGCAGTACAAAGTACAACCGGAGCGCAGGCATTTGGAATTACGCTTGAACCTGCGGGCGGAAGCGCGACACCAACAATGGAACAATTGTATACTTTAGGTGCGGTGAAAGCGTAAACTAAAAAACAATTTATAACAGAAAAGGCTCAGTTTAAACGCTGAGCCTTTTTTATTACATAAGCTTTACTTCTTTCTTTGCGGAAACTTTGCTTGCTTTGCGTTTAATTTTACCGCAAAGTGCGCGAAGTTTTACGCGGTGTTCGCAAAGCGTTGCGGTTATTTCTCTTTTTTATAATACACTTTATACCTCCACAAAACCAAAGCGGAGAAAATCATGTATCCAACGAAAATATACAGATAAATCTCAACATTTTGTCTTTCTCCACTCGCATAAGAATGCAATCCGGTAAGGTGGAAATTGACACCGAAATACGTCATCAATATTGAGGCGAACGCCAATACACTCATGAAATTATAGGTGAATAATCCTCTGAAAAACGGCACAAAACGCGCGTGAATCACAAAAGCATACACCATAATACTGATTAACGCCCAGGTTTCTTTCGGATCCCAGCCCCAGTAACGGCACCAGCTTTCGTTTGCCCATTGCCCGCCGAGGAAATTTCCGATTGTCAGCATGACCAGACCGATTGTGAGCGCCATTTCATTGATGTAAGTGATTTCCTGAATGTGGAGTTTCATTATCTTTTTGCTCCTTTCTGTTGTAAAAATCATCAAGAGCATCGAAATCAATCCGAGTACCATCGCCAACGTTAAAGGCCCGTAACTTCCAACGATTACGGCAACGTGAATCATCAGCCAGTAAGAATTCAGTACCGGTTCAAGGTTTCCGATTTGCGGATCCATCCAATTCCAGTTGGCAATCATCAATATCATTGAAGCTACAAAAGCCCCAGCCGCTACAACCATTGGCGATTTATGCAACCTGTCGGGTAACAAAAGTGATAGGAAATAGAAGCTAAGATTTAATTTAGCAATAGAAGCCAGCCTGCTTGCAAACAAAAGCGTAAACAACATCGTTGCCCAGCCCACATAAATCATCGATTCATAGGCATTACTCCAAGGTGCATGCCCAGAAATATACCAGCGCACAATTAACCCTGCCGTGTGAACGACAAATAACAGACCTATTATAATGTGGAAAACATTGATAATATGATCCATAAATTTTTTATTTATAAGAATATTGGCAATCACAAGTAGCAACATAAAAGTGCCAGCCAGCATATACAACCAATACAAATGTCTGAAAACGTCATATTTATTATACAAAATTTCAGAAGTAATCTTGTCGTCACTAGGGCGTACTTTGCTACCGAATTTCTTCTGGTAATTCTCGAGTCCGGTCACCCAGGTGTTGGCCATCGTGTAATTTTTCGTTTCCGCAGCAGTTACTAATGACCTGAAATATTCCGGTAATACGTTTTTGACAGTATCGAGAGCCGTTCCAGTTGGCTGGTTGATTTCCAGGTAAGAAACCCATTTGTTATTCGGGTCTTTCGGAATCGGGAAAATCTTCAGGATGCTTCCGCTTAAAGCACCGCCGAGGAAGTTCACTTTCTTATCGGCATCCATAAAATCCTTGTCGAACTGATTTGGCTCTGTAGTTTTGTAAGCAGTCTCCAGATATTTTGACAATTTGTAATTTCCACGATCATCGAAAAAATTTACAAGCGCTGCATATTTAGCATCTTTCGGGATACCGATGATACGACGCAGGCTGTCATTTCCCTTTGTAAGATAAATCAACGGAACTTCAAACCAAAGTCTCGGATATTGCGACATCGACAGGAAAACCTGATCAGAGTTCATGCCGTTATAACTGTCTTTTTTGCTGACTTTACGGAGTAATTCTGAACTGAACGTATTAATCGGCTTCATGCGCCCGCCGTCATCCTGAATGACAATACGACCAAATTGAGCGGCATGCTCTTCCTTAACCGCATATTTTTTGATGATCGAATCAATTTGCTTTGGCGTTACTCCTTTTGAATGGTCGTGAGATTGCGCAAATCCTGACATTCCGATGAAAAGCAATAAAATGGCTAAAAGCTGTGCTTTCTTTTCCTTAACTTTTTCAAGCTTCTTTTTCAGGTCGCCAAATCGCGTATTCTTATCAAACAAAATCGCCATCAACGCAAAAAACAGCAGGAAATAACCAATATAAGTTGTCCATGTGCCGTAAAAATCGTGGTTTACAGACAAGCGCGTTCCTTTTTCATCCGGTTCAAACCCGGCCTGAAAAAACCTGAAACCTTTGTAATCAAGCACGTGGTTCATATAAATACGCTGGTCAAAACTTTCTTTTCCGTCCAGTACGGTTACTTTACTTGCGTAAGACGAATAACTATTGACAGTTCCCGGATATTTTTCGGCAATAAAATCATTGAGCTTTATATAAAACGGAGTGGTGTAAACTTTACTCCCGAAAGTCAGCGTATATTCAAGATTACCCAATTTAAAGCCAACAGGCTCGCTGATTTTTCCTTTTGAACCAAGTAACGTTACGATTTTTTCCTGACCTTCATTTGACACTTTTACGATAAGCGCATCATCGGTCATTTTGTCCTTATAATCGTTATTGGAAACATAACCGATTTTTCCTTTGAGCGCCGGTTCAGGGAAAACGAATTGCGCACCGCCTACATTATAAAGCGAACGCATCATCAATGGCTGCGTCGCATCTTTCTTAACTACGCCCTGCATTTTATCAGCCATCCGCATAAAATTGCCTTCAAATGGTGTTTGAATCGTGTAACTTTCTCCTTCGGTATTTACATTTATCGCGCCTGGCGTAAATTTATTCAATGCAAACAAAACATTGTGAATATTAACAACTTCGCCCGCTTTCAGGAAATGCTCGTGACGTTGCCCGCCGCTGGATTCAACCATTTTGAGGTAAACGATTCCATCTTTCTCTTCGGTGATTTTTTCCTTCGCATTCATGATAAAATCGACATATTCGACTTTAAATGGAATTTTAGAGAAATTATCGCTTATCGTAAAATCATTCGACGCAAACGGCCAGCAAACCGCAGGCGAAAGCAACAGCGCTTTTTCCTTGACTTTTCGCATGATTTTTCCGTTGTAATCGCCGTCAACATTGACCGTCAGGAATGTTTTGTCAGAAAGAATCTGGTTGGAAGATTCGCCTTCGCGGATGGGCATAATGCCTTCGTAAGAAATATAACGTGTGATTGCAGCTCCGGCAATAATGAAAATAAAGGCGAGATGCAATAACAAAGTCGCCCATTTTTCCCTCTTATGCAATTGGTATCTTTTGATATTTCCGAAGAAATTCACCATAAAAAAGAACATAATGAACTCAAAACCAGGTCGTGTTGTAAATCCAGATTCTGGCCGTGTCGGTATTGTAATAACTTTCAATGAATGTGCCCGCGCCCATCGCTGCTGCGAAAAATAAAAACAGAAAAGCCATTAAACGGGTCGAGAAAAAGAACGATGCTAAAAAGAGAGAATTTTGTTATCCATCAGAGCGGAATTTTGTTTGAAAAAAACTGTCGCAAAAGTAAGGAAAAAGAGTCTAAAGTCGAAAGTCGAAAGTCGAAAGTTTACAGCTTTATGTGAACTTTCCACCCGACTTTAGACTTTCGACTTTGGACTTTCGACTTTCTTCGTATCTTTAAAACAAAAAATCATGTCCAATATACAACTCATCATAGAAGAAAGGCCAAACATTGTCGGGAATTTTATGGTCGGGAGATTATTGCCATTCCGCCAGAAAAGAATGGTCGGGCCATTTGCTTTCATTGATCATATGGGCCTGCAACTCTGCCTGCTGAACAGAATTTCGATGTGCCGCCACATCCCCATATCGGATTGTCGACGCTCACTTATCTTTTTGATGGCAGCATCATGCACAAAGACAGCCTTGGCAGCGAAGTCGAAATCAAACCCGGGCAAGTCAATTGGATGACTTCCGGAAATGGCATCGTGCATTCTGAACGGACGCCTCAATACCTGCGCCACACAGAAAAATCGCTGCACGGATTGCAGATTTGGGTTGCTTTGCCTAAACATCTTGAACAAATGGAGCCCTCTTTTATCATGCCGATGAAGATGAAATTCCGCATTGGGAAAAGGACGGCGTACATTATAAGCTGATTGCCGGAGAAGCATTTGGAAAAAAATCTCCGGTTCCGGTTTACAGTCCGCTTTATTTTATTGAACTTAAGACTACCGCTGAGCAAACCGTAAATTTAGGCGGTGATTTATTTGGTGAAAGTGCGCTTTATATCCTCGAAGGCAGTATTGAAAGCGAAGGAAATACTTATGACCCAAAGCAAATCCTGATTGCGACCGACAGCAAATTGTGCAGTTTTACAATGAAAGCCAACACGACCGTTTATATTTTTGGTGGCGACGCTTTCGCGGAAGAACGGCTCATTTACTGGAATTTCGTCGCTTCTTCGTCCGAATTGATTGAAGACGCCAAGCAACGATGGATTTCACAGGCTTTTCCGAAAGTTCCGGGAGAAACGGAATTCGTGCCATTGCCCGGATAAGATTTCAGACAGCAGATTTCAGATAGCAGTCTTTATATTTCGCTCAACAAAAAATGCTAATTAACTGATTGCTAGATTCTGAAATCTACTACCTGATCTTTTTCCGTATCTGCTGTCTGCAATCTGCTACCTGCAATCTGAATACTGACTACCAAATACTAAAAACTATGATAACCGTACTCGCTTCGATACAAAAAGACAATTACAAGACCGAAATAAAATCCGGCTCCAAATCGATAATCTCAGACGAGCCGCATGATATGGGCGGGCAGAATCTTGGCTTTACTCCGTCAGAATTGCTAGCATCATCATTAGCCTCATGCACCGCCATCACTTTAAAGATGTATGCCGACCGCAAAAAGTGGGATTTGGCAGAAGCGATGATTGAAGTGAATTTTGAAAATGAACCACGCGAAAATCTCTCCAATATCACCATGAACATCCGTATTTTTGGCGAACTCGATGAAGTTCAAAGGAAACGATTACTCGAAATCGCCCACAACTGCCCAATCCATCGCATCCTGCAAAAACCAATTGAAATCGTAACGCATCTTAAAGATTAGTTAATTAGAAAATGTATAAATTGTTAGAAATAACGGTGATTTGACGTCTGGAATTTTTCGCACTAAAGCTTATGTTCTCTGCTATTGTTAATTTTTTCAGAAGAATCCAGTGCTCACCGGAAGTTTTCATTCGCTAATTATCTGATTCGCTAATTATCTCATTATCTAATTCCGTATTTTTGCGCCATGATAAAAGTAACCATCATCGGTTCGGGAAATGTCGCGCAGCATCTTATCGGCGCTTTCGCGAAAAGCAATGCGATTGAAATCGTACAGGTATATTCGCGGAAAAAGCAAAGCATTCCTGCCCTGCCCGATTACGAAAAAATCACGAACAGTTTTGAAGATCTGGCTGAAGCCGATTTGTATATCCTTGCTGTTTCTGATAATGCCGTAGCGGAAGTGGCGGCGCAATTGCCTTTTAAAAACCGGCTCGTCGCGCATACATCGGGAAGTTTTCCGCTTGACGGAATGAACGAAAATAACAGGCGTGGCGTCTTTTATCCTTTGCAGACATTTACAAAAGGTAAGGAAATTGATTTTTCAGAAATCCCGATTTGTCTTGAAACAGAATTTGGCTATGATTATATCACGCTTGATACAGTTGCGAAAGCTATTTCTGAGAAAGTTTTTACAATAAATTCCGTTCAACGGAAATCACTGCATGTTGCAGCTGTTTTTGTCAATAATTTCGTCAATCATTTGTATGAAATCGGCGATCAGATTTGTTTTGAAAAGCAGGTTCCATTCGATATATTGAAACCATTGATTGCAGAAACTGCCGGAAAAGTCATGACGCTTTCGCCTTCAGAAGCGCAAACCTGCCCGCAAAACGAAATGATAGTAAGACAATTGAGGCACATTTGGATTTTCTGACCGATGAAAATCTGCAAAATATCTACCAGTTATTAACCCAATCCATACAGGAAAATGGCAAAAAGTTATAAAGAAATCATGAACGACATCACGACGTTCATCTTTGATGTTGATGGCGTATTGACCGACAGTACCGTGCATATAACGCAAACCGGGGAAATGTTGCGAACGATGAACATCCGCGACGGATTTGCAATGAAAGCCGCCGTTGAAAGCGGTTATAATGTGTGCATCATTTCGGGCGGAAGCAGTGAGGGCGTGCGCATCAGACTTAGGAATCTCGGAATTACAGACATTCATCTGAGTTGCCCAAATAAAGTTGATACTTTCAAGGAATATATTGATGTATATGGCATTAAAGCCGGGCAAGTGCTGTACATGGGCGACGATATTCCCGATTATCATGTAATGCAACTCGTTGGTCTGCCAAGTTGTCCGCAGGATTCAAGCCCCGAAATCAAGTCGATTTCGACTTACATTTCGCATAAAAATGGCGGAAAAGGTGCTGTTCGCGATGTGATTGAGCAGGTGATGAAAGTTCAGGGTAAGTGGAATACTTATTTTAATGGAAAACATGATTGAGTCGAAAATGAAAAGTCGAAAGCTGAAAGTCCAGGATGAAAGAAATTTTGGTTGATTTCCAGACTTTTGACTTTTGACTTTCAACTTTCGACTTTTTAGAACTACCTTTGCACCCACAAAAATAAAAAATGAGATTACACAGAAATTTAGTCTACACCACAATAGACTCGCTGCACGCGATATTTAATGAAGGAGAATATGCCGATAAAGTGGTGGCGCGGGCACTAAAAAAGACAAGCGCTGGGGCAGCCATGACCGCAAATTTGTGGCCGAAACCATTTATGAGATCGTACGCTGGAAAAGATTATATTCAGAAATCGCTTCTGTAAAAGAACCGTTTGACCGCGACGATTTATGGCGGATTTTTGCTGTTTGGGCCGTTTTGCGCGGCTACCCGATTCCGGATTGGAGACAATTGGAAGGTACGCCGGAACGTAAAATCAAAGGGCGTTTTGACGAATTGTCAAAAATCCGCACGATGAAAGAATCGATTCCTGATTGGATGGATGAACTCGGCGTAAAAGAACTCGGTGAAGCTGTGTGGACTAAAGAGATCAATGCGCAAAACCAACCGGCAAAAGTGATCTTGCGCGTCAATACGCTGAAAACGACAAAGAAAAACTGCGCGCCATTTTGATGGATCTGAACATTGAAACAGAATTTTTGAAAGACCAGCCTGATGCTTTGGTTTTGAAAGAAAGGGCAAATGTATTCTTAACCGACGCTTTTAAAGAAGGATTATTCGAAGTCCAGGACGCAAATTCTCAATTAGTTGCTGCTTTCCTTGACGTAAAACCCGGAATGCGCGTTGTTGATACGTGCGCCGGTGCGGGCGGAAAAACTTTGCATCTGGCTTCATTAATGGAAAACAAAGGCCAGTTAATTGCGATGGATTTGTACGAAAGCAAATTGAAGCAGTTGAAATTACGTGCCAAAAGAAACGGCGCCTTCAACATCGAATATAAGATTATCGATTCGACGAAAGTCATCAAAAAATTACAGGAAAAAGCCGACCGTGTCTTAATTGATGCGCCTTGCAGCGGATTGGGCGTTTTGAAAAGGAATCCGGATGCGAAGTGGAAACTGCAGCCTGAATTTATCGACAACATCCGAAAAGTACAAGCTGAAGTGCTCGAAAGTTATTCAAGGATTGTAAAACCCGGCGGAAAGCTTGTTTATGCCACCTGTTCAGTATTGCCTTCTGAGAATCAGGAACAAGTTAAGCATTTCTTAACTACTGAAAATGGGAAAAACTTTACCTTTGTAAAAGATTCGAAAATCCTGGCGTCAGAATCTGGTTTTGACGGATTTTATATGGCTTTACTGGAACGAAAATAAATACTATGAAAACAAAATACACTTTACTGCTTTTACTGGTTTCGATTTTTGGTTTTGCGCAAATTCCTGCAGGTTATTACAACACTGCAACCGGAACGGGTTACGTACTGAAAACGCAATTGTATACAAAAATCCACACACATACCGCAATTTCTTATTCTCCCGGATTATGGAACTTGTATCCGTCATCGGATGCAAAAGCCAACGGAAAAGTCTGGGATATTTATTCTAACTGCGATTTCAATTTTGGAACAGGCGCAAACGGTAATCAGACCAGGGTTCCGGCGGAACAAGTGAATGTGAGTTCTTCAACAAAGAGCACACTTTCCCGAAAAGCTGGTTTAATAACGCTACGCCAATGTATTCTGATGCATTTCACGTGATGCCTACGGATAAAAAGGTAAATGGTATAAGAGGAAATTATGCTTACGGAATCGTCGGAAACGCAACATACACTTCCTCAAACGGTGCAAAACTTGGAAACAACATTGCTTCGGGCAGCCTTTCGATGACGGTTTTTGAACCAGCTGATGATTATAAAGGTGATGTCGCCAGAAATTATTTTTACATGGCAACCTGCTATCAGGATGTGATTGCAACCTGGGAGAATAACAACTCCAATGGTGCTGCGTTTCTTGATGGCACTAATACAAAAGTATTTGAGCAATGGTCGCTCGATATGCTCTATGCATGGCATCTTGCTGATCCTGTGAGTGCAAAGGAAATTGCCAGAAACAATGCGATTTATGCAGTGCAGGGCAACAGAAATCCATTTATTGACCATCCTGAATATGTGTTGGCGATATGGGGTGCAGCACTTTCAACACCGACTTATACTGCCTTGACGAATGCCAGCGTTTTTCCAAATCCGACAAACGACAGCCGTGTCAATATTCAGAGCGATGTGGTGCTTGATGAAATCGACCTCGTCAATATCAACGGACAAATCGTTCAACGAATTATGAAGCCTGTGTCACAAAATAATACATATACAGTTGAAAGTCTTGCGCAAGGATTTTATTTTCTGAAACTCACTTCTGATAATCAAACGATTACAAAGAAATTGCTTGTAAATTAATTCAATTTCATATTCTTACAAAAAAGCGCTTCAACAAGAGGCGCTTTTTTTATAACAAATTGATTTTCATAAGTTAAAATTCTGAAAAATCAAAAAAAACAATATACATTTGCCGTCCTAAAAAACTACAATGAAAAAAATATTTCTATTTGCGGCGCTCTTACAAGTGTCACTTTTATTGGCTCAGTTCGGAGATCCGGCAGCTTATTACAATGGTTTCAACTGGGCGCAAAACAGCACGGCTTTAAAAGCTGCACTGGCTACAAAAATTACAACAACGCATACGCATACGCTCAGTTATGATGATATCTGGGATGCCGACAAAATTATCGATAAAGATCCTGCCAATTCCAATAACGTATTATTAGTTTATGGTTGGGAAAATGGCACTGATGGCGATGTGACCAACGACATTTCAAGGCCAAAAAACAGTAATGGCGGTGGCAGCGGCGAATGGAACAGAGAGCATACTTATGCGAAATCCCTTGGAACGCCGGATCTTGGTACGAGCTGGGCCTGTTCAGATGCACATCACTTGCGTGCTTCAGACGTACAGAGGAATGGTTCACGCGGCAGCAGAAAATTTGCTTCCGGAACAGGAAACTCAGGTACGACCGGTGCGAACTGGTATCCGGGTGACCAGTGGAAAGGCGATATCGCAAGGATGATGATGTATATGTATTTGCGTTATAACACGCGTTGTCTTCCTAAAAACGTTGCAGTCGGAACAATTAATGCGACCGATCCCAACATGATCGACCTGCTTTTGCAATGGAATGCTGAAGACCCGGTATCTGCTTTCGAAGACGCGAGGAATACTTATTTAGGCAATGCCAATAATACCTACGGTCAAGGGAACAGAAACCCGTTCATTGACAATCCGTATCTGGCAACTTTGATTTGGGGTGGTCCGGCAGCGGAAAACCGTTGGCCAAACATAGCATTTTTGTCTACCGAAGATTTACAATTGCTTGACAATGTTGCGGTTTATCCGAATCCGTCAAACGACCATAAAATAAACATACAAACAGAAGTTACGCTTGACGAAATCAATCTTGTCAATATCAACGGGCAATTGATTCAGCAAATCAAAAAACCAGTATTACAAAATAATACTTATACGCTTGAAAATCTTCCAAACGGGTTTTATATTTTGAAAATGACTTCAGGAACGCAATCTACAGTTAAGAAAGTAATCGTGAATTAATTTCTGAAGTAAAAAATCTTAATTACATTAAAATAAAAAGTCCCGCTCATCACGGGACTTTTTATTTGATATTGAAATTTGAAATTGAACTTGACACTTTATTAGTCATTCATCGAAATCAAAAACTCTTCATTATTCCTGGTTTTTTTAAACCTGTCGTTGATGAAATCCATTGCTTCAACCGGATTCATATCTGCCAGATATTTGCGCATGATCCACATTCTTTGGATGATATTCTGGTCTAAAAGTAAATCATCCCGACGCGTGCTCGAAGACGTCAGATCAATTGCCGGAAATATGCGCTTATTGGCGATTTTACGGTCGAGCTGTAATTCCATATTACCCGTTCCTTTGAATTCCTCAAAAATAACCTCGTCCATTTTAGAACCAGTTTCTGTCAACGCAGTTGCGATGATACTCAGTGAACCGCCATTTTCAACATTCCTTGCAGCACCGAAAAAACGTTTTGGTTTTTGTAAAGCATTCGCGTCTACACCTCCACTTAATACTTTTCCTGAAGCAGGTTGAACCGTGTTATAAGCTCTCGCGAGACGTGTGATTGAATCAAGTAAAATTACGACGTCATGCCCGCATTCAACAAGTCTTTTCGCTTTTTCAAGAACGATATTCGCAATTTTCACGTGTTCCTGCGGCTCACGGTCGAAAGTCGAAGCGATTACTTCACCACGAACACTTCTTTGCATATCGGTTACTTCTTCCGGACGTTCGTCAATCAGTAAAACCAAAAGATAGACTTCAGGGTGATTCGCCGCAATTGCATTGGCGATGTCTTTCAAAAGCATCGTCTTACCGGTTTTCGGCTGGGCGACAATCATGCCCCTCTGCCCTTTTCCGATTGGCGAAAATAAATCGATTATTCGTGTAGAAATCGAACTTCCTTTTTCTGCAATCTTGAATTTTTCCTGTGGGAAAATCGGCGTCAGGTGCTCAAAAGAAACCCTGTCGCGTACGACTTGCGGGTCATGTCCGTTAATTTTTAAAACGCGTACCAGAGGAAAAAATTTCTCTCCTTCTTTTGGTGGGCGCACAAC
Organism: Flavobacterium sp. 3HN19-14; assembly: GCF_051373205.1. Taxonomy (NCBI): domain Bacteria; kingdom Pseudomonadati; phylum Bacteroidota; class Flavobacteriia; order Flavobacteriales; family Flavobacteriaceae; genus Flavobacterium; species Flavobacterium sp. 3HN19-14. Next base: position 3,062,232 of record NZ_JBPPZT010000001.1, read on the forward strand.
ACCTTTTACAGTATCGCCGGTTTTTAGTCCGAACAGACGAATTTGTGAAGTTGACAAATAAATATCATCCGGAGATGCTAAATAATTATAATCGGAAGAACGCAAGAATCCGTAACCGTCAGGCATCATTTCTAAAACGCCTTCGCTTTCAATTATGCCGTCGAATTCAAAATCTGCATCGCGGAAATTATTCTTCTTATTTTTATTGAAATTAGGATTCTGGTTGCCATTCGGAACATTGTTTCCGTTGTTGTTATTAGCATTACCGTTGGCTTCACGCTGTTGGTTTTGGTGCTGCTTTTGATTTTGTTGTTTTTGATTCGGATTGATTTTAGGTTCCTGAACTTCTTCAGCAACATTTTCATTTTCTGCCGAAACAGTCGTATTCTCAGTAGGCGTATTTTCTTCAGAAGATTGCGCTGCATTTTGTGCGCTGGCCGGAACAATTTTATTCTTAGCCTTGTTGATCTTATTCTCGTAATCGGATTTTTTGAATTTGATTACTTTTCTTTCTTCTCTTGGAGTTGCATTTTCTGTAGTAACCTCAACTTTTGGCGCTTCAGTTACAGGATTTTCATCGAATAATGTAGCCGAAGCTACAGTCTGAATTTCATTATCAGCTTTAAAAATTCCTTTTTTATCGTTTTTAGTGATTTTCGGGGATTTATCAGCAGAGATACGCGCTCTTTTCGGTTTTTCGTCAGCATCTGATGGCGCAGAATTATTATCTGAAGCACCGGCAGCAGCAGCTTGTTGTTCCAAAATCATATTGATCAGATGCTCTTTTTTAACGCCGGCAAATTTTATTGTTTTGGCCAATTTGGCAATTTCCTGAAGCTCGGTAAGCTTCATTTCTTTTAATGCAGAAATTTCAAACATGAATGTTATTTGAATTTAATTGTTGAAAAGTAAAGGGGGTGTGAATTTTTTCGCAAATGAATAGTCCGTAGATGAAGTACTTACGGTTTTGTATTGCAATGATACAAATAAAATTTGATGTTGCAATAGTATTTATTAAAAAGAAAATATATTTTTGTGCTGAAAATTTACCGAAATGATCCAGAGAATCCAAACTGTTTATCTTGTGCTCGCGCTTGTGGCGACAATGGTTTTGCCGTTTGTTTTCCCGTTGTGGACGCTCGAAGGCAACAAGGATTTTTATTTCATGATGGACATGGTTTATGTAACGCTCTTCGGCTTAAGCACAACTTTGTCATTATTGAGTATTTTTTCATACAAAAAGAGACAGCATCAGTTTGTTTTAGGCAGACTGAACATCATATTGAATTTAATTTTATTAGGATTATTTGTTTACCGTTCACTAAATTTATCTGGAGCGACGCCCGCCGTTGCTGAGAAAGGTATTGGAATGTTCCTCCCGATTGTTGCTATCGTTTTCTTGGCCCTTGCCAATAAAGCCATCAAGAAGGATGAAGATCTCGTAAAATCTGTAGACCGTTTGAGATAAACCTATAAACTTAGTTTATTAGTGCGAAGGAAAGCCTGGATTAACGTCCGGGCTTTTTTTGTTAATTAGCGGATTAGCGAATGTGATAATTAGCGAATGCCAAGTTTGAGCATAAACATCATGTGAAAACTGAGGAGTCAATATAGACAATACATTACGCGCAAACAAGGCATTCGCTAATTCGCTAATTTTCTCATTATCTAATTCTTCTTCTCAATTTCCACAATCTCCAAATCCCGAATCTTCTCCCCATCCACCACAAACCGCAGCATCGTCCGCACATTATGAAACCCATGAATCCCACAAGCGCCCGGATTCATATGCAAAAAATTATGCTGCTTGTCAAACATCACTTTCAAAATATGCGAATGCCCGCAAATGAACAGATTCGGCGGATTCAAAAACAAATCGCTCCTGATATTCTGGTTGTATTTCCCGGGATAACCGCCGATATGCGTAATCCACACATCAACATCTTCACACTTAAAACGGTTATGCAACGGAAATTCCATCCGCGCCTTATCATCATCAATATTGCCAAAAACCGCACGCAACGGTTTCAATTTCTTAATCGTATCGGTAACAATCAAATCGCCAATATCGCCGGCATGCCAGACCTCATCGGCCTGCGCGACATATTTTAAAATCGTTTCGTCAATATAACTGTGCGTATCGGAAAGCAGAAGGATTTTCTTCATTCAGAGTTTTAAAGTTTCAAAGTTACAAAGTTTCAGAGTTTCTAATCAGGACAGCTATAATTCATTTTTAATTTTGATAATTTCAGACCAACACCCAAAAACTTTGTAACTTTGCTACTTTGTAACCTTGCTACTTTTAACCTTGCGCTACTTCATTCAATTTTCCTATAACGGCACCAATTATCACGGCTGGCAATCGCAGCCCAACGCCGTCACCGTGCAGGAAACGCTAACCAAAGCACTATCGACAATGCTCGGAAATCCAATTGAACTGATGGGTGCCGGACGCACTGATACCGGAGTCCATGCGAAAAAAATGTATGCGCATTTCGATTCAGATGAAATCAACGACATTCCGGTTGTAGTGCACAAACTCAATTCGTATTTACCGAAAGATATCGCTGTTGTTGATATTATTGCCGTGCACGACGACGCTCATGCCCGCTTCGACGCAACAAAACGCACTTACGAATACCATATTTCACGCAAAAAAGATGTATTTTCATCTGAATTGGCGTGGCATTATACATTACCACTCGATGTTGGTGCAATGAACAAAGCTGCTGCAATGCTGCTCGATTTCACCGATTTCGAATGTTTTTCAAAAGTCAACACCGATGTGAATACATTCAATTGTAAAATCACCGAAGCTTTCTGGAAACATGAAAATGATAAATTGATTTTCACCATTTCCGCTGACAGGTTTCTACGAAATATGGTTCGTGCCATCGTCGGGACATTAGTAAATATCGGCCTCGGAAAAATCACAACAGACGATTTAAAAACCATCATCGCCAGCAAAGACAGAAGAGAAGCCGGTTTTCAGTCCCCGCATACGGGCTTTTTTTAACGGAAATTGATTACGAATATTTAAAAAACAGATAGCAGATTTCAGTCTGTAGCGACCCTGCACCGTGAACTCTTCACCTTATACCTATAAATGAAAGCAAAAGCATTCGACACCAAAGTTTTCAAACGCATCATGGTTTACACAAAACCATACAAGCGCATGTTCAACGGCGTCATCATTATGGCGGTTGCGCTGTCGGTTTTTTCGGCGTTGCGGCCGTATTTACTGAAGCAGACTGTCGATGGCTACATTAAATCGCACGACCAGCAGGGGCTTTTGTATTACATTCTTTTAATGGCTGGCGTTTTGCTGTTAGAAGTGCTTTCACAATTCTATTTTGTCTTTTGGGCGAACTGGCTCGGGCAGGACATCATCAAAGACATCCGCAACAAATTGTTCCGCCACATCCTAACGTTCCGGATGAAATATTTCGATAATGCGCCGGTCGGGCAATTGGTGACACGTACGGTTTCTGACATCCAATCGATTGCAGGAATATTCAGCCAGGGCTTTTTATGATTGTCAGCGATTTGATGAAAATGATTGCCGTGCTCGTTTTTATGTTCTGCATGAACTGGCATTTGTCGTGGATTGTCATGGTGGCGATGCCTGCTGGTATTCTTTACAAGGATTTTCCAAAAGAAAATGCAGCTCACTTTCGAAATGGTGCGTACCGAAGTCTCCAACCTCAACACTTTCGTGCAGGAACGCGTCACCGGAATGAAAATCGTACAGTTATTTACCCGCGAAAAAATCGAAGCCAAAAAATTCAGCGTCATCAACGACCGTCACCGCAACGCGTGGATCAAGACAATTCTGTATAACTCCATCTTCTTCCCTATCGCCGATATCATTTCGTCGCTTACACTGGCTTGTGTCGTCTGGGTCGGCGGGATGCAAATCTTAAATGGAAATACCGAAACGACGTTTGGCGATTTATTCACTTATACAATGTTTATCGGAATGCTTTTCAATCCGCTGAGGCAAATCGCAGATAAATTCAATGAAATGCAAATGGGTATGATTGCCGCGAACCGCGTTTTTGACGTACTCGATACCGAAGACCAGATTCAGGACAAAGGCACCATCGCAGCGCCTGAATTTGTAGGAAAAATAGAATTCCAGAACGTGCATTTCGGTTATAATCCGGACGAAGAAGTCATCAAAGGCATTTCATTCCAGGGAAAACCCGGCGAAACCGTTGCCATCGTAGGCGCGACAGGAGCAGGAAAATCCACCATCATCAATCTGCTGAATCGCTTTTACGAAATCAATGGCGGTGCGATTTGCATCGACGGGCAGAACATCCAAGAATATTCGCTTGATTCTTTGCGCATGCAGATTGCCGTGGTTTTGCAGGATGTTTTTCTTTTTGCCGATACGATTTACAACAATATTACACTTCACAATCCGGCGATTACTGAAGCGCAGGTTTATGCTGCCGCGGATAAGATTGGTGTGCGCGATTTCATCATGAGCCTTCCGGGCGGATTTCATTACAATGTAAAGGAACGCGGCGCGATGCTCTCGTCAGGGCAACGGCAACTGATTGCGTTTTTGCGCGCTTATGTGAGCAATCCGAGTATTTTGATTTTAGACGAAGCGACTTCTTCGATTGATACTTATTCTGAAGAATTGATCCAGAAAGCTACTGAAACCATTACGAAAGGCCGCACGTCAATTGTCATTGCGCACCGTTTAGCTACCATCGTAAAAGCTGACAAAATCATTGTAATGGACAAAGGATTAATTGTAGAAGAAGGCAGCCATTTCGAACTGCTCAATAAAACCGAGGGCTATTATAAAAAGCTTTACGACTCACAATTTTTAGCCGAAACCAAAATATAGATATGGCATTTACAATCGCAATTTCAAAAGAGCGTACTGATTTTAAGAAAAATTACTGGCTGATTGGCTTTATGGTTTTCTTCCTGATCAACTGGATTAATTCGTATGTAGGCAATACTGATTCTTCCAACTGGCTGCTTGAAAATACATTGGTTTTTATTTTCCTCGGATTCTTGTTTTCGACTTATAAAAAATACAAATTCAGCGACCTGAGTTATTTGCTGATTTGCATTTATTTGTGCCTTCACGTGTATGGCTCGAAATACACTTATGCCGAAAACCCTTTTGGTTACTGGCTAAAAGATGCGCTTGACCTCAAAAGAAACCATTACGACCGCATCGTGCATTTCAGTTTCGGATTTTTATTGGCTTATCCGATGCGCGAAATGTTCCTCAAATGGCTGAAGTTTCCGGCTTGGGTCGCGTGGACATTACCAATTGAAATCACATTGTCCATCAGTGCGTTTTATGAATTGATTGAATCGGCCGTTGCCGATGTATTTTTCAAAGCACAAGGCGACGCCTACCTCGGACTCCAAGGCGATATCTGGGACGCGCAGAAAGACATCGCACTCGCATTTTCAGGTGCCATCATCGCGACGACAATCGTTTCGCTCATCAAAAAAATCGGAAATATTAACGAAGTACAATAGACATAAAAAAATATTACAAATGACAAGTCGACGATAACGCTAAACTTTCGGCTTTTGACTTTCGACTTTCGACATAATTCATTAATTTCGCTAACGCAAAATAAAACAGATTTTGGCAATCTGAAATCTAAAATCTGAACTCTAAAATTTTATAAAATGAAATACGATATCATTGTTTTAGGAAGTGGTCCCGGAGGTTATGTAACCGCCATCCGTGCTTCACAATTGGGCTTTAAAGTAGCCATTATCGAAAAGGAAAACCTTGGCGGCATCTGCCTTAACTGGGGTTGTATCCCGACAAAGGCGCTGTTGAAATCGGCGCAGGTTTTTGATTACCTGAAACATGCTTCAGATTACGGATTAACAATCAAGGAATTCGACAAAGATTTCAGCGCAGTCGTACAGCGTTCAAGAAATGTTGCCGACGGCATGAGCAAAGGTGTGCAATTCCTGATGAAGAAAAATAAGATCGATGTTATCGACGGTGCCGGAAAAATCAAGCCGGGCAAAAAAGTCGATGTGACTGATAAAGACAATAAAGTAACAGAATATTCAGCTGACCATATTATTATCGCAACCGGCGCGCGTTCGCGAGAATTGCCGAATTTGCCGCAAGATGGTAAAAAGGTAATCGGATACCGTCAGGCGATGACACTTCCTGAGCAGCCAAAATCGATGATTGTTGTTGGTTCAGGTGCGATTGGCGTTGAGTTCGCGCATTTCTATAATTCTATGGGAACTGATGTAACCATCGTTGAATTCATGCCGAATGTTGTTCCGGTTGAAGACGAAGATATTTCGAAACAATTCGAGCGTTCTTTGAAAAAGGCGGGCATCAAAATCATGACGAATTCTTCTGTAGAAAAATTGGATACTTCAGGTTCAGGCGTAAAAGCAACTGTAAAAACGGCTAAAGGTGAAGAAGTTTTAGAAGCCGATATCGTACTTTCTGCAGTCGGAATCAAATCGAACATCGAAAATATCGGTTTGGAAGAAGTGGGTATTGCTACTGACAGAGATAAAATTTTAGTGAATTCATGGTACCAGACCAACGTTCCGGGTTATTATGCCATTGGAGATGTTGTTCCCGGTCAGGCTTTGGCACACGTCGCTTCCGCGGAAGGCATCACTTGCGTGGAAAAAATTGCAGGTCTTCACGTAGACCCGATTGACTACGGCAACGTTCCGGGTTGTACCTATGCCACTCCGGAAATCGCATCAGTCGGGATGACTGAAAAACAGGCGAAAGAAAAAGGGTATGAATTAAAAATCGGAAAATTCCCGTTCACCGCATTCCGGAAAAGCTAAAGCTGCAGGAACTCCTGACGGATTCGTAAAAGTAATCTTCGATGCCAAATATGGCGAATGGCTTGGCTGCCACATGATTGGCGCCGGCGTTACCGACATGATTGCAGAAGCGGTTGTTGGAAGAAAATTAGAAACCACAGGACACGAAATACTTAAATCTATCCACCCGCACCCTACGATGAGCGAGGCAGTGATGGAAGCTGTAGCTGATGCTTATGGCGAGGTGATTCACCTATAGATATAAGTAATGTATTGGGTACAGGGTTTAGGGTTAAAAACTTTGCGTTAAAATGCTAATCAAATAATTAAGGGCATAAGGTAAAATTTATCTTATGCCCTTTTTAAATGTTCGCTGAGGCCATGAACCCTGAACCCAATAATTAATTCAACAACTCCTGCAATCCAAACGACGATACGAAGTTTTTGTACTGAACCCCAACATTAGCGTTGGCTTCATTGGCGAATTCGCCTGTCATAGCATCAACAACCGTGCGCAGCGGACGTTGTCCTTTAGGCAATTCGACCAAATTTAAAACAGCATCGGCAACGCGTTGCGGGTCAGGTTTGGCATTTTCAAAAAACGTACCGATACCGGCTCCGATTTGTTCAGGAATGGCTGCCAAATCTCCGTAACCATCGATTACCGAAGCATCAGAACCATATTGTGCACTTCCGAAAATATCAGTCGGAAAAGTGCCAGGTTGCACAATGGCAACATCAATTCCGAGCGGGCGCACTTCGTAATGCAGTCCTTCGCTGAGCCCTTCGACAGCAAATTTAGCAGAGTTATAGAACGTCATGAACGGCGCTGAAAAACGTCCCAATACGCTTGACGTGTTAACGATAAGTCCTTCACCCTGTTCACGCATTTTTGGAAGTACGGCTTTGATGGTGCGCCACGTCGCTTTTAAATGCACATCATAAAGTTTATCAATATCATCCTCTGTGAAAGTTTCAGCTATCCCGCCAAGGAAATTGCCGGCGTTGTTGATTAAAACGTCGATGCGGTTTTCTTTCCGGATGATTTCACTGATTGCAGCATTTACTGAATCGGCACTTGAAAGATCAACTTCTATCACATGAACATTGTCCGATTGTGCCAGTTCAATTGCCTTGTCTTTGTTTTTTCCGTTTGTATTTCTCATCGTGGCATAAACGGTATGCCCGGCTTTTGACAATGTTTGTGCATGCAACCACCCGAATCCACTGTTGGTACCGGTGATTAAGATTACTTTTTTGCTCATTTTTATTAGCATTAATGGTTAAAATAATAGAAAAATTAGTTTACAATAGTTTTTTAGTTACTTTTGTATACCACAAAGGAACAGCGAAATAATTTAACCCACAAGAAGGCACCTGCCGGAAACACAGTCACCAAATGGAAACGATTACAGCATTTACAGAGCAAGAGACCCAAAAAAAAATTTCAGATTTTTTCGAAATCAAGGAAAGTAATGTGACTTTATGTCCGGTAAAGGACGTTTTGAGTACGGTTGGCGATAAATGGTCGGTTTTCGTAATGGTAACGCTCGGGAAAAGTAAAACAATGCGCTTTAATGAATTGAAGCATGGCATTGGCGGTATTTCACAAAAAATGCTTACCGTTACGCTGCGTGAGCTTGAATCTTTCGGATTGGTCAATCGCGAAATCTTTCCTCAGATTCCACCAAAAGTTGAATATACGATTACGCCAATGGGCGAGGAATTTTTAAGGCATTTGGTAGTAATGTTGGAATGGGCTTGCAAGAACTCTGCTATGATTGCTGAGAACAGGAAGAAATAATGGCAGCAGTTTTTAAGTTTATGCGCCAAACGACCGCCAACATCAGCTATAACGTTTGAATTTCTGTTAATGCCAAAAATCCAAATCATTGTTTACTTCACTAAAATGAATGTCACCTAATGACAATTTATGGCCTTAGTATCGGTATTTTTTCACAAAATTTAAGTAGGATTTTTCAAACGTTAATTATCTGAAATTCTTGTTATCATCCTCAAATTTTGCAGTAATTTTACAGCCTAATCTATAAAAAAATGATAACAATGGTAACTGATTACTGGTGGGTTTTACTCATCTTATTGTGTGTTCTTTTTTACAAATTTGTTTTGCGCGTCTTCTTCGGAATGGTCATCGTTCCGGAAGATAAAATCGGTCTTGTGACCAAAAAATTCGTGCTCTTCGGAGCAGAAAAATCGTTGCCCGATGGCAGGATTATCGCCACTAAAGGTGAAGCCGGTTTTCAGGCAAAAACATTAGCGCCGGGATTGTACTGGATGATGTGGATCTGGCAGTATTCGGTCGACATGAGCGCTTTCACTATCATTCCGGAAGGAAAAATCGGTTTGATTCTGAGCAAGGACGGACAGGAAATCCCAACGGGTCGCATCCTCGCCCGAAAAGTACAATCGGATAACTTTCAGGATGCCACTGCTTTCCTGAACAATGGCGGGCAGAAAGGACGCCAGACGGCATTTATTACGACCGGTTCTTATCGTATCAACACGTTCCTTTTTGAAATCGTGATTGCCGATCAAATCAAGATTTTTGAAAACATGATTGGTATCGTAACCGCACTCGACGGCGATCCGATTCCGCAAGGACAGATCGCGGGTAAGAATGTCGAAGGGCATAATAATTTCCAGGATGTTGACCATTTCCTGAATAATGGCGGAAATCGTGGTTTGCAGCCGCAAGTGATGCTGGCAGGTTCTTACTATATCAATACATGGGCCATCCAGATCGAGCAGAACCCAATGACTGATGTGCCGATTGGTTACGTAGGCGTTGTGATTTCTTACATCGGTGAAGATGGAATGGATGTTACCGGAGAGCATTTCAAACACGGGAACATCGTTTCAAAAGGACAACGCGGTGTATGGATGAAGCCCCTGGGCACCGGTAAATACGCCCTGAACAAATACACTACCAAATTAGAGCCTGTTCCGACAACGAACCTGGTTTTGAATTGGGCTGATGCCAGAAGTGAGGCGCACAACCTTGACCATAATTTGTCTACGATTACAGTGCGTTCAAAAGATGGTTTCCCGTTCAACCTTGACGTTTCGCAGATCATCCACGTTCCGGCCAATGAGGCACCTAAAGTGATTGCGCGTTTCGGAAGCATGACCAATCTGGTTTCACAGGTTTTGGAGCCAACGATTGGTAACTATTTCAGGAACTCGGCTCAGGAAAGCGATGTGATTTCTTTCCTGAGTACTAGGAAAGAACGTCAGGAATCTGCTAAGAATCATATCAAGGTGGTTTTGGATGAGTATAATGTGAATGCAGTTGATACGCTGATTGGTGACATTGTTCCGCCTGATTCGTTGATGAAAACCTTAACTGACAGGAAACTTGCCGAGGAGGAACAAAAGACTTACCAAACCCAGAAAATGGCGCAGGAACAACGTCAGGGAATGGAAAAAGAAACCGCAATTGCTGATATGCAGAAGGAAATTGTACGCGCCTCACAAAGTGTTGAGATTGCACAAAGAACCGCAGATGCAACGGTTAAGAAAGCCGAAGGTGATGCAACCAGTTTGAAACTGAATGTAAACGCTGAGGCGGAAGCTACGAAAATGCGTGCGAATGCTGAGGCGGAAGCTACCAAGGCAAGAGCGGGTGCGCAGGCTGAGGCAACTAAACTTACTGCGAGTGCTGAAGCGGAACGGATTTCTAAAACCGGTCTGGCAGAAGCTGAAAAGATCATGGCGATTGGTAAATCGACTGCGGAGGCTTATGAATTGCAGGTTTCGGCAATGGGTGGTGATAATTTTACCAAGTATAAAATCACTGAGGAGATTGGGAAAGGTAAGATTAAGGTGATCCCGGATGTTTTGATTACCGGGAATGCCGGAAGCGATGGAGCTATTAGTGGGTTGTTGGGGATGAAGTTGATGGAGATGATGGATGCGAAGGTTGAGCAGAACGGGGAGAAAAAGTAGTGCCTTAGTGCCTTAGACACTTCGCTACTTAGTACCTGAGTTTCTTAGAAGAGAATATTGTATTGCCTCCCGGATTAAACATTTGCCGGGAGGGATACATTTCGGGAGCGGTACGGGCTTAAACGATTCCTAACAGAATGATAATCTGTAACGCCGTGAACCGATCATTGCGTAACTTTAGGTAAATATAAAAATACACCTAAAATGGACTCAATCAACAAAAACCAGCCGGAAGACAACTTTAAGGATCTTTCAGGCAATGAAGCTCGCGAGAAGATTAAGGAATTGGCCACGGCAGCATCGTCGGGCTTCTTTTGCACAGGAATTAAAACCGGAATGCCCATTAATTCAAGGCCGATGTCACACCAGCAGATTGACGATGAAGGCAATTTCTGGTACCTGAGTGCCAACGACAGCCACAAGAACCGCGAGATTGCAGCAGACCCGGCAGTGCAGCTTTTCTTTCAGGGTTCTTCTTACAGTGATTTCCTATCACTTTACGGCAATGCTACAATTAGTGCCGATGCCGCTAAGATTGACGAGCTTTGGGACGATACGCTCAAAACCTGGTTTACGGAGGGCAAGCATGACCCGAGGATATCGGTCATTAAGTTTGCGCCGTCTGAAGGTTACTACTGGGATTTGAAAAACAATATGATCGTGGCGATGGCCAAGCGCGCGTATGGTGCTATTACCGGGCAGACCTATGACGATTCAATAGAAGGCAACGTCAAGCCATAAGGCTTACAGGCTTTGGTCAGTGACCAGAATATCAAGTATAAAATTCATCAAGCTGCAGGTTGTGGCTTGGTGATTTTTTGTTTTATGGGCTGATGGACTTCAACGTAATATACCCTGTAGCTATATCGAGCGTGTCCAGAATTTGTGCAAGTCGGGAATTGTCCTGCCCTGCCCTATCATTCCTTATGAAATGAAATTTGTCCAGCATTGCAGCTTTAGGAAGTGTGCGTGGTTTTTCCCGCGCATTGCCGTTTGGTGCTCAGCAAAGTCTGCTTTCGACGTCTTTTTCCTCGAGGCCGAGATAGGTGCTGAGTTCGTGTATGGTCACCAGTTGGTGGGATGCTTTGTTGTTGAGCAGCTTGATTTTACGGATGACTTCGCGGCTGTATCGTTCGCCTTTTCCGGTAATTCTTTGGACGTCTTCGGGTACTACGCATAGTGGCTTCATAGGCTTGTAGTGTCTTATGGGTTGGATTTATGGGTTGCTGCAAAATTGAATACACGGGGTAATGACGGGGTAATGACGGAGTAATGACGGAGTAATAGTATTTGATAACGTATTGAACACCGTAAAACAACTGTATAACCCCCGCCTACTATGCGTAATTAAACTATAATTGCATTAATCGTTATTATTTTGCAGAACTTCAGACAATATTATCAAATTTTAATATACGAAGCAAATTTTATTTATTATTTTATGACTTATTGCGAATTAAAAATTGACTAAAACGGTAAAACCGTGCAAAAAACTGCAAATTCGGCACAAATGACAGAATCCGGCAGTGCGTATTTGGCGTGACGGTTGGTGGTTTGTAGGTTTGTCTCACTATTAACCCGTAAAATTTTAAGATTATGGCAAAACAATCCGGTATTTTCCCGATTGAGGGAAGTTTAGACAATGTGACGTTTTTGAAAAGGAGTGGCACTTTTATGATCCGTAAGAAAGGCGGTGTTTCGAAGAGCAGGATTATGAATGACCCTGCGTTTAAGCGCACGAGGGAAAACGTTTCTGAATTCGGGCATGTGGCAAGTGCAGGGAAGCTCGTTCGCACGGGCGGTGCGCAACTGATCCAGAAGGCTTATGACCCGAAGCTCAGCAACCGCCTGATGAAACTGCTCACCAAGGTAAAGAACTGCGACCCAAGTATGCCGCGCGGCAAGCGACAGGTACATGGCGGACTGACGACTGCGGAAGGGCTTGCGCTACTTTCGGGATTTGATTTTAACGAGCGCTCGACGCTGTCAGCAGTATTGTTCGCACCGACGGCGTTGACGGAAGCGACGGGCAAGATTACGATTCCAAACCTCGTGCCTGCCGACATGATGCACTACCCTGCCCATGCGACGCATGTGAGCTTTCGCTCGGGTATCCTGCGGATTGACTTTGAGCAGGATGCCGCGACGCTCGTCATGAGCCCTGTAACAAACCTGCCGATTGACATGAGCGAGACTTCGGTATCGCTGACGCCAACGGCTTTGCCTGCGGGCACTGGTGTTAAGATGCACCTGCTGCTGGTTGAGTTTTATCAGGAAATTAACGGCGATCAGTATTTGCTGAACGACGGGAAGTTTAATGTGCTCGGGACGGTTTGGGTGAGTACGACGGCTTAGGTTTTTGATTTTGAAACTCCTCGTGAAAGCGGGGAATTTTTTTGTTGATAAAATTTTTGAAATCAGGTATTTATACTTGGTGGGGTTTAAAGGGAAATTGGTATGTTGCGGGGCTTGAAATTTATAATTACTTGCAAATGATTATTTGCGACGCAAATGTTTTAGTTTGCAGAAATGTGCATGTATTTATGAGTTGGTGGCAAGTTCACCGTGGAATAGGAGAATTCAAGTAATAAATAGATTTTCAATGAAAAAAATAGACCTTCACACGCATACTGTTTCTACAATTAGTGATTATCATTTTGACTTTGACCTTTCAAAAGTTAAAGAATACGTTGATAAATTACAAATTGACGCACTAGCTATAACAAATCATAATGTGTTTGATATGAATCAGTATAATCAAATTAGAAACTCATTGACAATTCCGGTTTTTCCTGGTATTGAGATTGACTTGGAAGGCGGTCACTTATTACTAATCACAGACACAGACGAATTTGAAGTTTCAAATTTTGATGAAAAATGTAAACAAGTCTCCGCATTAATTAAAACAAAAGATGATAGCATTACACTTACTCAATTTAACTATATTTTTACAGACTTAAGTAAATATGTTCTAATTCCACATTATGACAAAAGTCCAGAAATCAAACAATCGACAATTACGGCTTTAAATCCGCATATAACGTTCCGGAGAAGTTGCGAGTGTATCAAAATTTAAAAGAATGTTCAAAGAACCGCAGGGGCTTACGCCAGTGTTGTTTAGTGATATGCGTTTCAAAACTGAACTAAAAGATTTCCCTACTCGACATACATTTGTTGATTTAAAAGATATATCGTTGGCGGGGATAAAATCTTGTTTAGCTGACAAGAGTAAGATTTCATTAACCAAAGATGGTGGGAACGACTTTTTCCAAGCAACTGATGATGGATTGGAATTGTCAACAGGGTTAAATATAATATTAGGAGAACGTTCTTCTGGAAAGACCGTAACACTTAATAAAATTGCGTCATCATCAGGAAATGCAAAATACATAAGACAGTTTTCACTACTTCAAAATGATGAAGAAACATTTAACAGAACAAACGATTCTCGTTTAAGTATTATTCATAATAATTATTTAAATGAATTAAAATCGGTAATCGAAGATGTTATTCAAATTGATATAAAACAAAATCATCTTAACGTTGGAAATTATTTAGATTCATTGAAAAAATTCGCGACAGAAAATGAAAAGAAAGACTTGTTTTCAAAATGTACTTTATTTAGCGAAGACATTTTTTCGATAAGTGATCTTAAAAATCTTGATAAGGTAATAGAATCAGTTACAACTTTGATTGAAAACAATGAATATCAAGACATCATAGTTAAATACATTTCTATTGACAATCTCAAAAAATTACTACTCGAATTAATTGAAAAAGCTATTTCTTCAAAAAAAGAAAACGAAGAAAAAATTTGGCTCAATTCAATTATAAAAGACATTAAAAGAGAGCTTGGAATAAAAACCACAAATTCAGTTATCGAAGAAATAGATTATTATAAAATCGCTCTTGACGAAATAAAAATCAAAAAATTTGAGGAAGTCGTGAATGAATTAAAAACGGAGAGGCAAATTAATCGTGAAGAATTGGGTAAATTCTCAATCGTGACGTCAACACAAATAATTACAGGAGCTTCTGATTTACAAAAAATAGCGCACGATAAAAAAACATACAGTCCCGCTTTTGGTATTTATAGCAATCCTTACGGGTATCTTTTAAAACTTAAAGAAACGGGCGTTGAAGAAGCAGGCCTATATAAATTTTTTATCAAAATTGAATCTGAAACACTAAACAAAGATGGCTTCAAGGTTTCAGGAGGAGAACGTTCCGAATTTAATCTAATTCATGAAATTAAAGACGCTACGAAATATGACATACTTCTAATTGATGAACCTGAATCTTCATTCGACAATCTTTTCTTAAAAAAGGAAATAAACACATTAATCAAAAACATTTCAGAACTGATGCCTGTGGTTGTAGTAACTCACAACAGTACAGTAGGAGCATCAATAAAACCAAATTATGTTGCTATCACACAAAAAAACATCGAAGACAAAATAATTGTTTATCGCGTATTTACAGGTTATCCTTCTGATAAAGAATTAACTTGTTCAGACGGTAGTAAAGTCAAAAATTATGATGTAATTCTAAATTGTTTAGAAGCAGGTGTTGAGGCATATACAGAACGTAAAACACTTACATATGAAATACTTAAAGATTGAAAATAATAAAGGTTATTATCGTACAGATACAACTAAAGAGGAATGGTTAGAGCTTGACCAAATTAACAAAGACCAATTGCTAACCTTATTAAAATTCGCATCAACCGAAGAATTTGAAATGGATGAGCACAAGGATGAATTTCTTCAAAATCCTGCACACAATATAATTTATAAAAATATATATGAAAAGTTTAAAGATTTCCTTGGCAATAAAACGAGGTTTCAAGACAGTGTAGAAGCAATGTATAAAACCGCGATTGAAAAATATAAAGTGCAAGAAGAATAAAAGCCAGCCGCTAACGAGCAGTTTTACGAAATTACCTGATTTTGTGCAAAATAGAATTAGTTTATTATTAACTTCGTTTGGTCGCCGAAAGTACTCGGCTCCCAAATTGCCGAGCGTTAGCGATAATTAAAAAACACTATGGATAGATTTATTGATTTAGCGGCCAGCTTTGAGAAAGATGTTTTAAAAAGAGTGTTAAGGTCAGAGAATGAATTAGATAATATTTTAAAAGATAGTATAATAGCTTTTGAAGAAAAAGTTCTCTTTTTGATTGACCTTAATATCAAAAACCAACTTTCCGAAATAACATTATATAGACAAAATAGAATTGAATTAATTTTTTTAAACCTAAATCAATTATTTGAGGAAAATAGATTTAGAGATAAAATAAAGAGAGAAAAAATACTTGAATTGATCGATGACTTTATTACAATAATTGAATCTTCCGGTTTAGAGAATAAATTATATCAAAATAACGCTTCTTTAAAAGATCAAGCAAGTAATAATCGAAAAATTGAAAAGCGCTACACGCAAATTCAAGAAACATTAAAAGAAATTGAAAATCAAACAATTGAAATCAATTCTTATTATAATTCAATTAAAAATACTCATGATAAGTTAACACATAATCAAATTAAAATTGAAGAATTTAATACTTATTATCAGACTGCAAAATTGGAAATAGAGGATCTTCGTTTCAGCATAAAAGGTTTTTTTAGTAATGTGGAAAATTATACTAAAATAGTAACAGATTCCGAACAAAAGGTCAAAAAATTAATTGAAAATTCTACAAGTAAAACAGATGAGAATATTAAAGTCAATCAAGAGAATTATACTAAAGCTATAGATAAATTTTGTAAAGAATCTTCGGAAATTGAAACTAAGAACAAAACCATCCAAAGTGAAATTAATACTCTTTTGCAAGGCGCAAATGCTAGTAAATTAGCGCACATCTACGAAAATAAAAGAAAAGAAATTGAATGGCAATTATGGTTTTGGCTTGCTGGAATTATTGTATCAACAATTGTAATCATATTTATTTCATATTATAAGCTTTTTGATAAATTATTAACAACAGAGTTGCTACTGGAACGTTTTTTAATTATTCTGCCAATTCTTTTACTTGACATCTTTTTCATTTTCCAATACAATCTCAAAAATAAAATAGTAGAGGATTATAGATTTAAAAGTTCTACTGCAACATCTTTATTCGCTTTTAATGAGTTAATTAAAAGTTATGAAACTGATAAGTCTCAAGATTTTATTACAAAATCTTTAGAAACGCTATTTAAATCACCTTTAACTGAAAAAGATTATAATAATCCAGCTTTATCTGTACTTGAAAAATCGTATTCTAAGATAGAAGATAGAATAGATAAATTAATTGAAAAAATTCCAAAAACCAATTAATTACTTACAATAGAGTATTTGTATTTATTGAAAGAAATCGTCCTTGAAATTGTCGCAACTTGCAAAGTCCTGGGCGTTACCTATAGGCATTAAAAACGAAACTCGTGATATTAGAGAAAAAACAAATCGATGAGTTAAAAAGATTGTCAACATAAGTTTAGACAATCTCTATCATAACGATCTTGAAATTATTCAGCGCGGAGGTATGGAACAAGCCGCTTCCTTTCGCTTTGGAATATACTTATTAGGTCAAAGCCAACAAATTGATTGGCTGCGTGATTATGATTTTGATATGGAGTATAACAAAAATGGTAATGAGCCTAAACGAACACCAAGAAGACCTAATGGCACTCGACCAGATTTAATAATTCATACGCGAAACTCAAATCAATCAAATATTCTTATTATTGAAATAAAAGGTTGGTGGAATATTGAAGATAGAAAAATAGACATGGATAAACTAGAAGATTTTACAAATCAGCAAGGAGAATATGGTTATGGTTTAGGTGTTTTCTTGGATTTATACCCTAATGGCTGTGAACCTAAATTCCTAAAAGATTATTAAAATTATGCCAGCAGGTAACGAACAGCTCAAAACCAAAGCGGCAATTAGTTGCAAATTGTTCGTCTATTTTTTATAATTCGTTAAAGATTGCTGAAAGTGACCGGCTTCGAGGTTGCCGCAAAATGAAGCAAACACATAAATCTGTATAGCATTAAAAATAAAATTTTAATGGAAAAACCTAGGCCAATAGGTACAATTACATGATTCCACTAGCGAAATTTTCAGAAAATTCTTGGAAACAATGAATATTTAAAGGCTGAATTAACTAAAACAAATCTCTAAAGCGTTAAGCTGGGAGTACAGAAACATCATGAAAAAAATTATTTTTTGTTTACCATTAATTGCAATTATGAATTTATGCTTAGGACAAGCTGTATTAGAACACTCTTACGAAAATCCGGGTCAAATAAGTTCTGAAGACGAATTTTATACATTTAATGCAGAAAATGGAATTAATTATTTCACCTACAATTTTATTAATCAAACGTTTACAATCTACAATGAATCTCACATAGTAACAAATAATTTTACAGTACCAAGTCTTTCAGGAGATATAATTGTAAGAGCAATAGTGACCGATAAATTATTCAATAGTGATAACAATTTCGAATTTTTGTTGACGACAATGAATGATAAAATTATCCTGGTTAACGATAGCGGAGTAACATTGCAAGAATTCAACAATAGGGATTTTGTAAAAATAATTAAAAATAATTCTGGTAATTATAAACTTATAGTCAAAGGTTATGGCGCGCCGATACTTGATGTTTATAGCCTGCCAGGCACATTATCAATAAATCAACAAGATTTATTAGTAAATAAATGGATTGCATTTCCAAATCCAACATCGGATAAAATTTTCATTACCAATCCACTTGCGAATGGCGAGAAAGGAGAACTTGAGATATTTGACATGAGTGGTAAAAAAGTAATACAACTACAGTTAAATAATAATAATGAAATTTCTATTGATGTTTCAAGTCTAAATCCAGGCACATATCTCTATAAGATTAATAATTATTCCAGCAAATTTATAAAATACTAGCCCAGTAAATGTTGACCGAACTATCAATTAAAAAATTTATCGTTAACAAGCGGTTTCATTTCATTGCGGTATTTATTTCATTGCGGTATTTATTTTAAAATTGTTCTTCTATTTTTTCATAACTTCGTTTTCAGTCACCTAAAGTACCCGACTTAGAAATTGCCGCACGGTCGCAAAGCCCGACGCCGTTAGCAAACATCTGCTACAAAGCACATAAATATATTGATTCATGAATATTAGTTTTGACCTTGATAGTACATTGATTCCAAATGGAAAAGAATTTGAAGTCGAAAATATAGGCAGAATTGCAAAACTTTTTGGTATTGAACAAATAAGAAAAGGAACGCGGGAATTAATTACCGATTTACAAAAGGAAGGTCACGAGATTCATATTTACACAACATCATTCAGAACAAAAAATAAAATTAGATTTACACTGTTTTATTACGGAATCAAAGTTAATCGCATAATCAACCAAACTGAAAATCAAAGAACGCTAAGGTCGTTAAAAATTACTTCATCTAAGTATCCCGCTGCTTTTAACTTTGATATCCATATAGACGATTCAAAAGGTGTTGGAATGGAAGCGGAAAAACACAATTTCAGAGCAATTATCGTTGATCCATCAGAAAAAAATTGGATTGAAATAATTAAAAGTGAAATTATAAATCCTGGCTGACGAGCGGCTTGGCGAAAATGCGGCATAAGTTGCGAAATTGTTCGACTGTTTTTTATAACTTCGTTTACGTCAGATTATTGAGAATGAATGTGAAGGTTTTAGTAAAATATTAAAGTATCAATAATGAAACAACTACCAGTGTTTTTACTACTATCAATTTTCACCATTCTGTCGTGTAACAATCCTAAGTCACCTTCACCAAAAACTAATATCGCAAAGCCGGAAAACAAAGCCGGAAATAATTCAGACACACAAAATCCCAACAATGCTGATATCAATAACCAACCGCAATATACCAACGTCCTTGACATATTCCAAATACGCGATTTAGAAGAAAGTGCCCATAAAAAAGTTGGTTTTATATCGTTGTCTGACATTTATCCGTTGAGCGAACATTCGAATTCTTTGGCTATTCCGGGTTTTGAAAATACAGGCAAGAACAATCTTCAGTATTTTAAATTGGATGCAAAATACAGAAAGCGATTGTTGTCAAAAACAAAAATTTCGGAAACAGACAGTGTGTTTATTTATGATTACGCCAAAGATGTGATGCGCTCTTTTGTGGTTGGGAAACTGAATGCTATCGCTTACTTAAATGATTATTCGGATGTAAACGATTGTACTTGCAGCCAAGACTATTATATGATTGGATTTGAAATTGCGAAAAACAATTTATACGGATTGGACAAAGATTTTAATGATGTTTTGGTTTTTATCGGTAAGGCGAATCCTTTTGTTCGCGGGCAGATGAAAGCTATTGTCTGGCAGAAAGTCAAGGAAGAAAAATTTCCGTTAAAAAAAAGTACTTTGACAGCAGTGCAGCTTCAAGACAGACATATAGATGCCACAAACGGGCAAGCTTATTTATACGAAACGAAAACGCACCAGATTTTTATCCGGGATTATACCGAATCAAATAATCCTTTCGAGGTTCTGGACAGGCATTTAATGATAATTGACAAGCAAACGGGCCATGTGGTTAATGAGGCGATGTTCAGCGATAACGAAAGTATGAGTCCGGCACCGTTGAATTTTGGAATAAATGACAGCAATTATTCAGGCCTAAAAGAACAATGGACAGGAAAACTTTTCAAAGACAAACCTGAAGTGTTATTTGGATTTGATTGGTTGTCGTTTGGGTGCCCGGGTATTATGTTCGTGAATTTACGAGATAGTTATGTTTACATCAATTGTGATAGCAGGCATTAAAAAAGAATTAGGAACGAAACTATAAAAATGAACATTGATATGAATGCCGCTAAAAGAATTTCAATCTATTTCATTTTAATTATACTGAATTGCTGCATCACCTTTTTAGCTTTGTATAGGAAGCCAATTTTTGGCGACATAATTATTTCAGTTATGGTTTATCAAATTGTACTTAATTTGGTTTATGCGTCGATGTTTCTCAAGCTTAAAGTTTTGTGGAGTATTCCGTGTTCAATTTTAATTTCATGCCTGAGTTTATTTATTGCGCTTACACTTATCGATCATAATTTATATTCTGACGCGCGAGATCCTTACGGCATTATGACCGCGATTGTTTATAATGCCATCCTGCCTATATTGTTTTGGGAGATCATTTTTCAAATAAAGAAATATTTCAACAACCGCAGACTTAAATCTGACATTGATAACGCTTTGGAAGAAAGCCTGAACTAAAAGACAGACATGTAATTAAATACCGGCTGCCTTATCGATTTGTTCGCGAATTTTCCATAGTTTCGTTACAGGTCGCCAACTAAAAAATTCAATTTAAATGATTATAGCATTAAGAACAGATAAAAGAGAACGGATATCGATATTTATTGTCAGCATGATTTTGTTCACAGTTTCTTTGACGCAGTATGTTTATACCGATAGCAGTGCGCCTCCCGATAATAAAGCGTTCGGATTTATGGCCTTACTGCTCGGATGGCTCGACATTTTCGGCACGGGGATTTCGTGGTGCGCCAATCCGGCGTTATGGGTATCGTGGGTGTTTTTATTTGAAAACAAAATCAAGGCAGCTTTAATTGTGAGCGCTTTGTCCGTAATGTTTTCATTCAGTTTTTTACTTTTCAGCCAGATATACCTGGACGAAGGCGGCAACAAAGGAGACATCGTAGAACGAAATACTGGTTATTGGCTCTGGCTTGCGAGCTGCCCTGGTTTGTTTTCTTGGCGCTTTAAATTTATTTTTAAAGCGTAAGAAAAGAAGTCAGAACGCTAACTTTCAGGCTTAATACTTAATTTAATCCGCCATCAAAAATGAGAAAAGTAATCGCCGCAATAAACATGACCCTTGACGGAATCTGTGATCATACTGCAGGTATTCCCGATGAAGATTTACATCGACATTATACAAAGTTGTTAGCCGATTCAGGCGTTATTTTGTATGGAAGGACGACTTATCAATTGATGCAATTCTGGCAAACGTTGTTAGAAAAACCGTCCGGTAAAAAATCAATGGATGACTTTGCTTTGGCCATTAATAAAATACCAAAAGTCGTTTTTTCACAAACCCTAAAAGATACTGAATGGGACAGCGCGAAACTTGCGACAAAGGCACTTGAAGATGAAGTTTCAGCACTTAAACGAGAATCGGGTGCAGCCATTTTAGTGGGCAGCCGAAGTTTGATTATCCAGCTTATCAACCTTAATTTGGTTGATGAATTCCAGATTTGCATTCACCCGATGCTGGAAGGAAAAGGGCTGCAGTTATTTGATAAAATAAACGGCAGGAAAATTTTCAGGCTATCTAATACAAAAATATTTGATTCGGGGGCGATTGTTCTTTATTACGAGCCGACAGGATCCAACTAACATGCTGGGCGAAATTCACGAACAATCTGTAAATTATGCAGTTATTTTATATAACTTCGTTTGCGCTCACAAAATCCTGAACAACTTCGACAGACATGTTGAAAGAATTAAGTTTAATTAATCTCAGAAAATGAAAAAAACACTACTTGTCCTGTCATTTTTTATAGCCTTTATAAACACAACTCATGCACAAACCAACTGGGATTTATTAAATCCAAAACCAACTGCCAGCACCGGAAAAGACATTGATTTCGTTACCAATGAAATTGGCTACATCATCACAGGCGGCGAATTATTAGAAACGCTTGATGCAGGCGCTACCTGGTTAAAAAAGCAGAGTATTAACAGTGGAAATGATATGAGTTTTTACAATAATACAGGCTACATTGTCGGCAATTATGGATATGTGTTAAAAACTACTGACGGCGGTGCATCATGGAGCCAGATAACTACCGATTTCAGTTATACATTTAATACAGTTAATATCATTGATGACAATACGGTTATACTTTCTACCTCAAACAGCATCTTAAGAACCGATGATGGAGGCAGCACCTGGGTAAATTTAAATATTCCGAATGGCAGCGTTAATAAAACATTTTTTACAAGTGCCTTAACAGGACATGCAGTGTGTAACAACGGACTTATTCAAAAAACAATTGATGGTGGGCAAAGCTGGTATAATACGCTCACTTCAAATAGTTTCCCTACAGATTTTTTTACGGTACAATTTGTCAATCAATCTGTAGGTTTTGCAAGCAGACAGCATGACGACCTATTTAAAACAACCGATGGCGGCGAAACATGGATGGAAATGCCATACAACGAAGAAGCGATATACGACTTCCATTTTTTAGATGAAAATAATGGTTTCGCTACTGGTGAATATGGTGCTACCTACAAAACAACCAATGGTGGAACTACGTGGACACATATATTTTTTCTGGATAGCTATTACGGAGATTCTTCGATGTATGGCATTTATTTTCAGGATAACAATACTGGCTACGTTACTGGTCAGCGCGGCAGAATCCTTAAAACTACAGATGGAGGCGTAACCTGGACAGCACAATCCCAGAATTATAATGACATCGGACAATTACAATTTGTAGATGAGAATATTGCCTACGCACAATCAAGGAATAATTTCTACAAAACTTCCGATGCCGGGAACACCTGGAATTTCGTTGGTTCTGTGAATTTAGATTCATCGACTTCGACCAACGGATTTACCTTCGTAGATGAAAATATTGGTTACACAACCACCGGATATTCCGGAGGCTCTGTATTTAAGACAACTAACGGAGGCGTGACATGGTCTGCCTTGAATAACGGCTTTAGCATCATTGACGAAGGAATCACATCTATTTGTTTTCTGAATGCCACCACCGGATTTATTTCTGGTGGCTACAATACGCGAAAAGTGATGAAAACCACCAATGGCGGTGCAACCTGGACACAGGTATTTAATCAGACATTTGGCCAAATACAATTTATTAATGATCAGGTCGGGTATGCTAACCGGATAGGGTATGAAACTGGCAGAATGTATAAGACTACCGATGGCGGTACCACCTGGAATATGAGTTTTGAAGCCAATCATGGCATTAATGGCTTTGATTTCGTTGATGAAAATAATGGCTATTTCGTAGGGGATCAGGGCTTGATGTATAAAACAAACGACGGAGGAGCAAATTGGGTGAAATTAGAAATCCCATATGAAACGTATAGGGAAATTAAATTTCAAACAAAAAATATCGGCTTTATAGCAGATGACGACGGATTACTTTATAAAACAGAAAATGGAGGTTTGAACTGGCAATTAGTAACCTCACAGTATAAGATAAACTCGATAGTACTTGTCAATGGCAAAATTTATACTGCGGGAACGTTTGGTAAGATATACCGCAGTGATGTTGATTACCAAGCTATAATTTTAAATGCTGACGGTGCTGAAAATATTACAAATTCGACGGCAAGCTTAACCGGAAATGCTGCCTCCAACGGTGGCCCTGTCTCAGATATCCGATTCGAATATGGTTTGTATTATTCCTTTAGTGATTTTGTTGCTGCAGCACCCGCTACAGTGAATCCAAATGATGCTGCAAGCATTTCTGTTGATTTGGCAAATCTGGAAACAAATGCTACTTATTATTACAGGTTGAGAGGAACCCAAAACTCAAATATTGTTTACAGTCAAATAATGAGTTTTACTACGCTTCCAGACTATACTATTACCACAGATTATGTATATAATTTTGGTGCAACTACTGCTACAATTTCAGGGACGATTGTCTCTAACGGCTATGATATTACGAACGTGATGTTTCAATACGGACAAAGTCCTGATGCTCTGAGAATACAATCGATGGCACACCATCATCAGTATCAGGAAACTCAACAGAAAATGCAATTGCGTCTTTAAGTAACTTATCGCCTCAAACAAATTATTTCTACAGGATTAAGGCAACGCATCAGGGAGCGGATATTTTCGGAAACATTCAGTCATTTACAACCTATCCGGAATACAACATTAATGTTTATAGTCCGAATATAATTGACTCAAATGTTATTTTATCGGCCTATTTAACTTCATATGGCCAAAACATTACCGATGTCTCATTTGAATACGGCGCAAACGGTTTTGAAAACACAATTACAACCGACCCTTCGCAAGTTGACGCCTACAATTCTAATTATGTTAATGCAACACTGACTAACTTAAATCCCGATTTGAATTACTATTACAGATTAAAAGGGATACATAACGGCGTAACCATTTATCGTCCAGGAAATGGTATTCAATTTTTCCGGAAATATTATAATGGTTAACGAAACACCACAGGAATCCCAGTCAAATACGCTGCAACTTAAGGGTTTGATAAACGCTTACGGTCGTTATTTAACTAATATTCATTTCGAATACGGATTGACAGAAAGCTTTGGTTCGTCGGTATCAGGAACGCCGAATTTTGTCTATGGTTATAACACCAATTTGATAACTGCTGCTGTCAATAACACATTACCAAATCAAACTTATTACTACAGATTGGTTGCCACATATAACGGAACTACAATTTATTCACCAACTTATCAATATACAACATTTGCTTTGGGTCTCGCAGGTATTAATTCAGAGACAGCGCTGTCAGTATTTCCAAATCCGGCAACTGATTTTGTAAATTTTAAATCTAATAATTCAGAGAAGATAAACGGTATTGAATTTTACAACGCATTAGGCCAACGCATTTATAATAAGACTTCCTTTAACGATACTGATGTTAAAGTTGACGTATCAAATTTTAGTAAAGGGATATACTTTATAAAAGTAAAATTAGAAAATACCGGCGTAGTGTCATCGAAGTTAATACTAAAATAGAATACAATTTTTAATTGCTTTGGTTCATTCAATCAGCTTATTTTAATCAGATGTATTTGAAAAATGAATAAATTAACAACTGAAAGGTTAACACTTCGAAAACTTTCAAAAAACGATGCAGAAGCAATATTGCAATTGCGTTCGAGCCCGGAAGTCAATAAATTTCTCAACAGGAAACCAAGCAAAACTTTAGAAGATGCTACTGACTTCATCAGGAATATCACTGAAAATGAAAGCGATGATTTGTTTTATTGGGCAATCACAAAAACTGAAAACGAAACACTTATCGGTACGATTTGCTTATTTGAATTTCTAAGCGATATGGAAAAATGTGAAATTGGATATGAGCTTTTACCTGAATATCAAGGCAATGGGTTTATGATTGAAGCTGTGAGGAAAGTAATTGAATATGCACATGAAAAGCTTGGACTGAAAATAATAGACGCAATTTCTCATAAAGAAAATTTAGCTTCAACAGGGCTTTTGCAGAAATTTGGTTTTACGGAATTACCGGAAGTTGTTGAAGAAAATCCGGATTTGGTTTTATTCAGGTTGACTACGATAGATTGAAATTTACCCGTATAGATTTCCGATCAGAAAAATTGGGTCGGTTTTTGTATGTCTCAGTTAATAAGTTAATTCAGACCATTAAATTATTTAAAATGAAGAAAATATTAGTTGCCCTTTTTTTCGTATTTGTTTGTAATAATACACTAAAGGCTCAAAATGTTACCGGTACAGAAGCACAGGTAAAAACTACACTTTGCAAATCCTGGACGATTGATTATGCCATGTCGAAAGGCAAAAAAATCAGTATGCCCGTCGGTGCGGAAGGCTTTCGTATGGTGTTCAAAACTGACAATACCTATGAAGTCAAGAATGCACCTGAAGGCAACGCCAACGATAAATGGGTTTACGATGCTGCCGCCAAAATGGTTGTGATTTACCGCAATGGAAAGGCTTATTCAAATATTTCTACTTTAACAGATACAGAAATGATCATCTCGCCACCAAAATCTGAAATGGATTTCGGTTAGGCAGAAGTGCACCTCAAACCTGCCCAATAATCGTTAAAAAAAGAGCGTTTATCGTAATCTGCGAAAAAAGCTTTTGAAAAAAAGCGGTGTAAATGCAAAATCGTTATTTTTATAGGACAAACACCATCTTATGAAAATATTTACCCTAAAAACCGCATCACTCTTACTGCTGCTTACCGTTTTCAGTTGCTCTAAATCTGATAAAAAGAAAGAAAGCGAAGGCGATTCACGCTATACTCCGAAAAATTTCGTCGAGCTCAAACATCCTGATTGGAGCAAAAATGCCACGATTTATGAAGTGAATGTGCGCCAATTCACTCCGGAAGGTACATTCAAAGCTTTCGAGGCACATCTTCCGCGCATTAAAGCGATGGGAATCGATATCATCTGGCTCATGCCAATTCATCCGATTGGTGTCGAAAAACGCAAAGGTACTTTAGGCAGCGAATATTCTGTGAAAGATTATTTTGGCGTCAATCCGGAATTTGGAAATAAAGACGATTTCAAGCATTTGGTTGACAAAATCCATGAAATGGGCATGCATGTCATTATTGACTGGGTGGCGAACCATTCAGCATGGGATAATCCGTTGGCAAAAGAGCATCCTGATTGGTATTCCAAAACTCCCGAAGGGCATTTCCAGCCAACACCCTGGTATGATTGGGATGACGTAATTGATTTTGATTACGACAAGCCTGAACTCAGAAAATACATGACCAGCGCTTTGGTGTATTGGGTAAAAGATTTCAACATCGACGGTTATCGTTGTGATACCGCAGGTTTTATCCCGACTGATTTCTGGGACAATGCCCGTGCAGAAATGGATGCCGTAAAACCGGTTTTCATGCTGGCTGAATGGGAAGCCCGCGATTTGCATAAGCTTGCATTCGACATGACGTATTCATGGACGTTATTCGACAAAATGACGGCAGTAACCAGGGACAAAAAATCAATCGATGGTTTGGTTGAATATATGGCGCATGATGTCAGCACTTTTCCGCGTGACGGTTACCGGATGCTGTTTACAGACAACCACGACATGAATTCCTGGAATAATAATATGGATTTCAATTTTGGCGCCGGACTGGAAGCTTCAATGGTTCTGTGCGGTACGATCAACGGAATGCCGCTCGTTTACGGCGGGCAGGAAGCCGGATTGGCGCGCTCCCTGAAATTCTTCGATAAAGACCAGATTGACTGGTCGAAATTTCCATATACACCTTTATTTACAAAACTTTTTGAGCTCAAACACAAAAACCACGCCTTGTGGAATGGCAGCGAAGGCGGCGTGATGATTCGGATTTACAACGACAAAATGAAACAGGTGATTTCTTTCTCAAGGGAAAAAGATGGCGATGAGGTGATTCCGATTGTCAATTACAGCGATAAGGAAGTGACTGTAAAACTCGATACAAAATACCAGAAAGGCAATTATAAAGAACTTTTTTCCGACGCCGATTACACGCTCAAAGGTGACGATGTCGTAACGCTTGCGCCGTGGAAATATCTTGTTTTGGTAAAACAAAAGTAATATTAATCGATTACCTGAAAATTTAATTGTAAGTGAAAACCATTAACGCATTAAAAGAACTTAATGCGCTAATGGTTTTTGATTTTAAGGATAAATAGCAATTGTTAATGTTAATTATCCCCTAACCTTTTCGCATACTCCGAAAAATTACTAACTTTCTTGTTTGTTAGTAACAACCTATGAAACCAAACTCCGGGGCTTCTCCTCTCAATAATTCACAATTTTTGTCCGGCGGCGGAGAAATGGGCGAAATCATACGCAATTTCAACTGGTCAAAAACATCAATTGGCCCGGTTGAAACGTGGCCGCAAAGCCTTCGCACCACACTCAGTATCATCCTCAATTCTAAATTTCCGATGTTTCTTTTTTGGGGCGACCAGCAATTGTGTTTTTACAACGACGCTTATCGGCCAAGCCTTGGCAATAATGGAAAGCATCCGGCAGTCGGGCACAAAGGCAAAGAAGTCTGGCCTGAAATCTGGGATGCGATAAAGCCACTCATCGACCAGGTACTTTCCGGCGGTGAGGCAACGTGGAGCGAAAACCAATACCTGCCTATTTACCGCAACGGGCAACTCGAAGATGTTTACTGGACTTTCAGTTATAGTCCGGTTTACGATGAATCCGGGAAACCCGCAGGCGTTTTCGTCACTTGTACCGAAACCACGCAAACCGTTGAGTCGATGCGCCAGCTTCAGGGTTCTGAGCAACGATTCAAGAACCTGGTTCGCGAAGCCAATGTAGGTATCGTTATCCTTAGCGGGGAAGAAATGCGTGTGAGCGTTGTCAATGAAATATACGGCCGCCTGATCAATTCGACCGTTGATGAAATGATGGACAGGCCATTGTTTGAAATTATTCCGGAAACCGAAGCCGTCTACAGGCCAATGCTTGAAAAAGTAATGGCAACCGGCGAATCGATATACCTTACCGAGGCGCCTTATATTGTTACTGTAAAAGGAGAAACGATCCATGGATTTGTCGATGGCGTTTACCAGCCTTACAAAGAAACCGATGGGCGTATTACCGGCGTAATTGCAATTCTTCACGATGTCACCGCAATGGTCAAAGCCCGAAGAATAACCGAAGACAGCGAAAGCATGCTGCGTTTTGCCATTGATGCCGCCGAACTCGGGACGTGGGATTTAGATCCGACAACAAATGTCTTCTATGGAAATGACAGGCTCAAAGAATGGTTCGGATTAAATCAATATGATGAGATTGAGCTTTCGGCAGCTGTAAATATCATCGCAGAAAAAGACCGCGAAAATGTATCAAAAGCCATACATCAGGCGATGTTGTATGAATCGGGCGGAGTTTACGATATCGAATACGCTATCATCCATCCCGAAAATAAGTCGGAACGTATTGTAAAGGCCAAAGGAAAAGCCTGGTTCAATGACGATAAAGTAGCCTATCGATTCAATGGCACTATGCAGGATGTAACGGAACAGGTATTGCTTCGCAGGCAAAGAGAAGAGCGCGAACAACTGCTGCATCTTTTAATCGAAGAATCCCCTATCAGAATTACATTCCTTTCAGGAAGAGACATGAAGGTCATATTGGCGAATGATACGGTATTGAAAAGCTGGGGCAAAGACAAATCAATCCTCGGATTGCCTTTGAGGGATATTATGCCGGCACTTGAAGGCCAGGAAATACTGGGAATTCTGGAAAACATCTACGATACAGGAATCCCGTATTCTGCTAAAGACGCACCAGTACATTTTGAAGTTGATGGCGAATCCATTACTTCTTATTTCGATTTGTGGTACATCCCGCTTTTTGATGACGGAAAAGTCTATGGTATTTTAGCCAACGCAGTCGAGGTAACCGAAAAGAAAGTTGCACAGTTAAAAATGGAGGAAAGTGAATTCCGCTTCCGGAGTCTCGTAGAAAGTGCGCCGTTCCCAATCGGCGTTTACACAGGACGTGAAATGAAGATTTACCTCGCCAATCAAACCATTCTGGATATCTGGGAAAAGGCAACGACGTCATCGGAAAATTATATTCCGATATACTTCCTGAACTCGAAAACCAGGAAATATTTGAGCAGCTCACCGATGTATTTGATACCGGTGTCCCGTTTCACGCCCAGAATACAAAACTCGAACTGGTTGTTGGTGGTACTCCAAAAACATTCTACTTCAATTATAGCTTTACGCCCCTTTACGACGCAAACGGAAAAATCTATGGTGTCATGAATACCGCTGCCGACGTAACCGATCTTAATATTGTGAATCACAGGCTCGAGCAAAGCGAAATCAGGTTCCGCAGGCTTATTGAAGAATCTGCTGTCGCTAAATGCCTTTTCACCGGAAAAGACATGATTGTCGAGGTTGCCAACTTTAAGATGCTCAATGCATGGGGCAAAGACAAATCGATTATCGGGAAACCGCTGCGCGAAGCCGTTCCTGAACTGATTGGACAGCCATTCCTTGATATTCTTGACGACATTTACCTTACCGGAAAAACTTATGAAGCCGTGAATGAACCGGCACAATTAATGCGCGACGGTGTGCTTCATACTTTTTATTATGATTTTACGTATAAACCGGTGTTCGATTCCGACGGCAAAATCTACGGCATCATTGATACTGCGATTGACGTTACAGATGAAGTCATTATCCGGAAAAAAATCGAGGAAAGTGAGTTCCGTTTTCGCTCGATGATTGAAAATGCACCGGTCGCAATCGGATTGACAAAAGGCGATGATATGATTTTTGAAATCATCAATACGCCTTTGCTGAAAATGATCAATAAGACGGCAGACATCATCGGAAAACCAATGCTTGATGCCATTCCCGAATTAAAAAACCAGCCCGTACTTGATATTATTTATAAAGTATACAACTCCGGCGAACCTTACGTCGGGATTGAGGTGCCGATTGCGTTGCTGCAAAATGATGTAATCGAAGACCGATATTTCAACATTTCCTACACTCCGATGCTTGAAGAAGGAAAAATTGCATCGATATTGCATGTGGCCACAGATGTTACTGAACAGGTCAAAGCCCGCAAAACAATTGAAGAAGCGCAGGAAAAAGCACGGCTTGCGATTGAATCTGCCGATTTGGGTGTTTACGAATCCAATTTAATTACAGACGAAATCAGAACATCTGAAAGGTTTAACAGCATCTGGGGTATTCACAACGCAAAGACCCGCAACGACATTGTCAAAAGCGTGCATCCGGAAGATCTTTCCATACGCGAGAAAGCACATCAGGAATCACTCAAAACCGGTAACCTTCATTATGAAGCAAGGGTCGTCTGGAGCGACAATTCGATTCATTGGGTAAGGGTGAAAGGGAAAGTGATCTTCTCTGAAGAAGGCATGCCGACAACGCTTTTAGGTGTAATTCAAGACATTACAGAGCAGATGCAATTTGCAGAACAGCTTACAAAATTAGTGAACGAACGCACGCAGGAATTGCATCGCTCCAATGAAGATTTGCTGCATTTTGCACATGTTGCCAGCCATGATTTAAAAGAACCGACGCGAAAAATAAAATTTTTTGGCAACATGCTTGAAAATGAATTTAAAGACAATCTTTCTGAAAAAGGATTGTTTTACATGGGAAAAATCCAGAATGCCACAGACCGGATGTTCTCGATGATCGAAGGCGTACTCACCTACTCTGCCCTGCGTGCGTCTGAACAACCGATTGAAACCATTGACCTGAACGAAATCGTCGACAACATCGAACATGACCTTGAAGTATTGATTCTCAATAAAAACGGTAAAATCAAAAAGACAAATTGCCCGTTATCGAAGGTGCAACGGTTTTGATTTACCAGCTCTTTTACAACCTGATTAATAATTCACTTAAATTTTCAAAAGCAGACACGCCTTCGCGGATTTCGATTTCATCTTCAACAAAAGATAATTTTGCAGAAATTGTCATTAGCGACAATGGCATTGGCCTCGAAACAGAATACCTGGAACAAATTTTTAACCCATTTGCGAGGCTCAACGCCAAAGACCAATATGAAGGTACGGGATTGGGGCTGGCGCTTTGCAAGAAAATTGTTGAAAGGCATCATGGCACAATTACCGCTTCCGGAGTGCGCAATGAAGGTGCATCATTTACCATAATGCTTCCTTTAAAACAAACCGGAAAATTGGTTTAAAAAGGAATCGCCTCTGCACTTTGCAACCAAAAACAGTCCGGCAAAGCGTAAAGACGATAAAAATATTGAAATTTCGGGCTTTATTTCAAAAGAAAATTTACACCGAAATTAATGCTTGCGCGACGGTTCCAGTTGTCGTAACCATCGTTATCTTTAAAGACATTCGTCAAACCATCGGCTTCTTCAAGTTCAAAGAAAAGACGCAGTTTATCTGACACAGGGACTTTTACACCTAAACCATAAGAAATTCCAAAATCGGTTGAATTGACTTCATTCTTAATGTCATTTTCAAAAGAAGTCTCTTTGGCGTTGAGCAAAAACCCAACATACGGACCGATATTCGCGTAAAAAATCCTGTCAGGGCCGAAATGCCAGCTTGCCATTACGGGAACTGTCAGGTAATCCAGCTTGATGTCAGTAGTGACGCCACTGGTAAGACCGTTGTCATATCCTTTTTTATCGTAAATCAATTTTCCCTTGAGGCTCCAGCTTGTACTGAAATAATAATCTGCTGAAAACCCGAAATTGAAAGTCGACCTTGAATCGGTGTCGCCATCGTCCGTAGAAATTGCAGCCGCATTGTAACCTGCATTAAAGCCAAATTCGACATTTTTTTTACCTTGTGCATGGGCGGAGAAAGTGCCAATGAGAGCCATCAGTCCGAAAAGTAATTTTTTCATAGTATTTTTTTTAATCATAATAATTGTAGTGCCGGAAAATCAATAGCAAAAATTATACCTATAATGTTTGCAATGCGCCAATCAACCGATCGATATCTTCTTTTGTATTGAAATGACTGAACGAAATGCGAAGGCTTGGTTGTTTTATCGATTCCTCGGAAAGCATTTCTGCCAGCACATGCGACGGCTTTATACTTCCTGACTGACAGGCACTTCCGCGGGAAACCGCAATACCTTTCATGTCCAGATGAAACAATATCATGATGGTTTTTTCTTCAGAAAATGGCAACAATACATTGAGGATATTATAAAATGTCGATTCAAAATTGCCGTTAGATTTTGCATCAGGAAAATGTTTAATAAGTTCACTGAAAGCATATTTTTTTAGGTTGTGTATGTATTCTCGCTCCGATTCAAGATGCTGATACGACAATTCCAATGCTTTTGCCATTCCGACAATATTGTGCACAGATTCTGTTCCGGGGCGCAGGCCTTTCTCCTGTTCTCCACCGAAAAACAAAGGATTTACGAGAAGTCCTTTCCTGATAAATGCAAAGCCAACGCCTTTCGGTTAGGTGGAATTTATGTGCGCTCGCGGTCAGGAAATCAATCGGTAATTGTTGCAAATCAAAATTCGTTTTGCCAATCGACTGTACGGTATCCGAATGAAAATAAGCGCCATATTGTTTGCAAATGGTTCCTGTTTGCTGCAAATCAAGCACAACACCGGTTTCATTATTGACATGCATCAATGAAACCAATGTGGGAATATCATCTGACAGCAATTCTGAAAGATCACTTAAACGAATTGTTCCGTCAGGTTGAATCGGTAAAAAATCAACCTGAATATTGAATTCATGCTGTATTTTTTCAATCGCATGCAAGACGGCATGGTGCTCAATTTTTGTAGTGATGATGCGCTGTACTTTCAGGTCTTTGACGGCAGTGCGCAAAATCCAGTTGTTGGCTTCGGTCGCGCCCGATGTGAAAATGATTTCCTGTGCCGTGCAATTCAGATGTTTCGCAATGGATTTTCGGGAGAGTTCAAGGCTGTTTTTAGAAGTGCGTCCAAAACTGTGCGTAGATGACGGATTTCCATAATCGTCAGTCATTATCCTGACCATTTCCCGGATGACTTCAGGGCGAATGGCGGTAGTGGCCGCGTTATCGAGGTAAATTTTTTTCATTGGTGCAAAGTTAACGATTTTCACTTTGTGATTTCATTGTGACAGGGCAATTCTTAATTGTCGTTTTTTTGATTATTTTTGCGTAAATTAATCCTGCTATGAAAAAAATCTTGTGCCTGTTTTTCTTTGTTTTTTTGCTGAACGGCTGTGATGACGGTGATATAACGGTTGAATCTTTCGACTTCAGTACTGTTGAAACCAAAAAATGCAATGTAGATACTGATAATTTCTTTGTATTTAAAATTAACGGCAAAGAAGCGCTGATTGTAAAAATTCCGAAGGAAAGTTTCCCGAATGAAGTCGGCACAGATATCGTTCACATCGGCGGCGCCAATCAGGTTATTTACAGGTTATACAATGATGAACTTGCAGAAACAGATATTTGTACGGCCATCCCTTCGTCGACACCGACTGTTAAAACCGAATGGGTCGCAATTGCGGGTGATATTGAAATCGTGACCAATGTTATTAATCCGCTAAACGAAACAACGGGCGCGACTGTCATCACGGGTTATAACCACACCATCACGTTCAAGAACATTGTTTTTGACCGCGGCGACGGGACAGAGCAAAGCAATGATTCCATAACTTTCGGCACCTACAGAACCGATGCTCTGCAGCCGGTAGCGTTTAACAATATCAACATCAACGATTGTACTTCCAACAACTTACTTTTTAAGTTTTCGGGTGTTCAGGCGCTGACACTTAATCTGGACGCGGCAACTTATGCGACTTTGTTTGCAAATGAAACCACGGCTACAGGTCAACCAAGAACTGCAGCTATCTCGGCTACCAATAAACTCAATTACCGCGTTTTTACAACCGGACTTACCTTAGAATATTTCTGTGCTGCGACGACTCCGACAACGCCTGCTCGAAGCGAATTATGGGAAGGCGAAGAAGGTGGTGTTATTGAAGTCGAAACCACTACGAACGGCCCTAATTTTGTGCATACGATTAGATTCAGGAATGTAAAATATAAGAATCCTTCCAATCAATTGGAATTTTCTTTGGGAACCAATTATTTGTTTGGGGAATTTGTAACCCAAGGATAACTGATAAATTTCAAAAAAAGCAATTTCAAAAATCAAGCTCAACAAGGCACAATACGCTCAAATCGAAATTTGATTTTTGAAATTGAAATTGAAATTGATTTTTGACATTGAAATCATCCTTTCTGTTGCCGGATAAAAATCTCAGTTGCGCCCAATCCGTATTTTTGGTAGTTGGCATCGCGAAAATCAATGTTGTCATACCTGCCTAACAGGAAATCCAATTCTGATTTGAGTACGCCCTCACCTACACCGTGAATAAAAACGATTTTCGGAATCCTGTTTTTATGGCGAATTCTACGTGTCTTTTCGCGGTTTCTGTCTGTAAAGTAAGGATTTCATAATTGCTCATCGAACGGAAATTCTTCACGAGCTTTTCGATATGAAGGTCGAATTCCGGTGGTGGGATTTCTTTCGGTTTTTTCTCCTTAATAAAACTGCGTGGTTTCGGGATTTCTTTCTCTTTATAATTTGATTGAGATTTGGCCGATGTTGAAGTTGAGATTGCTTTCACCGGTCTTCAATAATTCCTTCGCGTCGAATGCCAGTTCAAAGCCGTCAGTTGTGAGCACCATGATTCGGTTGTTAAGTGACCAGATCACAACGCCGTCCATCGCTTCATCGAGCACGGTTACCTTATCACCTTTACTGAACGTCATCGTTGTCTTTTTCTTTGTGGTTGCTTGGCAGTTTCGAGCCAAACTGCATCAGGCTGATCATAAAAACTACAATGCAGCCACAAACAATATAGATATTCGGTTGGTCTTTGCTTTGCTCATAAACGCCGAAAAATCCGGAAACGACCATGAGTGGAATGAGGAATTTCTTCATAAAAACAGATTGAAATCCAAAAGTAAAGAACTTTCAAAGAATAGCAGTAAAGTTTAGCACAGATTCTATTTTTTTTGTAAAATTGTACACCAACTTTTCACCATGAACATAGAGAGATACATGTTGCCTTGCATGAACAAAGCCATTTTCGGGGTCGACTGTCCCGGCTGTGGCCTGCAAAGATCTTTGCTGATGGTTTGCAATGGCGAATTCATCAATGCGTTTCATATGTTCCCTGCGGTTTATACGACGATTTTATTTTTCGCTTCAATCGGAATGAATTTTATCGATAAATCACGGGATTATCACAAAATAATTATTACACTTGCGATAGCCAACGGTATTATAATGCTTGCGGCTTATCTGTATAAAATTTTAAACCATTAACCAATAACTATTTATAACCAACTATGGAAAATCAAATTTTAGAAAAACAAAAATTACCTAATGCAACGGCTGTACTCGTACTCGGGATTTTATCAATTGTAACCTGCTGCTGTTACGGTATCTTCGGATTACTTTTTTCAATCATTGCGCTTGTACTTGCCAAAAAGGACATGAAATTGTATCAGGAAAATCCGGAATTATATTCCAATTACAAAAACCTGAACACGGGAAGGATTATTTCAATAGTCGGTTTAGTATTGAGTATCGTTTTCATTTTGTATGTCGCTTTCCAATTATATACTCTTGGATGGGACGGAATGCAGGCAGCAAGGGAAGAATTCATGAGAGCTTATACCGAAGCCCAGCAAAAGCAAAAGCACTAAAATTTAAAATTATAACAAAAAAGCCGCTGAAATTTCAGCGGCTTTTTTTATTATTCAAAAGTCTTTAAGGTCTTGATGATGATACCCACGCAATCAAGCAATTGCTCTTCATTCATTACCAAAGGCGGTGCAAAGCGAATGATGTTACCGTGCGTTGGTTTGGCAAGCAATCCGTTGTCGGCTAATTTTACACAGATATCCCAGGCAGTTGAACTTTCTTCAGTATCATTAATTACAATAGCATTCAGCAAACCTTTTCCTCTTACCAAAGTAGCGATGTTCGATGTTTTTATGTATTCGCCAATTTTATTTCGGAAAATACGGCCAAGATATTCAGCGTTTTCAGCGAGATTTTCTTCTTCAACAACTTCAAGTGCTGCAACGGCTACAACGGCTGCAAGCGGATTTCCGCCAAAAGTCGAACCGTGTTGCCCCGGCTTGATGACATTCATAATCGGGTCGTTCGCCAAGACGGCAGAAACGGGATAAACACCACCTGAAATCGCTTTTCCTAAAATCAGGATATCGGGTTTTACGTTTTCGTGGTCAACAGCTAACAATCTTCCGGTTCTCGCAATTCCGGTTTGCACTTCGTCAGCGATAAACAATACATTGTGCTTTTCACACAGCGCTTTTGCTTTCGAAAGATAGCCTTCTGAAGGAACGTAAACGCCAGCTTCGCCCTGGATTGGCTCGACAAGGAAACCTGCAATATTTTTAGTTGATGTAATTGCTTTTTCTAAGGCATCGATGTCATCGTAAGCGATTTTAATGAATCCGGCTGTATACGGAACCAAAATTCTTACGTGCATTTTCATCATTCGAAAACGAAATGATTGTGGTGGTTCTTCCGTGGAAGTTGCCTTCACAAACGATGATTTGCGCTTGGTGCTCTTCGATTCCTTTGACTTCATAAGCCCATTTGCGGCAAAGTTTTAATGCAGTTTCTACAGCTTCGGCGCCTGTATTCATTGGCAAGACCTTGTCGAAACCAAAATATCCGGTAAGGAATTTTTCGTACTGCTCGTAACTGGTCGTTATAAAACGCACGGGAAGTTAACGTCAATGTTTGCGCCTGCTCTGTGAGCGCATTTACGATTTTTGGATGGCAGTGTCCCTGGTCGACTGCAGAATAAGCGGAAAGGAAATCGTAGTACTTTTTTCCTTCGACATCCCACACATAAACACCTTCTCCTTTGCTCAATACCACCGGAAGTGGGTGATAATTGTGCGCGCCATATTTTTTCTCTGCAGCAATTAAAGCTTCGGAACTTGTTTTTTCTAAAACTGACATTGTAATTTCTTTTTGAAGTATGCTTTTACAATTCCTTCTTTATGGAGAGAAATCATCCAGATATGACGCAAAAATAACCTTTTTATTGCGGATTTAATAAATTTTAGTCGAAATAATTTACATCAACTATATATAACGACCAATATTTATTTGAAAAAAATATCTTCTATAACCCGATTAAACTTTAACAATTTTTACGGCAAACCCGTAACCGGAAATTTATAATTTTTCGTAGGGATGCATCCTCCCCTTCCCTGAAGGTAAAATACGATTTTTTCCAACACGTTGTATTACGGGAATGCCGTAAAAATTGTTAAATCTTATAATGTGGGATTGTACTAAAAACTTGAGAAAGTCACATCAAACTGCGACAAAATCAATCTTTAATCTTACTCAAAATATCATTCATCATTTCAATCTGTATCTTCTGGATTTCGATCAGCTCTTTCTGTTGGTGCAGGATCAAATGGTCCAATTTTTCATGCAGCGTCCTTATTTCCATTTCAGATTTCAGGTTGATCATGTAATCATCTTTGGCACGATCACGGTCTTTTTCTTCCTGACGGTTCTGGCTCATCATGATGACAGGCGCTTGCAACGCAGCGAGGCACGAAAGAATCAGGTTGAGTAAAATGAACGGATAGGGGTCAAATCCTTTGTTGCCCAGGAAGTAAATATTCGCCGAAATCCAAAGCAGAATAAAAACGCTGAAGGTGATGATGAATGTCCAGCTTCCTCCAAAAGTGGCGACTTTATCAGCGACTTTTTGTCCAAATGTAAAATCGTCATTCTTATTATCAGCAAGGCCAACAGAGAGCAGGCTTTCGGTTTTCATCGCTTCCAAAACAGCAGTTTCCATATCGGACAGGTTACCGGTTTCTTTCGAAAGATAATCAGATATATATTTTTCTCTGTAAACATTCAATTCTGAGACCGAAATATTCGAAGCCGACGAGAAATCAGGAAAATCAGCCTGTATCAAATCGAGAACCGGACAACTGATGGCGCTTCCGGGAATTCGTTCAGTTTCCGGGAACTCTTTCCGGAAATCACGCTTGTAAACAACTTCTTATCTTTCATAAAATCATTTTCAGTAAATGTACAAAACACAAAAACTCCGTTAGCGTACCAACGGAGTTTTTATTTGTGGTGAAATATTTCTTAAGCCAAAGTTGCCGAAGATGTAATTTCTGTATCAAAAAGTTTAGAAATCGGGCAGTTTTCCTCAGCCTTTGTTACCAATGCCTGAAAGGCATCATTCGTGATTCCGGCAACTTTCGCGTTAACCGTCAGGTGTGAGTTGGTGATGGTGAAATTTTCCATCGTAATGACGCAATTCGTTTCCAGTTGTTCAATCTCGAATCCTTCTTCTGTAATAAAAGCTGAAAGTTGCATTGTAAAACAACCGGCATGTGCGGCTGCAACCAATTCTTCCGGATTGGTACCGATTCCGTCTTCAAAACGGGTCTTGAATGAATATTGCGCATTGTCTAAAACCTTGCTCTGTGTGGTCAATTTTCCGTTACCTTCTTTAATAGAGCCGGTCCAGACTGCTGTAGCATTTCTCTTCATGGGGATGTTATTTAATTGTTAGTGGTGATAGTTATCGTATAAATTTACTCGATTAATTCCTAAAACGAAAAACGTCATTTAAAAATTAACAAAAACAAAACAATGTTAATGGGAATGTGATTTGCGGTAGACTTTGAGTCTTACGGTGAAAGTTGCACCTCTATTTTCGCCTTTACTTTCAGCTTTGAGCGTGCCGTCAGATTTTTTAATAATCTGGTTGCAAAGGTAAAGGCCAATTCCGGTAGTAGATTCGTTTTGTGTGCCGGGCCTTCTCATTTTCGTGAATTTCTGGAAAAGTTCGTTCCTTTCGCCATTGTCAAAACCAACGCCGTTGTCCTTCACTTCAATTTCAAGATGCGCGTGTGTTTTTTCAATGGTCAAGCGGATTTCGTTACCCGGATGCGAAAATTTAATCGCGTTGTCTACAAGATTTATAACGACCTGCGTCAGCATTTCCTGGCTGATTTTCAGATAAGCTTCGGCAACATCTTTATCAACAGTAAGTTTAATATTTTTGTTCTTTAGCTTCTGTCCGAGTATCCTGGTTTACAGTAGCGACAATATCGGAAAAACTAACGCTTTTTACACGCAAATGCTGCGAAGCGATTTTTTCTTCTTCCTGCATGAGGCTTAATATACTTTCAATGAATTCTGTCTGGCGTTCCGTCGAAAGTAAAATCAATTCAGCGGAAGATTTGATGTTGTCTGCCGGTTTTTCATCAAGAATCACCTGCGCCAAAGACGCCGGAGTTGCTGCAAAATTCTTAAGGTCATGCGACAAAAGAAAAATCAAATCCTGTTTCTGTTTGAGCAGGTTTTCTGAACTTTTTATCGAAGAAATGATGTTAGTCATTAACAATCCTGCCTCGTCTTCGAATTCATTAGGCAAATTTGTTGGAAGTAATCGTTTATTCTTATACAATTCAAGTGCTTTCGAAGCTGCTTCTACAGGCTTGATTAATTTCCTGAGGCAAATCAGCGTAATGACTGTCGCAACAAGCGTAACCGACAACGTAACATAAAAAATGTTGTGTA
This sequence comes from Flavobacterium sp. 3HN19-14, assembly GCF_051373205.1. Classification (NCBI taxonomy): domain Bacteria; kingdom Pseudomonadati; phylum Bacteroidota; class Flavobacteriia; order Flavobacteriales; family Flavobacteriaceae; genus Flavobacterium; species Flavobacterium sp. 3HN19-14. Next base: position 3,102,913 of record NZ_JBPPZT010000001.1, read on the forward strand.
CAGACATGGCCTTCTCATAGAAAGCCAGGAAAAATATGATGCCGATAAGCGGAAGATGTATACCGAGAAAGGCAACAAATAGAAATTTAAAGGCGTAACTTTTATTGAGCAACGGCACTTTTGATAACTGCGTGTAGAGTCTCATAGATGTTGGGTTAGTTTGGCGTAAATATTTACGTTAAATTAAAGAATTAAGTTTGAAAAAACGACAATATTCCCTGTTAAATTGCACTTAATAACGACGAACAGGAAATTATTTAAACATTTCAATCATAAATCTAATCAAAGCCTTATTTTTGCGCCATGGGAAGAAAAAATACAGACAAAATCGTTTTCAATCATATTAAGGTTCATGATGCCGGCGCAAAAGGCGTTTCAGTTGCCAAAGCTCCGGATGGTAAAGTCATTTTTATCCCGAATGTCGTTCCGGGCGATGTGGTTGACATACAGACTTTTAAAAAGCGAAAAGCGTATTACGAAGGAAAAGCCATTCATTTTCATGAGTTTTCCGAACACCGCACTGAGCCCGTTTGCCAGCATTTTGGCGTATGCGGCGGCTGTAAATGGCAGAACATGAAATATTCTCAGCAGTTGTTCTATAAGCAGAATGAAGTGAAAAATCACTTGCAGCGCATCGGCAAAATCGAATTGCCTGAATTTGAAGATATTTTAGGTTCTGAAAATCAATTTTTCTACCGCAATAAAATGGAATTCGGTTTCTCCAATTCCCGTTGGCTGACCGAAAAGGAAGTGCAGAGCTCAGAAGATATCGACAGCAGAAATGCACTCGGTTTTCACATCCCGAAAATGTGGGACAAAATCCTCGACATCCAGAAATGCTGGCTTCAGGAAGACCCGTCAAACGCCATCCGCAATGAAATCAGGCAATTTGCCAAAGACAATAATCTGGATTTTTTTGACCCTAGAAACCACGAAGGCCTTTTGCGTACGCTAATGATCCGCACTGCTTCAACCGGCGAAATCATGGTCTTGATCCAGTTTTTCAAGGAAGAAAAAGAAAACCGCGAGTTGCTGCTTGATTTTATCGCGCAACGTTTCCCGGAAATCACGTCGTTACAATACGTCATCAACGGCAAACCGAATGATACGATTTACGACCAGGACGTGAAATTGTACAAAGGCCGCGATTACATCCTTGAAGAAATGGAAGGACTACATTTCAGCATCAACGCGAAATCATTTTACCAGACCAATTCCGCGCAGGCGTATGAATTGTATAAGATTACACGCGAATTTGCAGGATTGACGGGCAATGAAACCGTTTATGACCTTTATACCGGAACCGGAACCATCGCGCAATTCGTTTCAAAACAAGCGGCGAAAGTCATTGGCGTCGAAGCCGTTCCCGAGGCGATTGCAGATGCTAAAGAAAATGCAAAACGCAATAATATTACGAACTGTGAGTTTTTTGTAGGCGATATGAAGGTGGTTTTCAACGAAAGTTTTATCGCAAAACACGGAAAACCGGATGTTATCATTACCGATCCGCCAAGAGACGGGATGCATAAGGATGTAGTCGAGCAAATCCTGAAAATCCATCCCGAAAAAGTGGTTTATGTAAGTTGCAATTCGGCAACACAGGCACGCGATTTGGCTTTGATGGATGAAAAATACAAAGCCACTCGCGTTCGTCCGGTGGATATGTTTCCGCAGACGCACCACGTGGAAAATGTCGTACTTTTGGAAAGAAGATAGACCGCAGATAGCAGGTTGAAGTCGGCAGATCTGAGTTGAGATTGCTATTGAATTTGAAATTAAATTATGAAAAAAATATTTCTTTTATTATTGGCATGCGCATTTGCCTTTTCCGGATGCGAGAAAGATGACATCTGCGACGGCAGCACGCCAACAACACCGCGTATCGTCATTGAATTTTATGATTACAGTAATCCGGCTGTTCTCAAAAAAGTTACCAATCTGAAAGTTATCGGGATAAAAGAAGACGACCCAAATGCAGAGGTTGAGGAAGATGAAGGCGTTGTGCTTAATGAAACTGCAGGAAGTCTCACGCCTTATCTCAGTAACGAAAGTAAGATTGCGCTTCCGTTACGCACCGCTGGCGACCGTACACGATATAAATTCATTTTAAATTTCGGAAATGCGAATGAAGCGTTAGTACTCACCGACCTCGTCACATTTAATTATACGCGTTCAGAAGAATATGTCTCAAGAGCATGCGGATTCAAAACGATGTTCAACCTGAATTTACCTACAGATCCTAGTGCACCTATAGTCGTCAACAACGGAAATCCGGGCAACTGGATCAAAGGCATGGAAATCACCGAATCAAAAATCGAAACAGAAAATGAAACACATGTCAAAATATTTTTTTAGCATCAGTTTCTTACTGTGCGCCTTTTTCGGTCAGGGCCCAGGAAGCGAAGAAAGACAGCGTGCAGCCCAAAAAAGAACGTTACGGCGTTCGCATTGGCGTCGATCTGTTCAAGATTGCACGCTCGGTTTACGATAAAGATTATAAAGGGCTCGAATTGACCGGAGATTACAGGCTTACACGCAAATATTACGCAGCCGCAGAACTCGGGAATGAAAATAAAACCACGAACGACGACCAGTTGAATTTTACCACAAAAGGCACATTCCTAAAAGTCGGATTCGATTACAATGCCCATGAAAACTGGCTCGACCTCGAGAATATGATTTACGTCGGATTGCGTTATGGCATCAGTTCGTTCAGCCAGGAACTCAACAGCTATGTGATTTACAATCCAAATCCGTATTTCGGAGAACCATCGCAAATTGTTTCGGGCGAGAAATTCAGCGGCCTTTCCGCACAATGGGTTGAAGTCGTTGCCGGTTTGAAAACGCAGGTCTTTAAGAATACTTTCGTCGGATTCAGTTTCAGGCTCAACACTTTGGTTTCCAACAACAAACCGGCCGGATTCGACAATCTTTATATTCCGGGTTTCAACCGTACTTATGCCGGGAATTTTGGCGTTGGATTTAATTATACGGTGTCTTATCTCATTCCGCTTTATAAGAAAAAAGTGAAAGTTGTGGAGGAAAAGGACGATAAGAAATCTAAGAAAAAGAAATAATTAGAAAATGTGAAAATTAGATAATTAGATAATGAACAAATTTTTAACATTATCTCATTTTCTAATTTACTAATTATCTAATTCACCTCCCTCACTCCTTTCACAAAAAGCCATTGCATGAATATCTTTTCGCCGTTGGCCGTTTTTACAGATTGGAATTTAGGCGCAAGCAAACTGGCTGCAACCGCTGCGATTACAGGCTTTAAAATTCCGTTTGCATAAGTAAAAGTAGCGAGCAGGAAATAGGTAATAATGTATAAAAATGCAAAACCCAGAAAGTTATATAAAAGTGCCTTGTTTTTCTTTGTCATAATGATTGAAATATCGGCAAAAGTAATGATTTTTTGAGTTTTGTACGTGGTGAAATATCGCTTTCTCAGGTAACTTTGAATTTGAAAAGTAAATGTAATCCATCTTTAATTTTTTTAGTAATTTTAGTAATTACTTATTATAAATCGTGATATTCTTAATTTTCTTCGAATTTTCAAACAAATCCGTATGAAACAATTATTACTTTTCACATTATTGCTGCATTCACAATTTGACTTCTCTGCAATTATTACGCCGCCGCCGACAGCCAGTGCTCAGAATTTTTGTGATTATACAACAGTCAGCCAGCTTGTCGCAAATGGCAGTTATATTAAATGGTACGAAAACGAAAATGGCGGTTCGGCTTTAAATCCGGACACGCAAATTTTCACTGGAATTTATTACGCCTCACAAACCCTCAATAACGAAGAAAGTACAAGAACTTCCGTAGATGTCATCGTCAATACCGCTCCGATCGTTGATGAATTAGGTGTGGTTTATGGCTGTCATTCTTACGCATTGCCTTCGCTGAATGTCGGCGTGTGGTTTGGCAATCAGGAACACACCGAAGCTTTCAATCCCGGCGACGTATTCGACATCAGCCGCAATCTCTTCATATTTGCTGAAAATGAATGTGGAAGTGCCGAAAGCTGGGTTTCTATTATCATTGAAAGTGAACTCGAATTGCCTTTTGAGGAAAATATCGAAACCTGTGGCAGTTATTTCCTTCCTGATTTTTCCGAAGGCGGTTACTACACGCAATCCGGCGGCAATGGAGCAATGCTTTCAGGTGGCGAGGAAATTACGATGAGCCAAACGCTATATAAATATGCCGTCAATTCCTGCGGAGGCGCGCAAACTATTTTGCACATCACGATTAACCAACCCGCTTTTGTTGCGTTTCGCGACGACGTTTATACTTGCGGAAGTTACGTTTTACCACCCATCAGCAGCGGAAATTACTACACCGCTTCCAACACCGGCGGGCAATTATTACAACCGGGAACAGTGCTAACGACTTCGCAACTGATTTACATGTATGCCGGAAATGGCTGCGGCGATGCCGAAAGCAGTTTTTATGTGAATATTGCCGATACTATTGATACGACGCTGAATGTTTCGGAAAATCAATTGACATCGAACCAACAAAATGCTGCTTATCAATGGTGGACTTGCAATGAAAATCCGCAGCCGGTTCCAGACGCGACCGGGCAAATTTTTGCGCCTGAAAGCAGCGGCATTTATTCAGTATTGATTATGCTTGGCGATTGCAGCCTGATGAGCGAATGCATGCCGGTTGAGTTATTGAACATTTCAGATATTGAAAATGAAGATTTTATCATCTATCCAAATCCGGCTAAAAGCACAATCCAAATAAAAAATCTCAAAGACACCGCAATTCAATGCGTTAAAATATCGGATATGTCGGGGAAAATTGTCTTCCGGCAAGACTTTCCTTCAGGCAATTTAAATATCGAAAAACTAAGCCGCGGTGTTTACATTGTACAACTAATTTCAAACGATAAAAATATCATCCAAAAATTCATCAAAAACTAACAAAATGAACCAACAGGAATTGATTGCCCAAATGTTGCAAATGCACCAGGAAATGAATGATAAACAGCAAAAACTGAACGCAATTGCGCGGGAGATTGCACAACAACAACAACAACAACAACAACAACAACAACAACAACCGGAAAATCCGTCAGATGATAGTGAAGTGCAACCCACCAATATGCCCGGATTCAACAGCGAACAGCTTCAGGAATATGCAGCAATAATAGCTGATTTGCAGGCGAAACTGAATGCAATTTCGGAAAGCAATTCCCGGGCCATGGCGCAAATTGCAAAGGCTTAATCTTCCGTTCTCTGGAATTTCATGCGCTTGCTGCCTTCATACATTTCGTATTTGACAAGCCTCGCTTCCAGACTTCCGTTGAATAATTTGATTTTTCGTGAAGGTTTTAATCCGACGAATTTCAATGCCTCGAGATTAGCGGTAATAAACCAGGCATTCGTTCCCGGATAATTCTGCTTTAAAGTATCGCCGATATTTTTGTAGAAACGTTCCATTTCAATATCAAGCCTTTCGCCGTAGGGCGGATTGAAAACCATGTGCAACTGGGCCTTTTGATTCTTTTTCAGTATCAAAAAAATTGCGTTCGGAAATGGTGATATATTCATCGAGATTGGCATTTTTGATGTTGTCTTTCGCTTTCATCACGGCCGATGGCGCTTTGTCGTAACCTTTTATGGTATAATGAAATTCGCGTACTTTCTTCAAAAGCGAATCAACAATCATATCGAACAAATCGTTGTCCCAGTCATTCCATTTTTCAAAAGCGAATTCCCTGCGATTGATGTTGGCCGGAATATTGCACGCAATCATCGCTGCTTCCGCCAGTAAAGTGCCGCTGCCACACATCGGATCGATAAAATCGCCCTGACCGTCCCAACCAGAAAGCAAAAGCATTCCCGCACCTAAAACCTCGTTGATTGGCGCGATATTGGTCGCCGTTCTGTATCCGCGTTGGTGCAGTGAATTCCCGGAAGTATCAAGCGCAACAGAACATTGGTCTTTATCGATATGTACATTAATCCGTAAATCAGGATGCGCTTTGTCTATGCTCGGTCTTTGCCCGGTTTTATTGCGGAATTGGTCTACAATCGCATCCTTACATTTCTGCGAAACAAATTCAGAATGATTAAAATGATCGGAATGTACGGTCGTGTCAATAACAAAAGTCATATTCGAATTGATATATTTCGACCAGTCGATTCCTGAAATGCCTTTGTACAGACTTGCTTCATTAAAGGCGCGGAAATGGTAAATCGGTTTTAAAATCTTCAAAGCCGTACGAAGCGACAAATTCGCCTTATACATAAACCCTTTATCGCCCACAAAACTGACCATCCTTACGCCTTGTTCAACATTTTGTGCGCCCAGCATTTGCAGCTCTTTTGCCAGAATTTCTTCAAAACCGAAAAAGGTCTTGGCAATCATTTTAAAATTATTTTCCATTGTAAAATCAGGTATTCGGTGCAAAAATACACTAAATTTGCAGCACTTGAATTAATCGACTGAATTAAATGTCTGAAGAACCCGATACCTGTCCGAATTGGTTTGCCTCCTGGTTTGACACGCCTTATTACCATATTCTTTACAAAGACCGCGACCATGCCGAAGCGCAGCTTTTCATGGACAATATCACCAATTACCTGAACCTTCCCGAAGATGCGAAAATACTGGATTTGGCTTGCGGAAAGGGACGTCATTCGATTTATCTGAACGAATTGGGTTATGATGTGACTGGTGCCGATTTATCTGAAAACAGCATCGTCGAAGCTTCAAAATCAGCCAATGAAAAACTGCATTTTGTAGTACACGATATGCGTGAGCCGTTTGCTCAAAAATACGACGCAATTCTAAACTTATTCACAAGTTTCGGTTATTTTGAAAATGATTCGGATAACCTCAAAACGCTACAATCGATTTGTAAAAGCCTCACAGAATACGGTTTCGGCGTCATAGATTTTATGAATGTTGATCAGGTAATTTCGAATCTCGTTCCGCAGGAAACCAAAACTGTCGACGGCATCGATTTTCATATCAGGCGTTTTTACATCGACGGCCATATTTACAAAGAAATCGACTTTGAGGATAAAGGCAAACAATACCATTTTACAGAAAAAGTACAGGCCTTAACGCTCGAGGATTTTGAAAACCTGATGGAAGAAGCCGGCATTTATCTGCTCGACGTTTTCGGCGATTACAAACTCCGGAAATTCCACAAAAAAGAAAGCGAACGTCTCATCATGATCTTCAAATAATGAATTATTTATTGCCGTTACTGGCGGTTTTAGCGGGTTATGCCATCGCATTATTCCTAAAACCGAACAACAAAAGAAACCTGAAATTACTGCTGGCGTTCAGCGGTTCATTCCTGCTTTCAGTAACGGTTATGCACTTATTGCCTGAAGTTTATGAAGTGCATCATTCGCACAGCGAGACAGGTTTTGGTAACAACATCGGCATTTTCATCATGCTCGGAATATTATTCCAAATCATACTAGAATTTTTCTCAAAAGGCGCCGAACACGGTCATGTTCACGGCCATGACGAAATGCACACAATTCCGTGGTTGCTGTTCATCAGCCTTTGCCTCCATGCTTTCCTCGAAGGGTTTCCCGTCAACCACCATCAGGATCTGGCCATCGGAATTGCGATTCACCATTTGCCAATTGCAATTATCTTAACAAGTTTTTTTGTCAATGCGAAACTCAATAAGGCTGCCATTTTTATTTTCATGGTGACTTTTGCGCTGATGACGCCGTTGGGCACCGCAACCTCCGCTTATTTGCCAACGCTGAATGATTATTATGCGCCAATCACCGCCGTGGTAATCGGAATATTATTCCACATTTCCTCAACGATTATTTTCGAAAGCAGCGAAGGCCATAAATTCAATGTCGCCAAAGTTTCGATGATCATTCTCGGAATTATTCTGGCTTGTTTCGTTTGATTTTTTTGGGCGTTCCCTTCGGTTGGGCTTTCTCTCCAATATTTTTTGCCGTAACTTATTTTGAAACCGGAAAATTTAGTGTTGGCAAAAAAGGATTTCCGCACCAATCCCTAACGCAATCGCGAGAAACTTTGTAACTTTGATGCAGGTTGCAGATTCCAGTCGGCAGGCTGCAGTCTGCGGTCTGAAATCTGCCAACTGCTAAAGACAAACAAATGAATTTCACCAAAACCACCGAACAATCCTTCAAATACGAGCATCTCGAGAAGATGCCGGTTGCCGAACTGCTTTCCAATATCAACAACGAAGACAAAACCGTTCCGTTAGCCGTAGAAAAAGCATTGCCGCAAATTGAAAAACTTGTTACCGAAACGGTTTCCAAAATGAAAAACGGGGTAGGTTATTCTATATTGGTGCCGGAACTTCAGGTCGTTTGGGTATTGTTGATGCTTCTGAATGCCCGCCAACATTCGGCGTACCATTTGATCTAGTCAACGGGATTATTGCCGGCGGCGACAAAGCCATCAGGCGCGCTGTCGAAAATGCCGAAGACGATGCGCAACAAGCCTGGCTCGATTTATCTGAATTCCAAATCAATCAGAATGACGTCGTAATCGGAATTGCCGCTTCAGGAACGACACCTTATGTGATTGGCGGTTTGGAAAAATGCAACGAAAATAATATCTCCACTGGTTGTATTACCTGCAATTCCGGAAGTCCGCTTTCGCTTACTGCAAAATTTCCGATAGAAGTAGTAGTTGGCCCGGAATTCGTCACCGGAAGTTCGAGAATGAAGGCCGGAACCGCCCAAAAACTGGTTTTGAACATGATTTCCACCGCCACGATGATCCAGCTCGGAAAAGTAAAAGGCAACAAAATGGTAGATATGCAACTCAGCAATAGTAAACTTGTCGATCGCGGCGTGAAAATGATTATGGGCGAAATTCCGGTTTCTTATGAAATGGGTTCAGAATTACTCAAAACACACGGAAGCGTTCGGAAAGCAGTCGATTTTTACAACACAAAAAAACAATAAAATGGCAACAGATAAGAACATCCTCAACAAAGGCATCAAAATATTGTCATGGGCTTTGCCTTGTTGTTTCATTGGCCCGACAGTGATTCATTTTGCATTCATCAACCAATTACAGCCATTATATCCCGTGGTTTTAGGTGTTGGAATTTTGATTGCTTTTACGGGAATTTTCTTGATTTTTAAAGGAATAATCACCATTATAAACAGTATGTCATAATGGAACAATTTATCCACGTTCACAAAACTTTCGAAAAAGTCTTGTATTCTGACCAAAAGGTCAACAACCGCGAATTCGACGGCTGTATTTTTAAGAACTGTGATTTTTCGAACAGCAATTTTTCGTACAATACTTTTATCGACTGCGAATTTATTGACTGCAATATGGGCATGATGAAACTTGCCGGTTCAAGTCTTAAAAGTGTGCGTTTTAAAACCTGCAAGTTGCTCGGAATTGAATTTAATCTTTGCGAAGATTTCCTTTTCAGCGTTGCATTTCAGGATTGTATGCTTGATTATTCTTCGTTTGCCAATAAGAAAATGCCAAAGACAAAATTCATCAATTCATCGATGAAGGAAGTGAGTTTTATCGGTGCCGATTTAAGCAAATCGGTTTTTGAAAATGTGAATCTGGAGAACGCGATTTTTAACGATACGCAACTCAAAGAAGCTGATTTTTCAACGGCTTACAATTATAAAATTGATCCTGAATTTAACCCGATGAAGAAAGCAAAATTCGCTATCAAAGGAATTCCCGGTTTATTAGAAAGATATGACATAAAAATCGAATAAATGGCAACCAACGACCAATATCTCGAAAGCGTAAAAAAGCAGTTTTTATACTATAAAATGCTTGCTGAAAAATCTTTTGCGCAACTGCAGCAGGAACAACTTTTTGTTTCGATGAACGAAAACACCAACAGCATCGCCGTAATTGTAAAGCACCTTTCTGGTAATATGCTGTCACGATGGACGGATTTCCTGACGACCGACGGCGAAAAAGAATGGCGCGACCGCGATTCTGAATTCGAAGATACTTACGAATCAAAAGAAGAATTGATGGCGGCTTGGGAAAAAGGCTGGAAATGTTTTTTCGATGCAATTAATGCTTTAAAACCGCAACAACTTTCTGATATTATTTATATCAGGAATGAAGGCCACACTGTCGTGGAAGCGATCAACCGTCAATTGGCGCATTATCCTTATCATGTAGGGCAGATTGTTTTTTATGCGAAATTGCTCAAGGAAGGTGAATGGGAAAGCTTGTCGATTCCGAAGAACAAATCGGGAAATTATAATGCCGGGAAATTCTCGCGTGAAAAATCGATACGGAATTTCACGGATGATGAATTGGAAAGATTAAAGTGAATTTAAGAACAATGCCTAGCCCGGATAGCAGCAAGTATCCTTTTTAGCTAATGGGAAATTCCGGTTTCCAGAATTAGTTCCGCTAAAAAGATACTGCGGATAGCCGGATCATGCTTCAAAAAATAAAAATGAAAAAAATTATCCTATTATCAGCATTCACCACGATTTCATGCTTTCAGGCAGAACGCAACTGCACCGATTTCAAAACCGGGAAATTTTCTTTTGAAACTACCGTAAAAGGCGTGAAGAAAATCACTGTTTTCGAGCGCAATGACAGCATTGAAACGGCGACTTACGACGGAAAAACCGAAACTTCTTTGGTGCGTTGGGTGAACGATTGCGAATATATCGTCAAGAACCTGCATCCGAAAAATATGGAGGAACACAAGGCGGTCGACATAAAAATCTTGACCACCTCGAAAAATTCCTATACCTTTGAGTACGGGATTGTCGGCAGCTCGAAAACGGCTGTCGGAACCGCGATAAAAATAAAATAGTCAAAAGCTTAAAGTCGGAAAGTCGAAAGGATCCAATCGATTCGAGAATAATCTTAAATAAAATAAATGGAAGTTTTTTTAAATCCGAGTGCGTGGATTGCGTTGGTAACGCTTACGTTTCTTGAAATCGTTCTGGGTATTGATAATATCATTTTTATCTCGATTGCCACGGGAAAACTGAATCCGAATGACCGCAAAAAGGCAACCAAACTCGGGATGTTTCTGGCGATGTTCATGCGTATTGCGTTGCTGTTCGGGATTACGCTTTTGATTAAAATGAAAGAGCCCTGGCTTTCAATTGAAACGAGTTGGGTTACGCTTAATATTACTGGCCAGAGTTTGATTTTATTATTCGGAGGATTGTTTCTTTTGTATAAAAGCACAAATGAAATCCGCGAAAAAGTCGAAGAAAAAGGCCACGAAGAAAAAGAGCTTAAAACCAAAGCGGCGCATTCTTTTACCAGCGTGATTTTTCAGATTATCCTTATTGACATCGTGTTTTCATTTGACAGTATTTTAACGGCTGTCGGAATGACCAATGGCGTTGCCGGCGCGATTTATATCATGATTACGGCAGTTGTCATTTCGGTTTTTATCATGATGCAGTTTGCGGTTCAGGTGGGAACTTTCGTGAATAAGCATCCGTCAATTCAGATTCTGGCTTTGTCCTTTTTAGTGTTGATTGGATTTATGTTGATTACCGAAGCGGCGCATTTGGCAGACGCCTCTTTCTTCGGAAGCCATGTTGAAGCGGTGCCGAAAGGTTATCTGTATTTCGCTATCGCATTCTCGCTTTTGGTAGAAATGCTGAACATGAAGATGTCAAAGAAAAACAAAAAGAAAAACCACGTATAATAGAAAAGCCACTTTAAAGAGTGGCTTTTTTGTTGTGACCATTAAGACATTAAGGCGCATTAAGTTTGAGTTAGAAATTCCTTAATGCCTTAATGGTTTTGAAATTTATTCGAGCGTCAATGTAATTTGACCGTCGTCGTTAAGGCTTGTGTTGTCATCTGATGTGTCAATTTCAGTGACTTCGGGTTCTTCCGGAATGATTTCTTCAGGAATTTCATAAGGCAATGGCTCCAATAAATTCACTTGCTTGAGCTTATCTGCGGTCAATTGATTTCCGAGCGCCTTGAATCCTTTTACGGCGATAAAAGCTTCTAAATCTACCACCTGGTTTTCTTTTTGCACGCCTTTCACTTTCGTGAAAACGAGTTCGGCAACCGGACGATAATCTGTTGAAACGATTTCGAGTTGTGAATTCGGGTGCTCGGTGATGAATGAATCTTCTTTGTTTTCGGTTTCTACCAAAAAGCGTTTTACGAAATAACGCTCTTTTTCTCCGTCATAATAAATAGCTGAAATTGGTTTCTTCGGAATCCATTTTTCGAGTTTTATCATGTCTTCGTCGAAATGCGTCGTCAATTCCGGGATTACCGTTTTGAGTTTCCCATTTTGATTGATGATTAGGATTTTATCGCTTGGGCGGAATTCACCTAACAATTCGCCACGCGCATCCACATTGAGGCGTTGCACCGTATCATCGAACCAGATTTTTCTCGGCAATAAAGTTGAAATGCCTTTTTCCTTTAATTCGATTTTCTTGATTGGATATTTCGTGACGAGATTTCCTTTTGAGGCGCGGCCTTTGATTGCCAATGATGCAAAATCAATGTCGAATTTTAATTTTTTGATAGTGCCGACCTGGCGCAGCAAAATCGTGATGACTTCAGCTTCCCCATTCGGATTATGCGAAAAATACAACACCTGTGAACCGGCGCTTTCATTGGTCAAATCGTACGGTTTGTCGCGTGTAACTCCGGAAACGTTGAATCTTTTGATGTATGAAGGCCCTGACTTTCCGTCGCGGTAAATCATGTTGTAAATCGTACGTTTGTCATTTTTATCAAAAACCGCTACGTGAATAATGTCTTTTCCGACGAAAGTCTTCGCATCGACTTTCGTAATCATCATTTTGCCGTCGCGAAGGAACACAATCACGTCGTCAATATCGGAACAATCGGTTACATATTCGTCTTTTTTGAGGCTGGTGCCGACGAAACCTTCTTCGCGGTTGACGTATAATTTGGTATTTCTTAAAACAACTTTTGTCGCTTCGATATCGTCGAAAATACGAAGTTCTGTCTGGCGTTCGCGGCCTTTTCCGTATTTCTCTTTGAGTTTTGTAAAATAGGCGATTGCGTAATCTGTCAAATGTTCCAGATCGTGTTTTACCTGTTCGATGTCGCCTTCGAGCGCTTCAATCTTGTCCTGCGCTTTGTTGCTGTCGAATTTGGAAATACGCATGATCCGGATTTCCGTCAGGCGGAGGATATCGTCTTCGGTAACTTCGCGTTTCAGGTGTTTGATATGCGGTTTCAAACCTTCGTCGATGGCAGAAATAACGCCTTCTTTAGTCGTTTCTTCTTCTATTAAACGATAAACTTTCTTTTCAATGAAAATCCGCTCCAATGAAAGGAAATGCCATTGTTCTTCTAATTCTGAAAGCTGGATTTCGAGTTCGCTTTTGAGCAAATGAACCGTTCTTTCTGTAGAAATCCGCAACATTGCAGAAACGCCTATGAATAACGGTTTGTTGTCTTCAATTACGCAACCTAAAGGTGCAACTGAAGTTTCACAAGCTGTAAAAGCAAACAGCGCGTCGATGGTTTTATCTGGTGAAATCCCGGGATAAAGGTGAATTAGTATTTCAACTTCAGCCGCGGTATTGTCTTCAATTTTTTTGATCTTAATTTTGCCTTTTTCGTTGGCTTTTAAAATACTGTCAATCAATGTCGTAGTATTCGTCGAAAACGGAATCTGGGTAATAACCAACGTCGATTTATCCAATTGCGCGATTTTTGCACGCACACGCACACGTCCGCCACGCATTCCGTCATTGTAATTAGAAATGTCAGCAATTCCGGCAGTCTGAAAATCCGGAAAAAGCGTAAATGGCTTTCCTTTGAGGATTTTTATAGATGCGTCGATCAATTCATTGAAATTGTGTGGCAACACTTTCGTGGACAAGCCGACTGCAATTCCCTCGGCACCTTGTGCCAACAACAATGGGAATTTTACCGGAAGATTATTCGGTTCAGCCCTACGTCCGTCATAAGAAACGCCCCAATCAGTAATTTTCGGACTGTAAATAACCTCCAATGCAAACTTCGACAATCGCGCTTCGATGTAACGCGAAGCTGCTGCGCCGTCTCCTGTAAGGATATTGCCCCAGTTTCCTGGCAATCGATGAGCAGCTCCTTCTGCCCTATCTGCACCATGGCATCGCCGATACTCGCGTCACCGTGCGGATGGTATTGCATCGTGTGCCCGACCACATTGGCCACTTTGTTGTAGCGCCCGTCGTCGAGTTCTTTGAGCGAATGCATGATCCTGCGCTGAACGGGTTTGAATCCGTCTTCAATCGCAGGCACGGCGCGCTCCAGGATTACATAAGAAGCGTAATCGAGGAACCAGTCTTTGTACATTCCGGTAACTTTGGTGATGGTGTCGTTGCTGTCGTCGGCATTTTCATTTTCATAAAAATGCGCTTTTTCAGCACGCTGGTCATTGCTTTCGTTATCGTTAGTTGGAATTATGTTTTCTTCTTCTTCGTTCATTAATTTTTAAAATTGAGCTGCTATCCTTCGACAGCATCAATTTCTACTTTCAGATTATTAATAATAAATTCCTGGCGGTCCGGCGTGTCTTACCCATATAAAATTCCAGTAAAGTCTCAATTGAAGTCGCACTATCCAACATAATCGGGTCGAGCCTGATGTCCTGCCCGATAAAGTGTACGAATTCATCCGGAGAAATTTCTCCCAAACCTTTGAATCGCGTGATTTCAGGTTTTGGCTTCAATTTTTCGATGGCATCGCGGCGTTCTTCATCAGAATAACAGTAAATTGTTTCTTTTCTGTTTCTTACGCGGAATAACGGCGTTTGCAGGATGTATAGGTGATTTTCTTTGATCAATTCCGGAAAAACTGCAAAAAAAACGTAATCAGCAAAAGCCTGATGTGCATTCCGTCGACATCGGCATCGGTGGCAATTACGATGTTATTGTAACGCAGGTTTTCCATGTCGTCTTCAATGTCCAGAGCCGCCTGCAACAGGTTGAATTCTTCGTTTTCATAAACGATTTTCTTGGTCATTCCGTAAGAATTCAATGGCTTTCCACGCAGACTAAAAACCGCTTGTGTGTTGACATCGCGTGATTTTGTAATAGAGCCTGACGCCGAATCTCCCTCGGTAATAAAAAGCGTACTTTCCAAACTTTTCGGATTCTTGACATCAGTCAAATGCACGCGGCAATCGCGCAGTTTTTTATTGTGAAGACTGGCTTTTTTAGCGCGGTCTTTCGCCAGTTTACGAATTCCCGATAATTCTTTGCGTTCGCGTTCTGCCTGCAAAATCTTACGCAAAAGCGCATCGGCAGTCGCGGGATTTTTATGTAGATAACTGTCGAGTTTATTTTTTACGAAATCATTGACGAACGTTCGCACTGAAGGCAAATCCGGCCCATATCCGTAGAGCCCAATTTGGTTTTCGTCTGCGATTCAAAAACCGGCTCCATTACTTTTACGCTGACGGCACTCACGATCGATTTCCGGATATCGGAACCTTCGAAAGGTTTGTTGTAAAACTCGCGGATGGTTTTTACGATGGCTTCGCGATAAGCGGCGAGATGCGTTCCGCCCTGTGTTGTATTCTGCCCGTTGACGAACGAATGGTATTCTTCGCTGTATTGTGTTTTCGAGTGCGTTAAAGCGATTTCGATGTCATCGCCTTTGAGGTGGATGATCGGATATTCCTGGTCTTCGATGTGGATGGTTTCATCGAGCAAATCTTTCAGTCCGTTTTCAGAATAATATTTTTCACCGTTGTAAATGATTGTCAGACCGTTATTGAGGTAACAATAATTCTTGAGCATCTTGATGATGTACTCATTCCGGAACTTGTAATTCTTAAAAATCGCTTCATCAGGCGTAAAGACAACTTTCGTTCCCTTACGTTTTGTTGTGTCGATGATATCTTCTTCAAGCGTCAGATTGCCACCTGAAAATTCGGCTGCTTTTTGCTTGTCATCACGAACGGATTCAACGCGGAAATAATTCGATAAAGCATTTACCGCCTTCGTTCCCACTCCATTCAATCCGACAGATTTCTTAAAGGCAAGCGAATCGTATTTTCCGCCTGTATTCATTTTCGAAACCACGTCGATGACTTTTCCAAGCGGAATGCCACGGCCATAATCGCGAACCGAAACCGTTTTGTCTTTGATGGTCACCTCGATTGTTTTCCCGGCGCCCATGACGAATTCATCGATACAGTTGTCGATGACTTCTTTCAGCAAAATGTAAATACCGTCGTCGGGAGACGAACCGTCGCCCAATTTCCCGATGTACATCCCCGGACGCATCCTGATGTGCTCTTTCCAGTCGAGTGAACGGATATTGTCTTCGGTATACTGATTTTGCTCTGACATGAAAATAGTTGATTTTATGCTAATATAGTGCAGGAAACCAACAAATGAAAGTGCGGAAAAATAAAGTTATCAATACGATATTGACAAAGAATTGCAAAAAATCAATTGCAATTTCAAAAATCAATTTCAAGTTCAAGTTCAGTTCAAGTTCAAAAAGCAATGTCAATCTAAAAAACTAAAAATCAAAGCATAAATTAGCAATGTGCTTTAAAATTGAGTTTTGAAGTTATCTTTAATTTGATATTGACATTGATATTGATTTTTGTTATTTCAAAAGCTTATATGCTGCCATTGAGCGGTTATCAATGTAAATCGTCAAAAAACCACGGTTGTTGTTGGTCAGTAAAACGTCAAAAGTTGTCGAGTTGCCTTTTCGCTTCATAATGGCTTTCGTCTGAATGCCGTCGTTGCTGAATGCATAGCCAACTCTTGTCGTTGCAGGCAAATCAAGGATTTCAAAAGAAATCATGTTGTTTTTTGGCGGTGTAATGATGCCGCTTTCAGGGGTAACAATTGTGAAAGGCGCTGTCGAATATCCACGGAAATACAAAGGCAAATCGGCGAATTCCTGTTCGGTTTTGTCAATCAACAGCCATTTTTTATCATCGGGAAAATGGTTCAGGAAGAAAACCTCCGGATCGGTAAAGAAATAACCGCCGCTAAAGGCGAAACTGAATTGCTTCGTATTGCCATCGATTGAACCGGCTGCCCAAGTGACATCAATCAGTCGCCATTTACCGTCAATATTTACTGCATTCCACGCATGGTCGCTTGCGACGGGTAATTTCCCGATGGCCATCAGGCTGCTTTTTGAAGTTCCGGAAATCAGTTCACATTTGATGTCAAGCCGCTGGCAAACGTCTTTAAAAAGCATCGCATATCCCTGACAAACTGCCAGTTTTGAGCGCAACGTTTTTCGGGCGAATTCGTATTCAAATTCGCGTTGCTTTTGTTCTTTTTCAGATTGTGTCCTGTAGGTAAATCCGACGCGTTGCGGACTCCGCCCTGATTGAAAAACGTTTCGGCGTCGTAGGCGATATTGAGTGCCATCCAGGTGTAAATGGCGCGCACTTTTTCGTCGTCACGGGTAAAATCTTCGTTGATTCTAATCGCCAAATCATCCGGACTCGAAAATGATTTCGGGTAGGTTTTCACAAGTCCGTCTACTTTTTGAAAATCCTGTGCGTTGGCGTTAAATCCAAGGAATACAATCAGTGCAATTACATTAAATATCTTCTTCATGAGCTTCGTTTTACCAATAATCCTGCCATAATTTGTTAACGGAAATTTAAATAATCAATTGTAGTGGCAAAAAATTCCTGTGTCAGTTGCCGTCCATAATGCAGCTTTCTGGTTGGCCGATTTTAGCGCGGCGTTTGCCCAGGAATTGCAGGTTTTGAAAAGGCTGTATTTTCCGTTTGCTTCGTAAAAGGCGTCATGATTTCCGTAGCTGCTTCCCTGAATCCACACAATATTTCCGGACGGATCTCTGTAAAAACTTTGCGAAATATAATCGACTAACTTTTGATAATCTGCTCTTGAAATCATGATTTTTTTACAACTTTCTGATTCCGAAAGGTTGTTATAAAATTGCGTATGCATTACGGAAGTCCCCAAATAAAATGCAGCGGTAAAAGCCGTACTGGCTTTCAAATCTGACCATTGCGGCGTATTGAGGTAAAATCCGCGGTCGCCCCAACCGAAAGCTAAATACTGCGCCGTTGCATCTTTGGCGATGGTCTGGTCGAATTTGATTTCCTTCGTCCAGTCGATGATTTCGCCTTTGGCGGGAACGATAATATCGGTGTGGACGCCGTTGGTTTTGATAAAAATCGCAATTTCATCGACAGCTTTGATATCTGAATTGACGGTAATCCGCGAAAGCGTATAGGCAGACAACAGATAAATCAATATAATTCCGGTCAGCACCAATGCGGTACGGCCGATAATTTTGAGGAGTTTCTTAAAAAATCTCATTGCAAACCCGGTTAGTTGAAAAGCACAAACCAAATTCCGCGCCATTAAATTAAAGCCTGCAGATTTTTGACGATATTAATTATGGCCTCATTAAATTCCGGATTAGAAATTGCTCCTTTTTCTTCATCAAAATTTTTGTAAAAAGCCGGTAATGAAAATACAAATTTGATGTCTGCGCCATAACGCGGCAGATTGCTTTGCGCGATTTCAAGCACGCTTTTTCCGCCTCTTTCACCAGGAGAAGTCGCCATCAATAACATCGGCTTGTTCTGAAAAACATCTTTTTGGATGCGCGAAGACCAATCGAAAATATTCTTGAAGGCTACGGAATAATTGCCGTTATTTTCTGCCAAAGAAAGCACGATTACATCTGCGGATTCTAGTTTTGAAAGGAATGCAATTGCCTTATCGGCCTGACCGTATTCCTTTTCCAAATCAACACTGAAAAGCGGAATGGCATAATCATTCAAATCTAAGATTTCTGTTTCGGCCATTTCAAAAAGCTGTGAAACGTAGCGGGCGAGTTTTTTATTGATGGAATTCCGGCTATTACTGCCGGCGAATGCGATGATTTTCATGGTTTGGATTTTGGATAAATGTAAGAAAATACAATGATGTGAAAAATAAAAACCGATGATTCGCAACGAATTGAAAATCATCTGTGAGTATCAAATCCTAAGTATTAATACCAATCAAAAGACCAGTTTGCGATAAGTCCGAAATTGAGTGTCTCAAAACTTTCTCCGTAAAAATCTTCGTATTTGTTGATGTTTTTGAGGCCGACATTGCTTCTGAATTCAACCGCAAGATCGCTTCCGTCTAATTTAAACACTTTCCCTAAACCTATGGTCAATCCTGCATCATATCTGTTGAAGCTGGCGGTAGCATCATCATTACTTGAAAAATTATTTTCAGGATCATGGTTGGAATCGACAATATGTTTCGCATTTAAAAGATAAGCAATGTAAGGTCCGGCGTTAACGAAATAACTTTTTTGCTTGCCGAAGTTATATTTCAGCAAAACAGGAAGCGTCAGGAAATCCAGGTTGTTCCATACTTTTACAGTATATTTTGTACCGAACGCTGAAGGATCAGCGAATATTAGCTCAGTAAAACTGTATTTTGCTTTGTTGCTCTTTCTCTCAAATGCCAAATCGGCTTTTAAAGACCAGCTTTTGGTGAGAAAATACTCAGCAGAAATTCCCGCGGCAAATCCAATTTTACCGGAATAATCATAGTGGGTCACTTCCATTCCTTTTATTTCAGAATAGTTCAAACCACCATTAATACCTAACTTGATTTTTTGTGAAAAGCAATTAAACGAGGCAAGCAGGAAAAATAAAATGATTATTCTTTTCATGTTACACGTTAAATCTGAAGTGCATCACATCGCCGTCTTTAACGACATATTCTTTTCCTTCAACGCGTAGTTTTCCGGCTTCTTTTACTTTAGATTCTGAACCGAAATTGACATAATCATCGTAAGCGATTACTTCTGCACGGATAAATCCTTTTTCAAAATCGGTATGGATAACGCCTGCTGCTTGTGGTGCGGTTGCGCCGATGTTGACGGTCACGCGCGGACTTCTTTGACACCAGCGGTGAAATAAGTTTGTTGTTGCAATAATTTATAAGCGGCACGGATTAAAACCGAAGCCCCAGGCTCAGTCAGTCCCATATCTTCAAGGAAAACCTGGCGTTCTTCGTAGCTTTCGAGCTCAGTGATATCGGCTTCTGCACCAACGGAAAGTACGATAACTTCAGCGTCTTCGTCTTTTACGAGTTCGCGAACCTGATCTACATATTTATTTCCGTTTACGGCAGAATTTTCATCGACATTACAAACATATAAAACCGGTTTTGCAGTAATCAGTTGAAAAGATTCCATCAAAACCTCCTCGTCATTATTGTTCGGAGAAATGGTTCTGGCCGATTTTGCCTGTAACAACGCTTCGCGGATCCTGTTCAAAAGTCCTTGTTCTACCTGTGCTTCTTTGTTGCCGGTTTTGGCAGCGCGGTTTACTTTTTCCAGGCGTTTTTCAACGGTTTCGAGGTCTTTTAATTGCAATTCGATATCAATGGTTTCTTTATCGCGGATTGGATTTACATTCCCGTCAACGTGAACGATATTGTCGTTATCAAAACAACGCAAAACGTGGATGATTGCATTGCATTCACGGATATTACCGAGGAATTGGTTACCTAAACCCTCTCCTTTGCTGGCACCTTTTACGAGACCGGCGATGTCAACAATATCAACGGTTGCCATCACGACACGCTCCGGTTTTACCAATTCTTCAAGCTTGTTGATGCGCGGATCGGGAACATTCACCACGCCTATATTCGGCTCAATCGTACAAAACGGAAAATTCGCGCTTTGTGCCTTCGCATTTGATAAACAATTGAATAAAGTTGATTTTCCAACATTCGGTAATCCTACAATTCCTGCTTTCATTATATATGTATTTTTCGGGTGCAAATATAAGGTTTATATCTATTAATAAGTAGTTGATAACATTTTAGAATTGTCGTTAAAATACTGTTAATTTAAAGTAAACTTGTCATGCAAATAACCCAAACACTAACAAACCCATTACAAAACATGAAAAAAACGTTATTATTTTTATTATTGATGATTTCGGGCTGCATTTTTGCCCAGAAAGAAATCAGCGGGACAGTCAAAGACAACTCCGGCGCATCTTTGCCAGGCGCAAATGTCACTGAAAAAGGCACTTCAAACGGTACGATTACCGACAGCGACGGAAAATTTAAAATCCGCGTTGCCAATAATGCTGCATTGGTTTTCAGTTATGTTGGCTATCCTACGACAGAACAAAGCACAGCGAATCAGACCGTTATCAATGTTGTGATGTTGGAAGGACAGGAACTCAATGAAATTCAGGTGGTCGGTTCGCGTAATTCCAAGCGCAGTAAAATCGATTCGGCTGTTCCGATTGACATCATCAACATTAAAGACGTAACAACGCAAAGTGGCAAAATCGAAATCAACGAATTGCTGCAATATGTCGCGCCATCTTTCAATGCCAACAAACAATCAGGTTCAGACGGTGCCGACCACGTAGATCCGGCTTCGCTTCGCGGATTAGGCCTGACCAGACTTTGGTTTTGATTAATGGGAAGAGGCGCCACCAGTCCTCGCTTGTGAATCTTTTCGGGACACGCGGACGCGGAAATACAGGTACAGATCTGAATGCGATCCCGGCTTCTGCCATCAAAAGAATTGAGATTTTACGCGATGGTGCTGCGGCACAATATGGTTCTGATGCGATTGCGGGCGTGATTAACATCGTGCTGAATGACAATACTGACGCACTTACTGGTTCAGTTACTTACGGCGCTTATAACACCCACGCCAAAGGTGATTTCCTTCCGGGAACGCCAAATACCGAAGGCAACCGACTGAATGAAAACTGGTACGGAAATTCTGCCGGAAAAGACAAATCTTTCGATGGTGAGTCTGTAAAAGTTGGCGCGAATTACGGCGTTGCGATCGGCTCGAAAGGCGGTTTTGCGAATTTCACGACAGAATATATCAACAAAAAGAAAACATTGCGTCCGGGATATGATTTCCGCAAAGGTTTCGGGGAAGCGGCCATCGAAGGTTTTAATTTCTTCGGAAATGTTGCCATTCCGGTTCAGACAAGACAGAATTTTATGCTTTCGGTGGAAAAAATGTAAGAAATACGGATGCTTACGCCTTTACCAGAAATGACGGCGCAAGGGTTGTACAAAGCATTTATCCGGGTGGTTATACGCCGAGAATTACTTCTGACATCACCGATAATTCGTTTGCGGCTGGGTTCAGGACAACAATGTTCAATGGCTGGAAAGCAGATTTCAGTAATACTTATGGAAAGAACCTCTTCCATTATTATATTAAAGGAACGCTTAACGCATCACTCGAAAGCGCATCGCCGACAGAATTTGACGCAGGCGGACACAGCCTTTCGCAAAATACGACCAACATCGACTTTTCGAAGCATTATGACAATTTCCTGAAAGGTGCGAATGTGGCTTTTGGTGGAGAATTCCGCACAGAAGAATTTTCGATTTTTGCCGGTGAGGAAGGTTCTTATGCGACTTATGATACTAACGGTGTCGCGATTACTGACCCAACTACACAATCTGCGCCTATTGACGCAATTTCAGGTGATCCGCGTCCGGGCGGTTCACAAGGATTTCCCGGTTATAGTCCAAAAAATGCAGTTGATAAAAAACGTACGAATTTATCGCTGTATATCGATACCGAATTTGACCTCACGGATGCGATTTTGGCCAGCGGTGCGGTGCGTTATGAAAACTACAGTGATTTCGGAAGCACTTTCAACGGGAAATTTTCCGCAAGAATCAAAGCAGCGAATAACTTCAATATTCGAGGTTCTGTAAGTACTGGTTTTAGGGCGCCTTCTTCGGCCCAGATTTATTACAATCTTCATTTCACCAATTTCAACAGCAGCGGCGCGACTGAGGTTTTGTTGTCGCCGAATAACAGTCCGGTTACGCGTGCATTCGGCATCCAGAAATTGAATGAGGAAAAAGCGGTGAATGGCTCGTTGGGCTTCACTTCTTCTTTCGGCGATTTTACCGCCACAGTTGATGGCTACATGATTTCGGTAAAAGACAGGATTGTATTGACCGGTTATTTTGATGCAAGTGCCTTGAACATCGGCGTTTCTGAAGCGCAGTTTTTCGCCAACGGCGTTGATACGAAAACGACAGGTTTGGATGTAGTTTTGGCATGGAAAAAGACTTTCGGCGATTCAAAAGTCGGTGCAACATTGGTTGGAAATATCAATGACATGAAAATCGAAAATGTAAAAGGAAGCAGTGTCATCGATACTGATGAAGAAAAAGAAATCTTCTTCGGGAAACGTGAAAAGGCATTTCTACTGGCTTCGGCACCACATAATAAATTCAACCTGAACTTGACTTACGGTTACAAAAAATTTGATGCCGGACTCGCATTCACCCGTTTTAGCAAAGTAATCCTGATTGATTATTCTGATGAACAGGACATTTACAATGCAAAAATCGTTACTGATTTGACTTTGGGCTATCAGCTTACAAAACAACTGAAATTCACTTTAGGCGCGAACAATTTACTCAATGTTTATCCTGACAAACAGGACGAAGTTGGCGATACGGAAGCCGGCGGTTACTGGGATGCGGTGCAAATGGGATTCAGCGGTGCTTATTATTATGCACGTTTGGGATTCAATTTCTAATGCTGTTCAACCGAATAGTAAAACCTGTCGGCAATGGCAGGTTTTTTTTATGGAAAATTGCAATCTTTCAAAATCTAATTTTATAAACATATCGTTGAATTCTATAATTCGTTTCAGCAATTGCAAGCTAATTTTGTAATAGTTAAACCCATTAAAATAACTATTATGAAAACTACAATTTATACCGCTGCGCTGTTGCTTTTTGCATTTGGCGTGCAGGCGCAGAATAAGAACGTTACCAATGTGACCAAAACTACGGTAACCACTGTTAAAGATTCGGATGGTGAAAAACAGATTGTAAAGCAACAGGATGTAAAAGAAGTACAAAACATCGAACTTAAAGATCCCGATTCGAAAACACTTAATAAAGAAATGAAAGTAACCCCGGTTGAAGTCGTTTCTACCACAAAAATCACAAATCCTGACGGAAGCACAAGAACTGTAGATGTTGACAGATCATCGGTTTACACTGCTTCAGATGGCAAAAGCTATAAAGTTGCGTTAGATCCTTACGGGTATACGATGTACTCTGAAGGCATGAAAAAACCGGCTTTGCTTAGGAAAACTTCAACCAACAGCTATTTATATCGTGGAAGAGATAAAACTGCGCTTGGTTATTTCGATACCGATGGCAATCTCGTAATTGAAACTTATGACGACAAATCTGATAAAGTTTCGATTGAAAAATACACCGTTGTAAAGCAATAATCAAGCTTCGCAACGGCAGCATAACAGACAACAGATTGGATAAAAAAATCCTGAGTGTAACGCTCAGGATTTTTTGTTTTATAATTATTTGAATTATTCATTGTGAAGAAATGCCTGTCGGTTAAGCAATGTTTCATCGCTTTCAACATGGTCTTCATCCGGCACGCAACAATCTACCGGGCAAACGGCCGCACATTGGGGTTCGTCGTGAAATCCTTTACATTCCGTGCATTTTCCCGGAACGATGTAATAGATATCGTCAGAAATCGGTGTGTGCGGTGCATCGGCGTCAATTGCTTCTCCTGACGGCAAGATTACTTGTCCTTTAAGTGCAGTTCCGTCTTTATAACGCCAGTCATCGGCGCCTTCATATATCGCGGTGTTTGGGCATTCCGGCTCGCAGGCACCGCAGTTGATACATTCGTCTGTTATGATTATAGCCATTTTATTTGGATTCAGGGTTTATGGTATAAGATTCAGGATTTTGGGTTTCGTCAATAATTTAGACCTTGAACCCTGCACCTTGCACCCTACACCTAAAAACGTTATTTTTGCACAAAATTACGTCCAAAACAATTCATAAGCAAATCAAATGACATTAGCCGATAAAAAAAATGTTTTCGCAGCATTGGGGAAATTCCTGAATCAGTTTTCGGAAAACGGGAATACGAAAAATCCTGATGTACAGCACAATGATTTGTTTTTTGATGCTTTTGTAGATTTGATTCAGTTATCGCAGTCGCACAACGGCTGGTATACGCCGGAACAGGTTTATTTTGCAATAAAATCCTGGGCAGATGCACTTACGGAAAAAAATCTCAATCAATGGCTTTCTGTCTATGATTTAAAGGAACACGAACCAAAAACAATTGGTCTGATTCTCGCAGGAAATATTCCACTTGTTGGTTTTCATGACTTTTTATCGGTTCTGATAACCGGAAATAAAGTACTTGTAAAGACTTCTTCTAACGACCAGCATTTACTGCCTTTTCTCGCGAAATACATCATCGCGGCTGCACCGGAAATGAAAGATTTCATCACTTTCACTGAAGGAAAGCTCGAAAATTTCGATGCTGTAATTGCCACCGGTAGCAACAACACGGCGCGTTATTTCGAATATTACTTCAAAGACAAACCGTCGATAATCCGCAAAAGCCGGAATTCAGTAGCCGTTTTAAACGGAAATGAATCTAAAGAAGATTTAATTGCTTTAGGCGAAGATATTTTCAGGTATTTCGGACTCGGATGCCGCAATGTTTCCAAATTATTCGTCCCGGAAGGTTACAATTTCAATGCCTTTTTTGAAGCGATGTACGAATACCAGGATATTATCAAATATGAAAAATACGCTAACAATTACGATTACAACAAAGCTGTTTTCCTGATGAGCAACTTCAAATTACTCGACAACGGATTTTTGACAATCAAAGAAGACGAAAGCCACGCCTCGCCTATTTCGAGTGTTTTTTATGAATTTTATAAAAACATTGACGACGTAAAATCAAAACTTGAAAATGAAGCTGAAAAAATTCAATGTGTCGTCAGCGATAATTTAATTGATAACTCGGTACCGTTTGGAAAAACGCAGCAGCCAGAGCTTTGGGATTACGCCGATAATGTGGATACGGTGAGATTTTTGGATTCGCTACGCTCTTAGACACGGCTTCGCCTTTGGAAACGCCTTCGGCTTTGGAGTCCTTCACTTTTTAAATTTCTTGAATACGCCTATAATTTAAGAAGTCTAAAAATCCAAAAGTGAAGCGGTCTAAAAATCTAACAGCGAAGCGGTCCAACTCCAACTACAACGTTTTTGTTAATAACCTTATAAAATTATTCCGACATCCAAAACGCAATTTCGATTCCATTTTAAGAAATTTGCGATTGAATTTTATTTTCCATCAAGATGAAAAAACACAATTACAGCGCAGTGGCAGGTGCATTTTACCGCAGGAAGTTTTTGAAAAATCGGCAGCAGCCATTTTAGATTTCAACGATTCAGGTTTGTCGATACTCGAAATTTCGCACCGCAGCAAGGATTTTGTAGCCGTAATGGACGAAGCGCGTGCTTTGGTTTTAGAACTTTTGGGATTGGAAGGGAAGGGTTATCAGGCACTTTTCCTTCACGGAGGGGCGAGTCTGGAATTCCTGATGGTGCCTTATAATTTGATGAAAGAAAACGGAAAAGCCGCTTATCTCGACACCGGAACCTGGGCCAATACCGCGATAAAAGAAGCAAAAGCATTTGGAGAAACGGTAATTGTCGGTTCTTCAAAAGCGGAAAACTACAACCATATTCCGAAAGGATATGAAATCCCGAAAGATGCAGATTATTTTCACTGTACCAGCAACAATACGATTTTCGGGACGCAGATGAAATCTTTCCCGGAAACGGATATTCCGGTGGTTTGCGACATGAGTTCGGATATTTTCTCACGTGTTCTGGATTTTTCAAAATTCGATTTGATTTACGCCGGAGCACAGAAAAATATGGGCCTGCGGGTGCGACTTTGGTAGTTGTAAGAGAAGAAATTCTCAATAAAAACGGCCGCTATATTCCGAATATGCTCAATTATGCACAGCATATCGAAAAAGAAAGCATGTACAATACGCCGCCGGTTTTTGCGGTTTATGCGTCGCTTTTGACATTACAATGGCTTAAAAACAAAGGCGGAATTGCTGCCATCGAGAAAATAAACGAAGAAAAAGCGGCATTGCTTTATGCGGAAATCGACCGCAATCCGTTATTTCGCGGAACGGCAAATAAAGAAGACCGAAGCAATATGAATGCGACTTTCCTTCTCGAAGATGAATCGCATGCGCCGGTTTTTGATGCGATGTGGAAAGCAGCGGGAATTTCGGGAATTCCGGGACACCGATCTGTTGGCGGTTACCGCGCGTCGATGTATAATGCATTACCGCTCGAAAGCGTTCAGGTGCTGGTTGACGTGATGAAGGCGTTTGAATCAAAGGTGAAACATTCCGGAAGTAACTGAGGCCTAGCCCCGATAGCAGAGGAAATCCTTTTTATTTTTTCTTTAAAAATAAAAAGATTGGAACGGATAGCGGAATCATGCTCCTTAAAAATATAAAATCTGATTTCGATCTGAAATCTAAAATCTAAAATCTAATGAAAGTATTAGCCAACGACGGCATTTCTAAAAGTGGGATTACAGCCCTTGAAAATGACGGATTTGAAGTGATTACGACCAAAGTCGCACAGGAACAGGTTGCGAATTTTATCAACGAAAATAACGTTTCGGTGATTTTGGTGAGGAGTGCGACCAAAGTGCGAAAGACATCATTGACGCTTGCCCTAACCTCAAAATCATTGGGCGCGGCGGTGTCGGAATGGACAATATTGACGTGGAATATGCGCGTGCAAACGGAAAACACGTGATCAATACGCCGGCTTCTTCTTCAGAATCGGTGGCAGAATTGGTGTTTGCGCATTTGTTTTCGGGTGTGCGGTTTTTGCATGATTCCAACAGAAATATGCCGCTTGAAGGCGATACGCATTTTGAAGGCTTGAAAAAAGCTTATGCCAATGGAATCGAGTTGCGTGGCAAAACTTTAGGAATCATCGGCTTTGGAAGAATCGGGCAAGCGGTTGCGAAAATGGCGCTCGGACTCGGAATGAAAGTCATTGCTGCAGATAAATTCATCGGGAAAGCAGATATTAAAGTCGACTTTTACAACGGGCAGTTCATCAATGTGGAGATCGAAACCGAACCACAGGAAGATCTGTTCAAGCACGCAGATTTTATTACGCTTCACGTTCCGGCGCAGGATGGTTACGTGATTGGCGAAGCGGAAATCAAAGCGATGAAAGACAATGTCGGCATTATCAATTGTGCCCGTGGCGGCGTGATTGACGAAGTAGCATTGGTTGAAGCGCTGGACGAAGGAAAAGTTTTATTCGCCGGACTCGACGTTTATGAAAACGAACCAACTCCGGAAATCAAGATTCTGATGCATCCGAAAATTTCTTTGACACCTCATATTGGCGCGGCGACCGAAGAAGCACAGGATCGAATTGGGACTGAATTGGCGGAGCAGATTATCAGTTTGCTGAAAACGGAAAACCAATAGCAATGGCAATATCAAATACAATAACAAAGTTCAAGTTTATAATTTGAAATTTTGAAATTGATTTTTTGAAATTGATTTTTTGATATTGATATTGATATTGAAATTGATTTGCGTTAAATAATATACAAGCACTGGACAATCCGGTGCTTTTTTTATTAATTTTATGCAAAGAAATTACGGCTATGAAAAAGATTTTGATGCTGTTGCTTACCGTTTTTGCCGTTGCATCTGCGGATGCGCAGGAAAAGAAAGTCCTGAAAGAAGACAAGCCCGTCCTGAAAGATACCATTCACATCGAAAATGAAAAACTTGAATATGATATCATTATCATCGATCCGGGTTTTAGTTCGTGGTTCAATTCAAATGCGAAACCACGCAATTATTATTCACAATCTTATCTTGAATCGCGGAATCGCGTTTGGGTGACGGAATGGAATATCATGGCCAGAAAACCCGCTGCAATACAACAGGAATTTGTATGAAATGGAAATCGCTTATAATGGGAATACCGATTACGGTTACGAAGTGAATTATATCTTATTCAACTACCTTACTTATTTTCAGATTGCTAATAATACCAAGCTCGGCGGTTTTGCAGCGCGGATATAAAATTGTATTTTTGGGTACAATTTTCAATTTATGAGCAAACTCAAAGAACGCTGGGGCATTACTTCCAATTTTCAGTTGGTGGTTATCTTTGTTGTTTTTGCGATTAATGGTTCGCTTTCTGCCCGGATTTCGGCTTTCTTCCTTGATTTGCTTGGAATTACAAAAGAAAATACCAACATTTTTCTATACTATATTATTCTTTTGGTTTTGGTTTTGCCGCTTTATCCGTTTATGATTATCGTGATTGGATGGCTTTTCGGGCAGTATCAATTCTTTTTTCCGTTTGCGAAGAAGATGTTGCGTGGGATTGGGTTGGGATTTGTTTTTAAAGAAAAAAAATAGCCACGAATTTCACGAATTTTCACAAATTTAAATTCGTGCTCATTCGTGAAATTCGTGGCAAAATCATCTTAATCCTGTTTCTTAATTACATATTTGTAAAACCACATCAGCGTGAATGAAGGAATGATATCCGTAAAAGGCAAAATCTCTTCCACAAAATCAAACGCTCCCATTATTTTACCCGACGGCCCTTTATACATTATAACCATCAGAATTGCAGAAACCGGTGCCCAAATCACATCTTCAAATTCGCCGAGAATCGGAATCGTAAAAGACAAGTAGCCCATCGCGTCGAAAATCAATCCGAGAATCAAATCGCGGCTTTTGTTGTCTTGCACAGCGACTTTTGTTGCAGGTTGTAACATCTTATAAAAATTAAGTCTAAAGCTGACATTGCGAAAATCGCGCCAAACTTCAGACTTAGAATTTTAGATTTAGACTTTAGACTTTAGACTTTAGACTTTAGACTTTAGACTTTAGACAAAATTACTTTTTCAGCTTATCTTCAAATAAATGTCTCGCTTTTTCAACTTTCGGTGTAATCACGTAATGGCAGTACGATTGATTCTGATTTCTGTTGTAATAATTTTGGTGGTAATCTTCAGCAGCGTAGAAAGTCGGTGCCGGTGAAACTTTCGTTACAATCGGGTCTTTAAATGTGCCTTCGAGTGACATTTGTGAAATATAATCCTCTGTCGTTTTCCTTTGCGCATCGCTGTGGTAGAAAACTTCGCTCCTGTATTGCGTACCGACATCTGCCCCTGACGATTCAACGTTGTCGGGTCATGTGTAGCGAAAAAAACCTGCAGTAATTCTGCAAAAGAGATTTTTTTTGGGTCGAAAGTGATCTGTGTAGCTTCAGCGTGGCCCGTCGTTCCTGTACAAACTTCTTCATAAGTCGGATTGGCGATTTTACCGCCGATATAACCTGACACAACTGATTTTACGCCGTCCATTTCTAAAAAAATCGCCTCTGTACACCAGAAACAGCCACCGGCAAATGTGGCAACTTCCAAATCTTTTGATACTTCCATTTTTACGGGTTCTTTTACGGGCTTGATGATTCGTTTTTCCTGTGACTGGCACGAAACTGCACCCATGGCTAATACTATCGCTAATAATTTTTTCATTGTAATTTTATGTTTTACAAATTTACGAAACAAGAGTAGCAGCGGATTTTCCTTTAACTAAAGTTTATGCAATGACTCTATTACCACAGGAAATAAAATCGAATTTATCCCTTATATTTGCACAAATCTTCCGCATGATACAGGCCAAAAATATCCATAAATATTACGACAATCTGCACGTTTTAAAAGGTGTCGACCTTCATATCAGGAAGGGCGAAATCGTATCGATTGTTGGTGCTTCCGGAGCAGGAAAAACAACTTTACTGCAAATCATCGGAACACTCGACAAGACCGGAAAGGAAGAAAAATCAGAATTGCTCGTCAATGGCGAAGACGTCCTGAAAATGAATGACAAATCACTTTCAAAATTCCGCAACAGCAACTTAGGATTTATCTTCCAATTCCACCAGCTTTTGCCAGAATTTACGGCTTTGGAAAATGTCTGCATTCCGGCATTTATCAAAGGAAGTCCGAAATCAGAAACCGAAACCGAAGCGAAAAGATTACTGGATTACCTCGGCCTTTCGCATAGAATCAATCACAAACCAAGTGAATTGTCAGGCGGTGAACAGCAAAGGGTTGCCGTTGCAAGAGCGTTTATCAACAAACCAGCCATTATTTTTGCAGATGAACCTTCGGGTAATCTTGATACCGCTTCCGCGGAAAATTTACACCAGCTGTTCTTTAAACTTCGCGACGAATTCGGGCAGACTTTCGTCATCGTAACCCACAACGAAGAACTCGCCAATATGGCCGACAGAAAACTTGTCATGTCTGACGGGAAAATCATCAGTTAAAACACAAATGGACTTTAACGAATTAAAGAAATTCCTCGACGAAAAGGTCGAATTATACAACAGGCCTGATTTTATTGAAAGCGACCCCGTGCAGATTCCGCATTTATTTGCTTCAAAGGAAGACATTGAAATCGCCGGTTTCCTTGCCGCAACAATCACCTGGGCAACCGCAAGATGATCATTAAAAATTCCCATAAAATGATGGAATTGATGGGTAACGCACCTTATGATTTCGTAATGTCACATTCTGAAAATGATTTGGAAAGACTTGAAAATTTTGTTCACCGGACATTTAATGGACAAGATTTTTCTACATTTATCAAAGGATTGCAGCATATTTATATCAATCACGGCGGAATGGAAAATGCATTTTCAAACAACAATTCCACAAACATCAGGAAAATATTTCCAATTTCAAAAAAATCTTCTTTGAGATTGAGCACCAGAATCGAACTCAAAAGCACA
The DNA here is from genome assembly GCF_051373205.1 of Flavobacterium sp. 3HN19-14. Lineage (NCBI taxonomy): Bacteria > Pseudomonadati > Bacteroidota > Flavobacteriia > Flavobacteriales > Flavobacteriaceae > Flavobacterium > Flavobacterium sp. 3HN19-14. The sequence continues at coordinate 3,134,583 of NZ_JBPPZT010000001.1, forward strand.
TTTCTGATCCGCTCAATAATTCTGCTGCCAAGCGCATCAACATGTTCCTGCGCTGGATGGTGCGCCAGGACAAAAAAGGTGTCGATTTAGGCATCTGGAAAACCATTTCGCCATCGCTCCTCTCCTGCCCGCTTGATGTGCATTCCGGGAATGTAGCGCGCAAATTAGGGTTGCTTACGCGAAAACAAAACGACGCCAAAGCTTTAGCCGAGCTCGATTCAAAATTGCGCGAACTGGACGCGAAAGATCCTGTAAAATACGATTTTGCACTTTTCGGATTGGGTGTTTTTGAAAGCTTTTAAGTTAATTCCGTATATTTACAGAAAACATTTTTAGTGGACAAACGCAACCCTTCCGAAGCAGATATTCAAAAAGACATCCAGAACATCGATTCGATTCCGATTACGAAAAATCTTTTGGATGTAATTTGCAGCACCACAGGAATGGGATTTGCAGCAATCGCGCGCGTCACAGAAGACCGTTGGATTGCCTGCAGCGTCAGGGACGACATTTCTTTCGGAATGAAACCTGGAGATGAACTCCAAATCAAAACTACTATTTGCAATGAAGTCCGCCACGATATTAAGGGCGTCATCATCGACCATGTTGCGGAAGATCCATTATTCCGAGACCACCATACGCCAAAAATGTATGGATTTCAAAGTTACATTTCTATTCCAATCATCAAGAAAAACGGGACATTCTTCGGTACATTATGTGCTATCGACCCTAATCCGAATAAGCTGAATACGCCCACAGTCATCAATATGTTCAATTTGTTCACCGATTTGATTGCCTTTCATCTCGAACTGATTGAAAAAATGATTTCCTCTGAATCAAAAATTGAAGAAGAACGCGCCGTCCACCGTATCAACGAAGAAAATGAGCAACGGCTTAATATCATCATCGGTGCCAGTGAACTCGGTACTTGGGAATTGGATTTAAAGACGCGTGAATTTGAATATTCTGACCGTTATATCGAGATTTTCGGATTCAAGGAGCGAACCGCATTGCAGCATACCGATTTCACAAAGCAATTGCATCCTGAAGATATTGCCTTACGGGAAAAGGCATTCACAGAGGCTTACCGCACTGGCCTGTTGCATTATGAACCCCGCATCATTTGGAAAGATGGCAGTATGCATTGGATTGAAGCACGCGGTAAAGTTTTTTATGACGATGAAGGCGCTCCGGCAAAATTAATCGGGACTGTCAGGGATATCACCAACGAAAAAGATTTCACCGGAAGCCTTGAAAACAAAGTACTCGAACGCACGAAAGCGCTCGAAGAACAGAACACGAAGCTTGAAAAACTCAATAAAGAACTCGAATCGTTCGCTTATATTTCAAGCCATGATTTGCAGGAACCACTTCGGAAAATCCAGACTTTGCCAATCTTATCGCTGAAAAAGAATTCGATAAATTGTCAGACAGCGGCAAGGAATATTTCAGGCGCATGCGAAATGCCGCCGAGCGGATGCAGACACTGATCAATGATTTATTATCCTATTCGCGTACCAATAACCAAAAGCAAAAATTTGAGCTTACCGATTTAAATTCGATTCTTGAGGAAGTGAAAGCCGATTTGAGTGAAGAGTTACTGCAGCAAAATGCAGTGATTGAAGTCGGGAATTTAAATACTGTGCGGATTATTCCGTTTCAGTTCAGGCAAATTCTTTACAATCTTTTCAGCAATTCAATCAAATTTGTTGCAGCAGGAACAGCGCCACATATAATGATCAATTCTGAAATCGATTTGGGCAAAAATTTATCACATCCGCAATTATTGCCTGATCAGGATTATTGCCATATCCGTATTTCCGATAACGGAATCGGTTTCGAATCGGCCTATAATGAAAAGATTTTTGAACTTTTCCAACGCCTGCATGGTCGTGAAACTTATGAAGGAACCGGTCTCGGACTCGCAATTGTAAAAAAAATCGTCGAAAACCACCACGGATTCATTACTGCAGATGGCGAAAGCGGCGGCGCGAAATTCGATATTTATATTCCGGCGTAATTTTTCAAATTCATTCGTCGAAAAACCAATCCTTGCTACCTCCGCAAATTAACGTACCTTTGCCGAAAATATACAGCAATGGCGACTTTCGAACAATTCAATCTCCCAAAATCACTGCAAAAAGCGGTTGACGATTTAGGATTTGAAACCCCTACCCCAATTCAGGAAAAATCATTCTCGGTCATTATGTCGGCCACGATATGATGGGAATTGCGCAAACCGGAACCGGAAAAACCTTCGCTTACCTGTTGCCATTGCTCAAATTATATAAATTTTCCCAAAGCCATATTCCTAAAATCGTTATTCTTCTACCAACCCGCGAATTGGTCGTTCAGGTGGTTGAGGAAGTCGAAAAACTGACAAAATACATGTCGGTTCGCACACTCGGAATTTACGGCGGCGTCAATATCAATACGCAAAAAACCGCCGTTTACACCGGAATTGACATTCTTGTCGGAACGCCGGGACGTGTAATGGATTTGGCATTGGACAATGTTTTGCGGTTCGATGAAACTTCAAAATTGGTGATTGACGAGTTTGACGAAATGCTGAATTTAGGTTTTCGCCCGCAATTGACGGCCATTTTGGCGATGATGAAAACCAAGCGCCAGAACATCCTTTTTTCGGCGACAATGACCGAAGAAGTTGATGCTGTTTTGAACGACTTCTTCGATTATCCCGAGGAAATCAGTCTTGCCGCATCAGGAACGCCACTTGAAAAAATCACGCAATTAAGTTATAAAGTACAGAATTTCAATACGAAAATCAATCTGCTCAAATATTTGCTTGAGAATGACGAAAGCATGAGCCGGATTTTGGTTTTTGTCAACAACAAGAAGATTTCCGACATGCTCCATGAGCGCATCGAAGAAGAATTCAATGGCGAATTTGGTGTCATTCACTCTAATAAGTCACAGAATTACCGGCTCAATACCATGGCCGCTTTTCAGGCAGGCGAATTGCGCGGATTGATCACTACTGACGTCATGGCGAGAGGTTTGGATATTTCTGACATCACCCACGTTTTCAATTTTGAAATGCCCGATTATCCGAAATTGTATATGCACAGAATCGGGAGAACCGGTCGTGCCGATGCAGACGGAACGGCCATCAGTTTCTTTACGCCTCGCGAAGAAGAACTGAAAATCGAAATTGAAATGCTGATGGATACGGAATTGGAAGTGCTGCCGTTTCCTGAAGAAGTTCCCGTTTCAGACAAACTCATCGGTTAGTGAAAAAGACAAACAGCCTGTCAAATTCCTGATGAAAAAAGTCAAACTTGAAGGTGATGGCGCTTTTCATGATAAATCCAAAAAGAACAAAAAAGTCAATCTGGGCGGCATTTCCAAAACCAAGAAAAAAACACATGGTTCTGTAAACCGAAATATGCTGCGGGAACAGGCGAAGAAGCGGAATAAGAAGAAGTGATCGGTGGTCGGTGTTCAGTAATCAGTTTTCAGTAAATACCAGACAAACCGGCGCGCACACTTCAATTCTTTTTTCAGTATCCGTTAATTCTCCGGTCGCTTTATTAATGCCGAAAACAACAACTTCATTTGATTCCTGATTGGCAACCAGCAGGAAATTTCCGTTAGGATCGATGGTGAAATTGCGCGGTGTTTTTCCTTTTACGCTGTAATTTGCCTTGAATGTCAATGCGCCGTCAGGCCGATTTTAAAACAACTGATGTCGTTCGCAGTACCGCGATTGGTCGCATACAAAAATTTTCCGTCAGGCGTAATGTGAATGTCGGCAGCACCAACTTGTCCCGTAAAATTCCGGGTAATAATCTGCTTTTCCTGCAGCATTTTGAAGTTACCGCTATTGTAACTGAAAACCGTCAGCGAACCGTCCAATTCCTGTAATAAATAGGCAAATTTTCCGTCTTTGCTGAAAGTCATGTGACGCGGGCAGCTTCCTTTTCTTACTTCAAGACTGTCTTTGACCGACAGCGTTTTTTCTCCGCCATCGGGGTTGTAATTGTAGATATAGATTTTATCGGTCACCAAATCATTCGCAATCACGAATTTTTTATCGGGTGAAAACTGTACCATGTGTACATGTGCGCTTTCCTGACGTTTCAGGTTTTTACTTTTCCCTTTGTGCTGAACAACCTGAACCGCATCGCTCAAGCTTTCATCGCTATTTTTTTTAAATACCGAAATGTTACCGCCGGAATAATTCGCCACCAGAACATTTTTACTGTCATTGATGATGTAACACGGATCTGCACCTTTTGCATCAACGCTGTTCAGGAGCTTGATATTTCCGGAATCATTGTCGTAATAGAATGAACTCACTCTGCTTTTGAGTCCGCTTTCATTGACGCTGTAAATCATATTTTTCTTTTCTGAAAGTGTGAGGAAGCTTGGGTTATCAACGCCTTCAGTATTCGATTTTAATTCGGCGGTTCCTTCTTTCAGGTTGAAATCATAAATATAAATGCCTTTACTGTCGCAGTTGTTGGTATACGTGCCGATAAGCAGTTTACTATTTTGCGAAACTGCAATTGCGAAAGAAAATATGCTTAAAGCTATAAAAAAATATTTTTTCATCTGAAGTTGATTTGCAACAAAAGTAAATTCTTTTGCGCATTTTACAGCTTTCACCATAAATGTTTTAATCTTTTTTTAGCAATTTAAAATTTAGGATTCGGCATCTATAATAGCAAAAAAGTAGTATTTTTGGCAAACAATTCATGAGCCACTACTGCAACAGGTTCACGAAGTAAACTAAAAATCAGAATGCAGTTCAAACATCCGGAAATTCTTTACTTTCTCTTTCTGCTCATCATTCCAATTCTGGTTACATCTGTTCCAGTTGCGCAGGTTTAAGAAAGAATATTTCACGAATGTAAGCTTCCTCAAAGAACTTTCGATACAAACCCGCAAAAGCTCCAAACTCAAAAAATGGTTGTTACTCACCACGCGACTGCTTTTGCTTGCGGCCATGATTATTGCTTTTACACAACCTTTTTTTCAGGCGAAAGACAGCAATAATGTGACCAACGAAATGTATATTTTGCTCGATAATTCCTTCAGCATGCAGGCGAAAGGCCAGAAAGGCGAATTGCTCAGGCGCGCCATAGAAGATTTACTCGAACATACGCCTGAAAACCAGCAATTTTCGCTGTTGACGAATTCTGAAACTTTCTGGAATACCGATATAAAATCAATCCAGAAAGAACTGCAGAATTTGAAATACAGCGCAACACCATTCAATCTGGAAAGCCTGATGGCGAAGGTAAAATCACGCAAATCGCCTTTCAATAAAGACATTGTGGTGATTACTGATGCCGTCGGATTGGAGCAAAAACAACTCAAAAGCATTGACAAAGACTTCAACACTTATTTCATCGTTCCGAAAGCAGAGCAGAAAAACAATGTTGCCGTTGACAGCGTTTTCATTGCTCAGACGCTTGATAATTTTTATGAAATCGGTGTGAAATTGACCGCTTATGGCGAAGATTCTGACGAATCGCCAATCGCCTTATACAATAACAACAAGCTCGTTGCGAAAACACAGATCAAATTTGATGCAGCTTCGAAAGTGATGAATTTTACAATTCCGAAAGCCGACTTCAACGGGTATGTTGCTGTAGAAGACAATGGGATTTCTTACGACAACACTTTGTATTTCAATATTTCAAAACCCGAGAAACTGAATGTTGTAAGTATTGGCGATGTTGAAAAGAGCGAATTCCTGTCGAAAATTTACACGGAAACAGAATTCAATTACGGTAACTTCCCGTTGGCAAGCCTTGATTACAACCTGCTTGAAAAACAGGATGCAATTGTGTTGAATGAAGTAAAAGATATCCCGCAGGCATTGCAAACGACATTGAAATCTTTCGTAGAAAAAGGCGGGAATTTAATCGTAATTCCGTCATCAGAAGCTTCGGTTGCAACGATGAATACTTTCCTTGCCAATTTCGGAAATATCAAATTTGCGAATCCGGTCACCGCTGATAAACTTATCACGAAAATTGCTTTTGACCACCCGTTGTACAGCTCTGTTTTTGAAAAGAAAATCGACAATTTCCAGTTTCCGGATACGAAAGTTTCTTTTCCGGTTAGCAGCGTCAATCCGACGATTTTGGGTTATGAAGATCAAAGTGCCTTCCTGACGTCATTGCCGGGAAGTGTCTCTTCAGTATATGTTTTCGCAGCGCCAATCAATAAATCAAATTCTAATTTCCAGAATTCGCCGCTGATTGTCCCAACGTTTTATAATATGGCGCAAGTGGCGCAGAAAACCGGAGTTACAGCCATTACGATTGGTGAAAACCAGCCATTTTTGTTAGATGCAAATCTTTCAAAAGACGAAATTGTGGAAGTGAAAAGCAATGCCGCTTCAGGTGAAAAATTCATTCCGGTGCAACAGATCCTGAACAATAAAGTAAAGCTGACTTTTAATGATTATCCACAGGAAGCCGGCAATTACGGGATATTCAAACAAGATGAGTTGCTGCGGAATATCAGCTTTAATTACAACCGAACCGAAGGCAATATCACGCCTGCCAATGAAGATATGCTGTCTGATTTCAAGACAATCAGCAATATCGAAACTGTTTTTGACACTTTACAGACAGACCGCACCAACAATGAAATCTGGAAATGGTTCGTGCTGCTGACGCTTTTATTTTTAGTTACCGAACTGTTCATACAAAAATTTGTAAAATGAATCTAATCATCAGAGAAGCTAAAATTATCGACCCAAAAAGTGCATTCCACGATCAGGTTGTTGATTTGCTGATTGAGAATGGCATCATTAAAAAAATCGGCAAAAAACTTCAGAATCCATCGGAATTTGACGAATTGAAACGCGACAATCTTCATGTTTCCGAAGGTTGGTTCGACAGCAGCGTTTCTTTCGGAGAACCGGGTTTTGAGGATCGTGAAACCATTGCCAATGGACTCAACGTCGCTGCGAAAAGCGGATTTACAGCAGTTGCCTTACAACCGAATTCTGATCCGGTAATTGACAATCAATCGCAGGTGAATTTCGTGCTTTCAAAAGCGAACGGATTCGCGACGCAGCTTTATCCGATCGGCGCTTTGACGAAAAACAGCGAAGGAAAAGATCTGGCAGAATTATTCGATATGAAAAATGCCGGTGCAGTCGCTTTCAGTGATTACGGAAGAAGTCTGGAAAATGCCAATTTGCTAAAAATAGCTTTACAATATACACAGGATTTCGACGGACTCGTAATCGCATTTTCTCAGGATGCCAATATTAAAGGAAACGGCGTTGCTAACGAAGGTATTGTTTCTACAAAATTAGGATTGAAAGGAATTCCGGCACTTGCCGAAGAATTGCATATCGCACGAAATTTATTTTTACTGGAATACACAGGAGGAAAATTACACATTCCGACCATTTCTACGGCCAAATCAGTTGAGTTGATTAAAGCTGCAAAAGCCAAAGGTCTTAAGGTTACTTGCAGCGCCGCAGTGCATAATCTGGTTTTGAATGATGAAAAACTCGACGGCTTTGATACGAGATTTAAAGTAAGTCCGCCATTGAGAAGCGAATCTGACAGGAAAGCACTCATTAAAGCTGTTAATAATGACATTATCGACTGCATTACATCCGACCATAATCCAATCGACATCGAGCACAAAAAAATGGAATTCGATTTGGCGAAAAACGGCACAATCGGACTTGAAAGTGCTTTCGGAGGTTTATCGACGGTACTTTCTACAGAAATTATCATTAAAAAACTGACTTCCGCGAAAGCGATATTCAACATAAAATCTGAAGGAATCGCTGAAGGCGTTGTTGCAAATCTGACTTTCTTCAATCCAGAAGGAAAATCGACTTTCACAAAAGAGAACATCCTTTCAAAATCTAAAAACTCAGCTTTTCTCGTAACTGAGCTTAAAGGGAAAGTTTACGGAATTTTCGCAAATAACCAACTAATTGCTTAAATTGCTGTAAACTATTGTTTATAAACAAATTAAGCTGAAGTCATGATAAAAAAACTACCGCTCTTTTTTCTATTCCTGACACTTTACTGCACCGCTCAGGCGCCCGCAATCGAATGGCAGAAAGCTTTAGGCGGTACCGCCGGCGATGCTGCGACTGCAGTTCAGCTGACCAGCGATAACGGATTTATCATGGCGGGCTATACTTCTTCAAATAATGGTGATGTCTCGGGAAATAATGGCGGAGTAGAGTTCTGGGTTGTAAAAATTTCGGCAACGGGCACTTTGGAATGGCAGAAAAATTATGGCGGCACGTCGACAGATATCGCGCGAAGCATCATGCAAACCAACGATGGCGGTTATATTGTTGCGGGGCAAACTTCGTCAAACAACATCGATGTTGTCGGAGCGCACGGCACCGAAGATTGCTGGGTTTTGAAACTTGACAGCCTTGGTAATATCGAATGGAGTCGGGCTTTCGGCGGTTCGGATTACGAAAATACAGAGCAAATTATCCAGACAACTGACGGCGGTTATATTTTTTCAGCCTATTCGTCATCGATAAATGGCGATGTCGTTGGCAATACCATCAACAATACAAACTTTTGGATTGTAAAACTGAGTCCGGCCGGCACAATCGAATGGCAAAAAATCTATGGCGGAACAGGATCGGATCATGCGAGATGCGTGCTGCAGACTGCTGATGGCGGATATGTTATTGGCGGCCAAACCAATTCTACGAACGGGAATATCACCCTTAATCACGGAAATTACGATGCCTGGCTTATCAAACTCAACAATTTGGGAGATTTAGAATGGCAAAAAACGTATGGCGGCAGCGCAATCGAAGATATGGTGCATGTCAGGCAAACCAGTGACGGCGGATTTGTAGCTGCGATTGCGAGCAATTCTGCCGATGGCGATGTGACCGGAAACCACGGCGGCAGTTATGATTACTGGATTGTTAAAACGGATGCGCAAGGAACAATCGAATGGCAAAAAGCCTATGGAGGCACAGCTGTTGAAGTCATTGCAGACGTGAAGCAAACTCCTGACAATGGCTTTGTCGCATTCGGGCAGTCAGGTTCAACAAACGGAGATGTTACCGGACACATATCAATTACAAGATTTCTGGATCATGAAAACAGATGCTTCAGGCGTATTGCAATGGCAGAAAAAAATCGGCGGTAATCTTTCAGACGAAGGCAGGAGTTTGACTTTTGCAGTGGATGGAGGTATTGTAATGGCAGGTGATAGCAATTCTACCAACGGCGATATTTCCGAACTTCACGGCGGCTATGATCTCTGGGTTGTGAAGTTACAACCGGAACTTTCAGTTTCGGAAATAAATCGGGTTACCATGAATTTGTCTCCAAATCCGGTGAAAGATTTGCTTCAAATTCAATTGACTTCAGGACGAATTCCGGAAAAAACAACGATTACAGATTTGGCAGGCAAAACATTGATTGACAGTGATTCTACTTTAATCAACATGCAAAATCTGTCTTCAGGAATTTACATTGTCAAAGTAATTTCTCAAAACGAAACATTTACACAAAAAATCATCAAAGAATAATTTAAAATCAATGGGACAGAACAAACAATCGATAAGGGAAAAACGGCTGCAATTTCGAGCTATATTTTAATCGTTGGCGTTCTAATCGCTTTGTCAATCAACAGCGAAGACAAAAATCCGTACGCATCTTTTCATATTCGTCAGGGATTGGGACTCACAATTACTTTTATTTCGCTAGGCGTTATCATCGCCAATTTTGAAAGCATTATGATTGCCGCGCCGATGTGGATTTTCATCTCAGTATTGATGATTTTCGGCATTTTTAATGCGGCGCATGGAAGCACAAAACCACTGCCGATTGTTGGCAATTTATTTCAGAAATGGTTCAAAAATTTATAATATGCAAGATTTACATTACCTCGTAAGAGCGCCAAAAATAAAATCTGAGGCAAACCCATTGTTGCTTTTACTGCACGGTTATGGCAGCAATGAAGAAGATTTATTCTCATTCGCGAATGAATTGCCGGCGGAATATTACGTGATTTCCGTCCGTGCGCCTTATGATCTGCAATTCGGGAGTTATGCCTGGTATGCCATTAATTTTGATGCTGACGAAAACAAATTTTCCGACCATGATCAGGCACGAACTTCACGTGATCTGATTGCTTCTTTTATAGACGAGATCATTGCGAAATATCCGATTGAAGCTGAAAACGTAACCTTGATTGGATTTAGTCAGGGCAGTATTTTAAGTTATGCTGTTGCATTGTCATATCCGCAGAAAGTCAATAGAGTTGCGGCAATGAGCGGTTATCTCAATACGGAAATCCTTGCAGAAAATTATGAGAAAAACGATTTTTCAAATTTGAAATTCTTTATTTCTCATGGCACTGCCGATCAGGTCGTTCCGGTAGATTGGGACAGGAAATCGAAGCCTTTCCTTGATGATCTCAGCATCGAAAACGTCTATAAAGAATACCCGATTGGACACGGCGTTTCACCTCAGAATTTCTTCGATTTAAGAGATTGGCTGAACAAAAAATAGGTTCATCTTATTGGTAAAGCAAAGTCTGAACGGTTTCAAAATCGAAAGTCCCGTCGGTATTTACAAAGTATTTGATGAGGACTTCTCCCCAGATCTTCCCATCGTTAAAATCGGCTATGATCCAGCGATGGTTGAGGATTTTGATTTTATTGATGATGAATTTCTGCTCGCCTAATTTATCAAATCCGACATATTTATTGCCTTTCGGGTCATCATTGTAAGAAAGCAGCGCATCTTTAATCTGCGGCATCAATTTCAGGTAATCCAGATTGTCTTTTTCAAAATATTCCTGTGCATTATCATTGGTTTCAAGCGAAAAATAATTGGCATCATTCAATTTTGAAGTTACCAAAGTAAGGCTGTCTCTTAAATGTTTATAACCTTTGTCTGCTTCTGCCTGGTCAAAATCAGCTTTTTTGCTGTAATACATATAAGTGAACACATTAAAAAGCAGCGCAAGGATGAACAAATAAAGTAAAATAGATTTTTTCATGTTGGTTTAAATGGTGATTTCTAAATTATCATAAGCCAAAAATACATTTGGCGGCAAGGTTTTCTGGATGTCTTCGTGAAACCCGAAAGTGTGGCTGATATGCGTCAGATAAGTTCTTTCAGGTTGGATCAACGCAACAAAATCAAGTGCTTCGGTAAGATTGAAATGCGTATCATGCGGCTCAATGCGGAGTGCATTGACAATCAGCACTTTTACGCCTTTGAGTTTTTCAATTTCTTCCGGCGCAATGGTTTTCACATCTGTTAAATAAGCAAAATCGTCAATCCGGTAACCGAAAACCTGCAATTTTCCGTGAAAGATGTTAATCGGGATAATCGTCTTTCCGCTGATTTCAAAAGACTTATTATTTATAACTTCGATTGTTTTTACCGACGGCGCGCCCGGATACCGGTTTTCAGTCTCAAAAATATATTCAAAACGGCGCGATAAATTGGCAATGACACGTTCATGCGCATAAACCGGCATTGCGCCCTGCCTGAAATTATAAGGCCTTATATCATCGAGTCCCGCAGTATGGTCGGCATGTTCGTGCGTAAACAAAAGCGCATCGATTTTCGTACAACCACAAGTGAGCATTTGCTGGCGAAAATCGGTGCCACAGTCAACTACAATCGAGAAATTTTCATCGTGAATCCAAACCGAAACACGCAATCTTTTGTCTTTGCTGTCGTTACTTTTACATACAGGATGATCGCTTCCGATAACCGGAATGCCCTGTGAAGTTCCTGTACCCAAAAAATAGACTTTCAACGCCGTTAATTTTTTTACAAAAATAAGATATTTATCTTTCGTGAAAGCCCTATTTTGTTAACTTTGTAATGTAAAATAGCGATTTTTATAAAATGGATATTGAAATAAAATTAAAAGGCGATAAAGTCATTGAGCAAATTCCTTCAATCAAGGACAAGGCACTTCGCATTAACCTGAACGACAATATTTACGGGACTTTTGCCGAAATCGGTGCCGGACAGGAAACGGTGAGGCATTTCTTCAGAAGTGGCGGCGGTTCGGGAACAATCGCAAAAGCAATGTCTGCTTACGATAAAGATTTTAGTGACGCTATTTACGGGGTTGAGGAAGATGGCCGTTATGTGACTGAAAGTCGTCTGAAAAAAATGCTTTCGCATGAAGTGAGCCTTATCGAAAAGCGTCTGAGCCGCGAAAAACATCCGACAAAAATGTTCTTCAGTTATGCCAATACCGTTGCTACGATTGATTTCGCGAAGCAATTCAAAGGCCACGGTTGGGTTGGAATCCGCTACCAGATTGAGCCTGATGAAGATTATAACGAAATCATCATCCACATCCGATTCAAAGAAACTGACGCACGTTTACAACAGGAAACACTTGGGATTTTAGGTGTGAACCTGATTTACGGCGCTTATTACAAATACAACGATCCGAAAAAATTACTTCGGTATTTATACGATCACTTAGACAAAGACCAGCTTGAAATTGACACTATTAATTTCTCCGGTTAGCGTTTTGCTAATGTCGATAACCGTTTGATGAGCTTACAGCTTGTGAAAAACGGCATGACAGACGCGGTGATGTTCGGCCAGGATGGACACAACGTATTACCGGCAGCGATTTTGTATAAGAAAAATATCCTTGCATTAAGAGGAAGTTTCCGTCCGGTGACGAAAGTGAACATCGATATGTATGAGAAATCCTATAAGATGTTCCTCGAAGAAAGCCGCGTCGAAAAAGAGAATACACTTGTCGTTTTTGAAATCACGCTTTCTAACCTGCGTTCTGACGGTGAAATTGATGAACGCGATTTTATGGATCGCGCGGAATTGCTGTGTTCTTTGGGACAAACCGTAATGATTTCGAATTTCCAGGAATATTATAAAGTCGTTGAATATTTCTCAAACTACACCAAAGCCCGTATGGGATTGGCGATGGGCGTCAACAACCTCGTTGATATTTTCGATGAAAAATACTACCGTCACCTGAGTGGTGGGATTCTTGAGGCGTTTGGAAAATTATTCTACCGCGACCTGAAAGTGCTGTTGTATCCAATGATTGGCGAAGAAGGCGAAATTATTACTTCAGAAAACCTGAAAGTACATCCGAGAATGAAAGAGCTATACAAATTCTTCAAATTCAACGGAAAAGTAGTTGATATTGACGATTTTGATCCACATACACTTGAAATTTTCTCACGCGAAGTACTCAAAATGATTAATAATGGAAAATCCGGTTGGGAAGAAATGCTGCCAAGCGGAATTGCTGAGCTTATAAAAGAACACCATCTGTTTGGGTTTGACCCGAATAAAGTATTGGAAGAAACGAAGTAGAAGAAAATAGAATCAAGAGTCAAGAATCAAGAATTCAGCGCAATCCGAACTCTTGATTCTTGGCTCTTGATTCTTTTATCTACTTCAAAATCTGCGCCGCATGCGCCTTCGTTTTTACATCAGAAATCACTTCATCAATAATGCCATCTTCATCAATGACGAATGTTGTTCGGTTGATGCCTTCATATTCGCTGCCCATGAATTTTTTTGGTCCCCAGACGCCGAAAGCTTCGATTATAGATTTGTCTTCGTCGGCTAATAAAGGAAATGGGAATTTATATTTGTCTTTAAATTTGGTTTGCGCTTTCGCGGAATCGGCACTTACGCCTAAAAGCTCATAGTTGTTTGCTTGAAATCTTTCAAAATTGTCGCGCAAATCACAGGCTTCTGCGGTGCAACCGGGTGTATCGGCTTTTGGATAGAAGAAAACTACGAGTTTTTTTCCTTTATAATCTGTTAATTGATGGGATTTCCCGTCCTGGTCGGTTCCTGAAAAGTCGGGGCTTTGTCGTCTTTTTTTAGTGTTGTCATTTGGATTCTGAAAGTTATTTCCGTTTAATTTTATTTTGAAATATCGTCGTAAAAGTTCTGATTCATTGTAAATGCCCCGGATGTTCGCGGAAATCCCGGAAGGCCGCAAGTTAGTTTTTACTGCGATGTCGCAGCGACCAACGGAAGCTGTGAGATTGCTTGTAAAAACAACTTTCGGACTGAGGAATTGCAGCATCAGCCGGAAAAGGCACATCGAAAAAATTAGCGTACTTTTACCTTCTAAATTTACAAAAAAAAATGACCAAAAAAGAACGTGCAGCGTTTGTTATCCGGACTTTAAAAGAAATTTACCCGACGATTCCGATTCCGCTTGACCATAAAGATCCTTATACTTTGCTGATTGCGGTTTTGCTTTCTGCGCAATGTACCGATGTGCGTGTCAATCAGATTACGCCGATACTGTTCGCAAAAGCGGATAATCCGTACGATATGGTGAAAATGTCTGTTGACGAAATCAAGGAAATTATCCGTCCGTGCGGCCTTTCTCCAATGAAATCAAAAGGCATTCATGGTCTTTCGGAAATTTTGATTGAAAAATACGACGGGAAAGTCCCCCAGAGTTTCGAGGCTTTGGAATCGCTTCCGGCGGTCGGGCATAAAACGGCGAGTGTTGTGATGTCGCAGGCGTTTGGTGTTCCGGCGTTTCCGGTTGATACACACATCCACCGGTTGATGTACCGCTGGAATTTGTCTGATGGCAAAAATGTAGTGCAGACAGAAAAAGATGCAAAAAGTATTTTTCCTGAAAATTTATGGAATGAGTTGCATTTACAGATCATCTGGTACGGTCGTGAATATTCACCGGCACGCGGCTGGGATTTGGAGAAAGATATCATCACCAAAGAAATCGGCCGGAAGGAAGTTCTGGAAGAATATTATAAAAAGCAGGAAAATAAAATCTCAAGGAAATTTTAAGGATAAAACGCACCTCGACTGCGCTCGGTGTGACAGATGGCTGCCTTAGCTTTTTGTCACACCGAGCGCAGTCGAGGTGCCAATAATTCAAAAAAAATCCTGCTAAACAATTAGCAGGATTTTTCTTAATTAGCAATATTCTCAATCTTAGTCTTACCCACTTTTAAGAAGCTTAACGCTTTTGAGTAATTTAACAAAAAGGAAACCGTTTCTTTTTTAGGTTGCATTTTCGGAGTTGCTAATGTTTTCTTAGAGTAAATTTTTGCCATATTGTATTTGTTTGTTTCATATTACAACGTAGCAATTTACAAAATAGTATCAATTAGTTAAAATAATTTGATGCTTTTCTATAATTTTTCTAAGGTTCATCAGCGCGTAACGCATTCTGCCTAAGGCGGTATTGATGCTAACGCCCGTCTGTTCTGAAATTTCCTTGAAACTCAGGTCCGTGATAGATGCGCATCATGAGCACTTCGCGCTGGTCTTCAGGAAGTTCGAGGATTAATTTCTGCAAATCATTTTCGACTTGAGCGGCGACTAATTTTGCTTCGACGTTCGGCACATTGTCTGACATGATCGAGAAGATTGAAAATTCTTCCGTTTCGCGAAACATCGGCATTTTTTTGTTCCTGCGGAAATGATCCACGATCAGGTTGTGCGCAATTCGCATTACCCATGGCAGGAATTTACCTTCCTCATTATAGGAATGAGATTTCAGCGTTTTAATGACCTTAATGAAAGTGTCCGTGGAAAATATCGTCTGAAGTGTCGCGGTCATTTACTTTAGAATAAATAAAACCGTAAATTTTCGATTGGTGCCTGTTGATTAATGTAGCCAAAGCGTTTTCGTCTCCGGCAACATAGCTTTTTACCAATAAAGCGTCTGGGATTTGAACATTAGCCATAAAATTACCTTTTAGTGTTTTGATTGAATGATGGGATTATTCCCTAAAAAGTAGTTTTATTGTATAGGCTTCTGTTAATTAAAGTTTAAATATTACCCAAATATAACATAATAGATTTTTCATTTCCAAATATAAATGCAAATTTTAACAGTTATAACACAATAATAGCGTGAATTGCTTTCATTTCTCACTAAAAATGGGCTTTTACAGAAAAATCTGTAATTTATCAGATTCAGATTATGAGGAAAAGTTCCAAATCTCAAATCATAAAATCCAAATAATAACCAAATTTCAATTTTTAAAACCAATGCATTTGGTATTTGTGTATTGGAATCTATTTGTAATTTGCTATTTATTTTTTTGGGATTTATAAACCTATGTTGTCACCACCGAAATCATTACCTTTGCAAAAAACCATTTTGTTGCTATGCAAATTGATATTACGACATTAGAACCGAAGAAAAACATCATCATAAAAGGCGCTCAGGTTCACAATTTAAAAAATCTTGACGTTGCCATTCCGCGTAACAAACTCGTAGTGATTACCGGACTTTCAGGCTCCGGAAAATCGAGTCTCGCATTTGATACTTTATATGCCGAAGGACAAAGAAGATATGTAGAAAGCCTGTCTTCATACGCACGCCAGTTCCTCGGCCGTCTCGACAAACCTAAAGTAGAATATATTAAGGGAATAGCGCCTGCGATTGCGATTGAGCAGAAAGTCAACACGACGAATGCGCGTTCAACCGTTGGAACTTCGACAGAAATTTACGATTACATGAAACTGCTTTTCGCCAGAATCGGGAAAACCTTTTCTCCGGTTTCAGGCCGTGAGGTGAAGAAAGATACAGTTTCCGACATAATCAATGATGTAAAAACATTCGAAATCGACAGCAAATGGTTACTGCTCGCGCCGGTTCATAAAGAGAAAGACAGAACAATCGAAGAAAAACTCGGCGTCCTTTTACAGCAGGGTTTCGCGAGGATTTTTGTCGATGGCGAAACCTTACGCCTTGATGAATTAAAAGGCCAGAAACTCGGTAAAAAGAAATCTTCCTAATCATTGACAGGATTGTCGTCAAAGAAGAAGAAGAATTCTACAACCGGCTTTCAGATGCAATCCAAACCGCTTTTTTTGAAGGAAAAGGCACTTGTTATTTGCAGGAAGTTAATACTGAAAAGCGATTTACGTACAGCAACAATTTCGAATTGGATGACATTACGTTCTTAGAACCGAATGTGCATTTGTTCAGCTTCAATAATCCGTATGGCGCCTGCCCGGTTTGCGAAGGTTACGGCAATGTAATCGGAATTGATGAAGAATTGGTAGTTCCAAATACCGCTTTATCAATATTCGAAAATGCCGTTTACGCCTGGCGCGGCGAAAGCATGAGCTGGTACAAAGACCAGTTGGTGAATACCGCTTATTTATTCGATTTCCCAATTCACAAACCATATTACCAATTGTCGGAAACGCAGAAAGATATTTTATGGAAGGGCAACAAACATTTCACCGGATTGCATGATTTTTTCAGGGAATTGGAAGAAAAAAATTATAAAATCCAGAATCGCGTGATGTTGTCGCGCTACCGCGGAAAAACGAAATGCTACGCCTGTAAAGGAAAAAGATTGCGTTCCGGAAGCTTCTTATGTGAAAGTTGACGGCAAAACAATTTCCGATTTGGTCGGTATGCCGATTAAGAATCTAGTGCAATTCTTCAAAGGAATTCAATTGTCAGAATTTGATTTGAAAGTAGCGAAACGCCTTTTGACCGAAATCAATAACCGATTGGGTTTCCTTTCAGAAGTTGGATTGGATTACCTGACTTTGAATCGAAATTCGGCAACACTTTCTGGAGGTGAATCGCAAAGAATCAATCTCGCGACTTCATTAGGAAGCAGCCTTGTTGGTTCGATGTATATTCTCGATGAACCAAGTATTGGTTTGCACCCAAAAGACACAGAACGATTGATAAAAGTTTTGATTTCACTTCGTGATTTGGGCAACACAGTGATTGTCGTCGAACACGACGAAGACATCATGAAAGCCGCCGATATGATCATTGACATCGGCTGAAGCAGGAACGCATGGCGGAAAACTTGTTGCGCAAGGCGATTATCAACAAATTTTGAATTCATCTTCATTAACTGCGAAATATTTGAATGGCGAATTGGAAATTAAAGTTCCGAGAACGAGAAGAAAATGGGGCACTTACATCGAAATTTTAGGCGCGCGCGAAAACAACCTGCAGAATGTTGATGTGAGATTTCCTTTGGAAGTTTTAACCGTGATTACAGGCGTTTCGGGAAGCGGGAAAAGTACGTTAGTGAAGAAAATCCTCTTTCCGGCGATGCAAAAGCAGATAGACGGCGTTGGTGAAAAAGCAGGGCAATTCACTGAAATGCGCGGCCATTACCATAAAATTCATCATATTGAATATGTAGACCAGAATCCGATTGGGAGAAGCTCGCGTTCGAATCCGGTGACGTATATTAAAGCTTACGACGATATCCGTGATTTATTCGCGAAAGAAAAATTATCGAAAATCCGCGGTTACCAACCGAAGCATTTTTCTTTCAACGTTGACGGCGGCCGCTGCGAAACCTGCAAAGGCGAAGGTTCCATTAACGTAGAAATGGTCTTTATGGCCGACGTGCAATTGCCATGCGACACCTGCAACGGAAAGCGTTTCAAGAAAGAAATCCTTGAAGTTTATTTTGAAGGCAAAAATATCGACGACATCTTAACGATGACGATTGACGATGCCGTTGACTTTTTCGCGAAAACAAAGCAGACCAAAATCGGGCAGAAATTGCAGCCCTTGCAGGATGTTGGTTTGGGATATGTGCAATTAGGGCAGTCCTCTTCTACCCTTTCAGGCGGTGAGGCGCAGCGTATCAAACTGGCTTCATTCCTGGTAAAAGGCGCGACTAAGGAAAAAGCGCTTTTCGTTTTTGACGAGCCGACAACTGGTTTGCATTTTCACGATATTAACAAATTGCTGGCTTCTTTTGACGCGCTGATTGACAAAGGACATTCGATTATCGTAATTGAGCACAACCTCGATTTGATCAAATGTGCCGACTGGGTGATCGACCTGCACGGAAGGTGGCGAAAACGGCGGGCATATCCTTGCTATGGGAACTCCGGAAGACATCCTGAAAAACAAAGCTTCCGTTACCGGAAAATATTTAAAAGAAAAGCTATAGCGCGAAAAGCATTCGAAAAAAGAGCGATGAGCCGGGATTGTATCACATCCCGGCTCTTTTCTTTGTATAATCCTCTAAAAAAACGCCAAATTTGACGTTGTTGACGCCAAATTTGGCGTTTTTTGGCCTTTTTTGATTCTTTATCTTAAGATTCAATTAAAGAAGCCTGTAAAACTTCAATGTTTATAAGCCTTTTCAAGCCTTTTCATTACAAAAGAAACTGCATGCTAAACTTTGGCACGCAAATTGAAATTAGCTTAATAACTTTAAAATTTAAAGGCCGCGGAAGCCGAAAAGCGAAAGAGTAGGCAAACTTAATTTTTATTGATTATGAAAAAAATTACCTTTTTAGCCGCTGCTATCCTCTTTGGTTTCCAGGCAGCAAATGCGTCAGAGATAATCAATGTTTCTGGCGAATTCAGAACCGGCACAAGCATTTTTGATGCGCAGCCGATTTCGTTCAGAGAAAGAGGAATTGAGTTTTATGTCTTCGCTGACGGACAGTTTGATTTTAACACGGTGCCGTCTGCCGGAGAAGATTACCACCGCGGTCAGAGACATGGTGTGAACCAGACTTACGGCGCACCGGCGAATTCAAATGCCGGAATCCGTATCGAGCACGACAGTGAGGGTCGTGTGAGAAGAATTGGAAACGTTTTTATCAATTATGATGCTTACGACCGTATAAAAAGAATCGGTTCTGTGTACATGAGCTACAACCGATATGCGCTGTCACAAGTGGGCGGATTGAAGATTTTGTACAACAGAAGAGGTGAAATCACCGGTTATTCAGGAACTGTAAATGGCAGAAGTTATAACACTTATTACAACAACAGCGGTTATAATAATGATTATTACAATGATGACTATACATCACCTGCCCAAAACGACAGTGATTATTATTACTATAGAAAAGACGGCTCAAAAGCCAAAGCTGAAAAAAATACATCTTCTGCAAAAGAAGAATAACGATAGTTGGTTGGTTAATAATGGTTAGGTTTGTTTTGTTGTCCCGGCGGGTGGTTCCGCCGGGATTTTTTTATGCTTTTTTGAAATGCTTCAGCATTGAAAAAGTCTTGTCAATAAGATTATTGATGTCGGATGATATGACGAGCTTGTAGTTGATCCCGATGTAAATCAAACTGATTAAAAAGGATTTTAAGGTGATATTGATTATAGGGTGAAAAGGAAATTCCCAGAAATAAAAACCTAAAAATACCGCTGTAATGATTGCGAAAGATTTTAGTGTATTTACAGAAAACGGACTCATATTCAGCTTTTTCATCACAAACAATAATTTCACCGTGTTGTAGATAACCATTGTGATCAGCGTCGCCCAGGCTGCACCGATAATTCCGTAAGGCGGAATCAAAAGCTTCAGCAACCCAAGCATCACAATTACGGTCATAACGCCAAAAAACATCACGGTTTTATAATATTTGGTATTGAGGATTATGGCGTTATTATTCCCAACAATCACATCATAAAATCTCGAAAGCCCGATGATGAAAACGACCATCGTTCCTGATGCATAATTGCCCGGAATAATCTTGTACATCTCATCAATATTGAGGAAAATCCCAAGCATGATGAGGCCACCGATAACTTGCAGCGTAATCGCGCTTTTTTTATACAATTCAGACAGTTCCTCCATTTTACCTTCGCTCATCAGTTTTGCCGTAATCGGATAAATGATCTGCAGCATCGCACGGCTTGGCACCGCAATCACAGTCGCCATAAAAATCGCAACCGAATAAACCGCATTTTCGGTTATGGCCTTATACGCCGGAATGACCACTTTATCGAAATCGATCAGCAAATTGGCGATGCTCCCCGAAAGGATTATAAAAAGAGAATAACCCGCAAGTTCTTTTATATTGTGCGGGATTGCAAAACTCAGCTTCGGCATTTTCACATAAACTGCATATACATTCATCGCAAGGAATTGCAGCGCATAAGCACCGGAAAGACAATAAATGAAATCGTCTTTTCCGATATAATCAAAATGCAACGCGATAAGCAGCAACATTACGATGACACGTACAAGTACTTCGCTGATGAAATTGCCGAAAACTGATTTCATATGGACTTTCACCCAGGCATAAAAAATCTCAAAATAAGCCATACAGATTCCGACAACCGGAATCAGCCATAAAAACGAACCGACCGACGGATTTTGCGCAACAACTTCAGCAACAATCGAATCGTAAAAAAAATAAATCAACAACGTTAACGGTACAATCAGAATGATTGGCATAAGCAACATAAAACTCATGAATTTCTCGCGTTCTTCTTCAGATTTACAACGCGAAAAGAACCGGATCATCGTATTGTGCGCGCCGAAAGCCATAAAAGGCATCAGTATATTGGCGGCAGAAAGCAGGAATCCGACAATTCCGTAATACTCTTTTCCGAGAAAAGTCGTGTATAAAAACAGGGCATTAATCGCACCGATGCCAAACCCGAAATAGGTCACGACAGTATTTTTGGCCGATTGTTTGATGACGATTCCCATGCTGCGTTGTAGTTAATTTTGCGCGTTTAATAATGAAGCGAGTTGCTCCGTTAATTTCCTTCTTGAATATTGCTGCAAACCGACTGCATGGACTTTCAATTCATTGGTTTTATACAAATCATAATAAGACAAAATTGTCTCTTTTAACTTTGCTTTCTCATCGTATTTGATGAAAATTCCGGTGTTGGTCGTTGTAAGGATTGATTTAAAATCTGAGCCTTCAGGGCCAATTCCGATGATAGGCCTTTCCGAAACCATATACTCAAAAAGCTTTCCCGGAATGATGCTTTTGGTGTCTTCGGAATTGATTTCAATCAGCAATAAAATTTGCGATTTTCGCTGATGAACAACTGCCTCTGAATGAGAAACATAACCTAAATTATTTACAAATTTACTCAAATTATATTTTGCAATATTTTCGAGTATTTCAACACTTACTGCACCAATTAATTTGAGCTCAAAATCGGCAGCAAAATCGCTGTTTACATTTGTTAACTCCTGTAAAACTTCCCATAAAATCTGCGGATTTCTTTCTGATAAAAAAGAGCCGATGTGCGCCAGGGTAAATTTTTCATCCAGCGGCTGTTTTTCGATTTTTTCTACATCGTAACCATTCGTAATCACTTCGATTGGCTTTGTCGTTAAAGCAGAAAATTCAGTTTTCGTAGTGTCGCTTGTTACCAAAATGGTGTCTGCCGATTGCAAGACTTTTTTCTCAAGTATTTTATGTTTTTTTGCTGCGTAAGAAGATAACTTAAGCGATTTATGATAACCAATTGTCGTCCATGGATCACGGAAATCTGCAATCCATTTGAGATTGAATTTTGATTTTAATTCCAGACCAATCAGATGTAAACTATGTGGTGGTCGGAGGTGATAATCGTATCGATATTATTTTGGCTTATGTATTCTGACAGAAACTTTACAGAAGGTTTAACCCACAGCACCCTGGCATCAGGAATAAAAACATTACCTCTTACCCAAAGTAGCATTTTCTCTAAAATTGATTGCTTCTTTTTGTTCGGAATGATTCCGGAACTGATTTTTTTCGTTTTGTTTTTTGAAAATAATGAAGCAAATCCATAAGGCTCAACGATTTTATTTTTGAGGATGATCGCTTTAGCTGAAACCTCAGACATCAGGTCTTCATCAACAATCGGATACGTTGGATTTTCAGGAATATAAACTGTCGGCTGGATTCCGAAATCCGGCAAATATTTTACGAATTTCAGCCAACGCTGTACTCCCTGGACCACCGGCTGGCGGCCAGTAGTAAGTAATGATAAGGACCTTTTTCGTTTGGTTTTCGCTCAAAGTTTCAGGATTTTTGAATTCCGGCACAAAAGGCAAACTTTAAACATTCTGACTTTTCTTCTTGTTTTCGAAATAAACGCCGCCGCCAATCAGTAAAATCATTCCAATTGAGCTGATGAGTGCGATTGTTCCGCCGGTTTTTACGATGGAAGGCTCAAATTTGAATTCTACCGTGTGTTTCCCGGCAGGTAAAGTCATGCCACGAAGTACATAATCAACACGGAAATGGTTGCTTTCTTTTCCATCAACATACACATTCCAGCCATTTGGATAATAGACTTCTGAGAAAACGGCCAATCCCGGATTGTTGTTATTGCTGGTGTATTTGATATAATTCGGTTTGTAAACCTGGAGTTTGATTGTTGCAAGGCTATCGGTTGTGAAAGTTTGTGCAATGCCCGGTTTCACATCTGCGGTATTGATGACCGCTGCATTTTTCGTGTCCAGATAGTCCAATGCCTTCATTTCTTCATCAGCAGATTTAACAGTTTCGATTTTTTTCACAAACCACGCATTGCCATTAATGAACGAATTTGTAATCGAAACGCTCTGCCCTTCCCCAACCTGCAAAATCAGGTATTTGATGTTGAGCATGTCGAGCACATTGACGTTTTGCGTTAACTTCAGCGTCTGTGGATCGATTGATTTTCCTATGTCTGCCAATTTCCTGTCTACCTGATAATCAAAAAGCTGGTCATATCGTCTTGGCCTCACCGCACTGTAGCCACCGACAGATTTATGGAAGTACGAAGTGCGCGCCTGCAATCTTCCGGCAAATTCATAAACGCGGTAAACGCTGGTGTCTTTCATTATTTCGAGGTCGGCTTCGTTAGGCGTGAACGGCTCTGTCATTTCTCTTTTGCTTACAAAACCAATCGGATTCGTATCTGATTTTTCTTTTGCGTTGACATAATTTTTATCGATCAGCACCAAATCGCCAACCATCAATACGCCTACCAATGCGACGGCAAATGTCTGCGATAATTTGTTTTTCGTGTGCAGCCATAAAAGCAATGCTGCAATCAGAATTAAAAATCCGGAACGCAATAAATCGGCGGTATACATCGCTTTTCTGTCTTCAATCAAAGCTGTCAGGAAAGCCGGATCCATTTGTTTGGCAAGAGCGCCGTCGTTGATTCCTTCGAAAGTGAATAAGCCTTTGAAAAGGAATAAGGCAACGATTAACCCGAGGCAGGTGATGGCGGATTTTTTCAATGCATGCCATTGTTCATCTTTATCTGCTTTGAAAAAACCGGTTAATCCCATAATCGCCAATACCGGAAGGCACAATTCCAAAATCACCTGAATTGAAGAAACGGCGCGGAATTTATCATACAATGGCACATAATCGATGAAGAAATCAGTCAGCCACGATAAATTCTTCCCAAAAGAAAGCAGCAATGAGACAATCGCACCGGCCAAAAATGCCCATTTGATTTTTCTCTTATCATTGAATAAAGCAAGTACAGCAAGGAAAAATACAATCGCGCCAATATAAGCAGGCGCCGCAACACTCGGCTGATCACCCCAATAGGTCGGCAATCCGGCTTTGGCATATTCAATGGCCTGCTCTTCGGAAATGTATTGGTTTTCGGCTACCTGTTGTGTCTGGAGAAATTTTACGACTTTCGAATCTTTGTCTAACGGCTCGTTAGATCCGCCAAACAATCTGGGTGCAATCAGGTCTAAACTTTCTGCAATCCCGTAGCTGTATTGGGTGATGTAATCGTGCGACATCGACGAATTTTCGGTATTTTTAGAACCGTCGGCATTGAATGACAATTCGCTTTTGCCGCGCATACTGAAGTTCGTGTATTCTGAAGTAGCCATCAGATTGGCAGCATTCGCGCCCAAAGCCAGAATTCCTGTAACGGCAAAAACGCCTATGACTTTCGCGAGTCCTTTGAAATCTTTCTCTTTTATGAATGTCCAGATGAAATAAACCGACAATGCCAAAAGCAAAATCAGCATATAATAGGTCATCTGGAAGTGGTTCGCATTGATTTCAAGTGCAGTCGCGAGCATCATGACAATTCCACCCAGAACATACTTCTTCCTGAAAACCATTATAAATCCGGCGATGACCAGCGGCATGTAAGCGATGGCGTGTGCTTTTGCATTATGCCCGACGCCAAGAATTATAATCATATAAGTGGAAAATCCGAAAGCAAGTGCGCCGAAAAATGCCTTCAGCGGATCAGCTTTCAAAACCAATAATAACGCGTAAAATCCAAGGAAATATAAGAACAGATAATCTGCCGGACGTGGTAAGAAACGCAATAAATCATCTAAATGGCCAATCCAGTCGTTGGGATATTTGGCACCCAATTGGTAAGTCGGCATTCCGCCGAAAGCAGCATTCGTCCAGAACGGTTCTGTCTTTTCAGCAGCACGGAAATCGTTCTGCTCTTTTGCCATTCCGGCATACTGTGCAATATCCGATTGAAATAACTGCTTGCCCTGAAGTACCGGGTAAAAATAAATGATGGCGATTAGAACAAAGCCAATAATGGCCAAAAAATGGGGATAGAACCTGTTGAGAATCTTCATTTCCGGTGTAAGTTTAAAATTCAGCGTTCAGGTTAAGAAACAAAAATGATAAACTGTAAACTGAACTATGCAAACTTACTCAATTTCTTCATAATCCACGTATTCGCCGACTTTTTTGGTTTCACGTGGTTTTGAAGATTTTGCGGTATCGACGATGATTTCGTCCTGGGCATATTGCGTTTGCTGCTGAAATCCACCGTATTGCTGGTGAAAACTCTGCTCTGCCTTTTGCACGACTTTTTTTACAACAACCGGCAAAAGCAGGCGCGCGAGGAATTTAAAAACGTAAATGAAAACGATGATATAAAATATGGCTTTTAAAAGCCCTTCAAAATTCGCCTCCTGCATGATAAATAAAATTTGTCAAAATTAACAAATCCGCCGTTCAAAAATAAATTATCGGTCTTAAATAAATAATAAATTAATTGGGTTCAGGGTTTTGGGTGTAAGGTTCAGGGTTGATACTGATTGCGGAAAAAAATCTTCAAAAAACGAGAATTCTAAACTTTCTTTCTTTTTCCTTGCAGTTAACTTTAAAATCTCCAATATTAAACTTTAAACAAATTTATAGTACATTTGGGATGCTGTGAAACTATCAAAAAAACGAACAATATGTCCTTAATAAAATATTCAATTTTCGCATTTGCAATGCTTGCAGGAACTGCAGCTTCTGCGCAATATACCGATGAAATCAATTCTAACCGCCCGGGCGAATCGCAATCGGCTTTCTCGGTTGGGAAAAGCGTTTTGCAACTTGAAACCGGCGTTTACGGCATTACTGAAAAACACAACCTTTTAGGCACGAAATCTAACGGAATCGGCGCTGAATTCGATTTGAGATGGGGACTTTTCTACGAACAGCTTGAGCTCAGCCTTAATTCGCAGTACCAGACAGATTCCTACACCAGAGCTTTGGGTTCTGAAAGAAGAAACGGTTTCAGACAAATGACGCTTGGCGGGAAATATTTGATTTATGACCCATTTAAAAATTATGTTGAAAAGAAAAATGTCTACAGTTGGAAGGCTGCTCATAAATTCAGCTGGAGGCAATTTCTTCCGGCGGTTGGCGTTTATGCTGGTGTTAACCTGAATTTCAGCAATCCTTATACGTTTGATTCCGATCCGAATATTAGTCCGAAATTGATGTTGATCACGCAAAACCAATTCAATGGCGGTTATGTTGTCGTAACCAATATCATCGCGGATAAGGTTACATCAGACTTCCCGAGTTACGGAGTGATTTTGACCGTCACCAAAGGCATCAACGAAAAATGGTCGGCATTTGTCGAAGCACAAGGCTATAAAAGCGATTATTATGCGGATACCGTACTTCGCGGCGGCGCGGCTTATTTGCTTCGCGAAAACTTCCAGATTGATGGTTCGCTGTCGTTCAATATGAAAGACACGCCATCAATATTTTATGGCGGCGTCGGTATTTCGTGGCGATTTGATAAGAATTACAAGCCGATTTTAATTCGCAGTGGTAAAGATGACAAGGACAAGGACAAAGACAAAAAAGACAAGAAGAAAAAGAAAAAACGCAAAGACGAGGTAGAAGCACCAACCGGGCCAACAACAAAATAATGATCACGATTAAAGAAGTCAGCAGCAAAAAGGAACTTTCCGAATTCGTGAAATTTCCTTTTGCTTTATATAAAAACGAACCAAATTGGGTGCCGCCCATCATCAGCGAAGAACTCGAAGGGTTTGACAAAACCAAAAATCCGGCATTTGAAACCGCCGAAGCCCGTTTTTTCCTCGCTTACAAAGACGAAAAACCTGCCGGTCGGATTGCAGTCATCATCAATTGGGACGAAGTCAACAAACAGCAGAAAAAGAAAGTGCGTTTTGGCTGGTGGGATGTTATCGACGACATCGAAGTGACGAAAGCACTGCTCGAAAAAGTCTATGAAATCGGCCGCGCCAATCACTTGGAATATGTCGAAGGCCCGATGGGATTTTCAAATCTGGATAAAGTGGGTGTCGTTACCGAAGGTTATGAAGACATCGGTTCGATGATTACGTGGTATAATTTTCCGTATTACAAAACGCACCTGCAGCAATTGGGCTATTTGATGGAAAAGGAATATATCGAAAGTAAATTCCCGTTTGAAAACGTAAAGCCTGAGTTTTTCCTGAAAGTGAACGACCTGATTAAAAAGCGTTACGGACTCAAACCGATCAACTTTACAAAAACGGCAGACATCATGCCGCATGTTGACAAGATGTTTGATTTGTTCAATGACACTTATGCGAGATTATCTTCATTTGTTGCCATAAACGAAACCCAGAAAGCTTATTTTAAGAAGAAATACATCAGTTTCATCAATCCGGAATACATCAAGTTTGTAGAAGATAAAGATGGTAAATTGGTTGCCTTTAGTATCGTAATGCCTGATTTTGCCGAAGCATTGCAGAAAAGCAAGGGCAAATTATTCCCTTTTGGGTTTCTGCATTTACTGAAAGCCAAAAAACAAAGTGATACTGCTTTATTTTATCTGATAGGCGTTGCGAAGAATACCAGAACAAAGGTGTCACCGCGATTATTTTCAATGAATATTACGAAACCTTTAAGGCGAAAGGGATAAAAAATTGCATCCGGACGCCTGAACTGGCAGATAATTTAGCGGTCCAGCAATTGTGGAAGCACTTTGATCCGGTTATTTATCGGAGAAGGGCGACGTTTCGTAAGGATTTATAGAGCAAAGACCACTGCGCTGAAAGAGTCAAGACCGCTTCGCTGCAAGATAATCCTAGAGTCTTATATCTTGCAGCGAAGCGGTCTTCTTCTTCTTCTTATTTACAATCAGACTTCGAAAGAACGGTTTTTCCATCAAAAAACAATTTCCTGCGGTCTTTAAAAACCGTTTTTCCGTCTTTTTCTTCTACGTCACCGTAACCTTCGATATAGTCATTTCCTTTTTTCAGAAAGGCGACTTCACGAACGGATGATTTTCCTTCAGACATAAAAGTATAATCTGCGAAGAGCGTATCACCGTTGATTTGTCCGGTGAAAGTGCCTTCGTTTTTATCTTTTTCGTAGAATTTATAGCTGAGTTTTCCGTCGATTACTTCAGTGCCTTTTACAGACAGATGCATTTCGATGCTGTCGTTTTTCAGGACGCCTAAGTAACATTCGTGTGAGGTCGGAATTTCCATCGACATTTCTTTGTCAGGCGTCGGTGCCGGAATCGTTTCTTCCTTTTTGCAGGCGATAATTGCAGTGAGTGCGAAAACGCCGGTGATTACTTTTTTCATAGTTTGTATTTTTTCGATTACTATAAATATACAAACTTTAAGGTATAATTTAAAACCATTAAGGAATTTAGATCCATTAAGCTTTACGCAACTTATTTCTTAAAGATTCAAAATAAAAATCATCAATAAGCGCTGGTTAAAGATTTATAATACATCACTAAAAAAAAATTAACAATTTTTACGGCTATCCCGTATCCGACAAAGTTTATTTTTTCGTAGGGATGCACTGGCCCTTCCCTGAAGGCAAAATACAATTTTTACCGATACGTTGTATTACGGGAATCCCGTAAAAATTCTTAAAATTTTCTGCAAATCAGATTTTAAAATTATTCTGACAAAATGCTGAAATAAAAAACCGCTTCATTTCTGAAACGGTTCGATTATATTGATTTTAAATTTGATTATCTCTCATCACTCACGTCAACAGTCCTTTCAGCGGCATATTTCGCATAAGTACCGTTGGTTAGTTTTTCCCTTACCGCTTCAAAAGCATCTAAAGTTTCGTTGATATCTGTCAGCGTATGACTCGCAGTCGGGATCATCCTCAGTAGAATAATTCCTTTCGGAATCACCGGATATACTACAATCGACAAGAAAATATGGTAGTTTTCACGCAAGTCATTCACAAGCATCATCGCTTCAGGAATGCTGCCTTCTAGATAAACAGGCGTCACGCAGGTATTCGTATCACCAATGTTGAATCCGCGGCCTTTTAAACCGTTTTGCAATGCATTGACGTTTTCCCACAATTTGTCTTTCAATTCCGGCATCGTGCGCAGCATTTCAAGACGTTTCAATGAACCGATCGTCTGGATCATCGGTAATGCCTTTGCGAACATTTGCGAACGCAGATTATATTTGAGGTAATCGATAACGTCTCTGTCGGCCGCTACAAATGCGCCGATATTCGCCATTGATTTTGCAAAAGTCGAAAAGTAAACGTCTATTTCATCCTGAACACCTTGCTCTTCGCCTGCTCCGGCACCTGTTTTTCCGAGTGTTCCGAAACCGTGCGCGTCATCAACTAAAAGACGGAAGTTGTATTTTTTCTTGAATTCTACGATTTCTTTCAGTTTGCCTTGTTGTCCGCGCATTCCGAAAACACCTTCGGTGATGAATAAAATCCCGCCGCCTGTTTCTTCTGCCATTTTGGTGGCGCGCTGCAGGTTTTTCTCCATACTTTCAAGGTCATTGTGCTTGTAGGTGAAACGTTTCCCCATGTGAAGGCGCACACCGTCGATAATGCAGGCATGCGAATCTACGTCGTAAACTATAATATCATTTTTGGTCACTAAAGCATCGATGATGGAAACCATTCCCTGGTACCGAAATTGAGCAGGTAAGCCGCTTCTTTCATTACAAATGACGCAAGCTCGTTCTCCAATTGCACGTGATAATCGGTTTGTCCGCTCATCATCCTTGCGCCCATCGGATATGCCGCACCATATTGTGCCGCTGCTTCTGCATCTATTTTTCTCACTTCAGGATGGTTTGCCAGGCCGAGGTAATCGTTGATGCTCCAGTTCAGGATTTCCTTTCCGTGGAATGTCATTCTTGGTTAGTAAATCGCCTTCAAGCTTAGGAAAAACATAATAGCCTTCTGCCTGCGATGCCCATTTGCCCAAATGGCCTTTATTGTTCTGGATTCTTTCGAATAAATCTTTTGCCATAATTTGTGTCGTAATAACAGATTTTGCCCTGTCGTTTCGGGTGCAAAAATAAATATTTAAAAATAATTATTTGGTTGCAAAGCAGATTTATTTTCGGGAGTACGTTCCGGCTTTCAGTTGTATCGTTTGATCGCGAATTTTCGGGGGTTGAATTGATTTCTGATTTAAATCACAACTAAAAGCAAATGTAATTTTTACAACTTATTTTAAATTACAATTCGGCTGAGTTGAGAAGTAATTTGCTATTTTTGGCCACAGTTAAAAAACCTTAATCTATAACCATGAAAAAACTTTATTTTCTACTTCTTACCCTCATTGCTGCTTCCGCTTCGGCTCAATACACCTTTACGGCTTACAATCCTGTCAATTCGGCTATTTTAGGCAATAATATCAACGATATTAAAACAGATGCCAATGGTTTATTGTGGATTGCGACTTATTTTGGCGTATCGACTTTTAACGGGACTACATTTACGAATTACACAACCGAAAATTCAGCTATCGCATCCAATACCATCAAAAAAATTGAGATTGACGGTTTGGGCAGAAAATGGATGGCGACAACGCAAAACGGCATCATTTTACTTAACGGATCCACCTGGAGCAGTTATACGGTGTCTAATTCGTCACTTCCGAGCAATGTTATTAATGATATTGCGGTTGATAGCGCGAACAATCTTTGGATTGCCACACCTTCCGAACTTACCAAATTTAACGGTACAACCTGGACAACTTACACAGCCGTAACAGAAATAAATACCGTAGCAACTGATGGAACTGGAATTTGGGTTACCAATAACTTCTTCGGCGTATTATACAAATTTAATGGCGCCGATTATGATGTGATCACTCAGGGTGTATCAAAAATCTTAAAAATTGCAAATAGCGTTATTTACTGCAGCACCGGTGATGCTTTAGCTACATTGACAACAGGCGGTACTTACCTGAACACGCAATACCAAGGCAATTCCTGTCTTTCGGGTTATCAGTTCAACGGATTAGATGTCGATAGCAATAACAAAGTCTGGATAGCATTCAACGGAACAGGTTTACAAAACTTTACCGATTGTACTTCCTATACATTTGCTAATTCTGATTTGCCTGAAGATTTTATCACAGTTGTAAGACCCAGGCATCCGGTATTATCTGGGTTGGAACGGTTGAAAGCGGATTGGTTAAAATGACACCACAGGCAGCTTCAGGCGGTTGTTTTCAGAAAATAAGCTCCGGGCAGCAATTTAGCGTTGCTATCAAATCGGATGGGACACTTTGGTCTTGGGGCGCAAATGCTTTCGGGCAGTTGGGTTATCCTACAACTGACAATATAAATGTTCCTAAACAAATCGGCACTGCAAACAACTGGAAAAGTGTTTCTTGCGGCGTTGCACACACGCTTGCCATTAAAACTGACGGAACATTATGGGCATGGGGAAATAACTTTTATGGCTATTTGGGTGACGGCACAACGGTTGCGAAAAATACGCCTGTACAAATCGGAACCGCAACTGACTGGGCAAGTGTATGTGCCGGAAGTACGCATAGTTTTGCGATTAAAACTAACGGAACCCTTTGGGGATGGGGCTATAACCTATATGGCCAATTAGGCGATGGAACTGCCACTAACAGAAACGTTCCCACGCAAATCGGCACAGCCACCAACTGGCAAAGTATGGGTGCCGGAAATTCACACAGCTTTGGCATCAAAACTACCGGAACGCTATTCGCCTGGGGCGTAATGACAAAGGTCAGTTAGGTGACGGAACTACTACAAACAGAAATGCACCAACCCAAATTGGCACTGCTACGAACTGGCAAAATGTTGATGGCGGATTTAGTTTCTCCGCAGCAATCAAAACAAACGGCACGTTGTGAACTGGGTGAAATACCTACGGCCAATTGGGTCAAAATGACTTAGTGAACAGAAGCGTACCTACACAAGTCGGGGCAGAAACTTCGTGGGAATTCGTATCTGCCGGTGGCGCACACATTGTGGCTTCAAGAAACTATGACGCTATATTTACTTGGGGGCATAACGATTTCGGACAGATTAGGAAACGGTAACACTTCTGCCAATATCCTTACGCCGGAATTTCTTATTGACGGAATTGAATGGAATGTGGTAAACGCCGGTTTTGATTTTTCTTCTGCTTTGTCGAATACCGGGAAATCCATACCTGGGGAATGGAAGTTTAGGCCAATTAGGAAGCGGCAACAATAATAATAACAGCGATGCTTATAATTCAATTGCCTGCCCTTCGAGTCTTGGTGTTGATGACTTTGCAGCTGCCGGCGAAGTAATTGCTTATCCAAACCCGTTGAAAAACATCTTAAACCTTTCCTGTAATGGTAAAATAACGACTGTTGCTATTTATAATTTATTAGGACAGGAAGTCATTGCGAAATTTCTAAATTCGGATGAAGGAACAATTGATGTTTCTAATTTGCCTTCCGGAACTTATTTCGTGAAAGTGGCTGCTGAAAATTTGGTGAAAACTATAAAGGTCATTAAAGAGTAAAACTGGTTTTAAAATAATATATTGCATAAAATCCCAAACGCTTTATGAGTTTGGGATTTTTTCGTTTCCATTGGTTTCTATTTGTAAACGCTGTATCTTTAAATTCCGAAAATCAAACTTCACATGTCTGAAAACTCAAAAATAATCACGGTAGATAATCGCTCAGGAAAAGACCTTTCCATTGCCGGGAATGCCTACCAAATCATCATTTCAGGTGCAGAAACCGACGGGAAATTTGCCGTCATCGATATGCTCGTACCTCCGGGCGGCGGGCATGTTCCGCATGCGCATCGCGGATTTTCAGGAATCATTTTTTGTCGTAGAAGGAGAAGTTGAATTCAAATCAGAGACAGGAAATTACACTGCAAAAAAAGGTGCTTTTGTAAGTATTCCGTTGAACGGCCGATTCATTGTTTCAAAAATGTAAGTACCGAAAATGCAAGGCTATTGTGTACCGTTGTGCCATTCGGACTTGAGGAATTTTTCTCCGAAGTAGCAGTAATTACAACAAACCTTTCAGGTTCGCCTGACGAAAACACGAGGCAAAAACTAAGTGCGCTTTCTGAAAAATACGGACAGACAATTTATCCGCCCGACTTTTTAGATTAAAAATTAGTGTACCTTTATACAAACTTAAAAAAATGTCGCAACCCAACAATAAAGAATTAAAACTTGCCGTACTCATCGATGCCGACAACGTTCCGTACTCTAATGTAAAAGGCATGATGGAGGAAATCGCCAAATACGGCACCCCGACCACCAAAAGGATTTATGCCGACTGGACGCGCCCGAATTCAAATGGCTGGAAAGCAGTTCTGCTCGAGCACGCCATCACGCCGGTACAGCAATATAGTTATACACAAGGGAAAAACTCCTCAGATTCTGCTTTAATAATCGATGCTATGGATCTGCTTTATTCAGGAAAACTCGACGGTTTCTGCATTGTTTCAAGCGACAGCGATTTCACAAGACTGGCGATAAGGCTTCGTGAATCGGGTATGAAAGTCATTGGCATCGGCCAGAAAAAAACGCCAACTTCATTGATTTCTGCCTGTGACCGTTTTATTTTCCTTGAAGTTCTGGATGAAGTGGTCGAGAAAAAGAAACCAAAAGCAGTTGCTGTTCCGGGCGAAACCAAAAAACCGGTTCCTGAAAAACCAAAAGCGAAAATTGATAACCAGACAATTGAGCTGATAGAATCGACTATCGAAGATCTTGGCGACGACGACGGCTGGGCTTTCCTTGGTGATGTTGGAAATCTGATCGTCAGGAAAAAACCTGATTTCGATCCGAGGAATTATGGATTTGCCAAGCTCACGCCTTTATTAAAATCACTCACAGATATTCTCGAAATTGACGAACGTGTTTCGGAGAATAAATCGATTAAACATGTTTATGTGAGGATGAAGCTGAGTTAAAGGTACAAAGCTGCAAAGGTTCAAAGTGACAAAGTCAAAAAACCCTGAAACTTTTTTACCTTGAATCTTTGGCACTATACTACCAACTCCTTGATCGTATCAAACAAAATATCCTTATTCAGCGGCTTCGTCATATAATTATTCATGCCGATTTCGCGTATGCGGAGTTTCGTAGCTTCCATAGCATCAGCAGTGACTGCAACAATCGGTATCTGTGCGTTTGAAGCACCCGCTTCACCGTTTCTTATCGCAATTGTCGCTTCATAACCGTCCATAATCGGCATCTGCAAATCCATTAAAACGATATCGAATGTACCTGATTTTAAGGCTTCAAGGCATTCTTCGCCGTTATTGACATACGTAAGAGCTGTATTTCCCCAATTTTTCGTAATCATTTTGATGACAATCTGGTTGATGGCATTGTCTTCAACTACAAGAATATTTTTACCGCCTAAATCGTAAGTTGGCTGCACTTCAGGTGCCGTGATTTTCGCATGCGCAACTGTCGCGATCGGGAAATCGAGCACAATTTTGCAAATAGTGCCCCTTCCCTGCTCGCTTTTCATTTCAATCGTGCCGTGCTGCAAATCGACGAGCGTTTTTACAATAAATAAGCCAAGCCCTAATCCACCAAATTTGCGTTTGTTATTGATGCTTTCCTGTGTAAAGGAATCAAAAATCCTGTCGATTTTATCCTTTGGGATTCCGACTCCGGTATCAGTGACTTTTATGGTAAGACTCGCTTTTGTACCGGGTTTAAGCTGTACTGAAACGTCAAGTTTTACAATGCCTTCGGAAGTGAATTTTACCGCATTGCTGATAACATTATTGGTAATTTGCGTAAGCCGCATCGCATCGCCGACAAGCACTTCCGGAATGTTATCCGCAAACGAATATTCAAAATCGATGCCATGGTCTTTGGCAATCATTTCGGCGTTGCTTTTTATCTGGTCGAAGATTTTATGCGGTTCAAAATTGGCAATCTCGAGCTTGATTTCATTTTTCTGGATACGCGAAAAATCAAGGATATCGTTAATGGAACTCAACAAATTGTTTGACGAATATTTGATAATCTGGCAATTCTTGCGAATCTTTTCATCAACAACTTCCTTCGAAATCGAATCGATTAAATTCATGATCGCATTTAGCGGCGTGCGCAATTCGTGGCTGATATTAGAAAGGAAGTAAGATTTCAATTCACTTAACTCTTCCGCCCTTACAAGTGCCAATCGTGTCAACTCCTCGCGTTCACGCTTGATGGTGCTGATGAAATTCGCCATGGCAAGCGAAAGGAATAAAATTTCAGTTCCGGTACCGAATTTCGTGCTGTTCTCTGTAAAAAATGAATTCGGCAAAACGCTGAAATTATTCATGATAAAAATCACAAATCCCAAAATCAGGCACAAAACACCGGTCGTAAAAAAACCATCAATCGGGCATTTTTTGACATATAAAGTGACTACTGATGATACA
Source organism: Flavobacterium sp. 3HN19-14 (assembly GCF_051373205.1). Taxonomy (NCBI): domain Bacteria; kingdom Pseudomonadati; phylum Bacteroidota; class Flavobacteriia; order Flavobacteriales; family Flavobacteriaceae; genus Flavobacterium; species Flavobacterium sp. 3HN19-14. Next base: position 3,170,204 of record NZ_JBPPZT010000001.1, read on the forward strand.
ATCAGGATAAGCACAACCAATCCGAAGAAATTGGCAAGACGGTAAGAATATTCAAGAAATGACGGAATGAACAACACTGCCAAAAACATAATCGCGACGAATATATAAAGTGTATTGAAAGCTTTACTGATCCATTTGCTGTACAATCGAATCCGAAGGAATTCCTGCGCATATTTCCCCAAAAAGAAAGTCGAAATACAGGCGAAAATTATGACCGATCTGTTAGAAAAATAACCGCCACTCGGCATAAAATATTGATAAAAATAGCCGTCGAGCGACAATTGCATAAAGCCTATAAAAATCACATACAAACTATAATACAGGAAACTTTTCTCTTTCAGGCCGAAAAAGAAAAACATATAAATCAAAGATACGATGATCAGGACGCCGTAAAAATTCCCGAAAACCAATTGCTCAAGCGTTGTGGCCTGCAGAAAATTCTTCTCTGACCTCAGCAATACCGGCATATTGATGACTTCGCCATCGCTTTTAAGATGTACGTAATATTCTTCTTTTTCGCCCGGTTCGATTATAATCCTGAAAACCGGTTTGCGAAAACCAAAACTCCGTTCTGCAAAAGGCATATCGTCGCCGCTTTTGAAAGAAGTCATGCTGCCGTCGCCATGAATAATATAGAGCTGCACCAGATCTGTTACCGCACGCGCAGTTTCAAGATAATAAACGACATCTTTATTGCTTTTATTCCAAAGGCTGAACTTTACCCAATAATGATTTTTGGTAAATCCGATGTTGGTGTTTTCGTTTTCGAGTGGTTTGAAAACGAGGTTTGAAGCGCCGTCGATAATCTGTCGGATATTAAAATCCTTATCGCCTGCATCTGCAATTGATGCATAATTATGTAGTGAAATTTTCTCCGGGAGCATCTCATTTTCAGATTTTTCCTGAAAAATATATTGCGCTTTTGCACCGGTTAAACCAAAAAAGCACAGTAAAATTACAAACGCTTTTTTGCAGCAAGCAGGAAAGTAATGGTTCAGCATAAGATTTGGCAGGTTTGGGGTAAAGTAGTTACGATAACTAAAACATTTTGGATTTGGCTTCGATGCTTAAAACCAATACTTTAACATTTTGGAGTTTCGGCGACTACATTTAACGCAATATAAAGGAATTTCCTGTTATTTCTCATTAATTTAGTAGCAAACAAAACATTACATGAGAAAGCAATTTTTCCTTTTCGGGATTACTGTGTTGGCGATTGCTTCGGTAATTGCATATTATTACCACTACAGCGTATTTTTTCCGTTGACAATCCTGTTGATTATTATCGTTGGGATTACGAATACATTTCAGAAAAAGCACGCGATTTTGCGGAATTTTCCAGTTTTGGGCTATTTCAGATATTTATTCGAATTCATTTCGCCGAAATCCAGCAATATTTTATAGAACGCAGCACCGACGGAAAGCCATTTTCGCGCAACCATCGCTCTTTGGTGTACCAACGCGCCAAAAACATTGATGCCACCACGCCGTTCGGAACGCAACTCGACATTAATACTTCAGGTTACGAAGGCATCAAACATTCTATTTATCCGGCGAAAGTCAATGAAGAATTGCCGAGAATTACCGTTGGCGGCCTGATTGCAAACAACCTTATTCTGCGTCATTGCTCAATATTTCGGCTATGAGTTTTGGCTCACTCAGTGAAAATGCGATTGTTGCTTTGAACAAAGGCGCAGCCAAAGGCAGTTTTTACCACAACACCGGCGAAGGCGGGTTGACAGAATTCCATCTTCAGGGTGGTGATGTCACCTGGCAAATCGGAACAGGATATTTCGGCTGCCGTGATGATGAAGGTAATTTCAGCGCAGAAAAGTTTGAGAAGAAAGCCAACAATCCATTGGTAAAAATGATTGAAATAAAATTATCACAAGGCGCAAAACCTGGTCATGGCGGCGTTTTACCTGCGGCAAAAAACACAGAATTGATTGCGAAAATTCGTGATGTGAAACCTTTCGTTACAATACTTTCACCTCCCGGCCATTCTGCTTTTTCTGATGCAAAAGGATTAATCGGATTTGTGGCAAAACTGCGCCAGCTTTCCAACGGAAAACCAATCGGATTTAAATTATGCATCGGCCAGACGGCGGAATTCGAAGCAATTTGCCAGGAAATGATTGCACAAAACTGCTTTCCGGATTTTATCACTGTTGACGGAGCCGAAGGCGGAACCGGAGCTGCACCGCTTGAATTTTCCGATGGCGTCGGAATGCCATTGGAACCGGCGTTGATTTTCGTCAATAAAACATTGGTGAATTACAACATCCGCAGTAAAATCAGGATTATTGCGAGCGGAAAAATCATTTCGGGTTATTCAATTTTACGGGCGGTTGCTTTGGGTGCTGATATGTGCAACAGTGCGCGCGGCTTTATGTTTTCGCTCGGTTGTATCCAGGCCGTTCGCTGCAATAATAACCAATGCCCGACCGGCGTGGCAACACAGGATAAAATGCTGATGAAAGGTCTTGCAGTAACCGATAAGTCAGAGCGGGTTTATCATTTCCATAAAAATACGCTGCACGCTGCGAATGAACTTTTAGCGGCGGCAGGAAAGAATAATTTCAGTGAAGTCGACATCAATATTTTTATGAGAGGCGATGAATTTACGAAGCTTTCAGATTTATATTTCCCGGACATTTTACAGAATGTAAGCCGTGAATAAACGTTTACGCTACTTTACAATTGTACTTGTTGTCGTTGGATGCGGTATTCTTTCACGGCAAATAGATCTAATTCCGTTGTGCATCGGCGATATGTTGTATGCGGTTATGGTTTATTTTGGCTGTTGCTTTCTTCTTCCTTGGATACAACCGCAAAAAACTGCTATCGCTGCACTTTTGATTTGCTTTGTGATCGAAATTTCGCAGTTATACCAAGCAGAATGGCTGGTTACCATTCGCAAAACATATGTGGGGCATTATGCTTTGGGTGAAGGTTTTTTGTGGAGTGATTTACTGGCTTACATCATCGGCATTTTGACGGCTTTTTGCATTGATTTATGGTTGTTGCGAAAGCCGCTTCCCTCCAAATAATACAATTTATTCCCACAATATTATAAGGCAGAAAATCAGGATTTTATTCAATTTTACATTACTAAAAATGTGAAATTGAATAAAATCCTAATTTAATCAATTTGCAACCTACAGACTTAAATTTTCGTATATAATTGCAAAACTATCAATTACTTATCTGTAAGTATATCTTAAAAAACAAAGAATAAAGGAGGCAAACCGGCATCTAAAATGGGTAAGGTGCCATTGCGACTTCTTTGATCCCGTTTCGGCGGGATTTTTTGTGGAATCAGTATTTTCTTTCTATGATAATGCCCAGTTTATCAATTCGTCCGCCATACCTGCCGTGGAATCCGGAAAATTCAAAATTATCCGGGATGTAATAATTCGTCAGTCCCCAGTTTTTGGCAACGCCGCGGCAGTAATGATAGCCGTCTTCAAAAATTTGGGTTCCTTTTCCTTCATTCACGCCCGGTGTGAAGAATGAAACGCCATAAGCACCGGCATAAACGCGTTCATTCTTTTGCATCTTCTTGTCCGGGTCGTCATCATTGCGATAGAAAATTTTTAGATGCTTGCCTTTCTGGTCAGCAAGATTAAAATGGTCGTATTCCGGTTCACTGTGGTTACCGCCAATTCGGTAATTATTGTCTTTATCAACCACAGCAAGCGAATCAAGGCGATAAAAATCAGCCGATTTATATAATTTTATACTTTGCAGATCAATGCGCGGCGTGACAAATTCGGCGCCGCCGCTTCCGCCTCTGGCTTCATAAAAAAGGGTATCGATATCGTGTTGCATAATTTTATTTTTAATAGATGGAACAGCCTCTCACGGCATTCTTCGTTTTTACTTCTTCTAATTTCAGGTTGCTTTCAAAAGGCTTAAAATCCGGATTAAAATGAAGTGAAATCTGGTTGTTTTTCAGGAAGTTTACCAGCGCATTTTCATTCGCTGTAAAAGTCGTGGCCTTGTAAACTTTAGTACTGGCGGCCATTGTAAGCTCATTTTGATTGAAAACCGGAAGATAAATGCGTAGTATTTTTCCCTTATCGAAATAATCGATTGAATTTCGGATGAACCCATCGATGAAACACACATACTGTATCGCCAGCGCATTATTGTTTTTCGGACTTTTATACAACAACGGAAAGGCGCGGATCACTTTGGGCATATCATCATCGAGTCCGCGTTGCGAAAACGTGATTTTTTTCGCTGAACGGCCGTTTTCGCGAATGGTTTCTTTCTCCATCAACCTTTCGTTATTGATATTTACAAAAAAGCCATCACCGATTTTATTGAAGAAAGTGTCGTAATGTTTGCAAAAAAATTCATAAGCTTCTTTAGTATCGCCTGAAAGTTTGCTTATGAATTTCTTTTCCTCGCTTTTATATCCTTCGGCAGTGGAAAAGTTCTTCAAAATATCTTTTCCCTGGCATCAGTCATTTTTGTAGTCAGGTCTGAAATGGTTCTTGAATAATCAGTCTGAAAATTTTTATGAACGCCGCTGATGAACGGATCGTGTGTAAAAAAATTCAGGTAAGCATAAAATTTGATTTTATAGTTAATGTATTGTTCAAAAAAACTAAGCTTGTCATCATCATCGGGTGCATCGACTGCAAAAGTCTTCGGATCGAGGATTTCCCACGGTGTAACTTCGAAATCGTAAGATTCATAATCAAGGTAAATCGTTGAATTATCTGCGTTTGTATCTTCACTCATAATCAGGCTTTTTTAATATTTCCGTTAATGTAATTTCGAATGTTGGTAATGTCGGCAGTTTCAAAAAGGTTCTTCTTTTTACCTTCATTCGCTTCATCAGCGATTTTGAAAGCCTTGATGATACTGACCTCAGGATCGAGTTGTATCAGGTAATTTTGCCGCTCATCAGATTTTCCGGTTTGTGGTTCTTTAAAAGTTTCAAATTGTTTGAGCAATTCGTCCCTGAAAACGATTTTGCATTTATCGAGTTCCTCCGGGAAATTTTTGAGGTTCGTCAAGTTTAGGTAAATCGTCGTCAATTTCATCAATTATCTCAATTGCCTTAATTGCATTTTCAAACTTAAAATCATTGAGTGCGATATTGAGTTTTTGATCCGGTCTTTTATTCTGCTACCGACTTCCGCCAGGGTTTCTTCTTTTGGAGCTAAAAGTTCGATGTCCTTAACCTTAATGGGTTTGTGATCGCCGCTATCCTGAAACTTGGGCGCTGCAGCGGCGAGCGTTTTACTTTCGAGGTATTTTTTGAGGTAACTTACTTGCGCATCTACATAATCGCTGAAGCTTTTTACTTCTTTCGGAAATGAAACGACTGTTCCTTTCATATTGACCGAAAGATTGGCATTACTGAGGGTGGTGTCGAGTTTCATCTTGCCTTCAGCCGATGCGAAACGCGACCCAATGCTGAGTTCGGCTTCGTGAATGGAATTGGATTTAGAATCGGTGGAACTGCTCGAAAATTCAATTTCAGCCATTGCCCCACCCATGAGGTTGAGTTTGGTGATGAGTCCGGTGCCCCATTTCATTTTGAATTGCTGGATGCGAAGCAGCTTCAGGTCTTTATTTTCTGTCCTTTGTATCCTGGCATAATCTCGTTTTATTGCGGTGCGCTCTTCTATATAATCAATAAAATCTTTGGCATTGTCATCAAGGTTCACGAGCCAAATGGAGACTTTTTTCACTTTATAGATTTCTGCCGTGAGTTTATTCTCCCTGATCATCTTTGCCTTTTCGTTGTAATAATTGTAAGCTGCCGCGACGTTCACCATCGGCTCGCCGCCTTTGGCACCACCGCCAATATCAAAAATGCTATGGTCTGTACTGTCGCCTGAATAATCACTGAAAGCATAATATTCGAGTACTTCATCATTGCTGAATAGCACCATTTTGTCTTTCATCAGTTTTTTCATATTAAGGCAATACGTCTGCTTTACCTTGTTGAGCGTACCGTCGAAAACCTGTCCAATCTGGAGTTTCCGCAGGTCTTTGTGTGCTCTTTTCGCTTCTTCTTCTTTGTTCATGTCTGAATGTTTTAGGAATGAAACCCAACAGTTTATATGAAATAAACTATCCTCAAAAACAAATTTCAAAAAAAGATTCGAAAAAAAAGCGCGTAGAAATACGTGATTTTTACTACAATTCCTTCAATCGCAGTAAAGCCTCCAGATAATAATAATCGGCGTAAACAATCGAGCAGTCGATTTCACTTCCTGCGGGTTTATGGCCTGTGGAATGTAACAGCAAAGCGCTATTGGCTTCTTTGCTGAGATAATTGCGCGAAAGCTCCTTGAGCATTAAAACTGCTTTAGTCTCATACTCTTTTTTGAGTGTTGGATTTTCCGTAAATGTGGAAAGCTCCAGCAATGCCGAAGCCACAATCGCCGCAGCCGATGCGTCTTTAGGTTCATTAGGAATATTCGGCGCGTTGAAATCCCAATACGGAATTAAATCTGCAGGCAATTTATCCAGATAAACGCGTGCAATCTTATGCGCGAAATCAAGAAACTTCGGGTCTTTCGTTTCGCGGTACACCATCGTGAATCCGTAAATTCCCCACGCCTGTCCGCGCGCCCACATGCTTTTATCGCTGTAGCCTTGTGCCGTTTGGCCTTTGATTTTCTTTCCGGTTTCAGGGTTGTAAATAATTACGTGATATGAGGTAAAATCGGAACGGAAATGGTTTTGCATCGTCGTTTCTGCATGCCTGACTGCAATTTCATACAACTTGTGGCTGCCGCCATTTTTCGATGCCCAGAACAACAATTCCAAATTCATCATATTGTCGATGATGGTGTTGTGACCGCCCATTTTGTTGTACGGCCACGATTGAATTGTCCCAACTTTCGGATTGAAAAGCGTGGCCAGAGTATCTGCCGTTTTGAGGATAATTTGTTTGTATTCGTTATTTCCCGTCAAGCGGAAACCATTCCCGAAACTATTGAGTATCTGAAAACCCAAATCGTGGTCATTGGCTTTATTGACCGAAAGCGGCGTCAGGAAACGGGAAAATTTATCAGCTTCCGTTTTCCATTTTTCATTGCCGGTCGCTTCATATAAAAACCACAATTCGCTGGGCCAGAAGCCGCTGGTCAGTCTTTATAATCGACAAATTTCCATTGGTTGCTGTTGGTGGGAATGCTGCGTGGCAAAGTGCCGTTATCCGGAATTTGCTCAAGTGTCTTCGAAGCTTGTACTTTACAATATTTAATTTGCTCGCGGTACAAATGCTTCTTAATCGAACTCAGCGAAACACTGCATCCTGATATGCAATACACGATTAAAAAAAGCACTACATATTTTATTTTCATTAGTTGGATTTTACTTTCGACTTTCGACTTTCGACTCATTTAATTTCAAGAGTTAACGGATGTGCAATGATTTCAGCCTGCCGTTCCAGCATCGCATCCCAATCTTCAACTTCCTTCACCTGATTGCTTTTCTGCCATACAAAACCGGCATAATAAACGACTTTTCCTGATGGTTTTGCCAAAATAAAAATATTGCTTTGATCGGACACCTGCGTCACTTTCGCGAAAGCGGAATCAATAAAATCCGGTTGTATCACAATGCCGGTACCTACAAAAGCGTCGTCGATTTTTTCCCAATATCGAATCCATCCGTTTTGGGATTCCAATCTGGAAATACCTTTATTTTCATGGGTTGTCAAGCCGATTGTAAAATTCGGAATTGCTTTTTCGAATGAATAATCAACTTCAATCTTTGAGAAATTCGAATCAAAATCCAATGAAATCCGTTTGGTTTCCACCACACCGAATTCGCTCCAAGGCGCATAAGTCAATTCAAAAATGGTACGCAATGGCCCGGAAGAAATCGTTTTGTAAGAAACGAAATTTTGTGAAACCTGAAGGCTGTCGTTTACCCAAATTCCTGTACCACCAACACCTCGACTTGCACCAACGTGAAAAGGATCGTAGCCTTCGCCATGGTCTTTGTGATAATATCCCGGAGTTTTCAGATTGTTCCCATACCATTTATTGATTACCGGAAGGTTCGTTCGCTTGAGCCAAATATCGATGCCGCTCGAAAGCGTGCTTCCGGCAATTCCTTTGAGCGCTTCTTCCTGACCTTTTCGTTCCGTAAGTCCGGAACGCAACCTTATTATTTTCCAGGCATAATCATCGGAACGTTCGGGGACAAAGCGCGAATAAGCAGAATCAATTTCACGCATTGATGATGAATACCCAACTTCTGAAATAGTATAAGTAGCTCTTCCGTTGCGATGAACCCGAGCGAGAAAAAGCAATTCATCAGCGACACCATCAGCATCAAGATCAACCCATTGGTAACGAATGGGCTCCATTTTAGGCCTTTTTATTTGAAGCTTTGGCTTTGGGTCTTTGGAAAGTATTAAATCCAGGTCTTTGCGCGGAATCGAGACGATTTCTTCCCGTAAAAAATCAAGCGGATTTCTTACGATAAGAGTGTGCTGGGCATGGCTTTCACAGAAAAAAAGAAACGAAAGCCACAGGAAAATTCTTCTTTTATAATCAGGCATTTTATATATTTTAGACAGCTTGGAGCATTTTAGGCCGTTAAAGTTAATCAATTTTTCGAGGCTATTTCCTCAATACTTCTTGATTGTCGATGACTGCGCTGTTAAAATAGGAACGGCTGTATTGCAGTTTCAATACATAATTCCGCACGATTTCAGCTTCATTAACTTCTTTTGGATTGTAAGGAAGGCTACATTTTTCACCTTCAAATGTGAAGGTAACATGCGCATATTTTCCCCGTACACAGTCCTCAATTGGAATTGTCCGCAACGTCAGATGTGTCGTTTCGGCATGCTTGATAACAGCATAATTAAAAACTAGTTTTATGACGATAAATAGCACGAATGAAACAAAAATTATACTCAGAAAATTAAGAATGTTTTCGATGTTATTCTTTTTTTTGGGTTTTGGAAATCTTTTCAGTTTTGCAAAATGGAGCGCCTGATTTCTTTTCTTCTTATAGTGAAAGTATAAGTGAATGCCGATTGCGCTGAGGATGGCAAATGCTATTGTTACAAAATCTACTTCCAACGGCATACTTAAAATAAGCGTTTCCTGCCTTACATAAAACCCAACTAAAATGGCAAGCACAATAAGAAACCACTTGTTCTTTTTGAGAAAATTTTCTACCATAATTTAGCTATTTCAAAGGCTTCGCGTCCATATAAAATACCAATTTTCCGCCATTGACAATATCGGCATGATGCAGTTTGAAATCTGTCAGCGGTTTTCCGTTAAGCGTGATTTTCCTCACATACACATTTTTATCACTTTGATTAATGGTTTCAATTGTGAATGTTTTTCCGTTCTCCAGATGTAATTCAGCAGCTGTCACATCCGAACTTCCAATCGCATATTCATCAGAACCCGGGGCGACCGGATAAAATCCGAGCGAAGAAAAGATATACCACGCGCTCATTTGCCCGCAATCGTCGTTTCCGCCCAATCCGTCAGGTGCATTTTTGTATTGCATTTTCAGGATCATGCGCACGCGCTCCTGGGTTTTCCATGGTTTTCCGCCCAATTGTATAAGTAGGCGACATGATGTGCAGGCTCATTTCCATGCACATAACCGCCAATGATGCCATCGCGCGTAATATCTTCGGTTTCGGCGAAAAAGGCGTCGGGCAAATGCATCGTGAAAAGTTGGTCGAGACGTTCTGAAAATTTTTGCTTTCCTCCCATTGCCGCAATTAAAGCATTTGGATTCTGAGGTACAAAAAAGCTGTAATTCCACGAATTGCCTTCGATAAAACCCTGATGATTTGTGCTTAGAAAATCCGGGTTCGATTTGAAATTCCCATCTTTCAAACGCGCCGTCATAAAGCCGGTTTTGGCATCAAAATTATTTTTCCAATTGGAAGAGCGTTTGATGAATTCGGCATAAATATTTTTATTACCGATTTTATTCGCCAATTGCGCAATGCACCAATCATCGTAAGCATATTCAAGTGTATTGGAAACCGAAGTGCCGCTTTGTTCATCCGGGATAAACCCATTGTCAATGTAGCTTCCGATGCCTTCGTAATCACGATGATTTGCGGTATTGACGCAGGCTTCAAGCGCTTTTTCGATATTTCCGGTATACACGCCTTTAACTACCGCATCGGCTACCACCGAAACGCTGTGGTAACCGCTCATACACCAGTTGTCATTGGCATAATGTGACCAGATTGGCAGCATTTTCAACGCACTTTGGTCGTAATGCGCCAACATTGATTTTACGATATCATTGTTGCGCGACGGCTGGATGATGTTGAAAAGCGGGTGTAAAGCGCGGTAAGTATCCCAAAGTGAAAAAGTCGTATAGTTGGTGAAATTCTCAGCTGTGTGGATTTCCTGGTCGAGGCCTTTGTATTCTCCGTTGGCATCCATATAAATGGTCGGACTCAGGAAAGTGTGGTAAAGCGAAGTGTAGAAATTAACCTTATAATCTTCAGAAGCTGAAATGACAACTTTATTAAGTTCTCTGTTCCACTCGGATTGCGCTTCGGCTTTTACGCGTTCGAAATCCCAATGCGGAATTTCAGCTTTCATATTTTCGAGTGCATTGGTTTGACTTACAGGCGAAAGCGCGAATTTGATTTTTATTTTTTCATTTTCATTGGTATCAAAATCAAAGTACATTCTGATTTGCTTTCCGGCGATTTCGGGAAAATTTTTACTTTGGTCGAATTTCCTCCAAAATCCACGATAGGTCTGCTTCGTATCAAACTTCTTATTTCCGTATGCCTTGAATGGCTTTGAAAAAGACATTGCGAAATAAACCGTCCGCGTTCGTGCCCAGCCGTTGGTTTCGCGGTAGCCTGTGATTAAAGTATCATTAACAACCCGAACATAAGTCCACACATTTTTTTCAGGATAATTATAAATTCCCGCCATCAGGTCTAAAATGATGTGCGATGCATCCGATTTCCGGAAAGTCTACTGGTGCATTCCGACGCGTTTGGTTGCGGTCATTTCGGCAATGATGTTATCATCGTCGAGTTTTACTTTGTAGTATCCGGCTTCGGCAATTTCATTTTGGTGTGAAAACGCAGCGCGATAGCCGGTTTTGGTATCAGCAGCAATTCCTGCGAATTCAATTGCAGTTTTCCTTGCGTCGGCATGATCAGAAAATCGCCTAAATCAGAATGCCCTGTGCCGCTAAAATGCGTATGGCTGAAACCTGTGATGCTCTTGTCATCATATTGATAACCAGCACAATATTTATAGACATCGCCGTTGTATTTGCCGTTGAGTTCATACGAAATCGTATCGGTTTCCGGACTCAGCTGCACCGCGCCAAACGGAACGGTCGCACCGGGATAAGTGTGCCCCATTTTTTGGGTTCCGATGATAGGCCGGACATATTTTACGAGATTTTGCTGGGCATTTGCTGAAGCGACAATCAGCGAAAGGAGAAGTAGATATTTGTTAATCATGGGGAAATTGCGAATTTGCATTCCCTAAAGGTAATAAAATTCCAAAAAGCAAATCCCAAATTCCAACTTCAATAGTCAGAATTTGGGATTTTAGATTGAAGTTTGAAATTGCTATTGTTGGTTTTCTTTCTCGCGTAAAGATTGCATGTCAATTACATACCTGAACCTTACATCTTCTTCTTTGATTTTGTCGTAAGCATCGTTGATTTGGTCAATACTGATCATTTGCACTTCGGGTAGAATGTGGTGTGTGGAGCAAAAATCTAGCGTTTCCTGCGTTTCAGCAATTCCGCCAATTAACGAACCACCGACTTTTCTGGCAGACATCGCCACTTCGTTGTTGTCCAGCGGTTTTTTGTATGGGCCTAGCAATCCGACAGTAATCAACTCACCGCGAACTTTCAATAGCGGCACATACAAATTAATGTCGAATGGATATGGAATCGTACACAAAAGGAAATCAAAATAAAGTTCATGTTGTTTCATCGAATCATCATAATCAGAAAGCAATACGCGGTCGGCACCGATTTGAAGCAAAGGTTCTCTTTTGTCTTCTTTGGTTGTAATTGCGGTAACTTCCGCGCCCATCGCTTTAGCAATTTTTACTGCGACATGACCCAATCCGCCGATGCCGATGATACCAACCCTGTCGCCTTTTTTAATATTGGCGCGTTTTAAAGGTGAAAATGTTGTAACTCCGGCGCATAACAATGGCGCAACACGTGAAGTATCAAGATTTTCAGGGATACGCAATACGAAATGTTCCTTTACAGTAATTTGTGTAGAATAGCCACCGAAGGTATTGAAATCGGTTCCGTCCGGAACTTTGTACCCGTTGTACGTCATCGTCGGGCCACCGTGGCCTTCGCAGAATTGCTCCTCACCTTCATGGCATTGGCGGCAATGCGTGCAGGAATCAATCATACAACCTACACCGACGATTTCACCAATCTGGTATTTTGTCGCCTCCGAACCCAATCCGGCAACGCGACCGATGATTTCATGTCCGGGAACGCAAGGGTAAATCGTGTTTTCCCAGTCGTTGTTGACCTGATGAATATCAGAATGGCATACGCCGCAATATAAAATATCGATCAGGATTTCGTCGTCAACGGGCGTGTTGCGTTCGATTTCCATTTCATTGAGTGTTTTACCGCCGATGAGCGAACCCGTAGCGCCGTAAGCCAGAATTTTGAATGTTTGCATGTTTGGAATTTTATTTATTAAAAGTGTTATTTCAGAACATTGAAATTATTTCTTTTATAATAAATGAGCTTATACCTTTGCGCGGAAAGCTTGTATAATTAGGTTGAAAAATCCCAAAAAATAAATCCCAAACTCCTATTATTACACGGAATTTGGGATTTGAAAATTTGGGATTTGATTTTATTTGATCGGCGGTACCTGTTGGTTGCGGCGTATTATTATTTTTGGTGTATTGGTCGCCGTCATGGTTTTCAGCGTCTGTTCCATCCGGCGCGCTGTAGCCTTCTAAGGATTTGCCGTTTTTGTCTTTGGCGCCTTTAGTTTTGGTTGAAGATGCATTAGCTGTCGTTGATTTATTGCCTGAACCCGCCCCTGAATTATCAGACGCCTGGTCAGTGCTTGCATCAGGAGGCAAATTGCCCATATCGGTCGTATCTGTTGTCGTAGTGGTGACAGTGGTAGTCGTAGTTTCCGTGGTTTTTGAACCACATTTATTGCACGAAACGGTCAAAGCTCCTATGCCTATAAGGAACAAACCTGCTGTGATATTTAAGAATTGGCTTTTCATGATATTTTACTTTAATGTTAGTAATGTAAATTTCGGTGTAGAAAAGCAGAAAATACTTATATAATTTCTAGAGATTGTTACAGGTTGTCGTCGTAGCGCGGATCAAATTATTCAAAAACCGGATTTTACATCCACAAACGCCGATAAATTCATTGTACAATTGTATGTGTTGGAATAGTAGATGTCATTTCCGCAGGTTAATTTGATCCTGAATGTCGTGTCGAAATTTCCTGAATGTGAATTTATTTGTGCCTTAAACATCGTTTTAGAGGCCAGCATTTTCCTTGAATAACTGTTGCCACAAGGTGAATTCCGCAGCGGGCCGACCAACTGCCATTCGCCATTTCTGTTTTTTGCCTCGCAAATGATGTTAACAAGTCCGTCACGCATGCTCAGGTTTAATGTTTCAAGCGAATTATTAAAGATGTAAACATTAAGAAAATCGGTATCTTTCGCTGTGACTAAAAGAATGATTTTTTTATCTGATTTTATCAATTTAAGCTCATCCTGAACTACACTGTCAGTTTTTATTTCGGAATACTGAAAGTCATTTTCAGAAACCATTTCCGGAAATTGACTGAAAATTACTAAAAATTGGAAGAAAAAAATCGTGGAAAATATATGTTTCATCTGCTTCTGTTTAATATTCTAAGTAAGGAATGGTGAAAGTATTTTAATAAATTCCCAATTCCTTCTTAACAAAAAACGTCACCTCAAATTTCATTCCTAAATTTAGGTATGGATTACATTAAAATCATCGGTTTGGCAGCGGCGGTTTTTACAACAATTGCCAATGTTCCGCAGACGTATAAAATCATAAAAGATAAAACCACGAAAGGCGTTTCGCCAACGACTTATTTTATTTTGCTGATTGGACTCGGCCTTTGGATTGCTTACGGAATTATCCGAGAAGATTTTCCGGTTATTTTGGCGAATGGGATTTCTGCTTTAATCGCCATTACGATTCTCATTCTTTATTACAATTCCGATAAGGTTATTGAGGACATCCACGAAAAAGTACTTCCTGAAAAAATAAAAGAAGAGGCAAAAGCAGAAGAAAGTGAAGCCGAAAATTAGTATTTGGCAGCCATTGCTTATCTTTACAATTCCATTTAAAAAAATACCCAAATGACATTAGTCTTCGCTTCCAACAACAAAAACAAAATCCTGGAAATCAAAAACATGCTTCCAAAAAGCATTGATTTATTGAGCCTCGAAGACATCGGATGCCATGAAGACATTCCCGAAACCGCAGAAACTATTGAAGGAAACGCCATCCTGAAAGCCGATTACGTCACTTCAAAATACGGTTATGATTGTTTCGCAGATGATACCGGACTCGAAGTCACCGCGCTCAACGGCGCTCCGGCGTTTATTCGGCGAGATATGCGGGAGAACAGCGCAATGCTGATGACAATATGCACAAATTGCTCGAGGCGTTGGCGACTGAAACCGACCGCAGTGCGCAATTCAAAACCGTAATTGCCCTGAATTTGAATGGTGAACAACATCTTTTTACCGGAATCGTCAAAGGCGATATCATCGATGAAAAGAAGGGCGAAATGGGCTTCGGATATGATCCGATTTTTGTTGCAGATGGCTTTGACCGCACTTTCGCGGAACTTTCGCTTAACGAAAAAGCACAAATTTCCCATCGCGGACAGGCTGTAAAACAGTTGATTGTGTTTGTATCTGAAAGTGAAAATCGTTAAAAATCACTATCAAAAATATTGCCTTTAGACGCTTTTTTCTTGACTCTTGACTCTTGGTTCTTTCCTCAAACACCTATCTTTCTGAAAATCAATAAATAATAAATCTTCAACAAACAAATTACCATTAGTTATTCACAAATATTAAGCGTACTTTTGCAAAATATTTAAATACTATATGAATAAATTTGAACAATTAGGATTGAGTGAATCGTTACTGAAGGCGATTTTAGATCTAGGATTTGAAAATCCGACCGAAGTACAGGAGAAAGCAATTCCCCTATTATTGGAAAAAGACACAGATTTAGTTGCGTTGGCTCAGACAGGGACAGGGAAAACGGCAGCTTTTGGTTTTCCGCTGATTCAGAAAATTGATGCCGACAACAGAAATACACAGGCGTTGATTTTATCACCTACCCGCGAACTTTGTTTGCAGATTACAAATGAGATTAAAAACTATTCGAAGTACGAAAAAGGTATCAATGTAGTGGCGATTTACGGCGGGGCAAGTATCACAGAACAAGCAAGAGAAATCAAAAGGGGCGCACAAATCATTGTGGCTACTCCGGGACGTATGCAGGACATGATCAACAGAGGTTTGGTCAACATTAAGAACATTGATTTCTGTGTATTGGACGAAGCAGACGAAATGCTGAACATGGGCTTCTACGAAGACATCGTTTCCATTTTATCCGACACTCCTGAAGAGAAAACCACCTGGCTTTTCTCTGCGACAATGCCTGCCGAAGTGGCGCGCATCGCGAAAAAATTCATGGAAGACCCATTGGAAATTACTGTGGGAACCAAAAATTCAGGTTCAGCGACCGTATCACACGAGTTTTATCTTGTGAATGCACGCGACCGTTACGAAGCCTTGAAACGTTTGGCAGATGCGAATCCGGATATCTTTTCTGTGGTTTTCTGTCGTACGAAAAGAGACACGCAGCACGTAGCTGAAAAACTGATTGAAGATGGATACAACGCGGCAGCTTTGCACGGCGATTTGTCTCAGGCACAACGTGATTCTGTTATGAAATCTTTCCGTGGAAGACAAATCCAGATGCTTGTTGCGACTGACGTTGCCGCACGTGGCATCGATGTTGACAACGTAACACACGTTGTGAATTATCAACTTCCCGATGAAATCGAAACCTACAACCACCGTTCAGGCCGTACCGGTCGTGCAGGGAAATTGGGACTTCGATCGTAATCGTAACGAAAAGTGAACTGCGCAAGATTTCTTCTATCGAAAGAATCATCAAACAGAAATTCGAAGAGAAAACCATTCCGTCCGGAATTGAAATCTGCGAAATTCAATTGTTGCATTTAGCCAATAAGATTAAGGACACTGAAGTTGATCACGATATCGACAATTATCTTCCGGCCATCAACAACGTTCTGGAAGGTCTTTCAAAAGAAGAACTGATCAAGAAAATGGTGTCGGTAGAATTCAACCGTTTCATCAACTATTACAAAAAAACACGTGATTTGTCTGCGCAATCAGGTGGCGAAAGACGCGAACGCGACGACCGGGAACCACGTGAATTCAACAATGGCGGTGCCGTTCGTTATTTCGTGAACATCGGTTCAAGGGATAATTTCGATTGGATGCAGCTCAAAGATTTCTTAAAAGAAACATTAGATTTAGGTCGTGACGACGTTTACAAAGTTGATGTAAAAGAAGGATTCTCTTTCTTCAACACCGATCCCGAGCACACCGATAAAGTGATGGACATCCTGAACAACATGCAGCTCGAAGGACGCAGAATCAACGTAGAAATTTCTAAAAATGATGGTGGCGGACGACGTGACCACAACGGAAGAAATTCAGGCGGAGGTTTCGGCGGCGGCTACAAAGGCGGTGATCGCGGCGGAAGAAGTTTTGGCGGTAACGGCGGCGGATTCAGAAGCGAAAGAAGCGGTTCACCACGTCGTGAAGGCGGATTTGGCGACAGAGCACCGCGCGAAGGCGGTTTCGGTACTCCGAGAGCTGAAAGAAGCGGTTCTCCAAGACGCGAGAATTTCGGTTCAAAACCGACTTCTGAAAGAGCGCCAAGGCGTTCAGAAAGCTTTGGCGATGCGGCAAAACCTAAACGTCCTAGAAAGAGTTAACGATTTCTGTTAATTTTCTAATAATTTACAGCGTGACTACAAATTATCTTACGAGTTTTATTACTTTTAGACCTTCAATCAAGGACATGAGATATTTTGTAGTCATTCTTTTTTTATGCTTCTCAGCAACCGGATTTGCACAGGAAATCGTTACGCCGACTACTGTGACCGCAACAATTGTCAATGACAATACAAAGGCAGCCTTATCAAACGTTAACATCATTAATGTTAATAGTGTAAAAGGAACCACTACTGACCAATTCGGTCAATTTACCATTGAGGCGAAAGCCACAGACACACTGCACATTTCCATGATTGGTTACAAATCACTTAAGGTAAAAGTGACGAATGACTGGATCAAAAATAAAACTACTACCATTCAGCTTACTGAAAAAGCTTATGCACTTGAAGAAGTTATTGTACGCCCTTATATATTGACAGGTTATCTCGAAGTCGATGCGAAACTTATCCCGAGCCCGGAAAATTACCGCTACAGCATTTCAGGCCTCAAGCAAGGTTATGAAGCTGGTGATGCGTATTCTCCAAATGCTTTCGGAAGGGTCTTAGGCTCGATATTCAATCCGGCAGATGCGCTTTATAATTTCTTTGGAAAGAAACCGAAAGAGCTCAAAAGGCTCAAGGAAATGAAGAAAGATGACAATGTAAAAAACCTGCTTGAATCTAAATTTGACCGCGAAACCGTTGCGGCACTTTTAGGTGTCGACAAGAGCGAAATTCCCGAAATCATGTCGCGTTGCAATTACTCAGAAGCATTCGTGAAAACGGCGAATGACCTTCAAATCCTTGATGCCATCAGTGCGTGTTACGAGGAATACAAAATCCTGAAGAAAAAAGGATAAACTCCGGAAAGCTGTATTTTTTTTGGATTACCATTACACCCGTTCAGGTAAATTCGCACGCAACCATAATTGAATTCATGTATCTTTGGTAAAACCAAAACCATGAAAAACTCTTTTTTATTCCAATATTGCTATTTTTAGTTTTTCTGCTTCAGGGTTGTTTTGGCGTTAATCCGGATCCTGAATCGCGCTATCAGCCCGAGATGATGACCCGATCGGCGTTTGAGCAGGCGGTGAAACTGCTTCCTGATGAAAACACGATTAAGGCAGGGAAAATTTACATAAAAGACGATTTGCTTTTTATCAACGACGTCAATCGCGGTTTTCATATTTACAACTATTCCGATCCGGCAAATCCGGTTAAAATAACTTTCCTGAATATTCCGGGTGCTACAGATGTTGCCGTTCGTGATAACATTTTATACATCAACCAGGCTGTCGATTTGGTGGCTGTCGAATATAATCGTACGCAGAATTCCATTCATGTGACCAGTCGCAACCGCAATGTTTTTCCACAGAAAATTTCACCTGACGGTTTTGGTGCTTACGGAAGTTCTTCAGATAAAATTGTAATAAACTGGACAGAATAATTATGAAAAAAATTACCTTACTTTCGATTTTAGGCCTGATGTTGTTCAGTTGTTCAGGCGATGACAGCGGTTCAGGAGCCGGTAATAACGACGGACAAGGCGGTTCTTTGGCGTCATTCGTTTTAAGGGATAATTACCTTTACACCGTTGATGACCGCACAATTAATGTTTTCAAATTGCAAAACACTGAAGTTCCCGTAAAAATTAACGATGTAGGTGTCGGTTCACGTATAGAAACGCTTTTTTCTCAGGGCAATTATCTCTATGTAGGTTCGCAAACCGGAATGTACATTTATAGTTTACAGAATCCGCAGAATCCCGTCAAAATTTCATCTGCACAGCATTTGACGGCCTGTGATCCTGTTGTCTCGAACCGAACCTGTAACGTTTGTGACGCTGCACTCCAATACACGTTGCGGCAGTAATATCAATGTGCTTGAGGTATATGATACCAGCAACATCAATCTTCCTTCGCTCATTACGCAGGTAGATTTGATCCAGCCAAAAGGCCTCGGGTTATATGGAAATTATCTGTTTGTATGTGACGCTGGTCTGGTCAAAATCTTCGATGTTCAAAATCCTGGAACGCCAACTGTGGTGCATACACTTGAGATTGATTGCCACGACGTCATCATCAGCGGAAACGATCTGTTTGCGATTGGCGACACGGGATTATTCCGTTACAAATTGCATCCTGATGACATTACTAATATAACTTCTGAAAGCAACATAATCTTTTAGGGATTTAGCGAATAATAACGTTCCTCAATCCGCCTGATGTCTTTGATGGAACGGCGTGCCCAGTCAAGCCGTTTCTGCAATATTTCCTCTTCGGATAAATGCCAGTCGATACCGGATTTATGAAGCCGTGACATTAAATTCTGGATGATAATGGCCGCAGAAACGGAAATATTCAGGCTTTCTGTAAAACCTGCCATCGGAATTTTGAGGAAGCCATCAGCATTGCTGAGGACTTCTTCTGAAAGGCCGTTGCGCTCTGTTCCGAAGAAAAAAGCACTTGGTTGCGAAATGTCAAAATCATCTAAAAGGCAATCATTTTCGTGCGGTGTTGTAGCAATGATGCGATAGCCATTCGACTTTACACTTTTTATACATTCAGAAATGCTGTCGAAACGGTTCACATTCGACCCATTTCTGCGCGCCCATTGCGATTTCCTTATCGATTTTCTTTCCGTATTTTTCTTCGATCACATTGAGCTGCTGTATCCCGAAAACCTCGCAGCTGCGCATTACGGCACTCGTATTGTGCAACTGAAATACATCCTCAATTGCGACTGTGAAATGATTCGTGCGGTTTCCGAGTACTTTTAGGAATTTGGCTTTGCGGTTTTCCGTAAGGATATCTTCAAGGTAATTCAGGTAAGCAATATCTATCATATAATTTTAATTATTACAGCCACGAATTGTACGAATTTACACGAATTTTTATTTGTTGCATACTTTAACTCGTGAATTCGCGGCATAAATAAACCGTTGTCAATAAGTTTATTTTGGTAAAAATACTAAAAATGCGTAGCTTTAGTAACTAAGATTTTAGCTTATGAAAAAGAAGAAATTAGTGGTACTCACCGGCGCAGGGATTTCTGCAGAAAGCGGCATAAAGACATTCCGCGACAGCGACGGCCTCTGGGAAGGCCACAACGTTACCGACGTAGCCACGCCCGAAGGCTGGCGCAAGAATCCGGCATTGGTACTCGATTTCTACAACCAGCGCCGTCGTCAATTACATCAGGTAAAACCCAATCTGGCGCACAAAATCTTAGCAGAACTCGAACAGGATTTCGACGTTTATATCATTACCCAAAATGTAGACAATCTTCACGAAAAAGCCGGAAGCACAAAGGTTTTGCACCTCCACGGCGAATTGCTTAAAGTCCGCAGCACCAAAAACCACGCCCATGTAATCGACTGGCACGACGACCTTAATTTTGGCGATGAAGACGACAGCGGCAACCAGTTGCGACCGCACATTGTTTGGTTTGGCGAAGAAGTTCCGGCACTTGAAGAAGCGGTAAATCTGGCACAGCAAGCTGATGTTTTTGCTGTAATAGGAACATCGTTGCAAGTTTATCCGGCAGCCGGGCTGATTGAATTCACCAATGAAAAAATCCACCATTATTACATCGACCCGAAACCCGCAAAAATTACCAACATGCGCGCGCATCTTGAAGTGATTCCGTATGTGGCTTCTGAGGGAATGGTGATTTTGAGGGAGAAACTCAAAGCGCTAAAATAGCCGAAAGTCAAAAGTCGAAAGCCTAAAGAGCAAACTTTACTGCATCAAAGGCAACTTTCGACTTTCGACTTTCGACTTTCAACTCCCTTTTCCTTATATTTGCGCTTCTGCAAAAACAACACCAATGCAACAACTAACCGAACTCAACGCTATTTCCCCAATCGACGGGAGGTACCGCAGCAAAAGCATTTCGTTATCCCAATATTTTTCTGAAGAAGCACTTATAAGGTACCGCGTGCTCGTTGAAATTGAATATTTTATTGCCCTTTGCGAAGTGCCGTTGCCGCAGCTGAAAAATATCGACAGTAATCTTTTCGGGGAATTGCGGAATATCTGCAAAAATTTCACCGCAGCCGACGCACAGGCAATAAAAGACATCGAAAAAACCACAAATCACGACGTAAAAGCCGTTGAATATTTCATCAAAACGGCATTTGACAATTTGGGTTTGTCGGAATATAAAGAGTTTATCCATTTCGGATTGACGTCGCAGGATATCAACAATACGGCGATTCCGCTTTCTGTAAAAGAAGCTTTTCAGGAAGTTTACCTCAAATTATTGATCGAAGTTGTCGCCAAATTGAAAGAATTAAGCGTAGAATGGAAGGACATTCCGATGCTCGCCAGGACCCACGGTCAACCGGCCTCTCCTACCCGTCTCGGAAAAGAAATAGGTGTTTTTGTCGAAAGGCTTGAAGAGCAGATGCGATTGTTGTTCAACATTCCGTTTGCAGCTAAATTTGGTGGTGCAACCGGGAATTACAACGCACATCACGTGGCTTATCCGCAAATTGACTGGAGAAAATTCGGAGGGAATTTTGTAGAAAATACATTAGGGTTGCAACATTCTTTTCCGACAACGCAAATCGAACATTACGATCATCTGGCGGCATTTTTTGATGCCTTGAAAAGGATTAACACCATTCTGATTGATTTAGACCGCGACATCTGGACCTATGTTTCAATGGATTATTTCAAGCAGAAAATCAAGGCCGGCGAAGTCGGATCTTCCGCAATGCCGCATAAAGTCAACCCAATCGATTTTGAAAATTCCGAAGGCAATCTCGGCATCGCCAACGCTGTTTTCGAGCATTTAGCTGCAAAATTACCTTTGTCGAGATTACAACGTGATTTGACGGATAGTACGGTTTTGCGCAATATCGGTGTACCGATGGGTCATACATTGATCGGATTTGAAGCTACTCTAAAAGGGCTCAACAAATTACTTTTAAATGCTGATAAATTCGCTGAGGATTTGGAAAAAAACTGGGCAGTCGTCGCCGAGGCCATCCAGACGATTTTGCGCCGTGAAGGTTATTCAAATCCGTATGAAGCGTTGAAAGGATTGACGCGTACGAATACTACAATCGATAAAAAAGCGATTCATGATTTTATCGCGACTTTAGATGTTTCCGGCGAAATCAAGTCAGAATTACTGCAAATTACGCCGAGTAATTACCTGGGAATCTAAGGATTAAATCAAAAACATAATGTAAAATCCAGATTTTAATATGCTATTAGAATCTGGATTTTCTTTTTGAATTTGAAATTACTGTTGATTTTTGAATTTGCCATTGCCTTTGATTTTTGAAATTCCCGTTTTTTTCTTATCTTACCACAAATGAGAAAAATCCATGAGCGCCGAATCAGCAGCCACCGCAGCCGCACACCATTTACAACCACTCATCAGTGATTTAGGATTAATCCTGGTTACTGCCGGTGTTGCCGTTCTGTTGTTTAAAAAAATCAAGCAGCCATTAGTCTTGGGATATCTGATTGCAGGTTTCCTCGCAGGCAATCACTTTGATTTTTTCCCTTCGGTGAAAGACATTAAAAGTGTGGAGGTTTGGGCAGAAATCGGCGTGATTTTCTTATTATTCAGTCTCGGACTCGAATTCAGTTTCAAGAAACTTATGAAAGTTGGCGGCACTGCATCAATCACGGCTTCCACGCAAATATTTGTAATGGTCTTAATCGGATTTGTCACCGGAAAACTCATGGGTTGGGACAATATGGATTGCATTTTTTTAGGTGTAATCCTTTCCATTTCATCCACGACAATCATCCTCAAAACTTTTGACGAATTGGGCGTCAAGGCGCAAAAATTTGCAGGAAATGTCATCGGCGTGCTGATTGTACAGGACATTATGGCGATCTTAATGATGGTTTTGCTTTCAACTGTTGCGGTCAGCCAGCAATTTTCAGGCGTGGATCTGGTGATGTCGGTTCTAAAACTGGTTTTCTTCCTGACGATTTGGTTTGTCGGCGGGATTTTTTTCATTCCGACTTTACTCAAGCGCGCCAAAAGTTTATTGACCGACGAAATGATGCTGATTATTTCACTGGCACTTTGCCTGTTGATGGTGATTTTCGCCGCCAACGTTGGATTTTCCCCGGCATTGGGTGCTTTCATCATGGGTTCCATCATCGCCGAAACCACGCAGGCAGAACACATTGAACATCTTGTAAAACCGGTAAAGGATTTATTTGGCGCTGTATTTTTTGTATCAGTCGGAATGTTGATCAATCCCCATACACTTTATGAATATGCGCTTCCTGTTGCCATTCTGACTGTAATCACGATTGTCGGACAATCACTCAGCGCGACCGGCGGCGCTTTGCTTTCGGGGCAACCGCTGCGGCAATCTGTTCAAACCGGAATGAGTTTATCACAGATTGGTGAATTCTCATTTATCATTGCCACTTTGGGCATGACGCTTAATGTAACGAGCGATTTCCTGTACCCGATTGTGGTGGCGGTTTCAGCAGTTACAACATTCACAACGCCATTCATGGTTAAATTTTCTACACCTTTTTCAATATTTCTGGAGAAGAAATTACCGCGCAAATGGGTCAAAAAAATCGAACGTTTTGCCGCCAACGCCCAGGCGATAAAATCGGTCAGTAACTGGCAGATTTTACTTCGGCCTATTTGACACAAATTGTAATACATTCTGTGATTATTACAGCGCTGATTTTATTGTCTTCCAAATATCTTTTACCATTCACGGAAGGTTCAAAATTCGGCCACGGATTAGCGGCGCTCATTACACTCATTATCATTTCACCGTTTCTTTGGGCGCTTTCGTTAAGACGTGTGGCCATGCAACAGGTTGAAATTTTAATATCTGAAAGAAAATATCGCTGCCCAATCATCATGATGATTTTACTCAGGATGTTACTCGCTTTGGTATTTATCGGATTTTTACTGAACAGCTTCTTTTCGCCGTTGATTGCTTTTATTGCATTGATTTTTGCTGTGGCGATTTATATTATTTTTCCGAAAAAACTCAATGCACAATACCATCGGATTGAGAGTCATTTCCTCAAAAACCTTAACGCGCGCGAAATTATAAAGGCAAAAAGACGTCGAAGCGACCTTACGCCATGGGAAGGACACATGAGTATTTTCGACATTGCGAAAGAATCGAATATTGCCGGACAAACGCTGGAAGAACTTAGAATCCGCGAGGAAATGGGCATCAACATCGCCTTTATCAAACGTGGCGAAATTACCATCAACATCCCAAGCCGTAACGAAAGATTATTTCCCGGAGACGAAATCTGCGTGATTGGAAATGATGCGCAGGTCAATGAATTCAAGGCTTATCTGCACCAACATGAAGTTGCCGTGCCGCCAAAAACTACTGAACCGCAAATTGTTTTGCAACAACTCGATTTGACAAATGACGAATATATCGGGAAAAGTATCAGGGAATCGCAATTACGGGAAAAAACGAGCGGCCTTGTAGTCGGAATTGAAAGGAAAGGCCGGCGTATGCTTAATCCGGAATCGCACCTGATATTGGAAAAAGACGATATATTGTGGATTGTTGGGGATAAAAAATTACTCGCGAAACTTTAGAAGAAAGACCGCGTTGCTAAAAGAATCAAGACCGCTTCGCTGAAAGATAAAATGGAATTGAATTCTTTAAAATCTTTCAGCGAAGCGGTCTTGCAACAGAGTGGTCTTTTATCTTTCAGCGTACCGGTCTCAAATTATCTCGAATAATTCGGCGCCTCCTTAGTAATCGTCACATTATGTGGATGACTTTCTGTAATTCCACTTGAAGTAATCCTTACAAAACGACCGGTTTCCTGCAAAGTCGGAATATCTTTCGAACCGCAATACCCCATTCCGGCGCGCAATCCGCCGATGAATTGCTGCATGCTTTCGTTGAGTTCGCCTTTATATGGCACGCGGCCGACAATTCCTTCGGGAACTAATTTCTTGATATCATCTTCAACATCCTGGAAATAACGGTCTTTCGAGCCTTCCTGCATGGCTTCAACAGAACCCATTCCGCGATACGACTTGAATTTTCTTCCTTCAAAAATGATGGTTTCACCCGGAGATTCTTTCGTTCCTGCCAATAATGAACCCATCATGACGGAGTCTGCTCCGGCGGCAATCGCTTTCGGAATATCGCCTGTATATCTGATTCCGCCATCGGCAATTACCGGAATCCCGGTTCCTTTTATGGCTGCCGCGACTTCCAGTACGGCAGAAAACTGCGGAAAACCAACGCCGGCTACAATACGTGTTGTACAGATAGAACCCGTCTGATTCCGACTTTCACGCCATCTGCGCCGTTAGCGACAAGATATTTAGCAGCTTCGGCAGTGGCAATATTTCCGACAATCACATCGATTTGCGGGAATTTACTTTTTACTTCTTTCAATACATTGACGACACCTTCAGTATGACCGTGGGCTGTATCGATAATGATAGCATCAACGCCTGCATTTACAAGCGCTGCCGCTCTTTGAACTGCGTCTCCGGTAACACCGATCGCGGCAGCAACACGCAAACGTCCGTAAATATCTTTATTGGCGATTGGTTTTTGAGTGAGTTTTGTAATATCTCGGAAAGTGATTAATCCGACGAGTTTGTAATCGGCGTTTACGACCGGAAGTTTTTCAATTTTATGGCCTTGCAAGATGACTTCGGCTTCTTCCAGAGAAGTACCTTCTGCAACAGTAACCAGATTCTGGCTGGTCATAACTTCTACAATCGGGCGCGCATTATTTTTTTCGAAACGCAAATCACGGTTGGTAACAATTCCCTTTAAAATCTTATTTTCATCAACGATTGGAATACCACCAATCCCAAATTCTTTCATCGCCGCCTTCGCATCAGAAACTTTTGAAGTCATCGGCAACGTCACCGGATCGATGATCATTCCGGATTCTGCACGTTTTACTTTGCGCACTTTTCCGGCCTGTTGCTCAATCGTCATATTTTTATGCAAAACGCCGATGCCGCCTTCCTGTGCCATCGCAATTGCCATAGCGCTTTCGGTCACGGTATCCATCGCTGCAGATACAATCGGGACATTAAGGGTAATATTTTTAGAAAATTTAGACTGTATGCTTACTTCGCGCGGCAGTACATTTGAATAATTGGGAACCAGCAGTACATCATCGTAAGTTAAACCTTCGCCGATGATTTTGGAGTTGTGTGCGATCATTGCAATTTGTAGTTGTAGTTAAATTGCGTGCAAATATAGTGAAATTGATTGAAATATTGAAAATTAAAGATTGTACGAAAATTAAGTTAAAAACAAAGCAGCGATTTGACAATCAACTAATTTTGCAACAACAAACTACCTTACGAAATGACTATTGTTTTATCCATTCTAGTGTTTTTAATCGTTTTCTATTCTGTTTTTACGCGGCAATCAAAATTTGGCAAAACGCCATCAGGAAAAAGGCTTGAAATCATACAAAAATCACCGAATTACCGCGACGGGAAATTCCAGAATTTAAGCTTCACTCCAGATTTAGCCGAGGGTGAAACCATGTTGAAAGTCATGAAAAAGTTCTTTTTTCAAAAAAGCAGGCGCAACAAACCTTCTGATAAAATTCCTTCGCACAAAACAAATCTTCATATGCTTTTACCTGAAGAAAATGTGTTGGTTTGGTTCGGGCATTCGTCTTATTTCATGCAAATTGAAGGGAAGAAAATACTTGTAGATCCGGTTTTCAGCGGTGCCGCTTCGCCTATAAAAGCTACAACACGCAGCTTTCCCGGAAGCGATGTTTATGACGCTGAAGATTTTCCTGAAATCGATTACCTTTTCATTTCACACGACCATTGGGATCATCTCGATTATGTGACCCTCTTAAAGTTAAAACGGAAAGTCAAAAAAGTCATTACAGGTTTAGGAACCGGTGCGCATCTGGAATTGTGGGGTTATAATCCGCAAATCATTTTTGAAAAGGATTGGAATGAATCGCTCGATTTGGGCGACGGATTTACCGTAAATATCACCCCTTCAAGGCATTTTTCAGGAAGAGGATTTACCAGAAACAAGGCGTTGTGGGTTTCTTTTGTTTTACAAACACCTGAACGAAAATTATTTCTCGGCGGCGACAGTGGTTTTGATACGCATTTTGAAGCCATCGGCAGACAATTGGGCCTTTTGACCTTGCGATTTTAGAATGCGGTCAGTATAATGAAAGTTGGAAAAACATCCACTTAATGCCTTATGAAATGATTCCGGCTGCGAAAAATCTTAATACAAAATTACTGATGCCGGTGCATTGGGAAAATTTGCATTGGCACTACACGATTGGGATGAACCAATACGTTTGGTTACTGAAGCTGCAAAAAATGAAAATCTGCCGTTGCTTTCGCCTATGATTGGTGAAAAGGTCAATCTTGACAATCCGCCGTCGCCTGAAAATTGGTGGAAAGCGATCAATTAATGAAATTCGCCGAATAATTTGGTCGCTTCGTTATAGGAACTTTCGAAAGCCATCGGACTCGTACCGGTGTCTTCTTTCTGTGTGGTAAAATAAGACAATAATTTCTCTGTCGGCATATTTCCCGTTAATTCATCTTTTGCCATAGGGCAGCCGCCAAATCCCTGAATTGCGCCGTCAAACCGACGACAACCCGCTTTGTATGCGGCATCTGTTTTTTCAAACCATTGTGTTGGTGTCGTATGTAAATGCGCGCCAAACTCGATTTTTGGGTATTTCGGAATTAAATTTGAAAACAAATAATCGATTACTTCCGGGGTCGAACTTCCTATGGTATCAGAAAGCGAAAGGATTTTCACGCCCATATCGGATAATTTTTGGTTCGAATCTCCAACAATTTCCACATTCCAGGGGTTGCCGTACGGATTTCCGAAACCCATTGAAAGATAAGCGACCACTTTTTTGTCATTTTTATCAGCAATTTCAAGGATTTCCTGCAAAGTAACCAATGATTCTGCTATAGTTTTGTGCGTATTCCGCATCTGGAAATTTTCAGAAATAGAAAACGGAAAGCCTAAATATTGAATTTCTTTATGGGAAGCAGCCGTCACCGCGCCTTGTGTATTGGCAATGATTGCGAGTAATTTACTTTTAGTCTGCGACAAATCGAGTTGTGCCAGTAATGCTGCCGTGTCCTGCATTTGCGGGATGGCTTTTGGCGAAACGAAACTGCCAAAATCTATCGTATCAAAACCCACACGCAGCAACGATTGGATGTAAAATGCTTTCCTTTCGGTCGGAATAAACGGTTTGATGCCTTGCATGGCGTCGCGCGGACATTCGATGATTTTTATTGGCTCCATAAGATTCCCAAATATAAGAAAGTATTGGATTTTAGCGAAATCGTTTTCATCAAAAAAATCATTCAAAAATAAAATAAGTATTACTTAATTTGGCAATAAATTAAAATATTACTTAATTTGGTAATAATTTAAAATATTACGCTATTTGGTAATAATTAATAGTATTACGTAATTTAGTAATATCTGTAGAATTTATTTTAATTTTATTATATTTGACTATGACCGGAATCATCACAGGCGATATCAAAAAATCCCGAAAATCGGCTTCGACCGTATGGATTAACGGGTTAAAGAAAATATTGGAAACCAGGGCAAATCTCCGAAAGCATGGGAGATTTACCGTGGCGATGAATTTCAGCTCGAGATAAAAGCGCCTGAAGAAACACTCACCGCTTCATTACAGATAAAAGCGTATCTCAAGACCATGAAACTCGACGCCCGAATGAGCATCGGGATTGGCGAAAAAGAGTATGATGCCAAAAAAATTTCCGAAAGCAACGGCAGCGCTTTCATCCGTTCGGGAGAATTATTCGAAACACTGAAAAAACAGAAAATCTCGCTCGCTATCAATTCCGGTAACATACAAATCGATGAAGAACTCAATTTAATGTTGCGACTGGCGATGACTTTTGTAGAAAGCTGGTTGCCGCAATCGGCAGAATTTTTCCTGATTGCGATAGAAAATCCGACACTTTCACAGGAAGAACTCGGACAGAAATTGGGGATTAATCAAGCTGCGGTAAGCAGACGCCGCAAACGGGCACAATTTGATCTGCTGATGGATTTTGACCGTCATTTCAGGGAAAAAATTAAAACACTAACGGTATGATTATATTTATAAAATTGCTTTTGGCGCATTTACTCGGCGATTTTTTATTGCAGCCGACATCATGGGTCGTCGATAAAGAAAGCCGCAAACACAGGAGTATTTATCTTTATCTGCATACATTATTACACATAATTCTTGCCTTCGTATTGGTTGGAAAAAGCGATTTCCTGAGGTTTGCAATCTTCCTCGGATTGACGCACGGATTCATCGATTTCCTGAAATTGTATTTTCAGAAAGCCAAAACAAAAAGACGGTGGTTTATCGCCGATCAGATTTTACATTTTGTAGTTTTAGCAGGGATTACGGCATTTTACACTAATTGGGAATTCGATTTTTCCGTAATGAAAAACGAATATTGGCTGTTGATCACAGGCGTTTTTTTACTCACAAAACCAACGTCAATCATCATCAAAAACCTGATCTCTGTGTGGACGCCGGAAAATAAAACCGGAGGTGAAAATTCACTGCAAAATGCCGGAAATTACATCGGAGTTTTAGAACGCCTTTTCGTTTTCTGTTTTATTTTAACCGGACATTTTGAGGCAATCGGGTTTCTTCTGGGCGCCAAATCGATTTTTCGTTTCGGCGATTTGATGGAAGCGAAAGAGCGAAAACTCACAGAATATGTGCTGATCGGAACGCTTTTAAGTTTCGGAATCGCAATGTTGACGGGGCTTATCGTCAACTATTTACTTTCGCAGATGTTGTAGCAGTTACAAATCAGATTTTTTTTGAAAACCATTAAGGAAAAGGTTCATTAAGGTATTTTTTAAGCGTATCCCTAACTTAATGTATCTTAACCCCTTAATGGTTTAGGCATCTTTTGTCAATATTTTTTTATTGATTGCTTTAACCAATGCCGGCACCTTCATAAATAAATCCGGTGTAAAGCTGCACCAAACTTGCTCCGGCTTCGAGCTTTTCAATCGCATCTTCAGCAGAGTGAATGCCGCCAACACCAATAATCGGGAAAGATTTGTTGCTTTTTTCAGAAAGGAAGCGAATGACTTCAGTGGCCCGTTTTGTTAATGGTTTCCCGGATAATCCGCCCATTTCGGTTTTATTTTCAGATTGTAAGCCCTCGCGCGAAAGTGTTGTATTGGTTGCAATTACGCCAGCAATTTTCGTTTCGTTGACAATATCGATTATGTCTAAAAGTTGTTCGTTCGTCAAATCCGGAGCGATTTTTAGCAATATTGGCTTGGCTTTGGGCTTTTGGTTGTTCCGGTTTTGTAAAGTCGATAAAAGTGCTGTCAACGGTTCTTTTTCCTGTAAGGCGCGAAGATTTGGCGTGTTTGGCGAACTTACATTGACTACAAAATAATCGACATAATCGTATAATGCGTTGAAACAGATTTCGTAATCCGAAACCGCGTCTTCATTGTCAGTTAGTTTGTTTTTACCGATGTTGCCGCCAATCAGGACATTTTTATTCGATTTCAGTCTTTCAACAGCTTCATGAACGCCGCCATTATTAAAACCCATTCTGTTGATGATGGCGGAATCTTCCCGCAAACGGAACAATCTTTTCTTCGGATTGCCTTCCTGTGGTTTTGGTGTAAGTGTCCCAATTTCAATGAACCCGAAGCCGAAATCGGATAATTCCTTGTACAATTTTGCGTCTTTGTCGAAACCGGCTGCGAGTCCGACCGGATTTTTGAATTTGAGTCCGAAAACTTCTGTTTCCAAACGCTTGTCATTGACTTCATAAAGCGACCGAAAAAGCGCCGGAAATCCCGGAATTTTTGATAAAAGACGAATCAGAAAAAACGTAAAATAATGCACTTCTTCAGGATCAAACCAGAAAAGTACCGGGCGAATGAGCAGTTTGTACATGGCTGTGTTGTTGTGCTGCAAAAATAATCATTCGGATTGAAATTAATCTTACTTTTACTCTAATGAACAAAATTAATTCCCATTCTGCATGGACAAAGAATTATGGGCACAAATCGCCGCTTTTGATTTCGATAAACCTTTAAGCCCGCTGGGATTTTCGGCAAGATTGAGCAAAGAAAATTTCTGGACGACCGATTTTACTAAAAATGCCATTATTGAATACAAGAAATTTATGTACCTCGCTGCGGTTTCTGAAAATATGGTTTCGCCTTCTGAAATTGTTGACACCGTATGGCACGAGCACTTGGTTTTTACGCAATCTTATAATGAATTCTGTACGATTCTGAAGAAGCGCATTGCGCATATTCCTTCTACGCACAGAAAAGAAGAGTTTGAGAAGTTCAGGATTGCTAAAGATTTCACGATGCAGCAGTATGAAGCGTTTTTCGGAAAGCAACCGCGAGATTATTGGTTTTACAACGACATTTTTGCGTCGTTACAACTCGAGAAAGCCAAATTTAAAATCCGTACTTTTTTGCTATTGGGGATTTTTGCATTTTTTGCACTTTGGATTCCTGCTTATTATTTGCTTTTTCCGGTTTATATACAAATCAACAATCCTCTTTTCCTAAAGATTTATGTGACAGTTTTTGTTGCTGCAATTTTCCTGTTAGAAATTTACAATCGCTCAAAACTAAACGCAATGCTTTACGGAATCGACCGTGAAAATTTCATTTTCAAATTGAGTCCGAACGAAATGATTTATCTCAAATACGGCAGCATCGAAGAAGTCGTTCACGGCAATGTAGACAAAATGATCCGTGCTGAAAAAATTGTTCTTACCGATAAAAAACAACTTCAAATGTCGGAAAACGCATCGCCTGCGAATCCGATTGAAGGCGCTATTGCGGATGTAATTGATCATTCCGGTATAATAACTTACAAAACTTTAATCAGGCATATTAAACTGAAACCCGCACTTAAAAATATTGTTGGTACTATAGATGCGCTGCGAAAATATTTTATAAAATCGAAATTGGTTGGAAAGGTTTTTTATCAGAATTTCTGTGTGCTTGCCCTAATACTTTTACTCGGATTGGTGCGTTTGTCAACAGGCGTTATGCGGGAAAAGCCTGTGACATATATTGCTTTACTGTTGTTGCTTTTCTTTGCTATTATTGTATTTTTTCTTGCCAGATTATTGAATATTGTCGGGTCAAAACTGATTCCGGATTTCTATAAAAATGAAATTATAAAAGTCAGCGGACGCATCGAAGCATCAGAATGGGGTTATTTTATGATGGGCAATACGATATATATCGCTTCATTTTTGGCGGTTATGAATGATTTTCGGCAAAATGGTGACGGTTCTGGCAGCGGATGTGGAGGCGGCGGAAGTTCCTGCGGCGGTGGGTCTTGTGGAGGTGGATGCGGCGGTTGTGGTGGCGGCGATTAGTAAATTCAGCCGAATAATTTCTCGGGAAATGCCTGTTTAGCCCTGATGGAAATGGAAAGCCCGGAGCCGGAAAATGTAGTTTTTACCGGCTCAAAAAAGCGACCGAAGGAAGCTCTTTTTGTGCTGAGAAAAAACACATTTTTGGCGAGGACTTGCAATGGACAGCGGGATTGGCTTCTTAAAAATAGTCGAAAAGAAAGTGGCAAACCGGCGGAATTTGTACATTTGCTAAAATCAAACTCACTATGCAACATATTATCGACCGATTCATCAGTTATGTTACGATTGACACGGAATCTGATGCGAATTCAACCACAACTCCAAGTACAAAAAAGCAATTGGTTCTCGCTAAATTATTGGTGAAAGAGCTTAACGATATCGGCCTGACCGAAGTGACAATCGACAAAAATGGTTATGTGATGGGCACTTTGCCATCGAATGTGAACCACGACGTTCCGGTTATCGGATTTGTTTCGCATTACGATACTTCTCCTGATTTTAAAGGCGAAGGTGTGAAACCGCGCGTGATTCCGAACTACGATGGCGGTGATATTTTATTGAATGAAGCGCAGAATATCGTTTTGTCGCCGGGATATTTCAAGGATTTATTGCTGTATAAAGGCCAGACTTTGATCGTAACAGACGGTACAACTTTGCTTGGCGCAGATGATCAGGCCGGATTGACAGAAATCGTTTCGGCGATGGAGTTTCTGGTAAAAAATCCGGATATCAAGCACGGGAAAATCCGTGTTGGTTTTACGCCTGATGAAGAAATTGGCCGCGGCGCAGATTTGTTCGATGTTGAGAAATTCGGTGCAAAATGGGCTTACACAATGGACGGCAGCCAGATTGGCGAACTCGAATATGAAAATTTTAATGCCGCCGGTGCGAAGATTACGTTCAAGGGGAAAAGCGTGCATCCGGGTTATGCAAAAGGCAAGATGATCAATTCGATGCTGATTGCGAATGATTTTATCAATGAATTGCCGAAAGATGAAATTCCGCAGGAAACCAAAGGCTACGAAGGATTTTTTCACGTAACGGGATTGAAAGGCAGCCTGGAAGAAACGGTTCTGGAATTGATTGTTCGCGATCACAGTGCTAAAAAATTCAAGGAAAGAAAAGAATTACTGCATAAAATCACTAAAAAAATCAATAAGAAATTCAAGAAGCAGTTCGGTGAAGATATTGTGATTACGGAGTTAAAAGACCAATATTACAACATGAAAGAAATGGTCGAGCCGGTAAAATACATCGTCGATTTGGCCGAAACTGCAATGAAAGAATTGGGCATCAAACCTTTAATCAAGCCTATTCGCGGCGGAACTGACGGTTGCAGGTTGTCGTATATGGGATTACCGTGTCCGAATATTTTTGCGGGCGGGCACAACTTTCATGGAAAATATGAATATGTTCCGGTGGAAAGCATGAAAAAAGCGATTGATGTGATTGTGAAGATTGCGGAATTAACGGCTACAACAGATTTCTCTAAAAAACAAAAATAGAAAAAATAAAACACTGAAAGTTAAACCATTAAGAGATTAAGATTTATTAAGCCTTAATGGAACTTAATCTCTTAATGGTTTTAAAAAGAAAAACTGAATTTAATATGCCCGAAGAAAAGCATAGGTGGGATAAAATAAGCGGCTGGGACGAAGAACTCGACCTATTGCATACCATCATTGAAAAAACCGAATTGGTTTTGACCACGAAATGGGGCGGTCAGACTTACACTTACAACGGAAAAAACGTGTTAGGTTTAGGCGGATTTAAAAATTATTTCACGATTTGGTTCTGGAATGGCGTTTTTCTCAAAGACGAAAATAACGTGCTTGTCAATGCACAGGAAGGTGTCACGAAAGGTTTGCGCCAGTGGCGGTTTACATCGAAAAATGAAGTTGACGAGAAATTAATCCTTGCCTACATTCACGAAGCGATTGAAAACGAAAAAGCCGGAAAAGTGATTGAAAAAGTGAAGAAGGAATTCGAAACCGATCCGCTTTTTCAGGCAGCACTCGACGACAATTCAGAACTGAAAACCGCGTTTGAAAAATTTTCGCCTTACAAACAAAAGGAATTTCTCGAATATATTATCACAGCCAAACGAGAAGCAACGAAAATCGACAGGATTGCGAAAATTAAGCCGATGATTTTGAATAATATCGGATTGAACGATAAATACAGGTAGCTCAAGTTCAAAAATCAATTTTAAAAAGTTTTAAAAAATAAAAAATCCAAACTCCGGTTAAATATCGGAATTTGGATTTTTTTTAGCTAAATATTGAAATTGAGCTTGATTTTTGAAATTGAACTTGAAATTTATTTCTTCGCTTCTTTCAATTTTGCAGACAATTCCATCGAAATTGCAGAACGCTCCATTTTGAGTTTTCCTGACATCGTTTCGATAACGATCGTAGTATCTGACATCTCTGAAATTTTAGCATGGATGCCACTTTTGGTGATAATCCTGTCGCCTACTTTTAGTCCGTTTTCAAATTCTTTTTCAGCTTTGGCGCGCTTTTGCTGTGGTCTGATCATGAAAAAATACATGACGACAAACATCAGTCCAAAGAGAATGTAATTCATATTTGCTCCGTTCATAATAATTATTTTGTTTTTGTTTCTTGTGTTTGATTATTAGATATTGAAGCCGGTGCCGCAATGCCCGAAACTTCGGCAGGCTTATTCGGATTCGGATTGACTTCAGCTTTGATATTTAAAATTTCCGAGCCTTCTTTTGTATTTACCTCAAGGGTAACGGTTTTGTGCTGGCTGCCCAATTTGTGCGCAGAATTGAAAGACACTTTAATACTGCCTTCTTCGCCCGGTTTGATGGCCTCACGCGGATAATCCGGTACGGTGCAGCCACAAGAACCTTGTGCGTGCTTGATCTGCAAATCTTCTGATCCTGTGTTTTTGAAAGTGAAAACGTGCTGCACTTTATCACCTTGGGTAATGGTTCCGAAATCGAATTCCTTTTCGGCAAATTCCATTTTTGGTTCCAGATTTTTCTCACACGAAGCAGTCATCATAAATGCTGCAATAGCGACGATACTGAATGCTTTTTTAATCATGATTAAATTGTTTTATGGGTTGTTACATCAGGCCACGCCCGACTTTATTTAATTTGTTGGCAACTTGAAATTCCTTTACAAGGTTGTCTAAAATTCCGTTGATAAAAATACTGCTTTTTGGTGTCGAATATTCTTTTGCGATTTCTAAATATTCGTTGATGGTGACTTTTACAGGAATGGATGGAAATTTAAGGAATTCACAGATGGCCATTTTAAGGATAATGGTGTCGATTTCAGCAATTCTTTCCGTATCCCAATTCGGTGTCTTATCAATGTATTCTTTCGCCAAGTCATTTTCGTTGAGAACTGTTTTGCGAAACAAATCTCTTGCAAAATCACGGTCTTCTGAATCTTTGAAAACTTTAGGAACTTTAAATTCGTCTGTGCTTTTCAACGCTTTGAATTGTTTCAGAATATCGGTGTTGACTAGCGGAATATCATCAATCCAGGTAAGCTTATTATCTTCAAGATATTCGTATACCTTTTCGTTTGGCGCGATGATTTCAGTAAAAACATCCATGATAAACTTCCTGTCTTCCTCAAAATCATTTTTGCGGTTGCTCATGTATATTGTATACAAATCGCTTTCCTTGATTTCATTTAAAAGGATGAAAATGTAATCGTCGTGCAGTTCCCAATTGTTGATTTTGCGGTTCTCCAAAGCAATCGAAATGCTGTTGCTTTCTGAAAGCAATTGCAAAACATGGTTGTTGATGAATTTTTTGTTGGGATTGCGTTCTTCCGCGGTAACGAGATGCTTTTGTCCTGATTTTTCAAGAAAACCGATTCTGCTTTCTGGATTTCAATCAGGGAAGACAGCATGATCAGGTATAAATCCTGAATATTGTCGAGGCTGTAGTTCAGGAATTTCTCCTGGCCTTCCAGGTTATCGGAGTCGTTTTGGTGCATCGCATAAATACTCTGCATCACTTTAACACGAATATGTCTTCTGTTTAACACGGATAAGAACTTTAAAAAATTAACGGAGCGAAAGAAATTCTTCCGCTCCGCAAAATAGTAATATTATTGAAAATGCTCCTTATTTAGTTGCGTTTTCTTTTTTTCTGTCTTCGATTCTGTTTTGTGCGATAGTCATCGCGGCTTGTTGCGTCGTGATGTTTTTCTCGTCGGCAAGATGGAAAATTTCCATTGTGGTGTTATAGATATTTTCGGTTCTTTTCATTGCCTCTTCTTTTCCGTAACCCACGATTTCTCCGTAAACATTGATGATTCCGCCTGCGTTGATTAAGAAATCCGGTGCATAAACGATGCCTTTTTCTCTTAAAATCTGTCCGTGGATTTTATCATTCGCCAATTGGTTATTCGCCGCTCCTGCAATCACTTTAGCTTTCAGTTTATTGATGGTTTCATCGTTGATGGTCGCACCCAAAGCACATGGCGAATAAATGTCAACATCGGCAGCATATAAATCGGCTCCGGTGAAAATTTTCGCGCCGTATTTTTCAACCATGTTTTCCATTTATCCTGGTGGATATCAGATACGAAAACCTCAGCGCCTTCTTTTCTCAAGAAGCTGATTAAGGTTTCGCCAACGTGGCCATTCCCTTGTACCAAAACTTTTTTGCCTTCTAAATTATCAGAACCGAATTGGTATTTTGCAGCGGCTTTCATTCCCATAAAAACGCCATAAGCAGTTACCGGCGAAGGATTTCCTGACCCGCCTTTGCTTTCAGAAACGCCGGTTACGAATTTGGTTACGTCGCGAATCGTGTCCATATCCTGGGTCGTAGTTCCTACGTCTTCGGCAGTGATGTATTTTCCGCTCAATGAATTTACGTATTCGCCGAATTTCGTGATCAACTCCGGAGTTTTATCTGCTTTTGAATCGCCGATGATGACCGCTTTTCCGCCGCCAAGGTTCAAACCTGTGATGGCAGATTTGTAGGTCATTCCGCGTGAAAGCCTCAAAACGTCGTTCAATGCTTCCCATTCATTATTGTATTTCCACATTCTCGTGCCGCCTAAAGCAGGTTAGCTAAAACTGTGTTATGAATTCCGATTACTGCCTTTAAACCTGTATCTTTGTCGTTGCAAAAAACGATTTGTTCGTGATTATCAAATGACAATTGACCAAAAACAGGATCTACTTTGTGAAGTTCACTTGCGTTAACTACTTCTGTTACCATAGCATATAAAATTTTAGAATGGATTATGACTTTATCAAAAAGACAAGACAAAATTAGAATTTAAATCAATACTTTCTAACGAAATTGATTTTTTTTGGCAATATGTTAATAAATTTATGTTTTCGCCTAAAATGAATAAAAATCATAATTTCATTTTTTTTAACACAAATACAAAATAAAAAAAGCCTTTTCGCAAAATATAATGAAGGAATTACAATATTTAAATAAATATTTCATCAAATACAAATACCACTTTTTGTTTGGGATATTGACAACAGTAGTGGCACAGTTTTTCAATCTTGTTACTCCAAAACTCGTCAGCGAATCCATAAAAGTTATCGAAGATGGCATAAACGGTGTTTACACAAGAGAAGTTGCCGAAAGCGAATTGCTGATTAGACTGCTCAAAATCATCGGCGCGACATTAATTGGCGGCTTCCTGACATTTTTGATGCGGCAGACTTTGATCGTAATGTCACGCCACATCGAATTCGATTTGAAAAATGAAGTTTTTCGCCAATATGAAAACCTGACGCAACGATTTTACAAAGAAAACCGTACCGGTGATCTGATGAACCGCATCAGCGAAGATGTCAGCAAAACCCGCATGTATGTTTGCCCAGGCGGTGATGTATACGATCAATACATTCATCCGTTTTGCGATTGTGATTGTATATATGTATGGCGCTTCGCCGAAACTGACGTTGTATGCTTTGTTGCCGTTGCCGATTTTATCGTATGCGATTTTCAGGCTTAGTACAGCCATTAATAAGCGTAGTACGATTTTCCAGCAGAATTTATCAGGACTGTACAGTTTTACGCAGGAAATTTTCTCCGGAATCCGTGTTGTGAAAGCCTATTCGCTGGAAAACCAGCAGCAGCAGAATATGGAAAATTTAGCCGAAGACAATAAGAAAAAAGCGATGGATCTGGCGTGGGTAAATGCCTTTTCGGTCCGCTGATGCTGGCGCTTATCGGCACAAGTAACTTAATTGTCATTTATTTCGGCGGCATGATGTATATCGACGGCTCGATTGACAGCCTTGGGACGATTGCCGAATTCATCTTATATGTGAATATGCTGACCTGGCCAGTGGCTTCACTTGGCTGGGTTTCATCGATGGTTCAGGAAGCGGAAGCGTCGCAGAAACGCATCAATGAATTCCTTAAAATCCAGCCTGAAATCAGAAATACGTCAAAAGGAAATGACAATATCGAAGGAAAAATCAGTTTTGAAAATGTCAATTTCATTTACGAAGACACAAATATTCATGCCTTACAAGATCTGAGTTTCACTGTAAATAAAGGAGAAACTTTGGCCATTTTAGGAAAACCGATTCCGGAAAATCGACGGTTTTATCGCTCATCAGTCGACTTTACGATGTAACGAAAGGGAAAATTAAAGTCGACAACAAAGCCATTGACGAAGTCAATCTAAATGATTTGCGAAACAGCATCGGGTTTGTACCACAGGACGCATTTTTATTTTCGGATACGATTAAGAATAATATCAAATTCGGCAAGGAAACGGCAACAGAAGAAGAAGTCATCAATGCGGCAAAACAAGCTGTCGTTCACGATAATATTGCAGGATTCAACCAACAGTATGAAACGATTTTGGGCGAACGCGGCATTACACTTTCAGGCGGGCAAAAACAACGCGTTTCCATCGCAAGAGCTTTCATTAAAAATCCGGAAATATTACTTTTAGACGATTGCCTTTCGGCTGTCGACACAGAAACCGAAGAAGCAATTCTGAATAATTTGCTCGAATTCACCAAAGACAAAACCACAATTCTGGTCAGTCACCGCGTTTCTTCAGCGAAAAATGCCGACAAGATTATCATCCTCGACGAAGGCCGCATCATTCAGCAAGGTTCTCATAATCAATTGGTAAATCAGGAAGGCTATTATAAAGAGCTTTACCTGAAACAACTTTCGGAAAAAGAATTGACGTAAATGTTGTTCCGTTTCGTTTTTTTCTCATTTTTGGATACTACTTAACAAACCAAAATAACTGATTGAAGGATTATGAGAGAAAACGACATGTTAGAAAAAGAGGAAATCTTTTCTAAAGTTTTACGCGCCGGAAGAAGAACTTATTTTTTTGATGTAAGGGCGACAAAGGCCGACGATTACTACATTACGATTACAGAAAGCAAAAAATTCACCGAAGAAGACGGTTCCTTTCACTTCAAGAAACACAAGATTTACCTTTATAAAGAAGATTTCGCCGCATTCTCAGAAATCTTAGAAGACATGACTTCTTACGTTTTGAACCACAAAGGCGAAGAAGTGATTTCTGAAAGACACCAGAAAGATTTCAAGAAGGAATATT
Source organism: Flavobacterium sp. 3HN19-14 (assembly GCF_051373205.1). Classification (NCBI taxonomy): domain Bacteria; kingdom Pseudomonadati; phylum Bacteroidota; class Flavobacteriia; order Flavobacteriales; family Flavobacteriaceae; genus Flavobacterium; species Flavobacterium sp. 3HN19-14. Next base: position 3,210,224 of record NZ_JBPPZT010000001.1, read on the forward strand.
TCACTGAAAGCGTCGTGCAGGAGAGCAGTGCTGAGAAAAGCTATACTGACATTGATTTTGACGATATTTAAAAATAACGAATCCGGAAATTGAGAAGTTTCCGAATTTTTTTATCCTATCCTCAACCCATTTTCCACTACAAAATCAGGAGAAAGCAAAACCACATCGCCTTCCTCGCCTACTGCGCCCAGAACCAGGCATTCACTCATAAATTTACCGATTTGTTTTTTCGGAAAATTGACAACGGCAACAATCTGACGGTTCACTAAAATTTCTTTTGTATATCTTTTCGTGATTTGCGCCGATGATTTCCGGATGCCGATTTCAGTCCCGAAATCAATCGTCAGTTGAAATGCCGGTTTTCGCGCTTCAGGAAAATCATTTACTTCGGTTATTGTGCCGACGCGCATTTCGGTGCGTTCGAATTCTGCCCAGGTTAAGTCCATTTTAGATTTTAGATTAAAATTACTTTAGTTTGATTGTTAACCGCAAAGTTAAAGAAGGTTTTCGCAAAGTTTTAAAGAAAAGCTTAGCGAACTTCGCGAAAATCTTTGCGCGCTTTGCGGTTATTTTTTAAACTGTAAACCGTAAACCGTAAACTTAAAACTTATCAACACGAAAACGTTGTACTCCTATTTTTTAAAACCGATTTTTATTGTAAATTGTCAAAAGAAATCCGAACCAAAAAATGGCACAAACCGCTTCCAATATGTTACCGCTTGAAACTGTCGCGCCGCAATTCCTGCTGAAAGCCACGAATTTCAATTATGCTTATTCTTATGAAGATTTAAAAGGAACAAAAGGCACTTTGGTAATGTTCATCTGCAACCACTGCCCTTTTGTGCTGCATGTCATCGAAGAAATTGTAATGATTGCCAACGATTACCGCGTTCAGGGCATCGGGATGGTTGCGATTTCGAGTAACGACGTAGTCAAATATCCGCAGGACGGCCCGGAAATGATGACCGAATTCGCATTCAAAAACAAAATCGATTTTCCTTATTTATACGACGAAAAGCCAGGAGATTGCGAAGGCATTTGACGCAGCCTGCACGCCGGATTTTTCTTATTCGACAATAATGATAAACTTTTTTACCGCGGACAATTAGACGACTCACGTCCTGGAAACGGAATACCGTCAAGCGGAAACGACCTGCGCAGCGCGATTGACGCTGTGATTTATAATCGCACGCTCAAAACGCCGCAGAAACCAAGTATCGGCTGCAATATCAAATGGAAATCAATTTAACATTAAATAATAAGCTTAAAACCATTAAGAAATATAAGCTTAATGCCGCTTAATTTCTTAATGGTTATTATGGTAAAATAAAATTAGAAATGGAAATTTTTCACATCAGTGCCGAATGTTATCCCGTCGCCAAAGTTGGCGGCCTGGCTGACGTTGTGGGCGCTTTGCCAAAATACCAGCGGCAACTCGGCCACAATGCTAAAGTCGTCGTGCCAGGCTATGACAATAAATTCACGAATGAAAACGAATTTGAACATATCCATCACGGGCAATTGAAATTAGGCTATTTTCAATTTTCTTACAATGTTTTAAGGGAAAAGACGAACAAGCTTGGATTTGAATTGTATTTGATTGCGATTGCGAAATCGTTCGACCGTCCGAATGTTTATTCGTACGAAGACGACACGGAAAGATTTACGGCTTTTCAAATTGCGTTTTTAAACTGGCTTACAGAAAGCAATCAATACCCGGATGTCCTGCATTGCCACGATCACCATACCGGATTGATTCCGTTTATGGTGCAATTTTGCTACAACTACGAACGATTTCGGGCAATTCCTACAGTTCTGACGATTCACAACGGGCAATATCAAGGCTGGTTTGGTTTTGACAAAATCCATTATTTACCGGAGTTCCACCAATCGAAATTAGGTTTTTTAGAATGGGGCGGCATGGTCAATCCGCTTGCGGCGGCGATAAAATGTGCGTGGAAAGTGACAACAGTCTCCCCAAGTTATCTCGACGAAATCAGTTATAATGCTAATGGTTTGGAAAATTTATTGCGTTTCGAAAGACCAAAATCAATCGGAATCTTAAACGGAATTGATAACCAGGATCTGGAATCCTGCAAACGATGAAATGATTGCCAAAACCTACACCTTAAAAACCGCAAAAGCCGGAAAGAAAAAGAACAAAGAATTCCTCTGCGAACAGTTCAATCTCGACCCGAAAAAACCGCTTTTCACCTTCATCGGAAGGCTTGTAGGTGAAAAAGGTCCGACTTATTGCCGCAGATTTGCAGCATCGCTTTAAGCGAATATCATCAAAATATCAATATTCTGATTTTAGGTTCGGGCGACTCAAATGTTGAAGTAAATTTGGATGGATTAAAGCACTTTTTCGGTGGAAATTACAATGCTTACATCGGTTACAACGAGAAATTATCGCATATTATTTATGCCGGTGCCGATTTTCTTCTGATGCCATCAAGAGTTGAACCTTGCGGACTGAACCAGATGTACGCCTTGCGTTACGGGACAATTCCAATCGTGAGAAGAACCGGCGGATTAAAAGATACGATTATCGATATTGGCGACGGTGGTTTCGGGATTTGCCATGACCAGGCGACAGTTCAGGATGTAATTCACTCTATCGGACGCGCCGGAAATTTATACGAAGACCCGAAAAAATTTGACGAAATTGTAAAGACCATCATGCAGATCGACCATTCGTGGGACAGCGTGGCAGCAGAATATATCAGTGTTTACGAATCAATAAAGAATTAAAAATATGAACAAGACAACTTTAGCCATCATTTTGGGTGGCGGACAAGGTTCAAGATTAGCGCCGTTAACTGAAAGCCGTTCCAAACCAGCCGTTCCTATTGCGGGAAAATACCGTTTGGTGGATATTCCGATTTCGAATTGCATCAATTCTGACATCAAGAGGATGTTCGTTTTGACGCAATTTAACTCTGCTTCCTTGAACCAGCATATTAAAAATACATATCATTTCAGCCATTTCAGCACCGCTTTCGTTGATATTCTTGCTGCGGAACAAACGCCCGAAAATCCGACGTGGTTTCAGGGAACTGCCGATGCGGTGCGCCAGTGCATGCAGCATTTCATGAACCACGAATTCGACTACGCTTTGATTTTATCTGGCGACCAATTGTACCAGATGGATTTCAACCACATGATCAAGGCGCATCACGACAGCGGCGCGACAATCTCGATTGCGACTTTGCCGGTTTCTGCGAAAGAAGCGCCTGAATTTGGGATTTTGAAGACGAATTCTGAGAATTTCATTACTTCTTTCATCGAAAAACCACACCAAAGCGTTTTGCAGGACTGGACTTCCGAAGTCAGCGATGACATGAAAGATGAAGGTAAGATTTACCTGGCTTCTATGGGAATTTACATTTTCAACCGTGAGCTTTTAGTAGAGTTGATGTCGAATCCGGATACGAAAGATTTCGGTAAGGAAATTATTCCGCAATCGATTGGAAAAGAGCGCATTTTAAGTTATCAATACGAAGGTTATTCGACCGATATTGGAAACATTGATTCGTTTTTTGAAGCGAATTTAGGATTGACGGATGAAATCCCGAAGTTCAATTTGTTCGATAATTCGAGTAAGATTTATACAAGGGCGCGTGTGCTGCCTCCATCAAAAATGAATGGCGGAACGAGTTTTGACTGCTCCGTTGTTGCTGAAGGATGTATCATTGAAGGTACAGAAATCGTGCATTCCGTAATCGGAATCCGAAGCAGGATTGGAAAAGGCTCGACAGTAATCGATTCCTATTTAATGGGAAATGACTATTATCAAAACCTCGAGGAAATCAGCAATAATTACCACCAGCACATTTATAACATTGGAATTGGCGAGCGTTGTTTCATCAAAAATACGATTGTCGACAAAAATTGCCGCATCGGAAATGATGTGCGTTTAAACGGCGGAAGTCATCTTGAAAACGCCAACACGCCGCTTTACACTGTAAAAGACGGAATTATCGTTGTGAAAAAAGGTGCAGTTCTTGAAAATGGGTTTTCTGTTGGGTAGCTAAGTGCCTGATAATAAAAAAATAAAATGTTCAGATAACAAAAAATCCGCATCAGCGGATTTTTTTATACTTTTTTTTAACCGTTATTGGAAAACTTTACAACCCTGAAATTTTGCCACTTTACAGCTAAAAAACTCAGGCACTCAGCAGCGAAGCGTCTCAGCTACTCAGCCATTAATTAGCATAAGTCAAATAATTATAAATCTTATCACCATCTGAATCCTGTAAATGTGCTTTTTTAGTCATGCGCACTACAATCGGCTTCCAGTCTTCTTTTGAAAAATCGCCCGGGCAAAAAGTTTGTGGCATTTTCCGCAATTGTTGTCATATAAAGATTTTCCTTCGGCGATGGCCGGAGTCAATTCAGGAGTACTGGTTTTTGCAGGCGCTTCAGCAACAACAGGGGAAATCGGAGTCGCTGGCGCTACAGGTGCAACGACTGTTGGTTTTGGTCGCAGGCAAAAATGACTGTCGCCAATAATGCCGGAAATAAGATTTTTTTGTTCATAGGTTTGGTTTTTAATATCGTAAATAAAAACAATTAAACTGAATTGAACAAAAAAAGCACCCGTCGTGAGTACTTTTTAATCAAATATTAAAAATTGAAAAACCATTAAGATATTAAGGCTCATTAAGAATTGCGCTTAATGAACCTTAATACCTTAATGGTTAAAAAAATCTATTGCTATAAATTACTTTACGTCCATTAATTCAACGTCAAAAATGAGCGTTGCGTCTGGCGGAATTGCACCACCGGCACCACGTGAGCCGTAACCTAAGTGCGACGGAATTACGAAACGTGCTTTGTCTCCAACCTGCAACAACGCAATACCTTCATCCCAGCCTTCGATAACGTGACCTCTTCCTAACGGAAATTCGATTGGTTTTTTTCTTGGGTAAGAACTGTCAAAAACTTTTCCGTCTTCTAATTGTCCGGTGTAATGCACTGAAACGGTTTTTCCGGCTTCGGCTTTTTTACCACTACCTTTCTGGATCATTTTATAACGCAATCCGCTTTCAGTTTTATCGAAACCGGCTGCGAGTTTTTCCATTTTGGCTTCGGCTTCGGCTTTTACAGCGGCTTCGCGTTTGGCGCGCGAACCTTCGAAAGTACGGAACGCTTCAACGGCATTCCATTTTTTTGCTTCTTCACCTTCGCGGATGATTTCCAGACTGTCGATTGTATCACCTTGAGCAACTGCATCTACGACATCTTGTCCTTCGACAACGTGCCCGAAAACGGTGTGCTTGTTATCTAACCAATCGGTTGGAATGTGTGTAATGAAGAATTGGGAACCGTTTGTGCCCGGACCGGCATTGGCCATTGACAATACGCCTGGACGGTTGTGTTTTAAAGTTGGGTGAAATTCATCGTCGAATTGGTAACCAGGACCACCTGAACCTGTTCCTTGCGGATCGCCGCCCTGAATCATGAAATCAGGAATAACGCGGTGGAATTTCAATCCGTTATAATAGGGTGTGCCTTGTGGTTTTGCTTTGTTTTCGAGGTTGCCTTCTGCTAATGCTACGAAGTTACCTACTGTTCCCGGGGTTAAGTCGTGGGTAAGTTTTACTAAAATCGCACCTTTTGGCGTGTTGAATTTAGCGTATATTCCGTTTTCCATTTTGTTGTATTTTATTTTTGAAAGGCAAATTTACGAATTAATTAGGTAATTAGCGAATGAGAAAATTAGCGGATTAGCGAATTCCTGGTTTGTGGATAATTTTGGAATTCCCCTCCTTTGGAGGGGTGGCCGCAGGCTGGGGTGGTAAATGGAACGCAGAGATTCGGGGATTTATGCTGAATGCGTTATGAAAACAACTGCCCTAGCCCGGATAGCAGTGGAAATTTTTTTTGTTCTTTCTTTAAGAACAAAAAAATTGGAACGTATAGCCGGATCAGCTTCAAAAAAAACTTTAAACTAAACTTTGTACCTTTGCGGCAACCGTCAGGTCTTCTGTCTTTCGACTTTTGACTTTCGACTTTCGACTAAAAGTATGAGAATCGACATCATTACCGTTTTACCGGAATTACTGCGCAGCCCGTTTGAGGCTTCGATCATGAAACGCGCCATCGACAAGGGGTTGGCGGAAGTTCATTTTCACAACCTGCGCGATTATACGACCAACAAGCAAAAAAGCGTTGACGATTACCAGTTTGGCGGCGGTGCCGGAATGGTGATGATGGTGCAGCCGATTGACGATTGCATTGCGAAACTCAAGCGCGAGCGCGACTACGACGAGGTGATTTATATGACGCCAGACGGCGAAACGCTGAACCAGAAAATGGCCAATACGATGTCGATGCTTGACAATATCATCATTTTGTGCGGGCATTACAAAGGTGTTGACCAGCGCGTGCGCGACCATTTTATCACGAAGGAGATTTCTATCGGCGATTATGTGCTGAGTGGCGGCGAACTGGGCGCTTTGGTGCTTTCTGATGCGTTGATACGTTTGATCCCGGGCGTTTTGAGCGATGAGACTTCGGCTTTGACAGACAGTTTTCAGGATAATTTGTTGTCAGGACCGATTTATACGCGTCCGGCAGAATACAAAGGCTGGAAAGTGCCTGAAGTTTTGACGAGCGGGCATTTCGCTAAAATTGAAAAATGGCGCGAGGACATGGCTTATGAGCATACGAAAAACAGAAGACCGGATCTTTTGGAAGATTAGAATAAACAGCCAAGAATCAAGAGTCAAGAGATTTTGATTGCTATAACCCCTTAATTAGCTGATTTCTTGATTCTTGCCTCTTGAATCTTTTTTCCTAAAATACATTTGCAACTTTCAACATTTTATTTATCTTTGCGCCCACATTCGACCAACCTCTGGCGATACTCGTGAACGTTGCTCTGGTTTCAAACCATATTAAATAAAATTATCATGGCAGATTTAATGAAATTCGTTAATGACGAATTAGTAGCTAGAAAAGATTTCCCGGAATTGGAGCAGGTGATACCATCACTGTTTACTACGAAATTAAAGAGGGTGAAAAAACAAGAACGCAGTTTTTCAAAGGCGTTGTAATCCAAAGAAGAGGTTCAGGTGCTACCGAAACCTTTACAATCCGTAAAATGTCAGGTGCAATAGGGGTTGAGCGTATCTTCCCGGTAAACTTGCCAGCTTTGCAAAAAATCGAAATCAACAAGAAAGGTCACGTTCGCAGAGCAAGAATTTTCTACTTCCGTGAACTTACCGGTAAAAAAGCAAAAATTAAAGACAAAAGAAGATAGTCTTCAATTTGAGTCATATGAGATCCCGTTCTACTTAGGACGGGATTTTTTTATGCCTTTTTGCAGCGAATTTCACGAATTACCACTAATTTATTTTGTATAAATTCGACAAATCCGTGGCTATTAAAAAATAAATTTTGCGAAATAATCATTCCTGAATATCAATTTTGACGATTTGATAATTCAAACGTTTTCGCCGCCGATTTTCATTAAAGTGTTACCTATTTCTTATATTTGCAATCCTTATTACAAACAAACCACCACGATGTCAGATAAAGCAAAGATTTTATATACGATTACCGATGAAGCGCCGATGTTGGCTACCCATTCATTTTTGCCAATCGTACAATCATTTACAGCGCCTGCGGGCATTACCGTTGAAACACGCGACATTTCGCTTGCCGGAAGGATTATCGCTAATTTTTCAGATTTCCTGACCGACGACCAAAAAATCAATGATGACCTTGCAGAATTGGGCAAACTGGCCACGACTCCGGAAGCCAATATCATCAAATTGCCTAATATCTCAGCTTCTGTTCCGCAATTGAAAGAGGCGATAAAAGAATTGCAGGCGAAAGGCTATAAAATTCCTGATTTTGAGGAAAATCCGCAAACAGAAGAAGGAAAAGCTATAAAAGCGAAATTCGCAAAAGTTTTAGGCTCGGCTGTAAATCCGGTTTTGCGCGAAGGAAATTCAGACCGCCGCGCACCGAAAGCAGTTAAGAATTACGCGAAAAGCCATCCGCACAGCATGGGTGCCTGGAGCGCCGATTCGAAAACACACGTATCGAGCATGAGCGAAGGCGATTTTTACGGAAGTGAAAAGTCGATGACTGTTCCGGCTGCGACGACTTTTACAATTGAATTTGCAGGAAATGACGGCACTTCAAAAACACTCAAAGGCGCTGCTCCATTGCAGGCGAATGAGATTATCGATTGTTCAGTTTTAAGTGTAAAATCACTCAAAAGCTTTATATCGAATGAAATTGAAGATGCAAAAGCGAAAGGTGTGTTATTCTCCGTGCATTTAAAAGCAACAATGATGAAAGTGTCCGATCCGATTATTTTCGGCGCCATCGTTGACGTCTTCTTTGCACCGGTTTTTGAAAAATATAAGGATTTGTTTGCAGAATTAGGTATAAATACCAAAAATGGTTTCGGCGATGTGTATGCGAAAATTGCAGGCCATCCGAAACAGGCAGAAATTGAAGCTGCCATTAATGAAGTCTACCAAAACCGTCCCGCTGTTGCGATGGTGAATTCTGACAAAGGCATCACGAATCTTCACGTGCCTTCTGATGTAATTGTCGATGCTTCGATGCCAGCGATGATCCGTACTTCAGGACAAATGTGGAATGCAGAAGGTAAAGGACAAGATACGAAAGCCATTATTCCGGAACCGTTCTTACGCCGGAGTTTATGTGGCGACAATCGATTTCTGTAAAAAACACGGCGCTTTCGACCCGAAAACCATGGGAAGCGTTCCAAACGTCGGATTGATGGCACAAGCCGCTGAAGAATACGGTTCGCACGATAAGACTTTTCAAATGGACGCTGACGGAACTGTAAAAGTTATCAATGCCAACGGAGAGACTTTATTAGAGCAAAAAGTAGAAAAAGGCGATATTTTCAGGATGTGCCAGGTGAAAGACGCGCCGATTCAGGATTGGGTAAAATTAGCCGTAAATCGTGCAAGATTATCCGATACGCCAGCCGTTTTCTGGCTCGATGAAAACCGCGCACATGACAGGCAACTGATTGAAAAAGTACAAAAATATTTAAAAGACCACGACACAAACGGATTGAACATCCAGATTATGAATCCGGTTGCGGCAACGAATTTTTCTCTCGAAAGAATCAAAGACGGCAAAGACACGATTTCAGTTACCGGAAACGTTTTGCGTGATTATCTAACCGATTTATTCCCGATTTTAGAATTAGGAACTTCGGCAAAAATGTTATCGATTGTTCCTTTAATGAATGGCGGCGGCTTATTCGAAACAGGTGCCGGCGGTTCAGCGCCGAAACACGTTGAGCAGTTCATAGACGAAGGTTATTTGCGTTGGGATTCGTTGGGTGAATTTTTGGCTTTAGGCGTTTCATTAGAACATTTGGGACAAACGCAAAACAATTCAAAAGCGTTGGTACTTTCTGAAACTTTGGACAATGCGACAGAAAAATTCCTTGAAAATGATAAATCTCCAGCCAGAAAAGTAGGCGAAATTGACAATCGCGGTTCGCATTTTTACCTCGCTTTATATTGGGCACAAGCTTTAGCAGCACAAAATAAAGACGCTGGTTTGAAAGCGATTTTCGAGCCAATTGCAAAAGAACTGACTGAAAACGAATCAAAAATCAATGATGAATTGATTGGTTCACAAGGTAAAAAGCAGGAAATCGGTGGTTATTACAAACCTGATAACAATTTGACAGACAATGCGATGCGACCAAGCGCAAAACTTAATGCCACTTTGGCGAAATTGAAATAAATCATTTTTTGAATACGAAAAAAGGCAATCTTAACGGTTGCCTTTTTTATTTTAAGCGTTATTCAATATCAATGTGCAAATCTTTAATCTCGATGCTAAATATAATTTAACAATTTCTACGGCATTCCCGTATCCAAGTAATTTTATTTTTTTGTAGGGACTGCATTCCCCCTTCCCTGAAGGTAAAATACAATTTTTTTCGACATGTTGTATTACGGGAATGCCGTAGAAATTGTTAAACTTTAATACAGATTTGATTTTACATTTTCAGCAACTTTATTTTAAAATCCATTCCAACCATTTCAAACCGTCAACGCATCTTCATATTATAACCGGTTTTTAAAATCACTAACCCGTAAACTTATAATCATGAAAAAATGCCTTATAATACTCTGCCTTTTCATTTTCGCTTTCGCAAAAGCACAAACAGCAAAGGAATTCGAAGTTAATTTTGAAACAGCTTCTTATCATCTATCTGACTCAGAAACTGCGAAAATCAACAATTATATTTCCATGCTTCCTAAGGAAACGCAATCGTATAGCGTTACCATTATCGGCCATACGGATAACGTCGGCAATCTCGAATACAACAAAATCCTATCCGACAACCGCGCCAAAGAAATCTCCGCCTACTTCCTCAAAAAAGGTTTTCCGGAGAAAAATATCAAAACACTTGGCAAAGCTTATGCTCAACCAATCGCAGCCAACTTAACCGAAACCGGAAAAGCCAAAAACAGGCGCGTTACAATATTCATTTCTCATGAAATTCCGAAAGTAAATGATTTGGGCGGACTAAAACTCGAAGAAGATACTTTCGCCATCAATGCGCAAAAACAGGAAGTCGTCAACTACAAATCCGGTAGCAAAATTACAATCCCCGCAGATGCATTCACCGACGAAAATGGTAATGTCATCAAGGGAAAAGTCGATTTAACTTACGTAGAATACCGCAATCCGGTAGATTTTATTCTGGGAAATATCCCAATGGATTATGAAAAAGACCATTTCAACTCAGCCGGAATGTATAAAATTTTGGCCTTCAAAGACGGAAATCCAATCTTCTTACGCGACGGAAAAACAATCGACATCGATTTTCCATTAGAATCGGAATTACCGAACCTCAATTTCTACAATTACGACACCATTTCCAACAAATGGACAGAATTATCAAAACTCACCGACAATGTTATCGAAGAAAATGAAGGTGAAATATTTGGAAGTGAAGCCGATTTCAGCAATAATACTAAGGTCGAAGTTTCCGTCGGCAGTAAAATCATCGCATTCTACACTGACTACGAAAGCAAATGCGCAACCGCCAAACAAACCATCACTGACGGCATTGCATTGGCTTCTGATAACACTTCAATTTTTGAAAAATACACAAAAGAGCAGCAAAGAATTGAAAATGAACTTCTCGCCAGTAAACAACAAAGAGATTCTTCGCAAATCAAACGCCAGCGTTTCGAAACCATCAAAATCGACCGCAGCATCAAGCAATATAAAATGCGCATCAGCCGCAACAAGCTCAAAATCGACCGAATTCCAAAGTTGATTGAAAAAGCAAAATTATCAGAAAATGCAGCTTCTACCGGAATCAACGCCTACATCGAAAAACAGGAAAAATTCAAAACCCAACTCCTTAAAACCAATGGAGAACTCGCCGAAGCCGTCAAAAAGCTCGAACTTTCAAAAATAACTTCCACACCGCAAGACACCATCAGCAGGGCCTGGATGAACAAATATTATGCATTTTGGGACAAATCCAAAATATTCATGACCGGCACCGAATCGCAATTGTCTGTAACCGAATGGCTCAATTGGTTCGACATCCACAAGCCGGAAATGCTGCAGCGCTACAAAAATTTCGACATCAATAAATATTGCGCCGAAGAAAACCGCAAAATGAAAATCAGGCAACAGGAAATGAACACCGCCAGCCAATCTGCGGGCGCCGTCGTCCAATCGCTCAAAATTTCAAAGCTTGGCATTTACAACTGCGACCAGATTGCGCGCCTTGAAAATCCGGTTATCGTCACGGCAAAATACAAAACCGAAAATGGCGAAACTTTAAATCCGGTATTCATTTACGTGATCGACAGTAAAATCAACGGCATATTGCGCTACGACGGCAATTACGGCTATAGCCCTGAACGTTTTGCTTACGGTTCGGCTTCAAAAACCACATTGCTTGCGTTCGATGGGAACGGTGGTTCCTACATTCTCAATGCAAGCGATTTCACCAAATCCCTCAAAGGAAAATCCTCTGCAGTTTTAACGATGAAAAAAATCGAAAATATCAGCAGCCGCGAAGCGTTGGCGAATTTATTTTAGAAGCCAATCCGGCCATACATTACAAAAAAACCGCGCCATAAACAGTTTTGTAAGCGCCGCATAAGCTTCCGCTGGTCGCTTTTGCAACACAACAAAACTAACATTTATGGTGCGGTTTTGTTTTCCATTGCTGTCCGGGCTAGGGAATTAGTGCGCTTTATCAACTTTGGATTTTAGCGATAACTTTTTGGTATCTTTACAAATATAATTGATTGCAGAGTTCAGATTTTAGATTTCAGATTGGAATTAAAAAAATCTAAAATCTAAAATCTAAAATCTAAAATCTAAAATCTGAATGTCTTCCCACCACATAGTCCGCGACGACCAGGAACCCGCATTAATCATAGCCAACGGCGCATCCTGTTCCGAAGAATTGCTCGGGCAACTGCTCGAATGGTCGCCACTCGTTGTCGTACTCGATTCAGCCATCGAAAGAGTCATCCAACTCGGTATAAAAGTTGATGTCTTACTAGGCGATTTCGACCGTGGTTTCAATCCGCAAGCGTTCATACAATCACAGCATCCGATAGAAATCGTCCATACCCAGCAGGAAAAAACCGATTTGGAGAAAGCTTTTGATTATCTGATCGAAAGAAAAATTCCGGCAGTAAATGTCGTCTGGGCAACCGGAAGGCGCGCCGATCATACGATTACAAATTTAACCAATATCATCCGTTACCGGAATAAATTGCAAATTGTCATTCTCGACGACCATTCGAAAATATTCATTTTACCACGTCATTTTCAAAAATGGTATCCGGAAAAAACGAATATTTCATTAATCCCGATTGGCGTAGTAAGCGGAATCACTTCCCGAAATCTTGTTTATGAACTAGAAAATGATACGCTTACAATCGGTTACAGAACGGAAGCAGTAATGAAGTCAAAACAGACGGGATTGTGACAATTGACCACACAGAGGGCGATTTGCTTATGATGGAATGCGTAGATTAGACCGCTGCGCTGCAGGATTTTTAGACCGTTTCACTGCAAGACTGCTTCGCTGAAAGATATTTAGACGTTCATGATTTTTGAATCTGCTCTATACCTTTCAGCGAAGCGGTCCTGATTCTTACAGCGAAGCGGTCTTTACTCTAATCTAATCTCCAACAGCGCCTCCCGAATCTCCGCAAAATGCTCCCACGGAATAAAATGATTCGCATTTTCGATCGCAATCACGTGAATTGATTTCGCATTCACAAACTGTTTTTGCATAAAAACACATTGCTGTAAGGCACCAGTGGATCTTTTGTCCCATGCACTATCGTCACATCAGAATTGATATTTTTTAAAAATGGCTGCATGTCGACCAGGTCACTTTTGAGCCACCATAACTCATCATTCGCAGTGCGCATCGCTCCCGGCACCAAATAACGCAAAGGCACTGACATTAAAACCGGGCGCCAGTTTTCAGGATTTTCTGCCCTCGGATCAACCGAACCGGCAAGAATTACCAAATGTTTATATTGATTTGGATTTTCAGTAGCGAGTTTCACAACAACCTGCTGCCAAGCGAATGCCCCACAAGCACCATCGGTTTGTGGTTATCGATTTTTTTAATCAGGCTGTAAATTCGTGCCGATTGCGTTCCCAAATCCTGCGCATCGCCATAATTGCTGTAACCGAAACCAGGGCGGTCAATCGCAATCATTCTGTACTTTTTTAGCAATAACGTGTCAGAAAGGTAGGATTTGTAGGCATCCCAGCTTCCGGGTGAACCGTGAATGAAAAACAAAGTCGGATTATCCGGTTTTCCAGTCTCGATATAATGGATTTTATACGTTCCAAAATCAGCGGTCTTATCTATATAAGTCGTCTTTTCTTTCGCGAAATATTCCCTTGTCTTCTTTGTAGAAGTGCGCATCGTCATGCATGCCTGGCACATTATGATATACGAAAAGACTAATGCGTAAGCGATATAACGCTTTTTAAATTTTCGTCTTTTCTTTTTTCCCACAGCTGCATTCATCCTATAAATATAGTGAATTCCGAAATGCAGCATGTCTTAAATAATTTACAAATTACAGGCAATAAATCCACGTGTAAGTTGTTTTAATTACCTTTGAAAATCAACAAAACACCATGTACAATCCGCAAATCAAGCTTAAAAGCAACACTTTACTTTCAGATAATTGGTATATTCTCAGGAAATATGTTTATGATTTTCTCAAAAAAGACGGTTCGTGGGAAGAACAATCGCGCGAAGTTTACGACCGCGGGAATGGCGCCACGATTTTGCTTTATAATCTCGAACACAAGTCGGTTGTACTAATCCGCCAATTCAGAATGCCGACTTTCTCAACGGCAACAAAACCGGAATGGTCATCGAAGCCTGCGCCGGATTGCTCGAAAAAGAAAATCCCGAAGACTGCATCAGGCGTGAAACTGAAGAAGAAACAGGTTATGAACTCAAAGACGTTCGAAAAATCTTCGAATCGTATATGTCGCCTGGGTCTGTGACAGAAATCATCCATTTTTTTGTAGCGGAATATTCGAAGGAAATGAAAGTTAATGAAGGCGGCGGACTCGCTACCGAACACGAAAATATCGAAGTATTAGAATTGTCTTTCGAAAAAGCGCTTCAAATGATTGAAACCGGCGAAATCAAAGATGCCGAAAACGATTATGCTTTTGCAATACGCCAAAATAAACCTGTTTTAAAAAACTGGATATGAGCCGATAACGTTTCTATAATTTAGATTGCGTACCTTTGCACCCAATTTAAAAAAATGAGACCAAAAGCAACTATCGAAAAAACAAACCTGCATCCGCGCAACACGCACCGTTCGGGTTATGACTTTACACTGTTGACACGCGTTTCATCGGAACTCGGAAAGTTTGTAAACGTCAACGAATTCAATCGCGAAACCATCGATTTCAGCAATCCCGATGCTGTAAAGGCACTCAACAGCGCATTGCTTTTGGCCGATTACGACATCCACGATTGGGATATTCCGAAAAATTACCTCTGCCCTCCTATTCCGGGACGCGCAGATTACATACATTATATCGCTGATTTGCTGGCTGCAACCAATAACGGAATCATTCCCGAAGGCGAATCTGTACTCGGACTTGATATTGGTGTCGGAGCGAATTGCATTTATCCGATTATCGGAAACGCCGTTTATGATTGGAATTTCGTCGGAACGGATATTGACACGGTGGCGCTTCAGAATTGCGTAAAAATCATCGAAGACAATCCAAAACTGACTGATGCGATAAGCTTGCAATTACAAGCCAATTCAAGGTTTATATTCAAAGACATTATCCTTCCTGAAGATCGTTTTGCATTCACGATCTGCAATCCGCCGTTTCATGCTTCAGAAGAAGAAGCAACAAAAGGCACTTTACGGAAACTTACGAATCTCGAAAACAAAAAAGCCACAAATGCCGTCTTAAATTTCGGCGGTCAAAACACCGAATTATGGTGCGAAGGCGGCGAACTTGCCTTCATCACCCAAATGATTTTTGAAAGCGCCAAATACCCGATGCAATGCCTTTGGTTTACAACTTTGGTTTCTAAAAACGGACACCTTTCGAGCATTGAAAAGACTTTGAACAAAGTAAATGCCGCTTCGGTAAAAATCATTGAAATGGCGCAAGGCCAAAAGAACAGCCGCTTTGTTGCCTGGACATTTTTGTCGGAAGCACAACAGAAAAATTGGAAATTTTAAAAAGTTGCAAAGGTCAATGCCGCATACAAATTCCTAAAACTTAACGCCTGCTTTAGTTATAATTTCGTGAACACATTCCTTCTAAAGTCCAAAACTTTGTAACTTTGAGACTCTGAAACTCTGAACCTAAAAGAAAATGAAATTTCAGGTTGTATCCGATTACCAGCCAAAAGGCGACCAGCCGCAAGCCATTGAAAAGTTGTCACAAGGCATTTTCGATGGGGAAAAATTCCAGACATTATTAGGCGTTACGGGTTTCCGGAAAAACGTTTACGGTAGCTAATGTTGTTCAGGAAGTGCAGCGGCCGACTTTGGTTTTGGCACATAATAAGACGCTGGCGGCACAATTATATTCAGAATTCAAGCAGTTCTTCCCGAATAATGCGGTGGAATATTTCGTTTCCTACTATGATTACTACCAGCCCGAGGCGTTTATGCCTGTCACCGGCGTTTATATCGAAAAGGATTTGGCGATTAATGAAGAATTAGAAAAAATGCGTCTCAGCACAACTTCTTCACTGCTTTGGGCCGCTGTGACGTTTTGGTTGTCGCTTCGGTTTCATGTCTATATGGTATCGGAAATCCGGTTGAATTCCAGAAAAACGTAATTTCGATTGTAAAAGACCAGGTCATTTCAAGAACAAAATTGCTGCACAGTTTGGTGCAAAGTTTATATGCACGTACGGAAGCCGATTTTACGCCAGGCACATTCAGGATCAAAGGCGATACCGTTGAAGTTTTCCCAAGTTATGGCGATGAGCCGTTCAGAATCCACTTTTTTGGTGATGAAATCGAAGAGATTGAAGCTTTTGACGCCAAGACTTCTTTGGTTTTGGAAAAATACAACAAACTCAATATTTACCCGGCGAATATGTTCGTGACCTCGCCGGAAGTTTTGCACAATGCAATTTGGGAAATCCAGCAGGATTTGGTCAAACAAGTGACTTATTTCAATGAAATCGGCAAGCATTTGGAAGCAAAAAGATTGGAAGAACGCACGAATTTCGATCTGGAAATGATTCGCGAACTGGGTTATTGCTCCGGAATCGAAAATTATTCGCGGTATTTAGACCGAAGATTGCCGGGAACACGCCCGTTCTGTCTTCTCGATTATTTCCCGAAAGATTATTTAATGGTGGTCGATGAAAGCCACGTAACGCTTTCGCAAGTGCATGCGATGTATGGCGGCGACCGTTCGCGAAAGGAAAATCTCGTAGAATACGGATTTCGTTTGCCGGCGGCAATGGACAACAGGCCGTTGCGTTTTGAGGAATTCGAAAGTATGCAGCACCAGGTTTTATATGTATCGGCGACGCCCGCAGATTATGAATTGCAGAAATCTGACGGAATTTACGTAGAGCAAATCATCCGCCCGACGGGATTGGTCGATCCTGTAATTGAGATTCGCCCGAGTCTTAACCAAATCGATGATTTAATTGAAGAAATACAACTTCGTGCAGAAATTGACGAACGCGTTTTAGTGACGACGCTGACAAAAAGAATGGCCGAAGAACTTGCCAAATACCTGACAAAAGTGTCGATTCGTTGCCGTTACATCCATTCTGAAGTGGATACTTTGGAAAGAATTGAAATCATGCAGGATTTGCGAAAAGGCCTTTTTGATGTATTGATTGGCGTGAATTTATTGCGTGAAGGACTTGATTTACCTGAAGTTTCACTCGTTGCGATTTTAGATGCCGATAAAGAAGGATTCCTTAGAAGCAACCGTTCGCTCACGCAAACCATAGGTCGTGCTGCAAGGAATTTAAACGGAAAAGCCATTATGTATGCAGATAAAATTACCGACAGCATGCAGAAAACCATCGATGAAACCAATTACCGCCGTACGAAACAACTCAACCACAATTTAGAGAATAATATTGTCCCGCAGGCTTTGAACAAAAAAATCGAAAGCGCATTTACCAAAAATCCATTGGTGGATTATGAGTTGGGCAATATTTCGACGCGAGAAGCTGCGGAACCGGATTTGACTTATCTTCCGAAAAGCGATATTGAAAAAATGATTCGCGACAAACGTAAATCAATGGAAAAAGCAGCTAAAGATTTGGATTTTATGCAGGCTGCGAAATTGAGAGATGATATTAAGAAGCTGCAGGAACAACTGGATTAATTTTTAGTTTCAAAGTAGCAGAGAAACAAAGTTCCAAAGGATGAGAATACGTTTGGTCTTGCACAATGCCTAGCCCGGATAGTAGTGGAAATCCTTTTGTTTTTTTCTTTAAAAAACAAAAGATTGGAGCGTATAGCCGGATTATACTTCTACAAATCTGAAAAACTTTGAAAATCAGAAACTTTGCCCTTAATTATACTGCTCCTTAAAAGTCTCCATTAAAAATTTCGGGTCGATCATTTTGGTTGGCGATTCCTTCATGATGTTGAGGAGTTTTTTGGTCGCGGCGGGATTGATGCCATATTGATGGACATTTGCTTGATGGCGACTTCTTCTTTTTCGTGCAAAACGCCGTCGACATGCATTAAGAGCGCGAGCCTGTAGAATTGGTGGATGCGCTGGATTTCGGACTTGATGATTTTTACGGGTAATTCCTGGTGAAAAAGATCGTCGAAAACTTCTTTTTCGATTTTGAGTTCGCGTGCGACAATGGAAAGAAATTCGTATTCGCGTTGGTGCAATCGCCCGTCGATAATGGAAAAAGCAATCATTTCGGTCAGCAAACTTATTTTCTCTTCGTAGGTATTCATCGCATTATTATTTTGATAAAGATAAAAAGTTTGCCCGAATTTTGGTGTTTTGGCGCTAAATTTCTGCTGTAAAATTGAATTACAATTTCATTATCTTTATCGTGGATTATCATTAAAACCAAATTGGGGTTGAAATTCTAAGGAGAAAAATAATATGCTTAAAATAATTTTTGCGGCGGCACTGCTGCTTTTCATTACCTATAAAATTACCGCGCAGGAAAGTACAGCCTCCAAACAGGTTTCGACTTTTACGATTGAAGCGCCGCAACTAAAAACTACGAAGAAAATCTGGGTGTATTTGCCAAAATCTTATACGGAAAACACTGAAAAAAGATATCCGGTGATTTACATGCACGATGCGCAAAATTTATTCGATAAAAAAACATCGTATGCAGGCGAATGGGAAGTTGACGAAACTTTAGACCGATTAAATGCGAATGTAATCGTTATCGGAATTGAGCACGGCAACGAAAAACGCATGGATGAACTGACGCCTTACAAGAACGAAAAATACGGCGGGGGAAAAGCTGATGACTACCTTGATTTTATCGTCAACACTTTGAAGCCGCATGTTGATTCAGTTTACCGGACTAAACCAAAAGCGAAAAATACGACGATTTTCGGAAGTTCGTTGGGCGGATTAGTTTCTTTCTATGCCGTTTTAAAATATCCGAAAGTTTTTGGTAAAGCCGGCGTTTTTTCACCTTCATTCTGGTTCACGAATGATATTTATGAGTTGATGGAGAAAAGCCCGAAAGTCAAAGCCAAGATATATTTTCTATGCGGCGACAGCGAAAGCAAAGATGTTGATGTGGTTGCCGACATGAATAAAATGTACAAATTGCTCGATGAAAACCGATGTTACTGCCTGCATCTGCAACAAAAAGTAATCGTCAAAGGCGGTGAGCATAATGAGAAATTATGGCGCGAAGGTTTTGAAAAAGCGTATCTTTGGCTGGAATAGTCGAGGTACAATATACTGGGTGCAAGATTCTGGGTTTTTACCGGATTTTTTTAACCCTGAACCCAGCGCCCTGAACCCTAAACCCATTACAAATGAACAACAACGATATCTTCAAAAAACTTCGCGTTGCACTGCAATTGCGCGATGAGCAAATTATTGAAATCCTTGAACTGGTAGATTTCAGAATGTCTAAGGCAGAACTCGGCGCGATTTTCCGTAAGGCCGATCATCCTAATTATATGGAATGCGGCGACCAGGTTTTGCGCAATTTCCTGAACGGGTTGGTGATTCACTTGCGCGGAACGAAAGAAAATCCGAAAAATGCCAATGATGTTTTGAATGCGAATCGTGCACAAATCAAATCACCGGCGAAAGGAATCCCACCAAAGGAAATTTCAAAAAAGCCAGTAGCAAAAAAACCGGCAAAAAACTTTAAGCCAAAAAGAGTCGAGCCGAAACCTTCAGTTGTTGAGAAAGTCAAATTTAGCAACGGCAAGAAAAATTAATCTGAAATCTAAAATCTCAATTCTAAAATTAAAAAAATGGCAACAATCAATCCTTACCTGACCTTTAAGGGCAATTGCGAAGCAGCATTCTTATTTTATAAATCGGTATTCGGCGGTGAATTCACTTTTATTGGACGTTTTGGCGAAATGCCGCCACAAGAAGGTGCTCCTGAATTGTCTCCCGAAGATGCGAATCTGATCATGCACGTATCGCTGCCAATCGGTAAAGAAACTTCCTTATTTGGAAGCGATTCTTCTGAAACATGGGGACATGCCACTATAATCGGTAATAATTTCTCGATTTCAATCAATGCTGACAGCCGCGAAGAAGCTGATCGATTATTCAACGGACTTTCAGCTGGCGGAAACGTTACAATGCCGATGGAAAATACTTTCTGGGGCGCCTATTTTGGTATGTTTACGGACAAATTCGACATCAACTGGATGGTTAATTTTGATGAAGTGCCGGAGAAAAAGTAATTTCTTCAACCGCATAGAAACAGGTTTTTAATTTACGATGTTGTTATGTGGTTTAATTTTTTTCAGGTAATTTATTCATGTGATGAAAAAAGCTTATTTCCTTTTATTTCTGCTGCTGTTTACCGGATACATTTTCGCGCAGGATGTAGATTATGTCACGAAAACCAACATTCATTATTATTCCGACTCCATAAATAAAACGGATAAATACATCAATGAGCGTTGTGTATTGGATTTGTATTACCCGAAAAACCAAAAGAATTTTGCCACCGTTGTATGGTTTCATGGTGGCGGATTGACAGAAGGACAGAAAGAAATTCCGGAAGCACTCACCAAAAAAGGAATCGCTGTTATTGGTGTGAATTATCGTCTCAGCCCGAAAGTAAAATCGCCTGCTTTTATTGAAGATGCTGCCGCTGCCGTGGCTTGGACTTTCAAAAACATTAAGGATTTTGGAGGCAGTCCCGAATTGATTTTTGTCTCAGGACATTCTGCCGGCGGTTACCTCGTTGCGATGATTGGATTGGACAAAAAATGGCTCAGAGCCGACGAAATTGATGCGAACCAAATCGCCGGAATCATACCACTTAGCTGCCAGGCAATTACGCATTTTACGATCAGAAAAGAGCGCGGTATTGCTGATACACAACCTGTTGTAGACGATTTGGCACCTTTGTCTCACGTTCGGGCCGACGCACCGCCTTTGCTCCTGATTACAGGCGACCGTGAAATGGAAATGCTGGGCAGGTATGAAGAAAACGCCTATCTGATGCGCATGATGAAAGTTGTCGGTCATAAACGCACAAAACTTTATGAAATGCAAGGTTACGGACATAATATGACCGCTCCTGCTTTCCCGATTTTACTGAAGGAAGTCAAGGAAATTACCGCAGAAATTATGGCTAAGAAATAAATCGCAGAATATGAAAAAACCTTTCCTGATTTTCACCTTGCTTTTTACCTTATTTATGGCAAAAAATCTATATGCGCAAGATTGGCAGAACCTCGCCAAATATCATGATGACAATGCAAAACTGCCGCCACCTGCAAAAGGTGAAAAACGCGTAGTTTTTATGGGAAATTCCATTACCGAAGGCTGGTTGAAGGAAATGCCCGAATTCTTCGCCGGAAAACCTTACATTGACCGCGGCATCGGCGGTCAGGTAACCGGGCAAATGCTGTTGCGCTTTCGTGTCGATGTGATTGCATTGCAGCCAACCGTGGTTGTAATCCTTGCAGGAACCAATGATATCGCCGGAAATAACGTGCCCGACAACATTAGAGATGATCCTCGACAATATCGCTTCAATGGCAGAATTGGCAAAAGCCAATAATATTAAAGTCGTGCTTTGTTCTGTCGTTCCAGCCTATGATTACTGGTGGCGACACGGAATGGAGCCCGCTGAGAAAATCGTTGCGCTTAATAAAATGATTAAGGGCTACGCCGAAAAGAACCATTTCGTTTACATAGATTATCATAAGCCGATGAAAGACGAAAAAACGGACTCAAAGTCGAATACGGTGAAGATGGCGTGCACCCCAACAAGGCTGGTTATCAAATCATGGCGCCAATTGCTGAAAAAGGAATTCAGGACGCTTTGCGATAGTTTAACTTTTTTACAAAATATTCTGACATTTTTTTGACTACCTTTATGTTGCAAACACACAGTTTCAATATAAAACCATGCCAAAAACTCACGAAAATCTTATTCTCGAAGCTGAAAACGAGCTTATTAAATCTATGGTTTTGTGGATGAAAAAATGATTCTAAAATACATTAATCCTGAAATAGTATACTTGAATGACTGCGGCAATGTATTTTACGGATTTGAAAACATGCACGAAAACAACCGTTTTTTTACCACTTTCGAATCGATTAAAGTATTGGAAAGGAACATCAAAGTTTTTAATAATGTTGCCGTAGTGACTACGCTTGAAGCGAGAGCAGGACATTACTTCGATGTGGCGTTTGCACAAAATTACCGCATCAGCCGGATCTGGAAATTACATACGACTGGTTGGAAAGTAATCGCAGCGACTGCCGTTGCCATTTAAACAAAAAATCCCGAGCGTTAACTCAGGATCTTTTTATAATCAGTAAATATTTTATTAGCTCAAAGCCGCTTTCACCTGATCAGCCGCCTCCTGGAATTGCACCGCAGATAAAATCGGCATTTCGGAATTGTCAATAAGTTCTTTCGCGATTTCAGCATTCGTACCTTGCAAACGAACAATGATCGGCACTTTAATCGCATCACCCATGTTTTTGTAAGCATCAACAACACCTTGCGCCACACGGTCGCAACGTACGATTCCACCAAAAATATTGATAAGGATCGCTTTTACGTTCGGGTCTTTTAAGATGATTCTGAAAGCCAACTCAACGCGTTTTGCATCTGCTGTTCCTCCAACGTCCAAGAAATTTGCCGGCTCGTAACCTGCATATTTGATCAAATCCATTGTCGCCATCGCAAGACCGGCGCCGTTAACCATACAACCAACAGTTCCGTCAAGGTCAACGTAGTTCAAACCTGCCGCTTTCGCTTCAACTTCAATCGCATTTTCCTCACGGATGTCGCGCATTTCGGCTAATTTCGGATGTCTGTATAAAGCGTTGTCATCAAGATTTACTTTTGCATCAACTGCAATGATTTTATTGTCAGAAGTTTTCAAAACCGGATTGATTTCAAACATCGAAGCATCAGAACCGATATAAGCTTTATACAAAGCATCAACAAACTGCACCATTTCCTTGAATGCATTGCCTGACAAACCAAGATTAAAAGCAATTCTTCTTGCCTGAAAGCCCTGTAATCCAACAGCCGGATCAATTTCTTCAGTAAAAATCAAATGTGGCGTGTGCTCGGCAACTTCCTCGATATCCATTCCGCCTTCGGTAGAATACATGATCATGTTGCGGCCTTTGCCCCTGTTCAATAAAACCGACATATAAAACTCAGACGTTTCACTTTCACCAGGATAGTATACATCTTCAGCGATAAGTACTTTGTGTACTTTCTTACCTTCCGCAGAGGTTTGCGGCGTAATCAATTGCATGCCGATAATCTGTTCTGCAATTTCTTCAACCTGTTGCAGGTTTTTCGCCAATTTCACACCACCGCCTTTTCCGCGGCCGCCGGCATGAACCTGTGCTTTGATCACGTGCCATCCGGTTCCGGTTTCGGCTGTCAGTTGTTTGGCAGCAGCAACAGCTTCTTGCGGGTTATTGGCCACATGACCACGTTGTACTTTTACGCCATAACTGGCTAATATTTGTTTTCCCTGTATTTGTGTATGTCCATATTGAAATTTTTGACTTTAAAAGTGCCACAAAAATAACTAAATTCCGTCGATTGAAGAAATGATTTTCAGGTTTTTTCAGAAGCTGATCCTGCTGTGCGCTACTATCTTTTCTGCCTCGAAGCAAGCGGCAAAAGGATAATCGCTTCTCCCGAAGCCTCGGGAGCCTGGGCAGTTATTTTCATAAGCAACCTTTTTATTAAATTTGCATCTAATTAGCATAACCACAAAACAATAAGCTATGAAAATTTTAAAATCGATTGCATTATTATTCATTTTCGCCGTCTTTATAAGCTGCAATAGCGACGATGACAATGCCAACATGGACAATCCGGATCTTGTCGCCACATGGAAACTCGTGAAAGTAACAGGCGGAATCGGTGGCATCAACCAAGATATCTCACAAGAAAACAACATCTGGCAATTCAGTCAAAACGGAACCGTACATATTGGAAATGACGCAACCGGTCAAGACTACACAGGATTGGCAACTGGCACTTATAACTATACCTATGTAAACGGCGAAGCATCGGGAATGTGTGCCGAAGTACTTAAAGTAGGTACAGCACAATTAGGATGTGTTACGGTAACAGATGGCAAGCTTTATATTTCCAATAATT
This sequence comes from Flavobacterium sp. 3HN19-14, assembly GCF_051373205.1. Classification (NCBI taxonomy): domain Bacteria; kingdom Pseudomonadati; phylum Bacteroidota; class Flavobacteriia; order Flavobacteriales; family Flavobacteriaceae; genus Flavobacterium; species Flavobacterium sp. 3HN19-14. The sequence continues at coordinate 3,234,579 of NZ_JBPPZT010000001.1, forward strand.
TTGTTGATGGCTTTACGCTTGAGTTTGAGCCGGCAGCACTGGCATTTTAATTTATGAAAAGTTGCTATTTATTATTCTGTTTTTCAATTTTCATTTTATTCACGGGCTGTAATGACTCGGATTCTGATGTATACAGCAGTATCAAGGGCAAATGGAATTTGGTAAAAATCACCGGAGAAGTCAGCAGCCAGGACATTCCGGACGGCATGATTACCTATAATTTCAACACACAGCTGCATAAAGTCACAATTCAAAATAACACCGAATTGACATATCCGGTATCCGGAACTTATACCTATGTATTGAATAGACAATCGGTTTTAAGCATGTGCCAAAGCACAATCAATGTCAATAATGAAGGAACTTATTGCTTTAGCCAGACGGGAAATTCAATGTCATTCGACCTTTCGGCGGTTGACGGACTGAAATTAGATTTCGAAAGATAATTTCACAGAAATAAAAATAAAAGTTTCAAATATAACTTTTTGTTATATTTTGTTAATAATCCAGGTTCTTTTGGTTATATGCATTTTGTAAAATAGTTTTGCATAAAACATTTACAAAATGCAGCCAAAGGAATTACTCCACTTAGCAGAAGAATTCGGAAGTCCGCTCTACGTTTACGACGCCGGAAAAATCGAATCACAATACAATCGCCTGACCAATGCTTTTTCAAAAATCGAGCGCCTTCGCATCAATTATGCGGTAAAGGCACTTTCGAACATTTCTGTTTTAAAGCTGCTCAAAACAATTGGTTCTTCACTCGATACGGTTTCCATTCAGGAAGTACAACTTGGCTTGCACGCTGGTTTTTAAGCCGCAAAATATTATTTATACTCCAAATGGCGTTTCATTTGAAGAAATTGAAGAGGCGGCGGGATTGGGTGTGCAAATCAACATCGATAATCTTTCGGTTTTAGAACACTTTGGTGCAAAGCATCCTAAAATCCCGGTTTGTATCCGCATCAATCCACACGTGATGGCGGGCGGGAATTCGAATATTTCCGTGGGCCACATCGATAGTAAATTTGGGATTTCCATTCATCAGATGCCTCATATTTTACGAATTGTCGAAAATACCGGAATGCACATCAACGGCATTCACATGCACACCGGTTCTGATATTTTAGATATCGAAGTATTTTTGTATGCGGCGGAAATCCTCTTTGAAGCTGCCAAAAATTTCACCGAACTCGATTTTCTTGATTTCGGCAGCGGATTTAAAGTCCCATACCACAAAGATGATATCCAGACCAATATCGAAGAATTCGGAAAAAAACTCACCAAAAGGTTCAATGCTTTCGAAAAAGAATATGGCCGCGATTTGACGTTGGCTTTCGAGCCGGGAAAATTTCTCGTCAGCGAAGCCGGATTTTTCCTTGCAAAAGTGAACGTAGTCAAGCAAACCACTTCAACCGTTTTTGCAGGAATCGACAGCGGATTTAATCATTTGATTCGCCCGATGTTGTATGGGTCGCAACATTATATTGAGAATATTTCGAATCAAAAAGGCAAAGAAAGGTTTTATACGGTTGTTGGTTACATCTGTGAAACCGACACTTTTGCGAACAACCGGCGCATTCACGAAATTACAGAAGGTGATATTTTGTGTTTCAGAAATGCGGGTGCTTATTGCTTTTCGATGTCGTCAAATTATAATTCGCGCTACAAACCGGCTGAAGTTTTGTGGAAAGACGGTAAAGGAATCCTTATCCGCGAACGCGAAAATTTTGACGATTTGCTGAAGAATCAGATTGTGGCTGACGTTTAGGCTTATGCCATTGGAAAATAATTTATAGCTACTAATCGTAATTTTATTAGCTACGAATTACACGAATTAGCACAAATTTGTTCGTGTTAATTGTGGCTAAATGCTTTAAGCTTAGTTTTGACGAAAATAATCCTTACAGCATGCTTCGTGATATGACTAAAAACTTTAACAAAAATTACGGCAAATCCGTACCCAAGAAACTTCATTATTTCGTAGGGATGCATTCTCCCCTTCCCTGAAGGTAAAATACAAATTTTTCCAATAACCTGTATGCGGGTTTGCCGTACTTTTTGTTAAATTTTCATGCTGATAACTTATAAGCTATTTTCTGACAATCTTAAGATTTGAGGAATTTCTTATTGTAACTCTTTCCATTTTCTGTAACCTGAAGTAAATAAATTCCGGTTTGCCAGTTGGCAACGTCGACAGTAATAGCAATCTCGGAAACATCTTTGTCAATTATTTTCTGCCCTAAACAATTATAAATACTGATATTTCTGTCACCCGCTTTTGCAAAAGTCAACGTTGTCTGATCGACTGCAGGGTTTGGTGAAATATTGAAATTATCAACCATAGGTGCAATTTCGGCAGCAAGATTTTCACAAGTACCATCAGCTGCAAACGGGCTAAACCAACGCAAAACATCCTGTTGTACGGTCGCACTTTCGTCACTTTCGACATCGCGGCATAAAAATACTTTTACGGTATTGGATTCTGATGGGCATTTGGGCGTAATCGCAAATCCCTCGATGTTAACGTTGGAAGATGGCGTCGGAAGAAAATATTCACTAATCTTTGTCAATTTCACCTCACCATTGACCATAGCGCTTGTCAAATCAGTAACCTCAAGTCGATTGCCGCTGTCTGGATTGTGCAGGATGTACAACATTCCGGTGCTCCTGTCAAAGGCCAAATCACAACTTTCTGTGCGGTTGGTTTTGTATTTTCCGACATACGCAAAATCATTATTAACATTCGGATTCACGTCAAAAACCCAGATGTAGCCGCCGTTTTGATGCGCCACGAACATTAATCCGCCCATGCCTTTCACAGAAGTGTAGAGATTTCCGGTTTGCTGGCTTACAAAGCCTGCGGCTGTTAACGCACTGTCGGGAATGAATACGATGCCTTCCTGGACCATCGTTGCCGGTATCGGTCATTGGCGATGGTGATGCGAGTAAATTCCAATGCTTCAATTCCGTTATTGAAGAAAAAGTAGCGGTGTTGCTGTACCTGCGGATTTCATATTCATTTTCGGCAATGGTGTAGAATTCATTCGCACTGTAATCGACTTGCGTAATACCTTCCTGGCCCGCCGTTCATGGCTTTATTAGCGATTTGCGTGAAAGTATTGCTGTTGGTGTTGAGTTCCAAAACCCGTAATCGGTTGCTTCCCTGAACAAGGTAGAGCCTGTTGGTCTCCGCATTCCAATGCAGTCCGCTTAAATCGAGAACACCGAATGCATCCATGACAGAAGTCAGTGATGCAGCCGTGTCCATGTTTGTGAAGGCCACGCAGATTGCGCGTTGGCAGTAAAAAGAGGCAATAAAAACAGCGGAAGTAAATATCTGGTCATCTTTCAATTATTGGCCAAATATAATTGAAAATGATCAATGGACAACTGATAATGAAGCGTTTTACCAAAAAGGCTATTTGTTCAGGATTTCCTCTAAAACACTGGCTTCCGTTCCGTTCGGAAATGTAATCTTGATTTTCTGAGCGATCGTCGGTGCAATTTGCGTGATTACTTTCCGGTTATAACTTTCTCCGGGTTTAATATGCCAGCCATAAAAAAGTAATGGTACATGCGTGTCATAGGAATAAGGGGTTCCGTGAGAAGTTCCTGTCGTTCCATATTCGATGTAACCCGGTTTATTGAGCACTACCAAATCGCCGCATTGCGTTACATCATATCCTTTTGCGATGAAATTCAGGTAATAATCGCTTCCGGCAGCGAGGATTTCTTCTTCGGAATAAACCCTTTTAACGGATTCCTGTGTCATGATAAAATCCTTGAAAGATTGTTTTACTTTCGCCAAATCCAAACCTTTCGATTTGATGATTTCCCTGTTGAAGAATACATTAAAATTCGAAAAATCAAGGATCAAATCTTCTCCAAAAGTATCAACAGCATATTTTTTAAGCAGTTTTTTAAAATCACCGTAAGGCAAATTCGTGACATTGTATTTATTGTCTTTCAGGTAAGTCACGTTTTCCGCTCCGGCGTGATCGGCTGTCAGGAAAAGCAGGTAATTGTCTTTTCCAACAGTCTTATCAAGGTAATTCAGAAAATCGGCAATCGTCTGGTCAAGTCGCAAATAAGTGTCCTGAAGTTCGATGGAACGCAGCCCGATGATGTGTCCGACGTAATCTGTTGATGAAAAACTGACAGTGAGGAAATCGGTAATATTGTCTTTTCCCAATTCTTCTTTTTCGATGGCTTTTTTGGCAAATTCTTCGAGAAGATCGTTCCCGAACGGCGTCGAACGTAAAATTCCTGCATCATTCTTGTCGAACATTTCTTTTAAATTGTAAGGAAAAACCGGGCCTTTACTGCCATATAATTTTCCTTCATACGGATTGTCATCCGGTAAGCTTTCGTTGTAAGTCGCAATTGGTTTCAGCAAATCCCAGCCTTTGTCGATATATGGCATGAAATGTTTTTCATTATTGAATTCGGTCACCCACGAAGGCAATGCATTTCCGTAAAATGTACTCGAAATAAAAGCGCCGGTTTTAGAATACCAAAAAGCCCAATTGGCAAAATGTCCTGCAGGTAAAATGGCGCCGCGATCTTTGAGGCTCATCCCGATAACTTTGCCTTTGAAATTGGTTGCGAGCCTTAATTCGTCAGTAATTGTGGTTGCTAACAGGCTTTTTGGAGACATCGCGCCTTCTTCAGCTGTTCCGTCACCAACGGTTGTAACCGAAGCGTCATCGGTACAATAACGGCTTTTCCCTAAACTTCTGCTGAACCAGTCATTTCCAACAATTCCGTGCACCGAAGGCGTAGTTCCGGTATAAATTGAAGCGTGCCCGGGCGCTGTGTAAGTCGGCATATAATTATAATGCGTGTTCTGGAAAGTAAAACCCTTATTCATCAACCTTTTGAAACCATTTTCAGAAAAATCGTCAGCGAAACGGTATAAATATTCCATTTTCATTTGATCGACGACTATGCCGATAACCAGTTTCGGACGTTGTTGTGCCTGTGCTGCAAAAGAGAAAATGAGCAATACGATTATTTTTTTCATGGCATTAAAGTGATGGAATTTCTTTTTTCGCTGATTCAAATTCTGATATAATATCGGCAATTATTTGTTTTACCGGCTTAATTTCGTCAATTAACCCTGCAATTTGTCCGATTTCAAGTTCGCCTTCCTCGAGGTCGCCTTCGAACATGCCGCGTTTTGCCCTTGCCCTGCCGAGGAGTGTTTTCAGGTCGTCAACAGATGGTGATTTTGTATATAATTCCTGTATATCGTGGAAGAATTTGTTTTTGATGAGGCGCACCGGCGCGAGTTCTTTGAGCGTTACATGCGTTTCGCCTTCCTGCATTTCGACGATTTTCTGCTTGAAACTGTCGTGTGCAGAGCTTTCGGCAGATGCTGCAAAACGGCTTCCCATCTGCACGCCATCCGCCCCTAAAATCATGGCGGCGAGCATGCCCTTTCCCGTAGCGATTCCTCCTGCGGCGATCAATGGAATTGTGATGGAATTCTTTACCATCGGAATTAAGGTCAGCGTTGTGGTTTCCTCACGGCCGTTATGCCCTCCTGCCTCAAAACCTTCTGCCACGACTGCGTCAACGCCGGCTTCTTGTGCTTTTAATGCAAATTTTGAGCTGCTTACAACATGTACGACCGTAATGCCTTTTTCTTTTAAAAATGAAGTCCATGTTTTTGGGTTTCCGGCAGAAGTGAATACGATTTTCACATTTTCTTCGACGATGATATTCATGATTTCTTCAATGTTCGGATACAACATCGGGACGTTCACACCGAAAGGTTTGCCGGTAGCTTTTTTGCATTTTTGAATGTGCTCGCGTAAAACGTCAGGATACATCGATCCGGCGCCAATCAGGCCTAATCCGCCGGCATTACTTACGGCGCTGGCTAATTTATAGCCGCTGTTCCAAATCATTCCGCCCTGGATTATAGGGTATTGAATTTTAAAAAGACTGGTGATTTTATTCATTGAAAAGTGAGGAAATTTATTTTTTAATGAGCTTTCCTGATTGTGAGAAATTAGTCGCGCTGATTTTATAGAGATAGATTCCGGAACTTAATCCACCAACAGAAAAAGAAGGATTTTGCATCGAAATCTGACGATTCATAACTTCCTGCCCGAGGATATTATAAAATGAAACTTGCGCAGTCAAAACATCTTTTGGAAAAACAATCGAAAGTTCATTTTCTACGGGGTTTGGAAAAACCATGAATTCCCATTTATCATTGCTGATAACCGATAATCCACTCAATAACGCCGCATTGAAATCCGGGATTCCATAACCATACTGCGCATTCGGATTGTTGTAAAAATTAGCGGATTGTTTCACCAGATTAACTATTTCGCTATTGGTTTTTCCTGGTAATGCCTGCCATAAACAAGCGACCATTCCCGCCATGATCGGCGATGCGAAAGACGTGCCGCTGGCTGTCGTTATCGTTCCAGAAGCATCCGAAAGTGTAGCCGCCTGTCCTTTCGCCATAACATCGGGTTTTACGCGTCCGTCTGCCGAAGCTGTCCGATTGAACTGAAACTCACATATTGCCCCGCTGCATCCACGGCACCCACTGTAAGTACATTGACAGCATCTCCGGGAGAACCGATGTGCTGGTCTACGGTATCACCTGAATTTCCTGCAGCCACAACGACAATCATTCCGCGGCTGAAAGCAATATCAGCACCACGGGAAATAAAAGATTTAGTGCCGTTCATATCTGCATAAGTGTAGCTGTAATTCGGGTTGTCATAATTGAAATAACCTAATGATGTATTGATTACGTCTGTGCCAAGCCGGTCTGCTTCTTCAGCGGCTTCAACCCAATAAGATTCCTCTACAGGATTTTCTGAAGCGCCATCTTCTGAAATAAACAAATAATACGCTGCATCAGGCGCAGTGCCCACCAATGCATTTTCTGTGTAACCGCCCATGGTTGACAAAACCAGCGTTCCGTGTGTGTTGGCTGTGTAAAAATCGTCGTTTCCGGCTACGAAATTATATCCGCCTAAAATCAGGTTGTTATCGAATAATCTCTGAAACGGCTGGACTGTATTTACCGATGGAAATCCCGCGTCAATCACGGCAATTATTTTTCCTGTGCCAGTATAATTTTGTTCGTGCAAAATATGCCCATTAAGCATTCCGATTTGGTTACCGGAATCACCATAGTTGAAGTTTACCTGCGTATCAAGGTTTTTATTGACTGCATTATTTCGATTCTGGTACAGCATGCGGTTATCTGAACTTCCGTCGAGGCTGTCATCCGCAAAATCGATTGAAGCAACAAATGTAAATCCGAACAAAGCCCGGATGTCTTCGACTGAACCACGCACATGAACAGCGTTGAGCCATTTGGATTTTGCCATGACAGTGATTCCGGTTTGATTGTCAACGGCGGTTACATAACTTTCGTCAATCGGCACATCTTTAAAATCAAGTGGAATATTCTGGCTGGAACGTCGGTCTAAAGCGCGCTGCGACAACATTGTCAGCGGATTCGTGAAATAGGTCTCAACATTGGCTTTCGCATTGAAATAAACCCAGGCATCTTCCTGCGAAAATGCGGCAGCGCTGAGAAAAAGTAAAGTGAGGAGTAAGATTCTTTTCATAGCGATTCAGAATATCCTCAAAATTACGAATTTGTTTTTCATTTGGGCGAATCGCTTTTGTTTTTTGACGATTTGATAATCTTTCGATTGTAATAAATAATAGCAATCAAGCTTTGCGGGCCAGATTTATATGATTGCTAACTGCGCCCGAGACATTCAGTTTAGTTGGTCTATTTTTTTGCATGTGTTCAGAATTAACAGCCTGGAATTTTAACAATTTTTACGGCAAACCCGTATTCAAGTAATTTTATTTTTTTGTAGGGATGCATCCTCCCCTTCCCTGAAGGTAAAATACAAATTTTCTCAATAGGCTGTAATACGGGTTTGCCGTAAAAATTGTTAAATTTTGAAAATTTGGTTAACCTACTGCTTTCCGGTCTTATTTAAATAGCAAATTAAAATATTAAATATCAGTAGTTTATAAATTTTTCGGAAATAAATTTGGAAATACAAAACTTTATCCCATAACTTTGCGGCAAGTTCTTAAAATTATTATTCTTATCCAGAAAGACCGAGGGAATTGACCCGATGACGTCTTGGCAACCTGTTCAGCAATGAATAAGGTGCCACCTTCAACCCTTGTGAAAACAGGGAAAGATAAGCTTAGAAATCAGCAATTAATAGTTCGAAATATTATATGCGCTTCTGACTTATCGGGAGCGCATTTTTTATGCCCTTTCGATACCGGATGGAATATTTTTTTAAAAGCGAAAAAATATTACAAATCTTAAAAACCATCAAAAGATGAAAGAGCAAACGAACATTTTACACTACATTCCCGTTGACGAACTTACCGGCTCGGTTTCGGTGCCGATTTACCAGACTTCTACATTTGTACAGGACTCACCCGGCGTTCATAAAGGATTTGATTACGCCAGAAGTAATAATCCGACCCGAAAAATCCTTGAAGATATTGCGGCTAAACTAGAAAAAGGCACCAACGGTTATGCCTTTGCCAGCGGATTGGCAGCGATTGATGCTGTCGTGAAATTATTATCCGCCGGAGATGAAATTATTGCTGTTGACGACATTTATGGCGGTGCTTTCCGTTTGTTTACGCATGTTTATGAAAAATTCGGGATTAAAGTTAATTATGTTGATGCGACCAATGCAGAAAATGTAGCGAAAGCAATTACCGATAAAACTGCACTGATCTGGATCGAATCACCAACCAATCCGACTTTAAAAATTGCCGATCTGCGCGCGATTGGGAAAATTGCAAAAGACAACAACGTACTTCTTTGCGTAGACAACACTTTCGCCTCGCCAATTGCACAACAGCCGATTAATTACGGTGCCGATTTGGTTGTGCACAGTGCAACGAAATATATTTCAGGACACAGCGATTTGATTGCCGGTTTGGTGATTACAGCGAATGAGGAATTGGGCGCAAAAATCAAATTCATACAGAATGCATCCGGTGCGATTTTATGACCGTTTGACTCTTGGTTGGTGATTCGCGGCATTGAAACTTTGTCGTTAAGAATCCGACAACACGCAGATAATGCCCAGAAAATCGCTGAATATCTGACGACCGAAAAACTTGTCAAAAACGTTTATTATCCGGGATTGAAAACACATCAAAACCATGATATCGCAAAAAGCCAGCAGAAATATTTCGGCGGCGTGGTTGCTTTTGATCTGGCAATTGATGACAAGAAACTTGCTTCACAAATCGTTTCGGATACGAAATTGTTCAAGCTGGCAGAAAGTTTGGGCGGCGTGAAAAGCCTGTGTTGCCTGCCTTGTGAAATGACGCATAAATCGATTCCTGTTGAAAAGCGATATGCTTCGGGTGTTACCGACAGCCTGATTCGTTTGTCGGTCGGACTCGAAGATGCCGATGACTTGATTGCCGATTTGAAACTCGCGATTGAAAGTGCCGTGAAAGCGAATGTCGAATTAACTTCGGAAGTTGTATAAAGCACAAATGCCCTAGCCCCGATTGAGGCGTTATCCTTTTGCTGCCTTCTTTAGGCGGCAAAAGATATAGCCGAAAGCGGGATTAGCTTCAAAAAAATATTATGAATCAGCACAGATTACACGAATTTTCACAAATTTTAAAAAAATGAATTTGTGCAAATCTGTGAAATTCGTGTTTAAAAAGAAAAAAATGTCAGGAAAAAAATTAAATATAGGATTGTTCGGATTTGGCTGCGTGGGTTTCGGATTGTATGAAGTTTTGCAGAAAACCCCGGGATTAAAGGCAGATATCAAAAAAATATGCGTGAAAGACCGTTTGAAAAAGCGCGAAATTGGCTCAGAAAACTTCACTTTTGACCCTTCGGATATTTTTAATGATCCGGAAATTAATGTGGTTGTCGAGTTGATTGACGATGCAGATGCGGCTTTTGAAATCGTTTCGAAAGCATTGAAAAGCGGGAAAGCCGTGGTGTCTGCGAACAAGAAAATGATTGCGGAACATTTTACAGAATTGCTCGAATTGCAACGCGAATATAAAGTGCCATTGTTGTACGAAGCCGCGTGCTGCGCGAGTATGCCGATTATCAGGAATCTTGAGGAATATTACGACAATGACCTTTTGGACTCGATTGAAGGGATTGTGAACGGCTCGACGAATTATATTCTGACAAAGACTTTTAAGGAAAATCTTTCGTATGAAGCGGCACTCAAAGAAGCACAGGAAAAAGGTTTTGCGGAAAGCAATCCTATTCTCGACACGGGTGGATTCGATGCGAAATATAAACTGTTAATTTTACTGGCGCATTCGTTTGGTTATATTGCACAACCTGCTGATTTGTTCAATATTGGCATTGATAAAATCGGCAAACTCGAATTGAAATATGCGAAAGAAAAAGACCTGAAAATCAAACTTGTGGCTAAAGCTTTTAAGAATGCTGATGGCGATATTTCAGCTTTTGTGTTGCCTAAATTTGTCGCAGCCGAAGATCGTTTGTACAATGTTGATGATGTTTTTAACGGCGTTGTAACCAAAACGAGTTTTGCCGACGAGCAGTTTTTTGTGGGTAAAGGTGCGGGTGCACATCCGACGGCTTCGGCGGTTTTATCGGATATTTCGGCATTGGGTTATGACTATAAATATGAATATAAGAAGATCAGTCAGCAGCAAGCAGACAGCAGACAGCAGATTGACGGAAAGCCACTGACTTTGTCTGATGACGTGACTTTAAAAGTATTATTGCGGCATGAAGCGGCAGATGCTGAAAACCTGAAAAAATATTTTATTTCGATTGACGAATCTTACCTGAATCATGAATCGGGATATATCACCGGGACGATTTCTTTGCAGCAATTGCGGGAAGTTGAAGGCGGTAATTTGAAGCAGTCGTTTGTTTTGTTGTAATATCACGAAGGCGCAAAGGCGCTAAGTCACGAAGATTTAGATTGTATTTGAATCAATAGACATAAAGTCTTAAGTATTGAAAATTAAAAACTTAGCGTCTTTGTGTCTTCGTGGTAAAATATAGCATCATGAAATAACTCCAGAGCCCAAACACTCATCGCCTTCATACCAAGCCACAAACTGCCCTTCAGTAATGGCCGATTGCGGCGCTTCAAACGAAACATACATTCCGTTTTCAAATTGATGGAGCGTGGCTTTCTGTAATGGCTGACGATAACGGATTCTGGCCACGACGTCGCGGGTTTCGCCATCTTTTAGAGCTAAATCCTCGCGAATCCAATGGATTTCTGATTGTGCGACGAAAAGTGCTTTTTTGAACAATCCAGGATGTTCACTGCCTAAACCGGTATAGATAGTGTTGGTTTCAATGTCCGTTGCGATCACGAATAACGGTTCAACTGTTCCGCCAACATTGAGGCCTTTTCGCTGGCCGTTGGTGAAATAATGCGCACCTTGGTGCTTGCCGACGATTTTTCCCATTTCGGGAACGTAAGGTTTCGGATGACTTTTGTATTCTAAAACTTCTTGTTCTGAAATGCCGGTTGGATTTTGGGTTTCATAAACCGGATTATTTTTATCAATCTGGACAATCAGTCCTTCTTTAGGCTGTAATTTTTGCTGCAGGAATTCAGGCAAACGCACTTTTCCGATAAAGCATAATCCTTGCGAATCCTTCTTTTCGGCTGTGACGAGCTCCATTTTTGAGGCGATTTCGCGTACTTCTGATTTCTGCAATTCTCCAATCGGGAAAAGGGATTTCGCCAGTTGTTCCTGTGAAAGCTGGCATAAAAAATACGATTGGTCTTTATTGGCATCGGCACCGGCGAGCAACTGATAAACGGGTTTTCCATCAACTTCAGTTTCGCCTTTGCGGCAATAATGGCCGGTTGCCACATAATCGGCCCAAGGCTCATGGCGATTTTCATGAAAACATCGAATTTGATTTCGCGGTTGCACAATACATCCGGATTGGGCGTACGTCCTTTTTCATATTCGCTGAACATGTAGTCGACGATTTTTTCCTGGTATTGTTCGCTCAAATCTACGGTTTGAAAAGGAATCCCGAAGTTTTTCTGCTACCAATAAGGCGTCGTTGCTGTCTTCGAGCCACGGGCATTCATTTGAAATCGTCACAGAATCGTCGTGCCAGTTCTTCATAAACAAGCCAATCACTTCATAGCCCTGCTGCTGCAAAAGATAAGCTGCAACGCTGGAATCTACACCGCCTGAAAGTCCGACTACTACCCTTTTCATTGAAATTGATATTGAAATTGGGGGCAAATTTACGAATTAATTACAGTGAAATAATCAAAAGCGATTGGTTAAAGCTATAATGAGGTAAGTTTATTTAATAAAAAACCTCGACTTTAACTTCATTTGCAACGGCATTTACCGAAATAATTTTGTATTTGAATTCTTCAAATGGAATGCGCTCTGCGATGCACTTTCTCATTTTCGATTCATCGAGATTGGGAAAATCACAGGTATCAAGCGTCAATTCAAAACTGCTCAGGTATTTTACATTCCGGAAAGTCCCCAGAAAATAAGCGATGATGATTCCGCCGTGAAATAAAAGCAAATCGAAATATTTATCTGCCGGAAAAAACACATCGAGAATCGAAAGCGTCATGCAAACGAACAGAAAAATAACGGCATTTATCGTAAAAGCTTTTGTACGGAAACGCAAAATCGAAAAGATGGCGAAAAGTCCGAAACCAATGCCTACGCCGATTTCTACTTTTGTAAAAACATACAGCAGACTGAAAGTACACAAACCGATAATCATGAAAAGCGGATTGAGTGTTTCGCTTTTCCTGCGATTCGAAATAAAAAAAAGGATCAGGATTGACAGGATCAGTAACAGCAATCTTAATCCGAGTTCGTGTAAATTCATATTGAGTCAGTTTAGCAACCTCAATTTAAATTTACGACTTAAACTTTACTTCTTTTTCGGCGTTACCTTTTTTTTAACATTTGAAGTTGCCTTGTCAGCTTTCGTTCTTTTTATTTTTTGAATAACCGGCAAGACTTCTTCTTTTTGGAGTTTACCATTAACAAAAAACTGCCATTTTCCTTTTTTTACACCATTTACGTAAGGCCCTTTCGCAATGAGATTGCCTTCCGGATCTTTATAAATGGCGGCTCCGTCAAATTGCCCGTTTTTGTATCCAACTTCTTCCAGGACAATTCCTTTGTCGGAATATTTTTTATATGGCCGTTTTTTACATCATCGATATAAGTGGCTTCTTCGGCAATTCCGCCTTCTTTATAAAACACCTTTCTCACTCCATTGACCTTTCCTTTGGTATAATTTTCAGTGGTCATGACGGCTTTCGATTCTTCATGGTAATATTTCCATTCGCCTTCATTGAGTCGGTTGACCGTTTTGCCTTCGCTTACGACATTTCCTTTTTGGTCGAAGAAAGTCGTGTAGGCCACTGTTCCGTTTTCAGAAAAAACACGCGTGGCAATAACTGATTTTGCTTTTGTATCATCGAAGTATTTAAACGTACCGGTTTCTACGCCGTGGTCAAAAGTGCCTTCGTAGCGCGGTCTTTTCGATTCTTCGTAAATGCCTTTCCACAAACCGTTCTTTTTTCCGGAAGCATCTAATTTATTGAATTCCTGCGCAATTATATACTGAGAAAATGACAATAGCAAAACGAGTAAAGCGGCAGATCTGATGTTTTTCATAAGTAAGTTTTGTCGTGCAAATTTAAGTTTTAAAACTTTAGTTTTTGTGTTGTGTTCGTATAAAAACGAAAAAAAACAGGGTTTATTTCAATCAGCCAAATCCCGTGCCGAAAATAAAAATACGACAAACTGCGTATTGAAATATGACCAGATTATCAATTACTTAGATTTATTATTTCACTAAAATTCTTCATTATGAAAAAATCTTTACGCTTTGGAATCCTTACATTTTTCATGATGCTGATTACAGGTTGTGCAAGCGGAGAAGACAACGGCAGCACTTCCGATCCAATCATCGGGAAATGGAAGATGGTTTCGGAAACAAAAGACGGTAATCCAACAAAACTATCAGCTTGTGATTTGATGGGTACGTTTGAATTTACTTCATCCGGCAGAAACAATAATATCACTTATCAAACTGAAAACGGCGATTGTGTAATGGTGGTTAATTCTGGTGTTGTAGTAAAATGGATTAATGTTGTGAAAGACAATTACAGATTCAAAGCTTATCAAAACGGACAGAAATTATATGATTTGGATGTGCAGACTTACTTTTCAAATAATAATAAAACTCTTGTAATGACGAGTTTAGACAGTAAAAATGCAGCGAAAATTACAACACTTGAGAAAATTGATAATTAACAGAAAAGCCGGAATCAAATTTGAATCCGGCTTTTTATTTTAATCTGAAATAAACAAAATTATTTCTTTCCTGCTTTTTTCTGCGCTTCCGCCTGCTCCATCATTTCTGCCAGCTTGCGTTGGAATTTACCTTGCTGCTTTGGCTCTTTCAGTTTATTTTGTTGGATTTGCGCGTGGATTTTATCATTATCAACGATGTAATTTTTGATGACAAGCATGATTCCAATCGTAATCGCATTCGAAATGAAATAATACAAACTCAATCCGGATGCATAATTGTTGAAGAAAATCAACATCATCAACGGCGAAATGTAAATCATCACCTTCATGATTTTGCCCATATCCGGCATGCCTTCCTGAGCCGGAGCCTGCGGTTGGTCGCCTGTCGTCATTCGCATATAGAAGAAAATCGCAATCGAAGCCAAAATCGGGAAGATACTGATGTGGTTGCCGTAAATGCTTGAAATTATAGGAATATGTTGCTTCCAGGTATAAACCGCATCGAAAGACGAAAGGTCATTCGCCCATAAAAATCCTTTCTGCCTCAATTCAATTGCCGACGGGAAGAACTGGAAAAGCGCATAAAACACCGGAATCTGCATAATCGCCGGCAAACAGCCAGCCATCGGATTCACGCCAGCTTTGTTGTACAGCTTCATGGTTTCCTGCTGTTTTTTCATCGCGTCGTTTTTGTACTTTTCGTTGAGCTCTGCGATTTCCGGAACGCAATACTTTCATTTTTGCCTGAGACAAATAGGACTTGTAAGTCACCGGCGACATTACGATTCTTACGATGCACGTAAAAATGATGATCCCGATCCCGTAAGAAAGAAAACCTGACAAAAATCCGTAAAGCGGAATAAAGATGTGGCGGTTGATCCATCCGAAGATGCCCCAACCCAGCGGCACGATATCTTCGATATTTTTGTCATAACTTTTCAATAATTTGTAATCTGTTGGGCCGTAATACCAGTTCATTTTCTGGTTAACTTCGCCGTTTTCAAATGCCAACGGCACTTTCGCGCGGAACTGCTTGGTGAAAATCGTATCTTTCTTATCGTCTAAAACTAAGTTCGTCGAATACAATTCGGCTTTCTTAAACGGTTTGTCAGTCAATAAAATCGAAGTGAAGAAGTGTTGTTTGAAAGCGATGTAAGAAACTTCATCTAACGTTTCAGTCTTGTCTTTTCCTTGCCCTAAATCGTTCTTTTTACCTTCAGATTCGTAACGGACGTCTGCATAACGGTTTTCGTAAGAAACGCTTTTTTCATTGCGGTAAGATTTCAAACTCCACTCTAAATCCAACGGTTTTGAAGTGTTGATGACTTTGTTGAGGCCTTGCGAACGCACGACAAAATCCATCATATAATCTTTGGCTTTCAATACATATTTGTACTCTAAGTAAGCTTCTGGAACTGGCTTTCAGGCGCATCGCAAGAATCTGGTCATTGCCTGATTTGGTAAGTGTCGGTTCGAAATACAGGTTTTTCGTCTCTAAAGTGCGGTTGTCCTGTGTTTGCAATTGGATATTCAGGCTGGCGTTGTTGTCTTTGATCAATTCTACCAATTCGCCTGAACCTTTTTTGAATTTCTCGAATTTCTTCAATTTCGCTTCAACGATATAACCGCCTTTGTTGGCGATTTTCAAAGAAACTAAATCATTCTCAATTGTCGTAAATGCGTCTTTTGCAGATGGAATCGTAGCCGAATAAGCAAAACCGCCCAAAGCGCCCTGCAATTTTTTGATGGCTGCAGAATCTTTGACAGTTGTATCATTTACAGGAATCGCTGCAACATTTTCAGCGGGTTTTACCGGATTTGCCTTCGCTTTTTCAGCTTGTTCCTGTTTGGCTTTCTTGTCGAGTTCTGCCTGCGACGGCGTATTGAAATACAACAACCCGATTATAATTCCAAAAATCAACACATACCCGATAATCGTATTCAGGTCTAACTTCTTTTCTTCCATTTTTTTTACAGCTCGCGCTGAATCAATTATTATTTAAACTATTTTCTTTGCTTTTACCGCAGCGGCTACAAAATTAACAAATAATGGGTGCGGATTGGCAACCGTACTTTTATATTCCGGATGGTACTGAACGCCGATAAAAAACGGATGCTTTTCAATCTCGACAATCTCTACCAAACCGGTATCGGATTGACGCCTGACGCTTTCAGCCCGGCATTTTCCAATTTCTGCAAATATTCGCCGTTGAATTCATAACGGTGGCGGTGACGTTCTAAAATCGTGCTTTTTCCGTAGATTTTTTCGGCTAAAGTATTCGGTTTTAAATCACATTTCCAGGCACCGAGACGCATCGTTCCGCCTTTGTCGGTGATGGTTTTCTGCTCTTCCATCAAATCGATTACCGGGTGTGATGTGCCGACATTCATTTCAGTTGAATTGGCATCTTTCAATCCCAGAACATTTCTTGAATATTCAATTACGGCCATTTGCATTCCCAAACAAATCCCGAAAAACGGAATGTTATTTTCACGCGCATAACGCACCGCTTCAATCTTTCCTTCGATGCCGCGTTCGCCGAATCCCGGGCAACGACGATTCCGTCAAGGCCTTCGAATTTTTCGGCAACATTATTCGCATCGATGTATTCTGAATGTACGGAAACTACATTGACTTTCGTTTCATTCGTCGCACCTGCGTGGATGAACGCTTCGAGAATCGATTTATAGGAATCCTGCAACTCCACATATTTTCCGATCAATCCGATATTGACGACGTGTTTTGGCTTTTTCAGTCTTTGGAGGAATACATTCCAGTTTTTCATGTCTGGTGTATTCTTCTGCGGAAGGTCTAATCTTTTTAAAGCGACGACATCCAATCCTTCTTCAAGCATTAAATTTGGCACTTCGTATATCGTTGATGCGTCAATCGACTGGATAACGGCCTCGCGTTTCACATTACAGAACAACGCCAATTTGCTGCGCAGTTCGTCAGACAATTCATGTTCAGTTCGGCAAACGAGGATGTCGGCTTTGATTCCGCTTTCCATTAAAGTTTTGACCGAGTGTTGTGTAGGTTTTGTTTTCAATTCGCCTGCAGCAGCCAGATAAGGCACTAAAGTCAGGTGAATTACGATGCTGTTGTTATCGCCCAAATCCCAGACCAATTGGCGTACAGATTCGATGTAAGGAAGCGATTCGATATCTCCGACAGTCCCACCGATTTCAGTAATTACAATGTCAAACTCGCCTGAATTACCGAGCAATTGCATTCTTTCCTTGATTTCGTTGGTGATGTGCGGTACGACCTGAACGGTTTTTCCAAGGAATTCGCCTCTTCTTTCTTTTCGATAACAGAAAGATAAACGCGGCCTGTCGTCACATTGTTCGCTTGCGAAGTCGGCACATTCAGGAAACGTTCGTAATGGCCTAAATCGAGGTCAGTTTCGGCACCGTCATCCGTTACAAAACATTCGCCGTGCTCGTACGGATTCAGCGTTCCCGGATCGACATTGATATACGGGTCGAACTTTTGTATGGTCGCGCGATACCCTCTTGCCTGAAGCAGTTTCGCGAGTGAGGCCGCGATGATTCCCTTCCCTAAAGAGGAAGTCACACCGCCTGTAACAAAAATATATTTTGTCTGATTCATTGTCTTGTTGTTTGTGTTGTTGCGTTTATGATGTAGTTAGGTCAAAAACGTGGCAAAAGTAGTGAATTTAATTAGATAATTGGGCAATTAGATAATGAGAAAATTAATTAGCGAATGAGAAAATTAGCGAATTAGCGGATGCTCTGTTTGTCGAAAATCGGAAGACAATTTTGAACTTTAAAAGCATGAAATATTCTGTTTTTAAAGTTATGATCAACTCATTTTTGGAATTCGCTAATTCACTAATTCCCACATTCGTTAATTAAGGCTTTGGATACCGCATCTTAATATTGCGGATAAGCTCTTCGAGTCCGTTTAGTTTTAACTCATAAATTAGCTGTAATTGCTGGCCTAATTCGCCTTTTGGAAAACCTTTATTATGGTACCAGACGACGTAATATTCGGGTAAATCTATAAGAAAACGCCCCTCGTATTTTCCGAAGGGCATTTTGGTATGGGCGAGCTTTATGAGCTGTTTTGGGTCTTGTTCCATTTTAGAGTAAAGAATCAAGAGCCAAGAATCAAGACAAACTGAAAATCTTGATTCTTGTCTCTTGACTCTATTTTCTTTTTATTTCCAATTAAAAGTTACCACTTTCTCAATATCCGGATGCAAACTCAAATGAACCGGGCAGGTCAGCGCCGTTCTTTCAAGAATAGTTTTGGTTTTTTCATCAGCCGCGATGCTCATATCAAAAACCACTTCAATTTTAGAAATTTTTCTCGGTTCTGCCTGCATGTGTTTCGTTACGGAAGCCGTCGAACCTGTAAAATCAACATCCATCGTATTGGCTTTGATTGCCATAACCGTCAGCATACAACTTGCCAGTGCGTTGGCAACTGTGTCCGTTGGAGAAAATGCCTCGCCTTTTCCGTTGTTGTCAACAGGCGCGTCGGAAATAATCTCTGAACCCGACGCCAGATGGATTGATGATGTTCTTAAATCGCCTAAGTATGTTACTTTTGAGGTCATATTCATTATATTTAAGTGCGATATGTCAATTTTTAGCCACGAATTTCACGAATTACCACGAATTGATTAGTATAAATTCGTGGAAATTCGTGGCGACTATTTTTTTAATTGGCTTCTTTTACAGACAAATCGGTGTCATAATACAAAATATAGAACGCTTTATTGGCATAACCACCGGCCGCTCTTTTTTCATATTCGAATTTATTTTCTACCTGTTCAGACGCCATCGTATCAATAGTTTCTGAAAAACTTTGTTCTTGCGAAAGCCGCAGCATTGCATCCAAAACTACGTCAAAACCGCGGGTTGCGTATTGGTTCGGAAAGATCTTATTGTGCTCTTTATATTCTTTCTCGAAAACTGTCGCTTCCGGCGTATCGTTGTCGCGTGTTACTGACGGATACAATAAATTCAACTGCGCTAATTTGGCGAGCGGAATTTCCTCAAAGTCCAACGTATCATTTTTTTCTAAAATCACCAATTGGATTTCGTAATCTTTTGAAAGTGTAATCAAAACATTCAAAGCATTCAAAATCGTCCCGGTTTTTTCAGAATCAAGAATGATATAATTCTTCCTGCCCTTTACGAGTTTTTTGCTAAGACTGTCAGCAATCACCTGGTTTTTTTCATTCAGGCCGATGAGTTTTACGTCTTTATGATTTTTGAGGAATTGCTTCGTTGACAATTTCTTCGGATCTACAATCGCCAGCATATTGCCGTTTTTCGAACGCAAATAGTCAAGCATTCCGTTTTTAATCAATTCCGAAGATGGCATCGATTGCAATAAATTCGAAAATGATTTTCCGGGTTCTTTTGACAATGGCGAAATCACAGGAACTTTAGTTTTTCCCAGCAATTCAGCTGTTTTTTCAACATTCGCCTGATAAAATGGCCCGATAATCACATCAGCATTTTGCAGGTTATTATTTTGGATAAGGCTGGCTACCGAAGAGGAACTTTTGGTTTCCTGTGAATCGAGTATTTTGACATCGATATTCAGGTCAAGCGTTTTGGCAGAATCAATCGCCATCAATGCACCTGAATAAAAATCAAGCGTCATATTGAGGAATTTGTCTGTCTTTAAACGCGCCGCAGTCGAGTTGAGCGTGTCGCCTTCGATTTTTGAAATATTGAATGGCAATAACAAAACCAGTTGTTTCTTTTCACCTTGCTTTTTAATGGTTTTCGCCAATCCGACGACTGCTTTTTCAGTATTTTCGACAATCGTAATGTTCGCCGGAAGCTTGATGGTCATGCCGTCTTTGAGTCCGTCTTTCAATTCCGGATTGATTTTCACCAATTCTTCCTGCGATAAACCGGTCTTTTTCGTAAGGCTGTAAAGCGTTTCTTTTGGTTTGACCTCATAATCAACAAACTCTGCTTTCTTTGCCATTGGCTTTATGACAACCGGTGTATCTTCCTTCGTCGCGACAGCTTCTGTTTTCGGTTCACCGGAATGATTTTCAGGCGAAAGCCGATTTGCAGTCCGTTTTTGACTTCCGGATTCAGCGCATCGATTTCCTCAACAGTGGTATTGTATTGCTTTGCGATAGCATATTTGGTTTCTTTTGCTTCAACGGTGTGAAAAATCGGCTCGGCTTTTTTCTTAGCTTCTTTCTTATCTTTTGAAACTACTTTTTCAACTTTTCCTTTTCCCGGAATTTTAATCGTGTCGCCAACCTGTAATCCGCCTTTAATCTCGGGATTGGCTTTCTGTAAATCTTCAACGGAAACATTGTATTCTTTCGCAAGTCCGAATAAGGTTTCTTTCGCAGCAACGACATGGGTTTTCGCTGGAGAAACTGATCCTTTTTTTAGCTCTGGTTTGGATTCAACTTTAGTTTCGGTTTTCTCTTTGACGCTTTTCCGCCCTGAATCAGTAAAACCATATCAGGTTTCACGCCATTCTGTGAATCCGGGTTGAGGCGATAAATATCTGCGGGTTTTACTTTGTATTTCTCGGCGATTTGTGTAACCGTCTCGCCTTTGGCTACGGTATGCTTGATGATTTTATCCTGCGCCAATCCTGAAAAAGACGTGAGCAAAACTGCGAAAAATATCAAAAACTGTTTCATCATTTGTTTGTTTTATTAGTTTAGAACTGATCACCGAACACTGACCACTGACCACTTTCCTTCAATAACTATTCCCATTCTATCGTTGCCGGCGGTTTCGAGCTGATATCATACACCACGCGGTTCACGCCCTTGACTTTATTAATAATGTCATTCGACACCTTCATTAAGAAATCGTATGGCAAATGTACCCAATCAGCAGTCATTCCGTCAGTCGATTCTACGGCACGAAGCGCGACCACTTTTTCGTAAGTGCGCTCATCGCCCATTACGCCAACGCTGTTCACAGGAAGCAAAATCGCGCCTGCCTGCCATACTTTATCGTACAGTCCCCAGGATTTTAAGCCGTCGATAAAAACAGCATCAACTTCCTGTAAGATACGCACTTTTTCCGGAGTAATATCGCCTAAAATCCTGATTGACGATCCAGGCCCCGGAAACGGATGTCTTCCTAATAACGCAGCATCGATGCCCAATGTTGCGCCAACCCTCCTGACCTCATCTTTGAACAGCATGCGAAGCGGCTCGACAATCTTGAGTTTCATATAATCCGGCAAACCGCCAACATTGTGGTGTGATTTTATGGTAGCCGATGGCCCTTTTACCGAAACCGATTCGATTACATCAGGATAAATCGTGCCTTGCGCGAGGAATTTCACGTCTTCAATCTGGTGCGCTTCGTCGTCAAAAACTTCGATAAAGACGCGGCCGATGGCTTTTCTTTTTAACTCAGGTTCTTCGATTCCGGCGAGGGCATCGAGGAAACGTGACGAAGCATCAACGCCTTTTACGTTCAATCCCATGCCTTTGTATTGTTCGAGTACACTTTCGAATTCATTTTTACGAAGCAATCCGTTGTTAACGAAGATACAATATAGATTTTTGCCGATGGCTTTGTTTAAAAGTACGGCTGCAACGGTAGAATCTACGCCGCCAGACAATCCGAGGACGACTTTCTCATCACCGATTTTCTCTTTCATTTCGGCAACGATTTCATCCACGAATGCATTCGGTGTAAAATTTTGAGGAACGTGCGCGATTTTCACGAGGAAATTTTCGAGCATTTGTTTTCCGTCTGTCGAATGGTATACTTCCGGGTGAAATTGAATTGCATACGTCGTTTCGCCTTCGATTTTATAAGCCGCATTTTCCACGTCATGCGTACTGGCGAGCTTCACGCCGTTGGTAGGCAAATGTTTGATCGTATCGCTGTGGCTCATCCAAACCTGAGAATTGGCACTTACATCTTCAAAAAAAGGTTCATTTTCTTTGATGTAAGACAAATTCGCGCGGCCATATTCCCTGATGTTGGAAGCTGCTACTTCTCCACCTGAAAAATGCGCGAGATATTGTGCGCCGTAGCAAACCGCCAATAAAGGCAATTTTCCGCGGATTTCAGACAAATCAATCTGCAAAGCGTCTTCAGCGCGCACCGAATACGGACTCCGCCCAGGATGACCGCTTTGTAAGAAGATAAATCTGATGGATAATTGTTGAAGGGAAAAATTTCGCAGAATATATTTAATTCGCGAACACGGCGTGCAATGAGTTGTGTGTATTGCGAGCCGAAATCTAAAATAAGTACGTTGTGTTGCATGTGCAAAAATAACTTTTATAATTGGAATGTGAAAAAGGTATTTTTGATTTTTTGAGGGTGCAGGACAATGGGTTTAGGGCTCAGGGTTTTGCGTAATTTACTCCTTATCCAACGGCTCATAATTCAACAGCACAACACCGCTTTTGAAAACCCTGCTGCTGATGAGCTTTAAATCAAGTTTGTGGGGAAGTCCGCTAAAGGCAGCAGTGCCGTTGCCTAATGCAACGGGATTTACCATAAACTGATAGACATCGATAAGATTATGCTCGGCAAACTGCGTGATGATACTGCCGCTGCCCAAAATCGTCATGTCTTTGCCTTCTGTCGCTTTGAGTTTTTTCATCGATTCGATCATGTCGCCTTTTATCAGGGTTGTATTTTTCCAATTCGCTTCATTCAGCGTATTGGAAAAGACGATTTTTTCGCTTTTGTTCATTCCGTCGGCAACGGCCGGCATTTGCTGGTTTGCTTGTTCTGATTGCCAGAAACCTGCCATCATTTCATAGGTAATCCGGCCAAATACCAATACGCTTTCCGCTTGTGAGTTTTCCGAAGCAAACTCGTTTTCTTCCTGGCCGTGGCGGTTCCAGCTGATGTCATTGTCGATTCCTTTGTAATAGCCGTTAAGCGAAAGGAAATTATAGGCGGTTAATTTTCTCATTTTTTGGGTTCAGGGTATTAGTTCAGTGTGCAGGGGCTTAATTATCAATTATGTGCTATGTGTCTTTTCCGAAAAAAATAAATCCCCGAAAACTGCATCAGTCCGGCGAAAATATAAACATAAGGCAATGCCGATTTTCCGGCGTGGAAATATTCATAAGCAATCACGAACGACAAAGTCGCCTCGATGCTGAAAAACAGCACATCGATATAGCGGAATTTCGCAGCGAGCTTGTGGTGAAATGCTGCAACGCCCAAAAAAACCAATCCGAAAACCGCAAACACAGGATAAGTCGCATGCCCGCTTTCGTAACGCTCGACCGCATGCAGCAGGATGATCATTCCGGCGATGATGTGGCTGGCTTTTTTGAGCTTTTCTTTTTGGAGCGGAGTTTGTCTTTGAGCATGGCGGTTGTGGTTTTACCAAAGTTAGTGAATTTTGTGTATAAAAAAACTGCAGGGTTTGGTTGCAGTTTGGTTTTGGCGATGGATTGGAAATGCGCGTTATCGAATATTACTTTTTTGATGACACTTTTTTACTTCTTTTTTTCGTGGGCTTAGTCATGTTTTTTTCGTGAAGTTTTGAAATATCAATTAGCGGTAGATAGAAACCAGTATTTGATGTCATCGAGGTAATATTATAAAGTACCAATCTAAGAAAGTTTATTATAAGATTTAAACTCCCGAAATGTTTGATTGTACTAAAACTAGAATCATCATACTCCACTGAATCATTTATTTTATATATCCCTTCTAAAACAATATTTAAAACACAAATGGGTTCTTTTCCATCAACACCATTTTCAGTAATGCTAAACTCTAAAAGGACAATGTGAAAACGTTTATCCTCGGAATTATCGAGAATGTGATATTGATAATCCAAATTAATATTCTCAGAATTAAAATCAAAGTCAGTACCCGGAGGGGTTATGAATTGAATAGCTTTTACATACTGACTCTCAATCAATATATCACTATTAAATAACGCATTATTTGAAAAATTATGCAAATTCATATTTCTTAGGTTTCGGGGTCAAATTTTTATTTAATAAATTATTATCGGTTTTAAATCCATCTCTGGATTTTAAAAAATCTCCTAATTGTAAAATTATTACATCGTTGTTTTTAAGTCTACAAATTTCATCCAATCCGCTATAATCACTTTCATTGTAATATTCATAATGATGTTGTTCTTTAGACAAGTATGTAGGCGGTTGTAAAATAACACCTAATGCTTTTTGAAGTTTTGCAATATGTTCTACATTTAATTTTTTCCTGTTATTAAAAATTGCACTTAAAAATGGTTGCGAAAGCCCGGTTAACTGCACGAGCTCTTGCTGAGTTAGGTTTTTAAATTCAATAATCTCAAGAAATACACTAATTATTCTACTTTGAACCATTTGTGATTCAAAAGTCACATCAAATTCTGATGTGTCTAGTTTGTGGATTAATTTATTTAATAATTTCATATTCATGTTTTGAAACAACTTTATATCTAACATCTAACTTTTTATCTACTTCATCACTATTCTTATGTAAATATATTTCTGACATAATTATAGTTTGTTTTTCTCCTTTTGCTTTCTTGACACTGCAAATTATTCGGTCATTTTCTCTATTTTTGAAAGGCTTCATTGACTTAGTCCCGTGAGGTTCGTCACCAAATTTTTTACTTTTTAGACCTTCTAAAATTTGACTGAAAATAATTTTTATTTCGCTAGTGTGTTGCGGATCTTGCATAACATAATTCATAAATTCAGGCAAAAAATCCAAGTCACAAGCTATATTATATTTAGTTCCGTGTCTCACTATTACCGCTTTTTTCATGCAAATATAACCTATAAGTTATAAAGATAACTAAATATTTTTTAATTAACCTTTTTTTCTGATTTAATTTGTTTTTTTTTTAGTTCGCCATATCTTAGCAGCTATCGCCCACATATATTCATAACAACATCCAAAACCCTACCCCCGCATCGCCCAAATCAAAACCTCCCTTTCCGCCTTCAAAACCGTAACCTCAAGCTCTAACGCAGCAATCCTTTCCGCATCCTTCGTATCAGGCACGGCATCGATAGTAAATTCCGGTGATAGCCTGTCAGCAATATCCCGAAAGAAGTTGTGTTTTACACGTCAGGGAAACGGGATTGTGGTAAGCTTGTGAAATGTTATTACGCAGAGAACCGCAAAGCAACACAGGGATTTACAAAGGATTGGAAAAACGATTTTGTAAGTTGGTTCTGACTTCCGATTTTAACTATCTACTTTAACACAACCACCACCCCGCCAATCAAAAAATACGATATTTTTGTAAGCTCACGAATCAATTTTCCTTTCCCTTTTTCTAATGAAAAACACCGAATATGCCATTGTCGATATTGAAACCACAGGCGGAAATGCCAGTGGCAGCCGCATTACCGAAATCGCCATCATCATTCACGACGGCACGCAGGTAATCGACCGCTGGGAGACACTCGTCAATCCGCAGCAGGAAATCCCGTTGCCGATTTTCGCACTCACCGGCATCAATAACGAAATGGTGCGCGATGCCCCGATTTTCGATGACATTTCAGAAAAGGTGCTCGAAATGCTGACCGACAGGGTCTTCGTTGCCCACAATGTCAATTTCGATTATACGTTCGTGCGGCACCAGCTCGAAGCATCCGGGTTCAAATGGACTGCCAGGAAGCTCTGCACCGTTCGCGCGTCGCGGAAAATCAAACCCGGACTGCCGTCTTACAGCCTCGGGAATCTGTGCCGTTCGCTGAACATCAACGTTGAAAACCGCCACCGTGCAGGAGGTGACGCCGATGCCACCGCCATATTATTTTCGCGATTGCTCGAATGGGATGCTGAAGGCGAAATGCAGAAAATGATCAGGAAAACAGCACAGGACCAGCGCCTGCCGCCCAATCTGCCTCCCGAAGATTTCGCACAATTACCCGAAAAACCGGGCGTATATTATTTTTATAATGATGCAAAGAAAGTTGTTTATGTAGGGAAAGCGGTCAATCTTAAAAAGCGCGTCGCGTCTCACTTCAGCGGCCATAAGATCACTTCGCAACGGCAGCATTTCCTGCGTGAAATTTACGGCATTTCGTTTGAAGTCTGTGCAACCGAATTGATGGCGCTTTTGCTCGAATGCACCGAAATCAAGAAGCTCTGGCCAACCTACAACCGCGCACTGAAAGGCTTTGAACCCAAATTCGGACTGTATGAATACGAAGCGCGCAGTGGTTACCGCTATCTGGCGATTGGAAAGGTGAGTAAATTCCAGACCAATATCGAATCTTTCAACAACCTCAACGACGGCATCAACCTGTTGCGCAATCTTGCCGTTAAATTTGAAATAGACAATCGTTTTTGTAAATACTGCGTCACCGTTGAAGACGGATTACCGCTACGGCAGGACGATTCCGCACTGCCTGAAATTGATAGCCATAACGAAAAAATCGAAAATGCCATCGCTTTCATAAAAGAGAACAGGCCGAATTTTGCCATCATCGACAAAGGCCGCACGGCAGATGAAAAAAGCTGTATCTGGGTCGAGAACGGGCATTTTTACGGCATGGGTTACGTTGGCACCGATATCCAGATTTCAAATCCGGCTGCCATCAAAGACTATGTGACGCCGCACCACAGCAACCATTATATCATGCAGTTGATTCATGGGTATGCAGAGAAATATCCGGGGAAGGTTTTCAAACAAAAAGCGATGTCAAAAAAGAGTTATTCCGAAGATTAATTTATCACTACTACATTAGTAATTGCACATTCTGCATTCCCCTCCTCCGGAGGGGTGGCCGCAGGCCGGGGTGGTCAGGGAACGCGATGAAAGAGAAAGTCGCAGATAAACGCGGATTTCTCTAACTATTCAATTCTATAACACAAATTTCCACAAATTTCTACTGATAAATTTGTGGAAATTCGTGCAATTTGTGTTTAAATGCTTTCTAATTATCCTCTATCACAATTTTCTGCAACGTTGGCGGCGTATGCAGCAACGAATACTGTAAATCTTCGCTTATAGTATAATAGGATTTTCCGTCAAAACTGGCAATGCCTTCCGTTTGCCGGAAGCGTTTTTTGATCCTGATTTTGCGCATTTTTCCTGAAAAGAAATCATTATTTTCAAATGCACTGAACAGTAAAATAAAAGGCCGTACCGTCAGGTTGTATCCGCAAAGCGCAAGGGTCTTATTTTTTTCGTTGTAATTCGCGCCAGTGACAAGTACACGCGTTTTCAAAGTTGCTTTGTATTTAGCAACATAATTCCCAGGTTTTGACGGAATTGAAAATACCTGTGTCTGGCGGGTTTTCTGATATTCTTTGGTAAAAAGATAAATACTGTCACCAATCACCGCCATCGCCTCGCAATTGAAATTGATGTGCATTTTTTCGCCTTTGGCGATAGTTTCAGGCCAGGAAAAAGTGATGGTATCGATTTTTGGCTGATGTGCCAACAAAGAACTTTTATCGATTTTGTAAATGGAAAGCACATTTCTCTTTCCGAAATTATTGCCGATATCGCCGAGATAAAAATTATCCTGATCCTGGCTGAGTTCTTCCCAATCGTGGTTTTTGAGCGGCAGCGGATATGCTGAGACGATGCTTCCGCTGATGGTGTCGAGGGCGTAAAGCGTCGCATCATCGCTGTCGTTATGCGTCCAGAGTAAACCATTCCAGGGCAACGAGTCCGGAACCTTCGTTGATTGTATTGTTGATTTTGAAGATGGATTTTGGGCGGATGCAGCTGCGTTTTGTTTCAGGGCGGAATACCCTTTCAGGCGCAATTTCCTGTGCGAAGGAATTGACAGTTATGAAAAACAGTATCGCTTGTGATATGATTTTCGCCAATTTCATTTTTCGCTGACTATTCTTCTTCGTCTTCAGCCGTATGCGATTTGGAATAATTGCGCCATTTTTCAATCACTTCCTGCATATCCTGCGGCAATTCGGTATCAAAACGCATCATTTCGCCTGTCACCGGATGCACAAATCCGAGTGTCTTCGCGTGAAGCGCCTGCCTCGGCAAAGTTTTGAAGCAATTGTCAATGAATTGCTTGTATTTGGTAAATGTCGTGCCTTTTAAAATGAGATGTCCGCCGTAACGTTCGTCATTGAATAATGTATGCCCGATATGTTTCATATGCACGCGGATCTGGTGCGTACGGCCGGTTTCCAATACACAGGAAACCAAAGTCACATACCCGAAACGCTCTAAAACCTTATAATGCGTGATTGCCGGTTTTCCGATTTCAGGGTCGGCAAAAACGGCCATTTGCATGCGGTCTTTAACGTGCCGCGCGATATTGCCTTCGATGGTGCCTTCGTCTTCTTTGACATTTCCCCAGACTAAAGCGACATATTCCCGTTCAGAAGTTTTGGCTTCGAATTGTTTTGCCAGGTGCGTCATGGCGGCTTCTGTTTTGGCGATTACCAGTAGCCCGGAAGTGTCTTTGTCTATGCGGTGCACGAGTCCGGGGTGTTCGCTGCTGTTCATCGGAAGGTTTTCGAAATGATACGCCAAAGCATTGACCAAAGTTCCGGTATAATTGCCGTGCCCGGGATGTACTACGAGTCCGGGAGGCTTGTTGATGAGCAATAAAGCGTCATCTTCGTAAACAATGTCTAGCGGAATATTTTCGGGCAGTACGTGGTTTTCAAATGGTGGATGTGACAGTAAGATTCGGATCACATCCATCGGCTTTACCTTATAATTCGATTTTACCGGAACATCATTTACATAAATATCCCCGTTTTCAGCTGCATTCTGGATTTTATTGCGCGTTGAATTGGCAATCTGGCTCATTAGGTATTTGTCGATGCGCAGGAAAGCCTGTCCTTTTGGGACTTCAAAGCGGTAGTGCTCAAAAAGGTCGTCTTCTGAATCGAGGTCAGGCGTGTATTCGGAGTTCATTTTTTTTAGAAATTTGGAATTCGGAAATCATCTGCCCGAAGGCAAAGCAATTTAATTTGTGTCTGAAGAATCAACCGGTTCTTCATCATAACCGACCTTCCCGTCGCCCAGAACTAAATCAATTACAGAAGATTTAAGCACTTTATCGCCGGGCTTCAGGTTTTTGCCGTTTTGCTTCATCTCCAGCACCATATCTTTTCCTAAATAAGGTTTGTAAGTGATTTTGCCGAGTACGAGTCCGACTGATTTCAAAGTAGGATCAGCTTGCCTCAAAGTGCGTTCTATAAGATCGGGAACACGAACAGACGTAAATTCGGAAGAATTGATTTTCAAATAAATCTTACGGTTCTTTTTAACTTTGTCGCCCGCCAACGGATCTTGTTTTACGACAGAAAACTTCGGATAATCGGCAACATAATCAACCGTATCAAGCAATACATAATCCAAATCGGCATCATCGAGTTTTTCTTCGGCTTGTTCTACTGACATTTTTGCCAGGTTCGGCACCGTGATTTCCTCACCGTGATTCGTCGAAAAACTGATCCATTGCAGCAAAAGGAATCCCAAAACCAGGATAATCCCAAAAGCCATCGCCAACTGGATAAAAAATACTTTGCTTTTCAGATAATTGCTTAAACTCATAGTTGCTTTATTTCCCGCAAAGATATAAAATAGTAAAAGCAATCGGTTTCAAAAAAAATGATAATTTTGTGAGGAGAGAGGGCAAAGAAGAAAGAAGCAAGAATCAACACTCCTGTATTGTCTTGATTCTTGCCTCTTGATTCTTTTCTCTAAAATTAACCAATACCAAACATCCAAAATGAAAAACATTGCCATCATCATGGGCGGCTACTCCAGCGAATTCGAAATCTCGCTTAAAAGCGGAAATGTCGTTTACCAATTTCTTGATAAATCTAAATTTAAAGGCTACCGCATTCATATTTTCAAGGAAAAATGGGTTTATGTTGATGATGAAAATGCGGAATTCCCAATCGATAAAAACGATTTTTCGGTGACCGCAAATGGTGAAAAAATTAAATTTGACGCGGTTTTCAATGCGATTCACGGAACGCCGGGCGAAGATGGGTTGATGCAGGCGTATTTCGAATTGCTCGGCATTCCGCAAAGCTCGTGCAATTTCTACCAGGCCGGACTCACCTTCAACAAACGCGATCTGCTTTCGGTGTTAAAACCTTATGGCATTAAAACCGCGACATCCTATTACCTCAACAAAGGCGATGTCATCAACGAAGCCGAAATTGTCGCAAAAGTCGGATTACCGTGTTTTGTAAAACCCAATAAATCGGGTTCAAGTTTCGGTATTTCTAAAGTGAAAAATGCCGATGAATTGCCGATTGCGATTGAAGTCGCTTATAAAGAAGACAACGAAATCATCATCGAAAGTTTCCTCGACGGCACCGAAGTTTCTGTCGGGTCATCAATTATAAAGGAACGGTGACGGTTTTGCCGATTACGGAAATCGTCTCAGAAAACGACTTCTTCGATTATGAAGCCAAATATTTAGGAAAATCCCAGGAAATCACACCTGCAAGAATTTCAGACGAAATGACAGCAAAAGTCAGCACCGTAGCCAAACGCGTTTATGAAATTTTGAAAATGAGCGGCTTTTCGCGCAGTGAATACATTTTTGTAAATGATGAACCGCATTTGCTCGAAGTGAATACGATTCCGGGATTGACAACCGAAAGCCTTATTCCGCAACAGGCAAGAGCTGCGGGAATTTCACTCGAAGATTTATTCACCAACGCCATCGAGCTTTGCCTGCAAAAATAACCTGATATGAAAGATATCTTCGAATGGGAACGCGTCTTATTTAACGAGCTTCCGGTTAATTTTTTATGGGAAGTGATTTTCCGTTCGGCAGTCATGTTTACGGTGCTTTTACTCACGATGAAACTCACCGGAAAGCGCGGCGTGAAGCAATTATCGGTTTTTGAAACGGTGATTATCATTGCACTTGGTTCAGCAGCAGGCGACCCGATGTTTTATGAAGATGTGGGCATCGTTCCTGCCTTTACGGTATTTTCTGTCATCATCATCATGTACAGGGTCGTAACCTGGCTGGCCGGAAAAAGCCGCAGGTTCGAAGAATTCATCGAAGGGAAAACAGAATGCCTGATTCATGACGGGAAATTTTCCGTGACGACTTTTAAGAAGGAAAGCCTGGCACAGGACGAATTTTTCACCGAATTGCGCATTAAATCCGTTGAGCATTTAGGACAAGTTAAAAATGCGTATTTAGAAACCAGCGGTGAAGTCAGCGTTTATTATTATGAAGACGAAGATGTCAAGTTCGGACTCCCGATTACGCCGCATTTATTTTCACAGAAAAGCAAAACGATTTCCGAAAACGGACTTTACGCCTGCACATTTTGCGGACAAACCGAAGCACTCCAACCCGGAAGCAGCAACTGTAAAACCTGCAATAAAACCGAATGGGTTGCGGCGATAAAAACACTCCGCATCACATAAATCTGAATTTATACTTACCTTTACATTTTAGCTGAGATATGAAAAAAGCAGTTTTTCCCGGATCTTTCGACCCCATAACTTTAGGGCACTTTGATATTATCAAACGCAGCATTCCGCTTTTTGATGAAATAATCGTGGCTATTGGTATCAATGCCGAAAAGAAATATATGTTTTCACTTGAAGAAAGAAAGCGGTTTATCGAAGAAGCTTTTGCTGATGAACCGTCGGTTTCTGTGGTGACTTACGAAGGGCTTACGATTGATTTCTGCAAAAAAGTAAAGGCGAAATTCATCCTGCGCGGTTTGAGAAATCCAGCCGATTTTGAATTCGAAAAAGCGATTGCGCATACCAACCGCCGATTGTCTAAAATTGAAACGATTTTCCTTTTGACGGCAGCGAATACTTCTTACATCAGTTCGAGTATTGTAAGGGATGTCATCAGGAATAATGGGGAATATGAAATGCTTGTGCCGGATTCTGTTAGAGTGAAATAATTAGCGAATTTGAAAATTAGCGAATTAGCTAATGCCAAGCGACATCCATAAAATATATCAGAAATTAGATATTGTAAGTTTCTTACTGTATTTGATTTGAAAACGAAATTTTAAAAAATCATTCGCTAATTCGCTAATTTTCAAATTCGCTATTCAACTTTCTTTACCACCTTCCGCGCCACCTCAATCTTAAACTTCTTTCCTTTCATCTTCTCATCGCGGATATTTTTCAAAAGCGGCATGACTTTGTCATATTTCACTGCGGCGAATGAAACGAAATCCTTCACTTCTATCAGTCCCAAATCGCCTTTTTCAAGCTTCCCTTTTTGCGAAAAGAAGCCGACGATATCAATTTTATTGAGTTTATTCTTTTTTCCGCCACTGATGTAAATCGTCTGGAAATGCGGTGGTTTTCGGAAGCGTATTTTTTCCTTCTACATTCAAAACCGGCATATCATAATTGATGTACTCTATCTTTTTTTCGCTGTCATTTACGATAATATATGCCGTTCCCGAAGCCGACATTCTTGCGGTTCTTCCGTTTCGGTGCGTAAATTCATCTTCTTTTGATGGCAAATGGTAATGAATAACGTGGTTCATTTCGGGGATATCGAGTCCGCGTGCGGCCAAATCTGTCGTCACAAGATAAGAAACGCTGCCGTTGCGGAATTGTATCAAAGCGCGTTCGCGTTCGTCCTGCTGATTCCGCCGTGGTAATAAACAGAGTAAATTCCTTTTTCGTTTAAAGTATCACTGATGCGTTCGGCGGCGTCGCGGTGGTTGCAGAAGATAATTGCGGCTTCAGATTTGAGTGAACAAATTAAATTGAAAAGGCTGCCAATCTTGTCTTTCTCTTTCGAAATGACCATTTTCAGCGAAAGATTCGTGCTTTTTTCTTCTTCATTGATAAAATCGAGAACAGTCGGATTAACGACTTTGGTGTATCTTGGAATTTCAATCCCGGAAGTGGCAGAAACCAAAACGCGCTTGTTCAACTTTGGCAATCTCGCGATTATGAAGGACATTTGTTCGTGAAAACCCAGTTGCAGCGATTTGTCAAATTCGTCTAAAATCAAAGTTTGAATCTTATCTGCGCGAAAAGTACCGCGGTCAATGTGATCTGCAATTCTTCCCGGCGTTCCGATTAAAACGGCTGGCGGATTGCTCAGATTCTTGATTTCGGTATCGATGGAATGGCCGCCGTAGCACACATTCACTTTATAATCGGTGCCCATTTTCTTCCAGACCTGTTCGATTTGCAGGCCCAATTCTCTTGACGGAACTAAAATCAGGCATTGTACTGAGAGGATTTCCGGCTGCAGCATTTCAAAAACCGGCAATAAAAAAGCCATGGTTTTTCCTGAACCCGTTGGCGATAACAGCAGGACATTGTTATCGTTTAAGATTGTTTCGCCTGCGGCTTCCTGCATTTCGTTGAGGCTTTCGATACCTAAATTCGCAAGGATATTATTGGAATGATGTGGATTCATGCGGCAAAGGTAATGTTGAATTATGAATTTTGGGTTATGAATTATCAGTTGATGCAGCAAACGCGTAAATCATTACATTTGATCTCACTTTGAAAATATCAAAAATGAGAATTTTTACGCTTTTGATTTTATTGATTTCTACAAGTATTCTTGCTCAGAAATCCAATAAATACGACACTTATTTTGAAAAAGGAAACGGCAACCAATCAGCTGATTATGCTACCGCAATAGCTTATTTTCAAATGCTCGATGCAGATTTTTCATCTGTAAAAATGGAACAAATGGGTTTGACCGACAGTGGTGAGCCGTTGCATATTGTAATTTTCAATCCGGATAAAAATTTCGACTTTTCTGAAATCAATAAGAATAAAGCCGTGATTTTAATCAACAATGGCATCCATGCCGGTGAACCTGATGGCATCGATGCGACGATGATGCTCTTTCGCGACTTGGCTTTAGGGAAAATCAAAATTCCAAAAAACACTGTGATAGTGACGATTCCGGTTTATAATATCGGCGGGGCTTTGAACAGGAATTCCACTTCGCGCGTGAACCAGGACCTAGACCCGAAGAATATGGTTTTCGCGGTAATGCACGCAATTACGACCTGAACCGCGATTTCATCAAAACCGATACGAGGAATACGCGGAGTTTCATCGAAATATTCCAAAAGACAAATCCTGATATTTTTATCGACAACCACGTGAGCGACGGCGCCGATTACCAATATACATTGACATATATCATGACGCAACACAACAAACTCGGCAATATTCTTGGGAAATATCTCAATGAGGAAATGATGCCTGCGCTGGTTGCCGATATGAAAAAGAAGAAAATCGAAACGACGCCTTATGTCAATGCCTGGAGCGATACGCCTGAGAAAGGCTTTCAGCAGTTTTTCGAGAGTCCGCGTTTTGCAACGGGATACACTTCACTTTTCAATACCATCGGATTTGTGGTCGAAACGCACATGCTCAAGAAATACAATTCGCGCGTCAAAGCTACTTATGAATATATGATTTCTGCAATTGATTATGCTGATAACAACTACCAGAAAATCAGGCAAATGCGGCTTGAAAATGAAAAGCAATATGCTCCTGGCAAAAATTATACACTGCGCTGGGAAGTCGATAGTGCAAAAGCCGGCACGATTCCGTTCATGGGATTTGAAGGTTCGCACAAGAAAAGCGAAGTCACGACCGGAGACAGATTATTCTATGACAGGACGAAACCATTTACGAAGAACATTCCGTTCTATAAAGAATTCAAGCCATCGAAAGAAATTATAATTCCTGAAGCGTATATTGTTCCGGGCGGTTTCTGGGATGTCATCGATTTGCTAAAAAGCAACGGAATTGCATACACACAATTGGTAAAAGACTCAATCATTGAAGTAGAAAGTTATAAGATTGCAGATTACAATACGGTCAGTTCGGCTTATGAAGGGCATTATTTACACCGCAATACAAAAGTCAGTGTAAAAACGGAAAAAATCACTTTTCATAAAGGCGATTACATTTTTTCGACGCGGCAGAAAGGCGTGAAATATTTATTGGAAACACTTGAACCTGAAGGCATCGATTCGTTCTTCAATTGGAATTTCTTCGATACAATGCTGCAGCAAAAAGAAGGTTATTCTGATTATGTATTTGAAGATCTGGCGGCGGAATTGTTGCAGAAAAATCCGCAATTAAAAGCCGGATTACAGCAAAAAATCAATGATGATAAGCAATTTGCTGAAAATCGGAAGCGCAGCTCGATTGGGTTTACAAACATTCTGTTTATTATGAAAAGGCGCATCTGCAGTATCCGGTTTACCGAAAAATAAACTGATTATTCGAAGAGCAATTTTATATTTTCATAAGAATTCTCCAAAGCCTCTTTAATTTCTGACGGATTCAGCCAGGCGACTTTCTCGATGCCTTCCTCCAATTGGCCTTGTGGTGTGCCTGAAAAATCGGTGCGCATTTCAAACCAATGCGTGATTTTGAGCTTGTAGCGGCCGTTGCGCTTGAAAATATGATAGGTTTTTCTGGAGTTTATCGGTGATGACAAGATTGGTTACGCCGGTTTCTTCCTCGACTTCACGCAAGGCAGTCTGTTCCATTTCCTCGCCTTTTTCTACACCGCCTTTTGGCAGATCCCATTTGCCGTGACGGAAGATAAAAAGTACATCGTTATTTTTGTTATAAACGAGTCCGCCGCCCCCTTTTTGCACCGGCATTTTTGATTTCAGCGTCTTCAGGATTTCCTTTTCGTCAGGATGGTACAAATAAGCTTTTGGAATTTTATTCTGAAATATTTTAGTTATAATCTTCTTTATATCAGCACTTTCCAGCAAAAACAATTGAAAATCTGTCTCTTTAAAGATTTCATTGGTTAAAAAAAGTGGTTTGTCGTTCACAAAAACTTTATACATTTGTAGTATGATTTTTAATAAAGATACAGCCAGTAAAACTGCCGAGTTGCTTTTACAAATAAACGCAATTAAATTGAATCCGGGAAATCCTTTTACATGGGCTTCGGGATGGAAATCGCCGATTTATTGCGACAACAGGATAACGCTCTCATTTCCACCGATCCGCAATTATCTCAAGGAAGAATTCGCCAAAAACATCGAAAAACAATTCGGAAAACCTGACGTAATTGCCGGTGTTGCCACTGGTGCCATCGGCATCGGATTATTGGTTGCGGAAGCATTGGCATTACCATTTGTATATGTTCGTCCTGAGCCGAAAAAACACGGAAGATTGAACCAAATCGAAGGTTTTCTCCAAAAAGGACAAAATGTAGTCGTCATCGAAGATTTGATCAGCACCGGAAACAGCAGCCTGATGGCGGTTGAAGCCTTAAAGGAAGCTGGCGCGAATGTTAAAGGAATGGCTGCAATTTTCAGTTACGGATTTGACGTTGCGAACAAAAATTTCAAGAACGCTAATGTCGATTTGTATACGTTGAGCAATTACGAAAGCCTACTGCCATTGGCTTTGTCGAAAAAATATATCACAGAAGAAGAAGAACAAACGCTTATTGAATGGCGCGTAAGTCCTTCAACCTGGGCATTGAAGTTTAATTAACAATGGAAAATTGATAATTGACAGTTCTTACCCTGAACCTTAAACCCTTTACCCTAAACCTATGAATTTAGAAAGCCCAAAAACAACCGTACAGAAACCGGCACAATATATTTTTGAGCAACTGACACAAGTTGCCAATTTTGAAAAATTAATGCCCGATACTATTGCCAAATTCGAGGTTTTGAGTGAAGATGCCTTTATTTTCGGATTGAAGGGAATGCCGGAAATCAAATTGAAAATGAAAGAGCAGACGCCGAATTCGAAAATCGTTTTAGGCGCCGCTTCGGATAAATTACCATTTACTTTGACTGCTAATATTGAAGCTGTTTCAGAAAATATTTCGACTGTTCAATTGTTTTTTGAAGGCGAATTCAATGCGATGATGGCCATGATGATCAAAGGGCCTATTGGTAAATTTATTGAGACGCTTTCTGTGAATATGGAAAAATTGTAGTCGAAAAGGAAAATTCGAAATCAGAAGACCAACATAAAATTAA
Organism: Flavobacterium sp. 3HN19-14; assembly: GCF_051373205.1. NCBI lineage: Bacteria > Pseudomonadati > Bacteroidota > Flavobacteriia > Flavobacteriales > Flavobacteriaceae > Flavobacterium > Flavobacterium sp. 3HN19-14. Next base: position 3,271,797 of record NZ_JBPPZT010000001.1, read on the forward strand.
TAAAAGCTGCAAAATTTGATTGCGGCTTTTTTGTTGGTGTTGCGTCAAGCTAACTTAAAGCAATTGGTTTTAGCTTATAAATTGAAAATGAGATTAAAACTTTAACAATTTTTACGGCTTTCCCGTATACAAGGAATCTGATTATTTTGTAAGGATGCATTTTCCCCTTCCCTGAAGGTAAGATACGATTTTCCGCGACAAGTCGGTTACGGAAAAGCCGTACTTTTTGTTAAATTTTGTTTCGACTTGACTTTTGATTCCACTAATACAACATTTGGATTTCCTTAATTCCAAATGATTTTATGCTATCATCTTCAACCTTCAGAAGCAATTTCCCATCAGCAGAAACATCAGTGATTATCCCCATAATTCTTTCTCCGGAAGCAGTAATTTCAAAAGCCATCGGAATTCCTTTTTTAAATAAAAATGAAAGATATCTTTTCCATAAAATTTCTGGTTGATTTTCAAATATTAAAGCTGAATTCTGTTCAATCCTTTCCGTGATTTTTACTAATAATTCCTCTTTGTCGAATGAAATTCCGGTGGCTACTGAAAGTGACGATGCCTTCGGTAAATCTTCAAAATTTGATTGATTGACGTTAAGCCCGATACCTACAATTGAGAAAATTTCGCCACTACTCCTGATACTGTTTTCAATCAGTATGCCACCTACTTTTTTATTGCCTGCCATAATGTCGTTTGGCCATTTTACAGAAAGTTGCGGGATTTTATAATCTTCCAACACCTCGATAATACTAACAGCAACAGCAACGTTCAAATTATATATCTGATTGATATCCGGCAGCAAATCCTTAATCAAAATACTCATTATAAGGTTTTTACCGATTTCAGAAACCCACTTCGCCCCCATCTGCCCCTTTCCTTTCGTTTGGTTTTCAGCACTGACAACGGTGAAGTTTTCAAGGTTCAGGGTTACCTGCAATTCCTTTCAGGAAGTCGTTGGTAGAATCTATGGCATCGAGTTTGATTAATTGCATGAAGCGAATTTAATACAACAAAATTTAATCTTCTGTTAAGGTTCAGAAAATACGACAAATTTTGGTAACTTTGCAAACTTATACACAAACAATAAATGGCGAAAAAGACTGTAAATAATGATATTTTGCTGGCTAATATCATCAAAGGAATTGAAGAAGTAAAGGGAAATGATATTGATATTCTGGATTTAAGGGAAATTGACAATTCCGCCTGCGATTATTTCATCATTTGCAACGGGAACTCAAACACACAGGTAAATGCCATCGTGACTTCCGTTCAAAAAACCGTCTCCAAAGAACTAAAAGACAAACCATGGCACGTCGAAGGCGCTGAAAACGCCGAATGGGTGCTGATGGATTATGTCAATATCGTCGTTCACGTTTTCCAGAAACACATTCGCGAATACTACAACATCGAAAGCCTTTGGGGCGACGCGAAGATTACTACAATCCAAAATAAATACTAAAGAAGCAATTTAATGGCTAACGATAATAATCCATCTCCAAAAATGCAAAAATTTAATCCGTTGTGGATTTATGGAGCAGTGGCAGCGGTACTCCTTTTGTCTGGTTTACACAGGAAAATACCTTCCAGAAAAAAAGCATCGACACCTCGACCTTCAACGAATATCTTGAAAAAGGTTACTTTGAGCAGGTTGTGGTTTACGACAAATCAGGTTCTGAAATCACGCTTACAAAGGCAGCGTCGAACGATCCGATTTTCGCAAAATTACCGAAGACAGGCACTCAATTATATCTCGATGCCAACGGTGACGAGAAAATTTTCCAGGAAAAACTCGAAAAAGCAAAGCTTGAAGGAAAACTTAAGTTATATAATTTCCAACCGAAAAGCAACGTTTCAGACATCGTCCAAATTATCGTCCCGATTATCATTATCGTGGTTTTCTGGGTATTGATTATGCGAAGAATGTCAGGAGCGGCAGGCGGTGGCGGTGGCGGACAGATTTTCAACATCGGAAAATCCAAAGCAAAATTATTTGACGAAAAGAACGATATTAAAACAACTTTTAAAGATGTTGCCGGGTTAGAAGGCGCAAAGAGGAAATCCAGGAGATTGTTGAATTCCTCAAAAATCCTGAAAAATACACCAATCTCGGCGGAAAAATACCAAAAGGCGCTTTGCTGGTCGGCCAGTTCCGGGAACCGGAAAAACATTATTAGCAAAAGCAGTCGCCGGTGAAGCTAAAGTCCCATTCTTTTCTTTATCAGGTTCAGACTTCGTTGAAATGTTCGTAGGTGTCGGCGCTTCGCGCGTTCGTGATTTGTTCAAGCAGGCGAAGGAAAAATCTCCGGCCATCATTTTCATCGACGAAATTGATGCAGTCGGAAGAGCGCGTGGCAAAAACAACATGTCAGGCGGCAATGACGAAAGAGAAAACACGCTGAATCAATTACTTACAGAAATGGACGGTTTCGTGACCAATTCAAATGTAATCGTTTTGGCAGCTACCAACCGCGCCGATGTTCTCGATAAAGCCTTGATGCGTGCCGGTCGTTTCGACAGACAGATTTACGTTGATTTACCGGACATCCGCGAAAGAAAAGAGATTTTCGAAGTGCATTTAGTTCGGCTTAAAAAAGTAGAAAATTTAGATACTGATTTCTTAGCCAAGCAGACACCAGGATTTTCAGGTGCTGATATCGCCAATGTTTGTAACGAAGCCGCTTTAATTGCCGCCAGGAACAACAAACCGGCAGTTGACAAACAGGATTTCCTTGACGCAGTTGACAGAATCGTCGGCGGACTCGAAAAGAAAAATAAAATCGTAACACCGGAAGAAAAACGCGCGATTGCAATTCACGAAGCTGGGCACGCCACCGTAAGCTGGATGCTCGAGCACGCAGCGCCGCTCGTAAAAGTAACGATTGTACCACGCGGACAAAGTTTGGGTGCCGCCTGGTATTTACCTGAAGAAAGGCTAATAGTTCGTCCGGAACCAGATGTTAGACGAAATGTGCGCCACAATGGGCGGCCGTGCAGCAGAAAAAGTAACGTTTGGAAGGATTTCTACCGGTGCTTTGAGCGATTTGGAGAAAGTAACGCGTCAGGCACGTGCGATGGTCACCATTTACGGATTGAACGATAAAATCGGAAATGTGACTTATTACGATTCTACTGGCCAAAGCGAATACAGCTTTTCAAAACCCTATTCTGAGGAAACTGCGCAGGTGATCGACAAGGAAATTTCAGAATTGATCGAAGGGCAATACCAAAGGGCAATCGATTTGCTGGAAAGCAATAAAGACAAACTCAATAAACTGGCAGATATCCTGATTGAAAAAGAAGTAATTTTCAAAGATGATCTTGAGGCCATTTTCGGCAAACGGACTTTCGATGAAAATTTGCAGGAAGAAACTTCCTTATAAAGCTAATTTTACCCGTTTTTTAGAAAAATCTTAATTCAAAAAAACTTTTGAATTAAGATTTTTTTATCTTTGAATGATTTCAGATTTTAATCTGGCACTTGAACCCTACATATGAGTCTTTTTAGAAAATTTTTTGGCACCGGAAATGAGTCTTCAGATGAAGAAAGAGAAAATGAAATGCAAACATTTTCAACAGAAAACATGCAGGCTGACGAGCTTTTTACTTTAAATTTCAGAAAGAACGGCGGAAAATTTCTCTACTGTGAAAATCTTACGGAAGTAAAAAATCATTTCGAAGATATTTTAGAAGAAAACGACTGGTTTGAAAGTGAAGCTGTTTGCTATGAGCCGAAGCTTTTCAGTATGCTCGAAGAGAATAAGCTCAATTACATCAAGCCTGAAAATCCGAAATTTTTGTTGGCGAGCTGCGAAAACCTGATTGCCGATGAAGGTTCCATCTTATTTTCATCGAACCAGATCAAGCAAAACAAACCACAGGAATTACCCGGAAACATCGTAATTATTGCCACTACAAGCCAGATTATTGAAAACAAAAGTGACGGTTTACGCGAAATCAAAAAACGTTACGAAAAAGATTACCCTACCAATATTACCACTATAAAATATTTCGAAAAAGCAAAAGAAGAAGATTTCCTGCATTACGGAAGCGTAGCCAAAAACCTTTATTTACTGCTTCTAGAAGATCTTTAAGATGAATGAAACGCTTAAAAGGTCAATATCCGGCGCCGTTTACATTATACTATTAGTCGCCTCGATATTATATTCTACCGAAAGTTTTTTTATCCTGTTTGGCATCTTTCTGATAATTGCTGTTACAGAATTTTCTTCACTTACAAAACTCAACAAAATCATACCGATAATTCTGGCACTGCTGGTTTATTCATCATTGAGTTATCTCGTGCTTTTCAAGAATGACCTTAAAGACGAAATTCATTTTACGCTTTCCGGAAAAAATTACGGTATCACTGATGTCATCGATATTACTACAAAAATCAGTCTCGCCATTTCGATTTTGGCCGCCATTAAAGGAATAGTTTTTCTTTTTAGCCATTCTGCCAATACACTTAGCAGTTTTTCAAAATATGCATTCTTATTGGGCTACCTGATTTTCCCGTTCATCATGATCACGAAAATTCCTTTCGGGGAAAAAGGTTATAACCCAAAAATCCTCATCAGTATTTTTATTTTGATCTGGACGAACGACACTTTTGCTTATGTGGTTGGAAAATCGATAGGAAAACACAAACTTTTTGAAAGAATTTCTCCGAAAAAAACAATTGAAGGTTTCGTCGGAGGTGTTATCTTTGCAATTGTTGCCGGATTCCTTATCTCGAAATATTATTTTAATCCGAGTCCGAAACATTTTGACAAATCGGTCATCATCTGGACGATTACGGCTTTTATAGTCAGTTTTTTCGGTACAATCGGCGATTTAATCGAATCGAAATTCAAGCGGATCGCAGGCGTAAAAGACAGCGGCAACATCATGCCGGGCGATGGCGGCGTTTTAGACAGGCTTGATAGTATTATATTTGCAGCACCATTCGTATTTTTGTTTTATCAAATTTTAAATTATGTTACATTTTCATAAAGAAGGCGGAAAAATCATTTTAATTTCTTGTGTACTGACGGTTGGAATTGTTCTTCTGACAGACAAATTCATCGATAATGTATGGATTTTAAAGACCATCCAGATCCTGGCATTGTTCTTTTTGATCATGATTTTGCAGTTTTTCCGAAATCCAAACCGAATGATTGCAGCGAGCAACAAGAATGTAACAGCGCCGGTTGACGGAAAAGTTGTCGTAATCGAGGAAGTTTTCGAAAGCGAATATTTCAAGGATAAAAGACTTCAGGTATCAATCTTCATGTCGCCAATAAACGTTCACGTAACACGTTTTCCCGTAACTGGAAGAGTTAATTTCAGCAAATACCATCCGGGGAAATTCCTCGTGGCATGGCATCCAAAAGCGAGTACAGAAAACGAAAGAACTACTGTTGTGGTTGAAAATAAAGTCTGGGGCGAAATCTTATACCGCCAGATTGCCGGTGCACTCGCCAAAAGAATCGTCAATTATGCCGAAGAAGGCATGCAGGTCGTTCAGGGCGAAGACGCCGGATTTATCAAATTTGGTTCCCGCGTAGACATTTTCCTGCCAATTGGTACAGAGCTGAACGTGAAATTGGGCGAAAAAGCCATCGGGAATAAAACCATAATCGCATTGAAAGCCTAAATGTCCGAAAAAGATTTAGATACACGATTCAGGGAAGCTGTCGAAATCGCTTCCCATATGACACAGGCTGAATTGCCGCAGGACGTGCAATTGCGTTTATATGCTTATTACAAACACGCGACCGCCGGAAATGTCGATTACAATAATGTCAACTTTGATTTAAGAAACGCTTTCAAGACAAACGCCTGGATGCAAATCAGCCATTTATCAGTTGACGAAGCTAAAGAAGCTTATATCAATCTCATCATTTCACTTCAAAAAAAATAAACGCTTTCTCATGAAAAAAATGCGACTAATTTCAGCTTTTGTTTTACTTATCGCGTTGGCTTCATGCAACGACAAAAAACTAACAGAAGTCGTTGAAGTGCCGCTTCCCGCGAAGGAAGAAAAGATTTCCATCGGCAATCCTGATGATGTAACTGCTGAATCCGGGACGTTTGAAATGGCAAAGCTGCCTTACAAATATGATGCGCTTTCACCTGCAATCGACGCACTCACGATGGAAATGCATTATTCCAAGCATTATCTCACTTACACCAATAATTTCAATAAAGTGATTGTCGGCACGGAATACGAAAAAATGCCGATTATCGATATTTTGAAAAAAGCAGGTGCTGATAATCCTGCGCTGCGCAATAATGCAGGCGGTTATTACAATCACGGACTTTTCTGGGATTCTATGGCCGGAAAATCGGGCGGACAACCGAAAGATACTTTAGCTACTGCGATTACGGCGAATTTCGGTTCATTCGAAATCTTTAAAAACCAATTTGCCGATGCTGCCGAGAAGCAATTTGGTTCCGGTTGGGCATGGTTGATTGTCGATAAATCCGGAAAATTGCAGGTCACTTCAACACCGAATCAGGACAATCCTTTGATGCCGGGCGTTTTGGTTCAGGGAACGCCGATTTTAGCATTAGATGTTTGGGAACACGCTTATTACCTGAATTACCAATATAAACGTAAGAATTACATCAATGCATTCTTCAATATTATCAACTGGAAAAAAGTTGGAGAGCGGTATGAGGAAGCAATTAAAAAATAAATTCCAATAAAATCCTGAGCAAACACTCAGGATTTATTTTTTTGAACCATTAAGGGATTAAGAAAAATTAAGGCAAGACTTAATGAAGCTTACTACCTTAATGGTTTAAATATTATTTCAAACTCGCTAAACTTTGTTCAATCGTGGCAATTTTAGACTGCGCATCAGCTTCTTTTTTGCGCTCAATTTCTATTACTTTTTCCGGTGCGCCGCTTACGAATTTTTCGTTGGACAATTTTGCCTGAACAGATTTCAGGAAGCCTTTGTTGTATTCGAGTTCTTCGGTGAGCTTTTTGATTTCGGCTTCTACATCAATGTTTCCGGTAATTGGCACGAAATATTCGTTGGAATTAACGCGGAAAGAAAGTGCTCCGTCTATCTTTTCAGACACATATTCATACGAAGTGATGTTGCCTAATTTCGTAACAACTGCATCGAAATAAGTTGAAGCATTATCGTTGTTAACCGCTTTCAATTCGATGGTATCTTTGAACGGAATATTCTTGTCTTTTCGAATGCTTCTTACGCCTGAAATCACTTCCATTGTAGTTTCGAAATCTGTGATAAGATTTTTATCGAAAGATTTTATTTCCGGCCACGTCGAAACGATTAATGCTTCATCGGCACTTCTTTCGGTAATGTGCTGCCAGATTTCTTCTGTTAAGAATGGCATGAAAGGATGTAATAATTTAAGATTGGATTCGAGCATTTCTGTTGCTTTCGCAAAAGTCACGCTGTCGATCGGCTGTTGATAAGCCGGTTTGATCATTTCTAAAAACCACGAGCAGAAATCATCCCAAACGAGTTTGTAGATCGCCATTAGCGCGTCTGAAATTCTGTATTTTTCGAAATGGTCTTCGATTTCAAGGAGCGTTTGCTGCAACTTGGCTTCGTACCATTCAATCGCCACTTTTGAAGATTCCGGTTGTGCAATTTCAGCGACTTCCCAACCTTTGATGAGACGGAAGGCATTCCATATTTTATTGGTGAACGATTTTCCCTGGTTGCACAATTCTTCGTCGAAAAGAATGTCATTTCCTGCAGAAGCACTCAGTAACAATCCAACGCGAACGCCATCAGCACCGAATTTCTCAATTAAATCCAATGGATCCGGTGAATTCCCGAGTGATTTTGACATTTTACGGCGTTGGCTGTCGCGAACCAATCCGGTTAAATAAACATTGGTGAATGGTTTTTCTCCGGCGTATTCGTAACCGGCGATGATCATTCTGGCGACCCAGAAAAACAAAATATCCGGAAGCTGTAACCAAATCATTTGTCGGATAATAGTATTTGAAATCTTCGTTTTCAGGCTCCATGATACCGCCGAAAACGGCCATTGGCCAAAGCCATGATGAAAACCACGTATCCAAAGCATCAGCATCCTGACGAAGCGTTTCTGCTGTGATGTCTGGGTTTTTCGCTTTCGCCATTTCCAAAGCTTCTGCTGCCGTTTCAGCAACTACAAAATCTTCCTTACCGTCGCCATAGAAGTAGGCCGGAATTTGTTGCCCCCACCACAATTGGCGCGAGATATTCCAGTCGCGGATGTTCTCTAACCAGTGACGGTAAGTATTATTAAAACGGCTTGGGTATAATTTGATTTCGTCTGATTCTAAAACTGCTTTGATGGCCGGTTTTACCAAATCTTCCATCCTGAGGAACCATTGGTCGGATAAACGCGGTTCAATGACCGCTTTTGTGCGTTCGGAAGTGCCCACTTTATTCAAATGTGTCTCGGTTTTGGCAAGGCTTCCGTTGGCTTCGAGTTCTTTGGCGATTTCGGCGCGGACGATGAAGCGGTCTTTACCTTCGTAATGCAATCCGAAAGAGTTTAAAGTCGCATCTTCATTGAAAATGTCAACGATTTCGAGGTTGTGCTTCTCCCTAACGTCTTGTCGTTCATGTCGTGCGCCGGCGTAACTTTTAAACATCCGGTTCCAAATTCAACGTCAACATATTCGTCTTCGATGATCGGGATGACACGGCCTGCTATTGGCACGACGGCTTTTTTACCTTTTAGATGTGTAAAGCGCTCGTCGTTCGGGTTGATACAGATCGCGGTATCGCCGAAAATGGTTTCCGGACGTGTGGTTGCAACGGTTAAAAAGTCGCTGCTGCCTTCGATTTTATAGTTAAGGAAATAGAGTTTTCCCTGTTGCTCTTCGTAAATTACTTCTTCGTCGGAAAGCGTGGTTTTTGCTTCCGGATCCCAGTTGACCATTCGGTAACCGCGGTAAATTTGTCCTTTGTTGTATAAATCGACAAACAAACGGATTACAGATGCCGACATATCGGGTCCATAGTGAATTTGGTGCGCTCCCAGTCGCAGGAAGCACCGAGTTTTTTTAGTTGTTCCAAAATAACGCCGCCGTATTTGTCTGTTCACTCCCAGGCGTGGGCGAGGAATTCTTCGCGCGTTAAGTCGTTTTTGTTGATGCCTTCGGCTTTGAGTTTAGCGACAACTTTTGCTTCGGTAGCAATGGATGCGTGATCGGTTCCTGGAACCCAGCAGGCGTTAAAACCTTTAAGGCGCGCACGACGGATCAAAACATCCTGGATGGTGTTGTTGAGCATATGCCCCATGTGCAAGACGCCGGTTACGTTGGGCGGCGGGATTGTGATGGTATAAGGCGTTCTGTGGTCGGGTTCTGAATGAAAGTAGTTGTTTTTAATCCAGTAGTCGTACCATTTTTGTTCACTGGTTTTGGCGTCGAATTGCGATGGGATTGTCATAGTATGTTATTTTGCCGCGAAGGCGCTAAGGCACAGAGGCACTAAGTTATTATGTTTCGTAAGATTCTGGTTGGGCAAAATGCCTAGCCCGGATAGCAGCGGTTATCCTTTTACCGCCTCCTTTAGGCGGGAAAAGATAAGAGCGGATAGCCGGAAATTGCTCCCGAAAAAACAACAAAAATTGTTTGGTCTGGTTTTTGCAATTGGGTACAAAAGTAAATAATTAGGCGCGTATAAAAAATTAAGAACTAATTATTTGCACATTAGGTAAAACAATTTAAATTTACGCAACCAAATTAAAATTTAGACCATGAAAAAAGCTTTACTTTTATTAGCGTTTGTTGTTTCGGGAACGGTGTTTTTGCGCAGGCCAGTTCGAAAATAGAGTTTATGGCGAAGGAGAATACGATTGATTATGGTACGGTTTCAAAGGAAACTGACAGCGGAATAAGAAGTTTTGAATTTAAGAATACGGGCGATGCGCCGCTGATTATTTCGAATGTAAAATCGACTTGCGGCTGTACGGTGCCATCAAAACCGGATGCGCCGATTGAACCGGGAAAAACAGGAAAAATCGACGTGAAATATAATATGAATCCGGGCACAATCAGGAAAACCATTACGGTTGAATCGAATGCCGTGAATGTGGAAGACGGGATTGTCGCTTTGAAAATCAAGGGCGAAGTCGTCGTGAAGAAGAGAAAATCTGCTCGAGAAGAAAAAATCAATTTTGGAGAAAAGTTAAGGCTACCACTGAATATTTGGAGAACCGCTCTTTTGGGCGGTTTTTTTATGGATACGCTCCGCTATGGAAACGGCTGTGCCTTTGGATTTTTGGACTTCTTTGACTTTGTCGAAAAGCTGCAATCGCTTCCTTACAAAAGCGAAGCGCGTCTATAGGCGCAGCCGTTTCCATAGCGAAGCGTATCTATAGCCGAAGGCGTATCCAAGAGCGCAGCGGGTCTGAAATTACTTTTCTAAAATCTTAATTTCAACGCGGCGGTTTTCATCTTCTTCTTCATCGTTCTTTTCAGGGATTGGGAATTTTGGACGTGTCGTACCATAACCTTTGAAAGTCAGTCTGGTTCTTGCGATTTTTTTGCGTAGTAAGAATACGTAAACTGCTTTGGCGCGTAAAGTTGATACATCGCGTACGTCACCAACAGTGCTGCAACAAATGTGGCCCTGGATTTCGATTTTTAATTTTGGATTTTCATTCATGACGCACAATAAACTGTCGAGAACGGGTTTTGATTTTTCTACAAGTTTATCAGAATTATTGAGGAAATTGATATTCTGTAGTTTAATGATGTCGCCGGGTTTTGCGGATTTGACCTGTTGGGAAAGTTTTTGCGGCTCTTCCGTTTTTTTGATTTCGACGGGTTTTGGAATTTCTTGTGCAACAATGGTAACTTTTCGGTTTTCGGCTTGTATTTTTGAAAGTTTGAAGTCTTTCCCAAGCGGGATTAATTCGATTGCCGGACTGATGGCAATTTCATTTTCTTTCAATAAATTGAGTACGGAATTGATTCTGCGTGCAGCGAGTTCTTTGTTATAGCTGCTGTTGTCTACACTGTCGCAATAGCCATATAATTTCGTTACGACAAATTTTTTGTGTTCTGACATCCAGTTTTTGAGTGTCAGCATTGCGGTTTGGTTTGGAATATCTTTGTTGAAATCGAAGAAAACGTCAAAATTGTTCTGTGCAAAAATCGCATTCCCACAAAGCACGAGCAACAAATACCACTTTTTCATGATTATGGATTTTCGATGATTTCGATTTCGACACGGCGATTGGCGGCGCGTTGTTCTTCGTTTTGTTCGGGAATCGGATAAATGGCTTTGCTGCTGCCGAAACCCCGGTATGACAGGCGCTCTTTGTCAATTCCGTAAGTGACTAAAAAACTGTAAATCGCTTTGGCGCGTTTGGTGGAAAGGTCTTGTTTGTCTGACGGCATGCAGCATAAATGACCTTGAATGTCGATTTTCATTCCGGGATTTTTTTGCATTACGAGCAAGAGTTCATATAATTTACCGCGTGATTCGGGAACAATAGCGAAGGTATTGATGACGAAATTGAGGTTTTGAAGTGCGAGTTTTTCGCCTTTTTTGCCCAGCCCGATTTGCTTCATGAATTCGCGGTCGAGTTTGAAGGTTGATTTTGTACCGTCGGGATTGTCGAAAGTGAGTTTTTCGGGATAGGAAACTTCAGGTTTGGCGATTGGTTCCGGTTTTACAGGTTCGGGCTTAATTCCTAAAATCTCGTTTTCGCGCGGTAAATCTTTTTCTTCGATGTAATAAATGATGACTTTGCGGTTTTCGGCTTTTATTTTAGAAGTCTGCCTGCTTTCGCCGAAACTTCTGGTTTTAAAATCATCGCGGATTTTGACCTTATCCTGAATAAAATTGAATACGAAATCTACTCTTTTTTGGGCCAGAGAATCATTAAATGTATTGGTGCCGTCTTCATCTGTAAAACCGTGAATGGCGACAATTTTTGAAGTTGTGTTGTTGATGATCCAATCCGTTAATCGTTGTTTTTCTTTCGCATTGACAATTGATTTATTGCTGTCGAAAAATACTGAAATTTGCTGTTGCGCTTTCGCGGAAAAACATGAAATGAGAAATAGGAATATTACAAGTCTTGAAGACATTTTATCACATTTATTAAAGTATAACGAAGTTACTGAAAAAATAATTGCCTGAATCGCAAAAAACACCAACTGCATTCGTTTAAATGATATATTTGTCACGTTAAAATCTAAAAATATGAAACGATTATTACTTATTACTTTTCTGGCGGGTTTCGTTTCGGTGAACGCGCAGTCAGTAATGCAAACCGTGAATTCAGGAAGCGTTATTGGTGCGGGCGGTAGTGTTTCTGTGGGCGAAATTATAATAGTTCCGCAGAATCAAAACCAGTCATCGAGTGGCATTATCGGTATTTTGGCGCAGGTGAACCAGCAATTTCTGGAAGTCCCGGAATTGGAGCTGACGCAAGGCATCAAGGTTTATCCGAATCCAACAATGGCGAAAATCTTTTTTGAAAGTAAAGAAAGTCTTTCAACTCAGAAAATTTCAATCTTCAACACCGCGGGACAACTTGTGCTTCAAAAGCAGGTTGCTGCTGACAATTCAGTCGATATGACTGATCTGAACGCAGGAATTTACCTGATTCAACTCGACGGAAAAAAACAAAATTCATTTAAAATCATCAAACACTAGTCATGAAGAAAATTTTACTTTTGTTACTCGTATCAATATCAGCTTTTGCACAAGTGCCACAGGGCATTTCTTACCAGGCAATCGCTTTGAACGGTTCAGGAACTCCTGTTGCAAACGGCAATGTGGGCGTTCGTCTTACGGTTTTAGACAATGCTGCAAACGGAACTGCACTTTACACAGAAACACAAACTAAAACGACGAATGCCAATGGCCTTTTTAATTTGGTAATTGGACAAGGATCTGTTGTTGCCGGAACATTCGCAGGCATCAACTGGAAAACCAATCTAAAATTCCTTAAAGTAGAACTCGATGCTACAGGCGGGTCGAATTATGTTTTAGTTGGAACCACGCAATTGCTTTCAGTTCCTTATGCAATGGCTGCGAAAAGTTTGGTTTTGGCGGCAGGCGAAGGCATTACATTGACTTCTCCGAACGGTACCCTTATCAGGTTTCTGTGAATGACGATGGTGAATTATCATTGCCGACCTCAAATTCTTCCGCAGAGGTTCCTACCTCGCTTTATTTGTATGGCAGTTTCAACTCATGGAACGCTGCCACTGCTTTGCAATTCGGGGAAATTGAAAATGCCACTATTGGATTTAAATATTTCACAGCTGGTACGCAAATCAAATTTCTTGCAGCCCAAAATTCAAATGTGATATATGGCGGAAGCGGAATGAACGGAGATTTGGTATTGAATGGGAGTGCAATTACCATTCAAAATACCGGCTTCTATATGATCAGGGTTTATGGAAATTCGTATAGCATACAGAATATTAATGTTACTTTAGGTTCTGAGCTTACAATGTCATACAATGTTACTGGAAATTATTTCTATGTAACAATGCCAATGTTTTATAATGATTTTGATTTTAGGTTCGAAGACTATTATTTTGGCGACAATATTGCCGATGGAAATCTTGACTATAGTGGTGCAGGTATTATCAATCCAAATTACAACGTGACACACCTTGTAAAGGTGTATATGAATTTTAATACTTCAGGCAATTATACAATTGCACCTTAAAAAAATTGAAAACTTCTAAATCAATTCTGTCTGAAAATTCATCATCATGAAAAAAATATTCTTCTTATTATTCATCTCCTTCACCGCGTTCGCTCAGGTGCCACAAGGCATTTCTTATCAGGCAATCGCCTTAAATGGTTCAGGAAATCCTGTTGCAACCGGAAATGTCGGCATTCGTCTTTCTTTAATGGATAATGCTGCAACCGGAACTGTCATTTATACAGAAACGCACACCAAAACCACCAACGCACAAGGTTTATTTAATCTTGTAATCGGTCAGGGAACCGTAGTTTCCGGGACTTTTGCCGCAATCAACTGGGGCACGAATTCAAAATTCCTAAAAGTAGAAATCGACGCTGCCGGCGGTACAAATTATGTGGCCGTTGGAACGACACAATTATTGTCAGTACCTTATGCGATGTATGCAGGAAATACAGCGAGTGTCGCCGGAACAAGTACTATAAACGATGATATTATCAATAATAAATCTTCAAATTTTATTTTTACAGATTATGATGCGCACAAAGTTTACAGCTTTAATACGCTTGCGGGAACATGGTCGTTTCAGAACATTTCTGCAGGTTCATCGCCTGATTTGAAAACTTCAAACGGGAATACCGCTTTGGTAGATTACGATGCGCACCAAGTTTTTGCATATAACGGAAAGTCGGGAATCTGGTCATCTCAGAACATAAGCGCCGGAAGTTCTCCCGATATCATCGCAACCAACGGAAATTTCTTTTTGACTGACTATGATGCCCACAAAGTATTTTCTTATAGTGGAAAAACCGGGGTCTGGAGCTCGCAAAACATTTCTTCCGGGTCAACACCTGAATTGGTTGAAACTTCAGGAAACGTCGCTTTTGTAGATTACGATGCCCACACTGTTTATGCTTATAATGACAAAAACGGCAACTGGAACGCGCAGGTTATTTCTTCTGGTTCAACTCCATTCATCGCTTCTTCTGACGGTAGTTTCGCATTTGTCGATTACGACGCGCATAAGGTTTTTGTTTTTAGCCGAAGTACTGGCGTCTGGTCATCACAAACGATATCAACTGGTTCAAGTCCGACACTTTTTATCTCAAATACCAACTAAAATTGTATTATAACAAAAACCTGCTTCTTTCGGAGCAGGTTTTTTTATACAAATTAATGCTGAAATTATCGTGTAAATAACAATTCGCGGTATTTGGTCAATGTCCATGTTTCATCGTCAACCAAAAGTTCCAGTTTGTCGCAGTGTTCCCTGATTACTTCGAAGAACGGTTTTACCAAATCGCAGTATTGTTCTGCCATTTGCTGCCCGTCGGTCAAAGCGTTGGCTTTTTTACGCGCTTCTGTCATTTCCTCTACTTTCGTGTTGATGCCTTCGATGTGTGCAGAAATCTCGCGAATCAAAACGATTTGCTCTTTTCCGATTTTCTCGAATTCAGCACCGAAGATTTCTTTTAATCCGCGTACGTTTTCAATCAAAGTATTCTGGTAACGGATGGCGGTTGGAATTACGTGGTTTCTTGCGATATCACCTAAAACACGGCCTTCGATCTGGATTTTCTTGGTGTATTCTTCGAGTTCGATTTCGTAGCGCGCTTCTACTTCAACATGGTTCATTACCTGCAATTCGCTGAATAAATCGAGGGCTTTTTGAGAAACTTTCGCTTTCAAAGCCGCCGGAGTCGTTTTGAAATTGCTCAATTTTCTTTTTGCTGCTTCCTGCTCCCAGGCATCGCTGTAGCCATCGCCTTCGAAAAGGATATTTTTCGATTGCTTGATGTATTCCCTTAAAACGTTGAAAATCGCTTCGTCTTTCTTTAAATCTTTGGTATCGATTAAAGCGTCGACTTCTTTTTTGAAATCTTTCAATTGCTTGGCAACGATTGAGTTCAACGTCGTCATCGCGTTGGCGCAGTTTGCAGAAGAACCAACGGCGCGGAATTCAAATTTATTTCCTGTAAAGGCGAATGGTGAAGTCCTGTTACGATCGGTGTTATCCAAAAGTACATCGCGGAATTTTACCTACAACATTCAGTTTCAAATCGGTTTTTTCTTCAGGTGATAATTTTCCGGTAGAAAACACCTTCCAATTCTGCCAAAACTTTCGTCAATTGTTCTCCGATGAAAACAGAAATGATAGCCGGCGGCGCTTCGTTTGCCCCTAACCTGTGGTCGTTGCTCGCTGTTGCGATAGAAGCGCGAAGCAATTCCTCATAATTATCAACAGCTTTAATTGTATTGATGAAAAAAGTCAGGAATTGTAAATTGCTCATCGGCGTTTTCCCGGAACCAAGAAGGTTAACTCCGGTATCCGTCGCCATCGACCAGTTGTTGTGTTTGCCTGAACCGTTAACGCCTTTGAAAGGTTTTTCGTGGAAAAGCACTTTGAAATCGTGTCTTTCCCTACTTTCTGCATTACATCCATCAACAAAGAGTTATGGTCAACCGCCAAGTTGGTTTCTTCGAAAATCGGAGCCAATTCGAATTGATTTGGCGCTACTTCGTTGTGGCGTGTTTTTACAGGAATTCCGAGATACATACACTCTTGCTCCAATTCACGCATATAATTCAACGCCCTTGTCGGGATGGAACCGAAATAATGATCATCTAATTGCTGTCCTTTTGCAGAAGTATGGCCAAGCAATGTACGCCCTGTCATGATGATATCAGGCCTTGAATTCGCCAAAGCAGAATCGACAAGGAAATATTCCTGTTCCCAGCCTAAAGTAGCCGTTACTTTCTTTACACTCTTATCGAAATATTTACAAACGTCGGTCGCCGCTTCGTCAACAGCGTTGAGTGCGCGCAATAAAGGCGTTTTATAATCTAAAGCTTCTCCTGTGTAAGAAATAAAAACGGTCGGAATACACAAAGTCGTTCCGAAGATAAATGCCGGTGAAGTCGGATCCCAGGCCGTATAGCCACGGGCTTCGAAAGTATTTCTGATACCACCGTTCGGGAAACTTGACGCATCCGGTTCTTGCTGTACCAATTGGCCGCCGCCGAATTTTTCTAATGGGTCGCTTCCATCATATGAAGTTTCGAAGAATGCATCATGCTTTTCAGCAGTTGCGCCGGTTAACGGCTGGAACCAGTGGGTATAATGGGTTACCCCTTTTGCAAGTGCCCATTCTTTCATACCCATTGCAATGTATTCGGCTAATTTTCTGTCAATTTTTGTTCCGTGCTGGACACGCATCTTTCACGCCTTTGTAAGCGTCTGAGGTAAGAAACTGCCTCATGGCCCTGTCATTAAACACATTGGCGCCGAAAATCGCTGATTTTTTGTCGGCTTCCTCAAATTTAACCGGCTTGTGTGCCGATGCATCTTTTAATGCCTGAAAACGTAAAGTTGACATAAAAATTAATTTTAAAAGTTAAACCCTGTTTATTTTGATGCAAAAATATAAAAATTATAAAGTAAAAATAATTTTACCCTGTAAATTTTAGGGGTAAGTTAATAACTTGTTTCTAAAATGACAATTTAATAATATTTTGTTGATAACTAAGCATAAAAAAAGGAAGCACAATGGCTTCCTTTGATACATCTTCGTTGGAAGATTATTTTTTAGCAACTGGATTCAGTTTTGTTACATGACTGTCATCAATTTTGAAAGTTTTAATAACGGCATCGTAATCTGAATAATCAACCGGAGCTACGCCTTTTGAGAAATATCCGGGAACAATTACAACCCTGAAAACTTTGTTGTTTGTAAAACTCGCCGGCAATAACGTCATGTCAAAATCAGCATCAGTCAAAATTGTGAACTGGTCGAATGAATAATTGAAATTGTATTGCGCCTGTCCGTCAGCAAAATAATATACCTGTGGCAAAAGCGCCCAGGTATCAATTCCGTCGTTGGTGTTCACCAATTCATAAACCAAAAGATTGTCGCTTGTGTAAATTTCGGGATTCAATGCATAAGTCTGCGCAAAATTATTAGCGGCAGAAAAAGTAGCATTCACTTCAAATACCTCACTTGCCGGTCCGGCCGGACCACGGTCGCCTTCACAACTCACAAATAAACCTGATGCTGCTACGGCCAAAAATAAAATTATACGTTTCATAATTAAAATGTTTTTTGATTTGATAAATGTATTTCAAAAACCAAACCAAAAATGTTTTTTAGTAAAATTTTAAGCATTTAATTCGATATTTTTGTAGGTATGGAACTTACTTTAAAACTTTATATGGTCATTCTTGGTGCAACGCCGCCGGGCAGACTGACAGAACAGCATGATATTTTCTTCGGAATTGGCAATTCGCTGAGTGCATTGGTTACTGAAATGAAGGCTTCCTGGCCCGAAGCTAAAGGTAAGATTCACATTGATGCGTGGCGTGAAGTAACGGTGGTTGATAATCATTCTATCCGCATCGTTCCGAAATCCGGAAGCATTCCATCGGAACAAAAATTATTTTTTATCAACCTTGGCGGATATAAACCCGGAGAATTCGAGGAATACCATTATAAGGTATTGGCAGTAGGAGAAAGCTTATCAGAAGCGACTAAAAAATCAAAGGCCACCACGTTCTATAAGCACTTTGGATTTAAAGGTGCAACTTCCCACATTGATGACAAATACGGCATAGATATTGACGATATTTATAAAGTTGAAGATATTTTGCACGATTCTTTCAAACAGCAATATGCGTTAGAGATTATGACTTCTGAAGCTGTTTTGCCGGAAGACGAATTACATATCGGATATGTGCGCATTGAAAAACTGATCGCTAACGCGCCACAATAAAAAAATCCCGGTTCAAAAATGAGCCGGGATTTTTTTTTAATATCGCATTGCTTATTTTTTTAAAATTCTGTGTGTCTCTCCATTTGACAATTTCAGCAAATACAATCCCGACGCATACGCCGTAAAATCAATTGCAGGGTGCGACGCGGTAAAAACACCTTCCGTTAATTTTTGTCCATTTAATCCGTAAACGGTATAATCCAAATCGGTTTTAGCGCCTGAAATGTAAACAAGATTACTGGTAGGATTCGGTAAAAATGTAATTTTACCAGCAGCAACCGGAGTTTCGATACCTAAAGGCAAAGCCTCGTAGGCGCCAATATCAACTGTCGATTCTGAAACACGTGCATTTCCGGCCAAGTCAAGTACGTATAACGGGCTCACCGACGAATTGGCTCCGGCATTGATTCCAGGTCAGTGCATTTAAACGATAATCGTATCCGTCGTGGCTGAATGGCGCTGCAGCCGCTATATTAGGATTAACATAATTAGGAGCCGTTGTAGTGACATTTGTGGAAGACGCAGATAAGTAAGCAACGTCGATTATACAGTTGATTACCGTGCCATTCAGCAGCGCACGACCATTGATGTTATTGGTGAGAATATTATTGTAAAACAACGCACCTCCGTATGGCAAGACAATCGTCCATGAAGAATTCGGGTCAGTTGATTCATTACGGTTATTTACAATCGTACAGCCGATTACCTTTGAAATCTCAGAATTAGAAAAGGCACTGTTCATACCGATTCCGGCTGCTTCATTGGCAAAATTACCTGAAATAAGCGAATTGTAAACTTCTGTATGGCATTCCTGGTTATCAAGATAAATAGCGCCTCCCCTGTTTGATGCGCTGTTACCACTCAGTATCGTACGGTCAATCAAAACGGTATCAAACTGAACGCTTATGCCGCCACCATAGCTTGCAGTATTGCTTGAAATATCGCAATTAATAATCTTAAGCGTACCGTGATTGTTATATATCCCACCGCCGTCAAGTGCGGAATTATTGGTTATTTTACAGTTGATCAAAGTTGTAACGGCTGCATCATCGGTACTGTTTCCGAATGCGCCTCCGCCAAATGCGTAATTGGCAATCATTTCGCAATTCCTTATCGTTGGCTGCCCGCCACTGTTATAAATGGCTCCGCCTGATGTACTGGAATTGTTATAACCATTTACAATCTTAAACCCATCAAATACAGTAAGGTTACTTGAATTGGTGAATTTTACTACCGAATAACAATTATCCGTTTGTGTTCCGACAGTATTAATGTCGCCATTTAGCGTAGTGGTTGCTCCATTGGCCAGGTTGCGTTGTGAAAGCAGCGTTTCTGTGCCTGCAAAACTGCCGTAAACGCCAACCCCGTTCGGAATATTATAGGTTGTAGAGCGGGACGTGCCAGCTGGCTTGTAAACACCGGCAGCAACCCATATCTGATCGCCTACAATAGAATTTGTAAACGCAAGTTCGATAGTGGTGTAGGCATTTGCCCATGAAGATCCGTTGTTGTTTCCCGTCGCATTTTTGTCGACATATATGATGCTGGCAAAAGAATTAAAGCAAACCAGCAGCAATAATAAAAAGTAATTTTTTTTTCATTTGAATAGATTTTTTGTGAAAATGACAGGGCGCAAAGAAATAGCCTTTAACTGCTATTAACAAATTTTTCACAGAATTTATTCAAACAAAAATCGTCAATTACTTAGATGAGAATACATCTGTATTTAGCAAAGTCATATTAGAGTTCGTGCGATATTTTGCTACCCGGTTGCGATTTACTGCAGACAGCTGCAATTTCAAAAATTAAGCTTTCAAAATTACATATTCCTCCTGTATTGCCCGCCCACTTCGAAAAGCGCGCTGGTAATTTGCCCTAACGAACAGACTTTCGTTGCTTCCATTAATTTTTCAAAGATATTCTGGTTATTGATAGCGGCATCCTGGATGGATGAAAGTTGTTCCTCTTCTTTTCCGGCGTGTGTTTTGTGCAAATGATCGAGCATTTCAATCTGGTATTGCTTTTCTTCTTCCGTCGCGCGGATGACTTCTGCCGGAATTACTGTTGGCGAACCTTTTGAACTCAGGAACGTATTCACGCCGATAATAGGAAATTCCCCGGTATGTTTCAAAGTCTCATAATACAAGCTTTCTTCCTGGATCTTCGAGCGTTGGTACATGGTTTCCATAGCGCCAAGAACACCGCCGCGTTCCGTGATGCGGTCGAATTCCTGTAAAACGGCTTCTTCTACTAAATCTGTCAATTCTTCGATGATAAACGAACCCTGAATCGGGTTTTCGTTTTTCGCCAATCCTAATTCTTTATTAATAATCAACTGAATGGCCATGGCGCGACGCACTGATTCTTCAGTCGGTGTTGTAATCGCCTCATCGTAAGCGTTCGTGTGCAATGAATTACAGTTGTCGTAAATCGCATACAAAGCCTGCAAAGTCGTACGGATATCGTTAAAATCAATTTCCTGTGCGTGCAGCGAACGCCCTGAAGTCTGAATGTGGTATTTCAGCATCTGTGCGCGTTCGTTGGCGTTGTATTTATTTTTGAGCGCTTTTGCCCAGATTTTTCTTGCCACGCGACCGATTACGGCATATTCCGGATCGATTCCATTCGAGAAAAAGAACGAAAGGTTCGGACCAAAATCATTGATGTTCATGCCACGGCTCAGGTAATATTCCACGTAAGTGAAACCGTTTGCGAGCGTAAATGCCAATTGTGTAATCGGATTCGCACCAGCTTCGGCAATATGATAACCCGAAATCGAAACGGAATAGAAATTACGGACGTTATTCGTTATAAAATATTCCTGAACATCGCCCATTAATCGCAGCGCAAATTCCGTCGAGAAGATGCAGGTATTCTGCGCTTGGTCTTCTTTTAAAATATCGGCCTGAACTGTACCGCGCACTTGCGATAATGTCCTGATTTTAATTTCGTTGTAAACTGACGCAGGCAAAACCTCATCTCCGGTAACGCCCAGAAGCATTAATCCCAGACCATTGTTGCCTTCCGGTAATTCACCTTGGTATTGCGGACGGTCTGTGCCTTTTTTCTTGTAGATTTCGTTGATTTTTTCAGCGATTTCATCTTCAAGTCCATTGGCTTTGATATACAATTCGCATTGCTGGTCGATGGCCGCATTCATGAAAAACCCAAGCAACATCGGCGCCAAGCGTTAATCGTCATACTCACCGAAGTCAGCGGATGCACGAGATCAAATCCGGAATATAATTTTTTCGCATCGTCAAGACAACAGATCGAAACACCGGCATTTCCAATTTTCCCATAAATATCAGGACGAACGTGCGGGTCGTTTCCATATAAAGTTACACTGTCAAAAGCGGTAGAAAGTCGTTTTGCAGGCAATCCGGCACTCACATAGTGGAAGCGCTTGTTGGTTCTTTCAGGGCCGCCTTCTCCGGCAAACATTCGCGACGGATCTTCTCCTTCCCTTTTGAATGGGTATAATCCCGACGCAAAAGGAAATTCTCCCGGAACATTTTCCTGCAGACACCAACGCAAAATATCACCCAGGCTTCGTATTTAGGAAGCGCGACTTTCGGGATTTGCGAATGCGAAAGCGATTCGGTGTGCGTGGCAATCTTGATTTCTTTATCGCGGACTTTAAACGAATAAACCGGATTTTTATATTTGTTGACTTTGTCGTTCCATGTTAAGATCATTTCCCAGTTGTAGGGATCTAAGTCCATTTTGACTTTATCGAACTGATTTAATAAAAGATTTAAGAAAATCCTGTTTTCGTTATGTTCATCTAAAGCAGCAATCAAGTTACTGTCGTCAATTCCGGATTTTGTAATGACAGGCAGTTTTCCTGAAACCGATTCGATGGTTTTGAAAATACCGTATAATTTCTGTGCGACTTGTTGTTGCGTTAAAGCGGTCGCATCGTATTTGCGGTTGTTTTCTGCGATTTCTGAGAGATAACGCGTTCTGTGCGGCGGAATCACGAAGATTTTCTCGCTCATTTCGCGCGTAATGTGAAAATCAGATTTTAATTCTGAATCGGTCTTCTCATGAATTTTATCCATGATGGCTTTGTAAAGCGTGTTCATTCCCGGATCGTTGAATTGCGAGGCAATTGTTCCGAAAACCGGTAAAGTATCAAGGTTGGCATCCCACAACTGGTGGTTGCGCTGGTATTGTTTTTTGACATCACGAAGCGCATCAAGCGAACCGCGTTTGTCGAATTTATTGATGGCGACCAAATCGGCGAAATCAAGCATGTCGATTTTTTCGAGTTGGGTTGCAGCACCGAATTCAGGTGTCATGACGTATAA
This sequence comes from Flavobacterium sp. 3HN19-14, assembly GCF_051373205.1. Lineage (NCBI taxonomy): Bacteria > Pseudomonadati > Bacteroidota > Flavobacteriia > Flavobacteriales > Flavobacteriaceae > Flavobacterium > Flavobacterium sp. 3HN19-14. The sequence continues at coordinate 3,294,530 of NZ_JBPPZT010000001.1, forward strand.
AGAAACATCGGAATGGTCCGATGATTTCAGTATCCGATTGGCCAATTCCCGAAGTTTCAAGGATGATTAAATCGTAATTCGCGGCTTTGATGACCTGAATCGCATCGGCAACATATTTTGACAATGCCAAATTGGATTGGCGTGTGGCCAATGAACGCATGTAAACTCTCGGATTATTAATCGCATTCATACGAATCCTGTCGCCCAATAAGGCACCGCCGGTTTTCCTTTTCGATGGATCGACAGAAATGAGTCCGATTGTTTTTTCAGGGAAGTCAATCAGGAAGCGGCGAACGAGTTCATCGACAAGCGAAGATTTTCCTGCGCCGCCAGTTCCGGTGATTCCTAAAACCGGTGTTTTTGAATTTTTATTTTTGGCTTGTATGGTTTCTAAAGTCGATTTTGCAACTTCAGGGAAATTTTCTGCTGCAGAAATCACGCGTGCGATTGCCGTTGGATCTTTTTCTTCGAGGTGATTGATTTCTCCATTCAATTTATCGCCAACCGGGAAGTCAGAACGTTTTACCAAATCGTTGATCATGCCTTGCAAACCAAGTGACCGACCGTCGTCAGGAGAATAAATGCGTTCGATGCCGTATTCGTGCAGTTCTGAAATTTCGGATGGCAAAATCACGCCGCCGCCGCCGCCAAAAATCTTAATGTGCCCTGCTCCTTTTTCTTTGAGCAGATCGAACATGTATTTGAAATATTCGTTGTGGCCGCCCTGATAGGATGTCATCGCGATGGCGTTCGCATCTTCCTGGATGGCAGTATTGACAACCTCTTCGACGCTGCGGTCGTGACCGAGGTGAATGACTTCGACTCCGGTCGACTGGATGATGCGGCGCATGATATTGATGGCGGCATCGTGCCCGTCGAAGAGCGAAGCGGCGGTTACAATTCTTACTTTATTTACAGGAATATACGGGTTTACTTGTTCCATCTTTAGTGTAATGACATTTTTGAGCGTGCAATTTACGGAATTTTCAAAATTTCGCCTATAATTTCAGGGAAAACATAAAACTTTGTGGCAAATGTGATTCCACCGAAATTAATTTTAGATTTGAATAGTTCTAATCAGCACGAAACCCTAGCCCCGATAGGAGCAAGTAGCTTTTTTGGCTGGGGTTCAGCCAAAAAACTACTGCGGAAAGCGGGATCATGCTTCAAAAAAATCTGATGAAAAAAATTACCATGTTAATTCATTGCAAAGACCAGAAAGGGATTATTGCCGCAGTGACGCAATATATCGCGTCGGTTGACGGCAATATCGTTTATTTGGATCAGCACGTTGATGCGGCCGAAAATGTGTTTTTTATGCGATTGGAATGTGATTTGCAAAATGAAAAATGGACTGTCGATGCCATAAAATCTGATTTTGAAGTCAAGCTGGCGCGGCCTTTTGAAATGTCGTGGGAAATTTACACAACGGCTGAAAAACCGCGGATGGCGTTATTTGTTTCGAAATACGACCATTGCCTTTTTGATATTTTGGGACGTTACAGTGCGGGAGAATTGGCTTTGGAGATTCCGCTCATCATCAGCAATCACGATGATTTGAAGCCTGCGGCGGATCGTTTCGGATTCCGTTTTTTCATGTGCCGTTTACGAAAGACAATAAGATTGAAGGTGAAAAACAGCAGATCGCGCTTTTGCAGGAACATAAAATTGATTTTATCGTTCTGGCGCGTTATATGCAGATTGTGACGCCGGGATTGATTGCGCTTTTTAAGAATAAAATCATTAATATTCATCATTCATTTTTGCCCGCGTTTCCTGGCGCAAAGCCCTATCATTCGGCGTTTAACCGCGGTGTGAAAATCATTGGCGCGACGAGCCATTATGTGACGGAAGAACTCGACGAAGGCCCGATTATCGAGCAGGATATCACGCGTGTTTTGCACAGCCATTCGATTGAAGATTTTATCATGAAAGGCCGTGATCTTGAACGCATCGTATTTGCCCGTGCCATCAAATTACACGCCGAAAGAAAGACAATGGTGTACAGCAATAAGACGGTAATCTTCTCTTAAACCGCAAGAATTATCATTCATTTAACTAAACCGTTTTTCAAAAAGGGAACGGTGTTTGTTATCTTTGGGTAAAATTATAAAGATGAGAAAAATATTGCTTTTACTGTTGATCGTTCCGGCTATCGGATCGGCGCAATTGAAGGATTTGGTGAAGAAAGCCAAGACAAAAGTCTCTGAAGTTTCAACTTCCGGTTCGGGAAATCTTGATATTGCTTCGGCTTTAAAAGAAGCTTTGAACAAAGGCGTATCGGAACAAGTCACGAAATTGACTGCCGTTGACGGTTTTTATAAAAACGACGCTGTAAAAATCTTGTTGCCTCCTGAATTGCAGAAAGTCGATAAGACTTTACGCAAAATGGGAATGGGAAGTCTTGCGGATGATGGCATAAAATCGTTAAATCGTGCTGCGGAAGATGCGGTGAAAGAAGCGACTCCGATATTTGTCAACTCTATAAAAAGCATGACCATTACTGACGCGAAAGGGATTTTAATGGGCGCTGATAATTCGGCAACCGCTTATTTGCAAAAAACTACGACAACGCCTCTGTACCAAAAATTCAGTCCGGTAGTGCAGGAATCTATTGGAAAAGTCGGCGCTGATAAGATTTGGTCGACGATTATTACTAAATACAATTCGATTCCGCTGGTTAGTAAAGTGAATCCTGATATTACTGATTACGTCACGAATAAAGCGCTTGACGGTGTTTTTAAGATGATTACAGTTGAAGAAAAGAACATCAGGACGAAACTGGATTCGAGAAACTTCTGATTTGCTGAAGAAAGTTTTTGCTTTGCAAGACAAAAAATAGTCCACAGATTTCAAACTGCAGGTAGCAGGATGCAGCAAATGGAAATCTGCTATCTGCTATCTGAAAACTAAAAAATATTATTATGAAAAAAACTATCGCAACAATAACAATATTCCTGTCAATTTTTCTGTTCACTGGTTGTGCGGAATTGCAGCAAATCGCTAGTCAATATCCGGTTGCCGGAGTACTCAGTAATGCTGATATCGCCGCTGGCCTGAAAGAAGCGCTCAACAACGGGATTTCAAAACAGGTCAGTAAACTCACCGCGACCGACGGATTTTACAAAAATGAAGCCGTCAAGATTTTATTGCCTGCAGAATTACAGAAAGTTGATAAAACTTTGAGAAACATCGGTTTGTCAAGTCTCGCCGATGAAGGACTTAAAGTGCTGAACCGCGCTGCAGAAAGTGCCGTGAAAGAAGCGACGCCTATTTTCGTTGATGCTGTTCGGAATATGACTTTTACAGATGCGAAAAATATCCTTTTAGGAAATGATTCTTCTGCAACTTTATATTTGCAAAATTCAACTTCGACGGCTTTGTATTCGAAGTTCAGTCCGGTCGTGAAAACATCGTTGGATAAAGTCGGCGCCGATCAGGTCTGGGCAAAAATCATTACGAAATATAACGCCATTCCGCTCGTCAATAAAGTCAATCCCGACCTGAAAGACTACGTCACCAATGAAGCTTTAAAAGGCGTCTTCAAAATGGTAGCCGTTGAAGAAAAGAAATCCGGAACAATTTAAATGCCAGAACTTCTGATTTGCTGCAGCGTGTTTTTGCCCTGCAGGACAATAAATAATTGCATTTACGATATAAATAACAAATAAATAACACGACCTTAACATATTGAAAACGAAAAAATTACGAATTTTGTAATGTAATAATGTAAATATATTTGGTTTGGTTAGTTAGAGTTAAAAGAGTCGGAACGTTCGTTTCGGCTCTTTTTGTTTTCCGACTTTTGAACAGCCGCTGTTTATAATTTAACGGCAATCTTAACATAAAATAATGATTTCTTAGCGTTGGGTATTTTAAGTTTGCAAAAAAATGCACATGTTCCGGATTACTGAATGAAAAGAAAGAAGTCGAAAAACTTCAGAATGAATACCAAAAATTAGCAGAAATCAATTTTGAAACGCCTGCTATCCCTACACCAAAAGAAGAACTCGTTTTGGAAGACTGCGAAGCTTAACCGCTTAATTTATCCGTTGGTGGAGTTTCTTAAAATAGTCAAACGCCTTTAAAATCCGGCTGCCGTACCATGAGAACATTTCACCATCGACAAAAATCATTTTGGCGTGGTGCGTGCATTTCCCGATTTCAAAAGCATCTTCATCATTAAAAGGATATGGTTCTGACGATAGGAAAACTACTTCCGGATTGCCTTGTATGCGCATCTTCTGAATAATGACTTCAGGATAACGGCCGGGCGTTTTCGGATTATCGGCATAAATATTTTCGAAATGGTTCAGTTGCAGCATTGCATTGATGAAATTATCTGAGCCGGCAACCATATATGGATTTTTCCAAATAAAATAAGCTGCTTTCTGTATTGGAACAGCTGCCATAAATTGTTGAAAATCCTTGTAGGCAAATTCGATTTTATCCCGCCATTTTTGTGCTTCGGTGCGTTTGTTGAAAAGCTTTCCGAATTGATCAATCATTTCGAGATTGTCTTCAATCGTAATGATATTCGTTACCCAAACCGGTGCGATTTTTTGCAGTTCTTCAACAATTTCGATTGTATTTTCTTCTTTATTGCAAATAATGATATCAGGTTCGAGCAGCCTTATTTTTTCGAAATGCACTTTTTTCGTACCGCCGACAATCTTTTTGGTCGATTTAAAATGAAAAGGATGTACGCAGAATTTCGTGATACCGATGATGCTGTCTTCGAGGCCAAGCTCATACAATAATTCTGTTTGCGAAGGGACTAAGGAAATAATACGTTTTGGTGTGGTTTCGAAAACATGGGAATTTCCAATTTGGTCGGTGAAAACAGGCATAATGATTTTTTGAATTACAAAATTACTAATTAGACACCCTAATTTGCTCATTTCTGAAAAAACTTTGCAACTTTGCAGCTCTGAACCTTTGCAACTTCTAAATGAACATCAAGCTTCTCGCCATCGGCAAAACCGACAATAAAAACCTGCAGTCGTTAATAGATGATTACACGAAACGATTGTCGTTCTACATCAAATTCGATTTGGAAATTATTCCCGACATCAAGAATGTCAAGAATTTGTCGGAAAGCCAGCAAAAGGAAAAAGAAGGCGAATTAATATTGTCGAAAATCACCGCAACCGATCAGTTGATTTTGCTCGATGAAAATGGAAAAACCTTTTCAAGTGTCGCTTTCGCGGATGAATTACAGAAGAAAATGAACTCCGGAATCAAGACTTTGGTGTTTGTAATCGGCGGTCCTTACGGATTTTCAGAAACGGTTTACGCCAAAGCCAACGGCAAGATTTCGCTTTCGTTGATGACCTTTTCGCACCAGATGGTAAGGTTGTTTTTTATTGAGCAATTGTACCGCGGATTTACGATTTTGCGGAATGAACCGTATCACCACCAATAGGTTCAGGGTATTGGGTTTAGGGTTCAGGGTTCATCATTGTGAATAATTTCACACATTCGACAGCTTCTTTTACATCGTGAACGCGTAAGATTTTCGCGCTTTTTGTTAATGCGATTGTGTTTAAGACTGAGGTGCCGTTAAGTGCATTTTCGGCAATCGTATTCAATGTTTTGTAAATCATCGATTTTCTCGAAATTCCTGCTAAAACCGGCAATTCGAGCATATCGAATAATTCGAGATTTTGCAGGACTTTGAAATTCTGCTCCAAAGTTTTTGCAAATCCAAAACCCGGATCGATGATGATATCACTGATACCAAAACTTCTGGCATGCTTCACTTTTTCGGAAAAATAAAACAGTATTTCTTTTAGGATATTTTCATATTGTGCCAGTGATTGCATGGTTTTTGGCGTGCCTTTCATGTGCATCATGATGTAGGGCACTTTGAGTTTTGCCACCGTTTCGATCATATTTTCATCGAAATTCCCTGCGGAAATGTCGTTGATGATGGCAGCACCGTTTTCGATACAATTTTTAGCGATTTTACTGCGAAAAGTGTCAATCGAAAGTAGAATTTCAGGGAAATTTTTCAGCAATAAATCGACAACGGGAATAATTCGCGAAAGTTCTTCTTCTTCAGAAACAAATTCGGCATTTGGCTTACTCGAATAAGCGCCAACATCAATAAAATCAGCACCTTCTGATAACATTTTTTCAACCTGAACCAGCAATTCTTTTTCGGATTTGTATTTTCCGCCATCAAAAATGAGTCGGGCGTGGCGTTTAAAATCCCCATGACTTTCGGGGTTGTTAAATCGATGAGTTTTCCTTTGCAGTTGATAGTCATTTGATTAAAATTTGCGGATTGAGTTTGAAATTGAAATTGCTTTTTGACATTCGACTATTTAATTTTCTCTTAAGTAAACTCCCGAAAATAATTCCTATTTTTGAGGCAACTTGACACAAAGATACACTGAAATGAGCAATACTTCTCAGGAATATGACAATGTTATCGCCATCTGCCGACGACTTTATCTGAACAAAATGACCGATTACGGAAGTGCGTGGCGCATTTTACGACTGCCTTCGCTAACCGACCAGATTTTTATAAAAGCCCAGCGCATCCGCAGTTTACAGGAAAATGAAATCCGCAAAGTTGATGAAGATGAAACCGGCGAATTCATTGGTATCATCAATTATTCGATTATGGCTTTGATTCAACTTGAACTGGGCGTTGCCGACCAGCCTGACCTTAATGTTGAAAAAGCAATTGCTTTATACGATGAAAAAATCCGCATCACAAAAGAATTGATGGAAGCTAAAAATCATGATTATGGCGAAGCATGGCGTGAAATGCGCGTGAGTTCCCTGACAGATTTAATCCTTCAGAAGTTATTGCGCGTCAAGCAAATCGAAGATAACAAAGGTAAAACGCTGGTTTCCGAAGGCATCGATGCGAATTATCAGGATATGATTAATTACTCGGTTTTTGCTTTGATTTTGATGGGATTCAGATAAAAGAGTCAAGAAACAAGAAACAACAAGCAAGAGTAAAAAACGCAAAAAAAAGTAAATAATACCAAAGGAAGAAAATTTAGGCAATGATTATATCTTGATTCTTGTCTCTTGTATCTTTCTTCTAAAATAAAAAACCATGACTACCCAAACTAAACATTACCTCGCCTGGACAATCCGCATAATAATTGCATTTTTATTTGTTCTTTCTGCAGTGGCAAAGCTTTCAAAGGGCGAAATTTTAGATTCTCCATATTTTGCAATTTCTACTTTTGAAATGAAGCAACTCATTCCAATGGGATTTTCAGAAAGTTTCGCGCCTTATTTTTCCCGAATCTTAATCGGAATTGAACTGGCATTAGGGTTTTTGATTTTACAGAATAATTTCCTCAAAAAATTCCTGATTCCGGTGACGATTGCGATGCTGGCAGTTTTTATTGCACATTTAAGTTATGTGACTTTCAGCGCCGGAAATACCGGAAATTGCGGTTGTTTTGGTGAATTATTGCCGATGACACCAATTCAGGCCATTATCAAAAATGTCGTTGCCATTATTCTGTTGGTGATTTTATCCCGATTGTTGCCAAAAATTGCGCCTAATGGCAATTTCTGGGTACTGACAACCGGATTGTTCGCTTTTATCCTCATCGTATTTATGCTCGCGCCAATTCAGCCATCGGCAGAAGTTGCCGTTGAAACGCCGGCTTTGCCAGAAACCGAATTCGAAAAACAGGTTTTGCCGCAAACCGATACAGTTATTGCCGCGCCAGTAGCTGTTACGAAAGATACCGTAAAGAAGGAAACACCTAAAATTATCGACGAACCTGCGAAACACAAGTCAGGAAATGCGCAATATTTTGCAGATATTGATAAAGGCAAAAAAGCATTATGTTATTTTGTTCCTGGTTGCGACCACTGCCGTGAAGCTGCGAAAGAACTGACGGAAATGAAGAAAAAAGACAAAAATTTCCCAGATATCCGTATTATTTTCATGAATGAAGAATCAGATTTGATTCCGGATTTCTTTAAGGCTGCAGGCGCGACTTATCCTTACAAAATCATTGAAATCATTCCGTTCTGGAAGGCGTTGGGCCAAAACCGCGATACGCCTGGCGTGAAATATTTATGGAATGGCAATGAATATGTTTATTATGACGGAATCGGCGCGAATAAATTTAATGCTGAAGCTTTTCATGCACTGACAAAAAAGCCATTTTCTGAATTGAAGAAATAAGTATTTGATTTAACACGAATTGCACAGATTTACACAAATTAAAATTCGTGGAAATTTGTGCAATTCGGTTAGTTTTTTTAATGAACAACAGCAACCTTCACAATTTTCAAAATCGAATTGCCGTCGGAAACTTTACACATATAAATCCCATTCGCGAAAGCGGAAACATCCAATCTTGAACCATCAATAAGCGATTGTCGTTTCAAGACTGATTTTCCTGTAATATCAAAAACTTCAATATTTACAGTATTGATAAGGCTTTTGTTAGAAAACACCAATTCATCGTGGGCCGGATTTGGGGACAAACCTATGTTATCATAAAAATTATCATCATTTACAGCAAGACTGCAATTGGTTAAATTTCCCGGCATATTGGCATCTAACCATGCTATTCTTGTCGTGATCCAATTTTTGAATTTGGAAATCTGACCTGCAAAAGTATTCCGGATCCTGTTCAATTTCAGGTGTTCCGGTATTTAACCCAAGATTGCCCCATTTTTCAAAATGTCTTGCCTGTGCTTCATTTAACTTTGAAGCGGTTGCATCAATGTAATTATTGAGCGCATTGTTGCTGAGTATCGTCGAACGAAAATACGTCCAGCGGCATTTTAATCTGTTCCTGAATGTGGGATCCTGCATCAGCCTGACATACCAGCCAGGCGAATTTACATCCGGTCCGCAATCGTTAATGTGGTATGCCCAGCCTGAACCATCAGTGGCGGCGAAAATATCGCATTCGGGAATATTCTTCACGGCCAATCAAAATCCCAAACCGGACCTGCTTTTAATTTTGAAATCGCAGTCGGCGTATTAATGTCTTTATTAAAATAACTGCTTTTCTTAAAACCATCATTATTACGCGCCAATTCATTGACAATGAAATAATCTATAAACGAATCGGTGTCGAGATATTTATTATAACCATTTACAGGATCGGCGAAATTGTTGCCGTACAAGGCCGTTTCCAAATCATTAACAAAGGTCTTGATATAGTTCTTCTGCTGCACCGTGATATCTTCCGATTTCGGATAATCGTAAACCAGATGCACATCATAAGAAGGATGGTCAATCGGATGGTAATTGAGCAGCCAACTGTTGCTGTCGTCCCAATAATCGTTTTTGATGATATAACCGCCGGTGACATCGATTCCTGAATTTTCGGTTGCAGTGAGTTTGGCAATATCGACACGGTTATGGTCGCGTTTAATGTTTTCCATCAATAAATATACACCCTGATAAATGCCGTTTAAAACCACTTCACAATACTGGCTTCGTGTGGCATAATGCCCCATTTGACTGAAAAGGGAATATGCCAGTGCATTTCGCATGAAAACCTTATCGTTGTAATTCGCGATCAAAAGCCAATCGTGCTCTTCGGGCATTCCGAGCAGCGAAACGTTGAGTTCTTCGAGTGTGGCATCGCGGGTTTCGAATTTATATGGTTTTTGCGGAAGTCCCTGTGAATAATTACCGCGCATCTCAATTCCGATATTGCCATTGAAATTGTCAGGTGCGTCAGTTATGTGATTGATTTGTCCTTCGCCGTTGTAAATAATGCCCATCGTACCGTCGATTTTAGGTTCATCGGGAATCGGCACATTATCGGTATCAATGATTACAATCGGTAGATTTGACGAACTGAAAACAAAAGGAACACTCGCATCATAAGCAAAATAAATGCTCCAGCCATTGACGGTTCCGGTATCGGCATCGGGATAAGTATCACGGATTCTAAGTTTCCATTGGCCGTTGCCGCTTTGCCCGTTATTGACATTTCCTAAAGTTTCCTGTGGCTTGAAAGTTCCCGTGAATGGCGGCGACGCACTGTTGATTGGCGTTCCGGCAGACATATTGAGACAGGTATTGATAAAATTCTGTCCGGAGCCGCCGATTCCTGAAAATAAATTTACTGTTGTCCCATCCGGTGCGATCAACTCTACATTCAAATCGGAGTCATAAGTATGTGAAATATTCAGGCAAACCTGTACCAAACCTAAAGAAGCATTGAGATTTTCGGTCAGCCCTGAAACATTCACCGTGTAATAATTGTAAGCACCATCATCTGAAATATCGCCTGTACTGCCATTGAAAGTCTGCGCCAGCATCGAAAATGAAGAAAAAAGAAACAGTAAAAAAGTAATTTTTTTCATAAAAATGAATTAAAAGTCTTTGAATTTTCAGACTTTTCAGAAAGCCAAATATATATAAAAATGCATTTCGCTTAACATTGGTTTAACATCAGTGTTTTGGTCGAAAATATTTAATAAATCTTTGGGAAACTTTGTATTTTAGCGAAGTAAATTTGTGGAATCAAATTCTATCCAAATGAAAAATTTATTTTTATCACTAATCGTCATCATCAGTTCTGTTGCTTGTACAAAGGCACAAAAGACCAGCTTTTCGGATTTAGCACTTAAAGAAAGACTGACTGCTCTTGATGGTGCTGAAGTTACTTTTGGCGACATCATAAATCAAAATAAAGGAAAAACCGTTGTCATTGAATGTTGGGCTTCCTGGTGCGGTGATTGCGTCAAGGCAATGCCGAAACTCAAGGAACTCCAAGCTTCAAATCCTGATGTGGCCTATGTTTTTATTTCTATGGATAAAGTCGTTGACAAATGGAAAGAAGGTATTGCCAAGCACGATCTGAAAGGCCAGCACTTTTGGGTAAATGACAAAGATCTGATGAAAGGCTCGTTTGGAAAATCGATTGATTTAGACTGGATTCCGCGTTACATCGTCGTTGACAAAACCGGAAAAATCATCCTATACCGCGCCATCGAAACCGACTTCGAAAAAATAAACGCTTTACTAAAAACCCAAAAATAATGAGAACAAAAATTGTTGCCGGCAACTGGAAAATGCACAAAAATGCAGAAGAAACCGAAGATTTGCTAAATGAACTAATCGATAAATTACCAAGTGACAAGGAAGTTCGCATTATCGTGGCGCCAACTTTTGTCAACCTGGCATCTGCTGTCGATCACCTCGAATTTACCAATATCGGTGTTGCCGCACAAAATATGCACCAGGCCGAAAGTGGTGCTTTTACCGGAGAAATTTCCGCTGATATGCTCAAAAGCATTGGCGTTGATACTGTAATTCTCGGGCATTCAGAACGTCGCGCTTACTTTCACGAAAGTGATGCATTATTGGCATCAAAAGTTGATACAGCGCTTAAACATGATATGACCGTTATTTTTTGCTTTGGCGAAGAATTGAAAGACAGACAATCAGGCAATCATTTCAATATTGTTGAAAACCAACTCAACGACGGTATTTTTCATGTGGAAGAAAAGAGCTGGGAAAATATCATTTTGGCTTACGAACCCGTTTGGGCAATCGGAACGGGCGAAACTGCGAGTTCGGAACAAGCGCAGGAAATGCACGAATTCATCCGCGAGACCATTCGCAGGAAATTCGGAAGCAATGTTGCCGAAGACGTTTCAATCCTTTATGGCGGCAGCGTAAAACCTGACAATGCAAAAGAAATTTTTGGAAAACCTGATGTTGACGGCGGATTGATTGGCGGTGCGGCTTTGAAAGCAACAGATTTTGCTGCAATTGTAGACGGAATTTAATCTAATACGATTTCACTTATACAAAACCCTTTCTGACCGAAAGGGTTTTTATTTTTCCGATATTTTTCGTAAATTATCATCCCGTAAATTCAATATGATGAATAAGTTATATATCGCTTTATTGTTTTTTATCATAGTAATTTCAGTGAATGCCCAGACTTTTCAGGAGCAATTCAAGGATTTAGTGACGAAAAAAGATACCGTTGCACAATTGAGATTGCTTCAGAAATGGGAAAAAACAAATCCGGACGACCCGGAACTTTTTACTTCGTGGTTCAATTATTATGCAACCAAAAGCATGAAGCCGCTCATCAGCCTTGATAAAAAACAAAAAGGGAAACAGTCTTTTATTGCAAAAGACGCGAACGACAGCGTTGCTTTTTATCTGAATGAAAGTACACGATTTGATGCTGATGCCCTGAAATCGGGCTTTGCTTATATCAATAAAGGCATTGCGAAATTTCCCGAAAGGCTTGATATGCGCTTCGGAAAAACATTTATACTTGGCAAAATTGAAGATTACGATAATTTCACAAAAGAGGTCATCAAAGCGATTGAATTCGGGCAAAAAATCAATAACCAATGGACATGGACTGACAACAAGCCTGTAGAAGACCCATTGAATTTCATGCTCGCCTCGATACAGGATTACAGCGTTCAGTTGTACAACACCAATGACGATGCGCAGTTGCCCAATATGCAGAAAATCGCTGAAACTGTTCTGAAATATTATCCTGATAATATTGAAAGCCTTTCGAATCTTTCAATCGTTCAGATGCTGAACAAAGAATACGACAAGGCAATCGCCACTTTAACCAAAGCCGAGAAAATCAATCCGAAAGATTATATCGTACTGAATAACCTCGCACAGGCCTATCGTTCGAAAGGTGATAAGGCAAATGCGCGAAAATATTACGAATTGACGGCAAAGTACGGCGATAATGATGTGAAGGAATTCGTAAAACAACAACTTGAAAAACTCAACGAGAAACAATAATACTAAAATACATTAAACTTAAAACTCCTGATCATGGCACAAGAAATCTGGCTCAACTTACCGGTAAAAAACGTAGAAAAATCTAAAAATTTCTTTAAGGCTTTAGGCTACGAATTCAATTCTCCAAACGACAATGAAACTATGGCAGGCCTTAAAATAGGCGAAAGCATTGTCATGTTATTTGAAGAAAACACGCTCAAAACATTCATGATGAATGAAATCACTGACACTTCAAAAAGCTCAGAACTGATGATTTCAATCGGTGCCGACAGCCGTGAGAAAGTTGATAGTTTTGCTAAGAATGCCGCCGCCGCCGGAGGAAATGTTTTTGCAAAACCTGCAGAAATCCAAGGCTGGATGTATGGCTGTGCTTTCGCAGATTTGGATGGGCACCGCTGGAATGCACTCTACATGGACCACGATAAAATGCCTAAATAATTAAATTCCGATTTCTATCTGAAAGCGGACATACCAGTTATTTTTGGTTGAATTGTCGATAAATGTCTGCTTTTCAGTGGTGAATTCGGCCTGCAATTTCAAAGCGTGTTCCCAGATGTATTTGTTGACGCCGAAAGTAAATTGATCGGTGTTCGGCGAAAAAGCGCCGATTTCACTATCAACTTTTTGAATCGAATAACGACCAATAAATTCATATTTCGACGGCAGGCAATAACTCAATTGATAATCCATTCCGTAACCGGTAAAAACGGCACGTTGCAGAGTCGCATCGGCGGGATTTACCGTTACCGGATTGTCTGCATGCCTGTCCATATAAGCAGCAATAGCACACCAGCCTTTATATTTCGCGATTGCATCTAACAGCAATCCTGAAATATCGCGGGTTTCATAAAGGAAATCACCAGTTTGCCCAATGTCTTTCTTGCTTTTTGGTTAATGTTGTAAGCGCCGGAAACCATTAGTTTTGGTTTTGGCTCACGAAGGATATCACCTTCAAAATAATGGCCGTCTTTTTTGAAAGTACCGAATGGTAACAACTCAATTTTTCCTGTCAATGAAATGCCGTTGTTGTCTTTTAAATTGGAATTATTGCTGTTGGTCGTCCAATTTCTACCTTCGCCAAGCGTCGCTGCACCTTTAAAATTATAGGAGAATTGATCCTTGGATTCATTAAGATTGGCAACATGAAAACCGAAATCACGGTCAATTCCGAACTTAAAATTGTTGATGGAACGGTCAGTCAACTGCAATGCCCCTGAAGAATTCACGGTCTGCCTCGTTCCCGGCAATTTCGTTACACCAAATCCGAATTGCCAGTGTCTGTTAGGTTTATAATAAAACATCGCATCGCGAATCACGTTAAGGTTTTCGCCGGGTTTTTCAGTACCGACGTCGCCTGCGCCAAATGACAATTGAATTACGTAAAGAAATTTCGGATTGCCAACAAATCCGTCAAAACGCAGCCTTAAACGGCGCACCTGTGCTTCATAAAAACCGTCTTGCCCTTCATTCTCATAATAGGTAAGCCTGTTTTGTATCCTGAACCTGATATTGAACTGGAAAATACTGTCAGGACTTGTAACGCCGAGGCCTTTTCCGTAATTATAATAAGGCAATGACGATAATTTCAGGTCGTTATTTTTCTTGTTAACGCCGATATCCTGCGCGTTTGCGGCCAATCCGCAAAGCAAAAGCAATAAGTAAAAATGTTTCATGACAGTTGTGTTTGTTACAGCAAAAGTAAAATAAATATCGGTTTACAAAGTGTATTGCCAACTGATGCTTACATTTGCAAAAAATTAATTATGTCGATTACATATTTAGGTTATCATTTTACAGTCGAGCCGAAAGACAGCGGTTCTGAAATCCTCGTGGCAGAGCTGGGCGAAAAGCCTTTTGAAAGTTTCATAGAGACCGAAACCGGCGTTACGGCTTATATCCAAAAGCAATTCTGGTCAGAAAATGTACTCGAAGATATCCAGATATTAGATTCTCCCGAATTCAAAATCTCCTACAAAATTGAAGAGATCGAGCAGGTCAACTGGAATGAAGAATGGGAAAAAAATTTCGAGGCAATTGACGTTGATGGTAAGTGCCATGTACGTGCACCTTTTCATCCTGCAACCAACGCCGAATATGAAATCGTAATTGAACCAAAAATGAGCTTTGGTACCGGTCATCACGAAACGACACACATGATGATCCAGCATTTGCTAGACATGAATGTTACCGGAATGAAAACTTTAGACATGGGTTGCGGCACAGCAATTCTGGCGATTTTGGCCGAAATGAAAGGCGCACAACCAATTGACGCAATCGACATTGACAATTGGTGTTACCTGAATTCGATTGAAAATGCCGGGCGCAATAATTGCAAACATATTTCGGTTTATGAAGGTGATGCTTCTTTATTGAAAGGCAGAAAATACGATTTGATTATTGCCAACATCAACCGTAATATTTTATTGAATGACATGCAACAATATGCCGAATGCCTCAATAGTGCCGGTATTTTGTTGCTGAGTGGTTTTTATGAAGAAGACATCGTGGCGATTGATGCATGTTGTAAAGAAAACGGACTCACATTCGACAAAAGCTGCAAAGAAACCAATGGGTTTCCTTGAAATATACCAATTAATCAGCCGAATCTGACGCTATGGAGACGATTGAAAAAGTACAGGAAGAAGTCCTGATTGACGACAAAACCGGTAACAACAACGAAATCGTGTTGTTCAATGACGACGTGAACACTTTTGACCATGTGATTGAAACGCTGATCCGCGTTTGCAACCACACGCCGATACAGGCGGAACAATGTGCGCTTTTGGTGCATTATAAAGGAAAGTGTACTGTAAAAACAGGCTCTTTTGAAGAATTGAAACCACAATGCACACAACTACTTGAAGCAGGATTGAGTGCAGAAATTATATAAAAAAAGCCCTTACAAATTGTAAGGGCTTTTTCATTACTTGAAATTTATTAATTCACTTTCGTAAAATATTCTGTTGTAACGTAAGTGATTTGAGATTGGGTTACCGTTGCCGTAATCTGCAAATCTGAATTAGTCAGTTTTGTAACTTTATAAGTTCCTTCGTATTCTCCACCTGCGATCGTTATATCGTTCCCTGATTTAACATAAGTAGTTGCTGTTCCCGTGCTTGCTTCACAAGCATCCTGGCGTTGTGAAAATACACAGTATTGTTAAGCGCGCCGGCTTGCGTAAACTCAATAAAATCTTTATCGCAACCTGCTTCATTACCCTCGTATGGGTTGTTTAATGCCGTTTGCCCATTTACTTTACTGACTGTTTTGGTTGGCGTCCATTTTCCAACAATTGAAGCGGATGTTGCGCTATTATCGTCATCGCTGCTGCAAGAACTCAATGATAATCCTGTTAATAGTATTCCTGCTAATAATACCTTGAAATTTTTCATAATTTGAATTTTAGTTTTATGTTTTATAAGAACTCGAAAAATAGGAAATTATTCCGTTGCTTTTGTTAATTTTTTTCTAAACCAATATTAAACTTAACATTTTTAGAAAAATTTATTTTGAAAGTTTAGTTTTCAATTAGTTATCGATATTCAATTTTTTTGAATTCCTATTTTGACTCGCTTATTTTGATAATTCGCTATTTCAGCAATCGTTTTCGTAAATAATTTGACCCACGAAAACGATTGAAATTCCTTTTTAGGCTGAAATCACCCTTACATTACCACAACACCTTTAAGAATTTGGTGTAAAATTAACCTATACAATCGATAAAAAAATTCTCGGTCAAAGTCAAAATGCACTACAAATGTGGTTTCTTCATCTAATCAAACAATATATCAACCTGTATAGTTTTTATATAGTTGTGCCATGAGTAATGATTAGCGTCTAATCCTAAATTTGATGAACACTAATCAAAATATTATGAAAAAAATTACATTATCCATTTTCCTTATGCTTACAGCGTTCGGATATTCCCAAAATGCTCCGATAACGATGGAGCCCGGAGGAAATGGTTCGTAACCTGAGCATATACCGTTTTCGAAAACAATACAAATCCTGCGGTTGAAATTGTTGCCAATCCCAATGCAAGTGGTATTAACACCTCAGCAACGGTTGCGAAATTTACCGCATTACAATCCGGGAACCCATGGGCTGGTTGCGAAACACAACATGGTTCTGACATCGGAACCTTCACCCTTTCTGCCTCCAACGCAATCATCAAAATCATGGTCTACAAAAATGTCATCAGTGATGTTGGCATCAAATTCGCCACTGCAAGCGGTGATTCTTCAGGTGAAATTAAAGTAGTCAATACTTTGATCAATCAATGGGAAGAACTGACTTTTGATTTTACCGGAAAAGTCGGAATTCCGTCCTCAACAAACATCGACCAGATTATCTTTTCCCGGATTTTAATTTTGCGAGAACCGCTGACGAAGTTGTCTATTTCGACAATGTTACTTTTTCTGCCGGCACTGTAACCCCGGTTTCAGAACCGACCGTCGCAGCCCCTACGCCAACTGCGACAGATGTGATTTCATTATTCAGTAATGCTTATACGAACGTTCCTGTTGACACCTGGCATACAAGTTGGTCAGATGCAACTTTGGAAGATGTTCAGGTTGCAGGAAATGACACAAAAAAATATACTTCATTAAATTTTGTCGGAATCGAAACCGTAGCTTCAGAAATCGACGCGACAAATATGGATTACCTGAATATCGATGTTTGGTCACCAAATTTTACGGTTTTTAAAGTGAAATTAGTCGACTTTGGCGCCAATATGGTTTATGACGGTCGGGAATGGGTGACGATAAGGAGCACGAACTCACTTTCAATAATCCTGCACAAAACCAATGGGTTACACTTCACATTCCTTTATCAGATTTTACAAACCTGACAACACGCGCCAACATCGCACAAATGATTTTTGTTGGCGGCGGCCAGACCGTTTATGTAGATAATGTTTATTTCAGTAACGATCCACCTCCTATGAACACAGATCCTTTGACAGCCGCTCCGGATCCGACTTTGCCCCAATCGGATGTTATTTCGATGTTCAGCAACGTTTATACAAATGTTCCTGTGGATACATGGCATACAAGCTGGTCTGATGCGACTTTAGAAGATGTCCAGATTTTAGGAAACGACACTAAACGATATACTGCATTGAATTTCGTTGGCATTGAAACTGTGACTTCAGAAATTGATGCAACAAATATGACTTATTTTAATTTGAATGTATGGTCTGCAGATTTCAGTGTTTTTAAAGTGAAATTAGTTGATTTTGGTGCCAACGGTGTTTATGACGGAACGGGAATGGGCGATGACAAAGAGCACGAAATCACTTACAACGCCCCGGCACAGGCACAATGGATTACGTATCATATCCCGCTATCGGCATTTGAAAACCTTACCACAAGAGGCCATATCGCACAGTTGATTTTTGCTGCCGGAGGCGCGAAAGTTTACGTAGACAATGTTTATTTCAGCAATGAAGCCGTAGGCCTGCCACCTGTTACTGATCCTTTGGTTGCCGCTCCTACCCCGACTATGCCACAGGCGAATGTAATCTCCATGTTCAGTAACGCTTACACTAATGTGGCTGTTGATACGTGGAGAACCGACTGGTCTAACGCGACGCTTACTGACGTTCAGGTTGCCGGAAATGACACTAAAAAATATACTTCATTAAACTTCGTCGGTATTGAAACTGCTACTCCTGCTACACAATTAGACATCACAGCAATGGATCATTTTAATGTAGATGTATGGTCGCCTGATTTTACCGTTTTCAAAGTGAAATTGGTTGATTTTGGTGCAAATGGCGTTTATAACGGGCCAGGCTCAGATGATGTTGAACATGAACTTGTTTTCAATAATCCTGCGCAAGGCCAATGGATAACTTACAGCCTTCCGTTATCAGACTTTACCGGATTGGTTACAAAACAACACATTTCGCAATTGATTTTTGCCTCTGGCGGAAGCAAAGTATATGTTGACAATGTATATTTCAGTACAGAAAACCTTAATCTTCCAACACAAGCGGTTACGAAAATCGCGATGTTCCCGAATCCGGCAGATAAGATTGTGAATTTTGCAAGCATCGAAAACATTCAGGAAATTTCGATTGTCAGTATGTTAGGACAACACGTGATGACGATTAATCCGAATGCAACCGAAGCGAAAGTAAATATCGATACGCTTTCAAAAGGCGTGTATATCGTTAACATTTCCGGCAACGGAAAATCAGAATCCAAGAAATTAGTTATTCAATAAACACAAATCTTTTTCTTGAAAAGCACGGATTTCGATTCGTGCTTTTTTGTTTAAATTCAATTGGTAAAATAACCTAAACCGAAGTTTTTACCTATTTTTATTGACGCTTAACCTAACAAAATGCCAAGATATTTTTTTCAACTGATTGCTTTCTTTACGTTTTCTGTAGTTTTTGCACAGGAATTACCGCCGATTTTAAAATACAGTCCATCGACTTATGAAGCCGGAAACCAAAACTGGATGATCGGCCAGGACAAAAATCATTTCGTATATTTTGCCAATAACGAAGGGCTTTTAGAATTTAATGGTGCCGAATGGACGCTGTATCCAACACCAAATGAAACCATTATGCGCTCGGTCAAAGTAATCGGAAGTCGTATTTACACCGGTTGTTATATGGAATTCGGTTATTGGAAAAAACAACCTGACGGCCGATTGAAATACTATTCGTTAAGTAAATCGATCAAATCAAAAATCCTTGAAGACGAGCAGTTCTGGAACATTCTTCAATATGACCAATGGGTGATTTTCCAATCGCTGAACCAGATTTACATTTACGACACGAAGACAGAAACTTTTAAGGTCATTCCTTCTAAAAGCGGGATTTATAAAGCATTTGTCGCCAATAACGCCATTTATTTCCAGACTGTTGCTGAAGGATTATTTGAAATTGAAAACGGAACCAGCCGGTTGGTCTCGAACGACCCGATTCTCATACAAAATAAAATCGTCGGATTATTGCCCGACGGCGATGGTCTGCTCGTACAAACGCAATTCAACGGATTTTACAAATTGCAGAACGAAAGCCTTACCAAATGGGCTACCGAAGCCGATTCTGCCTTGAGCATGAGCAGTGTATATAGCTCACAGGCGCTTTCCGATGGCGGTTTTGCTTTAGGTTGTGTTTCTGACGGCGTCTTTATTTTGTCGCGCGAAGGAAAAATCCGATACCACATCACGCAGGACAAAGGCCTGAGCAATAATACCGCTTTAACGCTTTTTGAAGATGCCGATAAAAACCTGTGGATTGGCCTCGACAACGGCATCAATTGCGTGAATTTGCTTTCGCCAGTCAAGACATTTTCCGATGATACGGGCGTTTTGGGGACAGTTTACGCCTCAGTTTTGTACAACAATAAACTTTACATCGGTACAAATCAGGGATTATTTTATAAAAATTATAATTCTAACGATGCTTTCCAATTCATTAGCGGTACGAAAGGACAGGTCTGGTCGCTGCACATTTATGACGGAACGCTATTTTGCGGTCATGACATCGGTACATTTATCATCAGGGACAACATGGCACAACGCATTTTTGCCGCTTCGGGAACCTGGAAATTTGAAAGCGTTCCGTATCGAAAAGACCTTTTACTGCAAGGCAATTATTACGGCATGTCGGTTTTGCAGAAAATCAATAACCAATGGGTTTTCCGGAATAAGATCAGCGGTTTTGATTATTCGGTGAAATATTTCGAAATCACAAATAATTACGACGTTTACATCAGTCATGAATATAAGGCACTTTATAAACTGCACATCGATAAAGATTTACGTAATGGCTCAGGATTAAAGACCTATACGACACCAACAAAAGGCAAAAACGCTGGCTTGGCGAAATTCAACGGGACGATTTATTACGCTTACAAAGAAGGCATTTTCAGGCTTAACCCGAAAACTTCGGCGTTTGAAAAAGACAAATTCCTTACTGATGCGTTGAAAAAAGACGAATATATTTCGGGAAAGCTCATTGTTGACCAATCGAATAAAATGTGGGTTTTTACCAAAAATTACATCAATTATTTTTCTTTGGGAAAACTCAGCACACAACTGAAGCAGAACATCATTCCGATTTCCCGCGTCATTGACCAACTCGATGTCGGGTTATGAAAATATTACGCAGATTTCAAATGCTGTTTATCTGATTGGTACAACAGATGGCTATTATACGCTTAACATCGATGATTTGAGTTTCAATAATTACAGCATCTCGATTACGAATATTGTTACGAATAAACTCAATGGTGAAACGCATTTCGCTGCAATTGCGGGCGATGGCGATTTTAAATATGGCGAAAATAACATCACATTTTCTTATACGATTCCGGAATACAATAAATACATCAATGCCGAATACCAGTATTTACTCGAAGGCAGCCAGAATGAATGGAGCCAGTGGAGTGCGAAATCAACCGTGAATTTTAAAAATCTCCCACCAGACAATTATACTTTTAAAGTCCGTGCGAAAATCGGGAATTCTTATTCTGAAAATGTCGGCATTTATCGTTTTACGATTTTAAAACCATGGTACGCAACGAATCTTGCTATAATTATTTATATCATCCTGATTTGTATAATGGCGCATTTCATCAATAAAGCATACAAAAATTACTATTACAAGCAAAAAGAAAAACTTATCGAAGAGAACAACCTGTTGCTTGAAATCAAGGAACTTGAAAATGAGCAGCAATTAATGAAAGTCAAAAACCAGCAGCTTTCGCAGGATGTCGACAGCAAAAACCGCGAACTTGCCGTTTCAACAATGAGCCTTATCCAGAAGAATGAACTGCTCGCCATCATCAAAGAAGATTTGAAAAAAACCGGTGATGACAGTAGTAAGAATATTAAATCTGTGATTACTACGATCAGCAAAAACATCAGTGAAGAAGATACCTGGAATACTTTTAAGGAAGCCTTCAATAATGCAGATAAAGATTTCCTGAAGAAGGTAAAAGCCGCGCATCCATCGCTTACGCCGAATGATTTGAGGCTTTGCGCTTATCTCAGACTGAATCTTTCTTCAAAAGAAATCGCACCATTATTGAATATTTCCGTTCGAAGCGTAGAGATAAAACGATATCGTTTGCGCAAGAAAATGGATTTACCGCACGAACAAGGACTTGTAGAGTATATTTTGTCAATATAATCTATACAAAATCGGGAAGATTTGCCTATACAACACCACAACAAAACCGTTGTAGAAGCTTAATTTCATTATACAAATTCTATTTCTGATTCTTGTTAATTGTCTGTTAACATTGGCTCATTTTAATGATTTAAAACTAAAACCTTTCTTTTTCGTGTTTGTATGTTTTTTGTTGTGGTTGTTTTTGTGAAATTATCATTTTACACGGCTACTTTTAGACAAAACAAAAAATAACCAACATGAAATCAAATTATTTATTAATCTACATTTTACTGTTATCATCAGCATTTGGTTTTGCTCAAAACTATGATATTGGCGGGACAGTTAAAGAAAGTGCCACCGGGTTTCCACTTCCGGGAGTTAGTATCCAAGTCAAAAATGCAACTCAGGGAACCATTTCCGACCTGGATGGAAATTTTACATTAAAGGGCGTACCATCGGGAACGACGGTCGTTTTTACATATGTAGGATTTCAAAATTATGAATACAAGGTTACCAACGCAAACAGTAATATGGCAGTGTCTTTGCGTGAAGAATCAAAAAGCTTAGACGAAGTTGTCGTAATTGGTTACGGTACGCAAAAGAAAAAAGACCTTACGGGATCAGTAGGGTTGCTTGACAGCAAAACTATAGACAAAATCAGGCCTGCTAAAGTTGACCAGGCTTTACAGGGAACTGTAACCGGAGTAATTGTGAGTGGCAATAACGGATCGCCGGGTGCCGGATTTGATGTTAAAATTCGTGGCGTATCTTCTAATCAGGTAAACAGACCAGTCGCCATTATTGATGGTTATCAGGGAGAAATGAGTGACCTCAACCCTGCCGATATAGAAACCATAACGGTATTAAAGATGCTCAGGCTGCCATATATGGTGTATTGGGCGCAAACGGAATCATCCTTGTAACTACCAAAAAAGGTAAGAAAAATACAAAAACAAAAGTCAGCTACAACGGTTCTACAGGTTTTCAGGAGGCCAGCCGTAAATTACCTTTGCTGAATGCTACAGAATACGCTTTATTGGTTAACGAGAGTTATGCTGCTGCAGGACAGGCTGTACCTTATCCAAATGCTGCCGGACTCGGAAAAGGAACTGATTGGCAGGATGAGCTTTTTAGAAAAGGCGCACCAATTATCAACAATGATTTTTCGTTTTCAGGCGGAAGCGATAAAGTTGTTTATGCTGTCAGTGCTTCCGACCTTACTCAGGAAGGCATCATCGGAGAAGCTGATAAATCAAAATTCAAAAGAAATACGGCACGCATGTCGCTTGGATTTGATGTCACTGATAAATTCAAAGTTCAGGCTACCGTAAATTATGCCTATATACACTACAGAAATTTTAACGATAGCGGATTAGGCTCTGTGCTTTTCAACGCCGTTAACGCACCGCCCACATTATCTCCTTACGATGCTGACGGCAATTACAGCCTGGTGCCAAGTACACCCGGACTCGGAGCAGAAATTATCAATCCGCTGGCACAGCTCGACAACACCTTTAACGATAATGTTTTTAAAAGGCTGAGCGGAAATTTCTCCATTGATTATGAAATCCTGAAAGGCCTGACAATCACCAGTCGTATCGGATTCAACAGTGTTACCGGGCAGGCGAAAAATTTTGCAAAAATTGTCGATTACGGTCCGTCAAAAGTATTTAATGTCACCAGAAGCCGTGTTGATCAAAACCAAACAAATTCCGGAGATTATACCTTTGACCTATTCGCCACATACAAGAAAAATATCAACAACCACCATTTCGCGGTTACAGTTATTAATACAATTTATAAAGAATATTTCACTGGCTTGTATGCTTCAGGATATGATATTCCTTACAATTCCTGGGCATTTGCCGATATTAAACTGGCAACAGGAACAAGCGGAAGCAAAGATGTCGCGTCTGGCTATGCCGATGAAAGAAGGCTTTCCTACATCGGAAGGCTGCAATATGATTTTAAGGAAAAATACCTGCTTTCATTTGTTTACAGAAGAGACGGATCTACAAGATTTGGTCCAAGCAACACCGTAGCTGAATTTCCTTCGATGACAGCCGGATGGGTGATTTCTAATGAGCCATTCTTCCCAACATCGGAAACCGTAAATTTCTTAAAAGTCAGGGGAAGTTACGGATCACTCGGAAACGACCAGATTGGCTCAAACCGCTATACAGGAACGTTAAGTGGTGAAGCGACTTACGTATTCGATGGTGCATTGGTAAACGGAACCGCTATCGGCGTAATCCCAAACCCAAATATTAAATGGGAAGTAGGCAGGAAATTCGACGTGGGTCTTGACACGAAATTATTCAATAATAAAGTCAACATCACAGCCGATTATTACAATGACAGAAGAAGTGATTTATTAATCGAGGGCGTACCAGCATCAGCAATCGCGGGCGGAGCGGCTCCGGGAAGTGGCAACGCAACCATCAACGCAGGAACAACGACCAATAAAGGTTTTGAATTCGCTATCGATTATGCCACACATGTAAGCAATGATTTATCGTTCAGGATGAATTACAACCTAACGACAATAAGCAACAACGTTACCGAGGTAAAAACCCTTCAAAAATATGTAGAAGGAGGCGGGTTTGGTGTTGGCCAGCAAGCGCCTTCCCGTATGGTCGTTAACCATGACATCGGTTATTATTATGGCTATCAAACCGACGGGATTTTCCAGAACGAGGCAGAAGTTAACGCACATCCATCGCAGGCAGCTTTGGGAGCTCCGGCACAACCGGGTGACATTCGATTTAAAGATATCAATGGCGATGGTGTAATTGACCCTAACGACCGTACCGATTTAGGAAGTCCGGTTCCGACCATGGTCATGGGATTCAATTTCGATGTAAATTATAAAGGCTTCGATTTGAGCGCTTACACTTATGCATCAATCGGCAATGAAATTGCACGCAACTACGAAAGGGTGCTTTCAGACGTAAACCGTTCAAATGTTGTTTTAGACAGATCAGACCGGCGAAGGCACCAGCAACACAGTGCCAAGAGTTACCAATGCCGCGACCAGCAATAATGTCTTTTCGAGTTATTTTGTAGAAGACGGATCTTACTTCAGGATTCAGACTGTTCAGTTGGGTTACAGCCTCGGGAGCAATTATATTTCGAAAATCGGAATGAGCAAACTGAGACTGTATGTCGGCGTAAATAACGCTTACACATTTACCAAATACAGCGGATATGACCCGGCGGCGGTTAGCGCAGCACCAATTGGCGGCGGTATCGACTACGGTACCTACCCTGCCCCGAGAACTTATACATTGGGCGTCAACATTAATTTTTAATAAAAAAACCATGAAAAAATATTCATTCTTTTTAATCATTTTTCTGCTGGTGGCAGCGGCTTCGTGTTCCGATGATTTTACCAAGAGAGATGTGGCTTATTCAATCGATTCAGAAAATTATTTCAATTCTGAAGATGATTACAACAAAGCGCTCATCGGAGCTTACGACATGCTCCAGTCTTCTTATGTAAATGTACTTTTAGGAGAAATTGCCTCAGACAACACGGCTTCCGGTGGTGAAAGTTCTACTGACGTTATCGGTTTCCAGCAAATCGACGAAATGACGCATACGCCTGTAAATTCAAACCTGAAAGATATCTGGAGCTGGATGTTTGCCGGCGTTAACCGATGCAATTACATCATCGAATTCAAAGACAAAACTGATTTCCCTAACAAAAATCAGGTTTTGGGCGAAACTTATTTTCTTCGCGCTTATTACAATTTCGAACTGCTGAAATGGTTGGGCAGATTCCGTTGAAGGATGCCCGTTTCAGTACAACAGATGTGACGACAATTCCGCGTTATCCGGTTGATCAGGTTTACGCTGCTATCGAAAGTGACCTGCAATTTGCCGTTGAAAACCTAAACCCTGTTCCGGCACAAACGGGAAGGGCTACCAAAGGCGCGGCGCAGGCCTTACTTGGAAAAGTATACCTTTACCAAAAGAAATTCCCTGAAGCAGCTGCATCTTTACAAGCCGTAATTGATTCCGGAAGATATTCGTTAGTAGCAGACTACAATTCAATTTTCGAAAATGCCGGTGAAAATGGCCCTGAATCTGTTTTTGAAGTACAATATACGGATGTTGAAGGTGCCGGTTTCGGGTGCCTGCAGTGCAGCGAAGGAAATGTAGCAGTCGGTTTCAACGGAATCCGCAATTATTCCTGGACCTTTATTCGATTCAGGCTATAGCTTCAACGTGCCGCGCCAGGAAGCGGTCGATGCTTTCGAAGCGGGCGATAAAAGAAAAGCAGTAGCCATCCTTGATATCGTTGCATGGGCAGCAAGCACAAACGCCACTTACGGAATCGGATACAAACACACAGGATATTACAATCGCAAATACATTGCAAGACAAGGCGATTTGAATACTGGCGACCAAAACCTTACCAATCCGAACAATTACCGCGCAATACGTTACGCCGATGTATTGTTGATGGCTGCAGAAGCCTACAGTCGTACCGGTAATAATACGAAAGCACAAGAATATTTAAATCTGGTCAGAAGACGTGCTTTTGGCGATAACAACCACGACATCACCGCGACAGGCGATGCTTTGACAGATTTGATCTGGAAAGAAAGACGTGTCGAGCTTGTTGGTGAAGGGCATCGCTTTTTTGACCTCGTAAGTGACCGGAAAGGCAGCAGAGGAAATCGAAGGATTCACCGTCAATAAAAACGAATTATTCCCTGTCCCTTTCGAAGAAATTCAGTTTTCAAACGGCAATTGGACACAAAATCAAGGATATTAAAATACTATTGATATGAAAAAATTAAAATGCTTCCTTAGTTTGTTATTCGTAACTGTAATACTAAGCTGTGCAAGCGATGACGACAGTAGGCAATATCTCACAGATGCCGATGCACCTGCCAATTTATCTGCGATATTTACAATCGCATCAGACAATTCAGGAAAAGTAACGATTCGTCCAAACGGCGAAGGCGCTAATACTTATGCCATTATTTTCGGAGATGCTACCGTCGGTGCGGAAATCATAGCGCCGGGCGAAGCCATCGACCATATTTATCCTGAAGGAACTTTTCAGGTAAAAATTATCGGTACTGCCGTAAATGGCCTTACAACAGAATATACGCAAACATTGACCGTTTCATTCATTGCCCCTGCCAATCTCGTTGTTTCAGCGACTCCTGAAAGCGGAAATCCGTATAAAATCAACGTAACGGCAACTGCAAATTTCGAAACGTATTTCGAAGTTTTCTTTGGAGAAACTGATCCTGACACAGCAGTAGTTTTTAACGAAGGGCAAACAGTTTCTCACACTTATGCTGCAACCGGAACTTACAACCTCAGAGTCGTCGCGCACAGTGGCGGTGCCGCTACAGCGGAATATACACAGGTTGTTACCGTTTACGATCCGTTATTGATGCCAATTACTTTTGAATCGCCTACACTGAATTACAGCTTCACGAATTTCGGAAATGCCGTTTCATCTGTAGTGAATAATCCATCTGTTTCAGGCGGAAATACTAGTGCGAAAGTAGGTAAATTGGTAAAAAACCCGGGCGCAGAAGTCTGGGCAGGCTCTTTCCTGGAACTCGGGCAGCCAATCGATTTTTCTTCAATGACAAAAATCAGCATTAAGACCTACTCGCCTATCGCGGGTGCTGTGGTGAAACTGAAACTCGAAAACCTCGCCAACAACAACATTAACACTGAGGTGGATGCGCTTACAACAGTTGCGAATGACTGGGAAACGCTGACGTTTGATTTTGCCGGAATCAACAACGGCAATAATTACCAAAGGGTAGTTGTGTTTTTTGATTTCGGAAATGGCGGAACAGGCGCAAGTTTCTATTTTGACGACATCGCCCTGACGGCAGGCGTTCCTATTGTTACATTACCGCTGACTTTCCAGAATAGTGCTTTGACGTACACTTTCACCGGATTTGGCGGCGCGAGTGCTTCTGTAATCGACAATCCGCAATCAAACGGAATCAACACCACTACTAAAGTCGGGAAACTCCATAAAAACACCGGTTCTGAAACCTGGGCAGGCGCATTCATTGAGCTTGGTCAGCCAATCGACTTTTCTTCGCTCAATAAAATCAAGATGAAAGTCTGGTCGCCAACTGCAGGAAGCATCGTAAAACTCAAACTCGAAAACCTCGCCAATTCAAGCATCAACATCAAAAAGATGCGACAACAACTGTTGCCGGCGGCTGGGAAGAACTGACTTACGATTTCACGGGAATCGTAAATGCCAATAATTACCAACGCGTGGTAGTGTTCTTCGCTTTCGGCGCAAGTGGTACGGGTGCCGATTATTATTTCGACGATATTAAACTTTCAAATTAAAATGAAGATGAAAAAATTTATTCAAAAAATTGCAATCGTAACGGCACTCATGATGCTGTTTTCAGCCTGCCAGGATGACGATCATACTTTTGGCGATATCAATACGCCCAACGGCCTTGAAGTGCATGCTGTTTTACAGGGCGAAGATGGAAGCAATCCGAATGGCGACGGTTCCGGAATAGTAAGCTTTACTGCCACAGCAAACAATGCCCTCAGTTATAAATATATTTTTAGTGATGGAAATACGCTGTCGCTCCAAACGGAAAAACTGAGAAAAGGTTTACTGTCAACGGCGTTAACACTTATACCGTAACTGCTCTTGCCAGCGGAACTGCCGGAGTGACTTCAAGCATCACTTTTGATGTGACCGTTTTGAGTAATTTCTCCGACCCGGAAACGACCCAGAAACTTACCGGCGGAAGCACCAGAAATGGTATTGGGCGGCTTCAGAAGTAGGCCATTTGGGCGTAGACCTGTAACAATGCAGATGCATCAGCCAATTTTTACGGCAATTATTACCAGGCAGCGCCATTCGAAAAAGCGGGCTCACCGTCAAGTGCGTGTCTGTATGAAAATGAGCTTACATTTTTCCTTGACAACGGTGTCCTGAAATATACATTGGACAACCACGGGCATACGTTTTTCAATACTGCTTTTGAAAGTGTTGTTGGCGGCTCAGTCGGAAGCGACAATTGCTACAATTATGACACAAGCGGCGTGAAAACCGTACAGCCTGGCCGGCCAATTCATTCGTCGGACAGAACAATGTTCCGGGGCAGACAACCGGAACAGAAATGACCTTTTCAGATAATGGTTTCATGGGGTATTACATCGGGCAAAGCACTTATGAAATTCTGTCAATTACTGACAATCGTATGGTTGTTCGTGCCGTTATGGGCGGTAATTCGTCTTTGGCATGGTACCACACTTTCAGCACACAACCTCCGGTTCAGGGCGGCGATGATAATTTTGACAATCTTGTATGGCAGGATAATTTCGATACCGACGGAGCGCCAAATCCGGCGAATTGGGGTTATGATATCGGCCTTGGCGGCGGTTGGGGCAACAATGAAGTGCAGTATTACACTGACGCTTCGAGCAACGTAATTGTTCAGGGCGGAATGCTGAAAATCACAGCAAAAAAAGAAAATTTCGGCGGCGCACAGTACACTTCTGCCCGACTCAAATCTGAAAATAAATTTGATTTTAAATATGGTAAGGTTGAATTCCGTGCCAAATTGCCAACCGGCGGCGGAACCTGGCCTGCCCTTTGGATGTTAGGCGCCAATTATGCTACAAACGCCTGGCCTTTCTTGTGGAGAAATCGATGTGATGGAAGAAGTTGGCAACCAGCCAAATGTTATTCACGGCACTTTGCACTATCCCGGAAATTCTGGCGGTAATGCCAACACCAATTCAACTTCGGTTCCCACAGCACAATCAGATTTTCACATCTATTCGGTAACGTGGAGTGCCACTTCGATTAAATTCTATGTTGACGGAACAATGTATCATTCGTATGCAAACGTCGCCAGTTCACCTTTTAACGCTAATTTCTTCCTGATCATGAATGTGGCAATGGGTGGAAATTTTGGCGGGAACATCGATCCTGCATTCACCCAATCAACCATGGAAGTGGATTACGTTAAAGTTTACCAATAAGCATTCAAGCCCTTACAAACCAGAAAAGTTTTGCCTGACGAAGCTTTTCTGGTTATTTTTACCAAAACAAACAACTGATGAAAAAAAGCTTTTTATACCTGCCTTTTGCTGTTTCAGCGTTGCTCATTTCAGGATGCAACAACAAGATGACGCAGTCATCTACGGCTTTCGCGAAAGACAACCCGATTGAAAGAAAAGTCGATTCGTTGCTGAAAATCATGACGCTCGAAGAAAAAATCGGACAAATGAACCAGTACAACGGTTTTTGGGATGTTACAGGCCGCGCACAAAAGACGGAACCGCATCCAAAAAATATGACCACATCAAAAAAGGCTGGGTAGGTTCGATGCTCAATATCATCGGTGTAAAAGATGTAAAAGCACTGCAAAAAATCGCTGTTGAAGACACGCGTTTGCATATTCCGCTACTCTTTGGATACGATGTTGTTCACGGTTACCAGACCATCAGCCCGATTCCGCTTGCAGAATCAGCCAGTTGGGATTTGGAAGCGATTCAAAAATCGGCTGCGATTGCCGCTGAAGAAACGGCTGCAGTTGGCGTCAACTGGACATTCGCACCGATGGTTGACATCACACGCGATGCCCGTTGGGGTCGCGTGATGGAAGGCGCAGGCGAAGATCAGTACTTAGGAAGTAAAATTGCCTACGCGAGAGTGAAAGGTTTTCAGGGCGACGCATATACCACAAAGACAATTTTGGCTTGTACCAAACATTTCGCCGCCTACGGTTTTGCCGAAAGCGGACGCGATTACAATACCGTGAATATTGGAAAATCGGCGCTTTATAACGAAGTATTGCCCCCATTCAAGGCTACTGTTGATGCAGGTGTCGGGTCATTTATGAATTCTTTCAACGAAATCGACGGCATTCCGTCTACCGCAAGTGCTTTCCTGCAAAGGGAAGTCCTAAAGGGCGAATGGAATTTCGGCGGATTTGTCGTAACCGATTGGGGTTCGATGGGCGAAATGGTAGCACACGGTTATGCCAAAGACGGCAAACAAGCAGCCGAACTTGCGGCAAATGCAGGTTCAGACATGGACATGGAATCCTATTTATACGTTGAACATCTCGCCAATCTCGTGCGCGAAGGAAAGGTGAAAGAAGCCTACATTGATGATTCCGCAAAGCGTATTTTGAGGATCAAATTCGAAATGGGATTGTTTGAAAATCCATATAAATACTGTGATGAAGTCCGCGAAAAAGCCACTTTAGGCAAAACCGAATTTCAGGAAGGCGTTTTAGATATGGCGAAAAAATCAATCGTACTTTTGAAAAACCAAAATGATTTATTGCCATTGAAAAAATCGCGATTGAAAATTGCCGTAATCGGCGCTTTGGCGAACGACAAAAGCAGTCCGCTTGGAAGTTGGAGAGCAGCGTCAAAAGACGGTACTGCAGTTTCAGTAATGGAGGGTCTACAAAAATACACTGGCAACCAAATCACTTATGAAAAAGGCGCCGACGTAGCCACGGAAACTCCGGTTTTCGGACGTGAAACCAAAATCAATAAAACCGATAAAAGCGGTTTTGACAAAGCCGTTGCGGCCGCGAAAAATGCCGATGTCGTAATTATGGTTTTAGGCGAAATCGGTTTTCAGACCGGCGAAGGCCGCAGCCGCGTTGATTTGAATCTTCCGGGTGTGCAACAGGAATTACTCGAAACAGTTTACAAAGCAAATCCAAACATCGTATTGGTTTTGCAGAATGGCCGTCCGCTTACAATTCCGTGGGCAGGCGCTAACATTCCGGCGATTGTTGAAGCCTGGCAATTGGGAACACAAAGCGGGAATGCGATTGCACAAGTCCTTTACGGCGATTACAATCCGAGTGGAAAATTACCAATGTCTTTTCCAAGAAATGTAGGCCAGCTTCCTATTTATTACAATCACAAAAGTACAGGAAGGCCGAATGACGGCGGTGAAAGCGTATTCTGGTCGCATTATGGCGATGAGAAAAATTCACCGCTATATCCTTTTGGTTATGGATTGAGTTATTCGAAATTTGAGTATTCAAATCTGAAATTGAGTGCCGATTCATTCTCCGCAGATGGAAAAATAACGGCTTCTG
Organism: Flavobacterium sp. 3HN19-14; assembly: GCF_051373205.1. NCBI lineage: Bacteria > Pseudomonadati > Bacteroidota > Flavobacteriia > Flavobacteriales > Flavobacteriaceae > Flavobacterium > Flavobacterium sp. 3HN19-14. The sequence continues at coordinate 3,326,517 of NZ_JBPPZT010000001.1, forward strand.
TAGACGTAAAAAACTCCGGAAAAGTAACCGGAAAAGAAGTCGTTCAAATGTACATCCGCGATTTGTTCGGAAGCCTGACGCGTCCTGTAAGAGAATTAAAAGGTTTTGAGATGATTACATTACAACCCAATGAAACCAAAACAGTTTCTTTTACAATCGATAAAAAAACCATTGAATTCTATACTGCCAATAACAAATGGGAAGCAGAAACCGGCGATTTTAAAGTCTTTATCGGCGGCAATTCAGATGCGAATCTCGAAGGCAATTTTCAATATAAATAAGCAATCATGAGGCAAATTTTATTACTGTTATTCATCGGAAATCTCGCATTCGCCCAGCAGGAAAAAAGAAAACTCGTCTGGGAAGAAAATTTCAACGGCAAAACGCTCAATGAAAAAAACTGGAACTTTGAACTCGGCGCCGGCGGCTGGGGCAATAACGAAAGACAGACCTACACCAAAGAAAACCACCAGCTTGTTGACGGCAATTTAGTAATTACCGCAAAAAAAGACGGCGATTTGTACACTTCAACGAGAATTACAACCGAAGGAAAACACGAATTTCAATATGGCCGTTTTGAAGCGCGTGCGAAGTTGCCTGTTGGTTACGGTATCTGGCCGCTTTCTGGATGCTCGGTTCGAACATCAAAACTGTCGGATGGCCGAAGTGTGGCGAAATTGATATTATGGAATATATAGGCCGCGAACCAGATATGTTGTATACAACTTTACATACCGAAGCGCGTCACGGCGACAATGGCAATAGCAAAAAGACACCATTTCCTGAGATTGAAGATGGTTATCACGTATATGCTTTTGAGTGGACGAAAGACAAAATCGAGTTTTTTGTAGACGACAAATCGGTTTATACTTTTATTCCGGAAAATAAATCAGAAGCGATTTGGCCTTTCAGCCAAAAGTTTTATTTTATCCTGAATATGGCTGTTGGCGGTAATTTCGGCCGAACCAAAGTTGACGACAGCATTTTCCCACAGCAATACCTCATCGATTATGTGAGGGTCTACCAATAAAGTTAGTTTGAGTTAATATTTGTAATGGGCGCTTTCGTGAGAGGGCGCTTTTTTTAAGCACCAAATTTTAAATTACAAGTTCCGAATAAATTTGTTTTTTGGAGATTGCTTTTTGGAATTTCCTTAATGCGGTAATTTATCTTTCAATAATCCGTAAATAAAAGTACCAATAAGCGCACCTATTAAAATCAATATTACAGGAAAAAATCCGGCGCCAATCAGGATAAAAATCGGTCCCGGGCAAGCGCCGACCAATGCCCAGCCTAATCCGAAAAATAAGCCGCCTATCCAATATCTTACAGAACCTTTTTCTTTATCAGCAATGACAATCGGTTGTCCGGAAATATCATTCATTTTTGACCTTTTGATGATTTGTATGCCGATTAATCCGGTCGCAATTGCAACGCAAATGATGCCATACATATGAAACGACTGGAATTGGAACATTTCGTAAATACGGTACCACGAAACGGCTTCGGATTTGGTGAGTACAATTCCGAAAACAAAACCGACGAGTAGGAACTTTAGTGCTTTCATCGCTTAAAAAATTAAAGGAAATAATAAATAAGCCATAATCAATCCGCCGACAAAAAATCCGATAACTGCTTTAAGCGAAGGAATCTGCAGGTTGCTCATGCCCTGAATCGCATGACCGGAAGTGCATCCGCCGGCGTATCTTGAACCAAATCCGATTAAAATCCCGCCAAAGATTAAAATTGCCATCATTTTTGGCGATTGGAAAGCTTCATTACCAAACATCACGTCTGGCGCTAATTTTCCGTTTGGTGCGTCAAAACCATATTGCGCGAGTTGTTCGATGGTTTTCGGATTGATATCGACATTGGAAGCGTCGTGCATATAATGAACCGCGACATAACCGCCAATCATTGCACCTAAAACCACTATTAGGTTCCAGCTTTGTGATTTCCAATCGAAGCGGAAGAATTCAGCGAATTTCCCGGCGCCGCCAATCGTGCAAAGTGAACGCAGGTTCGATGACATTCCGAACGTTTTTCCGAAATAAATCAACGCCAGCATGATCATCCCAATCATAAAACCGGAAAAATACCAGGGCCAGGTTTCGTAAATCAAATTCATTTTTGTGTGTTTTATGGCAAAAGTAGCAATTCAAATTTGTTTTCGCCGAAATTTCCATCGATTAAAATAAAGCCGTAAATTTGGGTAAACAATTCCAACATCAAAATGAAAAAATTTTCTGTCGAAATAAAATGGGCAATCATCTTTACAATTGTAAGCTTACTATGGGTTTTTGGTGAAAAAATGACAGGTCTGCACGATTTGCATATCGACAGGCAGCCGCTATATGCTACTTTTTTTGCCATTCCTGCACTTGTGATTTATGTGCTCGCTTTACAGGAAAAAAAGAAAAAAATCTTCAACGGACAAATCACATGGACGCAGGCATTTATTTCTGGTACGTTTCTTGCCTTGTTCATTACGATCCTGAACCCGTTGGTGCAGTATATTTCTTACGAAATTATTTCTCCAAACTATTTCAAGATGATTTCGGCATACCGGATTGCCCATAAAGTTCCCGTTACCACAACTGACAGCTTGTATAATATCAAATCCTATATCATGCAGGGTATTTTAAATTGTATGTCGCTTGGGGTTGTGACTTCGGCAATCGTGGCTTTATTCATTAAAACCAAAGCAGAACCTTCTAATGAAAAATAAGTTTTATTTCGCTTTTATCTTGCTCGCAATTGTGCTGACTTCCTGTGTAAGCACCAAAAATACCATCAAAAATATCGATAATAATGCACCGGATCTGAAGCTGAATCCTGACGGGACTTTTGTAATTACCGAATACAGCAAAAATCCAAAATACGCTTACAACAAAGATTATCCGGTCAATATTTTCTACAAAAACACTAAAAACGACAGCATCAATCAACCGCGATTTCTTAATGCACTTGCCTGTCGAATGGCGAAAAAATCAGTTATAAGAAATTAGACAACTGCTGCCCATTTCCAACCAAAAGGAATGACATCGGCGTTGGGATGTTAGATGTTTATGAAATCACATGGGAAGGTCAATCGAAACCATTGAAAATTTACGTCAATATTTATGAAAAAGGATATGTGACGGTTCCGATGGGATTGAGTTTGAAGAAATAAATTTCGTAGGATTAACACAGATTGCACAAATTTTCACAAATTAAATTGGCGGAAATTTGTGCAATCTGTGTTAATAGTTTCAAACGCAAATTCCTAAACATTAAGACTTTATTAAAAAACTTCCCCTCAATTACCGAAATGCAAATATTGCGTATCTTTGCACTTTCAAAAATCAACTATGAATTTACAAGATATTCCCAAAATCAAGCATTTAGACAGTGGTAATTTTTTCCTTTTGGCCGGGCCTTGTGCCATCGAAGGTGAGGAAATGGCGCTTCGCATTGCTGAAAAAGTAGTCGGAATTACCGATAAGCTTCAAATTCCTTATGTTTTTAAAGGCTCTTTCAAGAAAGCCAACCGTTCCAGGATTGACAGTTTCTGCGGAATCGGCGATGAAAAAGCGCTTAAGATCCTCAGAAAAGTCTCTGAAACCTTCGACGTTCCGACTGTAACCGACATCCATACAAACGAAGACGCGCCAATGGCTGCCGAATATGTAGACGTACTTCAAATTCCTGCGTTTTTGGTTCGCCAGACCGATTTGGTAGTCGCGGCAGCCGAAACCGGAAAAGTCGTCAACCTCAAGAAAGGGCAATTTATGAGTTCGGAGAGCATGAAACACGCCGTGCAAAAAGTCCTCGATTGCCAGAACCAGAAAGTTATGGTGACCGATCGCGGAACGATGTTCGGTTATCAGGACATGATTGTTGACTACCGCGGTATCCCGACAATGCAGCAATATGCCACGACTGTTCTTGATGTTACGCATTCACTTCAACAACCCAACCAGACTGCCGGCGTTACAGGCGGAAGGCCTGATATGATTGAAACCGTTGCAAAAGCCGGAATTGCAGTTGGCGTTGATGGTATTTTCATCGAAACCCATTTTGATCCTGCAAACGCCAAAAGCGATGGCGCCAACATGTTGCACCTTGACTACTTTGAAGACCTGATGACCAAGCTTGTTGCCATCAGAAAAACGATTAATGCATTCTAATTAACTATATTATTTATACTTTGAAACATCCATTTTTATTGGTTGTACTCACTTTTTGTGGTTTTTCACAGTACACATTTGCGCAAGATGCTGCAAAACCGGCTGAAAAATACACGGCACACAACAAAGGAAAATTCTTTATTTCCTGGGGCGGAAACCGCGAAAGCTATTCTAATTCTGACTGTCATTTTTGGGGAAAAGACTACGATTTTACCATCGAGGACATGGAAGCGCACGACAAACCGAAAGGCTACAGCATTGATTATGTGAATCCGGCGCGAATGACCATTCCGCAGACGAATTTCAGGATGGGTTATTTCATTAACGACCATTACAGTATCGCCATTGGCTGGGACAGGCATGAAATATGTGATGACGACTGATCAGATTGCCAGTGTTAACGGATATATCAATTTGCCTGCGTCGGAAGAAGGTTCGATGTACAACCACACTTTCACGCCACACGAACCAACTCAAATCACAAAGGCTATGCTTCAATATGAGCATACAGACGGACTCAATTACGTAAACATGGAATTTTCAAGGCATGACGATATTTCGAAATTGTTTCATTTGCCAAATACCGATAAATTCCAAGTCAATCTGACAGAAGGACTTGGCGCCGGTGTCTTATATCCAAAAACCAATACGACATTACTAGGAAAAGAACGTCATGACGATTTCCATATTTCAGGATACGGCGTTTCTGCGAAAGCGGGCATCAATTTCACGTTCTTCAAGTATTTTTATATCCAGGGAGAATTGAAAGGCGGTTACATCAACATGCCTGATATCAAGACGACGAAAAGCGACGATGACCACGCATCACAGCAATTTTTCTTCTTTCAGAGGATTATCGCTGTTGGCGGAATTTTCAGATTGTAAAAAAATTATCCCAATAAAAAAGCCGGAAGCATTAGTGTTTCCGGCTTTTTTTTATGCTTTTAAAATATCAATCGATAGAACGAACGGTAATTTGGTTTTTACCTTCAGTTGCCCAAGAATCACCTGTTACCTTCAGCGTCTCTCCTACTTTAACTGATTTGTATTGTGTATGATCATTGAGATTGGAATGGCTGATGGTTACAAAATACACTTCCTTATCTGCCGTTTCGATTTTGGCTGTGTAACCGTCTTTTCCGTTCATGATTTCCTGAACTTTACCTTCAACGGTTTGGGTTGCTTCGGCAGGAGTTTCGGTATCTTTAATAGTATCTTGTGCTGAAGGAATCGTAACTTGTTCTGTTTTTACGTCAGTTTCCTTAGTCTCATCGGCCTTTCGCTGGTGGCAGCCGAAGGCAATTACGGCGCTCAGCATCGCCAGGTTTTGTCTGTAGGTTTTCATAGCAGTGGTTTTACTCAAATTTACAAAAAAGAAAACGCTTTTAAAAGGTAAATATCACATTTAACAATTGGATAAAATCAGTGCTTCCAATGACATTTTAGATTTCACATAAAATAAACTAAAATTAATTTGGCAGAACAAAAAATTATATTTTACTTTGCAATTCAAAGTACTTTAAAATGGAAGACAAAGATTATTTAAAAGACATCAGCGAAATCAAGAATATGATGAGCCGTTCATCACAATTTATTTCGTTAAGTGGTTTCTCAGGAATTCTTGCAGGAATTTATGCGTTGATTGGCGCAGCAATCGGGAAATTCTTTCTAAATGCTGACCGCAACGAATATGTCAGGTTTGAAAGCGATACTTTTAATGCAATCCTGCTGATCGCCGGAGCTGTTTTACTTTTATCGGTTGGAACCGCATTTGTACTCACCAAATCTAAAGCTGAAAAATCCGGGAAAATATCTGGAACAGCACTTCCAGGCGCTTGCTTTTTAATTTTATGATTCCATTGGTTACCGGCGGAATTTTTGCACTTTTGCTGCTGCGCAATGGTTCGTACGGACTTATTGCTCCCGTGACTTTGATTTTTTATGGTTTAGCCTGCGTCAATGCCAGCAAATATACGTTTCGCGATGTACTTTATTTAGGCCTTACGATGATTGTACTCGGATTGATTTCAACAGAATATTCAGGTTATGCAATTGAATTTTGGGCATTGGGATTTGGTGTTTGCCACATCATTTACGGCAGTATCATGCATTTTAAATACGACAGGAAATAATTTTGAAAAATATCATCCAAAATATTAATAAGGCTTTTGATCATCGCATCAGGCTTGGCATTATGTCCATTCTGATGGTCAATGAATCTGCCGATTTTAATACGCTCAAAGAGCTTCTTGGCGTGACCGACGGCAATCTTGCGTCGCATGCCAAGGCGCTCGAAAGCGAAAATTACATCCTGATTGAAAAGCAATTCATCGGAAAAAAACCTAATACGACTTATGCCGCAACCAAAGAAGGCCGAAAGGCTTTCAGCGACCACATTGACGCGCTTGAAAAACTAATCCGGAAATAACTTTTTTTTATTTTTTAACTTTGAAATTCAAAGTACTTTTATATACTTATTCATTTTTACAACAATATTATGATCACGCACTCCTTAAAAAATCCCGACCAAAATACCCTCAACGCGCTTGCGTTTTTAGATTATCATGAAGACAGCCTCGGGTTTGGACTTGGCTGTTTCCTGCTGCGCAACAATCTCTCGTTTGAAAAAGATGATACTGTCCGCGTGTTGGCTGGTTACGACGGCAGTTTTTTGGGAGAAATATGTTTGCAGTATTTCCTTTTCGGAAATGGCAGGAGAAATTTCCTGTCGGTTATAACCATGCTGGTTGGTACTTTGTCTGCGATTTCTCATTGCGGTGCTTTTTACACAGCTTTTAAAAAAGGGCGCAACGCGCATCGCTTTCACGATCTGGATTTTTCAAAAATGCTGTCACAGCCTTTGGAAAACATCTGGTCGGCATTTAATATTTTGTAAAATCTAACCTCATCATTAACTAAAATTTGAAAAAATGGAAAATCCTGAAAACCAACAACAAAATTTCTTCCAATCGGCTACAGCCAAAATGTTTATGGTCGGAATGCTTACATTAGTATTGCTGATACCGCTTGAATTCGTGAACAACCTGATTGAAGAACGCAGCATCAGACAAAAAGAAGTCATTGCTGAAACCGCCAATAAATGGGGCGAGAGCGTTTATTTCTACGGACAGGTTTTAAAAATTCCGTATAAAACCTTCACCGAAACCGTTTCAGTCAACGAAAAAACAAAAGAAGTGACGAAGCAGATTACTGCAGCTGTTGAATATGCTTACTTCTTCCCGGAAAAATTAAAAAACAATTCTAAAGTTACCATGGTCAAGCCTTTGAACCGGGGCATCTACAAATCGAATGTCTTTAAGGCAAAAATGAATTTTGAAGGCAGTTATACGCGTCCGAATTTTGCCATCAACAACATTGCCGAAGAAAATATCTTATGGGACAAAGCCAGCATCGTCATCAAAACCACAGATATGAAAAGTATCAAAAGCCAGCCCGACATGGTACTTGGCGTGAATACTTATCATTTTGAGCCTGTACAAAATGATGCTGCCGACAGCGTCGCTACGCTTGAAACACGCGCCGTCGATGTGCAGGCGCTGCGCGATAAGGGGAAACTTGATTTTAAATTCGACATCGATTATAACGGCAGCCACCAGGTGAAGATCGTCCCGATCGGCAAGACTACTGAAGCGAAAATGACATCGAACTGGCATTCGCCGTCATTCATGGGGAATTGGATTCCGGATGAAAAGAACAAGCAGGTCAGTGATAATGGCTTTGAAGCACAATGGCAGGTTTTACACCTCAACAGGCCTTTTTCGCAGCAATCTTTTGAAACATTACCTGATTTGCGCAGGTATTCCTTTGGCGTCGATTTTATTACGCCGGTTGATGAATACCAGCAAAACCAGCGCGCTTCGAAATATGGGTTTCTTGTAATCGGGTTGACGTTTCTTATTTTTTTCCTCATACAATCGGTTAGTAAAATCAGCATCCATATTTTCCAGTATTGCATGATCGGATTGGCGTTGGTGATGTTTTATACGTTGTTGATTTCGATAACGGAACACAGTAGTTTTACATTCGCGTATCTCGTCGCAGGCAGTTCGGTTGTGACGCTTATTTCGGTGTATTCGGTTTCGATACTGAAGAATAAGAAATTCCCGGCATTTATCGGATTGGCGCTTACAGTCCTTTATACATTTATATATGTGATTATTCAATTGGAAGATTACGCGCTGTTAGTAGGAAGCGTCGGTTTATTTTTTATACTGGCTTCTGTGATGTATTTCTCGCGGAAAATCGATTGGAAGAATTAATTTCCATACAATTTTAAACAGAAAAACCGCTGGCGGAAGTTGGCGGTTTTTTGATTTTAGGGCAATATATTTCCGGCTCTATATAAATTGTTATAAAATTGAAGTCTTGCGCATTTTTTTGTGATTATCGCGACGGATTTTAAAATATTGGAAGAATATTACAAATACTATCTTAAATTAGTAACCTGTAAAACTACAAACTAATATTTATGAAAAAAATTACCTTACTCTTAGCGCTCCTGTTTGCCTGCCTTTCGGGAAGCTATGCACAATGTATCCGGAACGTATCACTATCCGACTGAAGACGTTGTCAGTAACAATTCGGGGTTTGCACAACAAATTTCCGGTTGTAATTATACTGATAATGATTATTCAACTTTGACCGGGCTTCTCGTAGGTGAAGATTACATTTTCACCTGTAAACTTGGTGATGTGGATAATTACATTACGGTTACTGACGCGAACAATGAAGTGATTGCATCAGGCCCGTCACCTTTAACAGTTGAAGACATCAGCGCTTCAGCAGTAAATTTGCACTATTCTGACGATGAGACGTGTGCTGGCCAGACCGGATGTCACGTTACGACAATGCAAATCGTACTTACGTGCCCAGTTCCATTGAACGGACAGGTTTCGGGAGTTACCACTACATCAGCAGATTTTGCATGGGAACCGGGAGGAAGCGAAACTGCCTGGGAAGTATTGCTTTTGCCTGCAGCCGATCCGGCACCTACGCAAGAAACTTCGGGAATCGCTGTTAACAGCAACCCTAACTACACAGCTTCAGCATTGGATCCTGCAACATCTTACAGTCTTTATGTAAGGGCCAGATTGCGGTTCTGAATTTAGCCCGTGGACATCAGCCTACAGTTTTGACACTGCCTGTCTTCCTGTAGCGGCATTTGCTGAAAATTTTGATGCATCGGCAGATGAACTTCCGGTTTGCTGGGGCGCTATCCTCAGAGGAACAAGCATTTCTTTTTATACATCAATCAGACCAACAGCATTCACCGCTGTACACTCGGCACCGAACTCAGTACAATTTAATAATGACAGTGCCAATACAACTGATAATGACATTATCCTTACATCTCCGAATCTCTCATCATTGGCAGCAGGAACACACCGCATGAAATTCTGGGCCAAAGGCGCAGGAAGCTTCCAGGTAGGCACGATGGATGAAAGCTCAAATGCAGGTACTTTTACTATGCTGGAAGAAGTTACATTGACCAGTACTGCAACACAATATACAGTTGATTTTTCAAGCTACACCGGTACAGATTCTGTTGTAGCCATCAGATGGTCGGCACCGGGTACTTATTATTCAGCTTACATCGACGATGTTGTTTGGGAAATGAACCCGACCTGCCCTGATGTCACTGACGTGATGGTCAGTGCTACAGATGTGAACAGTGCGACTTTCACCTGGGTGGGCAATGGCGAAACTTCATGGAATGTCGCTGTTGGCGCTGCTTCTGTAAGCGATCCTTCTTCTATACCATTTGTAGTTGCAAATGATACTACCAAAACCATTACCGGCCTGGATGAAAATACTAATTATAATGTATGGGTACGTTCGGTGTGTGCCGGTAACGACAACGGCGCCTGGATTGCAGCAGGTTGCGTTTAAAACAGATTGTTCTCCGATTGCCAATTTCAGTGAGACATTCGATAGCGTTGCCTCACCTGCATTGCCGGATTGTTGGGAAAAATCCTCAGAGGTACTTCATTATCTGAGTATGCAAATGTTACTACTGTAACTTTCCAGCCATATTCTGCTCCAAATGCTGTTGAATTATACAATTCAAGCAGCAACACTACTGACAACGACATCATTTTGGTTTCCCCGAACCTTTCTTCATTGGCTACAGGCAATCATCGCCTTAAATTTTATGCAAAAGGTGAGGGAAGCTTACAAGCCGGAACACTTGACAGTAACACTAATGCTGCTGTTTTCAGTATGATAGAAGAAGTCACGGTAACTGATAACTGGACACAATATACAGTTGATTTCTCTTCGTATACCGGTTCTGATAAATATGTGGCATTGCGTTTTGTTTCTCCATTTACTTACAATACTATCAATGTTGATGATTTGATTTGGGAAGTGCTTCCAACCTGTCCTGACGTCACCGAGGTTACTGTTGCTTCTGTCACTACAGACAGCGCGACTTTCACATGGGTTTCCAACGGATCTGAAACAGCATGGAATGTTGCTGTAGGCGCACCTTCTGTTACTGACCCAAATTCGCTGCCTTTTGTTACAGCTAACGAATTGACAAAAACAGTGAGCGGACTTACACCTGATACCAACTATAAAGTTTGGGTACGTTCAGCTTGTGCCGGTAATGACAACGGTGCCTGGAATTGGGCGATTCGCTTTCAAAACCGATTGTGTAGCAATAGCTGATTTCTTTGAAGATTTTGACAATGATCCGCTTTACAGCACGCCTGGTTGTTGGACAGCCTTTAAAAGAGGGCCTTCGGTTTCGGAATATTCGCAAGTAAGAAGTATCGATTGGGAACAAGTACATTCTGCGCCATATACACTTCAATTGTTTAATGACGATTCAAGTACGACCGACAATGACATCATGTTAGTTTCGCCAAACCTTTCAACGGTAGGAGCCGGTACGCACCGCGTAAAATTCTAGGCCAAAGGCGAAGGAAGTCTTCAGTTAGGTACGCTTGACAGCAACACTAATACTGCTACATTCTCTATGATTGATGAAATTGAGCTTACAGATACACCTACACAATATTCTGTTGACTTTACTTCATATACCGGCACCGACCATTATATCGGATTCCGTATGAATGTACCCGGAAGTTACTATTCTCAGTTCATTGATGACGTTAAATGGGAAGTTGCTCCGACATGCCCTGATGTGACAGATATTGTTATATCTGATAATACTACTTCAAGCGCAATCGTTTCGTGGTCACCGGGAGGGTCTGAAACCTCTTGGCAGGTGGGTTATGCAGCTTCTTCGGTAACTGATCCGTCCGGAATTACTACAACAGTCCCTGCCACTAATCCTACTGTTGAGTTATCAGGACTTCCAGATTCTTCAGCATTTAACGTTTGGGTAAGATCAGTTTGTCCTGGAAATGATTTTGGCGCGTGGATCGGGCCATACAGCTTCTCTACATTATGTACACCTACCGGATTGCCTTATGTAGAAGATTTTGAATCAGCTGTTGCACCTGCTTTGCCGGGCTGTGGATCGCAAATCAACGTAGGATCAGGCAACGAATGGTATGTTGATGAGAATCCTGGGGATGGTTTTAATTCGAACACTTTAACTTACAGGTATGATACTGATAATGCTGCTGATGTATGGTTCTTTACAAGAGGACTTAATTTAATCGCCGGCAACAGTTATACCATTAGCTATCGCTATGGAAATGACAGCGATTTTTACCATGAAAGCCTTAAAGTAATGGGCGGTATGGCACCATCTCCAGGCAGCATGTCATTAGAGATTGCTGATTATCCTACTATTCAGATTCCTGACGGCGAGAATGATTCGATGACTGAAGAGTCAATTACATTTGAAGTACCGGAAACAGGCGTTTATTATTTCGGTTTCAATGCCTACTCAGTTGCCGATCAAAATCACCTTTATGTAGATGACATCATGGTAGATTTTGGCTTATCGACTAGCATCCCTACTGTAGCTGGCGTCGGATATTATCCGAACCCGGTTAAGAACGTATTAAACCTGACCTATGCACAAAGCATTTCTAACGTAGCGGTTTATAACCTGCTCGGACAAAAAGTGCTGGAAAATACGGTTAACGCCAATACTGCAAAAGTAGACATGTCAGGCCTATCGGCAGGAAGTTATGTTGTAAAAGTAACTGCTGACAATCAAACTAAAAGCATTAAGGTTATTAAAGAATAATAATTGATTTAGATTTAGTTTTTTATTCAAACCTCCGGTAAATCCGGAGGTTTTTTTTTATTGAATTCCTTTAACAGTAAACTGTTTTTAAGAATTGGATTTCAAAGAAAAATCCCTTTTGATTTTCAAAAGGGATTTTCATCTGTATAGCGTTACTATTTATTTTCAGTTGCTTACTGACTTATTCGACAATCCCATATTGATCAAAAAGGTAAATCAATGAAGCCATTGTAGCCGCACCCAATTCCAATTCCCGCTTATCAACAGCATCAAATTTATCAGTCGCTGCGTGATGATAATCGAAATAACGCTGCGAATCAGGCTTTAGTCCGGCTTTCACGATTTTTTTGGATTGTAGTGGTTCGATGTCTGAACCACCATGCCCTTTTGTGAAGCTGGCTGTCATGTAAGGCTCGAAAAGTGCTTTCCAGGTTTGTGCTTTCGCCAAATTAGCGTCGTCACATTCGAATGAGAAACCTCTGGGTGTAAACCCGCCGCAATCGCTTTCGAGTGCAAAAATGTGATTTTCGTTATTGGTTTGCGCGAGTTCATTGTATTTATCGCCGCCACGTCCGCCGTTTTCTTCATTCATGAACAACACGACGCGGATTGTATTTTTTGGTTTGTAGCCCATATTTTTAATCATTCGCACCACTTCCATGCTTTGCACTACTCCGGCACCATCATCGTGTGAGCCGTCGGCCAAATCCCATGAATCTAAGTGCCCGCCAACGACAATAATCTTTTCAGGATGTTCGCTGCCTTTGATCTCTCCAACGACATTATACGAAAGTACATCGTCATATTGCATGCAGGATTGCTTCAGGAAGAATTTCAGTTTTGGGTTTTCTTTTAACGATTTACTCAAAAGTTCAGCGCCATTAGTACTAATCGCCGCTCCCGGAATGTATTGTGTTTTCGGGATATCTTTATAACCCATCCAGCCCGTATGCGGATAATCATCTAACCGAAGATTCATCGAACGCACAATTGCACCGACAGCACCGTATTTCGAAGCTTCCCTTGCTCCTGCCCCGCGTTGGTCAACAGCACCGCCATAAGCTTCGAACGTATTGAGTAAACCGGCTTCCATCGGGCGGTTAAAGAATACGATTTTTCCTTTGATCTTTTCCGTGCCAAGGGTTTCGAGTTCTTTGAGGCTGTGCACTTCGATAACTTCCGCCAAAATGCCATTCTTGGGCGTAGCAACAGAGCCGCCAAGCGCGCAGACAGGGATATTGGTTTTGTTTTTTCCGTTTTGGATGTAGGCGGTTTCTTTTTCACCACGTACCCATTTCGGCACCATGACTTCCTGAAGGTAAACGCGGTCAAGACCCAGTGTTTCGAGTTCAGATTTTGTATATAAAACAGCTTTTCCGGCATTGTCTGAACCTGAAAGCCGCTGCCCTATTTTATTTGAAAGATAATCAAGCCAGGAATAGCATTTGGAGTTGGTCAATGCTTGCTTGTATATTTCTTTGAGTTGCAATTCGTCCGAACTTTGGGCAAAGATCAAACAGGAATTCAGCAGTAATAATGTTGTGATTTTCTTCATAGTTTGAGAAATAAATTTTGAATTAAAGTTATAAAAAAACCCTTTCAGTACTACTAAAAGGGTTTGATATAATTTTTTGAGATTGGATTAATGTCCGCCAGAAACCGGTTTGTCAAAATCAATTCCCTGACTTTTCAGGATACTGCTCACTTTCCATGCATAAAAAGCAAGGTAAGCAAAACAAACAACACCAACGATGTAACTAAAGTGTATCGTGGTCTGGTCGGCAACGAATCCCTGAATCCAGCTTACGATACCGCCACCCATAATCATCATGATAAGGAAGTTACTACCCTGATTTGTGCTGCGTCCTAAACCACTGATGGCTAATGTAAAAATACAAGGCCACAAAGTACTGCAGAATAATCCGACGCTTGTAAATGCATAAACGCTGACCATACCCTCTGTTCCCATACCAATCAATAAGGCAATAATTCCTAAAAATGAAAATAACAACAGCATTCTTGCCGGATTTCCTTTGCTTAAAATATCAGCAAAAATCAGAACAAGGATAATCAACGCGTAAACATAAAACGGTGCCAAATCGTGTTCGGCCAGTGCGTTTACACCCAAAAATATACCAAAAGCCAAATATGGCGCAATGAATTTAAATATTCTCTGTGTTTTCAGGTTATCCGTGAATGCGCCCACAGCACCTGTCCAACGACCGATCATCAAACTCGCCCAGTAAAGCGAAATATATGGCGCTACATCTTTAGTATCAAACGCGAGGTTCTTTTCAAGATACGCCGGAAGGTTACTCGCAGTAGAAACCTCAACACCAACGTAAATGAAAATCGCAATCATACCCAAAACCAATTGCGGATAGTGCAATGCTGATTTCGGCTTCGCCATCGTAATATCTTCAACCACGACATCAGTAATCACTTTATTCGGGAGCGATGACAATTTTAAAAGTATGGCAACAAGAATGAAAGCACCACCCAAAATCAGGTAAGGTATTTTTACGCTTTCAATGCTTACATCCGTATTACCGGCTGAAGGCGATCCGAAAATGGCGAAACTCACAATCAGCGGACGAATTGTAGTACCAAAGTTATTGATACCACCAGCCAATGTCAGGCGCGTTGAGCCGGTTGTAATCGGACCAAGCGCAATGGCCAGCGGGTTTGCAACAGTTTGTTGTAATGAAAATCCCAAACCAACGATAAATAATCCGGAAAGCATTAAGGTGAAAGAGCCATTATTTGCTGCAGGATAAAATAAAAGCGTCCCGAGCGCAGAAATTGTAAGACCTAATGCAAGGCCGTTTTTATAGCCGATTCTGTTAATGATATCGCCTTTTGTAAGGTATGAAATCAGCATATACAGCAACGACCCGACTGTATAAGCAACATAAAATGCTACAGATACCAGTTGGCTTTGCCCCTGACTTAAGTCGAAGGCTTTCTTAAAAACAGGGATTAAGATGTCATTACTCGCAGCGACAAATCCCCAGAAAAAAAAATACGGTGACCAAAGGAATAAATTGTCCCCATTTGGTTTGTGAATTTTCTGAACTCATTTTTGGTTTTGGTTAAAGTTATTAATGATTTGCATTTTCAGATTATTAATTCGTAGATTTTAATAAAAAAACCTGTGAATTCGTTAAAAATAATCCTGAATATTTTATAAATATCATTTATATAAATGTATCCTACAATAGACCACCAATTAAGTTATTAACGAAATCGATTTCTTAAACGATAATTTATGATAATTACATCGTTTGCGTAAGGTGGAATTATTGATTATGGTGCTAATTTCACTTCGGTGCGCCTTCCGATTCCGTTGTTGTTGAATGCTTCGATTTGAAAATAATAAGCTTCCGAGCGGTCAGCACCGTTGAAATAATATTCGTTTTTGCCATAAACCATAATCGCTCCGTACATTTTATCAGGCGATTTCCCGAAGTAAATGACATAACCATCGGCCGAAGCTTCCTGCTGCCATTTGAACCAGACACTTCTTCTCTCGCCTTTCTTCCTGGCTTCTGCCCTTAACGGAACAAAATTCTGCACCATTGCCGGTTTCTGACCATTTCCTTTTCCGAAAGCACGGAAACCGCACAAGGCGAATTTTCCGGTCGGCATCTGGATATTTTCGATTTTAAGATACCTTCCCGAAGCTGGCTTTTCGAGTTCGATGTAATCGTGCGGCACATCTTTAGTGTTTTTGCTTTTATCCACAAGGATTTTCCAGTTTTTATTGTCGTCGGAAATATAGATGATGTATTTATGTCCGGTCGTCGTTTCCGGTTTTCCCATCAATTCCACATCCTGGTCGGCAAAATTCACCTGAATGGCGTTGATGGTGCTTTTTTCGCCCAAATCAGAAATCAGCCATTCGCCCTTATTGCCGGTTTTAGCCGACCAATAGGTTTTGATATCTTCATTTACGGCATAATTCGGCTGGAATCCACCAAGCGTTGAAGAAACCTGAACAGGCTTGTTGTAATTCAACAGCATCCATCCTGAAAAACTGCCTTTCAGATGGTCTTTCTTTTCCGAAGGCAAAAATGTCGGATAGTCGCCGTAAGCGGTGTTAGAATACAATATTCCATCAGCATCAAAACCGGCAGGCCAGATGCCCAATCGTCTTTCAAAATTATTTTTCGTACAAATCGCAATCGTCGAAACATGCCAATAAGCGCCATTAGCATCATCGTAAGTCCCGCCGTGCCCCGCTCCTCTTGCAAATCCGCCCGGCTTATACGAAAACGGGTTGAAAGATTGGTATTCAAAAGGCCCAAGTGGCTTATCGCTGGTGTATACGCCATCGCCATAACCACTGAATTCCGTTCCCGGACCGCCGTATTGCAGGTAATATTTGTTGTTGTGTTTGGTCATGAACGCGCCTTCCATAAACGGCTGCAGGAAAGTATTGTCGTTGTTTTCGCCGAAACGTTCCCAACCGTGCTCGTCGTCGTTGAGTCCGAAAAGATCATAAACTTCGCCTTCCGGCTGAAAAGTTTTTCTGTTTAATTTCACTCCGTGTAAAGGATAAACATTGCTCGAACCGTAATATTCGTAAACCTCATCGGTGTCTTTATCCCAGAAAATGTATGGATCCCATGCACCTGCCTGCGATTTGTGAACGAGCTCTTTCCAGTCGTCTTTTGACGGATTGGTGCTCATCCAGATTGGGAATTCCTTTCCCTGCGTTGAACCAACGACAACAAGCGTATCATTCACAAAAGACAGCGACGGTGCGCACAATTCATCGTAAACTTTATGTTCCGGGCGCAGGAATTTTCGCGGAATGAATTTCCAGTCCAACATATCTTTACTATGCCAATAACCCCATTGATTGGTCGAAAACAGGTAATATTCGCCTTTAAAAAATGTAATCACCGGATCGGCTGTAGCACGATGTTTACCCTGTGTGACAAAATTCGGAATGGGGCAATAACCATAATCGATGTTGATGGGATTACAGTAGGTTTTTTGTTGCGCATTGGTTTCCGTACAAAACAAAAAGTAAAAGGCTAAGATTATGCTGTGCTTTATTTTCATAAGTATTACAATGAGTTTTTTTAACCATTAAGAGATTAAGAAAATTAAAGTATTGTCTTAATGAAACTTAATTCCTTAATGGTTCAGATTTTAGTTATTTTACCGGTTCAAAGCTAATGGCAGTACCACCGCCGGGCGCCAATACCAGATTGATTTTTGATTTTGAATTGACTTCAACTGTGCGGATTTTATACGATTTCGGATTTTTCTCCCAATCGGCATCTTTTCCGTCTTCATAGATAATGGCTTTGAATTTTTGCGCTTTTGGAAGAAAGTCCAATGCAATTGTTGATTTCCTCGCATTCTCATCAGTGATTGCCCCTAAAAACCATTTTTCTGAATGTTTGTCTTTTCTTACGACAGTTAAATAATCCCCCGGCTCAGCCTCGAGGTATTTCGATTCCTGCCAGTCTAACGCAACATCTTTTATAAATTGAAAAGCATCAGGATATTTTTCGTAATTCTCAGGCAAATCAGCAGCCATTTGTAACGGAGAATACATCGTGACATAAAGCGCCAGTTGCTTTGTTAAAGTTGTATGTACCTGTTGTGTTTTCGAAGGGTCGTAAACATTCATTTTGATTTCAAAAATGCCCGGCGTATAATCCATTGGGCTACCCAATAATCTTGTAAAAGGAAGAATCGTCTCGTGCATCGGCGGATTTCCGGTGCTCCAGGCGTTGAATTCATTGCCACGCGCGGCTTCAGCAGCGATATAATTCGGATAAGTGCGTGAATAGCCCGTCGGTCGCGATGACTCATGCGAATTGATCATCAGCTTATAATCTGCGGCGCGGCGTGCGGCATAGTTGAAATGGTTGACCATTGTTTGCCCGTCGTGAAATTCGCCTCGCGGAATAATCCTGCCCACATATCCTGATTTTACCGCAGGATAGCCGTATTTGACCATATTTTCAAAAGCGCGGGTCGCATGTGCCTTTCGTAATTAGCGACCGAACCTGAAGTCTCGTGGTGCATGATCATCTTTACGCCTTTTGATTTCGCGTAAGCGCTGATAGCAGCAATATCGAAATCCGGATAAGGCGTGACGAAATCAAAAACTTCTTCTTTCCAGTTGCCAAACCAGTCTTCCCAGCCAACATTCCAGCCTTCTACCAGAACGCCGTCGAAACCATTTTTAGCGGCGAAGTCGATATATTTTTTGGTATTTTCTGTTGTCGCGCCATGTTTCCCGGTCGGGATTAGTTCCTTACTGGCGGCATTCTGTGCGTTTTGCGAACCAGCGAAATCCCAGGTTGATTTTCCGACGTGCATTTCCCACCAGATGCCGACATATTTCATCGGTTTGATCCAGGAAGTATTATCGATTTTGGAAGGTTCGTTGAGATTTAAAATCATTTTTGACTTTACAATGTCGCGCGCATCGTCAGAAACCATAACCGTTCGCCAGGGAGAAACGCACGGCGTCTGCAGATAGGCTTTATCGCCGATAGCATTCGGAACCAATTGTGCGGAAGTTCTGAACGTCTTCACATCAATATTCACATGCATTACCGGATAATTGACGACAGCTGCCTCGAAAATATTCAGGTATAATTTATCGGCAGATTTCATCATCAATGGCGATTGAACGACATATCTTCCACCAATTGTCTTTAATGCGATACCGTTGTTCAGGTTGAGTTTGTCATTGTCAATTTCTGAAAGTTTGCTTTCATTAAATACATATTCCTGGCTGTCGTAATCGCCCGGAATCCAAAAAACTTTGTGGTCGCCGGTTAAATTGAATTGCGTCACTTCATCGGAAATAATAAAATAATTCAGGTCTTTTTGTTGCGGAAAATCATAGCGAAAAGCGATTCCTTCGTCAAATATGCGGAAAGTAATATTGAGTTTTCGCGACGTTTTTGTTTGCGACAATGAAACATTCATTTCGTTGTAATGGTTCACAATATTCGATTGCTCTCCTAAAACCGGCTGCCAGGTTTCATTGAAAGTCGAATTTTTGATATCAGCAATTGTAAAATCAGAAGCCAGATCACTCGTCTCCTTTAATTTTACGCCCATTAAACTTTCCAAAATAACGGGCTTATTCTTGTAAGTCACCATATAAACAGGTTTTCCACCTATTAATTTAAATTCGAGTGTAATATTTTTTGACGGCGATTGGACACTTTGCGCATTTACAATTGCTGCAAAAATGACAAGGCAAATGGAAAAAACTGATTTCATGATAAGTATATTGATTGATAAATGTAAAGAATTAAGCCGTCATTTTCTAAAAAACCCCTTGGCCTGTGCGCCAAAGGGTTCTCAAACAAAAACATGAAACTCAATTATTTAACTAACTCAAATTTTTCTTTTAATTCGGTATCTGAACTTCCGCCAACAAAAACTTCGAAATCGCCGGCTTCTGCCATGCTTTTTCCCTGCATATTGTAGAATTTCAAATCTTCTGAAGAAATGTCGAAACTAACTGGTCTTCATTTCTCCTTTTTTCAGCATAATTTTTTCAAAACCTTTTAGTTCCTTCACAGGACGGGTTACGGAACCAACCAAATCTTTTACATACAATTGCACCACTTCAGCGCCATCGTAATTTCCTGTATTTGCTACATCAACGGAAACCCTTAATTTGCCTTCAAAATTGATTTTTGATGTTGAGATTTTCAGGTTCGAATAGGCAAAAGTTGTATAACTCAATCCGAATCCGAATGGATAAAGCGGACTATTATCAGAATCTGTATATCTCGATTTGTATTTCTGCTCAGGATCAGAAAGGCCTAAATACGGGCGGCCAGTATTTTTGTGGTTGTAATAAATCGGGATCTGACCAACACTTCTCGGGAAAGAAATCGGCAATTTCCCATTGGGGTTATTCTGTCCGAAAAGCGTTTGCGCAATCGCATCGCCGCCACGTGTTCCTGACCACCATGTTTCTAAAATCGCGTCCATATTTTCAGCTTCCCACGAAAGTGTCAATGGTCTTCCGTTCATCAAAACCAAAACGATTGGTTTACCGAGTTTTTTCAATTCTGCCAGAAATTCCTTCTGTATGCCCGGCAAATCGATGTTGGTTTGCGAACCGGCTTCACCACTCTGGTTTTCCCTTTCGCCCATCACGGCAACTATCACGTCGGCTTTTTTAGCGTTGTTGATGGCTTGTTGCATCATGTCGCGTTTATTGCCTTGCAGTTCTACGCCGTTGTCAAAAGTTACGTTTGTGGTGTTGCCTAAGAATTTTGCGACGCCTTCTTTTACGCTTGTCGCAAAGCCGTCGCGGTCGCCCAATGCTGCCCATGAACCGATAATGTTGAATTCATCGCTCACCAGCGGCACGAACGAAGGCGATTTTCTGTTCCTTTTTCAAAGGCAAAACTGAGTTGTTGTTTTTCAGTAAAACCAACGATTTTCTCGCAACGTCTAATGAAGCTTCTAAGAAATCAGGTCTGTAAATAGTTTCCTTTTCGCGTTTTTCATCGCAGTAACGGTATGGATCTTCGAATAATCCCAAATCATATTTTACGTCAAGAACTCTTTTGCAGGCGTCGTTGATTACATCGATTGACACTTTACCTTCATCGTAAGATTGTTTCAGTGTACTCATGAAAGTACCGCCAACCATGTCCATATCTAAACCTGCGTTTAATGCCAATTGTGCAGCATCTTTATCGTCTTTGGCAAAACCGTGCGCAATCATTTCATTAACGCCTGTGTAATCGGAAACAATCATTCCGTTCCATTTCCATTCTCCTTTCAGGATATCGCGCATCAAATGCCTGTTTGCCGTTGAAGGAACTCCGGAAATTTCGTTAAAAGAAGCCATAAAAGTTTTCACGCCTGCATCAACAGCAGCTTTGAAAGGTGGTAAATAGGTATCGCGCAAAACGCGTTCTGACATATCTGTAGTATTATAATCGCGTCCGGCTTCAGCTGCTCCGTAAGCGGCGAAGTGCTTGGCACACGCAAGAATAGTATTGTTTTTAGACAGATCATCACCCTGAAAACCTTTCACATTGGCAACTGCCATTTTCGCGCCTAAGAAAACATCTTCTCCGGAACCTTCGGAAACGCGTCCCCATCTTGGGTCACGGGCAATGTCAACCATTGGTGCGAATGTCCAGTGAACACCTGAAGAAGAAGCTTCTGTAGCAGCAACTCTTGCCGCCAATTCAACTGCAGAAGGGTCAAAAGATGATGCCATTCCGAGATTGATTGGAAATATTGTTTTGTAACCGTGGATAACGTCATGACCGAAAAGCAATGGGATTTTCAATCTGGAATTGTCGAGATTGATTTTCTGGATCATTCTGGTATTGGCCGCGCCTGTCGCATTTAACACAGACCCTACTTTTCCCTGTTGGATTCTTGTGATGTAATTATCGCCTTGCTTCGGACCCGTAACTGTTCCGTCGGAAGAGAATTGCACCAGTTGGTAGATTTTTTCATCGACAGTCATTTTCGCCATTAAGTCGGCTACAAATTCTGCTTTAGGTTTTATTGCAACGGTTTTTGCTTTTTTCTGGGCGTAACCTGAAAATGCTGTGAGGGCGAGTAGTATTAAAATTTTATTCTTCATGCGTATGTTTATTGTGATTTATTTGGTTCTTATTTTGCTTTCAAATCGTATTTTCCGGATTCAAATCCGAGTTTCAGCAGACCATTTTTGACTTCGGGTGCGTTCATGAACAACTTCCAGGGCAATCCGGAACGGTAATTTTCTAACATGACAACCATCGGCACCTGGTCAATTGCCAGATATTGTTTGGCGGAGGCTTTATGGTCACAACTGTGTGCGTCATAAAATCCGGCGACGCCCCACATTTCGGTATTGTAATTTTCGTAAAAATTATGCATTGCTGCCAGTGATTCTGTCGGTGTATAAACGATTGAACTTATGGCTGCAGTTGGAGAAATTACTCCGACATCGTTACTTGGCATGTGTGCGTTGTAACCGATTCTTGCTTTTGAATCGTATCCGATTGTCCCTTCTTCATTGATGGAATAAGAAGCAGTCAATCCCCAATAATCCTGTCCGTAGCATTTGAATTTCTTCGGATTTTCGACACAATACAAATAATCAATTTTTACCTGATTGTAATTCAAATCCCAGTAATTGGCATATTTATCAGACAATTTGTGCGGGTCGAGCCCGAGATAGGAATAATGTGTCCAAAATAATGGACTACCATATTCAGCTGCGTCATTGTGTTTCAGTATTAATGGTAAATTGTATTTCTTCTTTTTCGAAACGATTTTTCCTTTCCTTGCCCAGCAATTGTCATAAACCGACGGGTTGGTACTGTGGTCAGGAGAAGCGCTTGCCAATACATAAGCAATCAGGCATTCGTTGTAACCTTCAAGTGGAAAATTCATCTGCCAGGCATAATCAGGCGACCAATGCCAGTATAATTTTTGTTCGTTGTTAGTGTACCATTTGTAATCGACGCCTTTCCAGAGTGCGTCGTATTTTGCCGCCAGGCTTCTTTCAGATTCGCTACCGTCTTTTAGAAATTCCCTCACGCAGATAATTCCCTGGCATAAAAAAGATGTTTCGACGATATCGCCGCCGTTGTCTTTTTCCCCGAAAGGGATAACTTTTCCTGTTCGGCCATCGAGCCAATGGGCCACGAGCCATGAAAACGGTCTGCTTTTGCCAGAAAATCAGCGATTTTGTCTAATTTTTTTACGGCTTCCTCTTTTGTAATATATTTTTGATTTACAGCAGCAATAATAGACATCAACCCGAAGCCTGAGCCGCCAACGGCCACGATATGGGCATCATTTTCGGGATATTTTCCATCGGGGAAGAAACGCTCGCGCGCCATTCCGGAGTTGGGTTCGGCAAAATCCCAGAAATATTTGAAGGTTTGTTTTTCTACCGTATCTATCAATTGTTCGTCTGTAAGTTTAATTTCAGTTTTTGGTTTGGCAGTGGTTGCAATTTCCTTTTTATCGGTTTTGCAGCCTGCGAATGTTGTAATAATCAAATATGTAAATAAAAAATTTTTCATATTCGTCATTTAAAATCCGTATTTCCCTGAATGGAAGCCCAGACTTAATAATCCTTGTTGCACTTCCGGAGCATTCATGAATAAGTTCCAGAGTAATTCGCTGCGGTAATTTTCTATCATCACCACTTGTCGTCCTTGGTCAATAGCCAGATATCTCTTGGTTGACCAGTTGTATTGTTTGCTGTGCGCATCGTAAAAACCGGCCAGCCCCACGTTTGTGCATTGTAATTTTCATATAAATTGTGCATTACCGCCAATGATTCTGTTGGCAAGTAGACCACAGAGCTCACTGCTGCCGTTGGCGAAATCACGCCTTTGTCGTTGCTTGGCATGTGTGCGTCATAACCTACTGAACCGTCTGTATTTCTGGAGTAGGAAGCGGTCAATCCCCAATAATTGGCGCCATAACCTGCAAAACCTTGCGGATTGGTAACGCAATATTGGTAATCAATTTTATTTTGGTTGTAATTTACGTCCCAATAATTGGCATATTGGTCGGAAAGCTGCTTCGGATTCAATCCGAGGTAAGAATAGTGCGACCAGAATAAAGGCTCACCGAATTGCTCCGCGCCATTGTGTTTTAAAATTAAGGGAAATCCGTATTGCGTATTTCCCGAAGCGATTCCGCCACTTCTCGCCCATCCCTGATGGTATGCATCCGCATTCACAATTGGGTGTGTCGGTGAAGAAGCTGCCATCACATAAGTAATCATGCATTCGTTGTAACCTTGCAACGGAAAATTCATTTCCCATGCATAATTTGGCGACCAGTGCCAGTAAAGTACATTTTGACCGTTTCTGTACCAGTCCCAATCGACGCCCTTCCAGAGTTCGTCGTATTTTTGCGCCAATGCTTGTTCTTCTGCGGATCCGTTTTTGAAAAACTCCCGAACGGTAATCATTCCCACCGTTAAAAAGGAAGTTTCTACTAAATCGCCACCATTGTCTTTTGTTCCGAACGGAATTACGTGACCTGATGAACCATTAATCCAATGCGACCAAGCACCGTGAAATCTGTCGGCAGAAGCCAGGAAATTGGCAATTTTATTCAACCTTTCTACACCTTCACCTCTCGAAATATAACCACGTGAAATTCCGGCAACCAGTGACATCAATCCGAATCCGGAACCTCCGGTGGTAATGATGTGTTCATCGTTTGAAGGATCTTCCACGTGATAACGCTCGAGTGCCATTCCCGAGTTGGTTTCGGCATAATCCCAGAAATATTTGAACGTTTGTCTTTCCACCAAATCTAATAAGTCTGCATCAGAAAGCGGCGTTACAGGCGTGACCGGAGTTACCGGCGTACCTTCAGATGTGCTTTTGTCAGCAGAGCTGCATCCTATAAATAAAAGGAATAATATGAAGAAAGAATTGTTCATTAATTGTATGCTTAAAAATAAATAAAACGGCCTTATCCTATCAAAAGACAAGATAAGGCCCGGTAACTAAAAAAATCAATAATTCGGGTTTTGCATCAAAACACCGTTACTCAATGTGATTGACTCCTGTGGAATCGGGAAAACTTCGTTTTTACCTGCAGTGAAGCCCATTGGGCCGAATACTTCAACCCCGCGTCCCTGACGGATTACATCCCAGAAGCGGTCATATTCCATAGCCATTTCTGATCTTCTTTCTTTCCAGATTGCGGTGCGGATTGCATTTTGATCTGAAGAAACGAAATTAGCCAAACCAGCTCTGTTTCTAACTCTGTTTAAAGAAGCTAATGCCTGAGCGGTATCGCCTGTTTCATTAGCAGCTTCAGCGTTGATTAATAGAATTTCTGCAAAACGCATAACTCTGATATTTTGCTCAGAACCTTCAGAACAAGAACCAATCTGTCCAGACGGAACATATGATTTTTGATTGTACATCGGGTTGTCGCCGACTGGTTGGATATAATCACCTTCCGGAGTTGTTTCTCCGCGGAAAATGATGGTTGCATCACGACGAACATCGCCAGCTTCGTATGAATCAGCTAAATTTTGTGAAGGAACATTGAATCCCCATCCGAATTGGCCTCTTACACCTTGAA
Organism: Flavobacterium sp. 3HN19-14; assembly: GCF_051373205.1. Classification (NCBI taxonomy): domain Bacteria; kingdom Pseudomonadati; phylum Bacteroidota; class Flavobacteriia; order Flavobacteriales; family Flavobacteriaceae; genus Flavobacterium; species Flavobacterium sp. 3HN19-14. The sequence continues at coordinate 3,351,954 of NZ_JBPPZT010000001.1, forward strand.
CCTGAGAATATTGCGAGTTTGACAAATCGCAGTTTCCGGCAACATAAGTAGCCTGGATTTCGAAAATTGACTCCACGCTGTTTTCGTTGTTGATTCTGAAAACACTGTTGTAATCAGGCAATAAGTTGTAACCCATTCCCATTACTTCAGAAGTCAAAGCCAAAGCCTGGCCCAGTTTTCTGGTACATATACACTTTTGCAAGGAATCCTTTTGCAGCACCTTTGGTAGCACGACCAACGTCTGTAGCACCGTAAGAAGCCGGAAGATTTTCACCTGCGAATTGCAAATCAGCGATGATAAACGCATAAACCTCTTCAACAGAATTTCTTTGGGATGTTGTAGTTTTTATCTGCCGGAAGTCCGTCAAAAATTGGCACACCACCGAAAGTTCTTACAAGATTGAAATAGTGCTGCGCCCTTAAAAATCTCGCTTCAGCAATTAATCTTGTCTTAAGCGCTTCATCCATCGTAATCCCGGGAATATTAGTGATTGACTGGTTTGTAAGGTTTACTCCGAAGAATTGTCCTTGCCAGTAATCATTAATGATGAAAGCAGAAGGCGTGTAAGTGAAATTATTGATGTCTGAAAAGAATGAAGCATCACCGGTAGAACTTCCTTTTTCTGCATCGTCACTTGAAATCGAAAGAATCAGCGGAGCGAAAGCATCAAGTCTCCATGACCTTAAATTAGCATAAATCGCGTTGACCGAAGCCACTGCATCGTCTGAAGTTTTGAAGAATGCCTCCGCAGGGATGGCATCTTCGCGGCTGGTATCCAGATAATCATCATTACATGATCCCAGTACCATCACCGAGGCGAAAATAAATAAAATCTTTTTCATATTTTTTAGAAATTTAAATTAATACCGAAGCTATAACTTGAAGAAAGCGGATAGACATTGTTATCTATACCTAAGTCACCAATACCTTGTTTTCCAAGTTCAGGAGAAAAACCGTTATAGCCAAAATTTGTAAATGGATTTTGAGCACTCACGTATAATCTCAGGTTATCAAGTTTGACGCTTTTCAGGAAGGACTCAGGAAGTTTATAACCCACTTGAATGGTGCGGATTCTGAAATAATCACCTTTCTCAACATAGAAAGAACTAGGTCTTGAAGTTGTCTGATCTGAATTTGCAGATGGATAAGTATTTGAAGGATTAGCTGTAGTAAAGCTATTGTCTGCGAAATCCTGATCCCAGTTTTCATTTCCAAAGCGGGCATTCCTGTTAAAGTTGTAGATTTCGTTGCCTGCTACTCCTTGAAATTCAACACCTAAATCAAATCCGGAGTATCCTACGTTAAGACCAAAGCCATAAGTCATCGTAGGAATCGGACTTCCCAGGAAAGTCTTATCTAAATCATCAATCACGCCGTTTCCATCTAAGTCTTTAAATTTCAAGGCTCCGATTGGCGCGCCATACTCAGCCGATTCAGCAGCGTTTTGAACAACGCCGTCAACCTGATATCCGTAATAAGAACCTACAGGATGACCAGCTTCAAATCTTTTTATTGGATTACCAAACAACCCAGGTCCTGTATTGAAAAATGAACCGCCCAATACTTCAGTCATTTCATTGTCAATAGTTGTCAAATTCCCATAAAGTGAATAGGTAATCTTATCCCCGATCTTATCATTCCACGACGCTGTAATTTCAACGCCTTTATTTACAAAGCTTCCTGCATTTGTTGTAACACTTGTACCTAATCCCGAAATGTTAGGGACTGTAATGGCAAAAACTGCATCTTTTGTTTCACGGTTATAGTAACCTGCTTCAAGATCAAAACGACTTTTAAAGAATTTTGATTCAAAACCTAAGTCATACTCGGTAATAACTTCCCAATTGATAGAAGTGTCAACAAGTTGGGTGACCGAGATTGCATTAGTTACTGATGATGGCGTACCAAAAAAGCACCTGGTTGAACTGAAGCCAATTCGTCGTACTGGCGGGTAACCGAAGCATTACCTAGTTGGCCCAGCTGGCTTTCAATTTTAAGAAATCAACTCCGGAATTTTCCATGAATTTTTCTTTGCTTAAAATCCAACCAATACCAACAGACGGGAAAGTTGCTGATCTTTGGCTTCCGCTAAAATTATAAGCAGTAGCGCCATCACGTCGAATAGTAGCACTTAAAAGATATTTGTCATCATAGGCATACATCAATCGACCGAAGTAGGACTGGAATCTTTTCAGACTGCCTTCATCACCGGCAGCAATTTGTGAAGTTGTCGCTAAACCATTATTCAAGAAAAGCGTAGCATCATCACCATTGAAAGGTACATCCTGTGCTGAGCCTTGAAGTGCTCTCGTGCGATCTTGCTGACGGCTGAAACCTCCTAACAATGTAAAGCGATGTTTACCGATGCTTCTGTCATAAGTAAGTGTATTTTCCCAGAGGATGCTCTCGCCTGTATCATTTCTTGCAACAAGCGTACTTGGATTTTCTACAGTAGTTCCTAGTGTAGTGTTGGCTGCAGTATAACGGTAGTTGTTAATACTTGAGAAATCTCTTGTGTAGCTCATTTTATAAGTCAGCCCTTTGATGATATCATATTCGCCAAATCCTGAAAGGAGATTTCTTGTTCCTTTTGTTTTTCCGCGGAAGATATCAAGCGTGTAACGTGGGTTGATATTACCCGCTGTACCCAATGCCGACTGGACACCGTAATCACCATTTGCATCATAAATCGGCGTTACAGGTAAGGCAACACGGCCTGATAAAAAGGACTTGCTGCATCATTGCTGTCAAATTTGTAATGCTGAATTTACACCAATCCTGAATTTGCTGGTTACATCATATATACCGTTAAATCTGGCGGTAACACGTTTGTAGTCATCGCCTGAGCTTACGCCTTTGTTGGCCTCTAAAATACCTTCTTGCTTAAAATAACCCAAACCGACAGAATAACGTGTTTTTTTCGAAGCGCCCGTAAGGCTAAGATTATGGGACTGAGTAAAGGAATCTTTTTTCAAGATTTCATCATACCAATCAGTATTGACACCATTGAACTGTGCTAACGTGAGCTGATGCGTTGGGTCTGTATCTCCTTCATAGGCAAGCTTTTGATTATACAAACGTACATAGTCTTCCGACCCTGCAAGTTTAAGTACATTTGACGGTTTCGAGAATCCCATATTAGTATCATAGGTGAACTTAATATTTTCTTCTCCCCTTTTTACCCATTTTAGTAGTAATTACAATTACTCCATTTGCAGCACGTATACCATAAATTGCAGAACTCGACGCATCTTTTAATATACTCATGCTTTCTATATCGTTCGGGTTCAGGTAAGATATGTTGTTCGCTATCGTACCATCAACGATATAAATTGGGTCGTTATAGGCAACGCTTCCAATTCCTCTGATATAAATTCCAGGAGAATCGCCTGGTTTGCCTGAGTTAGTAATAATAACACCCGCGACTTTCCCTTGTAAAGAGCTCAAAGGATTTGCATTCGGCCTGTCTTTAAATTCTTTTTCCTTTACAACCGCAATCGATCCGGTTATGTCAGCTTTTTTTGTGGTTCCATAACCGATTACCACTACTTCATTCAAGTTTGTACTTGCTACCTGCATCGAAAGCGTCATGCCGTCACTTGCATTCATAGTGACGTCATTATAACCAATGAAGGTGAACTTCAAAGGATTGCCCGCTTGTGCCGCGACAGAAAAATTTCCGTCAAAATCAGAAACAGTTGACGCATTAGATACCGTATTTGTGACGCTAACGCCTGGTAACGGTAAACCATTTTCATCTGACACTTTACCCTTTATTGACTGGGCATAAATACCCATCGGCAAAAGAATGAGCGCCAAGAAGCTAAAAATAAAATTTCTCATTTGTTAATATTTGTTAAAGTTAGTAATGCCAAATTAAGAAAATTACATCGTTATAGCAATCAGAAGCGTACTACTACATGACTACATCAAAACATGCAAAAGCAAGCTATATCGCTTATTTTAAAAGGGATTAATGTACTTAAATTCAACGAAAACGTTTTCGCTATGATGTAGTGATGATGTGTGGTAAAAATGTAAAAAAGGAGGTTGAAAATTACAGAATTGCCAAAATCCGCAAAAAAAATTATACGGTAAGCATAAATTTAGATAGACTCTCTTCCTGTGTAAGTCCAAGTTTTTTGCGAAGACGATAGCGATGCAACTCTACACCGCGGAAGGAAATATTCATCATCGGAGCTATCTCTTTTGAGGAAAGATTCATCTTGAGATAAACACACAATTTAATATCCTTTGAAGTAAGATTTGGATATTTTTTAGAAAGACTGACTATAAATTCATTGTTGATTTGATTCAGATTAGTTTCAAAAGTTTCCCATTCATGCTTATTGACAGCATTGATTTTAATGGCCTTTTTGATTTCACTTTTCAATTTATTGATATCGGTTTCCGAATCGAGAATTTTTTGGATATTGTCAATCATTTCCCCTTGCTTGGCAATCGATAATGATTTTCCCGCTACTTCTCCGGATTGGCCTGAATTTCCAACTCAAGAATATGCTTTTCATATTCCTGGATGTTGAGTTCATTTTCAGCTTTCAATTCAATTTCAAGGATTTTCTTCTGGTGTCGCAATTCTTCCTCACGCAGTTTCAGCTTTTGGGTATACCTGAATTTATTCCAGCGATAATACAAAAAGAAACTGCCACTTATAGCCAAAATATAAAACAAAACCATCCAGATCGAAAAATACCACGGATTATCAACCGCAAATTCATAACCGGCAATTCTTACATAATTTTTTCCGTCATAGTAATAAAAAGATATGTCCTGCCTGCCGCTGTTTAAGTTGTTCAGGATCATATTGCCTTTGTGCACCCGAATGAATTCTTTGCTGTTATTGAGACTGTAAAAAATATCCGGGCGATTATAACCATAATATTCCGCAATAACATTCAGTTCTACCGATTGATTGTATTTGATGTCAGTATCTTCAGTAATGAGGTTGCCGTGATAAAATCCCTCTACGTAAATTTTCTGCACTTTTCTCTTGTTGCTGTTCAATTGGTAGGAGATGAATCCATCATCAAGATTCAGCAAAATGGTTTCGCCTGATTTATAAACTTTTGTATTTTCAAAAATAATCTTGCCTTCGTAGTATTTTTCCGGAATCAATTCCCAGCGAAATTCATCTTTGACCTGTGAAATCACATACAACAAACCCGAATTAAGTACAATGAAATTTTCATCATCAATCGGGATGATATCAGAAATATTTTTAAATGCCGTATTAAAAAGCGGATCTTTCTCCAGTTTCGAAGTGATGGCGTTATAAGTATACCATGTCTTATTAATCAGGAAAAGAATTTCATTCTTATACGTAAAAATCTTAACCCCGTAGTCATTGGCGATGCCATTTGCCTGAGAAACATTCTCGACTTTTTTCGTCTTGAAATTATCGTCGTATGTAATTCGGTACAAACTTCTGTAATTATCGGCACCCCATAATTCGTTCGGACGGTTCTGGGCAATATTGCGGATAGGTTTTGTGAGCCCGCTCAGGAATTTGTACTTTGAAAGGTCATTGACATCCGGATAATAAGCGATTCCGGAATAATTTGCCTGAAAATATACATGATCAAAATTGCTTTTAAGAAATTTCCAACCACCATTTACCGGATTCATCTTTCGGAGGTTTTTCCCATCAAAAATGAACGTCCCGTCGTTGTGGCCGATAATGAATTGTTCATTCAATTTGAAAATATCCCAAACCTGGCCTTGTGAGTTAGGAACCGGCATCAATTGCCTGTTTTTGTAAATGAAAATCCCGTGATTGGTCACAAAAAGATAACCATCCTGAATCGTTGAAAGCGAATACAAGGAACCTAAAATTCCTGAATTATCTGAAAATACATTTACAGACGAATTGATTTCAACGTGTGCAATTCCGTTATCAAGCCCCAGCCACAAATCATTTTCGCGATCAACGGCAATGGTCAAAATCGCATTATTTTTAATGGCATTGCTTCGATTGATATTTTTATATGAATTGTCCTTCATATTAACAATATACAACCCCTGAAGCCCTGTCCCTATTGCAAGCGTCTGGTTATTGACGAATTTTGCAGAAACAATAACTTCATTTTTAAGCCGGTTATTTAAAGGATGTAACCACGGCACAAGCGTTTGATTTTCTTCGGTAAAAATCCCCGAAGTTTTCGTGAAAATATAGATTTTTCCGTTGAAGCTTTCAATATTATGGATGACATCTCCATCAACTGCCGACCAATTGTCCTTTTTGATGAATTGCTTGCCGCGCATCATGTAAATTCCTTTCCTGACAGAGGCTACATATATTTCATTATCAATTGGATAACAGTAAGAAATCTGAAACGGGAAATGAATTTTTTCAAATGAACCATTATCATAAACAAAAATCTCATTGAAAGACTGGAAGTAGATTTTGCCTTTAAATTTGAAAACTTTCCAGATTTCCTCATTGTCAGAATTCCCGCTGAAAAGATTTTTATTTTGTGAAAGCGAATGGTAGATCATCTTTCCGTTGGCGCGCTGCCAATAGCCGAATTCCTTGTAAGAACCCGAATAAATCTTATCGCCATCAATTAAAATGGAGCGTATTACAGTATTATTTGGGAGTGTATATTTCTCCCATTTTACACCGTTATAGCGAAGGAAATAATGGTTGTTGGCAAAATAAATGGCGTTGTCTGTTCCCTGCGCGACATTCCAGTTCTGGTTATCGCCGTTGTATTCTGACTTGGTGAAATTTTCTACAAAAGGCAGTAATTCCTGTGCATAAAACGTAGTAGAGACGAGAAAAAGAAGCAGTATCTTAAGCGCTTTTGCTTTCAAAGTGGGGATTTTTATCCAAATATAAATACATTTTCCCAATTGATGCCATCCGCCAAAAACAAAAAACGCCTCCTAATGGGGGACGCTTTCTAATTTATCCTGATCGACGTATTCCTGTAAATACCGGAACCTTTCGGTAAGTTTTCCTTTTTCGGTGATTTTTGCGCGGGCAAGTATGCCATCTTTATCGCCATTAAAAAATGCGGGGACAACGTGTTCCATGAACATTTCTCCAAAACCTTCGCTGGCATCTTTTGGAAGTTCACAAGGGAGATTATCAACAGACATCACCACAATCGCAGCGGGATGAAACATATCGACTTCTTTATCCTGTGATGGGAGGTATCCGAAAAATGGGTCTGCAATCGTCGAAGCTTTAATAGTGCTCGCAATCGGCCCGTTGGTGTCGCACGAAATATCAGCCACCACTTTTATTTTATTATCAACCGCATTAAGCATTTCTCGTGTCAGGATTACCGGCGCATCATTGGCATAAAAATGTCCGGCCATGAAGATATCAGAAACTTTGGAAAAACGTTCAAAATCTGAAATATATTCAGTTGGATTGTTGTAAAAATCCATTTTTGAAGAAGGTTTTCCATCGATTCTTTTGTTGTAATCGAGTGTGTCGATTTGTGTGTAAACCGGTTGCGTGTAATTTTTAGAAAGGAAATCTTCAATTGATACGCGTTTGATTTTCATCGCGTCGAGAATTTCTACAGCGCCGTTGGCAACTTTTCCGTGTCCGGTAAGAACGATTTTTACCGGCGGCAGGATTTGTCTTTTCAGCTTGGTAACGAGTTCATCTTTACCTGAAAGCGTTTCTGCTTTTGGCAAAGTGAAAAGTTCGAATTTTATCCCGAAAGCTCTAATGCCATTATAAGCACCGACAATTCCTGCATAGCGCCCAAATCCGATGAGTCTTTTGAAATTTTCGTCGACGATTGTTTCGTGGTCGTATAAATCGATATTCTTTTCGAGGATGGCCTGTAATAATTTACGGTTGTGCAATTGTTTCTTGATGGTATGCGAAAAGAAGAAGTATTTTTTGTTTGGAATCAGCGCATCAACCGGAACCTCCTTTACGCCAAAAAGCACATCACAGTCCGAAACATCATCAGTAACTGTAATTCCCAAATCGGTATATTGCTCATCAGAAAATATGCGGATATCCGAGCTTTCTACTTTTATTTCAGCATCCGGATGTTCTTTTTTGAGGCGTACCAATTCTTCGGGCGTAAATACTACCCTTCTGTCAGGCGGATTTTTTCTTTCTTTGATGATTCCGAATTTCATAGCTTAAATGCAAAAATCAAAACAAATCTGTATCGTTTTTATTAAATAGATGCAAAAATTAAACAAAAGTTGCTTATTCTTTAAAAACAAGATATATTCTAACTAATTAAATTAATTTTGTTACAAATATAACAAGTTAGGGCAAGTCTACCAAGTACTTTTTTGAAAAAGATTTTCACAATAAATTACTGAGAACAATACTGTTATAACTTTTAACGCAATTTTAATACAACGTTTGCGCTTTCCGACCGTTTCACAGCCGTTGAATGCTTATATTTGTTAATCACAATTTTTCGAAAATGACCAGTCGTTACGCTTTTATATATACATTTCTGATAAGCATTTTATCCCTTTTGTTTCCTGTAAAAAAGACAATGCCGAAACCAAAGTTACGGCAGCAACTGTTAGTCCGTTTTACGTAAAAATGCCTAAACTTACTTCCGATTACAAAGCAGAAAAAAAAGCAGTTGTTGAAGCTTTTTTTAATAAAAACTGGGCAACGGAAAAGTCAACGGCAGTTTCTTAGTTGCTAAAAACGGACAAATTATCTACGAAAATTATCAGGGGTATGGTTCAATCGAAAAGAAAACGGAGCTTACTGAAGCTACGCCCATTCATATTGCTTCGATGAGTAAAGTATTGACAGCTGCTGTCGTTTTAAGGTTGATTGATGCCGGAAAACTGGAACTCGACCAGAACGTTAATACAATCCTTTCGCCGTTCCCTTATGAAAACGTGACTATAAAATCACTTTTGACGCACCGCAGCGGATTGCCTAATTATGCTTATTTCTGTGATGAAAAAGGGGTTTGGGACCATTCGAAAACACTTTACAACCAAGACGTGCTTGATTTAATGAATGAGCACCATTTTCCGATGCAGTTTCCTGCTGAAAAGCATTTTGCATACTGCAACACAAATTATGCAATGCTGGCGCTTGTAATCGAAAAAATTACCGGGATGAACTACCGGATTGCCATGAAAAAACTACTTTTCGAGCCGTTGGGAATGACACACACTTTTGTTTTTAACCCTGAGACGGATAAAGATACCGTTAGCCAGACCTACAAAGGCAGAATGCGCCTGGCTTTTGATCATCTTGACGGGACTTATGGGGACAAGAATATTTATTCTACCCCACGTGATTTGCTTAAATTTGACATGGCGACGTATTCCCCGAATTTCCTCAGCAAGAAACTAACCGAAGCCGTTTACCAAGGTTACAGCTATGAACACAAAGGTACGAGGAATTACGGTCTGGGCATTCGGATGTATGAATGGGAAACCGGACAGAAAATGTATTACCACAATGGCTGGTGGCACGGCAACACTTCGTCATACATCAAGTTGAAGAAAGATACGGTAACGATTATCGCCATTTCGAATAAATATACCAAGCAGACTTATCAATCGTGGAAACTGGCGCCTCATTTTGGGGATTATCCTTTTAAGAGAGATAAGGATGATGGAGAGGAGTAGTCGGTAAGCAGTGTTGTAATCAGACCGCAGATGGCAGGTAGCAAATATAGATAGAAGCGTGCGATAGCAGGTGTTACCAAACTGAACTATACGTATTTACTGATAAGTTTTCAATCAATTCGCGTTACGTATCATCTCAATATTGACGCACTACCGTTGTCGATATATTCACTTCAAAAACTTTAACAATTTTTACGGCATTACCGTAACTGACTAACTATATTTTTTTGTAGGGATGCATGGCCCTTTCCCTGAAGTTAAAATACAAATTTCCTCAATACGTTGTATTGCGGGAAAGCCGTAAAAATTGTTAAATTCTCATTTGGGGAATTGTATAACATTTTAGAAAATCCATTTTGAGAAAACTAAACACTAATTACTGACTACAGCTCACCATTTCTCCCGCGTTAGGGATGGTATAGACCCGCCTAAGCCGAACTGGGCGAAGCCAAAGCCCGCAACGACAAAACTATTTCAATTTACCGGATTAGTTCCCGCGAGGACTTGGAAGTACAGCCCGGCGGCGAATTGATTATTTCTTTTCAGCAAAACTTTCCCGGTGCCGCAACACCCATAAAAAAACCCGGCAATTGCTTACCGGGTCTGCATTTATCTTTGGGACTTTATTAGAAAACCAATGCTACGCTAACTTCGAAGTCGTCGTTGATGGCTTTGTCACCAAGGTTGTCGAAGAAACTTCCTGAACCATATTTAATGCCGTATTCAGTACGGTTGATTTTGAAGTTTGTAGTCGCTTTGTTTCCGTTTACCGTAAGGTTGAAAGTGACCGGTTTTGTAACACCTTTGATGGTCAAATCGGCAGTTACGCTGTAAACGTTGGCTGTTTTTGTAGTTCCGATGGTTTTGAAAGCCAAAGAAGCAGTTGCGAATTTGTCAGTTCCGAAGAAATCGTCGGCTTTTAAGTGACCTTCCAGTTTTTCTTTTCCTTCGCCGGCTTTAAGGTCAGTTACGTTGATAGAATTCATATCGACTGTGAAAGTACCGCCAGTTAGTTTTTTTCCTTTGAAAACTAACGCGCCATCTTTAAGGCTTACGGTTCCTGTGTGCTGGCCTGTAACTTTTTTACCAACCCATGAGATGGTACTTTTTGACACGTCTACTTTTTTGGTTTGTGCAGTAGCTGTTGCGGTTCCGAAAGCGACTAATAATGCGATTGCAATTGTTTTGAAATTTTTCATTGTATTAAAATTAGGTTATTGATTATTAAAATTATTATGGATTCTGTATTTTTCCAAAAGGAAATTGAGTTGTTCCAACTCAGTATTCGTAAGGTTTGAAGCTAAGAATTGTTCATAGCCCTCGATTTTAGGGTCGAGATCTTTTAGTAAGTTAAGGCCTTTTTCGGTAATCATGACTTCCATTTTACGCCGGTTTTCGGGGCAAACGTCGCGAGTTACCAATTCTTTCAACAGCAATTTATCTACCAAACGCGTAGTATTGCTGGTTTTGGCAAGCATGCGTTCCTGAATCAGGAACATATTCGCCGGACATCCCTTCTGCCCTCTTAAAATTCGCAAGACGTTGAACTGCTCGACAGAAATATCAAAAGGCTTAAGAATTTCACTGAATTTATCAGCGATTGTATTTTGCGTATACATAATATTAAGCGCCGTTCTTTTTTCGATGCTTATCGCTGAAGTAGATTTTATGATGTCTTCAATCTTCATATTTGTAATTACAAAATTTGTAGGTACAAATGTATAATTATTTTTAATTTGTATATACAAATGTGTATTAATTTTTTGTTAAATAAAAAATCCCGGATTTCATAATGCTTACTTTTAGTGCTTTAAAATTTTAAGGATGATACGACTGATTATCACTTTTACAATACTAGTGTTTTTATCATGCATCAGCATTCTGACGGCGCAAAATAATCGGCCAAAGCCGTTACAAGTTTACCATAAAGAGGGTATTTCAATAAAAGCTTACGATTATAGAACTTTCGAACCCATGCTGAAGATTGAGAATGATACAACTTATGTCGTTAATTTCTGGGCGACGTGGTGCCAGCCATGTGTTGCGGAACTTCCAAACTTCGAGAAGATAAATGCAACATTAAAAAATAAAAAAATTAAAGTGATACTGGTCAGCCTTGATATGAAAAAACAGGTAGAAACTGCCTTGCTCCCATTCATCAAAAGAAAAAACCTGCAATCGGAGGTCATTTTCCTCAATGATCCTGACGCTAACTCATGGATTGGAAAAGTCGATGCCAACTGGTCTGGCGCAATTCCGGCCACTGTGATTTACAACAGCCAAAAGCGGCAATTCTACGAACGCTCTTTTACTTTTGACGAACTCAACAACGAGATTAAACAATTTATAAATTAAAATACTATCATTATGAAAGGATTAAAAATCTCAGCACTATTGCTGATTGTGGCTTTTACATTCGCATTTACAACAAATACCGGTGGCTATAAAGTTGGTGATGTTGCAACCGATTTCAGCTTGAAGAATATCGATAACAAAATGGTATCGTTAAAGGATTTCAAAGACGCGAAAGGATTTATCGTGATTTTTACCTGCAATCATTGCCCTTATGCTAAGGCTTATGAAGACAGGATCATCGCGTTGGATAAAAAATACAGCAAGGCCGGTTATCCTGTTATTGCCATCAATCCGAATAACCCTGAAAAGCAAAAGGATGACAGTTTTGAATTAATGCAGGTGCGCGCTAAGGAAAAAGGATTTACTTTCCCTTATCTTTTCGACGCTGGGCAGAAAATTTTCCCGCAATATGGCGCTACAAAAACGCCTCATGTTTATCTGTTACAGAAAACCAAAGAAGGAAATGTAGTGAAATACATAGGTGCGATTGACGATAATTATGAAGATGAAAGCGCCGTAAAAGAAAAATACCTTGAAAACGCTGTTGACGCTCTTCTGGGCAACAAAGAGATAAAAGTCAAGGAAACAAAAGCAATTGGCTGCTCGATTAAAGCTTAATTTCAGACCTAAACAATTATATATGAATTTATCACAAGAAGCCTGGTTAACGCAACTCGAATCAGATGACAATGCCGTAATTCTCGACGTTCGCACAGAAGATGAATGCAACGAAGGCATAATTCCACATGCCATTAATATCGATATTTATAAAGGACAGGGATTTATTTACGAAGTTGACGCGCTCGACAAATCAAAGAATTATTATGTGTACTGTAAAGCCGGTGGAAGAAGCCAACAGGCATGTACATTGATGAATCAGCTTGGATTTGAGAACACTTATAACTTGGTCGGCGGTATGATGGAATGGAAAGGTGAAGTAACCACACCATAGATTTTCACAAAATTTTAAATTTTTATTAACATTTGTTCATTTTTTTATTTATTTTCGCATGTAGAATTAATACTACATCACCCCCGATAAATAGTAAAATAATGAAAAAGAATTTCGGAAAATCCGGCAGGTTTGTCAGGGTCGTATTTGGAACAAGTTTGATAATACTTGGTTTTACAGATTTTTTTACTGACGAATTGTTACAAAATATAGCTATCGGTATTGGAATATTCCTGTTGCTTACTGCCTTGGTTTATTTTTGTCCGCTATATTATTTTCTTGGAATCAATACATTCAAATCCGGAAAAAAATCAAAAATGTATTAATAAAGCTGTGAAATTCACGGCTTTTTTTTATTTCTGATTGATTTCAGCTACAATCAAAAAACCGGAATCGATAAAATTCCCGCGCCATATCGGCCATATTTCCTCCAGCTTCACTTTATCGACATTAAAAATACCAACCAGGATATCTTTAGCTGCAGCAACTGAAGCGCCGGCTTTAACGTAATTCAAAAAGTGATATTGGTCAGCACCGATGTTAAACAGTCCGAGCTTGAAATTTTGTCTTGATACGGCAGCGAAACTTTGAGCTGGAAAAGGCAATTCCGGTGATAATCCGGCATTGAAATCTAAATAATAACGGCAGATTGGGAATTGCTGTTCATATAAATGAAGTGAAGGGGCAGCGACAAGCAAATGGTCTGGTGTACTCTTATCCGGAATCTTTCCGGATGTATTTTCGTTCATATCGAAAATTTCCGAAAGCGAATATTCGAAAGCCGCGAGTTCAATCATAAAATCAGGCCAATCTTCTTTTTTGCCATTTTCAGCTTCAGGGCGCGTTTTTTCAAGGAAGGAAGAAAAGTTTTTTCCCAAGTCGTTCAACGTATAACTTGAAGAAGGGTAATTGTCGAGATACTCATCGGCGAAAGCTGTAAAAAGTGCCTCGCCCAAAGCATAATTGAGGCATTTAAACTGACTTTGCATACAAGCGCGCAGTCTTGCGATGTAACTCTGCCGGTAAATCATCAGGTGCTGTGAAGCGCTGAGTCTTTGCGAGTCATTCACCATTTCATCAGTCGTAAGTTCGGAATATGAAACCGGCACGTGCTGGATCAGCATCCCTTGCATCCAGTTATGCACTTCAGCGATCGGCAGCGTATCCTTATCAATCATTCCCAATTATTAAAATTTAATTTCATTGACCAGAAAGTTGACCGGATTTGAAACTTCAAGGTGACTTGTCTTTATTTCAGCAGCAACAGTATTTAAAGAAGACATTCCATTCATAAATTGTTTTGCTTTCAAAAGCTCAGCATGATAAGTCCCAAAATCAGGAATATTGCTGTCCCATTCCAATAAAGTTGCGACGCCTCCGGTAAGCTGCCATGCCAATGAGAAAAGCGTCCAAACCTCATCAACGACATTGCGGTCATGCGTATCGATGATGTAATCGCCGCAATGCTGATGTCCGGCGATGTGCATTTGAACGATCCGATCATGCGGTAATTCTTTTACGTATTGAATTGGGTCGAAGTCATTGTTGAAACCTGAGACATATACATTGTTGACATCGAGCAGCAATCCGCAGCCGGTTTCTTCTGCCATATAACGCAGAAAATCCCATTCTGCAATCGTCGAATGCTTAAAGGTCAAATAAGTACTCGGATTTTCAATGACCAATGGTCTTTCGAGATAATCCTGAATTTGCTTGATGCGGCCGATGATATGCTTCAACGATTCTTCATTTAAAACAACAGGAAGCAAATCGTGCGTGTTAACCATATTGATGCCCGTCCAGCACAAATGATCGCTTATCCAAAGCGGCTTTACTTCAGACGCAAGATTTTTTAATTTGGAAAGATAATCGAAGTTGAGCGGATCGGTACTTCCGACAGAAAGCGATACCCCATGCATTACCACAGGATATCGCTCTGTTATTTGTCTTAATATATTTCTCGGCCTGCCACCAGAATCCATGAAATTTTCCGAAATAATTTCGAACCAATCTACCGATGGATTATTTTCAAGGATGTAATCAAAATGCGCGCTTCTTAAACCCAAACCAAGTCCGGGATTGGGCATCGCTTTGACCAAATCGCTGTAAAAATCTGCAGGCTCCTGATGATTATTCATGTTTATTCTGTTTTCCCTTCACAAAGATCTCTGGCATTGTCTGCTGGATTGTTGAAACCGAACGAGCATGATTTGTTACCGCTGTTGCCGCATGAATCGTACGATCCCAATGTCGATATCAACCAAGCTTGCGGCGGACAGGCACTCAAACGGTGCGGGACCCACATTTCGATTGGCTGCCCTCATTCTTTCCTCGAACAATTGACGCGCCAGTTTCCACGTGCTGAGCCCTTTGTTTTTGCCGAGCGTACTGAAACGTTCTGCCTGAATTGGCACAGCGCAACTTCCCTGCCATGCGCAACTGTTATTGCCAGGATTTTCCTGTTGCTGGGCGTCGCCATATAAACCGCATCCACCCTGTGAACGGCAATTGTTGAGTGTCTGGCAATTGTGCTGTTCTGCAGTGGCGCAATAGCCTGTTCCTGCGCAATTATTAGCACCTGTGCGATCGTGTCCTTTGCAGGAATTGAGTCCCATGCAAACATGCAATTCCATCGGGACAGCGACGTTTGCCGGAGCGCTGGGAGCAGCCGGTGCAGGAACACTTCGCGCCGCACATCGATAATTCTGTATTTATTTTTACTTTAGCCATAAGAGGTATATTTTCGATTAATAAATTAATGGTCACTATTTTAAATCTACGTCTGGTAAATCATCGATGCGGACACCAAGATAAGAAATGCCCGGATAAACGGCGACCGCAGCGGCGTATAAATTCTGAAGTTGCGCTTTCGGCCTTGCCACCGGACTGAAATTATAGTTTTCGAAAGTCGGCGTTGCATAATATTGCTTTCCGTCAGCGGCGGTATATTGCAGTTTCATGATGTCGCCGCAAAGCGAATTCAGGATAAAGATCATTGATTTATGGATGCCGAACATAAAAGTTTCGTACTGCGTGCTTCCTGATTTTCGGTAACACTCTTCAATCATCACGAAAATATAAGTGTAAACGCCGTTGATCAGATCAGAAACAGGCGCGATGTTCGCAGGATAATCTGTAGTTGCAGGATTGCTCCTTACATTCATCACAAAAAGGTCTTCGAAACTCATTTCTTCAATATCAAAAGCATCATATTTCTTTTTTAATTGATAGAATGTCTGGTAGATTTCTGCAAATTTTTCAAAGTGCGAAGGCTCTTCACCATCTGATTTGAAATCGTATTGCAGCAATGCCGCAAAATCCAGATTGTTATCTTTATCGAGATATGGCGCGTCTTTTACAAGCTTCCCTTCACCCTGCTCCACAATTAAATTGATAGCAGCAATCGCAGATTTTTTGTCAGCAACACAAATCAAATCGCCTGAATCATCGTGATTGGTGAAGACCGGTTTGTGCTCTTTATCATAGTAAATGGTATCGATGTTGTTCTGGGCATAATACCCTTTTCCAGGCACCAATTGCGGCGAACGCGTGTTGTAACGCAAATCGGGATTTTTATCAAGACAGTCGATAACCATATCGTAAAACTCCCCGATAGTCGGATACGGAATAAAGTTCCGCGCCGATTTGAGTAGTTTTTGCTTCGGTTTCATCGGTTTCTCGATATTGAGAAATGTCTCCAGTTGATCCATCGATAATTTCGCGGCATTGATTTTCAATGCAGGCTTGTGTCCCGGTAAATCTGCAGGCCATGTAGCTGGCGATCTTCCATACAAATCAGGTCTTCCTGCAAGTGCTTGCTTCAGGTTTGACGAAAGTGCCATGTGCAGCATTTCCTCAATCGCAACACTCATGATCAGTGCTCCGGTTTTATTGGCGAAGACCATGATGTCTGCCGAAATGTCTAATGCAATTTCCGTAGCTTCGTCAAAAGTGTAGCGTGGTTCCTTGTCGATTTTGAGCAAAGCGTTCGTCAGCAGATTGATCATCGACTGCTGGTTGGGCGCCCTGTTAATGGAATAATAAGTGAAAAGGTAAGTCGGGATTGTCGAAATCTCAATCTCAATCGCCTGCTGTATGGCCTCGCCGAGATTCTCGGGCGTGACTTTTTCGGCCTGGCTTCCAAAAAATTTCTGATGTATCATTTGCGTTTGGTTAAATTGTTTGTTCCACCAAACTTATAAAATTGAAATGTACTGGATACGCGTATTTATACCTGATTTTTGGTACATGAAATTCGACTGCATCGGCAAAACCAATTGGCGCTAATGATATTTTTGTTACATTAGCTGATATTATTATGATATGCTCGACAAGCCGGAATCGAAATTCATATTGCAAAAACTGACCGACGAACTCGCTGAACAGCTGCAATATCATACCGTTGAACATACGCTTGACGTTTATAATATTGTAAAAATCATAGCAGAAGAAGAAAATATCAGTCCGGAAAACACCAGATTATTGTTGATTGCCGCACTCTACCACGATTCCGGATATCTGATTCAAGGTAAAGGACATGAAGCTGTTTCGTGTAAAATTGCTGGTGAAGTTTTGCCTGATTTTGGTTATGATGATTCAGAAATCGAAGAAATTTGCCGTATCATTTCTGCAACGAAAATTCCGCAAAATCCAAAATCCAAATTAGAAGAAATCATTTGCGATGCGGATTTGGATTATCTCGGGCGTGATGATTTTTTTATTCTTGGAGACAAGCTTTATAATGAAATGCTGGCTTCAGGTGCTGTCACGAATCGGGACGAATGGAATCGCTTACAAATTGAATTTCTCCAACTGCACCGTTATTTCACCAAAACGGCGCAGCAATTACGCAATAAGAAAAAAGAAGAAAACCTGAAAATATTACTTGCTAAAACCAACTTATGAAAGCACTTTCAACAAAGCAAACCATAATTGACGCATCTTACGCGATTGCTGGCATCCTTTTTTGCGGATTTGCATTGAAAGGATTTTTGGTGCCCAATCATTTCTTCGACGGTGGCGTTACCGGAATTTCGCTGTTGCTGCACGAATTGTACCATTGGAACATCGGCGTTGTAATTGTACTGGCGAATTTACCGCTGATCATTCTCGCAGGTTTTCAGGTCAATAAAAATTTTGCACTTAAAACTTTAGCCGCAATAGTCGGACTTGGCTTATGCCTGCATTTTATTGATTATCCGCAGATTACCTCAGACAAATTACTGGTTTCTATTTTCGGAGGCGCGTTTATGGGTGTTGGTGTCGGATTGGCGATGAGAGGCGGTTTTGCGCTCGACGGTGTTGAAGTACTTGCCCTTTACACCGGAAAACGCATCAGTTTTACCATCAGCGAAATCATTCTAGGAATCAATATTTTAATATTTATGGTTGCCGCTGTCAAACTCGGATTACCGACGGCTTTGTATTCTATATTGACTTATTACAGCGCTTCGCGAACGATTAATTTTGTCGTTGAAGGGATTGAAGAATTCACAGGCGTTACGATTATTTCCGGGCAAAGCGATAGTATCAAGAGAGAACTAGTCATGAAACTCGGAAAGGGCATCACCGTTTACAAGGGCGAAAGAGGATTTCTTAAAGACACTTACGACATCAGCCAGCCTTGCGATATTGTTTTTACCGTGGTGACGCGACTCGAATTAAGACGCCTTAAAAATATTGTTCACGAAATTGACCCGAAAGCGTTCGTTTTCACGAATGTGATCAAGGAAACTTCAGGCGGTGGCGGAATTTTAAGCCGAAAAGTACGCCATTAATTAATCGTTTACTTCGTATGTGACCACAGGTATTTCCTTGTTTTTAAGGATGAACTCACCAACATAACTGCACGCAAAAGATTCTTTTGCCAATTCATAAGTTGATTTTGTAATCAATATTTGCCCGGCTTTTGCGGCAGATTGCAACCTTTGTGCGGTATTGACTGCATCGCCGATTACTGTGTAATCCAATCTTCTTAATGAAGCCGAACCAATATTTCCCGACAGCATTTCTCCCGGATTGATACCGATTGAAACCTCGGGCGTAAATTTCACTTCGCCATTAACTATATTTTCTGTGTTTTCCAGTTGTTTCCTGATAGAAAGCGCCGCATCGATGGCACGATCGAGATGATAATCGCCGCGAAAAACCGCCATTACCGCATCGCCTAAGAATTTATCCACATGTCCGTTTTGGGCAATGATTTCTGCTACGATTTTGTCGAATAAGCCATTCAGCAGATTCACGACTGTATTGGCAGGAAATTTTTCTGAAATTCCGGTAAAACCGCAAACATCAATGAACATTACGGTTGCATCTAAAATTTCATTTTTAAGCAAACTCGATTCGAATTCCTTGTGTGACATGAAATTGAGTACATTTTCATCCACATACATTTTCAGGATATTGTTCTCTTTGATGGCTTTTAAAGTTTCCTGGATTTGGCGTACATACACCAATGTTTTTTCCATTGTAAGTTCCAGATCATCGAAATCTACAGGCTTTGTAACAAAGTCGAAAGCACCGCGGTTCATCGCGACACGGATATTTTGCATATCGCCGTAAGCGGAAACGACAACGGCTTTCAGCATCGGATTCGCTTCTGGTAAATGTGTGAGCAATGTTAATCCGTCCATCACAGGCATGTTGATATCACTCAGGACAATATCTAAATCTGCATGTTCCTTGATGCGTTCGAGCGCTTCTTCGCCGTTCTGTGCAAAGACGAATTCGTAGATATTCTCGCGAATCTGCTTGCGGAATTTCTGCTTGATCAATATCTCAAGATCTGCTTCGTCGTCAACAATAAGTATCTTGGCCATCAGTCGTTTATGTGTTTTAGTTTGTCTTTCAGAATATTAAAATCGAGTGGTTTGGTCAGGAAATCATTGGCACCTATTTCCATTGCCTGACGGTGGTTTTCGTCATCTCCGTAGGCCGTAATCATCATCACGACAGGCGGCGGCGCTTCATAATCTCGGCGAATTGTGCCTAATAGTTCCAATCCGCTCATGCCCGGCATATTGATGTCGCTTAAAATTAAGACGACTTCGCTTGCGTGTTCACCGAGGTATTGTAACGCCTCTTCTCCCGAAAGGGCAAAATTAAAATTGATTTCCCCATTTTTGATTTCTTTGCGGAAACGCTGCAGGAAAAGCGGCTGCACATCTGCTTCATCATCAACGACTAATATATTCATAATTATTGGTTTTCAGTTTTATTATTGATTGGAATCGTAATTGTAAATGTTGCGCCTTCGCCTTCTTTGCTTTCAATGGCGATCGTACCGCCGTGGCCTTTGACAATGGTGTCGTAGCTTAGCGAAAGTCCGAGTCCCGTGCCTTCACCTGTTGGTTTTGTTGTAAAGAAAGGCTGTAAAATCTTGTCTTTTATTGCATCGGGAATTCCGGTTCCGTTGTCTTTAACGATGATTTCAACGGAATTTTCCTTTCGGGAAGTCGTGACGCTCAAAGCCGGTTTGTAATTGCTGCCAACGATTTTCTGTTGTTGATTTGTCGCGTAAAATGCATTCGTAAAAAGATTCAGCAAAACGCGGCCAATATCTTGCGAAATGACATTTACTTGCGGAATCGAAGCGTCGAAATTGGTGATCAGTTCTGCATTAAAACTTTTGTCCTTCGCGCGCAAACCGTGGTAGGCCAATCGCAAATATTCGTCGGCTAATTTATTGATATTGGTCGGTTCTTTCGTTGCTGAAGAACTTCGGCTGTGTTGCAACATTCCTTTTACAATAGCATCCGCGCGTTTGCCGTGGTGGTTGATTTTTTCGAGGTTCTGCTTGATATCAGCAGCTATCGCTTTGGCTTCTTCGACATCGCCTTTTTCGAGTTCTTCGTTCATTTCATCTACTAATTCACTGCTTACATCAGAAAAATTATTGACGAAGTTGAGCGGATTCTGAATTTCATGCGCGATTCCGGCAGTCAGTTCGCCGAGCGAAGCCATTTTTTCCGATTGGATCAATTGCTTTTGGGTAAACTTCAGGTTGGCAAGCGTGGTCTCTAAGACCCGATTTGCTTTCTGCTTGGATTTAAACCGGTAATAAACGGCTCCGGCCAAAAGCAATAATAATGCTGTGATGCCGAACGAAAAATTGCGCGTAAGGGAAGATATCTCATTGTCATTTTGAAGCTTGGTGATAGACAGCTCTTTCTCATTCATTTCCTGTTCGGTTTCAAAACTTATGGAACGGTATTTCTCCTGATCATTCAATAAGTTTTCCTGTAGCGTGATAAAAGTCTTATTGACCTCATTCGCCTGCTCATAATTGCTCATTTGCTCATATAAGGCAGCCAGCATTTTATAATCCCTGAGCACATCTAAACGATTTTTCTTTAGCCTTACGATGTCCTTTTTCAATAATTCGATGGCGTCGTTAATCCGACCCTGTTTTATCCTTATCAATGCCCTGTAATAATCGGGAGCGATTGTTCCGGCCGGCGGATTCACGGGAATATTATATTTAGATATCATTTCCCAGCATTGGTCTATATCCGCCTCAGCCTTATCAAAAGCGCCGATTTTTATTTCATACAATGCTTTAGTCTGCAGCGTGTAGGCAAGAAAATCCTTTTGCCTTTGATTCTCCTTATCCTTAAAGGCGATGTCCAAATAATATGGGATGCTGTCTAATTGGCCTGTCAATATTTTTGCAAATGCGATGTTTGTTGCATTATTTCCGATATTCGCTCTCTTGCCCGCCATATAGTACTTAAAGGAAATGCTGGAGTATTTTAACGATGCTGCATATTCCCCTTTTTGCATATAATACAGGCCAATGACGTCATTATTGTTAAGCCACTCCTCCCTTCTCAATGGGTATGGAAAGAAGGCGATGTCGTGGCCTTGCTTTTTACCGGGATTGATATAACTGATCGATTTCTTCATATTATAAATCGCCTGGTCAAGCAAACCTATTGTCCTGTAAAACCCGGCAATTATATAATAGCTGTCACACATGCCTATGGAATCATTGCTTAATTTGTATCCTTTCAATTTTTCATTGACATAAGTGAAGCCTTCCTCAAGCCTGTTTGAGTTTCGAAAAGGCAACCGCAATTGCTTGAAAAATTGACTCGCGATATAGGAGGCGTTTGGCGTCCTGCTTCTTCTTGCGGTTTCATAATTGTATTTGCCGTAGCTTATCGCCTTATTGACATCGGTTGCTATCAGATTGTTTAGGATCGATAGCTTTATGCAGTAGCTCCAAAACTCATTGGTGCCATCATTCAATAAATTGGCAGACTTTTCGATCTGCTTGATGCCAGCATCATCAAGCGTGGTTGCCAATATGAGTTGCGTGATGTTCGTGATCGCAATGGTGTCGTTCGCCTTAGATGCTTTGCTTTTTTCGATTAAGGCAATGATGGCGGCTACATTCTTCTGCTGGGCCTGCAAAAGGCTTGAAAATGCAAGTGCCAAAAAAATGCAGCTTAATTTGAGGATCAATTTTTTCTCCATGATACTGATTAAATGGGTAACAGGATTGTAAATGCTGTTCCTTTATTTTCTTCGGTCGTTACCGCTAATTCGCCATTATGCCCTTTTGTGATGATGTCGTAAGCCAATGACAATCCCAAGCCGGTTCCTTCTCCGGTTGGTTTTGTCGTGAAGAATGGCTGGAATATCTTGCTGATTGCGCTTTGCGGAATACCATTTCCATTATCGCTTACGCGGATTTCGACCTGATTTCCGATTTTCTTCGTGCTGATTGAAACGGTCGGATCGTAATTTTCGGGATTGGATTGTTTCTTTTCATTGACGGCGTAAAATGCGTTCGTTAGTAAATTCAGGATGACGCGTCCTAAATCCTGCGGAAGTACGTTTATTTTTCCGATAGATGCATCGAAATCGGTTTCCAGTTTCGCATTAAACGATTTGTCTTTAGCGCGCAATCCGTGATAGGAAAGGCGTAAATATTCATCGGCTAAAGCGTTTATATCTGTAAGTTCTTTTGTCCCGGAACTGCTTCTCGAATGTTGCAGCATTCCTTTTACAATGGCGTCGGCGCGTTTGCCATGATGTGTAATTTTTTCGAGGTTTTGTTTAATATCAGAAGCGATGGCTTTGGCTTTTTCAATATCGCCTTTGTCCAGTTCTTCGTTCATTTCGTCCACCATTTCACTTGAAACATCACTGAAATTGTTGACGAAATTTAACGGATTCTGAATTTCGTGCGCGATGCCGGCAGTCAATTCGCCCAATGATGCCATTTTCTCCGATTGAATCAATTGCGTTTGGGTCGATTTTAAATCGTCGATTGATTGATTTAAAGCAGATGTACGTTCTTTAACTTGTTGCTCAAGCTGTTCTTTCTGTCCTGATAAAATTTGTTGCTTCTCTGTCGAAAGCTGTACAACGCGATCGGCATTCGTCTGGACTTCAGACAAGACTTCCTTAAAACGCAAAGCGACAAAAACCAGCAAACTCAATGGCATCGAAAGCAAAAAGATGGTGTTGAGTATTGTGCTGTTCGGAAAAATTGTTGACTGGTACATCGCACTTGTGATCAATAAGACGCTGACCGTGAAAAAACTCAGGAACAATCCGGTTATAATTGCCCATTGTGCTCCACGGATTGCCCTCCATGACGTGACAACATAATAGCCTGAAATCACAGCAAGTTCAGTTAAGACAACAACCGTAGTGAATTGATCCGCGACGAGTTTAACTGCCAACAAAATGACCGTAATCAGCAGGAATATGCGCAGACTTTTGAAAATGGCCAGTAAAATTTGTTTCCAACCAAAATTCTTCAGGTTTTTGCGCTGTAGAAATAAATTCGTTAAACTCCATATTACGCCTACGCAAAGCCAGATTATACCTTGTTCAAAAGGCAGTATCGACTGCGAAAACAAGATTACATTTAAAAAAAGGAAAGTTTTTAGATCTTTGGTTAATTTCCGGTTCAGCAATCGTATGACGATTATCGGTGTCATTAAAAACGGAACCGGGCTTAGAAAGTTTCCGCCCAAATTATACCATTTCTGAACGGCGAAAGTACGGTCATGCCCGAAATGCAGAATGTCCATTAACACTACTGCACATATCAGACTCGTATAAACTGTAAGCAGCCAAAGGTATTTTTCCCTGCGGTTTTGTAACGCCAATAGTAAAAACAATAATGTCAGCACCAGGCAAACAGTCATATTAATTGCATATGTTACGGGCTGCGCCTGCAAATACGTGTTGAATTTCCTGTAATATTCCGGTTGTGAGTTTGATGAATTGATCTAAACCTGTCGATTCGGATTTAATCCGCGATATGGATAAGTCGCCAATTCATCGACAAAATGAAATGCAATCAAATGTTCCTGTCCGGCTTTTAAATCGACCAATATTGGCAATCGTTCTCCGGGATTGAATTCCTGGAAAGGTTTGCCATTAATACCAGTATTTCCAAATGATTGTATGTATTTCCCATCAATATACAAATCAACCGCAGCCCAGCAATAGAAACGAATTCCGAGTTGCTGGTTGGCAAATGAATCGTCAAGTTTGACTTTGAGTCTGAACCAACCTTCGAGATGACCATTCTTATCGATCATTCCAGCATTTAAATCGGTTGGATTTAACGCTTTCCAATCGGATAAATCCAAGTCATTTTTCGCCCAACCGACATTATTTCCGGCTTTAAAATACCAGCCGTCGCGTTGCGCCAATTGGATTTCATGTATTCCGATGTACATATCAGCCGACAAAGGCACTGTCTTTTCCTGTGCAAAGAAAAACTGCGCCGACAAGATTGCAATGAAGACGTAAATATATCTCATAGGCTTTGTATTGGAATTTCGATGATAAATGTAGTTCCGTTTGTGTCGTGCTTTTCGACTTTCAGTTGGCCGCCGTGACCTTTGGTGACGATGTCATAACTCAGCGACAATCCCAAACCAGTTCCTTGTCCGGTTGGTTTTGTCGTAAAAAATGGCTGGAATATTTTGTCGATGGCACTTTGCGGAATGCCGTTGCCGTTATCGTTTACACGTATTTCAACCTGATTGCCGGTTTTCCTGGTACTGATGGCAACCGTCGGATTGTAATTTTCGGGATTTTGCCGTTTCTTTTCATTGACTGCGAAAAACGCATTCGTCAATAAATTTAAAATCACGCGCCCTAAATCCTGGGCAGGATTGCAATTTTTCCAATCGATTCGTCAAAGTTGGTTTCAAGTTTTGCATTGAAACTTTTGTCTTTGGCGCGCAAGCCGTGATAAGAAAGGCGCAAATATTCATCGGCTAAGACATTGATATCTGTCAATTCTTTTTGTCCGGAGGAACTTCTCGAATGTTGCAACATGCCTTTTACGATGGCATCGGCGCGTTTGCCATGGTGGTTGATTTTTTCTTCATTTCCGATGACGTCATCGGCGATGGCCTTTACTTCTTCAAGATTTCCGTTATCGGCTTCTTCTTTCAGTTCCTGAAGCAATTCTTTGTTGACTTCGGAAAAATTATTGACAAAGTTGAGCGGATTCTGGATTTCATGGGCAATTCCGGCGGTCAGTTCACCAAGCGATGCCATTTTTTCAGCCTGTATCAACTGCGATTGTGTGGCTTTCAGGTCAGTCAGTGTCGAGCGTAAGTCGGCCGTTTGTTTTTCAACTTCGGCTTCGAGGATTTTTTGCTGGTTTAATGCCTGCTCGCGCTTTTCTTCTGACAGCTGTAAGACTTCGGCAGCTTTATTGCGGACTTCATGAATCATTTCGCCAAAGCGTACCGAAGCATAAATCAGCATCCCCAAAGGCGGCGAGATCGTATAAATCAGTACAAAAAGCATCTTGTAGTCTGATGCGCCGGCCTAGACGTATACAATAAGAAAAATAAACGAAAGCAGAAATCCGGTAACAATTGCCCACTGCGCGCCTTTAAGATTCTTCCACGAACTAACGAGGTAATAAATTGAAACGAAGAGCGGAAAAATCGCAACCAATAAAATCCAGCCACCAATTTCTAATAATACTGTAGTGAGCACGAGCAGGTACGAAGTGCCCAAGCCAATTTTGACCCATAATGACATAGTCCGGTTAAACACGCCTGCTAAAATAAAAGGGATGTAAAAAACGTAGCTCACCACTGCGATTGCTGACAGGATATTGAGCAATGCATACGGGATATAGTTGATGCCACTTGCGCTTGAAAAGGCGATTGAAATTGACAGTATCGATAAAAATGTACAGCCTATGGCAAACCGCCTGATGTTTTTTTCGTTTCGGTTCAGGCCGAATAAAATCCAGAACAGCAAAGACAATGTGTTAGTTATCGCCGAAAGCAAGCCGTCGTAAAAAGTGTGTAAGTTCCAGAAATCGATTACCCTTTTATTGAACTTTTTGTTGGTCAGATACAATATTTCCGGATTCCTATCATGCGCTTTGAGTGTGTGATCTGGCGCAAAAGGATCATCATATTCGACCACGTGCAGCGCGATGATGTAGGTGCTGTCAGGCTGCAAATTCGTAGACACCGGCAACTGCCTTAAATAATTGTTTTCTTTAAAGGAAGCCATGTCTGTTCCGGTTTTGCCGAATGCCGCTGCTTTTTTGCCATTGATGAATATTTCTGAAGCGGCCCAGGTGGAACTGAAGATTCCTGGCGGCGTGTAATCAGGCTCTTTCGGAATCTTTATCCTGATGCGGAACCAGCCTTCGAAACGCCCATTTTTATCGAGATTTTCGCCTGCTACATGTGCGGGTTTAAAGTTTGTCCAATCTTTCGTGTCGAGGTTGACAGCTGCCGCATTGGGAACATTTCCGGCTTTGAAAACCCATCCTTCTTTTTCGCTGATTATACAACCTCCTGTGTCTTTCGCATACATGGTATCCGAAACGATTAGCGTCGATTGCTGCGCATAAGCCGATCCGCCTAAAATAAGAAGCAAAATGATTGCTGACAATAATCTCATGATTGGGTTTTGATTGCTAATTGAATAGTAAATGTAGTGCCTTTTCCCGCTTCGCTTTGTAATTTTATTGTGCCGCCATGTGCCTTGACGATGTCATAGGCCAATGATAATCCCAAACCGGTGCCCTCGCCTGTGGGTTTTGTGGTGAAGAATGGTTGGAAAATTTTATCGATTAATTGCTGCGGAATTCCGGTGCCGTTGTCTTTTACTGAAATCTCAATGGTATTTTCCTTAACCGATGTTGTAACTTCCATCACCGGTTTGAAACCCGGATCGGATTCTTTTCGCTTTTGCGTAGCATAAAATCCGTTGACAAATAAATTTAGTAAAACCCGCCCGATGTCTTGCGGAATCATTGGTATTTTCGGCAGATTTTCATCGAAATTGGTCACTAATTCAGCATTGAAACTTTTGTCTTTCGCACGCAAACCATGATAAGCCAGGCGCAAATATTCATCGGCTAAAGCATTCACATCGGTCATCTCTTTTTGTCCGGAGGAAGCTCTGGAATGCTGCAGCATCCCTTTTACAATCGCATCAGCGCGTTTCCCGTGATGGTTGATTTTTTCAAGATTTTGCTTGATGTCGGTCGCGATGGCTTTGGCTTCTCCGATATCGCCTTTGTCTAATTCCTCGTTCATCTCGTCAATCAATTCATTGCTTATGTCAGAAAAATTATTGACGAAGTTGAGCGGGTTTTGGATTTCGTGTGCAATTCCGGCGGTCAATTCTCCGAGTGAAGCCATTTTTTCCGCTTGGATTAGTTGGGCTTGCGTGGCTTTCAGGTTGTCGATTGATTGCCGCAATTCAGAAGTGCGCTGCGCCACCTGTGTTTCGAGTTCGTCATTCTGTCTTGCGAGAATTTGCTGTCTTTCCTGTTCCTGTGCGAGGTTTTTGGCAGAAAGCATTTCCACCTGAAGCAGTTTTTCGCGAAGCAATTTACTGTCGAGCGCAAATTCACGTGCCAGGAAAAGTGAAATTCCGATTGCCGGCGCCAGTACGAGTACCCATTCATTCAAACGTGAAATCAATAAAGGTATTGGCGCTCCTGTAATAAAACCCGAGGCGAATACGGCTGCTGCAGCTAAAGAAAATGCAAATCCGGTGACAATGAATACAACGCCGCGCTTCTTTGCAATCATCGCCCTGATAATCAGCCATAATTGTATTATTCCTAAAATAAAATTCGATATTAATATTGGATAGGAAATGATTTTAAAAAACATCGCTGCGACGAAAATCGCGTAGAGGCACCACAATACAATCCGCATTTTTTTAAAGGAAAAATTAAACAATTCCGCCAAAGCGATAGTAACCCAAACGCCTGCTAAAACACTAAAACAAGTCGCAACATCGGTAAAATAGATTACGATTTCAGCTGAATTGGTGCGCCTGACCAGCATGAAACCCGCAAAACCGATAGTGCTGAAAAACGCATATAATGCAAAAAACAAATTCGCCCTTTGCGCGCGGTCATACCTGAAAAAAGAGGTGTGAAGCAGAAATAACAAAGAGAATACAGAAATGTAGATTGTTGCGCTAAAATAGTATTCTACGCCGTTTATCTGTTGCTGCAAATATTGCGGGACTCTGTCGAGCATAAGTACATAAAAGTAATCACCTTTCGATATTTTGAGTGGATCACGCCATGGTGAAAACCTGATTGCGATTACATGTTCCTTGCTATGCGTTATCAGGATTTCATCGCCGCTGTCATTCACAGGTGCAGGATTTACCTCAGCCGGATTGTTGCTTAATTTGCCGTAACGGCGCAATAATTTTCCGTCGTAATAAATTTCAGACGCAGCATTTTGCATCGTTGTCAACACAAAAGTCTTGTCGCCTATCTTAGCGCTTGTTTTGAAATGAATCCTTATCCAGCCTGTCTTAACGTTGTTGAGTTCGGGTAATTCACTGAACGATTTATATGGCGCGATGGCATCCCAGGCCGAATCGTCATAGTTTGCGTCAGCAAATGCAGGATTGTCCGACTTACTAAGCCGCCATCCATTGAAAAGGCTGAGGCCGTATTGGTCATCGTCAATTTCAACCGGCTTTACTTGTGCAGCAATACTGCTTATACAAAATAAAAAAAGAAATAAAGGCGTTGAAAATTTCATGCTTAGGTTTTTGGTCAGGTTGTCTCCAAAAGTAAGAATATTATAACATACTTGTTAAATATCTGAAAATAAACATTGAGCAAATGCTAAAAGGGAAAATGCCCGAAAGTCCTGAGATCCTCGGGCATTTCGTCAAAAATTTGTGGAGTCGCCGGGAATCGAACCTGCTCCGTGATTTCTTTTAACTTGTTGGGTTTTGGAGAATCGAAAATTGTCCAACTGCTGATTCCATTCGATATGTCAGCAGGATATGATCACCAATTAAGCCTTAAAATTATTTCATTAATTCTGCTTTATTTTGGATATCATTAAATTTCAGATAAATTTCGTTTAGATAAAATTTGAATGTCAAATCATTATCTTCGACGATGTGCTTTTCAATGTCTTTTTCTTCGATAGCATACCAAATGAACTGCAAGGCTTCATCATCAGTCAACTTGTAAGATTCCTTCAAATACTGTTGGTACTTTTCTTTTAAAAATAAGACGTCAGATTCTTTTTTTTCCAGGACTAACTCTTTTTTCAGCCGCTTGGTCTTGCCATTGATCGCATTAAATACAGGATCAAGAGGCATTGAGCCTCCAAGTATGTTGAGTAGCTGGATTGGCTTAAAATCACCAGCTGTGGATAATCTTCTCTCAGCCGGCGTTTTAGTAACTATGGTTTTTGGAATGATGCGTAATGATACAGCATTTATATTGTTCAGATTATTGACTTTAACCTCTTCTAACTCTACTGCTTTATAGGCCAAATCAACTTTGAGTATTCCCGCTAAAAGAATTTCGTTAGTGACTTCGATAAATTCTTCTTGTACATTAACTGCACTGAAATAGAATATGTCACCAGTTTTTACCATAATGCTCACGCTCCCATTCTCGTCAGAAATGTATTGTGTTTGGTTACTGAATAGTACTTTCGCCGGAAATTTTTGCGACCACTATATTGGGAGCCGGAATACCGTCAATAGATATAATACAAGCAACACTTTTATCCTGCTGTGGGTAGGAAAATGCAGTTATCAATAAAAACAGGTATACCAAATTACGCATCAGGTCAGGATTTATTTTTGTAAAAATCAGCTTTTAATTTTTTCAGGTAAAAGTCATAAATAATAAACTCGTATAGCCTGTTATTACCGGCGCCCATTAAGCGAATTACGTGCATATGGATCAGGCTGCTTAAATATCCGGAAATTTTTGATTTATCGTCAATCAGGAATCTTGTTTCAATGGCAAGCTTGCTTTTAAATGTCTGGAGTGATTTATTTAGTGTGCTTTCAGTGAAAAGGTTTTCAATATTATTAATGTCAGTTTTATAAAACGCATATTTTTCATTTATAAACTTATTGGTTTGCTGATCTGCAGAAAATTCCTGCGCAAACGCCGCTCTGCTTGATTCTGCAAAAGATACTTTTGAATCATACGAAAGGTTGAATGAATTGAGGTATACATCTACAATTTTTAAAGCATACAACCACTTTGAATCCTGCCTTCCGGTATCCTGCAAATATTTTAAAATATTAAGCACCAAATGACTATCGCGATGAAATATATTTTCGAAATGGATAACTTTCTCATCGCCATACCTTTCAAGTTCCCTTTTATAAGTATCGATGACAATATTTTTTATGAGTTTATCTCTTGAGAATTTGTCAAATGTTGCCTGCAATGTGTTTAAAGCAATCTGGAGCTTTGTTCTGTCTGCCAGCAAAAGTCTAAGCCTGATGTGGTAGTCGGGATCGCCGTATTTGATAAAAAAATATTTTTCGACATGCTTCTCTTTTATAAGTTTCTGTAAAGATTTTGTCAGGTAAACAAGCAGCTTATCGGCAGTATTTGAACCAAGATATATTTTTACAGACAACCATTCGCTGCCGGGAAAATGAGTTCGTGTTACGTTATGCGAATCTTTCGGAACAATATAAATATTTTTATTGCTGATTATACTGTTTTTAAATGGAAGAAAAAACTCATTATTAAATTGCTCTCCGGCATTATCGCCGTTTCGCACTATAGAATCGAAGTCGTTCAAAAGAAATTCTTTTAATTGCAATTTTCCCTTCTTTTTTAATTGCGAAAGGAATAATCTGACAGAAAGCGCATTTTTAGTATCAATCAGCAATTCCATATCACCGTCGATGATTAAAAAATTTCCCGGAAGCTTCAGTTCTGATATTTTTAAATTAAAGGCCGCCATATCTACTTCCGTATCGAAACAACCTTTGAAATCTTTTTCGCTTAACTAACCAGCTTTCCTTACTCAAAATGATATTATTATAGGTCAGACGTGGTATGTGTTTAAAATACTTGTGGTATTTATTTACGCTTAAGTAGCCCTTTTGCCTGTCTTCGTATTGATAATGCAGGTCAAGCAGAAATTTAAATATGGGCAGCGTATTTGGAAAATCGTCATTGTACGCATTCGAAAAATATGGGATGATGCGTTTTTTTAGTTTTTTAGACGTTAAGATCAACTCTTCATTACGGTATGTCAGATACAAGTCGGCTATTGATATCGCTTTAGAATCTTCATGTGTGCCTCCGTGGTAAGTAATTATATGCCGGTTAAGGTCAGCACGCATTAACGTATTTCCAAATCCATCATACGGCAAATGGTCAATTTCAGCAATAATCGTCATGTCGTCGTAAACACCGTCTTCAAATGCTGCAACCTCTCGTGCCAGATTTTTGATTTCACTGCTTCCGTTTGAAAATCTGCCCAAAATTTTATTCGGGGATGAAGTGCCCAATGAATCTATGTATATAAAATCATTCTGATCAGAATCTTTATAAAGACTAAACCTTATGATTCCGGTAGCGCTTAAATGCTTCTTATTTTTCTTTGACGCTGCATTCCTTAATGCAGTAATTTCCGCTGCAGTAATTTCAACCTTGTCATTCAGGTTTACAATTGCGCGTTCTATTTTATTAGCGATAAATGCATCGAAGGTTTCCCATTCTGTATAATCAGTCGGAATATCAAGGGTTTTGGGAAAATTATTAATCAGGAAATTAGAATCAATCCCGGCACTTCTGAGTGTATCATCGTATCCTATGCCCGTTTCCACATCAAGCGCATGAAGCAGGGAAACAGTTTCGGATTCATAAGTGGCAGAAAATAAATCCCTGAATGTATGCAGCCGGGTTTTATATTTTAAGTCATCGACTGATACCAATAACCTAAAAATATCTAAACCTTCCTGCACTAAATTATTTTGGTTTTCTGATAATTGCCCTTCAACTGATGTAAATAAATCTTTGTACAACAGGGTTTCCGACAACGCATTCGGGTTCCCGGACAAAAAACTCTCAGTTTGGGAAAGCGATGCTTCTATTGATTTGGAATCAATATCCCTAAGTGTAGTTTTTATGGTATTAAGAAATGAAAAAGACATTTTCAATTCGTCATCGGAAGTATCCCTTATACTATACTTGTTGATGATTTCCCATGCTTTTTCCTCTAAGGATTTTCCGATTGTTGAAGGCTCTAATTCAGAAATAAGTATTTTACTGTCAATAAGCTGATGAATGTATGATTCGGATTCAGAATTGTCAAACCCTTCATCCATTAAAAGCATAACCAGATAATTAAATGAACAACCCGATTTTGCTTTTTTTAAGATTTTAGATAAATATTCATTTTTAGCTACCTGAATGAGTTCATATTTTCTTCGACCTCCATTTACGGCTGAATAATCGATATACCTGTATGAATTAGAAAAATTATAGAGCGTATTATTAACATAGTAGTTTAAATTTCTTCTTATACTATAGGACGAATTTAGCTGAGCCATTAAACGACAGGCATATGTATAATCTAATCTGCTGAACTGATGATTACCAGTAATTAAAATTTGCCCGGTAGCATCAACTGAATTATTAAAAAAACTGCTGTCGATAACTCCTACTCCTGAAAAAAGACCAAAGGGAGTACATCTGGTTGCACTTCTTAAGGCATATTTTAAGAGGGACATTCTAACACGGTCTTTTTAGCAGCATCGGCAAGTTTTTCAAATTTTAACACTTCATTATAGAATACAGGAGAGGCAACTAAAAGCCCATGCATAAAAATCTTATTTGAGGTCAGCTTAGCAATCCATTCATCACCGTCAGCATCTAAAATATTTTTCGCAAAAGGGAGACTAAATACAGGCGTGCGAACTAAAAATTTAGAGAACGGAATTATTTTCATATTAAATTTTATTTTTTAGCTAATTTAAATTAATAAATATATATATTTGAAATTATATTAACCATTAAATCACAAACCAAAATGAAAAACAAGAAAAGTTTAAAAAAATTAGATTTATTGACAGAAAAGTATCGGCATTAACTCCGGTTCAAGCTTCTAAGATTAAAGGAGGAGAAGATGAGTTTTTTCACTCTCATGTAGTTTGTACTCAAAGTAGATCAGACAGAGGCTGTACAGCTTCAACAAGATGCTTGGCGGAGACCAAAGAACCATTACAATTCTTTGTTTCTAAAAATTTAATTTTAACTTTAAAACTATTATAGATTTTCGGATCTATAATAGTTTTTTTATTTATTATGAGTGTAAAAGTTAACGAAACCATAGCATTACTATCAGATGCGGTCGTTGCATTCAGCAAGATTAACCCTTATAATTTCCTCGGCGCCGGATGTCTGGCAAACAGTCTTTTTTTCTACAAGGCTAGTAAGCATTTTAATGATGAGCACTATCTCGAACTTTCCTGGCAAGAGTTTGAAAAGGTCTATAATGAAGTTGAACACGCTGACCTGCAGGAGAATTTAAGCCTGATCGGAGGATTTGCAGGCGTTGGATGGGTTTATCAGTATTTAGTAAACCAGGAAGAAGTTGAATATGATGCTGATTTTTTTTCATTCTTTGATAAAATAATTATAGATTATTGTGCCAATGAGCAAAAAATAAACAACTATGACCTTTTCTACGGTATCTTAGGATATGGAAGCTATTTCCTTCAAAGGAGCAAATATGACAAAGTTGCTGCAGACCCGTATCTCAATAAACTTGTAGCCATTTTTGAGACTATGTCTATAAATCAACAATCTGGCACTGTTTGGTTTTGTGATATGTTTTCCGATGTAAAAGGTAAGATAAATTTGGGGATGGCGCATGGCCTGCCTTCTATCATTAGTTTTCTGGCTAAAGTTTACGATATCAATAAAAATGCCGATGCAAAAAGCATGGCAGAAAACTGTGTAAACTGGCTGCTGACTTTTAAAAATCCAGACCCTGAAGCCATTACATTATTTCCATATTTCGGAAACTTTAACGAAAAGCATTCAGAGATTTACCCTATTGAAGATGAAAATTCCGAAACTACCCGACTCGCATGGTGCTATGGCGATCTTGGAATTGGCTATTCCATATTTTTATGCGGAATTAAAACTGACAATGAAAGATTTATCGCAGAAGGAATTCAAATTTTAAAAAAGTGCGCCGAGCGCAAAATTGAATGACCGGCGACGTGAGAATTGAAGACCGCGGATTTTGTCATGGAACTGCAGGTTGTTATTATATTTTCAATAAGTTGTTTAAAAAGTATAACTTGCCGGAATTTGAACAGCCCGCATTGTACTGGCTAGATAAAACAGTTGAAAATCCTGAATCAAACATTGAGACATTCTATTCAAAAGCAATATATAAGGGAAAGGAAAAATTTGCTCCTGATTCCGGATTTATCTGTGGTTATGTGGGAATAGGTTTAGCATTAATGTGTGAACCTGATGAAAGCGGAAATGAATGGGACGAAATTTTTATGTTATAAATATGACCAAGCAAAGATTGCCATTTTTTTTTATACTATTTTTTTCTTTAGCAGTGAAGGTACATTCGCAAACCATAGTTCCAATAACCGATAGCGAGTATGACAGCGCTAACTTCACATCGCTCGACGCTTTTAAAGATCAGCTTTCTGATGTTCCGGATTATAGGTCTTGGAGAAAGCTCGCATTTCATGGGCGAGACTTACACTGCAAAAACCAAAATCGTAAAGTTTTTGCATGAAAAGTGCGGATTTGATGTTTTAGCATTTGAATGCCCAATGTACAATTTATCTGTTGTAAATGATTCACTTAAAAAGGGAGAGATAGCACTAAAAGATATGCGATGGAATATTTCAGGTGTTTGGAATACCAAAGAAATGGAAGAACTGTTTAACTATGTCATTGCAACATATAAAACGCAACATCCTTTAATACTAGCGGGTTTTGATGAAAGTTTTTTCAATTCGTCCTGCCTTGGAAACATCAAAAAAGATTATGCATTGTTCATCAGTAATCTTGAAAAAGAAACGAAAACAAAAATTGATCTCGACAGCCTGTTTTACGACAAATTAGGTCTGGTTGCCGAAAAAAGCTACTCATTTGCAAAGCAGCCGACCGCAGATACTTTATATCTTCATAACAAGTTTGACGAAATCAGGAATGTCTTAAATTCGGGAAATTTAAAGCAAAGTGTTTATTTTAATTTTTGGAAACGAATTACTGACAACCTTGAATCTGTTTACAGGAAAAAATATTCAGTTGGAAAACGCGATGCCGAAATGGCAGACAATATTATCTTTTTAGCCGACCAACTGTACCGCGATAAAAAAATAATCCTTTGGGCGGCTACAACGCACCTGTTGTATAATCCGATTGAAATAGCCGACTTCAGGAAAGATAAATCATTAGAAATTAACAAAGCCGGAGTCTTCTTAAAAAAAACCTACGGCAAACAGTATTATCTATTAGCATTTACCGCTTTGCAAGGCAAAATTGGAAATAAAGGTTATCTCGGACTCGCAAAATACAAGCTAAAAACTACCAAGACGAGTATAGAAAGATATATTGAGCAAAACACTACAGCCAATTATGCATTTCTTTCTTTAACCGACGATGATGCTATTGCTGAAATTAAACGTAATGGAATACAAAAATCAAGCCTTTGGCCGCCAAAGAAACTGATATGGATATTCCGAAAGTTGCTGATGCCCTGTTTTATATTAAAAATGAGCATGTAATAAACTACTAAGCAGTATATAAATTAAATCAACAACGCTAAGAGATTGAAAGCTTTTCCTTTTTATAAACAAGCTGATGCAAAAGATTGTGGGCCAACCTGCCTTAAAATTGTCTGTAAACATTATGGTAAAAGCATCAATATCCAAACATTGCGCGAATTATCCGAAACAACAAGAGAAGGAAGCAATCTTTTTTCCCTGGGTGATGCGGCGGAAAAAATCGGGTTTAGAACGCTGGGTGCAAAAATATCTTCTTTACAATTATCGGAAGTTCCGTTACCATCATTATTGCATTGGAGAAACAATCATTATGTGGTATTGTATAAAATAAAAAAGAATAAGTTTTATATATCCGACCTGTCGTATGGTTTAATCGTTTATACAAAAGAGGAATTTTTAAAATTTTGGATCGGAAATAACGCCGAAGATGACACAGAAGGTGTTATTTTATTATTAGAACCCACACCCCAGTTTTATAAAAGCGAGTTCGAGGCAGAGCAGGAAAACAAATTTGGTTTTTCTATCCTGATCAGATATGCACTTCCTTATAAAGCCTTCATAATACAGTTGCTTGTGGGGTTGCTTGCGGGAAGTATATTACAACTATTATTTCCATTTTTGACGCAAAGCATCGTTGATGTTGGTATTAAAAATCAGAATATCGGGTTCATATACATTATATTATTTGCCCAATTGTTTTTATTTTTCGGAAAAACTGCGCTGGAATTTGTCAGAAGCTGGATTTTACTGCACCTGTCTACCAGAATAAACATATCATTGCTGTCAGACTTTTTCATTAAATTGATGAGTTTACCAATATCATTTTTTGACGTAAGGATGACAGGTGACATTATGCAGCGCATAAACGACCACCAACGTATTGAAAGGATACTCACAACATCTAGTTTAAGCGTATTTTTCTCTCTGCTGAACATTGTCATACTGGGCGGTGTATTGGCATATTATAATGCCCAAATCTTTGTTGTGTTTTTCACAGGTAGTCTGCTGTATTTTTTATGGGTAATCATTTTTTTGAAAAGGCGCGAAGTTATAGATTATAAGAAGTTTTCGGAAGTCAGTGCTGAACAGAGTAAAGTGATCGAACTCATTAACGGCATGCAGGAAATAAAATTACACAATGCCGAAAGGCAGAAGCGCTGGGGATGGGAACACATACAGGCGAGGTTGTTTAAAATCAGCATGAAGGGTTTAGCACTCGAACAAACGCAATATATCGGCTCGAATTTCATCAACGAATTAAAAAATATCATCATTATCTTTTTGTCCGCTAAATTGGTTATAGACGGTCAGATTACGCTGGGTATGATGATGGCGATATCGAGCATAGTGGGAAGTCTTAACGGGCCTATTATACAATTCATAAGTTTTATACGGGAAGTGCAGGATGCCAAAATTTCGTTGGCCAGACTGTCTGAA
Organism: Flavobacterium sp. 3HN19-14; assembly: GCF_051373205.1. Lineage (NCBI taxonomy): Bacteria > Pseudomonadati > Bacteroidota > Flavobacteriia > Flavobacteriales > Flavobacteriaceae > Flavobacterium > Flavobacterium sp. 3HN19-14. The sequence continues at coordinate 3,389,351 of NZ_JBPPZT010000001.1, forward strand.
ATTCACCAAAAAGAAGATGAAAACCAAAACACCGGTAATTCTGCTGAAATTTCATCGAACAATCCGATAGTCATTAGTAATATGTCGTTTAAATACCCCGGATCACATTCGTATGTGCTTCAAAATCTCAATCTGGAAATACCTGCCCATAAAATTACTGCTATTGTAGGCACAAGCGGAAGCGGTAAAACGACATTGATGAAACTGTTGCTTAAATTTTATGAGCCTGAAGCAGGAAATATATCCATCGGACAAATTCCATTAAAAGATTACTCTCAAAAATCTTGGCGAAACCACGTAGGTGCTGTTATGCAGGAAGGCTATATTTTTAATGATTCCATAGCCAATAATATAGCAATCGGTGCAGATTTGATAGATAAGGAGCGATTACTTTATGCGGCGGATGTTGCCAATATCAAAGACTTCATACAAAACTATCCAAATGCTTACAATACCCAAATAGGAATGGAAGGAATTGGCATGAGTACTGGCCAGAAACAGCGGATACTCATAGCCAGGGCCGTATATAAAAACCCTGAAATGCTGTTTTTTGATGAAGCGACATCTGCGTTGGATACCAACAACGAAAGGGTAATTATGGAAAAACTTGACCGCTTTTTTAATAACAAAACTGTTGTAATTATTGCACACCGACTCAGTACCGTAATGAATGCCCACCAAATAATTGTATTGGACAATGGCCAAATAGCTGAAACCGGAAATCATGAAACCCTTATAAAATTAAAAGGCAAATATTTTGAACTTGTGAAAAATCAATTACAATTAGGGAAATAATTCTTTATTATGCCGCAAGATAACATCGAAATAAGAAGTGAAGAAGTTCATGACATATTAACCAGGATACCTGGCAGAATGATACGTTGGGGTTCAGTTATAATCCTTATTATCTTACTCCTATTATTTTATTTATCATGGCTGATAAAATATCCCGACCTGGTTGCGACGGAAATTACAATTACATCTAACATCCCTCCTGAAAAATTACTGGCAAAAACCAGTGGGAAAATTGAAACTATATTAGTAAAAGACAATCAAAACGTAAAAAAAGGTACGCCGCTTGCAGTAATTGAAAACGCTGCTAACTTTCGCGACGTCTTTTTGATTAAGAGCATTCTCGACACAATAAATCTGGAAAAAAGCCGCTTTCCATTTCACTTATTTACGTCGTTGGATCTTGGTGAAATTGATGAAGCTTATTCTCTTTTTCAAAAGGAATGCCTTGCCAATGATTTAAATACGAAACTACAGCCTTATAAAGTAGATGCATTAGCGCAAGGTGTAGAAAACACCGAATTAAAAGAGCGGCTCACATTATTGCTGTCACAGAAGCAAATAAATGAAAACGAACTTTTATTGCATCAGAATGAACTGGAACGTTATGAAACGCTTTATAAGAAAGGTATTGTTTCTACACAGGAAATTGAAAAACAAAGACTGCTGTTTTTACAAGTTCAGAAAAATTATAAAATTCTGCTCAGTAACGTTTCCCAAATAAAGTCTTCACTAAATGAATTAAGCAGAAATTCACATGCAACACAAATCAATATAAATAGGGAAAATGTAAATCTGGAAAGCAATGTGATACAAGCTTACTTCAGGCTCAAAAAACAAATTAAGGAATGGGAACTCAATTATGTTTTCCGATCATCTATCGACGGTAAGGTTGCTTTTTTGCAACTTTGGGTAGCAAACCAAACTGTAAATACCGGAGAAAACGTGTTTGCGATAATCCCGAAAATCGAGAATGGATATGTTGGTAAAGCTAAAGCAAAATCAATGAACGCCGGTAAGTTAAAAATCGGACAAGACGTTTACGTACGGCTTGATAATTATCCGGATAATGAGTTTGGAATCATACAGGGAAATGTGAAGAGTATATCTTTAACTCCTGATAAAGACGGAAATATTTTATTAGATATAGCATTGCCAAAAGGGTTGGAAACGTCTTATAAAAAGAAAGTTTATTTTCAACAGGAAATGCGGGGAACTGCAGATATAGTTACAGATGACCTTCGTCTTGTTGAACGAATTTTGTATCAGTTCAGGGGCGTTTTTAACAAAAGATGATATGCAGCCACTTGACGAATCCTTTGCCGTATAAGTTCAAGTGACTAAATCAAGTACATTTTTTAACTTTTAAATTCAATCGGGTTTAGCAACTTGTAATTGTTGCTTATTTATTCACTTTGAATGCTTAAAAACAAAAAAATGCCCAAAAATCTTTGATCATTTGACATTCTTCCTAAAAAGTATGAATTTCCAAGGAATTGTACTGACTCATTAACTCCTATTAATTAAAAACTGTCTTCCTGAAAATCGGCATTTGCAAAACCCGGAATTAAATATCCCTGTTGCATATTGTGTCTGCAGACTCACCAGTAAGCCAAAAAATTAAGTTTTTTTGACGAAAAAGGAGAAGAAATGGCCTCGCAAGGTTCAACGCATTATATTTAAATCATGCCCACATAAAATGCGGGCTTTTTTTTTGGCGATAAGGTATTTTAATCACCCCGCTGACTAAATAATATTATTGACGATTATAATCTTCTTAATGTCATCAGCCTCATCCATGTAGGAAACTCGAACTGAATCTTTGTATATTTTCAATACCTTAAGCCCGTCAAGCAACTGATTGGTTTTTAGTTTCATAAGACTCCCATTAACTTTCAATAGTACCAATTCTTCATTCTTATTAATGGTTTTGATATAACCGAGGTACGTAATCGACGGAAAATTGACTTTTTTAACTTCCTTTTTCACAACAGGCTGTTTTTTGACTTTAAGTACCTTATCGGACAGCACGTTGGGTTTGCGTGCCAGCTTGTTTAAAAAGGGATCCCTGTTTAAATCTGAAAGTACAAATGTATCTTTCTGCATAAAATTGGTTACCGATGCGTGCTCTGCCGTTTTTTGTGGAAATGTGAAGTCCTGCCTGAAAAAATATTGATTGACATACCGGTACAACACAGTTCCCCATAAACAGGAAACTATGATTATGAGTACGACATTGATCTTTTTCTTCATTTTATTGGATTGTCAATTTAAAGACCTGGCTGTAAATTCCAGTATTGCCGGCGATATCTTTGGCTTTAACCCTCCAATAATAGGTTCCCGTAGTTGCGAAACTATGCTGGTAAGTATTTGTATCAGCTGCCGATGTAAACAGGATTGATGAAAATGAAATGTCATTTGAAAACTCAATCGTATAACTTATCGAAGATTGCACCGAACCAACGTCGGCAGGGATACTCCAACTGAAATTGAGCGTCTGATCAGTATCTAAAACAGCATTTGCAACGGGCGCAATGTTTTGAGGCTGTGCCGGGTTGGTCTTATCTATGTAAAAAGTCCTCGAAGTAAAATTGCTTGTGCTGGTACTGTTTAAAGCCCTGACCTTCCATTGGTATTCTGCTTCCTGCCCGATGGTACTGCCACTTAACGTAACAGAGGTATCGGTCAGGCCGCTTTGTTGGTTAACTATGGTATTACCCGCGGTAACGTTAACCAATTCAAAATCGTAAGTCAGCGCCGCATTTAAACCAGCCCAGTGAAAGGTCAATGATGCTACATTGGTATATATCGCATCTGAAGGATTTGACAACAATACTTGTTGTGTCGTCAGGTTATCAGACTCAATCATCTTAAATTCTGACGTATACGAAAAAGCAGAGGTATACGCTTCATTTTCTCCTCTTACCCGCCAGCTATATTCGCCTCCCGCAAGCGGATACGTCAAACGCGGGACGCTTACAACAGAGTCCAGTACGATATTTTGACTTGTACCGTAAACCTGGATCCTGTACTTATTCGCACCATCCATCCCGCTCCATTTGAAACTGGCCACATTACTTGTGATTTCCTGGTTCCGGAAGGACTTATCAGCTGTACCATATCGTCAGTAATATCTTTTTCAAAAACGTCGTCACAAGACAAGGCCAATACTGCCGTAGTGATTAGCAGCAATCTACTTATTGTTTTCATAATTCTGAAATATTATTTTTAAATGCAGTACTTCTGCCTGATTGTTCTTTTTTTCGGTATAAAAATTCATGCCTGCAATTTTAGACGAGGTAAACTTTTTTTCGAAATTATATGCGAGCTGTTGCAAACTATTAAAATCTCCTGTAAGATCCAGCTGAAATGTAAAAATCCTGTAATTTTCATCATTAAATTCATGAACTGCCTTCAAGTCATTGACGGCAATCTTATCGCTGTTCGCTGAAACGAATGCCAAAATATCCTGCTGTGTGCGTTCCTTTGAAATACCTTCTTTGCCGATCAGTTTGTCGAGATTTGCAATTTCAGTCTTGATTTTCGCGATATTTCCGTACTTGTCAGATGTCAAACTAACTTCCTTTTTTAAAGCAATGTTTTCTTTTATGATTTCAGCCAGCCGAATGATCTTCTGTAAGCCGCAACGGAAAGCATTACAAAAACGATTAGTAATGTTTTAAATTTAATTTTATAAGAATATTGCTCAAACATCTTTCAGGGTTATTTTTAGCTCAAAAACCGAAATATCCTTCTTGTCTTTTTTCAGTGTTGTTATTTCAAAATTGCTTATCCAATTCAGCGTTTTAAAAGTACTTATCCAGTCATTAAAAATTGATTCGTCAATTGTGCTGCCTTTCAGAACAATTTGTCTTGCCGTAAAGCTAACTTTTTCGTTGGCTTTTATTTCTTTTGTAAGCGGAAAAACAGCCAATGAAGTAATTCGTATTTCCTGTGGACATGAAGCAGCAAGTTTATACGAATAAAAAGACAGGAATTTTGATGACGAAAATCCTGTTTCATTTAAAATCTTGATTTTATTATCGCGCTGGGTTTCTAACGCTTCAATAAGTTTGTAATTCTGCCCGAGTATATTTTTTTAAGGTTTAGTGATGCTGTATCTGAATTATAATAAAATGTAAGGGCATAACTTACTAACAGCAATAAAAAAAGCTTATCAATCCGGTGATACCGGTATTGCGAAATGCTTTTTTATAAATTATCTCTTCAGAATTGATAATGGATGAACTGCTGTTCGCGATATCATTATGCCCAATGTAAAAATGCACGGCTGCGGCGTATGCTGTAATTTGGCTGCTTCTCAAAGTTGTGCCGCTAATATTATAGCTTACCACATTTTCAATAGTGCTTTTACTGATGAGAGACAATTGGTTGCTTTGAAATTCCAAAATCGAATCGTTGGATTGGATAGTATCCTGCGGGATTGTTTCCTTAAGCAAAACAGAAATTACTGGTCATATGTAAAAACCCAAAACATCTAATTGGTGTTCCTGACATAAAACGACGTTTTCGTCTGCAACATTACGCCGGCAAAAACTCAGGTATATTCCTCCATCATTACTGTAGTTTGTATAATATATGGAGGTTAAATCGAGGTTTTTATACCAGTTAACATCGGTTTCATTTTTAAGGTCTATTTTTTTATTCAGAATGCCTTTGCCGTCAATTGTCAGAATAACGGGCGCTTTTTTATCAATGCTTTTTAGGAGTTCTTCAAAATCTTTAAAAACTGCGGTCGATTTGACCTCTAATGACGACTTCTTTTAATTGTCGTCATCAGGTTATAGGAATATCCCGCTTCCGTACGGAAGATACTTATTATGTTAAGTGTATTGAAAGTTATTATTTTATGCAACGAAAATTCCATTAGTATACAACAGTTGGCTTGATGAAAATATGAAGTTTCGAATTGGCTTTTGATTTTTTCCTGCTACTGAACAGCCATTTAATTATTGGAATTCTGGATATTAATGGTGTCCCTGACCCGGAATTTTCTTTTTGCAACTCATCCAGACCGCCCAGTAATATCATTTCGTTATTTTTAACCCTTACCAGTGATTCGAATTTCTGTGTAGCCTTTCCCGGAGGCGCTGTCGCCCCTACCCTTGCTAAAAATGAGCTTTTTTCGACTACTATTCCGAGGGTTACATTTTCGTCTGTAGAGACGAACGGTTTTATAGAGACACTCATATTGGCATCTGTAGATTTCCAGGATCCTGACTGCAGGACATTGTTGTTAAGACCGCTATTGATGAGTTGATTGGTCTGTTCAAAATAATAGCTCGTTTCTCCGATGGCTAATTTTGCCTCGTGCCCGCTAATAGTTGCTATTTTGGGAGTTGATTCAATCTTTATGACAGAATTGTCCTCAAGCGCTTTCAGGTTCAGGTAAAATGCACTGGTAACTTTTCCCAGTTTGACGATTCCGAGTCCGTTGAAAGCGTCAATCAGGTTATTTACCGAAGCGCTGTTGAGGCTGACGTCGGAATTTGGAAACAACGTGCCGCCTGTCTGGTGTGCCGTTGTTTTATCGAGACCTGCTTTTATACCGGTTTCAATATTGTATGACTTGTTATATTGGACGATAATTACCTCGATTTGTACCATTGGTACGACTTTATCGATTTGTTTCATATAGACCCTTAACTCATCGATTATCGTTTTCGGGCCTGATACCACCAGCCCATTCAATTCTACAAACTCTTTTATTTCGATTTTTTCAGAAAACACTTTCGGCAGCGAGGCCAATACAGATTCTATCGACCTGTTTTCCATCTGTATCAGTTCTGTCGCCCTTAATCCTTCGACAACCTGCTCGCCAATCAGGTAGGATTCTCCTTGTTTTTTGAAAGTGTATTTTTTTCCTTTGAAGATATTCAACAGCAACTCATCGAATGTAATATTGTCGGCAACCAGGCTGGTTTTTTCGTTTTCAGGCTTATTGTAGAAAAAGTAGTTGGCGTGTAATTTACCGGCTGCATCGGTGATGATATCAGCAATGTCTGCAGCATTTGCCTTTACGTTAAGAAAGCCGTTTTTATCGAGCGTTATCTCAAAAAAGCCTGGCATATCGGCATTTCCGGTTTTTCCCGGTTTTCCTTTCGGATTATTCCTGTCGGCAGACTGCACTACATTTTGCGGACTGCTTTTCTCTATATAATAAAATCCGTTTTCGTCTTTTGTTGCAATCAGGCTGTTTGATTTTGCCAACATATCAATAACCTGATCAAAAGGGCGGTTAAGGATATACGCAGAGACTTTTTGAAGCTTGATATCCGGCGAAAGCACGAGGTTTTTTCCTGATTTATCGATAATTGCCTGAACAACATTTGGCAGCGAGTCGTTTTCCAGTTTGACAGAAAGGAAATCATTTGCAGGGGTATATGTGACGTCGATTATCTTAGGGATTTTCTTTTCAATGATTTTTATTTCTTTCCGCTTCTTAAACGTTATTATATTGGACATGAAAGTAACTTTCAGGTCATATTTCTGCACGAGAAACAAGAAGACATCTTTTACCGAAACGTCAAAAAAGTTATTGACGACAATCTGATTCAAATCGGTATCAACACTTACATTGAGTTCATGTTCCTGTGCTATCGAATTAATGAAATCGTGTAATACCAAGCCTGAAACATCGGTTTTAATAATTTCATTGATGCCTTTCTTTTGCATTCCGAATTCTGTAAACTTCCTGTCAAGGTCATTGATGTCCTGCTGGGCATGAACGAGATTTACAAAAAATAAACCGATTATAATTAATATTATATTTTTCAGCATTTTAAATGTTGATTAAAATTGAATATATCTCTTCAAGCGACGTTTCGCCCTTTGCCAGAATATCGAAAGCCTTATCTGCCAGCAACCTGTTGTCAGGATTTGAATACGAAAGTTCTGCCAGGCTGTTATTCTTGATTGCAGCTGCGGCTTTATGGTCTATATCGAGTATTTCATAAATTGCGGTACGCCCCTTATAACCTGTATGGTAGCAACTGTTACAACCATTTGCCTTGTAATAATTCTTCGACTCATAAGGCACTACGAAATTTACAGGAAAATCTTCATTGCTAATGTCAGTTGCCTTTTTACAACCAGGGCAAAGTTTCCTGATAAGCCGTTGTGCAACTGACAGGTTAAGAGTTTCCGCAATCAGGTAAGAAGGAATTCCCATGTCGATCAATCTTGAGATTGTGCCGGCTGCAGAATTCGTATGTATTGTCGAAAGCACTAAATGTCCAGTGAGTGAAGCCCTAATAGCCATAAGTGCCGTTTCAGGATCCCTGATTTCACCCAGCATTATAATATCGGGATCTTGTCGCAGGAATGATTTTAGTGCAGCTGCGAATGACAGGCCGATATCTTCTTTGAGCTGCACCTGGTTGATTCCTTTGAGCGTATATTCAATTGGGTCTTCAACGGTAAGTATATTGCGCTTACTGTCATTAAGCAGTTTTAGTGTCGCATAAAGCGTCGTTGTTTTTCCCGAGCCGGTAGGACCGGCTTATGAGAATGATTCCGTTAGGTTTCCTGACGGCTTCCATATAGGTTGCCAGCTCCTCTTCCTTTAGCCCTAATGAAGACAAGTCGATGTTCGAGGCATCCTGTCCCAATAAACGCAATACTATCTTCTCTCCAAAAAGCGTGGGCAAAATAGAAACTCTTATATCGAAGCTGTCAGTTGTTATGCGCCCGTCCTGAGGCAGTCTTTTTTCTGTAATATTGAGTTTGGATTTTATTTTAATTTTGTTGACCAACTCCAGGTAATTCTCTCTGTCAACTTTATATCGTTCTATAAGCTGTCCGTCAATTCGGAAACGGATCCTGGCATTGGCTTCATATACTTCGAAATGTACATCGCTGCTTTTTAAAGATTTCGCTTCAGACAGGAGATTTTCTAAAAAGTCATTTTTTTCAATGTTCAAAGCTGCTTTCTGTTCAAGCTGCCTTTCTTTGCGGTGATATATCGAGAGCGCCTTTTCGATATCAGCCGCGCCAACTGCTTCAAATCTTACCGATTTTCCTAAGAGAAGCTCTAACTCCTCCTTGCTTTCCGCGTTGTCATTTTCTGCATCGATAAAAAAAACCATCTCACTATCAGCTGTGGCTTTTGGTAATATCTTATAATGATTTGCCAAATCACTCGTAATGACATGATGGTTATCCGGAGTAACAGTAATTTCTGTCATATTATTGTAATTTGATGATTGTGAAATGATGCAAAAAAACATGCTCTGCAATTAATAAAATCAATAAAACTGACGCAAACCCAGCCAGTGGAACCGTGTCGTGCTTCATCATTCTTTTTAAAGCCAGCTGCAATACAATTGCAAACAACATGGCCATAGTAAAATAAATGATGAAACCATTTAATCTGAACAATGGCGTTACTGCGATAAAAAAAAGCAAATCCCCAAAACCAAAATAATTCCGGAAAGGATTAAGAAAGCGGCCGGCTTTGATGCTCATGTAGAGCGTTAAGACTGATACGATTATTAAAAAAAATGAAATATTAACAATGATTTTCAAGAAAATTTCATCAAGCCCGGCAGCCATTAACAATGACAATGCAAAAATCAGTATGGGTAATGTCAGGTGTATCATGCGATTTTTGTAATCCTGCACGAATACTACTGACAGACATAACAGTAAGCCAATGGTATATGCTTTTTCCAATTATTCTTTCGTTACTTCTTTCAGCATTTTTTTATCATCAATTTCCCAAGTGTTAAAAGCCCCGTCACTGTCAAGATCTGAAACAGATGTTGCACGTGCCAGGAATGAATTTTCAGAAGCCTCGATGATTTCAATCTTATATACTGCCTGACCACCTTCATCTACTGTTGGCGCTTGCTCGAATCCTATTTCAGGCAAGTCTGATGAATATTTTGAAAATCTGTAAAAATGGCTTTTTTCAAGCCCGTATACCTGATTGAGCATCGCCTGTGCCTCGATGGCCTTTGCCTGACCGATTACTGATGTCTGGTTGGGCAATACCATCAGTAAAATGATGCCTATAATACAAAGTACTATCAGGATTTCTGTCATGGAATAAGCGGCAACAGTAAGTTTTTTAAATTTGGCACCGAATTTTATCAAACCTTTCATGATGTTTATTTTAGGATTACTAATTAAGCATTTTTTTCTATACGAATTTTATTTTTTTTATAAAATATTTAACAATTCCAATCTGTTTTTAATTCCTGATAATCTTACTCAAATCGAACATCGGTGCATACATCGATATCATAATCACCCCGACAATGACACCAATGAAAATTATAATCATAGGCTCCAGGACAACGCCAATCATTTTGGTCTGGTGATTGATTTCTTCGTTGTATTGATCGGAGAGCCTTTCAAACATGGCATCGAGTTCGTTGATCTGCTCGGCCACCTCAATCATTGATACCATCTTCGTTTCATAAATAGCATGTTTTTTAAGGCTTTCGCTCAGCGACAGCCCTTTGGTAATATCATTCTTAATAACGTCGATTGACTTTTCTACCGGATAAAACCCAATCATTTTTGAGGTTAAAGAAAGCGAGGTCAGTAACGTTGTTTGTGAAGTAATCAATAAATTCATCGACTGGCAAAAACGTGAGAGATAGATTTTCCTGACCAGATTTCCGAAATAAGGAATTTTAAGAACCATTCTTGCTGTAACGCCCCGATAGCCATCTTTGTCTTTCATCAGGTAATGTAGCAGCATCAGACCGCCAATTACAGCGAAAAGAATTATAAAAATTGTGCCTGAATGATTTGAAATTTTAAGGATAATGCGCGTACTTCTTGGTAATTCGCTTCCGAATTGTTTGAATACTGAACTGAACATCGGAACGACCTTGTTGAGCATGAAATAAAGCACCGAGATTGTAACGAGCATTACAATTGCAGGATAGGTAAGCACTGAAATAATTTGCCGCCGCATCTGTATCTTGCGGTTAAAATATTTTTGCAGTTCGGCAAGCACTTCTTCGAGTTTCCTTGTTTCTTCGCCAATCTGCACGCTGAAATATTCGTATGGAGAAAATTGCCCTGATGCTTTCATCGATTCATAAATGCTTTTACCGTGAACGACTTTGTCGCGTATGTCTGTGATCAAAGTTTGCTCAAATGCATTTTTAGACTGATTTCCTAAAATTTCAAGCGCTTTCTTAAAATCGACGCCTGATTTGAGCAGCATGCACAATTCACGGTAAAAAACTTCCTTTTTTTTGTCGGAAAATTTTTTTGAATAAGGCATCAGTCGTTTGCCTGTTGTCGATTTGGCAACGGTTTTCGTCTCTTTCTTGTATGTGCTTAAGTCAATGCTCATTGTACTTTTATCGTTTCTATCAGTTCGTTGGCATAAATCTTCCTGAAAAACTTTAATTCCCTGCTACCAGAATTCAGTTCAATACCCAGGCGCAAACGCTGAAATGCACTCGTCATTTTCTTATTGTGAATTGTATCCAGCCGTAACGACCGTACCGGAAAATGAAATGTATCCGAAAATTCGCCACGGTCTTTTAGCATATAGCGGTCCCTTAGCTGGTATCGTGTTGCATTACCGGAATACGAGTAAAATATTATCGTGCTGTCCTGAATCTCTATCCGGCTGTTTTCAAAAACATCCTTATTCAAACAATAAGCCAGCCGGTTCAGGTCGGATATCGTTTCGTTTTGCTGCCTGTAGTCCTGCATCCTTTCTGAAATAATAGAAAAAATCAGAAAAACCAATCCGATGATTATCGCCGAGATGACCATGCTTACCACAGCCTCAAGAACAGAAAACGCACTTGTATAACTTTTTTTAGTCATGACCGGCTGTTATATAATACTGTTTATCAGTGGTTATACCCGCACTGTCCTTATGTATAATCGTAATGTGCTTCAGGTTCGCATTGCGCCATTCTTGCTCTATTTTTGTATCCGGCAGTTCGTTGTTGAAAGTATCATCACTAACCTGCATCATAAAAAAAAGTTCATCGCCAACGCGCTGGCCGCTGTAAAACTCGGCAGAAGTTGTGGCTGAAAATACACTTGCATATACCATTACCGCGACGTACAGGCAAACCGAAATAATCGTAAGAGCGATTACAGATTCGAGGATAAGAATTCGCCGCTGCTTTATAGTACTTTTTTGATAATGCCATAGGTTTTTGACTTATTTTCAAATAACTGAATACCAACGAAATAAGCAGGCTTTTTCGAAATATCGATAGTTGCGTTGCCGATGCAGTTATTGTTCAAACCTGAGATATCCGATAATTTATTGGTATAAACCGCACCGTAAACGCTTCCTTGCAACGTTAGTTTGCCAGAGCAATAAATGTCGCCGATAACCTTTGCCTGCTTGTCCATTTTGATTTCGTTTTGGTCAAATGCTTTCGGCGGATTGCCGAACAGCAGCATCGCTCCTTTTAGGGCAGAATTTTCGCCAATGTTAATGTCGCTTTTTTCGTTCGTATTGTTAAACACGCATAATACAGAGGGATAGCGCAAGTTGACATTTTTCCGGTTACAATTTTCAAGGTAGCGAAAGCCTGGACGCTGCCGGTAAAGCCGTCTGAGAAGATTATTTTCGGTGCCTTCAGAATGACATCTTCGAGTACCGTTTTGGAGCCTACTACAATTGAGTCACTGGCGCATAGCATAAAATTACCTTTTATTACCACATTATTAAGAACTGCTGCGGGTAACGCAATATTCAGGGTTTCATTTTTAAACGAATTGAAATAAACAGAATCATTTTGGCGCTCAACCGCTTTTAGTGTAGTCATTTTTATGGCGACGGGGTCGAAAAGTTTAGAAAATGCGGGATTCACTGGTGGCATTATCCTTTCGGAAATAGTGATGTTGCCTTCGCTTCTGAGTTTTCCGGGTTTCATACCCGTAAATGAGCGGCTGATAATCTCTGATGGTAATTTTTTATCGCCAATGAGAGTCACTTCGCCATCATAAGTTAGTTCTTCACTGAAATTACTCAGGAAAAGACAAGTCTTGTCATCGTTATAAAATCCGGCTAAATGCGTGGTACTGATTGTATCGTTGCTTATAAAAGTGCTGACGGTTACCAGCCTGAACAGCCCGAAAGTTTTTGTAGTCGTTGCGGCAGTGATTCCTGAGGCGTCCTGAAATCCGTCAGTTTCAAGGTTATTGCCGAGGGCATAATTAACTGCGGACTGGTTTTGTATGAACAGGTTTTCGCGGGTGTTGTAAAAAACGTTGAGCTGCGTGTATAGCGTCGAAAGATAAAGCAGCGCGCCGCAAAGTATCGACACGATCAGACAGACATATACTGCATAGAGCAGGCTGTTAGCCTTTAACATTGGTAGTTGTTTTGGTTTTATCCTTTTTTTCAGGAGTTTTTTTTGCGGCATTCTGTTTTTCCGGATTTGCAACAGTTTTGGTTGCGGGTTTTACCTGTCCTTTTCCGTCACTTTTTTCAGCTTTTTTAGCTTTTTTCGCGGCTTTTGCGGCAGCATCGGTTTTTTTCTTTTCGGCTTTTGCCAGCGCTTTGTCGGCTTTTATTTTCGCCTTTTCCTCTTTGGTAAGTTTCGGTTTTTTTACAACCACGATCCCTTTTTTATAGCTTGTGGTGTCGTTTTTGGTATAATCAATCCACTCTCCATCTTTAAGGCCTTTTTTATACTCGCCTTTTTCGAGCATTTTTCCGGAAATATCAAAATGCTGATAGGTATTTTTACGCCTCCCTTTTTTCCAGTATTGGCTGCTTTCGAGGATGCCGTTCGGATACCAGGTTTTCCAAAGTCCGTTGCGCAATCCGTTTGAAAATTCACCTTGTTCGGCCAATTGGTTGTTGAGATACATTTTGGTAAAATCGCCGTCAAGCAGCAATCCGGCCATTCCGGATTGCGAATTGTGGATGGCACCACCTTTGAACCAGTAATAAGTACGGTTTTCCTTTGGCGTTATGACCTTATCCGTGGTGTAGAATTCATATTTGAACTCTGTATCGGTAATTCGCTTTATCGTATATGGATCAGAAAAGGACTGCAGCGCAAATGCCACAACCAACAAAATGTTTAACAGTTTTGTTTTCAATGGGAAACAGGTTTTATGTCTTGCAATATAGTATTTAAAAGTTCATCTTTAAAAAGCTAACGCTGCTTTTCATCGATTTTTTTAAGATTTCGTTAACTTTTAACATATTGAAAAACAAGGCCATAATTTGACTCCTTTTTTCGGATTTGATTATCTTTGAAATGCGGATAATTGCGTGTTTAAGTAAATTTTCAGACGGCATTATTCCCGTTCAGTTCTTGTATTTATTGGTTTTACAGTACTTTGGATTACTATCCTTTCGGAATGCTCGTGCCGAAGCACTATCATGAGGATGATGATAACTACCGCTACGGTTACCAGGGCCAGGAAAAGGATAATGAGATCAGAGGCGCGGGAAATTCTCTGAATTATACTTTTAGGATGCATGACCCGCGGGTAGGGAGGTTTTTTGCTACAGATCCATTAATGAAATCTTATCCTTGGAACAGTCCATTTGCATTTAGCGAAAACAGGGTAATTGAAAGCGTTGAACTTGAAGGATTAGAGAGAGGCAGAAGTAGATATAACGGATGTTTAGCTCAAATTCAAGAACCTGCAATTAAATCAATAACATACGATGACATTATTGGCGGGATAAAAAAGAGCAGCCGTACCAGATAAGGCTGTTTTACTTAGCATGAAATTGATCAGCAAAATTCCAAACAGCCAAATAAAAGTTAATATTGATTTTAATAAAGATAATATTTTAGAGGCTATTGATGAGGTTTCATTTTATGCAACTATTTATGATGGTGCAGTACAATTAAAAAACTTTCGCGCTTCAAGGTTAGTAAGTAAAACTGTCGGGGAATTCAACGGTAAAACTGGTTCAATAGGGGGATTTGATGAGTTGGGTACGAGAACACCTGAGACTAGCGCTCTAAAGGCAAAAATTAATCCAAGTGGTAGTTTAGCTAATTGCGTAAATTGTGCGATTGAATTTCAGAAAAAAGTTATGGGTCGTATATATGGCGAAGCAAAGCTTACATCTGGTTATGGTTTAACAGACTCTGAAGTTTTTGAATCATTGGCCAATAACTTTGACAATATTAAGCCACTAACGAGTGGTGGTAAGGTAAGCGATTTATCAAAAACATTGTCAAATAAACTTGTTAATAATACTAACTCTTCAATAATTGTAGGAACCCTTAAAAATCAAACTAAATTTAAAGCACATGCTTTTAATGCAATTAAAGATGCAAATGGAAGTTGGGAATATTTGGATTTACAAAACGGCATTAAATATAATGAAAAAGCAATGGAAAAGACATTTACCAATTATAAGATATACGATGTCAAAGGTAAATAAAGATTACAATCTAGTATTGAAGTATATCTTCGATAACCTTGAAATTGAGGCCGATATAATTGATGTAATTAACATTGACAATAATACTTTTGTGTTTTTTTTGCCGAAAGACTATTCGAATCCGTTTAATGACGACAGATTAAATTATGTGACAAATTTACGAGCCTGTTAAAATAGATAATTTAAGTGGACATTACGAATTGATAGGTGCGATTGATTTTTTATCGAAGTATGGAGACAGGGAAGAATATTTAAGAACAATCACAGAGGAGGAAAAACCGACATACAATGAAATCCTAAGTAATATCAATAATCGAAAAAGTATAAACTGGAGCGAATTCGATGAAGTACTTAATCTGTTTTTAGGCGAAGATCCACTTAGAAAAGTTTTATATAATTTAAAAAGCCAAAATAAAATAGAAATTACGGTTGACGACATTCATGCAAAAAAAATTATTGTTGACTTTTTAAAACACGCTAATGCCACTTATTCTTCTGAAAATGACAATTTATTTTTAGTAAATTTAGAAATCTCCAATAATTGATATTGTAGTTCGAATTTTTTTTCATGAATTGTATATCACTACATAAATGAGTTTTTTTAGATCAAACAATAAAAAAAAATTAGCCAGCAGTATAAACATCGCCCTGAATGATCTTGATGCATATCCAAGCAACAATTTATCCATTCAAAAATTTAAGAAAGTACTGGAGATATTAAAATCTGAAGCACAAAACGAAAATTCAAATATTAACGCCCGTGTTTTAAGGTCAATGCATGACGTAGGCGCATCTTCGGTGAAAGAGTTCGAAAATACTTTATTAGAAAAAAGTATACACGAAGTTGTTAAAATATTGTATTACGAAATTCCGAGCTATAAAAAACCCAGAGCCTTTAAGAATGGATTTTGATAAATAAGATACTATCTAATAATTGTGGTGATTTTCAAAATCGATGATTTCGCATCCTATCATCCAATTAATTCCGTATTTTTCAAACTGAATTCCATCAGTATGAAAAAAACAACCCCCATAATCCCATTATTCAAGCAATTCATCAAAGAAACAGAAACCGGAAAACGGCTTAAAAAAAACGGCAAGAAAATAAAACCCGGCTCCATACAAAATTACAATTACGTACTGGCCAACCTGATTCGGTTTTCCACCGAAACCGGATTCGAGTTGCGTCTTTGTGACGCCGCCAAACTCGACAAGCGCGAATTGCAGTCGGAAAAAAGCTATTGGAAAAAATTCTACCAAAAGTTTACCGAATTCCTTTACAAACGAAATTGCCACGATAATTATGTAGGCGCCAATATTAAGGTAATCAGAGTATTCTTTAATTACGTTAAGAACGATAAAGATTTTGCTACGGGCAATTTCCAAAGGCGTTTTTATGTCAGAAAAGAAGAAATCGAGATCTTTGTTTTGTCTCCGGAACAACTTAAATTCCTGATTCACGATGTCGAATTCGATAAAAGCCTGTTGCCGTCGCAAAGGCGCATCAAGGATATTTTTGTTTTTGGTTGCACGACCGGACTGCGGTTTTCGGATATTTTTTTGCTTACTTCCAAAAATTTCGAGAAATCTGACAATGATTTTTACCTGAAGATCAAATCTCAAAAAACAAAGACGTTCAGCCTCATAAAATTGCCGCCTTATGCCGTAGCTATCTTTGAACAATACAAACCTGAAAATACAAAATCAGCAGTTTTTGGGAAAATCAGCCTGTTCAATTTCAATAAAACCTTGAAGCAGATCGGTGAATTGGCTAACTTCACCAATGTAATAGAAGTATCGCGCGAAAAGCAGGGCAAAACGCACAGGCTTACCAAAAAATCAGATGATAAGAACAATCGCTTCTGCGACAAGATGAGCTCGCACATGATGCGGCGCACCGCCATTACGACCATGCTCATTTTAGGAATGCCTGAACACTTAGTACGAAAAGTGAGTGGGCACAGCAGCGGCAGCAATTCTTTTAACCGCTATGTGCATTATGCGCAGGGGTATATGGATGCTGAGATCGGGAAGGTGCATTTGAAGTTGGGGGTGATGTGAAAAGGGCACGGATTTGAAATCCGCGTGCCATCTGGTCTTTTTAATTTGTATTCTCAAAAGAAAGCCCACAATCGATACGGTATTACATTGCCGGCATTATGTAACTTTACAAACGAATAACAAATAAGGAATTTTACACAAAAAGCATGAATAGTAATGAAAGAAATAGTCTTAGTAAGTTTTTAAGCTTGGTATTAAGGCATAAACCCAGAGAAATTGATTTGATTTTATGTGACGAGGGTTGGGCCAGTGTAAAGGAGCTTTTAGAAAAATTAAATGCAAACAATAAAAATATTTCCTTTGAAGATTTAAAATACATCGTTGAGCTCAATGATAAAAAACGCTTCATCTTTTCTGATAATTTTTCACGAATAAGAGCTAATCAAGGACATTCATTAAATATTGATTTAAAACTTAAACCTGTCATACCGCCTGCTATTTTGTATCATGGTACAGCACATAAAAATATAACTTCCATTATGGAGAAAGGAATTCTTAAGCAAGAAAGGAACTTTGTACATTTGAGCGCTGATATTGAAACGGCGAATAAAGTGGGTGTGCGACATGGAAAACCCGCAATTTTTGAAGTTTCGGCTTTAGAAATGTACAAAAACCATTTTAAGTTTTATCTCTCCGAGAATAACATTTGGCTTACGGATTTTGTAGACAAGAATTATTTAAGTTTTAATTTCTAAATCCTCACAAATAACCTCTAAATAGTGGTTTGCACTTATGAAGAAAATTCTAAAATGCCTAAATTTAAAAAGATAATTAAAATGTTTTTCCCAATCAAGTTTGTAATCTGAATACTTAAATTCAATTAATGAACTGATGTCATCATATTTTTCATAACTAATTAAAGAATCGCTAACTCCTGGAAAACTTGTGAACTTATGATAGCAAGTGTGCTTAAATGAAAAGTCTATAAAATTCTCCTCGTAGTTTTCTTTGGACTCATAAAACACCTTAACGTCCAGGTTCCCATCTCTAAAAATCAGTTCTACCTCGTTTTCACCATAGGAAGGGAAAATAGAATTTGTATCAAAAATTATAATTGGTGTAGTACATTTCATTTTATTTTTTTTTAGGATTTACAGGAGGTGTGGCAGATGGTGCTTCTCCTTTAAGCTGTTGTTTTGCTAACTCATCAAACGTTACGGCCCTTCCTTTGCCGTTGTATAGGCGACTTTTCCTGTCTGATTTATTCCATACCAATTTTTCATTGGTATTCCAGCTCTTTCCAGCGCTATCGAAGTTCTGCTATTTAGAATTACTTTTTCGCCATTTTGAATAACATAATTTAATGGAATATCTTTAGGAGTTACCTTTCCGCCGGTTAAAGCCTTTACCAAATCGTCTACTTTCTTTATCTCTGTTCCGGCTATAGTAGAATAAGATTTTTGTCCTTCAATAGAAAAAATTTCATCAGTCCTTATGAATGTTTGCGCAAATTTAGAACCCTGTAAACCTTTTGTAATAGTTACAAGTTGTGCTACTTTGCCAATTGTAAATACTGCACCATCAGCAACAACTCCCAATATTGCCATTTTACTGCTCTCTCTCGCATTGTCAAAATGTATTTGAGCTTCAGCATGATTTCCCTTCTTTTCGTATTCTTTCCCTCTTTCAGATTCATTAATAGCATCCATTAAGCCAGCGGCTGCAAATATTCTTGTACACAATCCTCTGGTAAAAATCACATCACATACAACGGCGGCTGTAAGAAGAGTATAAGCTCCCCCTTTTGCCATACTTGTGTTGTATGACTTGTAAAAATCATTTTTATCTTTATCGGATGTGCCTTTTGGAAAATATACGGCTGCAGCTTCCAGTCCCTCAAGTTCAATCCTGTCGATTACTCTGTTTTCGCTAAAAGCATATGGGCTATTCCAGGGATAATCAGAAGCCAACGGATCTATCGCAAAAAACCTCCCCACCCTCGGGTCGTGCATCCTGAAAGTGTAGTTCAAAGAGTTCCCTTCGCCCTTGATCTCATTGTCCTTTTCCTGGCCCTGGTAACCGTAGCGGTAGTTATCATCATCCTCATGATAGTGCTTCGGCACGAGCATTCCGAAAGGATAGTAATCCTGGTCGCTTAATACGTCTGGCCGGAATACAGACACATATTCGTCTGATGCTGCCCCAAGCCCGTAAGCATAAAAATCGTCTATGAAGAATAATACCGGGTAATCTATAGCGGCCTCGGTATCTCCGCCATAAACCCTTACAAAATAGTTGTCATTAGCCGGTACGGCAAAACTCGTCACGATAACACCTGATGGCGGAACCGTCATGCTGACATAAACGTTGTTGCTGCTGTCTGCAATTTCAAAGGTTAAAGGCAGGTCTGCCGGGAATGTATCAGGCCGGATTACCGTTAACTGTATCGCCACATTATCGCCTGCATACAGTTTAAGCTTCTTTTCAGCCCCTGCGTGTATCTCCTGAATATTTACGTATAAAACATCATTTTTGCAATAGACATCAGCGTGGTTATATTGATTCCAATCACAATTTTCCGTAAAATCATCATTGATGATCAGCTTAGTGCTGCTCGGAACGATTTTTCTGTCATTGATGACGCTTACAACATCGCCTAAATGGTTTGTGAGTTCGTAACGTTTATCACCAACGCGCCTGAAATCAGTATCCGGGCCATTTTTGCCATATTCCTGCAACCCTATACGGCTGCTGCCATAAATATCCTGCTCCAGCAGCTTGTAACTTACAGGTTCCGGGAGTTGTCCTTCAACAGGAGAAGGTATATTGGCGCGATAAGTGGCCATCGAATTGCCCTGGGCATCGCGTGTGTAATGGGTAAATGTATTCTGCCACGGATTTACAAATTGCTTTGCCACACGATTGCCCAATCCGTCATAAAAGAAATTGATCCTGTCGCCATTGTCTTTTGT
Source organism: Flavobacterium sp. 3HN19-14 (assembly GCF_051373205.1). Lineage (NCBI taxonomy): Bacteria > Pseudomonadati > Bacteroidota > Flavobacteriia > Flavobacteriales > Flavobacteriaceae > Flavobacterium > Flavobacterium sp. 3HN19-14. Next base: position 3,409,493 of record NZ_JBPPZT010000001.1, read on the forward strand.
TATCTCTTTTACCTTACCGTCAACACGCAGGTAATTTTCCGGATATTTGAAGCCGAGTCCTGAGTAAGTTGCCCGATGGCATCATAGCGATAATTATTGTCGATTTGGTCATCTACGTCGAGCTGCGGATTTCCGTCGGTAACATTACCAAAATTAGCGGCGCCAATGAAATCCTTAATGTGGTCTAACTTATTGGTAAACGGAATATAGTTATATGAAAACTGGTCCATCTCCTTAAGAAATCCGGTACCGAATTCCGGTGCATTGCGGAAAAGCGTCATCAGATTACCGTTGCGGTCGTAGGTAAAATCATTATGGTAACTTTCGGTAAAGTTTAAGGTCCCTTCCGTCTGCACTACTTTCTGAGAGGTCATGCCAAAAATCCTGTTGAGCTGGTCGTACGAGTACAGATTGGCCTGCGTAGGCAGGACGACTTCCTTCGTATCGCGCAGTGTAGTGATCATGCGGTTGATGTTGCCGTTGAAAAGTGATGTGCCGTCGGTATTGCCCGAATCGGAAACCGCATTCATCTGCATATCACCAATATGCCTGGCGTGGTAATCATTATTGAAATAAGACAATGAATATCCAAAGGCATCCTGAGAAACATAATTACCATCATGCCCCATATCCTTATTCTGGTCGGTCATGTTCTCTGCATTGACGGTTTTGAGCCATCCCTGGAGCGTATAGGCAAAATCGATTCCCTGAACTTTCTTGTCGCCAATGATTTCGCGTGCTAACGGCCGTGATCGTAATATTCATAAGTGGCATCGGTTTCCCAAATCGTACCGTTGCTTGAGGTCTGTACATCGGTAACCCTGTTATCTGCATCGTAATTGTATTTATGGATGAACTGGTCTGACGCATCCTTTTGGTAAATCACCTTATTCACATTACCGCTGATCAGGTCATACTCGTAATTGACGCGCTTAATGATAGGTTCGCCTATATCAATTACCGACTGGCTGAGCACCTGCGCCATTTCATCGATATTGCCGTGAATATCGTAATTGTAAAAGATGGCCGTCTCGAAATCTGAATTCGGTGTCGCTTCAGAGCTTTCTGCAAATGTGAGGATAGCAGTAACCCTGTTACGCGTGTTATTTTCCGGGTCTGACAGATATACATTAATATCATCTTGGAAATCGCCGTAGTTGTCGTAAAGCGTTCGCGTAACTTCCTTTTGAGCTGTTGAAACATTGTGCGGATAATTATCATCCCCAACAGAATCGACTCCAACCCATTCGCCCGTGACAGGGTTGACAAGTTTGCCGTTGTCATCGATATAAATGTTTTGTTTGGTTGCGAATTCTCCCGCCTCTCTGATGCGGCCGAGAAGATCATAACAGCTATAGCTAAAGGATTTACTGAGATACAGTCCCAAATTTATTTCACGCACGGCCAACCGCTATTCTTTATGGCAAAATCAACAACCGCAGCGGCGGTCGGACTTACATCATATGTGTCGTAAACGACATTCCCGTTCTGGTAAAAGCGTACCCGCCCTGCACTTTTTTCAATCCGCATCCTGTCGCCATCAGAATAATAGAGGGCAGGTGTCTTATCTACATCAAGCACCCGTACTTTATAAGTGCCGTTGCTGGCATAGTAAAAACAATAATATATATGTTCATCGGTCGCAGGTGTATCAGCATACGACAACCCAAACATCACCTCATAAGTTTTGCTTACCGGTAAGCTTTCATTAATACGAATAGTGTGTTCAGCAAATCCGGATGTAATGGTCGTGGAGGATACGATCCGCCGGTATTGGTTCAGGTGTTAGTACCGACATAATTATTGATCACCTGGTTGGCATTACCAGTCAACTTGTTGTCGTATTCCAGTGCTGGCGAGGTGAGGAAAGTACTCGCTTTTTGCTTGGCATTCTGGGAAGCGACAATCCTGCCCAAAGGATCATAGGCAAATCTTGTTTCGCCGCCATCAGGGGTATACTGCCACACCAGCTGGTTCAGAGAATTATAGCGGTATTGTGTCTTGAAATTGTGTTTCGGCAGCAGTGCCGGATTATCTGTCGCATCGTTATTATCATGCCTGTAATCATCGACATTGGTACTGTAGTCCGTCAGTTCGGCAGCAGTGCCATTAAAACGGTTCACTCCCTGCGGGCCACGGTCTGCATCAGGTTACCTGCCTGGTCATAATAGTAAAGTGTATACTGGTACTCCTTGTCGTAATAATTCAAACGGTATTTTTCGTTCACCTCACGCATCGCCTCGTTTATATACTTCAGCCTGAAGGCATCCTTCAATGACTGGATGTAGGCGGCATAAGCTTCAGCATTATAAGTATCATGCACGTTAATATTGAATATTTTGCAAGGATTATCGGGGTTTATCGGCAGTATTATTGGCTCATCGTCCTGCATATATGGCGGTGGGCAAATGTGATTTTCATGGATATAATAGGACGCGAATTCCTGCCATGTGTCTACCAGTTCATAGTCAATCGGATCTTGGCCTTCTACTTCAGGGCTGGTGCTTTCGTGGGTATATCCTCCTAATGCTGTCAAATACCATACATGTTGTGGGTCTGTTATATTGTCAAGATAAATTTTGTAAGCTCCAATAACATCATCATAGCCATGGCCTAAATCATTAAAACCATAACCCAGTTCGCTGAACCGAAATCGCACAGGGTAATGTAATTCGGATGGGTCATGTAATTAGAAGGTGTGATTCCGAAAGCACAGAGATACTTGATGTATCCGTCAATGATATACGCATAATTGTTGTTGCAGAATTCCGTGTAGGTTAGCTGATAAAAAGGCGCTTCGTCAGGTGGTGTGGTAGGCGAGCCTAAATAGTCTGTAAAACCGAGGTGGCGATATAATTCATACTTTGAATCACAGTCTACCGCTGCACGGGCTTGTGGTATGCAGTCGCAGGTTGGCAGGTTATGAAAGGCTTTAACGTGCTTCAATTCAAGACCTATTGTTGTTGTATCGCCCGTATTTAATGTGACTAGCTGGAACAGGTCTTGAGTCGAAATGCTGAATTCATCATCTCCTGATGATAATGAAGCTTGTTGGAAAAAATAAGGATTGACACCAATTTCTACAATTCGTTTATGGAAGTCATCTATAATAAAGTCGAAATGACTAAACGTGCCGCTAGTTCCGAGGCTAAATCTAATAGTATACTGACCCGGGTAAGTTCGTTAACACCATAAGTAAAACTGCCAAAATATGTAACAGGATTGATAAAAAATGATGCAAGGTTGATCCAGTTTGCCGATACTGGCATATAACCTCCAACACATGAGATGCCACAAGATGTATACTTTATTTCGGCATCGAGCAAAACTTCATTGGCAACGGCTTTTATGGCGTTTAAAAAATCCTGTGGGGTTCTGTCATCGACTTCAGCTGTTCTTGGTTTACAGCATCTGAATTCTAATGGGACATATAAACTCGAGTGACCGCCACCAACCCAGGAATTTGTATTTACTTCTCCGGTTATCAAAGTTCCTTGGTCGTCAACAGCATTTACGACATGGGCAGTACCGGCACTATTAAGCCCGACTAAATATAGTGAAACAATTGGGGTAGAAAGATTCAGATTCAAAACAATGCTTTCCCGTGGCGATGATGAATTTGCCATTGCCTCAGTACCGATTATATAGGTATTGGTACCCGAATGTTTCCAGACTTGGGTCAGCACCCCGTTGTTGACCATTAGAAAGTCAGGCAGGTAACCATTGACGTAAGTAGTGTTGGTAAGCAGGTCATAATTGCTGTCGTTAACATGCGAGGTTGCCTGCAGGTTCTGAATGAGTTGTAATAACGCCTGTGCAAAATCCTGCTTTTTTGTACAGGTCGGATCTGCCGGCGGTACATAGACCCCGCCGATGGCATCGGCAATACCCGGATCGTTCGAGCAGGTCAGCACAGCACTTGTTGTTCCCGTAATAACCATTTCAAAAAATTGCGGCGAGCCACCGATCGTCATTACTTTGGCTACAAAGCTAAAGTTGTAAACACCGCCTGAGTTTCCGGTATGGCTCAATTCGCTTACCTGGATAATGCTCCAGTTGGTTCCGTAACCTGACCATGTCAGGACTTGAGTTGATGGTATTGTAAGCATTACAGGTGGGGTAAAGGCGCTTGCACCATCGGCCAATTTAAGTGAAAGCTGCTTGTTCCCGCTTGAAAGACTAACTATGCCCTGAAAGTTCAAAGAAGCAGGTGGCATAACAGGAGTAGCAGGTAGCGCAAGTGCCTTGAATAATATCGGCGTCAGATAACCACCGTAAAAATTAACCGGCGCGGTATTACTGCCGTTGACCACCGTAAGCATGCTCTGGTCTTTAAATATCCCGCCAAGGAAGATGGAGAGATCGTTGATGATCGGGCAGTTACCCGTTCCCTGCAGGTAGGCAGACTGTGCCTGACCCATCAGGTCTTCTCCAATCTCAGCCTCTGTTTTATCCGAATCATAGCTTTCATCATACGGCAGGAACCTTTTTTCCTTGTCTTTCAGCAAGTTGCCATTTTCGGTATGCAGCGTCTCACCAGGAATACTGCTGCCGTGTATCCAGTGCCAGACTTGTTGCGCCTGTGTTACATATCGCCTGATTACCGCGGATATGCGGTTGATCTTTTCAGAATTATTATTGCCGATACAGTCATTGTAAAATCCTTGCCTATATGCGTGCATATTCAGGAATGAATGCTGCAGCTTTTGCTTAAGGCCCATATAATATGTGACATAATAATGCCAGAACAGGTCTTTTTCTGCAGCAGTAAAGTTACTAGATTGCACCTGGCACATCACCCATTCAAAGCTATTGGAATTAGTAGTAGAACATGGTGCGTATGGCTGGGACAGGCAGTGTTCATTCCATTGCATTTTATGGTCTTGTATATGTAACTGGCCATGACCATGCCATAATCTTCGTACATTCTTTGGTGGCCTGACCCTGGTGGGTCTAAAGCGTCAGCGTAAACAGGATCTGTTGATCCGGTCATGTCTTTCAGGGCATGCATCATGACATTTTGCTTTGCAATCAAGGCAGCTTCCTGGGCGAAACTCTGTTGACGTATTAACCTGAGTGCCATCAGGGCCAACAGTAGTAGCCGGAATGACTATCGATCCGTCCAGCGGATGCTCCTTTTGAAAGAAAGGATCCTTATCGTAGAGTGCGAGTTCATTGTTCAGGAGCCCGCTTTCCAAAGCCTGGTTGAAAGTTGTCAACGAACCGAGCAGTGAGTCGAAACCGTCAGAATTAAGCGTTACGGCAGTATTGATAAACGGCTCACCGTCTTCTGAGGCAGGGTCAGGTAATTTTAGGTCGGTAGCCGGAATTGTATCTGACACTTTACATTGTGCGTAAACGTAATCGAGGTAATGAAACTCCGGATGGTATTTTACCAACGACTGTGCCCAATAGTGGTGTGAAGCGATACGTTGGATAAAATCATCCACATTTGCCAGAAACTGAGGCTCCACACGGTATTTGCCTCCCAGTGCATTAACGATATTAGGTGAACCCGGCGCAAAATCATCCGGTGAGGTATAGGTAATTTTCGGGCTGAAAGTACTGGTCTCTTCATCCCAGGTGACCGGCACATAATCAATCTCACCCAATTCATTATAATAATGCTTGTATACCTCGTTGGCAGGGAGTGTTGATGGATCTCCGGGAGATGCCGGAGGAATATTCAAAATACCGTCCTTATCAAAATAATGCGGGTACCTCCAGTTGCAATGTGCCGGGTCGATGCCTTTTACAAGTGCAAAGATGCTGTTGCTCTCGTTATATACCGAAAGCGGTAGTGTACTAATATCCGGCGCCTCATTGCTGGTGCTGACGTTCCCTTCGTTGTCGATATCCGACGGATATATACCGTATTGCCCGCTTGGGAGCATGTCTGCCATAAGCACATCGAGACCATTTTCGCAGGTCATCGAAACGATGTTGCCGCTCGAGCCTGTAGAATAACCGTCGGGGCACATGGCTTTAGGCAGGCCTCAAGCAATAAATCCCATTCTCTTCCATAGCTTTGCGTGAGCATGGTTACCAGTGCTCCATATTCGGGAGTTGAAGTTCCTCCAGGCATCGATGCCAATTGGTTCAGTTCGGCATTATCATGAAGTTTTTGCGCTATGTAAGCCGGACGGCCGTTTGCCGCTCCGGTATAATGAAGGCTTTGGAAATGATCAGCGCACTGCTGGCAGGTTTCATAACAGCCATCATCGCTTGCACTCGGATAAATTTTACCGGAAATACAGCCGGCGGCCGATCCTTTTATAATGTAATTATCAACGAAAACCTCCAGCGCGTCTGCGTCTACTGTCAATTCTTTTGAAATACCATAGGTTTGGGGGCTGAGTGTGCGCACTTCGGGAATAGGATCATAGACAGGTGCCACTGTTTGTACGATATTCTTGCCTTGCAGCTCATATTCACCGATATGTTTTACCGGAAGTTCCAGAGTATTCTGTTCCGCAATCGTCAGTAAGCGTTCTCTTAAGATTGTATATAAAAGGATAATGAAAATCACTGGTTCCTGAGCACTCATAGTCGAAATCGGTCACTTTCTCCATGTAATAATCAAAAGTAAAAGGTTGACTTGAAGTACCAATCAATGTTTTCTGCAAGTCAAGCCTCAAACCGTCCTGAATGTTTCCATAGCTGCCTGTAGAGAATCTGACGTTATTATCAAGAGGCGTATCATGGGCATTTGGAGTTAGCTTATTAAGCAGGTCTTCATCGATAAAAGTATGCAACGAATTGGTAGTTTCATCCAGGAGTGGTGTATTTATGGGAGATCCCGAAGACAGTGCAGTAGCAATAGTACGGCCTTGAGGATCGAGGTAAGTGTTGCTTACCTGCCCGTTTGGGTCGACTACAGTATTCTTTTTATAATGACCTGCAATCCCTACATTATACCCGAAAAGCCTGTTGAGTTCGGGCTGTGACGGGATGCTGTAGAAATATTTCATCTCATGTTCCGAAATTGAGTTGGTGCTCAACCCCTACTCCGCCTTTTCTTTTGATGCGGCCGGTGTTATCCAATTCATATTCAGTTCTTGAAAAAGGAAAATTCTCAGCCTTTGGCACAAAATCCTGAAAATTGTTGGTCACCGCATTATTATCCGAATAATATTTACTCGCGCCTGAATTCACAGACATGCCTTCTGAAGGCACAGAACAGCTGTTTTCGCCGGGCGTAAAATCCTGGTAGGAATAAGGCAGCAGCGACATGTTCTTATTCAGCGAGGGGTAATATTTAATCCTGCTGTCTTCAACAGGAGAAGGAAGCACCTCGATGGCCGCCCGCCCTTCTTCATCATATATAACCTCGCCAACGATGGCTTTGTTACTGGTATTGATCCTGGTAACGGTCTGGCGGTTGCGCAACGAACCGTCAAAATAGGAAACTACGTCTTTCTTTTTGCCATTCTCGGCATATGAGGTTTGGAATTGCCAATTGAGTTTATCGTCTGAGGTGACTTGATAGATGTTATTATTGGCACCATTATTCCAGTCTGAAATATTTGGATTTATGCCAGTTGGATTGACATCCCAGTCCCCGTATTTTATATTTTTATAAATAGTGGGTAATAAAGGAGAAATTGAAAAGTCAGTAAATCTTCCAACGGCCCTTATCCTGAAAATTAGGTATCCGCTATCATAAACCAATGGTACGCGATAGCTTAAACCTTTGACTGTAACCCTGGAGGCATTGTGTTCAAATTCACTTATCGACATCGGGATTTCCTCCATTCCCAGTGGTGAAGTCAACCCTACTTTAGAATAGTTATCTGCCCATGTCCATTCCAGTTCATATTCTTCAGCACCGGCAATTTCGGCCCAATTGACTGCTAAATCGTTGGAAAAACTAAAATAATTAACATTTGCATGTGTAAGGTCAGAAGGTTCAAAATAATAATACCTTTCGACTTCATACGAAACTGAGAGTGTAATGTTTGTAGGGGTTACGGTGATTGGAGCCGAAGTTTCATTATTAGAAGCCGTTATACTATTGACATGGATACTGGCGCCTCTTGCACCGGCCTCGACAAGCACTTTACGCATGTCGATAAAATTGCCGAATCCGCCATACCTGTTATTTTCTACTTCGAGATCGATCACATATACATCCCCGTAGCTGCCGTCATTTAAAATAGGTGTCACTTTCAGGTTAACACTATAGGTGTACCAATAAAAAGGAGCTGAAAAATCTTCGATTTTCAAGATGACATAAGTGGCCGACCTTGGCGTCATGTAAGTCGAAGCAAAAGAAAGTTCCGGATCGATATTTGTGACAGTTGCGCCGGGAATTATGGCTGATCCACTGATCGATTGGTACCATTTGGTTTCTTTTGCCGATACCGCCATACTGCTTAAAAACAATAATAAGCCAAGAATTGCATTTTTTATAACATCGGTATTTTTCGGAAAATTAGGCAGTTTTCTCATACGCTACGGTTTAGTCAACAATCTGATAATTTTTATACTCTTTTGCTGGTATTGGCACTTGTTTGCTTTTACGGATGTAGGTTTCAAGCTTGAATTTTACGGCCGGTATAGCTGCCTGGCTGTCAAATTCGGAAAAAAGGATTTCAAGCCTCGGATAATCTGTAACATTCTTGCCTTTGCTATTTTTATAGGCATTGAGGTTGAGCATGTACATAACCTGACGGTCTATGGTGAGATCTTTCTTATTGATATAGATGATTGCCTTCCCATAAGGAACCAACGTAAGTTCCGGGCAAGTCATAGTACAGATAAACTGGTCTGGAGTCGATGTCATCGAAAAATCCCTGAAATGCGACATCAGTGCCCTGATATTATAAGCCTCGATGGGATCGGGTGCTTTTTCATTGCTCAATTGCATGCGTTTTGATTCGTTGTCAACTTTTATATAGGTGTCAGCAATCTTTATAAATTCGGTCTTGTCGATTTTGCAATAGAAATCTTCCTTGTTCCTGAACAGTATACCTGCATAAGACTCGCATACCGTGTTTGACCTGTAGGTTGGGTAAAGCTTATAACTAGTTGCCAACTTGAAACTGTTTGCGTTTTCATATACCTTCTGGGTCTTGCTGAAAAGCCCTTCCATTTCCTTACGGTCATCTTTTTGCGCAGCTGCAAACGCCGAACAAATAAGCATCAGTAAAAACGTCAATGTCTTTTTTAGCATCTTATTCTGATTTTTTTGGATTAGATGATCTCGACTCCTTGATGGTCTGTACGCCCCTTTCAGTTTCTTTTTTTACCCGTACCAGGCCGCCTTCTTTGTCATATTCATAAAACGTGGCGTAGTTGTTTTCATCGAGCTCGGCCATTAATTTCTGGCTTTCGGCATCGTAGACAAAAGATTTAAGGCTGGAATTTAACGGATGTATCCTGATATCATCAAAAAGAGCAACATACGTTGAAGAGGTTCCGGTGGTAGCGTCAAAGGTTATGTAAATGCTCCGGGCATCTTCAGGAACCGTAAATTCACCGCTGATGCGTTGCCAATTCTCAATGATCTGTCCTGATGGGGTAAAGGTATAATCCTCTAGATTTGTACCGTCACCTTCAATGCCACTATAGAAATTCAGGCTAATGCTAGGCCCTCATAAGTAAACAAATCACTATTGACCGGCAGGTAGGTTTCTGTTTCCCCTGATGTATCAACATTAGCCATCCTGGCCCAGCCGCTCATGACATATTTTTCTCCAGGAATCAGCTTAAAACTGGAACAATAATTACAATCTTTAACTCCAGTCGGACATTTTGTAGGAGTTGAAAGAGCAGTAAGATTATCTATGGCAATAGTATACTCGGCATCGCCGATCTCGTCTTCATTCTGGAACTTAGGGCATGTAATGACAAAATCGGCTGTTGGGCTGTATGGCGTTCCGCAGAACGGTACGGAAACTTCAATCCAACCTCCTACGCTTGTCATGTCAGGCAGTATGCGGTAATCTGCGTACCTTCCATTAATCATAATGTTGATAGTAGCAAAATAATCCCCTGTTATTTCCTGATTTATAGGGCTTATATTCGCCAGGTAAAATGCAGCAGGCCCTGCTCGGTACCTGACAATCCTGTAATTGTTCCTTTTAATTGTTGGTTTATCGTTACAACACCACCGGATATCTGTTTTGTGAGCCTGCAAAAATTACCTGATACGCCTACCGGAAATTCACCCATCCCTATCGGATAATCGGAATCGGTTGCTATCTTCGGCGCCTGAACCTCAAAATCCCAATTAAAGCAATACGGACTTAGCAAATTTACCGAGGTGATTCCGGGCAATCCCGGGCAGTCAAAAGTGCCATCAAGTATGTCGCCATTTGAATTTTTAATGCTTTGTGAATAGCTGGACTGGCATATCAGTAACAAGCCTGCAAACAATATGATTTGTCTCATTTTTCTTAGTTATATATTGTTAGTTTTCTGTCTGATTCTCCGGAACATTTTACAATCGTGCGCAAGAATTGCACATATTGTCCCGGATACAGCACGAGGCTTTTTTTACCGGTATGCGCTGCATTGGAGGTGATATTGCCCTGACCGGGTTTATACAAATTGAAATGCCTCTTTTGGGGCAATAAAAGCTCTTCAACAGAATAGTCTTCAAAACCATCAAAGCCCATTTCATCATATCTGGAATTTGAAGCAACGGCTACTGGTAATTTATAATCATAGCCATATTGGGCTGCAGAATGCCGGTGCAGTGCGTCGCGGTTTTCGAGTTCGGCGCCATAGGGGCTAAATTTGGTCACTTGGCTTGCATAAGTCCAGTTAAGGCTGTCTTTAACCCAGACGCCATCTGTTTCGTTGTACACATAAAATGGATTAAACGTCTTGAAATAACCCGATTTTCTGGTAACTGTATTGACAGAACCGTTTCTTCCGGAAAGGTAGGCATATGATTTTGATGCTTTCCAGTTTCCCAATATGTTATATAAATAGGCATTAATGTCTGTTTCCAGCGGGACTGGAAGACCATTTTCACATTGAGAAGGCCAGAAGTCATTATAATCAATCGCAGAAGCATTAACAATATTGGTATTGGCGGTAAAGCTGGAATAGATATTCGTGGCATAACCCTGCAGCGGATTTTTCATAAGGGTAATACTTGCCATAGAAGCCATCTGCATATTGCGGTTGATAGACCGGATAAGCCTGAAATTGGTATCATAAGGCTGGAGGTTTTGCTGACTGAGTGGCAGGAGCTGAAATTGCTGCAGCGTTGAGACCTCATTGCCATTGGCATCCATCAGGCTGATTCCGGTATGGGTGGCGTTATAGTCCTTGACCCAAAACCTTGTTTGGGGCTGTGCCATAACGATTTCATCACCGGGCTTGAAGAAAGGCCGAAGATCAGCAGCATCGGTAGTAGACAGGCCATTTACCCTATAAAAATTAGTGGCCCGATTTTGACAAGCCTCCCGGTAAGGTCAATATTTTCAGATGCCATTCCCATACCTTTATTGAGCCAGTACGAAGGATAATTAAACATATAATAATTGTCATTGAACTCATTGACGGTTTCCGTGAGAATAACCTTACCCGTCATTTTATCCCAGGCAAGGTTCCTGGTATATACGCTTGCGCCCAGATCATAGACAATCTTTTCTTTAAGAATACCACAACGGTGAATCACTTTAGTGGTAACGGCAGTGTGGAGTACGTGTACATATTCTGAACGCTCGGGTGTCCCCAACCGATAATTATAGGGATGACGCCCAACGGAACCATATCAACATTTCCGCCAAGTCCGAAAGATTTGGTTTTAGAGTAACTTTCGCGCAGGTCATTCACGATATCAATCTGCGTAGCCAGTTCCTTATTGTTATTTGAATGGACAGCGTTATTGTTGTGGATGACACCATTTTCATCGATAAGCGGCAGTTTATTGTTAAGCTTTCTCGGATCGTTGGCATCTGTGCTGTATTTATATTCAACACCTGATACTAAATCCCCTGCGTTGTTAAAGACTTCCTGCTTTCGCAGCTTTCCGTTCATGTCGTTGGTTTCAACAGAAAAACCTTGTGACATGGTCAGGTTGACATTCACTTTTATTTTCAGGCCGAGCATGCCTTTAAGCATGTTTTTTATCGCGTCGTTTTCATTTGAATTAAAATTCTTGCTTTTGTCCAGGTTGGTAAAATCGGTAATCGTCGGAAAATCACGACTTGTAAAATGTGTCGTAACTACTTTTCCCGACTTTGAATCATTTCCTGATGCGGTAACATTTGTAACGGTGACCTGGCTGTATGTGACAGTCGGACTAGGGAAAAACGATTCACCAAATGGCTTTTCCTGATAGGATTGTGCCGTAAGTCTTTCAGGCTTGTTGTAAAATGGAATAACCAGCGGGTTTTCCTTACATATGTTAGGTTCATAAGTAGCGACACCGCTGGAGGTACCGTCAGGCAGCTGGTAATTGTATTGTTGGCCATACTGTTTGGCATATCTGGCAATGTCAGAAGCATTCTCTGGTATGTTAAGCATTTTTTCCCAATTGTCTTTGAGCACTACTTTTTAACCCTGCATCCGCCACCTTTTTTAGATCCACTTGGTTCCAAAAGCCTTATCCAGCATTTAGGGACTTTTACAGACCTGCCGATTCCTTTTCCTTTCAGGTAACCATTTGCACCTTTCCATAATTCTGCAAGATGGTCTAAATTATCTACGATGCTTTTACCGATGTCGACAAGGTTAAGTGGCGATGATCCTCCCGGGTCTGGCGTGTCATTCATCTGTGGATTTATATTTTGCCTTCCGAAAAACCATGCGGCAACAGAAATCGGATTGGACTTTGGTTCTAATGTGCCACTGCCTTCCGTATTGAGCCACTTCATCGGGATGAACAGTTTATCTCCGGAAACCACCGGATCTTCGTCCATTTCAAAATAACCCGAAACATATTCAAATTCATTGTTATTTTGCGTCAGGTTTGTGAGGAAATTAAAATAGACAGGTTTGTCGAGCAGCCCTTCGGTGTAGCGCTTTTTAATCTTCTCGGGAGTATCATCGGGGAGGACTGTTATTTTTACGACCACATATCGTGCGTCACCCTGGCCAGAATAAAGCGCATTGTCACCGGGGGTATAACTTCCCACCGTACGCGCAAGGCCGTCTATCTTGAACATCTGCATGGCGTGCTTATCCTGTACATACTGATAATCATCAGCTTCATAATCAACTTCGATTTTACCGCCCGATGGCAATTCAATCGAAGCCAGCGACCATGAATAGGCATTTTGGTTCACTTCATCTTCGTTGCTATCGGATTGGTCTACATATGGGAATTCCTGTGGCGTCGTTTCCGCACTACTAATGCTCCAGCTGCCTGTCAGGAAAGGTTTATAATTTCCCCAAATATCATAAGCCTTAACATTGTAATCGGGATTTGAATCGCTGTAGTTAAAGACATAAGGCGTATATTTCCCCATATTGGAGTTCTTGTAAGTAAAATATACCTTTTTTAGCGTTAGTTTTCCTTTTGTGAGGTTGACTTGATGACCATCCTCATCAACTTCAGGCTCGCCCGAATTGTTATCGATGTTCTTGCAAAGCGAATAATCATAAACGAAATGGGCTGTTTTTATTGGTGAAACATTCGCTTCCGGGTTGGCTACAAGCGCAAGATAATCTGCCTTTGAATATAATTTGATGGTCTTTATCCTTGACATCCTGCTGCTTGTTAAATTGGTTGCGCCTCCATCCTCATTATCAACGCCAAAACCATCCTTACGGCCTTCGAGTTCAAAAACCGCCACGTGTGTCTTGGTTTGGATCGTTTTCAGGTATTTGTTTTCCTTGATACCATAGATATAACTCCCTTTTTGGTCATATTTATCAATTTTCAACCCTTCATTGTAGGAAGCCTGTCTTTTCGGTCCGTTGGTATTACTCATACTACTTCCGAAAGGCACACGCCATTTGTAATCACCAGTGGTGCTGTAAGTAAATTTGGTGTAAGTACCCAGGTCGTTATCCGTAGGTTCCGTTGGCAGTAAGGTCTTGATAATCGGGCGATAATTCAGAAGTCAGAAGATAAGCGTGTGCATAAGACGGTGTTGTAATGCCATTGTAATAATGGTCCTGCCTTTGCCGTTTTTCACAGTATTGTCACCCTCTGAATATGTTACAAGCTCTTTTTGTGCGCTTAGTCCCGCATTGCTTCCAACGGCAAATGTCACTTCTTTTTTTGTTTTATTGTATACGGTCTCACCATATATATGCCTGCTGCCATTTTCATCTGTCACAATAAAGGCTGCGGTGTGATGCCCCGGTGCAATTGGCGTGACGGTATTGGGTGCCGTAAAAGTTGCCTGGCCATTGATGTTGATAAAAGGGAAAAGCCCGAAACGCTTGGCTTCGGCCTTGGTAATTTTTTGCACTACCTGGTTTCTTTTTTCCCTGTGTGTGCGCTGCAGGATATTAAATGGCGTTCCGGCAGTAAGATTAGACTCGATACCGGTTATCTGCTTTGCCCTGTATACATTGACGGCACTTTTGGTTTCGTCAAGTTTCAGGGTGATTGGTTTTGAGCCTCCCATCGAAGCTGAAAAACCGACAAATTCATTATCAAAAGTTGTTTCTGAATTATTTTTAAAGTATACTTTTTCGTAATCGAATGCATTTCCTGTGGTCTTTTCTTTAAGATATGGCGTTACGGTTGTTTCCCATTTGCCTGTATAAGAAGTAGAGTTTGTGGTCCGGAAATTGAGTCCGACGTGCGCGCCTGCCCCCAGCTCTAATTCACCTCCCAGGCTGTTGCTGGCAGACTGATCAACTACTTTTGCATCCGAAACTTCGGAAATCTGTCCGCGATATGGCCTGAATGTACCTCCTATACCCTGCCCGTCGATACTGTAAATGTCATAGGTATAATTGGTAACCGGGAGCGCTAAGGTATTTTTACTGATAACAGGCTGTTCTTTTTCACGATTAAAATCCAACAAAGCATTTTCTTCAGCGTTGTCGGTGTATAAATAGCCATATCCTTTTTGCAGATCGACCTGATCAACCAGCTTTTGGACTATCCCGTAAGCTGAAATGCTTCCTTCCAGGTGAGTGGCCACACATCGGCCCAAGAGAAAAGGAAAACCGCATATTGTTGTTTTTGAATGCCAGCCTCTTTGTAGGCGTGAAGGTGTTTTTCAAAAAATTGATGCTCGTACTGGCTGAGCGTTGCAGATCGCTATTTGTACAACCCAGATTGAATGACTCCAGTCCTTGCCCTGGAGTTATAAGTTATGCTCGAAGATAAAGTATTGCTAAACATACTGCCTTCAGAATCGCTGCTGGATTTCTTGTTGCTAATTGATATATTTGGTGTTATCGTAGCGCCTTGGTCTGCTGAAGCCGACAATTGCATCCCTACAGAGCCATAGCCCGGAAACTGGAAGGACAGCCAAAGAAGGTATCGCATTCATACCTGTATAATTATTGTACTGAACATCTACACCTGCCCCTAATCCAAGGTTAAGACCATCTAAAACGCCAACGATTTGCACATTGATGTAGGGATTTATACCTACAGTAACATTAGGTTTGATATTGTTTTCTACCTTGACCACATCGCCTTTAAAATCATCAGGAAGCCCTCTTACGTCGCGTTTGATCTGACCAACGTTCAGGTTCCAGCCCAATCCTACCCAAGAGGCTTCCTGGTCTGATCGTAACGCCTGACTTATAAGCCAGGTAATCGGATAGCCACCAACATCCATAATAGGAATATTGTAATTCAAATCGCCGCTGGTAAGATCGACCATGTCAGATGTACCGATCGGGGTAAACGAATTGAATTCAGGCTGTGTTGGTCACTTCCGTAAGTGCATACATCCTTGTCGGTTGGACGATTTCAATAAAAATCATCAAAGCCAAATAACATGATATTATTTTGGTTGCTTTCCCAGTTCTGATTTGTTTTAGCATGGTTATAGATTTAAAATCGCGTCTTTAAATTTGAATTTCAATATTCCTTTTCTAAACAGATTATCATTGTATACCAATTGGATTTCTTCGTTCGGGTTTATATCTGTAAAAAAAAGCATGATCTTGTTGAAAGAGGCAACCTTGAAATTCCTTTCAAACATTACGCCTGAACAATTTATAGTATCCTTTCCGGCAATAGCATAGAAATCATTTTCAATGGTAAAAGAAATATACTTCACGGCACTCTGATAATCCATATTTGAAAACTCTTCATTAAGCAGGTCTTGTCCTTTATCGCCCTGAAAAGTAAACTCGATTATCCTTTCTCTTTTATTTTCCTCATAGATTGAATCGACCTTATCTAAATTATCTGTACCAAGTTCCTTTAATATATAATATTGGATAGGCACTTCAGTAGCCGTAAAGTTTATGCCTCCTGTCTTTTGAGCGTATACCCGGGATTTCCAACCCCGATTTTCAAGGTTATAGAGCCGGAATCTTGCGTCACTGGCAGCTTCAACCTTTTCCTCCTTACAAGAATTTAAAAGTAACACCATCATAATGGAAAATATGCAGTTAGTTACTACCTTCATATTTTTGATTTATAAAATTAAGTACATCCTGAGTAATATCTTGTTGTCCCTCTGAGTAGAACACTGCTCCGTTCCCGCTACTGCCCAGAATCATTCTTGCATTTTTTATTTTAGCGTATTCTTTTATATACTCATTAATACGCTGCCAAATTTTTACAGTAGCCTCATTGGTATATGTCATTGAAAATCTTTGGTAATCATCTTTTTGCTGGCTCAGCTGCTCGAATATTTGTTGTTTTATTCTTTCTTCCTTTGCTGCGTTATATTGCATCGTGAGCATACCAATATTCGAATCATAATCTTTGAGCATTTTTTCGCCATTCCTTTTTGTATCGATTGTCATCCTGAATTCGTTGAATACGCGTGTATTGTCTACTGTAAATATTTCCTCATGGGAAGATTTTGTATAATTTACCATTAAAACAATAACGGCAAGGACTGCCGTAAAAAGGATAGTTAATCTGAGTTTCATAGATAGATATTGGTTTAGCTAATCTAATTAATAATTATCAGACTACAAACAGATTACAAAAAAAAATATAAAAATTTGTTAAATTATTAACATGAGAGACCCGAGCAGGATTGTAATTATTTGAGGTTTCTTGATTGGATTAAAGAAAATTAGTTATGCAATTTTGATTTTCCCAAGCCGTTAACGCTCCGGGGCTTGATATTGTTTGAAAATTATTTAATTTACATTAAAATAATACTTATTTACTATGCGTGCATAATAAATTTTTCTTATCTTTGAGTAGATTATTTCTTAATCTATTAAAACTACTAAATATGGGAAAGGTACATTTTCAATTAAATTCCCGTGCTGTTGTCCGACTTAAGGCATAACAGTTGTTTCAATTACCTTGCCTCCATTTTCCCTCTTTTGAAAGACAAGTTAATAATTGAAAATTCCGAACTCTAAAGTTGCCTTCCGTATAATTTCGGGTTGGAAGGTGTAACTACGACTAATCTAAGATTCCCTCTCAGTTTTTTTGCCAAACGGCATTTTTGCCTTTTAGAATTTCTTTTAAAAATTAAAATCTACTATTATGAAAAAAATATTACTTTTTTTGGTAATAATCCTGTTGCCGGCCGCCGGATATGCTCAGGATTATTTTGTAAGCAACAATGGTACCGATGCTCCCGGTTATGGAACGTTAACCCAACCATTTGCTACGATTCAATATGCTTCTACAGTTGCGACTGCCGGAAGCAATGTAAATGTTATGGCCGGCACCTATTACTGGGCGAATCATCACCCAAACCAATTCAGGAACATCTGAAAGCAATCGTATCGTATTTAAAAAATATGGTTCGGGAACCGTATATATTGATGGCGGCGGCTTTGCTGCACAGGGTACCTCGATATGGTTGTTACGGAATATCAGCTATATAACCATTCAAGGATTTACTTTCCAGAATATTATTGGAAGCTTTGTAGTGGGTTTGCAGATAAGGCAAAATTCAAATTTTATTACGGTTGATGATTGCAAATTTACGGGCATCCATTTTTCTAATGATCCCTCTGCTGTCCCTGTAAGTGATAGTGATAATGCGAACCCGCTTTTGATCTATTCTGAATCAGCATCGCAACCTGATACAAATATCGTCTTCAGCAACAATGAAATATTCAATTGCAGAACGGGACGCGGAGAAGGGATGACCGTAACAGGAAACGTTGACGGGTTTATGTTCAGGGATAATTATCTCCACGATCTTCCTAACATCGGAATTGATGCTAAAGGGCATGGCAACGTTTGCAGCGACACCTTCCTTGACCAAGCCCGTAACGGATTCATAAGCCACAATACGCTCGTAGCCTGTTATAACCCTTCCGGTGCCAGTGGTGCAATTTATGTTGACGGTGGAAAAAACATCGTCGTTGAAAGAAATACCATGTATAACGGTTCTGTAGGGATAAGTGTTGGCTGTGAAAAGCCAGGTACTGCCAGTGAGATTAAGGTTCTAAATAATGTTGCCTATAATAATCTTTATGGTGGAATTTGGATAGGGGGCTCTGATCCCGGCAGGAAGGTGACCAATAGCTTGGTAAGCGGCAATACTTTATATCACAATGATACGATTGGAAATTGGGCAGGTGAATTAAATGTTCAATATTGTGATAACCTTACGGCTTATAATAACATCATGTACAGCAACAACATTCACAATATTATCTACAATGATCCAATAGGTGGCGGAACCGGGAATTTTTTAAATTACAATTTATTTTACAGTGATTCAGACGCTTTTCTATTCACAATCAATGGCGCTTCTTACTCAAGCCTGTCACTTTATCAAGCAGGTACGGGAAATGATAACAATTCCTATTTTTCTAATCCGATGTTTGTTAATGCAGAAAATCAGGATTTTCATTTGGCAACCACATCGCCCGCAAATAATCATGGTAACCCGGCATATGTTCCGATAGCAGGCGAATTAGACATCGATGGCAACGCAAGGATAGTCGGAACAATTGATTTAGGAGCGTATGAAAGTGCGCCGCTTGCTATTGAGCATATCACAAAAGACAGCATAAAGCTTTTTCCTGTACCAAGTAACGATTTTTTTTATATTGAGGGTGAAGCGTCAATAAAAGATGTAAAACTTTACAACGCAATTGGGCAGGAATTTGTATTAGACACTCAGGCAGATAATAGTATGATAAAATGTAATACAGCAAATTTACCAGATGGATTTTATTATGTATCTATAAAAACCCATAGTTCGTCGTTTACAAAAAAGATTGTTATAAAACACTGACAGTCTTTGAATTATTTATCAATGGTCTTCGAAAATCGGGACAATGGTGCGCTTCTTTTCTTCAATGCCTAAAAATTTGTTCTTGAAGATACCGGGATAAATTATACACTCAGTTTTAAGAAGAACACTTTCAATCCCATATGCTGTAAATCAAAAATGCCCGTAAATCCATAGATTTACGGGCATTTACTTTACTTTGATGTAAAGGTTGTGGAGTCGCCGGAAATCGAACCCGGTCCAAACAAGCAACTAAAAAACTTTCTACACGCTTATTTCCCGATTGGATTTTCGACACCATGTGTGGCCGGGAACAGCCGCATGACGCTTATCTTCTTAGTTGTCAGCATGGCGCCGAAGCTTCACCAAACCTAGGTCTATTTTTACGGTTCCCCCGAACAGAACGCCACAGACCAGGGCTTTCAGGGAGAATCCAGCTTCTCTACCTTGTAGAGACGTGGCTCATCGTACTATGATTCGGATTAAGCAGCTAAAGCGTAATTATTTTCGCCGTGTAAAAGTGTCGGGACATTTGAATTTACGAGAATACATCCCATTCTCGACGTGCTTATTGATCAATTCGACTTGCTGTCAAAACCAGTCGACCCCAAATTGGGATTGCAAAGATAATGTTTTTAGGTTTAGAAAAAAGAGTCAAGAGTCAAGAATCAAGATGTGGCGCAAAGATTAACAACTGTTACTCACTGAACACTGATTACTAACTACTGAACACTGATTACTGACTACTGATTTGGGCGTTCCCCTGCGGGTCGGGCTTTCGGCTCAATCTTTTTATTACGCCCGGAACTTTTCGTTGTCACCCTGAGCGCAGTCGAGGGCCTAATAAAAAGGATACCGCCTCTATCCCTAACGCAATCAAAAAAATCTTACAACTTATAATTAATACCTGACAGCCACTGGCTGTCCTCCTTTTAATTTCAAATCTAACGCGTACGTTCCACAACAACGTTTCTTGCAGCGAAGTGGTCTTGCATCTTTCAGCGAAGCGATCCTGCAGCGCAGCGGTCTAAAAAAACACTAACTTTGCTCCATGAAAAAAGTCCTCGTCATCGACAACTACGACAGCTTCACCTACAATCTCGTGCATTATCTCGAAGATTTAGATGCACAAGTCACCGTTTTCCGCAACGACGAATTCGATTTGGATGAAGTAAAACCATTCCACAAAATCCTGCTATCTCCCGGCCCTGGAATTCCTGACGAAGCCGGTTTATTAAAAGCCGTCATTCAAAAATTTGCTTCCACAAAAAGCATTTTAGGAATTTGTTTAGGACAACAGGCGATTGCAGAAGTCTTCGGCGGCAGCCTCAACAATCTCGAAAAAGTACACCACGGCATCGCTACAAAATTAATCGTAACCGCTAATTCCGAGCCTCTTTTCACAACCTCGAAAGCGAATTTGAGGTCGGCCGCTACCATTCCTGGGTTGTTTCAAAAGAAGATTTTCCTTCAGATTTATCAATCACTTCCATCGACGAAAATGGCGAAATCATGTCGTTACGCCATAAAAATTTCGATGTCTGCGCCGTGCAATTCCATCCTGAAAGTGTCCTAACTCCAAACGGAAAACAGATTTTAAGCAACTGGCTGCAATCTTAAAACTATCAGTTTAATTTTCAAGCTTCAATTTAATTACACAGATACAAAAATCTGGTAATTATGTAATTAAAGATTTCATATAGATAAAATCTATTCTGCTTTTGTAGTCTAATTTTGCGTTCAATATCGTTTTATCAACGAAAACGGTATATGTTAACATTACGTTAAATAAGAAATTAAACAAACGTTTGAATTAAACAAACGTTTAATTTTGTATCCGATTTCTAAATCAAAGAAAATGGTTGAGTTAAACGAAAAACAAATCCGCATTCTGCAGGTAGCCGAAAAGCTGTTTGCCGAAAAAGGATTTGACGGCACTTCAATCCGGAATATCTCAAAGAGGCGAAAATCAACATCGCGATGGTGTCGTATTATTTCGGCTCAAAAGAACGAATGCTCGAATCGCTGATTTATTTCCGAATCTCCGATTTGAAAATGCAGCTCGAAAATATCGTCCGCCAGGAAGTCACACCGCTCGAAAAAATAAACATGCTGATTGATTTGTACATGAAACGCATCCAGAAAAACCGCTGCATGTATAAAATCCTGCATTTCGAATTGTCATCAAAAATGACCATCGACATCAAAGCTTTCACAGAAGTCAAAAAAGACAATCTGGAATCCTTACGCAAAATCATCACCGAAGGCCAGCAAAAAGGCGATTTCGTTAAAGATATCAACGTCGAATTGATTCCGCCCACCATCATGGGCACTTTTTTCCACGTCGATATGAACCGTCCCTTTTACGAAGAACTTTTCGGCTGGAAAACACAAGAAGATTTTGACAATTACACCAATAACGAACTCTCCCGACACATTAAAAAAACCATTAAAGCACTTTTATTATATGAAAGTTAGTCAGTACCTGCTCATTGCGGTCTTCCTCTTCGGAATTTCGGCAAACGCACAGCAAAAAACCAATTTATCACTCAAAGACGCCGTTTCGATGGCGCTCACCAACAGCAACCAGGTGGGTTTGGCAACGTCGAAAGTCGCGACCAAAAACTATGAGCTGCAGACTGTAAAAGACAACCGCTATCCGGATGCCAAGATTTCTGGGCAGTATTTGCGCCTTACTAACGCGAATGTGAAACTCAAATCGAGCCAGGAAGCAGAAACTGATCCGGATGCAGAGCCGACATCATCACCGAAAGTCAATGCGCTTGCCATTGGTCAGGCTAATGTTTCGATGCCAATTTTTTCGGGCTTCAAATTAAAGAACAGCATCATTGCGTCAGACAATCTTTATAAAGCAGAAATCGCCAACGCCGCATACACCAACGAAGAAATTGCAATGCGTGTCATTGAATATTACGCTGAAATGTATAAAGCGCAAAAGTCTGTCGAATTGCTCAGGGAAAGCCTTAAAAGCAGCCAACAGCGCGTTACAGATTTTACAGCTTTGGAAAAAAATGGCGTAATTGCCCGCAATGATTTATTGAAATCGCAATTGCAATTGTCAAAAGTGCAATTGTCATTAGATGAAGCCGAAAAGAATTTGCGAATTATCAATTATAATTTGGTGACTTTACTCAAATTGCCGGCAGGAACCTTCGTTGAAGTCAATCCCGATAATATCGAATCAGATTTATTTTCGAAAAAAGTCAATTCAGAATCGGAAGCGCTTCAAAACAGAAAAGATTTAGAAGCCGTAAGGTTACAAGGCCTTGCAAGTGAAGCCAACATCAAAGTCGCCAAAAGCGGTTATTTTCCCGCATTATCTTTAACCGGCGGTTACGCTGCGATTTATCTGCAAAATGTCGTTACGGTTACGAATGCTGTGAATTTTGGAGTCGGCGTTTCGTACAATTTGAGTTCGATCTTCAAAACCGGAAAAGAAGTAAAAGCCGCTAAAAGCCGCGCCGAAGAAGTGAAACAACAACAGGCAATTTTAACCGACAATATTAAATCTGAAATCGTTGCAGCGCAGGAAAATTACGATTTATCCATCAAACAAAATAAAGTTTACAACGAAGCTGTTACGCAGGCCGACGAAAATTACCGCATCGTCAAAGACAAATATGACAATGGTCTTTCAGACACCAACGATTTGCTCGAAGCTGATGTTGAGGATTTATCTGCCAGAATCAATGTCGCTTACGCCAAAGCCAATATGGTGCTCAAATTCTACGAATTGCTCGAAGCCACCGGAAACCTGACACAATCTTTCAATCTTTCAAACAAATAATCCCATGGAAAAGAAAAAAACCAACAAGAAATTCATACTCATTTTCGCAGTCCTTATTATTTTAGGAGGTTCTTACGGCGGATACAAATATGTGCATTCATTGGCGCACGAAACAACCGATGACGCGCAAATCGAGAAGAACATGAACCCGATCATTCCCCGCGTTTCAGGTTACATCACTAAAGTTTACGTGAAAGACAACGCAATGGTCAAACAAGGCGATACGCTTTTCACAATAGACAACAAAGATTATCTCGTAAAAGTAGAAGAAGCAAAAGCCAACCTTGCCGCCGCTGAGGGCAGTTACGCCGCTTCAAAAGCAGATATTGGAAGTTCGCAGGCAAATGTTTCAGTTTCCAAGCCAACATCGAATCGGCAAGCGGAAACATTGAAACCGCGAGGATTCGTCTCAAAAGGGCTTCTGACGATTACGACCGCTACAACAACCTTTACAAAAACCACTCGATTACCAAACAGCAATTCGAGCAGGCCGAAGCTGCGAAACTCGAAGCGCAAAGCCAGTTGAAAATCTTACAAGACCAACAGAAAGCGACTTCTTACCAAAAAACAGTTGCCGCTTCACGCACCAATGTCACCAGCAAACAAGCTGATGTTGCCGCTGCCAATATCAAAAAAGCACAGGCTTTGCTCGACGCCGCACAGCTCAATTTGTCTTACACTTATGTAGTCGCTTCGGTTGACGGGCAGGTTTCAAAAATCAGCATACAGCCTGGGCAATTCTTACAACAAGGGCAATCGTTGTTTTACATCATCAATGACGCCGAAGTTTGGGTAATCGCCAATTTCAAGGAAACGCAACTTAACAAAATGGTCATCGGCCAAAAAGCTACCGTTCACGTAGATGCTTATCCTGACACCGATTTTGAAGGTGAAATCACCTCGTTTTCTCCGGCAACGGGTGCGCGTTTCTCGATTTTACCTCCGGATAATGCTACAGGAAATTTTGTAAAAACGATTCAGCGTCTGCCTGTGAAAATCAGCCTTACGAACAACGATAAAGTCAAAAACCTGCGTCCGGGAATGAATGTTGATGTAGATGTGCATATCAAATAAAGTTCAATATCAATGTCAAGATTCAATGTCAATAAAAAGGTTCATTAAATTGATTTTTGAAATTGATATTGAAATTGATTTTTTCAGAAGCTATTCCGGCTGTCCGCTACTATCTTTCCTCTCGTTAAAGAAACGAGAGAAAAGGATAACCGCTTCCATCCGGGCTAAGCAGAATCACTGTTGAAACGACAAAATCGCGACAACTTTAAACCTTAAACTTCAAACCCTTAAACCATTAAAATGGCCGCAACAGTCCAGGCAGAAGATTTAGTAGAATACGGCTTCAGGCGCGTGATCATTACGATTACTGCCGTAATGTGCGCCTTGCTCGAAATCGTCGATACGACCATCGTCAATGTCGCCTTAACCAATATGCGAGGCAGCCTCGGCGCAACTTTAACCGATGTCGCGTGGGTCATCACCGCTTATGCGATTGCGAACGTAATTGTAATCCCGATGACCAGTTGGTTATCACAACAATTTGGAAGGCGAAATTACTTCGCAGTATCTATCGTAATATTTACCGTTTCGTCATTTTTGTGCGGAAACGCCACCAATATCTGGGAACTTGTCGCATTTAGATTCGTCCAGGGATTGGGTGGAGGTGCCTTGCTTGTAACCGCACAAACCATCATCACCGAAAGTTATCCGGCCGCAAAGCGCGGTATGGCGCAGGCAATCTACGGAATGGGTGTTATCGTCGGGCCAACATTACGGCCGCCGTTGGGCGGTTATCTTGTTGATCACTTTTCGTGGCCTTATATATTTTATATCAACATTCCATTGGGAATTATCGCGACAATCCTGACCATCAGTTTTGTAAAAAGTCCGAAATACGGTGAAAAACTCAAAGCCAATCAGGTCGACTGGTGGGGCATGTTTTTCCTCGCAGCGTTTATCGGCTCATTGCAATTCGTACTCGAGCACGGCCAGCAGGACGATTGGTTTAACGACAGTACGATTGTCATCCTCAGTCTCGTTTTTGTATTCGGATTGATTGCCTTTATCTGGCGCGAACTCACTTATGCACATCCGATTGTCAACCTCAGCGTTTTAAAAGACGGTAATTTAAGGGTCGGGACGTTTATGTGTTTCATACTCGGATTTGGGTTATATGGTTCAACTTTAATCATTCCGATTTATACACAGCAAATTTTGGGTTGGACAGCTACAGACGCTGGTTTATTGCTTATTCCTCGTTCGCTGACGACCGCTTTTATGATGCCTATCATCGGTAATCTGATACAAAAAGGCGTACCGCAACCGTATATGGTGGCAATTGGTTTTGTGATTTTTTTCGTCTTCACTTTTTGGATGCACAATATCATTACGCCGACACAGGAACCGAGCATTTCTTCTGGCCTTTAATCATGCGTGGGATGGGACTCGGATTACTTTTCGTACCCATCACAACCATGGCATTATCCACGCTAAAAGGCAAAAACATCGGCGAAGGTGCCGCATTTACCGGAATGATGCGTCAATTAGGCGGATCATTCGGAATCGCTATCATCACAACTTTCATCACAAGATTTACGCAAATGCACCGCGTTGACCTCGTAGCGCACCTTGATGGCAGCAGACCAGAAGTACAACAGCGAATTGCGATGCTTCAAAAAAGCTTTCAATCAAAAGGAAGCAGTATCAATGAAGCGCTAAATAAAGCCGACGGTGTTCTGGATTTTTCGGTAATGAAACAAGCTACCGTAATGTCTTATATGGATATATTTATGTACCTCGGTGTGATGTTTCTCTGTTGTATCCCAATCATTTTATTTGTAAAAAGAGGGAAAAATAAAGTAGATCCGAACGAAGCAATGCATTAAAAATTCCAAATAACAAAAATCAAATCCCAAATCCCAACTGATTATGCATCAATTGGAATTTGGGATTTTTTATTTTGAAATTCCCTTAAAACGGCAGGTTATTAAACAACATTACCTGAAATTGACCGCGGCTTTTTCCCGGTAAAAACTGTCGCATATAACCCGCCTCTACCCTGACAAATTTATTGAAACAATAACCCAATCCGCCAAAAACGCGGTTGCGGTCATAATGATTTTCTTTTGTATTGATGAAGATTTCATTGGTTGCCGAGGCATAAATCGTGTGTTTATCCATCACTTTTTTATTCAACGGCACGTTCACCGACAGGAAATAACGCAAACGCATCTTATAGTCATCACCGATAAAACGCTGTTCAAAACGATAGCGGTGCAGGATATTCACGCGCCCGAATTGCTGCTTTGTGATGAACTGCTCAAAAATCCTGTGTTCGTTTGTATTGCCTTTTTCTCCGGCGGCATTGTACGGTTCTGAATGTACATACGCATAACCAACCAATGCATTATTGTTGTTTTCTGTAATATCATAACCAATTCCGGTGCGCACCATAAACTGTTCTAAATCACCAACAAAGTTGTAATTACGGTACTGCACTTCGTTATGGAAATTCCATTTTTTATGGAATTTCTGGTTGCCGAAATACGTAAACCACATTCCGGTATCAGCATCTTGTGCAGTTGCGGAAAAAAAAGTCAATACAATAAGGCTGGTAATGATTGCGCGGAAGTTCATTCGGTTTATTTTTCTCAAAGAATATTTCTGTGGCAAAGATATTCTTTTTAGAGAAATACTGTTTAGAATATCAATGCGCCGTAAAGAATTCCATCATCGTTGATAGCGCATCTTTACTATGCATCTTTTCGCCGTTTTCTAATGATTCTTTCATCGCAACAGCTGCTCTGTTTCGCATCTTAATTTCATAATCGGCGATAGCTTCCTGCAAAGTTTCAAATTTATCCGAAGTCAGGTTTTCGCTTAATTCCAATGCATCCAACATTGCCATATTCGCGCCTTCGCCTGCAAATGGCGGCATTACATGTGCAGCATCGCCAATGATGGTTAAATTCGGTAAGGCTTCCCAGTTTTGGTCTAAAGGCATGCAATAAATCGGTCTCGGAATGAACGGCGCTTCTGCATTTTCGAATAATTCATACCAAACTTTATCCCATTCGGGGTATTTTTGTTGGAACCAATCCAATACTTGTTTTGTATCAGAAAAATCAATTCCGCTGTTTTTAGCCCAGCTTTCTTCTGTTTTGAAACTGGCATAAAACCCTAAATTCCCATCGCCTTTTTGTCCAAGCAACACATTTTTAGTATTCCCGAAAGCCATGATTTTCCCGCCATTGGTCAACGCATGGATGAATGGTGCATTTGCTTCCGAATCATGCACATTGCCTTCAAGCATCGTTATGCCGGAATAAAATGGTTTGATATCGGTGAGATAAGGGCGGATTTTAGAATTGGCGCCATCCGAACCAATCACGATATCCGCATAAACGGAATTGCCGTTTTTGAAATGCAGCAGCCACCCTTCATCGTATTTTTCCATCGCAATAAAATGGCTGTTCCAGATTACGGTTTCAGGTTGTAGCGATTCGAGCAACATATTTCTTAACGAACGCGGTCAATCTCGGGGCGAAAATGGGCGTGACCGAATTCTTCTTCGGGTTTAGTGTCGTGGTCGCTGAAAAAGACTTTCGCATTTTCGTCGGCGATAATCATCCTGTCAGCGCCGGGACGATACGTTTTTTTAAATTCTTCGAGCAAATCTGCCTTGATAATAGCCGCCATTCCCGAATCGTCGTGCATATCGAGTGGCGAACCCTGCACTCGTGCAAATTGGTCAAAATCCCGTTCATATACTTTTACATTGGCGCCTTTGAGCTGTAAAAGTCTTGCCAGTGTTAGTCCGCCCGGACCACCACCAACGATTGCAATTGTTTTATCTGTAACTAACATATCCTGAAAATTAATATTTACAGGACAAAATTATTGCCGCTTCAGGACTGATAATAGTACAAATCGGTCGTTTTTGTTTTTGGATAGTTCTTTCGGCGCTACTCCCGAAAATTTCCTGATCTCTTTGATAAAATGATTCTGGTCTGTGAAATTAAGTTCCGGAAAAAGCTTCCCCGCGCGATATGCGCCAATGACGCGCGAAACCTCAGGATATTGCAATACGATTTTAGCGAAAGTCCGAATTGCTGGCTGAAGTAGCGATTCATCTGCCTGCTGCTCCAGCCGACGCGTTCTGAAAGTGCAGTAACGCTCATTTCGCCGTTAGATTCGTAAATTAATTTGAAGAGTTTTCGTTTTTCTTTCATCGATTGCGGTTGGTAAAAGTGATGTTATTTTTTGCGCCGCTTTCGCGGAAAAAGTTTCGAAATCAGTAAAATCTTGTTCGTTGAAACCCCAGAAATCATCAGGAAGAATTTTCGCAGTATTAATAATGCCTGCGATGGAATTTTTAAGAATATATTCAACAGCCAACGGTCTGAAACTGATTGTAAATGCTGTAGTTTTCGGCGGAACGCTTCTTTGTTCGGGAAAAGTTTCAAGTCCGATTAAAATTACCTGCCAAGGTTCCTGACCGACCTTCCAGAAAAACAAATCGATGCGGCCGTCAGGCACAATGACGATTTCCTTCGCTTCATCCGACGAATTTTGAAACATGCCGATGCTTTCTGTAAAATCGGCGATTTCATTTTCGGGTGTGATAAATTTAAACTGGAAATCGTCATTCATTTTTATCTGTCAATAGGCGTTAACAGCGGCAATAATCGCTTCGTTGATGTTGGCGTAAAGTTGGGCCGAAAGACTTTCGTATAACGCATCATCTTCTTCATTGCTGAAACCAATGTCATTCCACGAACCCATTCCTCCGAAAACCCAGGCTGTTCCGGCCGCGAACAAAAGCTGTTGTGAAAGCAGCGGATAATTTTGCAAAGGCACGAAATCGTCGTGATAATAATTTTCTTCCGGTTTATCACTACTTAAAACCAGTTTTGCTCTTTCGAATAAATCGGCCCAATTTTTTAATTGATGTGCATTGGCAAATGCAGCGATTTCAGTAAGCGTATCATTAAATTTTTCTTTAACTGAAAGATTTTCAGGTTGCAAATTGATGGTTTCGGCCTTCTCGAAAATCATGCCGTAATTGACAGTCCAAATTTTATTTTCGGGCGAATCGCGGGTAGTAACTTCCCAACGGTTGGCCCAGAAATTGGAATAGGTTTCGTAAACCGCTTCAATCAGCCAGGTGCCGCCACCTCCTACCATTCCTGCAAGTTTGTGGTCTGTGGCAATTTTTTCATCTTTAGAATATTCAAAAAACAAACGCAGGTGCTTACAGCCATTGTGTTTTAAAAATTCAAACCATTTTGCGGGATTGCTGACCAGGATTTCCTCTTGCGGTTTTGACCAGAAAAATTTCTTCCTGAAAACCCTGAAATCAACTGAGTTGCAGAATTGAAAAACAGAATTTTCAAAACCCAATTTTGCAGCGTTGTCACCATTTTTCAGATAATCATTTCCGTAAGTCGTCAATGCGACCAACTGTGCTAATATGCCGGTCATTATCGTGTAAATATCAGGTGATTTCCTTTCGACAGATTGGCGTCGAACTGATAACCTTCATAATTAAAACCTTTCAAATCGTCGACGGTTTTCGCATCTGTATCAGCGATGTAGCGTACCATCATGCCGCGTGCTTTCTTGGCAAAGAAACTGATGACTTTCAATTTTCCGTCTTTATAATCCTTAAATTCTGGTGTGATTACGGGAACTTTCAGCTTTTTTTCATCAACAGCGTCGAAATATTCCTTGCTTGCAAGGTTGATGAATAATTCGCCTTTTTTGAGTTCTTTATTGAGTGCGTCCGTCAAGGTTTTTTTCCAGTATTTGTATAGGTTTTCGTGGTCGCCAACGGGTAATTTTGTTCCCATTTCAAGGCGATACGGCTGGATTAAGTCGAGTGGTTTCAATAAACCATACAATCCGGATAAAATGCGAAGTTCGTTTTGCAACTTGTCAATTTTTGCCTGCGGAATCGAATAAGCATCCAACCCGAGGTAAACATCGCCATTGAATGCATAAATGGCAGGCCGCGCGTTGTCAGGCTTGAAAGGCGTCTTCCATTTTTTATTGCGTTTCCAGTTGAGTTCGGCGAGATTATCTGAAATATCCATCAGTGCTGAAAGCTCTTTCGGCGATTTTTTTTTCACGACGGCATTTACTTCGCGGCTTTGCTTCATGAAAGCGCTTTTCGTGAATTTTTCGGTCGGCAACGGAGATTCGAAATCGAGGGATTTTGCAGGAGAAAGGACAATTTTCATTTTCTTAATTTGAATACTTCCAAAATTACAAAATCCCTGCAGATAATTTACGCTGAATTAAGCTTTCCAAAAAGTAATGATGAGCCCGCCTGAAACGATTAAAGCGCCGCCGACAAGAATTGGCAAAGTAGGAAGCGTATGAAAAGTAAAATAATTTACAATTTGCCAAACAATAAACAGTGTGGCGATGTAGAGACCGACAACCTGGCCAAATTCGACTGGCGCTAAATTCAGGAAAAATCCATAGCCAAACAAAAGTACCGCACCAACGACAGCCAACGCAATTCGTGCTGTGCCGACGTGATTATAAATCGACATCCTAATCAACGCATCGCCCAAAACTTCTAAGGTTGTGGCGATTATCAGGAAAAATATGGGGTGAAAGTTCAGGAATGATTTAAGCATGGCGTAAAATTTTAAGTGACTGCAAAAATACGCTTTTCATACCATTCTATTCCCAGCCTTTAGTTAAAAAGTTCCTCTTCAATTTGGAAACTCCTCAAAAATGCAATTGTATTTTCAATATCATAATGCAAAATCCTGTCTTCTTTCACCAAAGGAACATCTTCGCGGTACGCTTTCAGGAATGCCTCGATAAATTCACTCGATTGCAACGGTTCACGGAAATGTACAGCCTGAGACGCATTCATCAATTCAATCGCAAGAATCCTTTCCAGATTATCAATCACTCGCAAGGCTTTCGTTGCGGCGTTTGCGCCCATACTCACGTGGTCTTCCTGCCCGTTCGAGGAAACAATGCTGTCTACACTCGCCGGCGTCGACAATTGCTTGTTCTGGCTGGCAATGCTTGCTGCGGTATATTGCGGAATCATGAAACCGGAATTTAATCCGGGGTTTTCAACCAGAAATGCAGGCAATCCCCGCAATCCCGAAATCAATTGATAAGTTCTCCTTTCGGAAATACTGCCCAATTCCGACAGCGCCATTGCGATGAAATCGAGTGCTAAAGCCAATGGCTGCCCGTGGAAATTTCCGCCTGAAATGATCTGGTCGGTGTCGATGAAAATATTCGGGTTATCAGTGACAGAATTGATTTCCGTCTTAAAAACTTTCTTCACATAATCGATGGCATCTTTTGAAGCGCCGTGAACCTGCGGAATGCAGCGGAATGAATACGGATCCTGTACGTGTTGTTTTTTCTGCGTAATGATTTCACTTCCTTCGAGGAAATCGGAAACGCGTTTTGCCGTTACGACCTGTCCTTTGTGCGGGCGGATGTAGTGGATCAATTCATTGAATGGCTCAATTCTGCCATCAAAACCTTCGAGGGAAATGGTTCCGATTAAATCTGCAAGATACGAATATTTACAGGCTTTTATCAAGACATAAGTCCCGTAAGCGCTCATGAATTGCGTGCCGTTGAGCAACGCCAGACCTTCTTTGGATTGCATTACAATCGGCTGCCAGTTGAATTTTTCGAGAATTTCTTTGGAATGGAATTTCTTTCCTTCAAAATACACTTCACCTTCACCTAAAAGCGGCAACGACAAATGTGCTAAGGGCGCCAGATCGCCTGAAGCACCGAGTGAACCCTGCTCATAGATTACCGGTAAAATATCATTGTTATAAAAATCAACCAGGCGTTCAACGGTGAGTAATTGCACGCCAGAATTCCCGTAACTCAGCGATTGAATTTTAAGCAGCAGCATTATTTTCACGATGTCCTGCGGTACTTCTTCGCCGGTGCCGCAAGCATGCGATTTGACGAGATTTTCCTGCAGCTGCGATAAATTTTCGTTGGAGATTTTAATGTTGTATAACGAGCCAAATCCGGTATTGATGCCGTAAATCGGCTCGTTGTGCGATGTCATTTTATTGTCGAGGTAATCACGGCATTTCTGGATATTAACTTTTGCTTCTTCTGAAAGTTCCAGTTTTTTCTGGTGCACGATGATTTCGCGAAGATTGTCTAAAGTAAGGATATCAGAACTGATGTAATGCGTATTGTCCATGTTGGTTTGATTGATGCGGCAAAATTCCGCAATCGATTGCTAAAAAGCAAGGGTTGTTGATAAGATTAAAGAAGTCGGCAGGTTGCAGACAGCAGATTTCAGTTACTGCCGTCTGAAATCTGCTATCTGCCATCTTCATATAACACTTCACTCATATAATCAAAAAACGGGCGCATATTCCGCAATGCCTCATCCGCTTTTTCAAGAAAATCATCACTCAAAACTTCTTCATCCGAAAATCTTCTTACGAGGCGAAATTGCTTGAAGCGCAACAGTTCAATCGCAGGATCATTGGCATCAAATCCTTTCGGGGTAGTTTTTAACTGTTCACCTTCGAGTTTTTTGAAGGTTTTTATAAATGAAGGATGATTGAGGATTTCCTGTAATTCCGACGGATCGAAGCTGATTGCCTTTCGAATTCGCGTAATATCAGCCGTATTGGGTGCCTGAAATCCGCCGACAATATAACTGTTGCCTGATTCCAAATGAAAATAATAACCACCGCGCCGTTGCGAAGTCGCCCTTGTAAAACTACCGCTCCAGTAATTTTTAAATGGTGTTTTGTCATGCGAAAATCTTATGTCGCGGTAAATCCGGTAAACGCTTTTCTTGCCCGAAGGCGTTTCAATCACGTCATGAAGATTGAGTTTAGCGAGCAATTTGTCAGCAAAATTGATGATAATATCCTGTTGCACTAAAAACCTCGCTTTGTTTTCGTTGAACCAATCGCGGTCGTTGTTTTGCTTTAATTCGTTTAAAAACGAAAATATAGAGGTTGGAAGTTGTGACATTTTCGATTATTATGGTAAATGTAAAATTCGGTTATTTGACTTTGTAAAGCAAAATTTAATACACAATTTTAATCTTCTAAGCCCCCTCGACTGCGCTCGGGGTGACAACCTAATTTACATCAACAAATAACTTGACAGCACAATCTGTCACCCCGAGCGCAGTCGAGGGGCGTCGTAAAACCAAATCCGCTGAAGATATTTTATTAAAACCTATTTTTATAACAAAAAAATCAATTATCCCAAACGAATAACATCCAATCAACAGATATCCGTAAAAATTTCACAAAAGCTTTTATTTTTTATAAAAAAATGTACTTTTGAAAAATCTTATGCAACAGCACAACGCGACATACAGGTATTTTTTCACAACCGCTTCTTCGGCGGTGACTGCTGTTGGCACCACAACAACTACTACAACCCCTTTGGGGTAAAATTTTCACATATAATCCAGATTTTATTGTTTTCGCAGGAAAGCAAAATTCCCGAGTAAATACATTACATACAAAACATCATGAAAATTCTCAAATTTGGCGGTACTTCAGTAGCCAACGCACAAAATATTAAGCTTGTCATCGACATTGTAAAAAATAAAGTCGCCGATTCACAAATGGTAGTCGTCGTTTCAGCCTTCAGCGGTGTCACCGATTTGCTGGTTCTGGCGGCACAAAAAGCTTCAGAAAAAGATGAAACGTACAAAGACATTATTGCCGAAATCGAATCCAAGCACCTGACTGCCATCAAAGAACTGATTCCGGTAAACGATCAAAGCGCCATTTTAAGCCACATCAAACGCATCATCAACCATTTGGAAACGTTGCTCGACGGCTGTTTTCTTTTGGGTGAATTGTCGAGCCGCACTTCTGATACGATTCTGGGTTTTGGTGAAATGCTTTCGTCCTATATCATTGCCGAGGCTTTCAAACAGCAATTACCGGGTTGCGAATACAAAGACAGCCGCGAACTGATCAAAACCAACAGCCATTTCGGAAAGGCAGTTGTGAATTTTCACCTGACGGATGCGTTGATCACGGAATTTTTCAGCATTGACAATTCGCCTGTGGTTATTATTCCGGGTTTCATCGCATCATCGACTGATGGCAACAATACAACTTTAGGCCGCGGCGGATCTGATTATACGGCGGCGATTGTCGCAGCGGCACTGGATGCGACCGAACTTGAAATCTGACCGATGTCAACGGAATGTTCACCGCCAATCCGAAATTGGTAAAGCAGGCACAGCCGATTGAAACGATTTCGTATCAGGAAGCAATGGAATTGTCGCATTTTGGAGCAAAAGTGTTGTATCCACCGACGATTCAGCCGGTTTTGAGCAAAAATATTCCGATTTTAATTAAGAATACTTTTGAACCTGATGCGCCGGGAACTTATATTTCCAACGAAAATCTGTCGCATGTAAATCCGATTAAAGGTATCAGCCACATTGACAAAATTGCGTTACTGACGCTCGAAGGCTCCGGAATGATTGGTGTTTCAGGTTCGTCAAAAAGATTGTTTGAGGTGTTGTCGAATGAAAACATCAACGTGATTTTTATTACACAAGCCTCTTCTGAACACTCCATTTGCATCGGAATCCTGAATGCCGACGCTGACAAAGCCAAATCATCCATCGACAAAGCTTTTGAATTGGAAATTTCCCAAAATAAAATCGATCCGTGTATCGTTGAAAAAAATCTCTGTATTGTAGCACTTGTTGGCGAAAATATGAAGAACCATCAAGGTTTGAGCGGTAAAATGTTCAGTACACTTGGAAAAAATAACGTCAATATTCGTGCGATTGCGCAAGGCGCTTCCGAAAGGAATATTTCTGTTGTCATCAATGAAAATGATGTAAAAAAAGCGCTCAATACTTTGCATGAAAGGTTCTTCGAAGACAATGTAAAGCAACTCAACCTGTTTGTCATGGGCGTTGGAAATGTCGGCGAAAAATTCATGGAGCAGATCCACCAGCAGAAAAAATACCTTAAGGACAATTTAAAAATCAATTTGCGTGTAATTGCCGTTTCAAATTCCAGGAAAATGCATTTTGACGAAGATGGAATTCCGCTTAAAGACTGGCAGGAATTGCTGTCAAACGGCGAAACTGCCGATAAAGATGCATTCATCGCAAAAGTAAAAGAACTCAATTTGCGCAACAGTATTTTCGTGGATATTACCGCGAATGAAGAAGTTTCCAAAACCTATGATAAATATTTAAAGGAAAACATCGCAGTCGTGACCTGCAACAAAATCGCCTGCGCTTCTGAATACAGTAATTACAGAAGCCTGAAGGATTTGTCGCGAAAATACAACGCACCATTCTTATTCGAAACCAACGTTGGCGCAGGATTACCTATTATTGACACTTTAAAGCATTTGATTGCTTCCGGAGATAAAATCCATAAGATACAGGCTGTTTTATCAGGAAGTTTGAATTTCATCTTTAATAATTTCAATGAAAACAGTACTTTTTATGATGTTGTAAAAGAAGCCGGAGTGCAGGGTTTCACCGAACCGGATCCGAGAATCGATCTGAGCGGAATGGATGTCGCCCGTAAAATCCTGATTCTAATACGCGAAAGCGGTTACAGAATGGATATCGACGAAATCGAAAACATCTCCTTTATGCCTCAAAAATCAGCAGAAGCAGACACCGTTCCGGATTTCTTTGAAACCTTAAAAACCGAAGCTGTCCATTTTGAAAACCTGTATAAAGAAGCCGTCGCGAAAGACAGCCGCCTTAAATATGTAGCGCAATTCGAGAATGGAAAAGCCAATGTCGGCCTGCAATTCATCCCGAAAGACCATCCGTTTTACAACCTCGAAGGAAAAGACAATATCGTGTTGTTTTATACCGATCGTTACGTTGACCAGCCATTGATTATTAAAGGTGCGGGCGCGGGTGCTGCGGTTACGGCTTCCGGAATTTTTGCGGACGTAATTCGTATCGGTAATGTTTAATTGTCGGCCTAAATCATGCCACAAAAGCGCAAAGACGCGAAGACACAAAGTTTAAAAACCTTAGGTACTTTGTGTCTTCGCGGCAAAAACTGATTATTATGAACGAAGTAAAATTATTCTGCCCGGCCACAATCGCCAATCTCTCTTGCGGATTCGACGTTCTCGGATTATGCCTCGACAATGTTGGCGATGAGATGATCGTACGCAAAACTGCTGAAAAAGGCATCCGAATTAAAAAAATCATCGGGGCAGATTTGCCTCTGGAAACCGAAAAGAATGTTTCCGGAGTAGCAGCTTTGGCAATGCTCGCAGAAATCGAAACAGAATTCGGCTTTGAAATCGAAATCCATAAAAAAATAAAAGCCGGAAGCGGTATCGGAAGTTCCGCAGCAAGTTCTGCCGGAGTGGTTTTCGGAATCAATGCGCTTTTGGGAAATCCGTTTACAAATGCTGAATTGGTAAAATTCGCGATGCAAGGCGAAAAACTCGCGAGCGGAAGTGCCCATGCCGACAATGTCGCTCCTGCCCTTTTGGCGGATTTACATTGGTTCGTAGTTATAATCCTTTAGACATCATCAAGATTAAAAGTCCGGTTGAAATGTATGCGACCGTCATCCATCCACAAATTGAATTGCGCACTTCAGACGCACGTTCGGTATTGAAGCAAAATGTTTCGCTCAAAAGCGCCATTGCACAATGGGGCAATGTCGGCGGATTAATCGCGGGATTGTATACGAACGATTACGAATTGATTGGACGTTCTTTGCACGACGAAATTGTTGAGCCGATTCGCGGTGTCCTGATTCCGGGATTTGATGCGATGAAAGCAACTGCAATGGAAAAAGGTGCCTTGGGCAGTGGAATTTCAGGTTCCTGTCCGTCGATTTTCGCCTTGAGTAAAGGAAAAGAGACGGCAGGAAAAGTAGCGAAAGCGATGTGCGCCATTTATGATGAAATGCAGTTGCCTTATGAAATTCATGTTTCGAGAGTGAGTGATGAAGGCGTGAAGATAATTGATTAAAATATAACACAAATTGCACGAATTTTCACAAATTCAATCTGTGAAAATTTGTGCAATTCGTGTTCAATAAAAAAATATGAAGTACTATAGTTTAAATCACAATGCACCGGAAGTTTCGTTTCAGGAAGCGGTAATTCAAGGATTGGCGCCAGATAAAGGACTATATTTTCCGGAAAACATCACTCCGCTTGGCGGAAAGTTTTTTGAGAATATCGAAAATCTTTCCAATGAAGAAATTGCGTTTGAAGCAATCAGGCAATTTGTCGGTGCCGAAATTCCGGAAACGGTTTTAAAACAGATCATTGCAGAAACTTTGTGTTTTGATTTTCCTTTGGAAGAAGTAGAAGAAAACATTTATTCGCTCGAATTATTTCACTGGACCTACAATGGCATTCAAAGATGTTGGCGCACGATTCATGGCACGATGTATTGCTTACTTCAATCGTGAAAATGCAGGTGCAAAAAATACCGTTTTAGTCGCGACTTCCGGAGATACGGGAGGTGCGGTCGCAAGCGGATTTTTAGGCGTCGATGGCGTTGATGTCGTGATTTTATATCCGTCGGGTAAAGTGAGCGACATCCAGGAACGGCAACTGACGACTTTAGGACAGAACGTTACTGCGCTCGAGGTAGATGGCGTTTTTGACGATTGCCAGGACATGGTAAAGAAAGCTTTTCTGGATGACGAACTTTCGCATAAAAACCTGACATCGGCGAATTCAATCAACATTGCGCGTTTTTTGCCGCAGATGTTTTATTTCTTCTTCGCTTACAAGCAATTGAAAAAATACAAAAAACCGCTTGTGGTTTCTTGCCCGAGTGGAAATTTCGGAAACATCTGCGCCGGTATCATGGCGAAAAGATTGGGCTTGCCGATTGCTCATTTTGTCGCTGCTACTAATGCAAACGACACGGTTCCCAGATTTCTTGAAAATGGAAATTACGACCCGAAACCATCAAAAGCTACGATCTCAAATGCGATGGATGTAGGAAATCCGAGTAACTTTATCAGGATTCAGGAATTGTACCACAACGACTTGAAGGAATTTGAAAAGGATTTTTCGTCTTACACTTTTTCGGATGAAGCAACGAAGGAAGCAATGAAATCCATTTATAAAAACAATGGTTACATCGCCGAACCGCACGGTGCCGTTGGTTATTTGGGATTGAAAAAGGAATTGAAGGAAAACCAGATTGGTATATTCCTGGAAACTGCGCATCCGATAAAATTTCTTGATATTGTTGAACCGGTTTTGGATGTTTCCTTGCCAATTCCGCAACAGATTGAAAGTGTTTTGGGAAAGGAAAAGAAAAGCGTGAAGATTTGTTCTTATGATGAATTGAAAGCATTTTTGTTGTAGAAGAAAGAAACAAGACCGCTGCGCTGCAAGAATCAAGATTTTTCAGTTTGCGAAAAATCTTGCAGCGAAGCGGTCTTGATTCTTGCAGCGCAGCAATCTTTCTTCTAATACTTCGCCAATAAAGTTTTCATCTCCTCCTGAACCTTAAATGCTTCCTCTCGCGCCTTTTCAGCGAAATCTGATCCTGAAGAAGCATAAATGATGGCACGTGCAGAATTTACGAGCAATCCTACATTGTCATTTAATCCATATTGACAGACATCGGCTAAACTTCCGCCTTGTGCGCCGATTCCGGGAACGAGCAGGAAACTATCAGGAACGATTTTCCGGATTTCCTTAAAATATTCTGCTTTTGTAGCGCCAACGACATACATCAGGTTTTTGGAATTCTTCCAGGATTTTGAAGTTTCGAGGACTTTTTTGTACAATTCTTCTCCGTCAACTTTTAAAGTCTGAAAATCGAAAGCGCCTTCGTTGGAAGTCAGCGCCAGCATGATCGTATGCTTGTCTTCAAACGCTAAAAACGGTTCAACAGAATCTTTACCCATGTAAGGCGCAACTGTAATACTGTCGAAATTCAGATCTTCAAAGAAGGCTTTCGCATACATCGAAGAAGTATTGCCGATATCGCCGCGTTTGGCATCGGCAATCGTAAAAATTTCGGGATAATTTTCGTTAAGGTAATTGATGGTTTTTTGAAGCGACTGCCAGCCTTTTAGTCCGTAAGCTTCGTAAAAGGCAATATTTGGTTTGTATGCAACGGTGACATAATGTGTGGCGTCGATGATGCTTTTATTGAATTCGAAAATCGGGTCTTCGGTGTCGGATAGTACTTTTGGGAGTTTGGTCAAATCCGGGTCTAGGCCTATGCAGAGAAAGGATTTTTTGATGCGGATTTGTTTGATGAGCTGGTCGGTAGTCATTTTTTAGATGAAAGAAGAAAGAGTCAAGAATCAAGAAATTTGGTTTCCCGATAAAATACTGCTTTCATATTTATATTTCTGTCCTGATTCTTGTGTCTTGATTCTTTTTTCTTTTTAAAAAACTTCACTAGCTTCTTTCAATTTTTCCATGTTGTTGACAAGTTGCAACTCATCAACCAACTTCTGGATTTTGCCATTCATCACGCCATCCATATCGAAAACGTCCATGCCGATGCGGTGGTCGGTAACGCGGCCTTGAGCGTAATTGTAGGTGCGGATTTTTGCAGAACGGTCACCTGAACTTACCTGAGAAGAGCGCTTTTTAGCATCTTCCTCTTGTTTTTTGGCGAGTTCCTGCTCGTATAAACGGGAACGCAAAACCGTGAACGCCTTGTCTTTGTTCTTGTGCTGTGACTTCTCGTCCTGGCATTGCGCCACCAATCCGGTTGGGATGTGGGTCAAACGAACTGCAGATTTTGTAGTATTTACGGATTGCCCGCCAGGCCCTGATGAACAGAAAAAGTCGATGCGCACATCGTTCATATCAATCTGCACGTCGAATTCTTCAGCTTCTGGCAAAACCATTACCGTCGCTGCGGATGTGTGTACACGGCCCTTGGGTTTCGGTTTGCGGAACGCGTTGTACGCGGTGAACGCCGGCTTCGAATTTCAGTGTTCCGTAAACATCTTCTCCGGTTACTTCGAAAATGATCTCCTTGAATCCGCCTGATGTGCCTTCGTTCATGTCGACTACTGAAGTTCTCCAGCCGCGGCCTTCACAATATTTGGTGTACATCCTGAACAAATCGCCTGCAAAGATACTGGCTTCGTCGCCACCGGTTCCGGCGCGGATCTCGACCATGACATTCTTGGCGTCTTCGGCGTCTTTCGGGATCAGCATGAACTTGATTTCTTCTTCTAATTCAGGCAATCTTTCTTTGGCTTCGTCGAGTTGCATTTTGGCCATTTCGACCATTTCGGCGTCGCTGCCGTCGGTTATGATTTCGTTGGCTTCGTCGATGTTCGCCATTAAGGTAACGTATTCATCGCGTTTTTCGGCCAGCGCTTTAAGGTCTTTGTATTCTTTGTTCAACTGCACATAGCGCTTCTGGTCGGCGATGACATCGGGCTGGATGATCAGGTCGGAGATTTCGTCGAAACGCTGTTTTACGATTTGAAGTCTGTCTAACATTTTATCTTTTCCTTTATTTTGGAGTGCAAATTTACGGAAATTAGTCGAAAGTAAAAAGTCCAAAGTTGAAAGTCGGAAACCAAAATTTTCTTGTGAAAACAGATGCCCTAGCCCGGATAGGAGCAAGTAGCTTTTTTGGCCGGGGTTCGGCCGAAAAACTACTGCGGATAGCCGGATCAGCTTCTGAAAAAATAAAAAGATTGTTTTACTTTGCGTCTTTGCGCCTTTTGCGAGATTATTTTCACGCAAAGGCGCAAAGACGAAAGCTTGCCCCAAAATCTATGAATCAATGGCCATCTTCATTCGAAATTGTTGATTACTTTTTGCACCGAAACT
Source organism: Flavobacterium sp. 3HN19-14 (assembly GCF_051373205.1). Classification (NCBI taxonomy): domain Bacteria; kingdom Pseudomonadati; phylum Bacteroidota; class Flavobacteriia; order Flavobacteriales; family Flavobacteriaceae; genus Flavobacterium; species Flavobacterium sp. 3HN19-14. The sequence goes on from NZ_JBPPZT010000001.1 coordinate 3,450,383, forward strand.
GAATTTAAATTTTACCTTTGCCCTCTCAATAAAAAACTACGATTATGGTTTACAAATTCAGGGTAATTCTCGATACTGAAGATGATGTTTTTCGGGATATTGCCATTATGGAAGACGATACGCTGGAGGATTTGCACAACGCGATCGTGAATGCTTTTGGTTTTGACGGACTCGAAATTGCTTCATTTTATACGTGTGATGACCAATGGAATCAGGATGAGGAGATTTCGCTTTTTGACACGGGCGATGTGCCGGGCGAGCAGAAAATCATGAGCGATTATCAGTTGGATGAAATTTTGAGCGATAACCAGACAAAAATCATTTATGTTTATGATTTCCTGAACATGTGGACTTTCCTTGTCGAACTTGCTGCGATTGAAGCAATTGAGGTTGGCGAAACGTATCCTTCGTTGTTATTTTCTCATGGTGAAATGCCGATGAATGCGCCGGAGAAAGATTTTAGTGATTCAGTCACTTCGGATTTTGATTATGATGAGGATGATTATGACGAAGACGATTTGGATATGCTTGACGGCGGAGAGAATTTTGAGGATTTTGGCTTCGAAGAAAACTGGAATTAGTTAAGAGAAAAGAGCCAAGAGTCAAGAACCAAGAGAAAAACAACTATATAAATCTAACAAAAATATTAAGGAAATAAGAAGGGTGACGTCAATACTTTTAAGTCTTGGCTCTTGACTCTTGCTTCTTTCATCTAAAAAAAAAAATGATCAACCTTTACAATACCCACATCGAGTCTTTATCGATTCACAGAGTTGGAAACAAATCCCGCAACGAAGCCATCTTTTTATCAGAAAACACTTTTTCGTTGAATGACGAAATCATGCCTTTGATCAAAGAATATTTTTTCAAGCCATTCAGAGATAAAGAGGAAAATTATTTCCAATTCGCCCACGAAGTCGATCTGGATTATAACGACATGTTCAAATTTGCGACGGAAATTTTTGAAAATCCGGCAAATGTGCATGATGTCTCTAAAAAGATTACCAAACATTTATTCGAGCAGTCGAATCACCCGCATATTAAGAACGGGGAAGTTTATGTGACGTATTTGACGAATATCAGTATTGACAATAATGTCGTTGATGCGATCGGGATTTTCAAGAGCGAATTGCAGACGGATTTTCTTCAGTTTGAGGAAAAAGGAACCGCGCTTGAAATGATTCTGCAACAAGGCATCAACCTGAATAAACTCGACAAAGGCTGCCTGATTTTCAATTACAAAAAAGAAGAAGGCTATAAAATCCTGACCGTTGACAGCAACCGTTATGACGCAAGATATTGGTTAGAGCATTTCCTTTCTGTTGATGCGTTTCAGGATGAAAATTTCATTACAAAAAAATACCTTAAATTCTGCCAGGAATTCGCCAAAGATGTAGTACTTCCGGCTGAAGACAAGAAGAAGAAGTGATGTTCATGAACCGTTCAGTGAATTATTTTGCCAAAAATGACCAGTTTGAAGAGACGAATTTTTTAAATGAGGTTTTGGACAATCCTGATTTGATTCCGGAATTCAAGAATTATAAAGTGGATAAAGGCGAGAAATTTTCGATTGAAGATGTGACGACTTTCCCAATTGCAAATGCTGCGGTCTCTGATGCGAGAAAGAAAATCAAGAACGTGATCAATCTCGATACGAATATCCAGATCAAACTCGATTTCATCAACCCTGAAAGTGCTGAAAAATATGTAGAAAAAGGCTGGGACGAAGAAAAACAGATGTATTATTACCTTGTTTATTTCAATAAAGAACAGAAAGTTTAATAGACAAAGCAATTCGGACGCAACCTTTCCATAAAAAAATCATCTAATAATAAACTTGGTTGGTTTTATTTGGTTAATTGTCCATAATTTGTTTTGTTTTAAATTCGGAAAATGCGTTTCGTCACTCAGATGGAACGCATTTTTTTTGCAATAGATTAGCGAATTGACGCCACGCAACCTTCTCGAAATTTCACTATCTATTAATAAACCAATAAATCGAAGCTATGAAAATTAAATTATTAACGCTATTCGGAATCCTGCTTTTGGTTTCCTGCGTTGGCGAAAATGACGCGCCTGATGCATTGCCAATTGAAACTAACAACAAAGTATTATTGCTCAAAGTCGATTACCTGACTAATGAGTTTGAAGGCGGAAAAGAACTCGCTTTTGCCGATTCGACAGCGACATTTACACTGAGTACAAATTATGTTGCGCCAAGCGATTTCGGTTCAATAAAAATCAAATATGACGAACTCGATACCGAGATTTTCAACGGTTCAATCGTTTGGAACGGACTCGGAACTATCTCAAATCCTGATGATATGCAACCTGCAAGTGCTTTCACTTTCACCGATACCGATGATTTTTTCACATGTGCAGGATTTGACAACATTTTCAATCCGAATAATGAAGAATTTGATTACCAGCCCGTTTGGAGTTCAGTGCAGGGATTGGTCAAAGTGAGGCAATACCTGACCGCAAATCCTGGAGCCGGAATAAAATTATTCCTTTATACGCCAAGTGTCGGCATTGGAAATCCGGCGGAATGGGATTGGATCATCATCCTGAAAAATTAAGTCAAAAATATTTGTTTTGTTTTAAGTTCGGAAATGCGTTTCGTGTCAAGGCGGGGCGCATTTTTTTTGAATTGGATTGTAAAATCGACTACATTAGCGGTGACCAACCTGATTTTTTTTGAAAACCGACCCGCAAAATCTTACTGACAAATCCGGTTTCCGTTATCCGGAACTCGATGCTTTGCGCGGGATTGCGAGCCTGATGGTTGTATTTTTTCATTTTACGATGGACAGGCCGCAGGCGCAGCTCGGATTTAAGCTCGGCACAACCGGTGTCGATTTGTTCTTCATCATCAGCGGATTTGTCATTTTTATGAGCATCGGCAAGGTGAAAAAAAGTGCCGAATTCATCATCAATCGCTTTTGCAGGCTTTATCCGACGTATTGGACGGTTGTGACTTTCACATTTTTACTGATCATAATTTCGGGTTTGAAACCTGATGTGACTGTGGCCAGTTACCTCGCCAATATGAGCATGTTCCAGTATTATTTTGACATTCCGCATCTCGACGGCACTTATTGGACGATGATTGTCGAGATGGTTTTTTATATTTTCATATTGCTTTTGTTTCATGTCAGGATATTGCGGCTGTTCGATGCGATTTGTATTTCCTTAATCGGCGTAAGCTTGGCATTGAATCTTTTGTGGCCCGATTTACTATTTTCCAAAGTGATGATTTTCTGGTTCCCGCTGTTTCAGTTCCTGCCATTATTTTTCGCGGGAACGGCATTTTTCGGATTTACATTTCCACGAAAAATCACTTAAGACACTATTGCTGCATACTATCCTGTCTCGCTGCGCAATTTGCATTATTTGAAAATGCCGGTTTTTCGCGCCATTTTATTTCGCAAAGTGAATATGGTGTAATGCTCGCCGTTTTCTTTTTGATTTTTGTGCTTTTCGTGAATCGGAAGCTGCATTTCATCGTTAACAGGGTAACACTTTTTCTTGGAAAAATCTCGTTTGCGCTCTATTTGATCCACCAATGGATTTCAATAGACCTGATAATCCCATTCTTTACAGAAAAAATGCAGCTCAATTTCTGGGTTGTGGTTTTGGTGGTTAATTTACCGCTGGTGATTTTACTGGCGACAGCCGTGACGTTCTTTGTAGAAATTCCCGCCGGTAAAAAACTGAAGACACTATTGCATCAAAAATTGAGTTCTTAACCTTGTAACAATAAACGGCGCGATTCGTCATAACCATAACCTTAAACCATTATATTTTGGAAACCATATTATCAATCAAAAGCCTCAACAAGCGTTTTGGCTATCTTCACGCCGTAAAAAACGTTTCGCTCGAAATACAAAAAGGCAATGTTTACGGGATTCTGGGCCAAACGGAAGTGGCAAATCAACCACTTTGGGAATCGTTTTAAACGTCGTCAATAAATCATCAGGCGAATATACCTGGTTTGGCGGCACTATGGATACGCACGAGGCGCTCAAGAAAGTCGGCGCCATCATCGAACGCCCGAATTTTTATCCGTACATGACTGCCGAGGAAAACCTGCAACTCGTTTGTAAAATCAAGGGAATTCCATATACAAAGGTTATCGAAAAACTTACACTTGTCGGACTTGTCGATAGGAAAGACAGTAAATTCCGCACTTTTTCACTGGGAATGAAACAACGTCTTGCGATTGCTTCTGCCCTGCTCAACGATCCTGAAATCCTGATCCTTGACGAGCCAACCAACGGACTCGACCCACAGGGAATTCACCAAATCCGTGACATTATCAGGCAGATTGCATCGCTGGGAACCACAATTTTACTGGCTTCGCATTTATTGGATGAAGTAGAAAAGGTTTGTTCACACGTATTGGTTTTGCGCAAAGGCGAAATTTTATATTCGGGAACTGTCGACGGCATTACCTCCAACGAAGGCTTCTTTGAACTACAGGCAGATGATAATGCGAAACTCATCAATCTTATGCAACAGCATCCCGATGTCGAAAAAGTAAATGAAGACGACGGAAAGGTCATGGTTTATCTGAAAAATCCGATTGAAGCGGCGGCTTTGAACCGTTATCTGTTCGAGAAAGGACTTTCGTTGAATCATCTCGTCAAAAGAAAACACAGCCTCGAAGAGCAATTTTTAGAACTGACCGGCAAATAATTTTCCACCTAACCACTACAAACATGAAACGTTTACTCGCTATAGAATTACAAAAAATCTGGAAAAACAAAGCCAGCCGCGTCCTGACCATCACTTATTTTGTGCTGATTGCGCTGCTCGCACTGGTTTCGTCTTTCGACTTTAATATTGTCGGCATTAAATTCCGCCTTGCTGACATCGGGCTTTTTAATTTTCCTTTCATCTGGCATGCTTTGACTTATACTGCTGCCGTATTGAAACTATTCCTTGCCATCGTAATTGTCTCGATGATTTCGAACGAATACAGTTATGGAACGCTCAAACAAAACCTGATTGATGGCATGAGCAAAAAGGAATTTTTACTCTCGAAATTCCTCACTGCCGGATTGTTCGCGATTATCTCGACGGTTTTTATTTTCGCTGTCATCATGATCTTAGGGCTGAGTTTTTCTTCTTATAACGAAGCATCCATTATTTTTAAGGATGGCGATTATCTTTTGGCATTTTTCGTGAAATTACTGGGATTTTTCTCATTCTGCCTTTTCCTTGGGATTTTGGTAAAAAGATCTGCTTTTGCTTTAGGTTTTCTCGTGATCTGGAATATCGTTGAGTTTTTTATCGGAATTGGTTTTCGATATCTTTTCCAACATCGAATGAAATTCCGAAGCAATTGTACCGCTTTTTGCCTTTGGAATCAATGAGCGAATTGATATTGAATCCGATTCGCAGGTTTCAATTGGCAAAGACGATAGAAAAATCTGTCGGAGCGGCTGAAAATTTTACTGATTACAGTGTGAGTTACCTGCAGATTTGCATTGTTTTGGCTTGGACTGTTATATTTATGTTAATGTCTTATAAATTACTCAAAAAACGGGATTTGTAGTATCTTTGCCGATGCTATGAAAGTTAGTAAAATCGCCCTTTTTATATTCTTTTTAGTTGGTTTTTCAACCAATATTTCGGCACAGTTTGTTACCGTAAACGACACTTATACCGCTCAGCAATTGGTACAGGATGTGTTGATCAACAGTCCGTGTGCGAATGTCGAGAATTTTACCGTAAACGGCGACCCGTTTCATCCCGGAGAGCAGAGTTACGGTTTTTTTGACGGCAATGGCAGTTCTTTTCCTTTTGCGAACGGTATTGTATTGAGTACCGCGAGGGCGAATCGTTCCGGCTGCCCGAACGATAACCTCATCGACGAAGGTTCAGATGCCTGGGAAGGCGATACTGATTTGGAAGCGGCATTAGAAATCTCACACACACTCAACGCTACGGTTCTCGAATTTGATTTTACGCCGCTTACCGACTACGTGAGTTTCGATTATATTTTTGCTTCAGAAGAATACCACGGAACGGCACCATGCGACTACTCTGATGGGTTTGCATTTTTACTAAAAGAAGCTAATTCTTCCGGGCCATATACCAATCTTGCAGTACTTCCTGATGGCACATCAGTATTGGTAACCAGTGTGCATCCGCAGATTGGCGATGGCGTCACCAATGGTGGCTGCATGGCAAAAAATGAAAATTTCTTCGGCGGTTATAACGGTACTAACGCACCAATCAATTTTAACGGGCAAACTACAGTCCTAACCGCGAAATCGACGGTCACTCCGAATGTAAAATACCACATCAAGCTTGTTATTGCCGATGAAGGGAATGTTCGTTATGATTCAGCCATTTTCCTGGGCGGCGGCAGTTTTAAAGTTGGAGCAGATTTAGGGCCAACCGTCTGATCAGCAACGGAAATCCTGTTTGCTCGGGAGCTGCCTATCTGATTGATACGCATCCGCAATTGCCTGATAACAATACATATGAATGGTATAAAAATGATGTCCTTTTAAATGGTGAAACTGATTCTGACCTTGAAGTTTATGATGCCGGAACCTACAAAGTAAAAATTTCCCTCGCCGCTTCCGCATGTGTGGCAGAAAGCGAAGTGAAGATTGAATATGCACCGGCGCTGAATCCGACAACAACAACGCTTGTACAATGTGATGAAGATAATGACGGCGTCACGGTTTTTAATCTTACAAAAGCTGATGCGCAGATTGTTTCGAATGATCCTGATTTGACTGTCAATGAATATTTCGAAGATCCCTACCAGCAATTTCCCATCATAGATCCTGTCGCTTATACTTCGGCGCCGGAAACCATTTATGCGCTGGTCGTTAATTCTTATGGATGTACGCTGATGACACCTGTACATCTTGCCATTTCAAATAATACAATTGCGCCTCAAAATCCTGTTGCAACCTGCGATGGTGACGCGCTTCAGGACGGGCTGTACCATTTTGATCTTGATACAGAAGTTACGCCGCAAATTACAGCTACACTCCCACCCGGACTTATCGTCAGCTATTTTGCTTCTGTGAATGATGCTTTGACGGAACAGAATCAATTGTCTTCCACGTTTAATAATACGACAGCTTACCAGCAAATCATCTGGGCGAGGATTGTCAATGGTCATGATTGTTATGGCGTGATTCCGGTAACATTAATTGTTAATACTTTTTCGCCGCCAAATTTTGAAGATGAGAATAAATTCCTTTGCGACGGCGGTTCTATATCGCTTTCAGTTGCTTCCGGATTTGTACATTATTCCTGGGACAACGCAACCAATTCGACATTAAACCATATTACTATAAATACACCGGGAACTTATACCGTTACCGTAACCAATGCGAATGGCTGTACGGCGATGAAAAAATTCATTGTCAATCCGTCAGGTGTTGCGACAATTGACGATATTATCATTGCTGATTTTATGGGCGGTGCAAACACGGTTACCATTGTCGCTTCCGGAAACGGCCATTATGAATACGCGCTTGATAATGGGGTTTTCCAGGATGAAACTGTTTTTAATGACGTGGCATCCGGTGCTTACACGGTTTATGTAAATGACAAGAACGGCTGTGGCGTAACAGAAAAAGACATTTTCGTACTCGATTATCCAAAGTTCTTCACCCCCAACGGAGACGGTTATAACGACTTCTGGAAGGTCCCGTTTTTGCAGTTATATCCGAATGCCAGAATTACCATTTTTGACCGCTTCGGAAAATTGCTGAGTGCCTTTAGAGGCAATGCACAGGGATGGGACGGAAAACTGGGCTCAAGGCCATTGCCTGCAACCGATTACTGGTTTGTCATCAGCATTGGCGAACGCACAATCCGCGGGCATTTTTCACTGAAACGATAAAATCATTACATTTGGTTGTTTTATGAGATTATGAAAAAATATATAAGTTTTTTATTACTTTTCTTTTTCTCGGCAAATTGTTTAGCGCAATTTAGCAAAACCCATTATATCCCGCCCGTATCGAATTCTGACGCACAGGAACCGCAAGGGCAATTCATGTACATTTCCTGCCCGAGCCTCACTCCAATCAATTTTACAATCAATCAACTGGGCGGAGCTACAATTCAGGGTTCGGTTTCAAGAGACAATCCGTATGTTCTGAACATCGGTGCCGGTTTTGACACCCAATTCCTTATTAATGCAAGCGAAGCCAATGTCGTAAAAAACAACAAAGGTTTTATCATTGAAGCCGAAGACCAGATTTATGTAACGGTCAGGATGACGACAACGCCCCAAAGTTTTCAGGCAGGCGGACTGGTTTCGAAAGGTTTAGCGGCGCTTGGCAGATAATTTCGTGTTGGAGCATTTACCAATACGGCAGTTCCGGCTTCCAATGAAAATCATTTTACTTTTGCCGGAATCATGGCGACGGAAAACAATACGACAGTCACTTTCAGTCATTTCAAAGCCGGAGTGATACTCAATAACAGTACAACAGGAAGTGCGCCTTTCACCATTAATTTAAACCGCGGCGAAAGCTATGCGATTTCTGCGCAGGAACCGAATAATGCCAATCGCGACGGACTCATAGGCGCCCTTATCAAATCTGACAAACCTATCGCAGTCAATTGCGGGTCAATCGCCGGCACCAATGGCGATGCTAACAACCTCGATATCGGATTCGACCAGATCGTTTCATCGGAAAGAACCGGAAAGGAATATATTTCATCCGCGGCAACGGTACAGATATTATGGAAAGACCAACGATTGTAGCCAACGAAGACAACACTGAAATTTATCTCAATGGGAATACTGCAACGCCTTTCGCTACTTTACAAGCTGGAGACTATATTGCCATAAACGGCTCAGAATATTCTGCTAATAATAATTTATACATCAGTTCCTCCAAAAACGTCTTCGCTTATCAGGCTATCGGAGGTTCTCCAAGCCAGGCCAATCAGGATGTTTATTTCGCGCCACCGCTGAGTTGCGAAACACCAAAAAAAATCGATAATATTCCGCTCATCAACCAAATTGGCAGCAATGGCGATTTTACCGGAAGCGTTGCCGTAGTTACCGAAACCGGCTCAACGCTTAGTTTCATCATCGACGGGACGCCTTACACTTTAGCCAATCTTCCAAGCGGCGTGACGGCTACAGCTGCCCGACCAGCGTATTGGGAAACGCGGCTTTTGAAACCTATACTTTTGAAGGATTATCGGGTAATATTTCGGTGTATTCTACAAGCCAGGTATATGTTTCGTATTTTGGATCAAGCGGCGCAGCGACTTACGGCGGATTTTATTCGGGTTTTACGTTCAAGCCTGAAATCGCTTTCAGCAAAATTGACACCTCGGTCGATACGAATTGTATTCCCAATGTAAAACTTTCCGTTAACGCTTTGACCGCTTTTGATTATTACCAGTGGTATTTTAATGATGTTGCTATTCCTGGTGCTACGGGCGCCAATTATATTCCGGATGCAATTCCGGCTGGTCTCGGCCCGGATTTTATTATGTAAAAGCGGGAATCACTGCGTGCAGCATTGAGCTGATTTCTGATAAAATTCCGGTTAGTTCCTGCGCCCCGGATTTTGACAATGATGGTGTCAATGACAATATCGACTTGGATATCGACAACGATGGCATTACAAATTGCACCGAATCTTACGGTGATAAGGCTGTAAATTTATCGGCTACCGGCGCCCACACCATAAGTTCAGGCGACGGTGCCTACAACAATAATTTCACGTTAGCTACGACAGGAACCGGGCCACAGCTGCCATTCCATTCACCGGAAATTCCGACGGAAGTTTTGTGTCTGAAACCGCCGCAGGGATTGGCAACAGCGTTACTGAAAAAATAACGTTCAGCAATCCGGTAAGTATTTCAATGGAATATGCAACAACAGCAGCTGCTACCGATTTTATCGACGCCTGACGGCAATTTTGTGCTTCAGGTACCGGTTGACAAGACGATAACTGTTTTAAATCGGACGACCAGCTTTTGATTGACACCAATTATGATGGTTTTTTCGAAAGCGGAATCACGCAATTTTCTTCATTTGAAATTCGCTTCAGGCTTAATAATATTGATTCGTTGGCCGCAGGTGAAGGCAGTTTTAAATTCTATGCCAGTCTCGTCGACGCTGTGACTTATACGCATACGAACCTATCGTCGAATCAAAATAACAAGGCAACCTTTAAATTTGCTGCAACTTGCCTGCCGAAAGATACTGACGGTGACGGCGTTGCTGACGGGTTTGATTATGACAGCGATAACGATGGCATTCCCGATATAGTTGAGGCCATGGGGCAGAATTTTACTGCAGTTGCATTCGCAGATATAAATCAAAACGGCCTCGAAGACACCAAAGAACCGGGTTTGGGGACATTAGATTCTGATGGCGACGGCGTTCCGGATTACATCGACCTCGATAGCGACAATGACGGCGTTTATGACCTTGTTGAATCCGGAAGTAATGCCACAGATGCCGACCACAACGGAAGAATTGATGGTAATGTTGTGGGCAGTAATGGTTATCAGGATGCTCTGGAAACCGCTGCTGACAGTGGCATCATCAACTTTGTAATAAGTGACATTGACGGTGATAACGCTAAAAATTATCTCGATCTTGACAGTGATAATGATGCCTGTTTTGACGTCACCGAAGCCGGATTTATCGACGCTGATGCCAATGGCGTTTTAGGTTTAGGAACACCAACTGTAAATGCTTCGGGTGTAGTTACAAGTGCTGCAGGCTATGCTGCTCCGCATTCAGATTATTCAACACCTGCGCCTATCAATGTTGTGACACCTCCGCAGTAACCAAACTGCTTGTGAAGCACAAAACGTCACATTTACCCTGACCACTACGCCTGTTGATGGGTATGAATGGCAGGTAGCTTCGGACGGTTCTTCCTTTACGGTTATTGCGGATAATTCGGTTTATAGCGGGTCAGGAACTGCCACTTTACAGATCAGCAACATAACTAATGCGATGAACGGATATTCTTACCGGGTCTATCTTCGCAAAAACGGAAATACTTGCGGTGCCTATTCTGCAATGGCTGAATTGACGGTTTTGCCGCGACCGAATGTTCCGGCGACAGTTACGCTTGTCCAGTGTGAAGACGATCTCGACGGCTTATCCGATTTCAATCTTACAGAAAAAGAAAACCTGATTTCTGCCAACGCGGCGAATGAAACCTTTACTTATTTCTCTACCCAGGGCAGGCGCTGAAAATCCGGATCCGGCGGTTCAGATTACGAATCCGACAGTTTATAACAACAGTAATGGCAATACGGTTTGGGTGCGTACGCAAAATGCAAATGGTTGTTATGATACGACACAAATGAACCTGATTGTGTCTGCAACGCAAATTCCGGCCGGCACTTCGTGGCGTTTTGCCAAATGTGATGATTTTGTTGATGCGGCGAATGACAATCACGATGGCATTGCAACTTTTGATTTCAGTTCTGTTACGGCCGATATTACTGCAATTATTCCTTCATCGACTGCTTACACAATAACTTATTATAAGAATGAGGCTGACGCGCTTGCAGAAAATGATGCTGCAGGTGATTCCTTGGCCATTTCAAATATTTCATCATACAGAAATATCGGTTATCCGAACCAGCAATCGATTTGGGTACGCGTCGACAGTTCGGCTGATAATGCCTGTTATGGTTTAGGGCCTTATGTCACATTGACTGTTGAAGCCTTGCCCGTTCCGAATCCAGTAACAATACCGCGTTTTTGCGATGATGACACAACCGATGCGGTAGTGAATCATGCTTTCGACACATCGTCCTTGCAGTCAACAATATTGAACGGGCAAACGAATGTTACTGTGGCTTATTTTGATGGAAATAACAATCCGCTCCCAAGTCCGCTGCCGAATCCTTTTGTAACAGGCACACAGGAAATCACTGTCCGGTTAACCAATAACGCAACCGCTTCGCCTGACGGACCTTGTTCCGATGAAATCAAGATACAATTTACCGTTGACAGCCAGCCTGTTGCCAATCCGGTAGTAATTGCGCCTGCGTGTGACGACGCACCAAATGATAAAGACGGATTATTCAGCTTTGACACTTCGTTAATTGAATCAACGATATTAGGGACTCAAACCGGTTTTGCGGTAAAATATTTTGCTGCAGATGGAAGTGCGTTGGCAAGTCCGCTGCCCAATCCGTTTACTACCGCCACACAGGACATAAATGTTGTAGTTGAAAATCCGGCCAATGTCAATTGTACCGCTTCGACAGTATTGCATTTTGTTGTTTTTCCGCTACCGGAAGTTGAAGACGATCATTCTGATATCATCTGCACCGGAAATGTAAATGAAAGTGTTACACTTTATGCCGGATTGGTTTCTGTTCCCGAAAACAACTACAGTTTTGAATGGTTCAGAAATGGCGATGTAATTCCTACTGCTACTTCCAATGCGCTGACCGTAAATGAAGACGGCGTTTACACCACCAAAATTACAAACCGCACCACCGGCTGTTTCAGGATTCGTACCAACACCGTTATTTATTCTGAAATCGCAACCATTACTGCAATCGACATTAAAGACCTTTTGCCTGATAATATCGTAACCATCACGCCTTCGGGAGCTGGCGTTTATGAATACAGCATTGATAATCCTTACGGCCCGTTTCAGGACAATCCGGTTTTTGAAAATGTAAGCCCGGGAATTCACGATGTTTACGTCAATGATACCAATGGTTGCGGTATTGTATCACAACAAATTGCGGTTGTCGGCTCGCCATTGTTTTTTACGCCGAACGGCGATGGGTTTCACGAAACCTGGAAGGTGAAAGGCGTTAATGCTGCTTACCATAAAAATTCATCCGTTTTTATTTTTGACCGTTATGGAAAGTTGTTGAAAGAAATTCCGACAGGATCCGACGAAGGCTGGGACGGTACGCTCAACGGAAACGCATTACCCGCCGATGACTACTGGTATTTGCTCAGGCTTGATGACGGAAGGGTTGCAAGAGGTCATTTCGCACTAAAAAGATAAATTTAATCGCTGTATGTTCAAAAAATATTTTTTCATTTTGCTGTTAATTGCAACAAAATCACTGGCGCAGAATGATTGTGTCGATGCCATCATCGTTTGCGGCAATTCAGGTTTTACCGGACTTACGGCAACTGGTGTTGGGACACAGGAATTAGACGGACTCGTCACCTGTGGCAGTCAGGAAAATAACAGCATCTGGTTGCGGCTTAACATCAATACATCAGGTACATTGGGATTTACACTGAAGCCTGAAAGTACTAATATTAGTGAAGATTTTGATTTTTTTATCTTCGGACCAGACAAACCTTGTAATAATCTTGGGCATTCAATACGATGTTCTACTACCAACCCGCAATCTATCTCGCAAAATAATAACTGGACAGGCATGAATGCCACCGAAACTGATGTTTCTGAAGGCCCGGCGGCCAAGGCAACAGTTTCCTGAAACAGTTGGATGTCGTGGCAGGTGAATCCTACTACATGGTGGTTGACAGGCCGGTAGGATTCAGTAATTTTTCAATCGAATGGACGGGAACAGCTACTTTCAATGAACCCCAACTTTTGAAATTCCGGCCGGCGATGCAATTGACCTGAGTGAATGTGATGTTGATGGCACACCCGATGGTTCGACGACTTTCGATCTTACACAGAATACGCCAATCATCATCGGTACACAGACGAATGTAACGGTGACTTATCACACCGACAGCAACGACGCGATTACGGGCGCGAATGCTATTGCCAACACAACGAATTTCACCAATACTTCAGATCCGCAGCCGATTTTTGCACGGATTACCAATGATTTGACCGGTTGTTTCAATTACATCGAATTTTCGATAAGCATCAATCCCGGATTTGAAGTTCCGAATTCTGAAGTTGCCATTTGTGACGACGCTTCAGATGGCGATGATTTGAACGGGCAGGCGACTTTTGATTTTAACGCGGTTACGTCGGAGCTTTTTAACGGAGAAGACATTTCTGACCTGACTTACAATTATTACCTTTCACAAGCCGATGCCGATGTGCCTGCAAGTCCTTTGCCGATGACCTATCATACTGCCGACCGGAATGTATTTATAAGAGTTGCCAACACTGCAGCTTGTTTTACGATTAAGGAAATTCATCTGATTGTAAATCCGCTGCCATTAAGGAAAACCGTATCATTGGTACAATGTGATACTGAGGCCAATCCTGACGGACTTACGCTTTTCAATCTTTCTCAGGCAACAACCGGACTGCTTGGCGGTGATCGGATTTATCGGTGACTTATTTTGAAAATGCTGTGAATGCACTCAACAATCAAAGTGCGTTGACGACCTACACCAATACTTCCAATCCACAGCATATAATTGCGAAAATCACCAATAATATCACCGGATGTTCAAGCAACAGTACGCTGTCTCTGTTTGTCAATACGTCTCCGCCGCAAAATGCAATCATTGAAGAATGTGATGTACTCGGGCAGGAAAATGGCTTTACGACTTTTGATCTTTCGGAAAGCAATTTTACTTTGGCGCCAACAGAAACTGTTACTTATTACGCAACGCTTGAGGATGCGTTATTGGAGCAATTGCCGATTCCGGTAAATTACCCGAATACAAACCCTTACAATCAGACAGTTTATGCAAGAATTGAAGATGGAAATGACTGTTCTGTCATCAACGCCATAACTTTGATTGTCAATAAACTTCCTGACATTGATACGGAAAGCGAAGGTGACGATTTCGTTTGCAATAACCTGCCAGGTCGTTACATTACGATAGATGCTGCAGTTTTAGACCCATTTCCCGCCGGACTTTCTTATGTCTGGCATTATAACGGAAATCCTTATCCGAGAACTACCTATTCAATACAAGTCAATAAAGCAGGAGTTTATACCGTTGATGTTTACAACCTGAAAGGCTGTTTTAAGACACGGACGATTACGGTTGTAGCTTCATCCGATGCTAATATTGCATCGATAGATGTTCAGGACATTACTCCGGAGGATAACAATACAGTTACTATCAATCTGACTGCGGATAGTGTTGGCGAATATGAATATAGCATCGATAATCCTTTTGGTCCGTTTCAGGCGTCGAACTTTTTTGAGCATGTCATTCCAGGGATCCATGAGGCTTACATTAATGATGTAAATGGCTGCGGATGACTTCGCAATTATTTGCAGTATTGGGAATTCCGCAGTTTTTCACACCAAACGGAGATGGCTTTAACGACTTTTGGCTGATTAAAGGTGTCGATGTGATTTTCAATAAAGAAAGTAATATGTACATTTTTGACCGTTTTGGTAAACTTGTCAAAGAAGTTTCTACAAGAGATACCAAAGGATGGGACGGTACGATGAATGGAAATCCGTTACCGGCCGATGATTATTGGTATGTGGTAAATCTTGAGGATGGTCGTGTTGTGAAAGGTCATTTTGCTTTGAAAAGATAATTTTTCATTTAATTAATGTGCGAAATTATCAGACCATAATACAACAGAAAACTTTAACAATTTTTACGGCAAACCCGTATCTAAGATGTTCCTATTTTTCGTAGGGATGGAATTGTCCCTTCCCTGAAGGTAAAATACAATTTTTTGCGATACGTTGTATTGCGGGTTTGCCGTAAAAATTGTTAAACTTTCGCACGAAAATTTTCAACGTTTAGAGACAATCCGTAAATCAATCAACTAAGCATAAACAGGTTTATCATGAAAAAAATCATTCCGCTTCTGTTATTACTTCCCGTTGTTTCAAGCGCGCAAAATGTAAAAGTTACTGCAGGAAGCCTGACACAATTTCAAAATTTTTATTCAAAACTCGTTGAGCCGCGGGATGTTGATGTTTGGCTGCCGGAAAATTACCAAAAAGATGGAAATCAAAAATATTCGGTTTTATACATGCACGACGGACAAATGCTGCTCGACGCCGACAACACCTGGAACAAGCAGTCCTGGGAAGCTGATGCAACCGCGCAAAAATTACAGGATGAAAATAAAACGCAAAAATTTATAGTTGTCTGCATTTATAACATTGGAAAAGTAAGGCACAGCAACTATTTCCCGCAAAAGCCATTTGAATCGTTATCGCAGACAACCAAAGATTCTTTGTATGCGATTGGTGACGATAACAATAAACTATTTGGTGAAAATGTAAATTCTGACAATTACCTGAAATTCATCGTGACCGAATTGAAACCGTTGGTCGACAAAAGTTTTAATGTATATACTGACCAACAGCATACTTTTATCGCGGGTTCAAGCATGGGCGGTTTAATTTCGTTGTATGCGATTTGTGAATATCCTGATGTATTTGGCGGCGCTGCGTGTTTGTCGACGCATTGGCCGGGGACATTCAGCACAGAGAACAACCCAATTCCGAAGGCATTTTTCGATTATCTCGGCAAAAATTTACCTTCTCCAAAAAATCATAAAATTTATTTTGATTACGGCGACCAGACGCTTGATGCGCTTTATAAACCTTACCAATTGAAAGTTGATGCGATTATGAAGTCGAAGGGCTTTACGGCAAAAAATTGGATTACGAAATTTTTTCCCGGAAAAGACCATTCTGAAAATGCGTGGAAGGATAGATTGGATATCCCCTTAGTGTTTTTATTGGGAAAATAACAGGCAGTCAAACGGAAATTATATTCCGGAATTGCCAATCTGATGCTCGTTTCTCTTAATTCTGAAAACAGTTTCTGACAGCCCGAAGGGCGTTCTGCTGATTCTGAAAACTGTTCCTGGCGAGGGGAAAGTTATTCCTCCAATACTGAAGACCATTCGTGCCTTCGGGAAGACAATTCCAGGTATTGGGAAGACTGTTTCAGGCGTTGGGAAGACCATTCCATGAAGGTTTATGCGGGCTCCCAAGGCATTGCATATGCTGCTTATCAAAAAAACGCTTACTGTAAACAAAAAAGCCACCCTTTTCAGAATGGCTTTCTTTTTTAATAATTATGGTAATTAGATTTTAAATCTTTTTCTGTCCGTTTCAGACAAGTAAATCTTTCTCAAACGAAGCGATTTCGGCGTAACCTCAACATATTCGTCTTTCTGGATATACTCTAAAGCTTCCTCCAGAGAGAATTTGATGGCGGGAATAATCCTCGCTTTATCGTCAGCGCCTGAAGAACGCACGTTTGACAATTTTTTCGTTTTGGTAACGTTCACCGTCATATCATCTGAACGTGTGTTTTCACCAATTACCTGGCCTTCGTAGATGTCTTCGTTCGGGTCTACGAAGAATTTACCGCGATCCTGTAATTTATCGATTGAATACGGAATCGCTTTTCCGTTCTCCATAGAGATCAGCGAACCGTTATTTCTTCCCGGAATCTCGCCTTTGTAAGGTTCGTATCCGATGAAACGGTGTGCCATGATGGCTTCTCCGGCAGTGGCAGTCAGCAATTGGTTCCTCAAACCGATGATACCGCGTGACGGAATGTTGAATTTTACGATCATGCGCTCGCCTTTTCCTTCCATCGAAAGCATTTCACCTTTGCGGATGGTTACGAATTCGACCGCGCGGCCTGATAAATGCTCAGGAAGATCGATGGTCAATTCTTCGATTGGTTCACATTTTTGTCCGTCAATTTCTTTGATGATTACCTGCGGTTGCCCGATTTGCATCTCGTAGCCTTCACGTCTCATTGTTTCGATCAAGACTGACAAGTGTAGTACACCGCGTCCGAAAACCATGAATTTATCGGCAGAATCGGTTTCACCAACTTTCAAAGCAAGGTTTTTCTCTAATTCTTTTGCCAAACGGTCTTTGATGTGTCGTGAAGTAACAAATTTTCCTTCTTTTCCGAAGAAAGGCGAATCGTTAATAGTGAACAACATGCTCATTGTTGGCTCGTCGATAGCAATGGTTTGCAATGCTTCAGGGTTTTCAAAATCGGCAACGGTATCGCCTATTTCGAAACCTTCGATTCCGACGATGGCACAGATATCTCCGGCAACAACCTGCTCCACTTTTTTACGGCCAAGACCTTCGAAAGTGTGCAATTCCTTGATTCTTGATTTTATGATTTTACCGTCTCTTTTTACCAAAGAGATTGGCATTCCTTCTTTCAAAACGCCTCTTTCAAGACGACCGATAGCGATACGACCTGTAAATGAAGAGAAATCTAAAGAGGTGATCAGCATTTGCGGCGTTCCTTCAGAAACTTTCGGAGCAGGGACATTCGCAACCACCATGTCCAATAAAGGCTCGATGTTGGTGGTGATGTTGTTGAAATCATCAGACATCCAGTTGTTTTTGGCAGAACCGTAAACAGTCGGGAAATCCAATTGCCATTCTTCAGCACCCAATTCAAACATCAAATCGAAAACTTTTTCGTGCACTTCTTCCGGTGTACAGTTTTCCTTATCGACTTTATTAATAACAACACAAGGTTTCAAACCAAGGTCGATCGCTTTTTGCAATACGAAACGCGTTTGCGGCATTGGCCCTTCAAAAGCATCTACCAGAAGGCAAACACCGTCGGCCATGTTGAGTACGCGTTCAACCTCTCCACCGAAATCGGCGTGACCCGGGGTATCGATGATGTTGATTTTCGTACCTTTATATACTACAGAAACGTTTTTGGAAGTAATCGTGATACCACGTTCGCGTTCCAGGTCATTGTTGTCTAGAATTAAATCGCCGGTATTCTCGTTTTCACGGAAAAGTTGGCAGTGGTACATGATTTTGTCAACCAAAGTAGTCTTACCGTGGTCAACGTGGGCAATAATTGCAATGTTTCTGATAGATTCCATCTTATTTTTTTTGAAGTTGCAAAGGTACACTTTATTTTCACATAAAAAATGTTTCTTTTTTTGGTTAACTGTTTCATAACGTGGAAGTAGGATTTTCAAGCACTTTGCATTTTTTTTTAAACCGCAAAAGCGCAAAGCTTTCCGCAAAGAAAAGAAGCCAGTTTTGCGTAAAGATTTTAGGCGAAGCTTAGCGTCACGACGTTTCGGGATTGCGTAAAACTTTGCGCCTTTGCGGTAAAAACCCAACGCCTGACAAATACGTACTTTTATATACGAAATGAAAATGTAATCATAAATTTTCTATATTTGGAGTAATGAAAAGCAAAGCCAACAAAATCACCTTCATCTTCATTTTCATTGCAGGTATTTTAGCGATTGTTACGCTCAAACTTCTCGACGGCTTTTACTCTTACGAAAATTTTCTTTATCATTTGCTTCGGGATCTTGTTTTTGTTAGCATTGCAGCGTTTGTACTGCGCTATTTTATCATTCGGAATGACATCATCAGTAAGTCAAATTTCGATCGGTTAAAGAATATCAACTCTGAAATTGAGGAATCAAAAGAGCGTTACGACATTGTGGCAAAAGCGACCAGCGACACGATTTGGGACTGGAAAATCACCGCCAATGAATTCACCTGGAACAAAGGTATTCAGGAAGTTTATGGTTATAATCCTGAAGATGTCGGCACGAATTCAAAATGGTGGTTCGACCGCATCCATCCTGAAGATACGATAAAAATGTCGGTAAAATTGTACTCTTTTCTTGAGCAGAAAACCCAGAAATGGCAAGACGAATACCGTTTTAAATGCAAAGACGGCAGCTACAAATATGTACTTGACAGGGGATTTCTTGTTATCGATGAAAATGGCGTACCGACAAGGATGATCGGGGCGATGCAGGATATTACGAAAAGAAAAGAAGAAGAACAGCGATTGAAACTACTCGAAACCGTAATTACGAATACGAAAGACGCAGTTTTGATTACCGACGCTGACAGCACAGAGTTTTCAATCCCGAAAATCGTGTTCGTCAACGAAGCTTTCACAATCATGTCGGGCTATACTTATAATGACGCGGTTGGGCATTCGCCGATGATGTTTTATGGCGCAAAATCGAGCGCTACAGAACTCAACAAATTAATCAGCTGCATCAGGGCGAAAGTAGAATGCGAAATTGAAATCCTAAGTTATAAAAAAGGCGGCGAAGAATATTGGGTGCGCTTTTCGATGGTGCCGGTTTTTAATTCTGAGAACGAGCATACCCACTGGATTTCGATCCAACGTGATGTAACCGAACGCAAAAAACAGGAAAAAGAACGGGAGCAGTTGATTAACGAATTGACGCAAAACAATAAGGATTTACGTCAGTTTTCTTATATCACTTCACACAATCTTCGGGCGCCATTGTCGAATTTGATTGGGCTTTTACAGTTAATTGATGAAATTCCGATTGATAATGACGAACTTCGCGAAATCGTAGATGGGTTTTCAAAATCGACTTATTTATTGAATGAAACCATTTCTGATTTAGGGAAAGTGGTTATTATCCGCGACAATCCGTCGATTGAAAAGCAATTGCTTCCTGTTCGGGAATCGCTCGAAAATGTACTTGAACAAATCAACAACCAAATCACTACAAGCCACGCAAAAATTAAAATCGATGTAAAAACCACCGATTTTGTTTATTCCAATAAGGCTTATTTCGACAGTATTTTATTAAATTTACTTACGAATGCCATTAAGTACAGATCGGCTGAACGTGCGCTTGAAATCTTTATTTCGGTGAAAGAAGACGAAAATTTCACCACTTTAACCTTCAGCGATAACGGAATTGGAATCGATTTGGTGAAATTCAGCGAAAAGATATTCGGATTATACCAACGCTTCCACAACTATCCCGACAGCAAAGGGCTTGGTTTATACCTCGTGAAATCGCAGATTGAAAGCATGGGCGGCGAAATCGAAATCGACAGCGAAGTCAACAAAGGCACTACATTTACAATAAAATTTAAGAAAGAATAATGCTCCGGAAAATTATTTGTATCGACGATGACCCGATAGCGTTGTTGCTGTCGAAACTTGTTATTTCAAAGTCGAATTTTGCCTCAAAGATTGTAACGCTGGCCAATGGTCTGGAAGGCATCAATTATCTGGAAAAGAAGAAACGCTTGCCGAAAATAAATCGGGAGAGACTTTGCTGATATTGCTTGACCTCAACATGCCGGTAATGGATGGCTGGGAATTCCTCGAGCAATTCAGCACAAAACTGCAGGAACAGTACGCTGGCGTAAAAATCATCCTGTTATCTTCTTCTATCGATCCGAACGACATCAAAAAGTCAAAGCAATTTGAAATGGTGGTAGACTTCTTCCCGAAACCACTCACGCGGGAAATGATGGACACGATTCTGCAAAAAATAAGCGCATAAAAAAGGCTCCCGATTTGGAAGCCTTTTCTATTTTGTGATTGTATCTGATTACAATTTAGCCACGTGCTTGGTCAACTTCGATTTCAAGTTTCCTGCTTTGTTATCGTGGATGATATTTTTCTTAGCCAATTTGTCAATCATAGAGATTACAGCTGACAATTTAGAAGAAGCGTCATTTTTGTCTGTAGCCAAACGCAAAGCTTTGATAGCATTACGCGTAGTTTTATGTTGGTATCTGTTTAATACTCTTCTTTTTTCGTTGCTTCTGATTCTTTTTAGAGCTGACTTATGATTTGCCATTTTCTTTGTTCTTTTTTTAAAAAATAAATTTTGTAGTCCGTAGGGGAATCGAACCCCTGTTACCAGTATGAAAACCTGGCGTCCTAACCCCTAGACGAACGGACCATTATTCTCCTAGTGTTGAATTGTCAATCTGAAATTGAACTTTTTGTAGCCCGTGGGGGAATCGAACCCCCCTTACCAGGATGAAAAGCCTGGCGTCCTAACCGATAGACGAACGGGCCTACTGCTGTAATGCGGATGCAAAAATACAACTATTTTTTATTCGTGCAATAGCCGACTAAAACTTTTTTTATATTTTTTTTAGTACGCTTTTGCAAACAGCACTCTCCCAGCGGATTTCGCACCGGAAAAAACACAGATTCCTTCTTCGGCTACTCTGTCTAAAGGAATACAGCGAATGGTCGCTTTGGTCAGATCCTTGATTTTTTCTTCGGTTTCGGCAGTGCCGTCCCAGTGGGCTGAGATAAATCCGCCTTTGTTTTCGAGGATATCTTTGAATTCGTCGAAATTGGAAACTTCTGTGATGTGCGTATTTCTGTAATGCATTGCCTTGTCGAATAAATCTTTCTGGATTTGCTCTAATAAAGCATCGACGTGCTTCACGATTTCGTCTTTCAAAACAACTTCTTTCGTCAACGTATCTCGTCTGGCGACTTCAAAAGTGCCGTTTTCTAAATCTTTAGGCCATTACAGCAATTCTTACCGGAACACCTTTCAATTCCCATTCAGCGAATTTGAAGCCTGGTTTTTGGGTTGTTCTGTCGTCGAATTTTACGGAAATCCTTAGCCTCTTGAATTCTTTCATTAAACCAGCAACGACACTCGAAATATAATCGAATTCCATTTCAGTTTTAAAAATTGGAACGATAACAACTTGAATCGGTGCTAAATTCGGCGGCAAGACCAAACCGTTGTCATCGGAATGCGTCATCACCAACGCGCCCATCAGACGTGTTGAAACACCCCATGAGGTTCCCCAGACGTGTTCCTGCTTGCCTTCCTGGTTGGCGAATTTTACGTCGAATGCTTTCGCGAAATTCTGTCCTAAAAAGTGCGAAGTTCCTGCCTGCAATGCTTTCCCGTCCTGCATCAAGGCTTCAATGCAATAGGTTTCTTCTGCACCGGCGAATCTTTCGGTTTCGGTTTTTAATCCTTTAATGACAGGGATTGCCATGAAATTCTCGACGAAATCGGCATATACATTCATCATTTTTTCAGATTCTTCAATCGCTTCAGTTCTGGTGGCGTGTGCCGTGTGGCCTTCCTGCCAAAGGAATTCTGCCGTACGCAAAAACAAGCGCGTCCTCATTTCCCAACGCACGACATTCGCCCATTGGTTGATCAAAAGCGGCAAATCGCGGTACGACTGCACCCAGCCTTTGTAGGTTGACCAGATGATGGCTTCACTCGTCGGACGAACGATAAGTTCTTCTTCAAGTTTGGCATTCGGGTCGACCATTAGTTTTCCCGGTTTGTCAGGATCGTTTTTCAGGCGGTAATGCGTCACGATGGCGCATTCTTTGGCAAAGCCTTCTGCATTCTTTTCTTCGGCCTCAAACATGCTCTTGGGAACGAACAGCGGAAAATAGGCATTGCTGTGTCCGGTTTCCTTGAACATCCTGTCGAGTTCTGCCTGCATTTTTTCCCAGATTGCGTAGCCGTAAGGTTTGATGACCATACAGCCGCGAACGCCTGAATTTTCTGCTAAATCGGCTTTAACGACGAGTTCATTATACCATTTGGAATAATCTTCATTTCTGGTGGTGAGGTTCTTGCTCATAATGACGCTTTTGGCACAAATTTTGTTTCGATTTATTTAACTAAATAGTTCGGCAAAACTAACTATTTTTGTAATGACCAACAATTAAAATGCTATAGATATGAAAACTTATTATTTTTCTTCGAGATCAATTCCCGTTTATTCATTGATGGGGATGATGGCTTTGCTTTTGGCGTCCTGCGGTTCCTATAAAAATTCTTACGATAACGACCCTGCTTATAGCGGCAATAATCGTCAGGACGAAAAAACCACCGCAGCGGACAACCACTATAAAAACTATTTTGATTCGCTTCAGGATGACAGCCAGGTTTTTACCGATGTCGACAATTACAACACGACCCAAACTGACAGTACACAGACAGACAACAAGGCTTATGCCAGTGATAATGGCGGCTGGGGCAGCGATTCGAACACAACCGTAATCGTTTACGACAACAACTGGGGCGGTTACTACAACCCTTGGTACTACGGTTCGTCATGGGGCTTTGGTTATTATGGCGGTTGGGGCTGGGCCTTGGATGGGGTTATAGCCCGTGGTATAGTTACGGTGGCTGGGGTTATCCTTATTATGGAGGCTATTACGGAGGTTACTATGGTGGTTATTACCCACATTATTATAACAATTATTATGGCGGTGGCCGCGGAAGAAACGCTTACGCATACAACGGCGGACGAGGCCGGACTTCTTACAGCAATTTAAATGGCTTGGGAAGAGGCGGCAGAAGTTCTTATGTTGCAAACGGCAGAGGGCGTTCAAATTCGACATCTTATTCTACAAGAGGGAATGTTATCAGCAGGAATAACGGTACACGTAGCAATACTACGTTCACCGGCACAAGAAACCAGGGCAGGAATACGAACTACTCAAATGTGAGAAACAATACGAGTGTGCCGACAAGAAATTACAATAATAACAGTGCGCCTACGAGAAATTATAACAACACCAGCGCACCGACAAGGTCTTACTCTCCTAGCCCATCATCTTCAGGCGGTGGCCGTTCTGGCGGCGGTGGCTTTGGCGGCGGAGGCGGTCGTTCCGGCGGTGGCGGTGGCGGAAGACGCGGCTAACAATGTCAATATCAAATGTCAATATCAATATCAAAAAAATCAGGTTTGATTGGATAGGTTGTTAGATTTTTGAAATTGATTTTTGAAATTGAATCTTAAAAAATATTTGATTCCCGTGTTTCGACAATTGTTGCAACACGGGAATTTTTTTGTGGATATCTAAGGATAAAAAAACAGGTACGTGAGTTTGTGGTTTTGGCGAAATAAATATATTTGTGCTGAACCTAGATTTTTATAAAAATGAGCGAAGTCTGTAAGAATTGTGAAACCGAAATTATATCGAATTTCTGCGGTAACTGCGGGCAGAAGAAGGTAAAACGCATTGACAGGAATTATGTTAAGGACGAAGTGCAGTATATTTTAATCCATACGAATAAAGGATTTTTTTACAGCGTTAAATGCCTGATCAGGAATCCGGGGAAGACGGCACGGGAGTTTGTTGAGGGCAACAGGATCAACCATTATAAGCCTTTGGCACTTGTTTTCATCCTTTCGGGGATTGTGGCGTTTATCAATACGGCGTTCATACACCAGGAAGATATCTATTCGCAGTTCAATAACATGGGACAAGGAGCACAGCCTGTTGACATGAAACCATTCATGGAGAAGATGATGCATTATTATTCTTTCGTGATGCTGCTGAATGTACCGATAATGGCGCTTTTTACATGGATAGGTTATAAGAAATGGGGTTATAATTATTATGAGAACATCATCATCTGTGCTTATTACCTGGCGCTGCTGATGGTTTTTAACCTTGTCGTAATCATTCCGATCCAGTTGTTACTGAAGGAGCACGTGATGCTTTTTATGCTGATTCCGTCGATATTGTCTACGATTATTGCGGTAGGGACTTATTTCTGGTTCTTTATCGGGTTGTATAGCGACCGGAGTCCGGGGATGTGATCATCAGGTCGTTGATTTTGATGGGGGTTTTGATGGTTTCGTTTGTGGTGATCACTATCCTGATTGGGATTGTTATGGGGATTATGATGATGAAGACGCATGGATAAATTGATAATGGACAATTGATAATTGATATGGAATCCCGGTTGGCGCCGGGATTTTTTATTTGCCACGAATTGCATGAATTTTCACGAATGATTGGGAGTTTCCCTCCTTTGAGGGGCGGCTGAAAGCCGGGGTGGTTATTGGAACGCGGATGATGCGGATGGTAGCAGACGGCCGCGGATTTATTTTGATTGTGGGTACTACATTTATTAATCATAGTAACGTCAAATGTTTGTTATTATATAATATTGTTATATTTGGTTATACTAATATGAATTGTATGAATATTCCTGAAAGGTTTAAAAATATTTTGTCAATAGATCAGAAGACTGAAGGCATCGTTATGTCAACGGTTGCCGATTACTCTAATATATTAAAAGAAAATAATTTATATTTTTTTGAAGAATACACTAATCATGGAATAGACCATATTGAAAGCGTCCTTAGATCTGCTGAAAAAATCATCGCAGACGAGACATTTGAAAATATATTAAATGAATCTCTACCAATTGGTATCTTTATTTTATCAGTTGTATTGCACGATATTGGAATGCATTTGACACCTGAAGGCTTGCGATTTTTAATAGAGGGAAAGAATGATTCAATACGTATTAAGAGTTTAGACAATAAAACATGGAAAGAGTTATGGGAAGATTTTTTAGATGATGCGAGACGATTTGGTGATATTGATAAATTAAATATAATTGGAAATGTTGATTGGCAGTTTAGAGTTCCTGATCTTGACCATAAAGATAAATTGACAGGAGAGGACAAAAAATTAATTGGGGAATTTATAAGAAAGCATCATCCTAGAATAGCTCATGAAATAGCTTTAAATGGATTTCCTACCTCTAATTTACCCATCCCTTTTGCAAATGATTTAGAAAAAGATCTATCTAATATTTGTGGTTTATTAGCGCGAAGTCATGGGATAAATATTAGAGATACTTTCGAATTTTTAACCCTTAAGTTTCAGGACACATGGACAAAGCCTTATAATATTGATTTGCTTTTTTTAATGGTAGTACT
The DNA here is from genome assembly GCF_051373205.1 of Flavobacterium sp. 3HN19-14. Lineage (NCBI taxonomy): Bacteria > Pseudomonadati > Bacteroidota > Flavobacteriia > Flavobacteriales > Flavobacteriaceae > Flavobacterium > Flavobacterium sp. 3HN19-14. Next base: position 3,476,765 of record NZ_JBPPZT010000001.1, read on the forward strand.
AAGAATTGCTGATTATTTTCAAATCGAGGCTTCTAGAACACCAACAATCATAGTTAAGTTAAAAACTTTTAATTCACCCATCTCTCAACAGGAACATTTTAAGCACCTTGATGTAAAATATGGAGCACCATCCCCAAAGATCCCGAAACTATAATTTTCCATTGTGACCCAAGAGACAGTTTAATTTTTGTGAAATTACAGGACCTGTTTAGTGACATCCAAAAAGAACTGGATAAATCCTGGGCAATTATTGGTGAAATATATGGGAAAGAAAATAGAGATAAACAACCAGCTATTCGTTATAGAAGAATTAAATCTAATATAGATAATGTTACAGAATATTCTAAAAACATAGACTATATTCCTGAAAAAATAAGCTTCAAAGTTTCTAATGAATTGACAAAATTACTTATTCGAACCATTATATGGTAACGATCCGACCTTCGGAGTTCGGGAATTAATTCAAAATGCTGTAGATTCTTGCAGAGAGCGAGAATTCATAGAAGATAGTAGCTACGAAGGAAAGATTACAATTTCGTTTTTTAAAAAAAACGATCAATATTATTTTCAAATTAAAGATAATGGACTTGGCATGTCACTTCATGTAGTTAAAAACTATTTCCTTGAGGTAGGGTCTTCGTTGAGGAAAAGTTCATAGTGGAAAAAAGAATTTTCTGATAATGATGGAAATTCTAAAGTTCAGAGAAGCGGAAAATTTGGTATTGGCGTCTTAGCTGCTTTTCTTATCGGAAATGAGATAATTTTAAAAACTAAAAGTGCTGAATCTGAAACCGCACTTTCATTTAAAACAAATCTCGGCTTACAACAAATTGAAATTTCACAAGTTGCAAAAAAAAATATAGGTACAGTAATAACAATTCCCATAGAAAAAAAGACAATAGACTTAATGGTTAACAGCGACTATCCGTTCGACGAATGGTATCGCCATTCTTCTCCTAAAATTGAGTATATTGATAAGTTAGGCATATTAAGTAATCTTGGATATGATACGTATGCCCAGGTTATAAAGACATCTTACCACCAGCGTGGCGGGAACTCAAAAATTCAGGTTTTAATAAAGTATTATGGACTTATGATGACGAATTTTATAGTAGGGCAAGGGTCGATTGTAATGGGATAATTATACCTAGAGGATATTCAGATTCAAATCACAGTGCAAACAAACGTCAAATAAACTTTCCTTATATCTCAATCTTTGACTTTAATGGTGATTTAAGATTAAATCTGAGTAGAAATATCATAGATGGGAATCTTACTTTTGAAAAATTATTGATTGAAGATATTTATCGGGATTTAATTGCAAAACTATTATTGACTCCGGTAGATTCACCATACGACGGAGATACATTTTCAGCCTCCAGATCGAAGTCATTCTCTCATAAATCAATTGGTTCAATAAACATATTATATTGCAAGCAAGGATTTATATTGCGTGCAAAATATTTTAAAGATAAGAACAAGAATAGGAAAGCACTGGTGATATCGCCTATGACTGAGCAGGCTGCTACCATGTCTTTCGAAGATAAAGGCTATTTTATCGATATAAAAACTCAAGAAAATATCGCTATGAGCTCATTTAAATATCGTATAAATTTATCTGATATGCACGGAAACCTCTTTTTAGAAAAAGAGATGTACAAAAAATTATTTGACGACTTTTATAACCGATATCCTATTTCAGTGAGGCGCTATCATAAAATACTTTCCGACGACAACAGCTTTGTTAAAATAAATTATTATTTCGAAAAAGATGGCTATAAACTTTCTGAGCAAATTCGAGTTCTTAAATCATGTAACTACATTTTAGAGACACAGTTGAACAATGTAATTTTCTCAATAAACAGTTCTGATGAAATATTGTCAAATTTATTAGATAATTACCTTGAAGGAGCATCATTTATCCCTTATGACCTGGCTGAAAGAAAAATTACCTTTGCAAAAGCATTTGAAAATTTAAAATATTATATCGAAAAGCATAGCAATTCTTCCAAAAAATCCTTGAAATAATTTTTAGCAATAATATATGGATGCGATAACATTCCATAAAAAATTCCCCTTGTATTCCTCCAAATAAACCGTACTTTTGCACCCGCTTCCGAACCATCGGGGCATAATGCTATGAGGACTAAGTCTTTAAAAAAGAATAAGATCAATGTGATCACTTTGGGCTGCTCGAAGAATGTGTATGACAGCGAGGTGCTCATGGACAGCTTCGCGCGAGCGGGAAAGACGTGCATCACGAGGCGCCGGAGAAGGAAGAGGGCAATATCATCGTGATCAATACCTGCGGGTTTATTGATAACGCGAAGGCGGAATCGGTGAACATGATTCTGGAATATGCCGATAAGAAAGACCGCGGGCTTGTGGATAAGGTTTTTGTGACCGGATGCCTTTCTGAACGCTACCGCCCTGGACCTGGAAAAGGAAATCCCGAATGTCGACCAGTATTTCGGCACGACAGAATTGCCGCTTTTGCTCAAGGCCTTGGGTGCCGATTACAAACACGAATTGCTCGGCGAGCGCCTTACCACTACCCCGAAAAATTATGCTTACCTGAAGATTGCCGAGGGTTGCGACAGGCCGTGCAGTTTTTGCGCGATTCCGCTGATGCGCGGCAAGCACGTTTCGCAGCCGATTGAAAAACTGGTAAAGGAAGCGGAAGGCCTGGCGAAAAACGGCGTGAAGGAATTGATTTTGATTGCCCAGGATCTGACGTATTACGGACTTGATATTTACAAAAAACGAAATCTTGCAGAGTTGTTGGAGGCTTTGGTGAAAGTCGACGGCATTGAGTGGATTCGACTTCACTATGCGTTTCCGACGGGCTTTCCGATGGATGTGTTAGAAGTGATGAAGCGCGAGCCGAAAATCTGTAATTATATTGATATTCCGCTGCAGCACGTTTCTGACCCGATTTTGAAATCGATGCGACGCGGGACGACACAGGCAAAGACGACGCAGTTGCTGAAGGATTTTCGTGCGGCGGTTCCGGGATTACAATCCGTACGACGCTGATCGTTGGTTATCCGGGAGAAACGCAGGCTGATTTTGAGGCGCTGAAGGATTTTGTGCAGGAGATGAAATTTGACCGTTTGGGCTGTTTTGCTTATTCGCACGAGGAAAATACGCATGCTTTTAATCTGGTTGACGATGTTCCGGCAGAGGTGAAGCAGGCGCGCGCGAATGAGATTATGGAGTTGCAATCGCAGATTTCGTGGGATTTGAACCAGGAAAAAGTCGGACAAACTTTTAAATGCATTATCGACCGCAAGGAAGGTGCCCATTTTGTGGGGCGGACGGAATTTGACAGTTCGGATGTCGATAATGAGGTTTTGATTGACGCTGCGAAATTTTATGTGAAGACAGGCGATTTTGTGATGGTGAAGATTACAGAGGCGACGGAGTTTGATTTGTATGGGGAGCCTGTATAAGGTTCAGGGTTCAGGGCTCAGTTTGAGAATAGAAAAAATGAATTTATATGGAAAACCGGATTTAATTGTCCGGTTTTTTTGTGGGGAATTGTTTTGTATTTTTGGGTTATGAGAAGAATTTTTGTTTTGTTGCTGCTGGTTTGCGGGTTTGTGGCTTTTGCGCAGACGAAGAAGACATCCGCATTTATTACTGTGAAAGGCACGCAGTTTTATAAGAATGGGAAACCTTATTCTTACATCGGGGCGAATTATTGGTATGGTGCGATTTTGGGTTCTGAGAAATATGGCGACAGGAAGAGGCTGCTGCGCGAACTCGACCAGATGAAGGCAAATGGGATTGATAATTTGCGGATTCTGGTGGGTGCTGATGGCGGCGGTTATGATTATACGGTTCCGTATGCGGTGCAGCCGGAGCAAGGAAAATATGACGCTGATTTGCTGAAAGGGTTGGATTTCCTGCTTTCGGAAATGGGGAAGCGCAGTATGTATGCGGTTTTGTATCTGACGAATAACTGGGAATGGTCGGGCGGCATGTCACAATATTTGGAATGGAATGGGTATGGGAAAATCCCGAATCCCAATATTAGTCCGGAGAATACGTGGGATGAGTTTATGGCTTTCGTGCCGAAATTCCACAGTTGTGAGCCTTGCAAGACGGCATTGCGGGAACATATTAAATTCATTATCTGCAGGACAAATTCGTTTACTAAAAAACCGTACATAGACGATGCCGCGATTATGGCCTGGCAGGTCTCCAATGAACCGCGGATTTTTACGGTTGAGAATGAAAAGGCGTTTGCGCAGTGGCTCAACGAAACTGTAGATTTGATTGACAGCCTGGATAAAAACCATTTGATTTGCACAGGTTCTGAAGGAAGTGCGGGTTCGAACGCAGACCTTTTGGTATTCGAAAAAACGCATACCAATCCGAAGATCGATTACCTTACGATGCACATCTGGCCGAAGAACTGGAATTGGTATAAAGCCGATGACGCGGAAAATACACTGCCTGCCGCTATTGAAAAAGCTTCAAAATATATGGAAGACCACATTGCCATAGCAAAACGGATTAACAAACCTATTGTGGTTGAGGAATTCGGACTTCCACGCGAAAATGAAAGTTTGCTGCCTGGCTCTTCTGTAGTGAACAGAGACCGTTTTTACCAAATTTTCTTCGAACGATTGGTTAAGAGTCATGACAATAAAGAAGCGCTTGCCGGCGTGAATTTCTGGGGATTTGGCGGCGAGGGAAAAGCGGTGAATGATAAAGGCAAATGGAACAAAGGCGATGCTTTTACGGCTGATCCGCCACAGGAGCCGCAAGGGTTGAATACTGTTTTTTCATCGGACAAAACGACTCTCGAAATGGTGAAGCGATACAATCATTTATTGAAGTGATATAATTAAGCTGAATTTAATAAAAATATAGCGCCATAGTAGTACATTTGGAGCTTATTAATATGATTTGAATATGAAACAGTTGCTTCTTTTATTATTACTTTTTGTTGCCTCTTTCAGCAATGCACAAATGAATGGCCGTATGAACAACGGAATGAACCAGGGCCGCCGCCGAGCAGCGACAAGAAAAAGTTTGATTTTGTTGAAGAATCGGTGAAGACGCTTACCCAGCAATTGTCGCTTGATGCGTTTCAGGCGGCTGTCATCAAGACTTACATACAGGATTATAAGAAAGATATCGAGGCGCTTAATGTGCTGGATATTCCGGCTGAGGGAAAAACAGAAAAATATATGGCTGCAAAGGATAAGATGGAAGCGAAAATGCTTACTGCCCTGAACAAAGACCAGGTAGTCAAATTCAACGAGTATAAAAACCGCAAGGACAAAAAGGGCAAAAAAGGAAAGAAAGGCAAAGACGAAAATGAAAACAGTATTATCCAAAAAGACAGTTTATAATACCAAAAGCCCTGAGTTTCGTAATGTATTGATGGGTTTTGAATACCAGAACAATTCAAAATCTTCGAGTCCGGCGTTTTCAAAATTCGTTTTTATTTCCTGAAAAGTAGTTATTTTTTTGTTTTTTACGGACAATCCGGGCAAGATCCCGGTTAGCCACTCCCCTTCCTTTTTACCGGTTTGAATAGTGAAAGTGTCTTTTTTGTTGTGAAAAGTCAGCGCCGTTATTTCCCACGAATTTCCTTTTTTGGATTTTGTAAAAGTTTCCGTTGACGGCAATCCGCCGATCCAGATGATTTTTGCCGAAGGTTTTGTGGTGAAATTTTCTTCTGATTGTAAGGCATCAAAAATGAAATCTCCGGGAATGGTTGTCTTCGGAATTTTAAATTCAAACCAATCCTGCAGCGGAAAATCGAAACAGATGCCATGCATGAAATTGAATAGTGATTTCTTCAATCCAAAACTGAATTTGTCGTGGTTAATACCGGTTTTATCAGTGTAATTGATGTCGTTGTTGGCGAAAGTTCCGATAACATCAGTGTCTTTTAAAACACCAAATTGTTCCGGATATAATCCAACCGGACTGTGTGCCGTCATCGCAAATTGGTGCCAGAAACCTGATTGCAGAATACCTGCTTCGAACATCTGCCGCACCATTTCAAGGCTGTCAATGGTTTCCTGAATCGTTTGCGTCGGATAGCCATACATCAAATAAGCGTGTACCATGATGCCCGCTTCGGTGAAATTACGCGTCACTTTTGCGACTTGTTCTACGGTTACGCCTTTGTCGATTAATTTTAAGAGGCGGTCGGAGGCGACTTCGAGCCCGCCCGAAACTGCAATACAGCCGGAAGCTTTGAGTAAAACACATAAATCTTCCGTGAAGCTTTTTTCGAATCGGATGTTCGTCCACCAGGTAATGGTGAGTCCGCGGCGCAGGATTTCTATCGCCAGCGAACGCATCAGTGCCGGCGGTGCGGCTTCGTCGACAAAATGGAATCCGGTCTGCCCGGTTTGTGCTATTAATTCTTCAATCCTGTCGCACAAAAGACTTGCGGCAACGGGTTCGTATACCTTTATATAGTCGAGTGAAATATCGCAGAAAGTGCATTTTCCCCAGTAACAACCGTGCGCCATTGTGAGTTTATTCCAGCGGCCGTCGCTCCACATGCAGTGCATCGGGTTGACGATCTCGATGACGGAGATGTATTGGTCAAGCAGTAAATCTGAATAATCGGGCGTCCCGGTTTCAGATTGTTTGTAGTCGCGGGTTTCGGAATTGTTACAATACTTTACCTGACCGTCTTTTAAGGCAAAAGTACGTTTCAGGTTTTCGATTGTGCGTTTGCCTTCGATATGTTCAATGAGGTTTTCAACGGGTGCCTCGCCATCGTCGAGCGTAATGAAATCGAAAAATTCGAAGACACGCTTATCGGAAAGCGAGCGCAATTCTGTATTCGGGAAACCGCCGCCCATCGCAATCCTGATAGTTGGATAATTTTGTTTTACCCATTGTGCACAGCGGAAAGCCGCGTATAAATTTCCCGGAAACGGAACCGAAATAAGTACTAAATCCGGTGCGATTTCCCGGAATCTTTCCTGTAATACTTCAATCAGAATTGTATCAGTGTAAGTATATTTTTCGTGAAGGCTTTCATATAATTCATCGAAAGAATTGGCGCTTCGTCCCAGACGTTCGGCGTAGCGGCTGAAACCGAAATTCTCATCGGCACATCCGACAATCAGATCTGAAATATCTTCGAGGTATAAGGTTGCGAGGTGTTTGGCTTTGTCCTGCATCCCCATCGCGCCGAAAGCCCAGTCTAGTTCTTCAAGTTGTTCAAAACGGGATGCTTCCGGCAGGAAATCTTCCTGACAGATTTGTAGTGCCAGCGTTGGATTTTTTCCCTGAAGGAATAAGATTACGCTGTCGATTGTATTGATGTAATGCTCTTTGAGTGCGAGCATTCTTTTTATATTGGGAGATAGCTGCGTTGCGTTAGTTACATCAATATGGCCAAAAAGATCAGTCAGTCCGGTTTTGGAGAAAATTTTCAGGATGACTTCGATTCCTAAATCTGCCTGAACCGAATGAATGTTTTTTGAATTGAGAAAGCCTTTGATATAAACCGTTGCCGGATAAGGCGTGTTGAGTTGCGTGAAAGGCGGCGTTATCAGGAGGATTTGGCTCATTGGGCAAAATTAGCAGATTAATTTTGGTTTTGAAAATTGTGGCCAATAAGTTTCTTAATGAAATGTTAAATGATTTAATTGGTTTTATTACATTTGGACAATTAAAAGCTTCCTATGAAACATTTTTTTGCATGCCTTTTGTGCATTATCATCATGCCGCTTATGGCGCAAAATAACAAGGCGGTGATTGGTTTTATTGAAAACAAAGGACAGATTGTTGACCAGAAAGGAAGATCAAATGATGCGGTGAAGTATTTGTTGAATACAGAAGGACTCAACGTTCAGTTAAGAACCAACGGATTTTCCTATGATATCTACAGTTCAAAGAAAATTTTGACGAAAAGCAAAAAAAATCAAAATCTGCACAATCAGGCAAACCCGTCATTTCCCAATGATATAGCGCATAAATTTCATCGGATTGATATAGATTTTTTAAATTCTAATCCGGAAGCCCAATTTATAACGGAAGGGAAATTGGAATATTTTGAAAATTATTACAACATTCCAGGAAAGCCCGAAGGTATTACGGGTGTAAATAGCTACCAAAAGATTACTTATAAAGACATTTATCCAAAAATTGACGTTTGTTTTTTTATTCCCAATGATCCATTAAAGGTTGTGGAGTATAATTTTATCGTAAATCCCGGCGGTAATATTTCAGATATACAACTTCATTTTAAAGGAGCCAAAACCAGGATTTCTCAGGGTAAAATCAGCATGAAAACAAAATTTGGCATTATGGAGGAAGTCGTTCCGTGCAGCTGGTTTGAAAACGATACTGAAAAAAAAAAACGTGCAAATTGCGTTCATCAAGTCCGGAAATGAAACCTATCGTTTTTCGACTCCTGAAAGTAATGTCCCATTCAGTAAAATTATTATAGACCCGGCGCCCGTTCGCTTATGGGGAACTTATTATGGAAAAGGCGGACATGACCTTGTTGGCATTGCTAATGACAATATCGGAAATGTCTATTTCTGCGGAGGCACTGTTGATCAAACAAATATTGCAACAAGCGGAAGTTATCAGTCGACAATGATTGGCTTTTCCGATGCTTTTATTGCCAAATTAAATCCGAACGGAGACCGCGTATGGGGTACTTACTATGGTGGAAATAAAATGGAATCGGCTTTTGCAATGAACCAATTCAATAATGAATTGATTGTAGGCGGAATTACCAGCAGTACAGATAATATTGCAACAGCCGGCGCTTTTAAAGATTACCTGACTCCTGGTGGCTTTGCCAAAACAGATGTATTTATCGCTAAATTTAATTTGGATGGACAACGGATCTGGGGGACTTATTACGGCGGTGAACATGACGACACGCTTTTGAATATGGATGTGGATCCGCAGGGAAATATTGCTGTCGTGGGTTATACCTACAGCGTTAATGGAATAGCAACGCCTGGTGCATTTAAGGAAAACCGGGAGCAGCCTGTAGAATATCATATAACAGGTGAAGGATTTATAGCGAAATTCACCAATTCCGGATTTCAATCCTGGGGTACTTATTATTATTTATCTGAAGTTCGAGGGGTCGGGTTTGATAGTGCCTCTAACATTTATTTTTCCGGCGATGTAGGTTGGAACGATGATAACTTCACTACTCCCGGAACACACCAGCCGGTTTACAGCAATGTCATATTTACCGGAGGGACATACGATTCATTTTTAATAAAATTTGACCCGAACGGACAAAGGCTCTGGGGAACTTACTACGGTGACGGATCCGAGTATAATCATTACCTGAAGGTTGATCATGATGATAATGTATATATTTGCGGCAGCACCAGAAGCAGTACATTAATAGCCACTCCCGGTTCTCATCAGCCACAACTAAATCAAAATATGCAAAATCCGTCAGACGCATATCTTGCAAAATTCAATCCGACAGGCCAATTAATATGGGGAACTTATTATGGAGGTGATGAGCAAGAAAATCTTTCGAGATATACCATTGACATAGATGAAAACAACAATGTTTTTTTTGCGGGGCAAACCTATAGTCCCAACGCAATTTCTACTAATCCTCCGACAGACTACAGCTTGACTTCATGCTGCAGTTTTATCGTAAAATTTGATGCTTTGGGTACGAGACAGTGGGGAACCTATTTCGGCGGCAATATAGAAGATTACCTCATAAAATTGAAATATGACAAAAACGGTATCTTTTACGTTTTTGGAACAGGCGAGAGTACCTTGCACATTGCAACACCCGGAGCTTATCAGCAAAGTCCTAGCGGTAATACTGATAATTACTACATCAATAAATTTAAAGATTGCATGTCTGCAACAACTGCAGGCAGTAATTCTCCGGTTTGTCCCGGGAACAATTTACTTTTAACGGCCAATGGCGGTAACAACTATGCATGGACAGGACCAAACGGATTTTCTTCCACACAACAAAATCCAACGATAAATAATCCGACAACATTAAATTCAGGGCAATACAGTTGTATAATTACGGGAGGCGATTGCAACAATACGGCCTATGTTGATGTTCAGGTTGGAGACGCAATAGGCCAGGTTCCTGATGTAGCGACATTGCCAGATTTAACCGGAAGTTGTAACGTTACCGCGACCGCAATTCCAACTGCAACAGATTATTGCTCAGGAGCCACCACCGCCGTAACTAACGACCCGACGAGCTTTAACCTTCCGGGAACTTATACGATTCATTGGAAATATAGCGATACCAACGGCAATGCTACTTTTCAGAACCAAACCGTCGTAGTGACGCCGAATAACGATCCTGTCAACACGAATACCGATTATGTTTTGTGCGACGGCAATGGCGACGGAAAAGAATTCTTCGACCTTACTTCTAAACAAACTGAAATCGTGAATTCACCTGATTATACTTTTACTTTCTACCGAACGCACAGTGAAGCACAATTGCAGCAAAATCCCATTACAAATAATACCAATTTTGAGAATCAGACCAATCCGCAAATAATTTATGTAAGGGTTTACAACACGATCAACACCTGTACTTCGCTTTCAGAAATGACTTTAAAAGTCAACGCAAAACCGGTTCTCAACAATGCAACACTTGTAAAATGCGATAATAACCTTAACGGGATCCAGACGTTTAATCTTGCCGATGCCAATAGTGCTGTGAGCGGTAACCTCAATCAAACCGGACTTTTCTATAGATATTTTAATTCTTTATCCGATTATCATAACGGGATTCAAATCAGCAACCACAACACATTCCAGAACAGCAGCAACAATCAGATTATTTATATTGAAGTAACACAATCCGACACTTGTTCCAATATTGCCGCTGTAACACTGACCGTAAATTCCATCACACAACAAGTCCTGAACGATTTCGATGCTTGTGACGATAATAATGATGAAGTTGTAACTTTCGATTTATCTGAAAAGAATCCGGAAATGTTGGCGGCTTTGCCAACCGGAACTTACAATTTCACTTACTATAAAACCCTTCCGGATGCCATTCAGGGCAATGCCAACACCGTTGCACAAATGTATCAGAACTCCCAAAATCCCGAAACCATATACATCAGTGCACAAGGCGCTTCAGGTTGTCCTGTAATTTTTACACTCCAACTCAATGTGCTCGAAAAGCCTGTTTTAGCCATGAAAGACAATTGGGCGGTTTGCAAAGGAGCCAATACGCTTATTACCGCCGATGCCGGATTCAACAGCTATTTATGGTCGACAGGACAAACGTCTCAGTCGATACTGGTCAATTCTGGCGGAAATTATTCGGTAACCGTAACTAAAAATTACACCCATATTTCCTGCAGCACTACGAAAAATATTACCGTAACAGCGTCAGATGTAGCAGTCATCAACAATATCGAACCCGGCGACTCGAACCAGACAATGAGAATACCATAACTGTTTTTGCAACCGGCCAGGGCGATTATCAATATGCTATCGACGGCGTCAATTTTCAGGACAGCAATCAGTTCTCCGGATTAGTAAGCGGCCTTTATTCTGTATATGTAAAAGACAAAAATGGCTGTGGAACTGTTACAGATGAAATATGCTTATTGATGTATCCGATGTTTTTTACGCCTAATGGCGATGGCGTTAACGACAACTGGAAAATCAAATTTTCTAATCTTGAACCCGGACTGGATGTTGCTATTTTTGACCGCTACGGGAAATTCATTAAGCAACTCTACGCCAACGGGCAGGGTTGGGACGGCACTTACAACGGACACGATGAACCATCAACCGATTACTGGTTTGTTGTTAAACGCCCCAGCGGAAAAGAATACCGCGGGCATTTCGCCCTCAAAAGATAACCGCCAACATCTTGTTAAACCAGTTACCGATACATTTATTTTCGTAATTTTGTAAGCTATAAACTACGACCATGCCAAACGACTGTATCAGCTACCAGGATTCCGGATATTTCACGCCTTTGATGAATGATTACCTGAACCGAAAGCCTGAACTGGAAAAGTTGTACAATCGGTTTCCGACCCTGGAAAATTTTGCAGGCCAGATGGCTGAAAAGCAGGAAAATTTCGATCCTTCTAAAAGGAAAAAACTCGTCGAAGTCTTGAAAAGTCAATATTCAGGAATTGATATTTCGCTATTGACTTTACAAAATATTAATCTGCTTTCAGATTCGAAAACTTTTACGATTACGACCGGACATCAGTTGAATTTGTTCACCGGGCCGCTTTATTTTCTTTACAAAATCATTGCTGCGATCAATCTTACGAAAGAATTAAAGCAACAATATCCCGATAACAATTTTGTTCCGGTTTACTGGATGGCGACCGAAGACCACGATTTCGAGGAAATCAATTATTTCAATTTCAATGGAAAAAAATTCAGGTGGAACCGCGAAAGCTCCTGGCCTGTCGGAAGATTATCCACCGAAGGGCTTGATCAGGTTTTTGAATATTTTTCTTCAGAATTGGGTTCGGGAATCAATGCCGCTTTTATCCGCGAATTATTTGAAAATGCCTATCTGAAACATGACAATCTGGCTGATGCCACGCGTTTTCTGGCGAATGCCCTTTTCGGCGAATACGGATTGGTAATCATCGATGCTGATAATGCCGTTTTGAAATCGGATTTCATACAATATATAAAAGATGAACTATTATTCCGGAATGCTGAAAAGCTGGTTTTAGACACGATTTCGTCTTTAAAAGACTACACCATACAAGTCAATCCGCGCGAAATCAACCTGTTTTATATCCAGGATAATTTGCGGGAACGCATCATTTTTGAAGATGGATTGTATAAGATCAACAATACGGCAATTACATTTTCAGAAGCTGAAATACTTTCAGAAGTTGAAAACCATCCTGAAAATTTCAGTCCAAACGTCATTATGCGCCCATTGTATCAGGAAGTAATTTTGCCCAATTTATGCTACATCGGCGGTGGCGGCGAACTCGCTTACTGGCTGGAATTGAAATCTTATTTTGATCATGTAAATGTTACTTTTCCGATACTTTTGCTGCGGAATTCGGTATTGCTGGCAACCGAAAAACAATCTTCGAAAGCAGATAAATTAGACTTAAGCTGGTCTGATTTATTCAAAAAGCAAAATATACTGGTTGATGAAAAAATCAAGGCTTTATCAGAATTCCCAATTGATTTAAGCGAACAGAAAAAATTCCTCCAGCACCAATTTAAGCAACTGCACGATATCGCTTCAAAAACAGACAAATCTTTCACCGGAGCCGTTAATGCACAGGAAACAAAGCAATTAAGAGGCCTTGAAAATCTTGAAAAGCGCCTATTGAAAGCACAGAAAAGAAAGCATTCTGAAGAACTGGAAAGAATCAAAGATTTGCAGAATGTACTTTTCCCTTTTAATTCGCTACAGGAAAGGCAAATTAATTTTGCTGAATTTTACCTTCAGAACGGTAATGATTTAACAAAAAAGCTTTTTTCTGAATTGCATCCTTTAGAAAACAGATTCAATATTCTGATTTTTTAAGGTTTTTTCTACATATTCTGTTTTTATACCACCTTTAATATAAAAGTTATCAATACGCAAACGTTTTCGCTTATTGATAATTTTTGAAAATGGTTATTGGCTTTAAAATTTATATAAATTTATGGCTGATAATTAACAACATACGATATGAAAACAAAATTACTCTTATTCTTTTTAATGATTTTTGCATTTGCCAACGCGCAGGTAAACTCTGTTGCTGTTGTTGGCGAAGCTGCCGGAGGATGGCCTGGCGAGGCAGGAAATCCGGACCGATTGACATTCACCAAATGTCAAGTACTGATGGTGAACACTGGACGCTGAACGGATTAGCGCTTACTAATTTCGCTTCAGGCGGCGGAATCAAATTCAGAGCCAATAATGCCTGGACAATCAATTGGGGAAGTACTGTATTTCCGAACGGCACTGGTACATCAGGCGGCTCCAACATCCAATGCATCGCCGGAACTTATGATGTTACCTTCAACAGCACAACAGGCGCTTACACCTTTACAAATGCGGTTACCTTCCCAAGCATTGGTATCATTGGCACAGTTTTAGGCCCGAATGGCTTTGATGGCCCGGATGTTGATATGACGACTTTTGATGGCGTCAATTACACGTTGGCCAACTACAATTTCCAGGCAGGCGAATTAAAGTTCAGGCTTGATGATTCATGGGCGAGCAATTGGGGAGGCGGTAATTTTCCTTCCGGAAACTGCTACTTTAAACGGCAATAATATTGTTGTTCCTGCAGGGACTTATACCTTAAATTTCAACATCGTTACCGGGGCTTACAGCTTTAATTTCATTAAAATCGGAATGATCGGAACAGCCGTAAGTGCAGCAGGTTTTGACGGCCCGGATGTTGACATGACCACAACAGATGGCGTTCATTACACTCTCCTCAATTGGGTATTTACAGACGGTGAAGCCAAATTCAGGCAGGATGATTCCTGGGATGTGAATTGGGGAAACAGTGCTTTTCCAACAGGTTCGGGAACCCAAGGCGGCGATAACATTCTGGTAACGGCAGGTATCTATACTGTGTATTTTGACCGTATGACCGGAGAGTATAATTTCGGCGCACCTGTAGTATTTCCTACGCTTGGCGCGATTGGAACTGCGGTTTCTGCGAGCGGTTTCGATGGCGATGATGTAGATATGATGACTGAAGACGGTGTTACTTACACATTGAGCAATTATACTTTCATGAACGGTGAGCTTAAAATCCGTGAAATGGACTCCTGGACTACCAGTTATGGTGGCGCAACTTTCCCGAATGGAACTGCGGGTATCAATGAAGACGGTTTCAATATTCCGGTTACGGCAGGAACTTACACATTGACTTACAACAGAAATAACTATTCTTATAGTTTCGTCGGAACACCAACTTTTCCAACGGTAGGTATCATCGGAACAGCCGTAAACGGATGGGATGTACAGGATACAAACCTTACAACCACCGACGGAGAAACCTATACTTTAACGAACTTTACCTTCTCAACCGGCGAGGCTAAATTCAGGCAGGACGATGCATGGGCTATTGCCTGGGCAACCAGTCATTCCCTTCAGCAACCCTTAGCAACGGCGCTAATATTCCGGTACCGGCTGGCACTTATAATGTAACATTTACAAGATCTACAGGCGCCTACACATTTGTAGCTGCAGGGCAATGGCCTTCAATCGGAATTCTTGGAACTGCCGTCAACGCTGATGGTTTTGCGGTTGGACATCAATCTTGATACGCCAGACGGAATAATTTATACATTACCAGACTGGACATTTTCTGAAGGTGAAGCAAAATTCAGGTTTGATGACGCGTGGGCTGTAAATTATGGAGGCGCGACTTTTCCTGCAGGAACCGGTTTATTGGAAGGCGTAAACATCGTAGTAACACCGGGAACTTACACAGTAACTTTCAACAGAATGACGCTGGCTTATAATTTTGACGGCGACGCTTTCCCAAGTGTCGGAATGATCGGTGATGCGGTAAGCGAAAGTGGATTCGGTGGTGATGACATCGACATGTATACTTCTGACGGAATCAACTACAACCTCGACGGGCATGATTTCGTAACCGGAGGCGCTAAATTCAGACAGGATAACGCCTGGACATTAACTGGGTAGTACGGCTTTCCCGAATGGCTTCGGAACTCAGGGTGGTGAAAACATTCCGGTCACCGGAAATCGTTATAATGTATATTTCAACAGGGAAACCGGTAACTATTCATTCAATTATGTATACATCGGCATTTTCGGCGACGCTGTTAACGGCTGGGACGGAACTGATGTTGATTTGGGCACTGAAGACGGAATCAATTATTTGCTAACCGATCAGGTTTTATTGGCAGGTGAGTTGAAATTCAGGCAAAATCATTCCTGGATGTAAACTGGGGATCGGTAGATTTCCCTTCCGGAACAGGCACCCAGGGCGGATCAAATATTCCTGTAACTGCAGGAACTTACGATATTGCTTTTAACAGGCTGACAGGTCAATATTCGATTCTTGAACAATTGGGTGTTGGAGATTTAAATACCGTTAAATTCACTGCATATCCAAATCCAACTAAAAATGCATGGAATTTTACCTCATCAAAAACTGCAATCTCTTCGGTTACGATTGTGGATGTTTTAGGAAAAACGGTGCTTACCCAGGATTTCAGTTCGACTGATGCGAGAATTGACGCGACTTCACTTCCGCAAGGCATGTATTTCGCAAAAGTTACTGCCGGGGAAAATACCCAAACAATTAAAGTGGTTAAGAATTAAGATAGATTTAGTTTAATGCAAATCCCTTATCAGAAACGGTAAGGGATTTTTTTTGCGCTGATTTTAATTTTAATAATTGATAATAAAAGGCTACTTTTGCACCAAAATTTAAAAATAAAATGGCAACAAACAGAACATTTACTATGATTAAGCCGGATGCGGTTGCAAACGGACACATCGGAAACATCCTGAAAATGATAACCGACGGAGGTTTCAAAATCGTTTCTTTAAAATTAACGCAACTTACTGTGGCTGACGCCCAGGCTTTCTATTCAGTACATGCAGCACGTCCGTTTTACGGAGAATTGGTAGAATTCATGTCGAGAGGCCCAATCGTAGCCGCTATTCTTGAAAAAGACAATGCTGTAGAAGATTTCAGGACTTTAATCGGTGCCACAAACCCCGCTGAAGCTGCTGAAGGAACTATCAGGAAAGCATACGCAACTTCAATCGGTGAAAACGCTGTTCACGGTTCTGACAGCGACGAAAATGCTGCTATCGAAGGCGCATTTCACTTTGCGGGAAGAGAGCAGTTTTAGTAATCAGTACCCGGTGGTCAGTATTCAGTGACTGCTTTATCAATAAAAAAATCCGTTTCATTTGAAGCGGATTTTTGTTTTTTTGGACACTGATTACTGAACACCTACCACTGAACACTATCTTAAAACAACTTCTTTCACCACTTCGCGCCGCAGTTCCTCATTGATCATTTTGATGATTTTATCTTTGCCGTAACTCAGTTCTTCGCGAAGCACAGACGACGTCAATTCGACATATAAAACGCTTCCTTTCAAGGCGACATTTCGGGTGTAGGTATTCACGCCATTTCCCATCAACGACCGCCACGCTTCTTTCACTGCAATCTGGTCGATGCCGGGCTGAAGCTTGTTAACTTGTATGATTTCTTTAAGGATATCACCAATCGGGCTGTCGTTGCTGAGTCGCTTTGCCATTATTTTAAGCTGAATGGAATTGGTTTTTTGTATTGGTATGAAATGCCCTGCGAATTTTTCAGGGTGAGTTTGTCATCTGAAATTTTCAAGATTTCGTCCTGCCATTTGATGTAATCAGTTTTGTATTCAAGGAACGTTTTTCCGTTTTTGAAAATCACTTTTACTTTTTCTGATTGGTTGTTCACCAAATATTTTCCGTCAAATTGCGGCATTACTTTTTTCCGGAAACCGGAATCATTTTTTATCTCCAGATAATCAATGGTTTCATTTATTTTATAATCTTTTTCGGAACCGTCGGCTAAGATTACTTTCTCGATTTCCCAATAACCATTGAGTTTTGCAATGTCTTGCTCCTCTATTTTTTGCTGACAGGCCGATAAAATCAAAACCGTAAATAATAAAACTGCTCTTTTCATCTGAAATTTCTAAACAATAAAATTACCATTAAATGCGCTTATAAAAAAGCAATCGATTAAACTATTTGATAAATTTAAAGTCTTAAAAGAAACCCCAAACCATGAGAAAAATATATTTTCCGATACTGCTGATTTTTATGTTTTTAGGATGTAGCCCGAAAGACGATAATCCAACGGAAGAAAATCCACTTCCGACAGAAACGATGTATTTCCCGCCAATTACCGGTACTGAATGGGAAACCAAAACAATCGCTGACCTCGAATGGAACCAGTCCGCTGTACAACCATTGCTCGATTACCTTGAAACCAAGCATTCAAAAAGTTTTATGATTTTAGTAAATGGAAGGATAGTCATGGAAAATTACTTCAACGGGCATTCTGCTACTACACCATGGTATTGGGCAAGCGCAGGGAAGACTTTGACTGCAACCGTGACCGGAATCGCCGAACAACAAGGGTTTCTGAATATCAATGACAAAGTTTCTCAATATTTGGGAACCGGCTGGACAAGCGAGTCTTTGGCAAAAGAAAACCTGATTACGAACAAGCATCTTTTAACAATGACTTCCGGGTTTGACGACGCATTAGGCGACGACGTCTCTCCCGCCAACCTGCAATACAAAGCCGACGCCGGAACACGTTGGGCTTATCATAATGCATACGTGAAATTACAGGACGTGGTGGCAGCCGCTACCGGACAGACATGGCCGAATTACTTCAATGCACAACTTCGCGATAAAATCGGGATGACTGGTGCATGGCTTCAAAGTGGGGAAGATTTGAGTGTTTATTGGAGCACGACGCGAAGTATGGCGCGTTTCGGATTGCTGATGCTCAACAAAGGAAAATGGGATGGCACCCAGATCCTGAACGAAAATTACTTTAATGCAGCGACAACAACCTCACAAAATATCAACCTCGGATATGGTTATTTGTGGTGGCTCAACGGAAAAGCAAATTACCATTTGCCGCAAAGCCAGCTGACTTTTCCGGGAAGCATCATTCCGACCGGACCGAACGATATGTTTATGGCGTTGGGCAAAAATGACCAGAAAATCTATGTGGTTCCTGGTAAAAAGATGGTGATTATCAGAATGGGCGACGCGGCAGACGACGTGAATTTAGCACTTTCAGATTTTGACGAAGTGCTTTGGGAAAAAATCAGCGCGCTTTATAATTAAGTGCTAAGAAAAAAGTCGATAATCTGCGGATAGCAGAATTGGAACAGCAGCATAATTGCAAAAGAAACAATCTGCACCACATAAAAATATTGCTTTTTGTAAAGACAGAATACGTTCGCTATCAAAATCAGCAAATAGGAAATCACTACGAAAATGGTGAAATTCCGAACACCGATAATTAAAGATTCCGGAATGAGCGGGTTTTTAATTGCTGCTTTCTGTTGGAAATAAGCCGTCAGCACCGATATAATCTGGAAAACACAGAAAAACGCAATTACTGCAGAAAAAATAAGCTGTAATTTTCTCCGCGTGCTATTATTGACCATTATTTAAAGAAAGAATCTACGAATTCAAACTTATTGAAAACCTGTAAATCTTCAATGCCCTCGCCTACTCCGATATATTTTACCGGAATCTGAAACTGGTCTGAAATACCGATTACGACGCCTCCTTTTGCAGTTCCGTCGAGTTTTGTGACTGCTAATGAAGTGACTTCGGTAGCGGCAGTAAATTGTTTCGCCTGCTCAAAAGCATTTTGTCCGGTTGAACCATCTAAAACCAATAAAACGTCATGTGGCGCGTCGGCAACCACTTTTTGCATCACCCGTTTTACTTTGGTCAGCTCTGCCATTAAGTTGACTTTATTGTGCAGACGGCCTGCAGTATCGATGATAACAATATCGGCGTTTTGTGCTACGGCAGACTGCAAGGTATCAAAAGCTACGGAAGCCGGATCACTCCCCATTTGTTGTTTTACCAAAGGAACGCCCACACGGTCGGCCCAGATCTGTAATTGATCGATAGCTGCAGCGCGGAAAGTATCAGCAGCACCTAAGACCACACTATAACCTGCTTTTTTGAATTGATGCGACAGTTTACCAATTGTTGTGGTTTTTCCGACGCCATTAACGCCGACAACCATTAAAACATAAGGCTTTTTATCTTTTGGAATGCTGAATTCTGTGGCTTCACCGAGATTGGTTTCGGATAAAAGTGCGCCGATTTCTTCGCGCAGGATTTTGTTGAGTTCGTCGGTTCCGAGGTATTTGTCTTCGGCGACGCGTTTCTCGATGCGTGTGATGATTTTTAAAGTGGTGTTGACACCAACGTCTGAAGCGACGAGCACTTCTTCAAGGTTGTCCAGAACCTCATCATCTACTTTTGATTTTCCGGCGACGGCTTTGGTGAGTTTGGAGAAAAAAGAAGTTTTGGATTGCTCGAGGCCTTTATCGAGTGTTTCTTTCTTTTCGGAAGAGAATATTTTTTTGAAAAAACTCATTTTAATTAGAAAATTTGAAAATTAGATAATGAGATAATTAGCGAACTTGTGTGTAAAAAATTTCCGGATGATTCCATAATTTTCTAATTATCTCATTCTCTAATTGACTCATTATTCAGCCCGGATAGCAGTGGAAAGCCCGGAGGCGTGAAGGCCAGTTTTTTGATTATTGCCGGGGCGACCAACGGAAGCCGCGGGAATGATACAAAAAACGGCTTGAACGCTGAGGACTTGCAACGCATAGCCGGAAAAGCTGCACAAAGATAAAAATAAAAAAGCTACTTCCGGATGAAAGTAGCTTTTGTATATGATGGAATTGTTAATTATTTCTTTTTCAAGAACTCATCAACCAACTCAGGAGCCATAATCGCTTCAACGAAAGTATAAGCTCCGGTTTTTGGAGACTTTACCATTTTGATGGCTTTTGATAATCTTTTAGACTGTGTCTGTAAGGTCGCTACGGTTTTCTTTGCCATGACTTATATTATTAAGAGACGAATCTCTGATTACTTAATTTCTTTGTGAACAGTTACTTTTTTCAGGATCGGATTGAATTTTTTGATTTCCAATCTGTTCCGGAGTATTTTTCTTGTTCTTTGTGGTGATGTATCTGGATGTCCCAGCAACGCCTGAAGCTTTGTGCTCAGTACATTCTAAGATTACCTGGATTCTGTTGCCTTTCTTTGCCATTTTGCTTTGTATTTATTTGGGAAAAGATTATTTAATAAATCCTTCTGCCTGTGCTTTTTTCAAAACAGCGGCAATTCCGTTCTTGTTAATCGTTTTAATAGTAGATGCAGCTACTCTGAGCGTAATCCATCTGTCTTCTTCAGGAAGATAAAAACGCTTCTTAACCAAGTTTACAGAAAATTTTCTCTTGGTTTTATTCATAGCGTGGGAAACGTTATTTCCTACCATCGCTCTTTTACCTGTAAGGTCACAAACTCTAGACATTATGCTTATCTTTTATCGTTATTCAAAATCAGGGTGCAAAGAAAAGAAAATAAACTGCATTTACAAAACATTATTCTTCTTTTTTTTAAAATATTTTCGGTCAGGATTTTAGGCAGCTGACAGAAATTAAATTTTACTTATTCCCGATGTATTCTGTCAATTCATCAATGCTGGTGCTGAAGGTAAAAATATCGTTCAGTTTGAAATAGTTCTTCGGATCTGTGCAGTGGTCGTAAGCGAATTTGGCGAATTCAAGCTTTGTAGCTTCGAAAGAAATCGTATTTGCCAACTGCTTAATCTGGTTCACATTAAGGCAATTTGCCTCTGTAATCTGCTTCGCAACTTTGAGTTTTGTATCGTCAAAATTCTGCTTTTTTACCGATGCCAAAGCGCTGTTGAAATTACCGGCACCCATTGCATATCCGCTGTTGCAACCGTCAGGAACAACCTCTTCAAAACCAAGATTTTGTTGCGAACCGCTGTTGATGGTCGTAGTTGTTGTTTCTGTATAAACACCTGAAGGCTCGCTGATGTTGACGTTCATGTTGATGCCGCCTACGTTGACGCCCATTCCGATACCGTTATTACCGCCGACAGTTGTTGTAGTAGTGGTCGTTTGCGAAACGGTATTGACCGGCGGTGGCGCTCCGTAATGCATTACATAAACATTTTTCGGCGCAACATAATGACGGTCGACCGGAATTTCCGAAAAGAAATTCAGCTTCATTTTATTCTTGTTGTTCTTATCGCGTTTGATTTTGTATGTAACATCTTCGTAAATGCCGTCGATGTCAGTAATAGAAAGATTATTTTTCGAGATTTCAGCAAGCGCTTTGTTCTCGAAAATGATTTTTGCATTGTAATACGGTTGGGTAAGCTCTTCAATCCTGAGATTGGTTTGCGGAATGTCATTCTGCTGCTCTCCGTTCAAAATCAGGTAGAACTTATCGCCGTCTTCTGAAAAAATCGTCAGGTTTCCGGTTGGTGCCTGCGCAAATGAAAGTGTTGCTACTAAAGAGGCCGCAATTGCAAAGTAAATTTTCTTCATAAATATTTTGATTGTTAAGGTTGCCAAATATCCATTTTGGAGCGCCCGAAAATAGCTATTTTTTTTGACAGAAGCCAAAACAATGCCAATTTAACGATGAAATGTCAATTATTTTTGAGGGTTTCTTTCTGAAGCAACTCAAGTGCCTTATTTACAGCGCGGTCGATTACTTTTTCACGCGGCTGCCCGAAATTAAATTCTTCGCAAATTACTTCGCTCGGAGTTGCCAATGCGATAAAAACCGTTCCGACTTTGGCATCTGCACCATCATCTTTTGCCGGCCCGGCATTTCCGGTGGTGGCGATGGCGTAATCGGTTTTCATTAATGCTTTTACGCGGGTTGCCATTTCCGTTGCGACTTCGGCGCTTACGACAGAATATTTTTCGATGGTTTCGGGTAAAACGCCGAGGATATTTACTTTGATTTCTTTGGTGTAGGTGACGATGCTGCCTTTAAAATAAGCTGATGCGCCGGGAACCGAAGTAATGGTCTGTGCAATCTTTCCTCCAGTGCAACTTTCGGCAGCGGCAATCGTCTTTTTATTTTTAGTAAGCCATTTTCCCAAAACAAATTCAATCGTTTCATCTTCTTCAAATCCGACGATGATTTCGCCGATGATTGCTGTGAGCGAAGTAACATTTTCATCAATAGATTTTTCTAAAACCGCTTTATCAGTTCCCCTTGCGGAAAGGCGCAAACGCACGCGTCCCGGACTTGGCAAATACGCCAGTTTGATGAAATCTGGCAGGTTATTTTCCCAGTCTTCGATTTTTTCGGCGAGCATGCTTTCGCCCATTCCATAAGTCAGGATGGTTTTATGGATGATGTAGGGGCGTTCGTATTCCTTTACGATTCTTGGAATAATTTCGTTTTCAATTAAATATTTCATCTCAAACGGAACGCCGGGAAGCGAAATAAAAACCGTATCTTCTTTCTTCATCCACATGCCGGGCGCGGTGCCGACTTTGTTGAATAAAACCATCGCTTTTGACGGCACCAGAGCCTGGTCTTTGTTCAATTGCGTAATCGGTCGTTTGAAAAATCCTTCGATCAATTCGGTTACGTGTGCCAGAACGGCTTCAT
This sequence comes from Flavobacterium sp. 3HN19-14, assembly GCF_051373205.1. Classification (NCBI taxonomy): domain Bacteria; kingdom Pseudomonadati; phylum Bacteroidota; class Flavobacteriia; order Flavobacteriales; family Flavobacteriaceae; genus Flavobacterium; species Flavobacterium sp. 3HN19-14. The sequence goes on from NZ_JBPPZT010000001.1 coordinate 3,499,953, forward strand.
CGGTTACGAGTTCATCCTCAAAATAATCGCAGAAAGTTTTCTTCGTAATGTCGTCTTTCGTCTGGACCTAACCCACCCGTAATTACAACCAGATCGACTTTGTTCTGTAATTTCTTAAAAGTATCGAGAATGTGGGTTTTGTTGTCCGAAATCGAAATCATCTCATCAATTTCAATTCCGATTTTGTCGAGTGATTTAGCGATGAATCCGGAATTGGTATCGACGATTTGGCCGATCAGGATTTCGTCTCCGATTGTTACTATCGTGGCTTTCATTAGTTTCTATATCTTATCACGAGCGGTACAAAAGGTTCACAACCTTCAGGAATCGTAATCCTTTTATGGATTTTGGTGATTTTTAACAAAGTATAGGTAGACGAAATTTTACCGCTGTTGGGATTATAATGGTAATATAATTTCGGAATGCCATTCGGCAAATTTGGTTTTGATTTCCACTCAGCAAATGCAGTCGGGTGAATTAGTAATGGCAAATGATATTCTGTTCCGGGCTCAATTACCCAATTCAAAATGCTCAGGTTTTTTCGCTTCTCACGTTTTAGTTTTACACTTCTTAAATAATAATGATCATAATTTTTCCCGTCAATCAGCGTATCATTTGCTACCGTGAAATCGTAATTTTTCAGTTGGTCTTTTTGATAATAGGAAAGAGCTACCTGACTGTATTGAAAGATTAAATTTTCGGAATCTGGCATTTCTTTAGAAAAAATTGATTTAGCAGTAATCGAATTATAATCATAAAAGGTCAACTCATACTTGAGACTGTCAACTGAATCGATAAAGGCAAAATAATTACTATCCTTGGAATTGGTCATAATAATTTGTCGCTTAACCATTGAAGTATCTGCGAACCTCACACTATATTCCAGAATACAATCAAAATCAAATACCTTCTGCGCACTCACGCCAGCAAAAAACAAAAAAGCCGATAACAGGAAAATGCGTTTCATATGCCTTTCTGCTTTACTTACAATTAAAAACCGAAGTAATTCTTAAAGATTAAAATCCTTCGTAATCTCCTTCACCGCCTTCTCCACACGCGCTTCAAGGCTCTTAAAAGTATCCTTGATTTCCTTGCGCTTGCCTTCGCGTTTGGTCCAGTCTTCAATCACGAGGATTTCTTCAAAACCAACGGTCATTCCGAGCAAATCGAGTGTCGGCTTGATTTTATGGGCATAGGCATATGCCTGTTTGTAGTCTTTATTTTCGATGCCTTCTTTCACCTGCTCTAGGTCGGCAGGGACTTCGGTAACAAAAAGCTCGGCAATCTGCAATGCAAAATCGTCGTCATTTTCCGAAATAGCGTAAACTTTGGATAAATTATAATTTAATGCCATTATTTTACCTGTATTCTGAATAGTTTGTTGTCTTCTAAAAAGCCTTCCAGCACGTCATTGGGCTTTACCGCCGCAACGCCTTCCGGAGTTCCCGTAAAGATAATATCGCCGATTTTGAGCGTGAAAAACTGAGAAACATATGCAATAATCCCGTCAATTTTCCACAGCATATTGGCTGTATTACCCTTTTGGACAGACTTTCCGTTATTGGTTAATTCAAATGTAAGATTTTCCATCGATACAAACTGCGATTTCGGCAAAAATTCTCCTATAACTGCCGAACCGTCAAATGCTTTGGCTTTTTCCCACGGCAGGCCTTTGTCTTTCAGCTTTTGCTGTAAATCGCGCGCGGTGAAATCAATTCCAAGACCGATTTCATCATAATAAGTATGTGCGAATTTTGGCGAAATATACTTCCCTACTTTGTTGATTTTCACCAAAACTTCCACTTCATGATGCACGTCTTCACTGAATTCCGGAATCACAAAAGGGAATTTCTTCAGTACAATCGCCGTATCCGGTTTGAGGAAAATCACGGGTTCATCAGGACGCTCGTTTTGCAATTCCTCGATGTGTTTGGCATAGTTGCGGCCGATGCAGATTAGCTTCATTTAAGTTGCAAAGTTTCAGAGTTTCAAAGTTTCAGAGTTTTTTTTAAGAAGCATAATCCGGCTATCCGTTCCAATCTTTTGTCTCGTTAAAGAAACGAGACAAAAGGATTTCCACTGCTATCCGGGCTAGGCTGTAGCGCAAAATTGGAAAACTTTGCAACTTTGAAACTTTATTACTTATTAATTTAGTTTATTATTCAATTTACGAAGTTTGATCGCCGTAAGCACTTTCTTCGTATACAACGGGAAATCAGCATTTTGAATCCAGCTGAAGTATCCCGGTTCGGTCTCAAGTATCTTTTCGACTTTCGCGCCTTTGTGCTTCCCGAAAGTGAAGATTTCCTCATCGTCTTTATCAAAGGCAATCATTCCGGCGAAATCGGCGATTTTTTTTCTGGTTGTGAATTCTGATAACGATTTCATATCATTCTCCAATTCAGGGTAGCGATCGAGCTGTGATTTCAGGATTTCGTAAGTCGCCATTGTATCAGCCTCGGCGGAATGCGCGTTTTCAAGGCTTTTTCCGCAGTAGAATTTCAAAGCGGCACTTAAAGTACGCTCTTCCATTTTGTGAAAAATCGTCTGCACATCAACAGAAACGCGGCTTTTCATATCGAAATCCAAACCAACGCGCAGCAGTTCCTCCGCTAAAAGCGGGATATCAAAACGGTCAGAATTGTAACCTGCCAGATCAGAATCCTTAATCATATTATAAACCTGATGTGATAAATCCTTGAAAGTCGGCTCGTTCGCCACTTTTTCATTGCTGATACCATGAACGGCAGTCGACTGCGGCGGAATCGGCATTTCCGGATTCACTAACCATGTTTTGCTTTCTTTATTTCCGTTTGGAAAAACCTTGAAGATTGATATTTCGACAATCCTGTCCTTGCAGATATCGATTCCGGTGGTTTCGAGGTCGAAGAAGCAGATTGGGCGGTTGAGTTTGAGTTCCATTTGATATTTATAAGGATACAAATGTAGTTGATTAAGGTGAAGTTGCCAAGTGATGACGTGTTTGTAATCATCAAATTCATACGCCAAACGTCTAAAATCAGTAAAAAATAATTAAATAAATGTATTTATTACTTATTTATTTTTATAAATTACTTTAGTAATAAACTTTATTATATTAATTATAAAATTTATTACTCTTAAAATATAATTTATTACTTAATAAATAAATTTTATTACTTATCAGCTAAAACAGATTACGCCTCGGCAAAAACAGATTACTTCTCGGTCAGGATGTATTACTAAATACTTATTTTTTCGTATTATTGTCTTTTATTTTAAACACGTGTAGCATGTTAAGAAAAAAAGAGGCGACCTGAAACCTTATGACAGCAGTATCATTTTAGACCTATGGCCCATCCCTGAAGGCACGAAACATCAGGTTTCCGTCGGCATTCCTGATCAAGGCAGGCATCAACAACCGCAGCCTGGTAAAAATGATGAACGGGCAGGCGGTACAGGTAAATTTAAGGCAGCTTACGATATTGTGCACCAGCCTGAACTGTACGCCCAACGACCTTTTTGTGTTGCGTGATATGCAGTTGCCTGAACATCACGCACTAAATAACCTTGAGGTTGCAGGCAGCGCTGATGATTTTCCGAGTGTAGAGGAATGGCTCAACGGGAAAAGCATTGAAGAGGTGAAGAATATTCTTAAAGGTAAATAAAATTCCTGAAAATGATATTAATCCCTTTATCCTTTATAGCTTTTACACCGTTAATCCTTTTGTTATGGGACAATTACGGAAATCTGCAGCTCGGGAAGGCATCCGGAAAATCCTGTCATTTCTTTCGCTGGCCGCAGCTTCCTGTTTACTTTTGAAATTATTCAAGATGTATTTTGTTATTGCATTCCCGGTACTTTTTCTGTTTTCCTGATAATCAGCAAATCGTGCCATAAAAAAAGCGACCTGAAATAAGGTCGCCTATTCTGTATAAGATTCGTTTTTTAGAAATCCCTGTTAGCATCAAAGGCTTCAAGATAATCAGCAACGCGTTTCACGAAACTTCCACCCAACGCACCATCAACAACGCGGTGGTCATAAGAATGCGACAAAAACATTTTTTGGCGGATGCCTATGAAATCGCCTTCAGGAGTTTCTATAACCGCAGGCACTTTTCTGATGGCGCCTAATGCTAAGATTCCAACTTGCGGCTGGTTGATGATTGGGGTTCCGAAAACGCTTCCAAAAGTCCCGACATTGGTTACGGTGTAAGTGCCGCCCTGCGTATCATCTGGTTTTAATTTTCCGGCTTTTGCGCGGTTGCCTAAATCGTTTACGGCTTTGGCCATTCCGACCAGATTGAGTTGATCTGCATTTTTAATAACAGGAACAATTAAATTTCCGTTTGGCAGAGCTGCTGCCATTCCAAGGTTGATGTTTTTCTTTTTGATGATGTAATCGCCTTCGACAGAAATATTCATTCCGGGAAATCCTTGAGTGCTTTTGCGACAGCTTCCATGAAAATTGGCGTGAAAGTGAGCTTCTCGCCTTCTCTTTTTTCGAATGCGGTTTTTACTTTATCGCGCCATTTTACGATGTTCGTCACATCGACTTCGATAAACGACTGCACGTGTGCCGAAGTTTGCACGGATGCGACCATATAACCTGAAATCAGTTTGCGCATGCGGTCGATTTCGACAATTTCGTCGCCTCCATTTACAGAAACGGGTATTGGGTTTTGGGTTTTAGGTGTTGGTGTTTCAGTTTGTGGTCGTGGAATTTCTGCTACGTGTACAGGAGCTGCCGACTGCTGACTGCCGCCTGCTTTCCTCTCGGCGACAAATTTTAATATATCGTCTTTGGTCACGCGGCCGTCTTTGCCACTGCCATTTATTTTTTCAAGTTCATCTACAGAAACGCCTTCTTCCCTGGCGATATTTTTCACTAATGGCGAGAAGAATTTTTCAGATTGTGAGAAATCCTGTGGCTCAGAAGTAGTTGCTTTAGCTGTTTCAACCGTTTTTTGCACTTCAGCAACTGCCGCAGCCGGAACATCGTGCGCCGGAGCGTCAACGACAACGCCGCCTTCAATTTCAATGTAAGCGATTGTCTGGCCGACTTTTACAACGTCATTCACATTGAAAAGGATTTCAGACAAAACGCCCGAAACTTCAGAAGGCACTTCAGAATCTACTTTATCGGTAGCGATTTCAAGAACAGCTTCGTCAGCTGCAATCGGGTCGCCTACTTTTTTTAACCAATTCGTGATGGTCGCCTCAGCAACGCTTTCTCCCATTTTCGGAAGTTTCAATTCAAATTTTGCCATATTGATAACCTGATGGTGAATTAAATTTTCTAGGTGCAAAATTACTGATAATTTTAAAATCTCGCAGTCATTTTGCCCTTTAATCTTACAATTTTATGACTTCTCCCCTGCTGTCGCTGCTATTGCTACCGATAATGAAATCGCGGTTTTTTGGCAGAATCTTAAACGTAAAATTACCGTTTCTGAGCGTTTGCATGACAGAAATGCAATCTTTGAATGCAATTGCGTTATTATCAAAAATCACTTCCGCATTTTTTTGTTCCGAAAACGTTTGCGAAAATAATGCTTTTTGGTTTTCCGATTTTAATAATGTGACGATTTTTTGAAATTTTGATGCGAGTCTTTTCTGTAAATTTTCATCATCGGAAATCAGGATATAATTTTCCGGAATTTTATTTTGCTGTTTTAAAGCGGTTGATTTTTTAGCCGAAGCGAATAAATTCATGCCCATTTCAAGTAAAAAAGAAAAATATCCGGAGAAGTGCTTTTTATAGAAAATCGCCATTCCGTCACGGAAATTCTTTCGGTATTTTTCATCTTTGATGGTGCTTTCCCCTTTATAATGGATGACCGAGGTTTCGTGGAAATAATAATTCGTTTTTCCTGATTTTATGGCAGAATACGACAAATCGATATCTTCGCCGTACATGAAGAATTGTTCGTCGAATCCGCCTATTTCATTGTATAAATCGCGTTTCATCAGCATAAAAGCCCCTACGAGAATATCAATCTCTCCGGTTTCATTTTCTGATAAATGAGAAGCGTAATATTTGCCGAAAAGTTTCGGTGATAATTTATACAAACCTGACATTCTGGTGAAGGAAATAAATGGGGTCGGCAATCCGCGTTTGGATTCGGGCAAGAAATTTCCTGTTCCGTCGATGAGTTTGCAGCCGGTAATTCCGAGGTTATTTTGCTTTTCAGCGAAGGCCAATATCTTTGAAAAAGTGTCTTCAGCAACAACCGTATCCGGATTTAAAATGCAGATGTATTCGCCTTTTGCAGCGGCAACGCCGATATTATTCCCTTTTGGAAAACCTGAGTTTTCTTTGTTTTCAATCAGCCTCACATCCCGAAAACGTGATTTTATCATCTCGCAACTGTCGTCAGGGGAATTGTTGTCGACAACAATAATTTCAGCATCAATATCCGGAATCGCTTGCTGTACGCTTAAAACGCAAAGCTCGAGGAAATAGCGAACGTTGTAGTTGAGGATGACGACGGAGAGTTTCACAATTAAAATTTCAGTTTTGTTGGATTTTGGTTTGTATTGAAAACCCTCAAAATTACAACACTATCTTTATGTACAGCATAAATAATTTTAAAACTGAAAATTGCCGTAAATCTTACATGTTCAAGATTAATAATTGGATCAATCGGGAATTTATATGGGAAATCGGCGAGTGATTCTGCCAGTTCATAAATTTTATTGAATACTAAAACGGCATTTTGCGGACTTTCCCTTCTTATAAATTCATAAATCTGTTTGAGTTCGTCTGCTGCTTTTCTTCTCCAGACAACTTTCATTGACCCAGAATTTCTTTTTTTAATTTGTCTTCGGAAAGCGTTTCCAATTTACCTTCGTTGAGTAAATTCAGGCTTTCACGTATATCATTTGCGTATGCTTTTTCAGAAATCGGATTTCCTTCAGCATCAAATCCGATTACATTTTCGTTATCGAGTAAATTGGTGATTTTTTCTAAAACGGAAACGTCTTCTATGCTCAGTATTCTTTGTGTGATATTGATTTTCAATGCCGCTGTATTCATGATGAAATGATTATGATTTCAAATTTACGAAATACTGTTCGACGATGATTACGGTTTTCCCGTAAAAATTGTTAACGTCAATCGAAAACGAATGCCTAGCCCCGATTGACAAGGAAAATCCTTTTTGTTCTTTCTTTAAGAACAAAAAGATTTGGGAGGAAAGCGGTAACCGAGCTTCAAAAAAAGCGAATTGGCGAAGCAAATTGCTCCTGAAAAATAGCTTACTTTTGCCAAAAATTATCCTTGTGAATTACCTTTCAGTAGAAAATATATCGAAGTCATTTGGCGAACGCATTTTGTTTGAAAACATTTCGTTCGGCATCAACAAAGACCAGAAAATCGCCTTTATTGCCAAGAACGGAACGGGCAAAACGACCATCATGAACATCATTAACGGCGAGGAAGAAGCCGATTGGGCCAGGCCGTGATGCGCAAGGAAATCAAGATGGCGTTTTTGTCGCAGGTGCCGAATCTGCAGGACGAACTCACGATTGAGGAAAGTATTTTCGCTTCGGATAATGAGATTCTGAAAGTCATAGAAGCATACGAAAAGGCGCTCGAAAATCCTGCCGACGAAGAAGCCTACCAGAAAGCTTTTGACAAAATCTAACCAGCACAATGCGTGGGATTTTGAAACACAATTCAAGCAGATTTTGTTCAAACTGAAGCTCGAGGATTTTAAATTGAAAGTGAAAAATCTTTCGGGCGGACAGAAAAAGAGACTTTCATTAGCTATTATTCTCATCAGCCGTTCGGATTTGCTGATTCTCGATGAGCCTACGAATCATCTGGATTTGGAGATGATCGAGTGGCTTGAAAGTTATTTCGCGAAAGAAAATATTACGCTTTTCATGGTCACGCACGATCGTTTCTTTTTGGAGCGCGTTTGCAACGAAATCATCGAATTGGATAATGGAAAATTGTACCAATATAAAGGTAACTACTCTTATTATTTAGAGAAAAAAGAGCAGCGGATTGCCTCGGAAAACGCGAGTATTGATAAAGCGCAGAACTTATTCGTAAAAGAATTAGCGTGGATGCGCCGCCAGCCGAAAGCGCGAACGACAAAATCGAAATCACGCCAGGATGATTTTTATGTCATCAAGCAAAAAGCCGAAAGCCGCCGCAAGGAAAACCAGGTCGAGCTTGAAATCAATATGGAAAGAATGGGCAGCAAGATCATTGAGCTGCACAAACTGACCAAAAAATTCAAGGACAAAGTGATCCTTGATAATTTTACTTTTGATTTTCAGCGCGGCGAACGCATTGGGATTATCGGGAAAAATGGTACGGGAAAATCGACGTTTTTGAATTTGATTACGGGAACGATTCCGCCTGATTCCGGGAAAGTCATTACGGGCGATACGATTAAAATCGGTTATTATACGCAAAGCGGCATCAACCCGAAACCGGGGCAGAAAGTCATTGATATTATTAAGGAATATGGGAATATATCCCGCTTACGAAAGGAAAAATTATTTCTGCCGGGCAGCTTCTCGAAAGATTTCTTTTCGACAGGAAAAAACAGCATGATTATGTTGAAAAACTGAGTGGCGGCGAGTTGAAAAGATTGTATTTGTGTACGGTTTTAATCCAGAATCCGAATTTTTTGATTTTGGATGAGCCGACGAACGACCTTGATATTGTGACTTTGAATGTACTTGAGAGTTTCCTTCTGGATTATCCTGGATGCTTACTCGTAGTTTCGCACGACCGTTATTTTATGGACAAAATCGTAGATCATTTATTTGTATTCCGTGGCGAAGGCGAGATAGAAGATTTTCCCGGAAATTATTCTGATTTCCGTGCTTATGAAGACAGTGCCGATGTTGCACAGAAAGAAGAAAATAAGGTAGAGAAAAAAGCCTGAAGCAGAACAATCCGACAGGGAATCTGACTTTCAATGAGCAGAAGGAATTCCAGAAAATCGAGCGTGAAATCAAGGATTTAGAAATCGAAAAAGCCAAAATCGAGCAATTATTTTCTGACGGAAAAGTAGCAGATTCCGAAATTGAAACGAAAGCGAAGCAATTGCAGGATGTCATTTCTAAAATTGAAAATAAGGAGGAGCGCTGGTTTGAGCTTTCTGCAAAAATGGAGGAGTAGCTTACCACGAAGGCACGAAGTTTTAGATTTTTGTCTTTGCTTTGGTTTGCTTCAACAAACCTGAATCTTCGTATCTTCGCGTAAACCTTTGCGCCCTTTGCGGTAAAAAATGCTTTTTCAGATAAAATCATACCTAAAATTCCTTTGGAACTCCAAAAACGCACATGGCGTGCATTCGCCTTTTGTGTTTGATCTGGTGACGAAATGTTTTTACGATAAAGCAAAATATCCTGAATATGCAATCCTGAAAAACTATCGGAAATCGTTACTTGAAAACAAGAATTTCATTGAGGTGAAAGATTTCGGCGCGGGTTCAAAAGTTTTCAAATCGAATAAAAGAGCGATTGCAAAAATTGCCAAAACTGCCGGAATTACGGTAAAAAGAGCGGAATTGCTGTTTCGCGTTGTCCGTTATTTTAAACCTGAAAATGTTTTGGAAATCGGCACTTCTTTGGGATTGGCAACTTCGGCGATTTCTCTTGGAAATATTTCTTCAGAAATTACAACCTTAGAAGGCTGTCCGGAAACTGCCGGAATTGCACAACTTCAATTTCAAAAAAACAATTTCAACGTCAACTCGGTTATTACTGAATTTGAACGTTATTTGAAATCCCTGAACCCAGAACCCAGAACCTTGAACCTGATTTACTTCGACGGCAATCACCAGAAAGAAGCGACTTTATCCTATTTTGAACTGCTTTTACACACTGCTACGAATAATTCCGTCTGGATTTTCGACGATATTCATTGGTCGAAAGCAATGGAAGAAGCTTGGGAAATTATCAAGAAGCATCCAAAAGTGACTGTCACAATTGACACATTTCAATGGGGATTTGTATTTTTCAGGAAAGAACAACAAAAAGAAAATTTTGTCATCAGGGCAAATGATTCAAAATGGCTGAATGCTGTCTTAGGACTTCGAAAATTATACGGATTGATTGATTAACAACTTAGTATCTTCGCGCCTTTGTGATGAATGAGAACAAAAAAAGTGGCGATCGTAACGACCACCACTTTCCTGAATTAATAACTAACCAATTATTATCTTATTTTGCTTCTTCTTTAGCGTCTTTGTTTTCTGAAGCTTTTGCGCCAATTCTTTCAATTTTGAATTTTGGAGCAAACCTTACTTTGATTGAAGCGATTTTTCTGTTGTCTTCGCCTGTCAAACCTTCTTTTTCTACAGTGTTTTTACGCGCATCAAGTGCTTCATACAAAGCTTTGATTTCGTCGAAATCCTCACGGCTGTAATTGTCTTTGTTGGCTTCAAAGGTGTCGTAGAAGTTTTGGTAAGTCTGAAGAATATTGTCTTTGTTTACCCATGAAAAGTTCATGTCTTCACCCACTTTTCCTGCTCCAAAATAAGCATCACGGATGATTTGTTTTGGGTTTGCGGCAGGCGCTTTGTCCTGGGCCATTTCAGCCACTACTTTTGCTTTCAGGGCATCATATTTTGCTTTACTTGCATCGAGTTTTTCCTGCGCCGCAGTTTTGTCTTTCAAGTCTGCTAAAGCAGCTTCAGCTTCGCTTACCCTTACCTGATATGCTGCGTCGATGGCTTCCCAATTGGTTTTTGCGTCAGAAACGTTTTCTAATGAATCAACATATACCACGTAAGTATCAACTCTTTTCTGTGCGACTTCTTGTTTTTCGTCCTTGCAAGAAGTGAATCCTAATGCGATTACCGCTATTCCTAAAATTAATTTTGTGCTTTTCATAACTGTTGGTTTTGATTTAAATTATATAAGCAAATTTACATATTAGCTAATTAATAATAAGTTTTATCTGAATAAATTAAGAATAATTTAATATTCGTGCTATTTTTTTGATAATTATTCTAATTATGTAAAATCATAACGTAATCATGTAACATATATTAAAGCTAACTGACCTATATTAAAAACAAAAAATAGCTATTTTTATATCAAATTAAAATTATGGCAGGTTCGCTGATCAATATTACCAACATCAAACGCGATTTTATTCTCGGAAATGAAGTCGTTTATGTCTTAAAAGGAATCGATCTCCAAATCAATAAAGGCGAATATGTTGCATTGATGGGCAGCTTCAGGCTCCGGAAAATCAACTTTGATGAACCTTTTGGGTTGTCTCGACACGCCTACTTCCGAACATTATATATTGAATAACAAAGATGTCAGCCAGATGAAAGACGACGAACTGGCCGAGATCCGCAACAAAGAAATCGGATTTGTGTTCCAGACATTCAATCTTTTACCAAGAACGACGGCGCTTGACAACGTAGCATTGCCGATGATTTATGCGGGTTATTCTAAATCAGAAAGAAATACACGCGCCAAAGAAGTGCTTAATCAAGTGAACCTCGGCGACAGAATGGACGCACCAGCCAAACCAGCTTTCAGGCGGACAGCGACAGCGGGTTGCGATTGCGCGCGCTTTGGTCAACAAACCGTCGATCATTCTGGCGGATGAGCCTACAGGAAATCTTGACAGTAAGACTTCCGTCGAAATCATGAAGCTTTTCGGAGACATCCACGCCAACGGAAATACCGTTATTTTGGTAACGCACGAAGAAGAAATCGCTTCTTATGCACACCGCGTGATTCGTTTGCGAGATGGCATCATTGAAAGCGACACGAAAAACAAATAACTTCCACATTATGAAAACTGTCGTTTGCTTGGTCGTTTTATTCGTTAATGTTTGTAACATTTCCGCGCAAAGCGAAAGCCATAAACAAGTGACGGATAATTTTATCATGCAATTCAACGCCGGTGATTTCGAATCAATTTACGAATCCTTTTCGCCTAAAATGAAAAGAGCACGTTCGAAAAAATTTTTTCTCGACCTTTTCGCAAGGGTAAAGAACTCGGCATTTTACAGCAACTTCAATTGTTGGAGTATGACGAAAATCCGAAAAGATCGCGCGCAGTCTACGACGGCATTTTTGAAAAGGAAATAATTACGGTCAAGATTTCTGTCGACACACAAAATAAAATCACCGGATTATACTTCAAACGGAAAAACTTAATTTAATTTATGAAAGTCTACACCAAAACCGGCGACAATGGTACCACCGCACTTTTCGGAGGAACGCGCGTCCCGAAAGATCATATCAGAATCGAAAGTTACGGCACAGTTGACGAACTCAATTCTTATATCGGATTGATTCGTGATCAGGAAATGAATCAACATTATAAAGAAATTTTAATTGAAATTCAAGACCGTTTATTTACAATCGGCGCCATTTTGGCAACGCCGCCAGAAAAAGAAGTTCTGAAAAACGGAGAAATGCGATTGCAAAATTTAGGAATCGTAGAATCAGACATCGAATTACTTGAAAATGAAATAGATGCCATGGAATCTTCTTTACCGCCGATGACGAATTTTGTCTTACCGGGCGGCCACACCACCGTGTCATATTGTCATATTGCCCGTTGCGTTTGCCGTCGTGCAGAGCGTTTGGCGGTGCATTTGAGCCATAACGAACCCGTTGCAGACATCGCTATTAAGTACCTGAACCGACTTTCTGACTACCTTTTCGTCTTGGCACGAAAGTTGACTTTTGACCTGAACGCTGAGGAAGTGAAGTGGATACCCAGAAAATAGTGTTCAGTGATTAGTATTGAGTTGGCAGATAGCAGTCTGCAGACACCATAAACACTGAAATCTGCGGCCTGGAACCTGCAATCTTTCAGCTACGTTCTTAACTTTTTTAAAATAAAACGATTTTTACTTGACTTATTCAGTAAAAAATTTATTTTTGCATAAACTAAAAAATTCGACAAGATGTATTGGACATTAGAATTAGCATCTTATTTAAGTGATGCGCCGTGGCCAGCAACCAAAGACGAACTTATCGACTACGCCATCAGAGCAGGAGCACCGCTTGAAGTGGTTGAAAATCTGCAATCCATAGAAGATGAAGGCGAAATTTATGAGTCGATGGAAGAGATTTGGCCTGACTATCCAACAGACGAAGATTATCTTTGGAACGAGGATGAATATTAAAAAAATAAATTCAATTGAAAAGTCTCATTATGAGGCTTTTTTTTTGCTTAAATTTGCACACATTTTATCAATAGTAATCAATTAACCATGAGTTTCATAAATAGCATTCTTAAAGCCTTTGTAGGAGATAAATCACAGAAAGATGTCAAGGCTTTGCAACCTTACCTCACTAAAATCAAGGCGCTCGAAGGCACTTATTCCGCTTTGTCGCACGACGAATTAAGGGCGAAAACTACCGATTTCAAAGCGCGCATCGCTGCCGCAAGAGCCGAGAAAGACAACAAAATCGCCCAACTGAAAGAGGAAGTTGAAAAAGTGGAAGACATCGACAGCCGCGAAGACATTTACGTGCAGATCGATGCACTTGAAAAAGAAGCTTACGAAATCTCAGAAAAAACCCTGATGGAAATCCTTCCGGAAGCTTTTGCAGTCGTAAAAGAAACTGCGAAAAGATTCAAGGAAAATTCTTCGATTACAGTTACTGCTACGCCGAAAGACCGCGAATTGTCTGCGGCGAAAGAATATATCATGCTTGAAGGCGACAACTCCGTTTGGCCAACCAATGGAATGCTGCCGGAAAAGCCATTACGTGGGACATGATCCATTATGATGTGCAACTCATTGGCGGTATGGTTTTGCACGAAGGAAAAATCGCCGAAATGCAAACGGGTGAAGGAAAAACGTTGGTCGCGACCTTACCTTTATATTTAAATGCCCTTACGGGGAACGGCGTTCACCTGGTAACTGTGAATGATTATCTGGCGAAACGTGACAGCACCTGGAAAGCGCCTTTGTTCGAATTCCATGGGCTCACAGTAGATTGCATCGACAACCACCAGCCGAATTCTGACGCAAGGAGAAAAGCTTACGAAGCCGACATCACTTACGGAACCAACAACGAATTCGGTTTCGATTATTTAAGGGACAACATGGCGCATTCGCCGGCTGATTTGGTACAAAGAAAACACAATTTTGCAATTGTCGACGAGGTCGATTCGGTTTTGATTGACGACGCGAGAACGCCGTTGATCATTTCAGGTCCGGTGCCTCAAGGTGACCGTCACGAATTCAATGAATTGAAACCAAAAATCGAAAATCTTGTAGCGCAGCAACGTGCTTTATCCAACGGATTTTTGACAGAAGCCAAACGTTTAATCAAAGAAGGCAATACAAAAGACGGCGGTTTCAACTTGTTAAGAGCTTACAGAAGTTTGCCGAAAAACAAAGCTTTGATCAAATTCTTAAGTGAAGAGGGCATCAAGCAATTGCTTCAAAAAACCGAAAACCAATACATGCAGGACAACAACCGCGAAATGCCGAAAGTTGACGAAGCGTTGTATTTTGTAATCGAAGAAAAAAACAATCAGGTAGAGCTTTCCGATAACGGAATCAAATTCCTTTCCGGCGATACAGACAGCAATTTCTTCGTTCTTCCTGATATCGGAACAGAAATTGCCGCCATCGAAAAACAAAATCTCGACAAAGACGCCGAAGCCGAAGCCAAGGAAAAATTATTCCAGGATTTCAGCATCAAAAGCGAGCGCATCCATACTTTGACACAATTATTAAAAGCCTACGCACTTTTTGAAAAAGATGTCGAATACGTAATCATGGACAATAAAATCCTCATCGTTGACGAGCAAACCGGTCGTATCATGGATGGTCGCCGTTATTCTGACGGATTACACCAGGCGATTGAAGCCAAAGAAAACGTTACAATTGAAGCCGCTACGCAGACTTTTGCAACGGTAACACTTCAGAATTATTTCCGTATGTACAGCAAACTCGCCGGTATGACGGGAACTGCCGTGACAGAAGCGGGTGAATTCTGGAAATTTACAAATTAGACGTAGTGGAAATTCCGACCAACAAAGGAATGGCCAGAAAAGATAAAGAAGATTTGATTTACCGTTCGGTGCGTGAGAAATTCAACGCCGTAATTGAAGATGTGACACAACTTTCTGCTTCAGGAAGACCTGTTCTGATTGGAACGACATCGGTAGAAATCTCCGAATTATTAAGCCGAATGCTCAAAATGCGCGGCGTAACCCACAACGTTTTGAACGCGAAAATGCACAAGCAGGAAGCGCAAATCGTTGAAGAAGCCGGAAAACCTGGCGTTGTAACTATCGCAACAAACATGGCCGGTCGTGGTACGGATATCAAACTGACTTCGGAAGTAAAAGCCGCAGGCGGATTGGCGATTATCGGTACAGAACGCCACGATTCCCGTCGTGTTGACCGTCAGCTGCGTGGTCGTGCAGGCCGTCAGGGAGATCCGGGAAGTTCGCAGTTTTATGTTTCTTTGGAAGATAACCTGATGCGTTTGTTCGGTTCTGAAAGGGTTGCGAAAGTTATGGACAGAATCGGCCTCAAAGAAGGTGAAGTTATCCAACATTCGATGATGACCAAATCTATCGAGCGCGCACAGAAAAAAGTCGAGGAAAATAACTTCGGTGTTCGTAAACGTTTGTTAGAATACGACGACGTAATGAACGCCCAACGTGAAGTCGTTTACAAAAGAAGACGCCACGCTTTGCATGGTGAAAGGCTAAAAGTTGACATCGCCAATATGATGTATGACACTTGCGAACTCATCGTTGCTAACAACAAAGCGACAGGCGATTTCAAGAATTTCGAGTTTGAATTGATTCGTTATTTTTCAATCACTTCTCCGGTTTCACAAGCCGATTTCAACAAGCTTTCAGAAATGGAACTGACCGGAAAAGTCTACAAAGCCACACTTCAGTATTACACTGAAAAGACTGAAAGAAGTGCGCGCGAAGCCCTGCCAATCATCAAAGGTGTTTATGAAAACGAAGGCAACCAATTCGAAAGAATCGTCGTTCCGTTTACAGACGGCATCAAAACCTTGAACGTCGTAACCGATTTGAAGAAAGCATACGATTCTGAAGGAAGACAACTCGTTGCCGATTTCGAAAAGAACATCACTTTAGCCATCGTCGATGAAGCCTGGAAAAAGCACTTGCGCAAAATGGACGAATTGAAACAATCGGTGCAATTGGCGGTTCACGAGCAGAAAGATCCTTTGCTTATCTATAAATTCGAAGCGTTCAACTTGTTCAGCAATATGCTCAATGGCGTGAATAAAGAAGTGGTTTCATTCCTTTTCAAAGGTGATTTGCCGCAACAACAGCAAAAAATCCAGGAAGCGAAGGAAGTGCGTCAGAAAGAAGATTACACTACAAGTAAAGACGAAATCCTTAACAGTGACGAAGCTGCCGCACAATCGCGCGAAGCCGGGCAAACACAACAACGCCAGGTAACAGAAACGATTGTTCGCGACATGCCGAAAATCAACCGTAACGACAATGTTACCGTGAAACACGTCATGAGCGGCAAGACTGAAACAATGAAATACAAAAAAGCCGAAAGTCTTTTATCTTCAGGCGAATGGGTGATTGTAAACGAATAATCATTACTGAAATCAGTTAAAAATATTTTAATAAAATCCCCGGTCATTCAAAATGGCTGGGATTTTTTTTATATTTGGATAAACTAAAAATTTTTATGAAAACCAAATTTACAATGTTGCTGCTTTTTATCGCCGTACTTTCGGTGAAAAGCCAGACGATGGAAAGCCTGAAATCAGAAACAGATAAAATGTTTCAGGCGACTTTCGCGATGGATTATGACAAGATATTTTCTTTCACCTATCCGAAATTATTTGAAACGATGCCCGCAGAACAGCTTAAGACTGTCATGAAGCAGACTTTCGATAATGAATACATGAAAATAACGCTCGAAAAAATTGATCCGAAGTTTCAATTCGACCCGATTCAGGAAATGGAAGGCAAAAAAATTTCCGTTATCCGCTATAAAACGGCGATGACAATGTTTATGAAACAAAATTTCAGTACCGATGCAGAACGCGACGTTGTCGTAAATGCATTGAGCGGCAATGAATTGTTTTCAGGCGTTAAATTAAACAAAGAAAAAACCGGGATTTACGCAGAAATGGATGCGGTGATGATTGGAATTTTTGACAGCACAACTGGCGGCCAATGGAAATTCATCAATTATACGCCCGCTCAAAGAGAAATGTACAGAAACATCCTAAGCGATACTATTCTGAATAAATTAGGCCTATAAAATTTATTAACCCATTAAAATTTAAGTTATGTCAAAAGGTATGGATGCGAAAAAAACGGCTAAAAAAGAACCGCTGAAAACCGCAAAAGAAAAAAAAGCTGAAAAGCGCGACAAGAAAAACAGTCCGAAAAGGGATTAAACAAAAAAGCCATCAAAATTGATGGCTTTTTCTTTACAAAAACTAAAACAAATACTAAAACTTGTATCCTGCGCCGATAAAGATTCCGCTTACAGCAACATCTCCAAAACCGAGTGAATATTTCACGTTACCTTCAAGGTTTTCAGTGATGGCATAAGCAGCACCAAAATCAACATTCACTTTAAATTTGTCTTCATCTGCATTCAGAAAATAATTGAATGAACGAACCAGCCATTGCGCTAAATTTTTCTGCAAAAGTGTATTTTACAAAAACAGGAACGCTCAGGTAGCTTGCATCATCCGGCAAAGACACATATAAAACCTCCGGTTGTAATGCCATTGCATCTGAAAGACCTAACGATACAAAACCGCCAAGGAAAATCCTGTGTTGCTTTCTGTACCGCTTGCTGTAAAACCTGCTACAGTAGTTGAATACTTGTAAGCTGCCAAATCTACACCGGCTTTAACTCCGAATTTTGTTTGTGCTTGAGTTGCGAAACTCCCGGCAATTAAAAATGCCGCTAAAATAATTTTTTTCATGATAAATGTTTTGTTAGTTAATAATGATGTAAAAGTATAGCGGCAGCTTCTACGTCACAATACGGCATTTTACGTATTTTACATTATATCAGGAAAAATCTTACCGGGATTGAGGATGTTATTGGGGTCAAAAACCTTTTTGATGTCTTTCATCAATTGCAGGTGCGCCTTTGAAAACGCAATGTCCATGTAGTTTTTCTGGACAAAACCGATGCCGTGTTCACCGGAGATGGTTCCTTTTAAGGAAACTGTCAGTTCGAAAATTTCGCGGATGCCTTTTGGGACTTCCAGCTTCCAGCTTTCATCGGTCATACTGCCTTTGATGATATTGACGTGCAGATTTCCGTCGCCGGCGTGGCCGTAGCAAACAGAACGGAATCCGTATTTTTCGCCAATCGATTTGATACCCGCCAAAAGCACCGGCAACTCATAGCGAGGCACGACAGTATCTTCCTCTTTATATATAGAATTGGATTTCACGGCTTCTGCGACATTGCGGCGCATTTTCCAAATGGCATTTTTCTGGTCTTCGGAATCGGCGAATAAAACTTCGTCAATGTGGAATTCTTCAAGAACGTTCATAATTTTTTCGGCTTCGGAAAAAAGGATTTCAGGATAATTCCCGTCGACTTCAATTAAAAGGTGCGCTTCGATTTCGTCTTTTACTTGGACATTCAGGCCATCGACGTATTTTATTGCCCAGTCGATGGCGTCGCGTTCCATGAATTCAAGAGCGCTTGGCACGATTCCGGCGCGAAATATTGCTGATACTGCCTGACAGGCTTCAACTGCTTTGTAAAACGGAACCAGAAGCAATACATTATGCGTATGCTGCGGTAAAAGTTTCAACACGATTTTCGTAATGATGCCCAGAGTGCCTTCGCTGCCCACCATCAATTGCGTGAGATTATATCCTGTGGAATTTTTGAGTGTATTAGCGCCCGTTCGGATGATGTCGCCATTTGGTAAAACGACTTCGAGATTCAACACATAATCTTTGGTAACCCCATATTTTACAGCACGTGCGCCACCTGAATTCTCAGCTACATTCCCGCCAATCCAGCAACTGCCCTGACTGCTTGGATCAACAGGATAAAAAAGGCCTTTTTCTGCAACCGCTTCGCGCAAGATTTGTGTAATTACGGCTGGCTCTGTAGTTACCTGAAGATTCTTTTCGTCGATTTCGAGGATTTTATTGAGGCGTTCCATTGAAATACCAAGGCCGCGATGAATGCTGAGTGCGCCGCCGCTCAGACCTGTTCTTCCCCCTATTGGTACAACCGGAATTTTATATTGACCGGCGAGTTTCATGATTTCAGAAATTTCCTGAACATTCGCGGGTTTTACCAAAACGCCCGGCGGAAATACATAATCTTCGGTTTCATCGTGGCCGTAATGGTTGCGGGTTTCCTCATCGAGAAAAATGTATGAAGAACCGACGATACTTTCGAGTTGGGTAATGATTGCTTCAGAAAAAACAAAATGTTCCATGCAGATGAGTTTGTGTTACAAAAATACTATTTATTGGTTAGGGATTTATGCCGGATTGAGGATTTTGACTTTGAAAAATTTTGAGTCGTAAATAATGATGTTAGTTGTTATTCACACCACTGCCCTAGCCCCGGTTGACAAGGAAAATCCTTTTTGTTCTTTCTTCAAGAACAAAAAGATTTGGGAGGAAAACGGGAAACAGCTTCAAAAAAAAATCAATAAATAATTTCATTATTGAAAACTTGTTGTATATTTGTAATATATTTTATTACAGTATGATTTCGGGGAAATTTGCCATTACGATCCACATCCTGACTTTGCTTTCGAAATTTCCGGACGAATTTTTGTCGTCGGAATTCATTGCATCGAGCATGAACCTGCATCCGGTATTGGTCAGAAAGGAAATTGTGAACCTGAAGAAAAATGGTTTGGTGGAAAGCAAAGAAGGCAAAAATGGCGGAACGAGGCTTTTCAAAAAAGCTGAATCTGTTACGCTTGACGCAATTTTTAAAATGACTTTTGAAACTGTGACGCTTGGCTATGCGAAGAACGACCCGAATCCGGATTGCCCGATTGGGAAAAATATCAATAAAAAACTTGATGCGCTGTATGCGGATATCAATCAGAAAATCTCGTCGGAACTCAGTCAGATGACGCTTAAAAGTTTTGCCGATCAGTTCTGATTTTTTTAATTTAAACTGTAACATTTTTTATTACTTAAACATTTATATCATGAAAATTGCACTTATCGGAGCCACAGGATTTGTAGGCTCGGCTATCTTAAACGAATTGGCAGACCGCGGGCATGACGTTACTGCTATTGCTAGGAATCCTTCAGCAGATAAGAAACCCGGCGTGAATTGGGTAAAGGCGGATGTGACGAATGTCTCCGAATTATCAGAAATTCTTTCCGGAACATGAAGTCGTTGTGAGCGCATACAACGCCGGCTGGAGCAACCCGAATATTTATGACGATTTTCTTGCAGGGTCGAAAGCCGTTCAGGAAGCAGTCAAAAAATCGGGCGTAAAACGTTATATCGTGATTGGCGGTGGCGGAAGTTTGTTCGTTGCTCCGGGATTACAAGCGGTTGACACGCCGCAATTTCCGAAGGAGTATTTTGTGGCAGCATCTGCGGCGCGTGATTATCTTACCTATATAAGAGAAGAAAAAGAATTGGATTGGGCATTTTTTAGTCCGGCGCTCGAAATGCACCAGGGCATTACTACCGGAAGAACCGGAAAATATCGTTTGGGCAGTGAAAATCCCGTATTCGACACTGATAACCGCAGCATTTTAAGCGTTGAAGATCTGGCAGTGGCGATTGCTGATGAAGCGGAAAACCCGAAACACCATCAGGCACGTTTTACGGCAGCTTACTAAAAATTAAATCATTAGGCATTAAGTTTCATTAAGAAGCAACTTAATTTTCTTAATCTCTTAATGGTTCAAAAAACTTTGTTTGTAAAAATGTCCGTTTGGCGAAATATTGCCAGACGGGCATTTTTATTTAAATTTACCGGTATAAACTATTTTGTGAAAGCTTCCAGAAACAACAAATCGGCATTGAATGAAATTGAAGGCGTTGCTGCTCCTGAAAGCGTGAACGTCAAATCGGTGCAGCATGTGATGGAATTTCGCAAAATACAGCCTTCTGAAAAAGAGTTGATTGACGGGATTTTAAGTGGTAATAAAACTGCATTAAGCCGCGCCATTACGCTTATTGAAAGCACCAATCCGAAACATTTGGAAAAAGCGAATGCGATAATCGCTGCTTGCCTTCCTCATGCAGATAAATCGGCGCGCATAGGAATTACGGGCGTTCCCGGTGTTGGCAAGAGTACATTCATTGAAGCTTTTGGAAAATACCTGACTTCACTCGGAAAAAAAGTGGCAGTTCTGGCAGTTGACCCGAGCAGCACGATATCGCATGGCAGTATTTTGGGAGATAAAACCAGAATGGAAGAACTTGTCAAAGATGAAAATGCATATATAAGACCGTCAGCTTCAGGAGAAACGTTGGGCGGCGTTGCACGGAAAACACGGGAAACCATCATTTTGTGCGAAGCAGCAGGATTTGATACCATAATCATTGAAACTGTTGGTGTTGGTCAAAGTGAGACTGCGGTGCACAGCATGGTCGATTTCTTTCTGCTGCTTAAAATTTCAGGTGCCGGAGACGAATTACAAGGCATCAAACGCGGGATTATGGAAATGGCAGATGCTATCGTCATTAACAAAGCCGACGGTGATAATATTAAAAGAGCAAGATTAGCGAAAACAGAATTCAATCGGGCGTTGCATTTATTTCCGGCGAAAAATTCAGGCTGGATGCCGACAGTTGCGACTTGCAGCGCGATTACGAAAGAAGGCATTGCCGATGTCTGGACAACCATTTCCGATTATCTGGAATTGACCAAAAACAATCATTTCTTTTTTGAAAAACGAAGTGAACAAAGCCAGTATTGGATGCTGGAAACTATTAATGAGCAATTAAAAAACCGTTTCTACAACCATTCCGAAATCGCAGAATTACTTGAAGAAAATAAAAAAGCAGTGCAAAAAAACGAATTGTCGCCTTTTGCAGCTGCTCAGATATTGCTTGAAAAATATTTTACTGACGTAAATTCTAAATCTTAAATTCCAAAATCCAAGTCTTCTTTTTGGAATTTGGGATTTAAGATTTAGAATTTATTAATTTACTCCTCGTAACGCGCTATTTCGCGGTCATAAAACGCATTCGCCTGCTCAATTAATTTTTCCATTTCGGCATTGAGTTCGGCTTCGTCGAGGTCTTCGTCTTCTTCCATAAATTCTACCTCATCGTCTTTCAGGTTAATGATAAACCTTGGATAATCAAGGTGGATGATGAAGATATCGTCAGGAAAATCGGTATTGTCGCCAAGAAGGAATTTTGGTAAGTCCATGTAATTTTAGATTGTAGATTTATCCGGAATGTCTGTAATCAATCCGTCATTCATCCGTTATATTTAATAAGTTTCTTTGTCAAATAATGAAAGCGAAGATACAAAAATAAAGCGGCAACGGTCAAACCGGCTAAAAGTCCGATCCAAACGCCGACTGCTTTCAATTCTGTGTATTCTCCCAAATAATACGAAATCGGAAAGCCCACTACCCAATAAGCCACGAACGTAATATACATCGGGATTTTGACGTCCTGCAATCCGCGCAGAGCGCCCAAAACCACGACTTGTATTCCGTCGGAAATCTGGAAAACTGCCGCGACCAGCAACAATTTTGATGCGATGGCAATGACTTCAGTGTTATCGAGATGCTCATGCGTATTTTCAAGATTCAGAAAAAGAATGGGCAGCGAATCGTAAAAGATCAGGAAAAGTGACGCAAAAATAATTTCTATGATAATTGCCAGCAGGAATATCGAACGCGCCACAGTCACCAGATTTTTGAAATCCATTATTGTTCTTTGATTGCTTACGCGGATCATCGCAGTGATGCTGAGCCCCATTGCGAACATAAAAGTCATCGACGCCAGGCTTAATGCAATCTGATTCGCGGCCTGGCTGGTTTTCCCGATGTTGCCGCACAGCCAGATGGCAGCCGTGAAAAGTACGACTTCGAAAAGCATTTGCATGGCAGAAGGGATTCCGAGACTAATAATTTTCCTGACAGTGCTTTTTTTAATTTCATCGAAACTAAAATCTTTAAAGTAAGCTTTCAGTTTCTCCTGACGCGACAATATAATGTGCATGAAAGTCACCATCAAGATACGTGAAATTACAGTTCCCAATCCGGCGCCGATGATTCCCATTCGCGGAAAAAACCAAAATCCGTAAATCAGGCAGTAATTGATAACTACGTGAACGACATTCGCCATTACGATTGCATACATCGAATATTTCGTCATTGAAAGTCCGTCGGCAAATTGCTTGTAACCTTGGTAAACAATCAGCGGAACGAGCGAAAAAGCGACCCAATCCAAATATGGCTTAGCCAATGCAATCACTTCATCAGGCTGGTGCAATTGCGCCATCAGCGGTTTCGCCAAAACGACCAGAAGAAAAAGTGAAACGCCGAGAATACTGCATAAAAGGAGTCCGTGATGAAACGCAGAACGAATTTTCACCGGATTATTTTCAGCATCAGCTTCAGCGACAATCGGCGTTAATGCAGTAGAAAATCCAATTCCGATTGACATTGCGACGAAAATCATGCTGTTGCCAAGCGAAACGGCGGCGAGTTCTGTCGTGCCTAATTTTCCCACCATGATATTATCGACGATTTGGATCATCGTATGGCCGAGCATTCCGAGAATTACCGGATATGCCAGTTCCAGGTTGTAAGAAAACTCTTTTGTATAACGGGATAAGTTCAAGGCTTGCAATTTTGGTGCAAAGGTAAGTATCCAAAACCGAAAATGTTTCAGAAATGTACGAATTTATAGGCAATCAAGAATTATATAACAATTCCCGAAAATTGTATAACCCGCGCCGAATATGGCATTTCTATATTTGTAATATCATTTTGAAAGAAATGTACTAACAAAAATTAACTCAAATTAAAATTAAAGATCATGGAAACTAAAACAAAAATTAAAGGACTAATGGTATTGGCTTTTGCCATATTGTTTGGAAGCAACGTTAACGCTCAGGCAACTTTGCCGGAAGCGGCTCAAAATTACGATCAGGGGTTCAGATTAGGATTCGGACTTAGCGGCGGTTATGCATTTGAAGATTCATTTGGCCCGACTTTAGGATTAGATGCGCGTTTGCAATATGATTTATCGAAAAGAACTTCGGTTACTTTAACAACAGGTTATACACATTTCTTTGTAGATGAAGGTTTTGATGATTTCGGAATTATTCCGGTAAAAGCTGGTTTTAAAGGGTTTATCTACGAAGATTCATTTTATTTGATGGGAGAAGTTGGTGCTGCAATTCCAACGAAAAGCGGAGCTGACACTTCATTGTTGGTTTCACCGTCAATCGGTTGGGCATCCAAAAACCTCGATCTTAGTTTAAGATACGAATATTACACAGAATTTGTAAAAGCCAACGGCGACGAAGGTGTCGGACAATTGGCATTGCGTCTGGCTTACGGATTCAGACTATAATTGAAAACCACTATACACTCAACTGAAGAAGCTCCGTTCGCGGGGCTTTTTTTTTAGAAAATAGACCACTTCGCTGTTAGATACAAGACCGCTTCGCTGAAAGACAAAACCAAAGTCTTGTATCTTTCAGCGAAGCGGTCTTTCAGCGAAGCGGTCTTTCAGCGAAGCGGTCTTTCAGCGAAGCGGTCTTTCAGCGAAGCGGTCTTCAGCGAAGCGGTCTTTCAGCGAAGCGGTCTTTCAGCGAAGCGGTCTTTCAGCGAAGCGGTCTTTCAGCGAAGCTGTCTCTACTCCTTTTCCAGTTTCTTAATATATTTCCCGACGTTTTCCTTGACCTCATCATCCAGTTCAGGCAATTGGATGTCTTTATATTGCGACAATTCCTCCCAGATGATTTTCGCTACGATATACCTTGCCATGTCTTTATCATCGGCAGGAATGACAAACCACGGCGCTTTTTTATTCGAAGTCGCGTTGATGGCTTCATCGTAATATTGCATATACTCTTCCCAGTGCTCGCGTTCTTTTAAATCGGCAGGCGAAAATTTCCAGTTGTGTTTTTCTTCTTCTAATCTTCGTAAGAGACGGCTTTTCTGTTCTTCTTTGCTCAAGTGGAGATAAAACTTCAGGATAATCGTTCCGTTCTGAACGAGTTGTTTTTCGAAATTATTGATTTGCCTGAAACGTTTTTTCCAGAAATTGGGTTTGATGTCATCGACAGTTTCAATTCCGGGTAATCTTTCATTGAGCACATATTCCGGATGAACGCGCGAAACCAATACGTTTTCATAATGCGTGCGGTTAAAAACACCAATTTTTCCTTTCTCCGGAAGTTTAATGATGTGGCGCCATAAATAATCGTGCTGTAATTCACTTGAATTGGGCTGCTTGAAACTATTCACTTCTACGCCACGCGAATTGATTTCCTTAAAAACCTCACGAATCAGGCTGTCTTTTCCCGAAGTATCCATGCCTTGCAGGCAAACCAATACACTGTAACGGTTGTGCGCATACATCACATCCTGAAGGTCGCTTAGCTTGTCGCGCAGTTTGCAAAGCTCGTCTTCCTTTTCATCATCATCGGCATTCGTTTTAAGATGCGTTGGCAGTTTTGAGAGTTTTACAGGTTCTGAAATCCTGAAATCATCGGGATTGATTGCTTTCATATAATTGATTATCTACGTAAATATAGTATTTTTGAACTGCTCCCTGAAAAATTAAATCGACTTCCATGCAAAAATTCAAGATTGAACTGTTGTTTCATATCATCGGCATCGGCTCGGCATCCGGATTGTTTTATAAAGACAATTCGCTGTTCCTGATTTCCGACAGCAGTAATTTTTTATACGAATACCATATCGCCGAAAAAGAATTGCATAAAATCAGGCTGTTTCCCGAAAGTGCCGAAAATATCGCCAAAAGCGAAAAACCCGATTTCGAATCGATTACGGTAAAAGGCAATTCGTTATATATTTTGGGTTCGGGAAGTACCGAAAAACGAAACCAGTTACTAGGTTACGACCTTAATACCAAAAATCTTTCCGTGAAAGACCTGCAGGGATTGTATGCTTATTTAAAGGAAAAATCAGGTATATCAGCCGAAGATTTCAATATTGAAGGTGCATTCTTTTACAGCAATGCTTTGTACCTGATGCAGCGCGGCAACGGGACGCTTTCAAAAAATGGGATTTTTGTGGTCGATGATGAAAAAGACGAAGTGCCATTTTTTCCGATTACGCTTCCAAAAATCAAAGATACTGAAGCGACTTTTACCGACGCAACGATTATAAACGACAAGATTTATTTCCTGGCTGCAGCCGAAAACACCACATCCACTTATCTTGACGGTGAAGTGCTTGGCAGTTATTTCGGAGTCATTGATGCCAAAACCATGACGTTGCAATTAACCGAAATGATTTCTGACAAACATAAATTTGAAGGCATCACTTTCTACAAAAATGAAAACGGCAAGATGATTTTCCTCATTTGCGAAGACAACGACAGCGGCAAGCAGGAATCAGAGATTTATAAATTGACGATTGACAATTAAAATTGTATTTTGCGTCTTTATTAATCCAATCTAACCCAACCAATGAATGCACTTTTAAACAAAAACATGTTTTTTGTAAAGGAACATATCGGCATGCTCAGAGCGTCGAACAACTACGACATTTACGATCCGGAAAACAATAAAATCATACTGATCAGCCGTGAACCGAATCTCGGATTTTTCACAAAAATGTTTCGTTTTTCGGATTATAAACGCATGACGCCTTTTCATGTGGTGATTGCAACGCCGGAAAACCGACCGGTATTAAGCATCAAACGCGGTATTACTTTCTTTCGCTCAGACGTTGAAGTTTTTGACGAACATGAAAAACTCGTCGGGACATTCAAGCAGAAATTCTTTTCCATCGGCGGGAAATTCCAGATTTACGACAATAACGACAATCTGATTTGCACACTTCAGGGCAAATGGACGAGCTGGGATTTCAAATTCATGAAAAATGATACTGAAATCGCGCGTGTTTCTAAAAAATGGGCTGGAATCGGGAAAGAGCTTTTTACTTCTGCCGATAATTATATGCTGCAAATCCAGGAAACCGTTGCTCCGGATGACCGTGTGAGACAATTGATCATGGCGGCGGTGATGTGCATTGACATGGTTTTGAAGGAATAATTTCTTGAATTCACAATTTCACTGATAATGGCGTAAGTAATTCTTACGCCTTTTCTGTTTATTTTTGTACTGATGCTGTTGCAGTTATTGATTATTTCGAATTAATTTCGATTGCTTCCCAACCTTTTCCAGTAAATCCTTCTCTTTAGTAATAAAGACACCAATTGTGATAGACGAAAATTTAATATTGGCCTGTAAAAAAATGCAAAGGGATGCCCAGCGGCAACTCTATGAGCAAATGGCGCCAAAATTGTACCGCACCTGCAAACGGTATTTGAAGAAGAAGAAGAAATCGAAGAAGCACTTGCAGATGCGTTCTATACGATTCTCACCAAACTCGACCAGCTTAAGGAAATCAAGGCTTTTGAAGCATGGGCGCGCCGCATAACAGTTAACCAATGCTTGTATACCATCAAGAAAAATGTCAACTTCAATATGTATCTGGATGATGTGAAAACCATCGCGCAACCGGTTACAGCCGAAGTGACGGATCTGGAGGAAGAAGATTTGCTCAAATTGCTCAGCGCAGCTTCCGGATGGCTGCCAGACCGTCTTCAATTTGTTTGTCATCGAAGGTTACGGACATAAGGAAATTGCTGAAATGCTGCACATTTCCGAAGGCACATCGAAATCACAATTGAATGCCGCCAAAACCAAACTCAAAGATTTAGTCAACAATCTTTATTATCAAAAAGCGAAATAATGGAAAATCACGATAAAATTTACGAACAAATCAAAGATGCTTCGAGGAAAGCCGAAGAGCAGCCTTTTCCTGCGATGGACAAGGTCTGGTCGCGCGTTGAGGACAAACTCGATGCCAAAGTCCTTGAAAAACAAAACAGCCGTTGGAAGAAAATTGCAGTCGCCGCATCTATATTACTCGTAGCTTCATTGGGCTATCAATTGCTCAAACCGCAACAGGATTTCAAAGAAAATAAAATCGAAAAATCTACCGAAGTTACCGTTGCACCGCAATCGCCAGGTAAACCCGATACTAAGATCGAAATCCAACAAAATGCTTCAGCACCTGCCAATCCTGAAATTAAAAAAAACGCCAATCAAATACTGCAACGCCAGATTGCTGCGCCACAACCTGTCGCTGTTGCCGATGAGGCGATTGAAATGGCAGCACCTGCAGGAAATCCCGGCTTCGTTGAAATGAAAGAAAAAGAGGAAGACGGACAAAGAAAAAAGAAGCCTTTTACAATATGGCATCCTCAAAAACTGAGCCTCTAACCTGGCGGAAGGGCAAAATATACGAAGCCAAAAGTGCCGATAACGACGGGTTGTATGACGATAAAGATAGGAAAGACGCCAATCCTGTTTATTATAAAAAACCGCAGGCAGAAGCTGTGCAGAAAAATAACAATCCGTTGTATGTCATCAACGGTGAGGCAGCCGATAAAAACCGAGGAAAAGCAGCCAAGTCTGAATTATCAAAACTCGATCCCGATGATATTGAATCTATCGAAGTACTGAAAGAACCGTTGTATATCATCGACGGCAAATATTATTCAGAAGAAGAACTTTTCGGCGCCAATCCGACCAGTCCGTACACTCCGCTAGACCAGCAAGAAATCGAAACCGTGAAAGTCCTCAAGGGTGACGAAGCTACCTCCGCTTATGGCAAAAAAGGAGAAAAAGGCGTCGTCATCATCACCACAAAAAACAAAAAACCCGCCGCTGTAAAAGGCAAATAAATTAGTCTAACATCTTAAATCACAAATCATGAAAAATCTCAAAAAGTTTTCATCAGCCATTGCTATGCTTATTTGTTTCGTGGCTTTTGGGCAGAATAACGCTCAGAAAACGGTTACCGGAATGGTTACCGACAATCAAAAATCAGCACTCCCTGGTACCACAGTCACTGTCAAAGGAACAATTGTCTCAGCAGTTACCAATCTGGAAGGAAAATATTCCATCGTTGTTACTGAAGGCAATGTTCTAGAATTCAGTTTTCTCGGTTTCAAAACAAAAAAAGTAACGGTAGGGAAATCAAATGTTATTAATGTTACGCTCGAAGATGACAATCAGACGCTCGATGAAGTCGTGGTTGTTGGTTACGGTACTACTACAAAAGAAGCTTATGTAGGAACAGCTGCCAAAGTTAGTATGCCTAACGTACAGGAGAAAGTATATTCCAATATTACTAATAAGTTAAAAGGCAAAGTAGCCGGGGCTAATATCATAACGACTTCCGGTAATCCAGGTACTGATGCTACAATTCGCATTCGTGGTTTTGGTTCAATAAACGGCAATAGAAATCCTCTATATGTTGTGGATGGAGTACCTTATTACGGCGATATCTCGAAGATAAATTCAAGCGATATTCAATCTATGACAGTATTGAAAGACGCAAGTGCCACCGCAATTTATGGTAGCAGCGGTTCGAACGGTGTGGTGATGATTTCAACTATCAGTAAAAAGCCTTTACCTGTGACAACTCCTGCAGAACCGTTAGATGAAGACTACGGTTCCTTCATCGAAAATGCATTCGAAAGTCCGAAAAACACACCGCTTTCCACATTTTCAATTGATGTCGACAACGCTTCTTACACCAACATCAGACGATTCATCAACAACGGGCAAAGTGTGCCGAAAGATGCGGTTCGTGTAGAGGAAATGGTCAATTTCTTCAAATACAAATATCCGCAGCCAACCGGAAATGACCCGTTTTCGATTAATACGGAATACAGCGAATGTCCGTGGAATGCCAATAATAAACTAGTCCGCATCGGCCTTCACGGAAAAGACATCGACAGCGAAAATCTTCCGGCTTCGAATTTGGTTTTCCTGATTGACGTTTCGGGTTCGATGGCCGACCAGAACAAACTGCCTTTGCTGAAAGAATCTTTGAAAATCCTCGTGAATGAACTCCGCAAAAAAGACAAAGTGACAATTGTAGTGTATGCCGGAGCTGCCGGAATCTGCTCTTCCTCCTACTTCAGGCGATGAAAAGCAAACCATCACCGACGCGCTTGAAAAATTACAATCTGGCGGAAGCACTGCCGGCGGTGCCGGAATCCAATTGGCTTACAAACTGGCGCAGGAAAATTTCGTAGATGGCGGTAACAACCGCGTAATCCTCGCAACTGACGGCGATTTCAATGTTGGCGCTTCTTCCGATTATGACATGCAGGTTTTGGTGGAAGAAAAAAGGAAATCAGGCGTATTCCTCACTTGCCTTGGCTATGGAATGGGCAATTACAAAGACAACAAAATGGAAATCCTGGCTGACAAAGGCAACGGAAATTACGCATACATCGATAACATTCAGGAAGCGAATCGTTTTCTTTCGAAAGAATTCAAGGGCTCGATGTTTGCGATTGCGAAAGATGTGAAAATCCAGATTGAATTCAATCCGAATCACGTTCAGGCTTATCGTTTAATTGGTTATGAAAATAGAAAACTGCGTGCCGAAGATTTCACCAATGACGCGATTGACGCAGGTGAATTGGGAAGCGGACATACGGTTACAGCTTTATATGAAATCGTTCCGATCGGCGTGAAAAGCGACTTTTACAACGAAACTTCGGAATTGAAATACACCAAAACCGAAGCTGTTCCGAATAATTATAACGCGGAACTAGCGACAATCAAATTCCGCTACAAAAAACCTGACGGCGATAAAAGCATTGAAATGGTGAAAGTGATTGAGGATAAAGCGGCGACTTTGGCAACGACTTCGGATGACTTCAGGTTTAGTGCTGCGGTTGCGTGGTTCGGACTCAAATTACGCGATTCGAAGCTCATCAAAAACAAATCTGTCCGGGATATTAAAGACCTCGCAAAATCAGGATTATCGAATGACGGCGAAGGTTACAAAGCAGAATTTGTGCGATTGGTCGACAGCGCGAAGTTACTGGCACGTTTGTAAATGAGTTAATTAGAAAATTAGAAAATGAGATAATTAATTTTCTAATTTTCTAATTTTCTAATTTTCTAATTTTCTAATCATTTTTCAATTTCCCGAAGGCTTTCCATTTTCTTGTGTGCCAAAAATCCTTTAATGTCTTCAAAATGTTCCTTTACGCGTTTGTTGCCAAATTCGAAGACTTTTGTAGCCAATCCGTCAAGGAAATCACGGTCGTGCGAAACAAGAATCAATGTGCCGTCGAAATCGCGAAGTGCATCTTTAATGATGTCTTTCGTTTTCATATCGAGGTGATTCGAAGGCTCATCGAGAATCAGCAAATTCACAGGCTCCAACAACAATTTTATCATCGCCAGACGCGTTTTTTCACCGCCTGAAAGTACTTTTACTTTTTTCGTAATGTCATCGCCATGAAACATAAAAGCGCCTAAAATGTCTTTGATTTTCGTGCGTACTTCTCCAACCGCAATGTCATCAACAGTTGAGAATATTGTTCCGTTTTCATCTAAAAGTGATGCCTGGTTTTGGGCGAAATAACCAATTTGGGAATTGTGACCGATTTCTACGCTTCCGCCATTGATTTCGATTTCTTTCATGATGGCCTTGATCATCGTCGATTTTCCTTCGCCATTTTTCCCGACAAAAGCCACTTTATCACCACGTTCGATGACAATATTTGCGTCTTTAAAAATCAAATGATCCCCGTAAGATTTCTCCAGATCCTTTACGATTACAGGATATTGTCCTGAACGTACCGAAGGTGGGAATTTCAATTTCAATGCCGATGTATCAATTTCGTCAATTTCTACAGGAACAATCTTTTCAAGCATTTTCACGCGCGACTGAACCGATAATGTTTTGGAAAAAGTACCACGAAAACGCTCGATGAATTCCATATTCTCAGCAATCATTTTCTGTTGCTCGTCATACGCTTTTTGCTGGTGAATGCGGCGGTCTTTACGCAATTCGAGGTAATGGGAATATTTTGCTTTATAATCGTAGATGCGGCCCATCGTCACTTCAATCGTACGATTCGTAATGTTATCAACGAAGGCACGGTCGTGGGAAATGACTACAACCGCTTTCGCAGAATTGATCAAAAAGTCCTCCAGCCATTGGATACTTTCGATGTCCATGTGGTTGGTCGGCTCATCGAGCAGGATCAGATCGGGTTTTTTCAAAAGGATTTTCGCGAGTTCGATGCGCATTCTCCAACCGCCCGAAAATTCAGCCGTTTGACGCGTGAAATCGGTCATTTCGAATCCGAGTCCGGTTAATATCTTTTCAACTTCCGCTTCGTAATTGATTTCCTCAATCGCATAAAATTTCTCGCTCAGGTCAGAAACGCGCTCGATTAATTTCATATAATCATCGCTTTCATAATCGGTGCGAATCGTCAATTGCTCATTGATTTCGTCGATTTCGGCTTTCATCTTAAATATTTCGCCGAATGCTTTCGATGCTTCTTCCATCACAGTTGCGCCATCCTGGGTCAGTAAATGCTGCGGCAAATAAGCGATGACAGCTTCTTTTGGTGCAGAAATATTGCCCGTAGAAGGTTTGCTTTCGCCTGCAATAATCTTCAGAAGCGTCGATTTTCCGGCGCCATTTTTGCCCATAAGCGCGATTTTGTCATTTTCATTGATGGCAAAAGAAACGTCGCTGAAAAGTGTTGTGCCGCCAAATTGAACGGATATGTCGTTAACTGTAATCATATTTTACGATTCGAAATTTGATTTAAAAAGCGGCAAAGATACGGCTAAATCAAACCTGTACAAGTTTCTTTAACAGTAATATTCACGCTGTTGCGGATTTTGCAATCGCCAATTTCGAATAAAAGAAGTATCTTCGTAAAACCCACTTAAACTACTGTAAATTGAAAAAACTACTACTCACATTGGTACTTTCCATGGTATTCTTACAGGGATTTTCACAAGAATTCTGGCAGCAATCCAACGAAATTGAAGCGTCGCGTTCCGGGAAAAAAATACGCGTCTCGATTCCGAAAAAACAGGAATTTTATCAATTAAGTTTAAGTGAATTCGAATCAGCGTTGACGAATGCACCATTGCGCGGCAGCGAAAATTCTAATTTGATATTACCGTTTCCTGACAGTAATGGCAGCATGCAGCATTTCAGGATTTACGAAGCGCCGGTCATGCATCCTGATTTGGCGGCGAAATATCCCGGAAATAAATCTTATGTCGGACAAGGCATCGAAAACCCGTCGTCAATTGTGCGCTTCAGCATTACTTTGTTCGGATTGCATGCGATGGTACTGGCGGCGAATGACGGCACTTATTATATCGACCCATATTCAACAGACGGCAAATTTTATAGCGTTTACGCCAAAAAAGGCCTGACAACTCCGAATCATTTCCAATGTCTTACAGATGAAAAGCAAATGCAATTGCGCACTTCGGAAATTGCAGCACAACCTTTAGACAATGGCGTTTTCCGCACTTACCGAACAGTTTTGGCATGTACGGCAGAATATTCCGCATTTCATATTCAGGAAGCCGGACTCGAATCGGGCACATTGGCGCAGAAAAAAGCGGCTGTTCTGGCAGCGATGACCGTTACGATTACACGCGTCAATTCAATGTACGAACGTGATCTGTCTGTGTTTTTACAATTGGTTCCTAATAATGACCAGGTTATTTTTATCGACACCGACAATTTCACCAATGACGATGTCGGTGCATTGATTAACGAAGGACAGGCGGCAATTGACCAGATTATCGGACCTGAAAATTATGATTTCGGTCACACCGTTGGCACTGCCGGCGGCGGATTGGGTGGCGGAAGTCCGTGCAGCGATTTCAAGGCTTTTGGCGCTACCGGACTGGGTGCACCTGTCGGCGACCCATTCGACATTGATTATGTAGCGCACGAAATGGGCCATCAGTTTGGCGCAGCCCATACTTTCAATAATTCATGTGGCGGCAATCGCGATGATAACTGGTCGTATGAACCCGGAAGCGGAAGTTCGATCATGGCATACGCCGGAATCTGTGACCCGAATATCCAGGATCATTCTGATGCACAGTTTTTTACAGGAAGTATTATCCAAATCAAGAATACCATCAATGGTTCAGGCGGGAGCTGCACGGTCCAGACCAACAATACCAATACGCCTCCCGTAATCAGTGCCGGAAGTGATTATACAATCCCGAAAGGCACGGCATTCGTGCTTACAGGAACCGCAACTGACGCCAATAATGACGCGATGACTTATGTCTGGGAACAATACGACAAGCAAATAACCACGCAGCCGCCGTCGCCAGACGCCACTGAAGGGCCGAATTTCAAACCGCAGGTGATTACGGATGTTCCCGTGCGTTACCTGCCGAGATTGAGCGATGTGCTCGCTAATAACCTTACGCCAACCTGGGAAGTGATTTCGAATGTCGGCCGAGATTATAATTTTGCTTTTACGGTGCGTGACAACAATATCAATGGCGGCGAATCAGTGACCGATTTTATGAAAGTGACGGTTTCCGGTGATGCAGGCCCATTCGTTGTTACAGCTCCGAATACTGCAGTTAATTGGGAATCAAACAGCAACCAGACGATTACATGGATTGTTGCCGGAACAACCGGAAATGGCGTTAATACAGCTTTTGTGGATATTTTGCTTTCAACAGATGGCGGACTGACATTCGGAACCGTTTTGGCAGAAAATGTTCCGAATGACGGAAGCGAAACCATCACGCTTCCAAGCACAACCGGAACTGCCAATCGGATTATGGTAAGAGGTCACGGCAATATTTTTTATGACGTATCAAATCAGAATTTTACTATTTCACCCGCCGGAGTTACTTTTCAACTTGTCTCAAATGGCAGCCAGAATATTTCCGCTTGTCAGGGAACTGACGTCAATTATACTTTTGATTACACTACCATAAACGGATTTTCCGGTACAACTGCGTTCTTTGCCAACGGATTTCCTGATGGAACAACCGCGGCATTCTCGCCAACTACAACAAGTACAAATGGCACCATTCAATTTACAATCAGCAATACAGCAACTGCGGCAATCGGATTTTATCCAATTACAGTTTCGGCAGTTTCAGGAAGCATTACGAAAAACAGTACCGTTTATCTCAATTTACTGAGTTCGGTTTTTGCTGCAGTTTCATTAAATGCACCTGTGAATTCGGCTCAGGGCGTCGGAACGACTACATCATTACAATGGTCTGCCGATGCGAATGCCAGCAGCTACAGTATTGAAGTGGCAACTGATGTGTCATTTTCTGATGTAGTCGTTTCAGCTACATCAACTACGAATTCTTATTTGTTGAGCGGACTTTCAGAAGCAACTTCTTATTTCTGGCACATCAAACCAAAAAATGAAGCGTGTGAAGGTAATTTTAGTGCTGCTTCACAATTTATAACCGGAATTACAAACTGCCAGGATTATGCGGCAACAGATATTCCTGTTGTAATTCCGTCAGATGATGTAGCTACTGTGAGTTCATCATTGGTCGTGAATAATCCTTATCCGATCCAAAAATTATCAGTCACACTCAATCTTTCCCACACTTGGGTGACCGATTTGACCGTGAAACTATATAGCCCTTCCGGCACTGCGATTTCGTTATTCAGTCAACAATGCGGAGATGCCGATGACGTAGCGGCTACTTTCATCGATGGAGGAGCGCAATTAAGCTGTAGCGGAACTCCCGTAATATCGGGAATAATCGCACCGCAATCGCCACTTAGCGCACTAATCGGCGAAACTTCAAACGGCACCTGGAAATTAGAAGTTTTCGATGAATTTGCGGAAGACGGCGGATCCATCAACTCCTGGAGTCTCAATATTTGTAATATGGTTCCGGCTTTATCAATTCCGGAAAATTCGCCTGAGATTGATTTCGCATTATTCCCAAATCCGAATAACGGAAGTTTTACTTTAGAAGTGAAAGATGCGGCAAACACAGGTTATGAAACAGCAATTTTCGATATGCGCGGCAGGAAAATCTTTGAAGGAAAGCCATTCACCGGAACAACGCAAAACATTATCTTAAACGCCGAAACCGGTATTTACCTGCTGGAACTGCAAAGCGAAGGCAGAAAAACAGTGAAGAAATTTATAGTACAATAATTATTGCAATATCTGCTTAAGCATAGCCTGAAAATCGGGATTTTCATTAATCCCGATATGGTCTTCGCCTTTTAAAGTTGTGAACTGGTCGGAAGGTTTTAGTAATTTCTGAAGCTGCACGGAATTTTCATACGGAATCACTTTGTCTTCTGTGCCATGAAAAACATAAACCGGCGCTTTGATTTTAGTAATCGCCTCATTTGTTGCAAATTTATAACGCAACAGAAAATTCGGTGCCACAGGCACACGATTACCGGCTAATTGCTCCAAACTGTAGTACGGTGCTTGTAAAAGCAATGCTTTCGGATGGTTTTTTGCTGCCAGAATTGCCGCAGGTCAGGTTCCGATAGAATACCCGATAATAACGATTTTGTCTTCAGCGTATCTTTTGAGCATATCTTTGTAAAGTAAATCGACATCGGACAGAAATTGGGATTCGCTTTCAATTTCCCCGCCGCTTTTGCCGTAACCACGGTAATCCGGAATAAAACAATCGTAACCTAAGCTGGTATAAATTTCAGCGATATTGCCCAGGTATCAAGTGTGCCTGCGTTGCCGTGAAGGTAAAAAACGAGGCCTTTCGGGCTTTCGGTTTTGAAAAGTAATCCGTTGAGATTGGTTTTATTATCAACGGAAATATTGAGTTCTTCGAAATTTCCTTTAAAATGGAATTGATAATTGGCCGGCAATTTTGACGCGTGGAAGATTAGTTTTTCCTGAAAAAAATAAAGAAATGTAAGCGCCAAAATATGAACAATCAGGCAAAACCCGATGAGTCTTATTGCTATTTTTTTCAATCGGTGCATGATTTGAAAATCAGATATTCATCCGAAAATCCTCTATCGCTGAACTGGCTTTTCCGTAGTCAGATTCCTGTATGAACAATTCGACTGCGGCATCTGCATTGCCAAAACCCGCCAATCTTGCCGATTGAATATTATCTTTGATAACGACATTAACGCCTTTTTCTTCAATGCGTGTTTTGAGGTTTTGCGCTAAAACTTCCGATCCTGAAAATATTTTTATTAAGCCCATAATAATTATCGATTTTAAATTGCAGATTTTGTAGTTGTTGGAATTTGGAATTTACTTTTTAGGATTTAATCTTCTTCGTCCATTTCGAAAAACAGCGGCTCAATCATAATTTTATCCGCGAGAATTTCGATTTTTTCTGTAATTGCGGATGTAAAAAACAGCAACTGCGTTTTAGTAATACTCGCCGCCAAACGCTGAACGATAGCATCCATTCGGTTTTTGAATAAAATATCAGCATCGTCAACCACGAACATTTTTACCGTATTTAAGTTAAATCCTGCAGATGAAAACATCATGTTGATTCTGTTTGGCGTTCCGATTAAAACGTCAAGACCGAGTGAAATCAGGTTTTTATCATAATCTATGTCGCCTTTGTCATGTGCGCCTAAAACCCGTAAGTCAGTATAATTGCCGAGTTTTTCGAATAAAGCCACCATTTCAAGCACTTTTTCCTTTTCTTCGGCCAAAATCAATGCGCGTGTACTTTCGCCCGAAGCTTTTTCGAGTTTTTGTATGACATTGAGTACAATTGTCGTTGTTTTTCCTGAGCCTGCCGCTGACTGGATTACGGCATCTGCGCCGCTTTTTATCGTAGAGAAAGTTTCAGATTGCATTTCATTGGCTTCGGTCAAACCGTTTTCCATTAATGCTTTTTGAAGATTTGGGTTTATTTTTTTAAGTTCCATTTATTTGATTTTACACCAATTTCAAGAATTTACACGAATTAAAAATTTGTGCTAATTCGTGAAATTCGTGTTATTATTTGCTCGCAAAAAGCTTCACATCGCTTTCTGAAATTTCATTTCCGCCAAGGATGATAAGCCTTTCGACAACATTACGCAATTCGCGGATATTTCCCGTCCAGTCGTATTCCTGCAAAAGGCGAATCGCTTCGTTAGAAAAACTTTTGACAGCATTGCCTTGTTCCGATGCGATTTTTTCAGCGAAATGCGCAATCAACAGCGGAATATCATCACGCCTTTCGTTCAGCGCCGGTACTTTTATCAAAATGACCGCCAAACGATGGTATAAATCTTCTCGGAAACGGCCTTCGGCAATTTCGGTTTTTAAATCTTTATTGGTTGCAGCAACGACGCGGACATTTACTTTAATGTCTTTGTCGGCGCCGACCCTTGTAATCATGCTTTCCTGTAGTGCGCGCAAAACCTTGGCTTGCGCCGAAAGGCTCATGTCGCCGATTTCATCAAGGAAAATCGTTCCGCCGTCGGCAGCTTCAAATTTTCCGGCTCGGTCTTTTACGGCAGAGGTGAAAGCGCCTTTTACGTGACCGAACAATTCACTTTCAATAAGTTCGCTTGGAATAGCGGCACAATTGACTTCAATTAAAGGTGCGGCAGAACGCTCGCTTTTTTCATGTAATTGGTGCGCGACGAGTTCTTTTCCGGTACCGTTTGGGCCAGTGATTAAAACGCGGGCTTCGGTTTGGGCGACTTTCTCAATCATCACTTTGATGTGATTGATGGCTTCGCTTTCGCCAATCATTTCGTAGTTTTTGCTGACCTTTTTCTTGAGGATTTTATTCTCAACAACCAGTTGCTTTTTGTCGAGCGCATTGCGAACGGTATTGAGCAAACGGTTCAAATCCGGTGGTTTTGAAATGTAATCGAATGCGCCAAGACGCATCGTATTAATGGCGGTTTCCATATCGCCGTGGCCGGAAATCATGACCATCGGGATTTCGGGCTTTATTTTTTTGACGGCTTCGAGCACTTCAACGCCGTCCATTTTTGGCATTTTGATGTCGCACAAAACGAGGTCATAATCGGTATTTTTGATTTTTTCGAGTCCGGATGCGCCGTCTTCGGCTTCTTCTACGACGTAGGTTTCATTTTCTTCGGAAAGGATTTTTCCGAGTACGCGGCGGATAGCGGCTTCGTCTTCTATGATTAGTATTCTGGGCATATTTTTAGGTACAAAGGTTCAGAGCTGCAAAGTTACAAAGTTGAAATCTGAATTCCCGATTATATAAAAGTTCATTTATGCAGGATGCCCTAGCCCCGATAGCAGCGGTTATCCTTTTGGTTTTTTCTTTAAAAACCAAAAGATATGAGCGGCTAGCGGGAAACAGCTCCTGAAAAAACGCTAAGTTACTACTTGTGGCGAAAACAAAGAACGAATTAAGAAAACTTTGCAACTCTGAAACTTTGCAACTTTGTGCCTTTAATATTTAAGCCATTTGAAAAGTTCTTTCCAGGTTGGTTTTTTGCCGTACATCAGGATCCCGACACGGTAGATTTTGGCGGCGAACCAGACCACAAAGAAGAATGTCCCGAATAAAATGGCGATGGAAAGCAGTTGTTGCCACCACGGCACGCCGAACGGAATCCGCATCAGCATTACAATTGGCGAGGTCAGTGGAATCATGGAGAATGTCGTGGCGACAGTGCCGTGAGGATCGTTCATGACGGTGAAAAATCCGATGTAAACGCCCAGGATCAATGGCATTATGATCGGCAAAAGGAATTGCTGCGAATCGGTTTCGTTGTCAACTGCCGCGCCGATTGCCGCGTAAAACGAGCTGTAAAGGAAATATCCGCCAATAAAATAAATGATGAAACAGACGAGCATGTTGGCTATCGGGAGTTTCCAGATTTCTTTCATGTATAAGACCATCTGGCCGTCGACCTGATGTGAAGCCTGGCTCATTGCTGGTGAAATGGAACTTGTATGGCTCATATCGACGCCGAAAAATACGGATGCACCGATGAATAAAATGAGTCCGATGATTGCCCATATTAGAAATTGGAGAACACCTGCCAGCGATGTTCCGATAATTTTACCCATCATCAATTGAAAAGGTTTGACAGATGAGATGATGATTTCGATGATGCGGTTGGTTTTTTCTTCGATGACGCTGCGCATGACCATGTTGCCGTAGATGATGATGAACATCATGATAAGATAACCGAAGATGCCGCCGATGATGGTTTTGACCCAATTGAGGCCTTTTAGCGTGTCTTCGCCGGAGGCTTTTTTAAGTTTGATGCTGACATCAGCGGCGGCGTTTTTAATAGCCAGAGAATCTAGTCCGCTTTTTTGGTAATTGTCTTTGGTGAGTTTTTCGGCGATGACTTTTTCGAGATCTTCAATGAAATCGAGGCTCGGACTGTCATTTGAAATGTATTGGATGCTTTTTTGGAGTGATTTGTTGTCGGCGATTTTCGGGATTTCGAGCAATCCTTCGAAATGTTCGCTGACAATGCTGTCTTTTAGGATTTTTAAATCGACGCCTGAAAAATCAACGAATTTGTATTCTTCGCCGCTTTTGAAACTTTTGGCGAACATTCCGGTTTCGTCGTGAACGGCGATGGTTTTGATATCGGCTTTCATCGAACTTAAATAGCCGACGAAAACGGCGATTCCGACAAATAAAAGCGGACTCAAGAATGTCATCACGATGAACGATTTGTTGCGCACTTTGGCGATGAATTCTCTTTTTATGATTAGTGTAAGGATGCTCATTTTGATTTTAGATTTTAGATTGTAGATTTCAGATTTCAGATTTCAGATGCGGTGAGCGTAATCTAAAATCTGAATCTAAACGCTGCAATTATTACTGGCTTACCGTTTTGATGAAAATATCATTGACACTTGGGATTTTTTCTACGAAATGCGTCACTTGTCCGCGTTGCGTCAATACGTGCAAAAGCTCGTTGGAAGTGGCATCGCCGAGTTGTATTTCAAGCTTTAAATCGTCGTTTAATGATTTAAAATTCGTTTGCCCGACAGTGAATTTTTGCGTCAGATCATACATCAAACCTTCGACATTTGAGGTTAAGATGCCGACTTCGAAACTGTTGGTGCGGTATTGTTTTTTGACATCTTCGAGCCTGCCTTCGATGAGTTTATTGGATTTGTGGATCAGGGCGATATGGTCGCAGAGTTCTTCGACGCTTTCCATCCTGTGGGTAGAAAATATAATCGTTGAACCTTGTTCTTTCAATGCTAAAATTTCGTCTTTGATAAGATTGGCATTTACGGGATCAAATCCCGAGAACGGCTCATCGAAAATCAGCAATTTCGGTTTGTGAAGGACGGTGACGACGAATTGGATTTTCTGCGCCATTCCTTTTGAAAGTTCTTCGATTTTCTTGTTCCACCAACCTTGGATTTCTAATCTTTCGAACCAGAATTCGAGTTGTTTTTTGGCTTCGGCTTTCGACAAGCCTTTCATTTGTGCGAGATAAAGGCATTGCTCGCCTACTTTCATCGATTTGTACAATCCTCGTTCTTCGGGCAAATAACCGATGTGCTGCACATGTTTTGGATGTAATGGCTCTCCGTCGAGGATGACGCGGCCGCTGTCGGGTAAAGTGATTTGGTTGATGATGCGAATGAGGGATGTTTTTCCGGCGCCATTCGGACCTAAAAGCCCGTAAATACTACCTTTCGGAACGATCAGTGACACTTCGTTGAGCGCGGTATAATTGCCGTATTGCTTGACGACTTTATCTACCTCAAGAATGTTGTTCATGTTGTTTGGATTTACGGTAAAAGTACAGAATTAGTCCTGAAAAGGGCATCATTGTTACAAAAAAACCCACCCTTATTTGCACAAGGATGGGAAAAATTGCTATGAAAAAGAAATTACTAGTTGCCTAGTAAAGTCCAAATATAATAATTTATTATAATATTATGAAAACATATCTTTAACTTTTTCAAAAAAAGATTTATCGGATTTTTCAGGGTTTGGAATGAAATTCGTTTCCGTTAGTGATTTCTCAAAAAATTGCTTTTGTTCTTTTGTGAGGTTTTTTGGCGTCCATACATTAATATGCACTAATAAATCGCCATTTCCGTAACCGTTGATGCTCGGAATTCCTTTGCCTT
The DNA here is from genome assembly GCF_051373205.1 of Flavobacterium sp. 3HN19-14. Taxonomy (NCBI): domain Bacteria; kingdom Pseudomonadati; phylum Bacteroidota; class Flavobacteriia; order Flavobacteriales; family Flavobacteriaceae; genus Flavobacterium; species Flavobacterium sp. 3HN19-14. The sequence continues at coordinate 3,541,983 of NZ_JBPPZT010000001.1, forward strand.
TCAGCCTTAATATCTTTCCGGAACTGGATGCCTTCTTCAAGTTTGATGCGTACTTTTCCGTTGACAGCATCGATGTCTTTTGAAATTCCCAAAGCGGCTTCACTGAAACTGATGTATAAATCTAAATGAAGATTTTCACCTTCGCGTTTCAGGGTTTCGTGCTCAATTTCTTCAATTACGACAATCAAATCGCCCGGAATTCCGTTGCCCGGCGCATCATTTCCTTTATTGGAAACTTTGAGCTGCATGCCGTCGACAACACCTGCAGGGATTTTGATCGATACGGTTTCGTCGTGCGTGATCATTCCGTGCGCATCGGCATTGTTCGGTTTGCTTTCAATGGTCTGTCCCGCGCCACCGCAAGTCGGACAGGTTGAAGCCGATTGCATTCTGCCCAAAATCGTATTGGTCGTGCGCATCACCTGACCTTGACCGTTACAAGTCGGACAGGTTTTGTATTTGACGCCCGGCGCCTGGATTTTTCTTTTGACTTTTACTTTTTTCTCAACGCCATTGGCCACTTCTTCCAATGTCAATTTGACTTTGATGCGCAGGTTACTGCCTTTCACACGACGTTGTCCGCCGCCACCGCCAAATCCACCAAAACCGCCACCACCAAATGCACCGCCGAAAATATCACCGAACTGGCTGAAAATATCATCCATGTTCATCCCGCCGCCGTGGAAACCGCCTCCGCCGCCACCTTCGAATGCCTGATGACCGAACTGGTCGTATTTGGCTTTCTTTTGCGGATCGCTGAGTACTTCGTAAGCTTCGGCTGCCAGCTTGAATTTTTCTTCTGCCTCTTTGTCGCCCGGATTTTTGTCAGGGTGATACTCAATCGCTTTTTTGCGGTAGGCTTTTTTAATTTCTGCAGCGTCGGCACTTTTGGTAACGCCCAATATTTCGTAAAAATCTTTTTTCATCTTATTTAAAATGAACGCTTTAGCGTTTTATACAACTATTAGTTACCAATCACTACTTTTGGGAAACGGATAATTTTGTCGCCCAATTTATAACCTTTTTCGATAACATCAACGATTTTGCCTTTCAGGTTCGGCGATGGTGCCGGAATTTGCGTAATCGCTTCAGCAAAATCAGCGTTGAAGATATCGCCGGTTTTCACTGCAACTTCTTCCAATCCCTTGGCAACCAAAGTATTTTTAAGTTTTTCGTGGATGAGTTCAACGCCTTTCAAAAGCACGTCGTCATCGGATTTTTTGATTTCGGTAATGGCGCGGTCAAAATCGTCCATCACCGGAAGCAATGCCTGCAAAACTTCCTGATTGGCGGTTTTAAAAAGGTCGATGCGCTCTTTTGCGGTACGTCTTTTATAGTTTTCGAATTCTGCAAAAAGCCTTAAGAATTTGTCTTTTTCGCCGGCAAGATCCTGTGTTAATTTTTCTTCGGCGCTTATTTCTTCTACATATGCCGCGTCATCAATAGATTGGTTTTCAGTAGTGTTTGAAATTCCTGCGTCGTCAATTTCGGGGTCTCTTTCAGTATTTTCGGTAGTCATTTTGCTTTTATTTTTAAAAATATCTTTGAAGTCCATAATTCAATTTGGTTCATCGATTGCAAAATTATTGCCAAAAGGGAGGTTTGTGTCAAATTGTCACGTTTAATGGCATAAAAAAATCTAACACAAATTTCACGAATTCTCACAAATTTCTATATCTGTGTAAATGGTGACCCGAGCGTTAGCGAACTGACGAAGTAAATTTGTGTTATTTAAAATTACGCCAAAGTGAGTAAATGATCCAGTGCCTTCTCAAGTGTTTTGTACTGGAATTCAAAATTGTGCTCGAGGGCTTTCTTTTCGCTTACATATTGGCTGCTGTAAAGCAATTGGTGCATTTCGCCTAAAACTAATTGCATCAGGAATTCAGGAATTTTCGGCATGAATAAAGGTTTGTGAAGATTTCTGGCGACGCAAACCGTCAATTCTTTATTGGTCACGGGATTTGGAGCAACTGCATTGTAAACGCCTTCCCATTCATGCCGTGCGGCATAAAAGTACATTTCGACCAGATCGTGAATGTGAATCCAGGACTGGATTTGTTTTCCGCTTCCGAAAGGCGCACCGAGGCCCATTTTGATCGGTTTCATTAATTCGATTAAAGCGCCGCCTTTGTTGGACAAAACCAATCCGGTGCGGAGCTTGCAGACTTTTATATCCAGTAATTTGAATTTATCGACGCTTTGTTCCCATTTGATGACAACGTTGCCGAGAAAACCTTCGTCAAAAATTTTCGAATCTTCAAAATAAACGTTTTTTAAGCTGTCCCGATAAATGCCGATCGCCGAAGCGGAAATGATTTGCCTAACTTGACCGGGATTTGCTTTTACTGCTTTAAAGAGTAAATTTGTAGTAATCACGCGGCTTTCGATGATTTCCTGCTTATAAGAACGCGTCCATCGTTTTGAAATCGTGGCGCCGGCTAGATGAATAATAACATCGACGCCCATAAGGCAATTTTCGTCGATAATTCCCTGTTCCGGATTCCAGTAAAAGCCTTTGAAATTGGATTCGTCGGCGATTTTTTTGCGTGAAGTCGTTAAGTAATGAAGCTGGACGCCATTTTGAAGTAAAAGCGCAACCAACTCATTTCCTATTAATCCTGTAGCTCCGGTGATAAGAATCCTCATAGCCCTTTTCTTTCAAATTTACTGTTGAAATTGGGAAAAGTCAAGACAATTAGGTTTGCTTTAACGAACGTTTGAGAAGAAAGATGGCAGGTTGCAGAAAGCAGTAATTGGGTTTTCAACCCTTTACTTTAATACTCCATTCAAAATCCATTTCTGAAACCTGTACGCCTTGTTCATTGGTGGCGATTGATTTCATCCAGAAGGTTTGGCCTTCTCCTGTAGCGATTGTTCTTTGAATGGCTTCTTGGATTAATGCGCCATCATTACATATAAAAGTAATTCTTCCGGTGGCTTTTTTGGTGAATTCTGATTTGTTGTGCGCGACTAGCATTGAGATTTTTCGGCCGCTGTTTTTGATGTGCAGCATAACCATTGCGCCAGTACTCAATTCTGCCGCCATTGCTTGCACCGCGAAGTAGATCGAGTTGAATGGGTTCTGGTTCATCCAGCGGTGTTTGACGGTGACCGTGCAGCTTTTTTCGGATATTGCTTTCAAACGCACACCACTTATATATGCAGAAGGCAACTTCAATAAAAGGAACATATTGAATTTTCGCGGCGAGAAGTTCATAGTTATAATTTTTTTGAAATATAATCATTTATGGAGAAATTGGCAATTTTATGAGTGTTCAGTGTTCAGGCTAAAATTGGGCATTCAATAATTATTGGATTTTAGTATAACGAAACAAAATTGCTGTCGGAATATTTGGATAATTTTTAATCTGCTTATGATATCCTTTCGGACTGAAATTTGCTATCTGCCGACTGAAACCTGCATTCCGCCTACCCTGAACACCAAATACCGATTACTGAACATTAAAACAATATGTTAATATTTTGTTAATATACACTACTTTGTATTGCACAATACCTTTTTTAAGTTGTATCTTTGTATAAGAAATTAATAGCTTAACTATAGTATTATTTCAAAAACCAGTTTCAATCATCATACAAAATCAAAAATCATGAGCACAAAAAACGAAAACAACACCGCTACCGCCCTTCACCTGAGTGCATTATCGCAGTATTTTTTTCCATTCGGTAATTTTATCTTCCCGATTATTATCTGGAGCAGCAGTAAAGAAAGATCGGCTTTTATTGACAACCAGGGAAACAATGCATCAATTTCCAGTTGAGCATTTTCACTTACACTTTGGTTCTTGCGCTGATTGCCATTCCGATTTTCATCGTTACCATCGCGAACGGATTTGAATTCCACAGTTTTCACGACGGACATTTTGAAGGGCAGGATTTCCGGCAAGGCAACATTCCCGGAATCATAGCGGTGCTCATCATTACCGTGATGCTTTTCGCTTTCCTTAAAGTGGCTGAGTTTTTCCTTACCATTTATGCAGCCGTAAAAACATCGCACGGCGTCGACTATAAATATCCGATGAGCATTCCGTTCCTTAAATATACGACCGAGACGGTTGAAGCCGAAGTCCCTGATCAGGATGTGGCTGAAGCCGAAGCTTAATCAACCTCAATATAAAAAATCAATTTCAATCTCAAAAATCAAATCATCAATCACCGAGTTTCAATCATCAATCAAATCACAATCACGCAATCATCTAATCACCATTTTTTCCAATCAAAAAAATGAACATTAATCAAAATTAAAATGAAATTATGAACATTGAAAACACGAAAGCCCAGATGCGTAAAGGTGTTTTAGAGTTCTGTATCCTATCTGTTTTAAAAGAAAAAGATGCCTATACTTCTGAAATTCTCGACACCCTCAAAAACGCTAAATTACTTGTGGTGGAAGGAACTGTTTATCCGCTGCTCACAAGGCTAAAAAATGACGGATTACTCAACTACCGTTGGGAGGAATCGACTTCAGGACCACCTAGAAAATACTACGGCCTGACCGAAATCGGACAAACATTTCTAAACGAATTAAATGGCACATGGACAGAATTGTCTGACGCCGTGAACATCATCACCAACCAAAAATAACAAGTCATGAACAAAACTGTAAACATAAATTTAGGCGGCATGGTCTTCCATATTGATGAAGATGCATACCAAAAATTGACAAGATACTTTGAGGCTATAAAACGTTCGTTGTCTAACTCAAACGGGCAGGACGAAATCATCAAAGACATCGAAATGCGCATCGCAGAATTAATTTCTGAGAAACATACCAACGAAAAACAGGTCATCAGCCTGAAAGAACTTGACGAAGTTATCGCCGTCATGGGCCAGCCGGAAGATTATCGTTTGGATAACGAAGAAGATGACAACAGGAAAAACACATCTTTCAACACGGCATCATCTTCAGACCGTCCTTCGAAAAAATTATACCGCGACCGTGAAACCGGAATGATCGGTGGTGTATTGGCGGGATTGGGGCACTATTTCGGAATTGACAAAGTGTGGTTAAGAATTGCATTATTAGCATTGTTTTTCTTTTACGGAGTTGGGTTCGTAGCTTACATCATCTTATGGATTGTAATCCCGGAAGCCGTCACCACTTCTGAAAAACTGGAAATGAAAGGTGAAGCCATCAACATTTCGAACATCGAAAGAAAAGTGCGCGAAGAATTCGAAAATGTAGCTGAGAGACTTAAAAACGTCAACTATGACGAAATGGGCAACAAGATCAAAACCGGAAGCGAGAGATTTGCCACGAGCATTGGCGATGTTTTCGTCAGCATCTTTAAAGTATTTGCCAAAATATTAGGCGTATTCATGATCATTTTCGCATTGCCTGGAATCGTTATGTTATTGATTGGTGTATTCACATTGGGCTCAACAGCTTTTATCCCTGTGCCGTTGAAACAATATATCGAAGCAGGAAATTTCTCTGATTATCCAATCTGGGTTTTAGGATTGCTGTTGTTATTCGCGTTCGGGATTCCGCTTTTCTGCCTTGCCTTATTAGGATTCAAGCTTTTGATTACGAACATGAAATCAATCGGAAGCCCGGCGAAATATACGCTTATCGCACTTTGGGTTTTATCTGTCGGAATGCTCGTCACTTTAGGCATCAAACAAGCCAGCGAATTCGCTTTTGAAGGCAATGTGATGAAAAAAGAAGCTCTGGCTTTGAATACGGCTGATACGTTGCTGGTTAAATTCAGAAGAAGCGAGCAATTCTCGAACAATATCCATGACCACAGGGATTTCATGATCACTACCGATTCAACCGGCGCACGCATCATCTATTCTGACAATATCCGTTTTCGGATTGAAAGAACAGACGAAAAACAAGCGTACCTTGAAATTGGTAAACAAGCGCAAGGGTCTTCAATATTTTCAGCGAAAAAAACAGCAGAAAATATCCGATACACTTACAAATTAGACAAAAATCAATTACTTTTAGACAATTATTTGCTGACTGATTTCAAGAACAAATACCGCGGACAAACTGTTACAGTGACATTGTTCTTACCCGCAGGCATTAAGTTCAGGGCTGATGAAAACGTACAATCTTACGACGATTCTGACGATGAATATTTCAACCTGCACTTCAGTTCAGACAAATATATTTACGAGTCAGGCGATTCGAAAATCAAATGTCTCAATTGCCCGGCCTACGAAAATGAGCACAATGATGTAGATGTAAAAACTGAAACCACAACCACTGAAAGTGACACCGCGCAAACCACGATTGTTAAAGTGAATGGTGAGGTAATCAGCATCCAGACCAGCGGAAAAGACGGCAAAACCACCGTCGGAACCGGAACCAGCGGCAGCGGACTTACAAAAGACAAAGACGGCGTAATCATTAAAAAATAACCAACCATGATCAAAACAATCATTTACCTGACCAAAATTGCCATCGTAACGGCTTTTGCATTGTTATTTGCTTCGTGCAACTATAACGTCAACTTTGGCGACGGCATAAAAGGAAGCGGCAAAATTACCTCACAAACCCGAACCATCAACGGTGATTTTACGAAAGTGCACGTTTCAGACGGTATCCAGGTGATCATCACGCAATCGACAGACAAATCTGTAACCGTCGAAGCCGATGATAACATCCTGCAACACATCAAAACAAGAGTTGAAGACGGCGTACTGGTTGTTGAATCAGACGAAAGTTACAACACTGAACATACGCCGAATGTAACCATCAAAATGCCTGTGGTATCAGAATTGGTTTCAGAAGCAGGCTCAAACATCACCGGCACGAACACGATTGTAACCGGCGATATCAAAGTCTCTTCGGAAAGCGGCAGCAATATCGAAGTTGAAGTAGAAGCCGATCACATCGTTGCCGGCACCGAAAGCGGCAGCCAGATGCGCCTTCGCGGCAAAGCACTGAAATTAGATATCAGTTCAGAAAGCGGCAGTAGTATGGATGCAGGAAACCTTCGAAACCAACGACGTAACAGCTGAAGCTTACAGCGGAAGCAGCATGTCAGTAGCGCCAATCGTGAATTTGAATGCAAAGGCTGAAAGCGGCTCTTCAATCACTTATACAAAAGTGCCAAAGACGACTTTAAGCAAGGAAGAAAATTCCGGCGGCAGCGTTTCACAACAATAACCATTTTTATCAGAGTTTTTTTAGGCATCCGTTAATAGCGGGTGCTTTTTTTATTTAGGGCTTCCCAAGCTGTTCACAAAACTCAATCCATACGCATTTGAAACTTTAACAATTTTTACGGCAAACCCGTATTCAGGGAATTCTATTTTTTCGTAGGGATGCATGGCCCTTCCCTGAAGGCAAAATACAAATTTTCCCGACACGTTGTATTACGGGTTTGCCGTAGAAATTGTTAAATTTTCCTCGAAATTTATTTTGGAATTATATTTTTTTGAAGCTGTTTCCCGCTATCCGCAGTAGTTTTGCGGCTGAACCCCAGCCACAAAAGCTACTTGCTCCTATCGGGGCTAGGCATTAGTGGAATTATGTATCATAACACCAAATAAATCAGTAGCTTTAAACCGGCTTGTAACAAATCGAAGTCCTAATAGTCAAACCAACAGAACCAACCACAAACAACCATGGAATTAATCATCAAAAATCTCGACAAACAGTACAGCAACGGCGTGCATGCGCTCAACGACGTTTCACTAACCATACAAAAAGGCATGTTCGGACTACTTGTCCCAACGGCGCCGGAAAATCATCACTGATGCGCACACTCGCCACTTTGCAGGACGCCGACAGCGGTTCGGTAATGCTCGGCGATATCGATGTGCTCAACGACAAAGAATCCGTCAGGAAAGTTTTGGGTTATCTGCCGCAGGAATTCGGCGTTTATCCGAGAACTTCTGCCGTCGATTTGCTTGAACATCTGGCACTTTTAAAAGGCTTCAACAACAAATCAGACCGCAAACAAATCGTTGAGCAATTACTCATAAAAGTCAATTTGTGGGCACCACCGCAAAAAATACGTCAACAGCTACAGCGGCGGAATGCGCCAGCGCTTCGGCATCGCGCAATGCCTCATCGGGAATCCGAAACTCGTGATTGTAGATGAACCGACTGCCGGTTTAGATCCCGGAGAACGCAATCGCTTTTACAATATCCTCAGTGAAATCGGCGAAAATGTAATCGTAATCCTTTCAACGCATATCGTTCAGGACGTCCGTGAATTGTGCACACAAATGGCAGTCATGAACAACGGAAAAGTTTTATTCAGCGGTAATACAGACGATGCGCTGCTCGAAGTGAAAGGAAAAGTTTTCGAAAGAAAAGTGCCGAAAGCAGAACTGCCTGCTTACCAGAAAGACTACAAAATCATTTCGAATAAACTTGTCGGCGGCAATCCGCTGATACACGTTTTCTCAGAATCAGAACCGGGCAACGGATTTACAAAAGCCGAAGAAACGCTCGAAGATGTATTTTTCGCCAAACTCAACGAACTTGTCTAATTTTTAATTGAAATCTTATGTGGAAATTTATACGATTTGAATTAAAATACTGGCTGAAAACGCCAATGGTCTGGATTTTTATGTTCATCTGTGCGCTGTTTACGTTCTTTGCAACGGCATCAGAATATGTCGTTATCGGCGGCGGCGCAGGAAACATACACAAAAATGCGCCTTTTCAGATAGAAAATTATTATGTCATTATGTCGACCGTTTGCCTTTTGATGACAACGGCGTTCATGAATGCAACGGCCAACCGCGATTTTCAGTTTGGTATGCAGCAGTTTGTATTTTCATCACCGATTAAAAAACGGGATTATTTTTTCGGGAAATTTATCGGGGCGGCAATTGTTTCAGTCATTCCGATGCTCGGACTTTCACTCGGTGCGTTGATTGCGCCTTTGGTTGCTCCGTCGTTGGGAATGGCACCGGCAGAAAGATTTGGCGAGGTTTATTGGAGTGCGCATTTACACGGAATTCTGTCATTTGGGATTCCGAACGTCATTATTTCCGGCGTTTTATTGTTCTCGCTGGCGATTATTTTCAGAAGCACAATTATCTCATTTGTAGGTTCGATGCTGATTTTGGTATTTTATGTGATTTCGGCACAATTCACAAAAGATATTCACAAAGAATGGATTGCCAATCTACTCGACCCGTTCGGGAACAGGCCTTATAACATCATGAGCAAATACCTGACTCCCGATGAAAAGAACTTCCATGTGATCACTTTATCCGGAGATTTGCTGATCAATCGTTTGGCCTGGCTTGGCATTACATTGCTGATTTTAGTATTGGTTTATGCGCGTTTTTCATTCAATACTAAAAAAGAAAAAGCCGCAAAACTGAAAGATAAGAAAGAAACGCCAACTCCGGTTTTGGTTTCTGAAATCACTGCAAAACCTACAAAAGCTGGTGTTTTTTCGTGGAATACTTTTTTCAGCCTTATCAAATTTGAAACAAAATCTGTCATTAAAAACCCGACTTTCATCATCATCATGACGATCGGATTGATTATTTTGATTGTCAATTTATGTACGCTGACAAGTTCTTTTGGAACCACGCGTTATCCGGTGACTTACATCGTCGTTGATAATATCGAAGACGCCTATTTCCTCTTTATGATTGGCTTCATCGGATTCTACACCGGCGTTCTGGTCTGGAAAGAGCGCGATGCAAAACTCAATGAAATCCAGGATGCCACGCCAATGAAAACCGGAATGCTGTTCGCTTCAAAAGTTGCTGCAATGATGATAGCAATTGCTTTGGTGCTGATATTTTCGATATTGCTCGGTATAATAGCACAAACGATTTATGGCTATTCCCGATATGAATTAGGTGTATATGTAAAGTCGCTGCTGCTCATTCGCTTGTCAGGATTTTTATTTCTCACGGTGTTGTCGTTGTTATTTCATTACCTGATTAATAACCGTTACATCGCTTATTTCGCTTTTGTGGCATTCCTTATAGTCAATAGCTTCATCTGGAGCCTGATGGAAATCAACACCAATATGGTTTCATTCGGTTCAAGACCAGGCGTCACTTATTCAGACATGAACGGCTTTGGGCCATTTGTTCCCGGAACGGTCTGGTTCACGATTTACTGGATGCTGTTCAGCCTCGTATTGTGTTTTGTGATTCTGATGTTTTACATCCGCGGAAAAGAAGAGCAATTCCGTTATCGCTGGAACACTGCGAAAATCCGTTTCCGTAACAGCCAGATTGCAATTTTCGGCAGTATACTTTTATTTGTGCTTTGCGGAAGTTTTGTTTTCTACAATACGCAGGTTTTGAATACTTACAACGATTCAAAATCCGAAGAAAAAGCCGCAGTCGATTACGAGAAGACATACAAAAAATTCGAAAACCTCGTGCAGCCGCGCTTCTACAAAATGGATTATAAAATCGATATCATGCCCGAAGACCGCAGCGTGATCATCAAAACCGAAGCCTGGGCACACAACATTTCTGATACGCCAATCAGCGAGCTGCATTTCACGATGCCTGATCTCGACAGCCTGAAACTGACGGTTCCGGGTTCAAAGCTCAAACTTAATGACAAACGTTTGCATTATCGCATTTACAAACTCGACAAACCGCTCGCGAAAAATGATTCGATTAAAATCAATATCGATGTCTGGCAATTGTCACGCGGATTTGAAAATGAAGTGAGTTTTACACAACTCACGCAAAACGGCACTTTCTTCAACAACGCCTCATTCTTACCGAGTTTAGGATACAACAATGGCATGGAAATCTCGGATAAAAATAAACGCGTCGAGTTGAAATTACCGAAACGTATCCGCATGCCGAAACTTGACGATAACAATATCGCCGCAAGGTCGAATACCTACATCAGTAATGATTCTGATTGGGTGACTGTGAACACGACCATCAGTACTTCGCCTGACCAGATTGCGATTGCGCCTGGTTCGCTTGTGAAAAGCTGGGATGCCAACGGACGCAAATATTTCCAATACAAACTCGACCAGAAAGCGCTTAATTTTTATTCGTTCATTTCTGCGAAATATGAAGTCGCCCGCAAAAAATGGAATGGCATCGACCTTGAAGTTTATTACGATAAAAACCACGCTTACAATGTGCCGAACATGCTCAACAGCATGCAAAAATCACTGGCTTATTATACCGAGAATTTCGGTCAGTATTACCAAAAGCAATGCCGCATCATCGAATTTCCGCGTTACGCCGGGTTTGCCCAGGCTTTTCCGGGAACGATGCCATACAGCGAAAGTATCGGATTTATTACAGATCTGCGCGAAGTGACCAAAGACGATATCGACATGGTTTTCTACGTCGTCGCACACGAAATGGGGCACCAATGGTGGGCACACCAGGTCTGTGGCGCGAATATGCAGGGCAGCGAAATGATGAGCGAAGGTTTTGCGCAATATTCAGCATTAATGGTAATGGAAAAAGAATATGGCAAGGACAAAATGAAGAAATTCCTGCAATATGAAATGGACGATTACCTCAACGGCAGAAGTTATGAATCGGAAGGCGAAAACCCGCTGATGAAAACCGAAAACCAGCAATACATCCATTATAATAAGGCCAGCGTCGTGATGTATTACCTGAAGGAAATGGTCGGCGAGAAAAATGTCAATGCGGCGATGCACAACCTCATTACGGAATATGCATATAAAAATCCGCCTTACCCGACTTCGAACGCCGCAGTTGCTGAATTCAGGAAAGTAACGCCTGACAGCCTCCAATACCTGATCAGCGATATGTTTGAAAACATTACGCTTTTCTCGAACCGCGTGCTTGAAAGCAGTTACAAAAAAACCGGCACGGGTTATGAGGTGACGATGAAAGTTTCTTCTGAAAAATTCCGTTCGGATGCATTGGGTAAGGAAACGCCGATCGCTGTCGCGGATTACATCGACATCGGGATTTTCGCGGCACCAGAAAATGATAAAAATCTCGGAAAAGCATTGATTTTTAAAAGAATGAAGATTACGAAAAAGGACAATACGTTTAAATTCACCGTGAAAGAATTGCCTTATCAGGCCGGAATTGATCCCTACAATTATCTGATTGACAGGGTTCCGGATGACAATCTGAAGGTCATTTCTGAAGAATAAATTTATGCAACAGCATCCGTTTTTGAGAAATTGAAAACGGATGTTTTATCTCGCGGCTTCCTCAATTATTCGCGAAACTTAATATACCATACCTCACTGAAATTTTAACAATTTTTACGGCATTCCCGTATCCAGGATTGTTTTATTTTTCGTAGGGTTGCAATTGCCCCTCCCCTGTAGGCAAAATACAAATTTTCACGACACGTTGTATTACGGGTTTGCCGTAGAAATTCTTAAACTTTTATTCAGAAATTGATTTTATACATTGCTTTACGACAATGGTTTTTATTTATATTTGTCCGACCAACACCAAAAACCAAATGCGAAAAATCACCTACATTTTATTGACATTCCTACTATCAACAATCGCTTTCGGGCAAAAGAAAGAAAAAGTAAAAGGTTCTAAAATCGTCACAATCGAACAAAAGAAAGTCGAAAATTTCGATGCGGTTGAAGTCGGCGACGACCTCGAAATTTCGCTTATCAAAGGTGATAAGAATGGTGTCGAACTTGAAGCTGATGACAATCTGCAAGACGCACTTTCGCTTACGATGGCCGGAAGTACTTTAGTCATTACTACTGCAAAAGACCCTGCCGATTTCAAAAAATTTAATATCCGCGTAACTTATACGGATGCTTTAACAACGGTGATTTCGAAAGGGAAATCGAAGATCAATGCGCTTGAGGAAATTACGCTTGACGACATCACTTTCAAATCATTCGAGAATTCAAAACTGTTCCTGAACCTGGCTACGAAATCCTTCAATGTTATTTGCGAAGATCGCTCAAAGGCCGAACTCAATGCTAAATCAGAAACCGGCACGATTACGTTAAGCAAAAATGCCGAGATCAAGGCATTGATTTCCTCAACAGAACTCAAGTGTGACCTTTACCAGAAAGCGGTTGCCAATATTGAAGGCGATGTGATTGACATGACGTTGCGACTGGACAACAACTCCGGTTTCAACGGAAAAAAACTCACTGTAAAAAACATGAAACTTGTAGCAGAAGGTTACAGCAATTGCAATGTTTATGTGGAGACTGCGGTAAAAATCGAAGCTTCCGGAACAAGCGAAATACAATTATACGGCGAACCGAAAGTCGATTTAGTGAAATTTGCAGACAGTGCGATTTTGTCTAAAAAACCGAGTAAATAAACAACATAAATTTCACAGAATTTCACGAATTAAAATTTGTGGAAATTCGTACAATTCGTGTTAGTTAAGATTGCCGGGACTTTTTATTTGACTACCTCCTTTTAAGCCTTATGCTAAATGTGATAGTAAACCTTACAGTTGTAACCTTTATTGCCCTATTGTGCAGTAGTAAACCTTACAACTGTAAGGTTTACTACCCCATAATGATATAGAAAACCTTACACACGTAACCTTTACTACCCTACTTGTGGGGGATGATTCCCCAACACATAGGCAATAAACCTTACAGATGTAACCTTTATTACCCTATTATGAGGTAGTAAACCTTACAGTTGTAAGCTTTATCCTTACACTTTATCATTTTATGAACATTTATGAAACAAAAAATCCCGACGCGAATCGGGATTTTTTATGCAAATATTCATTTGAATTATTCGAGTGATGCCAGGTATCTTTCCGCATCCAAAGCCGCCATACATCCGGTTCCCGCCGCAGTAATCGCCTGACGATAAACATGGTCTGCTGCATCTCCGGCAACAAAAACGCCCGGTTGGTTGGTTTTGGAAGTGCCCGGCTCATTGATGATATATCCGGTTTCATCCATATTGATGAACGGTTTGAAGACGTCTGTGTTCGGCTTGTGGCCGATGGCAACGAAAAATCCTGTGGCCGGAATTTCCTTTTCTTCATTTTTGGTTTTGTCGAGTACTTTTACAGCGGTCACCACTTGCCCGTCACCAATGACCTCAACGGTTTCAGTATTCAACAGGATTTCGATGTTTTCGGTTTTCATGACACGGTTCACCATAATTTTCGAAGCGCGGAAATGCTCACTTCTAACCAACATCGTTACTTTTTTACACAATTTTGAAAGATAATGCGCTTCTTCGCAGGCAGAATCTCCTGCGCCTACAATCACCACTTCCTGGTTCCTGTAAAAGAATCCGTCGCAAACCGCACAGGCAGAAACCCCGCCGCCCATTTGCAAATAATGTTGCTCTGAAGGCAATCCGAGATATTTCGCAGAAGCACCGGTTGCAATGATTACGGTTTCACAATCAATTTCTTTGGTTTCGTTGATCCAGACTTTGTGTCCGGTGGCGCAGAAATCGACTTTTGTAACCCATCCGTCGCGGACTTGCGTTCCGAAACGTTCGGCTTGTTTCTGCAATTCGACCATCATTTCGGCCGGTGATGCCGTCAGGATAACCCGGGAAATTTTCTACTTCGTTGGTCGTGGTAAGTTGTCCGCCCGGTTGTGTTCCCTGGTAGATAACCGGATTCATATTGGCGCGTGCGGCATAAATCGCTGCGGTATAACCCGCCGTCCTGAGCCGATGATTAGGCATTTTATTTTTTCGATGGTCTCTGACATGGTTTCGTAAAATCGTTATTTTTAGACTGCAAATGTAGCTTTAAATTGAAAATATTGCGTCAAAAAAATATCAGTTTTGGCTATCAGAAAATAATCTTCCCCTATTTATTCAAATCTTTTTGCGGGATTGAAAATTAGTGTTATATTTGCCTCCGCTTTCGGGGTGTAGCGTAGCCCGGTTATCGCGCCTGGTTTGGAGCCAGGAGGTCGCAGGTTCGAATCCTGCCACCCCGACAAAGAATCCTTTTCTGTGAAAACAGGAAGGGATTTTTTAGTTTATGGAAATTTTGGGTTCACTTAAAAATTTCTGTAAATTAAAAAAAGACCGGCGGTTTGCCAAAACCGCAAAAGGATTCTTTGTAATGACTCCCTTTTCGGATCATGAAATAATCCTGCCACCCCGACAAAGAATCCTTTTCTGTGAAAACAGGAAGGGATTTTTTAGTTTATGGAAATTTTCAGGTTTTGCTATTGCGCCTTTGTAAGAACGAAAGCTACCCGACGATCCCTGTCATTTGTGTATGTCACAATGTCGAGTGTAGTTTTGTCAAGATACCGTATCGAGAATAATTGTTCAAACGAACCATTGCCGTCAGATTCTTTCAGTATTATCGAAAGGATTTTGCCATTTAGACTCCACGTTCCCGGGGTTTCCATCAGCACACAAGGATTATCACCTACTATATCGTGATTGCCGTATATCATGGTCCCGTCAGCATTCAGGAGCTGGTATGCATTCTCGCAACCAAAACCATTACTGCCATAATCGTCTGCGAAAAGCCATTTGCCTATTAAGTCGTCGGGATTTATCGCCTTTAAAATATTATTCCCCATAAAGTTACTGTGTTTGTATAACAAGAATACAAAAATCTTATCTGGCATTTGATTTTTTCTGTAAAATCTTTTAATTAAATTCTTTAGCTACAGAAAAGCTAACATTTATCCCGAATAAAATCTTCTCAGCCGTCAAACATTGCAACTGCAAAATGTTGTTATATTTACATACGATAATACTAACCTCCTCTGCATGGAAATTTTTCTGGCTATCCTCGTATTTGCATTTTTGCTTTTTATAAGAAGCGAAATCACTACACGATTTAATTACCTTGAAGACAAGCTCAACAATATGACTAAATTGCTGAATGAGCTCCGCAAACAGCAATTGCCTGAAGAAAATCTGTTTAAAAAATCCGATTATAAGCCCGCACAGATTGTTCCTGAAGAAAAACCTGTGGCGCCGATTCCGAAACCAACAGTTGAATTTCCACCAATTCCCGATGTCACTCCACAACCTGTCGCTGAAAAAGAAACACCTAAAGTCATCACACCAATTGATTTTGGAAGTCGACAGCCTGTTTATGAAAAAACGGTTTTCAGTGCACCTTCGCCAACTCCAGAACAACCATCGTACGCCAATTACAAAAACGAAAAATCGTGGTGGGATACTTTCAAGGAAAAAAATCCCGACCTGGAAAAATTCATCGGCGAAAACCTCATCAATAAAATCGGTGTACTGATATTGGTTTTAGGCATCAGTTATCTGGTAAAATATGCCATTGACAAAGACTGGATCAATGAACCGGCGCGTGTCGGAATCGGCATTTTATCAGGTGCACTCGTAATGGGATTTGCGCATAAATTAAGGAAAAACTACGCGGCATTCAGTTCGGTTTTAGTGGCTGGCGCGATAGCGATATTTTACTTTACGATTGCAATTGCATTTCACGATTACCATCTTTTCGGGCAAACGGCTGCTTTTGTAATCATGGTGGGCATTACGGCTTTCAGCGCCATTATTTCGCTTTCGTATGACCGGATGGAATTGGCCATATTATCACTGATTGGCGGTTTTGCTGTGCCTTTTATGGTAAGCACCGGCACAGGAAATTATGTCGTGCTGCTGACATATATCGCCATTCTCGACGTTGGAATCCTTGCACTGGCTTTCCATAAAAAATGGAGCGCCGTAAATGTCGTGGCTTATGTTTTCACTGTTGCATTATATGGCGTATGGCTGTATCAGGACAACGCGCTGCCGCATCCGCATTTTGGCGGGGCGTTGGTATTTGGCTTTGCGTTTTACCTGATTTTCATCCTGACCAATATCGTCAACAATATCAGGACGAAAGGCGTATTTTCGGCAATAGAATTATCGATTCTTGCGAGTAATACGTTTTTATTCTACGCTGCCGGAATGACAATTCTTCATACTTATCATCCGGAATTCCGGGATTATTTACAACTGGTCTCGGTTTGTTGAATCTCTTATACGCATGGATTTTATACAAAAAGTTTGGCCTTGATAAAACCGCGGTTTACTTGCTTATCGGCCTGACATTGACGTTTATAACGCTCGCGGTTCCGATACAGTTTGAAGGCAATTACATCACTTTATTCTGGGGCGCTGAAGCCGTTTTGCTGATGTGGCTTTCGCAAAAATCCGAAATCAAAAGCTACAGGATTGGCTCAGTTATCGTGCATTTCCTGATGCTGATCAGTTTATTAATGGACTGGAGCAATATTTATCTCGGAATCGAAACACTCAGGATTGTAGCGAATCCGGCTTTTATCACCGGGATTTTCTCTGTACTGACACTCGCAGCGGTGATCTATCTGCTGAAACGCGAAGTCATTTCGCCATCGGAAAAACAATTTCCCGACACGCTCACTTATCGTAAATACCTCGGTATTATAACCATTATCATCGGTTATTTTACAGGAATTTTTGAAATCATTTATCAGTCTGACAGCTATGTTTCCGGCAATTATTCTGCGAATGCTTTCCCGGTTTTGTATCATTTGTTGTTTAGTGCCGCATTTATATTCCTGATTTATAAAAGCAAACGCACGGCAACTTATCAATTCGCAGCGCTTATCGCCGTCGTCAATATCGTGCTTTTTACTTTTTGGTTTTCGAATTATGCTTTCCTGGAACATACCGAATATATCGCACATAATTCCGGGCAGCGCATCGCTTTTTACCTGCATTATTTTTCACTGGCGATAATCATTTTTTATGCGTGGCAATTGTATCAAATGCATAAAGAGCATGCAATTTCTGAGTTCGTTAAAAACAAATTTTTCATCTGGATTTGTTGTTTCTTCATCGTTTATATTGCCAGCACCGAACTGATGCTGCATGCTTTGGTATTTTCTATGGATGTCATAACTGCAACTGATGTTAAAACCGAAAACCTACGTTATTACGCTGACATAGGAGGCAATGATGCCAATTATTTTGCTGCTTGCGATGCAATCAATGTAATACGAAATCTCGTCATCAGAACCGGATTCCCGATTTTATGGGGCGTTCTGGCATTCATTTTCCTGATTTTCGGAATCAGAAAACAAAACAAATCGCTTCGGATCATCGCATTATCATTACTCGGAATTACAATTGCCAAATTATTTTTATTCGATATCAGAAACGCTTCCGAAACCGGAAAAATCATCGCATTCATTCTGTTAGGCGTACTGATTTTAATCATTTCATTTGTTTACCAAAAAATCAAAGTGCTCGTCCTGGAAGACAAATCTGCTGAAATTAAAGACATTGAAAAAGATGAAAATGAATAAATGCTTATTGCTGATTCTATTGGGAAATTTCGCTTTGGCGCAAACCACCGCTAAAATTCAGGTGAAAACAAATGGATTCAATAAAATCGTCATTTCGCCTGAATTGCGCGCGCTTTCGAAAACTGATTTAAGCGATTTGCGCATTTATGACGCGAAAAATCACGAAATTCCGTATCTCAGAATCGAAGAAAATGACAGTAAACCGCATTATGATTTTGAGGAATATCCGATTTTCGGGAAAATGATTGATGAAAAAGACAGTACCTCGATGGTTGTTGAAAATCCGATGAAGGAAATCAATTCCCTCACGCTTTTCATCGCCAACACCAGTGTCAACAAGACTTACAACTTATATGGAAGTAACGATTATAAGTCGTGGTTTGGCATTTCCCAAAAACAAAAACTCGAAGATTTATCCGAAAATTCGAATGCTTATGTGATAAAGACAATTGTTTTTCCGCGCTGTACTTACCGGTTTTTGAGGATTGTTTTCAACAACAAAAAGACGCTTCCGATTAACGTACTCCATATCGGAAATTTAAAACCTGCTGCCAAAAACGGAATCGACCTCTTACCTGCCGTGCCTGATTACAGCACTGTTTCCAACGTACAAGGCTCCAAAAAAACAGTGATTGCCGTTCGGTATAAAAATCCGACAATTATTAATAAAATGGTGTTTCATATTTCGGGACAGCGCTATTACAACCGGAAAGTCAACATCTATAAAAACGTAACAGTAACCCGGAAAAGAAAAAAACACGTGGTCCAGGGAAGACCTGATGCAGTTTGACCTCACTTCTCATTCCAACAATATTTTTCCGCTGGAAATAAACGAGAAGTCATTTTTTATGGAAATAGAAAACGGCGATGACGCCCAGCTCCAGATCAATGGCACAGAATATTTGCAGATTCCGATTGTGATTGCCGCCGATTTGAAATCAAATGAAAATTATACTATCAGAACCGGAAACCCGAATTTGAGTGCGCCGCAATACGATTTGTCTTATTTCCGCGACAGCATCCCGAAAAATCTTCCCGAAGTCGCTATTTCTGACATTCAAACCCAATCGCCTGAACAACAACAAGCATCGCCAAAACCTTTCTGGCAAAGCCAGTGGTTCCTGTGGGCTTGCATCGGAATCGGCGGAATTGTACTGCTGCTTTTTACGCGAAGCCTCATAAAAGACATGAACCGAAATCAGTAAAACATTTCAAAAAAACAAAATTCCCTCTGAATTAAATTCCTATTTTTGTGGCATCAACAACTAACATTTCAATATGCTCATCATAGGAATTGCAGGCGGGACCGGCAGCGGAAAAACAACAGTAGTGCACCAGATCATGAACGAATTGCCGCAGACGGAAGTCGGCATCATCTCACAGGATTCCTACTACAAAGAAAACCACAACCTTTCTTATGAAGAACGCGCGCTGATCAATTTCGACCATCCGCGCGCTATCGATTTTGAACTTTTGGTGGAACATCTGAAGGCATTAAAAGCCGGAAATACCATTGATCAGCCGGTTTATTCCTTCGTGACGCACAATAGAACAGACGACACTGTTTTTACGCATCCGCGGAAAGTGATGATTGTTGAAGGGATTTTGATTTTGGCCAACCCGCAATTGCGTGATATGTTCGACATCAAGATTTATGTACATGCCGATCCCGACGAACGATTGATCCGTCGGTTGAAACGCGATATCGCTGAGCGCGGCCGCGACATGGAAGAAGTTTTGAGCCGTTATCAGCATACGTTGAAACCGATGCACGAGCAATTTATTGAACCTACAAAAGCTTTTGCCGATATTATCATTCCGAACGACAAATACAATACCGTTGCGATTGACGTGGTGCGCGCCGTAATCAACCAGCGCATTTTGTAAATTTATCACGATGAAAAATCCGTTTAAAAACAAGTTTAAGAATCGCTGGCTCAGGTTGGTAAGCAACCGCTACGTGCTGATTACGCTGTTTTTTATCGTATGGATGATATTTCTTGACAACTATTCTTACTTCGACCAAAGGATTCTGAATGAAGAAATCCAGGAGCTCGAAGACAACAAGCAATATTATAAAGACGAAATCAAGAAAGACAACCAAAGCATCAAGATGCTGAAGAGCAAAGACCAGGTTGAAAAATTCGCTCGTGAAAAATATTATATGAAACGCGACAGCGAAGATATTTATATTATTGAATACGAAGGTGATACGATTAAAAAAGGGCTTTAATTTCCTTCATAAACCACAATGACGCCATAAGGAGCTATTGCTTTTTTTCCATCGTTTAAATTTTTCAGGTAATTTCCTCCAAAAACAACCTTCGCCGGATTATTAGGGATGGTCTCGAAAACCTGTTCCCTGTCCGATAAATTTATCGAAACAATGATCTTTTTTCTTGCGTTGAATCTTTCAAAAGTGAGTACAGAAGGATTGTCATTTGGAATATTTCTATAAGAACCGCGATGCAATCCGGTGTATTTTTTTCGTAATTTAATCAATGATCTATAAAAATTAAATAGCGATTCCGGATCTTTCTGTTGTTCTTCAAACGATATCCCGTCGTTAGCCTGACTATTTCTTTTATCCCACCAAACGCCGGTATTTTTATACCATTCTGCCACGCCTTTTCCTTCGCCGTTGGCATACCAATCGAAAGCTTCGCGCACCGGAATATCGTTGCCATCGGTCATGCCGAATTGCTGCTGCTGGCCGTTCATACCAATTTCCTGCCCGTAATAAATCGACGGAATTCCTCCAATCAAAAGCTGGATGGCTGCTGCAACTTTTTCTTTTTCCAGAGTCATTCCCGGCTCTGACGCGAATCGTTTCGTATCGTGATTTTCCAGGAAAACAAACTGGTTTTTTCCTGAAGGATTATAATTGAAAGTGCTGTCAGCAGCTTTTATGATTTTTTCTTTTTCGAAAGAATTGATGGCGAATTTGAGTCGGAACGCAAATACATAATCGACATTTCCTTTTTCAAAATAATCGTGTCCGAAGGAATTCCAGTTGGCTTGTTCTGCAACGATTTTTAATTTTGGATTCACGGCTTTTAGCTGTGTAAGAACCGGCGTCCAGAAATCGCTGAATAAACCAGTGAGTCTATTGGCATTGTCCAGATTATCCATCATGTGATCAAGCCGGAAACCGTCGACACCGTCGTCGAATTTGCCGTCATTATTGGGGTCGACCCATGATTTCAGTACTTTCAATGTATACTCTTTAACAGCCTGTTCCTTCATGTTTACGACGATGATTTTATGTTTGGCATTATCGTAAGTCGTAAATTCAGGCACATCGAAAAAGTACCATGGTTTCTTATTTTCCGCATCATTGTAAACTACAAATTTACTGTATTCCGATTTCGGGTTTTCGAAAGAATCCTTAAACCACGGATGATTTCCCGAGACGTATTGCATTTCTACATCCTGATAAATTTTCATTTTTCGGCGGTGTACTTCTTTAACCAAATCAATATAATCCTTCATCGAACCATATTCCGGATCAATGTTTTCAAAATCATCAGCGAAATAATTATGATAGAAATCAGAAACATACAATGGCGTCAGCAAAATGGTTGTAACACCCAAATCCTGCAGGTAATCTAGCTTTTCACGCATTCCTTTTAAATCGCCGTTTTCATCGCCATCGCTATCGAAAAAACTACGCTGAAAAACATGGTAAACGACTTCGTTTTGCGCCAAACCGATTTGGCAAAACAAACAAAATATCACAATCAGAAATTTTATTTTCATGTCAATTCTTTTTAAAAGTCGTTTGTCGTAAAATCGTTTTTCCCATTGGAATTAAGGTAATTTTTTCTTCCTTCTGTGTTTTCGGATTGAAGAGCGTCGTTTCGAATCCCAATTTCCCTAAAGCTCTTATTTTCTCCGGAATTTTATACTGATAAATTACAAGGTTTTCAGGCTTGTATTCCAGATCGCGGAATTTCGGTAAATCATACATTTTTGTCTGTTCTTCCAAAGCGGCAATCGGATGCGCTAATACCAAACTTCCGTATTGGAAAAAATATTCGCCGTTGGCGTCTTGTTTCGTTACAACTTCGGGAGAAAATTCAACTTCAATTTTACTTTTACCTTTCTTTATTCCGATGCTGCAAAAACCGTCGATTTCTTTGTAGGGCGCATTGGTTTTTACGTTTTCTGCCCATCCCGGTTTCCTGATTTTCAATTCAAAATCCGATTCACTTTCAATTTCAAAAGTAATGGAATTCCCATATGGATATTCCGTAAGTTCGCGAATGACAACGTTTTTCCCATTAAGTTTCGTTTCCAAAATTGAAGCTGCCAAGCAACGATGCAACAACCGAATTGCCTTTCTTCAGCCACATATAATTCACATAATACGGCGCAATCCTTCCTGCATTCGGCACGCAGCAAACCGCCGCTTCCTTGTGCACCGGCGAATAATGGTAGCGGGTTTGTTTGGCATCAGATTCGTCGCCGTTGAGGCCGCCCGTCATGGCATAGGAATTATCGCTTTTCAGATATGCAATGCAGCTTTCTTCCGAATGCCTGGCGCCTTGTGCAGCGTTGAAGAATATTTTTTCAATCTTGTCGCCATAATCTGCACCGGATGTTTTCAAGAAAAGGCTTTCATAGCTGTGCATAAGTTCCTGCAGCGAGCAATACTCATAGCCGCGGGTTGTGGCATCGGCTTTTTTTCCGCCAATCCATTCATCGCCAACAGGGCCTCCGGTTGCGGTGGTTGTAATTGCAATTTTTTCCAGAAAATCTTTCAGTGCGTTTTGCAATTCCGGATTTCCTGACGCGTAAACTGCCGCCGCCAAAGAGCGCAAATGTTCATAGGTGTGGACGCTCGTGCCCGGCCAGCATCAGGTCTTTTTGCAGTAATTTTGTGTACTGTGCGTCTTCATTTAAAACCTGTGAAGAGAAATCTTTGTATAGAAATAACACATAATCGAGGTATTTCTGGTCGTTCGTAATTCGATACAGATTTTCGAGTATATCGGTAAATGTCAATCCGTGCGACAGGCCGCCAACGTTAGGATTTGTCGAATAAAAAGGATGAGATTTGTCAATCGGAAAACCTTTCATCGTATTCGCGGCTGCTTTTTTTACCGCATTTAAAATCTTCTGGTCGTTTTTATATTCATACCAGGCGAGCAAACCTCTCAATAAAGTTGTCTGCGCCCATAATTCGCCGTTTTCGTTGTCGAATTTATATCTTAATTCGTTGTCATAAATCCCTAAATAACCGTCTTCATCCTGTGAATCCAAAATGTGCTGAATGTACTTTTCGATTCGTTTCAAATGTTCGGAATCATTTGCCAGAATCGCACTTCTGATATAACCGTCTCGCCAGTTGCTTTGGGTTTCGCTGTTCCACCACAGGAATTGCACCTGCCAGTCGCCTTCGTTTCCGAGCGCGCCGACGTCTTTATTTTTTATTTTTCTGGTGAGTCGGTCTTTGTCGTAAATCGCATCTTTGATGATTAAATCCGGGGCAA
This sequence comes from Flavobacterium sp. 3HN19-14, assembly GCF_051373205.1. Classification (NCBI taxonomy): domain Bacteria; kingdom Pseudomonadati; phylum Bacteroidota; class Flavobacteriia; order Flavobacteriales; family Flavobacteriaceae; genus Flavobacterium; species Flavobacterium sp. 3HN19-14. Next base: position 3,565,666 of record NZ_JBPPZT010000001.1, read on the forward strand.
GACTGTCGAGATGACCCGTAAATCCGTCGAGATTTTGCTGGATTTGTTCCTTGATCCAGCCTTGTGGTTTTATACTTCCGAAAGGCAAAATCTGCATTTCCTCTTTAATCGGCTTGATTTTTTCGTATGGATTTTGTCCATTCATTGCACTTTGGAACATCATTATAAGAAACAGGAAGTAAATAGGTTTGCTCATATTTTTATTTATTAAGCATTTCGTTTTCCCACAAAGTATCCATTTCTTCAAGGGTTTTGTTTTTGGTTTCGGGCACCATTTTCCACACAAAAATAAAAGCCATTATACAGAAAAATCCGAAGAGCCAGAACGGAAATGCGCCGTTGAATTCTTTTTTCAGGTAATTGTTCCCGGTTAACATCGGAAAAGTCTGCGACACGACGAAATTTGCCGCCCACTGAATAAATACTGCAATCGAAAGCGCAAGACCACGCACACGATTCGGGAAAATTTCTGCCAATAAAACCCAAACCACCGGCTCCCACGAAATGGAAAAAAGAGCCCATAAATAACATCAAAAAGCCTAAAAGCCAGATTCCGGTTAAGTGATGATATGATGCGTAACCAACCACTAAAAGTGAAATAAACATTCCGATACTTCCTAAATTCAAAAGTGGCTTTCTGCCAATTTTATCAACCATAGCAATAGATGCAAGCGTAAAGATTAAATTGACGATACCCAAGATGCTTGTTTCAAGTAATGAAATATTCGTATTACTTCCGAAACTTTTGAAAATCTCAGGCGCATAATATAAAATTGCATTAATGCCCGTGATTTGCTGAAAAACCGAAAGCCCGATTCCGACCACCAAAGCACGCCTTAAATTGGGCTCGAACAATGCTGTAATCGATTTGTTTTCTTTTGTTCCTGACATCGAATTTTTGATATCGTATAACAATCCGGCCGTTTTTTCTACGGGATTGAAGCGCTGAAGCACAGAAATGGCGTCATTTTCCTTATTCTTTTCCAAAAGCCAGCGCGGACTTTCCGGAATAAAAAATATCACGAACCAAATATAATAGTGACGGAATCGCTTCAGAACCGAACATCAACCGCCAGCCAATCTGTAAATTCCATTCCGAATCGCCTTGAAGCGAAATAAAATAATTCACAAAAAAAACGACTACCATTCCAACGACAATCGCCATTTGGTTGTAAGCTACCAATGCGCCTCTTTTCCGCCGGAGCGATTTCAGCAATATACATCGGCACGACCATCGACGCCAATCCGACACCGACGCCGCCAATAATCCTGAAGATGATGAAAACCGTAAAACTTTCGGGTAAAGCAGTTCCGGCAGAACATGCCAAAAACAGCAAGGCCGCCAAAAGCATGCTCTTTTTTCTTCCGAACCGCTCGCTGCAAAAATCAGAAATGAATGCGCCCGCAAGGCAACCAACCAAAGCGCTCGAAATAGCCCAGCCGATTTCAATCGGTGACAGCGAAAAATATTCCGTAATGCTGCCAATTGCACCGAAATTACAGCGGTATCGTATCCGAATAACAAACCTCCAAGTGCTGCGCTTATCGTAATAAACCTTAAATTGTTATTATTGCTCATATAAATCCGTTTAATTCGTTCTGTAAATGCCCCTTAATCATCAGGTTGATTTCCCATTGCATGGAAAGCGGTTGCCGTGAAAACGGGATTTCCGGCATGTATGGCGCAGGTCCGAACTCAGGTGTGATGGTAAATAATTGTTCGTGATTCGATTGTTTGTAAATGATAATTTCTTTCCACCAATTCGTAAAAACATCAAGATGGTTTTTCCATTCCGGCGCAAAAGGATGGCCAGCCTGTGCGCTTTGTTCTGAGCCAACTCGTGCGTGCAAATGACCGATATGCGGAATCACCTGTTGCAATTTTTCCGACTGGTCTTCGAGCATGCTTTCTGAAACACAACACCAATGCGAAAAATCAGCAGTAAGTTGCATTTGCGGAAACTTTTTCAGGTACGGAATTAATGTACACAGATGAAAACTAAATCTGCCGCGGTGCGTTTCATGCCGGATAGGGATTCCGAATTTCGCCGCAATATTTTCAGCCTCGTCGATAATCCTGCAATTGTCATTGAAACTGTAGAAATCTTTTCCGGTATGCGAATTGATAAAATCCGGCTGAAAATCCATCAGGTAAATCAGCCGTTCTTTCATACGTTTTATATAATCTTTCGTCGTTTCATCGGCAGCGCCCAGAACCTGTTGTGCTATAAAACTGAAATTATTGAGGCTGCGCAACGCTTCGAGCTTATCGAAGAATTTTACATCGTCAAAATTGCCCGGCGAGAGATTGATTTCGAGTTCGGAATAGCCGTCTTTAACCAATTCCGTAAGGAAATCCATCGGGTCTTTGGCTTCGCTTCCCCAATGCGTGCAGCAATAATTTATTTCCATCATGAAATTTAAGGATATAAAACGGGATTGATCGGCGTATCGATGATTTTCCCGATTTCTGCGCCAGGACACCACGTATGCCAGTCGTGTTCCTGCTTTTTGTTATCGGGATTTTTGAGGATCATGTCCTTGTCCATATAAATAATGGTCATGACTTTTCGCATTTTTGCTGTCGAATTGGCACCGGCACGATGAAAAACCCAGCCCGAATGAAAGCTGATTTCGCCTGCATCAAAAGGTTCTATGACATGCTCGAAATCGGTCACGCGAAGCCTTTGGTTAATGATTGACTCGCTTTCGTCGCCGATTGCCAGTTCGCGGCCTTCGACAATAGCGTGGCTTCCGGCGCTAAACTCGAGCGGCACCATTTCAAGCGGCGTTTCCTGCAACGGAATCCACGCCGTGATGCATTTATCTGTTTCAAGCGGCCAGTAATATTGGTCGGCATGCCAAGGCGTGATACCGCCGCCACCTTCTTTGAAAAGTGCCTGATCGTGGTACATTCGCACGCCGCCGGTCTGCATTAAATCTGTGGCGATTTTGGCGATGCGTTTGCTGAAAATCAGTGCTTTTACATCGTCGCTTTCGCGCCATAAATTGAAAAGCTGCAAAAATGCCTTTCCATAAGTATCGCGGTTTTCGAGCGGAACGGAATCTGTGTCCATCAGCGCAACCTGATTGGTGATTGATTGATTGAAATACGCCAAAGTTTCGGTATCGAGCACATGCTTCAGCTTGATAAACCTGTTCTTTTGGTAAAAATCAATCTGCTCCTGTGTGATTTCGTAAGGATGATGTAAATTGTCTTGGATTGCCGGATTCATAAAAAATCTTTTTACAAAACTATTGCTAATCGATTTAGAAAACTGGCACTAAAAATCAAAATTATAACACTATATTGACTACATTTGACTTTTATCCATTTCATAAAATCAATATATTATAATGAAAGCGGCTTTTGAAAACGTAGCAACACTTCAGGGAAACAGTTCGTTTGTAGCATATTCATTTACGGTGCCGTTCTTCGAATTCAAATGGCATTATCATCCGGAATATGAATTGACGTTAATCACAAAAGGCTCCGGAAAGCGCATCATCGGCGACAGCCACGAAAATTTTACCGCCGGAGATTTGGTTTTAAGCGGCTCGGGATTGCCACATACATGGTCAAGTGAACCGTTTGGAAATAAATCGGTAAGTGCCGTTGTGATTCAGTTTTCAGAAGATTTCGTGCAACATTTTACGCAATTCAGCGAATGCCGCGAAATTCACGAATTGCTTTCTCAGTCGCAGCGCGGCTTATTTTTTAATTCGGGAAATTTGTCTGAGATTTCAAAGTCGATCATTGAATTGCCGCAAAAAAACGGATTGTCGAGAATTACTTCATTGCTTGAAATTTTACAGCAATTGTCAGAGAAAGAAAGCGTCGCACTTTCATCAGATTTCTACACGCCGAGCCGCAGTAAGGCAACCGAAAGCCGAATCAATGAAATCTGCCAGTTTCTTCAGGATCATTCCTCAGAAAATATAACGATTTCAGAAGCTTCCGAAATGTTGCATTTGTCGAAAAGCGCTTTCTGCAAATTTTTCAGGCGTGCGATGAAAGCCAGTTTTTCTGATTATCTCAACGAAATCCGTATCGCGAAAGCGTGTCATCAACTTACCGAAACCGATAAAACAATTCGCGAAATTGCGATGGAAACCGGATTTGAAAGCCTGACCTACTTTAACCGCGTATTTTTAAAGAAGAAAAACAGGACGCCGACGGCTTTCCGGAAAAATATTTCGCACGCATAAACACGCCGAAATCTTTGCCACACATTCATCAATTTTAAATTATATTTGTAACGCATCAAAACCGCAACAGTGACCGACGAAAATCAAAATTTATTCAGTGAATTCGCGCCCGTTTCTTCAAAACAGTGGAAACAGCAAATCCAGTTTGAACTCAAAGGCGCCGATTATAACGACACGCTGGTTTGGGATTCGCCCGAAGGCATTAAGGTGAAACCGTTTTATCATAAAGACGAATTTTCTGTTGGCCAAAACGTTTCAACGAAGGCAAAAGATTTTAAAATCTGCCAGAATATTTTTGCTTTTGATATAGAAAAATCAATCTTACGGGCAATTGACAGCATCAATCGCGGTGCGGAAAGCATTCGTTTTACGATAGAAAATGAAAACACCGATGTGATTAAATTGCTTGAAAAGTTGCCGCTTGAAAACATCACGATTTACTTCAAACTGCATTTTCTTTCCATAGATTTCATTAAAAAAATCGATGCTGTTGCCAAAGCAAAAAAAGCCAATATCTTCTGTTCTATTGATCCAATCGGACAACTGGCAAGTGACGGCAATTGGTTCAAAACAAATGAGAGAGACAATTTTGAAACGCTGAATTTACTTTCGGAACAAGTCACCAATATTTCATTTTTAAGCGTCGATGCGGGTTTGTATCAAAATGCAGGCGCTAATATTGTACAGCAAATCGCTTATGCTTTAGCGCATGCCAATGAATATTTCAACCGTATTCAAAAAATTGAAAAACCGGTCGTTTTTGAGATCTCAGTCGGCACGAATTATTTCTTCGAAATTGCAAAATTGCGTACCATTCGCCTGCTTTTCGATTTGATTGCAAAAGAATACAATATCACAAACGGCTGTCATTTATTGGTTTCGCCTACGAAACGAAATAAAACGATTTATGATTACAACGTCAATATGCTGCGAACCACGACCGAATGCATGTCGGCTATTTTGGGCGGCGCGGATGCAGTTGCAAATCTTCCTTACGACGCTTTGTACCATAAAGACAATGAATTTGGCGACAGAATTGCGCGGAATCAATTGCTGGTTCTGAAACAGGAAAGTTATTTTGACAAAGTCGACAATCCTGCCGACGGAAGTTATTATATTGAAGAACTAACTTCACAATTAGCAGAAAAAGCACTTACGCTATTTAAAGATATCGAAGAAAACGGCGGATTTTTAAAACAGCTTGGCACCGGAATCATCAAACGTAAAATTCAGGAAAGTGCTGATAGAGAGCAGGAATTATTCGATTCGGGTAAAGAAGTGCTTTTGGGAACGAATAAATACCCGAATAAAAACGACCGCATGAAACACGATTTGGAATTATTTCCATTCGTGAAAACCAAACCGAGAAAAACCCTCATACAACCTGTAATCCCAAAACGCCTGGCTGAAAAACTCGAGCAGGAACGTCTGGAAACCGAAAACAACTAAACCATGAAAAATATCCTTTGCCTTTTGGCATTTTTTGCAACATTCAGCGCATTTGCCCAAAAAACGCTTGAACTCACGAATATTGAGTCAGGAAAAGTAAAAATTTATGAGGAAAACCAGCGTATTAAAGTCAGGACGCTCGATGGCAAAAAACACGTCGGGCTATTACATTTTTCTAATGATGGCGAAATTCTCGTGGATAAATTCCCGATAAAACCTGATAATATCCTGAGCATCAAAAGCCAGCCAAAAGTACTCGGCACAATTAAAACGGTTGTATTGGTTGCCGGATTGGCGATTGTAGGAAGTTCAATTGTAGTTGCGGCTGCCGGTGGCGAAGCGGCATTCATGCTATTCACCGTCGGCGGTGGTGTTACGATCACTGCCGGTATCATCGAGGCATTCAACACGAACAATTCCAACAGAAAATGGACGTTTAAAATTATCTATAAATAATGCGGAAAAATCTGCAACATCTTAAAGTCGAAAGTCAAAAGTCAAAAGCCGAAAGTCAGCAGACTGAAGATTTCCTGACTGCTGAAGGCATTTTGCTCAAATCTTCGTATTCTGAAAAGGATACTGAAAATTTAGAGCATTTGGATTTTGGCGCTGGTTTTTCGCCGAATCTGCGTGGACCTTATGCAACAATGTACGTGCGTCGTCCGTGGACAATTCGCCAATACGCAGGTTTTTCTACGGCTGAAGAAAGTAATGCTTTTTACAGAAGAAATTTAGCCGCAGGCCAAAAAGGATTATCAGTCGCTTTCGATTTGGCGACGCACCGCGGTTACGACAGCGATCATGAGCGTGTTGTTGGCGATGTTGGAAAAGCAGGTGTGGCGATTGATTCTGTTGAAGACATGAAAGTGCTTTTCGACCAGATTCCGCTTGATGAAATGTCGGTTTCGATGACCATGAATGGTGCGGTTTTGCCCATTATGGCTTTTTATATCGTTGCTGCGGAAGAACAAGGCGTAAAACCTGAAATGCTTTCGGGAACGATACAAAATGACATCCTGAAGGAATTCATGGTCGGAATACCTATATTTATCCGCCGACGCCATCGATGAAAATCATTGCCGATATTTTTGAGTTTACGAGTAAGAAAATGCCGAAATTCAATTCCATTTCGATTTCAGGATATCACATGCAGGAAGCCGGAGCGACGGCAGATATTGAACTCGCTTATACTTTGGCCGACGGACTTGAATATATTAGAACCGGATTGTCAACCGGCATGAAAATCGACGAGTTTGCTCCTCGCCTTTCTTTTTTCTGGGCTATCGGTATGAACCATTTTATGGAAATCGCCAAGATGCGCGCCGGAAGGATGATTTGGGCTAAATTGCTCAAACAATTCCATCCGAAAGATGAAAAATCACTGGCTTTAAGGACGCATTGCCAGACTTCGGGTTGGAGTTTAACGGAGCAAGATCCGTTCAATAACGTTGCCAGAACCTGCATTGAAGCGGCAGCGGCGGCTTTCGGCGGCACACAATCTTTGCATACGAATGCGCTCGATGAAGCGATTGCGCTGCCAACTGATTTTTCTGCGAGGATTGCGAGAAATACGCAGATTTTCCTTCAGGAAGAAACGAAAATTACCAAAACGGTCGATCCGTGGCCGGAAGTTATTATGTGGAAAGCCTTACACATGAAATCTCGCAAAATGCCTGGAAGCTAATTGAAGAAGTTGAAGAACTCGGCGGCATGACCAAAGCCATCGAAGCCGGAATCCCGAAATTGCGCATCGAAGAAGCTGCAGCGAGGAAACAGGCGCGCATCGACAGCAGCCAGGATATCATCGTTGGCGTTAACAAATACCGATTAGAAAAAGAAGATCCGTTGCATATTCTTGATGTTGACAATGAAATGGTGCGCAAACAACAGGTTGAAAGACTCGATAATATTAAAGCTTCAAGAAATACGCAAAAAGTAAAAGAAACACTCGATAAATTAATCGCAACGGCCAAAACCGGCGAAGGCAATTTACTCGAAATCGCTGTTGAGGCAGCGCGATACAGGGCTACTTTGGGAGAAATAAGTGATGCTCTTGAAACGGTTTTCGGAAGATACAAAGCACAAATCAAATCATTCAGCGGCGTGTACAGCAAGGAAATTAAAAACGACGAAAGTTTCGCAAAAGCGAAAGCACTGGCCGACGAATTTGCCGTTCTGGAAGGGCGCAGGCCACGAATTATGATTGCCAAAATGGGACAGGACGGCCACGACCGCGGCGCAAAAGTAGTCGCGACCGGTTATGCCGATGTCGGCTTTGATGTGGATATCGGTCCGCTTTTCCAGACACCGGCAGAAGCTGCAAAACAAGCCGTCGAAAATGACGTGCATATTTTAGGCGTTTCGTCATTGGCGGCCGGACATAAAACGCTCGTCCCGCAGGTTATCGAAGCTTTAAAATCTTATGGCCGCGAAGATATTATGGTGATTGTTGGCGGCGTGATTCCGGCGCAGGATTACCAATATTTATTCGATTCGGGTGCCGTAGCGGTCTTCGGCCGGGCACAAAAATCAGCGAGGCGGCGATTCAGATATTACAGGTGCTGATTGACGGATTTGAATGAATGAATACTTTTATAAAAAAAGCTCCCACAATCGGGAGCTTTTGTATTACGATTAATAAATCTTCTTAAAAATTCAAGACGCTTAACACATCAAGCGTATAATTATCACCGTAAGCATATTGCGTAATCTTATTCGGACCGAACGGTAATCAGATGACTTTCGAGCGGAATCACATCAGTAACATTATCAGTATAAGAATTTTCCAGCATAAGCCCTGACGAATCCGAGCCATTGAAAATATTGAGTTTTCCGTCGCCGCAGATATAAACTGTATTGCCTCTGACACCCAATCCGCGGGGCTCATTAAGCAAATAAGTTGATAGCAAAGTCGGATTATGGATATCAGAAATGTCAAGTACATTCACCTGATCTTCAATCGCACCGCAAGTCGAACCACCGCGGACAGTGATATAAGCCGTCGTTCCGTTGACAACTACCGGGTCACAGGCAGTAGCATGTGAAAATCCGGAAATAAATGCCGGATTGAATTCATCCGCAGCATCAATAACGAACATACCCGAAGTTGCACCGGCAAAAAGGTAATCGCCCTGGCGGAATAACGTTTCAAATTCGCCGCCGCCAAACCACATTTCCATATAAACCGATTTATCAAAATAGGCCTCTGCCGGATTGGTAATATTAAAAACGTTGAGTTTCCAGCTGTCAATTGTATAAAGTGCATTCTGGTTGATCTGGAAACGGGCATAAGAGCCCCTGTTCCTACAGATGGCGCACCCGGCAAAGCTTCAGCACCATTTGGCAAACCGCCGGTAGCTTCGTCATAAACCATTAGTCCGCCTTTAGGAATATTTCGCATTTCAGTGCGGTATCCGATGACGATTTCATTCTGGCCGGCACCGCCTCATAATCATAATATTGCGCATCATTCGGGTAAGCCGCGTTAAATCCGATGACATTTTCTATGGTTTTCACCAAAATAATATTATCGAGGTTTGAAATATCAAAAACAAGCAGGTCGATGAAGTTGTCTGCATAAAGGTAATTGCCTTTTACCGCAATGTCGTGTACGCCGCCAATTTCAATGAAAGCAATATTTTGCGGAGAAGATGGACTTGAATTGTTGAAAATATGAACACCCTGTTCTTTCGCAATGTAGAAAAGGTTGCTCTGTGCAACATAAATCTTCCCTTCAGAAGCGGTTTGCCTGGCGGCAGTGACTTTTACATCAGAACGTATAGCCGCAAGGGATTTTACAATTGGAACGGCAAAATTGACCTGTTCTGTCGGTCCGTCATCCGAAGTACTGCAAGCCGTAAAAAAAGCCAGCAGGAAGCCGGCAATAATAATGGGTAATAACTTTCTCATAGCAAATGACTTAAAGGTTTTGACAAATTTATAAATATTTCACATTCAAAGCGATAAATTTTTATGAAGTCAATACTTATGTAACAAAAGACTGGATATATTTGCATAACTATCTCGAAATCCTGATCAATATTCAATATGGATAATCAACCCGTAAAAATCGAACGCACATTCGACGCACCAATCTCAAAAGTGTGGCATGCGTTAACAGACAACGAGCAACTTAAACAATGGTATTTTCAACTGCCTGAATTTAAGCCTGAAATTGGCTTCGAATTTTCTTTTCTCGCAGGTTCCGACGACAAGAAATGGATGCACATTTGTAAAGTGACGCAACTGATTCCTGTAAAGAAAATTGCTTACACCTGGCGCTACGAAGGGCAGCCCGGAAATTCTGAAATCTCTTTTGAATTATTCGATGAAGGCGAAAAAACACGATTGCTTTTAATACATACAGGATTGGAAAGTTTCGCAGATGCCGGTTCCGGATTTTCAGAAAAGCAGCTTCACAATGGGGTGGACTTATTTTATGGATGATGCACTTAAAAATTTTCTGTCGAAATAAATTGCCTGATACAACTTCAACCTCCGGAATACCTTTCTGAGGTTTTGTTTTTACAAATCGAAATAAAATTAAGGACTTAAAAATCAAACATTTAAAAAAATCCTTACTTTTATTCTGCCAACCAATACCAAACTTTCATGAAATACATCCAATTATTCCAGTCTACCCACGGGCTTTCCGCAGACGGACTCATCGGCAAAATGACGCTTCAGAAAATCAAAAGCACTTATAAAATCCCGACTGATGAAGGTCTGGCGCAATTTATGGGTAATGCAGACCACGAATCCGGAGGTTTTGAAGTCGTAACCGAAAACCTTAATTATTCCGCACAAGGTCTTTTAGGCGTATTTCCGAAATATTTTAATGCGACAACCGCTGCGGCTTATGCGCGACAGCCTGAAAAAATCGCCAACCGTATCTATGCAAATCGCATGGGCAATGGCACTGAACAGAGCGGTGATGGATGGAAATTCCGCGGTCGCGGACTCATGCAAACCACCGGAAAAACCAATTATGCCGCGCTTTCAAAATTCCTTAATGTCGATGTGACGAATAATCCTGATTTGGTCGCGAGTACTTATTTCTTTGATTCGGCTATCTTCTATTTCAATTCGAATAGTCTCTGGAAACTCGCCACAACTGTTGATGATGCGGCCATCCTTAAAGTTCGGAAAGCAGTCAACGGCGGCACGAACGGACTCGCCGAAGTGAATGCGCTCGTGAAGAAATATTATGCCATAATTAAAAAACCGTAATCATTGTTTCTTCTTCCCGAAACCGATTTTAACTTTTCCATCTTTGCCATCCGACGCTACAAGTCGCAAGACAATTCCGCGGTTGCGGCGCTTTGCCAGCACTTCTTCATCGGAAATATTTTTATCCTTTTCAGGATTTCGAAGCGGAACCGCGATGTAAAGTTCCGTACCTTTTCCAAAGGAGTAAATGCCATCAACGTCCATATTCAGTAGGCTCGAGTTGATTTTCATCGGGCTGACTTTCACTTTTTCGCCTTCGATATCGAAATTGCCTTTCAACTGATAGAACGAAATCGTATCGAGTTTGCGAAATGGAAAGGCAAACTTCCCGACGCTTTTCACCGGCGAAAAATTAATCAGTTTTCCGTCCTTCAAATTAAAGCCGACTTTTCCATTCATCGACCGCCGCAACAAATCTCCTTTATCAGAAATCGTCCCGGAAATTGCCACTTTGGCTGTGAGTTGCCCTTTTAAGTTGTTCGATTTCAATGATTCGAGATTGAAATTGTCAAACGCGTAGAAAAATTTTGAAATATCAACATTATTAACATCCGATTGTATATTGAATCGGCTTGAACTGCCTTTCTGTAACAGTGCACCTGTAAGGTTTACAAATCCGCCCGCGTGGGAAAGTCCGGCTTTTTTGATGGAAATTCCGGTTTCCGTCAACAGCAGTTCAGCATTCGCATTCGTCGCATAAAATTTATTGTAATATAGCTTTGCAACGTTGATTTTCATATTGACGTTGCTTTTTTCAAACAGCAAATTGAGGTCTTCGGTGAAATTTCCTTTTCTCGTGGTTTTCTGAACGACGATTTTTCGTTGCCTTCTGCCGAGAAATCCGAGGAATTCGCCGAGATGCAACTGCGGACTTTTAACCGTCCAGTTCAGCACAATACGCTCAGGAGCATTGTAATATAAATTGAGGAAATTCCGGATATCGCCGTTCATATCGACAATGCTTTTTCCGCTTCGCAAGTGAATATTGCTGATAAAAAGGTCGTTATTCCTGAAATCCAGATTAACGGCAATGTCTTTAAAAGCAAGGTTTCGCGGTTTATAATTGACATCGGCACCTTTAATTGTCACGATGCCCTGAACGATTGGTTTTGAGAGCAGATAATTTACGATATCAGCTTTGTAAGAAAGATTTACCGACGCATTTCCTTTCGAAAAAACCAATAAATCTGAGTCAATCAAACCATTCATCCGCTCAATTGGAAAATCAGATTTGAAATTTCCGACTGCAATCGGATGTTCCAGATCGAGGATGAATGCCTGTTGCATCACGAACGGAATTTTCACGTATTCGCCCTTAAACTGGAATAATTTTATAGCAGAATTCGCATCGTTGAATCCGTTTTTCTTGAGGTAATTATTGGTAAAAACACCATCGAAATTGCAATTCGTAAACTTTCCCGCCGGGCGTGTCGAGTTCGTTATCCCGGATTTTTGCTTTGACCAAAATGAGCGGATCGCCTTGCTCATTAAAATCGCCTTTGATCAGACAAGTTACTGAAATCGGGTTTTTAAGGTCGAACATATTGAGTCTGGAGCTGATATTCGGGGAAAGCAATTGCGACGCATTTCGCCATAAAATCGAATTGTTGGCAATATTGATGGTGAAACCCGCTGTTTTTCCGACGGAAAAAGAAGCGGAAACGGTGAAATTTTCGCCTCCAATTTCAAGCGGGCTTTTCTCAAAAGTGATGATTTCATTGTTTTCATTGTAATGAACCTGCAAAGTGCCCTCGACTGATTTATTTGCGATGAAACTCCCGTTTTTCATACTGAAAGTCATGCTTTCGGCCAAGATGTCAAGATTGATTTTGCCATTCCAGCCGTCACTATTGTAATCGACGTTGCATTTGAGGCTGTTGACCTGAAAACGATATTTTTTTCGGCTTTTGAAATTTTCGATATTTACCAATACGTCGTCAAAACGAAGTTCGCGCAGCTCCGGAAATCCGCTGCTATTACTATTTTCTGATTTTTTATTTTTCTTGAAAACCGAAGAATTGCTGTAGCCGTCGACGTCTGTGAATAAATTCACCTGTGCATTTCCGACTGAAATTTTCTTGATTTGGATGGTGCCTCTTAACAATGCCAGCGCATTAACGGAAATGTAAAAATCTTCAGCTTTCAGGAAAATGCGTTTATGTGTTTCGTACTTCCGGTCTTTGATTTCAATATTTTTCAGGTTCAGCGAAAGGTTTGGAAATCCCTGTAAAAATGCAGGTTCCATGCTTTCAATTGTGAAACTTCCGTCGATATTTTCGTTGAGTTTTTCCGTCAGCGATTGGAGCACTTTTTCTTTATTTGAATTAATGTACCAGGCCGATTCCGGCATACGCGACGAACAACAGTCCCACCAAAATGCAAACACTCCGAAACAATATTCGAAGCCATTTTGGAAGTCTGTATTTTTGTTTGGGAAGTGTAGTTTTTTCAGTCATTCGTTGTCAATTCCAAACAACAAATCTCTAAATTTTATAAGATTTTTCTTTATACAATTTCCATTATAAGTTGCAGGATTTGGGAATTTCGCAGGATTTTGAAAATCTTTTGATACCTCCTGACAAATACTTACATTTATCAAAAACAAACTATAATGATCAATTTCTCTCAAAAAATGCTGCGTGACGACGCATTGAAAGGCAAAACCATAGTGGTAACAGGCGGCGGCAGCGGACTCGGAAAAGCCATGACCCAATATTTCCTTGAACTGGGCGCTAACGTTGCGATTACTTCACGTGACCTTGATAAACTCAAAAATACGGCTGCGGAACTGGAAGCGGCGACTGGTGGAAAATGCCTTCCGTTGCAATGTGACGTGCGTCATTATGAAGAAGTAGAAAACATGCTTTCGGAAACTCTGAAAGTGTTTGGAAAAGTCGATGCGCTGCTCAACAATGCTGCAGGAAACTTCATTTCGCCAACCGAAAGATTATCGGCGAATGCGTTTGACACTATCATCGATATCGTCTTGAAAGGTTCCAAAAACTGCACGCTTGCATTCGGCAAACACTGGATTGACAGCAAACAGGAAAATTCAGTAATCTTAAATATTGTAACCACTTATGCGTGGACAGGCTCGGCTTATGTTGTTCCGAGTGCCACTGCAAAAGCTGGTGTTTTGGCAATGACGAGAAGTTTGGCGGTAGAATCGGCGAATACGGCATCCGCTCTAACGCGATTGCTCCGGCGCAGCTTTCCCAACAAAAGGCGCCTGGGACAGGTTACTGCCGGGCGATTTGGCGGAAAAATTCGATATGGCAAAAAAAGTGCCCTTGAAACGTGTTGGCGACCACCAGGAACTCGCGAATCTTGCGGCTTATCTGGTTTCTGATTTTTCGGCTTATGTGAATGGTGAAGTGATAACGATTGATGGTGGCGAATGGCTTAAAGGCGCAGGACAGTTTAATTTACTCGAAGCGATTCCAGAAGAAATGTGGGATATGCTGGAAATGATGATTAAGGCGAAGAAGAATAAATAATCATTGAGTCTCTTCATGCCGAAAATAAAGATTCAGATCTGCTAAAAAACTAAGCTTTGTAAGATTTTGGCAAGCACTTTAAATCCATTCATTATATTCATTTACAGTAAGTTAAATTCTGATGGAAGTTTTGCAGATTTGTTAACAAAATACACTTGAAAAACCCATAAATAATTGTATTTTTACGGCTCAAAATTCAGAAAAATAGATGGGTAAAATCATAGCCATAGCCAACCAGAAAGGCGGCGTTGGAAAAACAACAACTTCGGTGAATTTAGCAGCTTCACTGGGGGTTCTAGAAAAAAAGTATTGCTCATTGACGCTGATCCGCAGGCAAATGCAAGTTCCGGACTGGGAATTGACATTGAAAGCATCGATATCGGCACTTACCAGATTATCGAACACAGCCATACGGCCGAAGAAGCCATTTTAAAATGCACCGCGCCAAATGTGGATGTTATTCCGGCGCATATTGACCTTGTTGCCATCGAAATTGAACTCGTTGACAAGGAAAATCGCGAATACATGCTTAAAAAAGCACTTGAAAAAGTCAAAGACAAATACGATTATATTCTCATCGATTGCGCACCATCATTAGGATTATTGACGTTAAATGCACTTACTGCAGCTGATTCTGTCGTGATTCCGATTCAGTGCGAATATTTTGCGTTGGAAGGTTTGGGAAAACTTCTGAATACCATAAAAAGCGTACAGAAAATACACAATCCTGAACTCGATATCGAAGGTTTGTTGCTAACAATGTTCGATTCAAGATTGCGTTTGTCAAATCAGGTAGTTGAAGAAGTACAGAAGCATTTCAACGATATGGTTTTCAAAACTATTATCCAGAGAAACGTAAAGCTCAGCGAAGCGCCAAGTTTCGGCGAAAGTATCATCAACTTTGACGCAACGAGCAAAGGCGCGACGAATTATCTGAGCCTCGCACAGGAAATTATAAAGAAAAACAGTTAAAAAAGCATGACAAAGGCCGTAAAAAAACAAGCGCTTGGAAGAGGATTATCGGCGTTGCTTAAAGATCCGGAAAACGATATCAAATCGGTTGAGGACAAAAATGCTGATAAAGTTGTAGGCAATATTATTGAACTTGAACTCGATGCGATTGAAATCAACCCGTTCCAGCCGAGAAGCAATTTCAATGAAGAATCGCTTCAGGAACTGGCTGGCTCAATCCGTGAATTGGGTGTCATCCAACCGATTACCGTAAGAAAATTAGATTTCAATAAATACCAACTGATTTCTGGTGAAAGAAGGCTTCGTGCTTCTAAAATCGCCGGCCTTTCAGTTGTTCCCGCTTACATCAGAATTGCCAACGACAACGAATCGCTCGTTATGGCATTGGTCGAAAACATCCAGCGCCATGATTTGGATCCGATTGAGATTGCGCTTTCTTACCAAAGACTGATCGACGAAATCCAGTTAACGCAAGAGCAGATGAGCGAACGTGTCGGTAAAAAACGCTCGACAATCGCAAATTACCTGCGCCTTTTGAAACTCGATCCAATAATCCAGACCGGAATCCGCGACGGATTTATCAGCATGGGCCATGGTCGCGCCATTATCAACATTGACGATCACGATGTGCAGACTGATATTTACCAGAAAATCGTAAGCCAGAATCTTTCTGTGCGTGAAACCGAAACTTTGGTTAAAAATTACCACGAAAGCCTGAAACCAAAAACGGCTGCGAAAACCAAAGCAGCTTCTTTCGATGTTGCAGACGAGCAAAAGAAAGCAGTAACGGGCTATTTCGGGGCGAAAGTTGATATAAAAGTCGACGCGAAAGGAAAAGGGAAAATCACGATTCCGTTCCATTCTGAAGAAGATTTCAACCGCATTCTCAAACTCATACAGAATTAGTGCAGAAACACATCGCCATATTATTTTTCTTTTTCGGAACGATTACTACTTTCGCCCAAACCGCAAATAACGGCACTTTAATCGCGGCTGATTCTGTAAAAACGAAAGCAATAAATCCGCTGGCACCAACAAAAGCTGCGTTTTACTCGGCGATTGTTCCTGTCTCGGACAAGCATACAACAAAAAATACTGGAAAATGCCGATTGTGTATGCGGCAATGGGCACCAGTATTTATTTTTACATTGACAATAATAAAAAATACCACCGTTACCGCGATGCTTATAAACTAAGGCTCGCCGGGCAACCAGATGAATTTAATGGCGTGTATACAGACCAAGTGCTGATCAATGCGCAAAGAGGTTTCCAGCGCAACCGTGATATTTCCCTGCTTATTACGCTTGGATTATATGTGCTGAATATCGTTGATGCCAATGTTACTGCGCACTTGAAGCAGTTCAATGTCAATGATGACTTGTCACTTGCACCTGAAATCTATCAGAACGAACTCGATTACAAACACAATTTCGGCCTTTCCTTAAAATACAAATTCTGATGAAAATTGCACTTTTGGGATACGGAAAAATGGGAAAAGTGATCGAGCGCATCGCTTTGGAACGCGGCCATGAAATCGTTTTGAGGAAAACTTCATCAGATACTTTTGACGGACTCGGAAATGCCGATGCGGCGATTGATTTCAGCGTGCCCAAAGCAGCGGTTTCCAACATTACGGCATCACTTGAATCCGGAATTCCGATTGTTTGCGGCACCACGGGATGGCTTGACGAATATGAAAATATGGTACAATTGTGCCAGGAAGAAAAACGGTGCTTTTATTTATGGATCAAATTTCAGCCTTGGCGTGAATATTTTCTTCGAACTCAACAGCCAATTGGCGAAAATGATGTCGAAATTCAGCCAATATAAAGTATCGATGGAGGAAATTCACCATACCGAAAAACTCGATGCACCAAGCGGCACTGCGATTTCATTGGCGAAAGACATCATCAAAAATTCTGATTACACTGCGTGGACGCTCGATTTTCCTTCAGATAATGAAATTTTAATCGATGCGAAAAGAGAAGAGAATGTTCCGGGAACGCATACGATTGTTTACAATTCTGATGTCGATTCGATTGAAATAAAACATACCGCCCACAACCGCGAAGGTTTTGCCCTAGGCGCAGTAATTGCCGCAGAATGGCTTGCCGGAAAAAAAGGCGTTTTCACCATGAAAGATGTGCTTGAGTTGTAACAAACCGGCAGTTCTTCAGACTTAATAATAAATAAAAGTTTACGATTATGACAATAGCAGAATGGTTCGTATTTTTCTTAATCCTTCAGGTAGTACATTTTGCAGGTACGTGGAAATTGTATAAAGAGGCCGGCTTCAGACCCTGGCAGGCGCTCGTTCCGATTTATAATGCCATTATTTTGATGAAAATCATCCGACGCCCGACCTGGTGGACGATTTTGCTTTTTATCCCGATAGTCAACCTGATCATGTTTCCGGTAGTTTGGGTGGAAACAATCAGAAGTTTCGGAAAAAATTCGACACTTGATACTATTCTCGTGCTTTTAACTTTAGGTTTTTATACTTATTACATTAATTACACGCAAAAACTCAATTACATAACCAACAGAAGTTTGGTTTCCCAGACTAAAACCGGCGATACGATTAGTTCGCTTTTGTTCGCGATTGTAGTGGCGACGATTGTGCATACGTATATCATGCAACCGTTTACGATTCCGACCTCTTCGTTAGAAAAAACTTTATTGGTGGGCGATTTCCTGTTTGTCAGTAAATTCCATTATGGCGCAAGAACGCCAATGACGACAGTAGCGTTGCCGATGGTGCATGACTCTATTCCGCTCATCAAACAGAAATCTTATGAAAAATGGCCGCAATTGCCATACTTCAGGTTTCCGGGATTTCAGAAGATTGAACGAGAAGATATTGTTGTTTTTAACTGGCCGGTTGATACTGTGGTAAAGTTTTTCGACGATTCTGGCGTTCACGTTGATAAACCACTTGATAAAAGATCCAATTATGTGAAGCGTTGTGTGGGTATTCCGGGGATATCATTACGATTAAAGACGGCACGCTCAAGGTTAACGACAAGGAACTTATACTTCCTGAAAGAGCAAAGCCACAATTTTATTATACGGTGACGTTTAAAGACGGAATAAGCCAGCAATTCCTCGACGATTACAATGTAACGGAATATATGATGGTTTATAAAATAGGCAAAGATCTTTGGGACAGGCCTGAAATGCCTGAATTCCTTAAAAAGAACAAGAAAAAAATATACCTGACGCTGCAGGAAAGAGATTCTACTTCAATGGTGACCGTAACCGGAAATGCGAGAGTTGATATGTTGACGCAATTGAACATATCGCAACAGGACAAGGTGATGAATCTCAATCTGACAGACGAGAAAGTAGCACAAATGAAAACTGATTCGCGCGTCGCTTCTGTAAAAAGGTTTGTGTACGGTCTGACATCAGTATTCCCAACCGAACGAGAAAACCTGGAGCGCAGATAATTACGGTCGCTTTATATTCCGAAGCAAGGCAAAAATGTACCGCTGAATGCGCAGACATTGCCTTTGTACAAAAGATTAATCACTGTTTATGAGCACCACGACCTGAAAGTAAGCGGTAACGAAATCCGCATTGACGGGAAAGTAGCCACTTCCTATACTTTCGGACAGAATTATTACTGGATGATGGGAGACAACCGCCACAACTCTGAAGATTCGCGTTTTTGGGGATTTGTACCTGAAGACCATATTGTTGGAAAACCGGTTTTCCTGTGGATGAGCTGGAATTCAGACGGAAAAGGCCTCAATAAAATTCGCTGGGAGCGTTTGTTTACAACCGTTGGCGGTGAAGGGCAGCCTTATTCCTACTTTAAATTTTTCCTGATCGCACTTGCGGCTTATTTCGGAATTACTTTCTTTTTGAATAAAAGACGTGAAAAAGCTGATAATTAATATCTAAAGAAATATTTCAAAGCCATAATGTCTGTCAAACGGCTTTATGGCTTTTTAATTTTATTTAAATTTCATCATGAACATTCTCATCCATCCGACCTACTTCCCATCAATCAGCACTTTTGTCGCCATGGCGCAAGCTGAAAATACC
The DNA here is from genome assembly GCF_051373205.1 of Flavobacterium sp. 3HN19-14. Lineage (NCBI taxonomy): Bacteria > Pseudomonadati > Bacteroidota > Flavobacteriia > Flavobacteriales > Flavobacteriaceae > Flavobacterium > Flavobacterium sp. 3HN19-14. The sequence continues at coordinate 3,585,072 of NZ_JBPPZT010000001.1, forward strand.
ACATTAGAAATGGATGACAATTTCCAGAAGCAGACCAACCGCAACCGGATGTATATCTATAGCCCAAACGGCACACAGCTGTTGAATATTCCTGTAAAACATTCAAAATATGCGCATCAGAAAACACGCGACATTAAACTCGAAACTGCTTTCGACTGGCAGAAACAGCACTTTAAATCATTGGAAGCGGCTTATAGAAGCTCCCCTTTTTTTGAATATTTCGAAGATGCAATTATGCCGGTTTTCGAGAAGAAATATACTTTCCTGATGGATTTGAATTTAGAAACAATGCAGATTGTATCTAAATGTCTTGGCTTGTCATTTTCTTATAATGAAACGCAGGAATATTTTAAGGAATCGCCTGATTTCAGTGACTTCCGACATTTTGCCAATGGGAAAAAAGATGCCTCTGAATTTGCAGCATATACGCAGGTTTTCGGAGAAAAATACGGTTACATCAACAACCTCAGCATTTTAGATTTGTTGTTCAATGAAGGAAGATATGCCTTGGATTATTTAAAAAGCCAACAGCTTTAATCGGAATCTGTCTTTTCAGACAATGTCGCGATGACCGGAAAATGATCAGAATCAACCACTTCAGGAAAATTCTGGAATAATTTTACCTTGTATTTTTTATCGACAAAAATATAGTCAATCCGCGCCGGATAATAATTGAAATCATAAGATTTGCCAAACCCCTGCCCGGCCTCTTCAAAACAATCATTCAAATCACCCCTGATTTTTCGGTAAACGTATGAAAAAGCACTGTTGTTCATGTCGCCGCAAATAATAATTGGATATTTGCAATCCTTTTTATGGTTCATGATGATTTCCGCTTGTTGCTGCTGACGCTTGAAAGCGATACCTATGCGCTTGAACATCGCTTCGGATTTCTGTTTATCGATTTCGTTAATATCTTCGGAAATTTTATGAACATCGGGGCTTATCTGGATTGATTGCAAATGCATATTATATACACGAATCGTATCTTTTCCTTTCGCAATATCAGCAAAAAGTGCACTATTCCCTGATTCCGGAAAAGTAATTCTTCCCTCATTGATGATTGGATATTTCGAAAATATCGCCTGTCCGGTCTTGATCTTATCGCCTTTCTGGAAGAAAATATATTCGTGCGGAAAAGTGCGATGGTCAAAACCCGCTGCCGCTGAGTATTCCTGAATGCACAGAATTGACGGATCATTTTCCTTCACAAAATCAGAAATCTCTACCGGAATTGTTTTCTTGTCAGACCATTCGAATTTATTGAAAAGCCTGACATTGTAGCTCATCACTTTAAAATCTCCGGGTTCAGCAACGTAATCATCGCCCGAAAATTTATAGAATTTGCTAATGAAAGTCATACCTAATAGCAGCATGATTCCAGATAGTAAAACCTGTCTTTTAAGTTGAATCGCCCAATAGAAGAAAAATAGCAAATTCAGTATCAACATCATTGGCAGAAAAAGACTCAATACTGATAAAAATGGGAAAAGCTTCGGTGCCAAAAATGGCAAAATATAAGCAATGATCGTCAATACAGTCAGCACTATATTCAGGACAAAAACTGACTTATTGAACCACGAAAGCTGTTTCATTGACCGTTTTGGATTTAGAATTTACTAAGCTACAAACAATTAACAAGAATGAAAATTATTTTCCTGCTTTGAACAGAAATTCTTTTTCTGCTGCCGTAAGGCTGTCATAACCAGACTGGCTGATTTTATCGAGAATCTCGTCAATCTGTTGTTGGGTTTTGTCTTTGGTTATGATTTTGGAAGTTGTTCTTTTGGCGATTGGTGCATTATAATTTTTATGCACTTTTTTAAAAGGCGTTTTTTTCGACGGCTTGAAAATATTGGCAAAAAAATCAATGATTCCAGTGACAATCTGGCTCATGTCTGTGCCGTTTTGCAGTAATTTTACATACACAAATCCGAAAAGCGCGCCTCCTAAGTGAGCCATATGCCCACCAGTATTGTCAAGTTGTATCTGCAATAAATCTAACAATAATATAACGGCGGTAAAATGCCAGAGTTTCACATTTCCAATCAGCAAAAGTCTGATGTACCGCAACGGACTATAAGTGGTTGCACCTACCAAGATCGCCATTATCGCGCCGGAAGCACCAACCATGTATTGCGGACTGAATTGTAAAAGCGCATATCCACAGACAAAAACGGCTCCCGAAAAGACGGCACTCAACAGGTAAAGTCCGAAGAATTGCTTTGGATTAAAATAGGTCAGGAATAATTGCGCAGCGAAATTCAGCACCAGCATGTTGAAAAATAAATGCCAGAAAGACCCATGCAGGAAGCTGTAAGTCAATATCGTCCACGGATTTCGCAAGACTTCTGTCGGACTGGAAGAAAGTGCCAGCCATGTAGGATATTCAAAAATTCCGAATTTAAAGTTATAAAAAACCGGAATCGACAATATGAAAATCCCGACGTTCCAGTAAATCAGCTTTTCTGCCAATCCACCAACGCGATAATTGAATTTTATGTCTTGTAGGATGCTCATAAATTAATTCCAGCGTTTGTGGTTATAACGGTTGTTGCGCCACGTCCACATCATTATAAAGCCTATAAGTGCACCGCCCACATGGGCAAAATGGGCTACATTATCTCCTGAGAAAGAGGTTACGCCTAAAACTACATCGAGTACAACAATAATCGGGACAAAATATTTCGCCTTGATTGGAATCGGGATAAAAAGCATTGCCAGTTCAGCATCAGGAAACATGAACGCAAAAGCAATCAGCAATCCATAAATTGCTCCTGACGCTCCAACCATTTGACCTTGCGATTGTCTTGTCGCGGAAAATAATGCATCGAAATTTTCCTGATTCAGCAGCTGTAATTTACCAAGATCGGTAAGGAATGGTCGCAATGCCGCTTCCATCATTTCGCTGCTGTAATAATCGCCCTGTACGATATCAAAATTCAATATTTGTCTGATAGCATCGCCAGATAGATTAAGATCTGATGCACCCTGAAGCATCTGGTGAATTTCAAAATAATTAATACCTAACTGGAATAAAGCAGCACCCAATCCGCACGAAAAATAAAAGAAAAGAAATCTCTTTGTGCCCAGAAACGTTCCAATATCGATCCAAATGAAACCAAAGCAAACATATTAAAAGCGATATGCATCAAAGATCCATGCATGAACATGTGTGTGATAAGTTGCCAAATCTGGAATTTATCATTTTCAAAATAGTGCAGTGCAAACAATCCGTCAATCGCCGGTGAAAGCTGTGCCGCAATAAAAACCATAATATTAATAATCAGCAACTGCTTGACAGTCGGCGTCATGTTGTTCATCATAAGGCGAATTTTTTATCTATGTCTTCCACACGCATCGTGATGAAAGTGGTTTTCTGGAAAGGTGAAACATTTGGTTCCTTACACGCAAACAACCCGTTTACAAGGCCTTTCCCTGTTCTTTTTCGGTCAGATAAGTCCCGGTTTTTACCGCCAAGCTTTTGGCCATCGATTTGGCGATGCTGTCATTCTGGCTGAAACTATTTTCCGGAATTTCCTGCTGCAAATCACTCAACAATTGTTCCAATACTATAGAGACCTCACTTTCGGAAACATTGACAGGCAGGCCTGAAATCACGACATGGTCTTCGTGGCTTTCTTCGAATACAAAACCTGTGTTGATGAGTGAACTTTTGAGTTCTGCAATCAGTTCCAATTCAGCATATGAAAAATACAAATTGAGCGGAAAAAGCAATTGCTGGCTTGCCGCCTGATGTACGGTAATGCTGGTCAGAAATTGTTCATATAAAATCCGTTGGTGCGCCCGTTGCTGGTCGATGATGACCATTTCCGGATTTTATCGGACTCACAATGTATTTTTTGTGTAATTGATAGGTTTTATTAACCTGTTGTTCCGTTTCGCTGTCATCAAATAAAGAAGCCGTGAATTCCTCGGTTTCAAACTGCATTTGCGGAATGTCGGTTATCGTTTCCGTATCCTGTCGCAATCCTACGTATAATGATTGCCAATTGGCGGTTTCGGGTTTTTTATAGGAATTGTTGCTGAAATTCCGCGTCGGTTTTTCCTCGGCAAACGGATTGAAATTCCCATCAACCTGAATCGTCGGCACGGAAGCTTCGACATCTTTGTAATGATAAGGTGTATCGAGATTCGCATCGCGCTCGAAATCCAAAATTGGCGCCACATTGAATTGCCCTAAACTGTGCTTGATTGAAGATCGTAAAATTGCATACAACGCATGTTCATCGTCAAACTTAATCTCTGTCTTTGTCGGATGGATGTTGATATCGATTGCATTCGGCGGCACATCGAGGTATAAGAAATAGCTCGGTTGGCAGCCGTCTTTGAGCAATCCTTCATAAGCCGCCATGATTGCATGATGCAAATAACCACTCTTAATAAAACGGTCGTTGACGAAAAAAAACTGCTCTCCTCTGCTTTTTTTGGAAAATTCAGGTTTGCTGACAAAGCCCTGAATCGTAACGATTTCAGTACTTTCCTGAACCGGAACCAGTTTTTCATTGGTTTTTCCGGCGAAAACATTCACAATACGCTGTCTTAAATTCGACGGCGGAAGGTTGAACATTTCACTGCCATTATGGTACATCGTAAAATGAATGTTCGGATGCGCCAAAGCGACACGCTGGAATTCATCCACGATATATCTTTGCTCGACCGTATCCGATTTAAGGAAATTACGCCTTGCGGGAATATTAAAAAATAAATGTTTGATTGAAAAGGAAGTTCCTTTCGGTAAAACCGCCACATCCTGACTGACAAATTTACTGCCTTCGATAATGATGTGCGTGCCGAGTTCTTCCTGCTCCTGACGGGTTTTGAGTTCAACGTGCGCGATTGCAGCAATGGATGCCAGCGCTTCCCCACGGAAACCTTTTGTGTGCAGCGCAAATAAATCTTCCGCCACTCGGATTTTTGATGTTGCGTGCCTTTCGAAGCACATGCGCGCATCGGTAACGCTCATTCCGAGTCCGTTGTCAATAACCTGGATCAGTGTTTTTCCGGCATCTTTAACAATGAGTTTGATATCGGTTGCCTTTGCATCAACGGCATTTTCGAGCAGCTCTTTAACTGCCGAAGCTGGTCTTTGAACGACTTCGCCCGCAGCAATCTGGTTGGCAACATGGTCAGGTAATAACTGGATGATACTCGACATCAGGAATTTAGTATTAGTGCCGCACCGTTCGGGTACGACTTCCAAATTTAATCAAATATTTGAAAGTTGTCTTCGGATAAAAAGCCGAAAATCATAAAGTTTTACACAAAAAATCGTGCATGAAATAACAAAAACGTTCCGGATTATCGAAATGCGTTAGCGATTGGAAGCGAAATCTTTTATTTGCTGTGAGCGCAGCGGGAGGTAAATAAAAATTGGAGCGGAAAGCGCGCCCGAAGGGAACGCCAAAATAAAAAATTATTTCCTGAAACCCTGAATCGGTGTAACCCTCGAAGTCTTCCTGAGTTCAGCCATTTTTATCGCAGCAATTGCAGCTTCGGTGCCTTTATTACCATGAATGCCGCCGCTTCTGTCGATTGATTGCTGCTCGTTGTTATCTGTCAATAAACAGAAAATAACCGGCACATCGGTTTGCACATTCAAATCCTTGATGCCTTGCGTTACGCCTTCACAGACGAATTCAAAATGCATCGTTTCGCCTTTGATGACGCAGCCGATGGTGATGACAACATCTGGCTTTTGGGTTTCGATCATTTTCTTTGCACCGTAAATGAGCTCGAAACTTCCCGGAACGTCCCAGCGGACGATATTTTCAGGAAGCGCGCCACAATCTAAAAGTGCAGCTTCGGCACCATTGTAAAGACCGTTCGTCACGTGATCATTCCACTCTGAAACAACAATCCCAAACCGAAAGTCTTTCGCGTTTGGGATTCTGTTTTTATCGTAATTGGATAAATTTTTATTTGCTGTAGCCATTTTTTTCAGATTGCAGGCTGCAGATTTACAGACCGCAGGCTGAATACTGCCGACTGAACACTGCTGACTGGATTACTGCGCAAGTCCGATCAAAGCATCGATGCCCTGAGCGTCAGCGCTGCTGCTGTAATTGTCCTTAACGTTTTCGAAGTTTTTAAGCGCTTCGGCTTTGTTTTTCAACGCCAATTGGATTTTTCCGGCTTTTACAAGGTAACGTGGAGTAGTCACGTCGTTTTTGTTCATTTCAGCGGCTTGTGTGTATAATTCCAATGCTTTTTTAAGGTCGTTTTTCTCAGCGTAAGCATCGCCTAAACAGCCTTTTGCATAAACGCTTACTACCGCGTCATCAGCTTTGAACTGCTCTAAGTAAGTAATTGCTTTGTCGTATTGTTTTGTATACAAATAAGCCATCCCAGCGTTGTAAGTCGCAATGTTTCCGGCTTTTGTTCCTGAATATTCATCAGCCAATTTCACAAAACCTCTTTTTCCTTCAGCACCGTCAAGCGCCAATTTGAATAAAGAATCGCTTTTTTGCCCAGTCAATGCCTGGTCGAAGTTTTTCTGTGCAGTATACATTTCGTTTGTCGCTTCCGTTTCTTTCGGCTCGACAACAAATTTATTGTAGGCAAAATAACCAACCACGGCTAAAGTAATCACGATAACCACCGAGAAAATGGCTTTGGAGTTTTTCTCAACAAACGCCTCAGTTCTTGAAGCTGTTTCGTCAAGTGTATTGAAAACGCCTGCCGTTGTGCTGTCTTTTTCATCAACGTTCACATCTTCAATATAGTTATCGTCCAGTTTTTCCTCTTTCGGTTTTGGTGCTTTATATCCTCTTTTGTTATAAGTTGCCATTTATTATAATTTAGTGAGGTGCAAAAATAAAATTTTTATTCAAATCTAAAAGATGTTTTGTCGTTATTTTTCAATAATTTGCACGGGTTAAAAAAACGGCTACTTCATTTTCGTTCCGACGAAGCAAAAACATCAGTATTTACAAGGGTTTACTCAATGTATTTAAAACGAATTTCTTTATTCAATTATAAAAATTTTTCGGAAATCAATTTCGATTTTGACACTAAAATCAATTGTTTTGTCGGAAAAAACGGCATCGGCAAAACCAATGTGCTCGACGCGATTTACCACTTGTCTTACGGGAAGAGTTATTTCAATCCGCTTGCCGTTCAGAATATCCGCCATCACGAGGAATTTTTCGTGATTGACGGCGAATTCGAAAAAGACGGCCGTGCTGAACAAGTCGTCTGCAGCCTCAAAAAAGGGCAGAAAAAAATCCTGAAACGCAACGGGAAACCTTATGAGAAATTTTCCGACCATATCGGATTGATTCCACTAGTCATCATTTCTCCAGCCGATCGCGATTTGATTGTTGAAGGCAGTGAAACCAGACGCAAATTCATCGACACGGTTATATCACAGTCGGATTCAGCTTATCTGCAACAGCTTATACAATATCAGAAAGTGCTGAGCCAGCGCAATGCCCTGCTGAAATATTTCGCACTCAACCATGTTTACGAAACTGAAACTTTGTCTATATATAATGGACAATTGAACGCGCTTGCGGCTGATATTTTTGAGAAGCGAAAACATTTCCTCGACGCTTTTATCCCGATTTTCAACAAACATCATAAAGCGATTACGGGTTCAGAAGAAACCGTTCAATTGGTGTATGAAAGCCATTTGCACGAAAAACCGCTTCTGCAGCTTTTGGAAGAAAATATCAGTAAAGACAGGGCGTTGCATTATACAAGTGTCGGCATCCATCGTGACGATTTGTCTTTTGAAATCGACCATCATTCCATCAAAAAATTCGGCTCGCAGGGCCAGCAGAAATCGTTCCTGATTGCGCTGAAACTCGCCCAATTCGAATTCATCAAAAAGCACAGCGGACAAAAACCCATTTTATTGTTCGACGATATCTTCGACAAGTTAGACGAATCCCGTGTAGGGAAAATCATCAAAATGGTCAACAACGACGATTTTGGGCAGCTTTTTATTTCCGACACCCATCCTGAACGCACCGAAAGTATTGTAAAATCTACACACCAGACTTATACAATCTTCAACCTTTAAGAAAATTTTAATCTTAAAATAATGTTAAAAAGTAGAAAAAATACTTACTTTAGCATCGTAATTTTTATCCCCAAAATTATAATGAAAACCAGATCCTCAATTATCCTGCTTATTGCGTTCGCCTTTCTATCCTGCACTGGCCAGACTACAAAAACGCAGACGATTCCTGCTGCCGCTTTCGCGGAAAAAATCAAATCGACTCCAAATCCGCAGCTTATTGACGTGCGTTCGCCTGAAGAATTTAATTCCGGGCATATCGACAATGCCGCAAATATCAATTGGAACGGCGATGATTTCGAAGGAAAAATCAAGGCATTAGACAAATCAAAACCGGTTTTCGTCTACTGTATGAGTGGCGGAAGAAGCCACGCAGCCGCTTCGAAAATGGAGGCTTTAGGTTTCACCAACATCACCGAATTGCAAGGCGGCATCCTCAAATGGAACGCGGCCGGACTCGGGAAACCAACCGACAAAATCATTGGCATGTGTCCGCAGGAATTTGGCGATTTACTCAAAACCGACAAAAAAGTACTCGTAGATTTTTATGCTGAATGGTGCGAACCGTGCAAAAAAATGGCGCCATATCTTACGCAAATGCAAAAAGATCTTGCCGATAAAGTCGTAATCGTCAGGCTCAACGCCGATGAGAACAAAACCATGATCAACGAAATGAAAATCGATGAGCTTCCGGCGCATTTCATCTACGAAAACGGAAAAATCACCTGGAAACATACCGGTTTCATCAGCGAAGAAGATCTAAAAAAGCAATTGTAATATGTTGTCGAAAGAATCCATACAATTTTTAGCCGACCTCAAGGCGAACAATAATCGCGACTGGTTTTTGGCAAACAAAAAACGTTATGAAACCTACAAAGCCGATTATCACAAACTCGTTGCCGATTTTCTCGATGCGATGAAACCGCTCGATCCTTCGCTCGAAATGCTCGAAGTGAAAAACTGCACGTTCCGCATCAATCGCGACATCCGGTTTTCTAAAGACAAATCGCCGTACAAAGACCATATGGGATTGTGGTTTTCATCGGGTGCGAAAGGCGCCAACCGTGCCGGATATTACATTCATATTTCACCAACAGAAAGTTTCATTGCAGGCGGATTTTACCAGCCTGATAATGACGAATTGAAGAAAGTGCGTAAGGAAATCGTCTTCTTTTATGATGATCTGGAAGCAATCGTAAACGATAAGAACTTCAAATCGATTTATAAAAAACTCGAACGCAACGAAAATAATTCGCTCAAAACAATGCCGAAAGGTTACGAAAAAGACCATCCGGCGATTGAATTCCTCAAACTGAAAAGCTTTACCGCTTCGCATAAATTCGATGTTTCAGAAGTGACGCAGCAAGATTTCGTATCCAAAACCACCAAAAAACTCATTGTGCTGAAACCGCTCGTTGATTTCGTCAACCGTGCGCTGACGTCAGAGGAATCATAATGAAGCAGCGAAAAATCCTTTTTCTCGGAGAATCCTATCGCGCCGACGCCATTACGTGGATGGACGGCCTGAAGGAATTCGGCGATTTTGAAATCATTACCTGGAACTTAAAAACCCAAGCAATGGCGTCGTGAACCGTATTAAAAGGATTTTTGAATTTGAACTGGCCCTTTTCAGCATTAAAAAACTGATACGCAAACACAATCCTGACATGGTAATTGCCGAACGTACAACAAGTTACGGATTTTTAGCCGCCCTTTCGGGAATAAAGCCGGTCGCCATCGCGCAACAAGGCCGCACCGATTTGTGGCCGGAAAATTCAATTTTATTACCATTCAAAAGAATCATACAGAATTATGCTTTCAAAAAAGCTGATATCATTCACGCCTGGCAGGGTAATGACATTTTCGATGATCGAAGCGAACGTCAACATGGATAAGGTGCTGATTTTACCGAAGGGTATCAAACTTGAAATCTTTAAAACCGGTGACAGCCAGGATACGAAAAATGAATGCCATCGTCACACGTTCCTTACAACCAGAATACCGCCATGAAACGATTTTAAAAGCTTTCGACATCATAAACCAAAAAGGAATTGATTTCGTACTTACCATCGTCGGCGATGGTACCGAACTTAAAAATCTTAAAAAACTGGCCAAAAACCTGAAAATTTCCGATAAAGTGCATTTTACCGGAAGAATACCAAATTCCGATTTACCACAACTGCTCCAACAGGCCAATTTTTACCTGAGTATGCCGATTACCGAAGGCGTTTCTGCTTCTTTATTTGAAGCTATGGCCGCAGGTTGTTATCCTGTCGTAACTGATATTCCGGGTAACCAAAGCTGGATCAGTCATCGTGAAAACGGACAATTGATTGCAATCGATAATATTGAAATGCTCGCCGAAGAATTGATCTGGGCCAATGAAAATAAAGATTACAGAGAAAAAGCCGTCGCTTCCAACAGAAGTTTTGTCGAAAAAAATGCAGATTATAATACCAATATGAAAATTATTGCCGACCGTTACCACCAATTAATCAACAGTTCAGAAATCGCATAGTCATGTGTGGAATTAATGGAATCCTGCATCTGCAGTCACAGAGAAAAGCCGACGAGCGCGTTGCAACGAAAATGCGCGATGCCCTCGAACACCGTGGCCCTGATGATAAAGGATTATTTATCGAAAATAATATAGCACTTGGCCACAGAAGATTATCGATTCTCGACATTTCTTCTGCAGGACATCAGCCATTCGTGTCTGACGACGGCAGGTTCGTGATGAGTTTTAATGGCGAAATTTATAATTTCAGGGAATTTTATCCTGAACTCAGAAGCAGCGGATTTGAAATCATGACCAATTCCGATACAGAAGTCCTTCTCAAAATGTTCCAGCTTCACGGCACAAAAATGCTGAATCGCCTTAACGGCATGTTCGCCTTTGCCATTTGGGATAAGAAAGAAAAGCAACTGACCGTTATCCGCGACAGAATGGGCGTTAAGCCTTTGTATTACGCCTTTTACGATGAAAGTTTTTATTTCGCTTCGGAACAGAAAGCACTTTTTACAGCCGGAGTTCCCTTAAAGATGTCGCAGGACGGACTCGAAGAATACATTTACAACCGTTTTGTTGCGGGTGAAAATACGCTATATCAAAATGTAAAAAAATTACTGCCGGGACATATCATGACGATTACCGAAGGCGGAAAAATCACCACAGAAAAATGGTGGGATTTGAAAAAGGAAATCCAGAATCAGTCAAAAATCACCAATCCGGTTGAATGGTTTCGCGAAACCTTTGACGATTCGATAAAACTGCGCATGGTGAGTGACGTCCCGGTTGGTGTATTGTTGAGTGGCGGACTTGATTCTTCCTCAGTACTCGCTTCATTGCACCACCAAAACTACAAAGACATCCAGACATTTAATATTGGTTTTAAGGAAGAAGAACACAACGAAGCGCACCTCGCAAGGTTGATGGCCGAGAAATATAATTACGGCTTCCACACGATGCAACTCGAAAATAAGACCCTTTACGACAAGCTTATCGCCTCAACCTACTTTCAGGACGAACCAATCATGCACCTTAGCGAACCCCATCTTCTGGCCGTTTCGCAAATGGCAAAACCGGCGGTAAAAGTGCTGCTTTCAGGTGAAGGCGCTGATGAATTGATGGGCGGTTATGTGCGTTATAAAGCTTTGCAATACCCGTCTTTATTGAATTCGCTTTCATTTATAGGAAATATTGAAAGCTTTTCAAAAAAGCCGCGTTACGAAAAATTATTGCGTTATTCACAAATCAAAAATGACCGCGATTTAGTGCTTTTCAACGGCTCCAACATTTATCCAAAAGATATCGAAAAGACTTTCGGAATCAATGCAGAACCAAAAAATGATTATCGCAAAAATATTTATGCTGAAGCGACTGAATTATTCCCAAATAATCTCAGAAGACAAGCTTTATATTTCGACCAACATACTTATCTGTGCTCTCTTTTAGATCGAAATGACCGTTGCACAATGGGCGCTTCGATAGAATGCCGCGAGCCTTTTCTCGATCCGAGACTCGTAATCGGGCTGGGTTCTCTGGATGACAAATGGCTCTTCAAAGGCAAAAAAGGCAAATATGTTTTGAAAACCGCAATGGAAAACCGTCTTCCCCAGGAGATTTTGAATTTCAGAAAAATCGGGCTTAGTGCGCCGTGGGGCGATTATATCACAAAAAGTGAGGCTTTCGCCGATGAACTTCAGTCATTTTCAAAAAGCGATTTGTTCCGGATGCCGTATTTTGAAAACATCAATATCGGTAAGCTGATACAGCATTTGCAGTCGGGCGACAATAAGATGACTTCCTACATCATGCCGCTTTTTACGATGCACATCTGGCTAAAAAATTATGTAGAAAATTTCACTTCATAGGAGATTTGCAGTAAATTTGGTGTTTACATCAACTAACGTATGGAAATCCTTAATCAGTTCTCACTGAAAAAGTACAATACTTTTGGTATCGAAGCCAGTGCAAGACGTTTTGTCGCGGTACATTCTGTTGCAGAATTGAAAACCATTTTACAAGAAAATGCTTCCGAAAAAAAATTCATACTTGGCGGCGGCAGCAACATGCTTTTGACGCAGGATGTTGATGCGCTTGTGATTCACATCGATTTGAAAGGCAAAAAAATAATACGTGAAGACGATGATTTTGTATGGGTCGAAAGCCATGCGGGCGAAAACTGGCATGAATTCGTATTGTGGACGATTGACCAAAATTTCGGCGGACTCGAAAATATGTCCTTAATTCCCGGAAATGTAGGCACGACGCCGGTTCAGAACATCGGTGCTTATGGTGCTGAAATCAAAGACAGTTTTGTTTCTTGTGATGCCATCAACATCGAAACACAGGAAATCCGCACTTTCACCAATGAAGAATGCAAATTTGGTTACCGCGAAAGCATTTTTAAAAATGAGGTAAAAAACCAATATATCATTACTTCTGTGGCCTTTAAACTGACGCGCAATAACCACAAAATCAATACTTCTTATGGTGATATCACGGCTGAATTGGCAAAACAAAACGTGACAATTCCGACATTAAAAGATGTCAGCAATGCTGTAATCGCAATCCGGCAAAGCAAATTACCTGATCCGAAGGAACTTGGTAACAGCGGGAGTTTCTTCAAAAACCCAATTATACCGGCATCTAAATTCGAAATAATTCATTCGAAATTCCCTGAAATGAAATATTTTACGGTTTCAGACACAGAAGTAAAAGTTCCTGCAGGCTGGCTTATCGAGCAAGCCGGATTTAAAGGAAAACGCTATGGCGACGCGGGAATCCATAAAAATCAGGCATTGGTTTTAGTGAATTACGGCAATGCTACGGGAAGTGAAATTCTGGCCGTTTCGAAAAACATTCAACAAACAATTTTTGATACTTTCGGAATTCATATTGAGGCGGAAGTAAATATTATTTAGGTGTAGGGTACTGGGTTTAGGGTGCAGGGACATCTTAAGGCTTATTTTCGTTAACTTTGAAACCCGGCACCTGAACCCAAAACCCTGAACCATTATGTACATTCCCGATATTTACAAAAACGGAAACCAGTCAGAAATCGAAGCCTTTCTAAGACAAAATAGTTTCGGTATCCTGGTCAATCAAACGCACGGGAAACTTCACGCAACACATATTCCCCTTGAACTGGAAACTTTAGCTGACGGTAAAACTGTATTGCACGGTCATATTTCAAAAGAAAATCCGCAATGGGAAGGTTTCTCGGAAAACGACCAGGTTTTAGCTATTTTTTCAGGGCCACATTCTTATATTTCTTCGTTCCTGGTATGACCATGAAAATGTGCCGACGTGGAATTACATCGCCGTTCACATTTACGGAAAAGTAAAAATCGTTGATGAAGAAGCCACGATTGCAATGCTGAAAAAACTCGTCGACAAGTACGAAGCCAATTCTAAAAATCCGGTGCGTGTTGAAGATCTTTCGAGAAAAACAATGCTTCAGGCACGCGGTATCATCGGTTTTGAAATCGAAATAGAATCAATCGAAGCCTGCCGGAAAATGTCGCAGAACCGGGACGGGAAAAATTTCAATGCCATTATAGAAAAACTTTCAGAAAGCAAAGGCGATAATGCCATTGCAGTTGCCGAAGAAATGCGCAGATGTCTCATTCATAAATAATTCAGATGCAACCAATTATTAAAGCAGATTTGTACCGGCACGGCGGATTAAGTGGTTTCAGCGGATTGCTTAAAGGACTTCGCAAACCCGGATTCCGTTATATGTATTTGCTCAGGAAGACGGCAGCATCGGGAAAATTTTCACCATCCGGATTGTTTTTCAGGTTGATGAAGCGCCGTTATGGCTACAAATACGGATTTCAGATACTGCCTAAAACCTCAATTGGCGAAGGATTTTACATCGGTCATTTCGGCACCATCATCATCAATGAAAATGCCGTAATCGGAAAAAACTGCAATATCAGTCCGGGCGTCACTATCGGAGAGACCAACCGCGGTTCCAAAAAAGGCGTTCCGGTAATCGGCGATAAAGTTTGGATGGGAACGAATTGCGTCATCGTCGGCAATATTAAAATCGGTACAAATGTTTTAATTGCGCCCAACGCATTCGTAAACTTCGATGTTCCTGACAATTCACTTGTAATCGGCAATCCGGCAGAGGTTTTCCCGAAAGAAAACGCCACGGAAGGTTATATTGAGAATATCCGCAATGAATAAAAAAACCACCTTAAAAAGATGGTTTTTCGCGTTATTAATTAATTCTATTTTCTCGGTTTCGGTGTAGGCTGCACTTGCGGTTTTGGTTGTTTGACCGGTTTTATGGAGTCGGAAACATGCCTTTCTGCTGTCGTTACTTTTTGAGTGCTTCCCTTGTCTTTCGCACGTTTTTCGGCTTGAAACTCACTTTCCGCTTTCTTTTGGGCTGCCGTACGTTGTGCTGCGTTTTCTATTTGCTGCTGTGTTTCTCTTGGCGGTTGTTGCTGGATTTGATCCTGGTGAACCGATCCGTCCTGCTGTGCCAGCGCGATTCCTGAAAATGCGAGGAAGGCAGCTGTTATGAATAACTTTTTCATGGGTTTTTATTTTAATTATATTACAAATTTCGGCGTTTTGGTGTTTTTTAGTTTTATGGAATTACACGAAAATTTTGCAACAATGCATTATCTAATAGCTGTCGTCATTAATCTTCATTCTTAAAATCAATTTTGCCGCTTCCAATATCTAATCGTACATTTGCGAAAAATTAACCGACTTTAAAAATGACCATGCTGCCACTGATTTTTTGCCTGTTTATTCTTGTTGCCACACTCCAGTTCATTTACTATGTTGTTGTTTTTGGGAAATTTGCATTTGTCAAAGCCAAAAAGAACAATCCGAAAAAAATTCCGGTTTCCGTGATTGTATGCGCCAAGAATGAATCCGAAAATGTCACGCAATACATACCGTTACTGGCAGAACAGAATTATCCTGATTTTGAAATCGTATTGATTGATGATGCGTCGAGTGATGAAACATTGGATATTTTTGAAGGATTTGAAAAGCAATATTCCAATATAAGGCTTGTAAAAGTCGAAAACAATGAAGCATTTTGGGGTAATAAGAAATTCGCGCTTACGCTTGGCATTAAGGCTTCGAGAAAAGACTATCTTTTGTTTACTGACGCCGATTGTTATCCGACTTCCAAAAACTGGATTGCCGATATGACTTCGAATTTCACGATGCAGAAAACCATTGTTTTGGGTTATGGCGCTTACGAAAAAATCCCGAATTCTTTCCTCAATAAAATCATCCGTTTTGAAACGGTCTTAACGGCTGTGCAGTATTTTTCCTGGGCAAGAATCGGAAAACCTTACATGGGCGTTGGCAGGAATCTGGCTTATAAAAAAGATGAATTCTTTAAGGTTGACGGCTATCGTGACCATTTGAAAGTGCGCTCAGGCGATGACGATTTATTCATCAACCAAGTCGCTTCGAGGAAAAATACGACGATTTGCACTACGCCGGAAAGCTTCACTTATTCCAAACCAAAGACGACTTTTTCGGCCTGGTTCAATCAAAAAAGACGTCACGTTTCGACTGCGGCGTTGTACAAACCTTTTGACAGGGCGCAACTTGGATTGTTTTATGCGACGCAATTGTTGTTCTTTTTATTGCCGATTCTGTTGCTGGTTTTTCAGTACCAATGGATCGCGGTGTTGGGAATTATCGGTTTCCGGTATTTATTTGCGTGGCTGACACTTGGTTTCGCTGCCGGTAAATTGAAAGAAAAAGACACGATGTACTGGTTTCCATTCATCGAAATCGCACTCGTTTTCACACAATTGAATATCTTTATCACCAACAGTTTCTCAAAACCTGTACATTGGAAATAAAGCCTTATATAGAAAAAGCGAAACTCGGCGACCAGGTGGCCTTTACATTCTTGTTAGACCATTACTGGAACGAAGTTTACGGTTTTATGCTGAAGCGTACCGAAAATGAAACCGACGCCGAAGACATCACCATTGAAACTTTTTCTAAGGCATTTGATAAAATCGCGACTTATAATCCGGAATTCCAGTTCAATACCTGGCTGATTGCCATTGCGAAAAATGTGCATATTGACTTGTTGCGCAAGAAGAAATCTTCGCTTTTTATTGAAATCACCGATGAAGAAGACCAGCAGGCATACAATGTAGCTGATACCGCTCCTTCTGCCGAAGATGAATTGATTACGGAGCAAAATCTCTCACGCCTGCTGCAATTCATCAAAGAATTAAAACCCCACTATCAGGAAGTAATCCAACTGCGCTACTTCCAGGAATTAAGTTATCAGGAAATCGCCGATAAAATTGGCGAGCCACTCAATAACGTTAAGATTAAACTGCTTCGCGCGAAGAAACTTCTGGCAGAGATTATTCAGGGAAAATAGAAAAAAGGTGCAAAGGCTCAGAGTCGCAAAGGTGCAAAGTTTTTAAAATCATCTGCATTATCCTTAAATCAAATCATTTTTGTATTCAGATCTAAACCTCTGAACCTTTGTTACTTTGCAATTTTGCAACTCTCCTCCCAACCTTTCCATATTTTTTATCATCTATATATTAAAATGCACAACTATTACGTTATAGCATTAAATACTTTGATGATATGAAATGACCTGTACTTAACCTTAACTATTACATTATGTCTAATTTAAGTATTTTCGACACCGCCTGAACCGATATGGTTTTCGAAGGCAGAAACAAGGATTACGGCGCTTACCAATTGCGCAAAGAAAATCCGAGAACCACTATTATGGCGCTTTTATGTGCGTTTGTATTGATGGGAGTAGCCGTTGCGATTCCGGGTATTCTAAATTATTTCTACCCGTCACAGGAAGTCACTGCAGAATTGCCTACTCTCGGCTCGCCTACGTTGTTCAATTACCAGAAACCGCCCGCCCATCTGGATCCGCCAAAACCGCCGGTTAATGATGTAAAGCCTCCGGTTAGCCAACCTTCAACCACACCTAATTTGTCATGGACGAATCCGGTAATAACCGACGACCATACCTCAACAACAACTACAGATGTAACGCCATCTGCAGTTCCGACAGACAATCCGACAGGTCCAGGCGGCCCATCAACCAATACAACGGGCATACCCTGGACCACCTATAAATACTGAGACTGAAGAGCCAACCTAACCGATAAATATGGAATCAGCAGATGTGAAACCTGAATTTCCGGGCGGAATGGACAAATTCTACAGATACGTAGGACGTAATTTTCAGGTTCCGGAAAATGACGCAGTTGCCGGCAGGCAACCTTAAAAGTCATTGTATATTTTGTGGTCGAAAAAGACGGCAGCATGACCGATATAAAGGTGCTCAGAAATCCGGGTTATGATCTGGATAAGGAAGCCATTCGCGTCTTGAAATCAATGAACACAAAATGGAAACCGGGAAAATATAAAGGAAAAGAAGTGCGTATTGCTTATACACTGCCGATTACCGTTCAGGCACCGCAATAGCATTGATCGGTGGTCAGTGGTCAGTGGTCAGTGTTTAAAATAAACTAAAATTAAAAAAGTCGAAAGTTGCACATTTGTGAAATTTTCGACTTTTTCGTTGACTGATCACCGAACACTGACCACCGATTACTTTTATCAGGCTTTCTTTACAAATTCCGTTCGGAGCACCATCGCTGTTTTTGTTCACGCGGCAATCGATTTCCGCAGGATCATCCGTCAGGCGGATATTCTTTACCATCGTGCCCCTTTTGATAACATCCGAAGAACCTCTTACTTTGAGGTCTTTGATTACGGTTACAGAATCACCGTCGCTTAAAATATTGCCGTTGCTGTCTTTTACTTCCATTTTGTTAAGTTTGGTGCAAAAATAATCCGATTGTTGTATTGTTCGCATTTTCGAACGTAATATTTCGGAATATTCGTATTTTCGGGCATCGATTAATAAAATAATATGCAATACACTTCCCGGCAAAAGCTGAAATTCCTGTTAAGCCTGCCCGTAATCGTTGCGGCGCTTGGCTATTTTGTTGACATTTACGATTTATTGCTATTCGGAATCGTTCGCATCCCGAGTCTTAAGGAACTCAACATCAATGCCGACACGATGGGCACCATTATTATCAATTTCCAGATGACCGGATTGTTGATTGGCGGCGTTTTGTGGGGTATTTTAGGAGATAAAAAAGGAAGGCTTTCGGTTTTATTCGGTTCCATCCTGGTTTATTCACTTGCCAATATCGCGTGCGGATTTTTACCTCAGATGAATTTTGCCGATAAAGTCACGATTTATGCCGCATTGCGTTTTATCGCCGGAATCGGGCTTGCGGGAGAACTTGGCGCCGGAATCACGCTCGTCTCAGAAAGCCTCCCGAAAGAACTGCGCGCCATCGGAACTTCAATAGTTGCCGGATTCGGGTTGCTGGGCGCAGTCGTGGCGCAGCTTACCGTAGAGCTTGCCGGTCACTGGACATGGGCTTATTTCATCGGGGGCGGTCTCGGACTGGCGCTTTTATTACTTCGAATCGGTGTTCTCGAAAGCGGATTGTACAAACATATCGAAATGCAAACGGCAATTTCCAAAGGTAATTTCCTGTCATTTTTTACAGATTTTGAACGTTTTAAAAAATATATAAAATGCATCGCCATTGGCCTTCCAACGTGGTTTTGCGCTGGGATTTTAGCCATGATGGGCAACCAGTTCGCTCCTGCTTTGGGCATTGAAAGCATTCAACCCGGAAAAGCGATCATGTGGGCGTATGTCGGAATTTCAATCGGAGATTTTGCCAGCGGATTTATTTCGCACGCTTTACATTCCAGAAAAAAAGCCATTTTTTATATGATGTTGTTTACGCTGGTCGGAGTGGCACTGATGCTTTTCGGAGGTGCGAAAACGGAGAATATGTATTATTTTTTCTGCGGCTGGCTCGGACTCGGAACCGGTTATTGGGCCATGTTCGTCACTGTCGCAGCGGAACAGTTTGGCACTAACGTTCGCAGCACCGCAACCACCACCGTTCCAAATGTCGTGCGCGGCCTTGTGCCTGTGATGCTGATGGGATTCGATTTCTTCAAAGCGGGAAATGGCGTGATTGTTTCAGCAGTAATTATAGGAATTATTGTATTTATCCTCGGCATTTATTCGACGCTGACTGTTGAAGAAACACACAATCGCGATTTGGATTTTACAGAATAGTCTAAATATCTTATCTATTCCGCTATAATCAAAAACTAAAATCTCAGCCCTAAACCTAACATCTTATTGCTTATCTTTACAGCCTTAAAATTGCACTGCATGGAAACTGTTTTAGATAACGCGGAAGCAAGGAGCGCCAAGCCAAAATGGCTCAAGGTAAAGCTGCCAATCGGACAAAAATATACCGAACTGCGTGGGCTTGTAGACAAATACAAACTCAATACCATCTGCACCTCAGGAAGTTGTCCGAATATGGGAGAATGTTGGGCGAAGGCACAGCTACATTTATGATTCTCGGTAATATCTGCACGCGTTCCTGCGGCTTTTGCGGCGTAAAAACCGGCAGGCCCGAAACGGTAGACTGGGACGAACCTGAAAAAGTGGCACGCTCCATCAAAATCATGAACATTAAACACGCCGTTGTAACGAGCGTTGACCGTGACGATTTGAAAGATATGGGTTCGATTATCTGGCTGGAGACCGTTCGCGCCATCCGCAGGATGAACCCCGAAACGACGCTTGAAACATTAATTCCTGACTTTCAGGGTGTAGAAAGAATCATTGACCGTATTGTTGAGGCGAATCCGGAAGTTGTATCGCACAATATGGAAACCGTACGCCGTTTAACACGCGAAGTACGCATCCAGGCGAAATACGACCGCAGCCTTGCCGTTTTGAAATATTTAAAAGAAAAAGGCGTCAACCGCACCAAATCGGGCATTATGTTAGGTTTGGGCGAAACTGAAGAAGAAGTCATCCAGACGATGAAGGATTTGCGCGAAGCGAATGTTGATGTCGTGACTATCGGTCAATATTTGCAACCAAGTAAAAAACATTTACCGGTAAAGGAATACATCACGCCGGACCAGTTTGCGAAATACGAAAAACTCGGACTAGAAATGGGTTTCCGTCATGTTGAAAGCGGCGCGTTGGTTCGCTCGTCATACAAAGCACAAAAACATATTTTATAGTTTTAAGTTTACAGTTTACGGTTAACAGTTTTTGCTGCAGTCTGTAAACTGTTAACTGTTAACCGTTAACTAAAAAAAATTGAAAATAAAAATTGCCATCAACGGCTTCGGACGCATCGGAAGAAACCTTTTCCGCCTTTTGCTCGACCATCCCGAAATTGAAGTCGTCGCCATAAACGATATCGCCGACAACCGCACAATGTCGCATCTTATCAAATATGACAGTATTCACGGGGTTTTGCCTTTTGATTGTTCTTTTGACGAAAATGGCATCGTCGTAAATGGCAAGCATTATCTTTTCTTTCACGAAAAAAATATCGCCAATCTTAATTGGGCTTCGCACGACATTGATTTTGTAATCGAATCTACCGGTAAATACAAGACTTTCGACGAAATCAACACGCACATTTTAAGTGGGGCCAAAAAGGTAATCTTGTCTGCGCCTTCTGAAGTTGACAACATCAAAACTGTTGTTCTGGGCGTTAATGAAAATATTTTAGATGGAAGTGAAACTATCGTTTCCAACGCAAGTTGCACTACCAACAACGCCGCACCGATGATGAAAGTTATTGACGATTTGTGTGGAATTGAGCAGGCTTATATTACGACCGTTCATTCCTATACGACCGATCAAAGTTTGCATGACCAACCTCATAAAGACCTGCGAAGAGCGCGCGGGCCAGCCAGTCGATTGTCCCGACAACTACGGGTGCAGCAAAGGCGTTGACAAAAATTTTCCCGGAATTTGAAGGTAAAATCGGCGGCAGCGGTATTCGTGTTCCCGTTCCTGACGGGTCATTGACAGATATTACCTGTTATGTAAAACGCGAAGTCACGATTGAGGAAATCAATACTGCTTTTCAATCGGCTTGCGAAAATCACTTTAAGGGCATCATGGCGTATACTGAAGACCCGATTGTTTCTGTAGATATTATCGGCAACCGGAATTCCTGCCTTTTGATGCACAGTTGACATCCGTTATCGATAAAATGGTAAAAGTAGTGGGTTGGTATGACAATGAAATCGGTTATTCTTCGCGGATTATTGATTTGATTGGTTATATGAAAAAATAATTGTTTTATAACAAGCCCCTCGACTGCGCTCGGGGTGACAAATCTGCTATAATAAAAAACTTTCCTACTCGAAATTGATAACTGTCACCCCGAGCGCAGTCGAGGGGCGTCGCCAAACTAATAATTCAAAATCAATTCTTTAATCAATTTCCTCACTAGCGGCTCTGACTTTTGCGCTGCTTCAAGTACTTCTGCATGTGTAATGCTTTCGATGCTTTCTTCATTGCCGATATCAGTGATTACTGAAATCCCGAATGTTTCAAGATTCATGTGTCGTGCTACGATTACTTCAGGAACTGTTGACATTCCGACGCAATCAGCTCCTAAAATCTTTACCATCCTGTATTCGGATAAAGTTTCAAAAGTCGGGCCTTGCAGTCCTAAATAAATGCCGTCTTTTACTTCAATACTCAGCCGTGACGCGAGTTCCTTCGCTTTAGCTATCATATTTTTAGAAAACGGCTCGCTCATATTGACGAACCTCGTGCCGAAACGCTCGTCATTAACGCCACGCAGCGGATGCTCCGGCAAAAGATTGATCTGGTCTTTTAAAATGACGATATCGCCAACCTTATAATTGACATTCACACCGCCTGAAGCATTGGAAACGATAAGTTTTTCTACACCAAGGTATTTCATGACGCGCACCGGAAAAGTGACTTCCTTCATGTCATATCCTTCATAAAAATGAAAACGGCCTTGCATCGCCACTACCTTCTTGTCTCCGATTGTCCCGAAAACCAAAGCACCTTTATGGCCCTGCACTGTTGAAACCGGAAAATTCGGGATTTCATGATACGGCAATATATGTTCGATTTTTATATCGTCGGTAAAACTGCCTAATCCGAAGCCAAGAATGACGCCATATTCAGGCGTGAAACTGGTTTTTTCTTTGATGTAATTAACGGTCTGTTGTACTTTTTCCACATAATTGGTGATGGTTTTATCAAATTTATCGCCTTCATTCATAAAGGCACTTTTAATCGGTAAGTAGAAAAGTTGTGTCTTGGGAATGCGGCCTTTTAAACGAACATAATCTTTTTCGGTTGTAACTATCAGATTGCCTTTGGCGTTGCTTAAAATTTCTGAAATATCTTGTTCAGAAAAATCGTGATGGTCCGGAAATTCCATCACCATATCATTTCCATTTTGCAAATGATTGAAAAACGGCTTCGGCTTTGCAATTCCGGCAAGCAATAACTTTTCTTTTGATCTTATTTCGTTAAATGAAATCTGAATTTCTTCAGAGAAAACAAAGTCATCGTAATGTACATAACTGAAAAACAATTGCTGGTTTTGCGCAATATTCAACTTTTTACGAATTTCGGATTGTTCTGATACTGAAAGATTTTCGAGGCATTTCGTCACAATAATCACATTCGCTCGTTTAGCACCAGAGCGGCTTTCTCGCAAATTTCCCGTCGGAAGCATGTAATCATCTGAATACAATTCGCCGTAAGAAGTCAGCAAAATATAAAATCCCGCCTTCACTTTCCGGTGTTGGTAAGCGTCGTCGAGCAAAATGATTTCAGGTTTTATTTTTTGGGAAAGTAATTGTTCAATACCGTTCTTTCTATCGGCATCAACAGCAACCTGAATTTCAGGAAATTTTTGATGGTACTGGAATGGCTCATCACCGAGTGTTTTCGCATTATCATCACCACCTGCCAGAATAAAACCTTGAGATTGCCTTTTATAACCGCGGCTCAACGTTGCGATTTTATAATTCGGAGAAAGCAATCGGATTAAATATTCAATCTGCGGCGTTTTTCCCGTTCCGCCAACGCTGAGATTTCCAACGGCGATTACAGGAACGTCAAAAGTATAAGATTTCAGGATGCCTTTATCAAAAAGAAAATTGCGAAAACCCGTAATCCAGCCATATAATACGGCAAACGGGAAAAGTATTTTTCGCAGGAAAAGCATTTTACGAAAGTAAAAAAATTAAGACGAATTGCACGAACTGGCACGAATTAGTTTCGCTTCGATTCTGTTTATTATTATTTATCTTTGAAAAATTAATCCGCTTGGCACAACTTTTTTAAACTTAATCAAAAATTTGTGCCAATTCGTGCAATTTGTGTTATATGAAAATCTCTAATATTTTATCTGTCCTCGAAGAAATGGCGCCACTCGCCTACGCCGAAGATTTCGACAACGTTGGTTTGCTGGTTGGCGATAAAAATAATGAAGTTTCGGGTGTTTTGGTTTGCCACGACGCGCTGGAAAGCGTGATTGATGAAGCCATTGCCAAAAAATGCAATCTTGTCGTCTGTTTCCACCCTATTTTGTTTTCGGGATTAAAGAAAATCACCGGAAAGAATTATGTCGAACGCGTTGTTATCAAAGCCATTAAAAATGACATTGCGATTTATGCAGTACATACGGCGTTGGACAACCACCAATTTGGTGTCGACAAGATTTTCTGCGATACTTTGGGACTGACAAATACCATGATTTTGGCACCGAAGCAGAATTTCATCCGGAAATTCAGTCACCTACACCGTTCCCGAAAACGCGCAAAAAATCCGCGAAGCGATGTTCAAGGCAGGCGCCGGAACTATTGGAAATTATGACAATTGCAGTTTCAATTCTGAAGGTTTCAGTACTTATCAAGGCAATGAAAACAGCAATCCTTCGGTTGGAAACAAAGGCGAATTGACGCAAACCAACGAAATAAAAGTCGAAGTCACTTTCGAAAAACACCTCGAATCAAAAATCCTGAAAGCGCTTTTCTCCAATCATATTTACGAAGAAGTCGCCTACGAAATCTATGATTTGCAGAATACACACCAAAATATCGGCCTCGGGATGATCGGCGAATTGCCTACAACTTACAATGAACGTGATTTTCTCTATTATGTAAAAGATAAAATGCAGGCGAACGGCATCCGCCACAGCGCATTCCTGAACAAAAATATCCATAAAGTTGCCGTACTCGGAGGTTCCGGAAGTTTCGCCATAAAGCACGCCATTGCTGCCGGCGCAGATGCTTTTTTAACCGCAGATTTAAAATACCACCAGTTTTACGAAGCCGAAAATCAACTGCTTTTGGCCGACATCGGACATTTTGAAAGCGAGCGTTATACAAAAAATTATATTGTTGATTATCTTACGAAAAAAATGCCTAATTTTGCATTCATTTTATCAGAAGAAAATACAAATCCCGTTAAGTACTTATAAGATATGGCGACTACAAAAGAATTGAGTGTTGAAGACAAATTGAGAGCGATTTATGATTTACAGTTGATTGATTCAAGAATTGACGAAATCAGGAATGTACGCGGCGAATTGCCTTTAGAGGTGGAAGATTTGGAAGATGAAGTAGCCGGATTAAAATCGCGTTCTGAAAAACTTAAAGCAGATCTAGACGTCATCGAAGACCAGATCAAAGCTAAGAAAAACGCCATCGACGAGCACAAAGAATCGATTAAAAAATACACAAAACAACAGGAAAGCGTTCGCAACAACCGCGAATTCAACTCGTTGACCAAAGAAGTAGAATTCCAGGAATTGGAAATCCAGTTGGCTGAAAAGCAAATCCGTGAAATGAAAGCTTCGATTGAATACAAAAAACAAATCGTTGCCACTTCTACTGAAAAGCTTGACCAAAAGACAGAGCATTTAGCACACAAAAAATCTGAATTGGACGCGATTATGGCAGAAACTGCGAAAGAAGAAACTTTCCTTTCTGAAAAATCAGCAGAATTCGAAGCACAAATCGAAGCGCGTTTACTGACTGCTTACAAAAGAATCAGAGGCAGCGTAAGAAACGGCTTGGCAGTAGTTTCTATCGAAAGAGGCGCGTCTGCAGGTTCGTTCTTCACGATTCCGCCGCAAACACAGGTTGAAATCGCCGCCAGAAAAAAAATCATCACCGATGAACATTCCGGAAGAATCTTAGTCGACAGCACGCTGGCCGAAGAAGAAAAAGAAAAAATGGAAAAATTATTTTCTAATATATAATTACGAAAGCCTCTTCACGGAGGCTTTTTTTATATGAAAAAGGTAAAATATCTGCTGCTCACCAAATCAATAGGTTTGTACCTGAACCTGCTGGTTTTCGTTTTGCCTGAAAAAGCGTTCGAACTTGCTTTCAAGCTTTTCAGCAACCCGAGAGCAGGACGATTGTCGCCTGAAAATCTGCCGCCAATTTTACACGGCAACCAAACCGAAACCTTATTTTACAACGACCAGCATTTTCCCGCTTACAAATGGAACGGCAACGACAAGACCGTTCTGCTGGTTCACGGTTGGGAAAGTAATGCTTCACGCTGGGAACAACTGATTCCGCATTTGCAAAAATCCGGCTATACGATTATCGCGATTGACGCACCGGCGCACGGACTCGCAAGTGGCGCAGAATTCAGCGTTCCGGCTTACGCAGAGTTCATCAATGTTGCGGTCGAAAAATTCAAGCCAAAATACCTGATTGGGCACTCGATTGGCGGTGCGGCCTGCGTTTATTTCCAGTCGCAATACCAACATCCTTCGCTCGAAAAGATGATTTTACTGGGCGCTCCTTCTGATTTAAAAACTTTGATTGCCAATTTCGGACTCATTTTAAGCCTGAATTCTAAAATGGTCAGTTCACTCGAAAACCATTTCATGGAAAAACTGCAGTTCAAAATCGAGGAATTTTCAGGGAAGCATTTCGGCAAAAAATTGAAATTAAAAGGCATGATTGCGCACGACATCGACGACAATGTTGTGGCATTTGAAGAAGGCCGCAAAATCGCCGGTTCCTGGGAAAATTCAGTTTTCGTTGAAACGAAAGGCTTAGGACACAGCATGCACGATGCCGAATTGTACCGAAAAAATTGCTGATTTTTTAGAGAATTAGCGAATGTGTCAATTAGCGAATTAGCGAATTGGAGCAGTGATTTCATTCGCTAATTCGTTAATTCGCTAATTTTCTCATTAACTTTGCTCCATGGAAGAAAACCTGAAAAGACTCAACAAATTCATCGGCGAAACCGGTTTCTGTTCGCGCCGTGAAGCCGATAAATATATCGAGGAAGGCCGCGTAACGATCAATGGCATCGTTCCGGAACTCGGCACAAAAGTTTCACCTGATGATGAAGTCCGCATTGACGGAAAGCTCATCCGCGAGAAAAATGAAAAACCTGTTTATTTGGCCTTCAATAAACCCGTTGGCATTGAATGTACGACAAACCTTGAAGTTCGGGAAAATATCGTCGATTACATTAATTATCCAAAACGTATTTTCCCAATCGGACGACTTGACAAAGCCAGTGAAGGTTTGATATTCATGACGAATGACGGTGACATCGTCAATAAAATCCTTCGCGCAAGAAATAACCACGAAAAAGAATATACAGTAACTGTTGACAAGCCAATCACCGACCGTTTTATTGAAAAAATGGGCAATGGCGTTCCGATTCTCGATACGATTACACGCAAATGCAAAGTCGAGCAAATAAGCAAGTACATCTTCAAAATCATATTGACGCAAGGTTTGAACCGTCAAATCCGTCGCATGTGTGAATATTTAGGTTATGAGGTGACTTCGCTCAAAAGAATTCGCATCATTAATATTTCATTGGATGTACCTGTTGGCCGTTACCGCGATTTGACCGATGCTGAAATTCTCGAACTGAATCAATTAATCGAACCATCGGGAAAAACTGAAGAAGCTAGCTTCTCCGGTGAAGCCCGTGCGAGAAGAAATGCGCCGAGGGAAGGAAGAAGTCAAATGACAAATCGCAGACGCCAGGATTCAGGGTTTCAGGATAAAGATTCAAGAGACAAGAAACAAGATGCTCCCCGGAAACGCGATAACAATAACGAATCCCCTGAAAGAAAAACCGGAATCTTCAAAAATAAATCACAAGACTCAAAATTGCCAGAAAATAGACCAGCAGGACGAAGAGTAGAATTCATCAAAAAAGATGATCCTAACTACAAGAAAAAAGGAGACTATTAATTTTTTACAGAATTTATTTCCTAGCTTCTTTACGCTGTTCACGCGCCAAAAGCGTATTCTTAAGCAACATCGCAATTGTCATTGGCCATACTCCTCCCGGAACCGGCGTAATATGTGAAACCTTTTTACTTACATTCTCAAAATCGACGTCACCGGTGATGATGTAGCCCTTTTCGTTACTTTCATCGGAAACGCGTGTAATTCCTACGTCAATTACAACCGCTCCATCTTTAACCATTTCGGCTTTCAGGTAATTCGGAACACCTAAAGCGGTAATTATGATATCAGCCTGGGTTGTGATTTGTGCAATATTTTTAGTGTAACTGTGTGTTAATGTTACCGTCGAATTTCCCGGAAAACCTTTTCTTCCCATCAAAATGCTCATTGGTCTTCCGACGATGTGGCTGCGGCCGATTACAACGGTATGCTTTCCTTTGGTTTCGACACCGTAACGTTCTAATAATTCCAAAATTCCAAATGGTGTCGCCGGAATGAAAGTCGACATATCGAGTGCCATTTTACCGAAATTTTCCGGATGAAAACCGTCAACATCTTTGCTTGGGTCGATTGCCATTAAGACTTTCTGCGTATCGATTTGTTCCGGCAACGGCAATTGTACGATGAAACCATCGATGTTATCGTCTTCGTTGAGTTCTTTGATTTTTTTCAGTAATTCTGTTTCAGAAGTCGTGCTTGGCATTCTCACCATAGTCGATTCGAAACCAACGCGTTCGCAGGCTTTTACCTTGCTGCCCACATAAGTTAAACTGGCGCCGTCATTACCTACGATTACCGCTGCAAGATGCGGTACTTTCTCGCCATTTTTTTTCATTTTATCAACTTGGGCAGTAATTTCAAGTTTGATGTCTTCCGAGGTTTTTTTTCCGTCGAGTAGTATCATGGGTACAGGGTTTTGGGTATAGGGTTCAGGGTTAAAAACTAGGGTTTAAAGTCCCTGAACCCAGAACCTTAAACCCTAAACCTATTTTTTTATCTCATTCCTTTCATGCCGCCCATCATCTTCATCAGGTTTTTTCTGCCCTGGGCCTTGCATCATTTTCATCATTTTGCTCATCTGGTCGAACTGCTTCATCAGTTGGTTGACCTGCTCTATCTTGGTTCCGGAGCCTTTCGCGATACGGGTTTTTCTTTTCATATCGATGATTGCCGGCTTGCTTCTTTCAACTGGCGTCATCGAGTGGATGATGGCTTCTATGTGCTTGAACGCGTCGTCTTCGATTTCTACATCTTTCATTGCTTTTGAAGCGCCCGGAATCATGCCGACCAAATCCTTCATATTACCCATTTTCTTCACCTGCTGGATTTGGGTAAGGAAATCATCAAAACCGAATTCGTTCTTGGCGATTTTCTTCTGTAATTTACGCGCTTCTTCTTCGTTGAATTGTTCCTGAGCCCTTTCTACCAAAGACACAACGTCTCCCATTCCGAGAATACGTTCTGCCATACGAACCGGATAGAACACGTCAATCGCTTCCATCTTTTCGCCGGTTCCGACGAATTTGATTGGCTTGTTGACGACAGATTTGATTGAAATCGCCGCTCCGCCTCGTGTATCACCATCTAATTTGGTAAGGATAACGCCGTCAAAATTGAGTCGGTCATTAAAAGCTTTCGCAGTATTTACCGCATCCTGACCCGTCATAGAATCGACAACGAACAACGTTTCCTGTGGTTTTAAAGCCGCATGAACATTGGCAATTTCGGCCATCATCTCTTCATCAACGGCCAAACGACCTGCAGTATCGACAATGACTACATTGTATCCTTTTTCTTTTGCATATTTTACGGCGTTGGTGGCAATCTCGACCGGATTGTTATTCCCTAGTTCAGAATAAACCTCGACGCCGATTTGGTCACCAACGACGTGCAATTGATTGATTGCCGCCGGACGATAAACGTCACAGGCAACCAATAATGGCTTTTTATTCTTTTTGGTCTTGAGGAAATTAGCGAGTTTTCCGGAGAAAGTTGTTTTACCGGAACCTTGCAGACCTGACATTAAAATCACTGTTGGCGCACCTGAAAGATTGATTCCGGCAACATCGCCGCCCATCAACTCGGTCAATTCGTCTTTTACCAGTTTCACCAATAATTGTCCCGGCTGTAAAGTCGTCAAAACGTCTTGTCCAATCGCTTTTTCTTTTACTTTGGTCGTAAAATCCTTGGCAATCTTGAAGTTGACATCGGCATCGAGTAAGGCGCGGCGTACTTCTTTTAAAGTTTCGGCTACGTTGACTTCGGTGATTTTTCCGTGTCCTTTTAATATATGGAAAGCTTTATCGAGCTTATCGCTTAAATTATCAAACATAATCTGGTGTTTTTGAAGCTGCAAATATAAGGGTAATTAGCGAATTAGAAAATTAGCGAATTAGATAATTTCCTAATTCATTACGATTCCTGACAACCCTGAACCTTGTACCTAAAACCCTGAACCCATTGCAAAAAAAACCAGCCCTTTCAGGCTGGCCAAACAAACTTAAATTAACTATCTAACAACTAACTATTGTACACATGTATTGTTATCGCCCTCGAGATTGAACAGTATCTGCACATCGTCGGCAGAAAGCGTCTTGCGATAAACCCTCAAATCATCAACATATCCCCTGAAATGTTTGCCGATGACATAATTCCCGAACCATTCACCTATATTCAGATTCGGCATAATCGTACTGAAACGCAATTCGCCGTCGCGGTATAATTTTACTGCATTCCCGGGCGCAACTGTCACAACGAAATGGTGCCAGTTTTGCGTATCATTGGAAAGATTCGGATCATTTGACCATTCAGAATCAAAAATCCCTTGTGTGAATTGTCCGAAATAAGGTGCAGTCGAATAGCCTACAATAAAGCCCGAATCGCAGTTGCAATCATTGGACTTTTCAAAAATCCTGTCTGGCGAAATATTATCAATCAATTGCTGGCGAAACCAGACGCTGACAGTAATCGAATCATTTTGCTTCAAATGGTTCATGTCGGTTTCGGGAATTTTCAAAACATCGAATTCCTGTCCGCTCATCGAGATTGCACCGTTCGCATTGCCATCCCTGTCGGTTACGAATGTCAGCGGAAAATTATCATTCCTGATGGCATCTTCAAAACTGATCAAATCTTTGGCCTCGTTGGCAAAAGGCATGTAGACGATAAGGCCGCTCATTAATATATTCGGATTCGTGCACGGATTTATTACCGGAAAACACTCGGCGATTGCAGCCTGAATGGCATCATTGAGTTCAGAATTATTATTAATTGTAACTATTTGTCCGTCAGATTTTGTCACTGCAATCGGATAGTCAATTGCATAATAATCGGCCGGACTCAAATTGTACAGAAATCCAAGCATATCGAGATTGCTTTCAATCGTATAAGTATTCGCCAACTGAAAATCGCTGTCATAATTGAATATCGTAATCGGATAATTAAGGTTTAAGCAAGCGATGCTGTCATAGCCTGGATCCGATTGGCAACCGGCGCGTAATACCTGCAAATCGTGATGGTTTTGCAAAACCTGTTCTGTCCCATCCTGTAAAACTACCGTCACCGGAAAAACCAGTGAGAAATTATCAGCCGGATATTCAAGACCAGCAATAACAGTTTTTGCTGTTGTTAGCTCTGTGGTGTTGGTAATTGATTGGGAAAATTCGACTGCAACATCTCCTTGCTGGTCATGCACGAAAATTGCGTACGGCATTTTAATCGTAGCACAATTGGTACTGTCAATAGGAAAATCGTTGTCAGTTGTGTTGTTGGCAACCCTGATCAGAAGTCCGGTAAGGTCTGATGCAAGCGTAAGATTTTGTGGATTCTGCTCAGCAATTTCAGTATCAGAACTTTGGCACGAAAACATAAAAACTGCTGCCAAAATCAATAACGGAAAAACTATCTTGAGGTATCTTTTCATTGGAAAATCAATGGTATTTATTTAAAAACAGGCATGTCCTATTTTACCCTACTATAATTTTTTAAAATTTAGCGAAAAGAGCAAAATTAAAGTAGGGTTTTTGATGTTTCAGATGTTAACTAAAGTCATATCTTTACTGAAATCAAAAAATCAATATGGCTGAAAAGGCTTCATCGCAGGGCGTTTGTGGGGAAAATATTTTCTCTTCGTTGTTTGAAAGCAACATCAAAACACTGCGTAATTATTTATTTTACAAATTCGGAAATGAAGAGCAGGCCAACGATATCGCGCAGGAAGCTTTTATAAAATTATGGGAAAATTGTGCGAGCGTTCCTTTTGAAAAAGCGAGGTCGTTTTTGTATACCGTTGCCAATAATGCCACGCTGAATCAGATAGCGCACCAGAAAGTCGTTTTGCAATATGCCAAGAATGCCGCACCGCAGGAAGCTACATCGCAAAATCCGGAATTCATTCTGGAAGAAGAAGAATTTCGCGTAAAGCTGCAGAAAGCGATTGGAAATCTTACGGAAGGACAACGAACTGCCTTCCTGCTGCACCGCATCGAAGGCAAGAAATACCATGAAATCGCAGTGATTCTTGATTTGAGTGTAAAGGCTGTCGAGAAACGCATTCACGGCGCGCTGGTTTCACTGAGAAAAGAAATTGACAATATATAGTAGGGTTTTTATTAAGTTAAATGTTCTAAGCAAAAGGAATATTATGAAAGAGGAAAATGAATTGGCCAGATGGCTTGCCGGCGAAATGTCTGAAGAAGAACTTCAGCAATTCCGCCAGACGCCTGAATTCGCCACATACGAAAAGATTGCAGCTTATTCCGCGACATTAAAAGCGCCGGAATTTGACCATAAAAAGATGTATCGCGATGTCATATCGCGTCCTAAAAAAGTAACGAAAGTTATCCCGATGACAACCTGGATTTTCAGGGTTGCCGCAATATTGGTTATTGCATTGGGGCTTTTCTTCGGCGCGAGAAATTTCACGACAAGCGATCAACTTGCCTTAAATGGAAAAACTACGGCATTTACTTTACCTGACAATTCAGAAGTCGTTCTTAATTCAGGCTCTGAAATCGAGTACAAAAAATGGAACTGGAGCAATAACAGGCAATTGGAACTCAACGGAGAAGCATTCTTCAAAGTCGCAAAAGGAAAAACTTTTGATGTGAATACAGCCCTTGGAAAAGTTACTGTTGTAGGTACGCAATTCACTGTGAAAAACAGGAATGACCGTTTTGAAGTTGAATGTTTTGAAGGAAAGGTCTGTGTAAGCTCAAAAGACGGCAAGCTTTTTAGAATGCTTGAAAAAGGACAAATCGTTGTATTTGAAAACGGGAAATCGATTACAGCAACTGCTACAAACGGGGATAAGCCTTTATGGATGCAGGACGGCATCAGGATCATCTCGCTTCCGCTGAATGACATTATTAGTGAGATTGAACGCGATTACGCAATAAAAATCGACAATAAACTGTTATTATCTTCACAAAAGTTTACGGGAGTTCTTCCGAAAAATGATCTTGAAACTGCAATAAAAATTTTAGGGGAAAGCTATGGTTTTACTTACGCTTTCGATAAAAAAGACAAAATTGTCCTGACCCAAAAATAACTGGTTTCGTAGATCTGATGCTACTTTAAATTGCCATTGACTTGCGAAACAAATGTTTATTCGTGTTTTTTGCAGTGCTCGTTTTTCAGTCGGTTTCGGCTCAAAAAACCGGGACTGCTTTGCCCTTGAAAGTCATTTTGAGCAGCATTGAACAACAGAATAAAATTGTTTTCAACTACCTTGACGAGCAAGTCGCGGCTTTTACTTTAGAGCCTCCAAAACCCACTTTTTCACTGATGCAGAAACTGCATTACCTGAAATTGAAAACCGGACTCAATTTTACTTTTATTACCGGGCAATCCATCAGTATTTCGAAACCTGAAAAAGAAAAATTACCGGTTCCCGTAAGAGACAGTTTACCGGAATTGCTCAGCGAAGTCACCATTGAAGGCTATCTCACAACGGGAATCTCTAAAAGGACCGACGGCACATTTCGTGTGAGTCCGAAGAAATACGGAATTTTACCGGGGTTGACAACACCAGATATCCTGCAAACCATGCAACAGATTCCGGGCATCATGAGTGTAGATGAAACGATTTCCAACATCAACATTCGCGGCGGAACACATGATCAGAATTTATTCACCTGGAATGGCGTCAGGATGTTCCAGACCGGACATTTCTTTGGATTGATTTCTGCATTCAACCCTTTACCGGCGCAGGAAGTAAGCATTTCTAAAAACGGCAGCAGCGCTTTTCTGGGCGAAAGTGTTTCAGGCGTCGTTGCAATTTCCACCAAAACCGATTCGATTGAAAGAAGCAATTCGGCATTTGAAACAGATATGCTCAGCGCGGCATTTTATTCGAAGATAAAAACGTCTAAAAAATCGTCTTTTATGTTTTCGGGAAGGCGTTCTTACACGGATATATTTGCAACGCCGACTTATACCGCTTACAGCGACAGGATTTTCCAGAATACCATTATTACTGACCTGAATGGGAATGAGAATACCACTTACAAATCTAAAAAGACATTTTATTTTTATGATTTTACGTCGCAATTCCAGCAGAAAATCGGCACTAAAAATGAATTGGCTTTCGACATTATCGGTGTTTATAATTTTCTCGATATTTTCCAGAGCAATGATTTGGAAACCGCCTCGCGCGACAGCGACCTGAGACAGCATAATTTTGGCGCCAACATCAACTGGAAGACCAATTGGGATGAGAATAACAGCACCAATGTCAATGTATACAATTCTTATTACAAGCTTGATGCGACGAATGAAGCGATTGAAGATGACCAAAAACTAAACCAGCGGAATTCTATCAAGGACATTGGGTTGCGCATCGAAAACCACCACATCATTAACGATTATGTCAGTTTTAATAATGGTTACCAATACAATGAAACCAGTATTACTGATTATGAAAAAATCAACAATCCTCTTTTTGTAAGGCGCAGCCGGGATATTCTCAGGACGCACGCGCTTATACTGGAAACGATTTTGCAGACTGCCGACAGGAAAACGTATATAAAGGCCGGACTTCGCTCTAATTATATTGAAGACTTCAACTTATTCATTTTTGAGCCGCGATTATTGTTGAATCATGCCTTATCCGATCAGGTGACTTTTGAAATTTCCGGAGAAATGAAAAGCCAGACTGTTTCGCAGGTCATCGATTTGCAGCAGGATTTTTTGGGTATTGAAAAGCGAAGATGGACATTGGCCAACAACGATGACAAGCCCATCCAGAAAAGTGGACAGATTGCCGCAGGCTATACCTTTAAAAGCAAAACATGGTTGGTAACACTGGATAATTTTTATAAGAAAGTCAGCGGCATTATGAGCCGCAGCCAATCGTTTCAAAATCAACTCGAATACCTGAAGCTCAACGGCAGCTACTCTGTTTTGGGAACAGAATTATTGGTGCAGAAGAAATTCGGAAACTTTCACACCTGGCTTTGCTACAGTTTCAGCCAGAACAAATATAATTTTGTAAGCTATTATTTACCGGATTTTGCGAGCAATTTCGATGTCTCACAGACATTTTCGCTTGCAGCAGCTTATGACCGCAAGAACTTTAAAATCGCTTTGGGAAGCAAATGGCATACTGGAAGACCTGTAACAACACCTAAATCGGAAACGCTTTTGCAGAACGGCACTCAAATCGATTACAACGACCCTAATAATGAAAACCTGGGCGATTATTTTCAGGTCAATTTTTCAACTTCTTACCAATGGAGATTATACAAAAACAGCACTTTGCGCGCCAGTTTTGCAATTCTGAATTTATTCGATAAGAAAAACATCATCAACCGCTATTACCGCATCAATCAAACAGACGATGCAATTGAAACTGTGAATACTTTCTCACTGAAAAGAACGCCAAATCTGAGTGTAAAGATTACTTTCTAAATAAAAAACCAGCCTTTTCAGACTGGTTTAGTTTTTTTTAATTTTTCTGGAAAGTCAGCAAATCTGTTCCGCCATTTCCGCCACTGATGTGCTGCAGGCGTAGTTTGGTCGATGTGCGTTCCAGGATATGCCAGTCTTCGGTCAGTTCTGTAAAATTATCCGAACTTACAAAAGCGATATTGAAATCAACATCATTACTTGAACTATCATCGTCGCCGCTGTCGTCACTTTCTACCGACCAAACGCCAGTGTAGCTATTTGTGCCATTGGCCGCTGTCAATGCGCCGGATGTAGCAAATGTAAAGTTGTAGCCGGTGAAGTGAGCGGTTTCGTCGGTTCCGCTGTCATTGAATTGCGTGATTTTCCAAGTTCCGGAAGTAACGGTAGCTGTTACTTGTGCAGGCGATGTCGTCGAATTATCATCATCTGAACTGCACGACACTGTCGCAAAAATCATTGCGGCAGCGAAGATTGAATAAAAGGTCTTTTTCATAGTATTAAGGTTTTTGTGTATTGTAATTGAACGTCAAATTAGGCAAATTATTCCACACAATGAGTTAAAAAAATCAGAAAACACAAGGCTTCGCGCCTTACAATTTTGATTTTCAAAACGATACCTCTAAAAAAAAATTATTTAAAACTGGAAGTAAATAAACGGCTGTGGCCCAGCTCGTTGCAGTCGCATAAATAAGCCAATATGTCAGCGCCAGCACTAATGCTTTCACTACAATCGGGCAATTGTCAAAAGCCGATTTCATAAAACCAACAACTTTTGACGGCAGGAAATGCCACAGATAACCAATCAGCATTACCAAAAATACATTCCTGTAGCCTTCAATAATAGTGATCCATTCGTTGACGTGGAATTGCAGCTGGCCTATATTATTAATCACATCGAAAGCCGTTGTAAAATCCTTTGCGCGGAAGAATATCCAGCAGAAAACCACAAAATGAAAAGTCAGGATTACGCTTATGAACCAAATCAGCTTATTTTTTGGCAAGCGAAGATAATCTTTGAAGAATCTTTCGATGACCAAAGCCGTTCCGTGCAAAACACCCCAAATCACGAATTTCCAGGATGCGCCATGCCATAGACCACCGAGCAGCATTGTAAGGAATAAATTCACATACATTCGGAATTTCCCTTTTCGGTTGCCTCCAAGCGAAATGTACAGATAGTCGCGAAGCCATGTCGACAGCGAAATATGCCATCTTCGCCAAAACTCGGTAATTGACGATGATTTATATGGTGTGCGGAAATTCACCGACAGTCGGAAGCCCATCAACAATGCAATTCCAATCGCCATATCTGAATAACCCGAAAAATCACAGTAAATCTGAATTGTATACCCATAAGACGCCATCAGGTTTTCAAAAGCTGTATAGCTATTGGGTGCGTCGAAAACGCGGTCGACGAAGTTCAGCGAAATATAATC
The DNA here is from genome assembly GCF_051373205.1 of Flavobacterium sp. 3HN19-14. Taxonomy (NCBI): domain Bacteria; kingdom Pseudomonadati; phylum Bacteroidota; class Flavobacteriia; order Flavobacteriales; family Flavobacteriaceae; genus Flavobacterium; species Flavobacterium sp. 3HN19-14. Next base: position 3,622,114 of record NZ_JBPPZT010000001.1, read on the forward strand.
GGAAATAAAAGTCTTTTTTATCAATCCGCCGATGATCAGGAAAAGTGCGGAGTTGACATCTTCACGCGTCAGATTCAGTTTTTTATATATCTGCGGAATAAATTCGGAAGCACGTACAATGGGCCGGCAACAAGTTGCGGAAAGAACGAAACGAAGAACATATAATCTAAAATGTTCTTTGTCGGCTGTAGTTCACGCCGGTAAATATCAATGATATAACTCATCGACTGGAAAGTATAAAACGAAATTCCGACCGGCAGCAATACCTTATCAATAATATAATTCGAACCGGACAGCTCGTTGTAATTCTCTACGATAAACGTCGAATATTTGAAATAACCGAGGAAAGTCAGGTTTAAAATAACGCTGACGACAAGGTAAAATTTGCGGTAACCTTCGAGCACTTCTTCGTATAAAAGCTTGGCGAGATTGTAATCGGCAACGCCGGAACAAACCAATAAAAGGAAATAAATGCCACTCGATTTGTAATAAAAGTAAAGGGAAAATGCAAAAACATAAAGATTCCTGAAATGGAATGTTTTTACTTTTGTCGACATGATATATATCGGATAAAAAGCCAGGAAAAAGCACAGGAATATTGGTGTATTGAATAAAATTGGGTGTTTCGGATCATAAACAAACCACGACTCTACATCTGCCGGTGTAACGTTTCCGAAAATTCCGGTAAACCAATGCTGTAAATCTGCTAAACCCATTAATTCCTGCTATTTTTATAATCCTGAAATGCTTTCAGAATGGCTTCTGAAAATAAATCGCCTTGCTTTTCGTAACCTGATTTAGAATAATGCACGCGGTCATTGGCCATCAATCCGTTACGGAAATTGCGGTTCACGCTAAACAATCCGCCCATTTGCGAGTACATATCCCAAACGGTGTAATTACCATCTTCGGCACCATCAATAATTTTTTTGGCGTAATCTGCCGCAAAAATATTTGGGTATTTACGCTTGAAATTTGACGGCGGCGGCGTAATGACCAAAATATTTATGTTACCGTTTTCTTCTTTTACTTTTTGGATAAAAGCTGCAAGCTGTTCCATGTAAGCTGCGGCTGTCATTTTATCGAAAGATTCATTTGTACCCAAAGCGATAACAACCAAATCAGGCTCAAGCGCTTTCAATTGTTCAAAAAACATTGGATATTTGTTATAATCCGAAAGCTTTGCGCCGTTTACACCGATATTGTGGTAAATGACACCGGAATTTTTATTTTCGAGCACAACGCCATTTAGTGCAAATGAATTTTCACTTTTATTAGGCAAAAGGTAAATTTTATTAAGACTTATGTCAGTTTTGTAGAAATGGGAATTTATATCTGCTTCCATCGAGAGCGGTATAAATTCTGAACGCTGGATTGCTTTCTTCTGCATTTCATCAGTCGGAATTTTGAGCGTTTTCCCGGCACGGATTAAATTTGACTTCAGGCGGTTTGCCTTCTTAATTTCGGCAATTGAAACATTGTATTTATCAGCAATTTCAGAAATTGTCTGTCCGCTTTTGATTTTGTGCGTGATTTTCTTCGGAACGTTTGATTCGAGCGTAATCGTTCTTTTCGCAGTCGCAATATCAAAACTATTGGCGTTTTTGGGCGTAATGATTTTGATGGTATTGAATTCGTTGCCGATGACTTTCGTATTGAGTTCAATCGCAAAATCGTCGGATTTCGTGTATAATGCGATGCCGCTTAACCCAACCGGACTCCCGTCAATCGGAGAAACAATTCTGTGGTTCTGCCAACCGGTATTCGATGTAAATTTGATGTCGGATGAACCATTCGTTCTTGCCAAACCATGGGGAAATATGAGTACCGCGACCGCCGTTACCGAAATATTGCTGCAGGTTTTTGCGCACTTTATCCGTCATCAAATCTGCCTGAATATGAGAATCGCCGATGTGAACGATATTGATCTTTCGGCCTTTCACAACCGGGTTATTACGGTCTAAATCATACAATTTCTGAAAAAATGGCAGAATGGCATTCGGGTTTTGAGTCCGTTTTCAGGCAGCACAATTTCTGCCGTATCAACCAAAATTGAATCAACTTCAACGGCAACGGTATCCACAACCTGAGCTTGGATTTTAGTGCCGGAAATTACCAGCAACAATAGGAAAAGCCATTTAATCTTCATCTTCATTATTTTGCATGATGCTGTCTGATTCTACAGGCCTTTCCGGCGCTTTTTTGTTTTTTCTTAAGGTTTTATATTGCTCGTAACCCTGAGAAATCTGCGTGTAAAGCATTCCTGCCACTTTTTTCGCACCACGGAAATTGAAATGCGTGTAATCTTTGTTGGCCAATGGCGGATCTTCTTCGGTTCGATTTGGTCATCGAACCGTCGCCACCCATAAGCGTGTAAAGGTTGACGAAACCAGATTTGGTCTTGATGGCATAACGCTTTTGTGCATTGGAAAGTGGCACGACGGCAGAGTCGGTTTTCATTTCCAGATCATATTTCGAAGCTTTATCAGCTGTGGAAATAATCAATATCGATACGCCCGGGAAACATTCGCGCAGACGGTTAACGGTGCGCGTCATGCTTTTGTCATACCAACTATAATCTTTCGTGCCGTAATTCAAAACGTTGGTGCCGTAATGCAGGACGATTAAATCATAATTAAGTTTTTCCTGGAAAGCGCGCATCAGCGTGACATCGAATTTTGAAATCGGGATGCCGGAATTGCCGCGTTGTGAGAAATTATCAACGTGGACGCCTTTTCCGTCGTCGAAATTGAATCCGTAAACCGGAATCGAATCGGCATCATGAAAATCGGCTTTTACAGTTTTGATACTATTTTGCGACAACACTAATGTATTAAGGACGCTATTCGGAACGAGTTTTTTGCGAATCGTATCTTTTCCGATTTGGTAAGAAACAACGCCGTGTTTATTTTTAGAACTTCCATAGAATAATGTCGGATTATCGAGCATCGACGTGAACTTACCATTATTCGCTTTGAATTTTACCCATTCGGTATGCGCGGTATCATTCGCGAAAAATACGTGACCGTTAACGCCAAAAGGGCGCAGTGGATTTTTTACATTTAAATAAGACTGCATTTTCCAGTTTCCTGAAAATTGGTGCGTCACGGAGCTTCGTGAAGCCGCAGATTCTGAAGTAATCGACACAAATCCAACACCTTTACCACCGAATTTTTCCTGCATCGCAGCACGCAAATCCTGTACGATAAAATCACCGTCGGTCATAGAATCTCCGAAATAAGCGATGCGGACGTTGCCGGATTTGTTGGTTTCGAGCTGGTATAATTTTTCGAAGAATGGAATCAGGTATTGGAATCCTTTATAATCTTCATACGATTCTTCCGGAAAAGTGACACCATTGGTTTCGTAGTAAACAATTGGCTGGTTTCCTAAAGTATCTCCGATTCCTGCATTTAAAGTATCTTTTTCTGCTTCGAAAGCGTCAATGAGCATGCTGTCGATAAGGACATTTTTAGTCGTTCCGGCTTTTGCGGAGAAGATCTTTTTCGGCAATACTTTCTTCAATCCAACAAAAAAGATTGCAGATAGCAATATTATCAGGAAAGACTGGAAGAAATACGATTTACTGGTGTTCACTTTTGAATCTTAATATTAATTGCCTTACATTCTCGCAGGAACCTGTATTCCCAACAACGCAAAAGCGGATGCAATAGTATCGGCTACTTTTTTGGACAATTGTACGCGGAAGATTTTCTCATTCATTTTGTCAGAACCTAAGATCGGAACGGCCTGGTAGAAGGAATTATATTCTTTCACCAAATCGTATACATAGTTGGCAATCAGCGCCGGGCTGTGATTTTGCGCGGCATTCTGGATGATTTCCGGATACAATTCGATTTGCTTGATGAGTTCTTTTTCTTTTTCGTGAAGTACGATATTTTCGGCAGTTGTGCTGAAATCAAAATCGGCTTTCCTGATGATCGATTGGATTCTCGCGTAAGTATATTGGATGAACGGAACTGTATTTCCCTGAAAATCGACAGATTCTTTCGGGTCGAACAAAATTCGTTTCTTCGGATCTACCTTTAATATATAGTATTTGAGTGCGCCGAGGCCTATTGTTTTGTACAATGCCGCTTTCTCAGCATCAGAATAACCGTCAAGCTTGCCGAGTTCTTCAGCGATTTTTTGTGCGGTTTCGGTCATTTCTGCCATTAGATCATCGGCGTCAACAACAGTGCCTTCGCGGCTTTTCATTTTTCCGGAAGGCAAATCGACCATTCCGTAAGACAAATGGAAAAGGCTTTCTGCCCAGTCGAACCCGAGTTTTTTCAGTATTAGGAATAAGACTTTGAAATGGTAATCCTGTTCGTTACCAACGGTATAAACCATTCCGCCCACGTCTGGAAAATCCTTCACACGCTGGATGGCAGTGCCGATATCTTGTGTCATGTAAACAGCAGTTCCGTCTGAACGCAGGACGATTTTGCGATCGAGGCCATCTTTGGTCAAATCAATCCACACAGAACCGTCCGGATCTTTTTCGAAAATACCCTTTTCAAGACCGAATTGTACAACTTCTTTTCCTAATAAATAAGTATTGCTTTCGTAGTAATAAGAATCAAAATTTACTCCTATAGTATTATAGGTCTGTTCGAAACCATCGTAAACCCATTGGTTCATCTTTTTCCAGAGTGCAATTACGTCTGGTTTTCCGGCTTCCCAATCAAGGAGCATTTGTTGTGCTTCGAGCATGATTGGCGCTGATTTCTTGGCTTCGTCTTCTGATTTTCCTTCGGCAACCAATTCACCAATTTGTTTTTTGTATTCCTTATCGAAAGCGACATAGGCGTTTCCGACGAGTTTATCACCTTTCAATCCTGTTGATTCGGGCGTTTCTCCGTTACCGAATTTTTCCCATGCAATCATTGATTTGCAGATGTGAATACCACGATCGTTGATGATTTGTGTTTTGTAGACTTTTTTTCCGGAAGCTTTTATGATTTCGGCGACGGAATATCCTAACAATACATTTCGAACGTGCCCTAAGTGTAATGGTTTGTTGGTATTTGGCGAAGAATATTCAACCATTATTGCTTTTTCATTCACATCAATCGTTACAGAACCGAATTTTTCATCGGCTTTGATACCATTGAAAAAATCCAGATAGTATTTATCGGAAATAACAATATTTAAAAATCCCGAAACTACGTTGAAACTGCTGACTTCTGTAACATTATCGACGAGATACCGGCCGATTTTATTACCGATTTCAACAGGGTTGCTTTTAATTTGCTTCAGCAATGGAAAAATGACCATGGTAATATCGCCTTCGAAATCGCGTCGGGTCGCCTGGAACTCAATTTTATCGATTGATGTACCAAACAAAACGCCGATTGCGTTCGTGATTTCGGGCGTGAGAATGGATGAAAGTGACATGGTCTGATTTTTAAAGGTGCAAAGATAATTCTAATTCTGTAACAGGGCTGTAAGAAAGTTAAATTTTTAGGTTAAAGTAGGGTAAATGATTAAATAAACTGTTATTGGGTATATTTATGAAGCTCAGAAAATTGTTAACACGATTTTATGAATTTTAAGAGTTATTTATAAAATAATTATTATGTTTGTTACCTTAAAATAATTTTGAAAAAATGAAAAAGATCTTTATTTTTCTACTGTTGACGGTCTCTTTTGCCGGGTTTTCACAAGGTGTTGTCATTGATGCAACTACCTATAATCCAAACCAGCTTGTAAACCAGATTCTTATCAATTCACCCTGTGTTTCAGGTACTAACGTACAGGCATCAACAGGTACGGCTTTTGGTTCAACTAATGGTATCGGTTACTTTACCAATAGTAATCCAAACTTTCCGTTTGCAAAAGGTGTTGTTTTAACAACAGGAGATGTAACGAAAGTTCCAAGTCCGAATAACACTGTACTTAGCGACGGTACTGCTGCATGGCCCGGAGATACAGCTCTTGAAACAGCTTTAGCGGCACAAGGCGTGAATGTAGTTTCTAAAAACGCTACGGTACTTGAATTTGACTTTATTCCGTCAACGGCGAGTTTTGATTTTTCATTTGTTTTCGCTTCTGAAGAATATGGCCAGGGCAATGTAATTTCTCTGATGCTTTTGCATTTTTGCTTACACCAATCACAAATCCGGTGACCAACACAAAATATTGCTGTAATCAATGGTAATGTTCCGATTTCTGTAGAAACTATCAGGGATATTGCCAATAACCCTAACTGCCCGTCTGCAAATGCTGCCTACTTTGGAACTTATAACCCTCCGGGATTGGGCCTGCAATCAATTTTAATGGCCAAACCGTAGAATTGGTAGCGCATGCGAATGTAGTTGCAGGAAACACTTATCACATTAAGCTTGTAATTGCAGATGGTGGTAATAACCCGGAATATGATTCTGCTATCTTCCTGGAAGCTAACAGCTTTAACATTGGCCAGGATATCCTTCCTGCTGATATTTCACTTTGTGCTAATGATCCCTTACCAACAATCAATACAACAGCGATTCCGGTTCCTACAACTTATGTATGGACAGAACTTGTTGGCACGACTTTAACGCCACTGGTACCGGCTCAGACAGGCCCTTCGTTAAATCTTAACAACCTTACGACACCTCCGGGGCCGGAACTCATATTTATAACCTTAATTATGTACGTCAGGGTTGTGATCCTGTTGACAATCAGATTGAGGTGAAAATTTATCCGCCTGTCAATGCATTAGCGACTGTACCTGACATCTATGTCTGTAATACAAGTGCTGCTTCGTACAATGTTGATTTGACAAAAAATACGACAATCATATTAAATAACAATACTCCAACTAATACTTCTGACGATTTATCTCCGACGACCACGAGTATCACTTATTTTGATACGCTTGCCAATGCCAATGGTGATGGCGTTACGGGTGCGTTAGGGAATACTTATACATTGCCTAGTACACAAAGCGGGAAAATTATCTACGCAAGGATAAAAGATTCAAGTGCTCCTTGTTTTATTGTAAGGCCTTTTGCTTTGAATATTGTCGCGAGTCCTATCATTGCGACAACTCCGACTGCAATAACCCAATGTGCCCGTAATCTTACGGATCCAACGCCATTATCAAATTTCCCGTTATCGCAAATAAAAGCTGATGTTTTAGGTGGACAGAGTCCGGTCTATAATATCGTTACTTTCCATTTTACCGCTGCCGCTGCTGCTTCGGGTATTCCGCCAGTTGCCACAACAGCTCCCCTGAACCTTACAACACTTACCAGAGTTTTATATGTAAGGGTTGCCAATATCTCGAATCCGGATTGTTATGCTGTAACTACAGTTCAGCTTACGGTTGTGCCGCTTCCTCAGGTTGATATTCTTCCGGATGTAGTTGTATGTACTTCTTACACACTTCCTCCATTGACTTATGCCGGTTCAGGTTATTTTACCGGTGCAAACGGTGTACGTCCGCTCGCAGTAGGTGCTTCTATTACTACTACGCAAAATATTTATGTATATAATAATAATGGTACTTGTAGTGGTCAGGATCTTTTTAAAGTTACAAAATCTGATTTACCGGGTATCGCACCTGCTTCTGGAACATACTGTACGTCTTATGCGTTACCGGCATTGCCATACGGAACTTACTATGAATTCGCGGGTGAGCCGGCTGGAAATCCTTCGGGCCTTATGTTGGACCGGTAACAACTACGAAAACGCTGCATGTTTATTTTGAAGACACAACAGTAACACCTGCATGTGTGCAAGATCAGGCGTTTACAATTACAATCATACCGTTTGTTCCATTGGTGCAAACTGATTATCCAAACCGTTTCGCTTGTACTTCTTACACCTTACCTGTTATTGCTGGCGTTACTTATTATACTGGCCCTAACAAAGGTTTACCTGTTATAACGGGATCAATTTCAACGCCAGGTCAAAAAGTTGTATATGCTTATAAGGAAAGCGGCACCAGTTCTCCGAATTGTACATCTGAAGTTAGTTTCACCGTATTCATAGGAGCTGCACAAATCACAACCCCAGCAGATGTTGAATCTTGTACCGCTTATACTTTACCAACACTTGCTGTAGGACAATATTATTCATGACCAAACGCCGCTCTTCCTGTACTTACAGAAGTAACTTCAGGAGAGCAGGATGTTTATATCTCAGTTCCCGGACAACCATGTATTAATGACGTACATTTCCATGTTAAGATTGCAATTCCGCAATTAACGCCGTTTGCTGACGTACTAACCTTTATGTGACATCTACTATTTACCAAATCCAAACCACACCGGTCACTACTATACACAACCGGGAGGTTTAGGTACTCCGCTTAACGCAGGAGATCCAATTATCGGACAAGGTATACATACCCTATATTTTTATGATGTTCTTCCAAGTGATGCTACCTGCTTTGTTGAAGATAGTTTCACTGTAGAAATATTCAACTCTCCTCCTATCGATGCTAAACCGGTAGAAGTGATACAGTGTAATTCATGCTACACACTGGACGATTTGGTTAATGGAGAATATTATTTGCAATCTGGTCTGTCCAACCAATAACACAAATACATTATTGGTTCCGGGAACTCAAATATGCACGCCGGGTACCAACACCATTTATGTTTATTCAGGCGCTGTATCACCAAACACCTGCTTCCAGGAATACAGCATTGATGTTGTTATTGTGAGTACGACTGTTACTGATGTAAATGACCTTTCGGTTTGTAACAGCTACACTTTACCTCCTATCACAGGTAATGGTTCCTATTATGAATTACCGGGTGGTCGCAATATCTTTGGTGGTAATACTGTTATTCCAGCGGGAACTGTTATAATGCCTAATCCTCCGGGAACACCAGTTTACACCAAAACGATTTACATCTATGACCAAGACAACAATAGGGTTGCCTGTTCAGACGAGGATCCTTTTACAGTAACAATATTCACAACACCTGTAGTAGATCCTATCCTGCCTGTAACTTTCTGTGACAGTTATACATTACCTCCATACGCCAGTTTTAACACAACTCCGGCAAATGCTGTAAACCACTATTACACTTTACCTGGTGGTGCTGCAGGTGGTGGAACAGAAAAATTCCCCGGAGACCTTATTGCAAATGACACTACCATTTATGTAGTCGCTCAGGTTGGCGATGCAAACGTGACCTGTTTTGACGAAGAGCCTTTAGTAATTGACATCAACGCAACACCAGTATTAGTGGCTTCAGAAATCCAAAACGTACCGGCTTGTGATACTTACACATTGCCTGCGTTGACAGTTGGAAATTATTACACTGACAATACATATACAACACTTCTTACAAACCTTACCATCACAGGTGCTGCTTGCACGATGTATATGTATATGCTGAAACAGGAACTACACCAAACTGTTTTGTAAGCGGAACTTTTGTAGTAACTATTACAGACACTCCTGTAATCAGTCCGATAACACCGGTTGCATCTTGTGATACTTATGTAGTTCCGGCATATAATGATGCAATGTTTACAACAGTTGGAGCACCTATAACACACTTTTATACTTTACCTGGCTGGACCTACAATTTCCGGAGGTAACCCTGAGGTTCTTCCTGGCGCCACGCTCAATACAATTGGCACAACAACGCTTTATGCTTATGCCGATACCGGAACAACGCCAAACTGTTTTGATGATGAGCCATTCGTAATAACGATTGGTGCAACACCTGCATTCGTTGCTTCAGAAATTGACAATGAAGACCATTGCGATACTTACACACTGCCTGCTTTGACAGTTGGTAATTATTACACTGATGCTACGCATACAACACCACTTGCAAACCTTACTATTACTGGAGTTGGCGCGCATACGATATTTGTGTACGCGGAAAGTGCTTCGAATGCAAGCTGTAATATTTCTGCGACTTTTACGATAACTATTACTGATACTCCGGTAATTGCTACTGCTGATAGTGCCACAGTTAATGCTTGTAATGATTATACATTGCCAGCACTTACCACTACCGCAACTTCTGTAGGATATTTTGGAGGCTGCTAATGGTACAGGAGGATCTATTCCGGTAGGACAAAATTATACCACAAACCAGGTAATTTACGTACATGCCGTTAATGGTACTGCGCCAAATACTTGTGAGAGTGATGCTATGCTGACTATCAATATTTATAATGTAGATCAGGCAGCAAATGCAACAGTGTGTGGTTCTTATCAATTGCCGAACCTTACTGTTCCTGGTGCGGGATATTATACAGGATCAAATGGTGCCTGTCCGTTGGCTCAAGGTAGTTCTTACTCGAACATTCCCGGAACTTATACGCTTTATGTGTACGGTATGAATCCGGCGGGTACTTGTTCAGACGAGACTACTTTCCAGGTCACCATCAACGATAACCCGACAGCTACTGCTCCTTCGGCCAGCCAGACAACTTTCTGTGATGCTGATGGTTTGGATGACGGTGTTACTGCTTATGATCTTGATGGACTTACATCAACTATCCTTGGCACACAAAGCTCAGCAACTTATGAGGTGAAATATTACCAAGGATTGGGCGACATTGCCACAAACAATTTCATTCCTGTAAACAATGACGCTAATCTTACAGATACTTCGCTTCCATTTGTATATGCAGTCGTTACTAACATCGCCACACCGCTTTGTTACACTCCGATACGTATTGATATGACTATTATAGCGAAGCCAAAATCTGATCCGCTTTCGGGTGTCATTTGCGTAGACCGAACCAACAGGACAAATCACGCCTGAGACTATTGTCAGTGGCTACAGTTCTTCGCTTTACCACTTTGAATGGACAAAAGCTGATGGTACAGTAGTAAGTACAGCACCAAACTTTACGCCGCTTGAAGCCGGAGAATATAAACTGGTAATAACCGCTTTCACTAATGGAATTGCAGGATGTTTTTCAGATGATATACCGGTAACTGTTAAACAGTCATTAATCCCGCGTGCTGAAGATATTACAATTGAAACATCAGGATGGTTTACAAACAACCAGACATTGACTGTCAATTACAATGGCGACACTTCTAACCTTCTTTATTCACTGGATGGCGGTGAGCCGCAAATTGAAAAGACTTTTACAGGTTTAGACTCAGGTGCTCACGAAATAAGAGTAATTGACATAAATGGTTGTGGCGATGCAATGCTGCCTATTCCGGTTCAGATGGTCAACAGCCCTGCTTTCTTCTCTCCAAACGGAGATGGCATCAATGATACCTGGAAAATTCCGGTAGTATCAGAACAACCAGGTGTAAAAATCTTCATCTATGACAGATACGGAAAATTGTTGAAAGAATTGCAGACTGGTCAGGATTGGGATGGAAGATTCAATAGTTTTGAGCTTCCTGCAGATGATTACTGGTTTACTGTAAATTATATCGATCCGTTGACAAATTTACCTAAAGAATATAGATCACACTTTTCTATTATAAGATAAGTAAGAATGTAAAAAGGCTTTCCAAATCGGGAAGCCTTTTTTTATGAGTGCTATTTTGTAACAAATTAAACTTTTTGCTACTAATGTGTATAGCAAGTAATCTTGCATCTTTTATTAGTTAGAATTAGTCAGAAAAAAACCGGAGTGTGATGCCTCCGGTTTTTTAATTTTTCAATGCATTGACTACCACCTGATAATGACACTTCCCCAGGTAAATCCGCTCCCGAAGGCTGCAAGGATAACAATATCGCCTGATTTAATTTTTCCCTGCTCCCAAGCCTCTGTCAGCGCTATTGGCACCGAAGCTGCTGTAGTATTTCCATAACGTTGAATATTATTGTAAACCTGGTCATCCTTCAGACTGAATTTCTGCTGGATGAATTGCGATATCCTCAAATTCGCCTGATGCGGAATCAACATATCAATATCTGAGACTGTAAGGTTATTGGCCAATAATCCTTCATTGATGACTTCTGCAAAGCGAACGACCGCATTCTTAAACACGAATTGACCGTTCATGTGCGGGAGGTAGCTTTCATCATCCGGGTCATTATCCGAAAGGATATCGCTTACCCATCTTCCACCCATTCCGGGTGCTTTAACGATGAGCTCTTCTGCGTGTTCGCCTTCTGAATGCAGATGTGTTGAAAGAATCCCTTTTGTCAGATCTTCTTCACGGGATAAAATTGCTGCTCCTGCTCCATCACCGAAAATTACTGAGACTCCACGGCCTCGCGAAGTCATATCAAGACCAACAGAATGCACTTCCGAACCTATCACGAGAATATTTTTATACATGCCGGTTTTGATGTACTGATCGGCAACGGAAAGCGCATATACGAAACCCGAACATTGGTTGCGAACATCTAATGCGCCTACAGTTTTCAAACCTAAATCTCTTTGTACTAAAACGCCTGGACCAGGAAAATAATAATCCGAACTTAAAGTCGCAAAAACAATGAAGTCAATATCATCTTTTACGATCCCCGAACGCTCGATGGCAATTTTAGCAGCTTTCACCCCAATCGTTGTAGTAGTATCTTCTCCGCGGATGATGTGGCGGCGTTCCCGGATTCCGGTGCGCTCCTGGATCCATTCGTCATTGGTGTCAATGATTTTTGACAGATCGTCGTTGGTGACTATGTTATCGGGGACGTAAAAACCGAGTCCGCTGATTTTCGAATGGTACATATATTTCTTTTTAATTAAAAATCACACCTTGAATTTATGTTATCCTTAAAAAAGGACAAGACAAGGTAAGGTTTTTTTATTAATCGGTAAATTTAAATTTTTGGAATTAAAAGCAATTGAAAGTTAGGTCCACATCTTCTTTATGGAATTAAACCTACGATTGATACGTTTTATACTGGAATATAGAAAATGCTGTGCTATAAAAGCCTGATATCAATAATTTCGCGATCAGCGGTAAGGTAAGCCGTTTCGTTTTCGGGAATTTCAAATGCCGATTCGAAGAAAACCGCTTTCCGGTCGTGAACAGCTTTCACCAGATAATTGTGCCCTTTGAAATAGCAATGTTTAACAGTTACCTCAAAATCTGAAAATTCAGTCAGGAACAATTCGCTGGCGTATAAAAATATTGTTTTTTCTTTGTCTTCAGTTGCAATCAGGTTAGCAACTTTCACTTCGTTGACCTCTCCAAAAAGTGAGGCCGCATATTTGTCAATCGGCTTAAGATAGACTTTTGCTGATAAGTCGTGCTGCACGATCTGACCGTTTTTCATTACGATGGTTTCATCTGAAAAAGATAAAGCGTCGATGCTGTCATGAGTTGCAATGATGCACGTGATATCTTTAAATTTAAGGTAGGCGAAAAGATTCCGGCGCAGCGCACCTTTTCTGAAACTATCGATATTACTGAAAGGCTCATCCAACAAAAGCACTTCAGGCTCCAATGCCAAAACCCTTGCCAATGCGACGCGCTGTTGCTGTCCGCCGCTTAAATACTTTGCTTTTGTATTGGCATAAGCCGTCATTTCGACCATTTCTAGCAGTTCATTTACGCGTTGATTTTTTTCTTCGGGATACATATTCGAGAGGAACTTCCCGACGTTTTCAGCAACTGTAACATAAGGCATTAAATCGTAATCCTGAGCGAGATATTTCATTTCAGGCGCACCCGGAATAAGGTGGAATTTTGGCCCAGAATCTGATTCTCATTCCAGAAAATTTCACCTCCGTTTAAATCATACAAACCGTAAATTAATTTGAGTAAAGTGCTTTTTCCACAACCGCTTTCGCCGATGACGGAAAGATTCTGACCTTTTTTTAGCGTGAAACTGAGATTATTGATTACGGGTAGGGTATCGTAAGCGAAGGAAATAGTATTGATTTGAAGCATTGGGATTGGCATTCTGGATTTAAAATGCAAAGGTAGTTTTTTGAGTCGAAAGCCGAAAGACAAAAGCCGAAAGTGCTGTAGATTGTGAAAAATAAAAATCGAAGTTTTAAATGAGTTGCTCATTCTTTAGACTTTGGACTTGTCACTTTTGACTTGAAAAAAGTAAGGGCGGATTCTCAAACGTGGAGATCCGCCCTTACCAACCTAACCAATAAAACAAACTTTTTTGAGTCAAAAGTCGAAAGATTAGAACTTACGACAAAATGAGTGACTTTTCTCTTTGGACTTTAGTCTTTCGACTACTTCATATATTTTTTATAATGTTGTGTATCCACTCTGGCTTTCAAATCGTGTAATAAATTGTACAATCCGAAGAACGTACGGTTAATATACAAAAAATGTTTCGAACTTCTGTTGCCATTCATCTTACGCAATTGCGAATCTTTTGAAAATGCTTCCCCTAAATCTGAAATTTCTTTGAAGAAAGCTTCATCCGAAAAGTCAAAACTTTCGCTTCTGAAAGGTTTTGTGCATAAACTCAGCATCTGATGAAACAATCCGGTGAAATATTCAATTTCCTGTTGTGTATCGTCTTTGCGTAACACTTCAAGATCATACATCTTTTCCATGAACAAAACAACATTATCTAATATTTCAGGTTTTGAAATTTCGAAATACGGATAATAAAACTCATCGGGCACTTGTTTCACACAGCCGAAATCTATCGCAATCAAATCGTCATTCTCATCGACCAGAAAATTTCCCGGGTGTGGATCGGCATGAACCTGGCGCAACTGGTGCATCTGAAAGAGATAGAAATCCCATAACGACTGCCCGATTTTATCGGCTTTTTTACGGTCTTTGTTGTGAGCCGTCCATTCGGATAAATGCTCACCGTCCATCCAGTCCATCGTGATGGTTTTTTCCGACGACAATTCCGGATAATATTTCGGGAAACGCAAATTTGGAATATTTTTGCACGCTTCTGCGATTTCTATTCCCTGGCGCACTTCGAGTTTATAATCGGTTTCTTCTATTAATTTATGCTCAACCTCCTTGAAATATTTCTCAGAATCTTTTCCCTGGAGGTTGAACATCTTAATCGCAAACGGTTTAACGATTGCAAGGTCTGAGCTGATACTGTCTGCCACTCCGGGATATTGGATTTTCACAGCAAGTTGTTTCCCATCTTTGGTTGCCTTGTGTACCTGACCGATACTGGCGGCATTTACGGAATCCGGAGTGAAAGTGTCGTATATCGCTTCAGGATATTGTCCGAGATACGTCTTAAAGGTTTTGCGAACGAGCGGCGCCGACAAAGGCGGAACAGAAAATTGTGACAGCGAGAATTTATCGACATACGCTTTTGGCAGGATATTTTTATCCATGCTCAGCATTTGCGCGACTTTCAGCGCGCTTCCTTTCATGTTCTTGAGGCCGTCGTAAATATCTTCGGCATTGCTTTCGTTGAGTTTGTCGCGGGTTAATGACGGATGGATTATCTTTTCGCCGTAATAAGCGACATAATTGCCACCGACTTTAAATCCGGTCTTAACGAGTTGCGATGCGCGTTCTATCTTTCCTGTGGGTATTTTATCTAATGTCTTCATCGTTATCTCATTTTAGCTTCTTTGAAAAGGAATTTTCCGAGGTCAAAGAGGTTTTCGAGCGGTTTTGTATCGAGTAAATCGACAGCCGTATTGACAGACTTTTCGATAAGGATATCCGTTTTTTCGAAACCTTTGGAAGTGTCATCTAACCAGAATTTCAATATGAATAAGAACTGTATCCAGGCGCCTTCGGCAAAAACGGGTTTGGTGACTTTTTGCACTTTGGCCATTTTTTCTGTTGCACCTGCTTCCATGACATTTACGATGAAATCGCGAAAATGGTTTCTGATGCCTTTTAATTGTTTCAGGTTTTTCAATCCTTCTTTATTCTCGTCAAGCGTATAAACCACATAACTGCGGTTGAGCGTCAGTATTTCGAATAAAGTGAAATATAAAGTGAGCAGCTTATTCTTTTTCGTGTAAGCGACATAGCCTTTTTCATTTTCAATCGTGGCGATGGCATTTTCGAAAAACTTCACCCAGATTTCCGCCTTTATGCCTTCAAGCGAATTGAAAAAAGTATAGAATTCAGATTCTTCGATGCCGTTCTTTTTACAAAAAGTATAGACATTCAAAGGCTGATTGTTGCTTTCCATGACATCCTGCATATACAATGCAATAATCTGGTTGTCATCGAGTAACGGTTTCTGTGCTGTTGTTTTTTTCGTTGCCATGATTGTTGATTTATATCTGCTACAAATTTACGTTTCAAAAATTTCTGAAACATATAATAGTTTGTTAAATATCTTTCAAAAAAAATGAACGATGGTTAATTAGAGAATGAGATAATTAGCGAATTAGCGAATGGTAAAATCGGCTGATAAAAAAGCCGGTTTACATATCGCAAACCGGCTTTTCCAAATGATTTATAATGATAACCGGATTATTTCTGTGCTTCTTTTTCAGCGTCCTGCACCATTTTTTCGTTAGCTGTAATCGCGAATTCTACACGACGGTTCTGGCTTCTGCCTTCAGGAGTGTCGTTGGTTGCAATCGGATCGGCGATGCCCATTCCGGTTACAGTAAAACGTGAACCGACTAATCCTTTTGAAGTAAGGTAAGATCGTACTGCGCCTGCTCTTTGCTCTGATAAAGTCTGGTTGTATTCAACACGTCCTGTATTATCGGTATATCCGTAAATAACGATGTTCGTATCAGGATATTCATTAAAGACAGTTACTAATTTGTCAAGATTCGTTTTCGCTGCAGCGGTTAATGTTGATTTATTCGTATCGAAACGCACTGCATTTTCGTTCAAAACCAATTTGATTCCTTCACCAACACGCACTACATCGGCGCCCGGAAGTGCCGTATCGATTTGTCTTGCCTGCTTGTCCATTTTATTTCCGATTACGCCACCGGCAACTCCTCCGACTACGCCACCAAGAACTGCTCCAAGGGCTGTATTGCCACCTTTTCCGATGTTATTTCCAAGAACACCTCCTAAGATTGCTCCGCCAACAGCGCCAATTGCAGCACCTCTTTGGGTATTATTTGTATTTTTTGCCGCTTCACATCCGGTAAGAATTGAACCTGAACCGAATATTAATGCTAAGGCAATTATTGATAATTTTTTCATGATTGTGTTTTTAAAATGTTATGGGTTTTATTTTCTTTGGAATTGGTAAACAACATTAGTGGTTTTTCCACCAACGTCAATCTTGTCTAAAAGCTGGAATGAATTATCAGATTGATTCGCCAATGTCAGGATGTAGCCATCTCTTACTTTTTTAGCTTTTTCGCCTGCATCAAGTACTTTCAGTACAAATTCTCCGCCTTTGTTCACATACCATTTGATTGGCGAACTGAAATTGGTGCAGTTTGGCTGATCCAAAATCATACTTCCTTTATTGTTATTGGAAACGAAATGCCAGGTGCTTCCTTCAAAACATTTTGAATCTGCAAGTTGAAACGATATTACCTTAATATACTCAGAACCCGGATAAGAAACTTTAGTCAGTGTCCAATCACCTTTGATGGCCGTCTCTGCTTTATTGTCAACCTTCAAACTTGTTGCAGACGTAGATTTGCAGCCGAAAGTCACTATGGCAACCGCAAATAAAATTATTAATCTTTTCATGTTAATGGGAAGTTATAGTTAATATCCTACAAAGATACAATCATCGTCTTTTAAATCTGTTGTATAATTAGATAAAAAAATACTAAAATTAACACTTTGCGCCATTTTGTCACTTTGTGCAATTTGGTATCCTATTTGAAAGTCCGTATACAGCAAAAAACTTAAAATTTATCAAATTATGACAACAGGAAAAATTAATGTTTCAGTAGAAAACATCTTTCCCTTAATCAAGAAATTCTTATACAGCGACCACGAAATCTTCTTGCGTGAGCTCGTTTCCAACGCTACAGATGCGACTTTAAAATTAAAGCACCTTACGAGCATCGGTGAGGCAAAAGTGGAATATGGCAACCCTGTCATCGAAGTAAAAATCGACAAGGAAGCAAAAAAACTGCACATCATCGACCAGGGTTTGGGAATGACAGCCGAAGAAGTCGAAAAATACATCAACCAGGTTGCGTTTTCCGGCGCTGAGGAATTCCTCGACAAATACAAAGATTCTGCAAAAGATTCGGGTATCATCGGGCATTTCGGCCTCGGATTTTACTCTGCTTTCATGGTAGCGGAAAAAGTAGAGATCATCACCAAATCCTACAAAGATGAGCCTGCTGCGCACTGGACGTGTGACGGAAGTTCGGAATTCACACTCGAACCGGCTGACAAAACTGACAGAGGAACGGAAATCATTTTGCACATCGCAGAAGATTCTTTAGAATTTCTGGAAGAACACAAGATTACTGAATTGCTGAACAAATACAATAAGTTCATGCCAATTCCGATTAAATTCGGCACCAAAAAAGAACAGAAAGCTTTCGGTGTAGGAGAAGAGGAAAAAATGGAGGACGTTGAAGTGGATAACATCATCAACAATCCTAATCCGGCCTGGACGAAGCAGCCGTCTGAATTAGCGGATGAAGATTACAAGAATTTTTATCGCGAATTGTACCCGATGCAGTTTGAAGAACCTTTATTCAACATCCACTTGAATGTTGATTATCCTTTCAATCTTACCGGAATTTTGTACTTCCCGAAATTGGGTTCTGATTTACAAATCCAGAAAGATAAAATTCAATTATATCAAAACCAGGTTTATGTGACTGATAATGTTGAAGGCATTGTTCCTGAATTTTTGACGATGTTGAAAGGCGTAATTGATTCGCCGGATATTCCACTCAATGTTTCCCGTTCTTACCTTCAGGCGGACGGTGCGGTGAAAAAAATATCGAATTATATTACGAAGAAAGTCGCCGATAAACTCAAATTCCTTTTCACAGAAAACCGCGAGGATTTCGAGCAAAAGTGGAATGACATCAAAATCGTCCTAGAATACGGAATGCTTTCTGAACCGAAATTCTATGAAAAAGCCGGTGCTTTCGTTTTATACCCAACCGTTGACGGCAAATATTTCACGCTTGACGAATTAAAAAGAAAACCTAAAGGAAAACCAGACCAATAAAGATGGTAAATTGGTTTTGCTTTATGCCGGAAATAAAGACGCGCAGCACAGTTACATCGCTGCCGCGAAAGACAAAAACTATGAGGTTTTGTTGTTGGATTCGCCGATTATTTCACATTTGATCCAAAAACTGGAAGGCGATAACAGCGACATTACTTTCGTTCGCGTAGATTCCGATCACATCGACAACCTCATCAAAAAGAGGAAACAGCCATTTCAAAATTGTCAGACGAAGAAAAAGAAAGCCTGAAAGTGGTCGTTGAAAATGTAGTTCCGAAACCTAATTATTCTGTACAATTGGAAGCTTTAGACAGCAATGCGGCACCATTCCTGATTACGCAGCCGGAATTCATGCGACGAATGAAAGAAATGAGCCAATCTGGCGGCGGCGGCATGTTCGGAATGGGCAATATGCCGGAAATGTATAATTTAGTGGTCAATACCAATTCTGAATTGGCGGCGAGCATCCTGAACACTCCGGATAAAACGCAACAGGAGCATTTGGTAAAACAAGCGCTTGATTTGGCGAAATTATCCCAAAATTTACTCAAAGGTGAAGAGCTTACGGCTTTTGTAAAGAGAAGTTTTGAGTTGATTAAATAATTTTTGATCTTAGAATTCAGATTTTAGATTAACCTGTCAATGAAAACTGGCAGGTTTTTTATTGATAAAAATTAAGGCTATAGAAAGATTTACGTAATTTGTTATTAATCGAAATTGAATTCCATGACACTTCATATAGAAACTCCTGCCCTCTTATTTTCTGCAACTTCACTGATATTACTCGCATACACCAACCGCTTTCTGACAATTGCCACAATCGTGCGCGGTTTGCGCCAGCATTACGAACAAAAAGAAAGTTCAAAGACATTACTCGAAATCAAAAACCTCAATTTACGATTGACATTGATTCGTTATATGCAGATGTTCGGCGTACTAAGCTTATTCCTTTCGGTTTTTGCGATGCTTTTGCTGTTTCTGGAATACCAGCTTTCAGGCATTTATTTATTCGGGTTGAGTTTGCTATGCCTGTTGATTTCTTTAGGGATTTCATTTTGGGAAATCAGCATTTCCGTCACCGCGCTTCGTTTGCATTTAAGCGATTTAATTGAGAAGGAAAACAAATAACTTCAAACCTTTCGTGACTTAGCGCCTTCGCGAGTAAAAATTTATATAGTAATATATAAATTGCCTTCTTCTGAAAATTATACAACCTTTTCCGAAAATTTTATAAAACAAAACTTTCCCTCTCATTCTACTTTTATCATTCATAACTGAATGCAAAAAGTCATGGCTCCTGATAAAATCAAAACTGACGAAAATACTGAAATCGAAGTTTCGCGCGTGCCTTCCAAAAACCCGGAAGCACATAACGAACTTGATGTAAAGTCAAATCCGGAAGCAGAATCGCCAGAAGAAAAATCAGTACGCGACCGCAGTCAGGGCAACGAAACTATGGGAATTCCGTAAAAACAACAACCAACTATAAACCTAAATTTACACATTATGAACTACTATATGGAAATGTTCAATAGCGAAATGGATATGTTCGATAACGAAATCGACATCACAGGCCGCAAAATCGATATGTTTGAATCCGAAATCAACATGTTCGGGTCTGACAAAGAGCGCTTTGAAGAAGAAATCAATTTAGGATAATTACTGCCTATTCCCTTAAATTGTAAAAGCCCGTTTCATACGGGCTTTTTTATTTTTCCATAACTATTGAACAAATGTTAATTTTATAAAACCGTTTAAAAAAAACAAGCATAATTTTAACAATTAACGGATGATAATGTGTTAAATTTGATTAAGAACTTTAAATTTTGGAAGTAAGTGGCTAAAGCTAGAAATGTAAAATCCGACGAAAAATATATTTTCCCAAAAACACCAACCGGTGTCGAAGGTCTTGATGAAATAACCGATGGCGGTTTCCCAAAAGGAAGGCCCACCTTAATTTGCGGCGGTCCCGGCTGTGGAAAAACATTGTTGTCCATGCAATTCCTCATCAAAGGCATCACTGAATTTAACGAGCCTGGCGTGTTTATGTCATTTGAAGAACCGTCAAAAGATTTATCGCTCAACGTAAAATCCCTTGGTTTCGACCTTGAAAAATTAAAAGCCGATAAAAAATTGGTGGTTGATTTTGTTCGCGTTGAAAGAGCAGAAATCGAAGAGGCTGGTGAATACGACCTCGACGGACTTTTCGTGAGACTAGCCTATGCAATTGACACTGTCAAGGCGAAAAGAGTTGTTCTTGACACCATCGAATCACTATTTGCCGGATTAGACAACCAAAGCATCTTACGCGCCGAATTAAGAAGATTATTCAACTGGCTCAAAGAAAAAGGCGTTACTGCTGTGATTACCGGCGAAACAGGCGAAGCAACATTGACCCGTCAGGGACTTGAAGAGTATGTTTCAGATTGTGTAATCGTATTGGATCACCGTGTTATCGAACAGGTTTCTACCAGGAGATTGCGAATTGTAAAATATCGTGGTTCGACACATGGCACCAATGAATATCCGTTCCTTATTGATGAAGACGGCATTTCGGTACTGCCGATTACGTCATTGAAACTCGATAACGAAGTTTCTTCCGATATTGTTTCAACAGGCGTTCCCGGGCTCGATGATCTTTTCGATCGAAAAGGATTTTACCGCGGCAGTAACATATTGGTTTCCGGAACAGCAGGAACTGCAAAAACCACAATTGCAGCTTACTTCGCCAATGAACAGGCAAAAAGGAAAGAAAAAACGGTATTTTTTGCATTCGAAGAATCACCGCAGCAATTGATTCGGAATATGAGGTCAGTCGGGATTGACCTTGAAAAACATATCAAAAGCGGGTATCTGCAAATTCATTCTTCCCGACCTTCGTTGAACGGACTTGAACTGCATTTGCTGACGTTGCGCAAATTAATCCGCGATTATAAACCAACAACTGTTATTATTGATCCGGTCAGTAACCTGATCACCGTCGGCAGCGAACTCGAAGTGCGTTCGATGCTCGTTCGACTCATCGACATGCTTAAAGTCAATAATATCACGGCGATGTTTACTTCGCTGAACAAACAAAATGACGGTATTCGTCCTGATCTGTCTGAAGAATCAGTTTCTTCGCTCATTGACACCTGGGTAAGTGTTCGCGATATGGAAGGCGTTGGTGAAAGAAACCGCGGCATTTTCATCATCAAATCAAGAGGAATGGGACATTCAAATCAGGTTCGCGAATTTATAATCAACGGAAATGGTATAGAATTGCTTGATATAGAATTAGGTCCGGAAGGCATTTTAACCGGTGCCGCACGCCGTTCCCACGAAATCAGTAAAAAAGTTACCGCACAGAAATTGCAAAACGAACTCGACAGGAAAGATCGTGAGATTTCGCGCAAACGCAAAGTGCTTGAAGCCAACATCGACGCATTGAAAAATGAATTTGAATCGGTTGTAGAAGAACTCAGCATCCTCAAACAAACCGAAGACATGCAGAACAGTCTTGGCTCAAATCAGACTTCTAAATCCAAAAAGAAATGACGAAGAAAGCAGAATGGCAGTTGCGGCTTTACATTGCAGGCCAAACTCCGAAATCAATAAAGGCACTGGCCAACATTAAAAAATATGCAGAAGAACATCTGGCAGGCAAATATTCTATTGAAATAATCGACCTGCTGGTGAGCCCGCAACTGGCGGAAGGCGACCAGATCCTGGCCGTTCCGACTTTGGTCAGGAAATTTCCGGAACCTATCCGCAAAATAATCGGTGACCTTTCCAACGAAGAACGAGTGCTTGTAGGCCTCAACATCAAACCCCTTAATTAAACCAATTGGAAAACAACCCCCACAGCATTAACGACCCAAAAGACTATAGTTTTATACTGTTTGTTTTTGGCATGTCACCAAAATCTCTTGATGCTGTGGAAAACCTTAACCACATCTGCGGGCAATATCTTAAAAACAATTTCGACCTGCAGATTATCGACATCAGTCGCGATAAAGAACTAGCGGAAAAACACCAGATTTTAGCCATCCCTACACTGATGAAAATAAAACCTGCGCCACAGCGGACAATTTTAGGCGATTTATCAGATAAAGCGAAAGTGCTCAAATTATTAGATATCGAAGAGCAGATTTGAAAGGAGAGCAAACAAATATCGAACAATTGCAACAAGAAATTGCCGAACTCAAAAACCAGCTTTTTGAGTCGAATGCCATTATTGAAGCCATTCGTGAAGGTTCGGTCGATGCGCTCGTTCTTAACAAGGAAGGAAATCCCCATGTTTATTCTCTCGAAAGTGCCGACTATACCTATCGTATCCTGATTGAAAAATTCAGCGAAGGTGCGTTGAGTATTTCCGATGATGGGTTGATTTTGTATTGCAACGATTATTTTTCGAAGTTGATTGACATCCCCGCCGACAAAATTATCGGGACGTTTTTCAATCATTATGTAGATTCCCACAGGGACTATCAAATCCTAAAAGCCGCATTGCAATACGGTCGAGTAAAGGTGAAATCATACTCAACGCCAACGGAAAAAAATTGCCGGTTTACGTTTCGTTTACAGACTTACACCCGAATGTTGCCGCGATTGGCGTAGTCGTAACCGATTTATCCGAGAAAAGAAAACACGAACAAGCTTTGATACAATACCAGCAACAACTTGAGGCTAAAGTCAACGAGCTGAACCTGACGAACACGAATCTGGAGCAATTCATCCACGTGATTTCGCATGATTTGAAAGAGCCAATTCGCAAAATCGTGAGTTATACCTCATTCCTGAAAGATAATAAGACCAATTCTTTTGCAGAGCAGGAACTCAACCAGCTTAACATCATCAAATCTTCAGCATTGCGACTTAACGCATTGGTGGATGATTTAGTGAAATATGCGTTCAACGCCACAAAATCTGAAACGGAGGAACTTGACCTTGATGTTATTTTTAACGAAGTACTCGAAGACCATGAACTCATGATTAGCGAGAGCAATTCGAAAATCACATCGGAACATTTGCCTAAAATCATGGGTTCGAAAGTACAAATCCGTCAGATTTTTTCGAATCTTATCACCAATTCAATCAAGTACAGAAAAGCAGATACTGCACCAGTAATCAACATTTTAGCATCAGTTACAGACCAGATTGATGTGAATGCGCCGATGCGGAAATTCCACAAAATCAGTCTTTCTGATAACGGAATCGGAATGAACAACTCCGATTTAACAAAAATATTCACTATCTTTCAGCGGTTACACATGCGCAACGAATATTCCGGAAACGGAATCGGGCTTGCGATTTGTAAGAAAATAATGGAGAACCACGACGGCAAAATAGACGTTGAAAGCGAAACCGGAAAAGGCAGCACTTTCAATTTGTATTTTCCGGTAATTGAATAAATATGGCAGAAAGCCTGCACATTATTATCGCTGAAGACGATATCGATGACGGAGAGATCATCAAAGAAAGCTTTGAAAAGCATCCTGCGTTTGCGAAAGTCGACGTAGTGGCAAATGGCAAAGAGTTGTTGGAGTTCCTGCGCAAAGACGGCAGCAAGCCAGATGTTATCCTTACAGACATCAATATGCCAATTATCAATGGCATCGAAGCGCTTAAAGAAATCAGCACACATCCTGAACTGCGGAAAATCGCAGCATTTGCCTATTCAACCACAATCAATCCGATTTATGAAGCGAAATGTATGGAGTTCGGCACAAAAGGCTTCTTGATCAAACCTTTTACTTTGCAGGAATTTTACCAGATTCCGGATAAGGTTATGGCTATTTTGAAGCAGGCATAACAGAAATGGGTGGTCTTATAAAATCATTCTACTCAACAATCCACAACAAAACCGGCTTTTCAGATTTCTGCAGTTTTGCGTCTAACTTTGTCATAAATGCATCAGAGACCGCCGGACAGCCCCAGCTAAGCGGACTGTAATTCGGATAAACCTCTTTGTCGGAAACAGCCTCCCAGGAATGCAGCACAATTACCCTTCCGATTGCATTATTATTAGTCGGCTCTAATCCATGGAGCCAATATTTGATTTTGATTCCCCACCCGCTTGTGTCGCGTTTACCGATTTTATATTTCCCTTTTGCGCTGCAATGGCTGTTATCCTGGTTATTGAATTTCGCCTTTTCCCACTTTTGGTCATTATCATCTAGCACATCGCAACTCCCATGCGTGACAAGATTTTGATTGGTGATTTTCTGCTGCTTGAAATCGTAAATAAAAAAGCGGTTTTTACCCGAATGAATACTCAGGTCGATTAAAAAATAGTAGTCTTCGTTAAAATTATTCTTTTTACAAAACGCTAATGCCTCTGTATTTTTAGCCGTGTAATCCTTTGGTGTCTCAATTTTAGTATTATTGCAGCAGATGAAACTCAATAATGTTATAAGTACGATTTTTCTCATGATGATTTTTTTATATAACTGAATAAAATTCCGGATATTTTAAGTTTCCGGTAATTTTTGAATTCTTCATACACAAAGCACTATCTTTGCCCGCTTTTTAAATTAGAAAATGACAAAAAATAATACAATCAAAGGCGTATTTTTAGTGAGTTTAGGCGCGACCAGTTATGGCATGCTGGCTACTTTCGTTAAATTGGCGTATGCGTCGAAAGGCGCAAGCGGATTGCCTTTCACACCTGCCGAAGTAATATCGTCGCAATTTATTTTAGGGATTATTGCCATCCTGTTAATCAATGGATTTCAGAAAGCAAAAAATTCAGACGTTGTAAAAAAAGCTTCTAAAAAGAATATCTCACAATTGATGATTGCCGGTACCTCCACCGGGTTGACGAGTATTTTTTATTATATGGCCGTAAAATTCGTTCCGGTTTCCATAGGAATTGTACTGCTTATGCAAACGGTCTGGATGGGCGTTTTGCTCGAAATGTTTCTCACGAGAAAACTACCGTCCGCCACAAAAATCATCGCCGTCATCATCGTGCTTATCGGAACGGTTTTTGCCACCAATATGATCAATAATAATGTGAATCTGGATTGGCGCGGCGTCGTACTGGGGCTTTCAGCTGCCGCTTCATTCACCACAACAATGTATGCGGCCAACAGCGTGGCGAAAGAAATTTCATCGGCACAACGAAGTCTTTACATGCTTTTAGGCGGCGCTGTTGTTGTTTTCCTATTCGCCTTGGCAACGCAGCACACGCCTTTTAATTACGATATTTTTTACAAGTGGGGAATCCTTGTAGCGCTTTTCGGCACCATTATCCCGCCAATGTTGCTCAACGCCGGATTTCCTTTGACCGGAATAGGGCTTGGAAGTATTGTATCATCACTGGAACTGCCGGTTTCTGTAACAATGGCGTATCTGCTATTGGGCGAAAAAGTCATTTTCCTGCAATGGATTGGCATCCTGATGATTATTTTCGCAATTGTGATCATGAATGCCAATTGGCGTAGAAATCCGCGTGATTTTTTGTACATTTCGTATAAAAATCACCAATGGCATTTCCCTGGCATTTATACCTCATGGCGGCGCTTTATATTTTGGCCGGAATCAATCATTTCCGGAAACCGCGGTTGTATTTGAAAATCATTCCGCCCTATCTGCCCTATCCGGAATTTCTTAATTATGCCAGTGGTTTTTTTGAAATCGTTTTGGGAACTGCAGTTTGTATTCCGCTTTTGTCAAAATTTGCCGCATGGGGAATTGCCGCACTTTTGATTGCCATTTTTCCGGCAAATATCTATATGTTTACCAATGATAAGGCGCGTTTGGGATTACCGAAATGGGCAGTCCTGCTGCGGCTGCCGCTTCAGATTGTATTGATTATCTGGGCGTATTATTACACTTAATGCAACATTAAAATCTGTAACTAACTACCAATATTTATGGAAACCATCATTCATTATTTCGAAAACATCAAGCCGTTGCACCGCGCATTAATCCTGGCCGGAGGTATCGCCTTTTTCTGGCTGCTCGAAAGTATAAAACCGATGTTTACATTCGATTATAAAAAATGGCACCATGCCGGAATCAATATCTTTTTACCGTCACGACAATTATCGTTAATTTCCTGATGGCATTTATACTGTTGCGAACCGCACAATGGACGACAGAAAATAATTTCGGTTTGCTCAACGCGCTTCCGGAAATGCCGATGTGGCTTTACATAATTATCGGACTTCTGCTTCTCGACTTAATAGGCGCCTATTTTGCGCATTTGTCTGAACATAAAATCAAGCTGTTGTGGCGCTTCCATCTTATTCATCACACCGATACATGGATTGACACAACTTCTGCCAACAGGCATCATCCGGGCGAAAGTGTCATCAGGTTCCTGTTCACGACGCTGGGCGTTTTGGCAATTGGAACGCCGATGTGGCTCGTTTTTATGTACCAATCGCTGTCGGTGGTTTTTGCGCAGTTCACGCACGCCAATATCGCAATTCCCGAAAAACTCGATAAAACGCTGAGTTATGTGATTGTTTCTCCGGATATGCACAAAGTACACCACCATTATATGCTGCCGCATACAGATTCGAATTATGGCAATATTTTTTCGGTTTGGGACAGGTTTTTCGGAACATTCTCTTATTTGAAAAAAGAAGATATCGTTTATGGCGTTGATACGCACATGGAAGCATACGAGCACAATAGCCTCAAAAACCTGCTCAAAATTCCGTTTCAGAAACCAAAACAGCCAAAAAATAAAAAACCATGAAAAATTTTCATCGCCTTTAAAAAGTGATTATTTTTTTTCTTAATATTGAAATAAGAATTGTCAACTTATGAAATTTTATCTGAATTAATTTTCAAGTAATGAAAAAGAGTAAACATACGGAGTTGTCGTGGGAGCAGACGGAGAAGCTTGTAACGCTGGCACTTGAGGAAAGGAATCCTTTTGAAATCATCAAAAAAGAATTCGGTTTTGCCGAAAAAGAGATTCTTGAAATCATGAAAAAGAAACTCACGACAGAGAAATTCGAGATGTGGAAAAAGAAAGCCCAGGCCAATAAGCCGAAGCCAAAACCCATGAAGATTGACGATTTCGACGAAGATCTTGACGGAAAATATTATATTAAAAATAAATTCGATTAAACTGCTACTCCCTTTTCAGGGAGTTTTTTATTGCCAATATTTAAACTAAAAATAAATAATATTTAAATTTATTTAAACAATATTTATTATTATATAAATAATATTTAACTTTGTATAACAAAATCATTTGTTATGCAACCAAAACTTCCCATCCAGTGCCCAAGTTGCGAGAGCACATTGTCTGTAGCGCAACTTTGCTGCAGCAATTGCAACACAACCGTTTCCGGAAATTACGCTTTGCCATTATTACTCCGCGTTTCCGAAGAAGAGCAAAATTTCATCCTGCAATTTTTTATGAGCAGCGGCAGCCTTAAAGAAATGGCTTCGCAAATGGGCAACAGCTATCCCACTGTTCGCAACAAACTCGACGACATTATCCAAAAAATCAATAATTTAAAATCACAGTCTTAGTCATGAGAACACATCTATTCAATCCGTTTGCCAAACATTCTGACCGGAATCTGTTGATAATTGGTCTTGTGGCGACGATTATCGGTGGATTTACGGGCTATTTTTTCAATGCTGTATACGATGGCGCACTCGATTTGCACTTCGTTGGAAATATTGGTGTCCGCGAAACCATACTTTACATCGCCGTTGATATTATCACGATTGCGGTATTTTTATTCATCGCCGGTAAAATTTTCAATAGTAAAACGCGGTTCATCGACATCTTCTCAACAACATTGATTGCCAGGATTCCTTTGTATATTTTACCGTTTTTCAATGCCGGAAATTATCTTTTCAGCATCACCTCAAAAATGATGACGAATCTCCTTGAAGGCAAGCCTGAAGCCGTTTTCGGAATCGAAACATTTTATATCATCTGCTTCGCCATGATTACGCTCGCATTTATAGTCTGGTTTTTCGCATTGCTGTGGAATGGCTACAAAGTCGCAATAAATGCAAAAGGAATAAAACCTATCGTACTCTTTATCATTGCAGTTGCATTGGCCGAAACGATTTCGAAAACAATCATCCTATATCTTTAAATATGGTCACAATAACACCTGTTAACGACTCATTTGTATTTGAAATTGTCGGAATGCACAAATTCTGGGCATTCAAAAGCAAAATCGTCGTAGCAAAGAAAAATGTAATTCTCGCTGAAGCTAGGCCAAACCCAATGCCACTCTGGAGAGGTTTCCGTTGCCCGGAACTGACCTGCCAGGCGTTATCGCAGCCGGAACTTATTACTGGAACGGCAGGAATTTCCTGGATGTCATGAACCGAAAGCAGACCATCGTTGTCGAGCTCGAAAACGAATATTACAAAAAATTAATCATCGACGTTAAAGACCCGCAAGCGGCAGTCGAACTTTTAAACCAAAAATAAAATGAAAAAAATTTTAACCGCATTCTTACTATTCAGTTCAATTGCTGCTTTTTGCCAGGATATTGCCGGAACATGGTCGGGCTTATTGGAATTCCCGGCGGAAAACTCACATTGGTATTCAATGTAAAAAAAGCAGGAAATGACTACACCACGACAATGGACAGTCCGGACCAAGGCATGAAGGATCTGCCAATCAGCCGCACAACTTTTGAAAACAAAAAAACCATTACTTTTGAATTTCCGGAAGCCAAAATAACTTACAAAGGCGACCTCGATGCTTCAGGAAAATTCATCGGGAATTTCACTCAGGGCAACAACAGTCTGCCATTGAGCCTTAATCACGCTGCGCCGCCTGCTGTTCAAAAGCCAAACCGTCCGCAGGAACCGAAAACGCCATTTCCATATTATTCCGAAGAGGTGACTTTTCAGAACAAAAAAGAAAATTTCACTTTGGCCGGCACATTGACGCTCCCAAAAAAAGAAGGCAATTTTCCGGTCGTGGTTCTGATTACGGGAAGCGAACCGAAAACCGCGATTCAGAAGTCTTCGGGCACAAACCTTTCCTTGTGATTGCTGATTATCTTACGCGAAACGGAATCGGCGTTCTGCGCTTCGATGACCGTGGCGTTGGCGAATCGAAAGGCGATTTATTGCATGCCACAACTGAAAGTTTCGCAGGCGACGTAAGTGCTGCTGTAGATTACCTGAAA
This sequence comes from Flavobacterium sp. 3HN19-14, assembly GCF_051373205.1. NCBI lineage: Bacteria > Pseudomonadati > Bacteroidota > Flavobacteriia > Flavobacteriales > Flavobacteriaceae > Flavobacterium > Flavobacterium sp. 3HN19-14. The sequence continues at coordinate 3,652,157 of NZ_JBPPZT010000001.1, forward strand.
ACCAGAAAAGACATCAATCCGAAGAAAATCGGACTCATCGGCCACAGTGAAGGAGGTGCCGTTGCGCCAATGGTCGCAGCGAATAACAAAGACATTAACAGCATTGTGCTGCTGGCAGGTACCGGAATTCCCGGCGATCAGTTGCTTTTATTGCAGACTTACCTCGCCGGAAAAGCTGCGGGAATGACAGAACCTGAATTGGCGGATGCCCGAAAAACAAATTTACAGGTCTATGACATCCTCAAAAATGAAAAAGATGCTGTAAAGGCGAAAAAAGAACTGGTTGAAATACTGCAAAAAAGTTATGCAGATGTACCTGCCAGCCAAAAACCGCCGCAGGCTCAGATTGACGCGATGGTTTCGCAACAGGCAGATGACATGCTTCAGCCTTGGATGCCTTATTTCCTGAAATATGATCCGGCAACATCGCTCAGAAATGTAAAATGCCCGGTTCTGGTATTGAATGGCGGCAAAGATTTTCAGGTGCCGCCGAAAGAGAATACCGAAGCCATTAAAAATACCCTTGAAAAAGCCGGCAATAAAAAAGTGACCGTGAAGATTTTCCCCAACCTGAACCATTTATTCCAGGAAAGCATTACCGGAAACCTCGATGAATACGAAAAAATCGAGCAGACTTTTTCTCCCGATGCATTAAAATTCATGTCTGACTGGCTCAACGCGAAGTTTAAATAGCACTTCTCAACATCTAATTTTATACGTAAAAACAGTTTTAGTGTTGTATATAACAATTTAATTGATATATAGATGAATTAAATTGTTTTGAAATATATTTAATTGACTTATAAATCAATTAAATATATTTATTTATGAATTGAATTTATTTTTTAATGTAATCAATTCATTTATTGATGAAATTAATTCATCTTAAAATAAATTAAATATATTTTTTAATGTAATCAATTCATTTTTTTATATAAAGAATTCATTTTAAAATGAATTAAATACATTTTAAAATGAATGCATTTCAGTTTCCTTCCGGTTTTGTAACAAAATCCCGATTAGCGAGTCTTACGCATATAAAAATTTTAACTGATGAGAAAATTAATATTGAGTCTCGCCGTATCGATCGCTTTATATACAATCGATGCCAGCGGACAGAACAAAACTGCCGAACAGGTAAAAGTTGCCATCGACCTGAATGTGGTGAAGAATGACAAAGTGATGGTAACCATTACACCACCTGCGATCAAAACAGATAAAGTCACTTATTTTATCCCGAAAATTATTCCGGCACTTATTCCGAAGACGATTACGGAAAATATGTAGACGATTTGAAAGCCTACGATGCCAAAGGAACTGAGCTTGCCGTGACGAAAAGCGACGCCAATTCCTGGTCGATCGCCAATGCCAAAAAACTTGCAAAAATCACTTATTGGGTCAATGATACTTTTGATATCGAAGGCACGCACAAGGTTTTTTCGCCTGCGGGAACTAACATTGAAGAAGGAAAAAATTTCCTGTTGAATACACACGGATTCGTGGGCTATTTCAGTGATTTCATGGAAATTCCTTATCAGGTGAACATTAGCCATCCGGCGAAATTATGGGGCGCAACTTCAATGACCGACACAGATGACAGTGATTCGAAAGACACATTTACGACTTCGCGTTATGCCGAATTGGTTGAAAACCCGATTATGTATTCGAAGCCGGATTATACGACTTTCAACATCAATGGCATGGATATTCTTATCGCAGTTTATTCGCCAACCGGCGCTGTCACAGCCGAGAGCATTACGCCGGAAATGAAAACGATGATGACGGCACAGAAGAATTTCCTCGGAAAATTCAACAGTACAAAGAAATATTCGGTGCTGTTATATCTTTCCAGGATGGACGATACTGACGCAAAAGGTTTCGGTGCGCTCGAACATCCGACAGTGACTACAGTTGTTATGCCTGAAATGATTCCGAAAGAAGAACTCGGCAAACAGATGAAAGACGTGGTTTCGCATGAATTCTTTCACATCGTGACACCGTTGACGATTCATTCGAAAGAGATACAATATTTCAATTACAATACGCCAAAAATGTCTGAGCATTTGTGGATGTACGAAGGTGTGACGGAGTATTTCGCGAATCTTTTCCAAATCAACCAGGGATTGATTGATGAAAGCGAATTTTACGGCCGTATGGCTGAAAAAATCCAGCACGCCTCACAAATGGACGATAAAATGGCTTTCACCAAAATGAGCGCGAATGTATTAGTTGAACCTTACAAATCGCAGTACCTGAACGTTTACGAAAAAGGCGCGCTGATTGGCATGTGCATCGATATCATCATCCGCGAAAAAAGCAATGGTGAAAGAGGGATTCTTGATTTGATGCAAAAATTATCCGCAGAATACGGCACGAAAAAAGCTTTTGACGACAGTGAATTATTTGCAAAAATCACGTCATTGACTTATCCGGAAGTCGGCGAATTCCTGAATAAATATGTTGCACAGGGCAACCCGATTCCGTATACAGATTATCTCGCGAAAATGGGCGTTACGGAATCGACTACGAAAGTTCCGGGAATTGTTTTCCTGAAAGACCAGCAGGTTCCTTACATCACAGTAAACCAATCGACCAAAGAAATCATTTTACTTCCGGGTGAGCTGAACGCTTTCTTCAAAGAATTGAAAATGCAGGCAGGCGACATTATTCTTGGTGTTAATGGAAAAGATTACAATCTTGACAACATTTACGAAATGATCATGAGCAGCCAGAACTGGAAAGAAGATGAGCCGATTTCGGTAAAGATCAAACGCGACGGAAAAGAGCAGACCCTGACCGGAAAAGTTAAGCTGACTTATGAAGAAGCTAAAGGTTTCGCGGCTACTGATGCCGCTAAAAAGAAATTGAGGGACGCGTGGCTTAAAGGGTAGTTTAGAGCAAAGACCGCTTCGGTGCAAGAAGCAAGAGAAAAGACTTTTTGGATTTTGTATAAGACTGAGTTATCGTTCTTCTACATCCCGAAAAGTCTTTTTTCTTACAGCGAAGCGGTCTTGCATCTTGCAGCGAAGCGGTCTCACATCTTTCAGCAAAGCGGTCTTTCCTCATTCAACTATTTTTCCTTAATTTGCCGAAAAATAAAACCAATGACAAAATCTATTCTTGCCTTATGCGGCCTGCTGCTTTTCGTTTCGTGTAAAGACGAAAAACACGCCGGAAACCTGCACATTACCGGAAATATCGAAGGATTAAAACAAGGCACTTTGTATATCAAAAAAATCTCCGATACGAGCTGGGTTTCGGTGGATACGATAAAAATTAATGGCGATTCCCACTTCGAAAGTTACCTCGACATCCAATCGCCTGAAATGTATTACCTGATGCTCGACCGTGGCGCAACCAGTTCAATTGACGACAACCTGCCGTTTTTCGCAGAGCCTGGCAATATGACCATTAATACGACTTTGGATCGCTTTTATTTCAATGCGAAAATTACCGGTTCTAAAAACCAAAAGCTTTACGAAGAATACAAAAAGATAAACGCACGTTTTACAGACGAAAATACTACGCTGGTCGGCGAAAAATTAAGAGCAAAAAAGCTAAACAAGCCGGAAAGAGTTGACAGCATTGAGAAATTACAAGAAAAAATTACTATTCGAAAATACAACTACACGAGCCAATTTGCACTTAATAACCGTGATTTTGAAATTGCGCCTTACGTGGTTTTAACGGAAATCAACGATGTAAATCTTAAATACCTCGATACGATTCAGAAATCGATGTCTCCGAAAGTCGCAAAATCATTCTACGGGAAAAAGCTTACGGAGTATACCAAAGAGCGCAAGAAAGCCGGACTGTAATTTTTAGGCAGTTATATTTAGCCACGAATTTCACGAATTAGCACGAATTAAATTTGTGTGAATTCGTGACCCGAGCCGTTAGGCGAACTGACGAAGTAAATTCGTAGCTTTAATTTTCTTTAAAATCAAAAAAACCATCACAAATAAATGTGATGGTTTTTAATTTATGAGCCGGCGGAGGGACTCGAACCCACGACCTGCTGATTACAAATCAGCTGCTCTAGCCAACTGAGCTACGCTGGCGGCGTCATTACGAGTGCAAATATAAATTTGATTTTCTTAAATCCAAAATAAATCTGCAGTTTTTTCCAGACTTTTTTTATTACAATTTGTTGATTTTTTCAATCAACTGATTTGCAGCCTGTTCTAATTCAACATTAATTTGGTTGAAATGTGCTTTTTTATTCTCAACATTTTTAGCATTCACTTTTGTGATCAAAGTATCAAAAGTAGTAATCGCTTCGTCGATCAATGCGTTAGTTTCTGTTGTTGGTTTTCCGGTAGTCGACATTTCAACCAGGTAAACCGCCTCAATAATATCTCCTAAAACGTAGTTGATGTCTTTCTTTAAATTTCTAACGTTTGCCATTTTTATTTCTGATTTTTAAATTTGGTGCAAAAGTACATTAATTCTTTTGAAAATCAGGCTAGGAAATGTAAATTTCTAAGATTGAAGCTTTTCCGCTTAATTCATACGCATTTAAATCTGCCGGAATTAAAACCGTATCGCCTTGCTGGTATTGGTATTTTTCACCTTCAAAATCCAATTCAAAATTGCCTTCGGTACACATATAAACCGTAAATGATTTTCCTGATTTTTCAACTTTTATATTCCCGTCAAGCGGAATGAAATTCGTGGTAAAATACGGGCAATCGACAATTTCATTGGCCGTATTTTTTTCTTTGCCGTAAGTCCGTTCCGCATCAGTTTTTTCATAATTGATGGCATCTAAAGCCAAATCAACGTGCAACTCGCGTTTATTGCCATTGGCATCGACACGATCGAAATCGTAAATCCGATAAGTAATATCCGAAGTCTGCTGAATTTCGGCGACTACCAATCCTGCGCCGATAGCATGAACGGTTCCTGTAGCTAAAAAGAAAACATCGCCGGGTTTTGCAGCTTTGGTATCTAAAATCGAGATAATGGACTTATCTTCAAGGCTTTTCAGGTATTCTTCAGGTGAAGATTTTTCCTTAAATCCCACGATAATCCGGGAATTTTCATCGGCTTGCATGACATACCACATTTCGGTTTTCCCGAATGAATTGTGGCGTTTCCTGGCGAGTTCGTCATTTGGATGTACCTGAATCGACAGGTCTTCCTTCGCATCAAGGTATTTAAAAAGCAATGGGAATTCTTGCCCGAATTTTTTATGTACTTCTGTTCCCAAAAGCGCATCGGGAAATTTTTCGATGATGCTGGTAAGCGGTTTTCCCTTTAATTCACCATTCGAAATCACGCTGATATCTCCGGGAACTGTTGATAATTCCCAGCTTTCTCCGGTAATTTCAGAAGTTATCGGTTTGCGCAAAAGTGTTTTTAATTTCTGTCCGCCCCAAATCCTTTCTTTCAGGATTGGTTCAAACTGCAACGGATATAATTTTGACATGTTTTCTGGTTTTGAACAAATTTCTATCATTCCGACCGAAATCTGTTTACATTATTCAATCAATATATTATACCTTTTTTCTGACGGATTATTGACCGTTGTAAGTAACGAAATTTCGTGGTGTTTCGTATAAAACCACTTCGACTGCTTTGTTTTCCGGAATGTGCAGCCTCAGTTTATTCCAGATTACAACCGCGATATTTTCGGCAGTCGGAATCAAGCCGCCTTTTTCTGTATCGAATTCAGGCACGTCGAGATTAAGGTTTTTATGATCGAAAGCTTCCTCGATATGCGTTGCAATTAAATCAGCCAGCAGTTTCAAATCCATCACATAGCCCGTTTCCGGATTGATTTCGCCCGTTACACTTACGGTCAATTCATAATTGTGCCCGTGAAAGTTGACATTATTGCATTTCCCGAAAACCGCATCGTTTTTTTCAAACGACCAGTCGCTGCGGTATAAACGGTGCGCTGCGTTGAAATGGGCTTTTCTGCTTACGGTTACTTTCATGGGTTCAGGGTATTGGGTTAAGGTTCAGGATTCTATCTTTGGACTTTCAGCCTTCGACTAAAGCTTATGATCTTCGAGGAAATGATAAAACTCATCAAAAATAATCTTGAACCAAACGGTATAAATTTCGGGATGTTGCTGCATATCGCTTTTTATAGCTTCAATCGACATCCATTTCCAGCTTGCGGCTTCTTCGGCATTGATTTGCGGCCTATCATTGTAATAACCGACCATCACATGATCCAATTCGTGTTCAGTAAGCCCATTATCAAATGGCGCTTTATAGATGAAACTGAAAAGTTCTTTCAATTCGGTCTTAAAACCCATTTCTTCAAAAAGCCGGCGCGTTCCGGCTGCAATATTGCTTTCGCCTTCGCGTTGGTGGCTGCAGCAGGTATTCGTCCACAATAATGGCGAATGGTATTTTTGGGCAGCGCGTTGTTGCAGCATGATCTCATTCTTATCATTTAAAATAAAAACGGAGAACGCACGGTGCAAAAGCGCCTTTTGATGGGCTTCGAGCTTGGGCATCAGTCCGATTGGCTCATCGGATTCATTCACCAATATTACTTGTTCTTCAGTCATAACAATTTATTGCTTTTCAAAAATACGAAAAACGGATGCGCAGTTGCCAAACGGATTGAATTTATATAAAAGTTTAACGGCTGTTCAGGCAATGAAAAATTAATTGGTTAAATCTTCTGCTCTGAATGACCTGAATTCGCCGTCAGTAATAGTATATGTTGTCCCGTTAACTGTTCCGGTGAAGCCAAATGTTCCTTTGACGAAATCATTGCTTATGCTAATGATTTTTATCGTCCCGGATTCTGAATCAAAAGTTACTCCCGGTGCGATCTGGAGATAAGCCGCATAATTACCTGATCCTGTATAATGCGTGAGATTATGGTTCCCTACTGTTGGCAGAAAAGGCATATCGATAACAATCGATTGGTTAGGCGGATCACCGAAAAAAGCCGGCGCCATAATGCTGCCGCTGCTACCCGTGGCATTGGTACTCGGGTTTGGCATGTCGTAATGCTGGCCATTCATATCAAATCTGACATAGGTATTAAAACCCTCATTTGAGTCATTCCCTGAAGAGCAACCGTTCAACAAGCCCGTGATAATTAAGGCTAAAAAGATATTTTTTTTCATGCTGTTATTTATTTAATTTTTCTGCAATTTTCAATGCACATTTTTCACCATCAATAGCCGCAGAAATAATTCCGCCAGCATAACCTGCCCCTTCTCCGCAAGGATAAAGTCCTTTTACATGTAAATGTTCGAGCGAAATCGGGTCACGCGGAATCCTGACCGGTGAAGAAGTGCGGGATTCAGGCGCGTGCAAAATCGCTTCGTTGGTCAAATAACCGCGCATGGATTTACCGAATTCCGTAAAGCCTTCGCGTAAAATCTGCGTCAGGAAACCAGGAAAAACCTCACCCATTTCAACAGAAGTCGTGCCGGGAACATAAGAAGTTTTCGGGATTTCTGAAGAAACTTTGCGCTGTGTAAAATCGACCATGCGCTGCGCCGGCACTTTTTGTGTCTTTCCGGCCAATTGCCAGGCTTTTTGTTCTATATTTTTCTGGAATTCCATTCCGGCCAAAGCGCCAAATTTTGCGTATGGTTTGAAATCTTCTAACTTTAATTCAATTACGATTTCCGGAATTTGCAGTTACCTGATCTCTTTGGACGGTGACCAACCATTGGTCACTACTTCGCCCGGACTCGTTGCACAAGGCGCAATCACGCCACCCGGGCACATACAAAATGAATACATGCCGCGGCCATTGACCTGCTTTACAATCGAATATGGCGCCGGAGGTAAATATTCTCCACGATAGTCACAACTATATTGTATGCTGTCAATCAGCGACTGCGGATGTTCTGCACGAACGCCGAGCGCGAACGGTTTGGCTTCAATAAAAACTTTCTTGCGGTCAAGCAATTCGAAAATGTCGCGCGCAGAATGGCCTGTTGCCAGAATAATATGAGAAGCGGAAATCGTGTCGCCGTTTTGCGTAACAATTCCCTGTACCTGATTGCCTTTGATGATAATATCGGTGAGTTTCGTATCAAAAAGCACCTTTCCGCCGAATTCGATGATTTTTTCGCGGATGTCCTGGATGATTTGTGGTAATTTGTTGGTTCCGATATGCGGATGTGCCTCGATTAAAATTTCGTCGGAAGCGCCAAAAGCAACCAAAAGTTTCAGGATCCGGTCGACATCGCCGCGTTTTTTGGAACGTGTATATAATTTCCCGTCAGAATAAGTGCCTGCACCGCCTTCGCCAAAGCAATAATTGCTGTCTTCGTTGACGATATGGTCGCGGTTGATTGATTTTAAGTCACGACGTCGGCCGCGAACATCTTTTCCGCGTTCGATGACAATTGGTTTTAAGCCGAGTTCTATTAGCTGTAAGGCTGCGAAAAGTCCGGCCGGCCTGCTCCTATTACGATTACTTCCTGTGCGTTGCTGACGTTTTTATAATCGGGAAGTGCAATTTTCTCTTCTGTGATTTTTTCTCCTGCAAAAAAAATATTGACTTTCAGATTAATCTTTATGGCTTTTTGCCGCGCGTCGATTGACCTTTTAAGGATTGTAATGTGTTGTATTTCTAATACCGAAGTGCGTATTAACTTTGAAATGTGTTCTTTCAAAAGTATATCGTTGGCGGCGGTTTCGGGAGCGACTTGTATCAGCAATTCTTTCGGCATGGCGCAAAGGTAATTAGAAAATTAGATAATTAGCGAATGGGTCAATTAACGAATGTTACGGATAATTATAATAAATGATAATTTGCGACAGGGATAGCAACGGCAGCCCGGAGCGCCGGGCGACAAATTTTACTGACAGAAAAGAGCGACCAACGGAAGCTTTTTTATGGCTTTGGAAAATTGTTGCCCGGCGTGAGGACTATAGTGGATAGCCCGGTTGTTCGCCATTATTTCTTTTCTTCGAAAGCGTGCAACGCAAATGACGCCAGCCAGTGTTCACCTTCATAATTGCCATCGACAACTGCCGGAAGTGAAAACGAAAAATGATAATCTGCTATCGCTTTTAAATGCGAAAATTGCTTTGGATACTGATTAATCAAATGATAAAGATTCCACGCCCGGCTGAAATTGAGTCCGTCAAGGTGCACCAAATGACCATCGGTGCGGTCGGAAACTTTTGCAGCTTCCCATTTGAGTTTTTTATCAAAAAGTTCGGGCGCGAATTTTTTAAGCCATGAAATAAAAGACTTTTCATCGAGTACGCGCTGCATGATGGCCATTTCTTCGAGGCATGGCGAAAGGAAATCAGTGCCGCTTGGTTCCCAGTTGAACGGGCAATTCTCATCTTTTTGAAACAATCTGATGGCGTTTTCGCGAATGCTTTTCTGAAATGCAATATTGTTGGAATGAATGGCATAATCCCAGGCGAATGTGAGTCCGAATGCGGTGTTCGGGTGCATGCCCATTCTCACCGGATATAATAATTTGGGCAGGAATTCAGTATAACGCTGAATGATGATGTTCGATAACGGCTGAAGGTTTTTGGCCATTTCCTGTGCGAAAGGCGCGTTGAAAGTGTCGAGTTCGAGCTGCAATTTTAAAATCCACGCCCAGCCGTAAGTGCGCTCGAAAGAATTTTCGTGTTTTTTAGAAAGATAATCGACTTCCTTTTGGATATTTTCTTTGGAGAGGTTGGTTTTGAGTTTCCGGATGATTTCGTCTTTCTTATCCAGATTTGGGAATTTCTTCAGCAGGTAAATCAAACTCCAATGCCCATGAACGGAGGAATGCCAGTCGAAACAGCCGTAAAATGCCGGATGCAGTTCTTTCGGCGATTGGATTTCGGTACTGTCGATGAGCATTTGCCCGAGTTTGTTAGGATATTCCTGTTGCAGGCATTTTATGGGTAAAGTGGCAAGGTGATTGGCTTGCTGGAGCGTTAATTCTTGTGAAAATACGATTTGGAAAAACAACAGAAAAATAAATATTCTTTTCATTGGGATGATTTTCTCAAAAATAAACAAATGGTCACAGATATGCAGATTAATTTCTCAAAATTCAACTATAAAATCTGTGAATCTGCGGGCTTAAACTTTGTAACTTTGTGCCTTTGTAACTTTTTAACATGCGCCAAATAAAACTCATCTGGGATTTTCGCAGACCGGCATCAGCCAAAACCGCTGAGCACCATGAAATCCATCTGAAAGAATATGTAATTTCAGAGAAATTGCCTTTGAATATCACCGGGTTCGAAACTTTCGGAGAAATGCATGCGATTGCATTTATGGTCGTGACGGATGATTTTATGATTGCTGTCCGGGATGCTTTGCGACCGCACCGGGGTGAGGTGTTCGGTGGTCAGTAATCAGTGTTCGGGTGGCAATGACTGATCACTGAATACCGAATACTGAACACTAATTCGCCACTTCGCTGATGAATTTGATCCGCATCAAACGCAGTTCATCAATATCATAATCGCCGTCGAATTCCTTAAGCGCGTCTTCGATTTTATCGGTTTCAGAATCCATGAAATAATCGTAAATTTCTTCCTGCTGGTCTTCGTCGAGCATTTCGTCAACCCAGTATTTGATGTTGAGTTTGGTACCGGAATATACGATTTGCTCCATTTCTTTCAGCAGTAAATCCATTGTGAGGCCTTTCGCGGAAGCGATATCATCAAGCGATAATTTACGGTCAATATTCTGAATGATATACAATTTGTTGGCTGAATTCGCGCCTGTTGATTTTACGACCAGATCATCCGGGCGCGTGATATCATTATCTTCAACATAGCGGTTGATGAGTTCAACGAATTCTTTGCCGTATTTTTTGGCCTTTCCTTCGCCAACACCATGAACGTTGCTTAATTCATCAATTGAAATCGGATATTTGAGCGCCATATCTTCGAGAGAAGGATCCTGAAACACGACGAATGGCGGCACGCCAAGTTTCTTCGCAACTTTCTTGCGCAAATCACGCAGCATCGCCATCAACGCTTCGTCAGCAACGCCCGTTGATTTTGCGGCGGTAACAATTGATTCATCTTCGGCCTCGCTGTATTCGTGGTCTTCAGACATCATGAAAGAAGTCGGGTTGTCAAGGTAATCGAGTCCTTTTTCGGTGACTTTAAGTATGCCGTAAGTTTCGATGTCTTTTGACAGAAGGCCTTCTACGAGGATTTGGCGAATTAATGCCATCCAATAACGTTCATCGAAAGTCTCCCCTGAACCGAAGAAATTCTGGGCATCAGTGCGGTGTGCTTTGATAACAGCGTTGACTTTCCCGATAAGCGTAAATATAATTTCTTTTGATTTGTATAAATGCCGCGTGTCACGCACCACTTTCAAAAGCTGCACGACCTGGTCTTTGGCTTCTATTTTTGTTTTTGGATTTCGTACATTGTCGTCCATATCTGCACCTTCGCCATTTTCGCTGTCGAATTCTTCGCCGAAATAATGCAGCAGGAATTTCCTGCGCGACATTGAAGTTTCGGCATAAGCAACAACTTCCTGTAACAATGCAAACCCGATTTCCTGCTCGGCAACAGGTTTTCCTGACATGAACTTTTCGAGTTTTTCAACGTCTTTATACGAATAATACGCCAGGCAATAACCTTCTCCGCCATCGCGCCCTGCCCTGCCCGTTTCCTGGTAATAGCTTTCGAGCGATTTCGGGATGTCGTGGTGGATGACGAAACGAACGTCTGGTTTGTCGATGCCCATTCCGAAAGCGATCGTAGCGACAACCACTTCAACATCTTCCATAAGGAACATGTCCTGATGTTTGGCGCGGGTTTTGGCGTCTAATCCGGCGTGGTAGGGAACGGCACTGATGCCATTCACCTGTAAAACCTGCGCAATCGCTTCTACTTTTTTGCGGCTCAGGCAATATATGATTCCGGATTTTCCTTTGTGTTGCTTGATAAAACGAATGATATCGGACTCGACATTTTTGGTTTTCGTGCGCACCTCATAAAAAAGATTCGGACGGTTGAATGACGCTTTGAACGTATTCGCATTCGCCATGTCGAGGTTTTTCAGGATATCTTCCTGCACTTTCGGCGTTGCGGTTGCGGTCAATCCGATGATCGGCACATCGCCCAATTGCTTGATGATGTGGCGTAAATTGCGGTATTCCGGACGAAAATCATGACCCCATTCAGAAATACAATGCGCTTCGTCAATCGCCACAAACGAAAGCGGCACATTCTTTAAAAAAGCGACATATTCTTCTTTGGTAAGCGATTCAGGCGCAACATATAAAAGTTTGGTCAGTCCCGACGTGATGTCTTTCTTGACCCTGTTGATTTCAGTTTTGGTAAGTGAGGAATTGAGTACGTGCGCGATGCCGTCAACATGCGACAAACTCCGAATCGCATCGACCTGATTTTTCATCAGTGCAATCAAAGGTGAAACAACGATCGCCGTTCCTTCCTGGATCAATGCGGGCAACTGGTAACAAAGTGATTTTCCGCCGCCGGTCGGCATGATTACGAAAGTATTATTTCCACTGATAATACTTTTAACAACCGTCTCCTGCAAGCCTTTAAATTGGTTGAAACCAAAATATTTCTTTAATTCTTTGTGGATATCGATTTCGCTTGAATTCATTCTTTTTTCGGGGGATTTTACATAAATTTGCAAAACATAAAGATACACATTTCTTTAATAAATACAAACTTTACACCATAACTGTTTTGACGCACCAAGAAAATATCCTTGCCCTTGCCAGAAAGACTATTCTTACAGAAAGTGAGGCGATTAGCAATCTTGCCAATCTTTTAAACGATGATTTCACATCCGCAGTCGACATTATTTACAAGGCTTCGGGAAGATTAATCGTTACCGGAATCGGGAAAAGCGCCATCATCGCACAGAAAATCGTCGCGACAATGAATTCTACCGGAACGCCGTCGATGTTTCTACATGCTTCAGAAGCGATTCACGGCGATTTAGGAATGGTACAGCCCGGCGATGTTGTCATCTGCATTTCCAAAAGCGGCAACAGCCCCGAGATTAAAGTTTTGGTTCCAATCCTGAAACGTTTTGGCAACGTACTTATCGGTATGACCGGAAATGTGACTTCATTCCTTGCAAAAGGCTCAGATTATGTTTTGGATACTACTGTTGCGACAGAAGCGTGTCCGTTAAATCTTGCACCAACCAGCAGCACTACTGCACAATTGGTAATGGGAGACGCTTTAGCGGTTTGCCTCATGGAGCTTCGCGATTTCAAAAGTGAAGATTTTGCGAAATACCACCCCGGCGGCGCACTCGGCAAAAAATTACTGCTGCGTGTTAAAGATATGTTAGAAAACAATCATATGCCGATGGTCGTGCCTGATGCTCCGATTAAAAAAGTTATCTTTGAGATATCTGAGAAGCGTTTAGGCGTTACGGCAGTAATTGAAAACGGAAAAATCCTCGGTATCATTACCGATGGCGATATCCGAAGGATGCTCAATGACCGCGACACTTTTGCAGATTTAACAGCGAAAGATATTATGACAAAAAGTCCAAAAATGATACAATCTTCAGACATGGTCGTTGACGCGTTCAACATCATGGAAGATTTCTCGATTACACAGTTGGTTGTTGCCGACAACGGAGCATACAAAGGAATCCTCCACCTCCACGATATTTTAAAAGAAGGAATAGTTTAGTGGTATGGCCGAAAAGAAAAATCCTTCCGAAATGTCGTTCATGGACGATCTTGAAGATCTCAGGTGGTTATTAATCAGAAGTACGATTGCTATTATTGTCATGGCCTGCGTGGCGTGGCATTTTGACGATTTCGTATTCAATACTGTTATCTTCGGACCGAAAGATCCCAATTTTGTTACGTATGACTTTTTCTGTAAAGTAGCCAAATTCTTTGGTGAGGAAGGTTCATGTGCTACAGAATTCGCGTTTACGATTCAAAGTACGGAAGTCGGCGGCCAGTTTGATTTTTATATGTGGACGTGCATCTGGCAGGTTTTATCGCCGCCTTTCCTTACATCCTTTGGGAAATCTGGAAATTCATCCGTCCGGCATTGTACGAAAAGAACGCAAGAACGCGCGCAGCTTTATCCTTGTGTCGTCATTATTATTCTTCATAGGCGTGATGTTTGGGTATTTTATCATCATTCCGCTTTCGGTGAATTTCTTCGGGACATTTTCTGCAAGTAATCTCATAGAAAACCGTTTCAGTATCGCCTCATATACATCGATGATTAAGACTTCGGCTTTGGTTTCGGGACTCGTATTTGAATTGCCGATTATCATTTATTTCCTGTCAAGACTCGGATTGGTAACGCCCGAATTCCTTCGCAAATACAGAAAAGCATCCATCGTAATTATCCTTATAATCGCTGCAATCGTAACACCTCCGGATGTTTCTGCACAGGTAATTGTTTCGATTCCGATACTTGTTTTATATGAAGCAAGTATCCTGATTTCGGCAGTTGTAGTAAAAAATAGAAAGAAAAAAGATGAGCAAATTAGTGCAGGAGTTTAATGATTATCGTTCGAAAATGAACGAAAAATTACTCTCAGACAACAACAAAGTAATCAAACGCATTTTCAATCTCGATACCAACGCTTACGCGGAAGGCGCGCTCGATGTAAAAACAAAAGAGCTGCTCGGACTGGTCGCTTCGACAGTTTTAAGATGCGACGATTGCGTGAAATACCATCTGGAAACCAGCTACAAAGAAGGTGTCACGAAAGAAGAAATGATGGAAGCAATGGGCATTGCAACGCTCGTTGGCGGGACTATCGTAATTCCGCATTTGCGCCGCGCTTACGAATTTTGGGAAGCATTAGAAGAAAATGAATCAATTTGAAATTAGCGAATGCCAATCTTTATCGATAAATTTCGTTATAATTGTAACCATTCGCTAATTCGCTAATCATCTCATTCGCTAATTAAAAAAATATGATCTTAAGAGCCGAAAATTTAGTCAAAACCTACAAAGGCAGAAGTGTCGTAAAAGGCATTTCCGTAGAAGTAAATCAAGGAGAAATCGTTGGATTATTATGGCCAACGGCGCCGGAAAAACAACTTCTTTCTACATGATCGTAGGATTGGTAAAACCCAACAGCGGCACAATTTATCTTGACGACACTGAGATCACGGATTTCCCGATGTATAAAAGAGCGCAATATGGCATCGGCTATTTAGCGCAGGAAGCTTCGGTTTTCAGGAAATTAAGCATCGAAGACAATATCTTAAGTGTATTGCAATTGACGAAACTTACCAAAGACGAACAAATCGCCAAAATGGAATCGTTGATAGCGGAATTCAGTTTAGAGCACATCCGTACTAACCGCGGAGATTTGCTTTCAGGTGGCGAAAGACGCCGTACGGAAATCGCACGTGCACTCGCAACCGACCCGAAATTTATTTTGCTCGATGAGCCGTTCGCTGGCGTTGACCCTGTTGCAGTTGAAGACATCCAGAGAATCGTTGCACAGCTCAAAAACAAAAACATCGGTATCCTGATTACCGACCACAACGTTCAGGAAACACTGGCGATTACAGATAAAACCTATCTGATGTTCGAAGGCGGTATCCTGAAAGCCGGTATTCCCGAGGAATTGGTTCAGGACGAAATGGTGAGAAGGGTTTATCTCGGCAGAATTTCGAGCTGCGCAAAAAGAAAATCGATTTTAACTAGCCTTAATTTCCAACGGTCAGGTAATGCAATTCTTTGGCATCGCCATTGAAAATATTTACGTCAACGCTTCCGCCAATTCCTCCAACAGAAGCCCTTTCGGTGAATTGCCAGAAAAGCCATTTGTCTTTGATCTCATCAATTGAAAGGTTGTAATTCGCAATCCAAAATGGGTAATCATCGCCAAATTCTTCGTGCAGGAAATCTTCATAATATTTTTCTCCCGTATAAATGATTGGTTTTACGCCATAGTACAATTCGACTTTATTGAGCCATCTTTTTAGGCCGACTTTCAGGCTGTCGAGCGACTGTTCTTCGGGTAATTTTTCAATGTCGAGCACTGGTGGCAAATCGCCTTTACGGAGTTTTACAGTTTTGATGAAAAGTTCCGCCTGCGCAATCGAGTTTTCGTTCGGACGGTAATAATGGTAAGCGCCGCGTATGAGGTTTTGCTTTTTCGCCGCCGCCCAATTTTCCCTGAAATAATTGTCAGGCCTGTCGTTTCCGGCCGTCGCACGGATGAAGACATAATCGATCGGGTAGGCTTTGGAAATATTTTTCACCGAATCCCATTTGATTTTCCCCTGGTATTCGGAAACATCAATTCCGATGAGTTTTCCATTGCTTTTAAGAAGAATATTCTGAATTCGTAAGTCGGCGAGTTTCTTGTCCTGTGCTTCTTCCCTGAGCATTTTATCAGTTTTGAAGCTGAAATAATAGGCGAGATTTTCGCGATAAATGTATCCGATAAGTCCAATGAATGCGAAAATCAGCAATGCAATCGCGAAATTTCGCAGCCATTTCGGCATTGTACTTTTCTTTTTCGGACTGCGCCTTACAGGTTTTCTTGTAGTAATTTTCGCCATGAAATTGAAAACTACTTTTTAAGGAATTTATTATTGATGACCGACATCAGGATGTAAGTAATAATCACAAGTGGTAATCCGAGGTATTGGAAAATTACGAGAAGTAAGATTGAAATCGCCAAAAATACGACTTGTAAAGCATTTTCCTTGAAACTGAATTTCTTAATTTTCAACGAAAAAAGCGGAATTTCAGCATTCAAAATGTAAGCACTGAATAAAGTAATCGCGAGTAAAACCCATTGATTCGTCAATAATTCCAAAACCATTAACGAATCAAAATTTACTTTCACCAAAGGCAAACTCAATATAAAAAGTGCATTGGCCGGCGTTGGCAATCCGATAAATGAATCAGTCTGGCGCGTATCGATATTGAAATTCGCCAATCGGTAACACGAACCTAAAGTGACGATAAATCCAAGTAGCGGAAAATACGAATCATCAGGCATTTCTGAAGAAGATTTGAGCATAAAATACATCACACTCCCGGGAACGACACCACTTGTCACCATATCCGCCAGTGAATCCAGTTGCAAGCCAAGCGGGCTCGAAACCTTAAACAATCTTGCAAAAAACCCGTCAAAAAAGTCAAGAAAAATACCAAGGCATACAAAATAAAAAGCCATTTCGAAATCACGCGCAAAAGCAAAAGTTACGGCAATGCAGCCACAAAAAAGATTGCCCAGCGTGATGGTATTCGGAATGTGCTTTTTGATATCCATTTTTATAAATTTTGAAAAACAAATTTAGCACAATAACTTAAAGCTGCGCGCGTTTTTTAGTAGAGATTTAACCGATTTAATCCTTTGCCGTTATTTAATACGTACATAAGGGAAACCTCGGTAAAAAATTTATATTTTTGACGAAAATTTAAAATTCAGAAAAATATTCTTGAACCAATAAGATATCAAGAGAATTAAGGTTTTATGCCTAAAATTCCAGACGCTTCTTTTAAGAATGACTTAATGAATCTAAATCTCTTAATGGTTTAAAAAATATTCGAATACGGTGAAAGCCATAAAAAAACTGCCTTGAAAAAACTTGCGCTTGCTGCCTTACTGTTTGGTTTTACTGTTGCTCAGAGCCAGTCGATAAGGAAATATTCCAACGAATTCATGAATATCGGTGTCGATGCGGCCGCTTTGGGAATGTCCAATGCCGTAACCGCAAGTACATTCGATGTGAATTCAGGTTATTGGAATCCGGCAGGTCTTGTGCATCTCGAAGACAGCCAGGTGTCGCTCATGCACGCGAGTTATTTCGCCAATATCGCCCAATATGATTACGTCGCTTACGCAAAACCCATCGATGACCGCAGTGCTTATGGCGTTTCGCTGATCCGTTTTGGTGTGGATGACATCTTGAATACGACCGAACTGATTGACGCAGAAGGCAATATCGATTACAACCGCATCAGCTTATTTTCTACAGCTGATTACGGATTGACATTTTCTTATGCCAGAAGACTTCCCGTTCCCGGATTTCAATATGGCGTGAATGCGAAAGTCATCCGCCGCGTGATTGGGAAATTTGCGAGTTCGTGGGGTTTTGGTTTTGATTTCGGATTGCAATTCGAGCGCAATGACTGGAAATACGGATTGATGCTGCGCGATATCACGACAACCTATAACGTCTGGATGATTGACGAAGATGAGTTCAAGAAAATCTCTGGTGCGATTCCGGGAGAAAATCAGGAATTACCTGAGAGTACTGAAATCACGCTCCCGAAAGTACAATTCGGCATTTCGAAAAAATTTGAATTCCACAACGACAGCAGTTTATTGGCGGCCGGAAACCTCAACATGCGTTTTGAACAGACCAACGATATCATTTCCGGAAAAGGTTTCAGCGTTGATCCCGCACTTGGCTTTGAATATGGTTATACCGATTTGGTTTTCGTGCGTGCCGGTGTTGGGAATTTTCAGAATATTACACAGATTGACGATACGAAAAAAGTCGGTTTTCAGCCCAATATCGGACTCGGATTCAAATACCGCGGCATTCAGGTTGATTATGCACTGACTGATTTGGGCGATCAAAGTGCGGCTTTGTACTCGAATATCTTTTCGCTTAAAATCGATTTGAGCATTTTCAGGAGGTAAATTCCAATTTCAAAAAATCAATTCAAATGCTTAGAAAACTACTTTTATTCTTATTGATTTTTATCGGCATAAATGGTTTTAGCCAGCAAAGAATCTTATCTGAAAATGCTTTTGTAAGTGTTCTGACCGCTGATACGGGCAATGAATTGTATTCGCTCTTCGGTCATACTGCCATCCGCGTGAGCGACCCGATTAACGGTATTGACGTAGTTTTCAATTATGGGACTTTTGATTTTCGCACACCCAATTTCTACTTGAAATTTGTCAAAGGCGATTTGCAGTATTTCGTTTCTACAAGCACTTATGAAGGTTTCGTCGAGGAATACATTTATGAAAATCGTGGTGTTTACGAACAAAAACTCAATCTGACACAGGCGCAGAAACAGGAAATTTTCAATCACCTTGTGGCGGTTTTATCTTCTGAAGAAAAATATTACACTTATAAATTCATCGACAGGAATTGCACCACAATGGTCGTTGAACAGGTTGAAAGTACCATTAAAAACAAAATATCACTCAAGGTAAAAGATGCAGGAAATGCAAATCGACGGATTTTGTATGGTTACCTTCACGAGCATTTTTATGAAAATCTCGGTATCAACATTATGTTTGGCTGCAAGACCGATAAGGATTTGTACAATCTGTACTTGCCTTTGCAGTTTTTGGAAAGCATCAAAATCACTAAAAATAGTGTTACCGGACAGCCGCTGACTACTGAAACGGCAACTGTGAACCCGAAAAATAATGGTGCCACACCTTTCTCGTTCCGGAACAGTTTTTATTCCTATTTGCTCGTAATTATTATAATCGCATTGGCTAACAAAAGAGTAGTTTACCTGACATGGCTGGTCATTTGTGCATTATTGGGCATCTTTTTATTCTGGGCAGGATTTTATTCGCTTCATGAAGAATTGTCCTGCAATTATAATGTAATGTTGTTCAATCCGTTGTTGTTGGTTCTGGTAGTTTTCGTTTTGGCACGAAACAGAAAATGGGCATTAATTACGGCTTACACCTGTGCAGCAATTTTATTGGCTTACTTACTTTTCTTACTCAATAAAGTACAATTGCTGATGTTCCTTCCGTTTATTGGATTGAACGCTTTGATTTTGTGGAGGATTTTGAAAAAAGTAAAAAATAGCCATTGATTTCGCATCGAATTCATTCGCTAATTAGCTGATTTTCTCATTCGCTAATTCTACTGTCCGCGATAGAACAAAACAGTACTGAACGTCTTCACCATAATATTCAGATCAAGAAAAACGCTGCGGTGCTTGATATAATACAAATCATATTGCAATTTGATGAGGCTGTCGTCCATCGTTTCACCGTAGGCATAATTGACCTGCGCCCAACCTGTTAATCCGGGTTTTATGACGTGGCGGGTTTCGTAGAAAGGCATTAATTCTGCGAGTTCATTTACGAAAACCGGTCGTTCAGGCCTTCGTCCGATGAAGCCCATTTCGCCTTTGAGGATGTTGATGAACTGCGGAATTTCATCGATTCGTGTCTTGCGCAACAATTTCCCGAAAGGGTTCACTCTCGAATCATTTACGATTGTAAAAACGGCACCGTTTCTTTCGGCATTTTCAACCATGGTGCGGAATTTAAAAATCTTAAACGGGATACCATTTTTTCCAACCCTTTCCTGTGTATAAAAAAGACGGCCGCGGTTGCCGAAAAGATTCCCGATAAATATAAAAGGTATTAAAAGTATGCCGACTGTCAGGCCAGAAAGCGAAAGCGATAATTCCAAAACCTTTACAATCATCAGATACAGTTTATTCTGATTGCTTCGGCTGAATGGAAAATAACGATAAAAATCTTCATCAAAATGCGCTATCGGAATGCGTTGCGTAATTTGCTCATAGACCTGTGTATATTCCCGGATAATAAAGCCATTTTCAAGCAAATGCAATAGCTGGTTGTAAAGCGGCACCGTCATTTTTGCTTTTTTTGGGAAGCGATGACGATTTCTGAAACGGAATTGCGGGTTACGAAATCCTTGAGTTCACCCACATTTACATTCTTTATATTCTTGTATTGAAAATGATCTGCACTCAGGTCGCTATTGAGGAATCCGACAATGCGATAATGCGGATCGACATTTTGCAGTCCTTCGACCAATTCAGCTATTTCATCGTTATCGCAGACAATAATCGCTTTTTTTTCGAATCGATGCGAAGCCAGGAATTTTTGGTAGAGAATGCGCCAAAAGAACAATCCTCCCAAAATGGCTATGAAAAAGTAAAAAATCTGCAGCCTGCTGAGTGGCAGTAACGGCGTGAAAATAGGCGTAAGCAAATAAAACAAAACAGTAGTGCAGGCCGTTAAAACAATACTTCTGATGATCTGGAACTGGTTGCTCGCTACCTGAAGGTTGTACATTTCAAATACGGTTCCGAGTAAATTGATGTAAAGTCCGAGTACTAAAATCCAATAAATATTATTGCTGGAAAAATTAAGATACCTGAATTCCAAAAGATTATCAACACCGTACAGGAAAATAAAAACAAATATCACGTCAAATATCCTGAGGAGTATCTTTCTCTCAGAAATTTCAAAGTGAATTTTATTTTTTGAGGACATTTGTAGGGTTTGGGCATTGCAATTTAGCAAAATCAATTGGATTTGCAGAAAAAGCGCCAATTATTATCCCAAAAACAACATTGCAATCAGGCTTCTTTTGCTACAGCCGGCGGCTTTACAATGTAAACTTTCAATAAGGAAAGCGAGTATATGAAAGAAGGCGCGGCAATACGCATCGCGGCATGATTGATCGTCAGCAGCCAGAAGAATAATATCGGGAACATAAAAAAGTTTTCCCGATTGTCGAGGTGCAGGAATATTGGTGTTACAAATAAAATCAGGAGCATTAATATGCCTAGTGAGCCATGTTCGGCCAGCAATCGCGTCAATTCATTGTGCGAAGCCGCGTTGATGCCGGTTTCCTGCTCACGGATTTCGATAGATTTTCCCACGCCTACGCCAAAAATCGGGTTTTCGTAGAATAACTTTAATTCGGTTCCGATCAGTTCGCCCCGGCCTGTTAGCTTACTTTCTTTGACCCTTCCGGCCGCATCCTGATTGGAATA
The DNA here is from genome assembly GCF_051373205.1 of Flavobacterium sp. 3HN19-14. Classification (NCBI taxonomy): domain Bacteria; kingdom Pseudomonadati; phylum Bacteroidota; class Flavobacteriia; order Flavobacteriales; family Flavobacteriaceae; genus Flavobacterium; species Flavobacterium sp. 3HN19-14. The sequence goes on from NZ_JBPPZT010000001.1 coordinate 3,673,817, forward strand.
GCGGTTTCCGATGAGTCCGTTGGTTTGCATGAGACTGTAATACCATAACAGCCCCGCACAAATCACAATTGCAATCATAAAATAATTCAGCTTGACTTTTGCCCTGTAGTTGAATCTTGTGTAAATACTTCCAAAAAATAAAAAAATCATAAAGATTGCGGTATAAACCCCGCCTCTCGAAAAAGTTACAATCGCCCGAAAACTAATTATGGCTGCAAGCGCCAGATTGACCAATAACGTATTGATATTTTTGGATTGCATGATACTCCGCGAAACAAAGACAAAAATCCCCAATCCAAGCAATGTTGACACCTGATTCGGACCAAAACCACCGGATGTTTCGCCATTTGAATCGGTTCCCGTTACCACATCTCTGACACTTGGATTATACAATATCAAATAAGTTGTCATACTGATTATCGGCATCGCGACCGCCAGTAAAATGGAATTCATTTGCTGGTAGCTGATCTTTCGCTGGTAGGTATATAACGATGCTATGCCGAGGCAAATCGGCCGGAAATGGTAAAGGAAATGATTTTACGGTCTTCGGTTGAGGCGTCCAGTACGAAAACTGCGATGATAACACTCGGAATCAACAGCAGCAGGTAAACCCAATACGGAATTGCATTCTTTGAAAATCCGCTGTAAAACATCCCAATCAGGATAATGAGCACGACGCCGTATTTCGAAAATTCATAAATCGGCACGCCGTCGGTGGTTCGTAAAAGCACTTCACTTCCCGTTATATAAGCCGCAACGAGCAATACTTCGTGGTTGCGGTTTTGCTTTTTTACGACATAGATGATGCCTCCGATAAGGATTGCAAATGCATATGCCTTTGAAAATATCGGGAAAACAAATATGAGGATTGCGATAACAATGTGCCCAGAATTAACGCTAAATAATTATTGTTGTTATTTTCCATCGGTGCTTTTCATCCAACTAATATAATCATTCATAATGGCAGAAACCGAAAAACGGCTCAAAATTGTTTGACGTAATTTTTCTGACATGCTTTCGCGAAGTTCCAGATTTTCTATACATGACAGCAATTCGTTGTAAAATAATTTTACATCTCCGGAAGGAACTATCATTCCGTTTATCCCGTTTTGTATGATTTCAGGAATTTCTCCGACTGCCGTTACAACCACCGCTTTTTTATGCAATCCATATTCCAGAAGCGCTAATGGCAAACCTTCAGATTTTGATGTCAGGATGCCGATTTCAGATTGTTCAAGAATTGAAGTGATGCCGTTTATTGTGCCGTAAACAAATACGTTCTGATCTAGCTTATTTGATAAAATCAGGCTTTTAATTTGCGAGGAATAGTCATCTTCGAAATCTTTTCCGACGAGATGGAATGTCCACTCCGGATGTGAATTCTTAAGCAAAACTGCCACATCAAGCAATAAATGGTGGTTTTTTTGTTCCCGAAGATTGGCAAGGCAGAGGATTCTTTTTCCGGAAATTCCTTTCAAAGCAACAACTTCCGAAGACGGTTCATTTTCTGCCGGAAAATTGGGCAGCATAATGACATTTTTAAACTTCAATTCCTGTTTTGCCCAATCTTTAAGCTTTTGATTGACGACAATAATTCCGGCAAAAAAAGGCATTGCCAGCTTTAGCATTTTCGACGGACGATTGCCCAAAAACTCACTGTCGCCGTAATGGTCGTGCCAAACCAGACATAAAGACGGCCGTAGCATCTTCAGTAAGAAAGCAATAAAAAAAGAAGTACTGTGCGCGTGGATAATGTCAATTTTATTGGCAATTGCGAATTTCCTTAATTTCAATACCGCAGCAAGATCGATTGTTGATTTTCTTTCCAGAAAAATATAGGCAGCTTCCGGATTCAGATTTTGTTTTAGCGGGCTTTCTTTCCTTGTGACTGCCAAAGCTGAAAAACCGGTTTCGGCCGCGAGAAAATTGGCATAATTAACCGCCATTCTTTCAGCGCCGCCGGCTTCAAGCGAATCGATTATTTGCAGGATTCTCATGAATTTATTAAGTTTTTTATCGCCGTTTCAAAAACATCAAGTGTATACTGTTGCGACCAAATCCGGCTTTGTTCGCTCATTTCGTTATAAGAATTGCTATCATTCAACATCGCATTGACCTTATCCACATCCGAAAAATTATCAGTATGAATCAATACACCGCGTTTTCCATAATCGAGCATGAAAGGAACGCAGGAAACTTTAGTAGCAATCGGCACACATCCCCAAAACATCCCTTCAGCAATGGCTTTTGGCCAGCCTTCACTATCCGAAGGTAAAATTACAAAATGGGATTGCTGATATGCTTCCTTTAATTTTTGCGCCGGTTGGTTGCCGTGTAATGTGATGAAATTTTCAAGATTATTTTCGGAAATGTAATTTTCGATGGAAGATCTTTCAGGTCCGTCACCAAAAATTTCCAGCGTGATATTTTGGTTCATTCTGTGTAATTTCTCAGCAAATCGTACCGCATACATCGGATTTTTGCCCGAAACCAATGTGCCTGCAAAAACAAAATTAACCGTACCGTCTGTTTTTTGGGGCAAAATAATTTCTTTCTCGGATTCAGAGTAAGAAGCGGTAAAAAAAGGCAGGATATTTTTCGTTGCGTTCTCCCATCTTCCGTAGACCAAAACCTGCATGTTGCGCGTCAGGAATGTGTTCGAAAGTATCCATCGCTGCAAACGGTAACTCCACGGTTGCTTTGATTTTCGGTTCCAATTTCCTGCATATTTTGCGGTTTTTATCTTTTTCGGGAAGAAAATCTGAATTATGCAACCCAATAAACCCATATTTCCAGGACAACGCAGATGAATGTGATCGGCTTTTTTCATGGCGATGAAAATCCTGAAAACAACTACCGGAATTTTAAAAATACTGCTGATTATTGATTTCAAGCCTAATAAATCGAAGCTTTTCACTTTGAAAAAAATAATATTTTCATGCTGATACGTTTTTTGTATCGGACTTATTCCGGCGACTTCCTGCGGCGCAACGATGAGTATTTTATCAGCATATTTTATCCAGATATTCATTTCATTCACATAAGGCGCATAGGCGTAATGCCGGTTCTGGCTCAGGATATGCGATACATGTGTGATGATGGCGAATGTCATTTATAGTTTGATTTTAAGGCAATTGCGTCAAAATACCATACATTCCCATAAATGAAAATCCGGTCAGGATGAGATAATTGAGCAAGGCAATCCGGTAATCCAAAGTACCGTCGGTTTGTTTCTTGTTGTAAAATACGATCGCCATCACAAAAACTGCAATGAGCCAGCGCGGCTCGATGTAAGAGAAAACAATCAGCGAGAATACTGAAATCATGGCCAAAAGCGAATAAGGAACAAACATTTCGGGATTAAGCCATTTATTCTTCCATAAATTGTACAGCAACAATAATAACGGAAAGACGAGCATCATTCCCAATTGCCTGAAGCCGAAGAACAGTGAATAATAAAAGTCTTTGAAAAATTCGATTACCGTTGCTTTCGGATTAAATAAAATGCTTCCGATAATTGAGTCTGGCAGGGAATCCGGGCCATTCTTATCGACATAAGCCTGTGTTTCTTCCCAACTCGGGTGACTGAAATTCCTGATTTCGCCTTTATTAACCATCAATTGCGCCAGGTATTGCCTTTGCTTCCAGTTTACGCTAAACCCGGCCGGCGGTTGTTTATCGTCGTAAGAAAGTTTTCCGTTTTTTTGAAGGCAGGGAATATTCAGCAGTAAAAAAAAGCAGCACAACAATAGCGGAATGATTTTTTTTCGATTGAAAAAAACAAATCCTTCCTTGTATAAAAATGCGAAAGCCAATAGCACCATCGGCAAATACGGCAGAAAAACCTGTCTGGTGAAAAATGCTGTTACGAGTGCGGAAAACGCCAGTATTTCGTTGTTCATCTTTTTATTTTCGAGAAAAAAATACACTTCCGAAGCGAAAATTATCAGGCTGACGAAAAATAGCGTGTCGTTAGTGCCGATTGTAAATACCGCAGATGTTGCCAGGAAGAAAAAAAGGCAGGCATAAAAATCCAATGACCTGATTTTTGCAATTTTGTAAAAATACCCGATAAGGCACAAAGCCAGCAGGAAATTCACGAGTCTCAGCGCGACATATTCCTTCAGGAAAAACGAGAAAGGCCAGGCAACCAGCATATGCGGAATGGAAATATTCTTCTCAATGGCAGCAATCCATCCATGTGTATTGATGAATGACAAATCACTTATAAAGAGCCATTCGTCGCCGCTTGCTTCGGGGTTATGGAAATAAAAAAACGAATATGAAACGAGAATGTACAACAAGGCCGAAAACCTGAAAATCAACTGTAATACTTTACTATATTTTGCAAATATTTCTTTCATAAAGCAGCAATTACATTGTTGACATTGAGTTCATAAAATAATGGAAGCCTGAGCAAATTTTCGGTATAGCGATCAGATTCGGATAAAATCCGGCCGTCATGACTGGCGGCATAAAAACTGCTTTCATGAAGGCTTATATAATGAAAAACTGCAAGTATATCATGCTTTTTAAAATTGTCAATGATAGACTGGCGCTGTGTTTCGTTTTTGCAGACGATGTAGAACATGTGCGCATTATTTGTGGCAAAATCCGGAATTACCGGTAATTGAATATCATTTTCTTTAGCCCAAATCTGCAATGCATCCTTATAGGTTTTCCAAAGCGATTGCCTTTTTTGCTGGATATCCTCCATATTTTCAAGCTGTGCCCACAAAAATGCAGCAATAATTTCTGACGGAAGAAAACTTGAGCCAATATCAACCCAATTGTATTTGTCAACTTCCCCGCGGAAAAATGCCGAGCGGTTCGTGCCTTTTTCCCAGATGATTTCCGCTCTTGCGATAAATTGCGCATCGTTTATGGCAAGCATTCCGCCTTCCCCTGAAATGATGTTTTTGGTTTCATGGAATGAGAAAGCCGCAAGATGACCGATTGAACCTAATGGCTTTTTTATGCCGTCGGTTCCGGTAAAATAACTGTCGATGGCCTGCGCGGCGTCTTCGATTACGAATATATTATGTTTTGCAGCCAACTGCATGATTTTATCCATATCGCAGGCGATTCCGGCATAATGCACGGGAACTATTGCTTTGGTATTAGCTGTAATTAATGCCTCGATTCTGTCTTCATCGATTCCGGGATGGTCTTTTCTACTGTCGGCAAAAACAATTTTGGCCCCGCGAAGCACGAATGCATTTGCGGTAGAAACAAATGTATACGATGGCATGATTACCTCATCACCCGGTTGTATACCAATTAAGATTGCCGCCATTTCAAGGGCATCTGTACAGGAAGTCGTCAGCAGGCATTTTTTGAATCCGTATTTTGTTTCAAAAAAACCATGGCATTTTTGGGTATAAAATCCGTTACCGGAAATCTTGCCTCTTTTGACCGCATCTTCAATATAAGGCAATTCTTTACCGGTCATGTAGGGTTTATTGAATGGAATCATGCTAAATTGATTTGTACCTGATGTATAAATTTAATTCATTATATGAGATCTTCCACCGTCGATTACTATGGTTGTTCCGGTGATCCAGCGGCTTTTATCCGACAACAGAAAAACAGCAAGATTGGCTACGTCTTCAGGTTTTCCATATCCCAGAGGATATTTTTTTTCATCAATCGCCATTGTTTCATCTCCAAGAGCAGCACCAATCTCATCGGTCATCGGCGTTCTCACCTGTCCAGGTGCAATGCAGTTGACACGGATTTGCTGCACCGCCAATTCCGATGCAAAAACTCTCGCTGCAGCACTCAATGCCGATTTGGCTGACGAATAATGCAAATTGCCTTTCATTCCGATAGCTGCGGCAATAGAAGTGATGAAAATAATTGAGGCCGAATTATTGATTTTTTTCTGCTTCAATAACTTAGAAAGCATTAGTACAATAGCATCATAATTGACGGTACGGATTTTTTCCATAAGTCCGGCATTAAGGAATTTAACCGGCTGCAACTGCACCATTCCGGCAGAATGTATAACGCCGTCTACAGGATTTTCTATCTGCTTTACAACATCATCGATGTTTGTCAGGTCTTCGAGATCAAAAATTATTGACGTGAAATTAATTTGTTTTCCAAGCTCATTTTCAAGCGCCTTGAGTTTCTCTTCATTCCTTCCTGTTACAATCAGGTTGCCGCCGAAACCAGCAATGTGCCTGCAGATTTCAAGGCCTATACCTGAAGTTCCGCCAGTTACAAGGAAGGTTTTGCCTGAAAAATTTATAAAATTATCCATTGATTATCTTTAAATAGTGATGGTGAAAATCTGAAATCCGCCTTTCTTCATTGCCCAGAAAATAAGTGGCTTTCACAAACGGCATGTTTTTTTGTATCCGCTCCAAAACCGCTTTATCTTCTGCCAAAATCTGGTTGATTGACGTTTTTGCCATTTCGAGGAATGCATTGTGGATGGCTTTCACCGGAGTGAAATTCTCTTTAAAAGCCGGTGCAAAAAATCGTTTTCTCAAAACCGACGCGTCCGCAGCAACCGGAAGGATATTGCCAACATAAATGGTAGTGCCTTCAGTAGAAGAAATCAACAAATTGGGAAAAATAAAAAAATGCCGGAAGGTTTCATGCGACAATTTCCTGTTTTCGAGATATTTTAGAACTTTTTCTAAAGGCTTGTCTTCATTTTTGGGATAATCGGCAACAGAATGGCCGTTGTCATATTCCTGATTCGCTTCGGGAATGCTGCAGAATCCCATTCCAAACAGCGTTTCCTGGTGTATGGCCGGACAGTGGTAAGCTTCAACTACGTTCTCAACAATGATTTTCCAGTTTACCTGCTGCAAATCGTCGTCAAAATAAAAGTTATTGTCAAAAACTTCACTGAGTTCCTGCAATTTCGGGTAAAATTTTCCCAGATATTCTGAAAGTGGCGCAACATTTTCGTTTAAAGAGATAAACAAAAATTTTCCCACTTGTTCAATCTTTAAGCTTTTAACTTTCAGGCATTTAAATTCATCTGATTCCGTATCAAATGCAGATTTTAAAGGCAATGTCCTTACATTTCCATCTTTATCAAAAGACCAGTTGTGGTATTTGCAACTGAATGGTCGGATGCCTTTTGTATCGGTCTGGATTTTGTTGAAGCGGTGCGGGCAAATATTTTCAAATGCGCGAATCTTTCCGCCGAAATTCTGTATTACAACCGGATAGCCGAAAATTTCGAGTGTCAGGAATGCATTATTATCCGCCACATCCGATTCCATTGCCGCAAAAAACCAGTTCGCTGAAAATATTTTTTCAAATTCTGCCTCTTGTGATGCAGCATCGCAATACAATCGTGGTGGTATCAAAGCATTTTTTTCATTCATGGTAAATGCTTAAATCTGTTGCGAATGGCGGCTCTAAGTTCAGCAGCGCAGCACCCCACGACAATCCGACGCCAAAACCTGACATGAGGATTTTTTTGCTTTCTGAAATGGATTCTTCTTCCATTTTTTTGACAATCGTAAGCGGAATCGAAGCGCCATTGGTATTTCCGAAATCCTGTATCGAATAAGGGACTTTTTCCGGTGCCATCTTGATTTTTTTCCTGATTGTTTCGTTAAGGAACCAATTCGCCTGGTGCAAAAAAGCATAATCGATATCTTCGATCGCTGTTTCGGTATATTCTAAAAGTTTTTTAATCAATTCAGGCGCGGCTTTTATGGCAAAATTAAATACTTCGATGCCATTCAGGCTTAAATCGACAGCGCGTCGTTTTCCTGTTTCGGCTTGAAGCGGATCGATTTGGATGTATTGCAATGCGTCTTCGCCAATCCTGTTTCGGGCACCGCCGGCGTTGATTTTTATGGCGTTTTCGCCGCTGCCGTCACTTCCTGTGATGAATGTCCATTTTGAATATTTATCAGCGTCATATTCAAGTGCCGTTGCCGTACCGGCGTCACCAAAAAGCGGGAATACACTTTTGTCGTAGGCCGAAGCATAAGAACTGATAGTATCGCCAACCAACAGCAATCCCTTTTTAAAGCCGTTGTTTTGCATCAGGTTTGAAACCACTGTAAGGCCGTATAAATAACCCGAGCACCCAAGATTGATGTCGAGACAGAAACAATCTTTTGAAAGTCGCAATCGCGATTGCAGTAAATTAGACGTTGCAGGAAGTATGTAATCGGGCGTTTGCGATACGAAAATAAGCAGTTCCACCTCGCTCTTTTCCCATTGCAGTTTTGCCAGTATTTTTTCTGCAGCCTGATAACACAAATCAGAGGCACAAGTATCTGCATCTGCAATGCGGCGCTGGCGAATTCCGGTATTAGTGGTGAATTGCTGCGCTTCTTTTTCAGAAAAAAGTTCCAGATCGCTGATTTTAGCGATTTTTTCGGGAACGCAGGCGGCAATTCCCCTGATGTGTATATTTTCGGCTTTAAGAAATGCCATTATTCAATTTTTTGGGCAACGATATCGGCCAGTTCTCCGACGGTTGTTGCCGATTTGAAATCATCTCCGGTTAGCGGCACTTCATAGCTCTCGTCAACAAAAGCAATGATGATCAGCGCCATCATCGAACTCCATTCATCGAGGTCTTTATATTTGGTTTCAAAAGATATGCTTTCAGGGTCATTGTCGAATTGTTCCTGAAAACCCTTTAAAAATGCGTCTTTATCCATTTTGCTTGCTTAAAATTAATTTTATTTTGGCGGTTTTATGTATATAATTTTCGCGGTTGAGATTGAAATGAACGATATCATCGGTGCTTTTCTCCTCATCTACCACACATCCTTGTGCTTTGCTCGAAGATATGGCTTTTTTATTGTCGGCTTTTACTTTTGAATAGATGCGCCCGATTTTTAAATCATCAAAAGCAAAATCATTGAAGCAAAGTACCATCCGCGCCACAACATCGGTATTCTCAAATTTGTCGGAAGCCAGAAATATCCCGCCTTCACCGGCATTATCGCTGATATTTTTAATGTGCATCAATCCGGTATATTCGCCGTTATGCTCCGATACGAAATAATAATTGTTGCCGTTGTTGATTGATCCGAACCATTTCTGTTGCATTTCCGCTGTGATGTAGCCGGTTTCAAACATGCGGCTGTTGACATAATCTGAATTTCTCCAGCTCCTCACCAACTCAAGGTGCTTGGTGCCAGTCGGTGCAAAGTGATGTTATATTTGCTGATTGTCATTAGGCGTTATTTTATCGATTATGAAAGCAGGCCTGTTTTTGGTTTGTTCGAAAACTTTTCCGACGTAAATTCCGACCACGCCGATTACGGTAATGATGATACCGGAAAGCAGCCAGATTGAAATAATGATGGAACTGTATCCCGAAACCTTGATTTTTCCCTGAAAATACAGTCCGATATTGATAATCCCGCCAATAAATGAAAGCAATGAGATTATCATTCCAAATTTAACGAAAATTTTCAAAGGTTTGTTCGAGTAGGAAACGATGACGTTAAATGCGAGTGAAGTCAGCTTTCGTAAATTGTAAGACGAAGCGCCGCTTTCGCGCGAGGCATGCTGCACTTCTACAGATGTGGTGCTGAATCCCGAAAAATAAACGAACAATGGAAATGATTTAATGTAATCGCCGATACTTAACACCGTCGCAATCACTTTTTTACTGTAAATACCGAAATTGGCAATCTCGCTGTCAAGCTGAATGCCCGCAAAAAAATTGAATATTTTTGAAAATATTTTTGAGGAAAGCCTTTTAAAGAAAGAATCCTGCCTGTTCTTGCGCCTGGCAAAAACCACATCATGGCCTTCCATGGCCTTGCGGTATAATTTTTCGATTTCTTCGGGCTGGCCTGCAAATCACAATCCATTACGACAATCCAATCGCCTTTTGCCTCAGAAAGTCCGGCCATAATCGCCGGATGCTGCCCGAAATTGCGGCTTAGTTTTATGCCTTTTACTTTCGGATTTGCCTTTGCAATACTTTCAATAACCTGCCATGAGTTATCAGGCCGCCATCTTCCACTAGGATGATTTCGTAATCGGCGGTAAGTTGCGCGACTGATTTCTGAATACGTTCAACCAGTGTCGGAATGATTTTTTCGGCTTTATAAACCGGTGATACGATTGATATTTTCATATGAAGCGGGCAGCGTTAAGCTATGATTTCATAAAAATTCTTACAATATTCTTCTGTGCTGAACAGCCTTAAAAATGTATTCCTTGCGTCAATTCCCATTGCTGCGTGTTTTTCGAAATTGTATTCAACCCTTTCAAACATCGCTTTCATCGCAGTTGGCGTTGCCTCAAATTTAAAACATTCTTTTCCATCGGCAAGATAATTTGTCAAACCTGTTGCATTTGAAATCAGCAAAGCTGTCTGGTTCATCATCGATTCAAGGCCGACTGTAGGAAGATTATCGAATTTGGACGGAATGATCGTGAAATGGGAACTATTGAGAAAATCATCTACTTCATCGTAAGCCAGGCTGCCACAGTAATTTATAGCACTATTATTCGAAATCAACGCTTTGATATCTGAAAGTTCAGCGCCATTGCCGGCAATTCTGAGATTAATCTTCGTTTGCGGATTTTCCGATTTGTACATCAAAAAAGCCTTAATCATATCGCTTACGCCTTTCGACGGATCGAGCCTTCCTAAATACGAAATGATAATATTATCGCCCGGAACTGTTGCTTTTTCTGTAAATCGATCTGAAATCGGGTTTAAGATTACGATGCCATCGCGGATGCCAAAATGTGCTTCTAAATCTGATTTTGCCGAATCTGACGGACAAATCATATAATCACAAAATGATTTGTAAAAAAACTTCTTCCGGAAAAAAGAAAGTTGCTGCCTTAAACCAGAATTCTTGTTATCGGCGGAAAGCTGTGCAGAAAGCGTATGGTAATATTCGAACGTCTTCACTTTTCCTAACGACAGCAGTTTCGATACCGAGATTGTAATGTTACTGCCAACGAAATGCCCTATAACTGCGTATGGTTTGTATCGAAACCAGATTTTCACATACCATAAAAAGTCTTTGAGAGAAGTCGGACGGTTAATTGTAGGCCATGACATTACAGTGATATTTCCTGCGCCTTTGTCGATAATTTCAGGCTTTTCGAAATAGGGTTTATGTGAAATAAAAATTACCTGATGCCCTTTTTCTGCCAGGAAACCTGCAAGGTGATAGCTCATCGCTGCAAATGAAATTTCGCTGTAATTATGGGCTATCAGGATTGTTTTCATACTTGCTTTTAAGTGCTAAAATGGCTTCTGCGCTTCAAAGTAAATTGTCGAGCCGTTGTATTTATTGAAAATTCCTTTGATGAAGTCTGTATAAAAACGAATGCTTTTAAAATTGATGTAAGGGAATTTTTTAACCGACGCAACCGGATTGGTAAAACCTTGTTGAATGAAAATATTGGTAATATTCTCCGGTGTTAAAAAATTCAGGTGAACGGGCGGCTTGTCCTGGTAAATCTCATCTTTTGGCCTGTCCGGATAATTGAAAATCTTATTGTAATTAGGCACAGACAATATGATTTTTCCGCCCGGACTGAGCTTTTTGAAAGCCAATTGCATAAATAATTTCAAATCCTGAAGATGTTCGAAAACTTCCCAAAGCATGACGACGTCGAATTCAGCATCAATCGTCTCCATCAAAGTGAAATCGCCGTTCAATGTATTAAGATTAAATTGCCGTGATTTCTCGTAAGATTCCTTGTCGATTTCAATGCCGAGGTAATTGATTTTCTTATCATAGGCCACAAGGTAACATCCGATGAGTCCGATGCCGCTGCCGATTTCTAAAACCGACCGGCATTTGCCATTCAGGACATTTTTACTGATAAGCCTCGACCGGTTGTAACCGATTTTTATCTTCTTATTTTCGAGCAGCATTTGATATTCTACCTTCGAATGGTTACTGTAAATCGCATTTTCGCGATTGTATAGTGCATCGTAAACCTCAATAAATTCCTGCTGTGAATAAATCGTACCGCAAAAAATCAGGCGGCACTTGCCACATTGCAGTAAATTATATTTCTGGTTGATTAATTGCGTATTGCCGCTGCAAACCTTGCAGTTTGTATAAATATTCGTCATGCTTTCTTTGTCATTAACATGGTCAAATGCATGCAACTGAACATCGCGCTGTCAGAATTTTGCGATTGCTCCCAATCCTGTTGGTGCCATTTTTGGCCGATTTCACTTTTCTTTTGTCAGAAACCGGCAACAGGTTCACAAATGCAATCCATTTTGATTTTCCCAGCAAGCCATGCCTTTCGATTACGTTGAAAGCTTTGGAAAACTGGTAATATGTTTTTTTGGAAAACGGCCACTCCCAATCTGCATCCGATTGAAAAGGGCGGTAGATGGTACGAATGATTTTTATCGGAAGGCTTGTCTGCAACGGATCGTAGCTGATGATGCTGCCTCCCGGCGCCAGTTTTTCATTGAGTTTGTCAATTAATATTGCCGTATTTTCAAAATGATGCAAAACGCCGTAAGCATAAATGAGGTCGTAGTCTTTTTCCGTAAATTCAGATGAAAGAAAATCGACAGCTTCCGCTTTTGCATTCGGGTAAGGTTTCAGTCTCTCGTTAAATTTGCCGATTGCTACATCGCTCAGGTCAATTCCGAGATATTCTTTGGCATTTTCGGCCAGATAAATCGACCAGTAATTCCCGGCATAGCAGCCCAAGTCGAGCACTTTTTTATTCGATAAATCACCGAACCATTCTTTATGCTTCAGATAAGCCTGGTCTTGTATTCCGATGTTTTTGCGGATTTTATTCAACAATCCGTTGCGGAATTTCGCCCATATCTTTGTTGCCCGATTTTGCTTGAAATGATTGTAAAAATCCTTCTGCTTTTGGTTCGTGGCTATGATTTCTTCGGTCGTTTTCATTTTATTTAGGTTTGCTGAACAATAATCCCAGCCATCCGGAAGTGCGGCCGATTGCCTCGGTAAGCGCTTCTTTTTTTCTTGTTGTCGTAAATGTATTGCTAAATCTGATTATTGTCAATAAAATCGTAATCAAATTCCATTTCAGTCTTGCGTTAAAATCGGATTCGGGTTTTTCACGCGCCAGACATACCAGCCGTTCCTCACGACCATTTTCCCGTATTTGTATTGGTTTGGCCGCCCCGAATCGTCGTGATAATGGTGCAATCTTGCCGCGGTATTGAGGTATAATTTTCCGGTTTTGGCCAAACGTATTGAAAAATCAGCATCTTCATACAAACCGTATCCTTCAAAATAAGTCGAAAAACGAATGGTTTCAAAAACTTTCTTCCTGAACGAAGAAACGCCGCCCATCAATTGTTCGGCTTCGTAAATTTTTCCGCTTGGCGGTAAGAAACCAACGCTTCGCCCGTGAGAAAAAGCAGTTGAAAACCCAGGCGGTTGATCGCTGTCGAGCTTAAATTTTTTCCTTGCAACAAAACGGCTTCCATCGGGTCTTTTCCAGCCATCGAAATAGAATTCATTGATTTTTGGCCTGTAATTTTCACCAATAAATTCGTAACCGGTGGCGTCTTCAATGATGTAGCCTCCAACGCCCAGGGCTTCAGGATAAATTTGGTATGCTTTGATAATTTCTTCAAAATAATTGGTTTCTAAAACCGTGTCGTCGTCTAAAAAACATACGATTTCTGATGTTTTTGAAACTCTTTCGATGCCGTAATTACGTTGTTTTGTAAGTCCGCGATGTTCCGGCGGCACCAAAAAATACTGCAGGTTCTCAAACTGATTTTCTGATAAGATTTTTTCCGTTTTATCATCATGCGATCCGTCGATGATTAAAATTTCATCGGGATAAATGGATTGCTCTTTTACCGAAAAAGCAACCGAAGCAACGCTTCAGGCCGTTTGTAAGTGCAGATGATCAGTGAAAATTTCATAAAACAATTATTTATATCGCGGTCCATCGCCATTAATTTTCGGGCGTAAAAAACCGATTTCCGGAACTGCAGATTTTTATACGGAATCCGCAGCAGCCTGTAGAAAAATCCGACTTTACTGCCGTCGAATAAATAATAGCTGAAATGCTTGTGCTTGTATTCAATAAGTTGTTGCGGCGTGAATTGCTTGATGATGCCGTACATCACGGTCGGACTCGGAACGGGCTTAATCCGTTTTACCGGCGTGTCGAGTTCCCACGGCTGTTTTTTTCGTTTTTTTCCAGTGATTTTTGCCTGTAGACCCCATGCGCGATAGCCTCCGGAAGGCGGTTTCAGATGAAGATTCGCCGCAAATGGATTGTTCAGTACCGTAACGCCAGCTTTTGTGAGTTCCATGCCAAAATCGCTGTCTTCTCCGTAACCACCGTCAAAATTAACATCGTTGCCGATTAATTTCTCAACAAATTCGCGCTTTACACAGGAATTGGCATTGCTGAACATTTGTGCGCAGCCCACTATTTTTTGCTCTTTTGGTAAAATATCCAATCGGTTTTGCAAATCATTCAAATCCTGTTGGTGGTGTTGGCCCTGATGTCGATTCCGTTGGCGGCGCCGGCATTGTAAGTTTGCAGTAATTCTAAGTGTTTTCTGACAAAATCAGGCAAAATCCGGATGTCATCATCGCCAAAAATCACATAATCGCCTTTGCACAAATCGATGGCTTCGTTTCTGGCGCGGCAACTTCCTTTTGATTGCTGCCAGATTACTTTTAGTTCGAACGGACAAGATTTTTGCGAGTACGCATTTTCATCCCGTGTTGCTTCAGGCGTCGCGTCTACCACGATTACTTCGCTTACGGGATAATCCTGATTGGCCAAATCGCCCAGCAACTGCAAGGCATAATCCTGGCGCGACATCGTCGGAATGATATAACTGATGGTTGGATTTCCTGTAATTGGATTTATTTTTCGTGGCGGCACCACTTCATTATTTCTTCTTTGAATGAAATTATTCTTGGCGTAAAAGAAAGCTTTCCATTCAGAAGTCATGAAAATTCCCTTGCGGTAAATCATAAAAACCGAATGCCTTATCTTAAAGTTTTTGCGAAAGAAAACATAGCGGTCATTGTCCGAAATTGCAATTTTTTCGGGTGTATTATCGTCAAAAAGATTTTTTACATATAATGGAACAACGCCTGAATACCGGATGGTGCGGAAACCGAAATCAAGTGCCTGCATCTGCTGATTTTTGAAATCGGCGTCAAAGCCTTTTGTCGCTTCCCAAACCGGTTTCCTGACGGCAAACTGTTTCGGGTTGATGCGCCAGCTCACGCATTCATCGAGATTGTCAAAATCATTTAAATACCAGAACATCACCGCTGTTTGATATACTAATTCAGGAAATGCATTTTTATATCCCTGCTCAAAAGAACTGTGCCAGATATCGCCCGCGCCCTGAGACAATTGCTCCAATTTTGCTAAATCAGGGCTTCCGGCATAATAGATAATTTCGCCGGTTTTGGTAGTAAATTCTTTAAATTCAGGGGTCATTTCGGTTTGTAATTTTTTGGTAGCACCTGATATTTTTTTTCAAAATTACCTGGGTTGCAAATTCAGTTTCGACTTTTTTCCGTGCTGAATTTCCAAAAGTAGTCATTAATTCAGGATTATCTAAAAGCGTTTTTATTTTTAGGGCAAAGTCTTTGTGATTTTCAGGATTGGCTAAAAAACCTTCGGCTCCGTCTGTAATCAGTTCTTTTGCCCAACCGATGTTGGAAGCGACGATTGCTTTTCGCATCGCCATGGCTTCGATCCATGAAACGGGCAATGCTTCGGCAAACGATGGAAAAACGCAAATTGCCGCTTTTTCGATATAATCGCTTACTTCTTCAAAAGGAACAGCACCTTTGTAGTTTACATTTTTGAGCGCTTCAGGCGTGAATAATGGTTGCATCATTTCCCACGTAGATTTTTCGCCGGAAAATATATCAGGTACATCTTTGCCGACTAAAATCAATTTTGTCGCAGGATTTGTGCGTATGACTTCATTAAAAATCAGCGGCAATTCCAAAAGTCCTTTTTTTCTTATCAAACTGCCAAAATATAATATTGTATTGTTTTCAAATGAAGGCTTGCCATTGAACTGATTGGCATCAACGGCATTCGGAATTACGGCAATATCGCGTTGCAAATCAAATAGTTTATTGGTCAAATCAGCGGTGAATTGGCTCACAGAAACGATTGCATCAGCATTTTGTAATGCTTTTTTTTCGTGCAAACGATTTATTGCTTTTACCGGTCTTTTTTCAAGGTGGCAGAAATAAGTATCAGAGCCGTGAAGCCTAATGATTATTGGGCATTTTGTATTGATGAATGATGTGATTCCGGTCTAGGTCAGGCGCTTCGGCCAAATCAATTTCGCCACTCGAATAAAGTCTGTTAATGATTTTCCTGATTTTCATTCGTGTAAAAAACCACGAAAACCCTTTGATTTTTATGTTTTTTATTTGCCGGATCGTGATGCCGTCATCGATAAATTGATCATCTTTTTTTTGCCCGTAAACCAGTATGGTAACTTCATTTCCATCACCAACCAAAGCCTTCGCCAAAGTTTTAATGCTTGTACCAATACCGCCTGCATTACCGGTTTTGGCATGCGGATATTCTGGTGTCAGGAATGCGATTTTCATCTTATTTGTTTTTTATCCAGATGGCTGATACATTTCGTCCGCTAAGGTCATTTTCTTTTATCAGGCGGTCTTCGGTGGCGGTAAATTCTGAAGGCAAATCGCTTTTAAGAACTCCGAAAAACCCGTAAGAACGTTGATTGACCAAAACAAAATCAGTCAGCTGAGTTTTTAAAAATTGTATAGAAATACCTTTATTTTCAGTATCGGTTTTTGTTTCGACGTGAATGTCTGTCACGCTCCAGATTTCGTCGGCCGTCATTCTTTTCCGGATGGCTTTGGTCGCGAGAAGTTTGTCATTAACAAGGTCGATATAATTTTTCCTGCCTAATTTCCTGTTGATGAAATGCCGCCATTTTTTCGGGATATAATCGGTCATTTTCTTTTTTGGCTGAAGTTTTTCCGTGGCTGATTCGAGTGATTTTACGCGTTCTTTATAAACATTTGAATTGATCGAATCGCCATTCGGTCTGAAGATGAATCAGTATGCCACCGGGATTGAGCACATTGCTGACTTCTGCCAGAAATTTTTCCAAATCCGGAATATGGTGCAACACCGAGCAAATTACAACAATATCGAATTTTGCCGTCACTTCAGAAAGATGGCCATTGACAAGCGTATAGCTTTTGCCCCATTGTTTTGCTTTTTCCTCTGCCTGAACCAGCATATTGGGCGAAGTATCGAGCAAAGTTATGGCTGCAATATGTTTTCCCAACCCGGAATTGAGGATTGCCTGGGTACTTAATCCGGTTCCGCAACCGATGTCTAATAAACTCAGATTATCGGACTCAATTTGCCGTTTTTCGAACAAATCTTTGACCAGCAAATCGACCTGTTCCTGAAGGCTGTCGCGCATGTCGCTGTGCATGGCGTCGTAATGCGCGGCTTCAAAATCGTGAAAAACAACGTTAATCACCGACTGGAATTCTTCGGGCGAAAGATTGCTTTTTGTTTTTTTAATTAACGGCAAAAGGCTGTTATAACTCATTTTTCAAGTAATTTAAGGTGTTTTTCGACCATCTGTTCGAGGCTGAAATGCGATGTGATGAAACTGCTGACTTCTTTTTCGATTTTTAAATTCCCGTTCAGGATGTTTTCAAGAATTTCCGCCAATGCATCTACATTTTTAGCCTTGAAAATAAATCCGTTTTCACCATTTGTTACCGCTTCTTCATTACCGCCGACATTTGTTGTGATCACGGGAACATTGGCTGCTAAGCTTTCAAGAATGGAAAGGCTGAAACATTCCATGTGCGTTGGTTGCAGCATATAATCATATTGGCAGAAAATTTCATGCAGGTTCGGGCGGCTTCCCATAAATTCAAAAACGCTTTCAAGTTCGTGGTTTTTGATATCTTCCCGAAGGAAATTTTCATACCGAACCTTCGCCATAAATATCAATTTTCAGCTTTGGCAATGTTGCTTTCTGAAGTTGGGCAACTGCGGCGATTAAATCCTGAATGCCTTTTGATTCGCGCAAATGCGAAGCGACCAGGAATGATGGATTTTTCAAATTTCTGATTAATCGCTGACGGATTTCCGCAGTTTGGATACCGTTATAAATCGTAATTGTTTTTTTCCTGAGATGCGCACCAAAATCATTGAGGATCGCATTAGAAGTGTAATCAGAAACACCAATGAATTGGTCGATATGGCGTGAAAACAATATTCCTTTGATTCGCTTTTCGATTTTTTTCCTTAACGGATAACCGCCAATTGGTCTTGGATTATGATCGATTGCAATAATTTTCGCATTGGAAATCTTAGCCAGTTTCCTAAAAAAAGGCGTGCACAATTCGATAAAATGTGTGATGACGAAATTGTATCCCGGGTTTTCAATCTTACAAAAATCCAAAAAAAAAGATTCCGGGCTTTGCGCTCCGAAAGCTATTATTTTCATTTTTGGGTAATTGCCGTGATCACTTGCATTTGGGAAAAACCAATCAACCGAAATGTCATTTTTCTTACAGGCATCGGCGTACATCCAGAAAAAATAGTCCATGCCACCGATGCGTTCGGGCATTAAGGCATAATTACAGATGATGGCTATTTTTTTCATTCCTGATTTTATTTGCTACCTGCACGCGCCAAATGGAAAGTAATTACAGTCATATCGCGGCAGTGCCTGCGGTCTTTGCATAATGTCGTCGAGATTAACATCCCTTGTCTCTACATTGAACGAAAAGAGGCAGCCCTCATTTTTTAGCAGTTGCTCCGTTTCATTCGTAAAAGTATGAAATCCACCATAAGGATAACAAAAAGTTTTGGTGGCACCGATTGCATTCATGTGGTTCAAAATTTCAAATGAGTCTGCAATTTCATTGTACTGCGCTCTTGCAGACAACTTCGACATTACGGGATGCGAAACGCTGTGGCTGCCGATAATCATACCGGAATTGTGCATTTCACTGATTTGCGCCTCAGATAAATAGGTGTTTTCAGGGTTCATAAATCTGGCCGGGATCAAATCTGAAACCAATTGCTCCATGATTTTTTCGCGATGGTCATAACCGATGTAATAATTCAGGATTCTCTTGACCAATAAAGTATAATCGTCGTTTTGCTGGTCGTCGTAAGTCAGTTCCCTGAATTCTTTTTTGAGTAAATCGGGCAGCATATCGTCTGAAATCATCTCCTTCAGTCTGTCGTATACAATTTTACTTGAATTGATTCCCAGCAAAAGATGAATTTTATGTACATCGAGTAAATTATTGATGGTAAAAGGCTGCGTCGGTATGTAAAAAATGCCCCATAAATTTCGTTTTTTGAGTACCGGCAATACATAATTATAGTGACAAATCAAGCCGTCGTCGAAAGTCAGTACCACGCCTTTTGGCAATATTCCCGTAGCAAATGAATCCAGAAAAATCTGCTTTTGATACGAATCCGAATTCAGCTTCAAAAAAATCGAGCTGTTTTTCAAAATCTTCGATATCGAGGTTTTTGAAATAGGGCATTTCCGGATCGAAAGGCCTGACATAATGGTACATGACTGCTTTCATACCAAAGCCTTGTTTTGAATTATCGGAAATGCTGCCTCGAGATTTTTCCGGTTTTCAAGATATTCACCGATTATCCCTTCGGAAAAACGGTCGTACATTTCAACAACGGCTGTTTCGGTAAAATCTTTCTTTTTATAATACCGTTCGGTTGTATGAAAATTAACCGGCCAGGTTCAGCCAAATCATCAAAATTCAGAATAAGCGCTGTACAAATTGCTGCCATTTTTTTGATAAGCCTGTTGCCGATTTGGTGAATAGTATCGCCGTGGATGATTTCCGGCCGTATCTGATGAATGATTGCTCCGGCATCGATTTCATTGTTGATGTGCATAAAAGTAACGCCGACGCACTGGATTTCATTATTTATAAAAGGAAAAAAATTCGTTCCCGAACCGCGATAATACGGAGACAAACCCAAATGAATGTTGACAAACCTGTCTTTAAAATGATTGATCAGCGGCGCATCGATAATCGAACATCCGTATGCGATAATTACATCCGGATTCAGGTTGATGATTTCGTTGATCTTTTCAGAGGAATTGATTTGGCCTTTTTCTATAAATTCCGAATTCGACCGATCGGTTATTTTTTTGCAGAAAACTTCAAAAAAATCAATTTCTGTCTGTTCCCGCAGGGCGAGATGCTGTTGCCTGAGATTACTTTCTTCGGTATTGCCAATTTCCTGTTGAATACTGGCTTTCGGTACTTCGCAATAGCTTTTTAAAACCATTATTCCTGGTTCAGCCGCAATAAATTTTCTGAAAAAATCATGTCGCAATTCATTAGAAGTCAGGATGATGATTTTTTTCATTTTGTCTGATTTTGGGCGTCAGTGATATTGCGCAATGCTTTAGCGATGCGTTCGCTGGTATGCAGTAAAGGCACGCTGATTTGCAAATCAATCAAATTTTGGCGCTCTTTTCCTGGCTTCCGGATTGGCAAGCGATTCATTTATAGCCAGTTCTAATTCAGATGCATTTTTTGCTACCATAACCGCATTGCTTTCGACTACTTTTTCATAATGCAGGAATTTCAGGATGCGCTGGTCGTCGTACAATCCATTCACGCCATTGCCAAAAACAGTGTTGATAACCGGCTTATCGAATAACATAAAGTCAAGGCTCATCGTTGAACACATATTGATATTAAGATCGCTGAATTCTAAAATCGCGCGCAAATCTGATACATCTTCTTTATCGGGAACGCGTTGCGACCACATTTCTGCATGATGCTGGCGGGTAGAAATCCATTTTGGGGTGTTCCAGATGATTTCGGGAAATTCATTCCTGACCGGTTCAAATCGCGCAGGCAGTTCCGCAGGTGAAGTACGCACCAGCAACTGGCATGGAAAATCGATTTTTTTGTCGCGCATTAAATTCGCAATTGTTGCAATTACCAAACCATCATTGGCGCCAATACTGGCATCGGCGCAACTGAAGCAAATTATCTTTTTATCGGGATTGAGATTGAATTTCTTTAAAAAATCGGCTTTTTCGGAAGCATATTCGGGCATTACATAGGGCTCGAATTGCGGCGTTCCTACAACATTGACATTTTCGGGTTTTACACTTTCATAAAAATGAAGCATTTCAGATTTCATGAGATGGCTCCAGACAAGATAATGGTTGAAATTGCCTGCCATTCTTCCCTTTGAAGCGAGATTGTCCCAACTAAAAATGAATGAGGCCGTTTCAATTCGGAGTTTTTCAGCAGCATAAATCATCGGTGCGATAAAACCCGGCCTTTGGTGTGTAAAAAACAACAAATCTATATTTTCATCTTTGAGCAGTTTCCCGTAATCTTTAGTGATTTTATGATTGGCGAAAGTGCGCTGTTGGAGTTTATTGTAACGCTGTATCCATTTTTCAGAATTGAAAATTGATGTCCATTTTACGATAAATTGTGTTGCAATGCCACGATTGGAGAAATTTCTGACGGAGGCCAGCTTTAAATTGTCTTTAATCCCGAAATAATCGTCGGCGAACAGTTGCATGTGCGCCACTTCTTTGGCTTTCCTGAAAAACCAGTTGCTGAAATTTTCTTCAAAAACCTCAAGCTCGATGATTTTACAGCTGATGCCGTATTTTTCATAGGCGTCTTTAGGGAGGCAGGAAAATAGTACGACCGAATCGAATTGTTTTTGGGCTTCGTTGAGAAAATTACTCAGTACATAATTCCTGAATCCGACGCCATCGGTAATTACAATTCCTAAAGTCTTCATGGGTTTGGTCTATACCGCAAATATATTGTTTTCATTCAGCAAGGCAAAATATAAACCTTATAACCTGACGGCATTGATCCATTGCCAGATGTAAAAACTATTGTCCTGGTTTCCTTTGAGATAATCGTCCCAAAGCGAAATGACTTTTGCTTTATTTACAAAATCCATTTCGCTGAATTGCTTAATCTGTTGTTCGCAATATTCCTTTAACTCATTGGCAATCCATTCGCGTTGCGGCGTTTGTAAAGGTCTTTTTGGTGCTAAAGCGATAGTATCGCCGAGTTTTTCTTTTACGAGGTTTCGGAGCAGCCATTTGGTTTGCCCGTTTTGCATCTTCATTTTCTCTGTTTGTGCAAAAGCGAGTTCGGCAAGGCGATAATCCAGAAACGGCTCGCGCAGTTCGGTGCCGTGCATCATACTGATCCGGTCATTGAAACGCAGCGCACGTGGAATTTTAGTGTAAAATAAATCGCGGTATTGCAGGTTTTGTAATTTATTGTCGAAAGGTTGCGGATATTCATCTCTTTGCGCCAGGTTTCTACATTCATCTGTCAGGATTTCAGGCCGCACCGGACTAGAATTTAATCCCTGAATGATACTGTTGCTATTGTTGTGGTAATAATCGTAACCGGCCCAGGCTTCATCCATGCCTTGACCGTCGAGCAATACCTTAATACCTTTTTCGCGGGCTTTTTTGAAAAGCAGACTGTAAGCCAAAGTCGGGAATCCGCCGAAAGGCTCGTCTTCAAAATGGCTGATTTGGGCAATTAGTTCCGGCACATCCGTTGATTTCAGCAATACTTTGTTGAGTTCATACGGCGTTGTTTGCATAAGTTTATCAACCCACGGCAACTCGTCATAATCGCGATTTCCGGTATAAAACGTAAAGGCTTCAATATTTTTATCGGAACTCAGGTTGTCACGCACAACCGCAATCAGTGTCGAAGAATCCAATCCGCCGCTAACATTCATCCCAAGCGGGACATCTGACCGGAAGCGGAGTTTTACGGCATCGTTGAGGAATGCTTCATATTTTTCCTTTAATTCTTCTTCAGGCAATGGTGGCGTATTTGAAATGCGTTGCTCGAAATCATACCATTTTTCAGGTTGTATTGCTGTGGTATTTATTGTTTCGCTAAAGCGGATTTCCATGCAATGTCCACCCGGAAGTTGCTCGATTCCGTCCCAAAAGGTTTCATCGGGCAAGCCATAAGTACCGTAAGTGAAATAATTCGCCCAGACTTTTTGATTTCTTTTCTTTGCGATTCCGGCGGCAAAAAGCGCCTTGATCTCGCTGGAAAAATAAAATTGTCCGTTCAAAACAGCATAATAAAACGGCTTGACGCCAAAGCGGTCGCGAGCCGCAAATAAGGTGTTATCCTGCCTGTCCCAAATGGCAAAACTGAACATGCCGTTGCATTTTTCAAGTGCCTTTTTACCCCATTTAAGATAGGCGGCGAGCAGCACTTCGGTATCTGATTCAGTTTTGAAAGGATAATCAGTTAGTTCTTTCTTTAATTCCAGGTAATTGTAAATCTCGCCATTGAAAACCATTGCAAAACGACCCGAGGCATCCAAAAAAGGCTGGTTGGCATCGTCAGAAAGGTCTATAATAGAGAGGCGGTTGTGCCCTAAAAAAGCTGTTTTTCGTGCCAGACAACTTTTGCATCGGGCCACGGTGCTGCTGAGCGGTCAGCATCGCATCGATTTTCCTGATATTGCCGGAATGATTTCCTAAAATGCCCGCAATGCCACACATCAGCGTTGATTTAGGTATTTTGGTAATATTTTCTCGGCTTCATGCCAGTCATCAATCGTATCGATATTGATATATAATTCCGGGTTACTTTGTATGGAAATGAGTTTTTTTCCATAAAATGAACCCGCTTTTATTGCATCAATTTTTGTAAGATATACCGCGCCATCCCTGAAAAAAGCAAGCGGTAAATCCTGCCTGCGGGTAATGATTTCTTTTTCGCCGGTGGCGATATTGAGGAAACCCGAAGCGTCTTTCTCAAAAATCCAATGCGGGTTTAATTCTTGCGGAACCGGAAGCACGCTTATGAGCGCATCGGCATTCTTTTGTGCAAAATCTTCAATCGCCTGATCGATGAATCCGTTTTCACGGAAAGGAGAAGTGGGCTGTAACAGGCATATCGCATCAAAAAAATCGCCTTCGGATTCGAGGAAATCAACAGCATGCTGCACTACCGCAATACTTGAAGCGGTGTCATTGGCTAATTCAGCAGGCCTTTTAAACGGAACCTCAGCGCCCAATTGCATTACCGTTTCCATGATTTTTTCGTCGTCTGTAGAAACAATAACTTTCGCGAGTAAACTGCTTTGTAACGCCTGTTCAATCGTGTAAGCAATCAATGGTTTGTCGCCGAGTAATTTTATGTTTTTACCCGGAACGCCTTTCGATCCGCCGCGCGCAGGAATTATGCCGAGAATTTTCATCAGTAAGAAATGGTTTTGTGAAATTGCAATGGTAGTTCCGACAGCAATTTAGCTATCTCCTCGCCTGCATTTCCACCGCCATAAACAGATGAAACGGGTGATTTACCGTCAGCAATAATGCGATTAATAGCTTCGATGATAGCGTCTTTATCATAATCGACATCAGTCACATTATTGCCACGATCGCGTCTGTTCTGGCGTGTTCCGATATTGATCACAGGCACGCCCAAAAAGGCACATTCGCGGATGCCGACACTCGAATTGCCAATCAATCCGAGGGAATTGTTCAACAATACCAGAAAATCGTCACCTTCCATATTTTTAAAGAAATGTACTTTTTCAAGTTTATTTTTTTCGCGGAAACTCCTTATTCCTGTTGAAGTCCCGTCAGCACCGGCATCGACATTAGGCCAAAACCAAAGTGTCGGAATATTGAGTTCGCCAATAGCTTTCAGTGTTTCCTCGATATGTTTTCTTGAATCGCGGTATTCTGTTGTCACCGGATGCTGCATTACGACCAGATAGCCGTTCGATAGGTCTGGCTGTGCACCAACGCCGCCGTATTTTTCATATGGGTCAAAGTGCAGCGAATTTGCTACAACTTCTGAAGCAATGTCAATTGACGGACAGCCGGTATTAAAAACAAAATCCGCATTTTCACCCAGTTTTATAACCCTTTCACGTGCATTTTCTGACGCTACAAAATGGTAATCTGCCAGCTTTGTAATGGCATGTCGCACTTTCTCGTCAATATTTCCGGTGACTTCTCCGCCCTGGATGTGTGCGAGCGGAATGTTCATATAAGAAGCAGAAATGGCTGTAGCCATTGTTTCAAACCTGTCGGCAACCGTAATTACGATATCAGGTTTAAGGTTGTCAAAAACGGTAGAAATCTCTAAAATCCCGATTCCGGTCGTTTTTGCGGCAGCGGTCAGGTTTTCGCCCTCGAGAACGTTGAAGACTTTTGCGGCGATTTCAAAGCCATCGTTTTCTATGTAATTTACAGCAGAACCGTATCTTTCGAGCAAGGCAGAAGCCGCAACAATAAGTTGCAATTCCAAACCGGGATGCGCCACGATTGCTTTAAGCACAGTCTTTACACGACTATAGGAAGGCCTCGCTGTGATAACGACCGCTATTTTTCTTTTATTCATGATAAATCTTCTTCATTTAAAAAATCCCATTGGGCTTTGTCTGCTGTGAGTTTTTTTCCGATGACAGCGTTGAAATTTGCAGCTTCTATTCCGTAACCTTTTGGTTTTTTGGCTTCCAGGTCGGCAAAACTCAGGATATGTCCTTTCGGAAGTACTTTGTTTACGGCAAGCGATTTTTCGAAAATTTGTTTCAGCGATGTAAAATCGGAATTGGTATTTTTATTGACCGGATTTTCAAGTGCCGTACAAATATTTCGAATGTCTTTCACCAATGAAGCTACTTCGTCAATAACCAGCGATGATTGCGCATCCGGGCCGAATTGCCTTCTGTCGAAAGCCACATGGAACTCCAAAATTGAAGCGCCTAAAGCTGTCGCTGCGATGCAAGTAGCCGTTTGGGCAGAATGATCGGAATAGCCTATCGGAACATTATAACGCGCCTGGAGTTCAGCAATCACGTTGAGTCCGTAATTTTCAGACTTCGTCGGATAGGCGGTGGTGCATTGCAAAATTGAATATTTTACAGCTCTTTGTTTTAAAAAACCAACAGTTGCATCGAGTTCTTCGAAACTGCTCATGCCCGAAGACAATATTACAGGCTTTCCGGTTTGCGCGACTTTTTCGAGCAATAAAAAATTATTGACTTCGCCCGAACCTATTTTATACCTTTTTACGCCAATTTCTTCTAACCAGTCTATTGCAAGATTGCTGAATGGCGAACACAGAAATTCGAGTCCGGCCTTATCGCAATGTGCTTTTATTGCTTTCCATTGCGGCAATGTAAATGACATTCGTTTCCAGTAATCAAAACGGCTGTCATCTTCGACGGAAAATTTAACGCGAAATGGTTCGTGAGCACTGCTTTCAGCTTCTGCGATGTGCATCTGGAACTTCACAGCATCAACTCCGGTTCCGGAAAGCGCATCAATATAGGAAAATGCCATTCCGAGACTGCCTTCGTGCGCCTGGCCGATTTCTGCTATAATAAATGGTGTTCTCATGATTTTTTGCGGGCGACCAGTCCGTAGCTCATGCCTTGTGCATAAGGGTCGAAATATTCGATGGTACTTTCTATTTTTCGCCTGATGAAATGCTTTATTGTGAAACGAGATTTCCCTTTGTGTTGCACGTCTACAACTCCATATTCAAGAATCTCGAAGCCGCATTGCTCGAGAAAAAATTTAACGATATGCAGCCAGGGCGTAAAAACGTGATGTTCTTCAAGATGTTTTTCCTGAAAAGCATACAATCTTCCTTTCAATAACAGATCAACGCGGTTGATACTTGAAGCCGGGTTTGGTGTCGTCAATATTAAAAAGCTTCCCGCTTCCATGTGGGCTGCGATATTCTGGAGCCCTAACAATGGATTTGCCAAATGTTCCAGTACTTCAAGAAAGATAACTGTTCCGGCTTTTCGGGCTGATTCCGGATGATTTTCATTCAGGTCCCAAATGGTCGCTTCTTCAATTTTACGGACATAATCAAACGGCTGCCAGGTCGCTTCTAAACTATTGACCTTGGCTCTCATATGCCCGAAACCGGCACCAATATCACTCACGACTTTATTGGGCGCATCCGGAAAATATTTATCGAGCATGGCGTCGGCAAAATAGCTGCGGGTCAAGTATATGTTGAGATTGTCCTTCATTTCGTGTATAATATTTCGCTGACGCGTAAATGTAAAAAAAATATTCACAAAAGCATTTGATTACTTTCCGGACTGCCAATATATTTCAGTTGGTGCGATGCTTTCGTATTCTCGCAAACGGGTTTTTGTAAAGGCTTTTCGGGAACGGATGATTTTTGGCGTTGCAAAAAGCACACTCGACAGCGCTTTAATTATTGCGATTGCGGCACGCCAATCTCCTTTGAAAACTTTGGTCTTGAATTGCATCCAGACAGAATAAGCCAGTTTTCGTGGTATCAATACAATCGGGTCAAACAGGCAATACATCAGCCATCCTGATCGCAGGCTGTATTTCAGGCGTCTGGTGTAATCTGAATTGATTTTTCTTGATTTGACGTCGACACGATGGTGAACAAGAACTTCAGGAAAATAATGAACTTCAATATTTTTCTGGAAAAGCTGTTTCGAGGCAAATTCTTCTTCTCCGTAAAAAACAAACCATTCGGGATAATTCGGAATGGCGCGCCAGGCTTCCATCCTCCAAATATGCCCGCAGCCGACAAAAGCTTTCATGCGATGCGGCTGTTGCTTTGTATTTGTATCGTCAGGCAATTGCAATCCCCAGAATATTCGAAAACCGATTGCGCCGCATTTCGGATTGGCAGCAAAATAATTGGCGATAGGATTTAACGGATTTTCTGTAACGAAATTCGCGTCATCATCGAGCGAAATGGCAAAATCTGCTTTCGTTTCGTTGAGCATTTTATTCCTGCAAAATATATATCCTTTTGAAGTTTCGTTTCGAAGAAGTCTGAATTGTGGAAAATTACTTGCTACATATTCAAAAGTTCCATCGGTCGACCCATCATCATAGATAACACATTCCAGATTTAGATTGGGAAATAACTTGTCAATGCCGGCTAAGGTTATCGCCAAATCATTGATCCGGTTTTTCGTGGAAATCAATATGGCAAATGTAGTTTCCTGCATATTAATTTTCAAGGTTTAAAATGGCATTTTTCAGGAAATCAGCCGATAAATAGGCTTTGATATCAGGCCTGTCAAGTTGCAATTTGCCCGGAGATTGTGTCCATAAATCGTAAAGCTGTCCGATAATTGCTGCAATCTTTTCAACATCATCAACCTCTGACCAAAACGAATAATCGTTACCTAAAAGCCTTTTGGTTTCACTGTAATAAGGCGAAAGCAAAAAAATCGGTTTGTCGGCAGCAACGCAATGCGGGAATTTTGCCGGCAAAAACGGACTGATTTCTGATTTAGCTTCAAGGATGACATTGATGCTTGTGTGTTGCTGAAGATTGTAAATCAAATCGAATGGAATGCTGCCATTGTGGATGTAAATTCCGGGTTCATTTTTGTAACCTTCGAGCATTTTTGTATGAAAATCTGCTGAACCGAGCAAGAGTAATTTCGCTGTTTGCATTGCTTCCGGATGGCGTTCAAGAAATAACGAAAATCCTTTTATGAGGCCTTCGGGAGAACGTTGCTTCATAAGATTTCCGGCGTGCAGCAGATTGAATTTTTTCGAATCGAAATATTCAGGAAATGCGGCATCTTTGACTTCATATTTTGAATCCTGATGCGGAATTATAAAACCGGTTTTCAGGAATTCCGGAAAATAACTTCCCATCCATTCTTTTAATAATTCACTTGGAAAACAACTGTATTTTGCTTTTTCAGACAATTCGACAAAAAAGCTTCCCGCGCTTTATAACCTGGTTTCACCCAATTATAAGGCCGCGGATAATAATGAAACGGATAAGGATCATGAATGTACGCTATCCATTTTGAGTGCCATTGTGGCAATTGTAACAGGGCATAATGTGGCCTGAAACTTCCACCCTGACTTAATGTTAATACAAAATCCGGAACGATTTTTATTTTTTTCAGGGCATTTTTGATACTGCTCGTATCATTGAAAAAAGTAAATGAAAAACCAAATCGTTTTTCAAAAAAAGAGGCCAGTTCTATTTTTAAATTACGGCTTATTACTCTTTGCGTCCTGCTTAAAAAATAATTCGGGCTATATTTTATTTCAGGTATAGCGTGACAATCAACGCCTTCGATTGTAATATTTTTCTTGTATAATGATAAACCAAAACTTCAAAACCTGTGTCCCTTAGATTTTTTATGATAGCGACATTGGCTTTTGCACCACTGCTGGCTTCAATGTCGATTGCATCTACAACAACTAATATTGTTTTTAGTTTCTCCAAGTGTGTTTGTTTTTCATTATAATTACCTGAAAATTTTCCTGATGCTTTTCTGAAATTTAACAACTGTCGTCAACAAACGTGATTTCTCGTATTTTGTCAATTGCTTGAAATGATGAAAATCATCAACAAGATGCGGCAGCCATTCCTGTTCGGTTTTTTTATGCTCAATTGACCAGTCTGCATTTTGCGAGATTCCGCCGAGGGCAAAAATGGCAATCGGCAGATCGTATCCGACCGCCGAAGTTTCGGGCTGCAGGAAGCAACGCATCCAGAATTCATAATCGCCGGCAATTTTATATTTTTCGTTGTAAAGTCCGAATTTTTCAAAAAGTGATTTTTTTATAAAAGTACTCTGGTGCTTCAATCCATATTGGTATACATAAAAAAGTGTCGGTTTTTGTAGGTGCGTCCGGCGGTCTGTGATTTTATCGTTTTCGGATAAAAAGCAGTCAAACGCCACGACATCTGCGTTAAGCATTAAAAGGCATTTATTTAATATTTCGGCATCATCAACCAATATATCACCACTGTTCATAAAAAGCAGGTACTCGCCTTTCGCGGCGTTGATACCTTTGTTCATGGCGTTGTAAATTCCGTTGTCGGGCTCACTGACTGAAAAGGTTAGTTTTCCTGCATATTTTTCGATGATATTTTTACTGCCGTCAGTCGAATTGCCGTCAATGACGATGAACTCAAAATCATCGCAATTCTGGTTCAAAACCGAAAGAATTGTTTTTTCAAGTCCGGCCGCATCGTTGTAATTGATCGTTATTACGGAAATCTTACACATCAATAAATTTGTCTTTATAAACTTGTTCGATTCCTGATTTTAATGCAATCGAGTATTTCCATCCGAGGTTGTTAAGGCGTGTGGTATCGGTTAATTTTCTTGGCGTTCCGTCAGGTTTTGTGGTGTCGAATATAATGTCGCCTTCATATCCTGTGATTTCCTTCACCAAAAAGGCAAGCGCTTTGATGCTGATTTCTTCTCCTGAACCAATATTCACAAAACCGCCGCTGTCATAATGCTGCATCAGGAATACGCATGCATCGGCCATGTCGTCGGCATGGAGGAATTCCCTGAGTGGCGTTCCGCTTCCCCAAACCGTTACAAAATGCTGGTTGTTGATTTTCGCTTCATGGAATTTCCTGAGAAGTGCCGGAAGCACATGTGAATTTTCAAGATCATAATTGTCGTTGCTGCCATACAAATTCGTAGGCATTACCGAAATGAACGAACAGCCGTATTGTGCCCTGTAAGCATCGCACATTTTAATTCCGGCGATTTTTGCAATGGCGTAAGGCTCATTCGTAGGTTCGAGAAGTCCGGTGAGCAACGCGTCTTCTTTCAAAGGCTGGGCGCTTCTTTCGGGTAAATGCAGGAAGAACCCAGAAAAAGTAATTTCCTTACATTGCTCTTGTAACTTTCGTGGATGACGTTATTTTGTATCTGGATATTCTCGTAAATAAAATCTGCACGGTAGGTGTTGTTGGCAACGATTCCGCCGACTTTTGCCGCTGCCAGAAATACGTATTCAGGTTTTTCAGCTTCAAAAAAAGCGGCTGTGTCGTGTTGATTGATCAGGTTGAGTTCTGTTGAAGTGCGTGTGACGATATTCGTGAAACCTTTCTGATGAAGATTCCTGACGATGGCGCTTCCTACCATTCCGCGATGACCGGCAACATATATTTTAGAATTGGACTGCATCATGGTTGGTTATTTAAAATCCTGAAAATATTTTTCCCGGCGAAAGAGTTCCAAATCTGCCAAAACCATTTCTTTCACCAGCATTGGAAGCGTATGTTTAGGCTCCCAGCCTAGTTTTGCCTTTGCTTTTGAATTATCGCCGATAAGCAGATCAACTTCTGTCGGACGGAAATAAGCAGGATCAATCTGCACAACTTTCTGCCCGATTTCAAAATGAAATTCAGCATTTGCAGAAGCCGCAACAATTCCAACCTCATCAACACCTTCACCCTCAAACGCAATGGTGACGCCGACTTCATTAAAAGCCATCGTGATAAAATCCCTGACTTTGGTAGTGACACCAGTCGCAATAACAAAATCTTCAGGCGTTTCCTGCTGCAGCATCAGCCACATGGCTTCAACATAATCTTTGGCGTGGCACCAATCGCGTTGTGAATCAATATTGCCCATGTAAAGCGTTTTTTCCATACCAAGCGCCATTTGTGCAATACCGCGCGTAATTTTTCGCGTGACGAAAGTTTCTCCGCGAAGCGGACTCTCATGATTAAAAAGTATGCCGTTACAGGCGAACATATCGTAGGCTTCCCTGTAATTTACGGTAATCCAGTAGGCATACATTTTTGCAACAGCATAGGGCGACCGCGGATAAAAAGGCGTGGTTTCTGATTGTGGCACCTGTTGTACCAATCCGTATAGTTCTGATGTGGAGGCCTGGTATATTTTTGTTTTTTTGGTCAATCCGAGTAAGCGAACGGCATCTAATAATCTCAATGTCCCGATTCCGTCAGTATTAGCGGTATATTCCGGAATATCAAAACTGACTTTTACGTGACTCATCGCGCCGAGATTGTAAATTTCATCAGGTTGTGTTTCCTGAATAATTCTTATCAAATTGGTAGAATCACTCAAATCGCCGTAATGCAGTATAAAATGTTGGTTCTGAATGTGCGGATCCTCATATATATGGTCGATTCGCTGTGTATTGAAAAGCGAACTTCTGCGTTTTATACCATGCACTTTATAGCCTTTTTCAAGAAGAAAATCCGCTAAATAAGCGCCATCCTGGCCGGTAATTCCTGTAATCAGGGCTGTTTTCATGGTTGTTGTTTATTTGATATGCTTAATTGTTTTTTCTGGTATTTATACAATTCAATATGCACTGCTGAAAAATACCATGACCTGAAAAACGACAGGAAAAGCCCGGTGAATCCGTCTTTAAAACCACGGGCATATACAAAACTATAGAAAAATTGACGAAATGGGGTTTTAATTATTTCAAAAATGCTGGTACGCATCCCGGATTCAAATTTGGATTTGCCCTCGCCTTTCAAATATCTTTTGTGTTTTGTATAAATCTGCCTGAAACCTGACATCCAATAATGCCTGATATGATTTTTCCCATTATGAACGATACAAACCCTTTTATAACCGTCAAGCAATTTACGTCCATTATGCACCATGGCTGTGAATTTGAATCTTTCGCGGTGTATGAGGTAGGTTCGCAATTTAACGCCGCCCCATGAAGTCCCGCGCAACGGATTGTTCCTGAAATAATAAATAATCGGGGCGTCGATTGCGCCAATATCAGACGAATTATTCCATTCGTTAAAATTATTTGTAATATCTGCAGCGAGCTCCGGCGTTGTAACTTCGTCAGGATCAGTAATAAGCACCCATTTATTGCTGCAAACGCCAATGTGATTGGTATGGATGATTTCAAGAAACGGTTCCGGTTCAATAGTGATAATCCTGGCATCGAAGCGTTCGGCAATTTCCTGCGTATTGTCTGTGCTTTTCAGGTTAATCACGATAATTTCATCACAGAAATAAAGGCTTTCGAGACATGCAGACAATAAGTGTCCTTCATTTTTTGAAACTACGAAAGCTGTGATTGGCAATTTATTCATTCCCGGAAATTTTTCGGCTGGAAACATTTTCAAAGTTACTGAAAACCGATTCATCGATAACATCCTGAGCGGGATAATTGTTGCCGAAATTTCTAAGTTGCTGTTTCATCAACTGCAGCAGATTGTTCCATTTGCCTTTTTTCAGGTAGTCGAAGTAGCGTTTTCGAAGCAATTTGCCTTTTGGAAGATACACTTTCCTTTCATAAGCAACATTATGGAAAAGGCTGTTTTGCAATGCAGGTTGTAGTCCGAATTCCAGTTCGATGAATTCCCTCACCATTTTTAAACCTTCAGCTGTTGTGCCGCCAAGGTAAGAACTGGCTGCAATTGTTGATTGATTAGTTTCAGCATCCCAGTTATGTCCTTCATTATCAACTTCAATTTCGTTGAACTGCATTAAAAAACCTCTGTATTTTGAAAGAATCATGAAGCCGTTGATTTCACAGGAATACCACCAACTCATATTGTCAAACGCAGTAACCAATGGCATTGCAAAATTTTCCTCGAGAACTTTGTAATGATATGCCTGAACCTGTTGGTCTACCGCTACCGGATGCTGGATTTTCAGCTTTGGGTTGTAGCGGTTTGTATTTTTTATGATAGTCAGCAACGGCACTCCGATTGCGGGTCTGTTTACTAAAAGCTGCTGCTGAAAATCAGCGAAACTGCCTTTGACAAGAGCGGCGTCGTCATCTATGAAAATGTAATATAAGTAGCGTTTTTTCCATTTTTTTGCCATTTCCAGCTGAAGATTGCGTCCTTCTGCCCATGTACTTTTCGGAAAATATACGTATGCTGCAAAAGCCATTTCCTCAGCGTTGATTTCATAATCAAAAGTCAATGCGAAAAGATCCGACGATTCATTTTGAAGATGTCCGTATTTGAGTACATTTTCTTTGCTTCCCTGTATGAGGTAAAGGAAATCTTTATTCATTTTTTATGGCGATGAGATTATCGTAAGGATAATATAGTCTTTTAGGCTCTGTTACGAGATTGCCATTTTGAATCCGGTGCCATTTATAATTACAATTTTCAACGAAATCATATATGTCGTGTATCGGATATCCTGCACTGAAGGTGTTCGCATCGGTAAATTCAACCATTAATGTCGGGCTGAAATCAGTGAGGAATTTTTTTCCGCCCAGCAAAACAAATTTCTCCCAGCCTTCAACATCAATTTTAACAAGTTTAATACGTGATTTTTCTGTATGCTGTAATTCTTCATCGAGTGTTGAAACCGGAACCTGAATTGATTTTTGCAGTTTTTTACCGTCGGAATTGGCGAAAGAATTCCACGCGTCATGACCGTTTTCTGAAACATGGAATGCCAGTTGGCCAGCCACGTCGGAAAGTCCGATATTTCGGGCATCGATATTTTCAAAATCATTTAAATGGATATTTTCAGTAAGCCTCTTAAACGTTTCCGGAGAAGGTTCAAATGAAATGACGCTTCCTGAATTCCCAACGATTGCAGCGGCGTGCAATGAAAACAAACCCACATTTGCCCCGATATCGACGAAAGTATCACCTTCTCGCAGCAATTCTTTCAGAAAATCAATCTCTTCTTTTTCAAATCCGTTGTAAATATCACGCGACAATACGCTGTTTTTATACAGGTTTATTTTTACGTCACCTGTCAATCGGTGCTCAAAAAAATCTTTTCCGCTGAATAAATTCTCCCATTTTTTTTTGCTTAGTGCTAAATGCCTTCTGTCAAAATATTGTTGTATGAGTCGCATCGCACCGGCAATTTTACCTGCAATCGTATATATCGGACGCTCAAAAAGCTGTTGTGTTTTCATGCGTTTCTCATTTATCAGTTTGTTTTTCCCAAGACAATTGCGGCATGATTACGCCCGGCCTGTTATCTGCAAAAGCGCTGTTGAGGCCTTCGACGTTTGTAATTGTTAATGGTATGACCAGATTATCGCTGTGGATAATCCACCTGACGTTG
Source organism: Flavobacterium sp. 3HN19-14 (assembly GCF_051373205.1). Lineage (NCBI taxonomy): Bacteria > Pseudomonadati > Bacteroidota > Flavobacteriia > Flavobacteriales > Flavobacteriaceae > Flavobacterium > Flavobacterium sp. 3HN19-14. The sequence goes on from NZ_JBPPZT010000001.1 coordinate 3,708,629, forward strand.
TGAATCCCGATGGCAGGTTTTATACCAAATGAACCATTTTTTAATATATTGGCCGGAATAAGAGCCGTAAAATTATATTCCCCTGCTATAAACGTGTTCATATCTGACGAATTATCGTCATGAAAAGAACGAAATATTACCGTTGCATCCGAAGTATTGATAAAATCAAATCCCACACGCAGTCCGATTGTGTCCTTCAATACCTTAAAACTGAAATTTATTTCGATAGACTTATTCGAATAAAAGTTGTGATGAAGGGCATCTTTTTGTGAAACGGATAATTCTTTCAACACAAAAACTTCATCATCCTGCTGTTGGATATATTCAGCAATACTGTCATTTTCCTGCGAAATACCGTCGAGTTGCAGATAGTAATCAATTCCCTCATCAACAGGCCGTTGAAACCCACAATGCCGTTTTGCAGTACGATTACGCGGCTGCATAAATTACTTACGGCTGTCATATTGTGGCTTACAAACAACACTGTTCTTTGATCACCTTTAGAGATATCCTGCATTTTTCCTAATGCTTTTTTCTGGAATTCGGCATCGCCAACCGCAAGAACTTCATCGATGATCAGGATTTCAGGCTCCAGAAAAGCGGCAACTGCAAAAGCCAGGCGTACGGTCATTCCGGAGCTGTAGCGCTTTACAGGTGTATCGACATATCTTTGGCAACCCGAAAATTCGACTATCGCCTCAATTTTTGATTTGATTTCTTTTTGGTCATTCCGAGAATCGCGCCATTGAGATAAATATTCTCCCTTCCGGTGAGTTCGGGATGGAATCCTGTGCCTACCTCGAGCAGCGAAGCAATTCTTCCGTTGAATCTTACGTTTCCGGATGTAGGCGCTGTGACTTTAGAAAGGATTTTCAGCAAAGTAGATTTTCCCGCTCCATTTTTACCGATGATGCCCAAAACTTCGCCTTTTTTGACTTCAAAATCAATCTCTTTTAATGCCCAGACATATTCACTTTCACCTTTTGTGCTTCGGTCATTAGTATCACCGATCTTAAGATATGGGTCTTCTTTGCCTCTGATTTTGTGCCACCATCGGTTTAGGTCATGGCTAAGGGTGCCGGTACCCACCTGACCGAGCCTGTATTGCTTGGATATATTTTCAACAAGTAAAATTGTTTCTGTTTTCAAATGATTCAATTATACGGTATCGATAAATTTCTTTTCGGTGTTATTAAAAATCAGCAATCCGGAAAAGAATATGATGATTGTGACAATTATTGTGTAGGCTAAAAAATAGCTCGAAAATTCGCCTGTGTTCAATAACATATAGCGGGAAAATTCAATAATGTACGCCATGGGATTGTAATCAATAATCCAGGAATATCCCGGCAATTTTTGCCTGATGAGTGTTAATGGATAATTGACCGCCGATACATACATCATGAGTTGTACGCCGAAAGTAATCAGGAAAGTAAGGTCCCGATATTTGGTGACCATGGATGAAATAATCATTCCGAGGCCAAGACCGAGAAGTCCCATAATAATGACCAGTACCGGAAATAAAATTATTGTGGAATTAGGCGCGATGTCTTTCCCTATAAATAAATAATAAATATAAAAACCGATGAAAATAAGCAATTGCAATCCGAGTTTCAATAAATTAGAAATCACAATTGACAACGGCATGATGATACGTGGAAAATATACCTTCCCGAACAAACTGGCATTGGTTTTAAAAGTATCGGATGTTGTGGTCAGACAGGTCGAGAAATAATTCCATACCGTAATACTTGCAAGGTTAAACAGAAATGGCGGAACATTACCTGTTTGTATTCCTGCAATATTATTGAAAAGTATAGTGAAAATTACCGAAGTCAAAAGTGGCTGGATCAGATACCAAATCGGACCGAGTACGGTTTGTTTGTAAACTGTAATCACGTCGCGCTTGACCAACAGCATTAACAAATCTTTGTATTGCCATACTTCCTTCAGATGCAGCCTGAAAAATGCATCTTTAGGCTTAATTTCAAATAACCACTGCTGATTGTTTTGACTCATTGGTTTTGGATAACGGTGCCGAAAGGCAAAGTCCAAATATAATAATTTATAGCGGACACTTTGATGCCGGAGGCGGAAAAGCGTCTGTATTAAATTAAAAAGCCTCCCGGTTTCCCGGAAGGCTTTCTTTTATTAAAACTGATATGCTGAATTAGTATACCACTTTTTTAGTAACAACTCTGTTGTCAGTTGATGTAATCTGAACCAGAAGTACTTCTTGCTCAGCTCTTAGGTTTTTCAACTGAGCAGTGTTAGCGTTGATTCCTGATTGCTCAAAAATCACTCTTCCACGGATGTCGAATACCTTAACTCCTGACATGATTACGCTACCAGAATTGATGTTCAACACGTCGTTGTTTTTGAAAATTACAACGTTGTTAGCATCAAAAGTAGGATTTTCTACATGAAGCGTAGTGTTTTGGAATACAACACTGAATCTGTTAGCGGTTGTTCCTGCTTCAGCAGCGAAAGTATATCCGCTTTCTGTAACATTGTGGATGATACCAGAAACGTTATCCTTGATGAATACATTTTGGTTTTCTGCGAACAATCCGTCAACATGGTCGATAGAGATTGTGAAAGTTCCTGCAGTAAGTGCATTGAAACTTAACGGAATCTCATCAGTATCAGCGAATGGCAAAGCACGTGCCTGAATGTTGAATTTCTCATCACCAATTAAAGAAGCAATGTTACTGATGCCACTTTCAATTTGTCTTGCATCAATTGATGTATCGACACCTTGAGTAGCACCATCCATATATCCAACAAGGATTTGGTTTTGCATACCAACTTCATTAGAAAGGTTTAACCAGATACGGTTTTTCTCAACATTTGCATTTCTGTAGAAATTAGCTGTGTTAGCTCCGGTACGCATACTGTTTGTGAAGTTAGCAGTACCAGATGCAGTAGTTTTCAATAAGAATCCTTGTCCGACTGCGATACTTCCGTCTGGAACAGCACCACCGGTAGCTGCTGCAGTACCAAAAGTGGTATAAGTAGCATAGTTAGCTCCTGAAGCTGCAACTTGGTTAACGTGTGCCCAGAAATAAAGTGCTCCAGGGTTTTGTGCAAGGAATAAATCAGCACTTAACGTTGAAGGGTAAGGGTTAGCTAACATGTTGTAACCTTTTCCAGCTCCTGAGAAAGTAATTGGCTGTGATGAGTTACCGTTATTTGGCACACCAGTAAATACTCCGTTGAAAGTTTGCGGAGCTGTACTGAAATTATTTGGTGCGCGTAACATATAACCTTTAGCCTCAGCGAAATTCATTCCTAAAGGTTCAGCAATTACAACATAGGCTGCTGAAACTTCATCGTAAGTGTAGAAACGTGATGCACCGGTAGCAGTAGGGAAACCAGGCGCATTAGTAAGTGACACAGTATATGGAGAGAACAGTTTAAGGCTCATGACCTGCAACCGGAGAACCCCAGTAAACATAATCAAGTCTCCTCATTGTAGCATCTCTTTGTACAGTGATATTTCCTGTATTGTTAACGTCATCTGTTTGGATAAGGTTTGCATTGTTACTGAATGTCAATGACCCTCCGTTAACAGCAACCGCACCAGTAATATTGAAGTCATGTCCTGAATTAACAGTAACATTTCCACTATTTACTGTCAAAGTACAAGCTGACAGGTTACCTACTGAACTATAGTCCCCGGCAATGATAGCTTGCTGTGTAGCAACCGGATAACCGTTACTCCATGCAGTACCGTTCCATGTTGTGTTGAGCGAACACGGTGCTGGAGCTGTAAGTGTCCAGGCAATTGTAAAGGTACCTGATTCACCAGCATATCCATCCTGGACGTAGTAAACAGTTTGTGTAGAACCTGTATTATTCAACCAGGTTAACTGTGATCCGGCACCTGTATCTGGTTCGTCTGTACAAGATATTTCAGTAAGCGCTCCGCAATCACCATATAATAAACTGATAATAGAATCGTATGAATTTACAGTTTGTCCAATATTCAAAGTGTAGAAAGGTGGCACCGTGATTGAATAGAATGCATCCGGAGATGGAGTTCCATCAGTATCACAACTAGGTGTAAAATCATTCGTAAGTTCGGATGTACTTCCACTTTGTGGTGAAGTAAGTGCATTCAGTGAAGTAGCACCTTCGCAAGTATCAAAAGCAGGCAAACTAGCAAGCGTTGTGAAGCTAAATTCTGTACATCCAGCGCTGGTTCCTTGCGGACTTACAGCGTCGATTCTCCAGTAATATGTAGTATTGTACTGTAAACCGTTGATTCCAACTGTTGTAGCACCTATTGAACCAAGATTCGTAAGTGCTCCTGAAGTTGTTCCAAGATAAACATTATATGTAACTGCGCTTGGAGCAGCCGTCCATACTAATTGTGTAGCACCCGGATCAGCACCTGTAGCACCATTAACCGGAGCTGTTAATACTGGACAAGGAGGAGCAGTAAATACAAATCAGACCAGCTCCATAAGCTATATCCATCACCAGAACAGTCAGCTCTGACGTAGAATTCATTAGAAGTACCAGATGCAAAAGTTGCAGGATACGAATTTGTAGCAACCGGGGTACCTGCTCCAGCTGGAACACCTGATCCTGTAGGCTGAACAACAACTTCCCATGCTGTTTCAGCACAACCGATTGTCCAATTCAAAGTTGCAGAAGTAGCTGTAACGGCAGTAGCTCCCAAAGCTGATGGCTGTGGACAAGCAGCAGGTGCAGTAATTGTAATTAAGTAATCCTCAACTTCACCGAAGCTGTTGTTACCACAAGGAGTAACAAGGTTACCATTTACATTATACATCGCTCTAACCCTTAAACGGTGTTGTCCAACTGCTGGGTTACAAGCAAGGTGGATTTGGAAAACTGCAGATGAACCTAAGACACCGGCTGTACCGCTTCCAGTAACCTGACCTGTTGAATTACCAATTTTTTCAGTAGTGTTATCAAAAACACCATCATCATTATAGTCGATCCAGGCAGCATATCCTTCAGTATATTGTCCTGCATAAACAGTACAGTTATATGTAGATCCAGCCTGAAGTTCAGTTGTTAATAATGGATTTCCTGTGTAATCAGAATAACCAGTGACCTTGTACATTTGGCAACGAGGTATCGTCATTCGGGTTTGGATCACTAGGACATCCTGTTCCTGAGTTATTGTCAAGAGTATTCAAAATAACCCTTGCAATTACGTCACCGTCAGCACAACCATAAGTAGTTGTAGGCGTACAGTAACATTCATTAGGAGCATTAAGCGTAATGAGTAGAGGTGTACTGATGCCAGTATTGCCGCTACAAGTTACCGAAACACGGTAGTATTTCGTAGCACTCATAGTAACTGACTGAGTAGCGGCTGTACCTAGAGCCGTAACATTTACTGTAAATAATTCATCATCAGCGCTTTCCCACTGATAAGTTACACCAGAACCTGTAGTTGCGTTCTGAATTCCTAAGTTAAATTGTACCCCTGAACAAACTGTAGTGTCCGGAGCTGTAGTGTTACCAGGATTTTGGCGTACCAGCACATGGAACATCTGCCACAATGTTTACAATATAATCTTCAGTTTCTCCAAAACCACTTGAAGAAGCACCACAAGCCTGAGCTGTTGTAAGAGCAGAATCGTTTCCACCTCTTACACGCATTCTTGTATTTCCTATGGTAGCTCCCGGAGGAACTGTAACCGGAATTACAGTTGTGCCGCTTGAACCAGCGTTAACCGAAGATACAAAACCTTCACTTGCTTCAAACACAAGGTTTTGGTTGAAATCAATCCATACTGCAGCAAATTGAGATGAATCTGAACCGAAAGTAACAGATACGTTTGCATTAGTTCCAGTTGTAAAATTAGGAACAGTAAGTGCGCTGTAGAATGTATAATAAGGAGCTGTACTTGCACCGGAATTATTATTCAAAGTTCCGGTCGTTACATTAGTAATCTGGTCTGTTGTTCACATGACCATTTGTATAAGTTGCCGCACAATACCCTGTTCTGAATGTTGCAGCAGATGCAGCCCAGTTACTCATATCAGAACCTGTAGTACATACTGATCTTACATAAATTGTATAATTAGTCTCAGTAGTCAAACCTGAAACTGAAGCAGTTACTACGCCTGATCCTACAGATCCGAAAGCACCTAAACCTGTTGTACCGCTTCCTGCAGCACCAGATGAACGTACTTCATAATCATACCCATCAGTAGGGTTGCTCACAGAAGCTGTCCAGGATATATCAGCAGTAGTTGTAGTTACATTTGATGCACCAAGGGCAGTTGGAGCCACACATGGTGGAGGAGGCAATACATTGATGGTATAATCTTCAAATGTTCCAAAAGAACCTGTATAACAAGGCGTTGGAGTTCCATCAACACCACCGATTCTTAATTTATGTTGCCCTAAGCCACCGGTAACTAAAAATGAAGCCGCTAATGTCGTTGGGTCTGCAGACAACGAGGTTCCTGAATAAACTTCTTCTCCTGTGTCATTAAAATCCTTATCGTCATTCCAGTCAACCCAGACTTTTACGTTATAAGCAAAACCTGTGGATAATGTGATATTTACAGGGACACTTACAGTTGAAACAACGTCGGTGACCTGAGCTGAATAATCACCATAATTTCCGGTTTCAGCAGTAGTCGTATTGTTAATCGTTCCAAAAGAAACATTCGTGATACCAGATCCATCAACACTTGTTGGAGCTGGCGTACAATAAGCTACTAAAGTAGTAAATGTAAATTCTGTACAACCCGCAGCAGTACCGTTTGAGTTTTTAGGATCAATTCTCCAGAAATATTGAGTACTAGGAAGCAGACCTGTAATTTGTACAGTAGTCGCGCCTATGTTACCAAGATTATTCAAAGCGCCGCTGGTTGTTCCTAACCAAACATCGTATGTTGTTGCGCCAGCAGATGCCGCCCATGAAAACTGATAAGCACCAGCAGTAAGCACAACACCTGTTTGTCCATCAGTAGGAGCGACCGCAGTTGTACATGCAGGAGCAGTGAAAACGAAAGGACCAGTCCATGTACTGAAGCTTCCGCCACCACAATCTGCTCTTACATAAAATTCATTCGCCGTACCTGCAGTATAGGTTGCTGGGAATGTAGTAGAAGCAGTTGGCGTTCCTGAACCTGCCGGAACACCAGAATTAACTGGCTGTACAGCAACTTCCCAAGCTGTTTCAGCACAACCTACAGACCATGTAAGGTTCGCAGTTGTAGAAGTTACAGTGTTTGAACCTAAATTGAAAGGTTGAGGACAGGCAACAGCAGCAGTAATTGTAACCAGATAGTCTTCAATTTCACCATACTGATTAACTGTACATGGCGTTACACCTGATCCACTGGTAGCCTGAACACCACCAATATCATACATACATCTTACCCTTAAACGGTGCACACCAATAGGCGGATTACAAGCAACATTTATAGGAAAAGATGCTGAAGAACCAAGTACGCCAGCAGTTCCACTACCTGTAACCAAACCTGGGGTAAATCCGATTCTTTCTGTAGTATTATCAAAAACTCCGTCATCATTGTAGTCAATCCATGCAGCATAAGCTTCAGAGTATTGACCCGCATAAACGGTACAATTATAATTCGAACCAGCCTGTAAGGTTGTTGTAAGACCTGGCGTAGAGGTGTAATCTGTGTAACCTGCCACACCACTTGGACAACCTGTTCCTGAATTGTTATCAAGCGTATTTAAGGTAACCCTTGCAATTACGTCTCCGTCGGTACATCCAAAAGTACTTGTCGGTACACACGGACACATCGCAGGTGCATTTAAAGCAACAAACAATGGATTACTATAAGTAGTTATACCACTACCACTACAGGTAACACCTGCACGGTAATATTTTGATGCAGTCTCACTTGTTGAAACTGTTGCATTCGTACCCGTAACTGTAGCTACGTTAACAGTAAAAGCCAAGTCATCAGCACTTTGCCATACATAACTGATCCCCAATCCGGAAGTAAAATTCTGCAATGCCAAAGTAAAAGTTTTACCTGAACATATGCTTGACAGTCCGGTAGTATTACCTGGGTCAGGAGCTCCCGCACAAGGAAGCGATGCTGTTGTAAAAGAACCTGCAGCCGCATATCCGTTTCCAGTACCGGCAAGGTTAGGGCTGTGCGAATAAATGGCATTTAAGGTTCCATTTGAAGACTGTACCCTGAACTGATAAACGGTTTGTGAATTCAATCCTGTAAGCGCCAAGCTATTTGTCATTACAGGATTTCCACTCCAGTTTGTCCATGTACAAGAGCCTACTGCCCTATATTGTACATTATATTGTGTCGCACCTGCCGGCGCTGTCCATGAAAGGTTTGCTCCAGAAGCAGTAACGCCAGTAGTTGCTGCAAATGTTCTTACAGGAGATGGGCTCGCCTGTGGCGTCCATGTGTAAGTCAATCCAGAAGGCGCAATAACGGTTGGGTTTGCCGAATTCACATACATCGTACTTGAATTGGCATTACCTGTTACTGCATTGCTCCAATCGCAAGTATTTGGTGAACCTGTAATATTTAATTGTACGTTGTTAACACCAGTTGCAAAAGTATTTGTAGTCCTGAAACCAACCTGAGGCTGGAATGTTGGTATGCTTCCGACGGTAATAGCGCCGTAAACAAATGAAACAGTTCCGGTAGCTGTATTAAGTCTTACCTGAAAGTTAATAGAATCATTACCAGGGCCAAAGTACTATCATTAATACGGGAAACATTATTCCACTGGAAAATCAATTCCGTACCTACCACCTGATACACCCATGATGAAGTGGCAATAGACGATGTGATAAGGTCAGCTCCGAAAGGCGCAATAACAACCCCCGCATTTGCAAGGCCTGTTGTTGAAGAAAGCGGCAAATAGTTGGTACTTGTCGTAGGGGCGGTAGTCGCATATAGTACTAACCTACCATTCGAATTCATCTGAAAATTCGTATAAGTCACACCATTTACAGTAAATCCCGGGAGACCCGTAATATTCTGGTTGACATCATCTGCAAATGCGTTTGCAGGAGCCGTTGCACCACCACCTACCGTAATAGGGGTGTAAGTGCCTGACGAAACCGCCAAAGCATAATTAGGAGGCAGTTGAGCCCAGATTTTACCAGTTGCCATAAGAAGACACACCATAACAACCAAGTTCATAAGCCATCGCGATTGCGTGACTTTGGAGCGCGTCGGCGGAGAACCGACATCTACTCCAACACGATTTTTGAGACTGGTATCCCTACCCGTTCTCAACGAATTGTAGTTTTTATACATAGTTTATAATTAATTAATAACGGTGTAAGTTAAGAAAAAAGTTAACCATATCACAATTATTCTTTAAAATTAACGAAATGTAACAATATACATAGTTAAAATGTCTTATTTCATCGACGAAATACGCTGTTTTCGACGAACTACTTAAATATTTAACATTGTCATTATTTTGCTGAAAAACATAACAATAATGCAATAAATCGGTATAATTACTAAAATGTATTCCATAAAAAAAGGCTGTATCGAAATACAGCCTTTTGAAAAATTTATGCTTGCCCGGTCGGGACCAAAATTTAGCGGAATCGGAGGTTGTTCAGAATCCTTGATTTCCCCATGCGCACTTTCAAAACGGTGGATATTTTCCCCCATTGCTTTTAAAAGCCTTTTGGCATGTTGCGGCGTCAAAACAATTCTTGATTTTACTTTTGCTTTGGGCGTACCCGGCATGATACAAACAAAATCGAGTACAAACTCAGAAGAAGAGTGGTTGATTATTGCCAGGTTGGAATAAATTCCTTCCGCAACGCTCTCATCAAGCTCAATGTTAATCTGGCCCGCAGGCTGTTGATTTGAATCGCTCATACTATTAATAGTTATATTCTTCTTTTGCCGCCATCATTTCGTTGAAATCTTCTTTCGAACCAACGATGGTGTTGTCATACTCTCTCATACCTGTTCCTGCAGGAATTCTGTGCCCTACAATAACATTCTCTTTCAATCCTTCCAATGAATCGACTTTACCTGCAACCGCAGCTTCGTTCAATACTTTGGTAGTTTCCTGGAACGATGCCGCAGAGATAAATGATTTTGTCTGAAGCGAAGCTCTTGTGATACCTTGCAATACCGGAGTTGCAGTAGATGTAATTACATCACGTGCCACAACAAGATTCTTATCCTCACGTTTCAACAATGAGTTCTCATCGCGCAATTGGCGCGGCGAAATGATTTGTCCCGGTTTAAGGTTTTCAGAATCACCTGATTCTTCAACCACTTTCATTCCGTACAATTTATCGTTTTCTACGATGAAATCTTTCGTATGGATCAATTGGTCTTCTAAGAATAAAGTGTCTCCCGGATCCTGAACCTGAACTTTACGCATCATCTGGCGGATTACAACTTCAAAGTGCTTGTCGTTGATTTTCACCCCTTGCAGACGGTAAACTTCCTGGATTTCATTCACCAAATATTGCTGAACTGCTGATGGCACGTGAATTCTCAAGATATCATCCGGCGTAATGGCACCGTCAGAAAGCGGTGAACCGGCACGAACGAAGTCATTTTCCTGAACCAGAATCTGGCTGGACAATTTCACCAAATATTTCTTAACCTCACCGAATTTAGATTCGATGACGATCTCGCGGTTACCACGTTTGATTTTTCCGAAAGAAACAACACCGTCGATTTCAGAAACCACAGCCGGGTTTGAAGGATTACGCGCTTCAAGAAGCTCAGTAATTCTTGGAAGACCTCCGGTGATATCGCCTGCTTTCGAAGAACGACGCGGGATTTTCACCAAAATCTTACCAGCCTTGATTTTCTCTCCATTCTCTACCATAAGGTGTGCCCCTACCGGTAAGTTATAAGAACGGATCAACTCATTGTCTTTACCATATATTAATAAGGTAGGAATTAATTTTTTGTTTCTTCCTTCAGAGATTACTTTTTCCTGGAATCCGGTTTGCTCATCGATTTCAACCATGAACGATTGTCCCTGCTCTAAATCTTCGTAAGCGATTTTCCCTGTAAACTCAGAAATAATTACTCCATTATATGGATCCCATTTACAAATCACATCGCCTTTCTGAACAGACTGGCCGTCTTTAACAAAAATGCTAGATCCGTAAGGAATATTGTTTGTACTTAAAAGGATGCCTGTTTTCTCATCTGTCAATTTCAATTCCGTAGAACGCGAAACGACGATGTCAACTGAATTACCTTCACTGTCTTCACCTTTTACAGTTTTCAGATCTTCGATTTCAAGACGACCGGCGAAACGCACTACGATGCTTGATTCTTCAGAAATTCCACCCGCAACACCACCTACGTGGAAGGTACGAAGTGTCAGCTGTGTACCAGGCTCACCGATTGACTGTGCAGCGATTACGCCGACAGCTTCTCCTCGTTGCGTCATTTTTCCTGTCGCCAGGTTTCTTCCGTAACATTTTGCGCAGATACCTTTAGTAGCTTCACAAGTCAATGGAGAACGTACTTCTACTTTCTCGATTGGCGATGCTTCGATAGCTTTAACTGTAGCTTCAACGATTTGCGCGCCTGCTTCAACCAGTACTTCATTTGTAAGCGGGTTGATAACATCCTGCAATGCAACACGTCCTAAGATTCTTTCACCTAAAGTTTCAACGATTTCTTCATTTTTCTTCAATGCAGCAACTTCTACTCCCCTTAATGTACCGCAATCGTCAAGATTTACGATAACATCCTGAGAAACGTCGTGCAGCCTTCTTGTAAGGTAACCCGCATCTGCTGTTTTCAAAGCCGTATCAGCAAGTCCTTTACGTGCACCGTGCGTAGAGATGAAATATTCTAAGATCGAAAGACCTTCCTTAAAGTTGGAAAGGATCGGGTTTTCGATAATCTCACCACCACCGGCAGTAGATTTCTTAGGTTTCGCCATCAATCCACGCATACCGGTTAACTGACGAATTTGTTCTTTAGAACCCCTCGCTCCCGAATCAAGCATCATGTATACCGAGTTGAAACCTTGTTGGTCTTCACGGATGTTTTTCATCGCTAATTCAGTAAGTAAGGCATTGGTAGAGGTCAGATACGTCAATAACCTGGTTGTAACGCTCGTTGTTGGTGATAAGCCCCATGTTATAGTTCATCGAGATACCGTCAACCTGCTCATTCGCATCATTAATCAAATCTTGCTTTTGCTCTGGAATTTTAATATCACCCAAGCTGAATGACAATCCGCCTTTGAAAGCGAATTTGTAACCCATATCTTTCATTTCATCCAAGAACGCAGCAGTTGTCGGAACGTTGGTCACGCTTAAAATGTGTCCGATGATATCACGAAGGTTTTTCTTGGTCAAAACGTCATTGATATAACCGGCAGCTTCAGGAACCACTTCGTTAAACAATACACGTCCGGCAGTTGTCTGGATAATTTTCCAGACCAATTCTCCATTTTCGTTGAAATCTTTCGCGCGGATTTTCACACGTGCGTTCAATTCCAGGCGACCTTCGTTCAAGGCGATATTTACTTCTTCAGCAGAATAAAAAGTCAGGCCTTCACCTAAGATTTTATGATCAGGAGTTGATAATCTTTCTTTGGTCATGTAGTACAGACCCAAAACCATGTCCTGAGACGGAACCGTAATCGGTGCACCATTAGCAGGGTTAAGGATATTGTGAGATGCCAACATCAAAAGTTGAGCCTCCAAAATCGCTTCCTGGTCCAAGCGGCAAGTGAACCGCCATCTGGTCACCATCAAAATCCGCGTTGAAAGCCGTACAAACTAATGGGTGCAACTGGATTGCTTTTCCTTCAATCAGTTTCGGCTGGAACGCCTGGATTCCCAAACGGTGCAAAGTAGGAGCACGATTCAAGAGTACCGGGTGGCCTTTGATAACGTTTTCAAGGATATCCCAAACTACAGGCTCTTTTTTATCGATGATTTTTTTCGCAGACTTAACTGTTTTTACAATTCCTCTTTCGATTAATTTACGAATAACGAATGGTTTGTAAAGCTCGGCAGCCATGTCTTTCGGAAGTCCGCATTCGAACAACTTCATTTCAGGTTCAGACGACGATTACCGAACGCGCAGAATAATCCACACGTTTACCCAAAAGGTTCTGGCGGAAACGACCTTGCTTACCTTTTAATGAATCAGAAAGCGATTTTAGCGGACGGTTAGATTCTGTCTTAACGGCAGAAGCTTTTCTCGTGTTATCGAACAATGAATCTACCGATTCCTGCAACATACGTTTTTCGTTACGCAAGATTACTTCAGGAGCTTTGATCTCCATCAATCTTTTTAAACGGTTGTTACGGATGATTACACGACGATAAAGGTCATTCAAATCTGAAGTTGCGAAACGACCACCATCAAGCGGCACTAACGGACGCAATTCTGGCGGAATAACAGGGATTACTTTAAGAATCATCCATTCCGGACGGTTCTCGCGGTTTTCGTTAGATTCACGGAATGACTCTACGACCTGCAATCTTTTTAAAGCCTCGGTTTTTCTTTGTTTAGAAGTTTCGTTGTTGGCTGAGTGACGCAATTCGTACGACAACGCGTCCAAATCGATTCTTGCCAGCAAATCCATGATACATTCAGCACCCATTTTGGCGATGAATTTATTCGGATCATTGTCATCTAAATATTGATTGTCTGCCGGAAGTGTATCTAAAATATTCAAATATTCTTCTTCAGTCAAAAAATCTAATCTCTGAAGATCATCACCTTCAGCACTTTTGGCAACACCTGCCTGGATTACTACGTATCTTTCGTAGTAAATGATCATGTCTAATTTTTTAGACGGAAGACCAAGGATGTAACCGATTTTGTTTGGAAGCGAACGGAAATACCAGATGTGAGCGATTGGCACAACAAGATTGATGTGTCCAACTCTGTCACGACGTACTTTCTTTTCAGTAACTTCAACACCACAACGGTCACAAACGATGCCTTTGTAGCGGATTCTTTTATATTTACCACAAGCACATTCGAAATCCTTTACGGGACCGAAAATTCTTTCGCAGAAAAGTCCGTCACGCTCCGGTTTGTGTGTTCTGTAGTTGATTGTTTCCGGCTTTAACACTTCGCCTCTTGATTCGGCAAGGATAGATTCCGGTGATGCTAATCCGATGGAGATTTTATCAAATCTTTTTACCGGATTTTTATCTTTATTATTGTTTCTGTTATTCATCATAGTTTCTACTATTGATTTATTTGCAATTAAAAAATTGAATTCGTTTACCGCCATTTTGATGATAAACACTACCTCGGGTTACTTCTCTAAACTTCAGGTCTTTCCTGAAGTGCTAGTTATAAAAACATCGTTTCTATAAAAAATCGGAACGGTTTACGGGTATAAATCCTGAAAACTAATTAAAAATGTAATCAGTGTCCGACGCAAGCCGAACACTGATTATTGAATATTTATTCTTCTAAACGAATGTCCAATCCAAGACCTTTCAATTCGTGCATCAACACGTTGAAAGATTCCGGTAATCCTGGTTCCGGCATGGTTTCGCCTTTTACGATTGCCTCGTAAGTTTTGGCCCTACCGATAACGTCATCCGATTTAACGGTAAGGATTTCACGAAGCGTGCTCGATGCACCATAAGCCTCGAGTGCCCAAACCTCCATCTCTCCGAAACGCTGGCCTCCGAATTGCGCTTTACCTCCAAGAGGCTGTTGCGTAATGAGCGAGTACGGTCCGATAGAACGCGCGTGCATCTTATCGTCAACCATGTGCCCAAGTTTCAGCATGTAAATGACACCTACGGTTGCCGGTTGGTGGAAACGCTCTCCTGTTCCTCCGTCATACAGATAAGTATGTCCGAAACGCGGAATGCCTGCTTCGTCAGTCAATTCGTTGATTTGGTCAAGTGTCGCTCCGTCGAAGATAGGTGTCGCGAATTTGCGTCCTAAGTTCATACCGGCCAACCCAATACCGTTTCATAAATCTGACCGATGTTCATACGTGAAGGTACGCCAAGTGGGTTCAACACGATATCAACCGGAGTCCCATCTTCCAAGAAAGGCATGTCTTCGTGACGAACGATACGCGCAACAATACCTTTGTTACCGTGACGTCCCGCCATTTTATCACCTACTTTCAACTTACGTTTTTTGGCGATGTAAACTTTGGCCAGTTTCAAAATTCCGGCTGGCAACTCATCTCCTACTGTGATCGTAAATTTCTCTCTTCTTAAAGCACCTTGTAAATCATTTAATTTGATTTTGTAGTTGTGGATTAAGTCGTTTACCAATTTGTTGGTTTCGTCATCTGCAACCCACTGTCCTTTTGAAAGGTGCGCGAAATCTTCAACGGCGTTCAGCATTTTCTGGGTGTATTTTTTACCTTTTGGCAATACTTCTTCACCCAAATCATTCATAACTCCCTGAGAAGTTTTTCCGTTTACGATTAAGAATAATTTTTCAACCAATTTGTCTTTTAATTCAACGAACTTGGTTTCGAACTCCATTTCAAGAGCACCTAAATCATCCTTGTCTTTCGTACGTTTTCTTTTATCTTTTACTGCTCTTGCGAACAATTTTTTATCTAATACAACACCGTGTAAAGATGGTGAAGCTTTCAAAGAAGCATCTTTTACATCACCTGCTTTGTCACCGAAGATTGCTCTTAAAAGTTTCTCTTCCGGTGTAGGATCTGATTCACCTTTTGGTGTGATTTTTCCGATAAGGATATCGCCGGGTTTAACCTCGGCACCAATACGAATCATACCATTTTCATCCAAATCTTTGGTAGCTTCTTCAGAAACGTTCGGGATGTCATTGGTCAACTCTTCGTTACCCAATTTCGTATCACGAACATCCAATGAATAATCATCGATGTGGATTGAAGTAAAGATATCGTCGCGAACCACTTTTTCAGAAATCACGATCGCATCCTCGAAGTTGTACCCTTTCCAAGGCATGAACGCCACTTTAAGGTTTCTTCCCAAGGCAAGCTCACCATTTTGTGTAGCATAACCTTCAGAAAGTACTTGACCAGGAATTACCCTGTCGCCTTTTCTTACGATTGGTTTCAGGTTGATCGATGTACTCTGGTTCGTTTTTCTGAATTTAATCAGGTTGTATGTTTTCTCATCGGCATCAAAACTTACCATTCTTTCTTCGTCTGAACGGTCATATTTAATGGTGATGATATCTGCATCAACGTACTCTACAGTTCCGTGACCTTCTGCATTGATCAAAACACGCGAATCAGAAGCAACTTGTCTTTCAAGACCAGTTCCTACAATCGGAGCTTCAGGACGCAACAATGGTACGGCCTGACGCATCATGTTCGATCCCATGAGCGCACGGTTCGCATCATCATGCTCCAGGAACGGAATCAATGAGGCAGAAATCGATGCAATCTGGTTCGGTGCCACGTCGGCATAGTGAATGCTGTGCGGATCAACAACCGGGAAATCGCCTTCTTCACGCGCAATTACTTTATCAGCGGTGATGTTACCATCTTTGTCAATATCGATATTTGCCTGTGAAATTAATTTTCCTTCTTCTTCTTCTGCGCTTAGGTAAACCGGCTCAGAATTGATGTCGATTTTTCCGTCGGTTACTTTACGGTAAGGTGTTTCGATGAAACCCATTCCGTTTACTTTCGCGTAAACACCAAGCGAAGAAATCAAACCAATGTTTGGTCCCTCCGGCGTTTCAATCGGGCATAAACGACCGTAGTGCGTATAGTGAACGTCACGCACCTCAAATCCGGCTCTTTCTCTCGAAAGACCACCAGGCCCAAGGGCAGACAATCTTCTTTTGTGCGTAATTTCAGCGAGTGGATTCGTTCTGGTCCATGAACTGAGACAACTGGTTGGTTCCGAAGAAAGAGTTGATCACCGATGACAATGTTTTCGCATTGATCAAATCGATTGGCGTGAACACCTCGTTATCACGAACGTTCATTCTCTCACGGATCGTACGCGCCATACGGGCAAGACCTACACCAAATTGCGCAGACAATTGCTCGCCAACAGTACGAACACGACGGTTTGACAAGTGATCGATATCATCAATCTCAGCTTTAGAGTTGATCAATTCGATTAAGTATTTCACGATCGTGATGATATCTTCTTTGGTCAAGACCTGCTTTTCCATTGGGATATCAAGGTTCAGTTTTTTATTCATTCTGTAACGACCCACTTCACCTAAGTTGTAACGTTGGTCAGAGAAGAATAATTTATCGATGATACCACGTGCAGTTTCCTCATCAGGCGGTTCTGCATTACGCAATTGTCTGTAGATATGCTCAACGGCCTCTTTTTCAGAGTTCGTTGGATCTTTCTGCAATGTGTTGTGGATGATCGCGTAATCAGCCTGATTCGCATCTTCCTTGTGAAGCAAAATAGATTTGACGTTGGCATCAATGATTTCTTCCACGTTATCTTTGTCGATAATCGTATCACGGTCAAGGATGATTTCGTTACGCTCGATAGAAACTACCTCGCCAGTATCCTCATCCACAAAATCCTCGTGCCATGTGTTCAGAACACGTGCGGCTAATTTTCTGCCAATATATTTTTTAAGTCCTGTTTTAGACACTTTGATTTCCTCTGCAAGGTCGAAGATCTCAAGGATATCTTTATCTCTTTCGAAACCGATGGCGCGGAATAAAGTCGTTACAGGTAATTTTTTCTTACGGTCGATATACGCGTACATTACGCTGTTGATATCGGTTGCGAATTCAATCCATGATCCTTTGAACGGGATGACACGGGCAGAATACAGCTTGGTTCCATTGGCATGGAAAGATTGTCCAAAGAAAACACCAGGCGAACGGTGAAGCTGTGATACAACTACACGCTCGGCACCGTTGATAACAAATGTACCACTTGGTGTCATGTATGGAATCGTACCCAAATAAACATCCTGTACGATAGTTTCAAAATCTTCATGCTCAGGATCTGTACAATACAGCTTAAGTCTTGCTTTTAAAGGCACGCTGTAAGTCAATCCTCTCTCAATACATTCCTGAATCGTATAACGTGGTGGGTCAACAAAATAATCAAGGAACTCTAAAACGAATTGGTTTCTGGTGTCGGTGATTGGAAAGTTTTCCATGAAGGTGTTATAAAGGCCTTCGTTGCCTCTTTCGTCGGATTTGGTCTCCAGTTGGAAGAAATCCTTAAAAGATTTTACCTGGATGTCCAGGAAATTCGCATAGTTCGCGAATGTTTTTGGTAGAGGCAAAATTCAATCTTTCAGTCTGATTTGTTATCATCAATGGACAAAATTTTGATTAAAAAAAAGTAGTTTTTGTGTATCCAATACTTTCTTTTTTGATCAATACATCTTTAAAAATGAACCAAGTAGGAGTTCAATTCCTTTCTTCGTATTGATTAAAAGTTTTTTTAGTATGCAACTAAATGATAATAAAACCGGATATAAATTTTATTATACGAAAAATGGTTTAGGTCTTTGGAAGCGTATCCAAGACCTAAACCTAGTCTTCAAAATGAGTTTAATTATTTAAGCTCAACAACAGCTCCGGCTTCTTCTAAAGCTTTTTTCAAGCCTTCAGCTTCTTCTTTAGAAACGCCTTCTTTAACTGAACTTGGAGCGCTGTCCACTACGTCTTTAGCTTCTTTAAGACCTAAACCGGTAAGTTCTTTTACCAATTTAACTACCGCTAATTTAGAAGCACCAGCTTCTTTAAGGATAACATTGAATTCAGTCTGAGCTTCTTCAGCTGCACCTGCATCACCACCGCCACCTGATACCACAACTGCAGCAGCAGCTGGTTCGATACCATACTCGTCTTTCAATATTGTTGCAAGATCGTTAACTTCTTTTACTGTAAGGTTAACTAATTGTTCTGCGAATTGTTTCAAATCTGCCATTTTTTCTATCGTTTTAAAATGATTTGTAAAATATAATTTATTATTGTGCGCTAATTAATGTGCTTAAAATTAAGCTACCTCTTCGTCTTTGAATTGGTTTAAAAGAGCTGAAATAACTCTCTGAGCCGGTGATTGAAGTAATCCGATGATTTCTCCGATAACCTCTTCTTTAGATTTAAGCGATGCTAATGAATCTAACAAGTTGTCTCCGATGTAAATTTCAGAATTGATGAAAGCTCCTTTTAATACAGGCTTATCCGATTTCTTACGGAATTCTTTGATGATTTTTGCAGGCGCGTTAGCCGTGTCTGACAATAAGATCGAAGTGTTTCCTTTTAAGATGGTAGGCAAGTCACCGTATTCTTTATCTGAAGCTTCCATTGCTTTTTCAAGCAAAGTGTTCTTAACCACTTCTAATTTGATACCTGCTTTAAAGCAAGCTCTTCTTAAATTTGAAGTTGTCTCTGCATCCAAACCGGAAATATCAGCTACATAAACGATATTGTTACCGGCTAACTGTGCAGTTAAATCTTCAATCGCGATTGATTTTTCTTCTCTAGTCATACTATAAAGTTTTTAACTGCCAATTAAACTGCTTTCGGATCAAGGGCAATCGCAGGACTCATTGTACTAGACAAGTGAATGCTTTTGATGTATTGGCCTTTTGCCGCAGTTGGCTTAAGTTTGATTAATGTTTGAATAATTTCGTGGGCATTGTCTGTGATTTGGTCAGCGCCGAAAGAAACCCTTCCGATACCTGCGTGAACGATACCTGTTTTATCAACTTTAAAGTCGATTTTACCGGCTTTTACTTCTGTAACGGCTTTTCCAACCTCCATAGTAACAGTTCCGGTTTTAGGGTTTGGCATCAAGCCGCGTGGCCCAAGGATACGTCCTAATGGCTGTAATTTACCCATAACAGCAGGCATCGTGATGATTACATCAACATCTGTCCAGCCGTCTTTAATTTTCTGAAGGTAATCGTCAAGACCAACGAAATCAGCACCTGCAGCTTTCGCTTCAGCTTCTTTATCCGGAGTTACAAGAGCCAATACTCTTACGTCTTTACCTGTTCCGTGTGGCAATGTAACCACCCCCTTACCATTTGATTCGCTTTTCTTGGATCTACACCCAATTTCACAGCGATATCAACAGACTCGTCGAATTTTGCAGAAGCGATCACTTTTACCAATGCAGAAGCATCTTTCAAAGAATAAAGCTTGTTTTTTTCAATTTTCGATGCAGCCTCTTTTTGCTTTTTTGTCAATTTTGCCATGTCTTAAGCTTTTTTTAGAGGAGAATCTCCAGTTACAGTTATACCCATAGATCTGGCTGTACCAGCGATCATACTCATAGCAGATTCGATTGTGAATGCATTCAAATCAACCATTTTGTCCTCAGCAATGGTCTTGATAACATCCCATGACACATTTGCTACTTTTTTACGATTAGGTTCACCGGAACTGGACTTTAGCTTTGCAGCTTCCATTAACTGGACAGCAGCAGGTGGAGTTTTTACGACGAAATCAAAAGATTTGTCTTTATACACGGTGATTTGCACCGGGCATACTTTACCGGCTTTATCCTGGGTTCTTGCATTGAATTGTTTGCAGAACTCCATGATGTTTACACCAGCGGCTCCTAAAGCAGGTTGGAACCGGTGGCGATGGATTCGCGGCACCTCCCTTTACTTGTAGTTTAACTACTTTACTAATCTCTTTAGCCATTGTTTAAAAAATGTGCATCGGCTTGTGGAAGCAAACCTTTGCGGTTAATTATAATAGTGTAACAAATTATACTTTTTCAACCTGCATAAAGCTCAGTTCCAATGGTGTTTTCCTTCCGAAGATTTTCACCATTACTTCTAGCTTACGCTTTTCTTCATTGATTTTCTCAACCGTTCCGTTGAAACCGTTGAAAGGCAGCATCAATAACCTTGATCGTTTCGCCAATGTTGAAAGGGATTGCATGATTGTCAGTTTTCACCGCCAATTCATCTACTTTTCCTAACATCCTGTTGACTTCCGACATTCTCAAAGGCACCGGATCGCCGTTCTTAACTTCACCTAAAAAACCGATAACGCTTGTTATTGACTTGATAATGTGCGGAATTTCACCTGTAAGATTCGCTTCGATCATCACATAACCGGGAAAGTAGACTTTGTCTTTGGTGATTTTCTTTCCGTCACGCACCTGCACTACTTTTTCAGTAGGTACAAGAACCTGAGAAATGTAATCACCCATTCCCAACCTGTTGATTTCGGTTTCGATGTAAGCTTTGACTTTATTTTCCTGTCCGCTTACCGCTCTGACAACGTACCATTTTTTCACATTACTGTCTGTCATCACGATAGGTTTTAATTTTTGATCAAATTAAAAAATCCTGCAATCGATCTTGAAAACAATTCGTCTACTCCCCAAGTTGCGAGTGCGAATAAAACCGAAAAGACAGCCACTACGATAGTAAGACGTTGCACTTCTGACCATTCCGGCCAAGTTGTGTTTGTTCTTAACTCTTCGAATGCTTCTGAAATATAATTACCAACTTTTGACATTATAATTTTGTTTTATGGCACGGGCGGAGGGATTCGAACCCCCATCAACGGTTTTGGAGACCGCTATTCTACCCTTGAACTACGCCCGTTTGTTAAAAGCCAGTAGCATCGTTTGACGCTACTGGCCTTTTAAATATATGCTAAAATAATTAGTCTAGGATTTCTGTTACCTGACCAGCACCAACTGTTCTACCACCTTCACGGATAGCGAAACGCAAACCTACGTTCATCGCGATTGGGCTCAACAATGCTACTTCGATAGTCAAGTTATCACCAGGCATAACCATCTCTACTCCTGCAGGAAGTGTAATAACTCCGGTTACGTCAGTTGTACGTACGTAGAACTGTGGACGGTAGTTATTGTGGAATGGCGTGTGACGACCACCTTCTTCTTTTTTCAGGATATAAACCTCAGCTTTGAATTTAGCGTGTGGTTTAACAGATCCTGGCTTAACGATTACCATTCCTCTTTTGATGTCTTCTTTAGCAACACCTCTCAAAAGGATACCAGCGTTATCTCCAGCCTCACCTCTGTCAAGGATTTGACGGAACATCTCGATACCAGTAATAGTAGAAGTCAATTTCTCAGCACCCATACCGATGATTTCAACAGGATCACCTGTGTTACAAACTCCAGTTTCGATACGACCTGTAGCAACAGTTCCACGACCTGTAATTGTAAATACGTCCTCGATTGGCATCAAGAATGGTTTTTCTGTATCACGTACCGGCTCTTCGATCCAGTTGTCAACAGCTTCCATCAATTCCATGATTTTCAGGAACCCAGTTTGGATCAGCGTTCAATCCACCCAAAGCAGAACCTTGGATAACTGGTCCGGTTATCTCCATCATATTCGTAGAAAGACAAAAGGTCACGGATTTCCATTTCAACAAGCTCTAAAAGCTCAGCATCGTCAACCATATCCACTTTGTTCATGAATACAACGATACGTGGAATACCTACCTGACGTCCTAAAAGGATGTGCTCACGTGTTTGTGGCATTGGTCGGTCTGTAGCAGCAACCACAAGGATAGCACCGTCCATCTGAGCAGCACCTGTAACCATGTTTTTTACGTAATCCGCGTGACCCGGACAGTCAACGTGTGCGTAGTGACGGTTAGCTGTTTCATATTCTACGTGTGAAGTATTGATAGTAATACCTCTTTCTTTTTCTTCAGGTGCGTTATCAATCTGGTCGAAAGATTTAGCAGCAGTTTTAGAGAAACCAGCCTCAGCCATTACTTTAGTGATAGCAGCGGTCAAAGTAGTTTTCCCGTGATCTACGTGTCCAATAGTACCGATGTTCAAGTGCGGTTTGGAACGATTAAAATTCTCTTTTGCCATTTTACTTAATTTTTAATCTTAGTTATATATTAGTGTTCAAATTCAATACTAAATTGAGCCAACTACGGGATTTGAACCCGTGACCTCTTCCTTACCAAGGAAGCACTCTACCACTGAGCTAAGTCGGCAAGGAAATCCTTTCAGGATTTTAGATTTCAGACTTTAGATTTCAGATTGCTCATTTTGTGGAAAATCTGCAATCTGAAGTCTTCAATCTCAAATCAATTTGTGGGGAGAGCAGGATTCGAACCTGCGAAGTTCTCACAGCAGATTTACAGTCTGCCCTCGTTGGCCGCTTGAGTATCTCCCCTCTTTTTTTATTTATATCCGATTGCCTTTTTAGAGCCGGCGGAGGGACTCGAACCCACGACCTGCTGATTACAAATCAGCTGCTCTAGCCAACTGAGCTACGCTGGCATATACAATAAAAAAGTCCGCTATTTCTAACGGACTGCAAATGTATATGTTTTTGTTTTTTAATCAAAACATTTTCAGAAAATTTTTTTGATTAAATATGCGTTCTGATTTTTTCCTTTCTTTTAACAAGTAAACGCTCTAAAGATTCGGCTGCCTGCTCTACGGCTTCCTCGAAACTCTTGCATTGTTTCTTGACCAGAAGGTCATCGCCGGGAACATGTATTTTTAACTCTGCTACCTTATTCTCTTTCTCGCTGGTCTTTTCCACCTTTAAATAAACATCGGCCGCAACCACCTTGTCATAGTATTTTTCAAGTTTGCCTAACCTTTGGTTGATGAAATCTACCAATTTTCCGTCAACGTTGAAGTTGACTGCGTGAACCTCTACCTTCATAATCGAAATTTTTAAAATTGAACATGTAGTCAAGTACTATTTTTGATTCCGCGGATGCGCTTTCCCATACACATTCTTCAACTCAGCCAGACTGCTGTGCGTATAAACCTGGGTCGATGCTAAACTGGAATGTCCCAACAATTCCTTAACCGAATTTAAGTCTGCCCCGTTGTTGAGCAAGTGCGTCGCGAACGTATGCCGCAAAATATGCGGACTCTTCTTGACCTTCTCTGAGACATTACTAAAGTAATAATTTATTAATCGATACACAAGGGAATCATTCAATTTAACGCCCTTTTGGGTAAGGAAGAAATATTCAGAATCTTTAATTATTTCGAGTTTCGCGCGCTCCTTTATATATAAGTCAAACTGTTCCAATATAATAGGTAAAAGCGGAATGATGCGTTCTTTATTCCTTTTACCTAAAACCTTTAGCGTTTTGTTATGATAATCGACGTTGGAAATCTTAAGATGAATGAGCTCTGTGCGGCGGATTCCTGTTGCATAAAACAAATCAATCATCAGTTTATCGCGTACGCCTTCAAAATCATTTGTAAAATGAAGATCGCGCAGCACATTCTCAAGTTCTTTTTCAGAAAACGGAATCTGCAATTGCTTCGGCGTTTTCAAAGCTTTGTGCTTCAAAAGCGGATTGACATCAATCTGTTTCGTCTTCAGTAAAAATTTGTAGTAGGATTTTAAGGAGGAGATTTTCCGGTTTACAGAATAAGGAGAAATTCCATCATCAACCAACGCAACAATCCACGAGCGGATCATGCTGTAATTCACTTCCGGCAAATCGCTTTCAAAACTGCCTTTCACAAAAACCTCAAAAGCCGTCAGGTCGTCCCAATAAGCCGTAACGGTATGCGGAGAATAATTTTTCTCCAACCGCAGATAATCCCGGAAAGCATTTTTATTATTGTCCATAAAAAAAACCGTTAGCATAAAAGTATTAAACTTTCATGACTAACGGTATATTTTGGCTAAAAGTTATATTAACTTTCTAAGCTGTCTCTAAGTCCTTGGATGTAGGCCGCTTTCTGGATCTTCATCCTGTGCGTTACAGAAGGCTTGATGAATGCTTGTCTTGCGCGCAACTGACGTACAGTTCCGGTTTTGTCAAACTTTCTTTTATAGCGCTTTAATGCTCTATCGATATTTTCTCCGTCTTTAATTGGTATAATTAACATAATATAGACACCTCCTCTCGTTAAGGCCGCAAAGGTAAGAGAAAAAAGAAGAAAGAAACAAGAAAAAAGAAAAAAACTTTAAGCCATGCGCTTATTCTTGTTTCTTGCAGCGAAGCGGTCTTTTCTCTATTCTCTTTTCGGGCGTGCCGCCGGCCACAACTTCCCTGCAAATCAGAAAGCGACTGCAGGCCGCCGTCGTGCTGTTCGCTCCTAAATGAAGTTCACTGAATACCGCTAAAAAATATTATCCAATGAAGTAATCTGTCGTTGCGGAACTTTTTGTACTACGGGAAATAATCGTTTGCAATGCCAGGATTTCCAATTCCATCCCTCACGCGGGACGACCCAACAGGGAATCTTACTGCTGAAGAAAATACTCCTCTTTGTGAGTCTGCGAATTGGGATATACATAATAGCTTGATTTATAAAACCCGTATTCCGTTTCCAAAGCCGCTGTATCTTCAGTATTTTTCAAACGTAATGAGACAGAAGGCCGGCATTCGAGAAGATTATAATTTGCCTTACCCCACATTGCAATATGAACAACACTGCTGGTATTGTATATTTGCGAATAGGAAAACCCGGTTACGTAGCCATCAACCTTTTGTTTTACCAGATTTCCATTGCGATAATAATAATTACCTTCATGATCTACAACCCCATCATTTAAATTGCTGTCATAAAATGAGTGTACAATATCGCCATCCGCATTTAACGTGATTTCATATCTCTGGATTACAATTGCGCCGGC
The DNA here is from genome assembly GCF_051373205.1 of Flavobacterium sp. 3HN19-14. NCBI lineage: Bacteria > Pseudomonadati > Bacteroidota > Flavobacteriia > Flavobacteriales > Flavobacteriaceae > Flavobacterium > Flavobacterium sp. 3HN19-14. The sequence goes on from NZ_JBPPZT010000001.1 coordinate 3,734,114, forward strand.
ATCCTGATAATTGCCGCTCATGACATCAGCATAAACTTTATTTTCGGGCATATAAGTATAACGCAGGCTTTTCATCCTGTAATTATCGGCTGCAATAATCCTTCCTTGTGCGTCATAGTAAAAAAATTCACTCGACGGCCTCTCAATACTTACCAACCTATCATTTTCGTATATATAATTCGTAAAAGCTGTTTCTGACGGAGGCTGGCCATTACTTGTAAAATAAGTCACACTGCTTGAAACATATCTGTTGTTTTCCAGCAGGGCATTAAAAGTATCGCCATCCATACTGATACCTACACCATAGGTATGAGTTGCGCTGTAATGTGTTATGTTTATTTCCGGAAAATCCGACGCCGCTCCATCGTCGTTAGAACACGAATAAATCATGAACACAAGAAACAGCAATTGCAAAAATTTACTTTTCATATGGTAAAATTAATAAAAAACAAAGAGCCGAGAATCAAGACCGCATACTACTAATACGCAAAATCTTGGCTCTTGGCTCTTGAACCTTTTTTCTTGAAATTACTTTACCGCCGGCTGATAATTTTGTTTATCAATGATCATTTTCGATAAAATCTCCTTCATGATTTCCGAAGTACCGCCGCCAATTGGTCCTAAACGGCTGTCTCTTGACAAACGCGCCAGAGGATATTCTTCCATATAACCATAACCGCCTAACATTTGCAGGCAACTGTAAATCGTGTCATCGGCAACTTTAGTCGATTTCAATTTTGCCATCGTCGCTTCTTTGACCACATATTCTTTTTGATTCAGTCTTGCTACGGCTGCGTAATTGAAAACTTTGCAATGTTCAACATCTGTTGCATGTTCAACGATTGTATGACGTAAGGCTTGGAATTTATCGATCGTTTTTCCGAACGCCTCACGTTCTGACATGTAACCAATCGTATATTCGATTGCATATTCGGCTCTGGCGTGGGCATTAATGGCCATGATCAAACGTTCCAAAGCGAAATGCTGCATGATATATGGAAAGCCTTTTCCTTCTTCACCCATTAAATTTTCTGCCGGGATCTCAACATTATCAAATGCGATTTCTGCCGTATCTGAAGCCCTCCAACCTAATTTATCTAATTTTGTAGCAGTAATTCCTTTTGTATTCGCATCAACCAAAAAGATACTGATGCCTTTATTTCCCAACTCGGGATTTGTTTTGGCTGCAACCACATAATAATCTGCGTAAACGCCATTCGTGATAAATGTTTTAGAGCCGTTGATTATGTATTTATCACCTTGTCTTACAGCTGTTGAACGCATTCCTGCCACATCACTTCCGCCAAATGGTTCGGTAATACACAAAGCGCCGATTTTATCTCCGGCAATGCTTGGTGCCAAATATTCCTGTTTGATCCTTTCGTCGCCTTCGGCATTCAAATGCGTCATTGCCAGGTAAGCGTGCGCCCACATTGCTGCCGCAAAACCAGACGATTTGATTTTCTGCATTTCTTCTAAAAAAATCACCGTATAGAATAAATCCAATGCCATACCGCCGTAAGCTTCCGGATAGTTGATTCCGAAAAAGCCCATATCGCCGAATTTTTTCCAGATAAAGCGTTCGATTGTGCCTGTTTTTCCCATTTTTCAATATGCGGCACAACTTCCTTTTGCAGAAAATCTTTAAAGCTCTTTCTGAATGATTCGTGCTCCTCAGTAAAATGTATTGAATTCATATAATTTGGCTGTTTTTTATCCTAATTTTTTAGAATTCCAAATATAAGGCAATTATTTTTACTTTTTCAACAGGAAAGCCGTTAATTTTTATCAAATCCTCAGAAGTGTGTATTCCGCCATTCATGCTTCTGTAAGTCACAATTTGCTTGGCAAGCGCATATCTGAAATAAGGAAATTTTGCCAGTTCTTTTATTGAAGCATCGTTAATTTTTAGTTTTTCAATCTTGGGCGGATTGATAATTTTGAAATATTTGTTGAGGTTTTCGATAACTTCCGGCGATAATCCCCAAATGTCATTCATTTGTTCCATTGAAGCGAAAGCGCCGAATTTCAATTTTTCTTTTAAAATCCGTTCTGACAAAGCCGGCCCAATGCCGTAGATCTTGATCAAATCGTCCTGCGTTGCATCGTTAATATCATGCACGACAATCTTCTCTTTTTTCTTTTCGAAATTTTTCTTCGGAAAAGCTTTGTAATTCGATGATTTTTTATTTTTCACCCAATCCGGAAATTTAAAATACGGCGAAATAACTGACAATAAAGAATCGGAAACTTTTGTAACATTCTGGAAATCTTCAGCTGAATTCACATACAAATTCTTTTCCCGAAAAGCCAGCAGCCTATCAATTTCGGCAGTCGACATGCCAAGTTTATAGCCCTTAAAATCAGTAATAAAATTCGGATTGAAAGGATAAATTTTGGGAACAACCTTCTTTTTTTCTTCTTTTAAAGAATCGATTTCAGTTTGTAACGAAAGCCATTGCCACTTTTCAGGCGAATCAGGTTCAGGTGCTGTAAAATCAGCGAAATAATAAAAAAGTTGCAGGCTGATGATGATGGCGAACAGTAGAAAAAGTCCGCTGCGTTGCGCCTTCGTAAAGGCGAAGTAAGATTGTAAAAAGGATTTCATATGGCGTGTATTTAAATTGCATGGCGTTGAATATATCAGGTGCAAATTACGAATTATAAATCAAAAACCGAACTGCGTTTGGCTCGAATTAAATCTTTTAATTTTATCCAGAAAGCAAGCGTCAGGTAGACACCAAACCACAGTCCGGCCGTTACAAATGAAATATAAATAAAGAACAACCGCACGCTGCTGGCGCGCATCCCGAGTTTGTCGGCAAGACGCGAGGCAGCATTAAAACCGTGCTTTTCGAAAAAATATTTCAGGCGGATGACGAGTCGCATTGCATTTTTTAAAGCACAAATTTACGTTTTTCAACGGATTTCATTCTGCAAATCTTACAATTCCTTTAGATTATAAATTATGTTATATTTACGGCATGAAGCGATGGCTGCCCATTTTTATGATTTCGGTTTTTTCGATGCTTTTTCTGAATTGCGCCGATAAAAAATCAGATTACATTGATCCGCGCGGACCGGAATTCGCCGGTTCCGAAAGCTGTATCCAATGCCATAAATCAGCTTCGGAAAATGCGATGCACAGTGCCCATTTTAAAGCAACGGCGCCTGCGACTGCTGAGTCAATTCTTGGAAATTTCAATTCGCCGCACAATGTTTTCGATTACGGAAACAATTCCAAAATGGTTATGGAAAAACGCGGCGACAGCCTTTACCAGGTTTTTTATAAAGGTGGAAAGGAAATAAAAGCCTATCCTTTCGACATTGTTTTTGGCAACCGGAATGCACAGACTGCGGTTTACTGGAAGCACAAGAACACCTATGAATTACCGATTTCTTATTATAAAGCAGAAAATACATGGGGCACAAGTCCGGGATTTTCGCCGACACAGCCGTACTTCGACCGCATGACAATAAAAGACTGTTACGCCTGCCACAGTTCGAACGCAAGCGCCAACAAAGTAAATTCCGGGAAAAATAATTTCCTGGCAATGGAAGTGGAAGATAATATTGCGCCCGAAAGCCTCGTTTATGGCATCGACTGTGAACGCTGCCACCGAGCAGGCGAAAAAACACGTCGATTACCAACTCGAAAATCCGAAAGACAAAATCGCTCATTTTATGACGGGCTACAAATCGCTCAACAACAAACAGCTGCTTGATGCCTGCGCCATCTGCCACTCGGGAAGCCTTGGCGTTAAAAGCAAATCGCGTTTTCTGTTTCAGCCCGGCGACCGCCTTGAAGATTATTATTATGTGCCTCATGCCAATGAATATGATGTTCATGGAAACCAGGCTGGCGCATTGTCGCAAAGCGAATGTTTCCTGAAAAGCGGAAAAATGAACTGCCTGACCTGCCACAATCCGCACGAAAACACGAATGGGAATCTGGCACAATATTCACAAATCTGCATCAGTTGCCACAAATCGCCTGAGCATTCGAATATAGGCATTACGACTGAAAGTCTGAAATCTGATTGCATCACTTGTCACATGCCGAAGCAATCTTCAAAGGCGATTAATTTCCAAACTTCACATGATTCGAAGATTTCGGGTTATTATTTGCGAACGCACAGAATCGCAGTTTATCCTGCAGAAAAAGAGAAAAGCTGATTCAGGATTTCATTAACTCCATTCCAATCGCGCATTCCAGGCAGCGATTTTTATTGCAATATTCATTTTTCAACTGAAGCAACGATTGTGATTCGAATGCATTTTCTGCCTTGATTCCAAATTGTAAAAATTTGTCGATGATGGCGTTATTTTCAGGCCTGATGTCATTTAAAATGCCTAGGCTGTTTTCGTCAATGTCTTTGCCGAGGCTCTTCGCGTAAGCAAATCTTAACGGAATTATCGTATTAATAATGATTAAATCGATGAAGGATTTTGTCAGTGCTTTTTGCTTTTTCGGACTTTCCTTATCGAATTGATAATGCGTTTGCCAATAGCCGGAAACTGTGACATTAAAAATTTCATAAATGCTTTCAATCGTATCAGCAGCAATGATTTTCGAAAACAAATTCTGGTGTTTTCCATACAAATTTGTCAATTGCGACAATCGGATTGTTGGAAAATTATCCGGCCGGTGTTTGAAAAATTGTACCGGCATTGCCACAGTTTCGGTCAATTGATATTTCTGCCACAAATAATAATAGCGCAATTTCAAATCAGCAAAATAAATGTCTTGTTTTTCTGTGTCGAGCAATCCTGCAGTTCCTAAAAGCAGCGCTTCGAGATTTTCAATTTCGAAACTTTCTTTGCGAATGATGGAAAACGGAATGCTTTCGGCCATCTTGAAGAAAATTTCGCCGTTGGTGTTGAGTCCGAAATTCTTCGCCAGCAAACGAAATAATACGGTTTCCCAGTCGCCCTTCGTAGCAATCGCCAATTCTGAAACCGGATTTGATTTGCGTTCCAGTCTTTCGAAAAACAAGCGCTCCAGCCAGTTTTTTACGATGAAAATCGGAATCGAAGCGATTTCTTTTTCGCAATAAATCCATGACTTCGGATGCAATAAAGCGTTGTAATTATCAATGATTTCTTTTTCGACGTAATTTTTCAACTCCAATACCGGAATCTCAATATTGTTTTGCCGGAAAACCGCAGTGTCATTTTCCCAAACGACGTGCAGGATTACGTTTTCATACGCAGCGTCTGTTTCATGATGATGGATGTACCAATCGGAAGATTTGAGGTGGATTTCGATATTTCCGGCCGATTTTTGGCTGCCGATAATAAGCTGTGCATTGAAAAAATCAGGCCGGCAAGTTGTAAATATTGACCGGGATTGATAACAACGACAGATTCGCCGTTGGAAGTTTTCAGGTCATGAATTGGAAATTTGGTAAATTTCCATAGGTAGTGCAGGAAATCTTCTTTCATCTGGATGGCGTTTAAATAAGTAATGGCTTCTAAGTGACTAATATAACAAATTTTAGGAAATCTGTCATCAAATTTTGTTGCTTTTGAATTGGCTGTTTAAGAAAAATAATATACTTTTACAGTCTATTCCTACACCCAACGGTGCCTTACATCCATTGCATTCCTGCTTTAAAAAGGCTCCAATTCCCAATTTATTTTGTCGTGATTCCCTTAAAACTGTGTCTGCATTGGTAATATTTTATCGTTCCTTATATCGGAATGGGAATTAAAAAAAAACAAAACCTGCATGAAACATCATTTACTATTAATTGACGACGACGACGACGAATTCGAATTGTTGAAATTAGCACTTTCGGATTATCCGGAATTAAAATACAGCTATGCAGATAACGGATTTACAGGCATTGAAATGATCAAATCAGAAGCACCTGACCTTGTTCTCTTAGACGTCAATATGCCTAAAATGAACGGATTAAAATGTCTTGAGAAAATAAGGAAGGATGCAGATGCCGCGTTGCGTACTGTTCCGGTCTTTATTTATTCGAACAGCGATGCTGAAGTGCTAACGACCGAAGCCATGCAACTGGGCGCAACAGATTGCCTCAGAAAGCCGGTTTCATTGGCTTTGTTGAAAGAATTGTTGATTAAGGTGTTGCGAAATTTATAAAACCTGTTCTGCTTCTGCGGGAAAATAGCAGGTAATGGTGGCGCCTTTTCCTTTTTCGCCTTCTGCTGTGATGTATCCGCCGTGCAAAGCCATAATTTTTCGGCAAACTGCCAATCCGATACCGGAACCTTTGTAATGATTTCGGTCGTGAAGACGGTAGAATATTGAAAATAAATTTTCCCCTTCGGCAGCATCAAAACCAATCCCGTTATCGATAAATGAAATTTCGTGGTAACGGATATCGAATCGACACCTGATTCCGGTTCGCGGCCTTCAATTGTGATTACCGGCAAAGGTCATCCTTCGCTCCTGAATTTGATTGCGTTGTCAAGGATATGGAAAAACAACAACGAAATCAGCATTGGCATTCCTTGTAAAACCGGGAGTTTTTCAGCATCAATCCTGACGTTGCTTTCCTTTATTTTTTCAGACATTTCACCGAGCACATTTTGCAGGATTTCATTCAAATCTACCGTAGAAATATTGCTGTCTAAAGTCGGGATACGTGAAAATGAAACGATATCTTCCGTGAGCAATTTCATTTTTTGTATAGACGTTTGCGCTTTACGAACATTGGCTTTTCCGGAATCACTCAGATTGGCAGAATCAGCCTTGATGATATTTTCAAGATTGATGTAAAGGCTGCGCAGTGTTTCCTTGTAATCGTTAGCCGCAATGTCATTGAAAGTCTTGAGTTCTGAATTGAGCGCTTCCAGTTCCTTGTTTTTCGACATCAGCGTTTTGTTGAGTCCCTGGATATTTTCCTCTGCTTTTTTGGCAGTGGTTATATCCATATCTGTCCAGGATTTTCTCCGGTTCATGCTTGTCATTTTCGATAACTGCCGACGTTTTGATGCGCAACATTCTCGTCGTGCTTTCGGTTTTTATCCGGAAATTGAATTCTGATGATTCCCAATGATATTTGATTACGTCTACCAGTTTTTCAGCGATTTCCTTGTCTTTCGGCACTACATAATCCAGGTAAATCGAAGGCGTGACGGGCGTTCCTTTTGGTAATTCGAACAATCGATACATACCGTCGCTCCAGATAAATTCTGTCGTGCTGCGATCGTACTCCCAGCTTCCTGAGCCTGAAAGTTCCTCGCATTGGCTCAAAATACTGTGGTGCTTTTTGCGCCTTGTCTGCAAAATATAATCTTCGGTCGTATCTTGTGAAATGCCTAACTTTTCGATTGGCGTGCCATCCGGATCGGTTTTGTAAACGGTATTCCGGTCGCGGTAAAAACGAAGCGTTCCGTCGGCATAGCGCAAACGGTATTCGATTTCCCTGACTTCGCCGGGTTTTGCGGTTTTCATATTCTCGATATGCAATTGCATTGCGGGGATATCCTGCTCATGCATGACATCAAAAAGCGGCTCATTCATGTGGGCAATTTCTTCTTCGGAATAGCCAAGATCTTTAGCAATATTTCGAGTAGTAAACCTGAGTTGGCGCGTGTTGATGTTCATGATATACAAAATATCAGCAGAAGTCTCAGAGATACCGCGCAAAAGATTGGCCTTGGCGTGTTCGTCGTCTGTAGCTTTATCAGTCGATTCGATAAGCACCAGCACGCTTTCTTCGAATTTTAATATTTTTTCTTTATAAGTGACATCTTCGCCATTGTGAACGTAATCGATGATGGTATTACTTTCATTTCCGCTTTCGGCAACATTGCGCAATTTTTCGAAGAAAAGGCTGGCATTGCCTACCTCTTCGGCGTCATTAAGCACCGCTCCGGTTTTCCTTTCCGGAAACATCAATTTAGCACGCGCGTTGGAAAAAGTGACCTGAAAGCCCGTAATTTCCCCGCGGCCATTCTTCATTTCCTTAAAAATCTGTATCGATTCGGGAAGCTGGTCGAGTAAATGACGGCAATGTACCGCATCTAAAAAAACGTTATTGTCTGAAGCATTTGGCTCCTCGTGCATCTGGCTCATAAAACGGACCGCAGAATTTAATCGGGCACATACGAAATGAAGTCAGTAAATTGTAGAAAAAATCAAAAGGAAAGCATGGCTCCCGGAACACAATACAACGGTATTGACAGCATTTGTATATGTAGTTCCGGCGTAAAGCGGTAGAACAAATATAGAAATACTTTTCAAAAACCAATTTTTTTTGAACGGTTTTTTAACAAAAAAATACGCTTTTCTCTTACAATTGAATACAGTGTCTTAGTACGAATTGGAAGTCAGTACTATAAGAAAAAAAGACTAAATAACAATGCTGCTGAAATACATCATTATTATTTAGTCATTCTTAAATTATCAATTATTTTATCGAACCGATGATATCATATTTAGTAATGATATGGTGTTTTCCGTTTCCTAAATCAACTAAAACCGCATTATTTTCTTTTGTGAAAAGCTTGGAAACTTCTTCAATGGCGGTTCCTGATTTTACGACAGGATAAGGTTTTCCCATCACTTCGCGGATTGGCTTTTCGGCTACATTTTTATCAGAAACATAACTCTGGAACAAATCAGTTTCGTCTACTGAACCAACAAATCCGTTGATATCGATTACCGGAATCTGCGAAATTTTGTATTTGCGCATTCTCTCAATCGCGTGTGAAACAAGTTCTTCGGTGCGAACAATTACAAGTGGTTTGTCGATGTGGTCTTTGATAACATCTTCGGCCTTCTTGATATCTTCGTCAAGGAAACCGCGCTCACGCATCCAGTCGTCGTTGAACATTTTCCCGACGTAACGGCTTCCGGAATCGTGGAATAAAACCACAACTACGTCTTCCGGCTTGAAATGTTCTTTCAGCTGAATAAGTCCTTTTATTGCTGAGCCAGCTGAATTGCCAACAAAAATACCTTCTTCCAATGCAATTTTTCTTGTATAAACAGCCGCATCTTTATCGGTAACTTTTGTAAATCCATCGATTAACGAAAAATCGACGTTTTTAGGAAGAATGTCTTCGCCGATGCCTTCTGTGATGTAAGAATAGATTTCATTTTCGTCGAAGATTCCGGTCTCGTGGTATTTTTTGAACACAGAACCGTATGTATCAACACCCCAGATTTTGATATTCGGGTTTTTCTCTTCAGGTATTTTGCAACGCCGGAAATGGTTCCGCCTGTTCCAACTCCGACAACAAAATGCGTAATTTTTCCGTCGGTCTGTTCCCAGATTTCAGGTTCAGGTTTGTTCGTAATGCGCAATCGCATTCGACGGATTGTCGTATTGGTTCACATACCACGAATTCGGCGTGTCTTCGCCTAATCTTTTCGAAACGGAATAATAAGAACGCGGGTCAGTCGGTTCAACGTCAGTCGGGCAAACGACCACTTTCGCACCAACGGCACGCAGAATGTCCATTTTCTCTTTGGATTGCTTGTCGGTGATCACGCAAATCAGCTTGTAGCCTTTTACGATTGCGGCCAAAGCTAAACCCATTCCGGTGTTTCCTGAAGTACCTTCGATGATGGTGCCGCCGGGTTTTAAGCGACCGTCAGCTTCCGCGTCTTCAACCATTTTTACGGCCATTCTGTCTTTGACGGAATTTCCAGGATTAAAGGTTTCGACTTTCGCCAAAACGAGCGCATCGACTTCAGCGGTTACTTTGTTGAGTCTTACAAGCGGCGTGTTGCCAATGGTTCCTAAGATATTTTCAGCGTATTTCATTTTGATATAATTCAGTTATTTTTTGCGGATTTGATAATTTTTATTTCAAAATCGCGCACAAATGTAATAATTTGAGACAAGAATTAAGAGTCAAGAGTCAAGATTATTACAATTCGATATTTTCGCATCTAGGATTTTCTTTCAGCGAAGCGATCTTGATTCTTTCAGCGAAGCGGTCTTTCCTCTTATTGAAAGAAATTCCACACCAACCCGAAACGGATCAGCGCATCTTTATACGGATAATTCGGCGCAGCATAAAATGTATTTCCGGTAAATGAGGAATTGAAATGTTCCCATTTAAGGTAAATCCTGGTTTGGCGCACGCGTGCGTTTACGAAAACATCGAACATCGGGAATTCTCCGATTTCCTTTTGGTGCTGCACATAAAATTCACCAATTACAGGATTGTAATTATTGGCGTAATATTTCGTAAAATAATTAAACGTCACGCCGGTTTGCAGGAACATCGCTTTCTTGAAAACGTAATCGGAGAAATAAAGCGTGTTGCGCGTTACAAGTTGCGGAACATTCAGGATATCATCGCTCTGGTCGGTTTTCTGGTACAGCAAAGTGTTGTCCAGCGCGAGTTTCCACCATTTGAATTCCTTTGAAACTTTGAGCGATAAATAATTGATCGTACCACCGTATTGTTTTGGCGAAACTAGCAGAATGTTTTCGGTGGTACTGTCATCGCTGAAATACAATTTGTCGTTAAGCGTCGTATATTGCAATTCTGCGGAAGCCCATTTCGTATCTGCTTTTACACGGAAATTATTGATTTTTTCATTGTTGAATTCATTGTACCAGTTGTAAGCAATGTAGCTGCTTTGGTACAAATTATAAATATTGTCAGGCAATTTGTTGATTTTTTGGTATTGGAAAGACAGGTGATTGTCATCGTTCAAATCGTAATTCAGCGACACATCAAAATTGGATAAATCCTGGTCGGTTAGTGAATTGGAATACAGCGCTCTTCCGTTCCATTTGCCTTTCTGGTAAGCATATTCAGCGCCGAAACTGTTGATGCGGTCGTTTAATGCACTCGGAATCACATTGGTGCCCTGCACGATAACGCGGTCATAATAATAATTGTAATGGAAATCGTCTATGAAAAAACCTATGCGGCCTAACGTTTTATTTTCGTAAACAGCACCAACTTTATTGTAAAACCTGTCGTAACGCGTTTTATCGTGGATACTTGACGCGACATTCGAGTCTCCGAATCGGTTAAACGGCGTATTGGTTCCGGTGATTGTAGTCGTTAAAGTCGGCTGGTTGAATTCAAATAATTTCTTCTCAAAATTAAACTGGTGCGTAAAATACAGGTTATTTTCGCCTTCGGTCTTGTTGAACCTGAAGCTGTGGTCAACGAAATAGCGGATTCCCTTTAAAAATGATTCGGCGTCAACAAGATAAACCTGCAGCCTGTCACGCCTTTTAAAGTCGCTGTCGCCGCTTTCGAAATTATCGGTATTGACGATGCCGCCGTTTTCTTCATTCAAAACATCCTGACCCGCCAGATGTGCTTTAAGGGAATATCTGGCATCCTTAGTCTGGTAATTTGCGGTGAACCGGAAATTTCCGGTGCTTGACAGGGCATTATTGTAACGGCCTTCGGAACGCAATCCTTTATAAGCAATTGAAAAATTAAGCCTTTCAGAAGTATTTACAGTGATGAAAGCATCGAGCGACTGGCCTTGTTTGATGGTGGTTTTGAAATACAATTCCGTAAGCGGCGTCGGCACCTGGTAATACCACATTTGTGATGGTTTCAGGTAATTGAATTGCTTGGCATTGAAGCCAAATTCCGGATATGGAGAAAAATCGTTAAGACTGTATTGCAGCGTATTGTAGGTCTGTCCGTCATTCGCGAAAGGCAACAATCCGAAATTATCCCTACGCAAATAATTGAAACTGTATTCCTTTTGAATGGTGAGCGATGTGTCGATGTACATAGTGTCTCTTTCGAGCGTTACCACTTTGTACATGTCGATAGTTGCTTTCGGAAGGTCTTTTTTGGGTTTATTCTCTTCTTGTTCTTCAGAGGTATTTCGATCCGGAACGGTATTCGTATTGGTTGTAGTTTTCTTCGTTGATCTTGTTCGCCCACCTCCGTCAGGCGATGACTTTAATACTTGTGCGGAAGCAGCAATAGAAAATAAAATAAGGAAAAGCGAAAATAATCTTGTCATCGTTAGCCTGATATTGGGCAAAGGTAATATTTTTAAGGACAAAAAAACTTAAAAAACCGTTAAGCAGACTGTAGTTAGCAGATGGCAGATTTCAGGCAGCTGTTGACAGTCTGCTATCTGAAATCTTTTCCCTAAATTCCAACCTTTCGGTAAAAATGATGCTCCATATAAATGCAACCAAAGCATCTATCAACGTTTGGCAACTCGCAGCAGGAACATTGACGCCGGAAACCGCACCAAAACGATAAAAGTTGTTACGAATAAAGTTTAAATTACAAATAAGTTCCAAAAACAACTTGTCTTTAAAATTAAAATCCCAAACTACATTTAGCAGTTTGGGATTTTTTATAACTTGGAATCTTTGTATTTTGAAATTTGCTATTTGTTATTTCACAATCGTCATCTCATCAACGATATGCTTCGCGCCTGAGAATTTATCGATCAGCCAAAGTACATAACGAATATCAACGTTAATCGTTCTTTGCAATTTCGGGTCGAAGATAACATCACCAGCCATCGCCTCGATGTTTCCGTCGAAAGCAAGACCGATTAATTCGCCTTTTCCGTTCAATACAGGAGAACCTGAATTTCCACCTGTGATGTCATTATCCGTAAGGAAATTCACCGGCATATAACCGTTTTTATCAGCGTAGCGTCCGTAATCTTTTGCTTTGTATTCTTCCAGCATTCTTGCCGGAAGGTCAAATTCTTCGTCGCCTGCCTTATATTTTTTCACCATGCCTTCAAGCGTAGTATAATTGTTGATTTTCGCATCGTTACGTTTGTCGGCCGGTAAAGCGCGCACCTTCCCGTAAGTCAGCCTTAGCGTAGAATTCGCATCAGGATATTGGATTGGCGCCAGTTTCGATTCTCTCAAACCATCAACCAATAAACGGAATGCCGCGCCATAATCATTTTGCGCTTTTGCAATTTCGTCAGATTTTGCAGCCAGTTGCGCCAGTAATTCGGTTGACAATTTGTTCAATGGATCATTTGCGGCTACTGTGGCATCCGGTTTTTCGATGAATGCCAGCATTTTTTCTTTTGAAGTATAAATACTGTTGTCGTAGATATTATCTACATACGTTTTGAAATCATATCCGCTTTGCTGGGCAGACAATTGAAGTGACGGCACGACAGGGTATCCTGTAGATTTAGACGTATACAATTTCAGTTGTGCTGCCATGATGTCTTTTTCTGCCGGAAGGTAAACTTCTTTGAAGAATTCATTTACGCCTTCAATCAATTCCGGTTTCATTTCGGCTTGTTTCGCAGCATCTGCTTTTGCATAAGCTTCAAATTGTCTTCCGAAACTTCTTGAGATTGTTCCGTAAGCAGTCGTTCTTAACAATTGTTGCAGGTAATTGTCGTGTCTTGCCTTTTCGTTCGTAAGGGCGTAGAATTTATTGATGTTCGTAATCACATCGCCATATTTGGCCTTATTTTCAGGTTGATTGGCCCAGGCGTCAAATTTTGCCTCCTGTGCAGCCTTGGTTTTCGAAGTGCCGAATTTGCTCAAAGCATCAATCATTCCCTGGCGGTTTTTCCAGTAATTGGCCGTCGAAGCATATTTTGAAGCATACATCAAACGGATGGTGGCATCTTTGTCCATATACTTCTTCATGTTGTCCATTCCGGTTTTGGCGCCTTCAACCCATGCCGGATAAGCATATTTTACGTTTTGCTCGATTCCGCCCGCAGGCATCCAGCGGTTTGTTCTTCCAGGATATCCTAAGATCATCGCGAAATCATTTTCTTTCACACCTTTCAGGTTGATTGGCAGGTAATGTTTCGGGTTCAGCGGCACATTATTAGTTGAATAATCTGCAGGATTTCCGTCTTTGTCAGCATAAATTCTGAACATCGAGAAATCTCCGGTATGGCGCGGCCATTCCCAGTTGTCAGTATCGCCACCAAATTTTCCAACGCTTTCCGGCGGCGTACCTACTAAACGAACATCTTTGTAATCCTGGTAAACGAAATAATAAAATTCATTGCCCTGGAAGAAGAACGCACAGAAACGGTGAATTTTCCGCCTTCGTTGTTTTCTTTTCAATTGCAGCAGATTCAATAGCAATAGCTTTATCGCGTTCTGCTTCGGTCATATTCGGATTTAATTTCGCCAGAATCCTTTTCGTCACATCATCCATGCGAACGAAGAAACGCACAAAAAGGCTGCTTGGCTTCATTTCGTCTTTTCTTGAAGGCGCCCAATAACCGTTTTTGAGGTAATTTTTGTCGGCTGTCGAAAGCTCGGCAATCGCGTCATAACCGCAGTGGTGGTTGGTGAGTACGAGTCCGTCTTTAGAAATCAATTCCGCTGTACAACCGCCGTTGAATTGCACAATCGCGTCTTTCAAACTGTGGTGGTTGATGCTGTAGATTTCTTCAGAAGTGAGCTGAAGGCCCATCTTCTCCATGTCGCGGTGGTTCAGTCTTTCGATGAACATCAGGAACCACATGCCTTCGTCGGCGCGCATCGGAAATGCGGACAGGCAAAGGAGTACGAATAAAATAATTTTTTTCATTGCTTACAATTTAAGTTTAGTGTGTTACAAGTCGCCGGAAATTTCGAAAAGTTACAGCGCAATCGTTTTTTTTTAGCGATTGCGAAGGTAAGAATTTTAGAATTGAGATGACAGATTTTAAGAAACCCTAAACACAACTGCTATATATAATGTGGTAACTTTATGATTATCCTCAAATCATAATCATGAAAACAAGAATTATAGCCCTTTCTGGTAGTTTGCGCAGGGATTCCTATACAACAAAACTCGTCAAAGCTTTCCAAAAAAGCGCTCCCGAAGATGTGGCCTTAGAATTAATCGAAATCGGGAACCTGCCTTTTATTAACGAAGATCTTGAAAAAGACTTACCTGAATCCGTAAAAGCTTTTCATGAAAAGATACGCGAATCGGAAGCCGTGCTTTTCGCAACGCCCGAGTATAACCGCTCCTATTCGCCCGTGCTCAAGAACGCCATCGATTGGGGCTCGCGTCCTGAAGGGCAGAACCACTGGAACAATAAACCAGCCGCTGCCATAGGCTGTTCGCCTTATTCGCTTGGTGCATTTGGCGCTGTAAATCATTTAAGACAGGTAATGATGTATGTCAATTTGCTTACACTACAGGAACCTGAATTCTATCTCAGCAAAGCTTCCTGTTTTTTGGGTGAAGACGGGAATGTAAGCGACCCTGAAACGCAAAATCACATTGATGCATTCTGGATAGCCTTTACAGATTGGATCGAAAGACTCAAACGGTGACTTTCGAACCATGGCCGGTATCAAGTGATGGTGGCCATCAATCAGCTTTTGGTCACGGTATCCAGTTCCGTAACGCTGGGCTTTCTCTTTCTTGCCTCGCGCATTTCTTTGGAAAAATATACGTATTGGTCACACTTGGCGCTGTCTCCGGCAAATAAAATCTGACCCGCATAGTTGATCAGTTTCATAAAATCATAACATTGGTTGAGCAAAGCCACACGCGCTGAAGTTGCCCGACGCGGCCTTTTTTCTCTGTATTTTTTTCGGTCAGCGCTTCATTCAATAGTACTTTAAGGGTTGCGATTTCTGAAATAGCGTTGTCTGTAAAACCAACTGCGTTAAGCGCTGCGCGGTTTTCGCCGCAGGCGGTTTCAAGATTTTCGAGAAGCGAAAGCATCCTGATCCGGTTGTATTTTGCCTTTGGATAATCGCCCGCACCAAATCGTTTGAGCATGGCCCGGCTTGAAAAGGCCTTGCGCGCGAAATACATGACGTCGGCATACTTCCTGCCCGAACGCTCCATTAACGCATTGACCCGCTCTACTTTTTCACGATGTATGGCTACAACTGTATTGTCATCTGTAACGCTATCGGCTGCTTCGATTGCTTTAAGGAAATCGTTACGAAAACCAGCATCGATAGTGCTGTCGAATGCAGTAAATTTTAATAGGTCATCCCCTAAAATCCCGTGCAAAATCCTCGCAGATTCGCACATGAAGCTGTCGGTTCCAGGATAACGGCGTTCTGTTTTCTTTAGCTTTTTCATTATAATACCTTATTATTAATTTATACTTTTATATAAATACATATAAAAAATTCAGAGGTAATTTTTAACTGCTTGTTCAAAAATAAAAATTTTTAATAATTAATATATAAAACTTTATAGTTTATTTAAATTGATAATTTATAAAGTATATAATTTTTATATAAAGGTTTAGTATATTTTTAATAGGTTACATATAATTTTTATTGAATTACCAGAGCTGCCTGGCTTTTTCGGCAGATCAAATTTCAGGATAGCTATCGAATGTGCCGGCAATATACGCTTCTGCATGACTGACATTATTCAGGTAAACTTTTTTCATGTGAAAACCAAAACTTTAAGAATTTTTACGGCAAACCCGTAATCGACTTTATATGTACCTGCCTAATTTTGAATCATATAAACCATTTAATTTTTTTATTATGAAACATTTATTATTAAGCTTGTTCGCTATCATCTTTATTGGTACGGCAAGCCAGGCACAAACAAATGGAAGCGGAACAAAGAAAGAGTCTGCGTCCGTTAAGATCAAAAAAGGGTCGGAGGTTGCGAACTACAAGTTCAACACTGTAGAGGACTTGCGAAACAACACCGACAAGTTGTTTGACGATGCCGCGGCAAGACCAGTGGGTTCTACCGATGAATGCACGGTTACAGTTGAGATATCCATTACCGTTTCAATTGGCTTGGTTTCGACTACGGTAACCGGTTCGGTGACAGCTCCCTGTTCGCAGATTTCGGGAGCGGCGAAAAAGTTAAGGGCGCAATTGATTGATATCGCGACCGGAGGTTAAATAAAAACCACCATTTTAGATTGCCTCCAAAAAGTTATGCACTTATTGGAGGCATTTAATTTATTGATATGGCATTAGTCGTTCAGCATCTTCCAAAGTTTATCTTTCAATTCTGTCAGTCCTTGCTGTGCAACAGATGAAATAAACATATACGGAATATCCTTAAACGCTGCATCGAGTTCTGTTTTCAGTTCTGCTTTCAGTTCATCGTCTAGCATATCGCATTTGGAAATCACCAAAAGCCGCTCTTTGTCGAGCATTTCAGGATTGTATTTCGTCAATTCGTTCACGAGAATATCATATTCACCTTTGATGTCAGACGTATCAACCGGACCAGGAATAATAATGTCGAATTTCTCTCAATATGGCGAAGAAAATAATGCCCGAGACCTTTTCCTTCCGCAGCGCCTTCAATAATTCCCGGAATATCGGCAATAACGAAAGATTGATAATCGCGGTAAGCCACAATGCCTAAATTCGGCTTTAAAGTCGTAAACGGATAATCCGCAATTTTTGGTTTTGCAGATGTGAGTACAGAAAGCAATGTCGATTTTCCGGCATTCGGAAATCCAACTAATCCAACATCGGCAAGCACTTTTAATTCAAGCACGATATCAGCTTCAACCGACGGCAATCCCGGTTGGGCATAACGCGGCGTCTGGTTGGTCGAGCTTCGGAAATGCCAGTTGCCGAGTCCTCCTTTTCCGCCTTGAGCGATGATTTTCTTTCGCCGTCTTCGGTAATTTCAAATAAAATTTCATTGGAATCCTTGTCACGGACAACTGTTCCGAGTGGCACTTCGATAAATTTATCCTCTCCGTCGGCACCGGTACTTCTGTCGCCGCCACCATCGCCGCCATGCCCGGCTTTGATGTGTCGCGCAAATTTCAGGTGAAATAATGTCCACAACGATTTATTCCCAACAAGGAAAACGTGTCCGCCACGACCGCCGTCACCACCGTCAGGACCGCCCTTTTCGATAAATTTCTCGCGGTGCAAGTGCGTTGAGCCTTTTCCGCCTTTACCCGATGAGACGTATATTTTTACGTAATCTACAAAATTTCCTTCTGTCATTTTCTTGGGTTCAGGGTACTGGGTTCAGGATTCAGGGATGGAGTCGCGTTGACCCTGTACCCTACACCTTAAACCTTGTACCAATTTATTTTTCTCTTCTGGATTTCACCAGTACTTTATCAATCTTCACACCATCCATATCAAGGACTTCAAGCTCAAATTGGTTCCAGAATAATTTTTCGCCTTCTTTTGGGATATAAGTCAGCTCTGTCATGATTAATCCGCTAACTGTTGTCACTTCATAATCGCTTGTGAGGTCGTCTAATTCGAAATAGGTAAGGAAATCATGCAGCGAATAATGCCCGTCGACGAGCCATGTGCCGTCTTCACGCTCGATCAGCTTGAAATCTTCCTTATAAAAATCCGAGGCATCGCCAACCAAGGCTTCAAGGATGTCGTTAAGCGTGATAATCCCTTGAAAAACACCATATTCATCAGATACAAACGCATAATGCACGCCGCTTCTCTTGAAATTTTCGAGTGCCTTATACGCCGTTGTCTGCTCCATAATAAACGGAGCGTCGGTCGTAATCGAACTTAAATTGAAAGTTTCTTCGTCAAAATGCGCAAATATATTTTTGAGGTTGACCACGCCAACAATGTCGTCGTAATTGTCGCCGTAAACCGGATAAATCGAATGCAATTCTTTTAGCATCATTTCGCGAACCTGCGCTTTATCTGCATTTTGAGGAAGGAAAACCACAGATTTCCGGTGGGTCATCAACGAATTAACTTTCCTGTCACCAATATGAAAAACGCGTTCTACGATATCCTGTTCGATTTCCTGCACTTCGCCGCCTTCGGTGCCTTCTTTGATGATGGCCTTGATTTCTTCTTCGGTGACTTTTCCTTCGGCAGATGGTTTTATCATCAGGACTTTCAGCAGCGCTTCTGTTGAAATCGTCAGTAACCAAATGAATGGCGCGGTGATGATTGACACATATTTCATTGGAATGGCGACCGCTTTTGCAATGGCTTCCGGAATGGTTTAACCCAATTCGCTTTGGCAATAATTCGCCTAAAACCAAAGAGAAAAATGTCAGGATAACCACCACAACTCCCACAGAAAGACTGTCGGCATAGGGCTTCAACGCTGCGAAGCTCTCAAAATACAGCTTCATGTCGGTCGTAATCTTATCGCCACTGAAAATACCGGTTAAAATTCCGATTAACGTAATCCCGATTTGAACGGTCGATAAAAATTTGTTGGGAGAATTTGCCAGTTCCAAGGCGGCCTTTGCGCTTGCATTGCCTTTTTTGGCGGCGTTTTCAAGGCGGTTCTTTCTGGCAGAAATCAATGCGATTTCAGACATCGAGAAAACTCCGTTGAGTATGATTAAAAATAATATGATTAAAATTTCCAAGTTGTGTTGATTTGGTTACCAAATCCGGTCGTTCCGGTTATGCCTAATTTACGAAATTATCGATTACCGCGCTAAGCCTTTTTGTAATTTCGGCAATCGAGCCGATGCCATCCACAGGATAAAATTTATTCTGTTGCTCGTAAAAACTCATCAGCGGTGCCGTTTTTTCATTGTATTCCTGGTAACGGTTGCGGATTTTTTCTTCATCCTGATCGTCAGGTCTTCCTGAAGTTTTTCCTCTTTCGAGCAGTCTTTGCACAAGGATTTCGTCGTCGGCTTCAAGCGCGATGGTTGCGGTTACGCTCCATCCTTTTGATTGTAAAAATGCATCTAAAGCTTCTGCCTGCGCAATGGTTCTCGGAAATCCGTCGAATAAAAAACCGGCAGTATTTCCAGCATTTTCAACAGCATCTTCGAGCATTTTAATCGTCACTTCATCGGGAACCAAATCGCCTTTATCGATGAAAGTTTTGGCCCATAAGCCCAGTTCCGTGCCGTTTTTTATATTGAACCTGAAGATATCTCCGGTTGATAAATGCGTAAGATTGTATTGCTCTTTTAAGAATTCTGCCTGCGTTCCTTTTCCCGCTCCCGGCTTTCCGAATAAAACGATGTTAACCATTTTTGAAATTATGAATTGTGAATTTTAAATTATTCGCTGAGTTGATAAACGTCTGTGAGGTTGCGGCCGAGTCCGTCGTAGTCAAGACCATAGCCCACGATGAATTTATCGGGAATACGGATACCAACGTAATCGAGTTTGATATCTTTCTTGTAAGCATCCGGCTTGAAGAACAATGTCGCTATTTTAAAATGTTTTACGTTTTGCTTTTTGAAAAGTTCTTTTAAAGCTACAACAGTATTTCCGGTATCGACAATATCTTCAACCACAACTACCGTTTTCCCGGAAAGGTCGGTGTTTAGTCCGATTAGTTCATTAACAGTATTGGTGGATTGTGTGCCTTCATACGAAGCCATTTTGATAAAATTCACTTCGCACATGCCGCGATAGTGCTTCATCAAATCGGCCATCACCATAAACGAACCGTTTAAAACGCCAATAAAAACCGGCACTTCTTCAAAAAAATCATCATCCATCTGCTTCGCCATATTTTTTAGCGCGAAATCAATTTCGTCTGAAGAGATGAACGGCACAAAATGTTTATCGTGTAGCTGTATCACATTTTTTGGTTTTAAAAATAAGTTGCAAATATACTGAAATCTGTCGCTTTATGCTGAAGTTTAAGTAACTATATTCTAATTGTTAAATCTGCCTTAATATTGCAATTGGTTTTCATCCGGACGCTGTTAAATTTAGTAAATTCAACCTTCATTTCTTAATTACTTTACATGAAAACAACTACACTGACATTCACTTTGCTATCAGCTATAATCCTGACTTCGTGCCAGGGGCAAGTCAAAAAAGAACAAAAAGAAGCACTTGCGAAACAACCCAATATCACCGTAAAAACCGCTGTCGGCGATTTGGTATTACCGCCTCCGTATGCCACAAATTCTGCAACAAAACGAAGCAGCATGGTCGATTGGCCTGAAGGAAAAACACCAACAGCGCCTGCAGGATTTACCGTCACAAAATTCGCAGAAGGATTTGATGTGCCGCGCTGGCAGCTACATCGCACCGAACAACGATATTTTCGTATCTGAATTCGGCAGCGAACAAATTTCAATTCTGCGCGACAAAGACAAAGACGGTACATTTGAAACCCGCGGCGTTTTCCTTAAAGACCTTAACAAACCTTTCGGGATGCTGG
Organism: Flavobacterium sp. 3HN19-14; assembly: GCF_051373205.1. Lineage (NCBI taxonomy): Bacteria > Pseudomonadati > Bacteroidota > Flavobacteriia > Flavobacteriales > Flavobacteriaceae > Flavobacterium > Flavobacterium sp. 3HN19-14. The sequence goes on from NZ_JBPPZT010000001.1 coordinate 3,755,087, forward strand.
TGCTCAAAGGTTATTTTTACGTTGCTAATACCAACGGCGTTTTCCGTTATCCTTACAAAGACGGCCAATTGAAGATGGACGCCAAGCCGCAAAAAATCCTCGATTTGCCTGCCGGAGGTTACAACAATCACTGGACGCGCAATTTGATTTCAAATGCCGATGGTTCTAAAATTTACGTAACGGTGGGATCGGGAAGCAATGTCGCTGAACACGGAATGGAAAATGAAGTCCGCCGTGCCGATATCCTCGAAATCAATCCAGACGGAACAGGTGAAAGAGTATTTGCAAGCGGCTTGAGAAATCCCGTTGGTGTCGACTGGAATCCCGTAAATGGCGAATTATGGACGGCTGTGAATGAACGCGACGATTTGGGTGACGACCTCGTTCCTGATTATATTACAAGTGTCAAAGACGGCGGATTTTACGGCTGGCCTTACTCCTACTACGGCAATAATTTAGATCCGAGAATGAAAGGCGCCGGTAAAGATCTGGCTGCAAAAGCCATTGTTCCCGATGTACCGATGGGCGCGCACACCGCTTCACTCGGATTGGCGTTTTACGACAAAAATGCATTTCCGGAAAAATATAAAAACGGTATTTTCGTAGGACAGCATGGCTCGTGGAACCGCTCGATAATTTCAGGTTATAAAGTAATGTTCGTGCCTTTCACCAACGGAAAACCTTCAGGAAAACCGCAGGATTTCTTAACCGGATTCGTAGCCAATGCAGACAAAGCGCAAGTTTACGGGCGGCCGGTGGCGGTAACTGTGATGAATGACGGCTCATTACTGGTAAACGACGACGGCTCCAATATCATCTGGAAAGTCACTGCGAACAAATAAAATATGGCTTATCGACATTTTCTGCTGATCGTATTTTTTTTCGCTTTCGCGGATAACATCTCGGCACAAAACAAAAATGATTCGATTCGGGAAAATCGGCTGGATGAAGTCCGCATCAGCAGTTTTCACATCAATGATAGTTTGCTGAACGCGCCGGCATCCATCGGAATTATTCCCGAAAAGGATTTACAGCGCAACGACAATGCAGATATTACACCCGCGGTCAATCGGATTTCTGGTGTTCTGATGCAATCAGGAAGTTATAACACCAACAGGATTTCGATTCGCGGTATCGGCGCACGAACGCCTTACGGAACGAATAAAATCCGGGCTTTTTATGGCAACATTCCGCTGACTTCGGGCGACAGCGAAACGACAATCGAAGACATCGACGTTGAAAATATCGAACAGGTTGAAGTCATCAAAGGGCCATTGTCAAGTTTGTACGGCGCAGGCTTAGGCGGTGCGATTTTGATTACACCCAAAACTTCGGGTTTATTTGGTGATAAAGCAAAAATCAGCAGCACATTTGGTTCTTATAATTTGCAGAAGAATTCTATCGGCTACAGCCACGATCAAAAATCTTATACCTTAAATATCAGTTACCACAAACTCAGTTCCGACGGTTGGCGTGAAAATTCCGCGTATAATCGCGAAGGCGTGACATTGTCCGGAGCATTATTCCGCAAAGAAAAAAGCAAACTGACGTATTTTGGGAATTATACTTATATGAAAGCGTTCATCGCAAGTTCCATTGACAAAAATACTTTCGACAATAATCCGCGCGGCGCGGCTTTCACGTGGAAGTCTGCCAAAGGTTTTGAAAAATATGATTCGTATTTAAGCGGATTGGCGTATGAATTTGAAATTTCGAAAATCAAAAATGCAACATCGATTTTCGTGAACCACAAAGAAAGCGATGAGCCGCGGCCGTTCGATATCCTGAAGCAAAATACTACCGCTTATGGCGCGCGGACGCAGTTTTCAGGTTATTTCGATTCGAAAAGAAAGAATTCATTTATTATTGGAATGGAATATTTTCGCGATAATTACAAAGGCAGGAATTTCGAGAATTTGTACGAAGACAATAACGGTTTGGGTAGCTTGCAAGGCAATCAAATCGCTGAAGCTTATCAAAACCGTATATTTTATAACGTTTTCGCACAATTCCGTTCACTGCTTTCACGGCAATTTGAAATCCAGGCAGGAATCAACATCAACAAAACAAAATTCGATTTAGAAAACACTTTGCCAGCAGAAACCAAACAGGGTTACAGCTACGATGCTATTGTGTCGCCGCAACTTTCATTGCTGTACAAGCCCGGAAATTCCCAGACAATTTACGCTTCGGTAAGCCGCGGATTTTCTACACCTGCGATTGAAGAAACATTGAATGCCGACGGCACCATCAATCCGGATATCAAACCTGAAAACGGTTATAATATTGAAGTCGGCGGAAAATTTTATTTTCTCAATAAAAAACTTTACACAGAAATCGCGCTTTACCGCATGGCAATCAACGATTTGCTCGTAGCACAGCGCGTCGGCGACGATCAATATATTGGCGTGAATGCAGGAAAAACTTTGCATCAGGGCGTTGAGTTTTCGGTAAATTATAACGCAGCAATCAATCATTTTTTATCCATAAATCCGTATTTGTCGGCATCAATCGGCGATTATACCTTTAAGGAATTTATCAATAACGACATTGATTATTCAGGCAATGAACTAACAGGCGTTCCGAAAAACAAAGTCAATGCAGGTTTAATTTTCAATACTGATTTTGGCGCGTATCTTTCGGCAGACTTCATGTTCACAGACAAAATGCCAATTAATGATTCAAATTCCGTTTATAACGAATCTTACCGGATCTGGAATGCAAAACTTGGCTGGAAATTTAAGTTCCTGAAACGATTTTCATCAAACATCGCCGCCGGAATCAACAATATTTTCGACGAACATTATGCATCGATGGTTTTGGTCAACGCGACGGCTTTTGGGAATGCGACGCCCCGGTTTTACTATCCCGGATTGCCCGTAAATTATTATATGAATGTCGCTTTCGCGTATGCATTCTGACAATTTTAACAGCATTTTGGAAATACAAATTCGGATTTAATCGTATCTTTCAAGAATATAAACCAGAATTTTTAGCTATTATGAGTACCGATCTGACTGTTTTTTATGTAGATGACGATGCCGATGATCTCGATTTTTTTACCGGTGTCACCAATGATATCAGTACGAATATCAATGTTGTCACGCACGACCATGGCGAAAAGCTGATTGATGCACTTCACAATCCGCCGCCATCGCCGCACATTATATTTCTCGACCTCAACATGCCCGGTGTTAACGGATTTGATGTTTTGAAGGAAGTGCGCCAAAAGCAAGAACTCAAAGATGTTCCGGTCGTAATTTTCTCTACTGCAAAAGACGAAGAAAGCGTCAAGAAAAAGCTGGGAGCTTGGCGCGAATTTTTACCTTCCGAAATCAAATTCATTCGACGGATTCAAGAAATCGCTGCAATTTGTCTTTAACCTCAATTGGAAAACTTTTACGCCTTCATTCAAGGATTTCATGTACAGCCATTAATTTATGAACGACCACAATACCGTTTCTTTTTTAGAAGATTTACGCGCCGAAACTGCCGACGCGCACAAAAAACTCGAATCGTTGCCTGTTTCGATGGCGATTACTTCACCAACCGTTACAAAATCCGAATATGGCTTGTATCTGAACCTGATGCACGACATCATTCGCGACACTGAAAGTAATGTTTTTGAATTGCTTGGCGATGTAATTCCGGATATTGGCAGCCGCAGGAAATTACAATGGCTTGAAAATGATTTGTCGGTGGTTGGAATTTCCGCAGAAAATAAACTTACATCTTTACAAAATAATTTCACGATTCCGTTTGCATTGGGCATCATGTATGTAGTCGAAGGTTCGTCGCTTGGCGGAAGATTCATCCTCAAAAACATCAATGCCGTTTTGGATTATGACGAAAAAACCGGCGCGCAATATTTCTCCGGATACGGCAATACGACCGGCAGCCATTGGAAAAATTTCATCAATTTCATGACGCAATACGAAGAAAAAAACCAAAACGCAGATGAAATCATCGAAGGTGCTATATTTGCTTTCAACGCCATTTACAACCACTTTTCCCAAAACGCCTGATGAAGATTAAAGATATTGTCAACCGCGAAATCGTCAACCTGACCAATTGCGAAAGCGAACCGATTCATATTCCGGGAAGCATCCAGCCGCATGGTTTTTTGTTGGGATTGAAAGACAATCTCGACATTGATTTCTGCAGTGGGAATACCGATTCTTTCATCGATGCGACGCATGAGCAATTGCTTGGCAAGAATTTCAGTGAAGTTTTCGGGGAAGACAATCTTCGGGAAACACAGGGATATCTCCAGGATTTGAAGCTGAACACACCGCTTCCGCTGAAACTTGAACTTTTCGGAAAGACATATCAATGTTCGCTTCACAACAACGGCAATCATATCATTTTCGAAGCCGAGCCGGACGAAACCGACAGTAAGAAAGTGGCCGATGTTTACAACCAGACTTTGCAGTTCGTTTCTTACATGAACAGCACCAATACGCTCAAAAACCTTTGTGATCTGGTGGCGAAAGGCACACGTGAAATCACAGGTTACGACCGTGTGATGGTGTACCGGTTTGATAAAGAATATAATGGCGAAGTATATGCCGAAAGCTGCCGCGAAGACCTTGAGCCTTTTCTCGGACTGCATTATCCGCACACCGATATTCCGCCGCAGGCACGCGAATTGTACCTGCGGAATTTGCTGCGATTGATTGTCGATATTAATTATATACCAGTACCGCTTTTTACGATTGACGACGCTTCGGAAAAAAACCTCGATTTGAGCCTTTCGGTGTTGCGGAGTACATCGCCAATACATGTTGAATATTTACAGAATATGGGCGTTGGCGCGACTTTGACCATTTCACTTATCCATCAGGGCAGGTTATGGGGACTGATTGCGTGCCACCATTATTCGCTTAAGAATTTGAGTTCGGAGATACGGATGGCGGCACAATTACAGGGACAATTCATTACTTCGCAAATCGATGTACGACAGTCGAATGAAGAATATGAAATTGCAAGAAGAACCAATATAGCGCTTGAAAAACTTAACGCTTACCAGTTTCCGCCAGTTGCAGAATCGTACAAGATAATCAGCATCAATCCAGAATTACTGCGGCTTTGCAATGCTTCTGGCGTTTCGATGCTGATCAGCGGACAGGTTTATAAAAACGGCATTACACCTTCGGATAAAGATATCATTGCATTATCCGCCTGGCTTTTCGATTATAGTAATGACGGAAATTTCCATACAGATAAACTCATTAATTTTGTTCCTGACATGCGCAAGGTTTGCGAAATCGCGTCGGGAATTATATATCATTCGCTTGGAAACGGCAATTCGATCATCTGGTACCGCCCGGAAACACAGAAAGAAGTGACTTGGCCGGCGATCCTGAAAAAGCGATTATCCGCGACAGCAATGGCCTGCATCCGCGAAATTCTTTTAATTTATGGAAGCAGATTGTGCGGTATCGCAGCCAGCCGTGGATCCATCCGGAACTTAATGCTGCCGCCAATTATGCGCATGCGCTACAAAAGCAAATCAGCCTGATGCTGCTCAGTGCCGAAGAAGCAAAGCAGCGGAAACTCAGCGAAAAGCTGCGCGAAACCAATGCAGAACTCGAAAACATCAACTGGATCAGTACACACGATTTGCAGGAACCGCTTCGGAAGATACAATTCATTTCGTCGATGCTGCTTGAAAAAGAAACCGAAAATGTTCCGAAAAACGTTCTTGATGCGCTTGACAGAATGAATAAATCGGCCAGCCGCATGCAGACACTTTTGATCGACATTCTCAAATTTACCAAAATCAAATATGCCGCCGATGCGTTTGAGCAAACCGATTTGAATGTGATTTTAACCGATGTCATTGAAGACATCAGGGAAACGCTTAAGGAAAAGAATGCACAGGTTAATACTGATACAAAATTACCGGTAGTACACGGTGTTCCGTTTTTGCTCAAACAATTGTTTTCGAATATCATCCTGAATTCATTGAAATATTCAGCTGCCGACAGACCTCCAGTCATTAATATTACTGCCTACGAGCCCGAAAGCAGCCAGCACCTTGACAACAGGATGTGCCATGGCATCAGTTTTTCCGATAACGGAATCGGGTTTGCACAGCAATATGCCGAAACGATATTCAATATTTTCGCAAGACTTCATCACCACAATGAATATAAGGGTTCCGGGGTTGGCCTCGCGTTGTGCAAGAAAATAATGCAGACACACGACGGGACGATTACAGCTTCTGGAAAACCGGGTGAAGGGGCAGTCTTTACGATTTATTTTCCGTGTGAGAATGAATAATGCATTGTATGAAAATATTTCAAAAAGTACAGCGCATCGTTTAAGCAGGGAAACCAATGCCCAACTCATTTTAGAAAATCCGCAATTATTTCCGCATTTACTCGAAATCGCATTCGATACAGATGACAAAAACCACCACAAGGCCTGCTGGATTCTGGAATTGGTGCTTGAAGAAAACATTGACTGGCTTTTTCCTGATCTTGATGCATTTTGCAATCAGCTAAAAGTATTTTCTAATGAAAGTGCGATGCGCTCTATTGCAAAAATCTGCCAGTTTTCAGCTGTCGAACATACGAAGAAAGTAAAATCAAATCCTATTTTTCTCAATGAAAAACAGCAACAGCAAGTCACTGAAAGTTGTTTTTACTGGCTTATTGACGATCATAAAGTGGCAGCGAAAGCCTATGCGGCAAGGGCTTTATTTGAATTGGGAGAGGAATCTGACTGGATTTACCAGAAATTAGCTGTTGTTCTGGAAAGTGGTTTCAGCAATCATTCGGCGGCATATAAGGCCGTAGCGCGTGAAATCCTCAAAGCCATTTCCAGCCCAAAATAAGCATTCAAAAAATATTTTGGGAAATTCCGATAAAGATTTTTATAAAGCCTGACAATAAATATGTTATAAAAAAATATTTTAAGAAAATGCATTCGGATATGATAAAAAAAAAACTTAATATTGCGGAAACTATAAACTACTAATAACTTAACTTATGAAGAAAATTACTCTGGCCTTGTCCCTTTTATTTTTCGCATTCCAGGGAAATGCACAAATCGCTGACGGCAGCGTTGCCCGGATTTTACTGCGACAGATATTAACGGTACTGTTCACCACCTGTCTGATTATCTTGCAGCCGGAAAAACTGTAATCCTTGACATTTCTGCCACATGGTGCTGAACCTTGCTGGGCTTACCACAACACGCATGCACTTGACGATTTGAACGAAGCTTACGGCGTGACTGCCTCTGACGAAGTTGTCGTACTTTTCGTAGAAGGCGATCAAACAACCGGTTATGCCGATTTAATGGGGCAGACTGCTGCATCTCAGGGTGACTGGGTAGCGGGTTCTAATTATCCAATCATTGATGACAATGCTTCAACTGACATTGCCAGCGCCTACCAAATTTCTTATTTCCCGACTGTTTACAGGATTTGCCCTAACGGACTTGTTTCTGAAGTAGGCTCGCTGACAGCTTCGGCCTTAAGAAGTTCAATCAATAACAATTGCGGCCTTCCGGCAATGAGTGGTGTTCAGAATTTTGCCAAAATGATTGACAATGAAACCGGATTTTGCACCACTACAGGAAGCCCGGTTACAAAGATGAGAAATTACGGCAGTAACGCTATTACTTCTGCAACTTTAAATCTTAAAGAAAATGGTACTGTTGTAGCCACCAAAGAGTACGTTGGAACTGCAACACAGTTTACTACGAAGAACGTAACGTTTGACGCGGTAACAATTAATCCGGCAAGCACTTACACGGTTGAACTTACCAATGTAAATGCACAGCCAAATACAGAAACTGAATTCGCAACTGCGGCAATGAATTTATATGTTGCCAAACCAACTGACTTAAACATTGTAGTTAAAGTTTACACTGATAACTATCCGACTGAAATCAAATGGAGAATTAAGAACAGTGCAGGTTTTATCGTTGCCAGCGGCGGCCACTTATGTTGGAGGTGCTAACGGAGGAGGTATTGATGCAAATACCACAAAAACACAGAATGTAACTTTAACAGCAGACAATTGCTTTAGTGTAGAATTACTGGACACTTATGGTGACGGGTGGAATCTTGGAAATACACCACACGGATTGGAAATTTTCTCAGCAGACAATACTTCTTTGCTGGATATCCCTGTTGGTAATTTCGGAACATTGCTTTCAAAAGGCAATGCTTTGACAACAACAAATCTTGGTGTTGCAACGCCTGAGGTTAAATCTTTCGGATTGTATCCAAATCCCTCAACCGGAATCGTTAACATCAACACTGACAGCCCAGTAAATGTTGCAGTAATGGATGTGACAGGGAAAGTAGTTTTCTCTGCTTCAAACGTAACAAGCCAGACACAATTAAACCTTTCAGGACTTCAAAAAGGTATGTACATCGCGAAAATCAGCGGTGAAAATACTTCAACTACTGAAAAAGTAATATTAAAATAATACGCAATGAAAAAGATTTTAGTTTCAATTTTTTGCCTTTCATCGGTGTTTACATTTGCACAATTGCGGATGGAAAGACTTGATGGAACGCCAATCAACAATGGTGATGTATTCACTTATAACGACGCAACTTATCCGGGTTCGATATTCTCATACAAAATGTTCAATGATTCTGATCAGGAAATCACAGTGAAAAGTAAAGTTATCAGCATCACAAACGGAAATGGAACGAACGTACAGTTTTGCATTGGGCTGATTTGCGTTGCTAACCTGACCGTCGGAAACTCTTACCCGAATACAGGAGTGATCATTGATGCGCAAGGTGACAATGGAAATTTCGATCACTTTGAAAATTCAAACACAGGATTAAATCCTGCTCTTCCGTTGGAATATACTTTTAAATATTACATGGTAAACGCTTCTAATGTTGAAGTTGGAAATTCGGTGACTTACACTTACCGTTACACTTCAAATTTAGGTGTTGCAGGCAATTCGCTTGAGAATACAGGCATCCAGTTGCAGTCAAATGTAATCGCAAATGAATTGAACATCCGTGCTACGAAAAATGTTGAAATGACGCTTTTCGACATGAACGGAAGGTTGGTAAACACTTCGAAGTTAACTTCAGGAGATCACGCAATCAACGTTTCAAACCTTAATGCAGGCGTTTACATTGCAAATTTCGTAAATGACGAAGGCAGAACCGCCACTTCAAAAATCATTAAGAAATAATCAAATTTGATTCCATAAAAAAAGACTGCTTTCGGGCAGTCTTTTTTGTTTTATAGAAGTATGTTTTAAAACGTCGTATTCAGCGATAATGAAATTCCGGTACTTTCGGGAACAAAGCGGCAAACACCGCCCACGCAAACCAATCCGCCGCGCTGTCTTCCGTAATTCACCGCAATTCTTGTAGCGCTTTTTCTGTAGGCGCCTCCGAAATTATAATAGTGGTTGCGCATTTCAGGGTCGTCATTTCCGTAGTTATAAATGTCAGAAGTATAGAAAGACAATTTAGAATTCACATTGAATTCAAACGTTCCGCCTGCCCAGTTTTTCTTGTCTGAATCAGCCCACATATGTTCTCCCAGAAGCCTTACTGATTTCGCAGCACCAAATTTATAGGTAGCTTCGGCTGCAATGATGTTGGTTTTCACAAGGCCTTCCGTCTCTTCAATCAGCTTTTTGTTGTAGTATTGGTTGATGTATGAGAACATCCCCTGCCATTTGCTGTTCCATTTTTTGGTGATTTCGACATTGTAATCTGAAAAATATTTTTTCCCGAATCCGAAGAAATCTGCATCGAAACGCTTTTTGTCAGAGATGTAAAAATCACCGCCGAGTGCATTCCAGTTGGAGAAATTGAAGGCGACTTTCATCCCGCCTTTTCCACCAATTGGCGTACCTTTTTTGAAATCGTAAAACAAATCAACCTGACCACCGATTTCTCCTGCTTTCACCAAAGTTTCATCAGCAAGGATTACGTTTGGCTGTGCCTGGTATACATAAATATTCGCGAGATTGTAATGGTGTTGCTTTGTAAGGCTCGGAATAAAGTTCATAATCCTGTCGTTGAATGCGTTTCCTTTGGCCTTTCTTTCAGAATAGAAGCCCATATTTTCAAGCCTTCTGAATGTCGCATCGATTCCGAATCCTTTTTTAGAATAACCGGTGTTGATGAGTAACGCATTTCCGGGTTCAATAAAATTATTCGGCACCTGACCGCTTACTTCCACTACCGCATCTTCGGATTTGTAATCATATTCAGCCGATAAATAATAGGATTTGTGGGTGAAATTCAATCTCCCGCCATACACACTGGTAAGACTGTTGAAATTCGGGTCGACGATATCGGTTTCCTCATCACGACCTACATAACTTGCGCCTAATGACAATCCGGAAGTTTTCATTTTGAAGATATCGGAAAGGCCGATTTCAGCATCAAATCCGTAAACATCGCCGTCTGAAACATCAAAACCGGTGCGTTGCCTGCCATAAATCCCTTTAAAAGTCAAATATTCAGTCGGCGTAAAAATCACGCGCCCGCCTCGTAAAGCATTATTGATTCCCAAAGCACGGTCTTCCCAACCGCGAAAAATCAATCCGCTGCCGAATTGCTCATAGAAATAACCCGCCGTCACATCGACCATTTTGTTTTTGAACTGTACAAAATAAGTCGCAACATTGGTTTCATTGAATTTCGGGTTGTAGTTCAGCAGTGCTTTTTCTTCGTAAGATTCACCCTGAATTCCGGCTGTCCAGTTTTTGTATTTGTAATTCAGAAGGAGGTAGCTGTTGGCGCGAACCGGCGCGTTCCGGATGCTCAATTCCTAAATCCTTATCATTGAGGTACCATTGGGCATTCGATTCAAATCCGCCATAAAAACTGCCTTTATCTTTTGGTTCTTCCTGCGCATAAAGCTGCACCGAAGCCAGTATGACCAAGCCTGAAAGTAATTTCTTCATGCTTACAAGGTCTTTAATTTGGCGAACAATTCCTCTTCGCTTCCCGGGACATACCCATTCTGGATGTGCACGATGACACCATTTTTTACCACAACTGTATACGGAATATTGACAATTGAAAGCGCTCTTTTTAAATCCTGGTTAGAATCGAGCAGCACTTTGTATTCCCAGCCTTTTCCGCTTACCAAAGGATGCACTCGTTTTTGTGTACGTGCATCATCTGTGGAAACGGCAACAATTTCAAGATTAAGTTCTTTCTTCCAACCGGCTTGTAAATCATTCATCTCATCGAGTTCCTGAATACACGGCGCACACCACGTAGCCCAGAACGAGAAGATGTAAATTTTGTCCTTTTCGTTAAAATCATTTTTAAGCGAAACCTTCACGCCGTCGGTGTTGTTAAGGGTCAGATCCGGCAGTTGTTTTTGCGCAGATAAGTGACAGGCGGTGAGCAATAGCAGTAATAGTAGTTTTTTCATTTGTATTTGTTTAGTATGCAAATAAATAAATAAAATGCATCAATATAAAATTAAATTTGTTTTAATTTGTAAACCAAAATTTAATTTTTGCTACAATGAAAAAGTTCCCTCTCCTCCCACTTTTATTTGTTTCGATATTTGCCGTTTCGTGCAGCGAAACCAATGTGATCCGCGAAGATGTAATCATCGACGAAACTCCGGATGCACCTGCGGTTTCAGGCCAATTCCAGAAGCGTGTGCTGATTGAAGATTACACCGGAACCTGGTGTGGCAACTGTACGCGTGTTGCTTACGGAATCGACCAGGCAAAAGCGATTTCAGACCGTGTGGTTTCTGTAGCGATTCACAGTGGCGATGATCCGTACGATTTCGAACAAATTGGCCGTTGAAAAACCTGATTTCTCCTGAATTTGATTTGGAATTGCCACAGGTAAGACTGAATCGTGTTACTACATGGACTTATCCGGAAACCAACACATTTAACCAGGTCACCAATCTGACCAGTAATAATTGCGGATTGGGTTTGGCGATGACATCATCTTTGTCAGGTAACACCGTGAACCTTGATGTGAATATCAAGTTCGTAGACAATTATACAGAAGATTTGAGGCTTGTGGTTTATGTATTGGAAAATCATCTGCATTATACACAACGCAATTACACCACTTATTACGATGCTGTAAATCCGATTCCGAATTTTGAACACAATCACGTTTTGCGTACGTCTTTCACCAATCTTTTAGGTGATTTGATTACGGAAGGAACCGGTTTCGGCCAATCAGTAACCAAGCATTTTTCGCTTCCTGTTCCTGAAAATGTCGAGAATGGCGAAAACATCAGCTTTGTAGCATTTGTAGTCGGTTCCGGATAATAAGGTAATCAATGTTCGTGCTACAGAAGGCGTTAATGAAACGCAGGCTTTCGAGCAAAATCCGTAAGATCTAAAATTCCAAAATAAAAAATCCCAAATTCCAACTAAAAAAGAATTTGGGATTTTTTATGCGTTATACTTTTTGTGAAATCTTCCGCATTTGATGAATGTGCCGCTGCGTATGGAAAATTACAAAGGCGATTAATTCGATGCGCGTTAATTTACCAAATCCCGGAATTTCAAAATCAAGGCAGGTTTGCGACAAATCCAGGTTTTCGATGGCTTCAGATAAATCTTCTTCTAAATTTTTAAAGAAAGTCACGAATTTTTCGGTTTTGTATTTTTTGAATTCCGGGATGATGAAAACCGGCGATTGCATTTTTGTATCGAAATTCATGAATAAATCGCGAAGCTGCGCTATTTTTTCTTCCGGGTCACGGTCGGTCGCTGCAGTATTTCCGTTTAAAACACTTGTGACGTTTCCGGCAGATAATTTAATGTGCTGTGCGACCTGACCGGCAGTCCAGCTTCCTTCGAATGGGATTTTATTGAAATTTTCTTCCGAAAAGGAATCAATTAATTGGGTTAATTCTTCAAAAACAGGCACAGCGAGCGATGCGATTGGATAATCCATAGTTTAGAATTTAAGCGTTATCCTTAATTATTTCGGGGATTTAAAATCTGTAGTAGAACAAAAAACTTTAACAATTTTTACGGCAATCCCGTATCCAACAAAGTCATTTTTTTGTTAGGGATGCATTGCCCCTTCCCTTAAGGTAAAATACGATTTTTTTCGATACGTTGTATTACGGGAAAACCGTAAAAATTGTTAAACCTTAAGCGAATGAATTTCACAGTCGTTAAACAAACCAAAATCTACGAAAGCCCTTCGGCAAGCTGTTTGATTTTGTGCATCGCTTTGTCCCATTGTTCTGACATCTCGAAATAGTACTCTTCACCCATATCGCAGGCAACATCGAGCTGCGTCACACCGTCTTCAACAGTAAGTTTGTACACTTCAAGGCAGCCTTTCATATCTTTGGCCAATTGTGTTTCGTAATCCTCCTTACCATCCCTTACCATGCCTTCATATTCGATGGCAAGCGATTCAAAGGCATCATGCACTATTATTTTTCCTACAATACCATTACCGCCTTCATCGGTAAAAATGGCTTTACTACCCAACTCCCAATCGGTTGTAGCGCGTGTGCCTTCACTGAAAACAGCGTACCATTGTTTGTTATATTCGTCATTGGTTAATACTTCCCAGACTTTTTCGCGTGGCGCAAAAATACTGAGGGTCTTGCTGATGGTTTTTAGTTGCATGATGAAATTGGTTTGTTTTTATAAATTTACGAAAACCTGAATTGTTGCGAATTGTTTTTAACGACTTTTTATGGTTGCTGAATCATATCGCTGGTTATTTATTCAGTACCGTTGGTTATTTGAAAGGCTTCGCCCATTAGTTAAAGCGGTTCGCCGACGAAGCCTCTTAACTAATGGGCGAAGCCTTTCAGCTAACCGGCGAAGCTTCTCAACTAATCACCGAAGACCAGTAACTAACCGGCGAGAGGCATTAACTAATGCGCGAAGCGTATTAACTAACGAGCGAGTAAGCTTAACTAACAGCCGGGTGGGTTCAACCAATGAGACAATTCAGATTACAATACCTTTCAGGCATTGAATAACCAACAATATACTGCAGCGCAATTTCCGTAAGTCAAAAAATACTACATTAGCCCATCTCCGAAAACCGCAAATAATCTGACATGAAAATCTTTCGCAACCTCATCACCAATTTAACTTTCTGGGTGCTTGTCGCCATTATCTGCGGTGTTTTACTTGGCAACTATTATCCGAAAGACGCAATGAAAATGAAATTACTGGGCGAATATTTCATCACGCTCATCAAAATTTTCATTGGTCCATTATCTTCCTGACGATAGTACTCGGCATCAGCGGTATGGGCGATTTGCGGAAAGTCGGCCGCATCGGATTAAAATCATTGATTTATTTCGAAGTCGTGACGACATTTGCATTAATTATTGGCGTGGCGTCAGCTTATGTAATCCAACCAGGGAAAATCGACAAATCCGGACTTGAAATTGGTGATGCCAGTACTTATACATCACAAGCCGGAAAAGCCTTCGACTGGATTGAATTCTTCAAATCGAATTTTACTTTGCAGGTTTTGATTGCGGCAATCATCGTCGGAGTCGCACTCAATTATTACAGCAAAAGAGAAATGGTTGTGGCGCAATTGTACACCGCGTCCAAATTCATTTTCAAAGCATTGAAATTGGTCATGTACCTCGCCCCCGTCGGTGCTTTTGGCGGAATGGCGTATACCGTTGGAAAATTCGGCCTGCACACACTCGTGCCACTCGGAAAACTAATGCTTACGATGTACATCACGATGGGATTGTTCGTCTTCGTTGTTTTCGGCGGAATATTGCGCTACTACAAAATAAAAATCCTCGATTTCCTGAAATTTATCAAAGCCGAATTGCTGATTGTTTTGGGAACCTCATCTTCCGAACCTGCCCTGCCAAACCTTATGGAAAAACTCGAAAGAATGGGTTGCAGCAAATCTGTTGTCGGTCTCGTTGTGCCAACCGGATATTCATTTAACCTTGACGGGACATCGATTTATCTTTCGATGGCCGTAATTTTCCTCGCACAATTGTATGACGTACATTTGACTTTTACCGAAATACTAACCATTATCGCTTTACTGATGCTGACTTCAAAAGGTGCTGCCGGTGTTACCGGAAGCGGATTTATTGTGTTGGCTTCAACACTCACAGCCATTCATAAAATCCCGGTTGAAGGACTCGCTTTCCTGCTTGGTGTTGATAAATTTATGAGCGAAGCGCGCGCAATCACAAATTGTATCGGAAATGGTGTAGCCGCCATCGTGATTTCCAAAAATGAAGGTGAATTTGTAGATGCAGAACATCCGTGGACATAAGCGAATATAAATCCAAAGCTAAAACCCTGCAACATTGCCGCGTAATCATGTAAACAGAAATGTATGAAAAGTCCGAAATTTACATTCTAAACACAAAAATCATGAATGTTAAAAGACTTTTCGGAACCATTTTAACGATACTGGGCATCGTTGGATTGATTTATGCAGCCGTAATTTTTGCCGGTACCAGCGGCGGAACACGCGATATTAAAGGACTGATTATTTATGGCATACTCGGACTCGTTTTTTTCATTTCGGGAATTGGCCTTGTAAAAAATACCAAAGACGAAGCATAATTCAATTTCAAGAATTGTATTAAAATCTGCGTATCTTTATTGTAAATGAAGAATATGACAGGTAATGATCATTTTTATTCAAATCTTCCTTTAAAACGCTTGCCATTATGGGAGTTGATGAGTGATGAGCAATCATTTCACGCTGTTCCCGAAGACTGGCATGTCATCATAACCGACATCAAAAGTTCTACGCTGGCGGTCATGAGCGGTCGTCATGAAGAAGTCAATCTCATTGCCACCGGCAGCATCGTAACCGTACTTAATATAGCTTTCGCGATGAATATTACGGTGCCTTTCTTTTTGGCGGAGACGGTGCAACATTCATAGTTCCGGTTTCGCTGATTGATCAATTGATGGAAGCGCTTGGTTTTTACAGGACAAATACCTTGACCAATTTTAATATGGAATTGCGCACCGGAACTGTTCCGGTGTCGCAGATTTATAACGCCGGGCATTCCATTAAGATTGCGAAATTCAGCAGTTCTGCTTCGTTTTTATTCCGATTGTAACCGGAAACGGACTCAATTTTGCAGAACAAATCATCAAAGGCGACAATTATCTTTTTTCCGATGCAATAGCTCAAGGCGAACCCGACCTGAGCGGAATGCAATGCCGATGGGACAAAATTGCGCCGCCACAGGACAAAGAAGAAATCGTTACGCTGCTCGTCATTGCCAACGAAGCTTCAAATCAATTAGCTGCATTCGGGAAAATCCTGAAAAAATTAGACGAATTATATGGTGCTCCTGAAAAAAGGCAACCCATATCAGTAGCAAAATTGAAACTTAAAACCACTTTCAATCGCTTAAGTGCCGAAATGAAAGTACGCCTTGGTAAAATCAAATGGGTTGAATTACTCAAAACATGGCTTACCACACTTTACGGCTATTTTTATTTCAGTACAAAAGAGGAAAGAAATACCTCGAAAACCTCGTTGAAATGTCAGACACACTTGTCATTGACGGTAAAATAAATACCGTCATTTCGGGAACAAAACGGCAGCGTGAAGCCCTTCAGCAGTTATTGGATCAGATGGAAGCTGATAATGAAATCACTTACGGATTTCACACCAGCAGCGCCTCGATCATGTCGTGTTATGTGCGCAACCTCGAAGACGGCCATATTCATTTTGTCGACGGAGCTGAAGGCGGTTACACAAAAGCTGCTGCGGTCTTGAAGGAAAAACTTCGTAACCCGAAATAAAAACGCAACTGCTAATCAAGCAATTGCGTTTAAAATGTGCCCAGACCGGACTCGAACCAGCACACCCGAAGGCGCTGCGACCTGAACACAGTGCGTCTACCAATTTCGCCACTGGGGCATTCAGGGTTGTAAAAGTAATCGGTTTTTTTGGAAGCGGCAAACGATTTTCTGCCGAATTTACGAATTGCTTCATTCGCCCAAATGCCAACTAATTACTATCTTTGTGCCACACAACTGTAAAAAATGAATTATTTCTCATCCGATTTCAAACTCGGCATTCTTGGCGGCGGACAGTTAGGCAAAATGCTGCTTTCCGACACCCGAAAATTCGACATACAGACTTATGTGCTTGATCCAAGCGACGAAGCACCCGGAAAATATGCCTGCAATAAATTCTTTCAGGGCGATTTGATGGATTTTGATACCGTTTATTCTTTTGGAAAACTCGTTGATGTACTGACTTTCGAAATCGAACTCGTCAACATCGCCGCTTTGGAAAAATTGGAAAATGAAGGATTGAAAGTGTATCCATCACCGAAAACCCTCAAATTAATCCAGAACAAAGGCATCCAGAAAGATTTCTACGCAAAAAACAATATTCCGACTGCCGGTTTCAGAAGATTTCCTGATAAAAATACTTTTCAGGAAGCAGTTACAGCGAATGAAATTTTGTTCCCATTTATCTGGAAATGTACAGAATTTGGATACGATGGTAATGGCGTTAAAGTTGTCCGTCAAGCGGAAGACATTCAGAATCTTCCTGACGTCGAATGTATTTCTGAGGATATGATTCCGTTCAAAAACGAACTCGCCGTTATCGTTTGCCGAAATCCATCCGCTGAAATCAAGACGTATCCGGTTGTCGAAATGGAATTCCACCCCGAAGCCAATCAGGTAGAATATGTAATCTGTCCGGCAAGAATCGATGAAAAAGTGGCTGAAAAAGCATGTGCGGTTGCCCTCGAAGTTTCGAGAAAATTCGAACACGTGGGTTTATTGGCCGTAGAAATGTTCCAGACCGAGAATGATGAAATTTTAGTCAATGAAGTAGCGCCACGACCTCACAATTCAGGACATTATTCAATTGAAGCGAGCTATACTTCCCAATTTGAAAACCACATCCGTGCAATTCTTGATCTGCCTTTAGGAAACACCGACAGCAAAGTCGCCGGAATTATGGTAAATTTGGTTGGTGAAGAAGGCCATTCCGGAAACGTCGTTTATCAAAATATTGATACAATTCTTGGATGGAATGGCGTTACACCGCACATTTACGGCAAGAAACAAACACGTCCGTTCCGCAAGATGGGACATGTAACGATTGTTAATGATGATATTTCGGAAGCGCGCAAAATTGCAGAACAAGTTAAAAATACCATTCGCGTAATCAGCGACCAAAACCCTGAACCCAAATGAAAGTAGCAATAATAATGGGCAGCATTTCCGACATGCCAATCATGCAGGAAGCTGTGGATATTCTAAAAAATTTCGGAATCGAGACAGAAGTCGATATCGTTTCGGCACACCGAACGCCTGAGAAATTATTTGATTTTAGTAAAAATGCGCACCAACGAGGGATTTCCGTAATCATCGCCGGAGCCGGTGGTGCAGCGCATTTACCAGGAATGGTCGCGTCGATGTCGCCTTTGCCGGTAATCGGCGTTCCGGTAAAATCGAGTAATTCAATTGATGGCTGGGACAGCGTTTTATCAATTTTGCAAATGCCGGGTGGTGTGCCTGTTGCGACAGTTGCCTTAAACGGCGCCAAAAATGCCGGAATTCTCGCAGCACAGATCATTGGCAGCCATGAAAAAAATATACTGGATAAAATTGTCGCTTATAAAGAAAGTCTGAAAGAAGCCGTCAATAAATCTTCTGAAGGCCTTAAATAAAAAAGCTCCTGGATTTGGGATACAGGAGCCATAAATTTAAAAGCTTTGAATCTGAATTTATTTTTTTGATTTGGGGCAAAAAAGATAAAATATGAAAAGATTCAAATCGTATAAAAATTAAAATCTACGGTAAAAGTACACAAAAAATCGACAAAATACATCTTTTAACAAATTTTAACATTTTTATTTTTAAATGTTAAAATTATAATTTCAGAATATCATTTAAAATATGAGCAATATCAACTTCCCTTTGGGACAAAATTTGACACCGCACCTTTTTCCAAAATAAAAAACGAAGATTACAAACCGGCTTTTGAACAGGCCATTGAAGAAGCGCGAAAAGAAATCGACGATATCATCAAAAATTCCGAAGTTCCTACTTTTGAAAATACCATTGCCGCGCTTGATTTTTCAGGAGAAAAACTTGACCGCATTTCCAGTATCTTTTTTAATCTGAATTCCGCAGAAACCAATGACGAAATCCAGAAAATTGCTCAGGAAGTTTCGCCATTATTAACGGCTTTCAGTAATGATATTACGCTCAACGAAGATTTATTCAAAAGGATAAAAACGGTTTACGAACAAAAGAGTCGCTCAATTTAAATACAGAACAATCAACTTTACTCGATAAAAAATTCAAGGTTTTTTCAAGAAACGGCGCATTGCTTTCGCCGGAAAAGAAAGAACGCCTGCGCGAAATCGACAAAGATCTGGCAAAGCTGAAACTGACTTACGGAGAAAATGTCCATGGCAGAAACCAACAATTATCAATTGCATATCACCAATGAAAATGACCTTTCAGGTTTGCCGGAAGGTGCCATTGAAGCAGCAAAAACTTTAGCCACTTCCAAAGAACTTGACGGCTGGATTTTTACTTTGGATTTTCCAAGCTACATCCCGTTCGTCACTTATGCCGACAAACGCGAATTGCGCAAAGAAATCGCTGTATCGGCCGGAAAAAAAGCTTTTCAGAACAACGAATTCGACAATCGCGAAAACGTATTGAAAATCGCAAAACTGCGCCACGAGCGTGCCCATCTGCTCGGTTATAAAACCCATGCCGATTTCGTCCTTGAAGAAAGGATGGCGCAAACACCAGAGAAAGTAAAATCGTTTTTAAATGATTTACTCGAAAAAGCAAAACCTGCCGCCGAACGTGAATTTGCGCAACTGACCGCTTTCGCGAAAAATCTTGACAATATTGATCACCTTGAAAAATGGGACGGTGCTTATTATTCTGAAAAACTCAAACAGCAATTATTCGAACTTGATGACGAAAAATTAAAACCTTATTTTCAACTCGAAAATGTACTCAACGGCGCTTTTACAATTGCACAAAAATTATTCGGCATCACTTTTACCGAAATCACAGGCATCGACAAATACCATACAGACGTTCAAACCTTTGAAGTGCGCGACGAAAAAAACGAACTCGTTGCCATTTTCTATGCCGATTTCTTCCCAAGAAAAGGCAAACGCAACGGTGCGTGGATGACTTCCTACAAACCGCAATTCGTCAAAAATGGTGTAAACGAAAGACCACACGTTTCTATCGTTTGTAATTTTACGCCGCCAACCGAGACAAAACCTTCGTTGCTGACTTTTAACGAAGTGACGACTTTATTCCACGAATTTGGCCACGCGCTGCACGGAATGCTCGCCAACACCACATACGCAAGCCTGTCAGGAACTTCGGTTTATTGGGATTTTGTTGAATTGCCGAGCCAGGTGATGGAAAATTGGTGTTATGAGCCTGAAGCTTTGGCGTTATTCGCAAAACATTACAAAACCGGTGAAATCATTCCGCAGGAATATGTGCAGAAAATCAAGGAAAGTGCGAGTTTCCTCGAAGGAATGGCGACTTTACGCCAACTGAGTTTCGGCTTGCTGGATATGGCTTTCCACAGCGAAGATCCGGCTGCAGTTATGGATGTAAAGGCTTTTGAAAAAGCAGTTTTTGAAAACACTACTTTATATCCTGATGTGGCTGAAAACTGCATGAGTACGTCATTTTCACATATTTTCCAAGGCGGCTATTCCTCAGGTTATTACAGTTACAAATGGGCTGAAGTGCTCGATGCAGATGCATTCGCATATTTTCAGGAAAAGGGGATTTTCGATATTGCAGTCGCACAAAAATTTAAAGAAAACGTCCTTTCCAAAGGCGGTACGGAACATCCTATGATGTTATATAAACGCTTCCGCGGACAGGAACCAAAACCTGAAGCGTTGCTGAAAAGAGCAGGATTGTTATAAAATAAAATGGGAGCCGATTTGTCGACTCCCATTTTCGTTACTGGTGATCCATTCAGCTCCAGCTTCCTTTGCCTCCAAAAGCACCGCCGCCATCACCTACTCCGGTCGCCGTGGCGTTGCCGTTAGCACCCAGGTTATTTGGCATACGCCGCCCATATCGCTGCCAAAAAAGACACCGAAATCTTCTGTCGCCAGCAAAGCAGCTTCGTCGCTGTAATAAAGTACACCCGCAGCGGTCATGTCGCCAACGCCGAGACCGCCGGCACTTCCTGTGAAAGTTCCGATGCTTGCAGTTACTGTAAGATGCGTGTAGACCAAAATAGAATCAATACTAATCATACACGGAATAGAGGTCATTCCCTCAGCAACGGCCTCTTTGTTAATTGCCGGGCTATCCGCTAATGATGTTGGCAGCGGTGCAGCACTCGGTGCTGGCGGATTGTTTTCGTCAATACCCTGGCTCGCAAAATTTGCAAGCGCTTGCTGTTTTCTTGTCTCCTGATCCGGAGCGTTCAAATTGTCAGACATATCGTTATGTTTTATTGGTTATGAACTTAGTGAAGGATAAAATAACGACTATATAATAAAATATTTATACGTATAAATACCTGTTTTTCAAATTATTGACTCCTTTAAAAAAAATAAAATTTACACACAGCAATAACTTTCATTTTTTATTGAAACTTTAAAAACAATTCATTATCTTTACATCATGGAATTCAAAGAAGCCAAAAATAAATTCATCCAGACATGGGGCGCACTCGGTTCGCAATGGGGCATCAATAAAACAATGGCTCAGATTCACGCGCTTTTGATGGTGTCAAATATTCCGGTTTCGATGGAGGAAATTATGGATGAACTCAAAATTTCGCGCGGTAATGCCAGCATGAATTTACGAGCGCTGATGGATTGGGGCATCGTTTACAAAGAATACAAACAAGGCGAAAGACGCGAATTTTTCACCGCCGAAAAAGATCTTGACGAACTCGCTGTAAAAATTGCAAAAGAAAGAAGCAAACGTGAAATCAAGCCTGCGCTTCGGGTTTTGAAAGAAGTAACTTCTATCCGCCCGAACGATTCCGCTGAAGCGAAACATTTTGTTGATCAAACCACCAAATTATATGATTTCGTTTTGAAAGCCGATAATATGCTTGAGAAAGTCACTGAATTTAAAGACAACTGGCTGGCTGTTTGGTCGTTAAGATTATGAAATAAAAAAATTTGAAATTAAGTTTCATTTTTAATTGAAACTTCTAAAACTTTTAGTCATGAGTTTTTTAAAAGCAGGATGGAAAAATTTAGCATTGATTAATTATGAAATCAATCCGCAAGTACTGAAAAAATATGTACCGTTTGGGACAGAAATCGATTTTTGGAATGGAAAATGTTACGTCAGTTTAGTCGGTTTTTTATTCCACGATACAAGAGTTATCGGCCTTGCAGTTCCATTTCATACCGATTTTGAGGAAGTGAATTTAAGGTTTTACGTCAAGAGATTTGAAAATGGCAAATGGAAACGCGGCGTTGTCTTCATTAAGGAAATCGTTCCGAAACGTGCCATCGCTTTAATCGCCAATCTGCTTTTTAAAGAGCATTATTATACGATGAAAATGAGCAATTCTTATGTTGAAACCGCGCATTCGCATACGTTCACTTACAACTGGTTCTCAAAAAAACATAGGAATTTCATTGAGGTTGAAACAAAAAAAGAACCAAGTCCGATTCTGCCAAATTCTGAAGCTGAATTTATCACAGAACATTATTTCGGCTACACAAAATTTACCGAAAGTAAAACTTTTGAATATGAAGTTACGCATCCAGGATGGCGGCAATATGAAGTAATCCGATTTGATATGGATGTGCATTTCGAATACAATTACGGCCCGATTTCGACATCCTCAAAAATCTGAAGCCAGTTTCTGTAATGTTAGCAGAAGGTTCCGGAATTACTGTAGAAAATAAAAAAACAATTTTATGAAAACGCTCGAGAACCAAACCCTCCTCTACGACGAAGATTGCCCAATGTGCAAACTTTACACCGCCGGTTTCATCAGAGCCGGAATGCTTGACAAAAATGGCAAAAAACCGTTTTCTGCAATTTCTGCTGAAGAAGATTTTATCGATTTAAAACGCGCCTCAAATGAAATCGTACTCATCGACAACCAAAATAAAACCGCCATTTACGGCATCGACAGTTTGCTGAAAGTTATCGGAAATTCATTTCCGTGGATAGAAAAAGCCGGTAATTTTACACCAATAAAATATCTTCTGAAAAAATTATATTCTTTTATTTCTTACAACAGGAAAGTCATAATTCCAAGCAGGACTGACGGAAATGTGCGACAATGCGTTCCGGATTTTAATTACAGATACCGATTCTTTTACATCATTTTTGCAGCATCTGCAAGTGCGTCTATTTTTTCGAAATTAAATTTTCCGACAAGTGAAATTTTTATCTTCAATCTCGGACTTGTAATTTTTCAAAGCCTGTTTATATTGAAATACGACGCCGAAAAAATATTGAATTACGCCGGAAACCTGATGACCGTTTTACTTTTCGGGAGCTTGATTCTCATACCGGTTTTTGTTTTAAATATTTTGATAAAAGTGCCCGGAGTCTTGGTACAAATTTGGTTTCTGATCGGTTTTCTGATAATGCTTGCCGAACATTTGCGCCGATTGAGATTGCTTCAATTGCCTTTGTACCTCGCTGCAACATGGACTGTCTATGCTGCAATTATTATTCATTTTTTAAACTCATAATCATGAATTTCAACATCCCAAACTGGCTGATCATCGCAAGCGGAATTGGCCAGATTTTCACTGCAATGATTTATCCGTACATCCGCCATCAGGTTTTTGACTGGTACAACGACGTGAAAAAGCTTAAACCATTGAACCAGGAAATCGCCAAAACTTACGGCCGCTATATCCAAGGGTTGAATTTCTCTTTCGGATTGATCGCTATTATTTTTACAGATGAATTAAAGGAAACCTCAGCATTGGCGGTAGCTTTAACAGGATTGATTGCAATGTATTGGGTCGGGAAAGTCGCCACGCAAATTGCCTATTATCCAATGTATGACATTCCGAAAAAGACAATTTTCAAAATCGGAAGCTACGGGATGAATTGCCTTTTCGTGCTTTTTGCTGTTGTAAATACATTGCTTTTCGTTCATAATATTATCGGACATTATCAATTCTAAAATGACTGAAATAAACCTGACAACCATCGTCAACGCTCCAATCGAAAAGGTTTTTGACATTAACCGAAATATCGACATCCATTTGCTTTCAACAAGCCAGTCAAATGAAAAAGTGATTGCAGGAAGAACTTCAGGATTGATTGAATTGGGCGAAACCGTAACCTGGAAAGCCAAGCATTTCGGCTTCTGGCTGACACATAAAAGCCTGATTTCTGAAATGGATTTTCCAATTTATTTTGTGGATGAAATGCTCGAAGGTCAGTTCAAATCTTTCCGGCATGAACATTCATTTGAAGTTTTGGACGGAAAAACAGTTGTGACAGACAAAATTCAATATGAAACGCCATTTGGGATTTTCGGGAAGATTTTCGACAAGATGATTTTGAAAAATTACCTGACGGAATTCATTCGGAACAGGAACGCAATCCTGAAAGGATTAACAGAAAAACAACAGCAATAACCACCATAAAACCGGGATACTTTCTACCCAAAATGAAGTGTAGTATTTCGATCTTTTTCATTCGCAAAAATCAGAAAAGTGGCGACAGCAATCACTAAAGCTATATTTACAAGCACTTGATTCGCGTCAAATTTTATCTTCAGGAATTCAAGGAAATAAAATGCAATCAGTAAAATCAATCCTAAAATTTTCGTCCGCTTCATGCCAATCTGCTGCGGGACGGTTTGCAAATGCGGGTCGTCTTTTGATAAATCTATGATTTCAAAAATCAACACCAAAACAAAAATCAGCAGAAAGCGCTGCACTAATTTGAGGTAAAAATCAGAAGTGAAAAGCTGCTGCAATTGCGGATCAGCATTTAAAACCGGAAGCACGACGGTCACGCCAACCCAGCAAACCGAAACGATATAAATCTTGATTCCGGCCGAATTGCGCGCGTTTTTTCTATTCGGGAAGAAAGGCAAAGTATATAAAACCGTCAATCCCAAAAATGCCGTGGAAATAATTTTAGTGATATTTTCAAGTTGAAAGAAACAATATCCTGCGGCTAAAACCGAGAAAAAACTCAGCACTGCAATCGCTTTCACACGAAAACTCGGCTCCCGTTTTCCGGTTCTGGCCAAAGCATCATATTTGACGAAATTATAACCTGCGATTGTTCCGAAAAAAGCAAAAAGTGACATGAATTCATGCTCCGGATTCTGAACATATGATGCGTCATCCGCACCAGCGCATAACATGACAGCGCCACATGGATGCTGCTTTGGATGTAAAAATCTAAAATGCGCCTGAAAACCGTCATTTTACAAATTTAATCAAACTGTTAATAACAACGCGTTTCAGTTGAAAAATACCCAAAAATCGACGTTAAAAAACGGATATATTAGAAGATTAATATTTAATTTTACGGACTTCAATTTTACACAACTTAAACTACTATATGAGAACAGATGCTTTCGCTTTAAGACATATCGACCAAGGGAAAACGACCTTTCGCACCTTTTGAAAACCGTTGGTGTTTCCGATTTGGACCAGTTGATTTATGAGACAATTCCGGACGATATCCGACTTAAAGCGCCCTTAATTTGGCTCCTGCATTGACCGAATTTGAATACCTGAACCACATCAGGAAACTCGGTAACAAAAACAAGGTATTCAGCACTTACATCGGACTCGGTTACCATGCGTCGATTGTGCCTGCGGTCATCCAGCGCAATGTGCTTGAAAATCCGGGCTGGTATACGGCTTATACGCCCTATCAGGCAGAAATTGCACAAGGTCGTCTTGAAGCCATCTTAAATTTCCAGACAACCGTTATTGAACTCAGCGGAATGGAAATCGCAAATGCTTCTTTACTCGACGAAAGTACCGCTGCTGCGGAAGCCATGGCATTGTTATTTGATGTAAGGACACGCGACCAGAAGAAAAATAACACGAATAAATTCTTCGTTTCTGAAGAAATATTGCCGCAGACCTTATCGGTTTTGCAGACACGTTCAACGCCAATCGGAATTGAACTCGTTATCGGCAACCACGAAAACTTCGATTTTTCAACTGATTTCTTCGGTGCGATGCTGCAATATCCGGCAAATACGGACAGGTTTACGATTACGCCGGATTTATCGCCAAAGCGAAAGCCAGTGAAATCAAGACTGCCGTTGCAGCAGATATTTTAAGCCTGGTGAAATTAACTTCTCCGGGAGAAATGGGCGCAGATGTTGTAGTTGGAACAACACAGCGTTTCGGAATTCCGTTAGGTTACGGCGGTCCGCATGCCGCTTATTTCGCCACAAAGGACGAATACAAACGCAGTATGCCGGGCAGGATCATCGGCGTGACGCAGGATGCGAATGGCAACCGCGCACTCCGTATGGCGTTGCAGACAAGAGAGCAGCACATCAAACGCGATAAAGCCACTTCGAATATCTGTACAGCACAGGTTTTATTAGCGGTGATGGCCGGAATGTATGCGGTTTACCACGGCCGAAAGGCTTGCAATATATCGCAGAAAAAGTACACGCTTGTGCAGTTACGACAGCAGATGCGTTGAATAAATTAGGCGTTTACCAAACCAATTCTGCTTTTTTTGATACGATTCTGGTGAAAGCAGATGCACAAAAAGTAAAAGCTGCCGCTGAGAAAAATGAAGTGAATTTCTTTTATCCGGATGCTGATACGGTTTCGATTGCGTTTAACGAAACAACTTCAATCGATAACATCAATAAAATTATCAACATTTTTGCAGAAGCGACCGGAAAAGAAACTTTCACGATTTCTGAATTGTCTTCGCAGAAAAATTACGGCGAAGGCCTTGAAAGAAAATCGTCGTTCTTACAGCACGAAGTTTTCAACAGCCATCATTCAGAAACTTCGTTGATGCGTTACATCAAAAAACTCGAAAGAAAAGATTTGGCGTTAAACCACTCTATGATTTCTTTAGGTTCATGCACGATGAAGCTTAACGCTGCTGCGGAAATGCTGCCTTTGAGCATGGGCATCTGGAACAACATCCACCCATTCGCACCGGTTGAACAAGCCGAAGGTTACCAAATCATGCTCAAAAAACTCGAAGAGCAACTGAACGTCGTAACTGGTTTTGCCGGCACGACTTTACAGCCAAATTCCGGCGCTCAGGGCGAATATGCCGGATTGATGGTGATTCGTGCTTATCACCACGCAAATGGCAATCACCACAGAAATGTATGTTTGATTCCGTCATCAGCGCACGGTACAAATCCGGCTTCGGCAGCGATGGCCGGAATGAAGATCATTGTGACCAAAACAATGGAAAACGGCAACATCGATGTGGAAGATTTACGCGCAAGAGCTATTGAATATAAAGATGAATTATCATGTTTGATGGTGACTTACCCGTCAACGCATGGTGTTTTTGAAAGCGCTATCCGCGAAATCACACAAATCATCCATGAAAATGGCGGACAGGTTTATATGGACGGCGCAAATATGAACGCACAAGTTGGACTCACAAATCCTGCAACAATCGGCGCCGATGTTTGCCATCTGAATTTACACAAAACATTCGCCATTCCGCACGGAGGCGGTGTGCCCGGCGTTGGTCGATTTGCGTTGCAGAGCATTTGGTTCCGTTCTTACCGACAAATCCGGTTATTCCAACTGGTGGCGAAACTGCAATTACCGCAATTTCAGCGGCTCCCTGGGGCTCGGCTTTGGTCTGTTTGATTTCTTACGGATACATTTCGATGTTGGGTGCTGAAGGATTGACGAATGCGACGAAATTCGCCATCCTCAATGCCAATTACATGAAAACGCGCCTGGAAAGCCACTACCCTATTTTATACACAGGCGAACGCGGCCGCGCGGCACACGAAATGATTCTCGATTGCCGTTCGTTCAAGCAAAACGGAATCGAAGTGACTGATATCGCCAAGCGTTTGATGGATTACGGTTTCCATGCACCAACAGTTTCTTTTCCTGTTGCAGGAACTTTGATGGTCGAACCTACAGAAAGCGAAGATGTAGCCGAATTGGATCGTTTTTGTGATGCGATGATTGCGATCCGAAAAGAAATTGAAGCAAGTTCAGTTGAAAATCCGGATAACGTATTGAAAAATGCGCCGCACACTTTGGCAATGCTGACTTCAGACCAATGGACGGCGCCTTACACGAGAGAGCAAGCCGCTTTCCCGCTCGATTATATCGCAGACAACAAATTCTGGCCAAGTGTTCGTCGTGTTGATGATGCTTATGGCGACAGAAACCTGATTTGTTCTTGTGCGCCAATCGAGGCTTACATGTAATTTTATTTTCAAAACATTCTAAAATTCAAAACCCTTTCCGATTTAATTCTGAAAGGGTTTTTACTAAATACCAATTCCAAATGAATGACATCGAAAACAAAGAAGATTTGCTTTTTCTGGTGGATGAATTTTACAAAAAACTGCTTTCCGATCCGACCATAAGCTATATTTTCACAGATGTTGTAAAAATAAAAATTGAAGAACATTTGCCGATTTTAGTCACATTCTGGTCGCAGGCTATTTTCAACACTGGCGGTTATTTCAACAATCTGACCCAAATACACCTTGACATCAGCAAAAAGGAATTCCTGACACCTGAATTATTCCAAATCTGGCTGGATCATTTCAACACGACCGTCGACGAACTTTTCAAAGGCGAAAATGCTGAAAAAATCAAAACGCAGGCATTGTCTATTTCCACAATAATGCAAATCAAAATTGCCCAGTCGAAATAAAGCTTTTATTTTTTGCAGGATTCTTATTTTTACAATTCATAAAATGACAATTCTGCAACACAAGCGAATTCGTCGCTTCATTCTGATTTCGCTGTCATTTTAATCGTAACTTAGCATTATTTATACCTCGAAACATGACAGTCAAGATTACGGGAATCGGAAGCTTTATACCCGAAACAGCCATTAAAAATACAGATTTCGGCGCGCACATTTTTTTAAATGAAGACGGGACGCAGCTTTCCCACCCGAATGACATTGTCATCCAAAAATTCAAAGACATCACCGGAATTGACGAAAGACGTTATGCCAACGAAAATATGGTAAGTTCTGATATGGCTGTAATCGCCGCAGAACGCGCCATTGAAAACGCCAATATTAACCGGGAAACTTTAGATTATATCATTCTTGCACACAATTTTGGCGATGTGAAAAAAGGTGCAATACAATCGGATATTCTGCCAAGCCTCGCCACACGTGTCAAACAAAAATTACAAATCAGGAATCCAAAATGTGTCGCTTATGACATACTTTTCGGATGTCCCGGCTGGGTTGAAGGCGTTCTGCAGGCCAATGCTTTCCTGAAATCCGGAATGGCGCAAAAATGCCTGGTGATTGGTGCTGAAACGCTTTCGCGCGTGATTGACGCCCATGACCGCGATTCTATGATATATTCTGATGGTGCCGGTGCATCTGTGGTCGAAATCTCAGAAGACGACAGCTCCGGGATTCTCGCATTCGAAAGCGCTACTTACGCCTACGAAGAAGCGGGTTATTTGTACTTCGGCAATTCTTATAACAAAGATTTAGATCCCGACGTGCGCTACATCAAAATGTACGGCAGGAAAATATACGAATTCGCGTTAAGCCGCGTACCTCAAGCGATGAAAGAATGCCTAGACAAAAGCGGCATTGAAATCGACGAAGTCAAAAAAGTCCTCATTCATCAGGCCAACGAAAAAATGGACGAAGCCATTATCCATCGTTTTTACAAATTATACGGCAAAACGCCGCCACCACTGATCATGCCGATGAGCATCCATGAGCTGGGGAACAGCAGCGTCGCGACCGTACCCACACTTTTTGACTTACTGGTTCAGGGAAAAATCAAAAATCAGGAGATCCACAAAGGCGATGTCGTAATTTTCGCTTCGGTTGGCGCCGGAATGAACGTAAATGCAATTGTTTACCGCTATTAATTTTTTGAAGCTGGTCTGGCTATCCACTGCAAATAACAACCATTCTTCTTATATTTGCGCGTTAGCAAATCTACAAACATGTACGAAAAGACTTTCCCCGAAAAACGTTTCAACCATACACTTGCTTTCTTAAAAAAGCACATTTCCACTAACGAGACAATCCTTGATCTTGGCGTTGAAAATCCGTTTTCAAAAATCATGATTGGCGCAGGGTTTTCCGTTTCAAATACGTCAGGCGAAGATTTAGACAAAGACCAGTCAGGCTTGCAAAAAACCACCGATGTTGTTACAGCATTTGAAATTTTTGAGCATTTGCTGAATCCGTATACGATTTTGCAGGAAATAAAAGCTGATAAATTGTTCATTTCGATTCCGATGCGATTGTGGTTTTCACCGGCATATCGCAGTAAAACTGATATGTGGGACCGCCATTATCATGAATTTGAAGACTGGCAACTCGATTGGCTTTTGGAAAAAACCGGCTGGAAAATCATCGATTCTGAAAAGTGGACAAATCCCGTAAAAAAATTCGGATTGCGGCCGTTGTTGCGCCGTTTTACGAATCGGTATTATATCGTTTACGCCGAAAAAATTAAATGATGAATTACCAGATTATTATTCCGGCCCATAATGAGGAGAAATTCATTGCATTAACACTTGATTCCTTGCGCAATCAAACTGTTTTGCCGAAGAATGTTTTGGTTGTAAACGACAATTCTACAGACGGCACACAAGCTATCCTCGACTCATTCTGCTTTCAATATCCGGAATTATTCTCAAGTGTAAGCCTGCAATCTGATGCAAAGCATTTACCGGGAAGCAAGGTGATTAATGCTTTTAACTTTGGCACTGTATTTATTGACAAAGAATACGATTTTATAGTAAAAGCCGACGCTGATTTAATTTTTCCTGAAAATTACTTTGAAACAATTATTGGCCATTTTCTATCAGACCCAAAGATTGGAATGGCCGGCGGATTCGCATTCATAGAAAAAAACGGCGAATGGGTTCTTGAAAATCTGACCGATAAAGACCACATTCGCGGTGCATTTAAAGCATATCGCAAGGAATGTTTTGAGCAAATCGGCGGCCTAAAAGCTGCAATGGGCTGGGATACCGTCGATGAATTGCTTTGTAAATTTTACGGCTGGAAAGTCGTCACAGATGCTTCATTAATCGTAAAACATCTGAAACCAACCGGCGCGAATTACAACAAAACTGCACGTTTCAAACAAGGCGAAGCTTTTTATTCGTTAGGTTACGGATTTACGATTACCGCAATCGCTTCGGCAAAATTAGCGATGCTAAAGAAAAAACCATTGCTGTTTTTTGATTATATCCGCGGATTTTTGAAAGCAAAATCTTCTAAAAGACCATTGCTGGTAACTGCCGAACAGGCAAAATTTATACGTTCCTACCGGCTTCAGAAAATGAAAGGCAAATTATTCGGAAATTGATTTTTCAGGATAAAAAACTGTTAAGCCAGCCCATAAACTGTAAACTAATCCTTATTTTAGCGTATATTTTTAAGACATGATGCTCATCCGCTATTTATCGCAGATTGGAAGGTATTTCCTGATGTGGAAAGAAATTTTTAACAAGCCAACCAAATGGTCTGTAATGAAAGGGCTTATCCTGAAAGAAATCGACGATTTGATAATCGATTCACTCGGTATCGTCGCTTTTATTTCCTTCTTCGTTGGTGGCGTTGTGGCGATTCAGACCGCGTTGAACCTTACCAATCCGTTGATTCCGAAATACCTCATTGGTTTTGCCACGAGGCAATCGGTAATTCTTGAGTTTGCGCCGACTTTCATCTCCATCGTTATGGCAGGGAAAATGGGTTCATTTATCACTTCAAGCATAGGAACGATGCGCGTTACAGAGCAAATTGATGCTTTGGAAGTGATGGGCGTTAACTCCTTAAATTATCTCGTTTTTCCAAAATTAATGGCGCTGCTTTTGTATCCGTTCGTTATCGGAATTGCTATGTTCTTAGGGATTTTAGGCGGCTGGATTGCGGCGGTTTATGGCGGTTTTGGCTCCAGTGATGAATTCATCGGCGGTATCCAGCAGGAATTCGTACCATTTCACATCGCTTATGCATTTATAAAAACTTTCGTATTCGCTTTGGTGCTGGCAACGGTGCCTTCATTTCACGGTTATTATATGAAAGGCGGCGCGCTTGAAGTCGGTAAAGCCAGTACAGTAGCGTTTGTATGGACAACCGTAACCATTATTTTGCTCAATTATATCCTAACCCAATTACTTTTAACCTGATGATCGAAGTAAAAAACATAGAGAAATCTTTCAACGGCGTTCAGGTTCTAAAGGGTGTTTCGACTACTTTTAATGAAGGCAAGACCAACCTGATCATTGGGCAGAGCGGTTCCGGAAAAACGGTTTTGCTCAAAACTTTATTGGGAATCCATTCACCTGACTCCGGCACGATTTCATTTGACGGTCGGATTTATTCAGAATTGACGCCGGATGAAAAACGCGAATTGCGTACTGAAATCGGAATGGTATTTCAGGGAAGTGCCTTATTCGACTCAATGACAGTAGAACAGAATGTCGCGTTTCCGTTAAAAATGTTCACCCGAAATTCCCGTTCCGAAAATATGGATCGTGTGAATTTTGTTTTGAAAAGAGTGAATTTGATCGATGCTAATAAAAAACTGCCTTCGGAAATTTCTGGCGGCATGCAGAAACGTGTCGCCATTGCGCGCGCGATTGTGAACAATCCGAAATATTTGTTTTGCGACGAACCCAACTCCGAACTCGATCCAAATACTTCGATCCTGATTGACAATTTGATTAAAGAAATTACCGAAGAATACAACATCACAACTGTCATCAACACGCATGACATGAACTCGGTGATGGAAATTGGTGATAAAATCGTATTCCTTAAAAATGGCCTAAAAGCCTGGGAAGGCACAAAAGAGGAGATTTTTCGTACAGATAATGAAGCTGTAACCAACTTCGTATATTCTTCGAACTTATTTAAGAAAGTAAGGGAAGCTTATCTGAAAGACGATAAGAAATAATTAAAAATTTTTAAGGTATTCTTCGATTGGCTCCAACCCCATTGCCTTGCGTCTTTGATTTACTTCTGCCGGATTTTCTAAATTATATGGCAACGGACTACCGGTATCCCAGGAAATTTGCGAACCGTATAATTGCGGTTTATTTTGATTTTTCTTAACCCTGTCATACAAAAAAGCATAATACTTTGAATCAGCATTGCCTTTTTCATATTCTTTACGCATCGCCTTTAAAACTTTCGCCTGAAAAGTAACATCGTGGTCGCCGTGTTGTACAATTATCCAAAAATGCAGTTCTGTTTCCTTTCCATTTTCTTTTAATCCGGGAAAGCCATTACTGTGAAAATATTTTTTTGCGGCCTCGAGATTTTCTATACAGGTATTATTCATTGCAGTTGCCATCGAATCGCGGTATTGTTGTTCCGGTTCTCTTTTAGTATCTAGCTGTTGTAATTTTTGATCCAGCGCATACCTTTTCGCTAAATCCGATTTCATGGATGCTGTGTAAGGAATTTGTGATTTGCAGGAAACTAAAATCGTCAAAAAAACTATTGCAATAAATCTCATATCTAATTTTAACGAAAGATAGCCAATAAAATTTATTTCCCGATTTTGGAAACAATCGCTTTAATATCCTGTTCTTTTCCTTTCGGATAAATCAGCAGCACGTCATTTCTGTCGACAATTATATAATCGTTCAATCCGTCAATGACGATTAATTTTGTTGCATCGGAGCGGATAATATTATCCGAAGCGTTTTCTAAGATCACAGTTGCATTGATTACGGCATTATTGTTTTCATCTTTACCAAGCTTTTCGTGCAAAGAACCCCATGTTCCAAGGTCGTTCCAATCGAAAGTGGCGGGAAGCACGAACACATTTCCGGCATCTTCCATTACAGCAAAATCAATAGAAATATTTTCCGAGGAAGCATAATTTTCATTGATGAAATTTACTTCCGAAGGCGTATTAAAATCGTTAAATCCATTTAGGAACAATTGATACATTTGCGGTTGGAATTTTTCAAAAGCAGATACAATCGATTTTGCACTCCAGATAAAAATCCCGCCATTCCACAGGAAATTGCCACTTTCAAGGAAAGATTTTGCAGTTTCATAATCAGGTTTTTCACGAAATTGCTTCACTTTTTTAACCGGATTCACATCTGATTTATCAAATTCGATATAACCAAATCCGGTATTCGGAAATGTCGGCTGGATGCCTAAAGTCATAAGCGCATCTTCTTTCGCACAGAAATCAAAACACGTCTGGAGATTGGCTGTAAATGCATTTTCATCTTCAATCCAATGATCACTTGGCGCGACAACCATTACGGCATCCGGATTTTGTTTCTGGATTTTTAAGGATGCGTATAGGATACATGGTGCCGTATTGCGCATAGCAGGTTCAAGCAAAACCTGTTCCTGATTTACCATTGGCAGTTGGTCTAAAACCAATTGATTGTATTTTTCGTTGGTTAAGATCAGGATATTTTCTGCAGGAATAAGCTTTGACAAACGGCTGAAAGTTTTTTGAATCAGCGTTTCGCCTGAGCCTAGCATATCGTGGAATTGTTTCGGAAAATCATTCGTGCTAACCGGCCAGAATCTCGATCCGACGCCGCCGGCCATTAAAATCGCGTAGTAGTTTTTGTTCATTATAATTTGTTCCTAAGGTATACTGCTTAAAATTAAGCAAACAACGATACATTTGTATTAAATAAATGTGAATTTGTGCCATCAACCCGGCAGAATTTCCACTTCTGCATTCGGATTGAATAAAAACAGTCTTCCGGTTTTGACTTCGAGACATTCATGCCTTTTTACGCGGATGCCTTTTTTTTGAAAAATTCTGCCATTTTTTATCCTGAAATAACCACCATCAGGCACTTGAAAAACATAGGTTACATCGTCTTTTTCGTCAAATTGTTTCAATGCCAATGCCAATCTTGCATCGGTATCACTGCTTGCAGTTGGATTTTTGAAATGTTGTGCCAAAAGCCCGAGCAGTTGATTAGGGAAAATTTCCGGCCGGATGAAAGGTACCATCAATCTTTGAAATGTATATTTCCACTCCGCACCATGCGGTTTTATATTGCGCCCGAATTTTTCAAAAGCTACTAAATGTGCAATTTCATGAACCAATGTAATCAGGAATCTGTATTTGTTCAGGTTGGCATTGACGGTAATTTCATGCTTACCGGAAATGCCTTTGCGATAATCGCCATGGCGCGTTTGCCGTTCATTGACGATTTTCAGGTGCACCTGATTCGCTTTTATCAGCTCAAAGCAAGTTACAACTGCGTGTTCGGGCAAATATTTGGCGAGGACTTCACTCATTTAAGGCGTGGTTAAGGCGACTTGCAATACTTTTCCGTTGTAAACTTTATTTCCGGTCAATGTAAAATTGAAAATATAATCAGCCATTTCTACCGCAGAAAGAGGTGCTTCATAGCCCGGAAAAGCTTCAGCGAGCATCTCTGTCTGTACCGATCCCAAAGCCAGCACGTTGAAAGCAATGCCGCGCTCGCGATATTCTTCTGCCAATAATTCTGACAACGTAATCACGGCGCCTTTGCTTGAACTGTAAGCGGAAAGCCCTGCAAATTTTACACTGCCCTGGATGCCGCCCATTGAACTTATTGTTACAACATGGCTGCCTTTTTCCATATACGGCAAAGCAATCTGCGTGAGCGCTGCAACGGCGAAAACATTGATTTTATAGATTTTCTCAAAATCTGAAATCGAAGTTTCGGCGAAAGGTTTGAAAGCCAAAGCGCCGGCGTTGTGCACGATTGCATCTGCTTTATTCCATGTGACAGCGAGAAAATCAGTTACTTTTTGCAAATCATTTTCATCCGACAAATCGACGGAAAGGCAAGTGATATTGGGATTTTCGATAAGTGCTTTTGGCGTTTTTCTGGAAATGGCTAAAACCCGATGCCCGGCGTTGGCAAATTGCAATGCCAGTTCATAGCCGATGCCGCGCGAAGTTCCGGTAACGATTATATTTTTCATTGGTTGAGTTTGATTTCTTTGGTTGCCGAATTGGCCATTTTCTCAACAACGGGGATTATGACTTGCACAAATGACGTCATGTGTGCGGTATCCATTCTTCCAAATTCATCTCCCGGCTCATGGTAAAAATCGAAATTTTCAAAATCGAAAGTACATATTGTTTGCGATGGCACGTGAAATTCATTATAAAAAGAGTAATTATCGGATCTTGAGAAAAGCTGGTATTCCTTTTCAGCCGGAAGGAAACCTACCAAATTATAATTCGCATATTCATTGACTTTAGCCGCCATATTTGATTTATCAAAACCAGTTAAGTAAGCCGTATACTCCCTTTTCATCGGAACGCCAATCATTTCAAAATTAAGCATGGCATACAGATTGAATTTTTTGGATTTTAGTTTTTTAGCGAGGCTTTCAGAACCTAGAAGTCCTTTTTCCTCTCCACTGAAGCATACGAACAGAATGCTTCTTTTATTCGAACCTGATTGCTTGAAATATTTAGCGATCTCCAGAACGGCAGTCACACCGGAAGCGTCGTCATTCGCGCCATTATTGATTTTATCATCACCGAAACCGGTTATTCCGATGTGATCATAATGTCCGCCAAGAATGATAAATTCTTTTTTGAGAACCGGGTAACTTGCCTTCGATATAGCCGACGATATTGCAGGTCGTTTTGTTGAAATTCGTCAGCGTATCGCGATAAGTTGTAAAATATGGCTTTACTTTAATCGACTTAAAATAATTTTCCAGGAAAACCGCTGCTTTCTCGATTCCGGGTGTTCCGGCTTCGCGACCTTCAAATTCATCCGAAGAAAGCGTTTTTAATGTAGCGGCTAAATCTTTTTCATTTACTTTATATTGATGCAATTGCGCATTTCCTGCAAATGTAAAGGCAATTGACCCTAGAAGAGAAAGAATTTTTTTCATAGTAAAACGGTTCAGATTATAAGCTAAAATAAAAAAAATCCCGTCAGGATTGTATCGAGACGGGATTTATATCAGTACAAATTTTGATTAAGCCAGCATTGTTACCGGATTTTCAAGATATTGTCTTAGTGTTTGTAAAAATTGCGCCCAGTTGCACCGTCAACCGTTCTGTGGTCGCAGGCCAAAGTCACTTTCATCGTGTTACCGACAACAATCTGTCCATTCCTTACAACCGGTTTTTCAACGATGGCACCAACTGACAGGATTGCTGAGTTGGGTTGGTTGATGATTGAAGTGAATTCGGTAATTCCGAACATTCCGAGGTTAGAAACCGTAAACGTACTGCCTTCCATTTCTGCCGGCTGCAGTTTTTTGTTTTTCGCTCTTCCGGCAACATCTTTTACATTACCGCCGATTTGCGATAAGGTCATGTTGTCTGCGAATTTCAATACAGGAACAACTAATCCGTCTTCAACGGCAACAGCAACGCCGATATTGATGTGATGGTTGATGATGATGGCGTCTTCTTTCCATTGCGAATTCACTTTAGGATGTTTTCTGAGTGCCATCGCGCAGGCTTTGATCACCATATCGTTGAATGACACTTTTGTATCCGGAATCGTATTGATGGTCGCTCTTGATTTCATCGCTTCGTCCATTGCTACTTCAATTGTCAGGTAGAAATGCGGTGCGGTAAAGATGGATTCTGACAGGCGTTTCGCAATGATTTTACGCATTTGCGAGTTTTTGATTTCTTCTGTCGAAACTTCTCCGGTCGGAACGAAAGGTTTTACTGCAGGTGCAGCTTCCGTTTTCGGAGCTTCAGATGAAGCGCTTGCCGGAGCAGCAGCTTGTGGCTTGAAGTTTTCAATATCGCTTTTTACGATGCGTCCGTTTTCACCTGAACCTTTTACCTGAGAAATGTTGATGCCTTTTTCTTCGGCGATTTTTTTCGCTAATGGCGAAATGAAAATGCGTTTTCCATCGGCAACTGTTTCAACTGTTTCTTTGGTTTCTTCTGCAGGCTTATCTTCAGATTTTGCTTCAGTTTTTGGAGCGTCATCTACTTTTGCTTCTTCCTTTGCAGGAGCAGCCGTTGCGCCTCCTTTTTTGTAGTTTTCGGCAACACCAGTGATATCAGTTCCTTCCGGACCGATAATTGCCAAAACGCTGTCTACCGGAGCAGTTTCGCCTTCATTGACGCCGATGAACAATAAAGTTCCGGCATTGAAAGATTCGAATTCCATTGTTGCTTTGTCGGTTTCGATTTCGGCTAAAATATCACCTTCTGCCACTTTATCGCCGACTTTTTTAAGCCATGTCGCAACGGTTCCGTCGGTCATCGTGTCGCTCAAACGCGGCATTGTAACGACTACAACTCCTTTCGGCAATGGAGCCGGAGCAGCAGTATCTTTCTTATCATCGGCAACCGGTGCGTCAGTTTTTTTATCTTCTGATTTAGTTTCTGCTTTTTCCTCAGATTTCTCTTCTGATTTTTCTTCAGACTTCTCTTCTTTCGGAGTTTCTTTCTTTTCCTCAGCAGGAGCATCTCCGCCTAAAAGCCCGGAAATATCTTCGCCTTCTTTTCCGATGATGGCGAGAAGCGCATCAACAGGAGCAGTTTCACCTTCCTGAATTCCGATGTGCAATAATGTTCCTGAATTGAATGATTCAAACTCCATCGTCGCTTTATCGGTTTCGATTTCGGCAAGGATATCACCTTCGGAAATTTTGTCACCCACTTTTTTGAGCCAGGTTGCAACAGTTCCTTCAGTCATCGTGTCGCTCAATCGCGGCATTGTTATTTTGGTAGCCATAGGATTAAAGTCTGTGAGGGATGAATGGATAATTTTCTTGTTCGTATACCACGTCATAAAGCTGTTGCACTTCCGGGAAAGCTGACTCTTCGGCGAATGTTGCACATTCTTCAACCAAATTTTTCACCCTTTCGTCAATGGCTTCGATTTCTGCATCTGTAGCATATTTCTGGTCTTTGATAACGTCTAAAACCTGCGTAATCGGGTCGATTTTTTTGTATTCTTCGACCTCTTCTTTGGTTCTGTATAATTGCGCATCAGACATAGAGTGTCCTCTGTAGCGGTATGTTTTCATTTCCAGGAAAGTTCGTCCGTCGCCGCGTCTGGCACGTTCGATTGCTTCGTGCATGGCTTCAGCAACTTTTACCGGATTCATTCCGTCAACCGGGCCGCATGGCATTTCATAGCCTAAACCTAATTTCCAGATATCGGTGTGGTTGGCGGTTCTTTCAACAGAAGTTCCCATTGCATAACCATTATTTTCAACGATAAAAACTACAGGAAGTTTCCACAACATCGCCATATTAAAAGCTTCGTGAAGCGATCCCTGACGTGCAGCTCCGTCACCGAAGTATGTCAATGTTACGCCACTTCTGCCGAAATATTTATCGGCGAAAGCCATACCTGCTCCAACCGGAATCTGAGCACCAACGATACCGTGGCCTCCGAAAAATCCTTTTTCCTTTGAAAAAATGTGCATCGAGCCACCCATACCTTTTGAAGTTCCGGTAACTTTTCCGAGCAACTCGGCCATTACGGCTTTCGGGTCAACGCCCATACCAATCGGCTGAACGTGGTTGCGATAAGCAGTAATCATTTTGTCATTTGACAAATCCATTGCATGCAAAGCGCCTGCAAGAACCGCTTCCTGACCGTTATATAAGTGAAGAAATCCTCTTACTTTTTGCTGAATGTAAAGTGCGGCAAGTTTGTCTTCAAACTTCCTCCAGAACTGCATGTCCTCGTACCACTTCAGGTAAACTTCTTTTGTAACTTCTTTCATGTGAAATTGTCTTTCTAAATTGTTTGTGTATGTCTGTACTTACTATCTCGCAAAATAGTTTACTCACACAAATTTGCGAAAGGCAAAAATAAGACATTCCGCGGTAGCAGTAAAATTTATACCGTGATTTTTATGATTCAATTTTGAATTTTGAATTTTGGTATAGCCTTAGGTGACATCTCGAACTTTTAGTCTGGAATTCCACTTGAAATTTTAACAATTTTTACGGCTTTCCCGTATCCAGAAAAATCTGATTTTTTCGTAGGGATGCATTTGCCCCTTCCCTTAAGGTAAAATACGGTTTTTTTTCGATAGGTTGTATTGAGGGAAAGCCGTAAAAATTCTTAAATTTTCTTCGGATTGGATTTAGGAAATTTTATTGTAACCAGTTACAGAAAATTTTTATCAAACATAAACGGCAACAGATTTTTAAGGGAATCTGATTTGTAAATTGCGCCAATTTCGCCCATAAAATAAATTTCAATCGGCATATCCTGCTTGAATTCATATTCTGCAATCGACTGACGACAGGCACCGCAAGGCGGAATCGGTGCAGCAGTCGTATTGGAATCTGAAGCAGCCGTAATCGCCATTTTAATGATTTTAGCTTCCGGATAAACGGCACCTGCGTGAAAGACCGCAACGCGTTCTGCACATAATCCGGATGGATAAGCTGCATTTTCCTGATTCGACCCCAAAACGACCTTTCCGTTATCTAGCAGCAGCGCAACGCCTACACGGAATTTCGAATATGGCGCATAAGCATTTTTCCGTATCGCAATTGCTTCATTCATTAAAGACTGAATGTCTTCGGGCAATTCAGGAAAAGTGTCAAAAACGGTAAATCTGGTCGTGTGATTGATTTCTTTCATTGTTTTTATGGGAAAAAAAATCCAAATCTCATTTTACTGAAATTTGGATTCTATTTAATTTTTAAGCTTATTTAGTATTGGTCATAATCGTCACCGAAATTAAAGGTAAGCGAAAAACGCAGTGTATTTTCAAGTGGATTTTTGACTTTAGATGCAGAGAACAAATACGAAACATCGATTTTTACTACATTGTATTTGAAACCAGCACCGAGCGAGAAGAATTTTCTGGCACCTTTAAGCGGACTTTCATTAAAATAACCTAAACGGAAAGCAAACGAATCCTGGTATAGGTATTCTGCACCGACTGAATATGTGAATTCTTTGAGTTCTTCGCTGAAACCGTCAGGCGCATCGCCAAAAGACTTGAACATCCCTTCTACCCAACCTGTTTTTCTGTAATCATTATTGTTGGCTACGATTTCAGAATCATCGATTTCTCCGTCACCGTCGAGATCCTTAGGCTCCTGTGGCGTTGGCACTAACAATTTGTTGAATTCTAATCCGAGGCCTACTTTATTATAATCGTCAAAAATAAAATCGAATCCGACACCAAGCTTCATATTGGCCGGCAAGAAGTTCGAGCTGATATCGTCTGAATCATAGCTAATCTTTGGTCCCATGTTCTGAAAATTGAAACCTGCGCGCCATCTTCCGTTGAAATCACTGTAAGCCTGTTCTTCTGATTGATAGTAACCTGAAACATCTACGGCAAACGAACTGGCGGCAGACGCATCACCATTACTATCCGGAATTCTGAGGCTTGAACGAATATAACGTCCGGCTACAGACATCGAGAATTTCTCACTCAATTGAAGTGCATAAGAAAGGTCGAACGCGAATTCATTTGGTGTAACCACCACAGGTGTATCGTCAAAATTTTGTCTTAATTCGATATCACCAAGTCCGAAATAACGCAAACTTGCCGCGAACGCGTTTCTTCCATCAGCACCAAATCTGTTGAAATAAGTTACCTGACCTAATGAAATATCGTTAACCAAATCAGTCAGATAAGGTGTATAGCTTAAAGAAAATCCCTGCTTTTGAATTGAGAATGCATATTTGGCAGGATTATATTGCTGGGAATAAGCGTCTGGCGAAGTAGCGACACCCTGATCGGCCATACCGGCAGATCTCGCGTCAGCTGCGATTAGTAGAAATGGCACCCCGGTCGTTATTACCCTGTTGTTATCCTGCGCTTTTATATGCTGAATGGCCAACAAACAGACCAGTACCAATGATAATTTTTTCATTCTGATTTTCAAAATTTATTAAACAAATATAACATTTTCTTAGAGGATAACAAGCTTTTCAAACTTTTCAGATTTTTTGTTGGTGAGCGTTGACTTCACGGTAAGCTTGTAAACATAGACTCCTTTTCCAATTTTATCGCCAAAATCATCTTTACCATCCCAGGTAATTTCCCTGGATAAAAAGCCGTCGGTATTGACAATCTGGTTTTTTGTCCAGACCACTTTCCCGGTAATTGTCATCACCTGAACCTGGACTTCCAAAGGCTCAAAAGGGCGATTATGAGTAAACCAGAATTGCGTATAATTAACAAAAGGGTTCGGATAATTTAACACGTTTTTAAGTGTAAGGGTTTCATCGCCAACAACAATAAACTGAATTTCTGCGCTTATCGGATTATTGTAAACGTCCCATGCCTTGAAGGTTATCGTATGCAGTCCTTTCTCGAGATTTTTGAACGGAAATTTTAATTTGCCGCTTGTATAATCATCTGCATTGGCTTCGTAATAATCATTAAGAATATAAGGCTTGCTTTCGTCGCCATCTAGAATTGCGGTGATGTCATGCCCGATTCCGCTTGCGGTGTTGATTCCGTTTTCGTCTTTGAGGAATGCTAATAATATTGGCGATTCATTGGTAATACCGCCGGAAACAAATGTTTCATCATTCATGTATAGCTTTACGGTTGGGGGGTGTTGTCGGCAGCGGCATTTTCGTTGATTCCGCCAACTTTTACATCCATATTGTAACCTGTCTGGTCAAGCAGTTTATTGGTTTTTTTTGCATAAAAGCTTACACGGCCATTTCCTAAAGGCACTCTGATATCGCGCGGCACAACAAATGTAAATTCAAAAAGACCATTGGTTACGGTAGCATTTCCGCGAAAGATGGTTTCTCCCAGATTATTAAAATTCAATATAAAAACCTGATTGTTTTGCTCAATTCCGTCATTGCCGAGCGTATTGATATTAATGTCTTTATCGTAGATATTTACAGACAACTCACCGTTATAGTCTGAAAGGATTGCCGTTCCGTTTTCATCCCTGACTTCTCCCGCCAGCTTTACAACACCTAAAGCCTTAAAGTCGTCTACCGTACCTGTGATTGGCGCATCGTTAACTTTTGTCAAAACAATTTTTGGTTTCGGAATGGCTAATTTGATAGCCGGATCGCCAATATAAAATACCATCAGCGCGGGGCTGCCATAGGTAATTTTTGCGGTCATCAATGCTTCGGCCATAGTACCTAAATCATTGGTTCCATAGCCATACAAATCCTGTGCAAGGTGCTGGTTGATGAGCAGCCCTGTACTAGCTCCTATCTGCCTCGTAGTAGTAATCAAGGCAATCGCACCACCTTTGGGGTTCCAATACAAATATTCTCCGGCAGTTGGTCGGTAAGGGTTGTCAAAACGGGTAAATTCACAAGTAATTGTAACAAATAAAGGATATTTATACCTGTTCGTCAGGTTTTTTACGTCTTCCTGCAATAGTATGCGTTCGGCAGCCAATCCGTCTTCCCCGCCGTGTCCAAAATAATCAAAAACCAGGGCGCCTGATCCAATGCGCTGACTAAATCTTCCCTGACTTTGGGATAACGGGCACCACCTGTCGAAGATTCCTGTATATAGGCATCTGAATGTATTTTTTGCAGATTTACAAATGGTTTATTGGCAACAATATTATCCCCAAGTGTATTGATTCCGGTTTCAAGAGTTGCGCCGGTTGCTTCATCCGGGTCGTCGGAAATAAGTACAAAACTATTCCTCCAACGTCCAAAAGATTTTATATCATGGTATTCAATTACCTTTTCAACCATTTCATTGGCCTGGGCCAGGCTGTTAACCGGCATCCTTCCGACGGCGATATCAAGGCCGGTAGAATTTCCATTTGTCATGCTGCCCTCATTCAAATCCATCAACACGTAAAAATCATCCGAAATAAGCGTGCCTGATAAAGAAAAGTTATTATGATTTGTGAGATCGATGCTGCTGAAAACCGGTACAACATTGGTATTATTCTGAATCCTGTCTTTATAATCGTAAGAAGCATCACCGAAAAGACACACATATTTTACACGCTTATCATCTGAAGATGCGTTGTTATAGACATATTTTATGAAGTTCCTGATGGCCGCAATATCCTGTTTTCCTGACGAAAATTCCTGGTAGATATTTTCAAGATTGACGACTTTTACATTCATCCCGGAATAATTCCG
The DNA here is from genome assembly GCF_051373205.1 of Flavobacterium sp. 3HN19-14. NCBI lineage: Bacteria > Pseudomonadati > Bacteroidota > Flavobacteriia > Flavobacteriales > Flavobacteriaceae > Flavobacterium > Flavobacterium sp. 3HN19-14. The sequence goes on from NZ_JBPPZT010000001.1 coordinate 3,799,216, forward strand.
ATGAAAATTAGCCAGTTTTTCTGCAGCACTGTTTAAAAATGCCGGCGTAATAATCAGGTATTCGACGTCCTGGAATTGATTTTGGGAATTTTTGAAGATGGTGCCTTTGATGTTTTGGTTGGCAACTTTCGACTGCGATTCTTTCTTCGGAGAAAAATAATCGAACTTATCAACGGCGATGTATTTCCTGACTGTACCAAAATCTGCCTGAAATGAAAAAGACGCAAGATTGTCGTTTTTAATTCCGCTTACATTATAAATATCGGTAATGTCCCAAACTTGTGTTATCGAAGCGGCATTTGCGATTTGAAATTCACCGATTCCGGCAGTTGTAGCAGCAGCATCATATTGAAACCTGAACTGTTTATTGTACCCTTTGAGTGTACTTTTTGCTTTTAAGATGATGTAATCAAGATAACCTCTGGCGCTCGGAACGCCGTTATTATTGAATTCCAGGTCAATTTTCACATCGGCAGCAGCCGGAAAAGAAGCATTCATCACACTTTCAGTTCCTGCAGTCGATTCAGGGACGAAGCCCAAAAAATTAAGGGCGCCAATAGCTGTAGTTCCATTTTTTACGTCCATTGAACTTGGCGAAGCTGAAGCGGCTGCTCCGGCAACAGTAATATTGATTTGTGTTCCTGAGGCAATGTTCGGGAATTCGAACTCGAAACTTTGTTCATTGCTGATACTCAGTTCCTCACCAAACCATTTTCTTCCCAAACGGGCAAAATTCACCAAATCCTTTTCATGAAACTGATAATCGTCAAAAATGGTGACCGGTGTAACCGCCCCCATATTGAAAGGTGCCGGAAGCGGTGTAATTCTTTTGCCTTCTCCACCCTGAACGGTTACGTAATAATAAGATCTGTCAGCATACAAATTGTTATGCGTCTGGTTGGGCTGGCTCCAGTTGTCAACGCCTTCGGCATAAAATAAAATGTAATCCTGCCCGTCAAAAACACCGTCGCCCTCACCTTCAAAGTAAATGGCATTTTCCGCCAGGTCAGACGGGTAGTCGGTTGCATTTGGCAATGGAAGCATGCGGCCGCCATTTCCATAGATTTTGATGGTACGCGGATCTACATTGTTAAGTTTCATTCCCAATTGTTGCAGAAAGCTTTTGGAAATTTTGTAAATGCCTGATTTTTCTACATAAAACCTATACCAGTCGCCATCGGCAAGCACGGAATTTGAAATAGTGGTAAAATCTCTTGAAGCAACTAAATCGTCACTGAAATTTTTACTCCTTATATTATAGGTAAAAGACGTAAGCCTTTTAAAACCGTTTCCATCTTTTATAATTGGTGAAAGTGAGATTAAAACAAACAATTTACTGCGCGCTTTGATATTATTCACAACTGCATTTAATGATGCCGGAATCGCTTTTGGAGACAAATCGCCCAACTGCGCAGTGGTTATATTCTCGTAAACCGCGTTAGTAATCTGGATTGATTTCTCATCAACCGTCGCAGAAACGGGGAATTTATAATTTAGCGAAACCGCTTTAAGTCCATCGTCAAATGAAAAATTTTCAAGCTGGAATTGTGGAATGCGGTAAGTGATGAGTTCAGTAGAATACAAGGTATTTTCACTCCATTTTACGGTAAAATCGCCGCTGAGCTGCGCTTTGGCAACAAGATTGCACAGCATAAAAACAAATAGTAAAATCTTTTTCATCAAAGGTAATTAACGCGGTAACTGTAGTTTTATTACCAGCCGTAAAATTATTTATTTAGATTGTACAAATGAATAATATTTCAATTAATTTTGCGTTCTGGTTTACAAACGGACAAGTTTTGTTTGAAAATTATTTTATTATTTAAAAAAAGGTGTTGCAATCTAATGGTTAATTATTATATTGCGCCTCGAAATTTATTACCTACTGAAAGTATGAAAGTAAACAAAATTATGGCAATGAAACTGATGCTGTCTCTGGCATTAGTATTTGGTTTTGCAAGCTGCAGCAAAAATTCAGGCAACAAAAATGCCTCTTCTGCGACAGGTTGGAAAATCAACGACAAAAAAGGCGGTTTCCAGATGAACACCAAATACAAAAAACAAGCTCCAGCTCCGGGATTGGTTTTAGTAGAAGGCGGAACCTTTACCATGGGTAAAGTTCAGGATGACGTGATGCACGACTGGAACAACTCTCCAACGCAACAGCACGTACAGTCTTTTTATATGGATGAAACTGAGGTTACCAATGCTATGTATGCTGAGTACCTTTTCTGGGTAAAATCGGTTTTCCCTCCGACAGAAGACAATTACAAAAATATTTACGACGGTGCTTTGCCGGATACATTGGTTTGGAGAAACAGATTAGGTTATAACGAAACCATGACCAACAACTACCTGAGACACCCTGCTTATGCTAACTATCCTGTAGTTGGTGTGAACTGGATTCAGGCAAGCGAATTCGCTAAATGGAGAACCAACCGTGTAAATGAAGCCGTTCTTGAAAAAGAAGGTTACCTGAAAAAGATGCAAAAATCACTAAAGTTAGTGCTGAATCGACTTTCGATACAGATACTTACCTGAACGCTCCAACCAAAACTTACGGCGGCGATGAAAAAATCGTATTGAAAGGTAAAAACGGTAAGGCTAAACCAATCAAAACCAAAGGCGAGAAAGGTGAGCCGGGCGAAACTAAAGACCCTAAAAACATTTATGCCCAGAGAAGTTCTGGTTTGATCAACCCTGAGTACAGGCTTCCAACTGAAGCTGAGTGGGAATATGCTGCTGCCTCTGATGTAGGAAACAGAGAATACAACAACTACAAAGGACAGAAAAAATATCCTTGGAAAGGGGCTTACACCCGTTCAGGAAAAAGACAAGTTAAAGGCGACCAATTGGCCAACTTTAAACAAGGAAAAGGAGATTACGGCGGAATTGCAGGATGGTCTGATGACGGTGCTGATATTACAAATGCTGTAAAATCTTATCCGCCAAACGATTTCGGTTTGTATGATATGGCTGGAAACGTTGCAGAATGGGTTGCCGATGTTTACCGTCCTATCGTTGACGATGAGGCAAGCGACTTCAACTACTACAGAGGTAACGTTTATACCAAAAACAAAATTGGTGAAGACGGAAAAGTTGAAATCGTAACCAGCGCAGACATTAAATACGATACCATTTCAAATGGTCGTATAATGGCAAGAAACATTCCCGGACAAATCGCTCAGGTTCCTGTTGACGAGAAAGAAACTTACCTGCGTCAGAATTTTGATAAGAGTGACGAAAGAAACTACCGCGATGGTGATCAGCAGTCAACAAGATACTTCAAATTCGGTGACGGAGATGAAGAAAATGCTGACAAGAAAAAAGACGATACCAAAAGAATGTACGATTCTCCAAAACACAACGTTACTGTTGACAGTTTAGGCAACATGGTAAGAAAATATGACAAGTCTAACAAAAGAACAACTTTAGTAAATGATGACGTAAGAGTTTACAAAGGTGGTTCTTGGCAAGACAGGGCCTATTGGCTAGACCCGGCTCAACGAAGATATTTCCCGCAAGATATGGCAACTGACTATATCGGATTCAGATGTGCAATGTCAAGAGTTGTGCTGAAATCTGACAAGAAAAAGAAAGCAAGAAACTAAATTGCTGTAATAATATTCAAAAGCCCTTTCGAAAGTCAGGGCTTTTATTTTTTACCTTTGTTTCATGGAAATACAAGAAATTCACCAACTGTTTTTAAAATGCAGCAGCGTTTCAATCGATACACGAAAGATTGAACAAAACGCTTTATTTGTTGCTATAAGAGGCGAACGATTCGATGCCAATACTTTTGCTAAAGAAGCCTTAGAAAAAGGCGCTGCGTACGTTATCATTGACAACGAAGATTATTTCGTCGATGACAGAACGATATTGGTAAATAATAGCCTCGAAGCATTACAGGAACTTTCGAAATTTCATAGAATTTATTTGAATCTGCCGATTATTGCGCTAACCGGAAGTAATGGAAAAACGACTACCAAAGAATTGATCAACGTAGTATTGTCCCAAAAATTCGATACAAAAGCAACTGTCGGCAATCTTAATAATCATATTGGCGTTCCGCTGACTTTGCTTTCATTCAATTCAAAAACTGCAATCGGAATTGTCGAAATGGGCGCCAATCATCAGAAAGAAATTGCTTTTTTATGCAATATCGCAAAGCCGGATTATGGCTATATCACAAATTTCGGGAAGGCACATCTCGAAGGTTTTGGTGGCGTCGAAGGCGTCATCATTGGCAAAAGTGAAATGTATGATTACCTTTCGGCGAATAAAAAAACCGCTTTCGTCAATACTGATGATCCAATCCAAGTTGAAAAAACAGAATCATTAGACACGATTACTTTTGGGCTTCATAATGACAACGCATTCATCAATATAAAAGCGATAAGCGCTAATCCTCTGGTTGAAATTGACTTTGAAGACATTCATATACAATCCAATTTAATAGGCCTTTACAATGCCAATAATATTAATGCGGCGATTACCATTGGAAAACATTTTGAAGTCGGCAATGAACAGATTAAATTCGCTATCGAAGCTTACGCACCAGACAACAACCGCTCACAATTGCTGCAAAAAGGGTCGAATGCGATTATTCTCGATGCATACAACGCCAATCCGAGCAGTATGAAAGTCGCCATCGAGAATTTCATGCAATTGAGCCAACCCAATAAAGTCGCTTTTTTAGGCGATATGTTTGAATTGGGCGAAGAAAGTCCCGAAGAACATAAACAAACTATCCGATTGCTCGAAAATCAGGATGTTATTGAATGCTACTTTATCGGAAAGGACTTTTATGCCAACAAAGTAAACAAAGCCAATTTTCATTTTTACGAAACCTTTGACGCACTTTCGGAAAAACTAAAAGCAACCAAAATAGCCGATAGCAATATTCTGATAAAAGGCTCGCGCGGCATGGCGCTTGAAAGAGTACTTGAATTATTATAAAAAAGTCTTCCGGAAAGAAGGCTTTTTTATATACTCATCAAAAATCCGATAAGGTTTTCTTTTTTGTTCAGTTCGAGTTTTTTGCGAAGCCTGTAACGCGCCAGTTCTACGCCTCCGTTGGAAATATTCATGATTTCGGCGATTTCTTTTGTCGACATATTCATCAGCAAATAAGTCGCAAGATCCAGCTCACGTGGCGAAATTGTCGGAAATTTTTCCTTAAGCCGTTTCAGGAAATCAAAATGAACATTCTTAATATGTTTTTCTAAATCCTTCCAACTCTTATCAGCATTGACTTCCTTAACTATGCTCTTGTTGAGTTTATTGAATTGGAATTTAGCAGTTTCATCAAAAGAATCGACTTCGATGTCTTTCATTTTCTGGATAATTCCATTTAGGACTTTATTTTTCTTTACCACCTGCAGCGAATTGTTCACGAGCTCCTTGTCTTTCGCTAAAATCTTGATCTTAAGCTTATCGTTTTTAAGCCTTTCGATTTCTTTTTCCAAATCGTATTGCTCCTGCCTGATTTTCGCTTCTTTTCCAGATAAAGACGGCGTTGCTCTACCGTTTCGTAATATTTATTCTTACGGATTTTAACGCGGATACGGCCCTGATATAATAAGTTGCAACGACAATGAGCACAATATATAACAAATAAGCCAGCCAGTGGCGGTACCAAGGCGGCGCGACAGAAAACGAAATCACAGATTCCTCAGATTGAATGCCGTAGCTGTTCCGCACTTTGACTTTCATCTTATAACCGCCCTCCTTGAGATTGGTATATTCTTTCATTGCCAATGTTGACCATTTGCTCCAGTTGTCGTCAAAGCCTTCAAGTTGATAGGAAAACTCCACATTTTCCAGATTTTCATATGTTGGAGAAGAAAAAGTAAATCTTACACTATTGGCTGCATAAGGAATGCTGTACTTCTCAAATTTCGTCTGTCCGTTACCCAAAACCAAGGTGTCGCCGGGAAATGAAAATGTCCTGATAAATGCTTTCGGGCGCGTTACATAATTATTGAGCAATTGCGTATCGAAATGCGCCAATCCATCGGTTAAGCCAATGAAAATGTTACTCCTGTCGACCGTGTTTACCGAAGGATAATCGTAAACGAGGTTTCCGGTGAGATTTGAAAACGGCGCAATGATGTTCTTATATTCTCCATTCGCGTCTTTCATCAACATCCCGATGGACTCTTCAAAAATATACCAGATATTCCCGAAAGCATCCTCGTTTATTGACCTTACTCTCGGCAGGTTTTTAAACAACGCGGTCACCTTTTTATCTTCGTAAAAAACCTCCTGTTCTTTGAGGTAAATAAAAAAATGATTATCGGTTTGAAAATAAACCTTATTATTGATGTGCTGTAAACTTTGGACTTCCTTTGTGAAACCGGGAAGGTTTTTATGCATCTTTATTGACGTAAATTTTTTCAAATCCGGGGAAATCGTCATCTGATAAATCAGATTGTCTTTTTTGAGCCAGAGATAGTCTGCATCGATTTCAAAATTGCTGGCCGAAGTTTCCAGACCGTCAATCTGATTGTTGAACTTCCATCCTTGCGGTGTTTTTTCAAATATTGCAAATCCGTTATAATTGCAGCCAATCAGAAATCCGGGTTTTCCCGGAATTGCTTTAAATCCCCAATACCCTTTAGTATCCAGCGTCTTCACTGACTTACCTCCTTCAATCAAAAAGGCGCCACGGTTGTGACCGCAAAATAACTGTCCGTCGATGACCTGAATATTCCATGCCTGACTGTTAGTTCCTTCAACTAATGTAAAAGTATCTTCACGGAAAGGGCCTTTCAATGTATGGTAAAACAAGCCTCGATTGGTCGCTACGTACAAATAGTCATTAAAAAAAACAGATGCATAAACGGTACTCAATTCATAACTGAATCCGAAATAAGTTACGGGCGAATTCTCGTTGACAAAAGTGATTCCGTTATCAAGCCCAAGCCAAAGGTTGTTGCGACTATCAACAAAAGAAGACAAAACGGTATTATTCTGTAAGCCTTTTTTTCGATTGATATGTTGTATGATTTTTCCGGCTTTATCACAAATGATGATTCCATCAAGTACAGAATTGATTACAATGAATTTTTCCTTAATGATAACGCCTCCAAGTGAACTGTTCTTCTTTATGAAATTGTTGGCTTCTGTTTCCCACGGAATCATTTGCTCATTTTCATAAAGAAACAATCCTTTGTCAATAGTAGCCACAAGTAGTTTTTCATTATCCATGGGCATGATTGACCAGGCTTCAGTTCCGTTGAGTACCTGTGTATTTTTAAGCGAGGTAAGATGCCCGTTTTTATATTCCATCAATCCTAAAGCATTATCCTGCAAATAAAGCCGGCCATTAACCAGAAATGAAAACTGGAATCTGTTGGGTGCTTCAATAATTGAAAGCTTATTGTTTTTATAACTGTAAAGCCTGGCGAAAGATTGAAAAATGATTTCATCACCATATATATGTATCCGCCAGATAAAATCAATGATCTTGATTTTTTTATCTACCAATCCGATAAGGGAATGGTATTGAAGTTTACCCTTTTCATCGGCTTTAAAATAACCGAATTCACTATAGCCGCCAATAAATATCCGCCCGGATTTATCAATTTTTACCGACCTTATAAGGGAAGAATTGGGAATAGTGTATTTCGTCCAGGAAGTACCATCAAATTGCAGCAATCCGTTATTATTCGCAAAATAAATGTTACCGTTTTTATCCTGATCAATACCCCAGTTTTGAGTACCACCTTTGTAATCTGTCCTTTTATAATTTTGTATTTCCGGAAGGCCAATATTCTTGACCTGAGCTGTAAGATTTACAACCCAGAGCAAGAAAATGGTATAACAAAATTTTATTCTCATAAATGGCCGTACAGTTTTGTTTGATTTTTAAAGAAAATGCTTTAAACGTTAATTATCAGTTAATTTAAGTCAGAAAACAGCTTAAAAAATAACTTATCAATACACAAATATCAGTTTTTTATAAATGTAGTGTTTATTTTTACACGTTAACGTTTTCGTAACAATTCAAAAAAAAAATTATTTATTTGATTTTCAATTATTTATTTTTTATTTGATTGGTTTTTGATAAGTTGTAAAATTAGATATGATGTGTTTTTGTAATAAAAAATAATTATCGATATAAAAAAAAATACCTTAATATTGCTTCAAATCAATAATTAACCAACCAAAATTTTTAGAAATATGAAATTTACAAAATTACTTATTTTTTGTTTTTCGTCTATTCTATTCTCAGTAGCTGTGCATGCCCAACAGGCCACAATTAAGGGAAAAGTAACCGATGAATCTGGATTACCCATGCCAGGTGTAACAATTTTAGAAAAAGAATCTGAAAAATCTGTAGTAACAGACTTTGATGGAAATTATGAAATCAAAGCAGATTCAAATGGGAATTTAGCATTTAGTTTCCTGGGCTACACAACAATCCAGGAGGCCATCAAAGGCAGGACATCTATTAATGTGAAACTGTTACCAGCTTCAACCGATCTTACAGAAGTAGTTGTAGTAGGTTATGGCACACAAAAGAAAAGTGTGGTAACAGGAGCGATTTCAAGCGTTAAGGCAAAAGACATTGAAAATCTGCCGATTACAAGAATCGAGCAATCTTTACAGGGAAGAGTTTCAGGTGTTTCGATTGCGATGAATGCCGGACAACCTGGATCTACCTCAACAGTCCGTGTTCGTGGTATTACAACACTGAACAACGGAAATGACCCGTTATATGTTGTCGACGGCGTAGTTTTGGGAACCAGCGGTATGGGCTATCTTAACCAATCAGATATCGAGTCTATCGAAGTTTTAAAAGATGCTGCTTCAGCAGCGATTTATGGTACCAGAGGTGCTGCAGGTGTAATCCTTATTACTACTAAAAAGGAAAAAGCGGAAAAATTTCTGTTAGTTACAACGGCTACACCGGAACTTCTAAAGCATCCAGAAAGCTTGACCTTTTAAATGCTACTCAATACGCTACGATTATGAACGAATCTGCCGCTAATGCAGGGCATCCGATAAAATATGCCGATCCTGCTTCGTTAGGCAAAGGTACTGACTGGCAAGATGCTATTTTCAACAACCATGCTTCTAAAAGTTCACACGAGGTGAGTATCTCCGGAGGTAATGACAATTCTAATTTTTATATTTCATTCGGTTTACGCGATGAAGAAGGAATTGTTTCTACAGATATCTCAAACTATAACCGTAAAAATTTCAGGATTAACTCTACCCACAAATTCGCCAAGTTTTTCACTTTTGGAGAAAACATCGGATTCTCACGTGAAAAAACGGTAGGTATTGGAAATACAAATAATGAGTTCGGATGAACCTTTGGCATCAGCAATCAATCTTGACCCGACTACCCCGCTTATTGAGACCGATCCGGCAATAACATCTGCAGGATATTATACTCAAACAGGAGCGGTTAAAGATGCCAATGGTAATTTTTACGGAATTTCAAGTAATGTAGGAAACGAAATTACCAATCCACTTGCCTATGCACAAACAAGAATGGGCAACTACAGTTGGGCAGATAACATCGTTGGGAATGCATTTTTAGAAATTGAGCCTATTAAGGGTCTTAAATTCAAAACCAATTATACACTTAAAAAAGCGTATTATGGTGATTATGGATTCACTCCAATTTCTTTTTTAAGTGCCGTACTTATTACAACGAAAAACAATCTGTTTAAATCAAGTAATACTACTGAAGATTATCAGATAGAAAATACCTTATCATATTCAAATACCGTTGGCGGACATAATTTCACAGTTTTACTCGGTCAGGGAGGTTATGAATATAATAAAGGCGGCGGTGAAAGCATCAGGTATTACAATCAGCCCGTTACAAGATGGCAAGATGCATCCTTTGGATGGACAACTGCTAGTGACGATAAAGAAGGTAATGCCTACCGTAACGTACCGCATAAATTATCTTCATTATTTGCCAGAGCCAATTATGATTACAAAGAAAAGTATATTGCTACTGCGTTAATCAGACGAGATGGATCTACGAATTTTGGTTCGAATAAAAAATATGGTAATTTTCCATCATTTTCAGCAGGTTGGGTACCTTCAAAAGAAGGATTCTTGCCCAAAATAAAGTAGTTACCCAGTTAAAACTTAGAGGAAGCTGGGGTATAACCGGAAATGATGATATTTTTGGAAGGGAATATCCATACGCAGCTACTATCAGCGGAGGAAATAATTATCCTGTAGGAACTGACGGGACAGTTGTAATTGGAAATGGTCCGAATACATTAGCCAATCCTGATTTACAGTGGGAAGAAACGACACAAACTGATTTTGGTCTTGAAACTACATTGTTTAACTCTCTTAACCTTGAATTCGGATATTTCCACAAAAAAACTACAGGAATCATTAAGGAAATCATCATTCCCGGTTACGTAGGTGCTAATAGTAACCCGCTTGGAAATGTTGGCGAAATGACCAACAGTGGTTTTGAATTCTCAATGTCCTACCGTAAATCATTCGGCGACCTTAAAATGAATCTTTCAGGAAATTTCTCTACACTTAAAAACGAAGTGACAAGTATCAGCCCTGCACAGGACTTTTATACAGGAGCTTCGATTCAGTCTGCGCGATTCCCAATCACCAGAACCGAAGTGGGCCACCCTTACATGCAGTTCTACGGGTTGGTAACACAAGGTATCTTCCAGAACCAGGCCCAGATTGATGCACACGTCAATTCTGCAGGCACAGTAATCCAACCGGATGCAGTTCCTGGTGATTTTATTTATAAAGATTTAAATGATGATGGTAAAATTAACGAAAATGACCGTGACTATTTAGGAAATCCAATTCCTGACTTTACTTACGGAATAACGTTAAATTTAGAATACAAAGGTATTGATCTTTTAATATTCGGCCAAGGTGTCGGAGGAAACCAACTCTACAAGGGATTACGTAGATTAGATTTAGGTTCGACTCCAAATTATCAAACAGCGGCTTTAGGAAGATGGACTGGTGAAGGCAGCAGCAACACTTATCCAAGAATTACAGATGACGATACCAATAAAAATTTCACAACTCCTTCTGCTTTTTATATAGAAGATGGCGATTATTTCAGAATTAAAATGGTTCAATTAGGTTATTCACTACCAAAATCAATCATTAGTAAAGCAGGCCTTGAAAGAGTAAGACTCTATGTTACAGGTGAAAACCTTTTCACATTCACAAAATATACTGGTTACGATCCGGAGATTGGAAACTCAGGAACTGATACTCAAGGTATAGACAGAGGATATTATCCACAGGCCAAATCATATATGTTCGGTGTTAATTTACAATTTTAAAAAATTACTATTATGAAAATGAGAAAATTGAGTTACTATCTTCTTGGGCTTTTGGCTCTTGGAGGCTTTGCGCTATCCTGCAGCAAAGATTACATTGAAAATGATGTCGATGCAGCAACTTTAGAGCAAGACTATTATAAAAATGAAGGAGAAGCTTATTCTGGCTTAATTTCGGTTTATGATATCCTGAAAAAACATACCGGTGGATTTGAAAATGCGGTTACGTTTTTCAACGCAGCGTCTGATGATTTTTACGCCGGTGGCGGTAGTGCTACTGATGGCGCGGGGATTCACGGGATTTCTGACTATTCAATAACCCGGGAGTTATGCCGGGCAGTTACTGGAATGACTATTACCAAGGCGTTTTCAGAGCCAATCTGATTCTTTCAAAACTTCCGGAACGTGCCGATGGACGAAACTACAAAAGCACGATTTGCCGCAGAAGCTAAAGCTTTAAGAGCTTACTACTTTTTTGAATTGCAAAGGTCTTTCGGACATATTCCGTTAATTGTTGATTTGCTGTTGCCAACCGAAATTTATAATGTTGAGCAAGCAACTCCGGAAGCTGTATATGCACAAATCGAAACAGATCTTACCGAGGCATTCGCTGTACTTCCTGCAACCGTGCCTGCTGCAGAGGCTGGTCGTTGGAATAAAGGTATCGTACAGGCCCTTCTTGGTAAAGTTTATCTCTATGAAGGCAAAAATGCAGAAGCGGCAGCACAATTTGCTGAAGTTAACGGAGCGCCGGGCGGAACCAGTCAATATGGATATCACTTGCTTACCAACTATTCAGATCTTTGGATTCCGGCCAATAAATTCAATGCAGAATCTATTTTGGAATCGCCACACACCAATAAAAGTGAATCAAGCTGGGGAACTGGTGCCAGGGAAGCGACGAAGGTAACTCTATGGCACAGATGATCGGGCCACGTGGTTACTCAAGATTGAATAATACTGCGCCTGATTTAGCTGGAGGCTGGAGCTTTAACACTGTAACACAGGATTTATATAACGCACTTTCAGGAGATCCAAGGTTCAATTCTACGATTCTTGACATGAAAGCATTGGTTACTGCAGGTGCTGCGAACTATACTGCTGCAGATCAGGATACAGGATACTTTCTTAAAAAATACCTTCCTTTGACTTCAGACAGAACTACTGCAGGCGGAACTATCGAATTGAACTACAGCATGAATTCTTACATAATTCGTCTTGCTGACACTTACCTTATGGAAGCCGAAGCATTAGGCGGAACAGGCACAAGAGCCCAAGCCTTATTAGACGCTGTCAGAGCACGTGTAGGATTGCCTTCAATTCCTGTAAGCCAGGATAACATTGCAAAAGAAAGAAGATTAGAGCTTGCCGGTGAAGGTCACCGTTGGTTTGACTTGGTTAGAACAGGTAAAGCTGCTTCAGTATTGCATGCAATGGGAAAAACAGGTTACACGGAAGGGAAAAACAATGTTTTGCCAATTCCGCTAAAAGAAACTGAAAACACCAAAATCATACAAAATCCAAATTACTAATTAATTTAAATTATTAAGAAATGAATTTTAAAAAAACATATTTAGTGCTTGCGCTTGCAGCTTTAGGTACTTTCAGCGCATGCTCTCCTGATGAGGCAGGAGCCGGAAATGGCTTGAATCTGGTGGAAGCCGATGCATCTTTTACAGTTACTCAGGTAGATGCCAATCATTTTAAGCTTACTGCTACGGAATCACCTGAATTAATGTCATCAAGGTGGGGAGTTGCAAAAGCTGATTTAGCTGACGCGATACCAACTGCTCCCGGAGTAAATTTTAATGCTTTCTTGCCTGATGCGGGAACATATAAAGTTATACACACTGCAACAGGGAAGGGTGGCACTACAACCATGTCAACACAATTGATTACTGTTACAACTCCTGACCCAATCGCAGGTAACCTGATTTTGGGCAGTGAATTTAATAGCGTTGATGATTATAACCAGTTTTCCATTCTACACATTCCATCAAGCGGAACTGCAGCATGGGCGTATGACGCAACAGGAAAAAAAGCCACTATTTCAGGCACTAATGGCCATCAGGGGATTTTCCAAGCTGTGAATGTTATTGCAGATAAGCATTATAAAATCGACATGACTGTTTCCGGCACCGGATCGACGAATACATGGTTTGAATTGTATGCATCGATGACAGCGCCTACACAAAACCAAGATTATAGTTTCAATGGAAAGAGAATGCAAATCAACACCTGGGCAGGTTGCGGAACATCAAATTTCTCAGGATTATTCTCAGCCGTGCAATGCGGAACGGGCGACGTTTCAGGAAATGTGGTTTCGTTTCCAACTTCAGGAACAGCTTACATTGTTGTAAAATGTGGTGGTGATAACATAGGATCAATCAGCATCGATAACGTAGAAATGCGAAGAATAGATTAAGTAAATTAAGTTTGAGTTAGTTAAAATAGCCTGTATTCAGTTTTTGATTACGGGCTATTTTTTAAAAAATAGGTTTTAAAATCATCAATCGTCCTTAATCAATCAATAAATCAGATCTATAATGAAAAAAAACAGCATTAAAATCCTTTGCCTTGCATTCTGTTTTACTGCCGCTGCGCAACAAAGCAAGCAAAAGCAGATCAAACCAGAATTCATAGCCATCGGAAAAAACATAACGGTTTATACCACAGCCGACAGCACCAATCTAAAGATCACAAAAACCGATGATTTAGCTTTTACCCAAGCAGAACAGCCGGTTGAAAGAGAAATTTCAGTTTTCGTAGAACCAAAAAAGCAATTCCAGACATTCATGGGAATCGGAGGTGCCATTACTGACGCCAGTGCCGAAGTATTCGCAAAACTTTCGCCTGCAAAACAGCAGGAATTCCTGAATGCCTATTATGATAAAGACAAAGGAATCGGGTATTCATTGATGCGTACTTCGATTCACAGTTCTGATTTCAGCAGCGGAAGTTATACTTACGTGAAAGAAGGCGATAAAGAACTTAAGACTTTCAACATTGACCACGACAGGCAATTCCGTATACCGTTGATTAAAAAAGCCATAAAGACTTCAGGTGGAAAAATTACTTTATTCGTAAGTCCGTGGAGTCCGCCCGCGTTCATGAAAAGCAACGGCAGCATGCTTAAAGGCGGTACTTTATTACCAGAATTTGACCAATCGTGGGCTAATTATTATACAAAATTCATAAAAGCTTATGAAAAAGAAGGCATCCCGATTTGGGGATTGACTGTTCAAAACGAACCAATGGCAACCCAAACCTGGGAATCCTGTATCTTCACTGCAGAAGCAGAAAGAGATTTCCTTAAAAATTATCTCGGAACTAACACTAAAAAAAGACGGTCTTGGCGATAAGAAAATCATCGTTTGGGACCATAATCGCGACCTGATGAACCAACTGGCGAATGTTATCTTTAATGATCCGGAAGCTTCCAAATATGCCTGGGAAATGGGCTTCCACTGGTATGAACACTGGCCGGCGCGCTCCGATGTTCGACAACGTAAAAAATGTCAAAGAAGTCTTATCCTGATAAAAATCTGATTTTTACCGAAGGCTGTGTGGAAAAATTTGACGCTACAAAATACTATTTGTGGTCAAATGGAGAGCGTTATGGCACATCGATGATCAACGACTTCAATAACGGAACTGTTGCCTGGACAGACTGGAACATTCTTTTAGACCAGACCGGCTGACCAAATCACGTAAGCAATTTCTGCCTTGCCCCTGTTCACGCCGATACCAATTCAGGCGAATTGATTTATACGCCGTCTTACTATTACATCGGGCACTTTTCAAAATTTATTCGTCCCGACGCCAAAAGAGTGAGTACTGTAGTGAGCAGAAGCCAGTTATTAAGCACCTCTTTCCTCAATACAGACGGAAAAATGGTGACTGTGGTAATGAACCAAAGCGCGCAAAAAATCACTTACAACCTTATGGTTGATAATCAAAAAACAATTGTTACGATTCCGCCACACGCCATCCAGACATTGGTTTACTAATTCGGAATAACTTTAAATTTTTATCATGAAAAAAATATTGCTATTGCTTTTAACGGCAATGACCCTGCCTTCTTTTGCCCAGGGTTATCTGCACCGCAGCGGGCAGAATATTGTCGACGGTAACAACCAACCCGTTCTTTTACGTGGCCTTGGCCTTGGCGGATGGATCTGCCAGGAAGGTTATATGCTGCAGATGGAGTCGTTTGCCGCAACCTCAGCACGTTATCAAAAGAAAATCACCGACCTTATCGGAGAAGCCAATACTGCCGAATTTTACCAGACCTACCGTGCTAACGGTATTACCAAACGCGACATCGATTCGCTCGCTGCCTGGGGATTCAATTCTGTCAGGCTGCCGATGCATTATAACCTTTACACTTTACCGATTGAACAAGAAACCGTTGCCGGTCAGAATACCTGGCTTGACGAAGGTTTTACAATGACCGACAACCTTTTAAACTGGTGCGCCGCCAACAATATGTATCTGATTCTTGATATGCACGCGACGCCGGGCGGGCAAGGACATGACGCTGCCATTTCAGATTACGACAACACCAAACCATCGCTCTGGGAAAGTGTTGCGAACCGAGAGAAGATGAAAGCACTTTGGCAGAAAATAGCTTTAAGGTATAAAGACAGTCCGTGGATTGGTGCCTATGATATTATCAATGAACCCAACTGGAATTTTGATGGCACAAACGTAAACGGCTGCTCAGAAAACAGTAATGCGCCTTTAAAATCACTGATGATGGATGTCACGGCTGCTATTCGCCAGGTAGACAATAACCACATGATTATCATCGAAGGAAATTGCTGGGGCAATAATTACAACGGCATATTGAATGGTGGTTTGTGGGATCAGAATATGGCATTGAGTTTTCATAAATACTGGAATTACAATACACAGGGGTCAATACAGGGAATGCTCAATTACAGAACGCAATATAATGTTCCAATCTGGCTTGGAGAAAGCGGCGAGAATTCAAATGTTTGGTTTAAGGATGCAATAGCTCTTATGGAATCCAACAACATTGGCTGGGCGTTTTGGCCAATGAAAAAGGTAGAGAATATTGCCGGTGTCACTTCGGTAAAAAAACCTGCAGAATTTGAAACGCTGCTCAATTACTGGAAAAACGGTGGTACGCAGCCTAGTACAGGTTACGCAAAAGCGGCGTTGATGCAACTGGCCGACAATTACAAAATGCAAAATGTCGTTTGCAAGCCTGATGTCGTTGATGCCATGTTCCGTCAGATTACAACAACTTCTACCAAGAAATATAAAAACCACCCTGTTCCGGGAAAAATATTCGCAACCGAATATGATTTAGGGCAGAATGGATATGCTTATTCCGATAAAGGCGTTGCGAATTACCAAGTCGATTTAGGAAGTTTTACGCCTTGGAACAGCGGTTATGCAATGCGAAATGACGGCGTAGATATCCAGTCAACAAATGACACGCCGAACAACGGATTTCAGGTAGGCTTCATCGAAAATGGAGAATGGCTCAACTATACGCTTAACACGACGGCAGAAAAAGCATATGATGTTGACATCCGCTACGCGAGCGCATCGGCTGCAGGAAAAATTTACCTTGAAGACGCTAACGGAAAAATCTCAGAAACCATCACGCTTCCGGCAACGGGCGGACTGACAACCTGGGTACCGCTACTTTTACAGATGTCATTTTAAAACAAGGCGAAAATAAGGTGAAAATCTATTTTGAAATCGGCAACTTCAATTTGAATTACCTTGAATTTAAAAATGAAAGAAATACGTCACAGGTAGCCATGAAAATGGTTGGTGCTTCTACCAATATTCTGGGCGATAAAATCAATGTGAATTTCAATAAGGCGCTGCAAACGGGCATTAACTTTTCAGACAGTAATATCCAATTGTTTGTGAATGGCGTACAAAAAGCAATCACATCGATTAATTACAACACCGCCAATCAAGGTTTGGTGATTAAACCAACCGTCGCTATTAATGCTTCTGATGTAGTAACCATCGCCTACAATGGCACCAATATAATAGCCAACGATGCTACAATACAGTCTGTTTTCACGGATAAACCTGTGCAGAACAATGTGGGCAATATTCTTGGGATCTCAGGAAAAATTGAAGCGGAGAATTTTTTTTTCAATTACGGCCTCACGACTGAAACCGCGAATGATACTGGCGGCACGTTAGCTATTAATTATACCGATAGCGGTGATTATCTCGATTACCTTGTCAACGTAGGCGAAACGGGAAATTATACGATTGAATATCGTTATTCAGCAGAATCGGCGACTTCAAAAATAAAATTACAACTGATCAACGAAACGACCCAGGATATTCAAGTCGTCACACTTTCGCCCACAGGTAACTGGCAAACCTGGAATACAAAATCTACCCAGGCGCTTTTGCCGGCAGGAAGATATAAGGCCAGAATTACGGTAATAGATGCTGGGTTTAACCTCAACTGGATAAAGTTTTCGTTAATCCAGCCCGACGATGACAATGACAATGTAGCCAATATAAATGACAATTGCCCGAATACCCTTCGGGCGATGTTGTTGATTTTAATGGCTGTACGCTGTTTAGCCTGCCTTCAAGTAACTTCAATATTAAAGCAACCGGAGAGAGTTGCAGGAGTTCAAATAACGGTAGTGTTGAAATCACATCGGCGGCCAATCATCCTTATGTTGCAACAATTACCGGCGGTGCATCGAATGCATTCACGACGTCGACTTCTTTACCAATTTACAGGCGGGAGTTTACGAAGTTTGTATCACGATTCCCACGATTCCGACTTTTAGCCGTTGTTTCGATGTAAACATCAATGAACCTGTCGATTTGGCGGTTTTGGCGCGTCCTTCGCAACAAGAATACAATGTGACCTTAGATTTGAGCGGCGGACACCTTTATACTGTCAGTCTTAACGGAGAAACTTTTATCACCGGGCAAACAGCTGTCACACTTAACCTTAAACCCGGTAAAAATGACGTCGTGGTAACCACTGATCTTGAATGCCAGGGCAGTTATCGCGAGAGTTTTATGATGGAAGATAAGATGAGCGTTTTTCCTAATCCTGTAAAAGACGGCATGCTTTACCTGAGTTTTCCTTCACAGGAGAATGAAAAAGTCAGCGTTCAGGTGTACTCGATGGTCGGGAAACTGATTATCGACAAACAATTACAGCCTGAAAACAATCAAATTGGTGTTAATGTAAACGAGCTTGCCGTCGGCAGTTATGTTGTCAAGTTGGTTTCTAACACTTCTATTTATAATTCAAAATTCATACGACAATGAGAAACATAATAAAAACATTCGCCTTAGCAGGAGCATTTGTTATATTTAGTTGCGGTTCAGGCGGTGGCGGCGGTTCAGAAGAAACCGGCAATCCACCGGTGGCTGCAATATTGAGCGCTCCGGCCAACAATTCGGAATGCCTCAGCGGAACAAGTGTTTCGGAAACAGAAAGCAAAGTTACTTTTCAGTGGAACCCTTCAGCAAACGCCGACTCCTATATTTTATATGTAAAAAACCTGACAACACAGACAACCTTGCAGTATGTTGCAGGTGCTGTTACCAATTTTGACGTAACGCTGCTTAAAGGCACTCCGTATTCATGGTATATCGTTTCAAAATCAAAAAGTGCTACGGCCACAGCTACAAGCGAAAAATGGAAATTTTATAATTCCGGAACCGGAACCGTCAATTACGTCCCTTTTCCGGCCGAAGCGGTTTCGCCACCGATGAGCAGCACCATTAGCGGCCCGACAGTAAATTTTGCGTGGACAGGCAGTGATGTTGATAATGACATCGTTTCGTATGATCTTTATATGGACACAACTACAAACCCCACTACAAAAGTCGGCACGGCAACAAGCGCCCACCTGGATGCCATTTCTGTTTCAGGTGCCGCAACCTATTATTGGAAAGTAGTTACAAAAGACGGTGCCGGCAATACTTCGGATTCACCAGTATTTCAATTTAAGACCTATTAAAAAATATAATTTGATTTTTTGTTTTTTTTTATTAGCCCTGCAGCAATGCAGGGCTTTTTTTATCACAGACAACGTAAATATTTCTTTGGATTTTATTTGCAAATCACAAAAAGTGCTTTATATTTGCACTCCAATTGAGGGCGATTAGCTCAGTTGGTTCAGAGCATCTGGTTTACACCCAGAGGGTCGGGGTTCGAATCCCTCATCGCCCACAAAAAAACCGAAACGAGCGTTTCGGTTTTTTTATTTTCGGAGAGCGTCAAAAGCTCGCTTTTGTAAACTTTGTGAAAATAAAAAAACAAGCCGATTTTTCATCGGCTTTGGTTTTGCTGTGAAGGCACCCAAAAAGGATCAGCGTACTAATCCCATCAAAATATACCTCCAATCAAATCCAATATACCAAACGGCAATAACGCTATCCTACTTACTACATCTTGAATGAGTATTTTTCATAACTTCGTTGTAGCTTCACTTGATTTTTTTGGCGCACTTTACATTAGTGACATTGTAAATCCCATGAAATATCTCCATTTCAGTAAATAATGGCTCATTTTTCCAACTCAAAATATAAAATCAAAACCCCTGAAAATTTCAAACTGACCGGCGGAACTATCTGGATATTAGAAAAAATTTACAGAACAGCGCCATTAGAAAAAAAGTTAAATCATTTAAGAAGTTTAGACATTGATACAGTTGGATATGGCGTTTCACAGCTATTAGACGAAAGAAATTACCGGCTTATCCCGAAATTCGAAAACCACGATTTAAAACATCTCATTTTAGGATATGAAATGACAATGCAGGATGAAATAAAAATGCAGGCTTACTTAATCGGAAACGGGAACTATACTTTGCCTTGCCTGTTATTTTTTTCGCTTTTCCTATTCTATCCTTCAACATGGAAAAGCCTGCCGGGAGAATATCGTAATGGAAAATCAATGAAGTCGATATATTTTTTGACTTTAGACGAATGCAAAGGCGAAAATTTAGCCAAAATCAGAAGAGAATACAGCTTTAAATTCAGAAATAACAACACCACTAATGGAATTGATTGCAGTCCTTGAAAACCCAAATTACATCATCAACATTGGCAATGTTATCCGAAATGTCAACGGATTGGGCGTTAATAAATTGTATATCATTGATGGCCTGAATCGAATCGACCGCGACCCGGATATTTTAAAAGAAAGGAAATCGCTTATCAAACATTCTTCGGGCGCAGTCAGACATACAAACATTGAACGTTTTGACACATCGCAGGAATGCCTTGATTTCCTCAGTAAAAATAATTTTACCTCAATCGGGACTTCACCAGCAGCATCATGCGCGAAAAATTATCATTTGCATGAAAGCAATTTAACGTATCCGAAACTCGCGATCTGGTTTGGAGACGAAGCCAATGGCTTAACCGAAACTGTTTTGAAACAATGCCAATTTTGCCTTCGGATTGAAATGACGGGAAAAGTTGAAAGCTTAAATCTTGCGACGACAACAGGAATTGTATTGTACGAAGCCGTTAAACAAAGAAAACTATAAGCTAAATTTGAAAAAATAAAAACCGAAGCTGAATCTTCAACTTCGGTTTCTATCTATAGCAACTTCGCCCATCCTGAAATTATGCCGACAATGGCATTTTGTGCAGCAATTCAAAAAGAGGCTCGTGGATATCGGCATTGCGGTGTTTCCAAAGCTCAATTTTCAGGTTATGTACGATGGTTTCTCTTGTATCTGCATCGACATTCTTTAACCTTGTACGCAGTAACTCTACGGTTGGATATTTGTAAAGTGTATTTTTCAATCTGTTGATAACGTAATTTGAGTCCATATTGGTGTGTTTTTAGTGATTATTTTTTTGTAAGAACCTACAGCCAAATTATTAAATCCTTGTCGCATGAAGTTATATTATTTGATTACTATTTTGTAAAATTAATGGCATTTTTCTGTATCAGGAATCTGTCGTATATTGCAATTCATACAAATTATATGGAAAACCACAGAATTTTCAAGACTTCATTCGCGGTGTTTATCCGCATTATATCGCTAAAGCTGAGAAAAAGGCCGCACAAAAGAAGAGGTAGACACTGTCATTTGCTGGCTGACAGGCTATACACAGTCAGCATTACAACAGCAGATTGACAATCGCGTTGATTTTGAAACTTTCTTCGCATCGGCACAACTTAATGAAAACGCATCGAAAATAACAGGCGTAATTTGCGGCTATCGCATCGAAGAAATCGAAAATGAGCTCATGAAAAAAATCCGTTATATGGATAAGCTTATTGATGAGCTCGCGAAAGGAAGGCCGATGGAGAAAATCTTAAGAAGTTAATTAAATTCAACCATAATGTTTACAACAGAACAAATCAGGGCAGCACACAGCAAAGTCAAGTCAGGCGCAGATTTCCCGGCCTATATCCAGGATCTCAAAAAGTTAGGCGTCACCAGTTATGAAACTTTTGTAGCAGACGGGCATACCGATTATTATGGCGCAGCCGATTATAAAACTTCAACCGGCGCAAAATATGAGCCGTTAAATATCGCTGAAATTTCCAACACAGCGCAATTTAAAGCAGACCTCAGGTCGCACCAGCATGGCAACACAGATTATCCGACATTTTGCAACGATTGTGCAAAATCAGGCATCGAAAAATGGGTAGTAAACATGGCAGAAATGACATGTATTTATTATGACCGGAAAGGGAATGAAGTCTTAGCAGAGCAGATTCCGCAATAATCTATATCAGGATTTACAAAACTTCTGCAACGACAAAAGTACTGCCGCCAACATAAATTAAATCCGTGCTTTTTGCTTTATCTAAAGCTGCTTTGTAAGCTGTTGAAACCGAATTGTACCTTTCGCCTTCAAGTCCGAAACCTGAAGCTTTTTGTTGCAGAATTGCAGCATCAAGACCGCGCGGTACATTCGGTTTTGAAAAATAATAAACCGCATTTTTCGGAAATAGCGGCAGAATTTCATCCAAATCCTTATCATTCACTACACCCATAACGATATGCAACTGCTCAAAATCTTCGTGCAATAATTGATTCAGGACGATTTTTAGTCCGTGGCTGTTGTGCGCCGTATCGCAAATCACTTTAGGATTTTCGTGGATTTGCTGCCAGCGGCCTTGCAAACCGGTATTTTTAATGACATTCAGAAAATCCTGTTTTTATATTTTCTTCGCTTACGCGGAATTCATTCTGCATTTGAAGCACCCGAATCGCCTGAAGCACCGTTTTTTTATTCTGAATCTGATAATCTCCGAGCAAAGCCGACGGATAAGTTGTTTCGATTAATTCGGAAGCGAAATATAACGGTGAATTATTTTCTTCGGCTTTTTGAACGAAAACAGGTTTTGTTGCTGGAACATATTCACCGATTACAACAGGAATCCGTGGCTTGATAATGCCGGCTTTTTCAAAAGCGATTTCTGGTAATGTTGTTCCTAAAAACTGCGTATGATCCAATCCAATGTTGGTGATGACTGAAATTAATGGCATAATGATGTTTGTAGAATCGAGTCTTCCTCCCATTCCGACTTCGATTATGGCAATGTCTACATTCTCGCTATTGAAATAATCAAAAGCCAGGCCGACCGTCATTTCGAAGAAACTCAGGTCGTTTGCTTCAAAAAAAGGTTTATTCATTTCAATAAAATCGACTACAAAATTTTCATTGATTTCGTTGCCGTCAATTTTAATACGTTCGCGGAAATCCTTTAAATGGGGCGATGTGTACAGACCTGTTTTGTATCCGGCTTCCTGCAAAATCGAAGCCAACATGTGTGAAGTCGACCCTTTCCCATTGGTTCCGGCAACGTGAATGCATTTGAGATTTCGCTGCGGATTGCCCAAATGATTAGCCAGTAAAATAGTGTTGGTAAGGTCTTTTTTATAAGCTGATGCACCCTGATGCTGGTAAACCGAAAGCTGGCTGAACATCCATTCGACGGTTTGCTGATACGTCATCATGCAGTTTATTCGCCCAGTTTGAAGTTGATCGTAATCGTCCCGATTTGGGTTTCCGGTGCGTCTGGTTTTGGCTCCCATTTGTAAGTGCGCGCCGTTGCATACGCAGGATCTAAAAGACATTGACTGGTATTTGTTGTGCCTTTTGTATATTTTGTACCGATTACTTTTCCTTCCCTGTTCACAGTAATCTGAACTACAACAGTTCCATATTCGTTACATTTTTGTACTTGCTTGCTGCTGCTGCTGAGTTTTCTCCTGCGAGTTTCCAGTTGCCGCTACCGTTTCCGTTACCACCGCCATTTCCTGCGCCATAGCCGCTGCCGGTACCTATCCCCTGCCCGCTTCCGTTGCCGCCGCCGCTTCCTGTGCCCGAACCGCCGCCACCGTTGTAGCCGGTTGCATTGGTATCGCCGTTGGCTTTTCCTTTGTTGCCTCCGGTCTTATCATCGCCGTCGCCGCCTTTGGAGTTGCTGCTGTTCAATACATTCGACAATGCATCGTTGGTAGATTGTGACGGTTTTGGTTTTGGTGGCTCAACGACTGGTTTTACGTCAGGTTTTTTAGGTTCAGCTTTAGGTTTTACCGTTGTCACAGCCGGAACATCGTCATCCGATTGATTCGTAATGATTTCCTCTTCCTGCACTTTTTCAGGTGTTTTAACCTGTGCCTGCGCCGGAGCCGGTTCTCTTGATTGATAATTATCTCCGGAACCTGTGTCGCTGTCGCCAAAATTGACCGCAATATCGCCACCCCCGCCACCGCCTTCGAGATCATTGAGCTGGGTGATGCTTCCCGAAAGGAAATAAAGCAAAATAAATAACAAGACAAAAAGCGCCGAAGTGATGATCAGCGATTCTTTTTTGTGTTCTATTTGTGTGTATTGCACCATTATTATCGGTTAAACTGTTATTTGTAAACGAAAATAAGGAAAATAAATTGCTTTAGCCGAAAGTTGAAAGGCAAAGTTGAAACTCTGCAAAATTCATACAACTTTCGGTGCTGACTTTGGACTTTCGACTTGTGACTTTCGACTCAATTACACCAACTGCTTCAACGCGATTTCAAACGCAGTCGCGCTGATGTTGGTCTTGCCATTACTTAGCTGATGTGCTTTTGCAATGGCATTTTTGATGATTTCAGATGTATCGTTAAAGATGGCCTCGTCGGTCATTTGTACTTTTTTCTCCATGAAATAAGCGAAAACACGCGCCATTCCGCAGTTTGAAATGAAATCCGGAATCAGGCTCACTTTCGCATCGATGTTCTCCATAATCGGGCGAAAGAAAATTTCCTTGTCAGCGAAAGGTACATTGGCCCGCATGAAATCACTTCAAGACCCGAAGCGATCATGCTTTCTACCTGTGATTGCGTTACCAGACGCGAAGCAGCGCAAGGCGTGAAAATCTCAGCGCCGATCGTCCAGATTTCTTCGTTGATTTGTTCAAACGGAATCATATTTTCGGCAACCAGTTTATTGCCGTCTTTTTTGAGGAATAAATCGCGGATTTCTTCAAATGAAAATCCGTCTTTATTGATGAGTCCGCCATCGCGATCAATGATTCCTACAACTTTAGCACCCATATCCGCCAGGTAAAAAGCAGCGGCAGAACCTACGTTCCCAAATCCCTGAACAATCGCTTTCTTTCCTTTTACGGAACCGCCATAAATATCATAAAAATGACGAACCGCCTGCGCCACTCCGTAACCCGTAATCATATCGGCAACGGTATACTTTCGGGCGACATCTGGTGAAAACGCCGGATTTTCAATCACTTTTACAACGCCCTGGCGCAATTGCCCGATGCGATTGATTTTATCAGCTTCTGTTGGCTTGAAATGCCCGTTAAAAACACCTTCCTGCGGATGCCAGACGCCACATTCTTCAGTCATCGGGATTACTTCGTGGATCTCATCAACGTTCAGATCGCCGCCCGTACCGTAATAACTTTTCAATAATGGTGAAACGGCTTTGTACCAGCGCTGCAAAACGCCTTCTTTTCGCGGGTCGGTCGGGTCGAAATTGATACCCGATTTTGCGCCGCCGATGGCAGCGTCCGGAAACCGTAAACTTCACTTCCATGGTTTTGGCCAGCGAAAGCACTTCATTCATATCTAAACCTTTTCTCATCCTGGTTCCGCCGCCGGCTGCTCCGCCACGCAGGGAATTGATGACCGTCCAGCCTTCGGCATCGGTTTCGGCATCTTTCCAGTTGAATATGATTTCAGGTTCTTTATTTTCAAATTTCTTTAATAAATCTTTCATTTTGTTGCGATATGTTTAAGTTCAGCAAATATAAAAAATAGGTTCGTGCGAATTTGATATTTTTGCAGAAAATTCTATTTTCTGCAAATTCCAAAAAATCAAATCACAAATTCCAAATAAGTTCCAAATTCCAATTTTTGAAACGCACCACTTTGGAATTTTAATATTGGAATTTATTTGTTATTTCGAATTTGTATTTTGGAATTTCTTATTCGTATTTTGCACAAAAAAGAATGCCACTAAAAATCCTCATCATCGGTTTTGTATGGCCTGAACCGCAATCTTCGGCGGCAGGCGGCAGAATGCTGCAACTGATCCGGTTATTTCAGGAACAGGACTGGGAAGTCGTTTTTGCGAGTGCGGCGATGGACAGCGATTTTATGTATGACCTGGAGTCGATTGGTATTCAGCGGCAGAAAATTTTGCTCAATGACAGCAGTTTTGATTTTTTCATAAAGGAATGCAATCCGGAAATCGTGCTTTTTGACCGTTTTATGATTGAGGAGCAATTCGGTTGGCGCGTGGCAGAAAATTGCCCGGATGCGTTACGTATTCTTGATACAGAAGATTTGCATTGTTTGCAACAGGCCAGGCAATTGGCGTTTAAGGAAACCCGACAATTTGCAGAAGCTGATTTATTTTCAGATGTGGCAAAAAGGGAGGCCGCAAGTATTTTTCGTTGTGATATTTCATTGATCATTTCTGAATTTGAAATGGATTTGCTGCAGAAAACATTTAAAATTGACGCATCATTATTGTATTATCTGCCGTTTCTTTTGGAGCCGATAAATGAAAGTATCATACAAAGATGGCCGTCATTCGGGGAACGGAATGATTTTGTCTTCATCGGTAATTTCCTTCATGAACCCAATTGGAATGCGGTTCAGTATCTCAAAGAAGCGATTTGGCCTCTGATCAGGAAAAGACTTCCGGAAGCGCAATTGCACATTTATGGCGCTTATCCTTCACAAAAAGTTTTGCAATTGCATCAGCCTTTGTCAGGATTTCATGTGATGGGGCGCGCAGGAGATGCGGATGAAATCGTCAGAAAAGCAAAGGTTGTGCTCGCGCCATTGCGTTTCGGTGCCGGAATCAAAGGAAAATTAGTGGAAGCTATGCAATGCGGAACGCCAAGTGTCACTACTTCAATCGGTGCAGAAGCAATGGAAATTGACGGTGAATGGAACGGATTTATTTGTGACAATCCGGAAGATTTTGCAAACGCCGCTGTCGCATTATATTCAGATAAATTGCTTTGGCAAAAAGCTTGCGAAAGCGGCATTTCGATTTTCAATCGCCGTTACCTGAAAAGCAACTTCGAAGTGCCATTTATTAAGCATATTATCAGTTTACAAAAAGCACTTATTTCACACAGGCTAAATAACTTCACCGGCGCCATGCTGATGCACCATACTCTCAACAGTACCAAGTATATGTCACGTTGGATTGAAGAAAAAAACAAGTAGGGTAAAACCGATGCCGGCTGTTTAATTAATGGCATAATAATCTTTATCCATAATCGTTAAAATTGTATATTTGAAGCTGTTAAATACGTAAAATGATTTTCAGAACTGATAAATTTCCCCAATTTAACAGCTTGAAAATTAAATTCATACATTAAATCAGACTTTCAGTACCTACCTTATGAAATTCAGATTGTCTATATTATTTTTTCTGCTTGCGACGTTCACGGCTTACTGTCAACTGTCTGCTTTTACTTTGACCGGAACGTCCACTAATGAAACCTGTCAGGGAAATGGGACGATAACGCTTCAAACATCCAATACGACTGCCGGCGCAACGATGCTTTTCAGCCTTTATTTACTGCCGAATGTTACGACCCCTTTGAGTCAGTTTTCGCAAAATTCGATTGGCGGACTTAATGCCGGAAATTACAGGGTTATCGCCACACAAAGTCTTGACGATGATTCGAATACCCAACAGATGGATTTTACGATTCTGAATCAGGTTCAGAATCTTGATTTTGAAATTTCATCTTCTACAACGACCAATTGTGATACGACGGGGAATTTATTAGTGACGGTCACTTCGGGTTCAGCGCCTTTTTTTTATGAGATTACTCAAGGAACACCAACAAGGCCGCTCCAGATTTCAAACCAGTTCAACGGATTACCGGGTGGCGCTTACACGGTCAGGGTGATTGACCAGTGCGGTAATGCAGAGGTGCATACTTATACATTAATTTTACCGTCTAACAACCTTACAATCGGAGGAACGACAAATCCTCCTATAGCTACCTCATGTACAACGATTGACATAAGTAATTCTGTTACACCATCCACAGGCAGCAACATTATTTATCCGATTAATGTAACTTATACGATTCATTTTCCTGCTCCCGACGGTACTCAGGTAATCGTTCAGAATTATAATTCTGGAACTTCTCGACCAACTGGATCTGACCATGACGCTGCCACTGTACGGAAGCCAGACGTATCCTTACGAGATTTCGATTACTGACAGTTGCAATAATCCACCATTTACGGGAGGTGGTCTTATTGATCCAAATCCTGAGGTTGATCTGGAAGGAACTCCAAATGAATGCGGCAGGAATACCTCACGCTTACCATTGGTAATTTTTCGCCGCCCTATACTGTAAATTTCACAACTTCCCCTACAGGCTTTAATGCGGCAACATTGAATCCGGCATATCCGGTCCGTTCACGCAAGCGAGTACGCAATATGGCGACGACACACACACTGTGCCGCTTGGCTTATATGTCGCTGAGATCACTGACAGCTGCGGAAGAACTGCTCAAGGCAACTATGAAGTAAAAGAAAAGAAGTTAATTCCTATCAAAAATCAGGTCAATGCGACATGTACAACACCTACAGGCATAATACGGGTTACAATTCCTGAAGGCAGAAAAATAGTTGCGGCTGTCATAGTTGCTGCACCGGCGGCCTACACGCAGCCATTGCCAAGCGACGTCTCTTCTTTTATTAATGCGACTACCGGTTCTTTACTGGTAACCGATTTACCTATTGGAGGTTATGATGTCGTTGTCACTGATGAATGTGGCGTAGTTTATAATACTCCTTTACCAATACATTTTGAACTCACAGCATTCCAGGCACTTACGCCGGATCCTCCAATTGTACGCCCAGGCTGCAGTGCAAGCGAAGGCTCGATACGTCTGCGTTCTAAAAATGGCGCCCTTACATCGGCTTCAATCACGGCGGCACCGGCGGCATTTGCGCAAACGCTTCCTTTTGATGTAACCTCAGGCATCACCAGCGGCATATTGTATATTAGCGATCTTCCTGCCGGCAGTTATGATTTTACAGTTGTGGACGCTTGTGGATTTACATACGTTGTTCCCTCAAATGTTAGCGGATATGATCCGGGAGTCAATAATTTTGAAATGCACCGGAATTGCGGCTCTTTCGACGTTTCATTGCATGACAACAGCAATATCATCGGCGACAGCTATTGGTTTCAGAAACTTAATCCCAATACCAACGTATGGGAGCATCCTGATACAGGCACCGCTTATCCTGAAGGTACAATTCCTACAGCCGATAATTCTATTGCGCTCACCAACCTGAGCACGCTTTTTAATTTAACCGCAGTTGGTACTTATCGCATCATCAAAATCTACCAGACATTTGATGGCGGAAATGCTAATTGCATCCAGATATACGATTCATTTACTTACACAGGAAGCCTTGATATTCTTAGCGTTTTTTCTTTGGATTGTACCGGTGGCGGCGGTCAGGCGAGTGTATTCCTGGAAGTTCTTGGTGTTCCTCCCTACCACTTCACCATTACTTCTCCGGTCGCATTTGACAATTTTAACAGCAATATCTTTACCAACTTAGGTACAGGCTTGTATGTGCTCAAGGTAGAAGACAGTTGCGGAAGAATTGAATTTGTGAATGTAAATGTGGGCACTTTGTTGCCGTTAGTCGAAGCCAACAACCCGACTCCATCAGAATTATTGTTATGCGGAACGCCCGGACAACAGACTGCAAGCTTCGATTTAAACACTTTAAAATCGAGTATTCTGGCCAATCAACCGCCGGATAATTATGTTGTCACCTACCATCTTTCGCAAAACGAATGCCGACACTAATAGCAATCCGTTACCGGAAACCTACACTAATATCACTAATCCGCAGACTATATATGTAAGGGTTGAACATTCGACGCTGCATATCTGTCACGCAACTACGTCGTTTAAATTATTTGTCGGAACAACTGGCCTGTAATCAATACAACCCAAGACCCTATTTATGTTTGCGAAGGCGGCAAAACAAGAATTTTTGCAGATCCGGGATTTGACACTTACCAATGGTCGACAGGCTCAACCGCACCTTATATTGATGTAGATACGCCGGGCGTTTACAATGTAATCGTAAGCAACCAATATGGCAACTCATTCTGCTCAGACGCTAAAGACATTACCGTGACTGGCTCAAGCATCGCGACATTTACCGGATTTGAAACCAAAGACTGAACCGACAACCGCAATAGCTTTGAAGTTTTTGTCAATGGAAGTGGCCTCTATAATTACTCGCTGGACGGCATCAACTATCAGGAATCAAATGTTTTTGAAAACCTTCTTGCCGGTACCTATAAGGTTTTTATAAAAGACCTTCACGATTGCGGCATCATTCAGGAAGATGTTGTGTTACTGAATTACCCTAAATTCTTTACCCCGAATGGCGATGGATTTAATGAAAAATGGCAGATAAAATTTGCCGTATTCGAACCCGGAATGCAGATTTATATCTTCGATAGATATGGCAAACTCATCACCGGTTTTGATTCTGAAAGCCAGGGTTGGGACGGCACTTATAACGGGCATCCGTTGCCTTCTGATGATTATTGGTTTAAAGTAATCAGGGCTGACGGGACAATTTACAGAGGGCATTTTACGATGAAACGCTAATTGATGCGTTTGTATTTCTTTTGAAATTTATAAGTTTGGTAAATCGCCATTCCAAGAAAAAACAACGGAATAATTACGGCCATCAGGTATTTTGACAAGAAATCTGTTGACGCTGTGAGTGTATTCAGAAAAAGCACTAAAGATAACATTCCAAGAAAAGTTCCGGCTAAAGTTCCAGCCAGATAAGAGAACTTGTCGTTGTTTTCAACCGAAATGTACTTTCCGTTAATGAGGTATATATTCCATCCGGTCCAGAAAGGCACTTGTATGAAATTCAGGCTGCTTGTAATAATCCCTATCCAGAAAGGTAGGTAATTGGTGTATTGCGTAAGCAGATTTGTTCCTGCATTTTCCGATTGTGATCCGGCGTAGAATGTCCAGGCTGAAAATCAGCATAAAAAAAATCGAAAACAGCTCGATGTATTTGATGAGTCTTGTATTGTGCGTCAATTTATCTGCGAAAACAAGCGTTCCGAAAATTACAATCGCTTCGATAATTACAACACCAGAAAGAAATTCCGTAAGGCGTCCCATGCCCGATTTCGCATAAATATTAAACCCGATTACATTGAGATATCCCAACGGAATCGAACCGATGTAACTCACCGCAAAACCCACTACTATATTTTTAAGGGTTTTCATATCAGAAGTTGATTATCTTGTCGTTGTGCAGATTGTGTAAACGGTATTGCTGCATTCCGTCTTTGTAATTGAGGTATGGTGCGCCATTTTTGTGGTTCTCAAGGCTTATTTCAAACATATAATGAATATGGCGGATGAGTTCCTTCCATGCGAAAAACAGTGAATGCTTTGGGTCGTAAATATGTGTCGGTTCGCTTGCGGCGCCATTGAGTTCAACGATAGAGAAGTTCTTTCCGTCTTCTAATTCTTCAAGTGTATTGTACATTAAATCAATCCGACCGAAATAAAAACCATCAATTTGCAGGCAGATTTCATTCAATACTGCATTTAATTTTGGTGAAATCCAATGACTCCCGTCGATGAATTTCGCGCCTCTCGCATGGTTTCCGTAAGGAACAAGGTTGATTTTCTCTCCCGTTTTGAGAACTTCTTTCAGTTTTACACCGTATTCTTTTTGTAAAACCTTCAGCTGCATTTCATAACGCGGGTCTTTTCTGAGCAAATCTTCAATTGAGGAAACGCCGTCACCTGTCAGGATTAAAAATTCTTTGGCAACGATTCCGGTAATCCGGCCTTCTTTCTCATGCGGATAACGCACATAAAAAATCCCGATTTCATTTGGATACGGGATCAAATCCTGCACTAAATAATCAAAATTGGCTTTATCAGCATACAATTTCAAATCTTCCGGAGAATCAATTTTCTTTACGGCAGCACCCCGCAGTCCGATGTCTGGTTTGGCAATTAACGGATACTGAATTCCGCAAGCTGCAATGACATTTTGTATTTCCGCGAAAGCGGTATTTTCTTTAATCAACCCGGTTTTCGGGTAATATTGCTGCGGAATCAAATTGTAAATTTCCTTCTTCGACTCATTGATAAATCCGCCATTTTTTATAGTGGGATTGCAGGCATTGAAGAAAAAAATCGTTTTTGCCCGCAACGCATAAACGGCCACAAAAAGTAAATCGGCACATAAACCACCTGGAAAGGCCAGTATTCCCAATGGGTCAGTTTGTGTAAGAAAAGTCTCAATACAGTAGATTAAAGAGAGAATGATTGCTCTGATTCATGTTCGCGAATCAAATCATAATGCGACATCACGACCTTTTTTTTTTCAATGACGGTTTGCGTGATGCTCAGGGTTTTGAGCACATCATTACGATTGATGACGAGTCCGTTTTGCGTATTTCCTTCTTCGGTGTAACGATGGAAATTGTACATTTCTGCCGGAGAAATTTCAGGTTTTGTATCGAGAAAATTGTAAAACCAATCCGCTCTTGCTTCCCTTATTTCTTTCGGATAAAGTGTTGATGATGACCAAATGTAGTTCTGGTTGGCATCCAATTGTACGGTTTTCCTTCTGTAAACCATCCCAACGCAACCGGTAAAGAAATGTTCGTTTTTCAAAAAGTATCAGTGTAAACGGCTCGATGTTATCCAGATCGATTTGTTTCCAAGACTCAAATGGGGATTTTCCACTTATAATGTCTAAAACAATCAATCCGCGGCTTTTGCGATAAGGTGGTTTTACTTCATGTTTTTCTGCTGCGCCGTTAAGCAAAACCATTACATTTCCGGGTCCGTCGATGGCATACCAGGTGCCCCCGGCTTTCGGATCTTTCGGATAAATGAGTTTCTTATCGTTGACCGTATAATTTTGGGGTTCGATGGCGGCTTCCCTTAAAACCTGTTCATCCCTGTTGGAGGTGATGATGATTTTGTCGTTTGCCTTTACAAAACTTACTGTGCACATTGGTTCCTGTATTCGATTGTAGAGCGCGCAACTCCAAAATTAGCATCAATGGTCACATTTTCACATTGCAAAATCGCGACTTTTATAAGTGCCTGATGGTGAATGCAATGCTCCAGATTGTAAAGCAATTCTCTGAAATAATTACTGCTGATGCGGATTTCTTCTCCATCGATTACCTGAAGCAACTCGATTTCTTTGTCGGCTTTTGCCAGATTACCTTTAATTTCAAGAATTGAATCCCTGGCGAATTCGGTATCCGACTGAATACGGATATCGCGTTTGCGTTTGTCATAATTTACAAGCCCGGAAACGTAATTATTTTCTAGGCATTGGAACATTTCGATGATGTGCCGTGTATGTTCTCCGATTGTGGCGTTGCTCAGGGCCGCGCATGGCTTGGAAAATTCGCTGTCAGAAAGCTGATCCAAAAGATCAATCAGTTCATTCAGGCTGTTGTTAATCGAAGATAGGAGCATATTATATTTTAAATTTTATTAAATCCGGGATTTTTTCTTTTCCAGGAAGACCAGCATTGCACTGCAAAAAAATGATATTAAGGCTAACGAAAAAAGCAATCCTCCGTCGTTTTTCACGACCAATCCTAATACAAATATATGTGAAAAAATCGCACCAATCATGATGCCGCAACTTAAAGAAGCACCTAAAAGCGTGGTTCTCGGAATTAATAGCAGCACTGCGGCGATTAATTCTGCGATTCCCGAACCAATCCTTCCGTATGGTTCCATGCCCAGCTTTGAAAAAATCCAGACGCTTTCTTCGGCTCCCGTAAATTTAAAAAATAAAGTCTGAAAAAGGATACCGGCTGCGATAATTCTCAGCGCCCAGATGAAAATTGAATTTTTCATAATCAGCCGTTTATTTTTTTCCATAATGCATCTGCTTTTTTCTTCAGATTCACTTCGTCTTTATTCCAGGATTTTCAGTGTATTATTGAAATAAGCATTGTAAAACAAATACAATTTGCCCTCAATAATCTTAAATGTCTCCGGGTCAATTTCAACTTTTTCGCCGTTGGCACCCATCGCATACGCGCACCATCCGCCATATTGCGGTTCGTAACCCGCCGGATTTTTCGCAAAAGCGTCTTTATCGGCTTGTGTGGCGAAATAATAAATAGCACCTTCGTAAGACGACGCAATTTCCTTTTTCCCCTTGACAGCTTTGCCTTGTTTAAAATAGGCAACGGGATCATAGCCCTGAATTGCAACTTTATTTTCTAAATTGAAATTGGCAGTCCTTTTTACCGTTTGCGCCGAAACGGTCATTGCAAAGAATACTGCGATTGCTATAAGTAAGTTACGTTTTTTCATTGTAATCGGTTTAGAATTTTTTGAATTTTGCTGTGATTTCATAATCAGTGATTTAAATTTAAGCAAATTTACGATGCCTGAAAAAACAGTTTTGTCGGCTACTTTACAAAACGATTCATTTTACGTACGTAATTTGATCGGATCAGGAATAACGATTTCTTTTCTCCCATAAACCAGCAATTTGTTGCTTTCCATTTCATTTAAAAGTAAAGTTGCCGTTTGGCGTGAAGTGCAGATGATTTGGGCAATGTCTGATTGTGTAAGGTAATTTTCGATAATAACTGCACCGTTTTTAACGACTCCGTCCCGTTCGCTCCATTCCGTCAAGAACTGATATAACCTGGTTTTGGCATCTTTCGAAATAAGATTGGTGTAACTGTTGCGGATGCGTTTCATTTTCAATCCGACGAATTTGGTGTAACTCAGCGCCAATTCGGGATTTTTGACCAGCAGGTTTTCAAAATCCGATATCAGGAAACTACAGATGGATACTTCATCCGAAAGTACTTTTGCGTATTCGTTGACTTCCTTGTCCGCTTCGAGCGCCAATTCACCAAACAAATCGCCTTTGCGGATAATGTCTTTGATGGTTTCATCGCCATGTTCATCGACCGCAACAATTTTGATAGCGCCTTTCTTGAGCAGGAAAATTCTTGGCACATCTGAATCAGAAAAATAAATGATTTCGCCTTTCGCCGCTTTCTTAAATCCTGTGATGATGCACAATTGCTTAATCTGGCCGAAGCTCAAAGCCCGAAACAGTTTATGGTCACGCAAATACCAGTATTTTAACTCGTCGTACATATTGTAAATGTAGGCAAAATAAAAACCCTTCCGTCGCTGAAAGGGTCTTTAGAAATTATATTGATGAAATTATTCCGAAAGGATTGCTCTTGAAATTACGATTTTCTGAATTTCAGAAGTGCCTTCATAAATCTGCGTGATTTTCGCATCGCGCATCATTCTTTCTACGTGGTATTCTTTTACGTAACCATTTCCACCGTGAATCTGAACGGCTTCAACAGCTGTATCCATTGCCGTTTGTGAAGCGAAGAGTTTCGCCATGGCACCGCTTAAATCATAATTCTGGTGCGTGTCTTTGTCCAGGCCGCTTTGAGGCACAAATGACGCGAGCATTCAATATTTACGGCCATATCCGCGAGTTTGAAAGCGATGGCCTGGTGTTGCGAAATTTCTTTCCCGAAAGCCTTTCTCTCTTTTGAGTATTTCAAGGCCAGTTCATATGCGCCGGAAGCGATTCCCAAAGCTTGTGATGCGATTCCGATTCTTCCACCGGCAAGCGTTTTCATGGCAAATTTGAATCCGAAACCATCTTCGCCGATGCGGTTTTCCTTTGGCACTTTCACATCAGAAAACATTAACGAATGCGTGTCAGAACCGCGGATGCCCATTTTTTGTTCTTTCGGCCAATTTCAAAGACCAGGCATGTCTTTGGTCATGATGAGCGCGTTGATGCCTTTGTGTTTTTTCTCGACGTCTGTTTGTGCGATTACGATATAAAAATCGGCGGTATTTCCGTTGGTGATCCAGTTTTTGGTGCCATTTACAAGGTAATGGTCGCCTTTATCGATAGCTGTTGTTTTTTGTGAAGTGGCGTCGCTTCCGGCTTCAGGTTCAGAAAGGCAGAATGCGCCGTGGATTTGTCCTGACGCTAATTTCGGTAGCCATTCCATCTTTTGTTCTTCACTGCCAAAAGCCTGCAATCCCCAGCATACGAGCGAATTATTTACCGACATTACTACCGAAGCCGATGCATCAACTTTTGAAATTTCCTCCATGGCAAGGACGTAGGAAATGGTATCCAGTCCGCTGCCGCCGTATTTCGGGTCGACCATCATTCCCATAAAGCCTAATTCTCCCATTTTCCTGATTTGTTCGGTTGGGAAAATCTGCTTTTCATCTCTTTCAATCACTCCCGGAAGCAGTTCATTTTGTGCAAAATCCCTCGCTGCCTGCTGAATCATCAAGTGCTCTTCGGTAAGTTTAAAATCCATAATAGGTGTAAATAATGTTAGGCTATTGTTGTTAAATTGTGCCCAAATGTAAATATTTATTATCAGATTTTCTACCAGAATAGGTATTTTTGCGGTCATGCTTAAAGAAAACTACAACGTTATCGGGGTTATGTCGGGAACTTCGCTCGACGGCATCGATCTGGCCCGTATCAATTTCAAGATAAAAAACGGAAAATGGTATTTCAAAATACTTGAATGCGAGACTGTTGGCTATAGTGCGGAGTGGGTTGCGACGCTAAAAGATGCCGTTGGTTTTTCGGATAATGAGCTGCAAAAACTCAATGCTGCTTATACTTTTTTGTTGGGAAGCACGATTCAGAATTTCATCAGGAAATACAATATAAAGAACCTTAACGCAGTGTGTTCGCACGGACATACTATTAAACATGAGCCACAAAATGGCTTTACGCTGCAAATTGGAAATCTTCCTGAAATTGCTTCGATAGTTGGAGAAACGATAGTTTGTGATTTCCGTGTACAGGATGTGGAATTAGGCGGACAGGGTGCTCCATTGGTACCTATCGGCGACCGCAAATTATTTTATGAGTATGATTATTGCCTGAATCTGGGTGGTTTTTCCAATATTTCGTTTGAAGAAAATGAGAAACGGGTAGCGTTTGATATTTCGCCTGTGAATACTGTGCTGAATTTTTATGCGCATCAACTCGGGTTTGATTATGATGATAAAGGCGAAATCAGCGCGTCTGGGAACATCAACAACAAATTGCTTGCTGAATTGGACGCATTGCCTTTTTACGGGCAATCTTACCCAAAATCTCTCGGAATTGAATTTGTAAAAAGCACCATTCTTCCGTTGATTGAAAACCATGATATTGCAATTGAAGACAAGATGCGGACTTTCACCGAACACATCGCCATACAGACAGCAACAGTTTTATCTGGCAAAAAAGGAAGTTTACTGATTACCGGCGGCGGCGCTTACAATAATTTCCTGATTGACCGGATTAAATTTTATCTTCCGGAAATGACCGTTATCATTCCTGAAAAAAAGTTGCTTGAATTTAAAGAAGCGCTAATTTTTGCACTATTGGGCATCCTGCGATTGCGTGATGAAGTTAATGCGCTGGCGAGTGTGACGGGCGCTTCGAAAGACCATTCGTCTGGTTTTGTTTATTTTCCTGTGCAATAAATTTCAAAACTTATAATTTACATTTTGCATATGGCGGCGGGCCATCTTTTTTACACATATCATCAAGATCGTGCCTGAATTCTATGATGTCATTTTGTGCCGTCGCCAGATCTGCTTCACCACCATAGCGATTGTATTGCCGCCAGTCAGTTAAGCGAAGTTCTGCATTGCCGGTATCCATTAATTTTTTCCAGTCTTCCGGCGTTACAGGTCCGTCGCACATCGAAGGATCGAGCACCATTGGTTTAGGCTTCCCGGTGAGTTGCAATACATCAACGGTAGCCGCTACGTGAAATACCCATGACACTTTGCAATTTGGATCGTTGAGCGTATGTGCGTTGAGTTTGCCGTAACACCAGCCTTTCCTGGCATGACATGTAAATCCATCAGTATAAAACACATCAGATGTGCCCTGACCCAACAGCCACTTCCGGGATATTGAAATGGGATGCAGGGTTTTGCGGAATGGCAGGGTTTGCAATTTGTCTGTTGTAAAATAACGAACAATTCTTTTGCTTTTTCAAGCGTTACAGCTGTTTTTGTAATTATTTTCGGCAGTTGGGATGGAATAACGGGTGCATGTGGAATCGCGTTATTTCCATAAGTGCCTGTGAGCATTTGAACGTCAATAATTGTATAGGCAGGCTTATTTGCCGTTACCAAAACGCTAACATCTTTAGCTTTTGCATCTTTGAGTGTGGCAAGCAGTACTTTAAAATTTGGATTGTTACGCTCCAGAAAATAATATGCGGCATCAACGCGAAACGCTATTGCAACTTTATCAACAGCACTTTCATCGATACTGTCAACATGTTCAGCTGTGGGCACTAATATGTCGATGACTACATTATTATCTGTAATTGCATATACCGGACGATTATTCCTCGTTAGATAATCAATTCTTTTTGACCACAAATCAGCATTTGTATCGTCATGCGGTAAAATCGCGGTTTTATTATTCTCGAAATGAATAGTAACCGGGCACCTTTTGCATTTGTTAATACAACAGGATGGACGATTTTGGATAGAATATGATTTGGCATACCTGATTATTTAATTGCTAATAAATTCAATCAAATGTAACCAAATAATATATCCTAAAAGCACGCATTTATACCTGTTCTAAAATGTACGCTGTCTATTTTT